>NZ_WSSA01000002.1:0-2847090 GCF_011421605.1 Marinobacter sp. JSM 1782161
TTTTTGCCTGACGACCATAGCGGTCCGGAACCACCTGATCCCATCCCGAACTCAGAAGTGAAACGGACCTGCGCCGATGGTAGTGTGGCATGGCCCATGCGAGAGTAGGTCATCGTCAGGCTCCTAAATAAAACAGCCCCGACAGCGAAAGCTGCCGGGGCTTTTTTATTTGGGATACGTGGGTCTCTGTCACTACAACGGCCCCATGCGACAAGCTCGCCAACGGCGAGCGCAGGACGTCGGAGCTTGCGACGACGGGCCCGAAGGGCCGAACGCCGCCAGGCGTGAGCACAGTAGGTCATCGTCACGCCGGAAATGGTGTAAAGGCTCCTAATACAAAACCCCAGCACGGCAACGTGCTGGGGTTTTTTATTGGCCTCACAAAAGTGACCTACGGGGTGTGCACAGCGGTGCCGTCAGGCAGGACGAGCACCGCTCGGCCAGCGAAGCGCGCCCCCACCGTCTCGGTGGGGGCCGGGTCATCGTCCGCAGCGCTCCGCGCTGCCGGCCCGGACCTCCCGGGGCGCTACAAACGCCGACAGGCGTGAGCACAGTAGGTCATCGTCACACCGGAAATGGCGTAAAGGCCCCGAATACCAAACAGGAGCCGACGCGCGAGCCCAGCCTCCCGGTGGGGCAGGGCATCGCCCGCAGCGTAAGACGCTACCCAATCCCCAACCGCTACCACCTATTCGCTCTCCCCTCTCAACCCCGCCAAATCCGTCACAATCTCCTGAATCAACACAAACTGCTCGTTCATATTGGCCACCACCTGTTGCAGCTCGGCCATCTGCAGGGCGTAGAACAGCAGGATCACTGCAAAGGCGATGGCGCTGAATAGCCATAACAATCTCAGGCGTCGAAAGCGTCGATCGTTGGCTTCGTCTTTCTGAACGCGGTGAGTGGCCTGGCTGGTGCGCAGCTGTCGCAGCTCCTCGTGGAGTTCCTCGTAGGCAATCTCAAGCGTGGCAAGACGGCCGGTGAGGCGTCGTCCGGACACCGGGTCTGCGGTGTCTCTGGCATGCTCGATGGCTTCGTGCAGCAACGGTGCTTCGGCTTCCTGGCCAGCAAGTATGGAGTCGATCATCCCCATCAGGGCCTTGCGATCCACCTGCTTGCTGATAACGCCGGCCGCGCCGCGTGCCTTGGCCTCTTCGACGTACTTTTCGGCATTCTGGGAGGTGTACATAAAGACTGGAATGTCGGCCGTCTCCGGGTCTGCCTTGAGACGGGCGAGTGCTTCGAACCCATTCAGCCCCGGCAACAAATGGTCCAGGAATATCAGATCGAAGACGTCATCCTGAAGTATCCGGAAACCTTCCTCGGCAGAGGCGGCTCCCTGGGTAACCAGGTCGGCCTTCTCAAGCAGTCGGGCGAGGATGATTCGGGCCGTGGAGGAATCGTCGATAATCAGCGCTTGGCCGCGAGACATAGAGATCTCCTTCGAGTCTATTCGCTCCGACCACGGCTGGGCCCCTGATGGGCCCGAGAACTGGAGTTCTAAAAACGTTATCCGCTCTTCCGGTAGGACGCAAGCAGGCGCCGGCTCAGGGGAGCAGGATCTCGAAAACGCCCCCGCCCAGCGGGCCTCCGTTGCTCAGTTGAATATAGCCGTAGCGATCCCCGTTGCGGTGAAGGCGCGCGATCTCTCTGGCGAAAAAAAGCCCCAGGCGGGTATGACCCTGCTGGAAATCAATGCTGGTGGGGATCTGGCGAGTGGTGTCGAGCATGGCATCGGGATAGCCGGCACCGTCGTCGGCCACCTGGATGACCAGCATGTTTTCCCGCTGGAACGCGCTGATGCGGATGCGATTGCGGGTATAGCGTATGGCGTTGTTGACCGTGTCATTGATCACGCCAGCCAGCAGGTCCGCATCGAAATAGCCGCTGAGGGGGCCGACGGCAATGTCTGGCTCGATGCCGTGCCCGTCAAGCAGTGGTTTATGGCGAGCTATCTGGGCTTCGATAAAGTCGGGCAGGTAATGCTCCTCAAGCCGGGCGGAGAGCGAGTCCTGATCCAGTCGGTAGAGACCCAGCAGTTGCACCAGGTCGCCATGTACCCGCTCGGCTTCATAACGCAGAGTGTTCATGCGGGATTCAGCGGTCTGGTCCGGGAGTTCGCGGCGCAGCTCGTCGAGGGAATGCAGCAGCATTCCCAGCGAGTTTTTCATGTCATGTACGGCGGAAGCCATAATCATGGAAAATTCGACGGGGTGTTCGTTCCCGGCCCGAGGTGGGACTTCGGGCTTTACGCTCTGTGTCATGGCAGGGACTCCACCTTGCTTTTGAGAGCCTGAAAGCGGCGTTGCTGGGGATGGTTCTCCGGCAGGTCGGCCACCCTCTCCAGACAGCGACGGCATTCGGCCACCCGGGCGGCGTCCGGCGTCGAGTCCATTGCCTTCAGGTGAACCTGAATCAGATTAAGGTTCAGTGCGATGTGATCGGGAACCAGCTCCAGGGCCTCGCGGAAGGCTTCTGCGGCTTTCCGGAGCTGCCCTGACTCGAACGCTCGAATGCCTTGCCGGGTCAGCCTGCGGGCTTTCAGGCGTTTGCGGAAACTGACGGGCTCGTCGAGCAGCGCATCAATCTCAGCCTGGACCTGCGCATCCCCCTCGTAACGTCTGGAGAGGGCATACAGTCGAGTCTTGGCCTCCTGCTTGCGATCCAGCGTAAACAGGGTGCGTGCCAGCTCCAGTTCGCAATCAACGCTGCCCGAGACTTCGGTGCCGACGACTTCGGAGATGATGGCATCTGCCTCTGCCTGGCGATTCTGTCCCCAGTGTACCCGGGCCTCGATCCAGCGACCGGTTGCCTGGGCGTCCTCGGCGTCGGGAAAGCGTTTGGTGATGAGCTTGAGGGTCTTGATCGCTTCAGTGGCATGGCTCCGGCCCGAATCACTGTCGTCGTCTTCGGCCAGATCGCTGAGTGATCGAGCGAGCCCCAGGTAATGGTCCGGATGATCATGAATGCTGTGAGCGCCCAGTTCGACGGTGCGGCGCCAGGCACTGCTCGCGTTTTCTGGGTCCTGGTTCTGGGCAGCCAGTCTGGCCAGTTGCTTCTGACGCAGGATGGCGTTGGGTGAAAGCTCCGCTGCTCGCGCAAGAACCTTCTGGGCGGCGCCCGGTTTACCGCCCAGTTTAAGTGCCTGGGCTAGCTGGTCGTAGGCCTCAATAAGATCGGGCTGCTTTTCCAGCAGGGACTGCAGCGTGTCGATGGCTTCGGGATAGCGCTGCTCGGCGATCAGGATTCGGCCCAGCCCCAACTGGGCCCAGGCGATGTCCCGGGATTGCAGCACGTCCTCATAAATCCGTCGCGCATGGCTGTAGTCGCCGACCTGGTAATACAGGTCGGACAGGGTTTTCAGGATCCAGGTGCGGTAGCGCGGCTGTTCCGGCAGCAACCGCGTACACAGTGAAATGGCCTTGGGATAGTTCTCAAGGTCGATTTCCCGGTTGATGGGTTTCAGGGCCGCGCGCTGCTGCAGCAAGGCGCCCAGACGCTGGTTCAATGCCGCCTGGTTGATGGGCTTGGTGAGGTAGCCATCGGGCTGGTATTCACGAGCGCCCATGACCATTTCCCGGGAGGTTTCGGCGGTCACCATGATGAACAGCGACGTACGCCGCAGCAGCTTGCGGTGGCGCAACTCCTCGAGCACGTGCTGGCCGTTCTTGCCAGCCCCCAGATTGTAGTCGCACAGGACGACGTCGAACGCCTCGTAGGTGCAGGCCTGAACCGCAGACGGGCCGTCGGAGCAGGCATCGATATGGCCCACGCCCATGCTGCGCAGCATCTGCCGCATGGATAGCCGGAAGTTCTCGAAGTCGTCGACCACCAGAACGCGTAGCCGCGAGTAGTCGATGACACTGGCTGTGTTCGAATCGGAGCGGGCAACCATGTCATTGTCCCTGGACGGCTTTCTTCAGCTGTTTGTTGACCATGGCGCGCAGGGCGGCCGGTTTTACCGGTTTGTAGAGCACCTGGTAGCCGAGCTCAAGAGCCCGATTGCGTACCTCCTCGGCCATGTAACCGGTGATCAGGATGCCGGGAATCTCATCGTTGATCTCATCGCGCAGGCTGTTCATGGCATCCAGGCCGTTCCTGTCGTCGTCGAGTTGGTAATCCGCCAGGATGATATCCGGTTCGTGGCCGTTGAGGGCCTCCCGGGCCTCCTCGAGGCTGCGTGCCGGCGTGACGCGGCAGCCCCAGTTGTTGAGCAGGGCGATCATGCCGTCCAGTATATTCTCATCATTGTCGATGCACAGGACCTGCAGATCCTTGAGGTTGGACAGTCCACGGCTCGAGGACCGGGCGCCCGGTTTGGGCTGCGTCTCTTCGACCGGCGCATCGACGCGCGGTACGGTGATACTGAACATGCTGCCGCGGCCCTGCTTTGAGCGCACGTTGACCGGGTGCTCCAGCATGGTACTGATGCGGTCGACGATCGCCAGGCCCAGGCCCAGACCTTTCTGGTCGCTGGCCTGTTGCAGCCGGCGGAACTCCTCGAAGATCTGCTTGAGTTTGTCCGCGGGAATGCCCGGACCGGTATCCCAGACTTCGATGCGCACATGATCCTTGAGTCGGCGGCACCCGAGCAGGATGCGGCCCTGAGGCGTGTAGCGAATGGCGTTGGACAGGAAGTTCTGCACCACTCGCCGCAGCAGTTGGGGGTCGGAATACACCCAGGCGGAGCAGGGCACCATCTCCAGCGCCAGCGACTGCTCCTGGGCAATGGCCGAGAATTCCGCTGACAGGTGCCGCAGCATATCGCTGAGCGCGAAGCTCGACCGTTTCGGTTCCAGGGCGCCGGCGTCCAGCTTGGAGATGTCGAGCAGGGTGCTGATGATCTCCTCAGCCGCCTCCAGCGAGCTGTCGATGTGGTCGACCAGATCTTTCAGCTCGGTGCCCGACGCCTTGCCGGCCAGGGCGGAGGTGAAAAGCCGGGCGGCATTCAGCGGTTGCAGCAGATCATGGCTGGCCGACGCCAGAAAGCGAGTCTTGCTGACGTTGGCCTGCTCGGCGACTGACTTGGCGTTGAGCAACTGCTCGTTCAGCACCTGCAGTTCCTGGGTGCGCTCCTTGACCCGTTGCTCAAGGTAGATGTTGGTCTCTTTCAGGGCCTGTTCGGTTCGCCGCATGGGCGTGATGTCCTGAAACGTCGTGACGTAGCCGCCGCCGGGAATCGGGCTGCCTTCGATCTGCAGGATCGTGCCGTCGGGCCGGTGCTGCTCGTCGCCAAACGCCAGTCCTTCGCGCATGCAGTGCAGACGGTATTCCACCAGCTCATCGACCTTGCGGGCAGGCAGGTTGGTGACCATGTTGTAGCGGATCAGGTCGGCGAAGGGGCGTCCGGCGCGAACGAAGCCGCGCGGATAGTTGAACATCTCCAGGTAGCGCTGGTTCCAGACCACCAGCTGCTGCTGATGATTGACCACCGCCACACCCAGGCTGATGTTCTCGATGGCCGATTGCAGCAGTTCGCGGCTGAAGGTCATCGCCTGGGAGGCTTCGTCGACAATGCTGACCACGTCTTCGATCTGCATGTCGCGCCCGGTCAGCGTGGATTCCAGCACCACCCGTGCCGTGGACGCCCCGATCACCGATGCAAGCTGGCGCTCCACGTACTTCATCAGATGGGTGCTGGCCGGGCGCTGGGGCGACAGGCGGGTGGCGTTGCGTCGCTCATAATTGCGGAACAGGGTAAAGGCCCGTTCTTCGCCCATGAAGCGATCGGCGACGGCCTGGAGGTCGGAGGTCAGGATTTCGCCTTCCCACACCTGCTGTTGCGGGCTGTCGGCCTTGGGCTCGGGATCATGGAAGAAGGACGCAATCTGGATCTTTTCACGAACCCGTTGGCGGGTGAACAGCGACAGCACGACATAGAGCAGGGTGTTGCAGCCGAGACTCCAGATAATGCCATGGCTGATCTGGTCCAGTTCCAGTCCGAACAGCGCCGTGGGCCGCGTCCAGCCCATGCCCATGAAACCACTGTCGATCAGTGAGTCGCCCAGCCAGCCGGTGGAGGCCAGCGTGGGGATCAGCAGGGTGTAGGTCCACAGCAGGAAACCCACCGCAAGGCCCCATACCGCACCGGTATGGTTGCCACGCCGCCACAGGATGCCGCCCACCAGCGCCGGGCCAAACTGGGCGGCGGCGGCGAAGGACAGCAGTCCGAACGCGGTCAGGCTGTAGTCGGCGCCCGCCAGGCGGTAGAAGCCATAGGCGGTCAGCAGGACCACGAAGATGGCCACCCGCCGGATGGCCAGCAGCAGATAACTCAGATCGCCCCGGCGGCTCATTCGCGGGTGAAAGAACTTGAGCAGGGCGGGCATGATGATCTCGTTGCTGACCATGGTGGCAATGGCCACGGCGCAGACGATCACCATCGCCGCGGCCGCGGAGCCGCCCCCCAGGAACGCGAGTACCGCCAGCCACTGCTCTCCGGCCAGTATGGGCAGGCTCAGGATCATCACGTCCGGGTTGGTGCTGGAGGCGGTGGGCGAGAGCAGCCCGGCCGCCGCGATGGGCACCACGAACGCGCTGGCGATGACCAGGTAGGCGGGCATGGCCCAGCGTGCGGTATCCAGATCACGATGATCGGTATTCTCCACCACCATGACGTGGAACTGTCGTGGCAGGCAGATGATGGCCAGCATGGCCACGAGAGTCTGGGTCGCGAAGGCAATGGGCTGGATGCCGTCCGTGGTGAGCTGTCCCACGAGGTCGGCGTCCCGGATACGTCCGAACAGGTCGCCGAAGCCGTCATAAAGGCCGTAGCCGACAAACAGGCCTACCGCTACGAACGCCACCAGTTTGATCACCGACTCGAACGCCACCGCCTGGATCATGCCCCGGTGGTGCTCCGTGGACTCCAGGTGCCGCGTGCCGAACAGCACGGTGAACGCGGCCAGCGCCAGCGTGATGTACCAGGCCGAGTCGTTCCAGATGCCTTCAGTCAGCGATGGTCGATACAGTCCATCCGGCTCCGACAGCACGTTGAAGCCCATGGCGATGGCTTTTAGCTGCAGCGCAATGTAGGGCACGCTGCCCACCAGTGCGAAGACTGAGATCAGCGCCGCCAGGGATTGGGACTTGCCGTAGCGGGAGGCGATAAAGTCGGCGATCGACGTGCTGTTGCTGCGTTTACTGATGTAGATGATGCGTCGCAGCAGGGTGGAACCGAACAGGAAGATCAGCAGCGGGCCGAGGTAGATCGGCAGGAAGGCCAGACCTTCCTGGCTGGCCCGGCCCACGGCGCCGTAGAAGGTCCATGAGGTGAAGTAGACCGCCAGTGACAGGGCATAGATGTGGGTGCGCGCAAACCGGCGCCGATAGAGTCCGGAATGGCGGTCTCCCGCCCAGGCAATAAAGAACAGCAGGGAGATATAGCAGAATGAAATGAGGACGAGTAACCAGCCACTCAGCATAGACGGACTTCGCTGTGGAATTCGGGGGAAAAATGGATCGTGATCGGAGCTTCGGCGTCAGCTGCAGGCCGCCCCGAGAAGGCGGTCGTCGTCGCTCAGCTCCATCAGGGACTGGGTTTCCGCCTTGCCTTCGTCATTGACCGGAACCAGCTCCTGCGACGCGCAGTTGAGCAGATATACCTGCTCGGTTACCGCATCAGTATAGGACTTTTCGAACTGGTACAGGTAAAAGGTCACCACGTCGGGGTTCTGATCCGTGCGAACGATACTGTTTGTATCGAGAACGGTAAACCGGACCACTTGTGGCACCACCAGGCTCCAGGGGCGCCAGATCGCACTTTCCGACTGTTTGTTGACCACCACAGCGCTGTCCGGCAGTTGCGCGCTTTTGTGATCGAACCAGGTGTACTCGCCGTGAGCCAGGAACCCCAGCATGCCCGCTCCGGCGAACACCGGCACCAGCCAGCGCGGTGCGCGATTGCGGGTGGCCGCGCGGATACCGTAGGCCAGGCCGGCGGCTCCCAGGCCTGCAAAGATGGTTGCGACAAAATTCCAGAACATCGGTATTCCTTAAATAAAACGGGCTTCCCCCGCAAGGGAAGCCCGTTCGTTAGCGTCATGCAGCACGCTGCATTGAACTACATTTCGTCTTAATGGTCGACTGCGTCGCCGGCACCGCGGGGGTAACGCACGCTTTCGACCAGTTCCTGGATCTCGACCGGCGGCTCCTCGGTTGCCGAGGATACGGAGAACGCCACCACAAAGTTGATGACGGCACCCACCGCACCGATGGACAGCGGCGAAATGCCCAGGACCCAATTCTCCGGCGTATCCGCCAGGTTGTTGGTGCCCGGGATGAACAGCCAGCCCTTGTAGACGAAGATGTAGACCAGGGTGAAGGCCAGACCGGTCAGCATGCCGGCGATGGCGCCCTTGTTGTTCACCCGCTTGGAGAAGATCCCCATCATCAGGGCGGGGAACAGCGACGCAGCGGCAATACCGAAGGCCAGCGCCACCACCTGGGCTGCAAACCCGGGCGGATTGGCCCCCAGGTACGTGGCCACGACGATGGCCACGGACATGGATATCCGCGCGGCCAGCAGCTCGCCTTTCTCCGAAATGTTCGGGTTAAACGCACCCTTGATGAGGTCGTGACTGACCGCCGAGGAGATCGCCAGCAGCAGCCCCGCCGCCGTCGACAGGGCGGCTGCCAGACCACCCGCGGCAATCAGGCCGATGACCCAGCCGGGCAGGTTGGCGATCTCCGGGTTGGCCAGCACCAGGATGTCCCGGTTGACCTCCAGCTCGTTACCCTGCCATCCGCGGGCCTGGGCCTCGCTCTGGAAAGCCGGCACGTCATTGTAGAGCTGAATACGGCCGTCGTTGTTCTTGTCCGTGTACTGGATCAGCCCGGTGACTTCCCACTCCTTCACCCAGTTGGGACGATCGTCGTACTGGATGGGCTCGGAAGACGGGCCTTCCGGATAGATGGTGTTCATCAGGTTCAGGCGCGCCATGGAAGCAACGGCCGGTGCGGTCAGGTAGAGCAGGGCGATAAACACCAGGGCCCAGCCTGCGGACCAGCGCGCATCAGCCACCTTCGGTACCGTGAAGAAGCGGATGATGACGTGTGGCAGGCCGGCGGTACCGATCATCAGCGACAGGGTGAACAGCACCATGTTGAGCTTGTTGTCCACATCCGCCGTGTACTCATTGAAGCCCAGGTCGGTGATGACCTGGTTGAGTTTCTCCAGGATCGGCATGCCGGAGGCGCTGTGATCGGAGAACAGGCCCAGGGCCGGGATCGGATTGCCGGTCAGTTCCAGTGAGATGAAGATCGCAGGAATGGTGTAGGCGATGATCAGCACGCAGTACTGCGCGACCTGTGTGTAGGTGATGCCTTTCATACCGCCCAATACGGCGTATACGAAGACAACCACCGCGGCAATGATCAGACCCATGGTGGCGTCTACTTCCAGGAAGCGGGAGAAGGCCACACCGGCACCGGCCATCTGGCCGATAACGTAGGTGACCGACGCCACGATCAGGCAGACCACCGCCACCATGCGGGCGTTCTTGCTGTAGAAGCGGTCACCGATGAACTCGGGCACCGTGAACTTGCCGAACTTGCGCAGGTAGGGCGCCAGCAGCATGGCCAGCAACACGTAACCGCCGGTCCAGCCCATGAGGAACGTGGAGTTGGCGTAACCACCGGCGGCAATCAGGCCCGCCATGGAAATGAAGGATGCCGCGGACATCCAGTCGGCGCCGATCGCCGCACCGTTGGTGATCGGATGGACACCGCCACCGGCCACGTAGAAGTCCTTGGTGCTGCCGGCTTTCGCCCAGATGGCGATGGCAATATAGAGGGCAAAGGAGCCCCCGACGAACAATAGGTTAATCGCAAACTGGCTCATCGGTCTTACTCCTCATGCAGGCCGAATTTTCGGTCGAGCGCGTTCATTCTCCAGGCATAGAAAAAGATCAGGACAATGAACGTAATGATCGAGCCTTGCTGGGCGAACCAGAATCCGAGGTCAGTACCGCCGACACTGATGCCGGCTAGGAGGGGGCGGAAGAGCATCCCGCAGCCGTAGGACACGAAGGCCCAGACGACCAGGCATCCGACAATGAGCCGGAGGTTTGCCTTCCAGTATTTCACTGCGTTTTCGGGGTTGTGCGACATTGCAGCTCTCCAATGTTGTTTTTATTGAACAAGTTGAATTGGTAGGCCTTTTTTTGGAATGGAACGTTATAATTAATTTTCTTCCATTTTTCCCAATATCAGACTCTACCCCTGCCCGGGCTGATAGATATTGGCAAAAAGTCTAAGAACGCAATCATTAGTTCTTAAAACTCTTTTCAACGGTGGGTTTTGCTCGGCCCGACGTGCGCCGGATAGCAAAATTCAATGGGATTTCATGGACTTCAGCCGACGTCCGACACGCAGCTTATGTTCCAGTTGCCCGAGCGATTCGATGCCCTGGCGACGGGCGTAGTGCAGGGCAATGAGAGCGAGTTCCGCGGTGGCCATGGCATCGGCGGCGGCGTGGTGGCGTTCGCTGACCTCAAGCGCGAAATGGTCGACCCAGTCGTCGAGCCGCGCCTTGTCGGGCAGGGCGCCGGGAAAGAGAGCGGGCAGGATTTCCGCCACGTCGAGCCAGGTGTGACTGGCGCCGTAGCCGAGCTGGGTTTTCAGGGTCCGCTCCAGAAAGCGCCGGTCGAAGTCGGCGTGGAAGGCGAGCACGGGATCGCCGTCCATCCACAGCAGCAGGCGCAGCAGGGCTTCCTCGGTCTCGTGGCCGCGGGTCAGCGCCTCCGGGCCGATGCCGTGAATCAGCACCGTTTCCCGTATATCGAGTTCCGGGCGCCGCAGGACGAGATCGAACTGATCACGCAGGGGAATGCTGAGTCCGTCGATGGCCACCGCGCCGATGGCAATGACCTGGTCCTTTCCCGTGTTGAGTCCCGTGGTTTCCAGGTCCAGTACGATCAGTCGCTGCTCCCCGAACGGCGTGTCACCGGCACGCTTGGCCGTCGGCAGGTGCGCGGGGTCCAGCTTCCCGGCGTCCTTCTTAAGCGCAACTTGGCTGAACCAGTGTTTCAGGCGATCGAACATGGGCATCTACAGCTGATAGGTGACTTCCAGCTTTTGCTGGAGCCGTTGGGCCTGGCGGAAGGATTCGCGCAGAATGCGCCGGTCCAACGGGTTCAGGTCGTCGGGGTTGATGTAGTTGTTGAGCGCCAGGCCCTGGCGCGCCTGCTCCTGATGGGCCCGCATGCGGATGGCCTGGATTAGTCCATAGGCTTCCTTCCAGGCGTTGGCGTCCTTGCGGTCGAACACACCCTGACGGGCGAGTAGCTCCATGCGCTCCACCGTGTTGGCCTCGGTGATGCCGTTGGCCAGCGCGAAGACCCGCACTGATTCCACGAATGGCGCCAGCCCCTGGCGCTTCAGGTCCAGGGTGTTCTTTTCGCCGTCGCTGGCGTAGCGGAAGCCGCGAAAAATGGTCAGCGGTGGGCGGCGGGTGACCGCATTGCCGGCCAGCATTTTCTGGAACAGGTCGTTCTTGGTGATGCGCTTGACGATCCGCTCCTGCAACTGCTCCAGCGGCTCGCGAGGGCCGAACACCGCGCGCATGTCGAGAAAGATCGAGGAGTAGACCAGGTTCTGCGGTGTCGACGCGTCAATGAACCGGACAAACCAGTCGTCCCATTCTCGGCTACTCAGGCACAGCTTCGGATTGCTGGCCATGATGTTGCCCTTGCACAGGGTAAAGCCGCATTCGGCCAGCTCCTGGTTGACCGTCTCGGCAAAGGGCAGGAGCCGTTCGCGAACCTCGTCTGCGGTCATGCCGTCGGGTGGGTCGAACAGGATCCCGTTGTCCTGGTCGGTCAGTAGCGTCTGCTCCTGGCGTCCCTCGCTGCCGAACGTCAGCCAGGTAAAAGGTATGCCGGGATCGTTGCGCTCTATGTTCAGTTCCAGCACCCGTCGTACGGTCACGTCGTTGAGGGTGGTGATGATCTTGACGATCTGCCCGGAATCGGCCCCGTGGGCGAGCATGGTGTCCACCAGGCGGGACACCTGGGCGCGCAGGCTGACCAGGGTGCGCAGGTGAGTGGCGGTGGCGATGGTGCGGGCCAGGTGGACCAGATCCACCCGCTGCAGGGAGAACAGGTCTCGCTGGGACACGACGCCGACCAGGGTATCTTCCTCGTCCACCAGGCACAGGTGGGCAAAGTGGTGTTCGGCCATCAGCATGGCGGCCTGGAACGCGTCGGCGATGACCAGCAACCGGTGCGGATCCGGCGTCATCACCTGGCGGATCGGGGTTTCCAGGGTGGCGGTCTGCTCAGCCACCATCGTGCGCAGGTCCCGCAGGGTAAAAATGCCGACGGGCTGGCGGGCGTCGTTGGTCACGACGATGCTGCCCACGTCGTTCTCGTGCATGCGGGCAACCGCCTTGCGCACCGGGCTGTCCGGCGAGCAGACGATGGGGTTACGCAGGGCGTAGCGTTCCAGCGGTGTATCCAGCGAATGGGTCGGGCTGATCGACGCCATGGCGCCGGACTGGATGCGCTGGTTGACCTGGTCCAGCAGGCTGCTGACCCCGCGCAGGCAGAAATCCCGGAACGGATCGCTTTGCGAAAACAGGGTGACGAAGGCGTCGTGATCCAGACTCAGGCAGAAGGTGTCACCGTGGGCCCGGTGCAGGGTCCGGGTGGGGCGCTCGCCGATAAGCGCCGCCAGAGGGAAGCATTCCCCCTGGCTGATCTCGAAGGTTGTGACGGGCTCGCCGTCCTTGCCATTGCGTTCGCCGCGGATCAGCCCCTGCTTGACCACGTTGAACGTCCGGACCGGCCCTTCGTCGGGAGACAGGACCACATCGTTGTCGGCGAAGAAACGCAGCGAGGCATGTTCGGCGAAGTGCGCCAGATGGGCCTCGTCCATGTTGGCAAACGGCGTGTGCTCGCGCAGGAACGCCATGATCGCGCGGGTGTTCTGGGGGTGCTGGGTTGGCGTCTCGGCTACCATGGGTCGTTTTCCGGGTGGGCCTGGGGCTCCGTTGTCGTTGTGCTGACAGTGTAGATGAAAGCGGCATCCACCATGGCGAAGCGGACACCGTTTAAGACTAATGTACAACGGCAGAACGCGCCTGGAATGGTTAAGGTGTGCGCAGTTATCTCGTGACTGATCTCCGTCGGGATAACTGTCTGTGGTGTCTGAAAGCTTAAGGGAAGTTTCTTCCCGAATTATGCTCCCCCCGGTCCCCTCCGGGGGTTTTTTCGTTCTGGGCCCTGCATTCCGTCCATTTCCCTCCGCTTCCTTGCTTTCCTGGCTGGTGGTACAGTCTTTTCGTCCGGGTCTTTGCCGTATGTCCGGATGTGAGAGACAGCAAGCATCAGGTTGAACCATGACCACAAAAGACGAACGGCTCAGCTTCCTGGAGGAAATGAGCGACGTCCGCCGCATCAAGCGACCCAACCGCGCCGACGTGCAAGCCTCCCGTTCCATGACTCCCGGCCACCTGGAACGTCAGCGGGCCGCCGTTGACGAGGCGCCCAAGGACCGCAATCCACTGACTGGCGACAACGTTGACCCGCTCAAGAGTCACGACGTGCTTGCGTATCAGCGCCCAGGCATCCAGCATGGCGTCTATCGAAAGTTGCGTCTGGGCCAGTACCAGATCGATGCCCGCCTGGACCTGCATCGCATGACCGTCGACCAGGCGCGGCTGGAAGTGTTCAGTTTCATCAACGAGTGTGTGACCCACGGCGTACGCACCGCCTTGATCCTGCACGGCAAGGGGGAGCGGAACCCGGACGGCATTGCCCAGCTCAAGAGTTATCTCGCCAAATGGCTGCCGGAGCTGGACGCGGTGATGGCTTTTCACTCGGCCCAGAAACATCATGGCGGCACCGGTGCGGTCTACGTCATGTTGCGTAAAGGCGAGAAGGACAAGCAGCGCAATCGCGAACGCCACGGCTTCAAATAGAAATTCCTGAGAACTGCAATGATGAGCGACACGTAATGGGGTGGCGCCAGGATTTGTGTTGCAATAGGGCCGTGTGAAATCAACTGGGAGTTTTTTCATGCGTAAGCTGATATGGGTTGCCGTGCTGGGTGTGGCGCTTGCCGGCTGCAGTAAGGATCGTGTGATCTGGGACGATAACGGCAAGGTGGACGAAGCCACCCAGAATCGGGAAGTCTGGGATGACAACGGCAAGATCGATGATTCCGAAGACCGCGAGTTCTGGGATAGCAACGGCAAGATGGATTCCGGCGAACGCAAAATCTGGAATGACAGCAACGGCGAGCCGGTCATCGAATAGCCCGGATTGTCGACCTCCTTTCCAGCCAGCGCATAATGGCTGTCATGAACACGCCGGGCTTTGCCCGGCGTTGTTGTTTGGGCTTTCTCAAAATCCCATACCCTCCCACTTGACGATGACGGCCGGTTACGGGAATGTCTTTACCCTGGGGCTCGCGCCTTTGCCCCGATTGGCCATCGAATTGCCACAGGGAGATGCGCATGGCACACCCACAGCAAGACGTCCTCTCGACGGTCGTGCGCTGGCTGGAGGCCGGCGAGCGGGTCTGGCTCTGTACCATCCTTGAAACCTGGGGCTCTTCGCCCCGACCCGCGGGTTCGATGCTGGCTGTCACGGCATCGGGGGCCTGGGCCGGGTCGGTGTCTGGAGGATGCCTGGAAGAGGACCTGCTGCATCGGGCGGCGTCGCTCGAGGCGGGTGATGCACCGCGGGTGATTGACTACGGCATTTCCAACGCCGATCAGGGGCGCTTCCGGCTGCCCTGTGGCGGACGTATCCGTCTGTTGGTGGAGCCACTGCGTTGCATCGAGCACCTGGAGCCGCTGGCCGGGCTGGTGGCGGCCATGGAGTGCAACCAGGCGGTTCGACGCAGTGTGACCCTTGAAGACGGAGCGGTCATCGTCGAAAGCGGAGGTGACTGGGCCACCGGCATCCACGAAGACGACACCGGTGTGCATCACGTCATCGGCCCGGAGTGCCAGCTGCTGCTGGTCGGGGCGGGCGAGGTGGCGTCCCATGTCGCCGTATTTGCGCGGCGCTGCGGGTTTGCGGTGACGCTCTGCGAACCCCGCGAAACCTTCCTCAAGGGCTGGCAGGATGACGATACGCCCGTCGTGACGGCCCTGCCGGATGATCTGATCATGCAATCCTACAGCGACCGCTTCAGTGGCGTACTGGCACTGGCCCACGATCCGCGTGTGGATGACCTGGCGCTGCTGGCCGCCCTGCGGGCCGACTGCTTCTACGTGGGTGCCATGGGTTCCCGTGAGACCTCCCGGGCCCGACGTGAGCGCCTGATCTCCCTGGGGCTGGATGATGTCCGGCTCGAGCAGTTGCACGCCCCCATCGGCATCGCCATCCGCAGCAAGACACCGGCGGAAATCGCCGTTTCGATCATTGCGGATCTGGTGGACGCCCGACACCGTTTGCTGGCCGACGACAGCTCACTATAATAGCCGCCAAATGCAGGCGGAAACCGTTCTTTCCGGGCCCGCCTGCCCCGTATCGCCGTCGTTGCCGGAGTCGCCATGTTCGATGTTACCCGTTACGCCCGGGTTGCCCAGTCGCTGATCGAGGCGGGCCAGTTCCTGTACGCCAATGGCTGGTCGCCGGCCACCAGCTCCAATTACTCCGCCCGCATTGACGACGACCACGTCGCCATCACGGTTTCCGGCCGCCACAAGGGACAGCTGGCGGCCGGTGACATCATGGTGGTGGACCTGGACGGACGTCCGGTGCAGAGCGCCACCAAAGCCTCGGCGGAAACCCTGCTGCACACCGTGCTGTACCGGCAGTTTCCCGAGGTGGGCGTGGTGCTGCATACGCATTCGGTCAACGCTACGGTGTTGAGCCGGGCTCTGGCGGATGCCGGCCGGCTGGAGCTGCGCGACTACGAGTTGCAGAAAGCGTTTCCGGGGATAAGCACCCACGAAACGGCCCTGACCGTGCCGATTTTCGACAACACCCAGGACATTGACGCCCTGTCGCGTGAGACCGCCGACTGGTTCGCGGCTCACCCGGAGCAGCCGGGTTATCTCATCCGCGGGCACGGCCTTTATACCTGGGGAAAGACCATGGCAGACTGTTTGCGCCATGTGGAAGCATTTGAGTTCCTGTTCGCCTGTGAACTGGAAATGATGAGGGTGACACGATGACAACGCTGCGAATCTATCGCGAACAACAGCCGGATCAGCCGGAGGTGCTGACCGAATCGCCCGAGGAGATCCAGCGGCTGCTGGGTGAGCAGGGCGTACGCTTCGAGCAGTGGCCGACCCGCGACCTGCCGGCCAACGCCAGCCAGGACGACATCCTGACCGCCTACGCCGACGAGGTGGCGCGCCTGCAAGCGGAGTGTGGCTTCCAGACCGCTGATGTGGTCAGCCTGACCGCCGACAACCCCAATAAGGAGGCGGCGCGCCAGAAATTCCTGGACGAGCACACCCACAGCGAAGACGAAGTCCGCTTCTTCGTGCGCGGTCAGGGCCTGTTCTACCTGCACTTCGGCGACAGGGTCTACGCGGTGCTGTGTCAGAAGAACGACCTGATCAGCGTGCCCGACGGCACCCGCCACTGGTTTGATATGGGGCCCGAGCCAGAATTCACCTGCATCCGCCTGTTCTCCAATCCCGACGGCTGGGTGGCGAGCTTCACCGGCGAGGACATCGCCAGCCGCCTGCCGCGCTATGAAGGCATGCTGGGAGCGGCCGGATGATCCGGGTTGTCGTCACCGATATTGAAGGCACGACCAGTTCCATCTCTTTCGTGCACGAGGTGCTGTTTCCCTACGCCACCGAGCACATGGCGGCGTTCGTGCGGGAACACGCCGGCGAGCCGGAAGTAAGGGCCCAACTGGATGCGGTCGCCGAACAGAGCGGTCGCGATGCGGGGGATCTGGATGCCCTGGTGGCGGAGCTGCAACAGTGGATCGCGGAAGACCGCAAGGCGACACCCCTGAAAACACTGCAGGGCATGATCTGGGAACACGGCTACCGCAGCGGTGATTTCCAGGGCCATATCTACGATGACGCCGCCGATAAACTGCGCGAATGGCACGACCGCGGCCTGCGACTCTACGTCTACTCGTCCGGCTCCGTGCAGGCCCAGAAGCTGCTGTTCGGCCACAGCCGCTGCGGTGATATGACGCCGTTCTTCAGCGGCTATTTCGATACCCGCATCGGCGCCAAGCGCGAACCGTCGGCCTATCAGGCGATCCTGGAAGAGCTGGGCGTGGAGCCTGCGACCGTGCTGTTCCTGTCCGACGTGGAAGCGGAACTGGCCGCCGCCGACAGCACCGGCATGGCCACCGTCCTCCTGGTTCGCGATGGCGAGCCGCAAGAGAGCGAGTACCGGGTCGCCCGGAATTTCGCGGAGGTGGACGCACTGATTGCAGAGATCGACGAATACCATCCCTGATGGTCCCGCTGCGCCATTGGGGCGCCGATTACGTACACTGAACATGACGGGGCAGGGCCGAACCCCCTGCCGATCATGCGCTGCTGTGTCGGATCCGGAATCGTGCGTCTTCTGAGTATTGCGTTGTTATCAGTCGCCGTGGGTTTGCTGGCGGGGTGCAATCCCTTCTCCGCACCCACGGACATGATGGACGAGTACGTCGAGCGGGTCGCCCGCGTGCTCGACGAAGACGCGCATCTGTCGCCCATCCCCGTGGCCGACCTGTTCCCGCGCCGTCGGGAGCGCCGCCTGCCGATGCCCGAGCTGGATCTGGGCATGCTCGACTTTCTTTCCCTGTATGGCTGCGAACTGCAGGTGGTTGTGGGCGAGCGCAATTCGGGCCTGGGGCGGGTGATGCAGCCGTCCAACGTGTTGCGCTACGAAGTGCGTTTTATCAACGCCGCCGAAGACTGCCTGCCGACCCTGGCCGAGAAGAAAGAGCTGCAGGCCGCCGTCCGCCAGGCGCGCCGCTCCAAGATCGACAGCCTGCCCATCGCCATCTGGAACGCCACCTGGGCGACCGAGGAAATCGAGCGCCTGTTCACCCGCACCGAGGGCGTCTATCCGCTGGACGCGACCGGGGCCACGGTCGACGACCTGACGACGGACGTGAACCTCATGAATGCCCGCTTGTCAGCGTTGCTGGCCGGCCGCACCGGCACCGATCTGGGCTTCCTCGACAACGTCCAGCAGCGCTGGCAGGCAGAGGACCGCCTGGGGCAGCTGATCAAGAGCGCGTTGCTGCTGACGACCCGTCTGAACGACGCCGCTGACCTGGTCGAGCGGCGCCTGGCGGACTATCCCCTGTGCCTGAACGGCAAGACCAATCCGGACGCCGACATCGCCAGGAACATGTTCTACGCGGTGTACGCCGAGCGGGTGCAACCTTACATGGCGGCGGTGGATCGGGCCCGTGTCGGCCTGGTGGCAGGATTTGCCGAGCTGGCGGCTATGCAGCAGGCGGTGATGCCCGAGGCATTCGGGCCGTATTACCGCCGTTACCTGAAGCAGAGTGGTGACGAGAGTATCTGGGCCGGGCTCGATACCGCGGTGCAGCGCCACACGGAGAGCTGGCAGCGCCTGCTCAAACAGTGCGGGATGACGCCTGGGGCGAGCTGACGCCCGGTTAGATCCTGCGCCCCGTGTGAGGCCCGGCGGATCAGCGCTGGCTTTCCGGCGTGACCCGCAGGATTTCCTCGATGGTGGTCTCGCCGGCCGCCACTTTCTGCGCGCCGCTGAGGCGCAGCGAGCGCATGCCATCCTTGTAGGCGCCGATGCGCAGTTGCTCCAGGTCACAGCCGTCGTCTACCTGGCTGCGCAGGGCCGGCGACAGCTGCAGGATCTCGTAGACCCCGGCGCGGCCACGGTAGCCCGTGTTGCGACATTCGAGACAGCCGCCGGGCGCGAAGACGCTGCTGGGCCTGGGCGCTTTCCAGGGCCGCGTCAGGTCGGTCCAGGCCTTTTCGTCGATCTCCGCCGGCTGCTTGCAGCTGGGGCAGAGCGTCCGGACCAGCCGTTGGGCCATCACCCCCAGGACCGTCGCCCGAATCAGGTAGGACGGAATGCCCAGCTCAATCAGGCGGGTGATGGCGCTGGGGGCGTCGTTGGTGTGCAGGGTGGAGAGCACCAGATGGCCCGTGAGCGCCGCCTGGACGGCCATCTCCGCGGTCTGCAAATCGCGGATCTCGCCCACCATGATGATGTCCGGGTCCTGGCGCAGCAGTGCTCGGACGCCGGCCGCGAAGCTCAGCTCGATGCTGTGCTGCACCTGCATCTGGTTGAAAGCCGGCTCCACCATCTCGATGGGGTCCTCGATGGTGCAGATGTTGACCTCCGGCGTGGCCAGCTGCTTGAGCGTGGAGTAGAGCGTGGTGGTCTTGCCCGACCCGGTGGGGCCGGTGACCAGCACGATGCCGTGGGGCTGCTCGGTCATCGCTTTCCAGCGCTGGATGTCTTCCTTGCTGAAGCCGAGCTGGTCGAACCCTTTGAGCAGCACATCCGGATCGAAGATCCGCATGACCATCTTCTCGCCGAACGCCGTAGGCATGGTGGCCAGACGCAGCTCCACTTCGCTGTTGTCCGGCTTGCGGGTCTTGATGCGGCCGTCCTGGGGTTTGCGTTTTTCCGCCACGTTGAGACGCCCCAGGATCTTCAGGCGACTGACCACCGCAACGCCCACCTGATCGGGGAACTCGTAGACATTGTGCAGCACGCCGTCGATGCGGAAGCGCACCTGGGTAATCTCCCGGCGCGGCTCAATGTGGATATCGCTGGCGCGTTGGTCGAACGCGTATTGCAGCAGCCAGTCGACGATCTTGACCACGTGCTGGTCGTTGGCGTCCGGGTTTTCGTTCTCCCCGAGATCCAGCAACTGCTCGAAATTATGCAGGTTAGCGGCGCCCTGCTTGGTTGCGCCACTGGCTTTGCTGACGGAACTGGCAAGCTGGTAGAACTCGACGGTAAAGCGGCGAATGCCTTCCGGGTTGGCGACCACCCGTTTGATGTCCTTCTTCAGGACCTGGCCCAGGTTGCTTTCCCAGTCGGACTTGAAGGGTTCGGCGCTGGCGATCCAGATTTCCTCCGGATGGATCTCCACCGCCAGGATGCCGTGGCGCTGGGCGAAGGCGTAGGACATCACTTTGGAAATGGCCGCCACGTCAATCTTCAGCGGATCGATGTGGTAGTAGGGCTGTTCCGCCCATTCGGCCAGCCATTGCGTCAGCCGTTCCAGGTCCAGTTTGCGTTGCGACTGCCGGCTCACCAGACCTGCTTCGGCAATCACCGTCAGCGGGTGTCGCTTGGCAGCGTCCGCGCCCAGGTTGGCCGTCAGCACCCGTTCCGCATCCTCCTGGGCAATCAGTCCCTGTTCCACCAGGGCGGTGCAGACATCGCGCAGGGTCAGTGATGTGCGCGCAGGAGCGGGGAAAGTGGCGGTGGGCATGGCGTTAGGACAACTCCGGCCGGTTGAGTTTCAGGTGCACCATAGCAGAAACGAACAGTGCCAGGGTGAGCGTCGCGCCCAGCACGGGGGCGAGTGCGCCCTGGCTGAGCCAACTGCCGACGACGAACTGGGTGAAGTAGAAAATCAGCACAAAGGCCAGCCAGATCAGGCCCCGGTTGTGGCCGCGCCAGACCGCCGGCGTGAAAAACACCAGTGGCAGCAGCTTGACGGACAGGATCAGCGGCAGGGAAATGGCCGGATCCGGTGCCGGGTAAAAGGTGGTCGCGACCAGCATCACCAGCAGGGCCGCGAACAGCCACTGGCAGACGTGTCGGGACAGGCGGGCGCGGGGCGACTGCAGCATCGGCTTATCCCGTCAGCTTCGCGGCCAGGCGGGCCAGGCGCTCGCCCAGGGTCTGGCAGATGGTTTTTTCGTCCTCGGTGAGCGGCCTGGGCTGATCGGTTCCCGCCCAGTGACTGGCGCCGTATGGGGTGCCGCCGGCGTCGGTTCGGGACAGGGCGGGCTCAGTGTAGGGGACGCCCGTGATCAGCATGCCGTGGTGGAGCAGCGGGATCGCCATCGACAGCAGTGTGGCTTCCTGCCCGCCGTGCAGGCTGCCGGTCGACGTGAACAGGGAGGCCGGTTTATCCACCAGGGCGCCGTTGAGCCAGAGATCGCCGGTGCTGTCGAGGAAATGCTTGAGCGGGGCCGCCATGTTGCCGAAACGGGTGGCGCTGCCCAGGGCGAGGCCGGCGCAGTGGCGCAGCTCTTCGGTGGTGCAGTAAACGGCGCCATCAGCGGGGACCGGTGGCGCGCTGGCTTCGGTGTCGGGGGACACCGGCGGCACCGTCCGGACGCGGGCTTCGAGACCCTGGCGTTCGATACCACGGGCGACCTGCAACGCCATCTCCGCCGTGTGGCCGCCCCGGCTGTAGTAAAGCACAAGAATGTAGGGGGATTCGCTCATCGTGGTGCCTCAGAGAATGTCCAGAACCGCTTCCGGCGGGCGGCCCAGGGCGGCCTTGCCGTTGTGGATGACAATCGGCCGTTCGATCAGTTTGGGGTGGCTGACCATGGCCTCGATGATCTGCTCGTCGCTGAGGCTGGCGTCCGACAGGCCCAGTTCCTTGTAGACGGATTCGCCCTTGCGCAGTAGCTCGCGGGCGGCCAGGCCCAACTGGCTCAGGACGTCCCGCAGTTCGTCGGCGGTCGGCGGTGTTTCCAGGTAGCGGATCACCTCCGGCTGGATGCCTTTCTCTTCCAGCAGGGCCAGGGTCTGGCGGGATTTCGAGCAGCGCGGATTGTGGAAAATGCGGGTGGCTTCTGTCATCGTTTCTGCCTTGATTCAGGTTGTTCCGAAAGCGTCAGCAAGCAGTCTAACAGGAGGCATGGGGTTGCAGTACATTCAAAGGGTTAAACGGTGCGGGCGGCTTCTGGTGACGGGCTGTATCCTGGTGCTGCTGGCCGCCTGCGACCGCGCCGCGTTCGAGGATGCGCGCGGCGATACCCTGAACTGGGATGACTTGCGCGGCCAGTGGGTGGTGGTCAACTACTGGGCCGAGTGGTGCAAGCCCTGCCTGGAGGAAATTCCCGAGCTGAACCGGCTGGATCGTTCCGAGCGCATCACTGTGCTGGGGGTGAACTTCGATGGTATCACCGGTCAGCCCCTGCGTGACGTGGCGCGCAAGATGGACATTGATTTCCGGCTGCTCGCAGAGGATCCGGGGCCCAAGCTGGGCTGGGATCTGCCGGTGGGCCTGCCGGCGTCGTTCGTGGTCAACCCGGACGGGGAGCTGGTGGAAACCCGTTTTGGCGCCCAGACCGAAGACGGTTTGATGGAGCTGATGCAGCCGTGAATTTCAAGCGCGATTTGTCCCGGTCGCGCTGATAGAATGGCCCACCATCCCGACAACATTTTCAGTACAGAGCCCGATAATCGCCCCATGTCGAATACTTTCGTACACCTGCGCGTTCACTCCGAATATTCCCTGGTCGACGGCCTGGTCCGCATCAAGCCGTTCATCAAGCAGGTAGCCGACCTGGGCATGCCCGCGGTCGGTCTGACCGAGCAGTCGAACATGTGCTCGCTGGTGCGTTTCTACAAGGCGGCCATGGGCGCCGGCATCAAGCCCATCATCGGCGCCGACATCTGGCTGAGCAATCCGGATGAGCCGGAGAAACCCTTCCGCCTGACCTTGATGGCCCGCAACGAGAAGGGCTACCTGCACCTGACCGAGATCATCTCCCTGGGTTACACCGATGGCCAGCTGCACGGCGTGCCGATCGTCGAACGCGAGTGGCTGGAAGCGCGTGCCGAGGGACTGATTGCCCTGTCCGGCGCCAAGCAGGGCGACGTGGGCCGGGCGCTGCTGGCCGGCAAGAAAGAGCTCGCCCGGGAGCGCGCCGAATACTGGCAGCGCCTGTATCCCGACGCCTATTACCTGGAGCTGCAGCGCACCGGCCGCCCGGGGGATGAGGACTGCCTGCACCTGAGCGTTGAACTGGCGGATGCCCTGGAACTGCCGGTGGTCGCCACCAACGACGTGCACTTCCTCAAGCAGGAAGACTTCGAGGCCCACGAGGCCCGGGTCTGCATCGGCGAGAGCCGGACCCTGGACGATCCGCGCCGCGAACGCCGCTTCAGCGACCAGCAGTACCTGCGCAGTGCCGATGAGATGATCGAACTGTTCTCGGACATTCCCGAGGCGATCGAGAATACGGTCGAGATCGCCCGCCGCTGCAGCGTCAAGGTGCGCATGGGCGAGTACTTCCTGCCGGATTACCCGATCCCCGATGGCATGACCATGGACGAGTTCTTCCGCAAGGTGTCGGAAGAGGGGCTGGAAGACCGGCTGTCGCGAACCATCTTCAAGGACGATCCGGACTACGAGGAAAAGCGCGCCGCCTATTACAAGCGGCTGAACTTCGAGCTGGATATCATCATCCAGATGGGGTTCCCGGGCTACTTCCTGATCGTTATGGACTTCATCAAGTGGGCCAAGAACAACGGCGTGCCGGTTGGCCCCGGGCGGGGTTCCGGTGCCGGCTCGCTGGTCGCCTATGCCCAGCAGATTACCGACCTGGACCCGCTGGAATACGATCTGCTGTTCGAGCGTTTCCTCAACCCGGAGCGGGTTTCCATGCCCGACTTCGACGTCGACTTCTGCATGGAAGGCCGTGACCGGGTCATCGATTACGTGGCCGAGAAGTACGGCCGGGCCGCGGTCTCCCAGATCATCACCTTCGGTACCATGGCGGCCAAGGCCGTGGTGCGCGATGTGGCGCGGGTGCAGGGCAAGTCCTACGGGCTGGCGGACAAACTGTCCAAGATGATCCCCTTCGAGGTGGGGATGACCCTGGACAAGGCCATCGAGCAGGAAGAGCAGCTGCGCGACTTCCTGAAACAGGACGAGGAAGCCCAGGAAATCTGGGAAATGGCCCTCAAGCTGGAGGGCGTGTGCCGGAACGCCGGTAAGCACGCCGGTGGCGTGGTCATCGCTCCCACCAAGATCACCGACTTCTCGCCACTCTACTGCGACGAGGAGGGCGGCAGTCCGGTCACCCAGTTCGACAAGGGCGACGTGGAGGAGGCCGGGCTGGTCAAGTTCGACTTCCTGGGGCTGCGGACCCTGACGATCATCGACTGGGCCCTGGCGATGATCAATCCCAAGCGGGAGAAACAGGGCGAGGCGCCGCTGGACATCGGCAAGATCCCGCTGGACGACGTGCCGTCGTTCGACATGCTCAAGAAGGCCGAAACCACCGCGGTGTTCCAGCTGGAATCCCGTGGCATGAAGGACCTGATCCGCCGTCTGCAGCCAGACTGCCTGGAAGACATGATCGCCCTGGTGGCCCTGTTCCGTCCGGGCCCGCTGCAGTCGGGGATGGTGGACGACTTCATCGACCGGAAGCACGGTCGCCAGCCCATGTCGTTCCCGCACCCGGATTACCAGTACGACGGTCTGCAGCCGGTCCTGGAGCCCACCTACGGGGTTATCCTGTACCAGGAGCAGGTCATGCAGATCGCCCAGGTGATGGCGGGCTATACCCTGGGTAACGCCGACATGCTGCGCCGGGCCATGGGTAAGAAAAAACCCGAGGAGATGGCCAAGCAGAAGCAGTTCTTCCTGGAAGGCTGCGAGAACAACGGCATCGAGAAGACGCTGGCCGAAAACATCTTCGACCTGGTTGAGAAGTTCGCCGGTTACGGCTTCAACAAATCCCACTCCGCCGCCTACGCGTTCGTGTCCTACCAGACGCTCTGGCTCAAGGCGCATTACACCGCCGAATTCATGGCGGCGGTTCTGACCGCCGATATGCAGAACACCGACAAGGTGGTGACGCTGGTCGAGGAGTGCCGCAATCTCAAGCTGGACCTGGTGCTGCCGGATGTCAGCACCTCCGAATACACCTTCACTGTTAACGAAGACGGGCAGGTGGTTTATGGCCTCGGCGCGATCAAGGGGCTGGGCGAAGGCCCGATCCACAGCATCGTCGAGGCGCGCAAGGAAGGCGGGGCCTTCAAGGACATGTTCGATTTCTGCCAGCGCGTCGACCTCAAGCGGGTCAACAAGCGGGCGATCGAGGCGCTGATCCGCGCCGGAGCCATGGACAAGCTGGGTCCCAACCGGGCGCAGATGATGGCCAGCATCGACAAGGCGGTGCAGCAGGCCGGCCAGCAGTCCCGTAACGAATCGGTGGGCATGATGGACATGTTCGGGGAAACCCTCGACAGCAGCCATGTCGACCCGTTCGAGGAAGTACGCAAAATCCGCGAATGGCCGGAGAAAGAGCGCCTTAAGGGGGAAAAGGATACCCTGGGGCTTTATCTGACCGGGCATCCGTTCGACGAGTACGAGAAAGAGGTGCGCCGTTTTGCCCGGCAGGCCATCGCCGATCTCAAGCCTGGCAAGGCGCCGCAGCGACTGGCTGGGCTGGTGGTGGCGATGCGGACCATGAAAAACAAGCGCGGCCAGACCATGGCGTTCGTGACGCTGGACGACCGTTCGGCACGGATCGAGGCGACGCTGTTCTCCGAGACGTTCAACGACAACCGCGATCTGCTGCAGTCGGACGAAGTGGTCGTGCTCGACGGCACGGTCAGCCACGATGACTATTCCGGATCCCTGAAAGTGCGGGTTAGCGACGTCATGGACGTTGCCACTGCCCGTCAGCGCTACAGCCGCGGTTTGCAGATGTTCCTGTCCGCCGGCCAGTTGGGCAACGGCCTGCTGGAAAAGCTGGATCAGACGCTGCAGCCCTACCGCGGAGGCGAAGGGTGTCCGGTCTGGATCAATTACCAGAGTGAACAGGCGCGCACGCGAATCCAGTTGGGGGAAGGCTGGCGTATCCAGCCAAACGACGATTTGCTGCTAAACTTGCGACATCTTGTTGGCGATAAAGCGGTGCAGCTGGTTTACGACTAGTTTTATTACGACTAATGTCGGTGCCGTAATCCGCCGCCATATGAGCGGGTTATACCAAGGTCCGCTTTCTATGGGCGTCTGCGCCTGTTAGCGTTGCGCCTAACAGTAGACTTAGGCGTCTCGGACGTCGCCTCAGAGCCATTGACGACGGAAGACCATGAATCCCAATTACCTGGATTTTGAACAGCCGATTGCCGACCTCGAAGCCAAGATCGAAGAGCTGCGCCTCGTCGGTAACGACAGTGAGCTGAACATCTCGGACGAAATCAATCGTCTCAAGAACAAGAGCTTCAGCCTCACCGAAAGCATTTTCTCCAACCTCACGCCGTGGGACATTGCGCGACTGGCGCGTCATCCGCGCCGTCCGTACACCCAGGATTACATCGACCTGGTGTTCGACGATTTTGACGAGTTCCACGGCGACCGCAAGTACGCCGACGACATGGCGATCATCGGCGGCACGGCGCGTCTGGACGGCCAGCCGGTGATGATCATCGGTCACCAGAAGGGGCGTGAGGTCAAGGACAAGGTCAAGCGCAACTTCGGCATGCCGCGGCCTGAAGGCTACCGCAAGGCCCTGCGTCTGATGGAGATGGCGGAGCGTTTCCGTCTGCCCATCCTGACCTTCATCGATACCCCGGGTGCCTATCCCGGTATCGGCGCCGAAGAGCGTGGCCAGAGCGAAGCGATCGCTTACAACCTGGCGGTCATGTCGCGCCTGAAAACGCCGGTGATCGCGACGGTGATCGGCGAGGGCGGCTCCGGCGGCGCGCTGGCGATCGGTGTGTGCGATCGGCTCTACATGCTGCAGTATTCCACCTACTCGGTCATTTCCCCGGAAGGCTGCGCGTCGATTCTGTGGAAGAGCGCGGAGTATGCGGCCCAGGCGGCGGAAGCCATGGGTGTTACCGCCAGCCGCCTGCAGGAGCTGAACCTGGCCGACGAGGTGATCTCCGAGCCGCTGGGTGGTGCCCACCGCGATCCGGACGAGATGGCCCGATCCCTCAAGGAACAGCTCAAGGCCGGCCTGGCGGAGCTGGGCGCCCTGTCCACCGAGGATCTGGTAAGCCAGCGCTACGAGCGCCTGACCGCCTATGACACAGGCCGGTAACCGGTCCGATCCCTCCTCATGGCCCGCCGGCTTGCGGCGGGCCATGGCCTCCATCCCTGAATCCCGTTCCCTGTGCGTCGCCCTCAGCGGTGGCCTGGACTCTGTCTTTCTGCTGCATGCGGTGGCCGGCTGGTTTGCCGGGCGCGCGGACGTCCAGGTGGGCGCCTTGCACATCAATCATGGGTTGCAGGCGGCGGCGGACGATATGGAGGCACTGTGCCGGCGGCTTTGTGCTGATCTGGGCGTCGAGCTGACGGTGGCCCGCGTCGCCGTCGATACCGGGCGTGACAGTCTCGAGAACACGGCGCGTGAGGCTCGATACGGGGCCTTTGCCAGACACCTGGCAGCCGGGCAGATTCTGCTGCAGGCGCATCATGCCAACGACCAGGCGGAAACGGTGCTGTTCCGGCTGGTGCGTGGCAGCGGTGTCCGTGGGCTGGCGGGGATTCCCGCTGCCCGAACGCTGGGGGCTGCCAGCGTGTTCCGGCCGTTGCTGCCGATTGCGCGTGCTGAGCTGGAAAGCTGGGCCCTCGCCTGGGGGCTGGACTGGTTTGACGACCCCACCAACTCCGATACCCGCATCGATCGCAACTACCTGCGCCATCGTGTACTGGCGCCCCTGCTGGAGCGCTGGCCGGGGGCGCTGGCCACGCTGGCCCGCAGCGCCCGGCAAAGCGCGGAGGCCGACCGGCTGGCGGCGCGTCTGGCGGCGCTCCAGCGGGACACGGTCGAGGATGGGCAAGGGCGCCTCAGCGCCCCGGAGCTGGTCCGCATGGCCCTTTGCGAACGCAAAAATCTGCTACGCTGGTGGTTGATCGATCGCGGCTTCGAACCGCCCGCGGCAAGCCGGCTGGAGCAGGGGCTGCAGGATCTGCTGCAGGCCGGCGAGGATCGGGTCCCGGCGCTGGTGGGCACCGGCTACCGGGTGCTGCGATACCAGGGGCGACTGTATTGCGTGGCCGACCGGCCGACACCACCGCTTGAGCCTCTGCCATGGCACACGGCTGAGCCGCTCGTCTGGGCTGGTGGGCGCCTGAGCGTCTCCGGCGCGGATCCCGGATTGCGGCTGACGGTCACCGCACGGCGTGGGGGCGAGCGACTGCGCCCGGTGGCGAGTGGTGGGAGTCGTCCGCTCAAGAAATGGTTGCAGGAGCAGGGCGTGCCGCCCTGGGAAAGAGAGCGCATTCCGCTGCTCTGGAAGGACGGAGAACTGGTGGCGGTCGCCGGGTTATGGGTATCCCCGAGCTTGCGCGACGCGTCAGAATCTGCGTCATGGCGGATTGTCTGGGACGGGGATTGTCGTTGAGTAAACAAGGGGCTTCTGGTACTCTGGTGTCCCATCTTGAGATGACAATCTCCCCCCTTCACCGAACCAGATAAATCACACGGAAACTGCATGACGCGTTATATTTTCGTCACCGGCGGTGTCGTGTCCTCATTGGGCAAAGGTATCGCATCGGCTTCCCTTGCGGCCATCCTTGAGGCGCGCGGCTTAAAGGTCACCATTCTCAAGCTGGATCCCTACATCAACGTTGATCCCGGCACCATGAGTCCCTTCCAGCACGGGGAAGTGTTCGTGACCGAGGATGGCGCCGAGACCGACCTGGACCTTGGCCACTATGAGCGATTCATCCGTACCCCGATGAGCCGCCGCAACAACTTCACCACCGGACGCGTCTACGAAGAGGTGATCCGCAAGGAACGTCGTGGCGATTACCTCGGCGGTACCGTTCAGGTGATCCCGCACATCACCGATGAGATCAAGCGTCGTGTTATCGAAGGTGCCGCCGGTGCCGACGTGGCACTGATCGAGATCGGCGGTACCGTGGGTGACATTGAATCCCTGCCGTTCCTGGAAGCGACCCGTCAGCTCAAGGTCGAAGTCGGGCCGCGTCGCGCGCTGTTCATGCACCTGACCCTGGTGCCCTACATCGCCACCGCAGGCGAAGTGAAAACCAAGCCGACCCAGCACTCGGTGAAGGAAATGCGCTCCATCGGCCTGCAGCCGGACATCCTGCTGTGCCGCTCCGAGCACGAGGTGGACGTCAGCTCCCGCCGCAAGATCGCGTTGTTCACCAACGTGGAAGAGCGTGCGGTTATCCCGATGCAGGACGCCAAGTCCATTTACGCCATTCCGCGCATGCTGCACGAGCACAACCTGGATGAGCTGATCATCGAGCGGTTCGGCCTGGAGAACGACGCCGGCGCCGCGGATCTGTCCGAGTGGGACGCCGTGGTCGACGCCCAGCTCAACCCGGAAGGCGAAGTGACCATCGCCATGGTCGGCAAGTACATGGAGCTGCTGGACGCCTACAAGTCCCTGATCGAATCGCTGCTCCACGCCGGCATCAAGACCCGCACCAAGGTCAACATCAACTACATCGATTCCGAGGACATCGAGCGTGACGGCACCGGCGCGCTGGAGTCCGCGGATGCCATCCTGGTCCCCGGCGGCTTCGGCGAGCGCGGTGTGGAAGGCAAGATCGAAACCGTGCGCTACGCCCGTGAAAACAAGGTGCCGTACCTCGGTATCTGTCTGGGTATGCAGGTGGCGGTCATCGAGTACGCCCGTAACGTGGCTGGCCTGACCGATGCGCACAGCACCGAGTTCCGCGCCCAGACGTCAGCGCCGGTGGTTGGTCTGATCACCGAATGGCTCGACGCCAGCGGCGAGAAGGAGCAGCGCGATGCCGCCTCCGACCTGGGCGGCACCATGCGCCTGGGTGCCCAGGATTGCGTGCTGACTGACGATTCCACCATCGCCAAGTGCTATGGCCGCAAGGTCATCCGCGAGCGCCACCGCCACCGCTATGAGGTGAACAACGGTTTCCTGCCGCAGCTGCAGCACGCCGGTCTGCGCATCGCCGGGCACTCAACCGACGGCAAGCTGGTGGAAGTAGTCGAAGTGGCGGACCATCCCTGGTTCGTGGCGTGTCAGTTCCACCCGGAATTCACCTCGACGCCGCGCGACGGCCACGCCTTGTTCAAGGGCTTCGTCGAAGCCGCCATGGCGCGTAAACAGGCACGTTGATACCCTGCGCCGGCCGAGCCATCGGCCGGCGCCCTTGTTTTAACCGCAGGAGCGAAAGCCCGCCATGTCCCAGAAAACCATCACGGTTGCGGACCTCTCCATTTCCAACGATCGCCCGTTCGTGCTGTTCGGCGGCATGAACGTCCTTGAGTCCCGCGACCTGGCCCTGGAAGTGGCCGAAGCCTACGTGGAGGTGACCCGTCGGCTGGGTATTCCCTACGTGTTCAAGGCCTCCTTCGACAAGGCCAATCGGTCCTCGATTCACTCCTTTCGTGGCCCCGGCCTGGATGCCGGCATGGAAATCCTGAAGGACATCAAGGACAAATTCGGTGTACCGGTGATCAGTGACGTGCACGAACCCTGGCAGGCCCAGCCTGCGGCGGAAGTGTGCGAAGTGATCCAGTTGCCGGCGTTCCTCAGCCGACAGACCGACCTGGTCGAGTCCATGGCCCGGACCGGTGCGGCGATCAACATCAAGAAGGCCCAGTTCCTGGCTCCCCAGGAAATGAAGCACATCATCAACAAGTGTCGCGAGGCGGGGAACGATCGCGTCATCCTGTGCGAGCGCGGCACCAGTTTTGGCTACAACAACCTGGTGGTCGACATGCTGGGCTTCGGCATCATGAAAGCCATGGAGTACCCGGTGCTCTTCGACGTCACCCACGCTCTGCAGATGCCCGGTGGCCGCGCCGATTCCGCCGGCGGGCGGCGTGCACAGGTGGCCGAGCTGGCACGGGCCGGCATGTCTCAGGGACTGGCCGGGCTGTTCCTGGAAGCGCACCCGGATCCGGAGAACGCCAAGTGCGATGGCCCCTGTGCGCTGCGTCTGGACCAGCTCGAACCGTTCCTGAAACAGGTCAAGGCCATCGACGACCTGGTCAAGGGCTTCGAGCCCCTGGATACGGCCTGAACCTTCTCTCAAATCCTGAATTTTCCAATTCCGATAAACCTAAATTCTGGAGAAAACAGCATGACCAAGATCGCGGATATCAAAGCGCGCGAAATCCTTGATTCCCGTGGCAACCCGACGGTTGAAGCGGACGTTATCCTTGAGTCCGGCACCATCGGCCGCGCCTGTGCGCCTTCCGGCGCTTCCACCGGTTCCCGCGAGGCGCTGGAACTGCGTGACAAGGACGCTTCCCGTTACATGGGCAAGGGTGTCACCAAGGCGGTTGCAGCCGTCAACACCCGTATCCGCGACGCCCTGACCGGTTTTGATGCGGCCGATCAGCGTGGCCTGGACCAGGTGATGCTGGATCTGGACGGTACCGAGAACAAGGCCAACCTGGGCGCCAACGCTATCCTGGCGGTTTCCCTGGCCGCCGCGAAAGCCGTTGCCGCCGAGCGTAAGGTGCCGCTGTACGCCCACATCGCCGAGATCAACGGCACGGCCGGTCAGTACTCCATGCCGGTCCCGATGATGAACATTCTCAACGGCGGTGAGCATGCCGACAATAACGTTGATATCCAGGAGTTCATGATCCAGCCGGTGGCGGCGTCTTCTTTCTCTGAAGCCCTGCGTATTGGCGCGGAAGTGTTCCACAACCTGAAGAAGGTGCTGCAGGCGAAAGGCCTGAACACCGCCGTGGGCGACGAGGGCGGCTTTGCGCCGGACCTGCCGTCCAACGAAGGTGCCCTGGCCGTGATCAAGGAAGCGGTGGAGAAGGCCGGCTACGAGCTGGGCAAGGACATCACCCTGGCGCTGGACTGCGCGTCTTCCGAATTCTACCGCGATGGCAAGTACGACCTGTCCGGTGAAGGCAAGCAGTACGACGCCGAAGGCTTTGCCGACTATCTGGCCGGCCTGTGCGACAGCTACCCGATCGTGTCCGTCGAAGACGGCATGGACGAGAGCGACTGGGACGGCTGGGCAATCCTGACCAAGAAGGTCGGTGACCGCGTGCAGCTGGTGGGTGACGACCTGTTCGTGACCAATACCAAGATCCTCAAGCAGGGCATCGATCAGTCCATCGGCAATTCCATCCTGATCAAGTTCAACCAGATCGGCAGTCTGAGCGAGACCCTGGACGCCATCAAGATGGCCCAGGATGCCGGTTACACCGCGGTGATCTCACACCGTTCCGGTGAAACCGAGGACACCACCATCGCGGACCTGGCCGTGGCCACCTGCGCCGGCCAGATCAAGACCGGCTCCCTGTGCCGCTCGGATCGTGTCGCCAAGTACAACCAGCTGCTGCGTATCGAAGAGGAGCTGGCAGGCAAGGCACCTTACCGTGGCCTTAAGGAAATTAAAGGGCAGGGTTAATCGCGCCTGATCGAAATTTAGGCTAGACTCTGTTCGAACTTCCGATTACAGCGCGCTGATTGCGCGCTGTTTTTGTCTCAATCAGGAAAATCGAATGAAAGCGTTGTGGACCGTCATGGCTGTTATGGTCGTCCTTCTGCAGGCTCGCCTGTGGATCGGCGAGGGCAGCTTTGCGCAGGTCTGGCAGCTGCAACAGAAGATCGATGTGCAGAAGGCCGAGAACGCCAAGCTCGCCAACCGCAATGAGCGGCTCTACGCCGAGGTGCGCAACCTGCGCGGTGGGCAGGGCGCCATTGAGGAGCGGGCGCGGATGAATCTTGGTCTGATCCGTGAAGACGAAACTTTTTTCCTGGTGGTCGAGCCCTAATGCGGTGTTGCCGATGCAACACCTCATGAGCGACCAGATCCTCGGATAGCCCCATGATACAACCCCGACACTGGCTTGTTGTGCCGGCTGCCGGCATTGGCCAGCGCATGGCCGCTGATCGCCCCAAACAATACCTGCAGATCCGGCAACGTTTCATCCTCGATATCACCCTGTCCCGCCTGCTTGATACCGGCTGGTTCGCCGGTGCCATGGTGCCGCTGCATCCCGATGACCCCTGGTTCCAGCGTACCGAGAGTGCCCGTGATTCCCGGGTGCGCACCTGCGTGGGCGGCGTCGACCGGGCCGATTCGGTGATGGCGGGACTGGACGCCCTGCAGGGCGAACTGGCGAAGGACGACTGGGTGCTGGTCCATGACGTGGCGCGCCCCTGTGTGGCGACGGCGGATCTACGGCGGCTGCTGGACGAGCTGCAGAACAGTGACGTCGGCGGTTTGCTGGCGGCAAGGGTGTCCGACACGATCAAGCGTCAGAGTGCACAGGCGGCCGAGGTGGCCGAGACCGTCGACCGGTCGCCGCTGTGGCGCGCGTTTACGCCGCAACAGTTTCGCTTTGGCCTGCTGCGCGAGGCACTGAAGTCGGCCCTGGCCACCGGCGCCGCCATCACGGACGAGGCGTCCGCGGTGGAGGCGCTGGGCCTGGCGCCCCGACTGGTTGAGGGACGCACCGACAACATCAAGGTCACCGTGCCTGAAGACCTGGCACTGGCGGGCTGGATTCTCGAACATTTGGAACACTGAACCCATGCGAATCGGTCAAGGTTACGACGTGCACGCGTTCTGCGACGGTGACAGCATCGTTGTCGGCGGCGTGCGTATTCCCCACACCCGGGCGATCAAGGCCCACTCCGACGGTGATGTCCTGCTCCACGCGATTGCCGACGCGCTGCTGGGGGCAGCCGCCCTGGGCGACATCGGCCACTTTTTCCCGGATACCGACGACCAGTGGCGCGGCGCCGACAGCCGGGAGCTGCTGCGGGCGGTGCACCAGGCGGTACGCGCCGAAGGCTACCGGGTGGCCAATATCGACAGCACGATTATTGCCCAGAAACCGAAGATGGCCGGCCATATTCCGCAAATGCGAGCCCACATTGCGGCCGATCTGGAACTCCCTGAGTCTGCGGTGAGCGTCAAGGCGACCACCACAGAAAAGCTTGGCTTCACCGGACGGGAAGAGGGTATCGCCAGCGAGGCGATCTGTTTGCTGCTGGACGCGCCGGCATGACGGCCTGGCGACTGGACTGGCCCACCGCCCACGGCGAGCGGCTGGGGACGGCGGTACTGCGGGCGACACCCGAGGATTTCCGGGTGGAGGAGATCGTCGAGTCGCCGTTCTCCGGCGACGGCGAGCATCTTTGCCTGTACCTGGAGAAGCGCGGCGATAACACTGAGTATGTCGCGCGGGAGCTCGCCAGACTGGCCGGGACGCGGCCTTTTGACGTGAGCTTTTTCGGCCTCAAGGACCGCCACGCCGTCACCCGGCAGTGGTTCAGTCTGTATCGTCCCGGACGTGCGGATGACGCCGACCTGATCCGGGCGGTCGGGGAGCGCTGGAGCGTGCTGGAACAGACCCGCCACCAGCGCAAACTGCGGCGTGGGGAGCACGACGGCAACCGGTTCCAGTTGCGGCTGACCGATGTCCGGGCGGACCGGGCCGCCGTGGACGAGCGCCTTGCCCGGATACGCGACGAGGGCGCGCCCAACTATTTCGGCCCCCAGCGTTTCGGGCACCAGGGCAATAACCTGGACCGCGCCGTGGCCGACGGTGGACGGCCGCGGCGCGGTCGCAACTTCAAAGCCGGAATGGCCTTTTCCGCGGCCCGGTCATGGCTGTTTAATGAAGTGCTGGCAGAAAGGGTGGGGCAAGGTAACTGGCGCCATATGCTGGACGCTGATCCCTGGAGCGACGAGCCTAGCGGTCCGCTCTTGGGCGACGGCGGCACCAGTGCCAACGGCGAGCTGGCAGCGCTGGAGCGCGAGGTGGTGGAGCGCCACCCGGCCATGGCGGCCGTGTTCAGCCAGACCCGCATGAAACCGGAACGGCGTGCCCTGCAACTGCCGTTCAGTGAACTGACCTGGACCTGGCCGGCGGGCGATTGCCTGGTCCTGTCCTTCCGGCTGGCGCCGGGCGGCTACGCCACCGCACTGGTGGCTGAATTTATTGAAACCGTTGGTGGCGAGGGTCCCGCAAACGCGGCATCATAAGGGGTTATCGAAGCCGTCCTGCCATGCGCGGATGGCTCATTCCGACCGACGGAAGGGAACGAAACGGAGACTGATGTGCGCATTCTGCTGGCGAACGATGATGGCGTCCATTCACCGGGCCTGAAGGTCCTCTACGACGGCCTGGCGGGGCTTGGCGAGATTCGCGTTGTGGCTCCCGACCGGGATCACAGCGGTGCCAGCAACTCGTTGACGCTGAATCGCCCGCTTACCGTGGAATCCCACCCCCACGGCTTCCTGTCCGTCGACGGCACGCCCACCGACTGCGTCCATCTGGCGGTGAACGGTCTGTTCGAGGAGCGCTTCGACCGGGTGGTTTCCGGTATCAACACCCACGCCAACCTGGGCGACGACATTATCTATTCCGGTACGGTGGCGGCGGCGACCGAAGGACGCTCGCTGGGGATGCCCGCGATCGCCGTTTCGCTGGTCAATGAGGGCCACTGGCATTACGAAACGGCGGCCCGGGCCGTGCGAACCCTGCTGGAGAAAGAAGCCTCGCTGGCACTGGGACCGCGTTGCCTCCTGAACGTCAATGTCCCGGACATCCCCTGGGAACAGGTGGCCGGATTCCAGGTCACGCGCCTGGGGCATCGTGGCCGGGGCGAGTCGGCCATTCCCATGACCTGCCCGCGGGGCAAGAAGCGCTACTGGATCGGGGCCGCCGGGGAAGGGGACGACGCCGGACCCGGCACCGATTTTCACGCGGTGCGCCACAACTATGTCTCCGTAACGCCGATCCAGGTGGACATGACGCGCCACGAGGCCCTGGACTCGCTGCGCAACTGGCTGGAGGCAGAACACTGATGGTTGCAGAGTTGCAGGGGATCGGCATGACATCGCGCCGGACCCGGATGCGATTGATTCAAAGGCTCAGGGAGTCGGGCATAGGCGACGAGCGGGTGTTGACCGCCCTGGCGGAGACGCCTCGCCATATCTTCCTCGATGAGGCCCTGGCACATCGAGCCTACGAAGACACGGCGCTGCCCATCGGTTATCAGCAGACCCTGTCCCAACCCTATATCGTGGCCCGGATGACGGAAGTGCTCATGGCCAGCCAGCCATCGAAGGTACTGGAGCTGGGCACGGGGTCCGGGTATCAGACGGCGATCCTGGCGCAACTGGTTGACGAGGTGTACAGCGTCGAGCGCATCAACCCGTTACTGAACAAGGCCCGCGAGCGCATGCGCACTTTGCAGCTGCGTAATACCCACCTGAAACTGGCGGGGCAGGAGATGGGATGGCCGGAGAATGGCCCTTACGACGGCATCATCGTTACCGCCGCGCCGGCGCAGTTGCCGGAAGAGCTGCTGCCGCAACTGGCCGACGGCGGCGTTATGGTCGTGCCCATCGGTGAGGACACCCAGGTGCTGACCCGGGTTGAACGCCAGGGTGATGACTTCGATATTACCCAAATGGAACCGGTCCGCTTCGTCCCCCTGCTGGGCGGGGTGGTGCGATGACGGCCGGGAGGGAGCCGGCATCGCGCCGGCAGCACCCGGCGGGTATCGTGCTGCGCGGGCTGGCGATGGGCGCGGCCGACGTGGTTCCCGGTGTCTCCGGCGGAACGATTGCCTTTATTTCCGGGATCTACGTGCGGCTGCTGGACGCCATCAGTGCCTTTCCCCGCGCGGCCCTTGGCTCACTGCTGAAAGGCCGCGTGGCCGACTTCTGGCGTGACGTCGACGGCACCTTCCTGGTGTTACTGTTTGCCGGCATCCTGACCAGCATCGTGACCCTGGCCGGTGGCATTCGCTATGCCCTGGGCGAATACCCGGTCATGCTTTGGAGTTTTTTCTTCGGCCTGATTATCGCTTCGGCCTGGCATGTGGGTCGCCAGATCCAGCGCTGGGGAATCGGCCCTGTTGTGTTGCTCGTGCTCGGGGCTGCCGTGGCCTGGCTGGTCACACAGATGACGCCGGGGCAGACCCCGGTGACGGCCTGGACGCTGTTTGGAGCCGGCGCACTGGCCATCTGCGCGATGATTCTGCCCGGCATCTCCGGTAGCTTCATTCTGCTGATGCTGGGTATGTACGCGCCGATTCTGGCGGCCGTTAACGAAATGCAACTGGACCGGCTCGGATTGTTTGTGACAGGTTGTGTTGTCGGCCTGCTGTCCGTGGCGCAGTTGCTCTCCTGGGCGTTCCATCGCTATCGGGACGCCATGCTGGCACTGCTGACCGGCTTCATGCTGGGCGCTTTGAGCAAGGTCTGGCCCTGGAAAGAGGCGGTGAGCTGGCGCATCAATAGTCATGGCGAGCGCGTGCCCCTCGAGGAAGTGAACCTGTTGCCGGACACGTATGCCGCGGTGACCGGCCAGTCCTCGGCGCTGCTGGCAGCGGTAGTGCTCGCGCTGCTGGGCGCGGCCATCGTGTTGGGACTGGAATGGTTCGGCCAGCATAGCCGGAATGGCAAGGCCGCGGGTTGAGACGGCCTTTGAGGTGCGACATTTGAGGGCCTCGTCTCATCGAACCTGTCGAATTGTTACTTTTGAGTGTTACCGATCGGAACACATGAGAAAGTGACGTAACTTTAATCTGATTAAAAAATATGCAAAAAATTAGGGGCTTATATGGCACTCTTTAGGGGGTGCGCTATTTTTGAGACCGATTTGCGATAAAAAAGAAGCTGTTATATCCGTGAGCTCAGATGGCCGTACAGATGTTCGGGAACAGAACCAGACGGTTTCGCGCCTGAAGCACCCAATCCGACGTCGTGCGTCCCGTGGCCTGTTCTGCGGGATGCTGGCCCTGTTGATGCTGCTCACCGGCTGCAACACGGCGGATATCTATCGCGACGACCGTTATAACCCGCCCGTTTACTGGGGCCGTCACGTGGTCGAGCGTGGCGAGACTCTCTACAGCATTGCCTGGCGTTATGGGCGCGACTATCGCGAGCTGGGCAATGCCAATGGTATTGATCCGCCTTATACCCTCCAGGTCGGTCAGGTGATTCGTCTGGACGTGCGAGGGCATGCTCCTTCCGGAAGCGCCAAATCCTCAAGCCAGACCGCTTCCAGTTCCCGCTCCAGTGCCAAGGCTGCGGTCGCCAGTCGGCCGACGCCGAAACCGACGCCCTCGACGGCCCGGAAACCCAAGGTGGAAAAGGCGCCGCGCGCCGACCAGGCCCTGCCCAACCAGACCCAGACCGTGGCGCGTATTGAGTGGCGCTGGCCTAATGTTGGCCCTGTAATTGCAGGATACTCAACATCCGGAAAAGTCAACAAAGGCGTTGATATCTCCGGATCGGCGGGTGATCCGGTCAGGGCGGCGGCCAGCGGTAACGTGGTCTATGCGGGCAACGGTTTATTAGGGTACGGTAACCTGATCATCATCAACCACAACGAGCATTACCTGAGCGCGTACGCGCACAACCGCAAGATTTTGGTGCAGGAGGGTGAAAACGTCAGGGCGGGCCAGCTCATCGCCGAGATGGGCAGCAGCGGCGCCAATGGGACGAAGCTGCACTTTGAGATAAGAAAAAACGGGAATCCGGTGGACCCGACGCATTACCTGCCACCGCGATAACCGGAACTCTGGACCCGTCCGGCTGCTGGAAAGCATGTCATACAGCTGAAAAAGAAACATGTAATAAGCAGTTGAGAAGAACAGCAGGCGCTTGCCGAATAAAAAGAATGCCGGCAAGTGATAACAACCGGGGTTAAAAGGCGGGGCAATGACTATGTCAGCAGAGCGTGATGAACTCATTGTTGATCGGGTAGCCGATGAAGTTGAAGACGCTGAAGAGGAAACCGAAACCCTCAGCGGTGAATCCACCAACGAAAGCCAGACAGACGACACACCAGCCAGTGAAACGCCCGAACTGTCGAAAGCGACGGGGCGTTACTACACCAGCCAGAAACAGCTGGATGCCACCCAGCTCTATCTCAACGAAATCGGATTTTCGCCTCTGCTGACGCCGGAGGAAGAGGTCTATTTTGCGCGTCTGGCCCGTAAGGGCGAGGAGTCGGGCCGCAAGAGAATGATCGAGAGTAACCTGCGGCTGGTGGTCAAGATCGCCCGTCGTTACGTCAATCGGGGCCTCACGCTGCTGGACCTGATCGAGGAAGGCAACCTGGGCCTGATCCGGGCAGTCGAGAAGTTCGACCCCGAGCGGGGCTTCCGCTTCTCCACCTACGCTACCTGGTGGATCCGGCAGACCATTGAGCGCGCGATCATGAATCAGACGCGTACGATCCGGCTGCCGATTCACGTGGTCAAGGAGCTCAACCTTTATCTGCGAGCCGCCCGTGAGCTGACCCAGAAGCTGGATCACGAGCCGTCTGCGGAAGAAATCGCCAGCATGGTCGACAAGCCGGTGCATGACGTCAAGCGCATGCTGGGGCTCAACGAGCGTGTGACCTCGGTGGATACGCCGATCGGCAGCAGTGGTGAAAAGTCCCTGCTGGATACCGTCGCCGATGAAGGCGCTACGGACCCGGCCGACCTGTTGCAGGACACCAACATGCAGGGCTGCATCGAGCGCTGGCTGGATCAGCTCAGTGACAAGCAGCAGGAAGTGCTGTCCCGGCGCTTCGGCCTGCGTGGATACCAGACCAGCACGCTGGAAGAGGTGGGTCAGGAGATCGGCCTGACCCGCGAGCGGGTCCGCCAGATCCAGGTGGAGGCGCTGCGGCGGCTGCGTGAAATCCTGGAGAAGGAAGGGCTCTCCTGCACCACGCTGTTCAAATAGACGTCCGATACCGACAAAGCCGGCGTCCGGAAACGGGCGCCGGTTTTTTTATGCCCCGATGGTTCAACGGATCCTCTGGCAAGATGACAAATGCGAACCAGACTGCGGCCGCCTTGATGTGGCCTTGCTACAATGCCTTGGGTTCAATTGGACCGAGACGGTAAACTAAATAAGAATCATAAGTTTAGGGACATCACAATGAAAAAGATAACCTCCGCTTTCCTGCTTGGGGTGGCCCTTTCCGGGTCCGCTTCCGCGCTCACCCTGGAAGGGGTGGACGTGCCCGAGCAGATGACCGCAGACGACAGCCAGCTGGTTCTCAACGGCGCGGGCGTGCGCTCCAAGTGGTTCATCGACCTTTACGTGAGCAGCCTGTATACGCCCAGCGAGCAATCCGATGCCCGGGCTATCGTGGAGGCGGATGAACCCCAGGCCATTCGCCTGGACATCATCTCAGGCCTGATCAGCAGCGAGAAGATGACCTCCGCCACACTGGAAGGCTTTGAAGCCTCCACCGATGGCAACATGGCGCCGCTGCAGCCGCAGATCGATCGCTTCATGAATGTCTTCCAGGAGGAGATCAAGGAAGGCGACGTGTTCGATCTGGTCTACGTGCCCGGAGACGGCGTGCAGGTGTTCAAGAACGGTCAGAAGAAGGACACGGTGCCCGGACTGGCCTTCAAGAAGGCGCTGTTCGGCATCTGGCTCTCTGATGAGCCGGCCCAGGATGATCTGAAAGCGGCGATGCTGGGTAAAGACGACTGATACCGGCCCCGCGGAACACGGACCAACATGGCTCTCTGTGTCGTCTGTGGTGCCCGCGATAACAGCCCTCTCCCCTCGCGGGAGAGGGCTGGAGAGTTGGGGAAGCGCCGTCAGGCGTTCATCGTTGCCAGAGACGACCGCGAGCTGCCCGCTGCCTGTTACTCCAGATAGTCCCGCTTTTGCTTGAACTCGCACAGATCCTCGATCATGCAACTACCGCACTTGGGTTTGCGCGCGGTGCAGGTGTAGCGCCCGTGCAGGATCAGCCAGTGGTGGGCATCCTGCAGGTACGGCTTGGGCACCAGGCGCACCAGGCGCTTCTCGACTTCCAGCACGTTCTTTCCCGGAGCGATGCCGGTGCGGTTGGACACCCGGAAAATGTGCGTGTCGACAGCCATGGTCGGCTGGCCGAACGCGGTATTGAGCACTACGTTTGCGGTCTTTCGGCCAACTCCAGGCAGGGCTTCCAGGGCTTCGCGGGTGTCCGGTACGACGCTGTCGTGCTGCTCGACCAGGGCCCGGCAGGTCTTGATGACGTTCTCCGCCTTGCTGTTGAACAGGCCGATGGTCTTGATGTACTCCTTCAGCCCGTCGACGCCCAGCGCCAGGATCGCTTCCGGCGTGTTGGCGACGGGGAAGAGCTTGGCGGTGGCCTTGTTGACGCCCACGTCGGTAGCCTGCGCTGACAGGATCACGGCGATCAGCAGCTCGAATGGATTCGTGTAGACCAGTTCGGTGGTCGGGTTCGGGTTGGCGGCCTTCAGCCGCTCGAAAATGGCGGTGCGTTTTTCTTTATTCATGGCTCTCAGGATACGTGGCCGGTGACTCGGACCCGCTTGCTGCCGGCGGCAACCGGTTGGGTGTCGCGGGCTTCACGGCGTTTCTGGATCTGCCCGTCGATGCTGTTCTTCAGGGCGATCAGCAGCCCCAGGCCGACGAAGGCGCCGGGCGGCAGGACCATGAACAGCACGTTGGCGTAGTCGTCGAACACCTGGATCTTCCAGTCAGCCGCCGCGGGCCCGAAGATCAGGTTCATGTCGCTGAACAGGGTGCCCTGACCGATCAGTTCCCGGATGCCGCCCAGCGCCATCAGCACCAGCAGGAAACCAAGACCCATCATCAGGCCGTCCAGCACGGAGGGCAGGATCGGGTTGCGCGAGGCAAAGGCGTCGGCCCGGCCCAGAATCGCACAGTTGGTGACGATCAGCGGGATGAAGATGCCCAGGATCTGGTACAGCTCGTAAGTGAACGCCTGCATCAGCAGTTCGGCGCAGGTGACGAACGAGGCGATGATCATCACGAACGCGGGCAGACGCACCGATTCCGACACGAAATTGCGGATCAGCGAGACCGACAGGTTCGACCCCACCAGCACCAGCAGCGTGGCCAGACCCAGGCCGATGCCGTTGACCACGGTCCCGGTGACCGCCAACAGCGGGCACAGACCCAGGACCTGCACCAGGGCCGGGTTGTTGGTCCAGAGTCCGTCCTTGATGATCTCACGGGCGGTTTTGGTTGCCATGTCAGCCTCGATCGTTGTGGGCGATAGCGCTGCCGTCCTGCGGTGCCAGCAGCGTATCACGATGGTCGCGGAAGTAGAGCAGGGCGTTGCGAACGGCGCCGACAACGGCGCGCGGCGTGATGGTGGCGCCGGTAAACTGGTCGAAGGCGCCGCCGTCCTTCGCCACGGCCCACCGGTCCGGTTCGGGATTGCCCAGCGACTTGCCGTTGAAGCTGTAGATCCAGCCCGTCTTGCGGGTTTCCACCTTGTCGCCAAGCCCTGGTGTTTCGTGGTGCTGTGTGACCCGTACGCCAAGCACCCGTCCGTCGGCGTCGATGCCCACCAGCAGGTGAATGGCGCCGGAATAGCCGTCGGGCGCCACCGCGGGTAGGATCACGCCGCTCGCCTTGCCGTCCTGGCGTGCAACGTGGGCGAAGGCGGGTTCGGTCAGACCCAGCCGATCTGAGGGTCCGACCGGAACGCTGTCTTCGAGCAGGTCGTTGTCGTGGCGCGCCTCCGGGATGATTTCCAGCAGGGCGCCAGCCTCGGCGTCGCGGATCTGTTCCTGAATGCGGTGCTCGGTAACGCCATGGGTCACGGCGATCGTGCCGGCGGTGATCACGGCAAACAGGCCGAGACCGATGGCGTTGCGGGCGATGGATTGGGTCAGTGCGGCCATGTCAGGAATTACCCGGTTTCACGCGGCGGGCCTTTTTGTGGCCGTAGGTGCGCGGTTGCGTGTAATGATCAATGAAAGGCACTGCGAAGTTCATCAGCAGCACCGCAAAGGCGATGGCGTCCGGATAACTGCCCCAGGTGCGGATGATGTAGAGCAGCGCGCCGATACCGGCCCCGTAGACCAGTTTCCCGCGCCGGCTGGTTGCCGCCGAAACCGGATCGGTGGCGATAAAGAACGCGCCCAGCATGGTGGCGCCGGCCAGCAGGTGGATCGAAAGCGGCGTGTAGCGGTCGGCGTCCCAGCCGAACGCCAGGCTCATGACGCACAGGGCCGCCAGCAGGCTGGCCGGGATATGCCAGGTGATGATGCGCAGGGCAATCAGCAGCAGGCCACCCGCCAGGAACGCCAGGTTGACCCACTCCCAGCCGCGGGCGACAAAGTCGCCGAACGCCGGGTGCTGCAGCACCTGGGTCGACAGTTGCGCACCGATGTCATGCTTGTAGACGTCGAGCGGCGTGGCCATGGTAAAACCGTCCACCGGATCGATGCCGCCGAAGTTGATCGCCAGGGTCTGCAGCAGACCCGGGGTGGCGCTGCCTGCACCCAACGGGCTGGCCCAGGTGGTGGTCATGGCCACGGGAAACGATACCAGCACCAGCGCATAGCCCACCATGGCCGGATTGAACGGGTTGGAGCCGAGCCCTCCATAGAGCTGCTTGGCGAGCACAATAGCCACCAGCACGGCGACCACGCACACCCACCAGGGCGCGAACGGCGGCAGTGAGAGCCCCAGCAGCAGGCCGGTCACGGCGGCGGTGTTGTCGCGCAGGAAAAAGCCGATGGGGCGTCCGCGCAGGGCCAGAATGGCCGCCTCGGCACCCACCGCCACGGCGATGCAGAAGATCGTGTTGATCAGATTGCCCCAGCCGAAAAAGACCGTTTGCATCAACAGGCCGGGCAGCGTGGCAAGGATTACCCACAGCATGACCCGGGACGTCCGTTGCGGGCCATGGGCGTGGGGCGATGACAGTCTCAGAAAAGCCATTGAATCAAGTTTCTCCGTCAGGACTCGGCGTCGGCGGTGTTGCGGGCCTCGGCCAGGGCCTGTTCGGCGCGGGCGACCCGGTCCCGGTTCTTGGCGACGGCGCGCTCCAGCTTGTCGACGTTGTCGCCGTCGTTGGATCGCGCTTCATCGAGCAGTCCCTGCATGGTGTCCAGCTTGTTGCGGGACTTGTCCAGGGCCGCTTCCAGTTCCGGAATATCCGCTGTCGGCACGGGCGCGGCCGGCTGCGCTGGCTGCACGGCGTCCAGCGCGTCCCTTGCGGTGGCCACGCGCTGTTCGTTCTTGGCGACCGCGCGTTCCAGCTTCTCCACGTTGTCGCTGCCCTGTTCGCGGGCGTCGGCCAGCATGCCCCGCATGGTGTCGAGTTTATTGCTGGCCTTGTCGAGGTTGGCCTGGAGCGTCTCCCTATCGAGCTGCTCGGCCTGCCCCGCGTCTGCGGGAGGCTGTTCGGCGGCGCGGGCGTCCGCCAGGGCCTTTTCGGCGGCGGCGACCCGGTCCTGATTCTTGGCCACCGCGCGTTCGAGCTTCTCGGTATCACCGCCCTGGTCCCGGGCATCCTTCAGCAGGCTCTGCATGTTGCGCAGCTTGGCCTCAGCTTTAGACAGGCTGGTTTCCAGTTCGGTGACCGACGCCTGTGCTTCCTGTGCCGGCGTCGAGTCCTTGGCGGCCACGCCCTTGCGGGCCAGGGCGGCCTGGACCGCGGCGCTGGCGGATTTCTTCGGCCCGGGTTCGGCTGCCGCCGCGGCTTTCTTCTCGGCCTGGGCTTTGGCGGCCGCCTCGGCGCGGGCCTTGCGCTTCGCCTCTTTCTCGGCCTTTTCCCGTTCCAGGCGGGCCTGACGCGCTTCGAAGCGCTCGCGGGCGCGATCCGACTTCAAGTGGTCCTCGCGCTGCTGGCGGATCTCGCCCTTGGCGTGCCGATAGAACTGGACCAGCGGAATCGTGCTGGGGCAGACGTAGGAGCAGGCGCCACACTCGATGCAGTCGAACAGATTGTGCTGCTCCGCTTTCTCGTGCTCGCCGGACTGGGCGAACCAGAACAGCTGCTGCGGCAGCAATTCCATGGGGCACACCTCGGCGCACATACCGCAGCGGATGCAGGGCTGGGCAGGGGGCGGTGCCGGGAACTCTTCCGGCGTGCCGGCGATGACGCAGTTGGTGGTCTTGATCACCGGTACGTCCGGATTTTCGAGGGTGAAGCCCATCATCGGGCCGCCCATGATCAGGCGCTGGGTGCGGGCGACGTCAAAGCCGGCCTGGTCCAGCAGAAAGCGGATCGGCGTGCCGATCAGCGCGTGCACGTTACCGCGCTCGGACAGGCCATCGCCGGTGAGGGTGGTGATCCGTGAGACCAGCGGCTCACCGAATCGGACCGCCCTGTAAACGGCTGCCGCCGTGCCGACGTTCTGACACATCACACCGACATCGGCCGGGATGCCGCCGTGCGGTACTTCCAGACCGGTAAGTAATTGGATCAGCTGTTTCTCACCCCCGGACGGGTACTTGGTGGGCACCACGGCGACGTCGATGCGGGTGCCCTGTACGGCCTGGCGCAGGGCCGCGATCGCCTCGGGCTTATTGTCCTCGATGCCGATCACGCACGCCTCGGGTTCGAGGATGTAGGCCATGATCTCCAGGCCGCGCACGATGTCGGTGGCGTGGCTGCGCATCAGCAGGTCGTCGGCGGTGATGTAGGGCTCGCACTCGGCGCCGTTGAGGATCAGCGTGGTGACCTTGTCGTTGCCGGGCGGATGCAGCTTGATCTCGGTGGGGAAGCCGGCGCCGCCCATGCCGGCGATGCCCGCCCGCCGGATGCGTTCGAGCAGAGTGGCCGGGGTTTCGCGGTGATAGTCCTCCAGCCCGTGCAGTTCGGTCCAGCGATCGTCCCCATCCGGGCGCAGTACGACGCACCAGTCGGTCATGCCGGACGGGTGAGGCACCGGATGCGCACTGATGGCTTCGACGATGCCGGAGGTCGGCGCGTGGATGGCAACGCTCAGGCGCCCCTGGGGCTCGGCCAGCGTCTGCCCCTTGAGGACGTGATCGCCCGGCTCGACCAGGGCCTGCGCCGGCGCGCCAATGTGCTGCTGCAAGGGCACGTAGAGCACGTCCGGCAGCGGCAGGCTGCGGATCGGGCTGGCGGTGGACTGATGCTTGTTCTCCGGCGGATGGATGCCGCCCGGGAAATCCCAGATCTGGCGCATCAGGACGGCACCTCCATGCGATCGCTGGCAATGACCCGGTTCCGCGCCAGCTCCGGTCGCTCCCAGTTCCAGGTGCGGATGGTGGTCTCGACCGGCACCATGTCGATGCAGTCCACCGGGCAGGGCTCGACGCACAGGTCGCAGCCGGTGCATTCGCTCTCGATGACCGTATGCATGTGCTTGGCGGCACCCAGGATGGCGTCCACCGGGCAGGCCTGGATGCACTTGGTGCAGCCGATGCACTCGTCCTCACGGATGATCGCGACCCGCTTGCCCTGGTCGACGCCGTGTTCGGCGTCCAGCGGTTCGGGCTCCACGTCCAGCAGGTCCGCCAGGGCGTGGATGGTGGCTTCACCGCCGGGCGGGCATTTGTTGATGGCGTCGCCGTCGGCAATGGATTCGGCGTAGGGGCGACAACCGGGAAAGCCGCACTGGCCGCACTGGGTCTGGGGCAGCAGGGCGTCGATCTGGTCCACCAGCGGGTTGCCTTCCACCCGGAAGCGTTCGGCTGCGAAACCCAGCAGGCCGCCGAAGATCAGGGAAAGCAACGCCAGCGCGCCAATCGCGATCAGGATACTGGTCCACATGGTGTTGACTCCGTCAGACGCTCACCAGCCCGGTAAAACCGAGGAAAGCCAATGACATCAGGCCAGCGGTGATCATGCCGATGGCCGCGCCGCGGAACGGCACCGGCACGTCGGCCACCGCGATGCGCTCGCGCATGGCGGCGAACAGCACAAGGACCAGGGAGAAACCGATGGCGGCGCCCAGTCCGTAAAGCACCGATTCGATGAAGTTGTTGTTGCGGTTCAGGTTGAGCAGCGCGACCCCGAGCACGGCGCAGTTGGTGGTGATCAGCGGCAGAAAGATGCCCAGCACCCGGTAGAGCAGGGGGCTGGTCTTGCGCACCACCATTTCCGTGAACTGTACCACCACGGCGATCACCAGGATAAACGTGATGGTTTTCAGGAACGCCAGGTCCAGCGGCGCCAGCAGGTAGGTGTAGACCAGGTAGCTGCATACAGACGACAGGGTCAGCACGAAGGTGGTGGCCAGGGACATGCCCATGGCGGTCTCCAGTTTGTTGGACACCCCCATGAACGGGCACAGTCCCAGGAACTGCACCAGCACAAAATTGTTGACCAGAATCGTGCTGACCAGGATCAGCAGGTAATCCGTCATGTGATCTCTCTCCGCGCCTCAGCCGCGCTTGTGCCGACGCCTTTGCGGCGTTCGTCGCGGGGACTCGGGATGGCCCAATGTCCCCTTATTCTAGTCGCTCTGTCTCGTAGCCCGGCGAGGTCGCGCCGGGACCGTTTGCCCGACGGGGCGTTACATGACCCGCTGGCCGGGCTGGGCGCCGGAATCCGGCGACAGGATGTGGATGTCCTTGCCGCCCGGGCCGGCGGCCAGAACCATGCCCTCGGAGACGCCGAACTTCATCTTGCGCGGCTTGAGGTTGGCCACCATGACGGTCAGCCGGCCCTCCAGATCCTCGGGGGCGTAGGCGGATTTGATACCGGCGAACACGTTGCGCTGTTCGTTGCCGATGTCCAGGGTCAGGCGCAGCAGCTTGTCCGCCCCTTCGACGTGCTCGGCTTTGACGATTTTCGCCACCCGAAGGTCCACTTTGGCAAAGGTATCGAACTCGATCTCGTCGGCCAGCGGCTCCACGTCGCTGGTCTCGTCCTGCTTGGGCTGCTCACCGGTCGCCGCCGGCAGGGCTTCTTTGGAAGCCTCCAGCATGGCGTCGATCTGCTTCATATCCACACGGCTCATCAGCGGCTTGAACTTGTTGATGCCGTGGTTTTCCAGCAGCTGGGCGCGGTCGTTCCAGTCCAGTCTGGCGTTGAGGAACGCTTCCGACGCGTCGGCGGTGGCCGGCAGGATCGGTGCCAGGTACGTCATCAGCAGGCGGAACATGTTGATGGCGTTGGTGGAGATCGCCTGCACCTCGGCTGCGCGCTCGGTGTCCTTGATCAGGACCCACGGTTCCCTGTCGTTGACGTACTGGTTGGCGATGTCTGCCAGCTCCATGATCCGGCGCATGGCGCGGCCGAACTCACGGGTTTCGTAGTGCTCGGCAATCTCGTCGCCGGCCTGGATGAACTCATCCAGCTTGGCGGTTTCGGTGACCTGCCCCAGTTGGCCGTCGAACTTCTTGGTGATGAAGCCCGCGGTACGGCTGGCGATGTTGACCACCTTGCCCACCAGGTCGGAGTTCACGCGCTGGGCGAAATCCTCGAGGTTGAGGTCCATGTCGTCCACGTTGCTGGTCAGCTTGGTGGCGAAGTAGTAGCGCAGGTACTCCGGATTCAGGTGATCCAGGTAGGTGCGGGCCATGATGAAGGTGCCGCGGGACTTGGACATCTTCTTGCCGTTGACGGTAATGAAACCGTGCGCATAGACGGCGGACGGCGTGCGGTAGCCCGCGCCGCTGAGCATGGCCGGCCAGAACAGGGCGTGGAAGTTGATGATGTCCTTGCCGATGAAGTGGTAGACCTCGGCCTGGGAATCCGGCTTCCAGAAGGTGTCGAAGTCCAGGTCGTCGCGGCGGTCGCACAGGTTCTTGAAGCTGGCCAGGTAGCCGATGGGCGCGTCCAGCCAGACGTAGAAGTACTTGCCCGGCGCATCCGGGATCTCGAAGCCGAAGTAGGGCGCGTCGCGGCTGATGTCCCACTCGTGCAGGCCGGCTTCCAGCCATTCGGCCAGCTTGTTGGCCACCTGCGGCTGCAGGGTGCCGCTGCGGGTCCAGTCGCGCAGGAATTCGGCGAACTCGGGCAGGCGGAAGAAGTAGTGCTCGGATTCCTTCTCCACCGGCGTGGCGCCGGAAATGGCCGAACGCGGGTTGATCAGTTCCGTCGGCGTGTAGGTGGCGCCGCAGGCTTCGCAGTTATCGCCGTACTGGTCCTCGGTCTTGCACTTGGGGCAGGTGCCCTTGATGAACCGGTCCGCCAGGAACATCTGTTTTTCCGGGTCGTAGGCCTGGGTGATGCTCCGGGTGGCGATGTGGTTGTTCTGCTTGAGCTGCTCGTAGATGTACGAGGAAAACTCGCGGTTCTCGGGCGAGTGGGTGCTGTAGTAGTTGTCGAAGTGGATCAGGAAACCACCAAAGTCTTCCTGGTGCTCCCTGTTGATTCGCTCGATCAACTCCTCCGACGTGATCCCCTCGCGCTCGGCCCGCAGCATGATGGCGGTGCCGTGGGCGTCATCGGCACAAACGTAGACGCAGTTGTTGCCGCGCATGTTCTGGTAGCGCACCCAGATATCGGTCTGGATGTATTCCAGCAGGTGGCCCAGATGGATCGGGCCATTGGCATAGGGCAGGGCGCTGGTGACCAGGATGTCGCGCTTCGGCTGTGCGTTCGTTTGCGTCATTTGATGTCCCAAACGTTGATCAACGAGGATGAGGGCCGGATGTACCAGGGCCGGCCATGGAAAAAACGGGTCCCGAATAATACCGTTACAGGGCTTTTATTTCATCCCGTTTGTTGGCCGCAGCGGGCCGCGGGGGTGGTTCTGTGAGCCCCGGACCTGTGCTTAAATAGGCTTTGCGAAATAACACAGTATTTTACTCGGGTACTGTATTTTACCCGGCGATTGCCCGGCTTTGGAGACCTCTATGACCCAGATTTCCCGCGATGCTGTCGAAGCGGCGATTCGTGAATACCGCGACCCCTACCTGGAAACCGACCTGTTCGCGATAGACGCGGTCAAGTCGGTCGACATCGATGGCGCCTCGGTGACGGTCAACGTGGAACTGCCGTATCCCGCGGAAGGCATTGCCGGCGCTTTGCGTCAGCTGGTGGTTAACGCGGTGGAATCCGTGCCCGGCGTCGACGAGGCGACCGTGAACACCGGCCACGCGGTGCGTGCCCATCAGGCCCAGAAAGACCTGCAGTCCATCGCCGGCGTGAAAAACATCATCGCCGTGGCGTCTGGCAAGGGCGGGGTGGGTAAATCCACCACCGCGGTCAATCTGGCGCTGGCGCTGCAGATGGAAGGCGCCCGGGTCGGGATCCTCGATGCGGACATCTATGGGCCCAGCGTGGGTATGATGCTCGGCCTTCCGGAGGGCACCCGGCCGCAGACGCGTGACAATAAGTGGTTCATTCCAGTGCCGGCCCATGGCGTCGAAGCGATGTCCATGGCGTTCCTGGTCACCGACAAGACGCCGATGGTTTGGCGCGGGCCGATGGTCAGCGGCGCGGTGCAGCAGTTGCTGACCCAGACCCAGTGGAACGACCTGGACTACCTGATCGTCGATATGCCGCCGGGCACCGGTGATATCCAGCTGACGCTGGCGCAGAAGGTGCCCGTTACCGGCGCGGTGGTGGTCACCACGCCCCAGGATATCGCCCTGCTGGACTGCAAGAAGGGCATCGAGATGTTCCGCAAGGTGGACATTCCGGTGCTGGGCGTGATCGAGAACATGAGCGTGCACATCTGCAGTAACTGCGGCCACCACGAGCCGCTGTTCGGCGAGGGCGGCGGGCACCGCGTGGCGGAAAGCTACGACACCACCGTGCTCGGCCAGTTGCCCCTGCACATGACCATCCGCGAGCAAACCGACAGCGGCCAGCCCACCGTCGTTGCCGAACCGGACTCGGAAGTCGCCCGTATTTACCGAGACTCGGCGCGTCGCATGGCGGCGTTGCTGTCCCGTCGTGAACGCAATCTCAGCTCGCCGATTCCCAGTATTTCCATCAGCGACGACTGAGCGGAAGCCGCGCCCGTTGCCTTCGGTTGCGGGCGTTTGCGCCTTTGTCTTCACCCCGCCCAGGCGTTACCATAGATGCCCTTTACCAGCGCGCCGCGCCAGCCCGGCTCCGGCGCTGCCTCCCGACGTTTTGCGAGACACAGACGATGACGATTAAATCTGATAAATGGATCCGGCGCATGGCGCAGGAGCACGGGATGATTGAGCCGTTCGAGGCCGATCAGGTGCGCGAGTCCGAAAAGGGCCGGGTCATTTCCTACGGCACCTCCAGCTACGGTTACGACGTGCGCTGCAGCCGGGAATTCAAGATCTTCACCAACGTGCATTCCGCGACGGTGGATCCGAAGAACTTCGACGACGACAGCTTCGTCAACGTGTCCAGCGACGTCTGCATCATTCCGCCGAACTCCTTTGCCCTGGCCCGAACGGTCGAATATTTCCGCATTCCGCGCAATGTGCTGACGGTGTGCCTCGGCAAGTCGACCTATGCCCGCTGCGGCATCATCGTCAACGTCACGCCGCTCGAACCGGAATGGGAAGGTCAGGTCACGCTGGAATTCTCCAACACCACCAATCTGCCGGCGAAGATCTACGCCAACGAAGGTGTGGCCCAGATGCTGTTCTTCGAATCCGACGAGGTCTGTGAGACCAGCTATCGCGATCGCGGCGGCAAGTATCAGGGGCAGCGGGGCGTGACCCTGCCGCGCACCTGATCGACGGCAACGCTGAAACTCCGACCGGAATGGAGACACTCCCGTGAACGCCAATCAGTTCATCAAGGCCCTGGAGCAGATGCGCGGCTGGCGGGAGTGCATTTTCATACTCGCCCTCGCCGAGCGCGCTTTCCCCAACTACGTCCTGTTCGATGAGGCCATCGGCGCCAAGAAGGGGGCAAAAATGCGCCTCTTGCTGGACGAAGCCTGGGGCATGGTCGAAGAAAAAGCGGGCGACGCCCGGGTCACCCAGGCGCTGGCTCGACTGGAAAGCCTGGCGCCGAACCCGGACGGCTACGACATGTACGGCGTTTATCCCGCCGACGATTTCTGCAAACTGCTGGAGCAGGCGCTGCTCAATCGCCTCAACTCGACCCGCCCGCGGGCCCTGGATGCCTCCCAGTGGGCGACTGCTACGGTGGCCCAGTTTATCGAGATGTCCGAAGGCGAAGATCTCGATGAAGACGCCCTGGTGCGCCTGCTTGACCGTCACGAGTTAATGAAGGTCGACAAGGTGTTCCAGCGGGATCTGGTGCACTCTCTCAAGAAGCAGCGTGTGCCCACGGCCGAGTTCCTGCGTTCGATACGCACCGAAGCGGCCAATGACGGCGTCAGCAATCTGGGCATCGCTCTCGAAGACGAATAGCCCGCAAGACACATAGGATACGCCATGAAACTCTCCGCCTTTGGCCGCAAGTTCACCGCCGAGGCCGGCATTACGTCGCTCATGGATGATCTGGGTAACGCCCTGGCGTCCGGCGACGACATGATCATGATGGGTGGCGGCAATCCCGGTCAGGTGCCGGAAGTGCAGGCTCGGCTGCGGCAGGTTCTCGGCGACATCGTCGATGACGAGGACGCGTTTCGCCGGCTGGTGGGCATCTACGATCCGCCCCAGGGGGAGAAGCAGTTCATTGCGGCGCTGGTCGAGCTGCTCAACCGCGAATACGACTGGGACCTGACCCCGGCCAACATCGCGTTGACCAACGGCAGCCAGGCGGCGTTCTTCATGCTGTTCAACATGTTTGGCGGCGACGATGGAGAGGGGCGCCAGCGTCATATCCTGCTGCCGTTGGCGCCGGAGTACATCGGCTACGCCGACGCCGGGCTGGGCAAGGACCTGTTCCACGCCGTCAAGCCGGAAATCACCCACACCGGCCCGCACGAGTTCAAGTACCGGGTTGATTTCGACGCCCTGGAGGTGACGGAAGAGACCGGCGCGATCTGTGTCTCGCGGCCGACCAATCCCACCGGCAACGTGGTTACCGACGAGGAAATGGCGCGGCTGGAAGCGATTGCCGCGGAGCGTGACGTGCCCCTGATCGTCGACGGCGCGTACGGTACGCCTTTCCCCAGCCTGCTGTTCGTGGACGCTACGCCGCGCTGGAACGACAACATCATTCTCTGCCTGAGCCTGTCCAAGCTGGGGTTGCCCGCGGCGCGGACCGGCATCGTGATTGCCGCCGAGCCGGTGATCAAGGCGTTGTCGGGCATCAACGCCATCATGAACCTGGCCACCGGCAGCTTCGGTGCCATGCTGGCGGAGCCGCTGGTGCGCAGCGGCGAGATCCTGTCCCTGAGCCGCGACGTGGTCTGCCCATTCTACCAGCGCAAGATGCGCAAGGCGGTGGCGGTGCTGGAGGATGCCCTGGGCGAGCGTTGCCCGTGGGCGGTGCATAAGCCGGAAGGGGCGATGTTCCTGTGGCTGTGGTTCCCGGATCTGCCGGTGTCCAGTCTGGCGCTATACGAGCGCCTCAAGCGGCGCGGCGTCTTGGTGGTATCCGGCCACTATTTCTTCCCCGGTCTGCCCGAGGACGACTGGCGTCACCGCCACGAATGCCTGCGGGTGACCTATTCCCAGGACGATGAGCGCGTCGCCGAGGGCCTGCGGGCGATCGCCGACGAGGTGCTCACGATTTGGGCGGAAGCTGGATCGGCTCGCCGTTGACGCGGGCCGATTCCAGGTGGATCTCGTAGCGGGTTCCGTCTTTCTCGATCTGTAGCAGGCGCACCAGCAGGTAATCCCACTCCGGGGCAAACCACATCAGGGTCGTGCGCTTGGCCTCCTCGTCCCGGACTTTCTCCACCTTGATGGCATTGACCGACCCGAATTCGCCGTTCAGCGTTTCCTCTCCGAGCACCGCGAAGGTGTCTTCCTCGATCCGGTTCTTGTCGATCACCTGGTAATGCATCGTCTGTTTGCCCAGCCGGATATCCTGTTGGAGTTGCAGCTGGTAGCTCAGGGGATCCTGGGCCGTGGCCGGTACGCTCAGGTCGATGTCGCGGTCCTCATAGTGGCCGGTTGCGCGCTGGTCCGCCCAGTTGAGGTTGATGGAGCGGGTCCGGTCGCGAATCATCATGCCTTCCAGGGCGTAACGGTAGGTAGACGGTTTGGCCTGTCCTTCGATCCAGTTGAGGCGTGATGTTTCGGTGATGTCGGCAATGAAGGATTCCACCTTGAAGGTGTACAGCCAGCTCCCGTCGTCCTGGAGGGCGAGGCTGCGGGTGGCGGATCCGTTGAAGGGGATGCCCTTTTCCAGGGTGGCCCGGTAGGACGCCTCGTAGGGCAGCAGGGCCTCCTCTTCGCTTTCAGCGGCGGCCAGCCTGGGGAGGCTGGCAATGAGGACCAGGAGTGCCCAGGAAAAAAAGGTAGCCAGGGGCGGAGGAGCGTTCATCATCCGGCGTCTTCCTTGTGACGGCACTGGAACATCGGGCGAGCCGGGCTCGCCTGATGCGGACACTCTCAACGCTAGAGCATGCGGGCTCGCCCCGCAACTTACAGGGAGGAAATGGGGAGGCTTACTGGTAGACGTCGGCCGGCAACGTCAGGATGGCCGGCATCGGGCTGCCGTCGAACAGCACCTCGTCGTTGCCCAGCGCAATCCGGCCTTCGCAGAACCAGCGCGCAATGATCGGGTAGAGTACGTGCTCCCGGGCCTGGACGCGCGCGCCCAGCGTGTCTGCGGTGTCGTTTTCCAGGACGGGTACTTCCGCCTGGGCGATCACGGGGCCGCCGTCCAGTTCCTCGGTGACGAAGTGGATCGAGGCGCCGTGCACCGAGTCGCCGGCATCCAGCGCCCGCTGGTGGGTTTTCAGGCCCTGGTATCTGGGCAGCAGCGACGGATGCACGTTGATCAGTTTGCCGCGGAAATAGCGGACGAAGTCCGGCGTCAGGATGCGCATGAACCCGGCCAGGATCACCAGGTCCGGGTTGTATCCTTCCAGCTTGCGCAGCAGGTCCACGTCGAAGCTCTGGCGGTCGCTGTAGCCGGTGTGGTCCAGCACGAAGGTCTCGATGCCGGCCTGGTCGGCGCGCTCCAGGCCGGTGGCCTCGGGGCGATTGGAGCCGACCGCGACGATGCGGCCGGGAAAATCGCTGGAGGCGGTGGCTTCGATCAGTGCCTGCAGGTTGCTGCCGGCGCCCGAGATGAGCACGACGATGCGTGCTTCCAGGGCGTCATCACTGCTCGACGGTGTGGCTTGCGAGGTCATACGCGCGCGGCACCCGGACGATAGACGACGCGATCGGCGTCGACGGCGTCTTTGGCGGCCTGTTCGATGTGACCCAGGCGCCAGGCGTTTTCGCCCAGCCCGGCGAGGGTGTCCAGGGCGTCCTGGGCCTGATCGGCGGGAACGCAGATCACCATGCCGATGCCGCAGTTGAAGGTCCGGTACATCTCGTTGGCCTCGACGCCGCCGGCCTGCTTGAGCCATTCGAACACCGGGGGCAGAGTCCAGCTCTCGGTGTCGACGACGGCGGTGGCGCCGTCCGGCAGCACGCGGGGAATGTTCTCCGGAAGGCCGCCGCCGGTAATGTGCGCCATGGCGCGCACGTCGACGGTTTTCAGAAGCTTGAGCAGGTTCTTGACGTAGATCCGCGTCGGCTCCATCAGCGCCTGGGCGAGCGTGGTGTCGCCGATGGGGGTGTCCAGGTCGGCCTGGCTGACTTCCAGTATCTTGCGGATCAGCGAGTAGCCGTTGGAGTGGGGGCCCGAGGAGCCCAGTGCGATCAGGGCGTCGCCGGACCGGACATTGAAGCCGTCGATGATCTCGCTGCGCTCGACCACGCCGACGCAGAAGCCGGCCAGGTCGTAGTCGTCGCCTTCGTACATGCCGGGCATTTCCGCCGTCTCGCCGCCCACCAGCGCGCAGCCGGCCAGCTCGCAGCCGCGGCCGATGCCGTCCACCACGTCAGCGGCCACGTCGACGTTCAGTTTGCCGGTGGCGTAGTAGTCCAGGAACATCAGGGGCTCGGCGCCGCCGACCACCAGATCGTTGACGCACATGGCGACCAGGTCGATGCCGATGGTGTCGTGCTGGCCCAATTGCATGGCCAGGCGCAGTTTGGTGCCAACGCCGTCGGTGCCGGAGACAAGGATCGGTTCCTTGTAGCCGGAGGGCAGTGCCATCATGGCGCCAAACCCACCCAGGCCGCCGAGCACTTCCGGGCGGCGGGTCCGCACCGCTGTGTTCTTGATACGCTCGACAAGGGCGTTGCCGGCATCGATGTCCACACCCGCGTCACGATAGGTGAGTCCGGTTTTCTGGTCGCTCATGATGTCCGTTGCTCTGATCAGGAAAAAGGGCGGCAATTTTAGCAGGTGGCGAAGTGGCGTCCAAATGCTTGTTGGTCGTGTTTGCCGAAAGTGGCCGCGATGTTCGGCAGACGCGTGCAATGCGTTACGAAATGGTGAGATAGCGTGGCCCCCGCTCGCTACTCAGTGCCGGGGCCATGGTGTATCCTATGCGCCATTCAAGCGAACAGCAGGGTGTTGAATGAAGTCTGTAGCCAAGTTGTCGATCCGGATGGCGTTTTCCTGTCTCCTGGCCCTGATTCCGCTGGTCGCCGGAGCGGTCACGGTCGATGGGCTCTACCGCGCGCAGGTGCCGGTGGCCAACACATCCGCATCCGCCCAGCAGGCGGCGTACCGGGAAGGGTTGCGTCAGGTGCTGATGCGGGTGTCGGGGAATCGGGAGATCGTTGACAGCAAGGAGGTTGCCCCGCTGCTCGACGAGGCCGAATCCCTGCTGCAGTCCTACCAGTTCCAGCGGTCGCCTGACGGCAGCGACGAGTTATTGATGACCTTCGGTTCGGTGGGCGTCAACCGGGCCCTGGCCGATCTGCAGGTGCCGGTATGGGGTGCCAACCGCCCCCTGACCCTGAGCTGGATCGCGGTGGATTCCGGACGCGACCGCTGGGTGCTGACCCGCGACGACGACGGGCTCAACGAGCGCGGACGCTGGGCCCGGGCGTTCAGCGAGGCGGCGGTTAAACGTGGCCTGCCGATGGTGTTGCCGTCGTCAGACGTGCGGAACAACCGGGATCTGGTATCGGAAATACGCGGCCAGTTCATGGATAGCCTGCGCGCCGAAGCCAGCGGCTATTCCCACAACCTGATGACGGTGGTGAACATCAGCCGGCGCGGCTCGTCCTGGGAGGCCCGCTGGTTGCTGGAAGGCCCTGCTTTCTCCGAGACTGGCGAGATTCGCGGTGAGCCATCGTCGGAAGCGGTCGCCGTGGCGGTGGTCGACGCCTGGTCGGACCTGCTGGCAGACCGTTATTCGGTGGATGCCGGGCAGGTTTCCGAGTCGCAGCGCGTGGATCTGGTGATTGACGACATAGCCACCGTTGAGGACTACGGGGCGGTCATGTCCTCCCTGCAGCGGATGACACCGGTGGTCTCCGCCGGCCCCGTGCAGGCCAGCGTTGATGAAACCACCATGCGAGTGGCGTTTTCCGGTGAGCTTTCGGTCCTGAAGGAATACATCGCGCTGGATAAGCGCTTCGAACCTGTGGCCGGTGAGGTCGAGGCGGTAGGGGTGGCGTCGCAGCCCTCCCAATCCGCAGCCGACACGTCTGCCTCGACAGTCGGTCAGGCGCCGGATGCAGGGCAGCAGCCGGAAGCCGCTGAAAATCCGACCGCGTCCACCGAGGCGGCACCGCAAGAGGGCGATCAGCCCGCCGGTGACCAGGGCGCTGACGTCGGCCTGAACTACCGGCCAGCGGCATCCGATGCAGAGAGCGCGGATGCCGGTTCGGACCAGGACTTCGAGTCCCTGTACCCCGTGCTGCACTATCGCTGGGTCGGCGATGGGGCGGCGCAGGCAGCGGCTGAATGAGCAGGTGGGCACCCAGGTGAGGGAGATCAACCGCTGGCGCTGGATTCCCAACGCGCTGACGTTTCTCCGGTTGCTGCTGATAGTCCCGTTTGCGATTGCCCTGTATCATGAAGAGTACAGGACGGCGCTGCTGGTATTCGTGGTGGCGGCGTTGTCCGATGGCTTTGATGGCTTCCTGGCGCGTCAGTTCGACTGGAAATCGCGCGTGGGGGCCATCGCGGATCCACTGGCGGACAAGGGACTGTTGATAACCGCTTACCTGATTCTTACGCTGACTGGCATCCTGCCGGTGTGGCTTTTCGTGCTGGTGCTGGGGCGGGATCTCCTGATCGTTGGCGGAGCGCTGGCCTTTCACTATTTCATCGGTCGCTTCGAGATGGCACCAAGTCTCCTGGGCAAGCTCAATACGCTGGTCCAGATTGCGGTGGTGCTGGCGATTGTCGTTTACCAGGCCGGCCTGCCAATGCCGGCCTGGGCACTGCCATGCGGCATTTGGCTGGTTACCGCCACCGCGGTCATCAGCGGCCTTCATTACACTCTGGTTTGGGCGCGTCGGGCATGGCAGGCAACTCACTAGACGGTTCACAATTGACACTCGGTGTCCGTCTGCGCGACGACGCCACATTCGCGAACTACCTGGGGCAGCGCAATGCCTTGCCGGCCCGTAAACTCCAGGCCTTGTCAGAAGACGCCAATCTACCGGTGATCGTCGTCTGCGGTGACAGTGGCACTGGAAAGAGCCACCTGTTGCAGGCAGTCTGCCACCACGCCGAGGATCTTGGGCTCAAGGCGCTGTGCCTTAACCTGAAAGAGCTGATGCCGATCGGTCCGCGGGCGCTGCAGGGCATGGAGGCCTTTGCCCGGGTCTGCCTGGACGATATTGAGGCCGTGCTGGGCGATCCGCACTGGGAAGAGGCGCTGTTCCACCTGTTCAACCGCATGCTGGACAACGGCCATCAGTTGATCATTGCGGCCGGATCGCCGCCTGGGCAGCTCAAGGTGGATCTCAAGGATCTGGCATCCCGCTTGCAGCATGGCGTGGTGCTGCAGTTGGGACTGCCGCGCGACGAGGATCGCCTGCTGATCCTCGGTACCCGGGCCGAACGTCGGGGCCTGGTGCTGCCCGACGATGTCAGCCGTTTTATCCTGCGTCGCGCATCGCGACATACCGGAGAGTTGCTGTCGATCCTCGAGCGCCTGGACGAGCGTTCGCTGCGGGAACAGCGCCGCCTGACCATTCCGTTCGTGAAAGCCGTCATGGGGTGGTAGCGCGCACGTCCTTTTGCACGTCAACCGCGCCGGCACCGTGAACCGCCGGCGCGCACAACAAAAGGGAAGGGCATCATGAGACGCGTCGTATTCAACCAGAAAGGTGGTGTCGGGAAATCCAGTATTACCTGTAACCTGGCGGCGATCAGCGCCGCCGAAGGAAAGCGTACCCTGGTGGTGGATCTGGATCCCCAGGGCAACTCGACCCAGTATTTGCTCGGCAAGCCGGCGGCGGACCTCAAGGACACGGTGGCCGATCTGCTTGAACAGACGGTTTCCTTTTCGGTCTTTAATCGCCGGCCCGATGAGTTTGTCCACGCCACCGGTTTTTCCAATCTCTTCGTGATGCCCTCCAGCCCCGAGCTGGATTACCTGGAGCGCAAACTCGAAGCCAAACACAAGATCTACAAGCTGCGGGAGGCCCTGAAGAAGCTGGGCGAGAATTTCGACGAAATCTACGTCGACACGGCGCCGGCGCTGGATTTCTACACCCGCTCGGCGCTGATCGCCGCCCAGCGTTGCCTGATTCCCTTTGACTGCGATGATTTCTCCCGGCAAGCGCTGTACAACATCCTCGGCGAAATCCAGGATCTGCAGGAAGATCACAACCCCGACCTGATCGTCGAAGGCATCATTGCCAACCAGTTCCAGCCCCGCGCCTCACTGCCCAGGCGCCTGGTGCAGGAGCTGGTGGAGGAAGGCTTGCCCATCCTCGGGGTGCGTTTATCGGCGTCCGTTAAAATGAGAGAATCCCACCAGGCGCGACAGCCGCTGGTGCATTATGCGCCCAGGCACAACCTGACGCGTCAGTACCAGGATCTTTACCGCCTGCTCAATGGCGAGAAGGTGGACGTTGAACCCCTTTGACGGGGCGGAGTAACGCATTGACCAAGCAAGCTGAAACCGCCGCCGCGCACGTCGCGGACGGCCTGCTCACCATCGAAGTGGAACTGCGCCGGCTGGAGTACTGGGAGTACCAGCCGCCATCCCCGGAAGCGCTGCAAAGCGCCCAGCCTTTCTGCGTCGACACCCTGACCTTTCCCCAGTGGCTGCAGTTCATTTTCCTGCCGCGCATGAAGGATCTCATTGAGGCGGACAGGGACCTGCCGGCGGTATCGGGTATTGCGCCGATGGCGGAGGAATTTTTCCGCAAAGAGAGCGTGTCCGGCCGTGTCCTGATCAACGAACTGGCGCGGATTGACTCGATCCTGTCCGGCCAGCGCTGACCCCTTCCCATCTCTCCGACAGGGGAATTAGCCGTCGCTGCCTTTCTGTCGGCCGTCTTCCGGCATGCTGATGGAGTAATGATCCTCCGGCAGCAGGCGGCGTCCCTTGCGCACATCCCTGAACAGCTCGCCCAGGCCGGAACTGGGTAGGGGCGGACACAGTCGATGTCCCTGCAAAAGGTGGCAGCCGGCGCCGCGCAGGAACGCGTCTTCTTCCGCCGTTTCCACACCGGAGGCCGCCACCTTCAGGGAAAGCTGGCGCGCCAGGTTGATCAGGGTGTGTACGATGGCTGCCGTGTTTTCCTCGATCGGGGCCTGTTGCAACAGATCCGGATCGATCTTGACCTGGTCGAATGGCAGATCCCGCAGCAGTTTCAGTGACGACAGACCGCTACCGAAGCGATCCAGCACCAGGCCGATGCCGAGCGTGCGCAGCCGATCCAGCGTTTTTGCGGTTTCCTCAAGTCGATCACTGAGAGCTCGCTCGTCGATTTCCAGGGCCAGCAGGCTCGGGTCCAGGTGTGTGTCCTGGATGATGCGATGCAGCCGGGACGCCAGTTGCGGGTGATTGTACTGACGCGACGACAGATTGATGTTGACCGTGACCGGCGTTGGGCTCATCTCCTGGATGGCCCGGGATTGCAGGCAGGCGTTGTGACAGACCCACTCGCCCAGTTGCTGGAGCTGTCCGGTCTGCTCGGCGACATCGAGGAAATCCTGTGGCGTCAGCAGGCCGCGGGTTGGATGATTCCAGCGCAGCAGGGCTTCCAGCGCCACCACGCGCCCGTCGCGGACGTTGATGATGGGCTGGTAGTAGAGGTCCAGTTGGCCAACGCGGATCGCCTCGCGTAATTCCCGCTCCAGATCCATCTGGCGCTGCATTTCCTCGTTCATGTCCTGGCTGAAGAACTGGATGTTGTTGCGGCCGGCCTTCTTGGCGCGGTACATCGCCATATCGGCGTTCTTGAGCAGGTCGTCGTAGGTCTTGCCGTCGACCGGCGCCAGGGTGATGCCAATGCTGGAGGTGATGACCAGTTCGCCACTCGGTACGCGAACGGGCTCTGTGATCGCCGACAGGATGCTGCGGGCCACTTTTTCGCACCCTTCGGCGCCGTTGACCTGATTCAGCAGGATGGCGAACTCGTCGCCCCCCAACCGGGCGATGGTGTCTTCCTGGCGCACGTTGCGTTGCAGGCGGCGGGCCAGTTCCTGCAGCAGCTCGTCGCCGGCGTCGTGGCCCAGGGTGTCGTTGATGCGTTTGAAGTGATCCACATCCAGCGCGATCAGGGCGCAGTAATGGCCGTGGCGCAGTGCGCTGGTGATGGCCTGCCGGCAGCGGTCCTCGAACAGGCGCCGGTTGGCCGTGTCCGTCAGGACGTCGTAATGCGCCAGGTAGTGAAGCTGGTTCTGGGTTTCGCGGATCTCGGAGATGTCCTGGCCAATCAGGATGATGTGCGCCGGCGCTTCTTCATCTTCTTCGTGCAGGCGGTTTAGGTTCCATAGCAGCGTGTGGCTGGTGCCGTCGAAGCTGTTGACCTGGGTTTCGATCTGATCGCGGTCCAGGCCTGTGTGCAGGACCTTGGTCATCTTCCAGGCCAGCTCGTCACGCTGTTCCGGCGGGATAAACGTGTCAAGCAGGTTGCGGTCCAGGGCTTCGTCACGGCTGTAGCCGAACAGCGACTCGGCGGCGCTGTTCCACTGGCGGATAAGGTTGTCCTGGTCCACCACGATGATCGGGTTGCTGGTGTTCTCGAACAGGGCCCGGAAATGCCGGGACGAGCGTCGGAAGGATTTCTCCGCCTGTTCGCGAATGAAGATCTCGTCCTTGAGTTCGAAGTTGGTGAGCTGGAGCTCGCGGGTGCGCTCCTCGACCGTGGATTCGAGGCTGTTCTCCACGCGCTCGCGGTCGGCCAGCAGGACCCGCAGGTAGCAGGTGGTACCGGCGATGGCCAGGATCAGGGTTTCCCCCAGCAGGACTTCCATGCCGCGGGGCATATCGGCGCTGCCCAGCAGGAAAACGCTGGCCAGCGCCGCAAAGGTGGCCAGGGTAATGGCCAGCATGCTGCCGCCCAGGGAAAAGCGCGTCGCCGACCAGGTCATCAGCGGCAGCAGCAGGGTCAGTGCCTGCAGGGCGTTGTGCAGGGTGAGCCCGAGGATGAAGAGCAGGCCGGCCAGCCACAGCAGCCATTCCAGGGGGCGTTGGAACAGACGTGCAACCAATGGCTCTCGCACCAGGCTTAGCAGCAGCGGTGTCACGGTCAGACAGCCCAGGCTGTGGGCAAACCAGGCGAACAGCAGGACTTCGTTCAGCGGCGGGCTGTCCGGAGTGGCGTTGAGCGACGCCAGATAGGTCACCGGCAGGGCTGCGGCGACAGACCCCAGGGTGATGGCGCCGAGCAGCCAGAGGAAGCCAATGTAGTCCGACAGCGGGTTGTGGCTGCGGGACATCTTCCAGAACACCCAGTACGCCAGCCCCGGCGCAAGGCAATAGGAAAGCAGGTTGGCCGCCAGCGTGTTGATGGTGTCGTTATTGGTGGCCCCGGTCAGGTAACCGGTCGCCAGGGCGGACACGATCAGGCCAACGAAGACCGGGAGCGCTGAACTCCGGAATCGCAGGACGAGCAGGGCCAGGGCAAAACCGGACGGCAGCCAGATCGCGGGCACTGGCGTGACGCCCGACGGCAGTTGAATGCAGACGACAGCAAGCGCGACGACGGCCGCTGCAATCAGCAAGTTAGCCAGCAGGGTCCGGGCGGACTCGGCCAAACGAGCTGGTGCGTTCAATTGAAACCCTTCCCTGGTAAGTAACGGGTCCAGGCAAGCTGGGGCCGTGGGGCGGTGCGAAAGCAGGCCGTCCATTCCCTGGCTGCCCGGCGTCCATTACATTTCATACGGTTTTACAATTTACTCACACGTCTCCAAGCTTACTCCGAATTGCATGGGTTGATACACGCTTACGGTTACCGACTGTAAGCCCGGAGTAGCGGGACGCGATGTGTCACAAGCATGCTACATGTTCAGGCGCAAGGAAAGATCGACGGCCTTCAAATCTTTGGTCAATGTGCCCAGTGAAATGTAGTCGACACCGGTTTCGGCGATGGGGACGAGGGTGGTTTCAGTGATGCCGCCGGAGGCTTCGATGCGTGCCCGGCCGTTGTTTTCGGCCACGGCAGTGCGCATGTCGTCGAGGGAGAACTCATCGAGCATGACGATGTCGGCGCGGGCATCAAGGGCCTGGCGGAATTCGTCCAGGTTCTCGGTTTCCACTTCCACCGGGCGACCCGGGGCGATCCGGTGGGCCTCTGCGACGGCATTGGCGATGGAGCCGCAGGCGGCGATGTGGTTCTCCTTGATCAGGAAGGCGTCGTAGAGTCCGATGCGATGATTGTGGCAGCCGCCGCAGGTGACCGCGTACTTCTGCGCAAGGCGCAGGCCGGGCAGGGTTTTGCGAGTGTCGAGCAGGCGCACGGAGGTGTGGGCAACCCGGTCGGCGTAATGGCGGCAGCGGGTGGCCACGCCGGACAGCGATTGCAGCCAGTTCAGGGCGCAGCGTTCTGCCGTCAGCAGGCTGCGGGCATTCCCCTCGGCGGTAAACAGGGTGTCGTCTGCCGTTACCCGGTCACCGTCCTGGCAGGCCCAGGTCAGCGTGACCGTTGGATCCACCTGGCGGAACACTTCCTCGACCCACTCACGCCCGGCGATCACGGCTTCCTCGCGAGTAATGACCCGGGCCGACGCCGTCACATCCGCGGGAATCAGGCGGGCCGTGATATCGCCGCTGCCGATATCTTCCTGCAGGCTCAGGGCAACGGCCTGGGCTCGGGCGGAATTGAGCTGGGCGGGATCAGGGATGGTCATGGGCTCGGGCTCCGGTTATAGGCTGCGGTTCTCGGGGCCGGCCTGGGCCGGGCGTCCGGAAAAGCGGAGTTTAATGGCTCGGCCGGACCGCGCCAAGGTTGATTTTCGCCGCCGGCCCCGTGTTGGCGCAAACGTGAGGCCGGGTGACCGAAAGCGTCAACCTGCGATCGCGACGTTAATGAGTTGCGATTACAACTGATTGAAACGGCGGCAGAATCGTTTGAAAGTGTGACGTGGTTTGGGTCGTCACAATTGGTGACAAAACCTGACACAAGATGACGCGGTTTCCGCCTATGATGCCAGAGTGGATGTAAACTCATGTGAAATGGGCCGTTTGCAATCGTCAGCCAGGACGATGGCATACAGCCAGGTGCTCGGAGGCAGTCGTCATGGTCAGTGACAATCGCGTTGTGGATCTGCGCAAGGCATCCGGAGAACGTTCGTTCTCGTTGCCTGCATCGCTGATCCGGCTGCGTGACTATTCCGGGCAGTCCCTGCGCACGCAGCTCTCGGAATTCTTCGACAGTGCCGACGATGCCCTGTTCGACCTGGCCGACAAGGCCGGTTCCAATCAGGATCAATCCGCCTACTTCGATGCCATGCGCGAACTGCGCCTGCGCCGCAAGGCGATGTCCCTGTCAATCCAGCAGTGGGTGGCCCGGGCTTTCAATGAAATGGGCTCGTTCGATCCGCGCCCCCGCTCCTCCGGCCTCACGGAAATTGATCAGGAGGCTCTCAGTCTGGTCGATCACGGTGATCACGAGCAGCAAGTGGCCATCGACAACCTGATCAACAAGCTGCGTAACCGGCACCAGGAGCTGATCCGCATGCTGGTACACCGTTTCCAGCACTTGGTCCCCGCGGCAAAGCTTGAAGACCGGCATATGCCGCTCAGTCCGGAAGTGATCTGCAGCGGTCTGCAGGAAGCCTGCAACGATCTCGATATCGATATCCGCGCCAAGCTGGTGGTGCTCAAGCTGTTCGACAAGCTGTTTATTCATCGGCTCGACAGTCTTTACCGCGATGCCAACGAGCTGCTGATCAAGCAGGGCGTGTTGCCGGACATGAAGCGCCCGCCGGTGGGCGCACCGATGAAGAAACGACCGGCGCCCAAGGCCTCGGCGTCGGCTCCGCAACAGACCGACGCCGAAGAGCCCTCCACCCGGCCGGATGGTTTTCCTCCCGTCGAGGGCGACCATCAGGCGACGTTTTCCGAGCTGTCGGCCCTGCTGCACACCCAGCAGGGCAGTGCCCAGGCTGACAGTAGCGCCGGTGCGGGCTCGGATATGACGACGACGGAGCTGATGCGCCAACTGGCGCAGCTCCAGAGCCGGTATGACGTCTACGATGCGGAGCACGGCCAGGAGGAAACCACCGGCGGAGGCAATCTGACCCGGCAGGTGGAAACGATGCTCGCCCGCAAGGGACAGGCCATGGCGTCGTTGAACCAGGTGGACGCCGATGTGGTCAACCTGGTGACCATGCTGTTCGATTTCATCCTCGAAGACCGGCAACTGCCGCAGGCCATGAAGATGGTGATCGGGCGCCTGCAGATCCCGATCCTCAAGGTGGCACTGCTGGACCGGAGCTTCTTCAACCGGGGCGGCCACCCGGCGCGTAAGCTGCTCAACGAGCTGGCCATGGCGGGCATCGGCTGGACCGAGAAAGCGGCCGGTCAGCGTGATCCGCTGCGCGAAAAGATCGAGGCGGTGGTGGATCGTCTAGTCGGTGACTTTACCGACAATGTCGAACTGTTCTCCGAGCTGCTGGCGGAATTCAGTCACTTCATGGACCTTGACCGGCGCCGCCGAGAGCTGGTCGAGCAGCGGCTGCGTGACGCCGAAGAAGGCCGCGCCCGGCAGGAGCGCGCCCGTGAGGCGGCCCGCCTGGTGCTGGAGCCGCTGCAGTCCGGTCGCCAGCTTCCTGAAGTGGTTCATACCATCCTGGGCGAGCCCTGGATGAAAGTGTTGCAGTTCCTCTACTTGCGCGAAGGTGAGGGCAGCGATGCCTGGACCCATTCGGTCGAGCTGGCCCGGGAACTGGTGTGGAGTGTTGATCCTGCTCCGGTGACCGATGAAACCCGCGCCCAACTGCTGCGTCGCATCCCGTCCATCGTGGACAACCTGCGCAAATCCCTGCATTCCATTTCCTGGGACCCGTTCGCCAGCGATGCCCTGATTCGGGATCTGGAGCTGGCCCATGTGGATATCCTGCAGCAGCTGGCGTTGCAGTCTCCGGTAGCGGCTCCGGTCGACACGCCGGAACCGCCGGTTGATGCGTCAGTGGCTGAGGCTGTCGCCGAGTTCCAGGCGCCTCAGGTCAGCGAGCCGACGGAGCCGGCACCGGTTGCCGAGGCCGCGAATACCCCGGAGGCGCCTCGGGCGCCGGTTGCTCCGGCAGCGGAAGAAACAGTCGGGACCGAGCATGCCGATGTTGATCCGCGCTGGCAGGACATGGCTCAGAAGCTGCGGGTGGGTTCCTGGGTGGAGTTGCTCAACGACGGCCAGAAGAGCCGCTGTAAGCTGGCCGCGGTGATCAAGGCGACCGGCAAGTTCATTTTCGTTAACCGCAATGGTGCGAAGGTCAAGGAATACACCCTGGAAGATGTGGCCCAGGCGCTTTCCACGGGGGAAGTCAGCATGCTCGATGATGGCCTGATCTTCGACCGGGCGCTGGAATCGATCATCGACAACCTGCGCCATAACCGCCGGGACTGACGGTGTTCCGGGTAGCCGCCTTTGCCCGGTGGGCGGCACTTCGTTGCTTTGTGCATGAATCGACGTAGAATGGCGGACCGGATTTCGGTTTCCTCCTGAACAAGCGATGGATGCATTTTGACTGCCCGGTCCCGTAACCAAACCTTCCAGATTGACGATGCCGGCTGGCTCGTCGACGTTGAACACTGCCCGTCGCCCAACTTCGGGCCCCGTCCTCCCGAGCGCCCCATCTCGCTTCTGGTGGTCCATAACATCAGCCTGCCGCCGGGCCGGTTTGGTGGAGACGCCATCGAGCGCTTTTTCTGCAACCAGCTGGACGCGGCGGAGCATCCTTATTTCCAGGAAATCCGCGACCTGCGTGTATCGGCCCACGCTCTGGTGCGCCGTGACGGCACCTGCGTGCAGTTCGTGTCCTTTCAGGATCGGGCCTGGCACGCCGGGCGCTCGAGTTTTATCGGCGAAGACGAATGTAACGACTTCAGTATCGGCATCGAGCTGGAAGGCACCGATGACTTGCCCTACGAAGCCGGACAATACCGGACGCTGGCGGCTCTTGCCCAGGCGATCCGGACGCGCTGGCCGGCGGTGACCCCTGAGCGCATGACGGGCCACTGCGACATCGCGCCCGGTCGCAAGACGGACCCGGGGCCGGCGTTCGACTGGTCGCATTTCCGGCTGTGCCTGGCGGATGCGGTCCCTCCGGCCGGAGACTCCTGCTGATGGGGTTTGTCATTCTGCTGGTGGCCTATGTGATGCGGCGGTTTCTCGACAGCTCTCCCCGCGAAGGGGCGGAAGGCTGGCTGCGCCGGGCGCTGGCCCGATTCCCCGGGGTGGCGGCGGGCCGTGAGGCGCGCGCAGGGCTTGGCCTGGCATTGCTGGTTCTGCTGGTGGTCGCGGTGGCTGTGTTGAATATCGCACTGCAACGAAGCCCGGTGTGGCCGCTGACCTGGTTGCTCGACCTGGTCGTGCTGCTGGCTATGATGGGTGTGCCGGGCTGGCGTAATCCGCTGGGGGCCTATGGCGAAGCCTGGCGCCGTGGGGATGCCCAGGCCGCCTGGCACCACGTCAATCATCTGCTTCCAGCGCCGGAGCGCGGGTTGGCGACGGAGCCGCGGGAACTGCATCGACTGCTGGCGCGCCAATTTGTGGCGGTGGTGTTCGAGCGTTATTTCCTGGTGATTTTCTGGTACGTGCTGGCCGGCCCGGCGGGCGCCGTCGGTGCGCGCCTGGCGGTGGCCCTGCGGGATCACTGGCCACATCCGGCCGGCCGTGAAACCTTTGCCCGCTTCGTTTTCCCGATTGCCTGGATTCCGGCGCGCCTGCTCAGCATCAGCTTCGGTGTGGCGGGTGATCTGGCGGGCTGGATGGGCGGTGCCGGACGGCGCATCCTGTCACCCGGTATGGCCGCGGCCGACCTATTGTTCGATAGCGCCAATCGGGCGTTGTCGAGCTATTCGCTTGACCCGGACCGCTTCGCCCGGACGCACCCGGACGAGTGGCAGGACTACGGTGAGCGCAGCCTGCGCGCGGTACGCGACCTGATGAACCGCAGTCTGTTCGTGTGGATCTGTGCCCTGGCATTGCTGGCCATTGGCGGGGTGTTTACGTAAAACCGGTGCCGGCCTGTCATGGCCTGAAGAAAAACGATAAAACTCAACTTTATCGAACGCCGGCCGATAATAACCATAACGACGCTATCTCGCGGCTGCCGACACCCAGCACGTTAAGAAGCGTGACATAACAAAAAACAAGAACCCTGGCTGTGGATTGGCCAGCACGCGTGTTAGAGGGGGAACGTGTGAGTCAACTGCTGTATCCTGCCGTCGCGCTGATGAACCGGTTGCCGATGATCTATAAGTTCGGCCTCATCAGTGTCCTGTTCCTGCTGCCGATTGGCGGCCTGTCCTACCTGCTGGTCAGCCAGCTCAACCAGTCCATCGCCGCCATCAGTGAAGAGGCGGAAGGATTGACGCAACTGGACCGTGTTAATGCGCTGGTCCGTGCCGCGTACGACTACCGTGACTACCGCGCCGTTGGCAAGGTGCGCAATGATGACGCGTTCCTGTCCATGAGTGATGAAGCCGCACAGCGGATTGACGGGACCCTCGAGGCGCTGCAGGCGTCCCGGCCCGGATTCGACCACAACGGCGCCTGGAATGCGCAGGTCGCTGCGGTGGGCGAGGCGTGGCAGCAGCTCCGACAGGAAGACATTTTCCAGAGCAACATCGATCCCCAGATTGGTTACTACCAGGAATTCGTGCAGAAGACCCGGGCGCTGCTGGAATCGACGCTGAAGGTGTCCGGTCTGGCCCGGGATGCCGATCCGGACAACCAGATGCTGCTGCAGCTGGCCGCCAACTCGGTCCATGATTCGGCCAGCCTTGAGGGGCGAGTGCGCGCCTTCGGTATCTACGCGCTGGATCAGGGCACCGTGGGCTATGCCCTGGCCGATGTGATGAACGGTCTTTTCGACGAGCTTACGAGTCTCAACAGCCGCATTGAGTCGGAATTCCAGGTCGCGGTTGGCGCGTCCCCGGTCCTGAAGCAGCATGCCGACGCGATTGATTCGGTGGTGCAGAGCAGCGTCGCGGTGCGCGATGGACTGGATGTGAACGTCATTACGCCGTACCGGCTGGAAATGTCCTGGCAGGACTTTGATGCCCTGGTGTCGCCTGAGATCGAGCGTCATTTTGCCCTGCAGGATACTCTGTTCAGCATCGTGCGCGGCAATCTCGAGGCGCGGCTGGCGGATGAAACCGGGCAGCGCCTGACGATCTTCCTGGTGCTGGGAGCGCTGCTCCTGGTGGTGGTCTATCTCTACCTGGGTTTCTTCCTGTCGGTGCGCACGGCGATCAACCGGTTTGGCGCGGCGGCCCGACAGGTGGCCGCAGGTGACATGACCGCTCAGATCCAGCTGGATAACCGTGACGAGCTGGGCGCCCTGACCGGCGAATTCAATAACATGACCCGGCACATGGCGGAGTTGGTGCGTTCGGTCAGCCGCACCACCGGTGACGTGGATGGCCAGGCGGCCCGGGTGAACGACAGCGCCAGCGCCAACAGCGAGGCGGTGACCCGACAGATGGCGGAAACCGACCAGATTTCCGACGCCATGCAGCAGATGGTGGGCACGGTGCAGGAAGTGGCGGAAAGCGCCCAGCGCGCGTCGGACTCGGCCGGTCACGCCGAGAAGGACGCGGAAACCGGTCGTCAGGTGGTCGCCGAAACCGTCGACACGATCCATACGCTGGCTCATGAAATCCGTGGGGCCGTGGACGTGATCAACCGCGTCAGCCAGGACAGCGACAGCATCAGCCAGGTGCTGGTGGAGATCAAGGCGATTGCCGAGCAAACCAACCTGCTGGCCCTGAACGCCGCCATCGAGGCGGCCCGCGCCGGGGAGCAGGGGCGCGGTTTCGCGGTGGTGGCGGATGAGGTGCGCTCCCTTTCCCGGCGCACGCACCGTTCGACGGAGGACATCGAAGAAATGATTGGTCGCCTGCAGGGCGGTGTGCGTGAGGCGGTGAGCGCCATGACCAACAGCCATGAGGTGACCGATGCCACCGTGGCCAAATCCTCGGAAGTCACCGATGCCCTGGAGAAGATTCTGGCGGGGATTTCCACCATCGTGGATATGAGCCACCAGATCGCCCAGGCGTCCGAAGAGCAGTCGGCGGTGGCTAAGAACATCAACACCAACGTCGAGCAGATCACCGACCTGGGCCATCGTACCGCCGGCAATGCGCAGGAAACGCTGTCGGCGGCGCAGGAAATGTCAGGCCTGACCGGCGAGCTGCGCCGGCTGGTGGCGTCTTTCCGGGTGTGAGCGCCGCCGTCCGTCCGGGCGGCGCGCCAAGCGGTCAGTCTTTGGGTTTATCCGGGGAAGGGGACCAGAGTACCTCCTCGCCGCCATTGCGGCGGGCGAGGATGCGGGCAAACACGAACAGCAGGTCCGACAACCGGTTCAGGTAGCGGCGCGAAGCGTCGTTGATGGAATCTTCGTGCCCAAGGGCCACCACCACCCGCTCGCCGCGGCGGCAGATGGCGCGGGCCAGATGACAGTGTGCGGCGTCGCGCCGACCGCCGGGCAGGATGAAGTTTTTCAGCGGCGGTAAGGCTTCATTCCATTCGTCCAGCGTGTTTTCCAGCCACTCGATGTGGCCGTCGCCGATCATGTGGCTGCCCGGTATGGCGAACTCGCCGCCCAGGTCGAACAGATGGTGTTGGATCTGGCGCAGCAGCGTCGCCAGTTCGGCCTCCCCGTCCAGTTCTTCAATCAGCACGCCGATCTGGCAGTTCAGTTCGTCGACGGTGCCCATGGCGTCCACCCGTTGGGCGTTCTTGGCAATGCGGCTGCCGTCCGCCAGCCCGGTGGAGCCGTCGTCCCCGGTCTTCGTATAGATCTTGGAAAGTCGGTAACCCATGAATCCTGTCCTCGTCAGAGTGCTTTTACGGCGTCGGCCAGGGCTTCGTTGACCGGAGCGGCCAGCCCGGCGGCGGCCGAAGCCCGGGCGACGAACCCGTTCATCATGTCTATTTCGGTGCTTCGTCCGGCGCGCACGTCCTGGCGCATTGACGAGCTGTTGGCCGCCGTGCGCCGGGCCACGTCCCGCACCTGCTGTTCCAGCGCTGTCGGGCTGGCGTGGCGCCCCTCGTGCTGCATCAACGCGCTCACCTCGCGACACACCGCGCCGATGCCTTCCTCGAAGTAGGGCGTTCCCAGGATCTCACCGTTGGGGCAGTCGAGCAGGGCGGTAAACGGGTTGATGCCGGCGTTGATCGCCAGTTTCTGCCACAGTCGCGCCTCAACATCCGGGTCGACGTCCAGGCGCAGGCCGCATGGAGTCAGCAACTGGCGCACGGTATCTACGCTGGCGCGACCGGAATCGTTCAGTCCACCCAGCCAGGTGGTGCCGCGACCGGCGTGGACCAGATGGCCTTCCGGTGCGATGTAGGCGCCCTCGGTGGTGGACGCGGCCAGCACCGGGTGGTGGGGCCCGAAACGGTCCCGGATTGTCTGTTGGCTGCCCATGCCGTTCTGGAAGAGAACCAGTGGAAGGTGCGCGGGGAGATCGGCCTGAAGCCGCTCAACCGCGGCCTCGGCGTCTGGCGCCTTGGTCATGACCAGGGCGGCCGAGAGCGACTGCAGGTGATCCCAGAGGGGAATGGAGACGTGGCGCTGGACGCCGTCGGTGTCCGTCATCAGATAGCTGACGGTGTCGCCCGGCGAGCGGCGGGTGGCAAAGACCACGGGCCGAGTGGGCTGCAGATGGGCCGCCCAGGTGCGGCCCATGGCGCCGGCGCCGATGATCAGGATCGGGGAAACGGTCGATTCGGTCATCGGGCGCCGGCTCCAGCGGTTTTACATGGCTTCGATCTTGCCGCGCTGGTCCTGCAGGCGGGTGAGACTGCTTTCGGCGTCGGCCAGCTTGGCTTTCTCTTTCTCCACCACTTCGGCCGGGGCCTTGGCGGTGAAGCTCTCGTTGCCCAGCTTGCCCTCCAGGCGCTTGATGTCCTTGCCGATGCGTTCCAGCTCTTTGTCCAGGCGAGCCAGTTCGGCGTCCTTGTCGATCAGGCCGGCCATGGGCACCAGCACTTCCATCTCGCCCACCAGTTGGGTGGCGGACATGGGGGCCTCTTCGTCGCCCAGCCAGGTCAGGTTCTCCAGCTTGGCCAGGGAGACCAGGAAGCTGCGGTTCTTCTCCATGCGCTGGTGGTCGGCGTCCGGGCCGCGCAGCAGTACTGGAATCCGCTTGGCGGGTGAGATGTTCATCTCGCCACGGATATTGCGCACAGCGACGATGGCGCCTTTGAGCCATTCGATGTCCGCTTCGGCATCCGCATCGATCCGGCTCTCTTCGGCCTGCGGGTAGGGCTGCAGCATGATGGTGTCGCCCGACTTGCCGGCCAGCGGCGCCACGCGCTGCCAGATTTCCTCGGTAATGTAAGGAATGATCGGGTGCGCCATGCGCAACACGGCTTCGAGTACGCGCACGAGGGTGCGGCGGGTGCCGCGCTTGGCTTCGGCGGAGGCGTTGTCGTCGGTCAGTACCGGCTTGGACAGCTCCAGGTACCAGTCGCAGTACTCGTTCCAGATGAACTCGTAGATGGCGTAGGCGGCGAGGTCGAAGCGGTACTGGTCCAGGTGGCGGGTCACTTCTTTCTCGCAGGTCTGCAGGGCGCTGATGATCCAGCGGTCCGCCAGGGACAGTTCCACCGGCTCGTCGTTGGTGCCGCAGTCCTCGCCTTCGGTGTTCATCAGCACATAGCGGGCGGCGTTCCACAGCTTGTTGCAGAAGTTGCGGTAGCCTTCCAGGCGCTTCATGTCCCAGTTGATGTCGCGGCCGGTGGTGGCCAGGGACGCCAGGGTGAAGCGCAGCGCGTCGGTGCCGTGGGCGCTGATGCCTTCCGGGAATTCTTTCTTGGTGCGCTTGGCGATCTTCTGCGCCAGCTGCGGCTGCATCATGTTGCCGGTGCGCTTGTCCAGCAGGTCTTCCAGGGAGATGCCGTCCATCATGTCCAGCGGGTCGAGGACGTTGCCCTTCGACTTGGACATCTTGTTGCCCTGTTCGTCGCGGATCAGGCCGGTGACGTAAACGGTCTTGAACGGCACCTGCGGCTGGCCGTTCTCGTCCTTCATGAAGTGCATGGTCATCATGATCATCCGGGCGACCCAGAAGAAGATGATGTCGAAGCCGGTGACCAGCACGTCGGTGGGGTGGAACGTGGCCAGGCGCTCGCTGTCTTCCGGCCAGCCCAGGGTACCGAAGGTCCACAGGGCGGAGCTGAACCAGGTGTCGAGGACGTCGGCGTCCTGCTCCAGGTTGAGGTCGGCGGCCAGGCTGTATTTCTCGCGCACAGACGCTTCGTCGCGGCCTACATAGATGTTGCCCTCGGCGTCGTACCAGGCCGGGATGCGGTGGCCCCACCAGAGCTGGCGGGAAATGCACCAGTCCTGGATGTCGCGCATCCAGGAGAAGTACATGTTCTCGTAGTTTTTGGGCACGAACTCAATGCGACCGTCTTCCACCGCTTCGATGGCCGGCTTGGCCAGGGTCTTGGCGTCGGCGAACCATTGGTCGGTCAGCATCGGCTCGATGATCAGGCCGGAACGGTCGCCGCGCGGCACGCTCAGCACGTGGTCTTCCACCTGATGCAGCAGGCCGTCGGTGTCCAGGTCAGCGACGATCTGCTTGCGGGCGTCCTCGCGGGACAGGCCGGCGTAGGCGGAGGGCAGGGCGCCGCTGATGTCGGTGTTGGCGGTGCCGTCGCTGTTGAAGACTTCGCCCTCGGCGCGGATATCGGCATCCGGCGTCATCACGTTGATCATCGGCAGTTCATGGCGCTTGCCGACGGCGTAGTCGTTGAAATCGTGGGCCGGGGTGATCTTCACGCAGCCGGAGCCTTTTTCCGGATCGGCGTGCTCGTCGGCGATGATGGGGATCTCACGGTTGACCAGGGGCAGCATGACGGTCTTGCCGATCAGATGCTGGTAGCGCTCGTCGGACGGATGCACGGCGACCGCGGTGTCGCCCAGCAGGGTTTCCGGGCGGGTGGTGGCGACCACCAGGTGGTCCTTACCGTCGCGGGTTGTCTCACCGTGGGCCAGCGGGTAGCGCAGGTGCCAGAAGTGGCCCTTCTCTTCCTTGTTCTCCACCTCCAGGTCGGAGATGGCGGTGTGCAGTTTCGGGTCCCAGTTGACCAGGCGCTTGCCGCGGTAGATCAGGCCCTCGTCGTACAGGCGGATAAAGACTTCCTGGACCGCCTTGTAGAAGCCGTCGTCCATGGTGAAGCGCTCGTGATCCCAGTCCACCGAGTTACCCAGGCGGCGCATCTGGCGGGTGATGGTCCCGCCGGATTCCTCTTTCCAGTCCCAGATACGCTTGATGAACTCGTCGCGGCCCAGGTCGTGGCGGTTCTTGTCCTCTTCCACGGCCAGTTTGCGCTCGACCACCATCTGCGTGGCGATGCCCGCGTGGTCGGAGCCTACCTGCCAGAGCGTGTTGCGGCCCTGCATGCGGCGGAACCGGGTCAGGGTGTCCATGATGGTGTGCTGGAACGCATGGCCCATGTGCAGGCTGCCGGTGACATTGGGCGGCGGGATCATGATGCAGTAGGAGTCGCCTTCGCCCTGCGGACGGAAGTAACCCTTCTGCTCCCAGTTCTGGTACCACTGACGCTCAATATTCTCGGGCTGGTAGGTCTTTTCCATGAAGGTATCTGCTTAATGCCTGGTTAAACGTGAGGGACGTGATTATACATGGCGCGGAACATCCGGGCGAACCCTGGCAGGGTGCCCGGAGGACGCGTAGCCGCGGGGCCTAGTGCCCCGTCTGGTTGCTTCCTGCGGCGCGCCGGGCGTCGTGCACGCGGGCTTCGATGCCCAGCTCGCGCAGCTGGCGGAAATGGGTGCGGGCCTGGTTCAGGGTGGCGGCGTCGGAACTGGCGATCAGGGCCAGACGCTGGAAGCGGTCGGCGTGGGCTGGCAGGGTATTGCCCAGCACGATCACCGTGTCCCAGTCATCCGGCGACGGGTGGTCCGTCATCAAGCCGACCCGCTCCGGGCAGGGATCCGCGCTGCGCGCCAGGCGCCGGTGCGGCAGGAAACTCTCCGGACTGTACTGCCAGAGCATGGTGTCCGCGGCCTCCAGCTGTTCGCCCGGGTTGCACACCAGGCCGATCCGGTCGCCCTGCTTCCACGCTTTCTCCGTCAGGCGGGCGGCGTAGAGCAGGCGCGCGGATTCGGTGTCCTGGGGCAGCAGGTAGAACCAGTGCCGGCCTTGCGGCCGGCCGGATGGATCAGCCGACATTGGACAGCAGGTAGTCGACCAGCAGCGGCACCGGACGACCGGTGGCGCCTTTCTCCTTGCCGGACAGCCAGGCCGTTCCGGCGATGTCCAGGTGCGCCCAGCGGTACTGCTTGGTGAAGCGCGACAGGAAGCACGCCGCGGTGATGGAGCCGGCCGGGCGTCCGCCGATGTTCTGCATGTCGGCGAAGTTGCTGTCCAACTGCGCCTGGTAAGCGTCCCAGATGGGCAGCTGCCACGCCCGGTCACCGGTGGTCTGGCCGGATTGCAGCAGGCGCTGCGCCAGTTCGTCGTCGTTGCTGAACAGGCCAGTGGTTTCCTTGCCCAGGGCGATGATGCAGGCCCCGGTCAGGGTGGCCAGGTCGACCACGGTTGCCGGGTTGTACTTGCCGGCGTAGGTCAGGGCGTCGCACAGTACCAGGCGGCCCTCGGCGTCGGTGTTGAGGATTTCGATGGTCTGGCCGGACATGGAGGTGACGATGTCGCCTGGACGGGTCGCGCCGCCCCCCGGCATGTTCTCTGCGGCCGCCACGATGGCCACCACGTTGATGGCCGGCTTGATCTCGGCAATCGCACGCATGGCCCCAAAGACACCGGCGGCCCCGCCCATGTCGTATTTCATCTCGTCCATGCCTTCGCCGGGTTTGAGGCTGATGCCGCCGGAGTCAAAGGTGATGCCTTTGCCTACCAGTACGTGCGGCTTCTCTTTGGCCTTGCCGCCGCGGTATTCCATCACGATCAGCTTGGCCGGCTGGTCGCTGCCGGCGGAAACGGACAGCAGGCTGTTCATGCCCAGCTTCTTCATTTGCTTCTCGTCGAGGATCTCGGTCTTGATGACGTCGTGTTCCTTGGCGAGGTTCGTCGCCTGTTCCGCCAGCCAGGTCGGGTGGCAGACGTTGGGCGGGGTGTTGCCCAGATCGCGGGTAAAGTTCATGCCGTGGCCGACGGCTTCGCCGGTGGCCAGCGCGGCCTTGAGGGCTTTGTTGTTGGCCGAGGTCGTCACGGAGACCCGGTTCAGCGCCGGCGCGGTGGTCTTGCTGCTCTTGAACTCACCGAATCGGTATTGCTGTTCCTCGCAGACACGGGCGATCAGGCTGACGCGCCAGGCTTCGTCGCGGTCCCGGACATCATTGTCCGCCAGGGCGACCAGGGCGTGTTTGGCGGGGGAGTCCTGCAGCTTGGCAAACGCTGTGTTCAGCAGCTTGCGGAAGCCCAGTGGGTCCTGGGGCGCATCGCTGCCGCTGCCGACGACCAGGAGGCGTTTCCAGGGCTGCTCCTTGAGCGGCAGCATCAGGTTGCTGCCCGCTTTGCCAGAGATATCCCCGTTCTTCTGCAAATCCTTGATCTGGCCATTGAGAGCCGCGTCGGCGGCGGAGGTGGAGGCCGGCCAGTCGCCTTTCTCGGGAACGGACACGACCAGGCAGTCGGCTTTGATGTCGGTCAGGGATTTGCTGTTCAGGGTGTATTTCATGGCAGCTCCGTTTGGTTGATTCTGCATCGGTCGTCGGCTCGGCGACGACGGTAAGGGCGTGGCACCGGCGGCATCCTGTGGCCGCCCGAAAGGCCCCAAGTGTACGTTATGGCTGTCGCCATTGGCTACGCCGGCCCGTGCGGTCCGGATTGCGCTGTGGCTGGCCGGCAGCCTGTCATTCGCCTTCAAGGTTATCTAGAATAGCGCGGGTTCGTAGGGAACCTCCATCCGCTCAGTTTGGGAAGGACATTTTGGGCATCATCTTCCGCTACCTGACCCGCCAGGTCATCGTCAGTATGCTGGCGGTTTCCGGGGTCCTGCTGCTCGTGTTCATGAGTGGCCGTTTCATCAAATACCTGGCCGACGCGGCCGCCGGCGAGCTGGCCGGCGACGTGCTGTTCGCCATCATGGGCTACCGTTTTCCCGGATTCCTGGAGCTGATCCTTCCGCTGGGGCTGTTCATCGGCATCCTGCTGGCGTACGGCCGGATGTATCTCGACAGTGAGATGAGCGTGCTGTTTGCCTGTGGCGTCAGTGATCGCCAGGTGCTGGCCCAGACCATGGTGGCCAGCGTGGTGGTGATGATCATCGTGGGCGCCATGAGTCTCTACGTTTCCCCCTGGGGCATGCAGAAGGTGCAGGACATCATCAACCAGCAGCGCCAGGCGACCGAATTCGAGCTTCTGTCACCGGGCCGCTTCCAGAGCCTGTCGTCCGGTGACCGGGTGACCTACGTCGAAGGGCTGACCAGCGACCGCAAGGAGCTGGTCGGCGTGTTCATTGCAGAATTTGCCGAGGACGGTTCCGGGCTCACCATGACCACCGCGGAATCCGGTTCCCAATACGTGGACGAGAATACCGGTAGCCGCTTCCTGGTGCTGGAGGACGGGCAGCGTTTCGAGGGCAACCCCGGACAGCTCGATTACAAGGTGACGTCCTTCGACGCCTACGGCCTCAAGATCACCGGGCCGGAGTCCTACCGCAAGAAGAGTGACGAGGAAGCCCTCTCCACGCTCGAGCTGATGAACTCGGACGATCCGGAGTTGCGGGCGCTGTTTCATTGGCGCCTGTCGCTGCCATTGATCGTGCCCATCGTGACCTTGCTGGCGGTCCGGCTCAGTCGGGTCAATCCCCGACAGGGGCGCTTCTTCCATCTGTTGCCGGCCATGATGATCTACATCGTGTACCTGGGGCTGCTGATCGTGGCGCGGGATGCCCTGGCCAAGCAGCAGGTGCCCGAGTGGCTGGGACTAACCTGGGTGCACGTGATCTTCCTGTGTATTGCCCTGTGGCTGCAGTTCGGTCCCGACTGGCTGCGTAAGCGGCGCCTGCAGAAAGAGGGGGCCGCCCATGCGTAAGCTGGATCGCTACATCATCAAGACCGTGGGTGGAGCCACCATCCTGGTCATGGTGGTTGTGCTGTCGCTGGACCTGATTTTCGGCTACATCGGTGAGCTGGACGACACCGAAAACAATTACCAGGCGCTGGAAGCGCTGCTGTACATCATCATGACCCTGCCTCGGCGAATCTATGACTATCTGCCGCTGGGGGCCTTTATGGGCTGCCTGATCGGGCTGGGCGCCCTGGCCAGTACGTCCGAACTGGTGGTGATCCGCGCCGCCGGGGTGTCGCTGCGCCGGATTGTCTGGTCGGCGATGAAACCGACGATCGTGGTGGTCATTCTCGGGCTGGCGCTGGGCGAGTTCGTGGCCCCGCATTTCGAGCGTATGGCCCAGAGCCAGAAAGCCGTGGCCACGGGCGCCGGCAGCAACGTGGCGTCGGCGGAGGGGTTATGGCACCGGGAGGGGGATACCTTTATCCATGTCAATGCCGTTCAGCCCGATGGCGTGTTGCACGGCTTGTCGCTGTTCCGTTTCGACGACGACCGCTGGCTGATGTCGGCGACGTTCGCCAAGCAGGCGCACTACCAGGGCGATCACTGGAATCTCGAGGATACCGTGACCACGCACCTCACGCGTGACGGCACCACCCGCGATACGGCCCCGCAAATTCGCTGGGATTCGGAGCTGTCGCCCGATGTTCTGAGCGTGTTGATCGTCAAGCCGGAGGACCTGTCCATCAGCGGCCTGTATACCTACGGCACCTATCTTGATGAGCAGGGCCTGAGTTCCGGCAACTACTGGCTGGCGTTCTGGAAGAAGGTGCTGGGGCCATTGGCGACGGCCGTGATGGTGCTGGTGGCGATTTCCTTCGTGTTCGGGCCGTTGCGCTCGGTGACCATGGGCTTCCGGGTGTTTACCGGCATCATCGTGGGGCTGCTGTTCAAGTACGCCCAGGACCTGCTGGGACCCATGAGCCTGGTTTTCGGGTTCAGTCCGATCATTGCGATCGCCGCGCCCATTGTCGTCAGCGCCGTTGTGGGCGCCATCCTCATGCGACGGGCGGGATAGCGCTCTCCAGGCCGTCAGGCTTTGCGGTCTGACGGCCTGGGCACCGTCACCACCCGGCTTTCCGACGCGCGGTCGGTCCAGCTGCGGTTCTCGCTGTCCCACAGCATCCAAAGATATCCGAGCCCGCCGATCAGCCAGCTGAGCCAGCCCGTCAGGTAGCGCAGCAGCGCCTGATACCAGCGAATCGACGTGCCGTCGGCATTCTCGATCCTTACCCGCCATACCTGCATGCCGAGCGTCTGCCCCGTACGGGTCCAGAAGTAGCCGAAGAACACGAAAAGGGTGACGAACAGGACCGATGTGAGCAGCGGGTCCGACGACAGCCGGCCCGATTCCGCCAGGGCCTTGTATTCCTCGAAACCGATGACCCAGGCCGCCAGCATGGTGTAGGCCCAACTGGTGACGATCAGCACCGCGATGCAGATGAGACCGTCGTAGATCATGGCCAGCAGCCGTTTGACCAGACTGGCGGGCGGCAGGAGTTCGTCGGTGGCATGGAAACGCTGGGGCATGTGTGGACTCCGAATCGGGCGCCATGGCGTTGAGGCTTATGCGTGAAGGACCTGTGGCACGTCGTCAGTATACCCAAACATTCCTAAAGATTGAGGTGTCCGGGCCGCTAAGGAGGAACAGGTGCGGCGGGTGACCAGGCCCGCTACGGGATGACTCGCGGGAGGCCTTATGATCGATTCCATCAGAAGCGGCGGTGCTGATTACCTGGGTCGTCAGCCGCGCCAGGACGGTGCCACCGGCGGTAAGCCGGGCAGCGAGCGGGCAGGCCGGAGTGCGCCTGGCGAATCGAGCGTGCGCACGCCCCAGGATGCCATCGATGTGTTGCGGGCACGTCTTGACCAGCGGCTCCAGGCGGCTATGTCGAGCGGCCGCGACACGGGTGCCTCGGGCCGGACCGCGTCGTCGTCATTCGAGCCGCCCAGCGCCGCTGATGTGGCCGGGCGGGTGCTCGGCTTTGTGCAGAGCCGGTTGCAGCAGGAGGCCGACGCGGGTGCCGACAGCGAGCGCCTGTCCAGTTTGATGGAGCAGGCCCGGGCGGGCGTCGAGCAGGGCTTTGCCGAGGCTCGCGAGCAGATCGAGGCGCTGGGCATGATGAGCGACGACCTGTCAGCGGGCATCGACGACAGTTTTTCCCGCATCCAGCAAGGGCTCGACCAGCTATCCAAGCGCTTCCTGAACGAGCCGGGTGCTACCCCGGCGTCGCAGGTCTCAGCCAGTCGGGTGGAGGCCGCATCCCGCGACCAGTTGGCGTTCGAGGTGCGAACCCGGGATGGCGATGTGGTGACGGTGCGGATGGATGAGCAGCGTTACGCCGGTGTCAGTCAGGCGTCGGTGACGTCGGACGCAGGGCGTGCCAGCCAGTCTTCAAGTGTCAGTCTGTTCGCCGGGAGCTATCAGTTTGCCGTGGAAGGCGAGTTGGACGACGGCGAGCGAGCGGCTCTGACGGAGCTTTTCGAGGATGTTCAGTCCGTGGCCGGACGCTTCTTCGACGGCGATATCCAGTCCGCCTTCAGCGCGGCCCAGTCACTCGGGCTGGACGGAGAGGAACTGGCCAGCTTCAGCCTGAACCTGAGTTCGAGCCGCACGGTGAGCGCTTCTGCCTATGAGTCCGTTGCCGGCGAGACGTCGGCCGCCAGCCGGTTGCGCCCACTCGCCGGGCTGGCCGGTGAAGTGCAGGACCTGGCTCGCCAGGCCAGCGGGCAGGGTGTCGATGGCGCCTCATTGGCAAGTTTAATGGACCAGATTGTCTCGGACCTCGACGCCAGTGCTTCCCGGCCGCTTGAATCCGACACTGCTGACCTTATGAATGAGTTCTGGAAGGCCATAATTGGCGGGCTGGAATCAGGCGCCGACGATTCGGATTCCTGAACCCGACGCGGGTCGCATCTTCCTGACGAGACAGCCCTAACGCCGCCTTCCGGGCGGCGTTTCTCGTTTTTTACACCCTGCGGCTGTGCTAGAGTAGCGGCCTTATGTATGGCGTTTCCGCCGGCCTGGAGGTCTGTCTGATTTCGGGTGGCCAGGCTGGCTCCATTTTCGAACTGAATTTCTGACGAGGCGATCAGGACACGGCTATGAAAACCGCAGTACTGCGAAAGACTTTTCTGGAATACTTCCAGCAGCGGGGGCATGAGATTGTTCCCAGCAGCTCTCTGGTTCCCCATGACGACCCGACCCTGCTGTTCACCAATGCGGGCATGAACCAGTTCAAGGACGTATTCCTGGGCCGTGAAGACCGTGGCTATACCCGTGCTACCAGTTCCCAGCGCTGCGTTCGCGCCGGTGGTAAGCACAACGATCTGGAGAACGTTGGCTACACCGCCCGTCATCACACCTTCTTCGAAATGCTGGGCAACTTCAGCTTCGGCGATTATTTCAAGCAGGAAGCCATCGAATTCGCCTGGAATTTCCTGACCGGCGACGACTGGCTGGGGCTGCCCAAGGAAAAGCTGCTGGTCACCGTCTACGCCTCGGACGACGAAGCCTACCGCATCTGGAACGAAGGCATGGGAGTGCCGGCGGACCGGATCATCCGCATTGGCGACAACAAGGGTGCGGAATACGCTTCCGATAACTTCTGGCAGATGGGCGACACCGGTCCCTGCGGCCCCTGTACCGAGATCTTCTACGACCACGGCCCGGAAATCGCCGGCGGCCCTCCCGGCTCCCCGGAAGAGGACGGCGACCGTTTCATCGAGATCTGGAACGTGGTTTTCATGCAGTTCAATCGCACCGCCGACGGCGAAATGCAGCCGCTGCCCAAACCGTCCGTGGACACCGGCATGGGGCTCGAGCGGATTACTGCGGTTCTGCAGGGCGTGCACAGCAACTACGAAATCGACCTGTTCCAGGACCTGCTCAAGGCGGCGTCTGACATCCTGGGGGGCATTGATACCGAGGAAGCCTCCCTGCGGGTGGTGGCGGACCACATCCGTTCCTGCGCGTTCCTGATTGCTGACGGCGTGATGCCGTCCAACGAAGGGCGTGGCTTCGTGCTGCGCCGGATCATTCGCCGCGCGGCCCGTCACGGCAACAAGCTGGGTGCTCGTGAGCCTTTCTTCTACAAGCTGACTGCGGCCCTGGTTGAGCTGATGGGCGAGGCCTATCCGGAGCTGGTGCGCACCCAGGCCCAGATCGAGAAGGTGTTGCTGCAGGAAGAAGAGCAGTTTGCCCGTACCCTGGACAAGGGATTGCGACTGCTGGAACAGGACATCGAGCGCCTGGAAAGCTCAGAGATTCCGGGGCGGACCATTTTCACCCTGTACGATACCTACGGCTTCCCGGTAGACCTGACCAACGACATCGCCCGCGAGCGTGGGCTGACCCTGGACTACGCCGGTTACGAGGCGGCCATGGAAGAGCAGCGTGAGCGTGCCCGTGCCGCCTCCAAGTTCGGCATCGACTACAACGCCACCGCCAACCTCGAAGGCAGCACGGAGTTTACCGGCTACGAGCGCATCGATGGCCACGAGAAGATTCGTACGGTCCTGGTGGGAGGCGAGGAAGCCAATGCCCAGGCCGGCGATGAGGCCGTGGTGGTCCTTGAGCGCACGCCGTTCTACGCCGAATCCGGCGGCCAGGTGGGCGACACCGGTCTGCTGACCTGGAGCGGTGGCCGCTTCCAGGTGAGCGATACCCGGAAAGAAGGCAGCAACCATCTGCACATCGGGACGGTGATCGAGGGCGAACTGTTCCCCGGACTGGAAGTGGACGCTCGCATTGACCACGGCCGCCGCCAGGCCATTGCCCTGAACCATTCGGCGACGCATCTGTTGCACGCCGCGCTGCGTAATGTCCTGGGCGATCACGTCACCCAGAAGGGCTCGCTGGTCGAGGCCGAGCGCCTGCGTTTTGACTTCTCGCATTTCGAGGCGGTCACTCCGGAGCAGCTCAAGATCATCGAAGCCCAGGTGAACGACCAGATCCTGGCGAACGAGGCGGTGGAGATCGAGGTCACCGATATGGAGCGGGCCGAAGCCAAGGGCGCCATGGCGCTGTTCGGCGAGAAGTACGGCGACGAGGTGCGGGTCCTGTCGATGGGGCGCGACAACTTTTCCGTCGAACTCTGCGGTGGCACCCACGTCTCCCGCACCGGGGATATCGGCGCGTTCCGCATCGTCTCCGAGAGCGGTATTTCCTCCGGCGTACGCCGCATTGAGGCGGTGACCGGTAAGGGCGCGCTGGCCTGGATGGACGACATTGACGCCCGCCTGGGCAAGGTTGCCGGGCTGGTACGCGGTACGCGTGACAGTGTTGTCGAAAAAGTCGAATCCGCGCTGGAGCGCAATCGCCAGCTGGAGAAAGAGCTGGAGCAGCTCAAGGCCAAGCTGGCCAGCTCGGCCGGTTCCGACCTGGCGGGCTCGGCTGTCGACGTGAACGGTCTGAAGGTCGTGGCCTCCGAGCTGGAAGGCGCTGATCGCAAGGCGTTGATGGATACGGCCGACCAGCTCAAGAACAAGCTGGGGTCTGCGGTGGTGGTTCTGGCTGCGAAAGAGGGCGACAAAGTGACGCTGGTGGCCGGCGTGACCAAGGATGCGACCGACCGGGTTCGTGCCGGCGACATCATGAAGAAACTCGCCGCAGCCGTGGACGGCAAGGGCGGTGGCCGGCCCGATATGGCCCAGGGTGGCGGTTCCAGCCCGGACAAGCTGCCTGGAGCGCTGTCCCAGGTGAGCGGTTGGGTCGAGGAGGCTACCAGCCGCTGAGTCGCCGACAACACGGTCGTGGGCGCTGTGGAGCCTTGGAAACAGTATCCTGCGGCCTGAAGTCCCTTTATAATCGCCGCGCTGTGTCTGGTGTCCCTGAACGCTGGTAGCAGCGCGGCATTTGGTTGGAAAACCCGGTCTGACAGCTTGAAATAAGGAAGACGATGGCACTTCTGGTCCAGAAATTTGGCGGTACATCCGTGGGCACCATCGAGCGGATCAATGCAGTGGCCGAACGCGTCGCCCGGTTCCGAAGAGAAGGGCACGACATTGTAGTGGTGGTGTCGGCGATGAGTGGCGAGACCAACCGTCTGATCGGCCTTGCCCAGGAAATGATGGAAGAGCCGACGCCCCGGGAACTGGATGTCCTGGTCTCTACCGGAGAGCAGGTCACCATTGCGCTGCTGTCGATGGCCCTGCAGAAGTATGGGCAGGATGCGCGCTCCTACACCGGTTCCCAGGTTCGCATCGTGACCGATAACGCGCACACCAAGGCGCGTATCCAGAGCATCGACGAGGCGCGCATGCGCTCCGACCTGGATCACGGTCGCGTGGTGGTGGTCGCCGGGTTTCAGGGTGTGGACGGTGACGGCAATATCACCACTCTGGGGCGGGGCGGCTCCGACACCACGGCGGTGGCCCTGGCCGCTGCCCTGAAGGCGGACGAGTGCCAGATCTATACTGATGTAGACGGGGTCTATACCACCGACCCCCGAGTCGTGGACAGCGCTCGCCGCCTGGAGCGGATCACGTTCGAGGAAATGATCGAGATGGCCAGTCTCGGTTCCAAGGTCCTGCAGATCCGGGCGGTCGAGTTTGCGGGCAAGTACAACGTCCCATTGCGTGTCCTGTCGAGCTTCGGGGAAGGCGAGGGGACTCTGATTACGCTTGATGAAGAGGGTGACATGGAACAACCGGTTGTTTCCGGCATTGCGTTTAACCGGGATGAGGCGAAACTGACGATTTCCGGCGTACCTGATACACCGGGCAGTGCGCTGCGTATACTCAAACCAATCAGCGATGCCAATGTCGAAGTGGACATGATTGTCCAGAACGTCAGTGCTGACAATCGCACGGATTTCACCTTCACGGTCCACCGCAACGATTACAAACGGGCCCGGGCGATCCTGGAAAACATCGCCAATGAGCTTTCGGCCCGCGAGGTCAGCGGTGACAGCAAGATCGCCAAAGTCAGCATCGTCGGTGTCGGAATGCGTTCGCACGCCGGCGTTGCGACGCGGATGTTCGAGTCGCTCTCCAACGAGGGCATCAACATCCAGATGATATCCACGTCCGAGATCAAGATCTCCGTGGTCATCGATGAGAAGTACCTCGAGTTGGCTGTTCGGGCGCTGCACAGTGCCTTCGAGCTTCAGCGACAGGATCAGGAAGCCTGACCGGGCAAAGCAAAGCGCCGGTCTGGTCTGGAGTGACAAGGGAACGATTCGGGGCTTAGGCCCTCTCAGGGATTGCCCTTACGGACAATTGCGAGTGTCGAAAACCGCGTCGTCCCGCTATAAAGATAGTTAAGTAATAGTTGAAAGTCGGAACAGGTAGCTCTGGAGAGAAGGAGTAAAGGACATGTTGATTTTGACCCGCCGCGTTGGCGAGACCCTGATGGTTGGCGATGAAGTGACCGTCACGGTTCTGGGGGTAAAAGGCAACCAGGTTCGGATCGGCGTTAACGCACCGAAAGAGGTGGCCGTACACCGTGAAGAAATCTATCAGCGCATCCAGAAGGAAAAGACGGACCCGGATGAAACCGAATCAGGCAACATCTGAATGGCAATAACCCGCCGCAACACCAGGGCGGGTTTTTTGTGCGTATTCTGCTGTCATTGATCACTCACTAAACAGGTTGGCGCGATAGTTGGGTAGTCAGTAATCAATCTCGAAAATGATTGAAATCGATCCCGAAAAAATTCCCGTCAACCCTATGAAAACAGAAAAATTGTGGTACTATACGCCGCGTTCTCAAGGAGAGGTGGGTGAGTGGCTGAAACCAGCTCCCTGCTAAGGAGCCATACGCATTGCGCGTATCGAGGGTTCGAATCCCTCCCTCTCCGCCATTTCCATTTCTGGAAATAAAAGAGAGCAAGCATCCTTGAAGGATGCGTTGATAAGTGTTTCAATGCGCGCCCGCTGTTCAGAGCGGATTCGCTCTTAGGAAGAGCACTTATTGCTTGAATGAGTTTTGATACGCGGCTGTAGCTCAGCTGGATAGAGTACCTGGCTACGAACCAGGCGGTCGGAGGTTCGAATCCTCCCAGCCGCGCCACTTATTCAGGATCGATATTTCGTAACCGCCGAGCAAGCGGTGTCGAAGAGTCGAAAGGGATTTGAGCCGAAAGAGGTTCAACCAAAGCACGCAAAGCGTGCCGAGGAACGTCGGAGCGGTAGCGACGACGACCCTGAAGGGGCGAGGTCGAAGACCCGAGTCATCCTCCCCTGGCAGCGACTGCCAAACTGGATACGAAAGTTTCAAGCGGCTGTAGCTCAGCTGGATAGAGTACCTGGCTACGAACCAGGCGGTCGGAGGTTCGAATCCTCCCAGCCGCGCCATATCAAACAAAGAACCCCGCCGAGTGCGGGGTTTTTTGTTTGTGTAGCGCAGAGTTCCGACGGGATTCGAACCGATAAGAGGTTCGACCGGAGCGTGCCGCGCACGCGTAGGAACGTCGGAGCCTGCGACGACGGCCCGGAGGGCAGGGCCGAAGGCCCGAAGTCATCCTCCCAGCCGCGCCATATCAAACAAAGAGCCCCGCCGAGTGTGGGGTTTTTTGTTTGTGTAGCGCAGAGTTTCGACGGGATTCGAACCGATAAGAGGTTCGACCGGAGCGTGCCGCGCACGCGTAGGAACGTCGGAGCTTGCGACGACGGCCCGGAGGGCAGGGCCGAAGGCCCGAAGTCTCCCGGCCGCGCCATATCAAACGAAGAGCCCCGCCCAGCGTTGCATGGCTCGATCCGCTTCTCCCCAGGCGCAGCCCTTTTCGAGGTGTGCGTCCACCTGTCCCGGCTGCTTGAATTCGGCCGCCTTTCCCTGCTTTCGGCGGCCAGGATGACCGGCATTCGGCTGCTCGATGGACCCCTCGCCGGGTATTTTTCGTTTTTATACAGAGAATCAGTAAGCTGAATGCGCTCGGGCAGGCCGCCAGCCGCGCGGGTTTGCGGCGCTGGCTACGGGTTTGTGCGGATTGCCTTGGTTGCTGGGGTGCGGGGAAAGCGGTAAATTACGCAGGATTTTGCCTTCCGAATTGTAAGCAGCGGCATCTATCGTGCCGGCTGCTGTCGGAAAAAAATCCGCACAATAAGGTAGCACTCCATGAATGACTTGATGACCAAGGCCGTCGAGCTGATGGTTGCCGGCATGGGATTTGTTTTTGTCTTTCTGATAATCCTGGTGTTCGCGACCACCTTGATGTCCAAGGTTGTGGCCCGGCTGGCGCCACCCGAACCGGCTACGCCTGCACGATCCCCACGTGCCAAACCTTCTCAGCCAACATCAGTGGACCCTGATACGGCCGAAGCCATTAAACAGGCTGTTGCGAAATTCCGGTCCCGCCACAAGCGGTGACCCATAAACGATTAGAAACTTCAGAAAGAAGGCTGACACGATGACAGATACAAAAAAACCACTGGGGATTACCGATGTCATCCTGCGTGATGCGCATCAATCCCTGCTGGCCACCCGGATGCGACTGGACGACATGCTGCCCATCGCCGAGAAGCTGGATCAGGTGGGCTTCTGGTCCCTGGAATCCTGGGGTGGCGCCACCTTCGATTCATGCATTCGCTACCTGGGTGAGGATCCCTGGGAGCGCATCCGCGAACTCAAGAAAGCCATGCCCAACACGCCGCAGCAGATGCTCCTGCGTGGCCAGAACCTGCTGGGCTACCGCCACTACGCCGACGACGTGGTCAAGCGCTTCAGCGAACGTGCCGCCGAAAATGGCGTCGACGTGTTCCGTATCTTTGACGCGATGAACGACCCGCGCAACCTGGAAACCGCCATCAAGGCCGTGCGTGAGATGGGCAAGCATGCCCAGGGTACTATTTCCTACACCGTGAGCCCGGTCCATACCATCGACATGTGGGTCGATCTGGCCAAGGAAATCGAGTCCATGGGCGCCGATTCCATCGCCATCAAGGACATGGCGGGGCTGCTCAAGCCATACACGGCCTACGAGCTGGTCACCAAGCTGAAGAAGGCGCTGTCCGTGCCCGTGCACATGCAGTGTCATGCCACGACCGGTATGTCCACCGCGACGGCGCTCAAGGCGGCGGAAGCCGGTATCGACAACGTCGACACCGCGATTTCCTCGATGAGCATGACCTACGGTCACTCGCCCACCGAATCCGTGGTGGCCATCCTGGAAGGCACCGAGCGTGACACCGGCCTCGATATCCATCTGCTCGAAGAGATCGCCGGCTATTTCCGTGAGGTGCGCAAGAAGTACGCGAAATTCGAAGGCAGCCTGCGCGGCGTTGATTCCCGCATTCTGACCGCCCAGGTGCCGGGTGGCATGCTGACCAACATGGAAAACCAGCTGCGCGAGCAGAACGCCTCGGACAAGTTCGATGACGTTCTCGCCGAGATTCCCAAGGTGCGCGAAGACCTGGGCTTCATCCCGCTGGTGACGCCCACTTCCCAGATTGTTGGCACCCAGGCGGTGCTCAACGTGCTGACGGGCGAGCGTTACAAGTCGATCTCCAAGGAGACCGCGGCGGTCCTGAAAGGCGAATACGGTTCCGCGCCGGCGCCTTACAACAAGGAGCTGCAGGAGCGCGTTCTGGAAGGCAAGGACCCGGTCACCTGCCGTCCGGCGGATCTGCTTGAGCCCGAAATGGACAAGTTGGCCGACGAACTGAAGAAACTGGCTGAAGAAAAGGGTATCAAGCTCGCGGCGGACACCGTCGACGACGTGCTGACCTACGCCCTGTTCCCGCAGATCGGCCTGAAATTCCTGGAAAACCGGGGCAACGCCGATGCGTTCGAGCCGGCTCCGACGGCTGAAGACGCCGCAGCCGCTGCGGCCCCGGCGAAAGCATCCGGTCCGGAAACCTACACCGTCAACGTCAACGGCAAGGACTACGTGGTTGCGGTTGAGGCCGGCGGTGAGATCAGCCAGATCCAGTCCCAGGGTGGCGGCGCAGCACCGGCCGCAGGCGCTCCGGCGGCGGCACCCACAGGCGGTGGCGAGCCGGTTCCGGCGCCGCTGGGCGGCAACATCTTCAAGGTACTGGTGTCCCCGGGTCAGGCCGTGGAAGAAGGTGACGTGATGATCATTCTGGAAGCCATGAAAATGGAAACAGAAGTGCGCGCACCCAAGGCCGGTACCATCGGCGAAGTCTTCATCAAGGTTGGTGATGCCGTCGCCGTCGGCGATGAAATGCTGACAATCGCATAAGGGCCAGCATTCCATGGATAAAATGATGACACTATGGACAGGGAGTGGCCTGTTCAACCTGAGTATTGGTCAGGCGGCGATGATCGTCGTTGGCCTTCTGCTGCTGTTCCTTGCGATTCGCAAGGGCTTTGAGCCGCTGCTGCTGGTGCCGATTGGCTTCGGCGGTATCCTGGCGAATATCCCGGAGGCGGGGCTGGCCCTGTCTGCGGCGGAAAACGCGATCCACGTCGCACGCCCCGAGACACTGGCGGCTCTGGCCAGTGCCCTGAACGTGCCGTATGAGGCCGCGCAGAGCGTAACGCCGGACGTGCTGCAGGCGTTCAAGCTGGCCTATAAGGAAGCGAGCCATTCGATGGTTGCGGCGGCAAACGCCGTAGCGCAGGACCAGGGCTACTCCAACGGCATGCTTTACAACTTCTACACCGTGGCGATTGCCAGTGGTGTGGCGCCTCTGCTGATTTTCATGGGCGTTGGGGCGATGACGGATTTCGGCCCTCTGCTGGCCAACCCGAAGACCCTGCTGCTGGGCGCCGCCGCCCAGTTCGGCATCTTCGGCACCGTCATCGGTGCGGCGCTGCTGGATGGCTCGGGCGTTATGGATTTCACGATCCTCGAAGCGGCTGCCATCGGTATCATCGGCGGTGCCGACGGCCCGACCTCGATCTACGTCTCCAGCATTCTGGCCCCGCATCTGCTGGGTGCAATCGCGGTAGCCGCCTACTCGTACATGGCGCTGGTGCCGATGATCCAGCCGCCCATCATGAAGGCCTTGACGTCCCAGAAGGAACGGGCCATCAAGATGAGCCAGCTGCGTCATGTCAGCAAGCAGGAAAAGATCGTGTTCCCGATCGTTGTCCTGATCCTGGTGGTGCTGTTCCTGCCGGACGCAGCGCCGCTGCTGGGCATGTTCTGCTTCGGTAACCTGATGCGCGAGTGCGGTGTGGTGGAGCGTCTGAGCGATACCGCGCAGAACGCGCTGATCAACATCGTGACCATCGTGCTGGGGCTGTCCGTCGGCTCCAAGCTGGGTGCCGACAAGTTCCTGGACCTGCAGACCCTGGGTATTCTCGCACTGGGTATGGTGGCGTTCTGTATCGGTACCGCGTGTGGTGTGTTGATGGCCAAGGCAATGAACGCCTTCACCAAGGAGCAGATCAACCCGTTGATCGGTTCCGCCGGTGTCTCGGCGGTGCCCATGGCGGCGCGGGTCTCCAACAAGGTGGGCCTCGACGCCAACCCGCACAACTTCCTGCTGATGCACGCGATGGGCCCGAACGTGGCCGGCGTGATCGGTTCGGCCGTTGCTGCGGGCGTGATGATCAAGCTGCTCGGCTGATCCTCCCGCCGTTCGTTCCAGAAAGCCCCGCCCTGGCGGGGCTTTTCTGTTTCAGGGGCAGCGGTTCGGAGGCGCGCCGTGTGCGAACCGGCGGGCGGTTGTCTGAGGGGTTATCGGAAGTCCCGCGAATGGATCTTCAGTGTGCCCAGCAGGTGGCTGAGATCGGTCAGCTTGCCGGCCATCACATGCACGATATCGCCTTCCCGTTCCAGCACTCCCTTGACGTGCAGCAGCCGTGCCTTGAGCAGTGGCTGGCGCTGTTGGCGTGCGGTGTTGAGCCAGACCACGACGTTGGTGTTCCCCGTTTCATCCTCCAGCGTCACGAAGGTCACGCCCTTGCCGGAGCCGGGCCGCTGGCGGCCGGTGACCAGCCCCGCAACGTGCACCGGGCGCCCGCTGGTTTCGGCTTTCAGGCTGTCGGTGGTGTGGCAGTGACGCAGGTGCCCCTGTTCCCGTAGCAGGGCCAGCGGATGGCGCTGCAGGGTCAGCCCCTGGCTGTCGTAGTCCTCCAGGATGTTCTGGCCTTCCGAAGGCTCGGGCATGCGCACGCGGTCGCCAGGGACGGCGGGGGCTGACCCGTGCTCCGGTGAGATGCGGTAGGCCGGCGCATCCTCCTGCGCGAATAATGGCGCCGGAGCGTCGTATTCGAGGATATCCCAGCGAGCCTGGTGGCGGTTGTCGCTGAAGCCCTGCAGGGCGCCGGCGCTGGCCAGGCACTCCAGGTCCCGGTTGTCGAGGCCGGCCCGGTGGCGGATCTGCTCGATGGACGCGTAGCCGGCTGCCGGACGCGCGTCGACCAGCCGATGAGCTCCTGCCTGGCTGAGGCCCTTTACGATCCGCAGGCCCAGACGCAGATGCTTGTAGCCGTGTTCCAGGGTGTGATCCCAGTGGCTGTGGTTGACGTCGATAGGCTGAACCGGCACACGGTGACGTCGGGCGTCCTGGATCAACTGCGACGGTGAGTAGAATCCCATTGGCTGGCTGTTGAGCAGCGCGCAATAAAAGATGGGTGCATGGTGTCGTTTGATCCAGGCGGACACGTAAACCAGCAGGGCGAAGCTGGCGGCATGGGATTCCGGGAAGCCGTAGCCGCCGAAGCCGCTCAGTTGCGTGTAGATTTTTTCGGCAAAGGTATCGGTGTGGCCCTTGGCGCGCATGCCGTTGATCAGCTTCTCCCTGAACGGGGTGAGATCCCCGTCGGATTTCCAGGCGGCCATGGCCCGGCGTAGCTTGTCGGCCTCGCTGCCGGAGAAGTCCGCCGCCACCATGGCCAGCTTGATGGCCTGCTCCTGGAAGATGGGGACGCCCTCGGTTCGCTTGAGGACGGCTTCGATCTCCGGGTCCTGGCCGTAGTCGGGGTCTTCCAGCCTGTTCCGGCGCTTCAGGAAGGGATGCACCATATCCCCCTGGATCGGGCCCGGGCGGACGATGGCGACCTGGATGACCAGGTCGTAGTATGTTCGCGGCCTGAGCCGGGGCAGCATGTTGATCTGGGCGCGGGACTCCACCTGGAAAACGCCGATGCTGTCGCCGCTGCAGAGCATGTCGTACACCCGCTTGTCTTCCGTGGGGATGTCGGCCATTCCGAGTGCGCGATCCGTCTTGCGGCCAATCAGGTCGAGCGCCTTGCGTATGGCGGACAGCATGCCCAGCGCCAGCACGTCCACCTTCATCAGGTTCAGGCTTTCCAGATCTTCCTTGTCCCACTGGATTACCGTGCGGTCCGGCATGCTGGCGTTTTCGACCGGCACCAGCTCCGCCAGGGCTCCCTCGCTGATAACGAAACCGCCCACATGCTGGGACAGGTGGCGGGGAAACCCGATCAGCGTCTTCACCAGCGTCAGGAACTGTTCCACAGCCCGTGCGGATTTCGCCAGGCCTTTCTGCAGCAGTTGTTCCCGCCAGTCCTGTTCCCGGTCGCGCCAGTCCACGTTGCCAATCATCTGTTCCAGCAGGTGCAGGTCGAAACCCAGCGCCTTGCCCACATCGCGGATGGCGCTGCGCTGACGGTAGCGGATCACGGTGGCCGCCAGGGCGGCGCGCTCGCGGCCGTAGCGCCGGTAGATGTACTGGATCACTTCCTCGCGCCGCTCGTGCTCGAAGTCCACGTCGATGTCCGGCGGCTCGTCCCGGTCCGCTGAGATGAAGCGCTCGAAGAGGAGTTCCACCTGTGACGGATCGACGGCGGTGATGCCCAGGCAGTAGCAGACCACGGAGTTGGCGGATGACCCGCGGCCCTGGCACAGGATGCCCTGGCGTCGGGCGAACGCCACGATGTCGTGGATGGTCAGGAAGTAGGGCTCGTAGGCTTTCTCCCGGATCAGCGTCAGCTCTTTCTCCACCAGCGCCCGCTTGTCCGCGGGAATACCGTCGGGGAAGCGCCAGCGAATGCCACGCTCGGTGAGTTCGCGCAGGTAGCTTTGCGGTGTATGGCCCTCCGGTACCACCTCCGGTGGATACTGGTAGCGCAGCTCGGCGGGGCTGAAGGTGCACTGGTCGGCAATGATCCGGCTCTGCTCGATCCAGGCGTCCGGGAACAGTTTGCGCAGGGTATCGATCGGACGCAGGTAGCGCTCGCCGTTGGCAAACAGGCGATGCCCCGCCTCGGCGACGGTGCAGCCGTGGCGTACGGCGGTCAGCACATCCTGCAGCGGTTGCCGGCCGCGCTGGTGCATGTGGACGTTGCCGGTGGCCACGACCGGCAGGTCCAGGCGACGGGCCAACTGGTGCCAGCCGGTCATGTTGTCTTCATCGCGGTCGGTCAGGGGGCGCTCGGCCATGATCCAGAGGCGGTCGGGGAAGTGTTGTTTCAGCCAGCGACCGACGTCGAGCTCGTTGGAGTCCACCACCGGCGCGGCTCCCCACAGGGCCAGGCACTCGTCCAGGGGGTGGGTGTCCAGATCGTCCCCGAGGAGCGTGTAGTGCCCTTTCTCGGCGCGGCGCCGGGCGCTGGTGATCAATTGGCAGAGCTGGCCGTAGCCGGTGCGGGTGCGGGCCAGCAGGACCAGCAGGCCGTCCGGCGATTGCAGGCGGAACTCGCTGCCGGTGATCAGCTTGACCGGGCTGTCCTTCAGGGCGGCAAAAGCGCGCGGCATGCCGGCCACCGAGCATTCGTCGGTGATGGCCAGCGCCCGGTAGCCGAGGCGGGCGGCTTCCCCGGCCAGTTCGTGCGGATGGGAAGCGCCGCGCAGGAAGCTGAAGTTGCTCAGGCAGTGGAGTTCCGCGTAGCTCATGGTTTTACCCGAACCAGCCGTGGATGAACCAGCCGCCGGTCACGTCCCGGAACAGCCAGCCGGTCTGGCCGCTGTGCAGCCGGGCGATGTAATAGTCGCGTTGGACGCGCTCGCCGTCCCACCAGCCGGCGCTGATGCGTTCGGGGCCGGCCAGCCAGAGTTGCGGCATTTCCTGTAGCGGCTGGGGCGCACGCAACAGCCACAGCGGTCGGCGTGGCAGGTCGCTGGCTGTTGCCGCCATGGCCCGCATTGGAGACGCGGTCCAGGCCTGCTCGGGGCGGTGGTCGGCCCGCAGGGTCGGCCGATGCAGGGCGTCTTCTCCCAGGCGCGCCTGCAGCCGGCTGAGCAGGTGCTGGCGGGCTTCGTCGCGGGCGTTGGGAGTGTCGCCGAACAGGTCGTCGCCGGTCGGCGCTTCCCGCCCGATAAAGCGCCGCACCTTGAGGGACAGGCCAATGGCTGGCGCCTCCAGGGTGTGCCGGTCCAGTTTCAGGTGCGCCAGGTCGAGAAAGGCGCTGGCACGGTGTTCCGGCGCGGTGGAGCGAAGCGGCAGAGAGGTGACCGGCTGACTGCGGTGACGGATTTCCAGTTGCAGTGTGTCGGTGTGCTGCTGGCGCCAGCGCAACTCCGTTTCCAGTTCCTGCAGGGCGCGCTGCAGGGGAAAGAGCAGGCCGCTGCTGTGTTCCACATCCTCGGCGAAATCCAGGCGGCGGTGAAAGTAGGGTGGGGGTTGCCAGTCTGACTGCGGATCAGCGGCCCGCCCCTCGATCTTCTGCAGCATCAGGCAGGTCTCCGGTCCCAGGCGCCGGGCCAGCTCCCGATCAGGCAGGGTGAGCACCTGCCCCAGAGTGTGCAGGCCCATGCGCTGCAGGCGTTCGATGGTTCGCTCGTCCAGGTCGGTGTGGCCGATGTCTAGGCTATCCAGGGAGTGCCGCAGGCGCCGGGTGTCATCGGTGCAGTGCCCGCTGTTGCTGCGCGCCAGTAGGCGGGCGCCCAGGGGCGTGCTACCGCAGGCCAGCTGGGCACTCAGGTGGCGTCGGCCCAGCTCCGCTTCCAGGGTGCGCCACAGATTGTCCAGGCCGCCGTGCAGGCGACGCAGGCTGCCGGCCTCGACCAGGAGGCCGTCCGGTGGGTAGAGGCTGATGCGGGCGGCCTGGCGGTAGAGCCAGGCAGCTTGCTGCTCCAGAACCCGGGCCTGCTCTTCCATGTCGGCGGGAATCAGTTGCAGGCCGTCCGCCAGGGCGCTGGCGGTCTGGGGGCTCTGGCCAATCGTTACGCCCGCCCGGGCGGCTTCCGGGTTGAGCTGGGTGACCCGTGGCGGGTATCCGCTGACCAGTGCCATGGGGCGGGGCGAGGTCTCGCTCTGGCTGAAATGCTCCAGCAACAGGTGGGGAAAGTGCAGGTAAAGCCACAGCATGCCGGATCTCAGTGCGGTTGGGGCCAGGGGCCGCGGATGACGTTGCCAGGCAGGGCTTCGGCATCCTGTGCCGGAGCCACTGGCGCCAGGGGCAGGGTGAGGCCGTCGACGGGCCAGCCGCCACGGCGTTTGAGGATATTCGCCTGCAACTGGCCGTTCGCCAGGGGGGTCAGCTGCAGGCGCAGGGCAGCGGGGGAGGACTGGTCGGCATAGCGCGCGTCCCGGAACAGGACGCACAGATTATCGCCCGCTTCGGCGGCCAACTGGATTCGGCGGATGTCGCTGCGCCTGGCGGTATCGAGCCAGATCATGGCCAGGCCGGTGGTGTGCGAGCGCAGGCAGTTCTCCAGGGCCCAGAGCCGGTCCTCCCGGCTTTGGGTCTGCATACTCACCACCTGGTTCAGCTCCACCTGCGCCCGGGCCAGGGCCGGTGCGTAGGGTGTGTGGGGCGGGTCGATCCAGAATACGGTCTGCCCGGCACGGGACAGGCGGCACAGGGCCGGCAGCAGCAGGCGCAGTTCGCCAATGCCGGGGGCGGGGGTCAGGCATTCAATCAGGGCGCCACGGGGCCAACCGCCGCCGGGCAGTTGCGCGTCGAGCGCGGCAAAGCCGGTGCTCTCCGCTGCCGCACCCAGGACCTGCTGGTGGCGGCTGGCCTGCCAGATGCGGGCGTTGTCGAGTAGCTGGTCGAGGATCTCGCGCATGCGTGTCTCTCTGCGATACTGTTTATTTATACAGTATAGGTTGAGGGTGGTCGTTTGCAAAGAGTGGGATGGCTTGCAAGGGGGTTGACCTGTTTCGGGGTGGGGCGCAGGCTGTGACTGACCATTCCGGACCAAGGAGGAAGTCATGTCAGAGTTGAAATCCGAGTCCTGCGAAGCCTGTCGTGCCGATGCGCCCGAGGTCACCGGCAAGGAGCTCGATACCCTCAGCGCCGACCTGCCGGATTGGGTGGTGGTGACCCGGGATGGCGAGCGGCAGCTTGAGCGGGTATTCCGCTTCAGGAATTTCGCCGAGGCATTGGCGTTCACCAACAAGGTGGGCGAGTTGGCCGAGTCGGAGGGGCATCATCCGGCCCTGCTGACCGAGTACGGCAAGGTCACGGTTCACTGGTGGACCCACAAGATCGGCGGCCTGCATCGCAACGACTTCATCATGGCCGCTCGTACCGACGACCTGGCGCACTGAGTCTCGGTAATTCCCGCCGGACCGGTGGCTTACGCCGGCCCGGACAATCCGTTATCATGCGGCGTTTCGCTGGAAAGCGGCCGTGCCGCCGTTTTCCGTCTCCGAGATTGAATGAGAGGCTGCCTGCGGGCTTCCGGCGGCGGCCTTTCCGGATGGCTGTGATAACGCATGGAACATACATATCGTCTGGTGATTTCCTGTCCTGACCGGGTTGGCATCGTGGCCAAGGTCAGTAACTTCCTGACTACCTACAACGGCTGGATCACCGAGGCCAGCCACCACGCCGACAACCAGGCCGGCTGGTTCTTTATGCGGCACGAGATCAAGGCCAGTTCCATTCCCTTCGGCCTGGATCAGTTCCGCGCCGCCTTCGAGCCGATTGCCCGGGAATTCGACATGACCTGGCATGTGGCGGATTCCGCCGAGCCCAAGAAGGTTGTGCTGATGTGCTCCAAGGAGTCTCACTGTCTGGCGGACCTGCTGCACCGCTGGCACAGCAAGGAGCTGAACGCGGAAATCGTGGCGGTGATCTCCAACCACGACGACCTGCGCCGCATGGTGGAGTGGCACGATATTCCCTATCACCACGTACCGGTGACCAGGGACAACAAGCCCGAAGCCTTCGCCGAGGTGAATAATCTGTTCGCCCACTACGGCGCGGATGTGATCGTGCTGGCCCGCTACATGCAGATCCTGCCGCCGGAGGTGTGCGAGCAGTACGCCGGCAAGGTGATCAATATCCATCACAGCTTCCTGCCGTCGTTCGCCGGCGCGCGTCCTTACCACCAGGCTTACAGTCGCGGGGTCAAGCTGATTGGCGCCACCTGCCACTACGTGACCCAGGACCTGGACGAGGGGCCAATCATCGAGCAGGACGTCATTCGCGTCAGCCACAGCGACACCATTGAGGACATGGTGCGACTGGGCAAGGATGTCGAGAAGAATGTGCTGGCCCGAGGCTTGCGTTCGCACATTGAGGACCGCGTCATCACTCACGAGAACAAGACCGTCGTTTTCACCTGAACGCAGGTTTGATCCGGAGGTCGCCCGACCTCCGGAAAGCTGACTTCCTTCCTTCATTTAGACGGCATTTCGATGTCACCCCGGGGCCTCGATTGTGGTATCATCGACGGCTTATAAATCCGCCCTGGGGAGCCTCTCACGTGCGAGAGGGGCCATGTTTCCCCGGCGAATAAAGCAGCGTCCGGCAAGGTCGTTTCCGGTGGCCGAAGAAGCCAGTCCGGAAAGCCAGTGTCCGGGAAGCGGAGCCAATGCCGATTCCCGCAAGGACGACTTCCAGCAAACGCAAAGGAATCCTTCTCGATGGGTGAATTAGCCAAAGAGATCCTGCCCGTAAATATTGAAGACGAGCTGAAACAGTCCTATCTCGATTACGCCATGAGCGTGATCGTCGGGCGGGCCCTGCCCGATGTCCGCGACGGCCTCAAGCCGGTTCACCGTCGTGTCCTGTTCGCGATGTCGGAGCTGAACAACGACTGGAACAAGGCCTACAAGAAATCCGCCCGTGTGGTGGGTGACGTCATCGGTAAATACCACCCGCATGGCGATTCCGCGGTTTACGACACCATCGTGCGGATGGCTCAGCCGTTTTCCATGCGCTACCCGCTGGTAGACGGCCAGGGTAACTTTGGCTCCATCGACGGTGATAACGCGGCGGCCATGCGTTACACCGAGATCCGCATGGAGAAGATTGCGCACTCGCTGCTGGCGGATCTGGACAAGGAAACCGTCGACTTCGTACCCAACTACGACGGCACCGAGCAGATTCCCGACGTCCTGCCGACCCGTGTGCCCAACCTGCTGGTCAACGGTTCCTCCGGCATTGCCGTAGGCATGGCGACCAACATTCCGCCGCACAACCTGAAAGAAGTGGTCAGCGGCTGCCTGGCGCTGATGGATAACCCGGATATCACCATCGATGAGCTGATGGAATACATCCCGGGGCCGGATTTCCCGACCGAAGGCATCATCAACGGCCGTGCCGGCATCATCGAGGCCTACCGCACCGGTCGCGGTCGCATCTATATCCGTGCCCGCCACGAGATCGAGGTGATCGACAAGAAGACCGGTCGCGAGGCCATCATCATCACCCAGCTGCCGTACCAGCTTAACAAGGCCCGTCTGATCGAGAAGATCGCCGAGCTGGTCAAGGAGAAGCGCGTCGAGGGCATCTCCGAGCTGCGCGACGAGTCCAACAAGGAAGGCATCCGCGTGGTAATTGAGCTGCGCCGGGGCGAGAACGCCGAGGTGGTGGTCAACAACCTGTTTGCCCACACCCAGATGGAAACCGTGTTCGGCATCAACATGGTGGCGCTGATCAACGGCGAGCCGAAGATCCTCAACCTGAAGGAAATCCTGGAAGCGTTTGTCCGTCACCGGCGCGAAGTGGTTACCCGCCGGACCATCTACGAACTGCGCAAGGCCCGTGAGCGCGGCCACATCCTGGAAGGTCTCACGGTTGCACTGGCCAACATCGACGAAGTCATCGAGCTGATCAAGCAGTCCCCGTCCGCGGCGGAAGCCAAGGAAAAGCTGCTGGCCAAAGGCTGGCAGCCGGGGCAGGTGTCCGACATGCTCGAACGCGCCGGTCAGGACGCCTGTCGTCCGGACGATCTGCCGGAGATCTTCGGCATGCGCGACGGGATCTACCACCTGTCGCCGGAGCAGGCCCAGGCCATTCTGGACCTGCGCCTGCACCGCCTGACCGGTCTGGAAACCGAGAAGCTGCAGAACGAATACAAGGAAATCCTCGACAAGATCGCCGAGCTGATCCACATCCTCAGCGAGCCGGCGCGCCTGATGGAAGTCATTCAGGAAGAGCTGGAAGCCATCGTGTCCGAGTTCGGCGACGAGCGCCGCACCGAGATCACCAGCTCCCGCCGCGACCTGACCATCGCCGATCTGATCGACGAGGAAGACCTGGTGGTGACCATCTCCCACAACGGTTACGCCAAGACCCAGCCGGTGGAGGCTTACCAGGCCCAGCGCCGTGGTGGCCGTGGCCGCTCCTCGACCGCGATGAAGGAAGAGGATTTCATCGAGAAGCTGCTGGTCGCCAACTCCCACGACACCATCCTGTGTTTCACCAACAAGGGTAAGGTGTACTGGCTGCGGGTGTTCGAGATTCCCCAGGCCAGCCGCGGGGCGCGGGGCCGGCCGATGGTCAACATTCTGCCGCTGGACGAGGATGAGCGTGTCACCACCTTCCTGCCGGTGCGCGATTATCCGGAAGACCATTACGTGCTGATGGCGACCTCCGCCGGTGTGGTCAAGAAGACCCCGCTGCCGAACTTCTCGCGCCCGCGCAGCAGTGGCCTGATTGCCCTGTCCCTGGACGAGGGCGACACCCTGATCGGCGCGGCCATTACCGCCGGCGAGTCCGAGGTCATGCTGTTCTCCTCCGCCGGCAAGGCCGTGCGTTTCCAGGAAGAGCAGGTGCGCGCAATGGGTCGGACTGCGCGCGGTGTGCGTGGTATCAAGATGCCTGAGGGCCACCGCGTGGTGTCTCTGATCATTCCGGAAGAAGACGGCATGATCCTGACCGCCAGTGAAAACGGCTATGGCAAGCGCACCCAGCTGGAAGAATTCCCGGCCTACAGTCGTGGCAGCCAGGGCGTCATCGCCATGCAGTGTTCCGAGCGTAACGGTAACCTGGTGTCGGCGACCCAGGTGTTCGAAGGCGATGAGATGATGCTGATCTCCGACAAGGGCACCCTGGTGCGCTCCAGCACCGGTGAGGTTTCCCTGCTGAGCCGGAACACCCAGGGTGTACGCCTGATCCGTCTGGCCCAGGAAGACGAGCGCCTGGTGGCGGTTCAGCGCATCGCCGAAAGCGACGATGAAAGCGAAGAGGGTGAGGGCGATGAAGGCGCCGCGGAAGAAGGCGCGACCGACGCGCCGGAAACCGGAGGCGATGCGGACTGACGGTCCGCATTCCCAGTAACGAGGAGAGAGCAGGCGGTAATGAGCAGAGCGTATAACTTCTGTGCGGGCCCGGCGACCTTGCCGGAAGAGGTCCTCCGGCAGGCCCGGGAGGAAATGCTGGACTGGCAGGGCACCGGCATGTCGGTGATGGAAATGAGTCACCGCAGCGACGAGTTTGTCGCGATTGCCGAGACCGCCGAGCAGGATCTCCGGGAACTGGCGGGCGTGTCCGACGACTACGCGGTGCTGTTCATGCAGGGCGGCGCCAGCAGTCAGTTCGCCACCGTGCCGCTCAATCTGTTGGGCGAGAAGTCGAGCGCCGACTACGTCAACACCGGCATCTGGTCGAAGAAGGCCATCGCCGAAGCCCGGCGCTTTGCCGATGTAAACGTAGCGGCTTCCAGCGAAGCGCAGGGGTTTACGACGATTCCCGGTCAGGCCGAGTGGCAGACCCGCCCGGACGCCGCCTATCTGCATTACACGCCAAACGAAACCATCGGTGGGCTGGAGTATGACTTCGTCCCCGAGTCCGGCGGCGTGCCGCTGGTGGCGGATATGTCCTCTACCATGCTGTCGCGGCCGGTGGATATCTCGAAGTTCGGCCTGATCTATGCCGGCGCCCAGAAAAACATCGGACCGTCCGGTCTGGTGGTGGTGATTATCCGCAAGGACCTGCTGGGGCATGCCCGTCCCGGTACGCCGACCATGCTGGATTACAAGACCATCGCTGACAACGGCTCCATGTACAACACGCCGGCGACCTATTCCTGGTACCTGGCGGGGCTGGTGTTCAAATGGCTCAAGGCCCAGGGCGGTGTGGCCGCCATGGGCGAAATCAATCAGCGCAAGGCTCGCAAGCTGTACGATTTCATCGACACCAGCGACTTCTACGCCAACCCGATCGAGCCGCGCTTCCGATCCTGGATGAACGTGCCGTTCACTCTGGCGGACGATGGGCTCAACGCCGAGTTCCTCAAAGGCGCCGAGGCGCGCTCCCTGCTGAACCTCAAGGGGCATCGCAGCGTGGGCGGCATGCGGGCATCCATCTACAACGCCATGCCCGAAGCGGGCGTTGACGCGCTGATCGACTACATGACGGCGTTCGAGAAGGAGCGGGGCTGATTATGAGCGATGAACAGACCCGGCTGGCGGAGCTGCGCGAGCGCATCGACAGCATCGACAAGCAGATCATGGCGCTGATCAGCGCCCGCGCCGAGTGCGCCCAGGAAGTCGCCCACGTGAAAACGGCGGCGCGTCCGGACGAGGACGTTTTCTTCTATCGACCCGAGCGCGAAGCGCAGATCCTGCGCCGGATCAAGGAAGACAATCCGGGACCGCTGCCGGGCGAAGAGATGGCACGACTGTTCCGCGAGATCATGTCAGCCTGTCTGGGGCTGGAAAAGCCCATGCACATCGCGTTTCTCGGCCCCGAAGGCACCTTCACCCAGGCAGCGGCGCTCAAGCATTTCGGGCACTCCGTGGTCAGTGTGCCGCTGCCGGCGATCGACGACGTCTTCCGCGAAGTGGAATCCGGCGAGGCTCATTACGGTGTGGTGCCGGTGGAGAATTCCACCGAGGGCATGATCAATCACACCCTGGATATGTTCATGGCGTCGCCGCTCAAGATCTGTGGCGAGGTGCAGCTCCGTATCCATCATCACCTGCTGACCGGCGCGGAAACAGACGATGGCGCCATCACCCGCATCTACTCGCACCAGCAATCCTTTGCCCAGTGCCGCCAGTGGCTGGACGCTCACTGGAGCGGCGTTGAGCGCGTGGCCGTTAGCAGCAACGCGGAAGCGGCGCGGCGGGCGGCCGAAGAGCCCGGAACGGCGGCGATTGCCGGCGATATGGCGGCTGAGCTGTACGGGTTACGCAAACTGGCGGGCACCATTGAGGATCGTCCGGACAACACGACCCGCTTCCTGATCATCGGGCGGGAAGAGGTCGGCCCCAGCGGCCAGGACAAATCCTCCATCCTGGTGTCCATGCGTAACAAACCGGGCGCCCTGTACGAGCTGCTGGAACCGTTCCACCGTCACGGCCTGAGTCTGACTCGGATTGAAACCCGGCCCTCCCCGAGCGGCACCTGGGCGTACGTGTTTTACATCGATTTCGAGGCGCACGCCGACGATCCGCGGGTGCAGGCCGTGCTGCGGGAAATCGATGCCGGCGCAGTGGAACTCAAGCGTCTGGGGTCTTACCCCATCGGCGTGCTTTAGGGGTGATCCGGTGACGGGCGGTCCGTGGTGGCTGCCTGAGTGGTAAAAAGTTAGAGCAGGAGTGAGCATGTCGATCGATTTCAAATCCCTGGCCGTTCCCGGCGTGCGGGCCCTGAGCCCCTACCAGCCGGGCAAGCCGATCGAGGAAGTGGCCCGGGAGTTGGGGCTGGCGCCGTCCGAGATCATCAAGCTGGCCAGTAACGAGAATCCGCTGGGCCCTAGTGCCAAGGCCCTGGCGGCGGCGAAGGCCGCGCTCGATGACATGTGCCTGTATCCCGACGGCAACGGCTTTATTCTCAAGCAGAAGCTGGCCGAACGCCTGTCCGTGTCGACCGACCAACTGACTCTCGGCAACGGCTCCAACGATGTGCTGGAGCTGGTGATTCGCGCCTTTGCCGGTCCCGGCGACGAAGTGGTGTTCTCCCAGTACGCGTTTGCGGTTTACCCGATTTCCACCCAGGCGGTGGGTGCCACAGGCATCAGCGTGCCCGCCCGAAACTGGGGGCACGACCTGGACGCCATGGCGGCGGCCATCACCGACAGGACACGGATCGTGTTCGTTGCCAACCCCAACAACCCCACCGGCACGGCGCTGGGGCAGGCGGCGATTGAATCCTTCCTGAACCGGGTGCCGGAACATGTCGTCGTGGTTCTGGATGAGGCCTACGGCGAGTACTTTGAAGGGGATGAGTTCCCCGACGGCGCTTCCATGCTGCCGCGCCATCCCAACCTGGTCGTTGCGCGCACTTTCTCCAAGGCCTGGGGGCTGGCGGCGCTGCGGGTGGGGTATGCGGTGTCCTCGGCGGACATTGCCGATGTCATCAACCGCGTGCGCCAGGCGTTCAATGTGGATACGGTGGCCCTGTCCGCCGCCACCGCGGTGTTGGACGACGACGATTACCTGCAGCGTTCACGTGAGGTGAACCGGGTCGGGCTGCGTCAGTTGGCAGAGGGATTCGAAAAACTGGGGCTGGCATACATCCCGTCCAGCGGCAACTTCATCGCCGTGGATGTGGGGCGTGACGCCGAGTCCGTGTTCCAGGGGCTGCTGCGTCATGGCGTGATCGTGCGCCCGATCGGTGGCTATGGCATGCCCAACCACCTGCGGATTTCCGTCGGTCTGGCGGATGAGAATGCCCGTTGTCTGGACGCCCTGAAACAGGTGCTGGAGTCCGCCGATGGCTGACCCGACGACCCCGGCCTCAAGTGCTGCGCCGCTGTTCCGGCGCATGGCCGTCATTGGGCTGGGGCTGATTGGCGGCTCCCTGGCCAGGGCGGCGCGTGAGCAGGGGCTGGTGGCCGAAGTGGTCGGCGCCGATCAGCGGCTCGACGACCTGAAAACCGGAGTGGAACTGGGCGTTATTGATCGCGGGTCACCCACGGCGGCGGAGGCCGTCAAGGGCGCCGATCTGGTGGTGGTCGCCGTTCCCGTGCGCGCCGTGGGCAGCGTACTGGAAGAGATCCGTGATCACCTGGCCGAGGGCGTTGTGCTGACCGACGTCGGCAGCACCAAGAGCAGCTTCGTCCAGGCCGTGCGCGAGGTTTTCGGCTGTTGGCCCAGTTGGGTCATTCCCGGTCATCCCATTGCCGGCTCTGAGAAAAGCGGCATCACGGCTGCGAATCCCGACCTGTTTGCCGCGCACAAGGTGATCCTGACGCCGGACGAACACAGCGATGCCTCTGCGGTCGAACGACTGAGCGGCCTCTGGTCGGCCTGCGGTGCGACCGTGCTGACCATGCCGGTTGAGCGTCACGACGAAGTGCTGGCGGCGACCAGCCATCTGCCGCATCTTATCGCTTTTTCCCTGGTGGATACCCTGGCCGGGGAAGACGATAATCTCGAGATATTCCGCTATGCCGCCGGTGGCTTCCGGGACTTTACCCGCATCGCTGCGAGCGACCCGGTCATGTGGCATGACATCTTTCTTTCGAACCGGGAGGCGGTTCTTAAAGTCATCGATCATTTCTCGGCCGATCTCGAATCGCTGCGGAGTGCGATCGAACAGGGTGACGGCAAGCAGTTACTCCGGGTTTTCAGTCGCGCCAAGGCGGCCCGCGACCACTTCTCCAAAATGCTCTCAGGACAGGCGTACGTAACGACCATGAGCCAGAAACAGGTAACGTTCAAACTCCAGCCCGGCGGTAGCGTCCGGGGCGATATCCGGGTAGCCGGCGACAAATCCATGTCCCACCGCTCCATTATGCTGGGCGCGTTGGCGGACGGTATTACCGAAGTGGACGGCTTCCTCGAAGGTGAGGACAGTCTCGCCACCCTGCAGGCGTTCCGCGACATGGGAGTGACCATCGAGGGTCCGGACCAGGGGCACGTACGCATCCACGGTGTCGGCCTGCACGGGCTGCAGGCCCCGCGTGGATCGCTCTACCTGGGCAACTCCGGCACCGCCATGCGCCTGTTCGCCGGGCTGCTCGCCGGCCAGGCATTCGATACCCAACTGACCGGCGACGAGAGCCTGACCAAGCGCCCCATGAACCGGGTCGCCGATCCGCTGCGTGAGATGGGTGCGGTTATCGACACCGCCGAAGGCGGGCGTCCGCCACTGACGATCAAGGGCGGTCAGGCGCTGCACGGAATTACCTACAACATGCCCATGGCCAGCGCCCAGGTGAAATCCTGCCTGTTGCTGGCGGGGCTCTATGCCGAGGGCGAAACCGCGGTCACCGAGCCGGCGCCGACCCGCGATCACACCGAGCGCATGCTGCAGGGCTTCGGCTATCCGGTGACCCGCGAAGGAGCCACGGCGAAGGTGAGCAGTGGTGGCCAGTTGACCGGCGGGCACATCGACGTGCCGGCGGATATCTCCTCGGCGGCGTTTTTCCTGGTGGCGGCGTCCATCACGCCCGGTGCCGACCTGACCCTGCGTCACGTGGGCATTAATCCCACTCGGGTTGGCGTGATCAATATCCTCAGGCAGATGGGCGCCGACATCCAGCTGGAAAACGAGCGCGAAGTCGGTGGTGAACCGGTCGCCGACTTGCGGGTGCGTTACGCGCCACTGAAAGGCATCCGGATTCCTGAAGATCAGGTCCCGCTGGCCATCGACGAGTTCCCGGTACTGTTTATCGCTGCGGTTTGTGCCGAAGGCGAAACGGTCCTGACCGGCGCCGAGGAGCTGCGCGTCAAGGAGAGCGACCGAATCCAGGTCATGGCGGACGGCCTCGCCGAACTGGGCGTGGCGAGCAGGGTCACTCCGGACGGTATCGAGATTCGCGGTGGTCAGCCCATGCGGGCCGGCACCGTCAACAGTCACGGTGATCACCGCATCGCCATGGCTTTTGCCGTCGCCTCGCTGCGGGCGGAAGGGGAGATCACCATTACCGATTGCGCCAATGTGGCGACCTCGTTCCCGAATTTCGTGGAGCTGGCGCAGGGTGTCGGCATCCAGTTGAAGGTGGAGGCGTCATGACGTCGATCCCGGTTATCACGATCGACGGGCCCAGCGGTTCCGGCAAGGGCACGATCACCCAGATGCTGGCTCGTAAACTGGGTTACCACCTGCTGGATAGTGGTGCTCTGTATCGCTTGACAGCACTCGCGGCGGAGCGTCACGGTGTAAACTATGAGGATGTCGAGGGGCTGGTCCGAGTGGCCGGCTCCCTGGATGTGGCTTTCGAGCCCACTCCGCCCGGCGAGCCGGCGCGGGTGTTGCTCGATGGAGATGACGTGACCGCGGCGATCCGTACCGAGACCTGTGGCGAGAACGCTTCCCGGGTCGCGGTGTTGCAGCCCGTGCGCGATGCGCTTCTGCAGCGTCAGCGGGATTTTCGCAAGGCGCCCGGATTAGTGGCCGATGGCCGCGATATGGGCACGGTGATTTTCCCCGACGCTCCGGTCAAGATCTTCCTGACCGCAAGCGCCGAGGAACGCGCTGAACGACGCTATCAGCAGTTGCTGGAAGCGGGTGTCAGTGTTAGTATTGACGACCTTTTAGAGGAGATACGGGCACGGGATGACCGGGATATGAACCGGGCCAGTGCTCCGCTTAAACCCGCAGAAGATGCGCAAGTCATTGACTCGACGGGATTAAGCATACAAAAGGTGCTGGAAAAGGTAATGGCCGCAAGTGGTCAGGCCTGACCGCACCCTTTTGTCGTTGGAAGCTGAAAATCTGTGTAGTTCGCCAGCCTTTGGCAGGTTTTTGGCCACTTTGAACAGACCGTGTTGCTGGTAGCACGGAGAACACTTGCGTTGATCACATAGGACACATAATGAGCGAGAGCTTTGCGGATCTTTTTGAAGAAAGCCTGAAAGAAATTGACATGCAACCGGGTTCCATTGTCCAGGGAACCGTGGTTGATATCGACAACGACTGGGTCACCGTTAACGCGGGCCTCAAGTCGGAAGGCGCGATTCCTGCCAGCCAGTTCCTGAACGACAAGGGCGAACTGGAAATCCAGATTGGTGACGTTGTCGATGTGGCTCTCGACGCGGTAGAAGACGGTTTCGGTGCAACCCGTCTGTCCCGTGAGAAGGCCAAGCGCGCTGAAGCCTGGAAAGTGCTCGAGAAGAGCTTCGAGGCGGAAGAAGTCGTTAAAGGTGTGATCAATGGCAAGGTTAAAGGCGGCTTTACAGTCGACCTGAGCGGTATCCGTGCCTTCCTGCCGGGCTCCCTGGTTGACGTGCGTCCGGTTCGCGACACGACTCACCTGGAAAACAAAGAGCTTGAGTTCAAGGTCATCAAGCTGGACCAGAAGCGCAACAACGTGGTCGTTTCCCGTCGTGCCGTTCTGGAAGCTGAGAACAGCGCCGAGCGCGAAGCCCTGCTGGAAACCCTGACCGAAGGTCTGGAAATCAAGGGTATCGTCAAGAACCTGACCGACTACGGTGCGTTCGTGGATCTGGGCGGTGTCGATGGCCTGCTGCACATCACCGACATGGCGTGGAAGCGCATCAAGCATCCTAGCGAGATCGTCAACGTGGGTGACGAGATCAACGTCAAGGTGCTCAAGTTTGACCGCGAGCGTAACCGCGTATCCCTGGGTCTGAAGCAACTGGGCGAAGATCCCTGGGTTGATATCAAGGGTCGCTACCCGGAAGGTTCCAAGGTCAACGCGCGCGTGACCAACCTGACCGACTACGGCTGCTTTGCTGAGCTGGAAGAAGGCGTTGAAGGTCTGGTGCACGTGTCCGAAATGGACTGGACCAACAAGAACATCCACCCGTCCAAGGTTGTTCAGGTGGGTGACGAAGTTGAAGTGATGATTCTGGACATCGACGAAGAGCGTCGTCGTATTTCCCTGGGCATCAAGCAGTGCATGTCCAACCCGTGGGAAGACTTCTCCAGCAACTTCAACAAGGGTGACCGCATCACCGGTAAGATCAAGTCCATCACGGACTTTGGTATCTTCATCGGTCTGGATGGCGGCATCGACGGTCTGGTTCACCTGTCCGACATCAGCTGGAACGAAGCCGGTGAAGAAGCCGTTCGCCAGTACAAGAAGGGCGACGAAGTCGAAACCGTTATCCTGTCTGTTGATCCGGAGCGTGAGCGCATTTCCCTGGGCATCAAGCAGCTGGAAAGCGATCCGTTCGCCGAGTTTGTACAGCTGAACGACAAGGGCTCCATCGTCAAGGGCACGGTTACGGCCATCGACGCCAAGTCGGCCACTGTCTCCCTGAACGACGAAGTTGAAGCGGTCCTGAAAGCCTCTGAAATCAGCCGTGACCGCGTTGAAGACGCGCGTAACGTCCTGAACGAAGGCGACGAAGTCGAAGCGAAGATCATCAGCATCGACCGCAAGAACCGCGTCATCAACCTGTCCGTGAAGTCCAAGGACGTTGAAGACGACAAAGCGGCGCTGCAGAGCGTTCGCGAGAAGTCTGCCGAAACCTCAGGTGCCACCACCATCGGTGACCTGATCAAAGAGCAGATGCAGCAGCAGAATGCCAACAAAGAATAATTGGCAGAAGCGCTGAAATAAAAAAACGGGCTGTAACAGCCCGTTTTTTTTGTCTTTTTTTTGGGTTTGGCTAAACTACTGGCAAGGGGAGGGTTCGCTTTGCTGGTTGGCTCTCTCCGGTAACGATCCGTTTCCTGTATTCGGGAGATCGATGGCCGACACTCAGGCGGCGTGCCGCGTTGTTTGTTCGGTGGGTGCGGAAAGGTGAAATCAGGGGATTGCCTTTCGTGCCAGCGATCTTTACGGTGCCGACTGTTGCAGGCAGAAATCCCGATTAAGCAGGTTTCCAGGGGCTGATATCGCGATAAGAATCAGAAGGAAGAGTCATGACAAAGTCTGAGCTGGTAGAGCTGATTGCTTCCAAGCAGACACAGTTGTCCGTGAAAGACGTTGAGTTGGCGGTGAAAACCATTATCGAGCACATGTCCCAGTCGCTGGCCGAAGGGCAGCGTATTGAGATTCGGGGATTCGGCAGCTTTTCGCTGCATCACCGGTCTGCTCGTACCGGCCGCAACCCCAAGACCGGGGATGCTGTGCAGTTACCCGCCAAGCATGTTCCGCATTTCAAGCCGGGCAAGGAATTGCGCGAGCAGGTCAATGACAGCATGAAGAGTGGCTTTTGATCCGGAGCGGGTCTGGCTTGCCTGGCCTTGACCGGGCGGCAGGCTGGTGTCCGATGTCCGGGCATCCGCCCGTTTTGCTGTGCTACTATATGAGCCCCCTCCGGAACGGAAGCTAACCACTCGGGAGCCCCTAGGTATGGCCTGGCTGCAAAAGGTGATCATCGGCCTCGTCGTGATCTTTCTGATCCTCGTCGCGCTGGTTTTTTCCCTGAATAATCAGGTTTCTGTATCACTTAACTTTTTGTTCTTCGAAACGGCAGCCTATGGCATCGCCTTCTGGTTGATCCTTGCCTTCGTGGCGGGCGGTGTGATCGGAATGCTGTTGACGTCCCTGGCCATGCTCCGCTCGTCGGTGAATCGCCGACACCTTCAGAAGAAACTGGACCAGACCGAAAAGCAGCTCGAAAAGGCCAGGCTGGAAGCTGACCGGAATCCCTGATGGAAACAGTGCTTCATTGGCTGCTCCTTGTTATCGCGGTTGCCGCCGGCTGGTTTATGGGGCGCTGGGGCCGCGATGGTCAGGGGGCCGGTGCCCGCATCGACGATGAGGATGCCGTTCGCGACCGCCTCCAGTTCCTGTTTACCAACTATTCCGACCAGGCCATCGAGAACTTTGTGCAGTCGCTGGTGGTCAATCGTGAGACCGTGGGCCTGCATCTGTCGGTGGGCGCGCACTTCCGCCTGAAGGGTGAGACCGAGCGCGCCATTGTTATTCACCAGAACCTGCTGGCCCGCCCTGAGTTGCCCTCCCGCTTTTCCCCGCAAGTCACCTACGAACTGGCCATGGATTACATGACCGCCGGCTTGCTGGATCGGGCGGAGTCCCTGTTCCACCAGCTGCTGGGTAGTCGCGACTACAGTCGGCAGGCTGCCGACCAGCTGATTGAGCTCTACCAGCAGGAGCGTGAGTGGGACAAGGCGCGGCAGGTTGCCAGTACGCTGACCGTGGGCTATCCCGAGGATGAGCTGAAAAAGCGGTTGGCTTACCTGACCTGCGAGCTGGCCGAAGACGCGCTGCGACATGATGACCGCTGGGGGGCGCAAAAGCTGCTCAAGGACGCACTTGAGCACGACCACACCTGCGTGCGCGCCAGTTTTCTGCAGGCGGATATTCAGAAACGTCACGGGAATCTGTCCGAGGTGTCGCAATCCCTGCTCCAGGTGTTTGATCAGAACCCGGCTTTTGGGCCGGAAGCGATCGATCGCCTGATGCGGCAAGCGCGGGAGAAGGGCGATGTGGCGCGGTTGGCGCGTCGCCTGCGCAAGCTCTACCAGCGTTGGCCATCCACCAGTTTGCTGCTGGCGCTGGTGGAGTCGGTCGAGAAAAGCTCCGGGCGACCCGCGGCCATTGAGCTTTTGAGGGAAGAGCTGGAGATTCGTCCGAGTCTGAAGGGGTTGTTGCGGCTGGTTGAGATGGCCGGCTACGAGAAAGGCATGACGACCGATGAAGGTCGCCTGGTCAGTCGGATGGGGCAGCTGCTTCTGTCCAACCGCCCGGTCTATCGGTGCACCAACTGCGGTTTTGAAGGGCGGCAGCTGCACTGGCTGTGTCCCAGTTGCAAGCGCTGGGAAAAAGTCCAGCCCATCCAGGGTGTGGAAGCGGAATAACGGATTCACCCGGCAGGCGTTTCAGGTGCCTGCCAGAGCAAAGATGAGAACGGTTATGAATGAAACGATGGCGGAGCTGGGCCCGCGCATTATTGTTGCCCTGGATTTCCCGGTTCAGGATGACGCCCTGAAGCTGGTCGACCAGTTGGATCCGGGGTTATGCCGGCTGAAGGTTGGCAAGGAAATGTTCACCCGATTTGGGCCCGACTTCGTGCGCCGGCTCCAGGAGCGTGGTTTCGAGGTCTTCCTGGATCTCAAGTTTCACGACATTCCCAATACCGCCTCCGCGGCGGTGGCGGCGGCCGCGGACCTGGGCGTCTGGATGGTCAACGTGCATGCTTCCGGCGGTGAAACCATGATGGCCGCGTGCCGTGAGCGCCTGGAGGGTTTCGGTAAGGATCGGCCGCTGCTGATCGCTGTGACGGTCCTGACCAGCATGACCGCGACTGACCTGCAAGGTCTCGGGATTGCCGAATCGCCGGAGGCGCACGTCTCTCGCCTGGCAGCGATGACCTACAACGCCGGTCTGGATGGCGTGGTGTGCTCGGCCCAGGAGGCCTCTGTGCTGCGTTCAGAGCAGGGCGAGCGCTTCCGGCTGGTAACGCCCGGCATTCGTCCGACGTTTGCCGTACAAGGCGATCAGCGGCGCATCATGACGCCGTCCGATGCCCTGCGTGCCGGAAGCGATTATCTGGTGATCGGTCGGCCGATTACCCAGGCGGGCAACCCGCTGGAGGCTCTGGAAGAGATTCAGGCAGAGATCCGGCTGGCGGAAGAGTAGGTGTGACGAACTCTCCGCTGTCGCTGTCATAAAGAGCGTCCCGGTCGATATGGCCGGGGCGTTTTTGTTTCGGGGGCGTTCGGGCCTGACGGGGTTGATGCCGGTCCTGCAAGCGGGAGGTGTCGCGATGGTCGCGCACAGGTTTCGGGCATAAAAAAAGCCGCTGGTTTCAGCGGCTTTTTGCAATTTGGCTCCCCGAGCTGGGCTCGAACCAGCGACAAACGGATTAACAGTCCGTTGCTCTACCAACTGAGCTATCGGGGAGTGTCATCGGTGACGAGGCGCGTATATTACGGTGGCGCCCCGTCACCGTCAACCCCTTCTGCGACAAACCTTTTATCTTTTTCGGGCCTGTCGCAGATCGGGCTTATCCCAGGGTTTTCTGCAGGCGCTCGATGGCGTTCTGCAGGTTCTCCATGCTGGTGGCGAAACTCAGTCGCATGTGGCCGGGTGCACCGAACGCCGAGCCCGGAACCAGGGCGACGCCCGCTTCCTTGAGCAGCGTTTCGGCCAGCTCGACATCGGTGTTGACGCCGTCACGGGCGTCGATGGCGCCCTGGAAGCTCGGGAATACGTAGAAGGTGCCGTCGCCGGACAGGCATTCCACGCCCTCGATCCCGTTGAGCGCGTCGACCACGTAGTCATGCCGTTCCTTGAACGCCTTGACCATTTCGCCGACGCAGTCCTGCGAGCCATCGAGGGCGGCCTGGGCGGCTGCCTGTGAGATGGAGCTGGGGTTGGAGGTGCTCTGCGACTGGATCTTCTTCATGGCGCCGATGACCTTGGCCGGCCCAGCGGCGTAGCCGATACGCCAGCCGGTCATGGAGTAGGCCTTGGACACCCCGTTCAGCACGAAGGTACGGTCGTACAGTTCCGGCGTGGCGTTGAGGATGTTGCAGAACGGCTTGCCGGTCCAGAGGATCGGCTCGTACATATCGTCCGTCGCAATCATCACCTGCGGGTGCTTCTTCAGCACCTCGCCGATGGCCTGCAGCTCTTCCATCGAGTAGGCCATGCCGCTCGGGTTGGACGGGCTGTTGATGACGAACAGCCGGGTGCGATCGGTAATGGCGTTTTCCAGCTGCTCGGCGGTGATCTTGAAACGGCTCTCGGCGGAGGTTTCCAGGATCACCGGCTTGCCTTCGGCGACCAGTACCATGTCCGGGTAGGACACCCAGTAGGGCGCCGGGATGATGGCTTCGTCACCCGGGTTCAGGGTCGCCAGGGCGAGGTTGAAGAAGCTCTGTTTGCCGCCGCTGGAAACCAGGATCTGGTTGGCTTCGTAGTCGAGGCCGTTGTCGCGCTTGAACTTCTCGATGATCGCTTTCTTCAGACCCGGCGTACCGTCCACAGCGGTGTATTTGGTCTGACCGCCCTTGATGGCTTCGATCGCCGCGGCCTTGATGTGATCAGGCGTGTCAAAGTCCGGCTCACCTGCGCCCAGGCCGATAATGTCCTGACCGGCCGCTCGCAATTCCGCTGCCTTGTTGGTGACAGCCAGGGTCGGTGAGGGCTTGATGGCTTGCACACGGTTCGAGAGTTGAACGTCCAAACTAGCGCTCCTTAAGATGCGTCATGAGTGGCCCGCCCGGCCGCCGGACCCGATTGGCCGGCGTTTGAATTCGGGAAAGCCTGATAAAAGCAAAACGCTATGATGTTACCATGAAGGCGGCATCAGGATAAGTTGATGCCACGTTGGGGCATCTTCGCACACTGCGATTCACTGCATAAGGGGGCAGTCACGCCACATGTTCAAGGTTGAATCCGCTTACCAGCCCGCCGGTGACCAGCCGACCGCGATCGAGGGTCTGGTCGATGGCATCGAATCCGGCCTGGCGCACCAGACGTTGCTGGGGGTGACCGGCTCGGGCAAGACGTTCACCGTCGCCAACGTGGTGGAGCGGGTGCAGCGACCGACCATCGTCATGGCCCACAACAAGACCCTGGCGGCGCAGCTTTACGGCGAGTTCAAGGAGTTCTTCCCCGACAACGCGGTGGAGTACTTCGTCTCCTATTACGACTACTACCAGCCCGAAGCCTACGTGCCTTCGTCGGACACCTTCATCGAGAAGGATGCCTCCATCAACGAGCACATCGAGCAGATGCGGTTGTCCGCCACCAAGGCGTTGCTGGAGCGGTCCGACTCGATCATCGTGGCGACCGTGTCCTCCATCTACGGTCTGGGCGACCCGCAGTCCTATCTAAAGATGATGCTGCATCTGGATCGCGGCGACGAGATCGACCAGCGCTTTATCCTGCGTCGGCTGGCCGAGCTGCAGTACACCCGCAACGACGTCGAGTTCCACCGCGCCAACTACCGGGTCCGCGGTGATGTCATCGATGTATTTCCGGCGGAATCCGAGAAAGAGGCGATCCGCATCGAGCTGTTCGACGACGAGGTGGAAAACCTCAGCTACTTCGACCCGCTGACCGGTGAAATCCTGCGTCGTGTGCCGCGCGTCACCATCTATCCCAAGAGTCACTACGTCACGCCGCGCCAGGTGGTGCTCGACGCGGTGGAGCACATCAAGGTCGAGCTGGACGAGCGCCTCAAGCAGCTGCGCGACAACAACAAGCTGGTGGAAGCCCAGCGCCTGGAAGAGCGGACCCGCTACGACATCGAGATGATGCTGGAGCTGGGCTACTGCAATGGCATCGAGAACTACTCCCGTTACCTGTCCGGGCGCCGGCCGGGGGAGGCCCCGCCGACGCTGTTCGACTACCTGCCGCCCAACGCGCTGCTGGTGGTGGATGAGTCCCACGTCACCATTTCCCAGATCGGCGCCATGTACCGGGGCGACCGTTCGCGCAAGGAAACCCTGGTGGAGTATGGCTTTCGCCTGCCGTCGGCGCTGGATAATCGCCCCATGCGCTTCGACGAGTGGGAGCGGATTGCACCGCAGATGATTTTCGTGTCCGCCACCCCGGCCAACTACGAAGCCGAGCACGCCGGCCAGGTGGTGGAGCAGGTGGTGCGTCCTACCGGCCTGCTGGACCCGGAAATCGAGGTGCGTCCGGCCTCGACCCAAGTGGACGATCTGCTGTCCGAGATCCGCAAGCGCGTGGACGTGGACGAGCGGGTGCTGGTGACTACCCTGACCAAGCGCATGGCCGAGGATCTGACCGACTTCCTGCAGGAGCATGATGTGCGCGTGCGCTACCTGCACTCGGACATCGATACCGTGGAGCGGGTAGAGATCATCCGCGACCTGCGCCGGGGTGAGTTCGACGTGCTGGTGGGGATCAACCTGCTGCGGGAAGGTCTGGACATGCCGGAAGTCTCCCTGGTCGCCATTCTCGACGCCGACAAGGAAGGTTTCCTGCGCTCCGAGCGCTCACTGATCCAGACCATCGGCCGGGCCGCGCGGAACGTGCACGGCAAGGCCATCCTCTACGGGGATAATGTGACCGGCTCCATGCAGCGGGCCATCGATGAGACCGAGCGTCGCCGCGAGAAACAGATGGCCCACAACGAGGAGCACGGGATCACGCCCCAGGGGCTCAACAAGCGGGTCACCGATATCATGGAAGGAGCTCAGGCCGGCGCGCCGGGTCGTCGTCGCGGTTCCGAACGTCCGGGGCAGAAGGCCGCCGAGGAAGCGGAGGAATACCGCATCAAGGCCCATGGCAAGTCGCCGGAGGAGCTGCTCAAGGAGATCGGCAAGTTGGAGGACGACATGTACAAGGCCGCCTCGGACCTGGATTTCGAGCGCGCCGCCCGCCTGCGTGACGAAATCGCCTCGCTCAAGGAAGCCACCATCCGCACCGCCTGATCGCGCATCAGGCGGCTGCCCCGTCCTCCCGCCTGGGGCCGACGATTACCGCGGCCTGCAGGCGCTGGCGATGGCCATAGGCCGCCATCTGGCCAAACACGCTGCGGTCGATCGGCAGGTACTGCTTGTCGGCGATGGTTTCACCGTCCTCGATACAGACTTCCGGGTCGTGCAGGTAGACGAACTGGTCGTCCATCGCGCACACCGCCACCCAGTGCGGCACCCGGCTGCGGTTCAGCTGCCAGGTGCTGACCAGGATGACCGGCACCTCGCCTCGTGACAGGGCCTGTTCGATCACCTCGATGCCGATGGGCTCGTGGTGCAGGGCGATACCGGTCCGCGCCATGTCGTGAATAAACCCTTCGTGGACCAGCTCCAGCACCCGCTTTTTCTCCGGGCTGCGCACCGTATCCCGGAACAGCGGCCCCTCCTTGCTGATGTGGGCAGAGACGTCGAAACCCCGCTGCCACGCTGCCAGGGCCAGGCCGTGGGGCCCGCAACCCCCGTGCCCGGCCAGCATGAAGATGGTGGTGGCCTCGCGCCAGATGCGCAGTTCTTCCAGCGTGGTCAGTTGCCGGTCGGGGCACTGCGCCGCCATCGCCATCATCAGCGCGGCGGGCCCGCAGGTGAAGTCGGTTGTCTGCGGGTAGTAGGGCACCGGCCGCATCCCGGCCGACGGCTCGAAGAACAGGATGCGCCGTTCGAAACGCAGGGCGTTGCCGTGGTCTTCGTAATAGTCGCGATAGGTGCCGAACTGACGGTAGCCCAGCTTGCGGTAGAGTCGAATGGCGCCGGCGTTGTCCTCCCGCACTTCCAGCCGCATGACGATGCGTCCGGCATCCACCGCGGCCTGCTCGCTGGCGCGCACCAGCTGTTCTCCCAGACCCTGGCCGCGGGCTTCGTCGGCCACGGCGATGGAGTAGATGCGGGCCAGCCGCGTGGCCTTGTGCATCAGCACCAGACTGTAGCCCAGCAGGCCGCCGTCGTTTTCGGCTACGAGCAGCCGGTCCCGGGGCATGTCCAGGAAGCGGCGGAAGCTGCGGCGCGAGATCCGGTCGTCGGAGAAGCTGCTATTCTCCAGGGTGACCAGCGCATCCAGGTCGCTGTTTTGGGCGGTGCGGATAACCGTCGTCATGACTCTGGGCAATACCTGTTGGCAACAAATCGGTTGATGATGCAAGCATCTTGCTTGCGCCGCCATTATGGGGCCAGTCCAGGCGTCGGGAAAGGTGCGTGAAATCCGCTATGGGCGGCCGATTGTGCGGTCTCACGAGTCGGCGTATTGTCGCGCTTTCAGGACCGTTTCAGGAAGGAAACCGGTTTATGTCCCGTCTGTTGATTGTTGTCGATCGCACCCGTGACTGGGCTCCGTACTACCCCAGTTCGGATGTGATGACGTTCGACGATTACGTCCAGTTCTCCGCCAATACCAGCCAGCGCGTGCGCGTGATCAACCTGTGCCAGAGTGCCCGCTACCTGAGTCGTGGCTACTACTGTTCCCTGCTGGCGGAGGCGCGCGGGCATCATGTGGTGCCGTCGGTGATGACGCTCAACGATCTGCGCCGCAAATCTCTGTTCTCGCTGGAACTGGATGAGCTGGATCCCAGGGTTCTGCGCTGGCTGGACGACGCCGCCAAGAGCGCCGGCAGCGCGGATCGGATCAAACTCCGGACCTTCTTCGGCAAGTCACAGCACGAGGCCCTCAAGCCTGTGGCCCGCGCCCTGTTCGAACGCTTCCCGTGCCCCATTCTGGAGGTGGTGTTCCGCTTTCGCGGCAACTGGCAGATTGAGTCCATGAAGCCGGCCTCGCCGGCCGATCTGAGTGAAACCGAGCAGGACACGTTCGCCGAGGCGCTGGACCGTTTCAGTAGCGCCCTGTGGCGCAAGCCGCGTTCGCGCCGCACGTACCGTTATGACCTGGCCATGCTGGTGGATCCGGAAGAAAAGCTGCCGCCGAGCGACGGCAAGGCGCTGGAATGCTTTATCAAGGCCGGCCGTAAGCTGGGCATCAACGTGGAAACCATCACCCGCAGGGATTACATGCGCCTGCCGGAATACGACGGCCTGTTTATTCGCGAGACTACATCCATCGACCACCACACTTACCGTTTCGCCCGCAAGGCGGCAGCCGAAGGGCTGGTGGTGATCGACGATCCGGTGTCGATCCTGCGTTGCACCAACAAAGTGTTCCTGGCGGACCTGCTGAAGAACAACAAGGTGCCCACGCCACGCACGCTGATCCTGTCGAAAGACCAGAAGGACAGCGTCGGGCAGGCTATCGAACACCTGGGCTTTCCCATGGTGGTGAAAATCCCCGATGGCGCCTTTTCCCGGGGCGTGATGCGGGCGGAAAACGAAGCGCAGTTGCAGGGCGCCCTGAAAACGCTGTTCCGGCAGTCGGCGCTGGTGCTGGCGCAGGAATACCTTTACACGGACTACGACTGGCGTATCGGTGTGCTCGGTGGGCGCGCCATCTTCGCCTGCAAGTACTACATGGTGAAGGGCCACTGGCAGATCTACAGCCACGGCGACAACCAGCAGTTCGACAGCGGCGACTTCGATACCCTGCCAACCTACGAAGTGCCGCGAAATGTGATCCAGGCGGCCCTGAACGCCACGCGCCTGATCGGCGACGGCCTGTATGGGGTGGACATCAAGCAGTCGGGCAATCGGGTGGCGGTAATCGAGGTGAATGACAACCCGAACATCGACGCCGGCGTTGAGGACCGTTTCCTCGGGGGCGAGCTTTACACGCTGGTGATGCAGGAGTTCCTGTCGCGCATGGAGGCGCGGCGCCGGGCCTGATTCTATTCCTCGCCCTGCGACCCGTGACGCTTGGTTGAAGGCACCCAGACGCGTACGTCTCCCAGCCAGGACAGGTGGGTCGCGGCCTGCTTGAGCCGGCCGGGTGTCACCGGCTGGCCCAGGTTGTCCGGGTTGTGAACGTACACTTCGACGGAGACGTGCCGCCCCAGGTAATGCAGGCGCAACGAGCGCAGGGTTTCCGGTTCCAGGTGATCGCGCCATGCAGTCTCCAGTGACTGGATGGTCTCCCGCCGCGTGGGCAACTGGATGGCGCTGGGCTCGTTGCCGGCGTCGTCCTCCGCGTCGATATGAAAAGTCACTTCGCGAATGTCGGGGTAAGCTTCACGAATGCGTTGCGTCACGTGTACCCCAATCTCGTGCCCCTCGGACACGGAAATCACCGGGCTGACCAGCAGGTGCAGATCGAGCAGGATGTCGCTGCCCATACGCCGGCTGCGCAGGTCATGGACATCGCGAACACCTTCGGTTTCACGAGCGATCTGGCTGATGTTCCGGGTGGTTTCCGGGTCCAGTGCCGTATCCACCAGCTCCCTTACGCTGCGCCAGGTCAGCGTCCAGCCAATGTGGCCGATGACGATGGCTACGGCGATGGCGGCGACCGTATCCAGCCAGTCGACTCCGGTCATGGCGCCGGCTACCGCGATGAAGACGATGATCGATGACAAGGCGTCCGTACGACTGTGCCAGGCATTGGCCACAATCAGGTCGGAACGGATGGCTTCACCGACCCGTCGGGTGTAGCGGTAAATCCATTCCTTGCTGACCACGGAGAAGGCGGCTACCACCAACACCGGCCATTCCGGCAAGGGCAGGACGGTGGTGCCGGGCAGCAATGTCTGCAGGTTGTCCCAGGCCAGCGCGCCGGCCAGTCCCAGTAACAGGCTGCCCAGAATCATGGTGCCCAGTGTTTCAAAACGCTGGTGGCCGTAGGGGTGATCGGAGTCCGGAGCCTGGCGCGCCGTGCGCATGAGGGCCAGGACCAACAGGTCCGAGGCCACGTCGGAAAACGAGTGAATGCCGTCGACGATCAGCGCCTGGGAATGGAATATCAGCCCCACCACGCACTTGAACAAGCCCAGAACGGCGTCGAGCAGCATGCCGATCAGCGTGACGCGGGTCCCGGCGCGGGCTTCCTGGTTGGACTGGGTCTGGGTCATGAAAATGCTCGTCTGAACCGGCTGGAGTGACTGAATCGTGTATGTCTTATGCACAAAATGCAGGGCTAATGATCGAAATCCGAATCTGTCTCATTTGGCCGTGCACCGCCTTGATGCGCTTTTAACTGTATGAAAATAAACAACAAAATAACTGGTTAAAAAATGATCAATCTGTAGAATGTCCCCGGCCCCAAGGGGTCTGAAAATCCGCAGGGCCATTTTCAACAGAGTTATCCACAGAATTCGTGGAAAAGGTCACAAGAGCTTCACCTTACAGTCATTTACACGTCATGTATGAAGGCCCGGACACCCTGTGGAAAACCCCTATGGGGCAGGGGGCACCATTCCAGTCACAACCGGTTTCCACAGTGGCTGTTTTTCCTGTCGATCCGGTATACTCCCGCAGCATTGAAACCAGGGAGTAAACACGATGTATGGGCTGATTCGCAATCTGTTATTCCGCTTGCCGCCCGAGCAGGCCCATCACATTGCGTTGCGATCCATGGACGTCGGACAGCGCCTGGGATTGTTGGAAAAGTTTAGTCCAGCGGTGGCTGAGGCGCCGGTGGAGGTCATGGGGCTGACCTTTCCCAACCCGGTCGGGCTTGCCGCGGGCCTGGACAAGAACGCCGAGCATATCGACGCGCTGGCGGCGCTGGGCTTCGGATTCATTGAGGTGGGCACGGTGACGCCACTGGCCCAGCCGGGTAATCCCAGGCCGCGTATGTTCCGCCTGCCCGAGCATCAGGCGATTATCAATCGCATGGGCTTCAACAACGAGGGCCTGGACGTGCTGCTGGCGAATGTTCGCCGATCCCGTTTCAACGGTATCCTGGGGATCAACGTGGGCAAGAACAAGGTCACGCCGGCGGAGCTGGCGGAGTCCGATTATCGCAAGGGCATTGCCGGTGTCTACGAGCTGGCCAGTTACATTACGGTCAACGTCTCGTCGCCGAACACGCCGGGCCTGCGCGACCTCCAGTTTGGAGACTCCCTCAAGCGGCTGCTTGAGGCCATCAAGGAAGAGCAGCATACCCAGGCGGAAGTGCATGGGCGGTATGTGCCGATTGCCGTGAAGATCGCGCCGGACATGGACGATACCGCCATCCGCTTTGTGGCTGATGCGCTGCTGGAAACCGGTATCGACGGTGTGATTGCGACCAATACCACCATCGAACGCGAAGCCGTCGCGGGCCATCGCTATGCGGACGAGCAGGGCGGGCTGAGTGGCTTGCCGGTGCGGGCGCCGTCGGTGCGGGTGATCGAAGGGCTGCACGCGTCCCTGGGCGAGCGCGTGCCCATTATCGGGGTTGGCGGCATTGCCGACAGCGAGTCCGCTGCCGAGAAGATTCGCGCCGGCGCCAGGCTGGTCCAGCTGTATACCGGCTTCATCTATCGCGGTCCGTCCCTGATTGGCGAGGCCGTGGAAGGTGTGCGGGCGGCGATGCGCTAGCGTCTGAGTGGTACTTCCGGGCTTTCAGCTGGCTTGCAGGATGAGGCGCCAGCTGAGTGGGCAGGTGTTTCGAAGGGTGTCCGAATCGCAGGAAGCCGCCCAAAAAAGTGGGCCCGCTGAGCGGGCCCGTGCGGGGGATAAACCCCGTGGCGATTGCTTCTTTTTCTGGTAAGGGTCGAGTGGACCCTTTGGGTGTATGGGGTATGTCTTTCAGATTGTGTGGTTAACGCGTGGCTCCTTGCGTTATCAGCATTTTCTGTGCATTTTTCAGCTTTAGGGCCAGTTCGATAAAAGACAGTGGGTTATCCGAATCAGGCCGTAATGTTTGGCAGTTTATGAATCCCCGAGACGCCGGTGAGGCCATCCCAGTGATCCGTTCGTCCTTCCCGCCAGCCATTCAGCCATTCCTGCCGGCTTTCGATGCGATCAAGAGGGCAACTATCTTTGGATTTACCGGAAATTCCGGCCAGATAACCGCGTTTGAATGCACGAGCACTCATATCTCTTTTCTGTCTTTTCATGCTGTTCCTCACCTCATGGATTTTCAGTTCATGAGTGTGCACACGTGCCGAACAACCCCATCGCTGCAGTTCTTCGGGACTCCGCCCGAAGCGTGTAGCCCGGGGTGCGGGCACCAGGATCCTGTGGTTGACTGGAAATCGCCAACCTGAAAAAGACGCGTCATCACCAAGGTAAGACGAAACAGGCTAGCCTGTACACTATTAATTTCATCTAGATGACCGTTGCTTTATGTTTGTGTGACATAAAAACCGCCGCGCTTAGCAGCGCTTGGCGTTTGAATCAGCGGTTTATTGGAGTGAGTTCAGAGCCGTTGCCAAGTTCCTGAAAATTTTCCGGTTTCGGTAACCGTTCGTAACGTGGAGTTTGCTGTGTCCCAGCACGATTATTTTTTGAGTTGTCCCAAAGGCCTGGAATACCTGCTTGCCGACGAGATGGTGAGCCTGGGGATGACGGTCACCCGCAACGCGCCCGCCGGGGTCTGGGGGCGAGGTGACCTTGAGGCCGGCTATCGGGCGTGCTTGTGGTCGCGCCTGGCCAACCGGGTGATCCTGCACCTGGCGACAGTCGACGGGCAAAGTGGCGATGCGCTCTACGATGCGGTCACGGCGATGCCCTGGGAAGATCACCTGGACGTCTCCGGCCGGTTCAGGGTCGCTTTTGTGGGCCGTAACGACGCCATCCGCAACTCCCAGTACGGTGTGCAGCGGGTCAAGGACGCCATCGTCGACCGGCTGCGCAAACCCTCCGGCATACGTCCAGCGGTCGACACGCAGGATCCGGACATCGGCGTATCGGTGCGCCTGCACCGCGGTGAGGCGCAGATTGGCCTCGACCTCAGCGGCGAGAGCCTGCACAAGCGCGGCTACCGCACGGAAAAGGGCGCCGCGCCTCTGCGCGAGAACCTGGCAGCGGCCCTGTTGCTGCGTGCCGGCTGGCCGGAGGTTGCCGCCGGTGGTGGGGATTTTACCGACCCGATGTGCGGTTCCGGCACCTTGCTGATCGAGGCGGCGATGATGGCCTGCGACATGGCGCCGGGCCTGCAGCGCAGCCAGTACGGTTTCAGTCGCTGGCCCGGGCACGATAACCGTCTCTGGCAGCAACTGGTGGATGACGCCCGGGAGCGGGCCCAAATCGGCCAGCGCACCCAGCGTTCGAAATACCGGGGCTACGATCAGAACCCGAAGGTGATCGCCACCGCCTGGCGCAACATCCAGCGTATGGGACTGGAGGATCGTATTCACGTGGAAAAGCGCGATGTCGTCGAGTTCCGGAACGAGTCCCAGGCATCGCGGGGGCTGATTCTCACGAACCCGCCCTATGGCGAGCGGCTCAGCGAAAAGAAAGCGCTGGGGCCGGTCTACGAAGCGCTGGGGCAGGGCGCCCGCGAGCAGGCACAGGGCTGGCGCCTGGGTGTATTCACCGGCGTGCCTGAGCTGTGCCATGGCCTGGGGCTGCGTAGCTACAAGCAATACAAACTGTTCAACGGCCAGCTTCCGGCGCAGTTGCTGCTGTTCGAAGTCTCCCCGGACAACGAAGCCCGGGTGCGCCGGCCCGGTGAGGCGGAGACCGTCCAGCCCCGCATTGCCAACCAGGAGCGGGCCGACATGCTGCGTAACCGTCTGCGCAAGAATCGCAAGCAGTTGGGTTCCTGGGCCCGCAAACAGGGCATTGAATGCTACCGGCTCTACGATGCCGATATGCCCGAATTCGCCCTGGCCATCGACTGCTACGGCGATCGTGTCCACGTACAGGAATACGCGCCGCCCAAGTCGGTCGACGCCCGCGCCGCCCGGGAACGGCTGGGCGAGGCGCTGGCGGTGATTCCCGAGGTGCTGGACATCGAACCGGAGGCGCTGGTGTGCAAGCAGCGTCAGCGCCAGGCCGGCACCGCCCAGTACGAGAAGCAGTCGGCCAGCGGCGACTTCTTTTCGGTGCACGAGGCCGGTTGTGCGTTAAGGGTTAACCTGCGCGACTATCTGGATACCGGGCTGTTTCTGGACCACCGTCCCGTGCGTCAGTGGATCCAGCAGCAGGCGGTCGGCAAGCGCTTCCTCAACCTGTTCTGTTACACCGGCGCGGCGACGGTCCATGCCGGCGTGGGTGGGGCATCGGAGACGGTCAGCGTGGACATGTCGAAGACCTACCTGAACTGGGCGCGGGAGAACCTGGCGCTCAACGGTCTGGAAGACCGGCACCACCGCCTGATCCAGGCGGACTGTCTGCAGTGGCTGCAGTCAACGCCCAGGCAGGGCGAGAGCGGTTTCGACCTGATCTTCATGGACCCGCCGACCTTCTCCAATTCGGCGCGTATGGAAGGGGTGCTGGACGTCCAGCGCGACCACGGGCTTCTGATCCGTCAGGCCATGGCACGTCTGGCCCCGGGCGGGGTGCTGGTGTTCTCCAACAACTTCCGGCGTTTCCGCCTCGAGGCGGAACTGGAAGCCGAGTTCGACGTGCGTGACGTCACCGCGCGGACCATCGACAAGGATTTCGCCCGCAATCCGCGCATCCACCGTTGCTGGGAAATCCGCGAGGCTCAGAATTCGTAGCGCAAACCGCCGTTGAACTGGTAGCCGCTGGCGGATGTGTCGGTGTCCTCGAACAGGCGCCCGCCTTCGAGCACCAGGTAGGTGTCGTCCATCAGCTCCAGGTCGATGCCGGCCAGCCAGCTGAAGGCGAAGGAGCTGCCGGGAAACTCGTCGTCGAAATCCTCGAAGGCGTCGTTGCGCTCCGCGTCGCGGTTCTCCAGCTCGGCTTCCCCCTGGATGTGGGAGAAGCCCAGTTGGGCGTAGACATTGGAGAAGTCCGTCAGGCCGTAGTGGATGCCCATGTACCAGCTGGCGAACCAGTCCATGCTGACGGTCAGGTCATCGGTCACTTCCGACTCGCCGAGCCCGCCGCCGGCACGCAGCTCGACGTGGAACAGTTCGGAAATATGGCTGCCCAGCACCAGGGTGCCTGCACTCAGCCAGCCGTCGCTGTCGGGCAGGCCGCCCACCTTGCGGTATTGCAGGGCCATGCCCTGCAGGCCGACGTAGGTCTTGTCGGCGCGGCTTTCAGCGGGCTCCTGCGCGAGGCAGGGGGAGGCGAGAAGGGGCAGGCAAACGGCGAAGGCGCTCAGCGCACGCCCGGCTGGCAATAGCGTCATCATGGGGAATCCTGGTCTGCGGTTCGTCCGCCTTGGCGCGGCGGTTCTTGTTATGCGGGATCTGTGTCCCGTTGGTTTTCCAGGATTCTGACAAGTGCGGGGGCAGGCTACGTCGACTCAGGTCACAAATCGCCGGTGTCCGTGCCTTCCGGAATAAAGCCTCCGTCGCGGGCCAGCATCAGCAACGCAAAGACACCGCTCTCGGGCAGTTGCGGTTCCAGTCCGTGGGTGAACAGCAGCTCGCGGCGCCAGTCCTCCAGCTCGTCCAGCTCCACGTGCTTGACCAGGTTGTCGATGGTGGCCAGTTCGAAGGGCACCGGCTGACGGATCGCATCGAACAGCAAGTCGACCAGCCCTTCGTCCGGGTCCAGACCGTCCACAAACACCGTCTGGTCGGCCAGGTCCTCGTTGAGCTCGCGCGCCAGCTCGAACAGCGGTACGCCCTGTTCCTGCAGGTAGCGCAGGTCCACGTCGAGCATCTCGGGCTCGTCCGGCAGCCAGCTGTCGTCCGGCTCGATGACTACAGTCTTCATGCTGCCGTCGGCGAGGGACCAGGCGATGGCTGTGGGGAAACACAGCTCCTCGGTGTCGACGAATTCAATATCCAGGAACTGGGGCAGGCGCATGATGGTTTCCGTTAATGCAATGAACTGAACCCACAGGATACCAGTAACCGCCGGCGCTAGGCAGGGCTCATGCCCGCCGTCACCGCTGAATTTCGGCAGGGCGGGCGAACATGCGATACTGACCCCTGATCGATATCCATTCCATTGCAGATAGGTACCCGGATCACGATGGACAACAGCGCTTTCAACGCCAACCTCTTCGAATTCCTGCAGCAGTCGCCGACGCCGTACCACGCGGTCCAGAGCATGGCCCGTCGCCTGGAGAAGGCCGGTTTCGAACGCCTGGACGAGCAGCTGAGCTGGTCCCTGGCGCCGGGGCAACGCTATTACGTGACCCGCAACGATTCCTCGATCATCGCCTTTCAGACCGGGCAGGGCGACCCCGCCGCACAGGGCGTGCGCATGATGGGCGCGCACACCGACAGCCCCTGCCTGCGGGTCAAGCCGAACCCCGAACTGCATCGTAAAGGGTATTACCAGCTGGGCGTCGAGGTGTATGGCGGCGCACTGCTCAATCCCTGGTTCGACCGCGACCTGTCCATTGCCGGGCGGGTCAGTTACGTCGACGGCCAGGGGCGTCTGCACGATGCCCTGGTCAATTTCGAGAAGCCGGTGGTGACGATCCCCAGCCTGGCGATTCACCTGGACCGCGAAGCCAACAGCAGCCGCACCGTTAACCCGCAGACGGACGTGCCGCCCATCCTCATGCAGTGCGAGGAAAAAGACGCCGCGTCGTTCCGTGATTTGCTGGCTCGCCAGATCGGTAAGGAGCATCCCCAGGCGGACGTCGCCCGGGTGCTGGATTACGAGCTGAGCCTGTACGACACCCAGCCGCCGGCCACCGTGGGATTCAACGACGAGTTCATTGCCTCGGCGCGGCTGGACAACCTGTTGAGTTGCTTTATCGGCCTGCAGGCGCTGCTGGACGCGGATCCGTCGCAACCGGCGCTGCTGGTGTGTAACGACCATGAGGAGGTGGGCAGCCAATCCGCGGAAGGCGCGCAGGGGCCGTTCCTGTCGTCCGTGCTGGAGCGCTGGGTGGGGTTGGAAGACAAACCGCGAGTCATTGCCCGCTCCATGATGATCTCGGCGGACAACGCCCACGGTGTGCATCCCAACTACGCCGACCGCCATGACGGCAACCACGGCCCGCTGCTGAACGGCGGTCCGGTCATCAAGATCAACAACAATCAGCGTTACGCGACCAACAGCCGCACGTCGGCGCTGTATCGTCACCTGAGCGATTCGCTGGACCTGCCGTGCCAGGCGTTTGTCGTGCGCAGCGATATGGCCTGCGGCAGCACCATTGGTCCGATTACGGCGGGCAACCTGGGGGTGCGGACGCTGGACATCGGGGTGCCGCAGTTTGCGATGCACTCGATCCGGGAAACCGCCGGGGCGAAGGACGCCCACGTGCTGTACCGGGTACTGCGTCAGTATATCGAACTGGAGCGGCTGGACTGAGCCGTTTGCGGACGGCTCAGACGGAAATGGGCGGCCTGAAACGCAAAAGGCCGCTCGATTGAGCGGCCTTTTGACGGAATTCGGTGGCTCCCCGAGCTGGGCTCGAACCAGCGACAAACGGATTAACAGTCCGTTGCTCTACCAACTGAGCTATCGGGGAACAGCTGTGATCAGCAGGCGCGCATATTAAGGAAGTTGGGGGGAGGGGTCAAGCCTTCCCGGCAGAAAAAGCCACAGGACGTTAACATCGAGCATGACCGGTCATTTTTCCCGCAGTTATCCCGTGCCATCCACTCTCGTTTCCACCGCGCGCAGCTATCGGCCGCCGCTGTGGCTGCGTTCCGGGCACCTGCAGTCGGTATGGCCCACGCTGTTCCGGCGGGTCGCGCTGAACGAGCCGGAAAGCGCTGTGGTGGATACGCCCGACGGTGATCAGCTCCACCTGGACTGGTACCGCCAGGGCAGCGACCGGCTGGCGATTCTGTCCCACGGGTTGGAGGGCCACAGCCAGCGCCCCTATATCCAGGGCCTGGCGCGCGGCCTGCTGGCGGACGGCTGGGACGTGCTGGCCTGGAATTTCCGCTCGTGCGGCGGGCGCATGAACCGGCTTCCGCGTTTTTACCACAGTGGCGCCACGGTAGACCTGGATGTGGTGGTCCGGCACGCGCTGGCGGCGGAGCCGGCGTATCAGTATCTGGGGCTGTCCGGTTTTTCCATGGGCGGCAACCTCACCATGCTTTACCTGGCCCAGCAGGGCGAGCGCATCGATAGCCGTATCCGGGGCGCCGTGACCTTTTCCGTGCCCTGTGACCTGGCCGGCAGTGCCGAAGTCCTGGGCTGGCGCAGCCGCCGGATCTATATGCAGCGCTTCCTGGGGGATCTGCGGATCAAGATGGAAGAAAAGGCGCGCCTGTTCCCGGACCAGATCCGCATGGACGGCTTCGACGACATTCGCAACTTTCACCAGTTTGATGACCGCTACACGGCGCCTTTGCACGGCTTCCGCGACGCCCGGGACTACTGGGCCCAGGCCTCGTGCCTGCCGCGGCTGCCCGATATCCGGGTGCCGTCGCTGATCGTCAACGCCGCCGATGACCCTTTCCTGTCACCGGCCTGTTTCCCGGAGCGGCGCCGCAAGCTGGGGGCCTGGGTGACCCTGGAAGTGCCGCGCTGGGGCGGCCATGTGGGCTTCGTGGAGGTGGCCCGGGACGGTTATTACTGGTCCGAACGCCGGGCGCTGAGCTTCCTGCGCGGGCTTATTGAATGATCTTCAGTTGGCCCCGGTCGTATTCTGTAGCATGGGGTGCAGGTGCGGCCAGACGTTGTCCAGCAGCTGCGGCTGGCCCGCTGCCGTGGGGTGTATGCCGTCGTCCTGCATGAAGCCGTCGCGGTTGTAGATGCCGTCGAGGAAGAACGGCACCAGCTCGGCGCCGCTGTTCTCGGCGATGGTGGGGTAGATGGCGGCGAAGGCCCTGGTATAGCGCTCGCCGTAGTTCGGCGGCATCTGCATGCCCACCAGCAGGACCCGGGCGCCGGCGGCCTGGGACAGTTCGGTCATGCGGGCCAGGTTTTCCTGGGTGACGTTGGGCGGAAAGCCCCTGAGACCGTCGTTGCCGCCCAACTCGATGATCACCACTTCGGGTTCGTGCTGCTCCAGCAGGGCGGGTAACCGGCGCAGGCCGCCGTCGGTGGTTTCACCGCTGATGCTGGCGTTGGCCACGGTCCACTGGCTGAATCCCTCGCGGTCCAGTCGTTGCCGCAGGAGCGATACCCAGGCTTTTTCCGTGTCGACGCCGTAGCTGGCACTGAGGCTGTCACCCATGATCAGCAGGGTCGAGGCGCCGGCCGGGACGGCAATCGTGAACAGGCTGCATAGGGTCAATAAGTAAAAAGTGATTGATCTCAGGAACATGTATACCGTATCCATTGTCAGATAAAACTATTCTCAGTCGATCATGCCGATTGACCGATGATATTCCAATCAGTTCTACCGTCGAGGAGGTTCCGTGGCAACGGAGAACGACATACTCAAGGTAACCGACCTGACCCACGAAGTGGATCTGGGGCAGGATTCTCTGCGCATCCTGCATGGCATCAACCTGTCGATCCGCAAGGGCGAGTCAGTGGCCATCGTGGGCCGTTCCGGCTCGGGCAAGACGACGCTACTCGGCCTGCTGGCCGGTCTGGATACCCCGAGCCATGGTCAGGTCGAGCTCGACGGTCAGCCGATCAGCCGCCTCAGCGAGGACGAGCGGGCCAGCCTGCGGGCCGAGCGGGTCGGCTTCGTGTTCCAGTCGTTCCAGCTGCTGCCGGCGCTGACCGCGTTGGAGAACGTGATGCTGCCGCTGGAACTGGCCGGGCAGAGCGATGCCGCGAGCCAGGCGACGGAGCTGTTGCAGCGTGTCGGTTTGGGCGAGCGGCTTGAGCACACCCCGCGCCAGCTGTCCGGCGGCGAGCAGCAGCGCGTTGCCATCGCCCGGGCGTTCGCCGCGCGGCCCAGAATCCTGTTCGCCGACGAGCCCACCGGCAATCTCGACAACAACACCGGCCAGGCGGTATCCGACCTGCTGATGGCGTTGAACCGCGAACAGGGCACCACGCTGGTGATGGTGACTCACGATGAGCAACTGGCCGCCCGCTGCCAGCGTCAGTTCCACATTGATGCCGGCGAGCTGACCGAGCCGGCCGCCACGACGGCACCGGAGGCGGCGGTTTCATGAGTCAGGGATCGAGCCTTTCCCACACCGGCCGGGACTGGCGCCAGCGCGACGTGCGGGTGCTGGTGGCGGCCCTGGTGATCGCGGTGGCCACGGTGGCCACCATCGCCCTTTACGCCAGCCACCTGGAGCGCACCCTGGTCACCTCGGCCAGCGCCTTCCTGGCCGGCGACCGTCAACTGGAGAGCGAGAACGGCGAGCCCATTCCCCAAACCTGGCGGGACGAAGCCGAACGCCGCGGCATCGCCACCGCCAGGATGGTGGAGTTCTCCACCATGGTGTTTGGCGCCGGCAACTTCCAGTTGGTGTCGGTCAAGGCGGTCAGTGACGCTTATCCGCTGCGCGGGGAAGTCGAGTTCCAGACCGGCCCTGATGCGTCCCGCCAGATGGTGGGGCATGGCCCGGCGCCCGGTGAGGTCTGGGTCAATCCGCGTCTGCTGCGCCTGCTGGATCTGGACATCGGCGGCCAGGTGGAAGTCGGCAACCGCTCGCTGACGGTCAGCGGGCTATTGATCCGCGAACCGGACGGCGGCTTCAGCATGTCGGCGCTGGCGCCGCGCATCATGATGCACGCCGACGACGTGGCCAGCACCGGTGTGATCCAGCAGGGTAGCCGGGTTGAGTACGTCAATCTGTTCGCCGGCGAATCCGATGCCCTGGATGCCTTCTACGCCTGGCTGCAGCCGCGCTTCGGGCCCAGTCACGAATGGGAAAGCATTGAGGATGGCGAAGCGCTGTCGGATTCACTGAGCAAGGCGCGTCGTTTCCTGTTGCTGGGCGGCAGCCTGGCGGTGTTGCTGGCGGCGGTCGCTGTGGCGGTGGCCAGTCGCCAGTACGCGATGGGCCAGCGCGATACCGTGGCCCTGCTCAAGACCCTGGGCGTCCCCGGGCGCCGGATCAGCCGGATGTACCTGGGGCGACTGGTGCTCTGGGGCGTCGTGGGCACCATGCTGGGCATCCTGGTGGCGTTGCCGATCTTCTGGGGGCTGGCATCGTTGACCGCCGAATTGCTGGAGCGGGAAGCGGACTATAGCGTTGACCTTCTCGCGCTGGGGCCGGCGCTGATCACTGCGCTGGTGGCATTGCTGGCGTTCGCGTTTCCGCCTATCCAGCGGCTGCGCCAGGTGCCGGCTATGCGGGTGCTGCGGGCCCAGCCGGGGGAGGCCGGACGCGGCGTGCTGCGGGACGGCCTGATTGCCCTGGTGGCGATCTTCGGACTGGTCTGGCTCTACGCCGGGGAAATCTGGCTGGTGCTTGCCCTGTTGGGTGGTCTGGCGGCTCTGCTGTCGGTGCTCGGCGTGCTGGGCTGGCTGCTGGTGCTGGGCCTGCGCCGGATCGTCGGTGGCGGCAACGCCTGGCGGTTGGCGCTGGTGGGGCTGTATCGCCACCGCAAGGCCAGTCTGTCCCAGATTGCCGTGTTCTCGATGACGCTCATGCTGGCGGCCACGCTGATCCTGGTGCGCTCGTCCCTGCTGGACGACTGGCAGGCGCAATTGCCCGAGGATGCGCCCAACCATTTCCTGATCAACATCGGCCCGGAAGCGGTGGGTGACGTACGCGGCTTCCTGGACGGTCACGACCTGTCCACCGATACCCTGTACCCGATGGTGCGCGGCCGTCTGACCACCATCAACGGCGAACCGGTGCGCGAGGTGGTGAGCAAGGATCAGAGCGTTGGTGCCCTGAACCGCGAGCTGAACCTGACCTGGATGGAGGACCTGCCGGACGATAACCGCATCGTACGCGGACAGTGGTTCGCGCCGGAGGCGACCGAGGGGCTATCGATCGAGGCAGAGCTGGCAAGCGAGCTGGGCGTGGATCTGGGAGATCGGCTGGGCTTCACCATCGGCTCCCAGACCATCGAGCAGCCGGTCACCAGCGTGCGCACGGTGCAGTGGGACAGCATGAAACCCAACTTCTACATGGCGTTCCCGCCGGGTGGCGCACTGGACGGGTTGCCGGCCACCTGGATCACCAGCTTCCATCTGGACCCGTCGCGTAAGCCGATCCTGAACGACTTCACCCGCCAGTTCCCGACCATTTCGGTGTTGGAGATCGACCACATCATCGACCGCATCCGCGAGATCGTGCAGCAGGTGACCCAGGCCATCGAGGCCATCCTGGCGATGATCCTGGCGGCGGCCGTGGTGGTCATGGCGGCGGTCGTCAGCGCCACGCTGCAGGATCGCCAGCGCGAGGGCGCGCTACTGCGTACCCTGGGCGGGCGCCAGCGGCTGCTGGTGAACAGCACGATGCTGGAATTCGCGCTGCTGGGGGCGTTTGCCGGGATTCTCGGCGTGGTCGCGGCGGAAGTGGCCGTCTGGGCACTGCAGTATCGGATGTTCCAGGGGACCTTCCAATGGCACTGGCAGGTGGTGGTGATGTTGCCTCTGGTCAGTGCCGCGGTGCTGGCGGTGTTTGGCCGCTGGCAGCTCAATCCGGTGTTGCGGGTCTCGCCCATGTTGCTGCTGCGGCGCCTTGAGTGAGGCGCGGGGTCAGCGGTAGCTGGTGATGATACGATCCAGCTCGCCGCTGGCGCGCAGCGCTTCCAGTTCCCGGTCGAAGTCGTCGGCGAAACCGGCGATACCGGGGCGGACCATCAGGCGCAGCCCGAAGTCGGTGAGCGCGTTGACACTGGTATTGAAGCGACCTTTCCAGCCGTTCTCTCGGATCAGCCAGTGGCCCACGAGTTCGTCGGCAATCGCGACGTCGAAACGGTTCTCGCCGTAGAGCAGATAGCTGAAAATATCCCGGTCCTTGGGCACGTCGAAGCGCTGGGCGCGTCCGGACTCGAACATCTCTTTCAGATAGGGGTAGCGGTAGCCCAGGTGGGTGAGCACGGTCATGCCCTGCAGGTCCGCCGGCACCTGGTAGTCAAATGGCGCGCCGTCGACCGTGAAGAAGACTTCACGCACCCGCACGATGGGCGCGGAGAACACGAAATGCTCCGGGTGGGCGGTCCATTCCCGGGCCCGCGCCGTGGCGTCGATGTAGCCTTCGAGCAGCATGCGGTCGACCCGTTTGCGCGGGATCATGTGAGGTTCGACCCGGTAGTCCAGGCGCTCGCAAACGCTGGTGATCACATCCCAGACGATGCCGGAAACCTGTTTGTCATCGACGATGATGTAAGGCGGGTAGCCGGCGGGGGATACGTTGAACTTGAGGACGTGGTCGTTTCCGGTGTCTGCCGCTGCGGGCGTGTGGGCGATCAATAGCGTCGCCAGCACGAAGGCCGAGCGAAGGAATACTCGCAGCATGAGTGGTCTAGCCTGCAAAACCATGCCGGAAAGGGCGATGATCGATCCTCGATCGGTCGAATTTTCCGGCGCTTTATCGTTTTTAGGCCTATCCCTGCCATTGCCGCAAGTTTGCCAGATATGACAGATGTCGTCTTGTTGTCAGTTCCCGTCATTGCAATTCGGGCGGACCCGGTGTTGGCCGCCGGGCCGCCATCGGTGTTCAGCCCCAGGCGCGTTTGAGTACGGCCATGGCGTCATCCAGTGTCACCTCCCGCGGGTTGAACATGATGGAGCCATCATCCAGCGCCGTGCGGGCGATCTGTTCGAGCTGTTCGGCCTCCACCTTGCCGGTTTCCTGTAGCGTGCGCGGCAGCTGGCAGCGGCGGTAGAGATCATCGCGCAACTTGCGGATGGTCGAGATGCATTCCTCGGCACGGCGGTTGGCCGGTGTGGTCGCGTAAACGTCGGGGTCGGCCATGTAGAGCAGCAGTTCGCTCAGTGGCTCGCGGATGGTGTCTAGGTTGTACTCCAGGGCGTAGGGCAGGTACAGGCTCATGCACAGGCCGTGGGGCAGGTGGCAGATTGCGCCGGTGGCGTGACCCAGCGCGTGCACCAGGCCCACCATGGAATTGGAGAAGGCGATGCCGGCCATGGTGGAGGCCTGGGCCAGCTCCAGGCGGGCATCGGCATTTTTGGGGTTGTCCATCACCGTCAGCAGGTTGCCGCTGATTTTCCTGATGGCCGCTGTGGCATAGGCGTCGCTCAGCGGGTTCTTGGCCATGCAGGTGAAGGCTTCGGTGGCGTGGGTCAGGGCGTCCATCCCTGTGGCCGCGGTAATGTGCGGCGGCAGTGTCAGGGTCATGCGCGGATCGATGATCGCCGCATTGGGCAGCAGGAAAGAGGACGTAAATGGCAGTTTGACGGATTTGGCGGTATCGGCAATCACGGCGACCGAGGTCACCTCCGACCCGGTGCCGGCGGTGGTGGGCACCACGAAGAACGGTTTCAGTGGGTGCTTGAGGACGCCGGCGCCGGCGTAGGTGGACAGATCGTCACCGCCTTCGGACACCAGGATATTGACCGCCTTCGCGGTGTCGATGGCCGATCCGCCGCCCACGGCAATGATGGAGTCGCATTGCTCGCTGAGGTAGATGCCGGCGATGTCCCTGACCACATGGGTGGAGGAGTCCGGCGGTACATCGTCGTAGATGGTGACGATGTCCTGGCCGCCTTCCTCGCAGGCTTCGATGACCGGATCCAGCAGGCCGGCGGCGCGCACGCCCTTGTCGGTAATCAGCATGGGGCGGCTGGCGGCAAGCCCGGATAATTCGTAGGGAATGTGCTCCAGCGCAGCTTTGCCGGCGATGACTTTGACCGGACAGAAAAACTCGTAGTAGTTCTGGCTCATGATGCTCTCGCTGTTTCCAGGAATTGGCCCGCCACTTTGAGGTAGATGCGGGCGGCACTCAGTATTTTTTCCGGCAGCCTGAGGTTGGCCGGGTATTCCTTGACCGCGCGTTTGGCCACCAGCTTGGGCAGGATGAATGTCTCCAGGCGGTTGAGGATGCGCGTCATACGGATGGCGTAGCCGATGTCGCCGTCCACCAGCATACGGTCGTTGGCAAAGGCCACGGAGGTCTTCTCCTGGAACGAGACCACCAGGAACGCGTGGGCGATGTGCTTGAACTCGATGGACAGGTCCACCGGTCGGGGCGATTCGTCGCCGTGAAAACGGAACTGGCCGTCGCCAATGTGCTCAATCACCAGGGCCGGGCCGTTGGGCCGGACTTTCATCTCGAACAGGAAACCCACCGGCAGCGCCCGGGCTTCCTCCCGCGCGGTTTCGTCGACTTCGCTGATGCCCTGCAACGCGCGTCCCATCACCTGGAACATCAACTCCACATACAGGCGCCTGGCCTGCAGCGCCATCGGTCTGAATGCCTTGCCTTGCATGGTGCTCTACCCGTGTTGTTGTGGTGTTAATCAATATTTAGAGCTTTTACTCTATTAAGTCAACTGGTCGGGCTGATGCGGGGCTGTCGAAACAGGCCAATACATTTGCAGGCCATGCGGCACGTGCGTTCGCCAGGGATCTGCGGTATGTGGAGCTGGTTTAGGGGCGTCTTTTTTCGGAAAGTGCTGAAAGGTGCCGACAGGTTGGAGCAGGGCGGCTGTGCGAGAGAAAAGAGGGGAAAAAGGGCAGCCTGACCAACGGAACAAGCCAGGCCGCCAAGTCTACGATGGTTGGAGCACCACGCAGTCGTCAATAAGAGAGAGTGAGCGGGGCTTACTGGATCGTTGAGCCCACGCGCAGGATTTTCATGGTGTTGGTGCCGCCCTGGGCGTTGACGTAATCGCCCTTGGTCATCACCACTAGGTCGCCGTCCCGGACCACGCCGCGCTCGATCAGTTCTTCCACGGCGCGGGCGTTGATTTCTTCATTGGGCATCGGCTTGGAGTCGAACGGCACGGTTTGCACACCGCGGTACAGCGCCACCTTGTGCTGGGTGCTGTGGTGCCGGGACAGGGCAAAAATCGGCAGACTCGACTTGATGCGCGACATCAGCAGCGGTGTTGCCCCGGTTTCCGTCAGGCAAATGATGGCGGTCACGCCTTCCAGGTGGTTGGCCGCGTACATCGCCGACAGGGCAATGGCCTCGTCCACCCGCTCCATGCTTTCGTGGATGCGGTGCTTGGACTGGTGCATGGAGGGCTGCTTTTCCGCGCCCAGGCAGATCCGCACCATGGATTCCACGGCTTCCTTGGGGTAGTCGCCCACGGCGGTTTCCGCCGACAGCATGACCGCGTCGGTGTAGTCCATCACCGCGTTGGCTACGTCAGAGACTTCCGCACGGGTCGGCATCGGGTTCTCGATCATCGATTCCATCATCTGGGTGGCGGTGATCACCACGCGATCCAGGCTGCGGGCCCGGTTGATGATGTGTTTCTGCACGCCGACCAGCTCGGCGTCACCGATTTCCACGGCCAGGTCGCCGCGTGCCACCATCACCGCGTCCGACGCTTCGATAACGGCATCCAGCTGTTCCGGGTTGTGGGCCAGCTCGGCGCGTTCGATCTTGGCCACCAGCGCGGCGTTCGAGCCGGCCTCGCGCAGCAGGGCGCGGGCGGTATGCATGTCGTCCGCCGTGCGCACGAAGGACACCGCCACGTAGTCGGCATTGAGCGCCGCAGCGGTCTTGATGTCCTGTTTGTCCTTCTCGGTCAGGGCGTCGGCTGACAGGCCGCCGCCGCGCTTGTTCAGGCCCTTGTTGTTGGACAGGGGGCCGCCGATCAGCACGCGCGAGGCGATGCTGTGGTCGTCCACCGATTCTACTTCCATCTCGATGCGGCCGTCGTCCAGCACCAGGATGTCGCCCGGCTTCACGTCGTCGATCAACTGTTCGTAGTCGATGCCCACGCGCTCGCTGTCGCCGGCCTCCTTGTCCATGGCGGCGTCCAGCACGAAAGTCTGCCCGGCCTGCAGCGTGATCTTGTTCTCCGCAAAGCGGGCGATGCGCAGTTTGGGCCCCTGCAGGTCGGCCAGCAGGGCCACGAAGCGACCCTGAGCCTTGGCTGTCTCGCGAACCCGGCGGGCGCGGTCGATGTGGTCCTCGGCGCTGCCATGGGAGAAATTGAGGCGGGTGACGTCAACGCCGGCGGCGATGATGGCGGCCAGCGAGTCGGAAGAATCCGTGGCCGGGCCGAGTGTGGCGACGATTTTTGTACGCCTGAGCATGAAGTGTCCTCTGATACTGGGTGGGGTACCGCGGCGATCCGGCAAGCGGAACGTCGAGCTGGCCGGCGCGGAGCCCCCTGAATGAGTGAAGCGTTTGCTGGTCCGTCCGCGTCTTACTTTTCCGTCGCCATCAGCGCGCGGGTGTTGTCGAGCATGCGGTTGGAGAAGCCCCACTCATTGTCGTACCAGGCCATGACTTTAATTTGACGGCCCAGGGCGCGGGTGTGGTTGGCATCGTACACGCTCGACAGGGCGGAGTGGTTGAAATCAATGCTGACCAGCTTTTCCTCATTGTAGCCCAGTACCGGGTTCTGCTCGGCCGCCTTGCGCACCAGCTCGTTGATCTCCTCGACGCTGGTGTCGCGGCTGGCGACGAAGCTGAAATCCACGAGAGAGACATTGATGGTCGGCACCCGCACGGCGAGGCCATCGAGCTTGCCATCCAGGTCCGGCAGCACCTTACCGATCGCCGCGGCGGCACCGGTCTTGGTCGGGATCATGGACTGGGTGGCCGAACGGGCGCGGTACAGGTCCTTGTGATAGACGTCGCTGAGCTTCTGGTCGTTGGTGTAGGAGTGGATCGTGGTCATCAGACCGGTTTCGATACCCACACCTTCGTGAATCGCCTTGACCACCGGTGCCAGGCAGTTGGTTGTGCAGGAGGCGTTGGAAATGATCTTGTGCTCGGAAGTCAGGGTATCGTCGTTGACGCCGTATACAATCATAGCGTCGGCATCGCCGGAGGGCGCGGAAATGATCACCCGGCCGGCGCCGGCGCTCAGGTGAGCCGCGGCCTTGTCGCGGGATGTGAACAGCCCCGTGCATTCGAGCACCACGTCCACGTGGTAGGCTTTCCAGGGAAGGTCTTCGGGATTGCGCTCGGCGTGGATGGCAATGCGATCGCCGTTGACGGTCAGGGATTCGGAATCGTGGGTGACGGTGCCGTTAAAACGGCCGTGCACACTGTCATACTTGAGCAGGTGTGCGTTGGTTTCGGCGTCGCCCAGATCGTTGATGGCGACAACCTGCATGTCCTCGCGGTAGTCGTTTTCATAAAGGGCACGCAGAACGTTGCGGCCGATGCGTCCAAAACCGTTGATAGCGATGCGAATAGTCATGTCGGGCCTCCGCTGACTCTGATTATTTTGCTGGTCGGCGGCCTGAATGGAGTGAAAGGGTCATTCAGGTCGATTGTTTTTCATCCGATGTAGTAAACATAACAAAATAAATTTCGTCCATGTAGATTTTATCGTGAAATAGACAAAAAAATTACGTAGGATTACGGCCATTAAAGCGGCCGTAGGCCGTAAACTGATTGAAAATTCGACAGCGTCGCGGTCCGGCCGTTCCCGGCCCATGAGAGCGGGCGCTTGAAGAGAGGCGTGAATCGGGCGGACGCGGCGCGGCCGACGTCCGTCGATGCGACAATAATCAGGAGAGAGACATGCATCCGATTGTGGAAAAAGTAACCCAGCGGATAATCGAACGGAGCCGGGCGACCCGTGAGGACTACCTCCAGCGCATGGCCCAACTCGGGGAGCAGTCACCGCAGCGTGGTGTCCTCTCCTGCGGCAACCTGGCCCACGGCTTTGCCGCCTGCGGTCAGTCCGACAAGAACACCCTCAAACTGATGAACCAGGCCAACGTGGCCATCGTGTCGGCTTATAACGACATGCTCTCCGCGCATCAGCCCTATGAAGGGTTTCCCGACCTGATCCGCAAGGCGGCGCACGGTATGGGTTCGGTGGCCCAGTTCGCCGGTGGGACTCCCGCCATGTGTGACGGTGTGACCCAGGGCCAGCCGGGTATGGAGCTGAGCCTGTTCTCCCGCGACGTGATTGCGATGAGCACCTCCGTCGCCCTGAGTCACAACATGTTCGACGCCACCCTGCTGCTGGGCATCTGCGACAAGATCGTGCCGGGACTGTTGATTGGCGCCCTGAGCTACGGCTACCTGCCCACCGCGCTGGTGCCGGCCGGGCCCATGCCATCGGGTCTGCCCAATAAGGAAAAGCAGCGCATTCGTCAGCTCTACGCCGAAGGCAAGGTGGGCAAGGACGAGCTGCTGGAGGCCGAGAGCCAGTCCTACCATAGCCCGGGCACCTGTACCTTCTATGGCACCGCCAACAGCAATCAGCTGCTGGTGGAAGTGATGGGGCTGCATTTGCCAGGCGCAGCGTTTATCCACCCCAACACCCCGCTGCGCGACGAGCTGACTCGCGAGGTGACCGAACAGGTGATTCGCCAGTCCCGCCCCAACGGCGGCACCCGGGGGCTGTGTGACGTGGTGGCGGAGAAGAACATCGTCAACGCCCTGGTGGCCCTGCTGGTGACCGGCGGTTCCACCAACCACACCATTCACTGGATCGCCATCGCCCGGGCGGCCGGTATCCTCATTGACTGGAACGACTACGCCGAACTGTCCTCGGTGGTACCGTCCATGACGCGCATCTACCCGAATGGCCAGGCGGACGTGAACGCCTTCCACGAGGCCGGTGGCACGCCGTTCCTGATCCGCGAGCTGCTGGCCCATGGCCTGCTGCACGAGGACGTGGAAACCATCATGGGCCACGGCCTGGATCGCTACACCCAGATGCCGTCGCTGGATAACGACAAGCTGGTCTGGACGCCGTCTGCCGAGACCTCGGGTGATACCGACGTGCTCAGTTCCGCCGCCGAGCCGTTTGCGCCGGAAGGTGGTCTGCGCGTGCTGGACGGCAACCTGGGTCGTGGCGTGATCAAGACCTCCGCGGTCAAACCGGATCGCCACGTGATCCGCGCCCCGGCGGTGGTGCTCAACGACCAGAACGAGCTGGCCCAGGCGTTTGATGCCGGCGAACTGGACAAGGACTGCATCGTGGTGGTCCGCTTCCAGGGTCCGAAGGCCAACGGCATGCCCGAACTGCACAAGCTGACGCCATACCTGGGCGTGCTGCAGGATCGTGGTTTCCGGGTGGCGCTGGTTACCGACGGTCGTATGTCCGGCGCCTCCGGCAAGGTCCCGGCGGCGATCCACGTCTATCCCGAAGCCCTCGACGGCGGCCCGCTGTCACGGGTCCGGGACGGCGATATCATCTGCCTGGATGCCAGCCAGGGTAAGCTGGACATCGAGGTATCCGATGACGAACTGGCCCAGCGCGAGCAGGCGAAAGTCGATCTGTCGAGCTACCACACCGGTTACGGTCGCGAACTGTTCGGCTGGCTGCGCCGCTCTGCCGGCACGCCGGAAGAGGGGGCGAGCTTTTTCTGGAATCACGACGCATGACTGATCAATCCATGGTAGAGCTGGTCGGCGATATCGGGGGGACCAACGCCCGATTTGCGCTGGCCCGGGAAGGGGACGTGCGCCCCCACGCCATCGAGGTCCTGCCCTGTGGCGAATTCGACAATCTGGACGGTGCCATCCGCGCCTACATGGAGCGGGTCGGTGTCGAGCGGATCAAGGACGTGTGCCTGGCGGTCGCCGGGCCGGTGCCGTCGCCCAACGATCCCAACGCCCAGGTGCGGATGACCAACAATCACTGGCGTTTCGGCCTGCAGGCCATTCGCGAGCAGTTTGGCCTGCGTTCGTTCAAGGTGATCAATGACTTCACCGCCATGGCGCTGGGGGTGCCTCATGTGCCCCAGGAACACCTGATCCACGTCTGCGGCGGGCCGGGCGATGCCTCGCGTGCGCGTCTGGTGATTGGGCCGGGCACTGGTCTGGGCGTTTCCGGACTGGTGCCACTGCGTGATGGCTGGGTGCCGCTGATGACCGAAGGCGGGCACGTGGATTTCGCGCCCACCGACGAGGTGGAGATCGCCATCCTGCAGATCCTCAAGGCCCGCTTCGGTCGGGTTTCGGTTGAACGGATCCTGTGCGGCCAGGGGTTGCTCAACCTGTACCAGGCCCATGCCGAGATACAGGGCGTGGCCGCGCCGCTGGATACCCCCGCCAAGATCACGGCGGCGGCGGTGTCCGACGCCGATGCACTGGCTCGACACGCGCTGCGTCATTTCTGCGAGATTCTGGGTCGCACCGCGGGCAACGCCGCGTTGACCCTGGGGAGCGTGGGCGGCGTGTACCTGTGCGGCGGGATCCTGCCGCGCTTCATCGAGTTCTTCCTGGAAAGCCCGTTCCAGGCTGCCTTTGAGGACAAGGGGCGCATGCGTCCGTTGATGGAGCGGACGCCGGTGCATGTGGTGACCGAACCCTACACCGGCCTGCTGGGCGCGGCGGAAGCGCTGCGTAACCCCGAAGTGTCCTGATTTGCCGACTACGCGGCGGGCCACGGACGGTCCGCTCGCGTTGTTTCCCGTCTGATGATCTGTTCTTATTAGCGTTTGCCTGAAGCCGCCCGGACGGGCGTGCGGACAATGGGAGGCCGATCCGATCTATGAAAGTCGCAGTATTCTGTGGGTCCAGCACCGGTAACGACCCGGTATTCGAGGAAGGCGCCCGCGCCATGGGGCAGGCCCTGGCCGAAGGTGGTCATACCCTGGTGTATGGCGGTGGCAAGGTCGGTCTGATGGGTGTCGTGGCGTCGGCGGTGATGGCACACGGTGGCGAGGCCATCGGTGTGATCCCGCGCATGCTCAAGGAGCGCGAAGTCGCCCACGACGGCCTGACCGAGCTCTACGTGGTCGACGATATGCATGAGCGCAAGGCCCGGATGAATTCCCTGGCCCAGGCCTTTGTGGCCATGCCGGGTGGCCCGGGTACGCTTGAGGAGATCTTCGAGGCCTGGACCTGGGCGCAACTGGGCTATCACGAGAAGCCTTGCGCCTTCTACAACATTGCCGGTTACTACGATCGGTTGCTGGGCTTTTTCGACACCATGTGCCAGCACGCTTTCCTCAAGGAGCCGTACCGCGACATGCTGGTTGTCGGTGATAATGCGGCCGAGATCCTGGCCGGATTCCGGCACTACAAATCGCCCCAGGCCAAGTGGCGCTGAGGCGAGGGGCATGCCGTTCCTGATCGGCGTATCCGTCAGAGGCTGAGTGGCTTGCCGGCTTCCCGGCGTTCCTCCTGCCACTCTTCCAGTGTCTTGGCGGCTGTGTTGCCGTCCAGCGTGTCCACGATTTCGAAGTAGTCCGCGCCCATCGGATCGTCCATCACTTCCTCCCGGGTTTTGCTGCGCACCACGTAGACGGTCTGCACGTTCTGGTGATCGAAGGCGCGCCACTTCTGTTCGTCTTTCAGCAGGCTGTAGCGGTAGTCCTCAAGCGCGCGGATCACCGCCGACGTATCGGTGGTGCCGGCACGTTCCACGGCGTCCCGGTACTGGTGCAGAATGCTGTAGGCGGACGCCGCGGCCGAGGACGGGCGCATCTCGTAGCGCCTTGCGAATTCCTCCACAAACTGCCGGCCGCGCGGGTAGTCATACTGGTAAGGCGCTTCCCAGACCCAGGGCGCCGCGCCGATAACGCCTTCCATTATGGTCGGCCCCACGTCCTGCGCCATGCCCAGGGTGAGGTTGGGCACCACGATCTGCATCTTGTCCTTCAGACCCATCTCGTAGGCCAGGTTGAGGGCGCGCACCATGTCGTCGCCGAACAGCACCATCACCAGCACTTCCGGGTTGGCGGCGTCGGCTTTGTCCAGGGCGGCCTTGAAGTCTTTCAGGTAGGCGTTGGGAAAAGGCGTCTTGACCCCGGGATGGGCCTGGTCGTTACCGGTGTCGGTGAAGCGCCGCATGGAGGATTCGGTGGACCAGCCCCAGGTGTAATCGGCGGTGATGTAGAAGAATTTCTGCCCGGCGTAGCGGTTCTGCAGGTGATGGCTGATGGCCTTGGCCGCCATCCAGGCGTTGAAGGGTTCCCGGAACATGTGGCGGTGCCCGGCGCTGCCGGTCGTGGCGTTGGAGTAGGTGAGGGTGCCGAAGTAGAGACGATCCCGCTTGCGGGCTTCCTCGCCCGAGGCGATGGCCACGGCACTGGATACGCCGCCGAAGACCATGGCGGCGTTTTCCTGGTCGATCAGCTCGGCGGTGTTGGCGGCGCCCTGTTTGGGATCGCTGCTGTTGTTGCGGATGACCAGTTCGATGGGTTTTCCGAGAATGCCGCCGGCCTGGTTGATTTCGTCGACGGCCATGAAGGCGCCGAGCCGTTCCTGCAGGCCCTGGTCCTTGTAGCGGCCGTTCTGCGGGTAGTTGAAGCCGATCTTGAGTGTGTCGGCGGCGTGAGTCGATACCGCGAATGCGAGCACAAGGCACGCACAGCAAAGACGCGTGAGTGACATGATGAACTTCTCCCTGGCCGCAGCGCCTGTCCACGCGCGAGGCCGCTTGTTGTTTTTGGATGGGTAAGTAGTTTCCACTATCGAGTCTGGGTAGGAGTCGACGCGGCATCAATGGGACTAACGTAAAAGATTGAGCAAGGAATTGTGTCGCCGGGTTACCCGATGTAAACATGGCTTGTCAGGGGGATGTGTAGGCGGCGTGAGTGCTGCGGACACGCAGTATCCCCGCTTCAGCCTGTCGCGGGAGATGACGGATGGATTTCAGAACCTACGCGGACACACTGGAAAAGGCGCTGGGCGGCCAGCGCGAGCGGGCGTTTTCAGAGGCGGAGTACGCACGCCGCTGCAGCGCCCTGGATGCGGCCCTCGAACAGGCCGGCCTGGACGCATTGCTGCTCACCAACCCCGCCGAGATCTACTACCTCACCGGCTACAATACCTTCGAAGTCTCCGTGCACACGGCGCTGGTCTATGCGCCCGGGTTTACCGCCCTGCAGGTGCCGTCGATCGAGACCGGCCCGGCGGTGGCTTGTGCCCGGGTGGATCGGGTGCTGGGCTATCGCTGGGAAGACCCGCGCGAAGTGGTCGAGCCGTTGGCCGAGGTGCTGGCCGGGCTGGGCCCGCGCTTGGGCGTCGATCTCTGGGGCGGTGGCCTGCGGCCGGGACTGTTGGCCATCCTGCGGGAGCGCTTGTCGGATCGCCACTGGCAGGACAGCGGCGGCTTGTTGGGGCCCATTCGCCGGGTCAAATCCGCTGAGGAGCTGGCCTGTCTGGAGGCGTCGGCGCGGATGACCGAGGCGGGCATCCAGGCGGCGCGGGAGGCGGTGCTGCCGGGCGTTACTGACAGCGCCGTCGCTGCCGCGGCAGCCGACGCGATGCACCGGGCCGGCAGCGAATTCATGAGCATGCAGCCCATCGTCGTTGCCGGAAGACGCAGCAGCATCATCCACACCAACCATCGGCGTTTTGCCATCCATTCGGGTGAGCCGGTGTTTATTGAACTGGGGGCGGCCTGCGAACGCTATACCGCGCCGATGATGCACACGGTCGTGGCGGGTAGCGAGCCGGTGAACGGGCGCATGGCGTCGCTGGCCGGAGCCTGCCGCGCAGTCTTCGAGGCCCTGGTTGCCCACATGGTGCCGGGCCGGACCTTCGATGCGGCGGCTGTGGCGGCCGAGATGGCCTGGCGCGAGTGGCAGGACCGGGCGTTCTTTTCCGGGGTGTACGGTTATACCGTCGGCGCGCAGTTCCCGCCTTCCTGGGTGGAAGGCAGTGGCTTTATCGCCCGCGGGCAGACGGACGTGTTCGAGCCTGGCATGGTGTTCCACTTGCCGCTGTGCCTGCGCGTGCCGGGGGAATGGGGCATTGGCCTGAGCGAGACGGTGGTTGTGGAGTCCGGCGGCGCCCGGCCTGTCACCGGCAACCGGTGGGCGCTGGAATCAGGCGGTGGTTAGCGGTGCGGTAACCGTCTGGCTGTCCAGGTAGGCCTGGATGCCGCTCAGCTCGGCGGCGGTCAGACGCAGGCCCAGCTTCGTGCGGCGCCAGACGATGTCCTCGGCGTCCACCGCCCACTCCTGATCGCGCAGGTAGTCGATCTCGCGGGCATAGAGGTTGGCGCCGAAATGCCGACCCATGTCTTCCATCGAGTGGCAGCCATCGAGCAGTTTCCGTGTGCGCGTGCCGTAGGTCCGCACGAAGCGGTGGATCAGGCCGGATGGCACCCAGGGGTAGGCCGTCTTGAGTTCGTCACGCAGGTCCTCCTGGCTTCCAAAATCGCCGCCGGGCAGGGTGGCGTCGCGGGTCCAGCCGTCGCCGGCGTCGGTGAAGAACTGGCTGATGCGGTCAGTGGCCGCCTCCGCGAGCTTGCGGTAGGTGGTGATCTTGCCGCCGAATACGGAAATCAGCGGCGCTTCGTCCTTGCCGCCATCGACTTCGAACGTATAGTCCCGTGATGCTTTCTGCGCCGATCCGCCTTCGTCGTCCATCAGTGGCCGCACCCCGGAATAGGACCAGACCACATCCTCCGGCGTCAGCTTGTTGCGGAAATAGTCGTTGACGATACCGACCAGGTAATCCACTTCCTCCTCGGAAATGGTGGCCTTTTTCGGATCCCCCTGATAGTCCACATCCGTGGTGCCGATCAGTGAGAAATCGTCCTCGTAGGGAATGACGAAAATGATGCGATCGTCGGCATTCTGCAGGATATAGGCTTCCGGTTCGGTATGGATGCGCGGCACCACGATGTGGCTGCCCTTGACCATACGGATCTGCTTGGGCGCCTGCATGCCCAGGGACTCCTTGAACAGCGAGCTGACCCAGGGGCCGGTCGCGTTGACCAGCGTCCTGCAGCGCGCCTGTTGCTCGTGGCCGCTGCGCTCGTCCCGTAGTGTCACCTGCCAGTTCATGCCGTCCCGCTCTGCCTTGACGCAGCGGGTTCGGGTACGCACTGTGGCGCCTTTCTCCTCGGCGGCTTTGGCGGTCAGGACCACCAGGCGGGCGTCGTCGACCCAGCCGTCGGAATACTCGAAGCCACGGGTGATCCCGGGGATCAGCGGGCTGTTGCCGTCAAAGCGAATGCCGTTGGAGCCGCGCAGCAACTCCCGTTTGGCCAGGTGGTCGTACAAAAACAGACCGGTACGGATCATCCAGGCGGGACGCAGGTGCGACTGGTAGGGCAGCCGGAAGCGCATTGGCCACATGATGTGCGGCGCGTTGCGCAGCAGGGCTTCCCGTTCCGCCAGAGCCTGGCGTACCAGCTTGAATTCGTAGTGTTCCAGATAGCGCAGCCCGCCGTGGATCAGCTTGCTGCTGGAGGAAGAGGTGGCTGACGCCAGGTCGTGCATCTCGCAGAGCAGTGTCTTCAGGCCCCGGCCTGCGGCATCCATAGCGATGCCCGTACCGTTGACGCCGCCGCCGATGACAATCAGGTCGTAGTCCGTGGTTGCCGATTGCATGCCGATGATCCTCTCGACCGCGCGGGCTGTGGCCGCCGGTTGGCGAAAAAGTGGACAATGCCTGCATTATGCGAAAAGCCGGGTGATTCGTAAAGGAAAACAACCGACAAAAAACGAACATTTTAGAAAACACCCAAACCGTCGGGTGTTTGCATCAGACCACGTGCAGGCGCACGTCGTTGTCGTCCAGCAGTTGGCGGATTTCCAGGGGCGGTGCCTGGTCGGTGAAGAAGTGGTCGGCCTGGGTAATGCTGCCCAGTCTTACCATGGCGTTGCGGCCGAACTTGGAGTGGTCGGCGGCGAGCAGCACCTGCTGGGAATTGGCCATAATGGTCTGGGCGACACGCACCTCGCGGTAGTCGAAATCGAGCAGGGAACCGTCCATGTGGATGCCGCTGATGCCGACGATGCCGAAATCCATCTTGAACTGGTTGATGAAATCCCGGGTCGCCTCGCCGACGATGCCGCCGTCGCGATTACGCACTTCGCCCCCGGCGATGATGATGCTGCAGTCTTCCCGGCTGGCGAGAATCGATGCCACGTGCAGGTTGTTGGTGACGACCTTGAGGTTGCTGTGACCCAGCAGGGCGCGGGCGATGGTCTCGGTGGTGGTGCCGATGTTGATGAACAGCGAGGCACTGTCGGGAATCATCCGCACCAGGCTCTGGGCGATGCGTTCCTTGGCTTCCAGCTCCATGATCTTGCGTGCCTGGTACGCGGTGTTGACGGTACTGGAATCGACGCCCGCCCCGCCGTGATGGCGCCGCACGCGGCTCTGCCGGGCCAACTGGTTGAGGTCGCGGCGGATGGTCTGGGGCGTCACCTGAAAATGCTCCACCAGTTGTTCGGTGGTCACGAAGCCGGTCTTTTCGATCAGCTCCATGATCAGGTCCTGACGGTGTTTCTGTGCCATATCGGTTCGCCTGGTTCGTTTGCGCCGTGCGCAATGCGTGGCATGGAATGCCGGTAAATCATGAGATTACAGGCCAATCATAGCAGCCTGGCAAGTGCCTGGCCGGAATACGGGCGGCACGATCATCGTAAACGAAAAAATATTTGGATTCGTTTGCGAAAAGCGCAAGAATGCCCGCAGGGCTTTCAGGGAAATGGACCGGCGGGCATCCTGGGTCAAACCGCGTCGCCGGCGATTTCCGCGAACCGAACAAGAACGCACGCATTGGTGCGGCAACGTATCGATGCAATAAGACGGTGGACAGGGGGCAAGCATGACGCGTTATATCTTGGCAATCGACCAGGGCACGACCAGTTCCCGGGCCATGATTTTCGATGAAAGGGCCGAGGTCCGCGCGGTCAGCCAGCAGGAATTTCCGCAGCATTTTCCCGAGAGTGGCTGGGTGGAGCACGATCCGGAAGACATCTGGGATTCGGTGCTGCGGACCTGCCGCGAAGCCATGGAAAAAGCCGGCATCGGCGCTGGCGATCTGGCCGGGATCGGCATCACCAACCAGCGTGAAACCACGGTGATCTGGGATCGCCAGACCGGCAAGCCCATCTACCACGCCATCGTCTGGCAGGACCGCCGCGCCGCGACCCTCTGCCGTACTCTGAAAGACGAAGGCCACGAGCCGGCAATTCAGGACAAGACCGGTCTGCTGGCGGACCCTTACTTCTCCGCCACCAAAATTCGCTGGATTCTGGACAATGTGGAAGGGGCCCAGGCTCGCGCCGAGCGGGGAGAGCTGGCCTTCGGCACGGTCGACACCTTCCTGCTGTGGCGGCTGACCGGTGGCCGCAGGCACCTGACCGACGCCACCAACGCCTCCCGCACCCTGCTGTTCAACATCCACGAACAGCGGTGGGACAAGGACCTGCTGGCCCTGTTCAACGTGCCCGAATCGCTGCTGCCGGAAGTGAAGGATTCGGCGGACGACTTTGGGGACATCGAGGCCGATCTGCTCGGCGGGACGGTGCCGGTGTACGGCATGGCCGGCGACCAGCAGGCGGCCTTGTTCGGTCAGACCTGTTTCCGAGAGGGCATGGCCAAGAGTACCTACGGCACTGGTTGCTTCCTCATGCTCAACACCGGCGATAAACCGCTGCATTCCGAATCGCGGTTGCTGACCACCGTGGCCTACCGCCTCAATGGCAAGACCACCTACGCCCTGGAGGGCAGCATCTTCATCGCCGGGGCCGCCATCCAGTGGCTGCGGGACGGCATCAAGTTGATCCGCATGGCGAAGGAAACGGAATCCCTGGCGGAACAGACCCCGGCCAATCACGGCGTCTACCTGGTGCCGGCGTTCACCGGGCTGGGTGCACCCTATTGGGACCCCAAGGCGCGCGGAGCGATTTTCGGCCTGACCCGGGATACGGGGATCAAGGAAATCGTCACTGCCGGGCTGCAGTCGGTGTGCTACCAGACCAAGGATCTGCAGAAAGCCATGGAGCGCGACGGCGTGCGGCCGGTGGCGCTGCGGGTGGACGGCGGCATGGTGGAGAACAACTGGGTGCTGCAGTTCCTGGCGGATATCCTGGGGGCTACCGTTGACCGACCCAGACTGATCGAAACTACCGCCCTGGGTGCGGCCTATCTGGCGGGCCTCAAGGCCGGCGTGTTCGAGTCCCTGGAAGCGCTGGAACAGCTCTGGCAATGCGACCGCAGCTTCACCCCGGAGATGACCAAGGAAACCCGAGACCGGCTCTACGAGGGGTGGGTCGAAGCGGTGAACCGTCTGCAGGACTGACCGACTTCCGCAGCCGGGCGGCGTTCAACGCACGCCCAGCTCCCGCAGCCGTTTGTACACGGTGTTGCGGCTGAAGCCCAGGTGGCGGGCGGTTCGGGACACATTGCCCTGGTGCCGGTTGTAGACTTCCAGCAGCGCGTCGAGCGTCGAGCCGGGCCCGGATCCGGCGGGGCGGCTGACGGCCAGCGCCGGTTCGATGGGCGTCACCGTGGCCAGCTGCAGATCCTGCAGGAAGTCGTCCGGCAGGTGCCAGGTTTCCACCGGTTCCGGGCCGGCCATGGCCAGGGCCACCTGCATCACGTTGATCAACTGGCGCACGTTGCCCGGCCAGGGATGCTGCTCCAGCAGATCGAGGATGGCATCGGGCAGGGCGCTGGGCTGGTCGCTGTCCCGGTAAAGCGTGTGGATGTGGCGGATCAGCGAGCGCCGGTCGGTGCGCTGGCGCAGTGGAGGCAGCTCCAGGGCGAGCCCGCTGATCCGGTAGTAGAGATCCCGTCGGAACACCCCGCTTTCAATCCGTTCCTTCAACGGCTGGTTGGTCGCCGAAACCAGATGGATGTTCACTGGATAGGCTTCGGTGGCGCCAACCGGCAGCACCTCCCGCTCCTGCAGTACCCTTAATAGCCGGGCCTGGGCCCGGGCCGGCATCTCGCCGATTTCGTCCAGGAAAAGTATCCCGCCATCGGCCTTACGGATCAGCCCGGTCGACCCCTGCAGACTGGCGCCGGTAAAGGCGCCCTTGGCGTAGCCGAACAGCTCCGATTCCACCAGCTCCGATGGAATCGCCGCGCAGTTGACGGCCACCAGCGGTTTCTCCCGGCGGGCGCTCGCCTGGTGCAGCGCTTTTACGAACACCTCTTTGCCAACACCGGTTTCCCCCTGGATCAGGATGGGAATGTCCCGGCCCGCCACGCGTGTGGCCTGGCGGATACAGCGCTGGATCTGGGCGTCGCCGAACTCCACGTTACGAAAGCCCGCGGCACGTTGCGGGTGCCGGGCGTGCTGCTTGGCAGCCGGCGCTTCGCCGCTGCGCCGGTCGGGTTTGCGCAGGCTGGCGTAGAGGTGTCGGCGGGTTCGTGCCTGCAGCGGAAAGGTGTGGTCATCCGATTGGTTCAGCAGACTGGAGAGCGACATGTCCACCAGGCCGGTGATCGGCTGGTGCAGGAGGTCGGTGCCCAGCAATTGGGCGGCACGGCGGTTGGCGGCCATTACCTCGCCGTCGGCATCGATGGCGAGCAGGCCCGACCACTGGCTGTCCAGGTTGTCAGCGTTGGTGTTGAAGGTCAGCAGGGCACAACCGCCACCGTACTGGTGCACCAATAGCCGGTTCTCCACGGCGGTGGCCATCAGCTTGACCATGCCCAGGGTGTGGGCCTGGGGAAGATAGGCATCGCTGGATACGTTAAGCACGCCGACCAGGTTCTGTTCCGCGTCCAGGATCGGCGCGGCGCAGCCGGTCATGAAGCGGTTGGCGGTCAGGAAGTGCTCGTTGCGCTGCACCTGCACCGCCTGGCCCGAAGCGATGGCGGTACCGATGGCGTTGGTGCCGTTGTCGCGTTCCTGCCAACTGGTTCCGGTTTCGAACAGGGCTTCCCGCCCCGGCTCGATGAAACGCCGGTCGCCCCAGTGCTTGAGCAGCCGGCCTTCGTGGTCGGCCAGCAGGATCAGGGAGCGGCTGTTGGCAAGTATGTTCTCGTAATAGGGCAGTACTTCCCGTTCGGTGGTCTCGAGCAGCAGGGCAAAGCGCTGCGCCGGTTCCGGAGTGGCTATCCGGTGGGTGCCTGCTGGCGTGGCGTGGCTCAGGCCCATGGCCTGGCAACGGGTCCAGGAAGCGGCGATGAGATCGCCAAAATCGTCGGAGGTGGGCGTCCTGCTCACGGTGATGACCTGCCTTGTTTGTTGTGATTGTTTGCCGAGCGGGTGTGCGCAATTTTTGTTCAGTATTGTGTTCAGGGTGTTCGCTTGTCAATGTTCATATTGAACACAATGATTCGAAAACGAAAAACACGAACGCCTTCCCTGTTCGCGAATCATTTTATTTAGTTCTTTTTAATCAGTGTATTGTGGGATTTTGACGGTTTATTTTGGGACATTGGTATGTTCATTGCGCCATTGTATTCGTATACGAACGTGCGCTGATGCAACCCGGCGCGCGGTGATCCGAAAATAAAAACAAGGATCCAAGGCGCATGTCGCTGACCCTGGAGAACGTTTCCCGAACCGTGGACGGTGTCGCCCATATCGACGCCGCCGACATCACCTTCGAGGCCGGCTCGTTCAACGTGTTGCTGGGCCGGACGCTGGCCGGCAAGACCTCGCTGATGCGACTGATGGCGGGCCTGGACCGGCCTGACGAGGGCCGTGTGCTGGTGGATGGCCAGGACGTGACTGGCCAGTCCGTGCAGAAGCGCAACATCTCGATGATCTACCAGCAGTTCATCAACTATCCGAACCTGACCGTCTGGGACAACATTGCCTCGCCCCTGAAACTGGCGCGCATGCCCCGATCCGAGATCGAGCGGCGGGTACAGGAAACCGCCGCGATGCTGCGCATCGAGCCGCTGCTCAAGCGCTATCCGCTGGAACTGTCCGGCGGTCAGCAACAGCGCACGGCCATGGCGCGGGCGCTGGTCAAGGATGCCAGCCTGATCCTGTTCGACGAGCCGTTGGTCAATCTCGACTACAAGCTGCGTGAGGAACTGCGCACCGAGCTGCGCGCGCTGTTCCGTGAGCGCAATTGCATCGCGGTGTACGCCACCACCGAGCCCAATGAGGCGCTGGCGCTGGGCGGCCACACCACACTGTTGCACGAAGGGCGCATCATTCAGAGCGGACCGGTGACTCAGGTGTACCGCAAGCCGGCCAGCGTGACGGCCGCCGAACTGTTCAGCGAGCCGCCCATCAACTTCATGCCCGGCCGGGTCACCGAGAACGACGTCACCTTCGATGAGTACGCCCACCACCCGCTGACCCGCGAGCTCAAGGCTCTGGAGCCGGACGCCTACCAGTTCGGCATCCGCCCCAGTCATATCAGCCTGGTGCCGCAGAACGAGGACGACCTGGAACTGGCTATGACCGTCGAGCTGGCGGAAATCTCCGGTTCGGAAACCTTCATGCACGTAAAAAACGATCATTTCGAGCTGGTGTTGCAGTTGATGGGGGTTCACGAGTACCACACGGAAACGCCGATCAAGATCTACCTGCCGATTGGCAAGCTGTTCGTGTTCAACCAGGCCGGCGAACTGGTGCATGCGCCGGCCCATGAAACCGGAGCGGGCGAAGGAGGTGCGGCGCATGGCTGAGATCGAGCTGAAGTCCCTGGCGCACAGCTATGAGCGCCATCCGTCCGGGCCGGACGATTACGCCATTCGCCAGATGAGTCACACCTGGCACAAGGGCGGTGCCTATGCGCTACTGGGCCCGTCCGGCTGCGGCAAGAGCACCATGCTCAACATCATCTCCGGGCTGCTGGCGCCGTCCGAGGGCGACGTGCTGTTCGACAACGTGCGGGTCAACGAGCTGTCGCCCAAGGATCGCAACATCGCCCAGGTGTTCCAGTTCCCGGTGGTCTACGACTCCATGACCGTCTACGACAACCTGGCCTTTCCGCTGCGCAACGCTGATATGCCCAAGGCGAAGATTCGCGCCAAGGTGGAGGAGATCGCCGCCATCCTGGAGCTGGAACCGGTCCTGAAAAAGAAAGCCCGGGGGCTGACGGCGGACGAGAAGCAGAAGGTGTCCATGGGGCGCGGGCTGGTGCGCGACGACGTGTCGGCGATCCTGTTCGACGAGCCGCTGACGGTGATCGATCCGCAGCTCAAGTGGAAGCTGCGCCGCAAGCTCAAGCAGATCCACGAACAGTTCAGCATCACCATGGTCTACGTCACCCACGATCAACTGGAAGCCTCTACCTTCGCCGACAAGATCGCGGTGATGTATGAGGGCCAGATCGTCCAGTTCGGTACGCCCCGGGAACTGTTCGAAAGCCCCAATCACACCTTTGTCGGTTTCTTCATCGGAAGCCCGGGGATGAACCTGATTCCGGTCACCGCTAGCGAGCAGGGCGTGCAGTTCGATGGCATCCAGGTGCCGCTCCCGGATGGGGTGATGGCAGAGGTGCGGCGTGTCGGCAGCGACAACCTGAAGCTGGGTATCCGCCCGGAATTCGTGCAGTTGTCCGGTCATACGACGGACGAGACCTTCGCCTGCGAGTTGCTGGATGTAGAGGACCTGGGTACCTACAAGATCCTGACCCTGCGCCTGGGGCAGCAAACCATCAAGGCGCGGGTGGACGAGGATCAGGTGATTGCCGGCGATACGGTTCACGTGGTGTTCCCGCGCCAGTGGCTGAAGCTCTACATCGACGAGTTCCTGGTGGATGCGGACCCGTCTGAGGCGGTTTCGGTATGAGGGAGATTCGAGTATGAGAAAAGTCCCCAATAACCGGGCCTGGTGGCTGGTGCTGCCGGTGTTCATCCTGGTGGCGTTTTCTGCGCTGATCCCGTTGATGACCGTGGTGAACTACTCGGTGCAGGACATCTTCGGCCCTAACAGCGCTTACTTCGTAGGTACTGACTGGTTCCGCGAAGTGCTGCGCAATGACGCTCTGCAGGCGTCCCTCGGGCGTCAGGTGATCTTCTCCAGTGCTGTGCTGCTGATCGAGATTCCGCTGGGCATCGGCATCGCACTGATGATGCCGACCGGCGGTCGGCGGGCCTCGCTGTGCCTGATCCTACTGGCCATCCCGCTGCTGATTCCCTGGAACGTGGTGGGCACCATCTGGCAGATCTTCGGCCGCGGTGACATCGGGCTGTTCGGGTGGGCCGTCAATGCCATGGGCGTGAATTACAACTACACCGCCAATACCGTCGATGCCTGGCTGACGGTGCTGCTGATGGACGTCTGGCACTGGACGCCGCTGGTGGCGCTGCTGTGCTACTCGGGTCTGCGCGCCATTCCCGAAGCCTTCTACCAGGCGGCGGAGATTGACCGCGCCTCGCGCTGGGCGGTGTTCCGCTACATCCAGCTGCCGCGTCTGAAAAACGTGCTGGTGATCGCGGTGCTGCTGCGCTTCATGGACAGCTTCATGATCTACACCGAGCCCTTCGTGCTCACCGGTGGCGGGCCGGGCAGTTCCACCACGTTCCTCAGCCAGACCCTGACCACCATGGCGGTGGGGCAGTTCGATATCGGCCGGGCGGCTGCGTTCTCGCTGGTGTACTTCCTGATTGTGTTGCTGGTGTCGTGGCTGTTCTTCACGGCGATTACCTATCCGGACCGGGACAAGTAGGGGAGACGGATCATGAAGAGCCATCATCGTCGCAAGGGCTTTGGCATCAGTCTCTATATTGTCTTGCTGATGCTGCCCATCTACTGGTTACTGAACATGTCGTTCAAGACCAACCAGGAAATCCTCAGCTCGCTGACCTTCTGGCCGCAGAACTTCACGCTGCATAACTATCAGGTGATTTTCACCGATCCCAGTTGGTACTCGGGCTATATCAATTCGACCATCTACGTGTCGATTAACGTGGTGATTACGCTGCTGGTGGCGCTGCCTGCGGCCTACGCCTTCAGCCGTTACAAGTTCGTGGGCGACAAGCACCTGTTCTTCTGGCTGCTCAGCAACCGCATGGCGCCGCCGGCGGTGTTCCTGTTGCCGTTCTTCCAGCTGTATTCATCCATCGGCCTGTTCGACACCCACATAGCGGTGGCACTGGCGCACTGTCTGTTCAACGTGCCCCTGGCCGTGTGGATTCTGGAGGGCTTTATCTCGGGCGTCCCTCGGGAATACGACGAGATGGCCTATATTGACGGTTACAGCTTCCCGCGCTTCTTCATCAAGATTTTCATCCCGATGATCCGCTCGGGCATCGGTGTGACGGCTTTCTTCGCCTTCATGTTTTCCTGGGTGGAGCTGTTGCTGGCGCGCACGCTGACGTCCGTCGACGCCCAGCCCATCAGCGCCATCATGACGCGGACGGTCGGCGCGAGCGGTATCGACTGGGGCGTGCTGGCGGCGGCCGGCGTGCTGACGATCATTCCGGGCCTGTTGGTGGTCTGGTTCGTTCGCAACCATGTGGCTACGGGCTTTGCCCTGGGCCGGGTATAGGAGGCTCGTGATGATTGCCTGGATGCAGTGGACGATACCCACGGCCATTTTCTTCGCCACCATTGCCGCGATCCTGCTGGTGATGACGGTGTTCGAAGTGGCCAGACCGTGCGTGGAGCGCAAGGGTTTTCTGCCCATCGCCACCACTCGCGGCGACCGCCTGTTTATCGGGTTGCTCAGCAGCGCCTATATCCACCTGCTGTTCCTGGGGCTGACCGAGGCCAGTCTCTGGATTGCCCTGGTCCTTTCTGTGGTTTGGGTGGCGGTGCTTCTGCGCTGGGGGTGAGGGCAGTGCCGCCCCACCAGCGGGCGGTGCGACAAGCGATTTTCGATGGGTGGCCGGTATTCCGGCCGCCGATGGGAAAGGGATCGACCGGAAGCGACTCCCTGTAGCATAAGGCTTCCGCCAAGGGTCGATGATTCTGAAAAGAGCAGACGAGGTTGGCTATGTTAAACAACAAGAAGACTCCGCGAGCCCTGCTGCTGAGTACCGCTGTCGGGGTATTCAGTCTCGGGTTCAGCCTGTCGGCCGGCGCTGACCAGTATTCCGATGCCGCCGAGAAATGGGTGACGGACGAGTTCCAGCCGTCCACCCTGACCAAGGAAGAACAGCTTGAGGAAATGGCCTGGTTTACAAAGGCCGCCGAGCCTTTCCGGGGCATGGAGATCAATGTGGTCTCGGAAACCATCGCGACTCACGAGTACGAGGCCAACGTGCTGGCGAAGGCGTTTTCCCAGATTACCGGGATCAAGCTGACCCACAACCTGATCCAGGAAGGGGACGTCATCGAGAAGCTGCAGACGCAGATGCAGTCGGGTCGCAATATCTACGACGGCTACGTCAACGACTCCGACCTGATCGGCACGCATTTCCGCTACGGCAAGGTAGTCCCCATTACGGACATGATGGAAGGTGACGGCAAGGATTTCACCTCGCCCACGCTGGACCTGGACGATTTCATCGGCCTGGACTTTACCACGGCGCCGGACGGCAAGATCTACCAGCTTCCGGATCAGCAGTTTGCCAACCTGTACTGGTTCCGGGCGGACTGGTTCGAGCGTGAGGACCTGAAGAAACAGTTCAAGGATCTCTACGGCTATGAGTTGGGTGTGCCGGTGAACTGGTCCGCCTATCAGGACATCGCCGAATTCTTTAGCGAGCACGTCAAGGAGATTGACGGCAAGCGGGTCTATGGCCACATGGATTACGGCAAGAAGGACCCGTCACTGGGCTGGCGCTTTACCGATGCCTGGTTCTCCATGGCCGGTGCCGGCGACAAGGGCCTGCCCAACGGCCTGCCGGTGGACGAGTGGGGGATTCGCGTGGAGGATTGCCACCCGGTGGGTTCCAGCGTGACGCGCGGCGGCGCGGTCAACGGACCGGCGGCGGTCTACGCGACCCAGAAGTACGTGGACTGGCTCGACAAGTACGCGCCGCCCGAAGCGCAGGGCATGACCTTCTCCGAGGCCGGTCCGGTGCCGGCGCAGGGCAACGTGGCCCAGCAGATCTTCTGGTACACGGCGTTCACCTCCAGCATGACCAAGGACGGACTGCCGGTGGTCAACGAGGATGGCACACCCAAGTGGCGCATGGCGCCGTCGCCCCATGGTCCGTACTGGCAGGAAGGCATGAAGCTGGGCTACCAGGACGTGGGCTCGTGGACGTTCATGAAGTCCACGCCGGAGAAACGTCGTCTGGCCGCCTGGCTGTACGCGCAGTTCACCACCGCCAAGACCGTCTCCCTGAAGAAGACCCTGGTGGGCCTGACACCGATCCGCGAGTCGGATATCAACTCCGAAGCCATGACCGAAGCCGCGCCGAAGCTGGGCGGTCTGGTGGAGTTCTACCGCAGCCCCGCGCGAGTGCAGTGGAGCCCGACCGGCACCAACGTGCCTGACTACCCGAAACTGGCCCAGCTCTGGTGGCAGTATATCTCCCAGGCGGCCAGCGGTGAGCGTACCCCGCAGCAGGCGCTGGACGGTCTCGCCGATGCTCAGGACAACATCATGATGCGCCTGGAGCGGGCCAAGGTGATGGCGACCTGTGGACCCAAGCTGAACGAGCCGCGTGAAGCGAGCTACTGGCTGGAGCAGCCAGGTGCGCCTAAGCCCAAGCTGGAGAACGAGAAGCCCCAGGGCGAGACGGTGCCCTACGAGGAACTGCTGAAGAGCTGGGAAGCGGCCGAGAACGGTTAGGTCGTCTTCCTGAACGACAAAAGCCCCGGCGGGACATCGCCGGGGCTTTTTTGTGAGCGTCTGCTCGGGCGCGTGTCAGCGGGCGAGCAGGCGCACCAGCATCTCTTCGTAGATCGCCGACAGCGTGTCCAGATCTTCGGCCTTCACGCACTCGTCAATCTTGTGGATCGTGGCGTTGAGCGGGCCCAGCTCCACCACCTGTGCGCCGGTCGGCGCAATAAAGCGCCCGTCGGAGGTGCCGCCTGAGGTTGACAGCTCGGTGGTGCGGCCGGTAACGGAGGCAATGGCGTCGCTGGCGGCATCCACCAGCGCGCCCCGATCGGTGAGGAACGGGCGTCCGCTGAGGTGCCACTGCAGGTCGTACTTCAAATCGTGCTCGTCGAGAATCCCGATCACGCGCTGCTGCAGGCTTTCGGCGGTGTTTTCCGTGCAGTAGCGGAAGTTGAAGTGCACCGTCAGCTCACCCGGAATGACGTTGCTTCCCGTGCCCGCTTCGATCTTGGTGATCTGGAACGTGGTGGCGGGGAAGAACTCGTTGCCTTCATCCCATTGGGTCCGGGCCAGGGCGTCCAGGGCCGGCGCGGCGGTGTGCACCGGGTTCTCCGCCAGATGCGGGTAGGCCACGTGGCCCTGTACGCCGTGTACGGTCAGGTAGCCGTGCAGCGAGCCGCGCCGGCCGTTCTTGATGATGTCCCCCACGGCGTGGGTGCTGGAGGGCTCGCCAATCAGGCACCAGTCGATTTTCTCGTTGCGGGCTTCCAGGGTTTCCACCACCTTCACCGTGCCGTCGTGGGCAGGGCCCTCCTCGTCACTGGTGATCAGCAGCGCGATCGAGCCCTTGTGGTCCGGGTGTTTCTCCACGAAGCGTTCGCAGGCGGTGACAAAGGCCGCCACGCTGCCTTTCATGTCGGCGGCGCCGCGTCCGTACAGGTAACCGTCCCGGATGGCGGGATCGAACGGCGGGTGCGCCCAGTTCTTTTCGGGACCGGTCGGCACCACGTCGGTATGACCGGCGAAGGCGAGCACCGGGCCGTCGGTGCCCCGGCGGGCCCAGAGGTTGTCGACGTCACCGAAGCGCAGCGATTCGCCCTTGAATCCCAGGGGCGCCAGGTGCTCCATCATCAGGTCCTGGCAGCCGGCGTCGTCCGGGGTGACGGATTGTCTGCTGATCAGTTCGATTGCGAGTTCGAGGGTTGGCGAGAGAGACATGAGGGGTTCCGGTGTTCGCAGGGTAAGACAAGGGGCCTCTTGCGAGGCCCCTCCGGGGCAGATCAGTTGTTGGCGTGCAGATCTTCGTTGAGCTCAATGGCCGTTTTGTTGGTCTTGCACTCAACCGCGCCGTTCTGTGAATTACGACGGAACAGCAGGTCGGTCTTGCTCGCCAGATCGCGCGCTTTCACCGTCTGGACGATCTCGTTCTTGTCGTCCAGGACCGCCACCTTGGTGCCGGCGGTGATGTAGAGTCCGGCCTCGACGGTATTGCGGTCGCCCAGCGGGATACCGATCCCGGCGTTGGCGCCGATCAGGCAGTTCTCACCCACGGAGATGATGATGTTGCCGCCGCCGGACAGGGTGCCCATGGTGGAGCAGCCGCCGCCCAGGTCCGAGCCCTTGCCGATCATCACGCCGGCGGAGATCCGGCCTTCGATCATGCTGGTGCCTTCGGTACCCGCGTTGAAGTTGATGAAACCCTCGTGCATGACGGTGGTGCCTTCGCCCACGTAGGCACCCAGACGAACCCGGGCGGTGTCGGCGATGCGCACACCGCGCGGAACCACGTAGTCGGTCATCTGCGGGAACTTGTCCACGGATTTGACTTCCAGCGTGCGGCCGCCGATGCGGGCATCCATCTGGCGCTCCGGCAGTTCGTCCAGGTCGATCGCGCCTTCGTCGGTCCAGGCCACGTTGGGCAGCAGGCCGAAGATACCGTCCAGCCTGAGGCCGTGGGGCTTGACCAGACGGTGGGAGATCAGGTGCAGCTTGAGGTAAACCTCGGGCGTGCTGGAGGCGGTATCGTCGGTTTCCAGCAGCGTCACCACCGCGGGGCGCTCGCTCTTCGCCGCCTTGTCAGCCAGCTTGGCCTGATCCTCCAGGCCGGCGCTGCGCAGCGCTTCGGCGAAGGTCTTCAGTTGCTCCTGGCTGGCCTCGATAGCCTGGTTGCCACCCTTGTAGCCGAGGGTGTTGCCGGCGATTTCGGTCAATGTGGCTTCCGGCATATAGAGCGGCTTCTGGTAGAAGGTCTCCAGCCATTCACCTTTAAGGTTCTGGGTGCCGATACCGATGCCGAATGCAAAACTCATGTGGGGTGTGCTCCTTGGTCTCAATCTGGTGTTGGGCGGGCCTGGCCAGCCACGCATTGAATCTCAGAATCTGTTCCTGGCAGACCTCAGCCGAGCTGGGCTTCCCAGTCGTCTGCCTTGAAGCCGACCAGCACCTGGTCGCCGTTCTCGACCACCGGGCGTTTGATGGCGGAGGGATTCTCCTGCATCACGGTCAGCGCCGAATCCCGGTCAATGTTATCACGGACCTCGTCCGGCAGCTTGCGCCAGGTGGTGCCGCGCCGGTTGAGCAGGACTTCCCAGCCGACCTGGCTTTCCCAAGCGGCGAGGCGCTCGGGGTCCACGCCTTCCTTTTTATAGTCATGGAAGGTGTAGGGTTTGTCGGCGGCGTCCAGCCACTTGAGGGCTTTCTTGACCGTGTCGCAATTCTTGATGCCGTAGATATCCACGGTTACTGCTCCTTGATAAACGTTCGAATACGTTGCGCCGCCTCGATGCATTCCTCCAGCGGTGCAACCAGGGCCATGCGGACCCGGTTTTCGCCGGGGTTATGGCCGTCGATAGTGCGCGACAGATAGCGCCCGGGGAGAACGTGGACGTTCTGGCTGGCGGCCAGGTCGCGGGCGAAAATATCGTCGGCGAACGGCGTCTCCGGCCAAAGATAGAAGCCTGCATCGGGGGCGGACACCCGCATGACGTCAGCGAGAATGGGAACGACCGCGTCGAATTTCTCGCGGTAGGCGGCCCGGTTCTCGCGCACGTGGTCCTCGTCCTGCCAGGCGGCGATGCTGGCCAGTTGATGCTGGATCGGCATCGAGCTGCCGTGATAGGTGCGATAGCTCAGGTACTGCTCCAGGACGCTGGCGTCGCCGGCTACGAAGCCCGAGCGGAGGCCCGGCAGGTTGCTGCGCTTGGACAGGCTGTGGAATACGATGCAGCGTGCGTAGTCATCGCGCCCAATGGCGGCGCAGGTCTGCAGCAACCCTTCCGGCGGGTTGTTCTCGTCCGGGTAGAGCTCTGAATAACACTCGTCCGAGGCGATCAGGAAGTCGTGTCGGTCCGCCAGTTCGATCAGCCGCTTTAGCGTGTCGCGCGGGATCACGGAACCGCTGGGATTGCCCGGTGAGCACAGGAACAGCACCTGGCAGCGGTCCCAGTCGGCGGCCGGTACCGCCTCGAAATCCGGGATGAAATGGTTGTCCGCATCGCACGGCAGGTAGTGCGGCGTGGCGCCGGCGAGGAACGCGGCGCCCTCGTAGATCTGGTAGAAGGGGTTGGGCGTCACCAGTGTGGCGTCCGGCTTGGGATCGATTACGGCCTGGATCAGCGAAAAGATGGCTTCCCGGGTGCCGTTCACCGGAATCACATGATCCGCGGCGGTGAGCGCGCCGGGCTTGAGCTGGAAGCGGGTCGTCGCCCAATCAGCGATGGCCTGGCGCAGCTCGTCCATCCCTTTGGTGGTCGGGTAATTGGCCAGTCGGTCCAGGTTGTCGCGGACCACCTGTTTGACGAATGCCGGCGCCGGATGTTTGGGCTCGCCGATACCCAGAGCGATGGGCGCCAGGTGCGCCGGTGGCTCAATGCCGGCTTTCAGCTCCGCCAGTTTTTCAAACGGGTAAGGGTGTAGGCGATCTAGATTCGGGTTCATGTCTGGATCTCTGAGTGGATTAGACGCCGACGTTCTCGTCCAGCTGGCGGCAGAGGTCGTCCTGCAGCGCTTCGCACAGGGCCGGATCGCTGAGCGGACCGCCCTTGCTGTCGGTGACGAAAAAGACGTCCTCGACGCGTTCGCCCAGGGTGGCGATCTTGGCGTTGGTCAGTCGCACGTCGTGCTCCAGCAGGACGCGCCCGATACGTGCCAGCAGGCCCGGACGGTCCGGTGTAATCAGCTCCATCACCGTGCGCTGATTGACCGTGTCGTTGGAGAAGGTCACCTGGGTCGGGAAGGAGAAATGCTTGAGCTGCCGTGGTGTGCGGCGATGAATGATGTCCGGGTAGTCTTCCGGGTCGTCCAGCTCCTCAATCAGGCGCTGCTTGACACGGGCCTTGCGGGCTTCGTCTTTGCCCAGGGGCTGCCCCTGCTCGTCCAGCACGACGTAGGCGCTGACCGAATAGGGACCTTCGCCACTGCTGATGCGGGCGTCGACGATGTTCAGGTTGAGCTGCTCCAGTACGGCCGTGGTTGCGGCGAACAGGGCGGCCCGATCCTTCATGTAGATGACGATCTGGGAGAAGCCGTCGGTCGGTCCGCCGTGGGTGTCCCGGATCATGACCAGCGGGTCCGGGTGGTCGCCGTGGCGGATGATGGCCGCCGTCTGCCAGGCGATGTCCACCGTGGAATCCTGGAGGAAGTAATCCTCGTCCATGGCGTTCCAGACGGCATCGATCTGCTGGTCGGTGATGTTCTGGGCCAGCAGAATCTCCCGCGCCTCGGACTGGGTCGCCTTGATCCAGGCGTTGCGGTCCACCGGCGTTTCCGAGCCGCGGCGCAGGGCCCTTTTGGCCTCGATGTAGAGCTGGCGCAGCAGTGAGGCGCGCCAGGTATTCCACAGTTTGGGGTTGGTCGCGCTGATGTCGCAGACGGTCAGTACGTACAGATAATCCAGGTGAACCTGGCTGGGTACTGAGCGGGCGAAGGCGTGGATGATGTCCGGATCGGAGATGTCCTTGCGCTGGGCGGTCATCGACATCAGCAGGTGGTTTTCCACCAGCCAGGCGATTAGCTGGGTGTCGCGCTGACTCAGGTGGTGGCGCTGGCAGAAATCGATGGCGTCATCGGCGCCCAGCTCCGAATGGTCGCCGCCGCGGCCTTTGGCGATATCGTGATAGAGGCCGGCGATGTAGAGGTTTTCGAGCTTGGGCAGGCGATGGATCAGGCGCGAGGCCAGTGGAAAGTTCGAGCGAGCCTCTTCCGTGCGCATCTGCGCCATATTGCGGATCACCCGCAGGGTATGGGCGTCGACGGTGTAGATGTGGAACAGGTCGTACTGCATCTGGCCGATGATCTGGCCAAACTCCGGCAGGTAGCGGCCCAGCACGTTGTACTTCTTCATCGCCGACAGGGTCTGGTCGAGCGCGTGCGGCGTGCGCAGCAGCTCCATAAAGAGGGTCGTGACCGCGAGGTCGGAGCGGAAGGCGTCGTCGATCAGGTGACGGTGGGCCCGCAGCGAGCGGATGGTGGTGGCCCGGATGCCGCGGATTTCCGGGTTCTGCGCCATCAGCACGAAGATTTCCATCAACGAATAGGGCGCGTAGGCGAAGACCTGGTTGTTAACGGCCTCGATGTAACGGTTGCGGATCTGGAAGCGCTTGTTGAGCGGACGGATATCGTCCTCGCCGTCGGAGCCCAGGATCGCTTCGTCGTAATACTGCAGGATCACGTCGGCCAGCTCCGAGAGTCCGAGCACGGTGCGGTAATATTTCTGCATCATGCGCTCGACGCCGAGCTTGCGGTCCTGGTCCTTATAGCCGAGCAGTTCCGCCAGGGCGCGCTGGTGATCGAACAGCAGCCGGTTTTCGTTGCGTCCCGCGATCAGCTGCAGGCCGTAGCGCAGCCGCCACAGGAAATTCTCTCCGCTGAGGATGATCTGGTACTCCTCCTCGGTGAGGATGCTGAAGCGGGTCAGGTCGGCGATGGATTCCAGGCCGAAGTGGCGCTTGGTGATCCAGCCGATGGTCTGGATGTCCCGCAGCCCGCCCGGCGACGCCTTGATGTTGGGCTCCAGGTTGTACTCTGTGTCGCCGTATTTCTCGTGACGGCGACGTTGCTCGTCGCGCTTGGCAATGAAGTAGGCGCGGTCGGCACTGATGTCGTCCGAATAGACCTGGCTGGACAGCTCGGCGCGCAGGCTGTCGGGGCCGGCGATGGTGCGGGTTTCCAGCAGGTTGGTCAGGATGGTGACGTCCGACTGCGCAGCCTCGATGCTTTGCTCCAGGCTGCGCACACTGTGACCGATGTCCAGGCGCAGGTCCCACAGCAGCGTAATAAAGGCGGTGAGATCGTCCTGCCATTCCGGCTGGACGTCGTACCGGGTGAGGATCAGAAGATCGATGTCCGAGTGGGGGTGTAGCTCGCCGCGGCCATAGCCGCCGACTGCCACAAGGGCAATATCACCGGATTGGGCGAACGGGTAGCGGTTCCAGAGCAGCGCCAGGATGCGGTCGACTTCCAGCGCCCTGGCAAGCACCAGCTCGCGGATGTCGGCACCATTACGGAACGCCTCCGCGTGGGCCTCGAAGGTGGTGCTCAGGGCCTTGCGAGCCGGACCGATAGGCGAGGGCGCTTCGGCAATCTGGGCTTCAAGGCTTACGGTGTCGATGGCATTGGCTGTTGCCATGGTCGTTATTGCCTCTGCGGCTGGTCTTGGGCCGGCATAGCCGGCCGGGAATCGAGAAGGCGGGATCGGCGTGTCTTCAAAATCTGGCAAATCTCATCAAGGTCTAGAAGGTTTCTTCAGAACGCTTGGTAAGGATTTCGTAGCCGTCCGCGGTCACCAGAATGGTGTGTTCCCACTGAGCGGACAGCTTGTGATCCTTGGTGACCACCGTCCAGCCATCTGGCAGCAGTTTACAATGGAATTTACCCTGATTGATCATCGGCTCGATGGTGAACGTCATGCCTTCCTGCAATTCGAAGCCGGTGCCGGGTTTTCCATAGTGCATCACCTGGGGCTCTTCATGGAATCCCTTGCCGATGCCATGGCCGCAATACTCACGCACCACGGAATAACGGTTTTTCTCGGCGTGTTGCTGGATTACGTGTCCGATGTCGCCCAGGCGGGCCCCCGGACGAACCAGCTCGATCCCTTTATAGAGGCATTCCTGTGTGATGCGGATCAGGCGGTCTGAGCCGGGCTTGGGGTCGCCGACGATGAACATCTTGCTGGTGTCGCCGTGATAGCCGTCCTTAATAACGGTCACGTCGATGTTCATGATGTCCCCGCTCTTGAGCACTTTCTTTTCGCTCGGGATACCGTGACAGACGACATGGTTGACGGACGTACAGACCGACTTGGGAAAGCCCTTGTAGTTCAGCGGTGCCGGGATGGCATCCTGGACGTTGACGATGTGGTCGTGGCAGATGCGATCAAGTTCCTCGGTCGTGACGCCCGGCTTGACGTGGTCGCCGATCATTTCCAGGACTTCGGCGGCCAGGCGTCCGGCGACGCGCATCTTCTCGATTTCTTCAGGGGTTTTGATCGTTACCTGCATGACTGGGACTATCCTTCCTGCTGATTAAGCGACCATTTTAGGGAGGTGCTCGAAAGGGTACAAGGCAGGCCCGTCTACCACCCTTATTTACGTGACCTATACTGACGGTCCCAGGTGCCTGATTTTCGGAAAGCACGTAACAAACAAGTGGCGTCTGGGCTGCGAAATATGGTATAAACGCGCCCGCTGAACGTCATCGTCGAATCCTGTGTTCGAATGATGGCCGGCAAAAACACACATGTGTCATCACGTTGACCCAGGGTGCCCGGACAATCTGAAACGCCGGGTTGGGCAATTGGACACATGGAGGACTAACCCAAACGCTAGAAGGTATTAACCATGGCACAAGTCAACATGCGTGACCTGCTCAAGGCAGGCGCCCACTTCGGTCACCAGACTCGCTACTGGAACCCGAAAATGTCGAAGTTCATCTTCGGCGCCCGGAACAAGATTCATATCATCAACCTGGAACAGACCGTTCCGGCCATGGACGAAGCTCTGAAGTTCGTTCAGCAACTGGCCGAGAGCAAGAACAAGGTTCTGTTCGTAGGCACCAAGCGCGCCGCTTCCAAGATCATCAAGGAAGAAGCCCTGCGCGCCAGCCAGCCGTACGTCAACCATCGCTGGTTGGGCGGCATGCTGACCAACTACAAGACCATCCGTCAGTCCATCCGTCGCTACCGTGATCTGGAAACCCAGAGCCAGGACGGTACTTTCGACAAGCTGACCAAGAAAGAGGCGCTGGAGCGCACTCGCGAGATGGACAAGCTTGAGCGCAGCATCGGCGGTATCAAGGACATGGGTGGCCTGCCGGACGCTCTGTTCGTGATTGACGTTGATCACGAGCGCATCGCCATCAAGGAAGCCAACAAGCTGGGCATCCCGGTTATCGGTGTTGTCGATACCAACAGCGATCCGGACGGCATCGACTACGTTATCCCGGGCAACGACGACGCGATCCGCGCGATCCAGATCTACGTCAAGGCGGTTGCAGACACCTGTGTGGAAGCTTCCCAGTCTGGCGCCGGCGCTGATGAGTTCGTCGAAGTAAGCGATAACGAAGAAAGCGCTTCAACCGCTGAATAACAGCGGAGCAATCGGCTGACATTGATTCAGCATCAGGAAAGGGGGGCTGAGTCCCCCTTTTTTGTAAGGGTTGCACAGTTAACGGTAGTCCGGGGCCGAACACGCTGTCCGGTTTCGGAAGAATAGATGAGGTGGCGCTTTCGCACAGAGCGCCACATTCTGGATACAGAAACGAGAGGATTGAACATGGCTGCTATTACCGCTGCAATGGTCAAAGAGCTGCGTGATCGCACTGGTCTGGGCATGATGGAGTGCAAGAAGGCACTGGTTGAGGCTGACGGCAGCGTTGACAACGCAATCGAAGAGCTGCGCAAGTCTTCCGGCCTGAAAGCGGCGAAGAAGGCCGGCCGTACCGCGGCTGAAGGTGTTGCCGTTCTGCACGTTGCCGACGACAACAAGAGCGCCACGCTGCTGGAAGTCAACTCTGAAACCGACTTCGTGGCTCGTGACGACAACTTCATGTCCTTTGCCAACGACGTACTGGCCGTTGCCGTCGAGCGCGGTGAGACTGACGTCGCCAAGCTGATGGAAGGTGATCTGGAAGGCAAGCGTGAAGCGCTGGTCCAGAAGATCGGTGAAAACATCACCGTGCGTCGTGTCGTCAAGCTGGAAGGCGACGTGGTCGACGGTTACGTTCACAGCAACAACAAGATTGCTTCCATCGTTGCACTGACCGGCGGCAGCGCCGAAGTGGCCCGCGATGTTGCCATGCACGTTGCCGCTGTTAATCCGACCGTCGGCAAGCCTGATGAAATGCCACAGGATGAAGTCGAGAAAGAGAAAGACATCATCCGTTCACAGCCGGATATGGAAGGCAAGCCGGCCGAGATCGTCGAGAAGATGATGACCGGTCGCATCAACAAGTTCCTCAAGGAAAACAGCCTGGTGGAACAGCCTTTCGTCAAGGATCCGGATCAGACCGTCGGTGCGCTGCTGAAATCCGCTGGCGCTGACCTGTCCGGTTTCGTTCGTCTGGAAGTGGGCGAAGGCATCGAGAAAGAAGAAGTGGATTTCGCGGCTGAAGTGGCTGCCGCGGCAGGTACCGGTAAGGCCTGATTCCGCTTGTTATCCGCGTCGCGCTCTGCGCGGCGCGGGTTGTATACGGGGTCGCCCGGTTCCGGGTTACCCCGCATGCAACCCTGACGTGATGCTCGCCTCCCGCTGCAGATTGCCGGCCGGAGGTGTGCCGTCTATCTGCTCTATCACTGTCCGCCTGGACGCCAGTTAAGGGGATCCCTCATCATGCCGAAGCACTCCCAGACCCAGCCCAAGTACAAACGCGTCCTCCTCAAGCTCAGTGGCGAAGCCCTGATGGGTGAGCAGGAGTTCGGGATCGATCCCAAAGTGTTGGATCGGATGGCGCTGGAGATCGGCGCGTTGATCGGTATCGGCGTCCAGGTGGGGTTGGTTATCGGCGGCGGCAACCTGTTCCGCGGTGCCGCCCTGAGTGCGGCCGGCATGGACCGTGTCACCGGTGACCACATGGGTATGTTGGCCACCATGATGAACGGTCTGGCCATGCGCGATGCGCTGGAGCGCTCAAATATCCGCACGCGCGTTATGTCTGCCATCCCGATGAGTGGTATTGTCGAACATTACGACCGCCGTCGTGCCGTTCGCGACCTGAAAGACGGTGATGTGGTGATTTTCTGTGCCGGTACCGGCAACCCGTTCTTCACCACGGACTCGGCGGCCTGCCTGCGTGGTATCGAAATCGATGCCGATGTGGTGCTCAAGGCCACCAAGGTGGATGGTGTCTACTCGGCGGATCCGGTCAAGGATCCGGGGGCCGAAAAGTACGAACGCCTGACCTACGACGATGTGCTGGACAAGAAACTGGGCGTGATGGACCTGACGGCCATCTGCCTGTGCCGTGATGAGGGCATGCCGGTGCGCGTGTTCAATATGAACAAGCCGGGCGCACTGACCCGTATCGTCGTGGGCGAGGCGGAAGGTACACTGATCGAATAAGACCGGCTGACAGCCAGTCTTGAGAAGCATTTTCCGGGCAACGGACTGAATTGAGGAATTCAAAGTGATCAACGAGATTAAGTCAGACGCCGAAAAGCGAATGAAGAAGAGCCTTGACGCGCTGCATTCGGCTTTCAACAAGATTCGTACCGGCCGTGCCCATCCGGCCATCCTGGACAGCGTGATGGTCAACTACTATGGCCAGGAAACCCCGCTGAAGCAGGTGGCCGCCGTCAACGTTGAGGATTCCCGCACACTGGCCGTCGCTCCGTGGGAGAAATCCATGGTTCCGGCGATCGAGAAGGCCATCATGACGTCTGATCTGGGCCTCAACCCGGCCAGCACCGGCGACGTGATCCGCGTCCCCATGCCGATGCTGACGGAAGAAAGTCGCCGCGAGCTAGTCAAGCAGGCCAAGGCCGACGCCGAGCATGGACGGGTTGCCATCCGTAATGCGCGCCGTGATGCCAACAGCGACCTGAAAGAGCTGCTCAAGGAAAAGGAAATCACTGAAGACGAAGAGCGCAACGGCGAGCAGGAAATCCAGAAGCTGACCGACCGCTACATTGCCGAAGTCGAGAAAATCCTGAAGGGTAAAGAAGAAGACTTGATGGCGGTCTGACCCGCTTACTTCGCATGCGCATCAGTGACCAGTCAACAGATCCGGGGGCGGTCAGGAAAGGGAACTCCTTTTCTGACGCCCCCGTGACGTTTCAGAGGAAGGCATGACGGACAGTCTCTCCGCCGAAATACCGATGGCCGCATCGGCTACCCCTCGGCATGTCGCGATCATCATGGATGGAAACAATCGCTGGGCCAAGCTCCGCCGGTTGGCCGGCGTGGCAGGCCATAAAGCCGGTGTCAATGCGGTGCGGTCAACGGTGGAAACATGCGCCCGCAACGGCGTTGAGGTCCTTACGCTATTTGCGTTCAGCAGCGAGAACTGGCGCCGCCCCAAGGACGAGGTCAGCGCTCTGATGCGTCTGTTCCTGATGGCGCTGGAGCGGGAAGTCAGGAAACTGCACCGCAATAATATCCGTCTGCGGATCATCGGTGACCGTTCTCCTTTCAGCGACGTTCTGCGCGACCATATGGCCCGCGCCGAGTCCCTGACGGCAGACAACGACGGCATGACGCTGGTGATCGCTGCCAACTACGGTGGCCACTGGGACATTACCCAGGCGGCACGCTCGCTGGCTCAGGAGGTCCGTGATGGCCTGCTGCAGCCTGGCGACATCACCGACGATCACCTTCAGCAGCGCCTGTGTCTCGGTGACCTGCCAATGCCGGATTTGCTGATCCGAACCGCCGGTGAGCAGCGCGTCAGTAATTTCCTGCTGTGGCATCTGGCTTACACTGAGTTCCATTTTTCCAACGTGTTCTGGCCTGACTTCGACGAGCAGGAAATGCTCGCCGCCCTCAAGGATTACGCGGGGCGCAAGCGTCGATTTGGTCAGACGGACGATCAACTCGATAAACTGGCCGCGACTGGCTCCGACACCGAATAAATAAGAAGAGCGAGCCCCGTTGTGCTCAAAACACGTGTTATCACAGCTTTAATCCTGGCGCCGGTCGCCATCGCCTGTATTTTCTTCCTGCCTCCTCTGGGCTTCGCTATCTTTACCGGAGTGATCATATCGATGGGGGCCTGGGAGTGGGCGAATATGGCCGGCGTATCCCAGGGTGGTTTCCGTATCGCCTTTGCTGTTCTGACGGCGATCCTTCTGTTTTTCCTGCTGCAAACCACGGCCATCACGCTACTGGTCCTGGCCGTGCTCTGGTGGGCACTGGCCCTGTTCCTGGTGAGTTCCTATCCGGCCACGACCGGGCGCTGGCAGGCAACGCCGATCCGCCTGCTGATGGGGTTGTTGGTGCTGGTGCCAGCCTGGGTCGGACTCAACCACCTGCGCTCAGGCTCGTTTCACCTGGCGGCGATCGACAACAATCTCCTGTTGCTGCTTTACGTGTTCTGTGTGGTCTGGGTGGCTGATATCGGGGCGTACTTTGCCGGCCGCGCCTTCGGCAAGGCGAAACTGGCTCCGCGAGTCAGTCCTGGCAAGTCCTGGGCCGGCGTCTGGGGTGGGTTGGTCGCGGTGGCCGTGCTGTCTGTCCTGGTCAGTCTTGCCATAGGAACCAATGCGGCGGATACGGCGTTACTGCTTCTGGTCAGTCTGATCACCGGCGCGGTATCGGTGCTGGGGGACCTCCTGGAAAGCATGCTCAAGCGTTTCCGGGGGATTAAGGACAGCAGTCAGTTGCTGCCGGGCCACGGTGGTATTATGGATCGGATTGACAGCCTGACTGCGGCCATTCCGGTCTTTACGCTTTGCATCACCTTGCTGGGCTGGCTGCATGTCAGTCCGCTCGCATGACGATGCAGGGGGATTGATGCGCCACGTAACCGTTCTTGGAGCGACCGGCTCCATTGGTCTGAACACGTTGGACGTGATCGGCCGTCATCCCGATCGCTTCGACGTCTTTGCCTTGACCGCGTGTCGCCAGGTGGATTCGATGTTGTCGCTGTGTCAGCGGTTTCGGCCGCGTTACGCTGTCATGGCGGAACCGTCTGCGGCGCTGGAGCTGGCCGAGCGCCTGCCCGAGGAGGCAGGCGTCGAGGTCCTGGCCGGGACCGAAGGGCTGGAGGCTGTCGCCTCGTCGCCTGACTGTGACACGGTTATGGCAGCTATCGTCGGGGCCGCGGGGCTGGCGCCGACATTGGCGGCGGTACGCTCGGGCAAGCGGGTGCTGCTGGCCAACAAGGAAGCCCTGGTCATGTCCGGCCGTTTGTTTATGGACGCGGTGGCCGAGAGCGGCGCCGAGCTGCTGCCCATTGACTCGGAGCACAATGCCATCTTCCAGTGTCTGCCGCCGGGGCAGAGCAGGGATCTGCCTGGTGCCGGTGTGCGCCGAATCCTGCTGACCGCCTCCGGAGGGCCGTTCCGGGAAACCTCGGCTGAAGCGTTGCAGCAGGTGACGCCGGACCAGGCCTGCGCCCATCCCAACTGGAGCATGGGCCAGAAAATATCCGTGGATTCCGCCACCCTGATGAACAAGGGCCTGGAACTCATTGAAGCCTGCTGGCTGTTCGATACCCGGCCGGATCAGGTGGAAGTGCACGTGCACCCGGAGAGCATCATCCATTCGATGGTAGAGTACGTGGATGGCTCGGTGCTGGCCCAGTTGGGCAGCCCGGACATGCGCACGCCGATCGCCAATGGCCTGGCCTGGCCGGAACGCATCGATGCCGGCGTCGACAGCCTGAACCTGTTTGATATCGGTCGCTTCCATTTCGAACGGCCGGATCTGGAGCGGTTCCCGTGCCTGCGTCTGGCATCGGAAGCCTTTCGTCTGGGGGGTACCGCGCCGGCGGTTCTGAACGCCGCCAACGAAGAAGCCGTTGCGGCGTTCCTGCGCGGCGAGCTGGGTTTTACCGGGATTCCCGCCGTTATCGAGTCCGTCATGGCGTCGATAGCGACGGTGCCGGCGGACGAATTTCCGGTTATTTTTGAGAAGGATCGAGAATCCCGCGCCCGGTCTGCGGAACAGATTCGCCACCACGCGGTCTCAGTGTCGGGCTTGGGCTGACCGGGTCCCAATGACCGTTTCCAGTGATTATTGTTTCGACCTGATGTCGGAGTAGCATGCAGTTCATTCAAACCGCCCTCGCGCTGATCGTGACTCTGGGCATACTCGTGACCATTCATGAGTACGGCCACTTCTGGGTAGCCCGCCGTTGCGGGGTGCGCGTTCTGCGTTTTTCCGTGGGGTTCGGCAAGCCCATGTTTTCCTGGTACGACCGTCACGGTACCGAGTTTGCGGTGGCGGCCATTCCGCTGGGCGGTTACGTCAAGATGCTCGATGAGCGGGAAGGGCCCGTACCGGACGACCAACTGCACAAAGCCTTTACCCGCAAGTCTCCCGGCAAGCGGATCGCGATAGCGGCCGCCGGTCCGGCTGCGAATTTCATATTTGCTGTTTTCGCGTACTGGCTGCTCAATGTGGTGGGCTTTACCAGCCTGGCGCCGGTGGTGGGCGAGGTTAAGCCGGACAGTGTGGCCCAGCGCATGGGATTGAGTTCGGGTATGGAAATCCGCTCGGTGGATGGCGAGTCCGTTAGCGACTGGCGTGACATCGGCGGCCTCCTGCTCGAGAGGGCCGGCGAGTACGGCACCATCCGCATGGAAGTAAGCCAGGATGGCCGTCTCAGCGAACGCACCGCATCGCTGCAGGGCTGGCGACTCGGCGACGACGATCCCAACCCGATTGATCTGTTCGGCATCGCCCCATATCGCCCGGCGGTGCCTGCCCAGATTGGCGAAATCGTCGATGGCGGTCGTGCCCAGGCGGCCGGTCTGCAGGCGGGAGATCAGGTGATATCGGTAAACGGCGAGCGGATCGACGACTGGTTTGCCCTGGTCAAGCGCATCCAGGCGGCTCCCGAACAGCCGTTGACCATGACGGTGCAGAGGGACGGTGCCACCCGGACCCTGAATGTCACACCCAAGCGCCAGACCACCGAAGATGGCCGTGAGATCGGCTTGATCGGCGCTGGCGTGGCGCCAATTGAGTGGCCTGACAGTATGTTGCGGGAGACCCGGCTCGGGATCCTGGCGGCGATTCCGAACGCGGTCGGGGAAACCTGGGACGATACCCGTTTGACCCTGGTCGCGATCAAGAAGATGGTGACCGGGCTGCTGTCTTTGAATAATCTCAGCGGTCCGATTACGATTGCTCGCGTTGCCGAGGCGAGTGCGACTTCCGGTTTCGAGGATTTTATCCGTTTTCTCGCATACCTGAGCGTCAGTCTCGGTGTATTGAACCTTTTGCCGGTTCCCGTCCTCGATGGGGGCCATATTCTCTTCTACAGCCTGGAGGCTATTCGGCGGAAGCCGCTCTCGGAGCACGTTCAGGCAGTCGGAGTAAGAATAGGAATGGCAATGATTCTGACATTGATGGTCTTCGCTCTTTACAACGACCTGATGCGGTTGTGAGAATTGCGACCTTCCGTACGCGCATAAACAGGCGAATAATCTGAATGAGACGTTCTCTTCTGAGTGTGGCTCTGGGCCTCATGTCGACAGTAGGCTCTTTGCCGCCGGCTCTGGCCGATGAGTTTGTAGTTTCCGATATCGAAGTCGAAGGCTTGCAGCGGGTATCCGCCGGTACCGTCTTCGGGGCTTTTCCGGTCAGCATCGGTGAGCAGGTCAATGAAGTCACTCTGGCGGATGCCATCAAGAACCTGTTTCAGACCGGCCTGTTTACGGATCTGAGTGCCAGCCGGGATGAGGACGTTCTGGTGCTGTCGGTGCAGGAGCGGCCGGCCATCAGCTCTATCGATATTGAAGGCAATAAGGCCATCGAGACCGAGATGTTGACGCAGGCGCTCAACAGTGCCGGGCTGACGGAAGGGCAGGTGTTCAAGCGCGCGACGCTGGAGCGCCTGGAACTGGAGATTCTGCGTTCCTATGTGGCACAGGGGCGCTACAACGCCCGGGTCAAGGCGACGGCGCAGGAACTGCCGCGGAATCGGGTTGCCGTTAAACTCGACATCAATGAGGGCAGTGTCGCCTCGATCCGCCACATTAACATCATCGGCAACGACGCCTTTTCCGATGAGGAACTGCTGGACCAGTTCGAGCTGGAGACGTCCGACTGGTGGTCTTCCATTACCAGTTCCGACAAGTACGCGCGGGAGCGCCTCAGCGGCGACCTGGAAACCCTGCGCTCCTGGTACTTCGACCGGGGGTATCTCGACTTCAATGTGGAATCCAGCCAGGTTTCCATTTCCCCGGACAAAAAAGACGTCTTCATCACCCTGTCGATCAACGAAGGGCCGAAGTACACCATCTCCGAGATCAATCTGCGTGGCGACCTGATCCTCAAGGAAAGCGAACTGCGTGAGCTGATCAAGATGAAACCGGGCGACGTGTACTCCCAGCAGCTCGTTACCAGTACTTCCGAGGCGCTGTCCCGGCGACTGGGGCGTGAGGGCTACACCTTCGCAAACGTGAACGCCCGACCTGAAAAGTCGGACGACAACACCGCTGCGATCACCTTTTATGTTGAGCCGGGCAATCGGGCGTACGTGCGGCGCATCAATTTCGAGGGCAACGTCTCGACCCGGGACGAGGTCTTGCGCCGTGAAATGGTGCAGATGGAAGGCGGCGTCGCCTCCACCGACCTGATCGAGTACTCCAAGACCAAGCTCGAGCGGCTCGGCTTCTTCAAGACGGTCGACGTGGAGACCGTGCGCGTTCCGGGCGAGGACGATCAGATCGATGTCAACTACACGGTCGAAGAGCAGCCCACCGGCAGCCTGTCAGCGTCCCTCGGTTATTCCCAGAGCTCGGGCGTTATCCTCGGTGCCAGCGTGTCGGAGAACAACTTCTTCGGTACCGGTAAAGAGGTGACTATCGGCGCCACCCACAGTGACTCGGTCAAGAGCGCGAAGTTCTCCTACACCAACCCTTACTATACGGTCGATGGCGTCAGCCGGGGCTTCAGCATCTATGCCCGCGAAACGGACTACGACGAGGAAGACATTTCCTCGTACCTGCTTGACGAATACGGTGCGAGCCTTGACTTCGGTTACCCCATCGACAGCATCACGCGTCTGAATTTCGGCGTCGGCTATACCCGAACCAATATCAAGCTGGACGAGTTCCCGGCCCAGGAGGTGACGGAGTTCATCGACGAATACGGTGACTCCTTCAATACCTACCACCTGACGGGGTCATGGAGCCGCAACTCGCTGAACCGGGGTGTCCTGCCAACGGATGGTTTCAGCCACTCGCTGTCGTTGGACGTCGCGGTGCCGGGCAGTGACCAGACCTATTACAAGCTGACGCACCGGACCAACTTCTTCCAGCCGCTCAATGATGCCGAGAGCTGGGTGTTCCATACCCGCACCAAGATCGGCTACGGCGATGGCTATGGCGACAGCAGCGAGCTGCCGTTCTATGAGAACTACTATGCCGGGGGGTACGGCTCAGTCCGTGGGTACGAGGCAAACTCTCTGGGGAACCTGGCAACCAACGCCGCCGGCGATGATTCGGATCCGGATCCGTTTGGCGGTAACGTGCTTACCGAGGGCAGCGTCGAGTTGATCTTCCCGACGCCGTTTGCCGGCGATACTCGCTCGATGCGGACCGCGTTCTTCCTTGACGGTGGTCAGGTCTTCGATACCGCTCGTGGTTATGACCCGGAAACCGGCGAGCTGCGCTTCGCAGCGGGTATTGGGTTTCAGTGGATCACGGCGATTGGGCCCCTGGCATTCAGCCTCGGCGAAGCACTTAATCCCGGCGACGACGACGAAACCGAGATTTTCCAGTTCTCACTGGGCTCAAGTTTCTAGGCCGCCGCCGTTTCCAGGCACGGCTTAACCGGTACAATGCCAACAAAACGAGACGCACAGACAGGAGTTTTTCCATGCTCAAGAAGATGATGACCGCCGCCCTGGCCCTGATGCTGGCGGTGCCGGCACTGGCTGACACCAATATTGGCGTGGTCGACCTGCGGCACGCGCTGTTCGCGTCCGACAGTGCCCAGAAGTTCAGCCAGAAGCTGGAAACCGAATTCAAGGACGACGAAGCCAAGGTGCGCGAAGCCCAGGAAACGGCCCAGAGCCTCAAGGAACGACTGGAGAAAGATGGCGCTATGATGAATGAATCAGAGCGCAAAGAGTTGTCCGGCCAGTTCCAGGAAAAGGTGCAGGAATACCAGTATCTCAAGAACCGTCTCAACACCACGGTCAGCAATCGCAAAAAGCAGTTCCTGGAGGATGCCCAGCCGCAGGTGGATGAAGCGGTGAAAGCGCTGCTCGAAGAGCACGATCTCGACATGATCCTTCCGCGACAGGCGGTCGTTCTCGCCAAGCCGGACATGGATCTGACCGAAGAGCTGATTGAAAAGCTGAACCGGTAAGACGGCGGAAACGGGCAGGTTTCAGATAATTGGCCGGGGCCTGTCCGAGGTGTTGTGGAACCGGTTATTTGCAGGGAAAACGTTAGGTGGAACGCGTTAGGTGGGAAGGGCAATGACGAACACAGTCCATACGTTGGGTGATATCGCCGAGGCGCTGGGAGGCCGGGTCATCGGGGATGCCAGCACCGAAATCTCGGGCATGGCGACGCTCCAGAATGCCGGCGCCGGCCAGATATCCTTTCTCTCCAATCCTTCCTATGGGCGTTTCCTCAAAGAAACCGGCGCGTCGGCGGTCATCGTCGCCCCGGGCATGGCTGATGAGTGTCCGACCAATGTCCTGTTACTGGACAATCCCTACCTCGGTTATGCTCGTTTGAGCCACTGGTTTGATCCGGCACCCAAGCCCGGAGCAGGCGTTCATCCGTCGGCGGTCGTCGATCCGGCGGCCACTGTTGCAGACTCGGCGGCCGTTGGGCCCAACGCGGTGATCGAGGCGGGCGCCACGATCGGCGAGCGCGCTGTGATTGGTCCTGGTTGCGTCGTTGGCGAACGGTCCTGTGTGGGGGACGACACCGTCCTGGAAGCCCGGGCCGTGCTCTACCACGACGTTAGCGTGGGGCAGCGTTGCCTCATCCTCAGCGGTGCCGTTATCGGCTCGCATGGGTTCGGCTTTGCCAACGAGAAAGGCGTCTGGCATCGAATCGCCCAGTTGGGCGGTGTGGTGATCGGTGACGATACTGAAATCGGCGCCAACACCACCATTGACCGCGGCGCGCTGGACGATACCGTGATCGGCAATGGGGTCAAAATCGACAACCTGGTTCAGATCGCTCATAACGTCAGCATCGGTGACCACTCGGCCATGGCGGCGCTGGTCGGCATTGCCGGCAGCACCAAGGTGGGGCGGCATTGTGTGTTCGGCGGTGCAAGCGGTATCGGTGGTCACCTGGAGATCGCCGATCAGGTGCAGTTGACCGGTATGACGATGGTGACCCGCAGCCTGAAAGAGCCCGGCGTCTATTCTTCGGGGACGGGTGTGGATACAAACAAGCGGTGGCAGAAGAGTGTCGTGCGGTTCCGCAATCTGGATCAGATGGCGCGGAAATTGCGCGAACTGGAAAAGAAACTGCTTAAACGAGCCTGAGGCCGTACCTGATGATGCACATTGAAGAAATCATGGAATTCCTGCCCCACCGCTATCCGTTCCTGCTGGTGGATCGCGTCACGGAAGTTGAAAAAGGGCAGTCCATCGCCGGATACAAGAACATTTCCATCAACGAGCCGTTCTTTAACGGGCATTTTCCGGGCAAGCCGATCATGCCGGGTGTCCTGATTATCGAGGCGATGGCGCAATTGTCCGGCATTCTCGGGTTTGTGACCGTTGACCGGAAACCGTCGGATGGCGTGATACACTACCTCGCCGGCTCCAGTAAGGCCCGCTTCAAGCGACCTGTCGTGCCGGGAGACCAGTTGCGGCTTGAGTCCCGTTTTCTGTCGGACAAGCACGGCATCTGGAAGTTTGACTGCCGTGCGCTGGTCGGCGAGCAAGTGGCCTGCGTCGCGGAAATCATGACCGCTGAGAGAGAAGTTTGATGGCGACAAAGGTTTGGTCGGGAGTCCATCCTCAGGCGATTGTCGACCCGTCTGCAAAGCTGGGCAAGGACGTCACTGTCGGCCCGTGGAGCTTTGTCGGACCAGACGTGGAGATAGGAGACGGAACCGAAATTCTGTCCCACGTCGTGATCAAGGGGCCGACTGTGATCGGCCGCAATAACCGCATTTTCCAGTTCTCCAGTATTGGTGAAGAGTGCCAGGACAAGAAGTACGCTGGCGAGCCCACCACACTTGTGATTGGTGACAACAATGTCATTCGCGAGAACTGCACCATCCACCGCGGTACGGTGCAGGATCGCAAAGAAACCCGCATTGGCAGCGACAACCTGCTGATGGCCTATGTCCACGTGGCCCACGATTGCGTGGTCGGCGACAACACGATCCTGGCGAACTGCGCCACCCTGGCCGGTCATGTATCGGTGGGGGATTGGGCCATCCTGGGCGGTGGCACCATGGTGCACCAGTTCTGTCATATCGGCGCCCACAGCATGAGCGCCGGCGGCAGCATCGTTCTCAAGGATATCCCGGCTTATGTGATGGCCAGTGGTCAATCGGCGTCAGCGCACGGGTTGAATGCCGAAGGTCTGAAACGTCGTGGCTTCTCGCGGGAAATCATCTCCGAGCTGAAACGGGCCTACAAGGTCATCTACCGTCAGGGGCTGACTCTGGCGCAGGCCATCGAGACGCTCGAAAAGGACTTTGCCGAATCCTCGGAAGTCCGGATGCTGACCGATTCCCTCCGAAACGCCCATCGCGGCATCGTTCGTTGACGAAATGGCCGTAACCCTGGCGGCTTCCGTCGACGAACAGCCGGTGGAGTCTTCTTCTCCACCGGTGATCAGCGATCGACACCTCACCATTGGTATCGTGGCTGGCGAAGCGTCTGGCGACCTTCTCGGTGCCGGTCTGATTCGTTCGTTGCGTAAACGCTATCCCAATGCCCGCTTTGCCGGCATCGGCGGTGAGCAGATGGAGGCCGCCGGGTTTCACTCACTGGTTCCCATGGACCGGCTCTCGGTCATGGGGCTGTTCGAAGTGCTGGAACGTATTGGCGAGCTGGTGTCGATTCGCCGGCGGGTACGAGACTATTTCCTGGCGACACCGCCGGCGATTGTGATTGGTATCGACTCACCGGACTTCACCATCGGCCTGGAGCTTCAACTACGCCAGGCCGGCATCCCCACTGCCCATTACGTCAGCCCGTCGGTGTGGGCATGGCGGCGCAAGCGCATCTTCAAGATCGCCCGTGCGGTGGACAAGATGCTGACGCTGTTTCCTTTCGAAGCACGGTTCTACGAAGAACACGGCGTGCCCGTGGCCTGCGTCGGCCATCCACTGGCGGACGATATTCCGCTGACCCCGGATACGGTGGCCGCTCGTCGCGCCCTCGAGCTGGAGCCCGGGCAGCCGGTGCTGGCGATTCTCCCCGGCAGTCGGGCGGGGGAGGTCGATCGGCTGGGGTCGCTGTTCCTGGCGACGGCGCACTGGATTCAGCAACGGCGCGATGATCTGCAGATCGTCATTCCCTGCGTCAACAAAGCCCGGCAGCAGCAACTGCGAACGTTGCTTGATGAGCAGGACGTGCAGCTTCCGGTCAAGCTGGTTCTGGGACGCTCCCGGGAGGTTATGGCTGCCGCCGATGTTGTCCTGTTGGCCTCCGGCACGGCGACCCTGGAAGCCATGTTGCTGAAAAAGCCGATGGTGGTGGGTTATCGCCTCAACCGCATGACGTTCTTGCTGGCCTCACGACTGGTCAAGGTGCCCCACGTATCGCTTCCCAACCTGCTGGCGCGGCGTGAGCTGGTACCCGAGTTGCTGCAGGAGGAAGCCACCCCGGAAGCCCTGGGGCGAGCGGTGCTGGATCGCCTGAAACCCGGTCCTGACCTGGACGCGTTAAAACAGGCTTTTGCGGAATTGCATGAGACCCTGCGGCGCAACGCCAACGAGCGGGCCGCTGATGCCCTGGTGCCTGTAATCGAGGGGAAAGAACGTGGCCTCTAAACCACTCCCGCCGTTTGTCTGTCGTTATCAGGGGCGCTTGCTGGCCGGCGTCGACGAGGTCGGTCGAGGCCCGCTAGCCGGACCGGTGGTCACCGCCGCGGTCATTCTCGATCCGGAAAAGCCGATCGAAGGGCTGATGGATTCCAAGAAACTGACGGAGAAACGTCGGGAGGCCCTCGCCGAACAGATTCGCGACCGAGCCATGGCCTGGAGTCTGGGGCGTTGTGAAGTGCATGAAATCGACCGGCTCAACATCTACCAGGCGACGATGCTGGCCATGGAGAGAGCCGTCGGTGCGCTGGGGCCGGCTCCCGAGTTTGTGTTGGTGGATGGCAACCGGTGTCCGCGCTGGCGCTGGCCCAGCGAAGCGGTGGTGAAGGGCGATGGTCGTGTCGCTGCTATCTCGGCGGCCTCGATCCTGGCCAAGGTGGCGCGGGACCGGGAAATGGTGGAACTGGATCGCCAATATCCAGGTTACGGTCTCGGTGGCCACAAGGGGTATCCCACTGCGGCGCACCTTTCGGCCCTGACGGAGCTGGGGGTGACACCGATCCACCGCCGCTCCTTTCGTCCGGTGCGTGAAGCTCTCGACGCCGTTGGTGTCGCCTCCGGGGAGAATGCGCCGGTTTTCCCGGCTGACCTCTTCGATGCCTGACGGCCGTCAGGGCGACGGGGCGTCGTATGCCCGTTTCATCTCGTAAAGCCTCTGATCCGCCAGTCTGATGACGTCGGCAACCGTTGCGTTCTGCTCGGGTGTGACGCTCGCCATACCATAGCTGAACTGGATGGCTGTTTTCGAGTCGCCGAAGCGGAAGGGAGCGTCCCTGAGAGCGTTCTGCATGCGTGACGCGACGCGGCTTGCGTTGTCCTCCTCCTGTCCCGGCAGAAGGGCGACGAATTCGTCGCCGGCAAAGCGGAACAAACTGTCGTCTCGCCGAAGTTGTGATTGCAGTTGCCGCGTCACATGGATCAGGCAGGCGTCGCCGGCTTCATGGCCCAGTTCGTCGTTGATGGCCTTGAACCGGTCCAGGTCGAGAAATAACAGGGTGATGGGGTGATTCTGACGGCGGCCACGGCTCAGTTCCTGTGCCAGCGCCGACTCCATTTCGCGGCGATTGCGCAACCCCGTCAGGGGATCCCGGGTAGCGAGCCGTTTCAACTGTTCCCGGGCCCAGATGCTGGTCAATCCCGCTGATGTCTTCACGGCCAGTTGGCGCAGGAAGAAAGCATCCAGTCCCGGTTGGTAACGGCTGGGATCCGCAGCGCCCAGAACCAGGGCGCCTACCGGGCGGCCTTCCATCTGCAAAGGAAGCAGGGCCAGCGACTGAATGCGGCTGCTGAGGTGAGCGGGAATCAATGCTCGCAGCGGGCCGCAATCGGCGCTCAGTAGCGGTTGCTCGTGGTTATCGACGAGTTGAAAGAACACCTGGGTGTCGACAATCAGTCGCTCGGAGAGTGCGCCCTGGGCGTCCATCAGCTCCATGATTCGACGGTTGTCGTCGATATCGGTGAGAACAAACCAGGCATCGTCCAGGTCAAACCGTTCGCGGGCCTGTTCGGTGAGGCGGTCTGCGAACGTCGAAAGATCCGGGGCCTGCATCATCGCCAGTTCCATATCAAAGAGTTTGCTGGCAATGGCCTCGTTGTGTCTGACGCGCTGGATAAGCGACTCAACCTGGCTCGATGTCGATTTTTGATTGTCGTTCTCGGACATATCGGATTGGTTTCTGCTGATGAATCAACGGAGACAGGCGCTACCCGGAACCTCTTGAATACCCCGTATCGGCCGATCAGGCAAGGTCTATCCGGAAAACAGCACAGCGTTTTGCAATGTGTGAAATCCGAAGTGAGAATACGTTGACAGGTGTGGGTTTGGGCCGTATTATACGCGCCACTGAGATCGAGGCGGTTAAAGGCAACGCTTTGATTTGCAAAGGTTTGATACAGGTAAGGCAGTCTGTTAGTACGTCGGGCTCGCCATACCTGAAAAAGCCGAAGGGAGTCATAACGGCCTTCGGGTTTGAGGCCGACCTTAAGCGCTATCGCTAAGTTTGGTCTGGGAAGAAAAGTTTGATGCGGGGTGGAGCAGTCTGGTAGCTCGTCGGGCTCATAACCCGAAGGTCGTTGGTTCGAATCCAGCCCCCGCTACCAATTAAAGTCCGAATGAGTCATTCGGCCGTTTCCGGGATCGATATCCAGATAGATCGGTCCAAGTAATTAAGCGGAGCGACAATCAGTTTGATGCGGGGTGGAGCAGTCTGGTAGCTCGTCGGGCTCATAACCCGAAGGTCGTTGGTTCGAATCCAGCCCCCGCTACCAATTGAAAAAGGCCAGTCGAATGACTGGCCTTTTCTTTTTTGTGCGCGAGGGATTTTAAAGCATCGCTTTTATCGCTCAGCATTCGGCGAAGTGATTGACGCAAGTGCTTTAGAGGGCTTGCTCCCCGGTGCCCATCGATAAAGGCCGATCGGGTGACCTGTCTTTTCCTCCTGTTGCCGAGTCGCCCGGCGTGCGGAGGGGCGCTGCTCTCGTCGGAGCGATCCATTCTTTCTTTTTGTCCTTACCTGTCCCCCGAAAACTGCAATGTCATGGGGAATCGCTCGATGCGCAGATTGTCGCGTTCCACCCATTCCGGACTGTCGCCCCGAAATCCGTTTTTCTCGAAGAGCGAGCGGGAGATACGGCTGGCGTCAACGGACAGTCCGGACAGGCCCTCCCGTTTTGCCGCGTCGATCATTTCCTCCAGAAGCGCCTGACCGAGTCCCCGCTGCGCAAAGTTCGGATGGGTGTAGAGCATGTTGATGTGACCGGCGGGGTGGCGCTGGCCAAAGGCGGCAATACGGCCGCTGTGCTGGGCAATGAGCGTCATTCCCTGGCTCAGGAGCTGGGCCACGGCGTGAGGGTGGTCCGCCCATCGGCGCCAGGCTTCGATTACTTCCGGCTCGTAGTGTCCGGCGCCAAGCACGGACACGGACGCCTCGTAGAGCTGGCCGATGGCGTGGCTGTCGAATTCCGGTCGAAAGCGGCGGATGGTGAAGTGTAGGGTGTTGGTCGTCATGGTCTGGTCGATTCGGTGATGTCAAAAAAATGGCTAAAAAATGATCTGCATAATGACGTAAAGCGCATTAATGGACGCGTAAAATCCGTACAGTGACCCCGTAACGTCAATCTTATGGTGTCATGTAATGGCAAATTGCGTCATTAAACGGTCAATGATCGCAGCGGTCGGTCTGTTTTTCTGCCTGTTTCTGGCCGGTTGCGGCGGTGGAGGTGGCTCTGACAGCGAGACTTCAACATCCGCCAGTCCCTCCGAGTCTATCGTGGTTAGTGGTGGCGCGATCAAGGGGGTCATCGGCCATGGCATCGTCAATGCCTGGAATATCACCCGGGATGGTCGTAGTGGTCGTTATGAGCTGGCTGGCAAGCTTGGGCGTGCCGTAACCACGGATAGCCAGGGCCGTTTCCAGTTGCCGATCAGCGGTAAGAAGGACGGCTGGGTCCTGGTCGAGCTGACGGCCGACAATGAAACCCGCATGACCTGTGACGTGGTGCCCGCCTGTTTTTCCGGAACGCCGAACGCCGTCGCCTTTGGCGAAACCTTTCCTCTTTCCGCCGGTTTCCGGCTGCGCGCGGTGGTCAACCTGACGGATTCGCGTGAAGTCTACCTGACGCCCTTGTCTTCCCTGGCGGTGGCGCTGGCCGGTGGATCCGACGAAGGGCTGTCTCCGGACGCCCTGTTGGCGGCCTATGGCGAGCTGGAAGCCCACTTTGGGTTGAGCGCCGGCACCCTGCAGTTGTCGCCCCCGGATCTGGTGCGGCTGGACGGGTTCAGCGGCAGCACCGACGCGATTCAACTGGCCGTGATCAACGCGGCGTTTCTGGCGATGGTGGATGGCACGACCTGGAGCTCGATCGACGAGGTGCTGGCCGACAGTGAGGCATGGGTGCAGTCGGAAGGCATGCTGCCCGACAGCGGTGAGGCGACGGCGCCGACTATTGAACAGCTTACCCTGGAGGCCGCAGTGATCTCCCAGGGGCTTCGGAGTGAGGTGGCCGACGGTCAGGTACTGGCGGCGCTGGACGAGGTCTCAGACCGGACTGAAGCCTTCTATGCGCTGGTCGCCGGAGCGGATCAGGGCGACGGGGCAGGCAGCGGCGAACAAAGTGGGGAAGAAAGCGTCGATGGAGGCACGGTCATCATCGATCGTTCGGCAACCCTGAGCTGGGAGGCGCCGTTGACGCGCCAGAGCGGCGTGAGTATCGCCATGGGCGAACTGCAGGGCTACGAAATCGTGTACGGCCAGAGCGCCTCAGCACTGACGCATAGCGTCGTGATCGAGGATGCCAGCCTGACGCAGTTCACCATCGAAAACCTGGCTGACGGCGACTGGTACTTCGCCGTGCGCGCGATCGATACGGAGGGGCTGGTCAGCCCGATGTCGGACGTCGTCAGCAAGTCAATTCAGGGATGATTCACTCGGGGTGATGGTGGCCAGAGGATCGGCCACCGGCAGGCGCAGGGTAAAGGAGGATCCTTCACCTTCACGCGAGTGAACGCTGATCTCACCCTTGTGCTTGTCGACCACCACCTTGACGAACGACAGTCCCAAACCCGCGCCCCGGTTACCGGACAGCTCCGTGCTCTTCTGCCGCCGGTAGCGGTCGAACAGGTGCGGCAACTCATGGGCGGCAATGCCCATGCCTTCGTCGGAAATTGTCAGGCAGACCTGGTGCCCGGCGCGGAACACCTGGATGGTGACCGTCGATCCAGCCGGACTGTACTGCACCGCATTCGTCAGCAGGTTTATGACCGCCCGCTCCAGCAGTTCCGCATTGCCCCTGAGCCAGATGTCGTCGGCGCCGTGCAGTGCCAGATCGATCCCCTTGCTCTGCGCCTGCTCGCTGACGCTGTCACGGGCGTTCTCCACCACGGCCAGGAACTCGCAATCGTAGAATCGCGTCTCGGTCAATTGTTCGGCGCGGGCCAGCTGCACAAATTCTTCGGCCAGTTGATAGCTGCGCCGTGCCAGATTGCCCAGGTGCTCCAGTTGCTCCGGGCCGATGGATTCCGGCCGGCGCTTGAGCTGGGCGATCAGGGCCAGTTGCGAGACCAGCGGTGAGCGCACGTCGTGGGAGATGAAGTCGATGGCCTCCCGGTGTTGGCGTTGCTGCTCGCGCAATTCGGAAATATTCGAGATGTTGGCAATGATGCCGTGCTGGTCGGCGTCTGACATGCTGAACGGTGCCAGGTGAATCAGCAGATCCATGCCCTTGACCTGCAGGTCGACGGTTCGCGTCTGGCCGAGGGTCAGGGTGTCGGAGATGGTTTCCTGCCAGGGTGCCGCGTCCCGCGGGTCGTGGGCGTTGAGCAGTCCGGGCAACGACATGCCGATGAGGCTCGGTCGCGGCTCGCCGAACCATTCCTCAATGTGGCCGTTGACGAACTGGATCGTTGCCATGGCGTCGGTCACGATGACGCCGTCGGGCATGCGCTCGAAGCCCCGGGCAATGAATTCCCGCATGTCCGTCAGGGATTCGATGGCACCCTGCACCCGTTCGATGCGGTCCCCGATGTTCTCGCCCGGGTAGTTCCTTTCCCGGCCCTGGAAATACCCGGGACTATCCAGTCGCAGGCGTTGCAGGTAGCGCCGGCTGGCCTCCCGTCCCAGGGAGGCGGGCAGCATCAGCCCCAGCTCGAACGACCGGTCGCCGCGAGCGAAGCGGATCCAGCTCTGATCGCCCCGGTGGGTCCACAGACCGCTCTCCAGCGACTTGGGGCGATCGCGCCTGCTCAGGCCATGCTGCGCCATGATCAGATCGTCCTGGGAGAGCCACCAGCCTTCGGCCTGGAGCAGCAGGCGTAGCTCCTCAACGATGCGGATCGGTTGCTGCTGGTGGATGTCTTTAAGGCCGAGGCCCGGATCGCGGCTGAGGATATCCAGTTGGCGGTTGAGGAAGGTGTTGAGGAGCGTCAGCCGGCGCGTGCTCCACAGCGGGTAGGCGATCAGCGGCACCAGTAGCGCCTGGGACACGGGCACCCAGGTGCTGGCGTGGCGGAACAGCAGGGTTACCGCCAGCAGGAGCAGCGCGCTGGTCATCAGGCATACCCAGAGCGTGTGAGACGGCTTGAGCTGGGGCAGGGCCAGGCTGATGAATACGATGACCGCCGCCGCCAGCAGGAACTGCTGGTAAGCCGGGATCACCAGCATCAGCTTGTCCTGCACCAGGGCGGAATAGGCGTTGGCGTGGAACTCGACCCCTGACATCGGGCTGGCCAGGCCGGACAGCGGGGTGGGCAGGACATCGCCGAACCCGGGCGCGGTGGCCCCGATGAATACGGTCTTGCCGGCGAAGCGTTCCATGGACACCCGGCCGGCCAGTACATCACTGTAGGACGTGGTGGGGATGGAGCCCACACGCCCGGCCAGCGGAATGTAGGCGTACTGGCTGCGCACGTTGACGTAGGGGGAGACCTGCTGGTCGTCGCGCAGTGAGACCCCTTGGGCGTGATCGGCCAACTGCGCCGCGGCCAGCGAAATGGCCGGCCACGAGGCGCGCCCGAGACCGCTGTAGAGGTAGAGCCCGCGGGCGATGCCGTCCTCGTCCAGCTCGACGTGGACGTGCCCCAGGGCCGCCGCGGCCCGGGTGAGTGTGGGGGTGGGGAGCTGTTCGGACAGCGGCGCGTCGGCCGAGGCCGGATACAGGTGCACCGGCAGGATCACGCTCCCCTGTTCGCGCATGGCCCGGGCCATGGTCGGATCTTCGGTGCCCGGCTCGGTAAACAGCACGTCGAACACCACGACCCTGGCGCCGGCGTCGCGGAGTCGGTCGATCAGTTGGGCGTGACGTGAACGGGGCCAGGGCCAGCGGCCCAGCTCGCGCAGGCTTTTCTCATCGATGGCGACCAGTTCCAGGCTGCTGGACGGCGCCAGGCTGGTGCTGAGGGCGAGGGTGTCGTAGAGCCACAGATCGAGACGCTGGGGGATGCCGGCGAGTTTCAGGAGGATCGCAATGCCTATCAGGGGGAGGGCCAGTTTCCAGGCAGTACGTGTCAGTCTGAACCAATCCCTTTGCATGCGTCTCGCTTGATACGGTCCGCGTCATGCGGATCAATTGACGAAAAGCTCCCTGCCCGGTCCCCATCGACCGTTGATCGGGCCTTCAGAAAGCGCTTTTAGGCGCACAAAATACCGTCTTCCGGGAATGAGGCGCAAGGCCGCCGTGGTGTCGGCGACGCTGGCTTCCTTGATAATACGCTGAAACGACGGGTCTTCGGAAAGCTGTAGACGGTATTCGTCGGCTTTATTGACCTGTTGCCAGAAGATACGGACCTGGCTGTCCACGTAGTTGACGTTGATGATCCGGGTGGGTGGCAGCGTTCCGTTGATCATCAGCTTGCGCGGTTCGCTGGTGGCCTGCGAGGTGCCGCCGGCCTTGGTGACCACACGCCAGTAATATTCGCCGGGTTCCAGGGCGCGCGACGGGATGGCGTTGCTGTCGGGGGCCCACTCGCTGGTGGCGACCAGCCGGCTGAAATCCGGGGACTCGGCGAGTTCGATGCGGCCCAGCTCGTTGTTGCCCTGGTAGGACCAACTGAAAGACGGCATCTCGTCGTCGAGTTTGGCGTCGGGGGACGGCTTGTCCAATGCGGCAGCCAGGGCTTTCTGGTCGACCGTCAGGCTTTTGGTGACCGGCATGCCCGGCGTGCCCTGGTGGCTGATCGCGGCGAGGCGGATCTCATACCGGCCGTTTTCCAGGTTGCCCAGGTTCAGCTCGGGGCGATGCGTGGTCTCGCGGGACAGCCAGTCGCCACTGTCGGCGTCGAAGATGTCCACCTGGTAGCCATTGGCGCTGGCAACGGCCGGCCAGGTAATAGGCAGCGGCAGCTCGTGTACGGTCGCCGGCAAATCGCCCGGTGCCGGAGCCGCGGGCAGGCGGCGTATGTCCACCGGGCTGCGGGTGCCTTCTCCGGCCGTGCCGCTGTATCCGGCCGGCACGCTCACGGTCCGTCCGGCAGGGCCGAATGCCACGCGGCCTTCGATGACACGCAGGTGCGTCTGCTGCCGGTTCGCCTGCAGACTGAACTTGGTGCCACGTACCGCGGCCACCGCCGATGGCGTGTCCACCTCGAAGCGTGAGCCGTCCTCGACCAGGGTTTCCACCTCGGCGTCGAGTTCCCCCCGGTCCAGGCGCATGCGGGTGTCGACCATTCCGGTTTTGCCGAAACGGGACAGGCGGTTGAAAACCAGATGGGTATCCCGGCCCAGGCGGATCAGCGAGCCGTCCGCCAGCTGCACCACCGTGAACCCTGAACCGGTGCGAATTTCATCGCCGGCCCGTAACTGGATGTCAGTCGTGAGAATGCGCCGCTTACCGTTCACCCCGTCAATGTGCTGGACCGGGCCGGACACTGTTACCGCACGAGCCGGCTCCGGCTGTTTCTCCAGCCAGTTGACCGGGATCCGCAGACTCTGCCCAGGGGACAGGTCGCGGGATTGCTGGAAGCCGTTGTACTGCATCAACTGAGCCAGCGTATGCGGTTCGGACAACAACTCGCGCGCCACCGTATCCAGGTTCTCTCCCGGACGCAGCGTGTAGCGCCATTCGGTGACCGGTGATGTCGGGTTGCCTGGGGTTGCGGTCAGTTGTGACCCCATGGCCACAGGCAGTTCGCCGCGAGTTGCCGGAGCGACCAGCATGGTAATCAGGCCGGCAATCAGGCCAGCTTGCCTCAGGCGCTGTGCTTTGTGGGGTCGCTGCAATGCGGGCATACGGCGTTTCGTCAATTCAGGCTCGTGTGATTCGATCAGGGCGTGACCGGCTCCGCCAGGTCGGCGTCACCGGTCAACTCATCCATGGCTTCCAGGCGATAGCCGCGCTGATAGATGGTCTTGATGCGGAATCCGTTCTCCGGTTTGATCCCCAGCCGGCGTCGCAGACGGCTCATGTGGGTGTCCACCGTGCGCGTGTTGATGTCGCGCGTTACCCCCCAGACCCGCTCCAGGAGCATTTCCCGGGTCAGCAACCGGCCCTTGTTCTGGAACAGGAACAGGGTCAGGTCGAAGTCCTTGTCGGTCAGCGTCAGCGCCTCGCCGTGCAGGAGGATGACCCGCGATTTGGTGTCGATCCTGAACGGGCCGAATTCCTGGACCTGGCGCTCGACGTCCGGATTGCTGCGACGGGCCAGGGCGTGGATGCGGGCGAGCAGCTCCGCCGGCCGCGCGGGCTTGGACAGGTAGTCGTCGGCACCGGCATCCAGCGCCTGGACGATGTCCTGCTCGCTGTCCCGCTGGGTCAGAAAAACCACGGGAATGGGCCAGTTGAGCTGCTCGCGGACGCTGCGCAGCACGTCGATCCCGGTCATGTCGGGAATCTGCCAGTCGAGGATGAGCAGGTCATAGCTGCGGTGGGTGACGGCGCTCAGAAAGGACTGGCCGGTCTGATAGCTATCGCACTGATGATCATTGTCTCCCAACAGGCTCTCGATGTTGCGTGCCTGTGCCAGTTCATCTTCCAGTAATGCGATACGCATTGGGTGTCTCCTGCAATATTAGGCCCGGTTGTCCATGCGGTATCCGGGCCAGTATGGAAAACATTCTTGCAAATTGCCTCGGGGCGGTCAGTGTCAATGTGTTGCCGACTGTTAACCAAGCGTCGCGATTGTGCCACATCGTTGTAATAAAGGGCGCGGTTGCCTATACGGCGCGCATGCCGCGTCCCGCTTTTATCCGGCGGGGCCGGCCGTGGCTGGCCTGCCGTCCACATCGCTCACTGTTTGTCGGCACCCGGGGTAATTACTGCAGCCCCAGAACCAACCTTTTTTGCCGTGGCGCCGGACCAGCGGGGAAAAGCAGGCCGGACAGGGCGTCGGAGCCTGATCGGCGCCGTCAGCATGGTCCGTTGCGTCCTCGATGGGGCGGGTGCCTCGGCACTGCGGATAGCGTGAACAGGCCCAGAAGCGCCCGAACTTGCCTTCCCGCTCGCGCATGGGCGAGCGGCACTGGGGGCAGTGGACGCCGGTCTGCTCGGGCGCCCAATGCGTCGTACCCCCCATTGTAGTGCCGTCACGCAGTGGGGCCAGCAATTCGCGGATCTGGTCCTCAAGGGAGCCGAGGAAGGCGCGCGGGTCGCCTTCGCCCTGACGGATCCGCTCCAGCGTGGACTCCCAGACGGCCGTCATGTCCGGCTTGGCCACCGCCGATGGCAGGGCGGCGATCAGGTCCAGCCCCTTGTCGGTGGCCTTGATATAGCGCCCTTCGCGATACAGGTACTCGCGCTTGAACAGGGTCTCGATGATGCTGGCGCGGGTGGCCTCGGTGCCCAGTCCGTCGGTGTCGCGCAGGGTCTTGCGCAGCTCACTGTCGGCAACGAAGCGGGCGATGTTGGTCATCGCCGACAACAGCGTCGCGTCGGTGAAGTGCGACGGCGGCTGGGTCATCCTGTCTTTTATCTCGGACGACCGGCACTGCACTTCGTTGCCCTTATCCAGTCGGGGCAGGGCCCTGGACGGTTTTTCCGACGCTTCCTTCTTGCGCAGTTCCAGTTCTTTCCAGCCTGGTGCCACAACGCCGGTTTCGGTGGCGCGGAACGCATGGCTCTCGATGGTCAGATCCAGGCGACCTTCACGATGGATCGCCTCCGGGAAGAACTGCATCAGGTAATAGCGGGCCACCAGCTCGTAGACGCGGCGCTCGTTACGGCTCAGGTTACCGGCCGGCCGCTGCCGCATGGTGGGGATGATGGCGTGGTGGGCGTCCACCTTCTCGTCGTCCCACGCCCGGGAATGGCGGTTCAGTTCGGCGCGGTCGGCGAATTCGGTCAGCCCGGGCGCGACACCGCACAGCCCACGGATCACATCGTGTCGCTGACTGAAGTGCTCTTCCGGCAGGTAGCGGCAGTCGGAACGGGGATAGGTGATCAGTTGGTGCTTCTCGTACAGGTTCTGGGCCGAGTCCAGAACCGCCTTGGCGTTCATGCCGAACAGTCGGCCGGCCTCGATCTGCAGTATCGATAGCGACAGCGGCAACGGCGGGGCTTCCTGGCGTTCGCGGAAGCGGGCGTCGGTGATGGTGCCGCTCTGATCCTGGACGGCCTCGGCAATCGATTCGACGACCTTGCGGTCGAGGACGCGGTCTTCCTCATCCATGGCCGAGCGGAAACGTTCGTCCGGGCGCCAGCGTGCCTGGAACGACTGCGGTGTCTCCGACGGGGTGTCGCAGTTGATGGTCAGGGTGAAGAATGGCTTCGGTTCGAAATCGGCGATGGTCTGGTCCCGCTCCACCACCAGCCCCAGCACCGGGGTCTGGACGCGGCCGACGGAATAGACCCCTTGCTGACCCTGCTGCTGGTAACGCAGGGTGTAGGCGCGGGTCAGGTTGATGCCGTAGAGCCAGTCGGCGCGCTGGCGGGCCAGGGCGGAATGGGACAGACGCCGGAAATCGCGGTTGTCGCGCATCTGGTTGAGCGCCCGGGACACCGCCGCCGGCGTCAGGTCCTGGATCAGCAGGCGTTCGACCGGGCGGCCATAGCGGCAGTATCGCAGGACTTCGTCCACCAGCAACTGGCCCTCGCGGTCCGGATCGCCTGCGTGGATCACGGTGTCGGCCTTGGCCAGCATGCCTTCGACAATCTTGAGCTGGTCGCGCACGCTGTTCTTGGGCGCGAGTTCCCATTGTTCCGGGAAAATCGGCAATTCGTGCAGGCGCCACTTGAGCCAGCGTGGATCGTAGTGGCCGGGTTCTGCCGGCTCCAGGAGATGGCCGATACACCAGGTCACCACGTCGCGTTCGCCGCAGCGGAGCCAGCCGCGGCCTCTCTGGATTTCGCCGGGCAGGGCGCTGGCAATGGCCCGTCCGAGGCTGGGCTTTTCGGCAATAAAAAGACGCATGGCACGACCGCGGTTAAAACAGGCGATGGAAGATGGCGAAGCCGCTGTTGAGTGTCAAGCCGGGGAGGCCCGGATTACGTTACAATAACGGCATTCAGCAAAGGGAGGACTATTATGCCCGAAACAGCCGCACCCATTCAGTCGGCCATCGAGAAGAAACTGACTGACGGATTCCAGGCCGACCACCTGCGGGTGGAAAACGAAAGCCACATGCACAGCGTGCCGCCCAACTCCGAAACCCACTTCAAGGTCACCCTGGTCAGTGGCGACTTCGAAGGCAAGAATCGGGTCAAGCGTCATCAGGCCATCTACGGCGCGCTGGGCGCTGAGCTGCAGGCCGGTGTCCACGCACTGGCCCTGCATCTTTATACCCCGGAGGAATGGCAAACCCGCAATGGCGTTGCGCCCTCATCGCCACAGTGCATGGGCGGTTCGAAGCATGACAAACACTGAGTGCCCCGGGCACCGTCCGGTCGTCAACCAAGTAAGGATGCACAATGAGCCAGTTTTTCCAGATTCATCCCGAAACGCCCCAGCTACGGCTGATCAAGCAGGCGGTGGACATTCTCCGCAACGGCGGTGTGGTGGTGTATCCCACCGACTCCGCCTATGCCATCGGCTGCCAGCTGGAAGACAAGCAGGCGACGGACCGCATCAAGCGGATCCGGCAACTGGACGACAAGCATAACTTTACGCTGGTGTGCCGGGACCTGTCCGACATCGGGCAATACGCGAAGGTGGACAACACCCAGTACCGGCTGCTGAAAACCTACACGCCGGGGCCGTACACCTTCATCCTGGATGCCACCAGCGAAGTACCGCGGCGGCTGCTGCACCCCAAGCGTCGCACCATCGGCCTGCGGGTGCCGGACAACCCCATCGTCCAGGCTTTGCTGGCTGAGCTGGGGGAGCCGATCATGAGCAGTACCCTGATCCTGCCCGGGGAAACCGACCCGATGACCGACCCCTACGACATTCGTGAAACCCTCGAACATGAGTTGGACCTGATCATCGACGGCGGTTTCTGCGGACTCGAGGCGACGACGGTGGTTAACTTCTGTGGGGAAGTGCCGGAGTTGGTCAGGGAAGGCAAGGGCGACCCGACGCCGTTCCAGTAACGGCGCCTCAGGGCGGTCGGATCAGGCGCGTGCGTTCAGGCTGAACGCATACTGTCTGGCCTGGCCGGCCGCTTCAGCTGTGGTCGAGCCTACATTCCGACGCAGGCTGTCGTAGCGGTGGGCGAGATCCTGCAGGCCGTTGAACTGCTGATTCTCGCTCACCATCTGGTCCAGAACCGCGTTGTTGGCGCCGTAGGCCTGATTCAGGCGCAGGGCCGTGTCGACGAAGGAGACGGTCGGTTCGTTGACGCTGAGCCGGTTGAATGCCTCCCGGAACGCCTTGTTGTTGTCCAGATCTTTCTCGATCTGTTGGCGGGTGCTTTCCGGCATCATCGCCTTCACTGCAAAACCGCCGCTCTCGTTTTTTTCCACCGCAATGCGCGTTGCCGGATTCAGGTTATATTCGGCAAGTTTATGCCGCAGGGTATCCTGCACAAAGGCATGATCCTGCCCCACATTCTGCTTGTAGGACGTCACCGACAGGCGGTTTTTCGAGGATGATGGGGCGTCGCCGGTCAGGGTGACGCTGTCGTCGGAACCGGTTTCCTGCTTGGCCGGCGTCGCCTTTGCAGCGGCCTGGGCGGCGTTCTGTTTCGCCGCGGCGCGATTTTCCGCGGCCTGTTGGAAACTGGCACTGGCCCGGGCCAGCGATGACAGCAGTGACATGGTGGTACGCCCCTGATCGGCAAAGTGATTTACTCTGCCTTGGCCTTTGCACAAAGTGGGCCAGAATGGCGAGGGGGGGCTGGGGCGTTGCATTGGCCAGCGGGGGCGTCGTCAACGTGTGCCCTGTCGGGTGCCGGAAATCTGACGAGAGGCGACGCGGCGGGCGCTTAAGCTGTGGGGATTCAATAGGAATGGTACCCCCGGCAGGGATGGTCGCCTGAATTGGGTGTTCTAACTTGCTGAATCTACGAGCCAAATGCTGTGGGCTCAGTTTAATGTATCACGTTTTGTATCACAAAATGCACGACTATCAGTTCTGCGAACTTATCCATCGGGTATTGGACTTCAACCTTTTCAGAACAGTTTTCGCTGCTGGGTCTGTATGTCCGCTTTCTCCACGAATTTGAAGAGAAACTTCTCGCCATCCAACTCTACCGTCAGGGCATAAGTTGATTTTGGTTTCTGTTCAAAGCGGGTCGTGCGGGATTGGAAGCGGCCGCTGTAGCTCTGATCTGGGAATACAGTTGTCTTCTGCAAATACCCGTCCATTGAATTCAGGTCGCGTTGAAGATTCGATTCGATGTTAGCAACGCCCGATTGCACGTTGGATTGGATTTGAGCCTGAGCCGCCGCTGAAGCCGCAGAGTCATAGGTGTACGACTGAGAAGAACCGTAGTAGTTTGCAGTGCCTCCGGTTCCATACGCGGTGCCTGAACCGTAGGTGGTCGTGGTCGTGGGTTGGGCAGCGCTGAAGCTTTGAGCCATTGCGCTGAGCGCCAGAGCAGTGCGTCTGGTCTGAGCACGACTGATGTGTCTTTGCTTTAGCTGGTTGTAAGAGAGGAGTTCGATAGTGTGTTCGTCCTGCCGAAAGGAAATGTTCTCAACGCTGACATTGATAGGCTCCTCTGACTTATTCATCACGAACACCAGTCCGTGAACTTCCTCCCACGCCTGTTTTCCATCTCGTACTGCCATCTGAACCACAAAGTCTTCGGATTCTTGCTTCTGGATTATCCAACCATCGGAAAAGTAAGCCATGGAGTTCTCAGATGGGACGGCGCTGAAGCTGGTGTTGATTGTTGTGGTGGAGCATCCAGAAATGAGTGAGAGACTCAGTGCGAGAGGAAAGAGCAAATTAGGGTGACAAGTCATGATGTAAATCCTGCGTGCCAGAGACAATACTAAGACTAGTAATGGCGAAAGCGCGTGGTCCAGAGCGAGAGGGTTCTTATATCCTTATGCGGGACATAAAGTTGTTTATCTGAAGCCTTTTACACGTCGATAAAAAGATAGACCTGAGCTGCTACGGAGGCTTTGCTCCCTTCGTCTTAAGTCCCTCATTTGGGGCCCATACTCTCTGACCATATTGCACGCCCAAGCTGCTGCGCCAATAAAAATGAGCGGCACACTAGCGCCTGTAAATGCCGTACTGACTCCTATTGTTGCAGCACCCGCACCAGTTGCAAATGGAATGCTCGCTCGAAGGTCCATCGCTTGAGGGATGATGTCTGCATAGAGTTGTAATCGGAAGTTATTGCGATCATGCGCGAGATCCTCTGCCTGTTTAAGGTACCCTGATAGCTCGGATGAAGCCTGTTCTTCAAAGTTCTCTTCTTCTCTCGCCATCTCGTGTAGTCGCTCTAGCAGACCGTCTTTTTTCTCCTCTGATTTTAACCAGCCCGGGGTCCGTGCACGGAGAATGTCGCTTATGGAAGCCTCTTCTAGTTTTTTACCGTCGAGAGTTTCGGAAAATAAAATCTGCTGAAGCCGCTGAACCCGAGCCCACGGGGCGTCTTGGTCAGTCGAGGTGGCTTGATCCATAGAAGAGTTTGCGCAGGAAATAATCCTAGATACAAAGTGCATCGTTTGAGGGTCATAAAGAAACGGAACGATGTTTTTGTTTTCGCAATAACCATAGTACTTGATCACTGACGCAATTCTGCTCAATGCCAGCTTTGTGAGTGCCGCCTGATGCTGCTCCAATTGTTGGGGTACGTCGAGCATGGGTAACGCCGGTGCGCCGTTGATTTGTCCAGAGGCAGCACCGAAGCGTATGTCGCTAGCTCGCTCAATTATCGCAGGATCGATCGGTTGAGCTCCTAATGCTTCTTTTAACAAACTTTGATTGCCGCCGAGCTGTCTTAAGAACCAAAGGACGGCTTGGGGATTTAATGGATAGCCTGTAGCGCCTCCATGCGAAAACGCGCCAATAGCAACGGTCCCTGGCTTTATTGATTCTTTGTAGGTGGTCGTTACTTCTAAGCAACCAGCCTTTAATGCGGGCTGGAATGTTTCCAGTAACCTGTCAAAGTCGTTCTCATATGATTGAGATTTAATGATAGGGCAAACCGGCGCACCCATGTTGATTGCGAAGGGTGAGAAGGGCATTCCGGGAGGCATCATGGCCTGAGTCATTAGTTCGGGAGGCATGATGTCGTTTTCCTTTGGGTCGATCAGGAAAACTTTATTGTATGTAAGCAGTGCGCGTTTAAGCTCGATTTCAGGAGTCTGGTAGCTCTCCGGAAATATCATGGTGTCTAGAGGCATTCTGCTTTCCTTGCATTGAAGTCGCTGTTTCAGCGTAGTCTATCGATCTTTGTGAACCAAACAGAGAGGTATTTCTTCGCGCCAGCCAATCCGGATAGATACTGGTGTGAGCGTAGTTGCGTGCATGGACTTCACTGATGTACTCGATTGGGGAGAAATCTTAGGAACGAAAATTTCTCAGCCCTCTCTCATCGAGCAAGTGTTCTATTTCTTCCCCCCTCTCCCTGCATCCATCCTCTGTGCCAGTGGACTTCCCCCGCTAAGCATGACACGCCTTAGCCTCAAACGGAGGCCCGCTCAAAGGCCTCGGGGCTGACGCCTCCCAAGTGGGTATGACGCCGAAGCCGGTTATAGAATACCTCGATGTAGTCGAACACATCCGCCTTGGCCGTCAGAGAGCTTGGTGCGCTTCCCGTACTTCTCAAAGGTTGCGGACTTTACCTGTCTGTCGGTTAGCTTGTCTGTAGCCATGAGCGTGCTCGGTTCTGCAGTGGGGGTATAAATTTCACTATAGCTAGGTGAATTTTGTTTTGCCCCCCCCCCCATAAGTACCCCCAGAGCGCATGGCTCAGGACAGAATTTGGTGGATCTCGGTGGACTGAAAGGTAAGGATAAAGTGTTTAAAAACAGTGTTGTGCGGAATTGTATAGATCTTGATGGATGTTTAGGTGGTACCCCCGGCAGGACTCGAACCTGCTACCTGTCCCTTAGGAGGGGACCGCTCTATCCAGATGAGCTACGGGGGCGAAGGACGGGTATCATACCCATCGGGTTGCCACGGCTCAACCGCGCTGCGGGTTGGACGGGAACCTTGGTGTTGGAGCCGCTGTCCTGTTAATTTAACTGTCCCACCGTCATTCGAAAGTTCTGGAGTCCTTCTTGGTTACCGTGCCCCTGCATGTGTCGTTTATCGTTCCCGTACTCAACGAGGCGCAGAGCGTCCGAATGGCGCTGAACGACCTGCAGGGATGGCGTGAGGAGGGGCACGAGGTGATTGTGGTGGATGGCGGCAGCGACGACGCCACCGTCGAGCAGGCTCGTCCGCTCTGCGATCGACTGGTGGAGTCGCCGCGTGGCCGTTCACACCAGATGAATGCCGGTGCCGCTGTTGCTGGCGGTGAGGTGCTGGTGTTCCTGCATGCCGACACGCGCCTGCCGCTGGACGCCCTCGAGCACCTGCAGCGCTTCGTCGACAGCCCGGCAGCCTGGGGGCGGTTCGACGTGCGTCTGTCCGGCGATCATGTCCTGCTGCGGGTGATCGGTCACGCCATGAACCTGCGATCGCGCATCACCGGCATAGCCACCGGCGACCAGGCGATGTTCGTGCGGCGCGTCATCTTCGAGGAAGTGGGCGGTTTCGAGACCGTGCCGCTGATGGAGGACATTGCCCTGAGCCGGCGTCTGCTGCCACTCTCCAAGCCCTTTTGCGTCAATTCCCGGGCGGTGACGGACAGCCGTCGCTGGGAAAAACACGGCATCCTGCGGACCATCCTGCTGATGTGGCAGCTGCGTTTCCGTTACTGGCGTGGTGAGGACCCCATCCACCTCGCTCGCCTCTACTATCCCAACGTCACACCCTCCAAGGCTGCGTCCCCCAATGCCGCGACCAAAGCCAAGTGATTTTGACGGCGTTCGCCTGATCCAGTTTGCCAAGTGGCCGGAACCCGGTCGTGTCAAGACGCGGCTGGCGGCGGACCTCGGCGAGCGCGGCGCGCTTGACGCCCATATCCGCCTCACGGGTGCTGTCCTCGACAATCTGCTGGCGACAGGTCTGCACGTATCGTTCTGGTGGGATCGTGCCCGGCCAGACGACCCGAGCCATGCCACGTCGATTCTCCACCGCCTGCAAGCGGCCGATGTGGCGCAGCGCATCCAGGTAGGGAAGGATCTGGGAGCACGTATGTCAGGAGCGCTGGATGCCGAACTGAAACAGGCCGGGGCGGCGGTCATCGTAGGCAGTGATTGTCCGTCGGTGGATGCGGCCTACATCGCTGAGGCCATCCGGGCATTGGCTGATGATGACGTGGTGCTGGGACCGTCGGATGACGGCGGCTTTGTTCTCATAGGCGCCCGGCGGCCGTTGGGTCCTGTTCTGAACGGCATAGCCTGGGGCACCGACAAGGCGCTTGAGCAAACCCGGGATGCGTTGGTCGAGGCCGGCTGCCGCGTGCATTGCCTGCCGGCCCGCTGGGACGTGGATACGTTGGCCGACTGGCAGCGTTTCCTGGACTCGCGGCGGCCCTGACATCAGCCAAAGGGCCGCCGTTCCGAGAGGTCTTAACGACGACGCATGAAATAGAGGCCCAGAGGCTGGCCCCAGACGCTCTGCACATCGCTGCCGCTGGCCTCGGCGCGCAGTTGCCGCTGTACCGGTGACAGGGCCAGGCCGTGACCGTCGCTGTCCTGGGCACGGACCAGCTTCCAGTCCACCTCGTTGCACATCAGTGCCAGCAGCGAGCGAAGCTGGTGCGGATCCTGCGGCCGGAACCAGCGGTTGTGGCAGCCGCCCAGACCGTAGAAATCCTCTTCTTCGAGCAGCGCCGCCAGGGCCGGGTCCTGGGCGTTCTCTGTAATCAGATTACGCAGTTGACGCAGGGAATCGTTGGTTTCCGGTAGTTGGTGCCGGGCAATCAGCTGGCGGATCTGGGCGTCGGCGGTGGAATCGCCGGCCATGCTGGTCCGCAGGTGCACGATGCTGCCTTGCTGGCACGCCTGGTTGACCACTCCGGCGAGCGACACGTGGCTGGCGTGGGTAGAGGGCAGTCGGCCCAGCTCGATCCAGTCGACCCGGTTGCCGTCGGCAATGAACCGGCTCGCCAGAGACCATGGCCAGAACACGATCTGTTCGAGGCCCATATCCTGGGCCGTGCGACTGGCGCGGGCAATGTTGGACAGGTTCTCGTCCACGGCGATGATTTCCACATCGCTCAGGCTGCGCGCCAGCTCCAGGGCTCGCTGGCCGGAATCCGCACCGCATACCATCAGACGCAGGGTGTCCGGCAGGTTGTCGGTATCCAGGCGCAGGCGCGAGCGCATGATGGCCTTGAGGCTGGTTTGGGGATGTTGACTCAACGTCTGCCAGTGCGGCCAGGCCTGGGGCACATCTTCTGGCGCCAGCGCCAGCTCATCCTGCTTTTCCTCAAAACCCTGTTTGATGGCTTCCTCGGTGGCGCGGTGATAGTAGCTGGCTGCCAACAGCGGTTGCAGGCCTGTCGGCCACTCGGTCAGTCCCCAGCGGCCCAGTTGCGTTGCGAACGGCTGGTGGAACAGGGCGCCATAAAGAGCGCTGATCATCAGGGAACCGGCAATGGCCTCCATGCTTTCGCCCAACGCGAATTGCGCGCAGACGCTGCTGTTGATGGCGTCGATCACCCGAGCCTCGTTGTCGCCGGCGGGCAGGGCGTAGCCGGTGCGGTCCGCGTAGAGGGCAATGCCGATGGCCAGCCGGTGCAGCCCGTCCCGCAGGGTGGCGGTGGTCGCCACTTCGCTCAGGATGGCGTTACGCAGCAGCGTCACGAAGGATTCCACGGCCGGGTCCGGCATCAGGGTCTTTTCCAGGGCCAGCAGCAGGAGCTCGTCGTCAGCCGCGGCTTCAAGCAGCACCCGGGCATCGGGGTTGTCCAGGTCGTACTGGTGGCGCAGGATCGCCGCCACGAAGCGTCCCAGGTCCTGGTGCGGAATGTCGTCGCGCGAGAGCAGGGTGATGGCGTCGTAGGCCAGTTCCTGGTCCGCCTGATCAACGCTGAGCTGGGCGGCACAGGCCACCATGCCGCTGTAGATCGACGGCCATTCCAGGTTGAGCTGCAGCAGTTTGCGGTAGTGCAGGTAGGCGACATCGAACTGACCGAGTTGGCGCTTGGCGTGGGCCATACCGCAGAAAGCCGAGGCCGACTGGCGATCCCGGTTCAGCGCTTCCTGGAAATACTGCTCGGCCAGGGCCGGGCGTTCCGAGGCCAGCGCCCAGTAACCCAGGTTGGTGTATTGCTGGGGCTGATCCGGGTCGATGGACAGGCTGCGCTCAAACAGCGCCTGGGCGGTGTCCAGGTTGCCGTCGTCCATTTCCAGACGGCCCAGCAGTCCCCAGGCTGCCGCGTTGTCGTGGGTCCGCTCCATTACCTGAGCCAGATAGTGGCGGCTGTCCTCACGAGCTTCCAGCCGGGCCGCATAGCTGTTGCCGGGATCGTTCGACTGGTTGTAGGTCGAATTGGCGGCGAGCAACAGGCGCGCAATCGCGACTCTATCGTTCTGACCAACTTGCGGGTGGTGCTGTGCGTGCATGGATCACCTCGTCTGTTCCTTGCCGCCGGCAGGGTGGCACCGGCAATAATCTGCAGCTTTGGGCCGGGAATGGGCCTTTGGGAGAGGTAGAGCGAAAGGCGTGCCAGTTTTACGACATGGTCGGTGTCGGCAGGCGGAACGTGCGGATTTTCAAAGTTGGTGCAAAAGACGGGCGTAAAAAAGGCCGGCAAGTTGCCGGCCTTTTCGGGTTCCGCTGAGGCTTAGCCCTGCAGCAGCTGCAAGACCTGCTGCGGCTGGGCGTTGGCCTGGGACAGGACCGAAAGACCCGCCTGTTGCAGCACCTGGGTCCGCGCCAGTTCCGCGGTTTCCGCCGCGAAATCCGCATCGCGAATACGGGAGCGGGCGGCTGACAGGTTCTCGGACGTGGTGCTCAGGTTGGAGATGGTGGAATCCAGCCGGTTCTGGGCGGCACCCAGGTCGGCGCGGATGCCACTGATTTTCTCCAGGGCGGCGTCGATCACGGCAATGGCGCTGTTGGCGCCTTCCACGGTGCTGATGTCGATGCTGGAGACATCCTCTGTGGTGGAACCGACGGCGGTGCCACCGGCCTCATCCAAAATGCTGCCGGCGGTGTCGTCAATACTGGATGATACGGCAAAGCTCGAAGACGAGCCGAAAGTGATTTCGCCTGAAGCACGCGCGCTATCGGCGGTGTCGTCTGACCCATCAAGAGTGATGGCGTCTCCGTCCACTTCAGCGCCACCGCGGAAGCTGGCGGTAGGTGTTGTGGCGTTGGTTGTGAAATCCTCAACCAGGATGTCTTTACCTTCCGCTTGCACAAGCGTCAGTCGGCCATCCTCCACTTCAGCGGTAATACCTGTGGTACCTGACGCGGAGTTGATCTCGCGCGCCAAGGGACGCAGATCGTCGACGTCGTCAATCTGGGCGGAGATCGTCGATTTTTCGCCTCCACTCGATATCGTCATGGAAACAGTGCCTGTACCGCCAAGGCCGAATAAGTCAGCCGTGGTTCGGGCTTGTGCTTCGACCCCCGTGGCATCCACCTGTTGGTTGATCGCCGCAGCGATGTCTTCGGCGGTATCGCCGCTCTCAACATCCACAGTGGCCTCACCCAGTGAGCTGGAGACGGTCAGCGTCTGAGCAGCAATGGTGTTTGCCGCTGACGCATCGCCAGCCGCTGCGGCGTAAACAGATCCACTGCCTTGTCCGGCAGTGGTGTTTGAGGCGCTCACACTGTTGTTGGCCAGATCCGTGGTTCGTGCGCCTTGAATAGAGACGGCAATGGTCTGGTTCTCGTTGGCGCCGGCCTGGAACTGCTGGGCCTGGAAAGAGCCGTCGAGCAGCTTGAGGCCGTTGAATTCGGTGGTGGTAGCCACCCGCTCCAGCTCCTGCTTGAGCTGGTTGACCTCGGATTGCAGGGCCCGGCGGTCGGAGGCGGAGTTGGTGGCGTTGGCGGACTGGACCGACAGTTCGCGAATCCGTTGCAGGATATCGCCGGATTGTCCCAGCGCGCCTTCGGCAGTCTGTGCCAGGGAGATGCCGTCGTTGGCGTTCCGAATCGCCTGGTTCAGACCATCGATCTGGGAGGTGAATCGCTCCGAGATGGCCAGGCCGGCGGCGTCGTCTTTGGCCGAGTTGATGCGCAGGCCGGAGGACAGACGCTGCATCGCGGTGTCCGAGTCCCGTTGGGTCGTGTTCAGGTTGCGCTGCGCATTCAGCGACGCAAGGTTCGTATTAATGATCTGAGGCATGCTGTTTCTCCTTGCCAGGAAAAGCCGGAACCCAAGTGCCCGATCAAAAGGACGCCCTACCGGCAAACGTTCGTTAAAATGCAAGCGTTGCCGTGCCAGAAGCGAAGTGTGTGCCAGTTTCTTTTTTTTATTTATAAGTCACTGATAATGATTGTAAAAAATAATTTGTCGCGAGACGGGTCGGCTTGCGGGCGCCGATATTTTGACTGACCGGCAGGAAGGGAATTGCCGCTTTTTCAACCGAGTGTGGGGAAGTCACGAGCGGCAGACGCACTCGATGGGAGTGCCGGGTCTTGCACCCGCTTTAGGCGTTGAGGCGATATGAGGAAGGATTTTTTATCGACCTATCTTTATGAAAAGTAAAATAAAACTGAAAGCGTGATAGTGATTTACATTAGTTAACAAGAAAATCCGAAATTCTTTCTAAAGGATTCTTAACCCTCGCCGCTAAGCATTACAGCAGGGCGGCGCACCCAACTGATGAAAACGGGCGCCAGACCTCTTTCCAGTCAAAACTGACGGTTTCAAGGAGAAGCATCATGGCTCTCGGTATCAACACTAACGTTGCGTCCTTAAGCGCTCAGAACAACCTGAACAAGTCCCAGTCTCTCTCGGACCAGGCTCTTGAGCGTCTGTCCTCCGGTCTGCGCATCAACTCGGCTAAAGACGATGCGGCTGGTCTGGCGATTTCCTCTCGTTTCGATTCACAGATCCGCGGCCTGAACGTTGCCCAGCGCAACGCCAACGACGGTATCTCCCTGGCACAGACCGCTGAAGGCGCGCTGGGGCAGGCCGGTGACCTGCTGCAGCGGATTCGTGAGCTGTCGGTCCAGTCGGCCAACGACACCAATTCCTCTTCTGACCGGAAGTCGCTGCAGGCCGAAGTAAGCCAGTTGCAGGCGGAACTGAACCGCGTCGCCGACACCACCAACTTCAACGGCCAGACCCTGTTGAACGGCGACTTTACTAACGCCCAGTTCCAGGTCGGCGCCAATGCCAACCAGACTATCAATGTCACCATGGGCAGCGCGCGTGGAACGGATATTGGCAACTATACCTTTGGTGCAAGCGGTACCGCGCTTGGTCAAGCGGCTGCATCTAACGCTGTTGCCGGAAGTGAGGCGATAGAGGTTTCTGGTAATGGTGCCAGCGGCACCTACACGACAGTGGCCGGAGATTCAGCGCAGGACATTGCTGCGGGTATTAACGCTTTCAGTGCCGATACTGGTGTAACAGCGAGTGCAAGAACTGAGGCAACTCTGAGCGGTATTGCTGACGGTACAGTTAGCTTTGATTTGGCCGGTGAGAACGATGGAACTGGGGAAGAGGTCTCGATTTCCGCGACCGTTACTGGCGGCGACTATTCCTCACTTGCAGATGCGATCAATGATAACTCCGCGGTAACCGGTATTACGGCTCAGGTTGTTACGGAATCCGGTACTGAGCAACTGAAGCTGACTAGCGAGAGTGGTGCTGACATCAGTATCTCGAGCTACGCAAACACCGGAACGGCCGCAGCCACCATGGCTGGTAGTGAAGGTGGTAGTGTCGATTTCAGCTCTGCGACCGCAGGTACTGTGACGGGCACTGTTGACCTTTCCTCTAGTAGCGCTTTCAGTGTTTCTGGCGGAACAACAGCAATCGCTGACGGGGGTGGTACGTTGAGCTCCGTAGCTGAAATTGACATCACGACCACTGATGGCGCGAACGCCGCTATCGAAACGATCGATGCCGCGCTGTCCTCGATTAACAGCCAGCGTGCGGACCTCGGTGCGATCCAGAACCGCTTCGAGTCCACCATCGAAGCGATCGCGACCACCTCTGAGAACCTGTCCGCTGCCCAGGGCCGGATCCTGGACGCCGACTTCGCATCCGAAACCGCGAAGCTGTCCAAGTCCCAGGTTCTGCAGCAGGCCGGTATCTCGGTCCTGGCTCAGGCCAATGCCCGTCCGCAGCAGGTTCTGTCCCTCCTGCAGTAACAGGGATAGCACGGTAAAAGCCGGCCCTTTCGGGGGCCGGCTTTCCGCCGTATCAGGATAGTGGGGTGAGCTATGACTGACGTAAACCTGAATGGCCCGGATTTGAAGCTGGTTCGCTCCAGTGATCAGCCTCCGGCTCGGGCGTCTGCGTCACCTCAGGCTGAAGGAAACACGCCTTCCGCTCGAGCCCAGGCGGCTTCCGATTCCAGGGTGGTGGCACTGCGACAGGCTTCTGACCAGTCCCGTGTGCAGCGTCTTGAGAATCAGCAGGAAGCCCAGAAAGAATCTCTGGATAAGGCGGTCTCCCAACTCAACGACTTCGTGCAGACGGTTCAGCGCGACCTCCAGTTTGAGGTCGACAACGACTCCGGCAAGACAATCGTGAGGGTGGTGGACCAGCAGACCGATGAGGTCATTCGGCAGATTCCGGACGACGTGGCTTTGAGGTTGGCCGAAAACTTGCAGCAGGACGAACCGCTGACGCTATTCAATATCGAAGTGTAGGGTCTTGCCGGTGTCATGCCGGGCCCAAATAGCGGTATTTCAGCACCGCCGGCTCCTATGGGGTCGGCGGTGTTTTGCATCCAGGGACCTGAAATGGCAGTGCTTTTCTGGAGGCTTCAATGGCTGGCGCGGTTGCGGCGGAGTGTCGTAAGCGTACTGTGAAATCTCGCAGTGTGGATACATATTGTTACAAAGCGATCGGAACGAAGGGCAAAGTTTTGCCGCTTTTGGCCGATAAGCGTACAAAGGGATAGGTTGCCTTCTTGAGGGGCTGAAACTATGGCAGGCATTTCATCACTGGGTATCGGTTCCGGGGTCCTGAATTCGGATCTCGTCGATCAGCTGGTGGCTGCGGAGAAAGAGCCGGTCACCAACCGGCTGGACAGCAAACAGCAAAAGGCGGAGACGCTGATCTCAGCCTACGGCACGCTGCGCAGCGCGATTACGGAATTGCGCCTGCCAATGCGTCAGCTGAGTGCAGCCGACAATCTCAAATCCTTCTCCGCCTCCTCCTCCAACGAGGATGTGGCAGTCACCGTCGACAGCACCGAAGCCAGCCGCGGCAGCTACACCGTGCAGGTGGACAGCCTGGCCCAGGCCCAGTCTCTCGCGTCCGGCACCTTCGAGGATCGTGACGCCACCCCGGTCGGCACCGGTACCCTCAGCATCAGCGTCGGCGGTGAAACCAAGCTGATCGATATCGACAGCTCCAACAACACGCTGCAGGGCATTGCCGACGAGATCAACGATTCCGGCCTGGCCGTGTCCGCCGGCGTGATCGACACCGGCGACGGTTATCGTCTGGTCATGTCCTCGGACGAAACCGGTACCGACAACGCCATTCGCATCGGCGTTAATGACAGCGACGGCAACAACACCGACGCCGCCGGCCTGTCCCAGTTCGTCTTCAACGACACCGCCCAGAACCTGACCGAGACGGTTGAGGCCAAGGACGCAGTGGTCCAGGTCAACGGGATCAGCATCACCCGTTCCAGCAATACCATCGACAACGTCATCGACGGGCTGACCTTCGAGGTGAAGGCTGAGGGTGTCACGTCCACGGTCAAGGTCGAGCAGGACACCGGCGCGGTGACGGATCGTGTGGCGAGTTTTGTTGAAAAATTCAACGCGCTGCAGGACACCATTTCCGGTCTGGCGGGTTATAACTCCGAGACGCAGACGGCCGGCGTTCTGTCCGGCGATTCCACGGTGCGCGGTATCCAGAACGGGTTGCGTAACATGCTGACCCGCATCGTGCCGGGGCTGGAAGATTCTGCGGTGCGCACCCTGGCGGACGTGGGCATCACCACTGACTACGAGACCGGTAAGCTTGAGTTCGACCAGGAGAAGTTCGTTGAGCAGCTTGAGGCGAACCCGGACGACGTCACAGCCCTGTTTGCCGAGCAGGGGCGGACCAGCGATGCCCAGGTGGAGTTCGTCAGCAGCGGTATCAATACCGAGCCGGGTGAGTACAGCATCAACATCACCCAGGCGGCGACCCAGGGCTCGCTGACCGGCACCAACGTGGGCGCAGGATCAGTCACCATCGACGGCGACAATGACAACCTGACGTTCAAGGTGGATGGCGAAACCTCCGTCAGCATTACCCTGGATGCGGGCACCTACACCCGTGAGGAACTGGCCGCCCAGATCCAGGAGCAGCTCAACACCAATACGGCGCTGAGCAGCTCCGGCAAGTCCGTGCAGGTGGATTTCGACAGCACCAGCGGTGCCCTGTCGTTCAAGTCCGGCGCGTTCGGTAGCGAATCCAACGTCAGCATCACATCTGTAGACACCAATTCCGCGGCGGACCTGGGGCTGAGCGTGGCCACCGGTACGGTGGGCAAGGACGTGGCGGGCACCATTAACGGCCAGCGTGCGACCGGGGAAGGTCAAATCCTGTTCGTGGAAGGCTCTGTCGGCGCCGCCGGCATGCAGGTTCGCATCACCGGGGACCAGACCGGTTCCCGCGGCACCGTGTCCTTCATCGAGGGGATCGGTGAGCAGACGGTCAATATGGTCACCGATATCCTGGGCTCCGATGGCACCCTGGAGAACCGGACCGACAACCTTCAGGACGACCTGGCCGAGATCGAGGAAGAGCGTCTCGAACTGGAAGATCGCATGACCCGATACCGGGAGCGGCTGGTCAGTCAGTTCACGGCGGCCGATTCGCTGATTGCGCAGCTCAATAACACCCAGGAATACATCAGCCAGCAACTGGCCGCGCTGGCACCCAACAACAGCAATGACAGCTAATCATCGCTGGCTTGCAGGAGAAGTGAGAGGTTCATCATGAACGGTTTACAGGCTTATCAGCGCGTCAACACCCAGACCAGCATCACCGATGCGGATCCGCACAAGCTGATCCAGCTTCTGTACAACGGTGCCCTGGAGCGGATCAACATGGCCAAAGCGCGCATGCAGGCCAATGACATCGCTGGCAAAGGGCAGTTGATCAGCAAGGCGATCGAGATCATCGGCGGCCTGCGCGGCTTCCTGAATTTCGAGCAGGGCGGCGAACTGGCCGAGCGGCTGGAATCGCTCTATGAGTATATGGAGCGCACCCTGTTCGAAGCCAACCGGCACAACGACGCGGCCAAGCTGGACGAAGTGTCCAGCCTGCTGCGCCAGATCAAGGACGGCTGGGACGGCATTCGCGAGGAGGTTATGACCTCCTCGGGTCAGCAGGCGGCGGTCTGACGTCTGCGGTCCGGTAAAAGCGGCAAGGTGGGTCAGACCGTGCTAGATTGGCAGCTTCGATGATTGCCTGAGAGCACGAGTTTGAACCTGACCGCCTTGCTGCGATTGGCTGCCCTGGCTCTCGTGCTGGGGAGCGCATCGGTCTACGCGACCGATGCCGATGAGCCCGCCATCTTTGCCATCCCCGAAGTCTGGCCCTGGGGTTACGCCGGCCGCTACGGCTCCCCCGAGGGCTCGCTGGTCGACCTGGCCCACCAACTGGTCACCCGGGCCGACCTTCCCGTCAAGTACGAACTGCGTCCCCATCGCCGGGCCATCACCGAGCTGTTGCGCGGCGAGGTGGATTTCGTGGTGCTTTTTGAAAGTCCCCGGCTGGCGGACGAGGCTATTGATCTGGGGCCGGTTGTCACGACGCGCGCGATCATGACAGGCCTGAGATCATCGGACGTCGTGTTGACCCTGGAAGGGTTGCGGGGCAAACCCGTCGCCTTCGTTCACGGAACCTATTACGGCGAGGCGTTCGCCCGGGCACAGGGCATCCACAAGTTTGCCGTGCGGGATATCTTTCAGGCGCTGGAAATGCTCAAGCTGGGGCGTGTCAGTGCCATTCTGTGCAGTGACCAGGCGATCTATCACACCTTGGCGTCTCTCGATCTGTCACCGGAGGATTTCCGCATGCGCAACTTTCGGGCCGGGCAGGAGGGGCACCTGTATATGTCCCGTCGAGCTCTACACCCCGAACTGGAAGACGAGATGAGGGCGGCCCTGGAAAGTCTGCGTCAGGATGGCACTCTGGACAGTATCTTCGCGTTACCCGGCAACAACTCGCCGCTCAATCCTTGATGGCGGTTAGCCCCTCAAGATGCGCCGTAACACCCTCGGACAGCGCTTTCAGGTGATAGCCACCCTCCAGTGTCGACACCACCCGGTTGTCGGCTGAATCGGCGGCCACGCTGGTGATCAGGTCCGTCAGCCAGCGGTAGTCGTCCACTTGCAGTTGCAGCTCCGCCATGGGGTCCGCGGCATGGGCGTCGAACCCGGCGGACACCAGCACCATCTGTGGTTTGAAGTCCTGCAGTTTCTGCAGCCACGCGTCCTCCACCAGCCGACGATAATCGGAGCCGGTGGTGCCGGCGGAAACCGGCGTGTTCACGATGTTTTCCGCGCAGCGATAGACGTGGGAATGCGGGTAGAACGGATGCTGGAAGCTGGAGCACATCAGCACCCGCTCGTCGCCCTGCACGATGTCCACTGTGCCGTTTCCCTGGTGCACGTCGAAATCGACGATGGCGACCCGTTCCAGCCCATGGAAGTTCAGGGCATGACGCGCCGCCAGCGCAATGTTGTTGTAGAAGCAGAAGCCCATGGAACGTCCGCGCTCGGCGTGATGGCCCGGCGGGCGGGCGGCGATGAACGCGTTGGTGGCCTGGCCGGAGACCACCATGTCGACCGCCTGCACGTTGGCCCCGGCGGCCAGTCGGGCGGCGCGCAGGGTGTGGGGCATCATCGCGGTGTCGGGATCGGTGAACACACGGCCGCGGGTCGGCTGCATCATGTCCAGCTGGCGCAGGTAGGTGTCGGGATGCACCTGCAGCAGTTGGTCACGGGTAACTTCTTCCGGGCGCACCCAATCCAGTGCCTGGTCCAGGCCGTTGTCGGCCAGATAGCTGATCAGGTTCGTCAGGCGGTCCGGCGACTCGGGGTGCTCCGGCCCCATGTCGTGTTTGAGGAAATCCTCATGATAGAAGAACGCTGTTGTCATTATTGATCCCGTGGTGCTGTATCACTGGAGTGCGTCTTTTATAGCCATATTAACAGGGATGCCCCGGGGCCGCTTTTTTTCTTTGCTGGATTTTTGTAGGCGGGCCAGTGGGTTCCGGGGCGGCACGCCGGGCCGGAATTTGCCTTGGAAACGCAAAAGTTTCGTTTTCAACCGGCCGTCGACCGCCTACCATGAGAGCAGGCCAAAGGGGGGGAAGAAACCGTGGGCACGCGTTATCTGGAAAGCCTGTTCAATCCGGATTCCATCGTCATCGCCGGGGCGTCGGAGCGCACCGACAGCCTGGGCGGTATGGTTCTGCGCAACCTGATGGGCGGCGGGTTTCCCGGCAAGCTGCTGGTGATCAACCGCAACGAGTACCAGACCGTCCACGGTGTGCCCTGTGTGCCCAAGGTCGCCAAGATGCCCTTCAAGCCGGATCTGGCGATTGTCTGTACGCCGCCGGACACCGTGCCGCGTATGGTGCGCCAACTGGGTGAGGCGGGCGTGCGCACCGCCATCGTCATGACCGGCGGCATGTCCCGGGCCCACAGCAAGACCGGTCAGCCACTGATGTACTCGGTACGCGACGCCGCCCGCGAGGCCGGCATCCGGGTGCTGGGACCGAACACCATTGGTCTGATGGTGCCGTTCCGCTCCCTTAACGCCACCTACGCCCACATGGGCGCCATTCCCGGCAAGGTGGCGTTCGTCGGTCAGTCCGGCACCGTGGCCAGCAGCATCATCGACTGGGCCTTTGCCCGGGGCGTGGGCTTCTCACATTTCCTGACCCTCGGCGACGGCATGGACATCGGTCACGATGACCTCATCGACTACCTCGCCCAGGACACCCGCTGCCGCGCGATCCTGTTGCACATCGAAAATATTCCCAACCCGCGCCGCTTCATGTCGGCGGTGCGGGTGGCCTCCCGCACCAAGCCGGTGATTGCGGTCAAGAGCGGCCGGGTGCCGGAATCCGAGTGGATGCCGGCGGAGCGACCGATCGGTGTCACCCGCACCGATCCGATCTATAACGCCGTGTTGCGCCGGGCCGGTGTGTTGCGGGTGGATGGCCTGAGCCAGATGTTCGACGCCCTGGAATCGCTGACCCGTATGCGTCCGGTGCGGCGCGAGGAACTGGTAATCATGGCCAACGGCGTTGGCCCCGGCGTGCTGGCGGTGGACCGCCTGGCGGCGCTGGATGGCGAACTGGCCAGCCTCTCCAGCGATACCATCGACGCCCTGGCCAATCACCTGCCGTCCTACTGGACCCGCAAGAACCCGATTGACCTGAACTACGACGCCTCGCCGGAACTGTACGCCGAGGCCATCCGCATCCTGGCCAAGGATTCCAACGTCTCCAATGTGCTGGTGATGTACGCGCCCAGCCTCACCGAAGACAGCCTGCAGATCGCAGACGCTGTGGTGCAGGCCGCCAAGGGCACGCGGCTCAATATCTTCACCTGCTGGCTGGGACAGGCCACCGTGCTGGACGCCCGCGACGAGTTCTACCGCGCCGGCATCCCGTCCTTCTTCTCGCCGGAGAAGGCGGTCAAGGCCTTCATGCAGCACGTCCATCATCAGCGCGTGCAGAGGCTGCTGCGGGAGACCCCCGAGTCCTTTACCGACCACTACGCCGACCGGGCCCTGGCGCGCAAGATCGTCATGAAGGCGCACCGCTCCGGGCGCAACCACCTGTCCAACAGCGAGGCGAGGGCGGTCATTGCCGATTACGGCATCCGCACCGTCGACACGGTGTATTGCGACGATGTGGACGGCGTGGTGGAGAGCTTCCAGGTGGAGCGTCGACCCATCGACGTCACCCTGATCCACGAGCGCGGCTGCCACCCGTTCCTGGAAGAGCAGACCGGCCGCGGCCGCTACAAGTCGACGATCCAGGGGCTCAATAGCGAATCCGCCATCATCGAATCCTGCAACGTCCTGATGGAAGAGTACCGCGCCCACTTCCCGCGCAGCGGCTTCCTCGGTTTCGCGGTCCAGCGCACCTATCAGCACCTGGGGGGCATCGCCTTCAGTACCGGCATCACCCGCGACGCCCTGTTCGGGCCTTTGGTGGTCTGCGGTGCCGCCGGCGCCAGCGTCAACGTCATGACCGACCGCCAGATCGCCCTGCCGCCGCTGAACATGGTCCTGGCCAAGGAACTGCTGCGCCGCACCTACATGTACCGCCTGCTGCGGGAATACAGCCTGCAGCCGGAAGACGACATCCGTGCAATCTGCGAGACCCTGGTGACCCTGTCGCAGATCGTCATCGACATTCCCCAGATCAAGGGGCTGGAAATCCTGCCGCTTCTGTTCGATCGTGATGGCGCCGTCGCGGTGGACGTGGCCATCGATCTGGCCAGGGAACCGGGCCGGCCGATCATCCAGCCGTACCCGCGCGAGCTCGAAGAGTGGGTGGTGCTGCCCAAGTCCGGCCGCAAGGTCATCGTCCGCCCCGTGCTGGCGGAGGACGAACCGGCGCACCTGGAATTCCACCAGCGCCAGTCGCCGGAAAGCATCCGCTATCGCTTCTTCCAGTACCGCAAGCATTTCTCCCACGAAGACGTGGCCCAGATGGTCCAGATCGACTATGACCGGGAAATGGTCTTCATCGCCAACGCCGAACGGGAAGACGGCAAGGGTGAGGAAACTCTCGGCACCGTGCGCGTCTGGACCGACGCCGACAACCTGCAGTGCGAATTCGCCGTGATGGTGCGCGACCACCTGAAAGGGGAAGGGCTGGGCTACATCCTCATGCGCAAGATGATCGACTATTGCCGCTCGCGGGGCACGGTGGAGATGATCGGCAACGTCCTGCCGGACAACCAGCCCATGCTCAACCTCGCCCGCAACCTGGGCTTCCAGCTCACCTACAACATGGAAGAAGACGTCATGGACCTGCGCCTGCCGCTCAACGAGCCGGAGACGGATTGGCAGCGGGAGAAATTGAGGGGGTAGTAGGGCGCCTTTCTGGCGCCTCGGAAGCTAAAGCTCCCGCTACATTGCCTGGGAGAAGCCCCCAGAGTGTAGCCGAAATTTCAGTTTCGGAGCAGTCGCCAAGGCTGCCGAATGCACGTCAAAGATAAACCGAGTCCCAATGTGGATACTCCCGCACGGAGGCAACAAGACCCGCTCGCACGGGATTCAGAATGATATACCGGGCAATATCCTTTCGATCATCCGCTTTCCGCAATGTTCGCTCATGAAATCCCTTTTGCCACGGAATTCGGCGGCTGGCACATCGGGACGCATCGATCTTGAAGTGAGCGACCGTATTGCCTAGCCCTTTAGGGTTCGACAGTGAAATCAGAGCATGCAGATGGTCCGGCATCACAACCCAGGCAAGAACGGATGCCTGAGCTTGGGCTTCCATTTTTCGGAAGGCATGGACAACAGCGCGGGCTAAATCAAAGTGCTGGAAGAGGGGCTGTCGATCCTGAAGGCAGATCGTGATGAGGTACTCTTGGCCGATCACCGATTGACGGTGCCGAACGGCTTCTTTGTACGACATGTGAATTCCATCCATGGAATCTGGGCGCCTGTTAGGCGCCTCGGAAGCTAAAGCTCCCGCTACATTGCCTGGCAGGTGCCCCAGAGTGTAGCCGAAACTTCAGTTTCGGAGCGGCCCCGCGGGCCGCCCCAGCGGCGACCTACGCCGCGTCTTCCTCAACAATCGCCGAACGGTCCTCGCCGCCCAGCGCTTCCAGCATCGCCGGGAACAGGCGCGCCAATTCCAGGGTCATCAGGCTGAAGGAGGCATCGAACTTGGCGACCGCATCGTCGGCGTCGATGTCGTCCAGCTTTTCCTGGAAGTCCTCGCCGAATTTCAGGCGGCGCAGAGTCAGTTCCTCGTCCAGCACGAAGGAGATGTTGTCCTCCCAGCTCAGTGACAGCTTGGTCACCTGCATGCCGGCGTTGAGGTGATTACGGATCTCGTCGCCCAGCAGGTCCAGGCCCTTGCAGCGTACCACGCCGCCTTCCTCTCCTGTGTCCTTCAGCTCGCACTCGTTACCGAGCTCGAACGCCGGCGCCAGATCCACGGTCTCGCTGAGCCAGCCGGAGAAGGTGAAGGTCGGCGCCTGCTCCAGTGCGGGCGGACGCACCGGCAGGGAACCGATCGCTTTGCGTAGCGTGGTGGCGATTTCTTCCGCCTGCTTGTCCGAGCCGGCGTCCACCACCATGAAACCGTCTTTCGGCGCCAGGTAGGCAAAGGTGCGCTTGGACTTGGTGAAGGCGCGGGGCAGCAGCTCCTGGGTCAACTGCTCCTTGATCTCGTCTTTCTCCTTGCGCGGTACTTTGCGCATCTGCTCGGCCTCGATCATCTCGACACGCTCTGTGACCGCCTCCTTGATCACAGCTGCCGGCAGCACGCGCTCTTCTTTGCGCAGGGCGATCAGGTGGTAGCCGTTGGCGCTGTGCACCAGCTGCTGGCCATGACGCCCCAGCGGCGGTACCCAGCCCTGGCGGAAAGACTCCTGCGGACCGCAGGGTTTGAAAGCGTCCGCTTCCAACTGGCGTTCCAGCTCATCAAGAGCGACATCAAACGGCTTGGTGAACCGATAGATTCGGGCGTTACGAAACAGCATTCGGATGTTCCCTGAGTTACGTGGTTACTGAGCAGAGCGCCCGCCGGAGCCGGCACAGACCGGGCCGGATAAAGGCCAGAAACGACGGCGGACACTCTCGAAAACGGAGACCGGGCATTGAAGCAAATACCCGCGGGAAAAGACAGTGTCGGCAAAGACGGATGGTGGGGGAAGGGCGATATCGGTGTTCAGCGATCCTTCATCACTCCCACGAGTCCTGCGGCATCCCCGAACTTCCCACCGCGTGCCCACCTATTGCATAATCCGTGACCATCAAACGCCGCCAGGGCATCCACGGTGTCCGTGCGCCCGTAATGTCTCCACATACACCAAAGCGATTGATTGAGATGAAGAAACTGCCGCGTCCTTTCTATTTTGTCTTCGCCATTCCCCTGCTGGGCTGCGCGCTGTTGGGCGCGACGATTTTCGGGGGGCAGGCGCTGTCGGAGACCAAGGAAGGGTTCGAGATCCAGCGGGCCATTGCCAAGACCATGCCGTTGGCCAGCGCGAGTATGGTGGAGCTGGCCAACCTTGAGGAGGTGCGGGTTGGCTACGGCATCTGCGGGACTTATCGGGTGGCGGACAGCGATAAGGGCTTCAAGTCTTTCTTCTACGACACCGCCAAACATCAGATCGTACTGGATGTTAACTCCCGCCAGTTTACCTCCAACTGCGGCCTGGCGGCCTTCTGTTAGAGATCGTCGGTGCCGATCGTCAGCACGCGCTCTCAGACCACAACAACATTCGAGATAAGGATGACTCCATGCGTAACCTTGCCAGCGTTTTGTTGATGGGCGCCACGGCGTTCGTGCTGTCCACCGGAATGGCCTTCGCCGGCGACGTTGAGGTGTCGGATGCGCGCGTGCGCCTGCTCCCCGGTGATATCCCTGGGGCGGGTTACTTCCACCTGCACAACGGCAGTGACGAGACCATCAAGCTGGTGGGTGCCCACAGCGATGCCTACGGCAAGGTGGAGATCCACCAGAGCATGGAAAAAGACGGCATGATGCACATGCACGCCGTGCCCGCGATCGAAATCAAGGCCGGTGAGAGCTTCGAGTTGGCGCCGTCCGGCTACCACCTGATGCTGATGCAGCGCTCGGTGCCGCTGGAACTGGGCGACGACGTGGAGGTCACACTGGAATTCGAAGGGCACGACCCTCTGCCGGTGACCTTCGACGTGGTATCGCCGGCGGATATGTGACGCCCGATACCCGAACAAGCTGATAATCTGGATACACGATGTTGAGACACCTTTTCCTGCTGCTGATTGCCGTGATGCTCGTTGGCTGCAAAGCCGATGACTGGCGCACGGCGGATATTTCCGACAAGCTGCCGTCGCTCGACTTTGAGCTGGTCGACGAGAACGGCCGGACGGTGACCGAGCAGGACTACGCCGGCAAGCCGGCCGTGGTCTTCTTTGGCTACACCCATTGCCCGGACGTCTGCCCGACCACACTGGCGCGGCTGATGCAGATCACCCGGCAGCTGGATGCGTCTGATCGGGAGGCGTTCCGGGTGCTGTTCGTGTCGGTGGACCCGAAGCGGGACACGCCGCAAACCCTGACCACCTACACCAACGCCTTCGGCCCGCAGTTCATCGGCCTGACCGGCGATAAAGAGCAGTTGGACGACGTGACCAATCGTTTCCGCGTTTCCTACAGCTACGGCGAGCCGGACGCGGACGGCAATTACGACGTCTCCCACGCCGCGGCGGTCATCGCGTTCGATGCCCGGGGCAACGCCCAGTTCCTGACCCGCGACAGCGATCCGGTCGAGGCCGTGAAGGCCGATCTGGAGCACCTGATCGACGCCAGCCGGGGATAACGGCTCCGTCGCAGGCTACCTTCATCTTGAGAGCGCTCCGCCCGCCGGCGGGGCGCTTTTTCGTGTCCGGTGAGCCGGCCCGGTACGCAGCAACGCGTACGGTGCGCTGCGCAATCGGTGCAGACGCCGCCCCCGCAAAACTGGATAATGGCGGTGGCTCGATCGTTGAGCCCGTCAAATTCTCCGAACCTGGTAATCCCCGCAATGGAAATCAAAGTCAACTTTCTCGAAAACCTTCGACTGGAAGCCAAGTTCGACGACTTCACCGTCGTCACGGACCAGCCCCTGCGTTACAAGGGCGACGGGTCCGCTCCCAGCCCGTTCGACTATTTCCTGGCGTCGTCGGCCCTGTGCGCGGCGTATTTCGTGCGGGTCTACTGCAAGGCGCGGGATATCCCGACCCACAACATCCGGCTGTCGCAGAACAACGTGGTCGACCCGGAGAACCGCTACAACCAGATCTTCCGCATCCAGGTGGAGCTGCCGGAGGACCTGTCGGACAAGGACCGCCAGGGCATCCTGCGCGCTATTGACCGCTGTACCGTGAAGAAGGTGGTGCAGACCGGGCCGGAGTTCCAGATCGAGACGGTCGACAATCTGGACGAGGACGCCCAGGCCCTGCTGATGGTGGACACCGACAGCGCCGACCGCACCTTTATCGAGGGCAAGGACCTGCCGCTGGAAGAAACCATCGCCAACATGACGGGCATCCTCGAAGACCTGGGCATGAAGATCGAGATTGCCTCCTGGCGCAACATCGTGCCGCACGTGTGGTCGCTGCACATCCGCGACGCGGCGTCGCCGGCGTGCTTCACCAACGGCAAGGGGGCCACCAAGGAAAGTGCCCTGTGCTCCGCGCTGGGTGAATTCATCGAGCGGTTGAACTGCAACTTCTTCTACAACGACCAGTTCTTCGGCCAGGAGATTGCCCACAGCGATTTCGTTCATTACCCGAACGAGCGGTGGTTCCAGCCCGGCCCGAACGACGAGCTGCCCGAGGGCATCCTGGACGAGCACTGCCGCGCCATCTACGACCCGGAGGGGGACCTGCGTGGGTCCAACCTGATCGACACGAACTCCGGCCGCAGTGACCGGGGTGTCTGCTCGCTACCGTTCGTGCGCCAGTCCGACGGCGAGACGGTGTATTTCCCGTCCAACCTGATCGAGAACCTGTTCCTGAGCAACGGCATGAGCGCCGGCAACACCCGCAACGAGGCGCAGGTGCAGTGCCTGTCCGAGATCTTCGAGCGGGCGGTGAAGAAGCAGATCATCGAGGACGAGATTGTCCTGCCGGACGTGCCGCAGGCCGTGCTGGCCAAGTACCCGGACATCGTTGAAGGCCTGGAAGCGCTGGAAGCGCAGGGCTTCCCGGTGCTGGTGAAGGACGCGTCCCTGGGCGGCCAGTTCCCGGTGATGTGCGTCACCCTGATGAACCCGCGCACCGGCGGCGTGTTTGCCTCCTTCGGCGCGCACCCGAGCTTTGAGGTGGCACTGGAACGCAGCCTGACCGAATTGCTGCAGGGCCGCAGCTTCGAGGGGCTGAACGATGTGCCGCCGCCGACGTTCAACAGCCAGGCGGTGTCGGAGCCCAACAACTTTGTGGAGCACTTCATCGACTCCACGGGCGTGGTCTCCTGGCGTTTCTTCAGCGCGAAGCACGACTACGAGTTTGTCGAGTGGGATTTCTCCGGTACGAACGACGAAGAGGCCGAGCGCCTGTTCGGCATTCTCGCCGAGCTGGGCAGGGAGGTTTACGTTGCGGTCTATGAGGAACTGGGCGCGCCGGCCTGCCGCATCCTGGTGCCGGGCTATTCCGAGGTGTATCCGGTCGAGGACCTCATCATGGATAACACCAACATGGCGCTGGACTACCGCGAGGATATCCTAAACCTGCACCGCCTCAGCGACGAACAGCTGGCGGACCTGGTGGAGCGCCTGGAAGCCAGCCAGCTCGACGACTACATGACAATCATCACCCTTATCGGTGTGGAATTCGACGAGAACACCGAATGGGGCCAACTGACCATTCTCGAGCTTAAGGCGCTGATCTGTCTGGCGCTGCAGTGGCACGAAGAGGCGCTGGAGTTCGTCGAGGCGTTTCTGCAGTTCAACGACAACACCGTCGAGCGTGGGCTGTTCTACCGCGCCGTGTGCGCCGTACTGGAAGTGGTGCTCGACGACGAGCTGGAACTGGACGACTACCTCTACAACTTCCGCCGCATGTTCGGCGAGCAGACCATGGACGCCGTGGTCGGCACCGTCGACGGCAGCGTGCGTTTCCACGGCCTGACCCCGACCAACATGCAGCTGGAGGGCCTGGACAAGCACCTGCGCCTGATCGAGAGCTACAAGAAACTGCATGCGGCCCGCGCCGCGCGTCACGCTCAGGGTGAACAGGAGAGTCTGAAGAAAACGCAGGGCGCCTGAAACTCAGGCGCGACAGCCCGGACGCAGCGCCGGGCTGTCTCCTTCCAGCCGCTATCCCATCCCGCGGCTCTCTCGCGGTAGCGTGAGTTCCCCATCCGGCTGCCGATTCCGCGCCAGCCAGACGCCCGCCAGACTGAGCAGGAAACCGGCAACCGCCGGCAGCGTGATCGGCTCGCCGAACATCGCAAAGGCCCAAACGGTCGTCACCGGCGGTGTCAGGTAGATCAGGCTGGAGACGCGCGTGGCGGACGTGCGCGCCAGGTTGACCCAGTAGAGCCCGTAAGCCCCCAGTGTCGAGAACAGGATGAACCAGACGACGGCGTAACCGAACGCGGGAGTCAGTTCCGGGGTCAAGCCGCCGTCCATCATCGCCAGTGGCGCGAACAGAGCGGCGGAGGCCGCGCATTGAACCGCCAGCGTGGGGACGATCGGCGTCGCCCGGGCTTTGGCTTTGGTGATCAGTGTGGCGGTGACGATGCAGGCCATGCTCACCAGCGCCAGGCCGTAACCCAGCAGGGGGGCGTCGTTCAGCCCGCCGACAACGGATACCGCTACCCCGAGAAAGCCCAGGGCCAGTCCCGCCCACTGGCGTAGAACAACGCTCTCTCCCAGAATGACGCCCGACAACGCCGCGGTCGCCAGCGGCTGCAGTGCGGCAATCAGCGCCGCGGTGCCAGGCGGCACGCCCATGTCGATGGACGCGATCATGGTGGCCAGGTAGCCGAACATGGCGAAGCTGCCAATCAGTGCCTGCAGGCCGATGTCGCGTGCCGGCATCCGCCGCAACTGCGGCAGGGCCAGCGGTAGGAGGATCAGCGCCGTCAGCAGGAAGCGCCAGAACAGCACCAGGAAGATCGACGCGGTCATGGAGGCCAGGGTCCCGCCGATAAAGCCGGAGCTCCAGGCGATGACCAGTCCGGCCTCCAGCACGGGCGTTGCGGCCATACGGTGCAACAGGTTCGTGGTTGTCGTCGCTTTCATGAGGCCTCCCACTGATCGGTAAAGTGATCGTTCTACTTGCGAAGGTAGAGCGATCGTTTTACTCTGTCAACCATGGAAACGACACAAGAGAAAATTGCGGCGGGGCTGGAGCGCGCCTTTGCCGAACACGGCTTTGCGGAGATCGGCGTGGATGGCCTGCGGGACGCCACGCAGGTCAGTCTGCGCACGCTCTACAAGTACTGCCCGTCACGTGAGGACATGGTGCTGACGGCCCTGGAACACCGGCATACCCGGTATCTGGCGCATTTGTTCGGGGATCTGTCCGGCGGACCGGAACAGGTGCTGGGCGAGATGTTCGAGCGGGTTGGTCGGTGGATGGCGGAGAACGCGTCCTACGGCTGTCTGTTCCACAGCGCCGTTGCCGCGCATCCGGACAAGCCGGCGCTACGGGAGATGCTGCAACGTCACAAGGGCGAAGTCGCTGACGGCATGGTGCGCGCCACGGGACTGGAGGCGTGCCGCGACGAGTTCATGCTGCTGCACGAAGGGCTGACGCAGACCTGGCCACTGACGGGCGAGTGTGCCGTTGAGAGTGCCAGGCTGCTGGCGCGACGGTTGTTGTAGGCGGGTTGAGGCGGGGGAGGAGAGGAAGGGGCGATTCAGATCCCCATCACTTCCACCAGGATCGTCTTGATCACGAAACCCAGGACACCGGCGCCCAGCACGATGAACAGCGCCATCGTGCCGAAGCGGCCGGCTTTGGACTTCTTCGCCAGATCCCAGACGATGAAGCCCATCCACACAATCAGCCCCGTCAGCAGGACGTAAAGTGCGATTTCCGAGAACAGGGCTTCATTCATGGGTCAGGTTCAGGCCGGTTCGTCACGCAGGAACACCCAGTTGTCGCCGCTGGATTGTTCCTCACTGAAGTAATAGCCCGCCACATCGAACTTTTTCAGGTCTTCCGCCGAGTTGATGCGGTTCTTGATGGCGTAGGCGCACATCAGACCGCGGGCCTTCTTGGCGTAAAAGCTGATCATCTTGTACTGGCCGTTCTTCCAGTCCTTGAACTGGGGCGTGATGACCCGCGCGTCCAGCTCCTTCTTCTTGACGCTCTTGAAGTACTCGTTGGAGGCCAGGTTGATCAGCACCTGACCCTCGTCCGCCAGTTCGTCGTTCAGGGCCATGGTCAGCTTGTTGCCCCAGAACGCGTACAGGTCCTTGCCGCGGGTATTCTCGAACCTGGTGCCCATCTCCAGGCGGTAGGGCTGCATCAGGTCCAGCGGGCGCAGTATGCCGTAGAGGCCGGACAGGATGCGTAGGTGATCCTGGGCGAACTCGAAGTCGGCGTCGCTGAAGGACGGCGCATCCAGGCCGGTGTAGACGTCACCGTTGAAAGCCAGCACGGCCGGGCGGGCGTTGTCCGGGGTGAACGGTGTGTGCCAGTCCTGGTAGCGCTGGGCGTTGAGCTCGCCGAGCTTCTCACTGATGCCCATCAGGTTGCTCACCTGGTGCGGCTCCAGCGGCTTGAGCTGGTCGATCAGTTCGCAGGCGTCGTCCAGGAAGGCCGGCTGGGAGTATTTCTGCGTCGCCAGGGGGCTCTCGTAGTCCAGGTTTTTGGCCGGGGAAATGACCATCAGCATGATTGGTTCCTCACTGTCGGATCGGATCTTCGGAATCGGGTCTGTCGCAGCAATCGATTATCAACTTTTGATAATAATAAATTATAACCTATTGCTGTTTAAATTGAGTATTTCTATCTAATGCATCGCTTCAGGTTTTGCCCAGAAACGAGAGCAGATCATCCCGGGTGAACGGCCAGTCCAGCTCCTGGCCGTTGTCGGCGCGCCGCAGTACCGGGATACGCTCGCCATAGCGCGCCACCAGGGCCTCGGACTGGGCAATGTCCACCGCGTCCACGGGAATCGGCGGATCCATGGGCGTTTGTACGAGCAGCGCCTCGGCCAGTTCACAAAGCTGGCAGTGGTCGGTGGTGTAGAACACCAACTGCATCGGATGAAGGTTGTCCCGGCTCATGGGATCAGCGCGCGTCGAACTGTTGGCCGGTGACGCCGTGGCTGTCCTGGCCCATCAGGTAGAGGAACATCGGCATGATGTCCTCCGGCGTCGGGTTGCTGTCCGGGTTTTCCGCCGGGTAAGCGTGGGCCCGCATGTTGGTACGGGTGGCGCCGGGGTTGAGGCTGTTGGCCCGTACGTTGTGGCGCTCGTCGTCCAGCTCGTCGGCCAGCAGCTGGCTCAGGCCCTCCAGGGCGAACTTGGACACCGAGTAGGCGCCCCAGTGGGCGCGCGCCTTGCGCCCCACGCTGGAGGATACGAACACGATCGAGGCGTCGCTGGATTTGCGCATGGCCGGAATCAGCGCCCGGGTGAGCAGGAAGGGCGCGGTGACGTTCACCCGCATGACCTGGTCCCATACTTCCGGGTCGTAGAGCTCGATCGGCGTGCGCTGCCCCAGCAGGCCAGCGTTGTGCAGGATGCCGTCCACCTGGCCGAACTGTTCCTCGATGGTCATGGCCATCTCTTCGTAGTCCTTGACCGCGGCGCCTTCCAGGTTCATCGGTACGATGGCGGGCTTGGGATGGCCGGCGGCCTCGATCTCGTCGTAAACCGACTCCAGCTTGCTGATGGTGCGCCCCAGCAGGATGACCGTCGCGCCGTGGGCAGCGTAGGTCTTGGCGGCGCAGCGGCCGATGCCGTCTCCGGCGCCAGTGACGAGGATAATGCGATCTTTAAGCAGGTCGGCCGGTGCTTGGTAGTCTTGCATGGTTCGGTCTCCTTACTCGGCCCGGCGGGGCGGTGCATGAATCGCCCGATGGGAGCGATCCGTCATCTCTGATTGTAGCCTGCCCGATTTACCGGGATCGATCACTGTCTGATTCGAAAAACGATTGGATAACAGCATGCTGCGTGCCTGTGCCTGTGCCCGTGCCACTAGCGGCCCTGTAACAGGCTCAGCAGCTGGGCGGCGGAATCAATGATGTAGTCGGCCTGCCACTCGCCGATTTCTCCCGGGTGGCGGACGTAGCCATAGCGGGCGGCAATGGTGATCATGCCGGCGCGTCGTCCGGCTTCGATATCGCGGATGTGGTCACCCACGTAGATGCATTGCGGCGGCGGGACCTGGAGCAGTTCGCTGGCCAGGAACAGGGATTCGGGATGCGGCTTGCGCTGATCCACGTCGTCCGGGCACACCAGGGCATCGCAGCGGTCGTGCAAGTCCAGGGCGTGCAGCAGCGGCACGCTGAAGCGGCGCGGTTTGTTGGTGACGATGCCCCAGGCGATGCCGCTGTCCTCGAGCCAGCCCAGCAAGTCCTCCATACCCGGGAAAAGGCGGGTATCGACGGCGATCTCGCTCTCGTACATGTCGAGGAATTCGCTGTGCCGGTCGAAGTAATCGTCGTCGTCCGGCGTCAGGTCGAAGCCCACCTGTATCATCGCCCGGGCGCCGTCGGATACGGCTTCGCGGATCACGTCTTCCGGCAGGTGAGGCAGCCGGTAACGGGTGCGCACGGCATTCAGGCAGCGGACGAAATCCGGCGCCGTGTCGATCAGTGTGCCGTCGAGGTCGAAGAGGACGGCGCGCGGGCGGTTCAAACCGTGTCGCTCCGGTCGTCGTGCCGTTTGGCGTGCATCAGGTAGTTCACGTCCACGTCCCGGCCCAGTTTGTAGATGCGGGTAATCGGGTTATAGGTCATGCCGGTCAGGTCGTTCACTTCGAAGCCCGCGTCACGCAGGAAGTTCGACATCTCCGAAGGCCGGATGAACTTGCGCCACTCGTGGGTGCCCTTGGGCAGCATGTTGAGCACGTACTCGGCGCCGACGATGGCGAACAGGAACGACTTGGGGTTGCGGTTAATGGTGGAGACGAACAGGTCGCCGCCGGGGCGCAGCAGTTTGGCGCAGGCGCGGATCGCCGAGCCAGGATCCGGCACATGTTCCAGCATCTCCAGGCAGGTGACCACGTCGTACTGGCCGGCGTGCTCCGGATCCTCGGCCAGCTCTTCGACGCTGACCCGGCGATAATCCACCTTGATGCCGGACTCCAGCCCGTGCAGCTTGGCCACCGACAGTGGCGCTTCGCCCATATCGATGCCGGTGACGTGAGCGCCGCGCTGGGCCATGCCCTCGCTGAGCAGGCCGCCGCCGCAGCCGACGTCGAGCGTCTTGCGGCCGGGCAGAGGGGCGCGCTCGTCGATGTAGTTCAGGCGCAGCGGGTTGATCTCGTGCAGGGGCTTGAACTCGCTGTTGGGGTCCCACCAGCGGCTGGCGAGGGCCTCGAATTTGGCGATTTCGTTCTGGTCTACGTTGCTACCGCTCACGTTGTTACCGCTTGTGTTGTTACCGGTCATGATTCTCAGGTTTCCTGTCAGCAAGTCTGTCGGCATCGACGCCGGGCGGCTCTTCAGCCCTGGCGGATGCGTTGTGCCCATTGATCTACGCGAAGCATCAGGTCCGGCACGTCGATCCGCGTCAGTCGTCCGTCCTGTACCTGGGGTACGCCGCCGATCCAGCTGTGGCTCAACTGGCGTCCGTGACGGCTGTAGACCAGGTGCGAGGCCGGGTCGTAGATCGGCTGGTTGAACGGGTCGCTCAGGTCGATGGCGATCACGTCGGCCAGTTTGCCTGCTTCCAGCGAGCCGATCTCGTGGTCGCGACCCAGTGCCCGGGCGCCGTTGAGGGTGGCCATGGCCAGCGCATCGTGGGCGGAGAGGGCGGCGGCGTCTTTCGCCACGGCCTTGGCCAGCATGGCGGCGGTGGAGACTTCACCGAACAGGTCCAGATCGTTGTTGCTGGCGGCCCCGTCGGTGCCGATGGCGACGTTGACGCCGGCCTTCTGCAGCTTGTCCACCGGGCAGAAGCCGCTGGCCAGTTTCAGGTTGGATTCCGGGCAGTGCACCACGTGGGCGCCGCTCTCGGCCATGCGCATCAGGTCGCCGGGATCCACCTGGGTCATGTGCACGCACTGGGTGTTGGGCGTCAGCAGGCCCAGGTCGGCCAGCCGCTGGGTCGGGCGGATGCCGGATTTCTCCAGGGCGTCGGCCACTTCGAATGCGGTTTCATGCAGGTGAATCTGGATGGCGGCCTGCTTGTCCTGCGCCAGCTCGACGATGGCTTTCAGCGGGCCGTCGGAGACGGTGTAGGGCGCGTGCGGGCCGATGGCGATGCGGGCGTGGCTGTGTTGGCCCCACTGATCGATCAGGTCGGCGCCTTTGCTCAGGTAGTCGTCCGGCCCGCTGCCCCAGGCGGTGGGAAAGTCCATCACCGGGAAACAGATCTGGCTGCGGATGCCCACGTCGGTGGCGGTCTGGGCCGCGATCTCGGGAAAGAAGTACATGTCCGAGAAGCAGGTGGTGCCGGTGCGCAGCATCTCGGCAATGGCCAGCCGGGTGCCGTCGGCGATGAAGTCGTCGCTGACGAACTTGGCCTCCGCCGGCCAGATGTGGTCGTTCAACCAGGTCATCAGCGGCAGGTCGTCCGCCAGGCCCCGCATCAACGACATGGCGGCGTGACCGTGGGCATTGACCAGCCCCGGCAGCAGCACGTGGTCGCCCAGGTCCAGGGTTTCGCGGGCGCGGTAATCGCGGTCGGCGTCGGCCTGGGGCACGATGGCTTCGATGCGGTCGCCCTGGATCAGCAGGGCGTGGTGATTGAGGACCGTGCCCGAGGGAACGACGGGGATGATCCAGCGCGCGTTGATGCGGGTGTCGACAGCGGTGATGGTGTCTGCGGTCATGCCAGTCCTGGTTGGGAGAATCCGGTTCTGACGCCGTGAACGGGCGGCGTCGGCGTGTCCGCCAGTATAGCGATACGGACCGGACGGAACCAGCGGATCGGGTGCCCGGAGTCGTCCGGACGGGCTATAATCGGGGGCCAGTAACTCCTCAGTTTCAGGACGCTTTTCCATGACCGATTCATCCGCTTCCGACAGCCTCGGCACCCTGGCCATCCTCTGGCATGGCGACCACCTGGCGCTGCTCGACCAGCGCCTGCTGCCGGATGACGAAATCTGGCTGACCTACAACGACGCTCAGGGCGTGGCCGACGCCATCCGCGATATGGTCGTTCGCGGCGCGCCGGCCATCGGCATCACGGCCGCTTACGGTGTGGTGCTGGCGGCCCAGCGAGCCGGCCGGGACGCTGATTGGAAAATGGCGGTGGGCGATGCCATCGATCGCCTGGCGGCCTCCCGGCCCACGGCGGTGAACCTGTTCTGGGCGCTGGAGCGGATGCGCACGCGGCTGCAGACCTGCGCCAGCGCTGCGGATGCGGTCGCCAGCCTGACCGGTGAGGCGGAAGCCATCCACGCCGAGGATGTGGCCGCCAACCGGCTGATGGGGCAACACGCCCTGGGCATCATGCCGGACAGCCCATTCGCGGTGCTGACCCACTGCAACACCGGCGCCCTGGCCACCGGCGGCTACGGCACGGCGCTGGGCGTGGTGCGCAGCCTGTGGCGCGCCGGTCGGCTGACGCGGGTCTACGCTGACGAAACCCGCCCCTGGCTGCAGGGCAGCCGCCTGACCGCCTGGGAACTTCAGCAGGAAGGCATTCCGGTGACTCTGAACGCAGACAGCGCCGCCGCCCAGATCCTGCGTCGGGGCGAGGTGCGTTGGGTCATCGTGGGAGCGGATAGGATCACCGCCAACGGCGATGTGGCCAACAAGATCGGCACCTACAGCCTGGCGGTGCTGGCCCGGCATCACGGGGTGAAATTCATGGTGGTGGCGCCGTCCAGCACCGTCGACATGGCGCTGCAGTCCGGCGCGGACATTCCCATCGAAGAGCGGGATGGCAGTGAGGTCAGGGCGGTACGCGGCGTGTCCGTGGCGCCGGACGGTGTGAGCGTCTATAACCCCGTGTTCGACGTGACGCCGGCGGACCTGATCGATGCCATCGTCACCGAGAAGGGCGTCATCGAACGGCCCAGCCTCGAGGCCATGCGCGCCGTATTCTGACCTGTGTGGTCAGTGATTCAGTGGGCAGCGGCTAAGCTTCAGATTGAAACGAAACGGATAGAGAGGGCGGGGCGGCTCGTGGCAGAGCCGCCCCGCCAGGTTGGCGGGATCAGTACACGAAGGACGCGCTGCGCAGCGTGTCCAGGGCGGCCCGGTCATCGGTGACCTGCTTGCCAGCGGTGACTTTCAGGGACCGCAGGCGCGGCTCGATCTCTTCGCGGTAGGTGTGGGTCAGGTCGTCCAGGGACACTTTGCGAATCGCCTCGGCCATCTTCTGGCGGCTGTCGAAGTCAAACGCCTGGCGGTCAATCTCGCGCCAGTAGCGCTCGGAAACCTCGCCGAGCTGGCGGTCCTGCGCCAGCAATTGGCTGAGCACCGCCTGCTTTTCCCGCGCTACTTCGGCCGGGCTCATGTCGGCCAGCTTGCCTTCGAAGTTTGTCAGGAACTCGCCAACTGCCTGGTCCAGCTTGTCCGCACCGCTGTTGGGTGACTGGATCATGAAGCCCAGGGCCGGCACTTCCAGCATCTCGAACGACGAGGATTGCACGATATAGCCCAGCTGTTGGCGCGTGCGCAGACTCTCGTAGAACGGGCTGCTGATGATTTGCGCCAGCACCGCAAAGCGGGCTCGCTCGTCGAATTCGGTGGAATCGCCCTGCACGTAGAGGGCATAGCCGGTGTCCGGATGGTCCACCTGCAACCCGATATCGGTCTCGCCCTCCGGCAGCTTGCGTACGCCGCTGCGCGGCACCGACTTGATGTCGCTGTCGTCGAACAGCAGGGCGTTGGCCTGACGCTGCAGGTTGATGGCGGCGGCTTCCGTCAGGTTGCCGTGGACGAGCATCACCGGATCCACTTCCTTCAGGTAGTCACGGGCAAACTCACGCAGCTCGCCAAGCGTGACCGATTCCGCTTCCTCCAGCTTGGCTCCGGTCGGCCAGGCGCCCTCGATCAGCGCGCTCTGCATTTCCGACATGGCCTGACTGACCGGCTTGCTCTTCGCCTGGTTGCGCAGCTCGTCGATCATGCGCTGGCGATTGATCTCGAAACGGGCGGGGTCAATCTCGCCATTTGCCACCTGGGTTATGATTCGGCGCAGCAGCACGTGCAGCTTGTCGTTGTAGCCGCCCACGCGGAGGGTGATGCCGCGCAGGTGCGAGTACACCCGATAGTCCAGCCCGGCCAGTTGGGCGGGATAGGCGTAGGCGTTGAGGTTGTCGCGGATGCTGTCTACCAGCAGCTCGGTGAGCACCTGGCCGTGGGCGGAATCCCGGGTCAGGGGCGAGCGCAGACTCAGATAGACGTTGGCCTTGGGGGTGCCGAAATGCTTGTCGCGCGCGTACCAGACCGTCGGTGCACCCGGCGCGTCCAGCTTGATCGGGTGAGCCATGGTCTGGCCCGGCACCATGCTGAAATCCTCCGGGATAAACGGGTTGCGCTCCGGCAGGCCAAGCTGGGCCGCGAGGGCTTCGGGCGCGTCGTCCAGTTGGGCCGGGTCGAAGTCGGTCACCTGGTAGGGCGTGTCATACCAGTCGGTGCGCGGGGCGTCCTTGGGCAGGGCCTGCGGCGTCATCAGGGAGATCAGCACGTTGTCCGGGGTGAGGCGATCCAGCACGGCGCGGTATTTCGCCGGCGTGTAATCCTCCATCATCCAGGGCGCGCGCAGGGCGTCGGCGGGTTTGACCCGTTGCATCTGCATGGCCAGCGAGCTGACGGTGTGGATCGGCGAACGCTTCTCCTGGAAACGGAAGCCGGTCTCTGACAGCTGCCGCAGCTCGTCGAAGTAGGTTTCCTGGATGCCGTCCTGACGGATCCGGTCGATGTAGTCGAAGGTGAGGGCGATGACGTTGCGCCAGTTCTCCACCCCCTGGGGCGTCAGTGACAGGCTGATGTTCAGGCTACTCTCGTGGCCGGTGTCCTGACCCTGGCCGGCGGCCAGGCTGTTGGCCAGACCCGCCTGCTTGAGCACGTTGAGCAGGCTGCCCTGGCCCTCGTGGCCGAGCAGGTTGGCGATGTAACCCACCGGTTTGTCGGCGTATTCGTCCTGCTGGGACGGCAGCGGGAAGGTCAGCTCCAGACGGCGCACGTCCTTGAGGGACTGCACCTGCAGGAACGCCGGCAGGAAGCCCGGCTTGAAGATGGGGGCCGTGTGCTCATGGGGCGCCAGCTGGCGGTTCTCGATCGCCGAGAAGCGGGGCTTGACCATCGCCTCCAGTTGATCCAGTGACTGTTTGCCCAGCACCACCAGGCTCATCAGGTTTGACGAATAGTGCGATTTCCAGAACTGCACCAGATCGTCACGGATCGGATCGCCCGGACGGTCGGCCAGGGTGTCCAGATCGCCGACCGCAAACCGGCTCATGGCGTGTTCCGGGTTCATGACGGCTTCCTCGGCGGAATGGAAGCGGCGGCCGTCCTCCTTCAGCTTGGAGGAGTATTCGGAATTGACGGCGTTCTTCTCCCGGTCCACCAACTCGGCGGTGAACAGGGGTGCGGCGAACTGCTGGGCGAAACGGTCCAGCGCCGGTTCCAGCTCGTCGGCCTGGATATCGAAGAAGTAGTTGGTGTCCTGGAACGCCGTAAACGCGTTGTGGGACCCGCCATGACTGGCGATGAACTGCTGGTATTCGCCGGGCTCCGGGTATTTCTCCGTGCCCAGGAACAGCATGTGTTCGAGGAAGTGCGCCAGTCCCTGGCGATCATCGGGATCGTCACCGCTGCCCACCGACACGTTCATGGCGGCGGCCGCCTTGTCGGCGTCCGGATCGGAAATCAGCAGTACGTTCAGGCCGTTTTCGAGCTCCAGATAGCGATATTGGTTGTCGTCGTTGGGACTCTTGACGGGTGCCGTTGCGGCCAGGGCCAGCGCGGGCAGTAACAGGGACAGGATGACCAGGTGACGGAACAGGGACCTGTGACCGATCAACACGATACTCCTTTTCTTGGGTGCAGTAGTCCACGGGCGAGCGCCGAAGCGCCCGCACGGGTCTGGTTGGAACCCCGGTGTCTCAGTGGATGGGGCGGCTGCTGACGTTGTGGCCGGAGCCTGCGATGGTTTTGCGGGCCAGCTCGGCCGCCGCGTCGGCACTGAGTTCGCCGGAGGCAATGCGTTCCAGTACCGAGCCCATGACAGCCAGGGATTGCTGGTACTCGGTCAGCTCCGCCTGGAAGGCTTCATCAATGGCCTGGTACACCTGCTGGATCTTCTGCTCGCGATCGTCGCTGCTGGTACCGGCGTCATTGATGGCGCGCAGGCAGGCCCGGGCAATCTTGATGTAGCGCTCGGAATTGGCGTCATGCTCTGACATGGAGGACTCCTGAAAAGTTCAAAGGGGCGGATTATCTCACCGCATTCCGACGCTGCCTATGCCCGTCCGGAAAAATCGGGACAGCACCGCCGGATCATCCTCGAGCGGGCAGGTGGCAAGGCCTGTGCTAGGCTTGTTCTGAGCCGCCTGAGAGCTTCGGGGCCCCGTCTCCGACCGCTCAGGTACCGCGGTTTTCCTTTCTGCTATTAGAGTTAAGATTCTAATAAAAACAGTTAACTACGGAGTAAAAGCTCTAATAAATCACATTACTCTCAACCCGGCATTGCGTAAACTGCGATCAACCCGGTGTCCTGTAGCCGGGTGAGCAGACACAAACAAAGGGAGCCGGTCGGCTCGCGCCCTGGCTCCGGACAATAAGCACCACAAGAATGGATGGGCAACCTATGGAGTACTTCCTGACGGGGGGAACCGGTTTCATCGGCCGGTTTCTGGTAGAGAAACTGCTGCAGCGGGGCGGCACGGTGCACCTGTTGGTGCGGGAGCAGTCCCTCGACAAGATCGACCGGCTGCGCGAGCGCCTCAGGGTGGACGATTCCCGTCTGCAGGCCGTGGTGGGGGATCTCACGTCGCCGGAGCTGGGCATCGCGCCAGAGGTGATGAAAAGCCTCAAGGGCCGTATCGACCATTTCTTCCACCTGGCCGCGCTGTACGACATGGGCGCCGACGACGACGCCCAGCGCGCCGCCAACATTGACGGCACCCACCAGGCGGTCGCTGCCGCCGCTGCGATGGGGGCGGGTTGCTTCCATCACGTCTCTTCCATCGCCGCTGCCGGGATGTTCAAGGGCACCTTCCGCGAGGACATGTTCGAAGAGGCGGAGCATCTGGAGCATCCCTACCTGCAGACCAAACACGACGCCGAGCGGGTGGTGCGTTACGAGTGCACGATTCCGTTCCGCATCTACCGTCCGGGGATGGTGATCGGCCATTCCGGGACCGGCGAGATGGACAAGGTGGACGGGCCTTACTACTTCTTCAAAATGATCCAGAAGATCCGTGCGGCGCTGCCGCAATGGGTGCCCACCATCGGTCTGGAAGGCGGCCGACTCAATATCGTGCCGGTGGATTATGTCGTGGCGGCGCTGGATCACATTGCTCACCTTGAGGGGGAGGACGGCAACTGCTTCCACCTGGTGGACAGCGATCCCCACAAGATGGGCGAGATCCTCAATATCTTCTGCGAGGCCGGCCACGCGCCGCGCATGGCCATGCGCGTGGACAGCCGCATGTTCGGTTTCGTGCCGCCATTCATCCGCCAGAGCCTGAAGAACCTGCCCCCGGTCAAACGCCTGACCACCGCGGTACTGGACGACATGGGCATCCCGCCGTCGGTACTGTCCTTCCTCAATTACCCGACGCGCTTCGACGCCCGCGAGACCGAACGCGTGCTCAAGGATACGGGCATCGAGGTACCGCGCCTGGCGGACTATGCGCCGGTGATCTGGGACTACTGGGAGCGCCATCTGGACCCGGACCTGTTCAAGGACCGTACCCTGCGCGGCACCGTCGAAGGGCGGGTCTGCGTGATCACCGGCGCGACCTCGGGCATTGGCCTGGCCACCGCCCAGAAGCTGGCGGATGCCGGCGCGATCCTGGTGATTGGTGCGCGCAAGCCGGAGCGCCTGAAGGAAGTAGCGGAGCAGTTGGAGGCTCGCGGCGCCAGCGTTCACGCCTACCGCTGTGACTTCTCGGAAATGGACCAGTGCGACGAGTTCGTGCGGACGGTGCTCGACAACCACGGCCATGTGGACGTGCTGGTCAACAACGCCGGCCGGTCCATCCGACGCTCGCTGGATCTGTCGTTTGACCGTTTCCACGATTTCGAACGCACCATGCAGCTGAACTACTTCGGCTCGGTGCGCCTGATCATGGGCTTCGCCCCGTCGATGCTGGAGCAGCGGCGCGGCCACATCGTCAACATCTCGTCCATTGGCGTGCTGACCAACGCCCCGCGGTTCTCCGCGTACGTGGCGTCCAAGTCGGCGCTGGATGCGTTCAGCCGCTGTGCCGCGGCCGAGTGGTCCGACCGCAACGTCACCTTCACCACCATCAACATGCCGCTGGTGAAAACGCCGATGATCGCACCCACCAAGATCTACGACCAGGTGCCGACGCTGACGCCGGACGAGGCCGCGGACATGGTGGCGGAAGCCATCATCCACCGGCCCAAGCGCATCGCCACCCGGCTGGGCGTCTTCGCGCAGGTGCTGCACGCCCTGGCGCCGAAGATGGGCGAGATCGTGATGAACACAGGCTACCGCATGTTCCCGGACTCGCCCGCCGCCGCGGGCAGCCGCAGCCGGGACAAGCCGAAAGTTTCCACCGAGCAGGTGGCCTTTGCGGCGATCATGCGGGGGATTTACTGGTAGGGCGGTTGATCCGGGCCACTGACCGGTGGCCCGGATCCATGACGGGCGGCGCGATCGGCGCTACCCGACCTGTTCCAGACACGTCAGCGCTTCCGCGACCACAGCGTCCGCTGTAATGTTGAAACGCGCATAGAGTTCATCCGCCGGCCCGGAATCGCCGAAGCCGGTCATGCCCACGAACCCGCCATTGTCCAGATAGCGGTCCCAGCCGAAACGCAGCGCCGCTTCCACTCCGACACGCACCGCGCCGCTGCCCAGCACTTGCTCACGATAGTCAGCGCCCTGCTGTTCGAAGAGCTCCCAGCAGGGCATGGAGACCACGGCCGTGGGTGTGCCCCGGCGTTGGAGTTCATCACGGGCGGCGACGGCCACAGCGACCTCCGACCCGGTGGCCAGCAGGGTGACGGCGCGCCGGCCGCCCTCGGCCTCAGCCAGGATATAGGCGCCGCGACGGGAGCGGTTTTCGCCGTGGTACGACTGTCTCACCAGCGGCAGGTCCTGCTTGGCAAACGCCAGCGTGCTGGGGCCGGCGGTATGTTCCAGGGCCGCCTGCCAGCATTCGGCCGCTTCCACCGCATCCGCCGGCCGGAAAACCGCCATGTTGGGCATGGCGCGCAGCGACGCCAGGATCTCCACCGGCTGGTGGGTCGGGCCGTTCTTGCCGACGCCGATGGAGTCGTGACTGAACACATACTTCACCGGCAGCCCCATCAGCGCCGCCATGCGCATGGCCCCGCGCTGGTAATCGGAGAATGCCAGGTAGGTGACCGACAGCGGGATGGCGCCGCCGTGGGCGGCGATGCCGTTGGCCATGGCGCCCATCATGTGCTCGCGTACGCCGCAATGGATGTAACCGCCACGGCGGTCGTTTGCGGTGAACGCGTTCAGGCTGCGTTTATGGGAGGTGGGCGCCTCCAGGTCGGCGCAGGCGACGATGCGTTCCGGCAGGACCTCCACCAGCAGGTCGTTGATCTCGGCGGAGGAGGCGATCCCCGGTCGGGGTCGGTTTTCTTCCATCACCCGCTGCTTGTAGTCGTGGAGGACGGTGTCCCAACCCGTCGGGAGCCGTCCCTCCAACCGGCGCTGGAATTCCTCACGCTGATCGTCGGGCGTGGCAGCGATGCGTTGTTGCCAGGCGGCGTGGGCGTGGTCGCTGCGCTGGCCGGCGGCTCGCCATTCAGCCAGCACATCCTGTGGAATGGAAAACGCCTGGTGGGGCCAGTCCAGCAGTTTCCGTGCAGCCACCGAGTCTTCCGGATGCAGCCGGGCGCTGTGCCCGCCCCGCGTCCCCTGAACCCGGGGCACGCCGTAGCCGATCACGGTGCGGCAGGCGATCATCGACGGGCGCGGATCGTTCCGGGCCTCGGTGATGGCGGCCGAGACCGCTTCCAGGTCGTGGCCGTCCACCTCGATGACCTGCCAGTGGGCCATGCGGAAGCGACCGGCGACATCCTCGCTGATGGCCAGGCTGGTGTCGCCATCATCGGTGATGCGGTTGTCGTCCCAGAACAGGACCAGTTTGCCCAGCTGCAGGTGACCCGCCAGTGAGATCATTTCCTGACCCATACCTTCCTGCAGGCAACCATCGCCGACAAAGGCATAGGTGTAGTGATCGACCAGCTCCTCGCCGAACTGGGCGCGCAGCGAGGCCTCGGTCACCGCCATGCCCAGTGCGTTGCAGATGCCTTGCCCGAGCGGTCCGGTGGTGACTTCGATGCCGCATTCCGGATCGAACTCCGGGTGCCCGGCGCAATGGGAGCCCAGTTCACGGAACGTCCGGATCTGTTCCAGGCCGATTTTCTCGTAGCCGGTCAGGTAGAGCAGCGAATACAGCAGCATCGACCCGTGGCCGTTGGACAGCACGACGCGGTCGCGGTCCGGCCAGGTGGGATCGGCGGGATTGAATTTCAGGTGGCGTGTGAACAGGGCGGTGGCGATTTCCGCCATGCCCAGCGGCACGCCCTGATGGCCCTCACCGGCTTTGACGATGGCGTCGATGGACAGGAAGCGGATGGCGTTGGCGAGGCTCTTGGAATCGGTTGTTGTCATGGTTCGTGTCTTCCATTGGGGTCTCCGGCCGCGGAGACAGTGGCACACCAGGTTGCGGCCAGGTTTCTGGCCGCAAACCGCAGATTGTCTTCAGCGTTTTCCAGGGCGTCGGCCAGGGTGGTCACCCCGCGCACGATGCTATGAACCGCCACGATGCCGTGGTCGAACAGCACGTCGGCACCGTCATTCACGGCGCCGGCCAGGGCGATGGTGGGAACGCCCGCGCGCAGGGCCCGTCGACTGACGCCGACCGGTGTTTTCCCGCGGACCGTCTGACCATCCAGGCAGCCCTCTCCGGTCACCACCAGGTCGGCGTTCCTTAAATGACGTTCGAAGGTCAGGGTATCCAGTACGATATCGATGCCGGGCCGCAGCTCGGCGTTAAAGAAGCCCAGGAAAGCGGCGCCCAGTCCGCCCGCCGCGCCGGCACCCGGCTCATCGCGCAGGGCGATGCCCGTGGTGGCGAGTGCGACGTCGGCGAACCGGTCCAGGCAGCGGTCCAGGTGCTGAACCGCGGCGGCATCCGCCCCCTTCTGGGGGCCGAAGATCGCCGAAGCGCCGTTGTCGCCCACCAGCGGGTTGTCGACGTCGCAGGCGACGCTGAAGCTGACGTTGGCCAGTCTGGGATCGAGTGCGTCGAGGTCGATTCGGTCCAGATGCTCAAGGACGCCACCGCCCGGTGGCTGGTCGTTACCGTTGGCGTCGAGCAGGCGGGCTCCCAGCGCCTGCAGCAGACCGGCGCCGGCATCGTTGGTGGCGCTGCCGCCCAGGGCGATGACGAAGCGACTGGCACCCTGATCGAGGGCGGCGCGGATCAGCTCGCCGGTACCTCGTGTGGTAGTTAGGCGGGCATCCCGCGCCTCCGGCGGCACCAAGGCCAGTCCCGAAGCCGCGGCGCATTCGATCACGGCGGTGCGGCGGTCGCCGAGCATGGCCCAACGGGCTTGCACGGGGTTACCCAGCGGGTCCGTAACGGTTTCCGTAAACCAGTTTCCGCCGGATGCCGACAGCATGGCCTCAGTGGTGCCTTCGCCGCCGTCGCCAACGGGCAGTTCCACCAGCTCGGCGTCCGGCATCACCGTCCGGAAGCCCTCGGCGATCGCCCTGGCGGCGTCCCTGGCGCTGAGGCTCTCCTTGAATGAGTCGGGCGCAATCAGAATCTTCATTGGGATACGTGTCCTGTGGTGTTGCTGTTGCCGAAGGTGGTTTCCAGCTCCCGAATCTGGTCGTGATCGAGCAGTCGGGGGTGTTCATCGCGCAGCACCAGGGCCAGCCGTGCGGTGGCTTCCAGTTCCTCGATGGCGGACTGCGCGGCCGCCAGATCCCTGCCGGCCACCAGCGGACCGTGATTGGCCAGCAGGACTGCGCGGTGCCCGGCCGCCACCCGGGTTATATCCTCGGCCATGCGCGGGTCGCCGGGACGGCGGTAGGGCAGCAGAGCCACCTGGCCCAGCCGCATGATGGCGTAGGGGGTCAGCGGCGGCAGGACGTTGCCGGGATCCGGATGCGTCAGACAGGACCAGGCTGTGCCGTACGTGGAATGCAGGTGAACCACGGCCTGATCGTCCGGCCGGAGTGACAGGAAAGCCTGGTGCAGCGCCAGCTCCTTGGACGGTGGCTTGCCGGCCAGCAGGCGACCTGAGCCGTCCAGGTGCGAGATGTCACTGGGTGTGAGTTCGCCCAGGCAGCTGTTGGTGGGTGTGACCAGCCACTCATCGCCCACCCGGATGCTGAGATTGCCGGACGTGCCGCCGGTCAGCCCCCGTTCGAACAGGGATCGCCCGGCGTCCACCATGGCCTGTTTCAGGGGCTCGATGTGCTTGCTCACTGCAGTCTCCTTATCGCTTCCCGGAAGAAGTCGGGATCGCCGAAATTGCCGGATTTCAGCACCAGCACGCGACAGTCCGGCTCCAGCGTGCGCGTTGCGGGGACGCCCGGGGCGATGCTGTCGTCAATCCGCAGCGATTGGACGCCGAGGGCGCGAATCACCGCGCCGGACGTCTCGCCGCCGGCGACAATGAATTTCCGGACGCCCCGGGACGACAGGCCGGCCGCGACCTCGCCCAGCAGCGATTCCAGTAGCTCTCCGGCACGTTCGGTACCCAGCGCCTGCTGGCTCCGGGTCACTTGCTCCGGCTCGGCGCTGGCGTAGACCATCGGTGTGACGTCGTCCGTGCAGTGCGCGTGGAACCAGTCGATCACCATCGCGGCGGTCTGTTCGCCGCTGGCGATGCGCTCGGGCGTGATGTGCAGGGAAGGCGAAGACTGCCGGTACGCGCGAACCTGTTCCCGGGTGCGCCGGGAACAGCTGCCGGAGAGAATCACCCCGGCACCGGCAACGGGCGGCCCGTTGGTTGAAGCGCTCCCTTGCTCAAGCCAGCCGCGGGAGCGGAAATACGCGGCCAGGCCACCGGCCAGTCCCGAGCCGCCGGTGACCAGGCGCAGGTCAGCGCAGGCTGCACCGATGGTGGCCAGATCCTTCTGGCACAGGGTGTCAACCAGCGCGTAACGGACGCCGTCGCGGCGCAGGTATGAGAGGGTTTCGGCGATGGCGCCGGCGCCCTGTTCCACGCGGTGATGATCCACCAACCCGACGCGCCCGCGGGTCTGTCGATCCAGGACCCGCACCAGGCAGGCGTCGGTCATCGGGTTGAGGGGATGCTGCTCCATGCCGCTTTCGTTGAGCGGTCGGCCGTTGACGAACAAGTGGCCCAGGTACTGGGTGCGGCCGTTTACCGGCAGGGCCGGGCAGGCGACGGTGATGTCCTCCCCCAGCCGGTCAAGCAGGGCATCCAGTACGGGCCCGATGTTGCCCTGATCCGTCGAGTCGAAGGTGGAGCCGTACTTGAAGTAGTACTGCCCGCAGCCGATGCCCTGCAGGCATTCCAGCGCCGCCAGGCTGCTGGCCACGGCCCGGGGCGGTGCCTGGGTCCTGGACTTCAGGGCGATGATGACGGCGTCGGCGTCATCCACGGCCGGCGGTTCTTGCGGCAGTCCGGTCAGCAGCAGGGGCCGCATGCCGGCATCCCGGAGAAAACCGGCCAGGTCGGTGGCACCGGTCAGGTCGTCGGCAATACAGCCCAGGAGTACGCTCATGGCTTCACTCCCTTGCGGTTCAGGCGGCGCCACAGCGTTCGGGGTATACGACGCAACGGATCGGGGCGTCGTCGAGGAACGCGTCGATGCTGTCGACCACCTGCTGCCAGAGGGCCTGCATGGCCTCCTCGCTGGCCCAGGCGACATGCGGAGTCAGGATGAAATTGGGACGTTCCAGAATGCTCAGCAGCGGGTTATCGTCCCGCGGTGGCTCCTGGGTCAGCACGTCGAAGCCGGCACCGGCAATCAAGCCTTCGTCCAGGGCCGTGACCAGGTCCGCTTCATTGACCAGTCCGCCCCGGCCGGTGTTGATGATCAGCGGTTTGCGCTTCATCTTGCGGAATTCCGGCAGGCCAAGGACGTCCCGGGTTTCGTCGGTCAGCGGCGCGTGCAGGGTGATGATGTCGGCGGTTTCCAGCATCTCGTCGAACGGGGTGTAGAGCTCGCCCATGCCGCTCCTGCCTTTGTGCTCGGCATACAGCGGAATCATGCCGAATCCTTCGGCCAGCTGCGCCACGCTGCGTCCGAGCACGCCGGCGCCGATGATGCCAATCTTCGAGCCACGCAGGTCGCGAATTGGGTGATTGAAAAAACAGAACTGGCCGGCTGCCTGCCACTGGCCATCGATCACATCCTGTCGGTAGCCGACCAGGGAGCGACGCAGTGCGAGGATCAGGGCCATGGTGTGCTCGGGGACGGTGTTGACCGCATAGCCGCGGACGTTGGACACAGTGATGCCGAGTTCGGTGCAGGCGGCGGTATCAATCACGTCGTAGCCGGTGGCGGCCACGGTAATGAACTTCAGGTCCGGGAGCTGCTCCAGGGTCGCACGACGCAGCGGCACCTTGTTGGTAATGGCAACGTCCGCACCCCTGAGCCGTTCGACGACCTGGTCTTCGGTGGTGGCGTCGTAACACACCCAATCGTGTTCGGCGAGGGGGCGGTTCAGGTTGACGGTGGGGCCAATGGTTTCACGGTCCAGAAAAACGATACGTGTCATTGTTGTGATCCTGTCTGTCCGGATTGTCAGATCGGCCGGCATCGGGCCGTTGCATGAAGATGATTCAATCGTCAGGCGTTTGTTGTTCGATATATCCAGGCACTGATCTATTTCCCGGAATCGGGAATAAACAGAAGCGTTACTTTGATGTGTTCTCCGAGATGGATTTGTTTTTCGTTGTTGGTATTTGATCCGAAAGAAGATCGTTGGATTTATTGTTATGGGTTTGCGTGAACCAACTCAATCATGTGCTCTTAAGTGTCTTTTAAGCTGTCCTTAATATTGTCGGAGGCTCCCAAAGACCCGTTGGGTTTGGGCTGCGGGACATAAAAAAGGCCGAAGCGGAACTCCGGCCAAAAGGAGGATGGCATTGCCAACCCAGGACGTCTGGTGTGACAGACCGTCGAAGGAGATTGTGATTTCCTGGTCGAAGAACGATGGATCAGTGGATCAGTGAGCCACCGTTTACATCGACTTCCGAACCCGTGACGTAACTGGACAGATCCGAAGCCAGGAACAGGCAGCAACCGGCCACTTCGTCAGCCTTGCCCGCGCGGCCCATGGGGATGCCCGCCAGCACTTTGGTATTCATCTCCTCGGTCATCTTGCCGGCGGTGATGTCGGTGGCGATAAAGCCCGGACACACAGCGTTGGCGCGGATGTTGTCCGGTGCGAAATCCCGGGCCGTGGCCTTGGTCAGGCCCAGTACCCCGGCTTTGGCCGCCGAGTAGTGCGGGCCGCCGAACACGCCGCCGCCACGCTGGGCGGACACGGACGAGATGTTGACGATGGAGCCGCCATGGCGCGCCTGCATGTGGGGAATCACGGCCTGGCTCATGTACAGCGTGCCGCGCAGGTTTACATCCAGTACGGCGTCGTAGTTCTGGGGTTCGATGTCCAGCAGGCGCACCGGCTGGGTGATGCCGGCGTTGTTGACCAGGATGTCGATCTGGCCCCAGCGGTCGATCAGGGTCTGGATGGCGGTCAGGCAGTTTTCCCTGTCGGTGACGTTGCAGGCCAGGCCCACGTGCTGCTCGCCCAGATCCCGCGCGGCGTCTTCCGCCGCTTGCTGGTCCAGATCCAGGATGGCCACCGTGGCGCCATGTTCGGCAAACAGTTTGGCGGTGGCCTTACCCAGGCCGTTCTTGGAGGCTGCGCCGGTGACGACGGCAAACTTTCCGCTCAGGATACTCATAGTGTTCTCACTCTCTTGTCGTTGTTGGGGTGTGGTTCCGGTTGTCTTTGTTGCGGGACGCTCGTTCAGCCCAGCCAGGCCTTGGTCTGGCGGATTACGGCCTCGGTGGAGATGCCATACTGGTCGTGCAGGACGGGCAGGGCGCCGGCATCCAGGAACTCGTCCGGCAGCGCGATCTGCCGGAAGGCCGGCGTCACCGCGTTACGCATCAACGTGCTGGCAACCGCTTCGCCCAGGCCGCCGATCACCGAATGGTTTTCCGCCGTGATGACCAGACGGCCCGGCTTGCGGCAGTGCTCCAGCAGGGTGGCCTCGTCCAGGGGCTTGATGGTCGGGGTATGCAGAACGCCGACATCGACGCCGTCTTTGGCCAGGGCTTCGGCGGCTTCCAGGGTGCGCATGGTCATGAAGCCCGAGGAGACGAACAGAACGTCCTTGCCGTCGCGCAGTAACTTGGCCTTGCCCAGCTCGAACTGGTAGTTCTCATGCTCGTGCAGTACCGACGGCACCTTGCCCCGCAGCAGCCGCATGTAGACCGGCCCGTTGTAGTCGGCGATGGCGTGGGTGGCCTGTTCGGTGTCCAGCGCGTCGCACGGGTCGACGATGGTCAGGTTGGGCATGCCACGGAAGATGGCCAGGTCGTCGGTGGCCTGGTGGCTGGGACCGTAGCCGGTGGTCAGGCCCGGCAGGCCACAGACGATCTTCACGTTCAGGTTGTCCTCGGCAATGGCCATGCAGATGAAGTCATAGGCACGCCGGGAGGCGAAAACCGCATAGGTCGTGGCGAAGGGCGTAAAACCTTCTTTGGCCAGGCCGGCGGCAGCGCTGATCATGACCTGCTCGGCCATCCCCATCTGGTAGAAACGCTCCGGATAGGCCTGGGCGAATACGTGCAGGTCGGTGTATTTGGCGAGGTCGGCGGACAGGCCGATCACATCGTCACGCTGTTTGGCGATGTCGACCAGGGCGTGACCGAAAGGCGCCGCCCTGGTTGGCATGCCGTCTGCCGACAGCGAGGCAATCATGGCCGAGGTGAGCTGGCGTTTGTCGGCGTCCACCGGGTGTCTTGGTTCCCACTTTGATCCACGTCTGCTCAATGTCATAACGGCTTACCCTCCTCAAGAACGTTCAGGGCGAGATCCCACTCATCGGATTCCACGCGCACGAAATGCGTGATTTCACGTTCCTCCAGGAAAGGAACGCCTTTACACATCCTGGTGTTGCAGATGATGACGCGGGGCTTGGGCTCGTCGAGATAACGGGCGTTATCGAACGCTTCGACCAGGGCATCGATGTCGTTTCCGTCCACGCGCTGGGTGTACCAGCCAAAGGCTTCCCACTTGTCCTGCAAGGGCTCGGATGAGAGTGTCTGGGTGGATGGCCCGTCGGCCTGCTGGTCGTTGAAATCGACGATGCAGATGAGGTTGTCCAGCTTGTGGTGGCTGGCGGACATGGCCGCTTCCCAGGTGGAGCCCTCGTTCAGCTCGCCGTCCGACATCAGGTTGTAGATGAAAGACCCTGACTGCTTGCGTTTCAGGCCCAGCGCCATGCCGACGCCGATTCCCAGACCGTGGCCCAGCGAGCCGCCGGTGATTTCCATGCCCGGTGTGTAGGAGGCCATGCCGGACATCGGCAGGCGGCTGTCGTCGGTGCCGTAGGTTTCCAGCTCGAACTCCGGCAGGACGCCTGCCTCCAGCAGCACGGCGTAGAGGGCGATGGCGTAGTGTCCGATGGACAGCAGGTAGCGATCGCGGCCTTCCCATTCGGGATCGTCCGGTCGGTAATTCATGGCGTGGAAGTAGGAAACGGCGAGAACGTCCGATACGCCGAGTGCCTGGCCGACATAGCCCTGTTTCTGGACGGCGCCCATGCGCAGGGATTTATGACGTATATTCCAGGCCCGCTCCGCGAGACTGATATTGGCGTCACTGGTTGCAGTAATAGTCATGTCGATATCTCTTGTTTTATTGCCGGGTATGGTTCGATTCGGCCTTTGCGTAATGACGACTATCAATGTCTATCTGACGCCCTTTTTGTTCAATCAGATGATCTTAAGCGTCTGTTAACCTATACTTAACAAACCGGCCGGGCCTCGCTGGTGGCTCGGCAATGTACTGAAAACAAAGACAAAACAAGTTGGTTGAACGATGTCTCGAGACCCCAGCCTGAACGGCATGATTTACTTCGAAGCGGTGGCCAGGCATGGACGGGTGGCCCGGGCGGCCGACGACCTCAAGGTGTCGCCTTCGGCGGTCAGTCAGCAGATCAAGTTGCTGGAGGAGGTTCTGGGTGTCAGCCTGTTTCGCCGGGACAAGCGGCAACTGAGCCTGACGCTGGAAGGGGAGCAGCTGTTTACCGCGGCGACGTCAGCTTTTGGCCTGCTGCGCAACGCACGACAGACCATTTCCCGGCAGCGCGAGAGCCATCAGCTGATCATCCGGATGATGCCCAGCTTCGCAGTGCGGTGGCTGGGGCCGCGTCTGGCTGGGTTCATCCGCCAGAATCCGGAGTGGGATCTGCGCATTGATGCCAGTCCCGATCCCTCCAATTTCGATCGCGAAGTGGTGGATTTCGATATCCGCTACGGGCCGGCGACGTGGGAAGGGCTGCACTGCGAGTTGGTTCTGTCGGACTACGTCATGCCGATGTGCAGTCCGGCGTATCGCGATATGCTGCGTGAAGAGTACGGCGGCGACGACCGTGAAATGCTGTGCAACGCCCGACTGATCGACAGCGTCAAGGCGGTCATCCAGTGGGACAACTGGCTGGCGGCCCAGCGGATCTCCCGGTCCTCGAAATCGGCGGCGCTGCGCTTTGATCGGTCCTCCATGGCGCTGGAGCAAGCGGTCAATGACATCGGGGTGGTGCTTGAAGCCACGACACTGGCACGCAAGGAGCTGTTCGACGGCTCGCTGGTTCCGCTCGCGCCGACCCTGGATGTGGTGCGCTTCCCCGCCTACTGGATCGTCAGCCCCAGCCGCCATCAGAGTCGCAAGCTGGTGCAGGTCTTCAAGAACTGGCTCCTGGCGGAAGCGGAAGAGCACGAGCGGGTCATGCTGGCGTTTCTCAAGGAGCACAACATGACCGCTAACAGCACGCTGGACGTGTTCAACAACATCACGCCCCGAAAATAAAACCACGCCGGCTGTGCCGGCGTGGTTGTGTCATCGCTCCGGAGCGATTCGGTCAGTCCATTCAGCGGCTGTTCCGGTCAGTACAGGGTCAGGGCCGGCACGTAACTGATCAGCGCCAGGATCGTAATGGCCAGCAGATAGAATGGGCCCAGCTCTTTGACCACGCTCCCGACTGAGGTCTTGGCGATGGTGGAAGAAATGTACAGCGTGGTGCCCACCGGCGGCGTATAGAGGCCTATCGCCAGATTGACCACCATCATCAGACCCAGTTGCACCGGATCCAGCCCGATGGAAGCGGCAATGCCGGTAAACAGTGGCCCGAGCAGGAGCACTGCCGCTGGCAGGTCGAGGAAGGTGCCGACCAGCAGCATGATGATGTTCATGGCCAGGATGACCTTCCAGGGATCGGACAGGGATGCCGTTACCCACGTGGCCAGCTCCTGGGGAACCTGCTCCAGGGTCAGGATCCACTGGATCACCGAAGACGCCATGATGATGACCATGACGGCGCCGGTCATCACACCGGTTTCCAGAAGGGCGCGGAGGATGCCGGACCAGCTCATGTCCCGGTAGACCACGGAGCCGACGATCAGTGCATAGCCGACGGCCATGACGCTAACTTCGGTTGGCGTGGCAATGCCGAATCGCAGGGTGCCGATCACGAAGACGGGCATCAGCAGGGCCGGGAAGGCGTGCTTGAGCTCGGATTTCCACTTCTTCCAGCCGCCTTCGACCGGCGAGGGCGGAAAGCCCCGCCGCATGGCCGAGAACCAGGTCAGCGCCAGCATGCCGACGCCCAGCAGAACCCCGGGGATGATACCTGCCACGAACAGGTCGATGATCGAGGTGTTGGACACCAGGCCGTAGAGAATCAGGGGAATCGAAGGCGGAATCAGCACCGACACCGTCGACGACGACGCGTTGACCGCCGCGGCAAAGCCCGCGGGATAACCGCTCTTCTTCTGGACCGGGATCAGCGCGTTGCCCAGGGCGGAGGCATCGGCCACCGCCGAGCCGGAAACGCCACCGAACATGACTGAGCCGACGACGCTGACGTGGCACATGCCGCCGCGGAAGCGGCCGACCAACAGTTTCGCGAACGCCACCAGGTGCTCACCGAAACGGCCTGACATCATCAGGCTGCCCGCCAGGATGAAGAACGGGATGGCCAGCATGGGAAAGCTCTGGGTTGGGGTGTAAAGGCGCTGCCCGAGCACCGCCAGGGACTTGCCTTCCACCAGGAGGGCAATACCGGATGCACCGATCATCGCGAACGCCACAGGCACCGAGATCAGTAGCAGGATGGGGAAGACCCAAATCAGTAAAGACGCCATTGTTATTCTCCCGCCTTAGCTGTAGTTGGTCGCTGTCGGATCGTCGGCATCAACCCGGCGGCCGCTCAGGTAGTCAATGGCCGTCAGTAATCCGATGACGGCGACCATCGAAAAGGCATACACCAGGCTGGCGTACCCGTAGATCTGGGGGATGCCAGTTTCCGCCAGGCGGCTGAATTGCGACGCCTTGATGATCGGCATCGAGTAATAGACGACGCCGGCCGACACCAGGCTGACAAACACGTTGATGGCTATGGCCAGGACCCGGCGCAGAGGCGCGGGCAGAAGGCCAATGATGACGTCGACGGCAATGTGCCGCCCCTGGGCGGCGGACATCACGACACCGCCGGCCACGCACCAGGGGAACAGGATGGCCGGGATCTCATAGGCCCAGGTGATGCCGCTGTCGAAGAAGTAGCGGAGGATCACGTTCAGCAGGATGGCCGCAAACATGGTCACCAGCGTCACCACGACTACCGCCGCCCCGGACAGGTTAATGAGACCGGCCGCTTTCCGGATCAGGGCCCGGACGGCGCCGGAGCGATTACGCCCCGCCACCGCCTGTGCGTCCACGTTCACGGGAGACACCTCGAAAGTATTCATGGTTAGTCCGCCGCTTTGCGCAGGTCGCTGACGAAACTACCCATTTCCTCTTCGTACTTCTTGTAGACGGATTCGGTCGCTTCGACAAATGCGTCGCGGTCCACATCCGCGAATTGTCCGCCCTCGTTCTTGATGGCGGTCTTCAGGTCCTGATTCATGATGTAGTTGCGCCCGCGCTGGTACCACCCGGCCTGCTTGGCGGCCTGGGTAACGCATTGGCGGTCTTCGTCGGACAGGGACTGCCACCAGCCGAGGCCCGCCACCACCGGCGTGCTCTGGTACTGGTGGCCGGTCATGGAGATGTAGGGCGTGATTTCGTGAAGCTTGGCCGAATAGATGTTGGTCAGTGGGTTCTCCTGGCCGTCGAAGGTGCCGCTGCGCAGGGCCGTCGGCAGCTCACTCCAGGCCAGCGGTGCGGGGTTGGCGCCCAGGGCCTTGAAGATGTCGATGGCGACCTGATCCGGCGGTGTGCGGATCTTCATGCCTTCCAGGTCGGACGGTTCCTTTACGAACTTGTCCGCGTGAGTGACATTGCGGAATCCGTTGTCCCAGAAAGTCACGATCTTGAGCCCGGACTGCTGGGCCTTCTTGTCCAGCTGGTCGCCGATCGGGCCGTCCAGTACCCGCCAGACGGCCATCTCATTCTCGAACAGGAACGGCAGCCCCAGCGCCCCCACTTCCGGCACGATCTGGGCCAGAGTGCCCTGGGAGTTGGCGCTCATCTGGATAATGCCCGCGGTGGCGGACGTCAGCATCTCGGCGTCATCCCCCATGGTGGCCGAAGGCGCGACGTTGACGGTCAGGTCCGAAGAGCAGGAAGGCACGATGGCGGCAAATACCTGAGCCGCTTCGTAGCGCGGGTTACCCGGGTTGGCACCGTGGGCGAAGATCAGTTCGTCAGCCTGGGCATGAGCCGCAATGCCGCCGGAGACAAGGGAAATAGCAAGGATGCTTTTGGCGAGAGACTTCATTGTTTTCTCCTGAGAGTCATTGGACTTGTTGTCTTCTCAAGTTGGTGGACACGCTTGGCATCGTTGTGCTTGTTCGGCGTCCTACAGGCCAATACTTGATCTAACCCAAACTGAATTCAATGAGGTAGTCTTAACGAGAAGATAAGCTGAGCTTAACTGATCCATACGTGATCCCCGAAGCATCTGCGCATCAGCAATTTGTCGGGAGGGGCGTCGGTTGCAGGGTGGGCGATGCTGGCGTATGGCCGCCGGAGTCGAGCCTGGGAGCGGCGGTGAGCCCCGGCCTTGCGGAAAGGCCGGGGTGCGGGATTGGAGAGGGCATGTCTGGCGGTTGCTGGCGGAACCGGTCTTACTCGGTTTCGTCGGACGCTTCTTCCACCTGCGGCGGCGGGAAGCCGCCCAATTCCTTCCAGCGATTGACGATGCCGCAGAACAGGTCGGCGGTTTTCTCCGCGTCGTAGGCCGCGGAGTGCGCTTCGCGATTGCTGAACGGGATGCCGGCGAGTTTGCAGGCCTTCGCCAGCACCGTGTGCCCGTACGCCAGGCCCGCCAGGGTGGCGGTGTCGAACGTGGAGAAGGGGTGGAACGGGTTGCGCTTGATGCCGCAGCGGTCGGACGCGGCGAACAGGAAGTTGTGGTCGAAGGTGGCGTTGTGGCCGACCAGCACCGCGCGCTTGCACTCGTTGCGCTTCACCGCCTTGCGGATCGGGCCGAAAACGTCGCTCAGGGCATCGCGCTCGTGCACTGCGTCGCGCTCCGGATCCCAGGGGTCGATGCCAGTGAAATCCAGGGCCGACTGTTCCAGGTTGGCGTTGTCGAACGGATGCACCGAGTAGGCGATCGTTTCGCCGCGCTGCAGCCAGCCGTCATCGTCGATTTCAATCAGGACCGCAGCCACCTCCAGCAGGGCGTCCGTGTCGGCATTGAATCCGCCGGTTTCCACATCCACGACGACAGGCAGAAAGCCGCGAAAACGGGCGGCCATGGGGGAGGTTGGTTTGTCTTCCTCGATCACTGAGTACCCTTACTGTTAATGACTTGATTCGGTTGCGGCCCGCCGGTATCAGGCCTGCAGGCGCCAGCGGATCTGCTCGCCCGCCCGCAGCGGTGTGATACGACCGCTGCCCAGCGGCAGACTCTCAGCCTGGGTCCAGGGCTCGCGCACCAGGGTGATGGTGTCCGTGTTGCGCAGCAGGCCGTAGAAGTCCGGGCCGTTGAAGCTGGCGAAGGCTTCCAGGTTGTCGAGCGCGCCCAGGTCGTCGAAGGCTTCGGCGTAGAGTTCGATTGCCGCCGGCGCGGAGAAGCAGCCGGCGCAGCCGCAGGCGCTTTCCTTGCGGCTGGTGTCGTGGGGCGCGGAATCGGTGCCCAGGAAGAAACGGCGATCGCCGCCAACCACCACGTCCTGCAGGGCCTGCTGGTGGCGCTGGCGTTTGAGGATGGGCAGGCAATACAGGTGCGGGCGCATGCCGCCGACCAGCATGTGGTTGCGGTTGTAGAGCAGGTGCTGCGGGGTGATGGTGGCGGCCAGGTTGCGCTCGCTTTCCAGCACGAACTGGGCGGAATCCTCGGTGGTGATGTGTTCGAGCACCACCTTCAGGTCCGGGAAGCGCTCCCGGGTCGGCGCCAGCACACGCTCGAGAAAAACCTTCTCGCGATCGAAGATGTCGATGTCGCTGTCGGTGACCTCGCCGTGCACCAGCAACAGCATGCCGCACTCGCTCATGGCTTCCAGCACCGCATCGATGTTGCGGATATCGGTCACGCCGGAGGATGAATTGGTGGTGGCGCCGGCCGGGTAGAGCTTGGCGGCGATCACACCCGCCTCGCGCGCCTGGCGGATGTCCTCGGCGGTGGTTTGCTCGGTCAGGTAGAGGGTCATCAGCGGGTCGAAATCCGCGCCCTCGGGCAGCACGGCCATGATGCGCTGACGATAGGCTAGGGCGTCACTGGCGTTGACCACCGGTGGCACCAGGTTGGGCATGATGATCGCCCGCCGGAAGCAGCGCGCCGTGGCCGGAACGACATCGGCCAATACCTCGCCATCGCGTACGTGCAGGTGCCAGTCATCGGGGCGGGTCAGCGTCAGGGTCGTGGTCATGGGCGTCAATCTTCCAATCCGGTGAACAGAATTTGCTGCGGAGTATACCAGACCCGGCGTTTGGATGGACGGCCGGGAAATTTCCGGCGAACGGCTAAAGCTTCGCGCCGGGCGGCCGATAGGTGAAGAGTCAACGCAACTTTTTCACGCAGTCACCACGGGTTATCGGCGATGCGACGTTCTCTGCGCCCCCTGCTGGTCGTTCCTTTACTGGCGTTCCCCCTGACGGGGACCGAAGCGGCCAGTTACGGCGCCGGCATCGAAAACAGCCAATGGTATCTGGCCTCCTCGGTTTTCAGCTGTTCGCTGACCCATGAGGTGCCCGGGTACGGTCGAGCGGTGTTCCAGCATCGGGCCGGCGATGAGCTGCGCTTTTACCTGGAGTCGGACATCCGCCTGATGAAAGTGGGCGCCGGTTACCTAAACGTCGAAGCGCCGAGTTGGCGGCCCGGCGTCGCGCCGACGCGTCTGGGGCGGGTACAGGTGACCACCGAGCAGCGTTCGGTGGAAGTCGATACGCCGCGGGCGATGGCCATGGTTCACGGTCTGCTCAAGGGCATGGCGCCGACGGTGACCAGCGAAGCCCGCTACTCCAGCGAGCCGGTCCGGGTCCAGCTGTCGAACATCAACTTCGCCGGCACTTACCAGGACTACCAGATCTGCGTCGCCGGGCTGCTCCCGGTGAACTTCGACCAGATCAAGCGCTCGCGGATTCACTTCAAGCTCGACAGTGCCCGGCTCAGCGATGCCGATCTGGATCGCCTCGACCTGATCGTCCAGTTCATTCACGCCGACAACAGCATTGCGCGGATCTTCGTGGATGGCCACACCGATCGCAGCGGCACCCGCATCCACAACCGCACCCTGTCCGAGAACCGCGCCAATGCGGTGGCGGAGTATCTCAAGGCCAATGGCATCGCGGCCGACAAGATCGTCACCCGTTACCACGGCGAGCGCTACCCGGCCTCCGGTAACCCGGCCGACAACCGCCGCACCACGGTTCGCCTGGAGCGAGAGGGCGAGCGCCGCTCGTTGCAGCAGGCCGAGGCGGACATCGACCCTCGCAGCAACGGCTGACCATGCCCGTCCGGGCAACCATTTGCACGCTGCAATTGGAAGCGCGGCGGCGCTGCCGTACAATATGCGCCTTCATTCTGAATCGGTCGCACCGGTGCTGACACGCCGGGGCGTCGTTCATCCATTGTAGGAACGGCTGGCGAACCGCCTCGGGGCGGCCGCTGGTGTTCCTATTCTGATCGAGTCGGAGCATGGACATGTCAAATATCAATAAGGTGGTGCTGGCCTATTCCGGTGGCCTGGACACGTCGGTCATCGTGCGCTGGCTCCAGGACACCTACAACTGTGAAGTCGTAACCTTCACAGCGGACCTGGGGCAGGGCGAGGAAGTCGAGCCGGCACGAGCCAAGGCCGAAGCGTTGGGCGTCAAGGAAATCTACATCGAGGACCTGCGCGAAGAGTTCGTGCGCGATTTCGTGTTCCCGATGTTCCGCGCCAACACCATCTACGAAGGTGAGTACCTGCTGGGCACGTCCATCGCCCGACCGCTGATTTCCAAGCGCCTGATCGACATTGCCAACGAGACCGGCGCCGACGCCATCTCCCACGGTGCGACCGGCAAGGGCAACGACCAGGTCCGTTTCGAACTGGGCGCCTACGCCCTGAAGCCGGGCGTTCATGTGATCGCCCCCTGGCGCGAGTGGGACCTGAACTCCCGCGAGAAGTTGCTGGCCTACTGCGAAGAGCGCAACATCCCGGTCGAGAAGAAGAAGGGCAAGTCCCCTTACTCCATGGACGCCAACCTGCTGCACATCTCCTATGAAGGCATGGTGCTGGAAGATCCGTGGGCCGAGGCGGAAGAGGAAATGTGGCGCTGGAGCGTGGCTCCCGAGCAGGCGCCGGACCAGCCGACCTACATCGAGCTGACCTACGAGAAGGGCGACATCGTCGCCATCGACGGCGAGCGTCTGAAGCCGCACGAAGTGCTGAGCCACCTGAACAAGGTGGGCGGCGACAACGGCATCGGCCGCATCGACATCGTCGAGAACCGCTATGTGGGCATGAAGTCCCGCGGCTGCTACGAAACCCCGGGCGGCACCATCATGCTGCGTGGCCACCGCGCCATCGAGTCCATCACCCTGGACCGCGAAGTCGCGCACCTGAAAGACAGCATCATGCCGCGCTACGCTGAGGTCATCTACAACGGTTACTGGTGGTCACCGGAGCGTGAGGCGCTGCAGGCCCTGATCGACCAGACCCAGAGCTACGTCAACGGTACCGTGCGTCTGAAGCTCTACAAGGGCAACGTCGAAGTGGTCGGCCGCAAGTCCGACGATTCCCTGTTCGACGAGAAGATCGCCACCTTCGAGGAAGACCAGGGTGCCTACGATCAGAAAGACGCGGAAGGCTTCATCAAGCTGAACGCCCTGCGTCTGCGGATTGCGGCCAGCAAAGGTCGCAAGCTGAGCTGATCCTGCCAGGAGGCCGCCGCCCGGCGGTCTCCTGTTCTTCTTTTCCCGCCCAGTTCTTCCATAACCTGTTGCCCCCTGAATCCGGATCTGCCACTGCTTACCGACCCGCGCCGGGAGCGGTTTTCATCGTCTTCTGGCCGTGCGGAAAAGTCCTCGTTTAAAAGGTGAATTGTGACTCAGTTTTTGCTGGGAGGGGCCGTTGCCTTCTGCTAGATTGGTTGATGAGTCGTTTTTCGACTCTTTCTCATTTCCAACAATTCCAATAAGACGGAAAAACAACCATGAAGCATTTCAAAAAGGGATCGGGCGCTGCCCGACGGACGCCGTGGCGTGCCCTCGGAGTGGCTGTTGCCGGAAGTATCCTGCTTGGCGGGTGTTTTGACGGGGATGGTGGTTCCGGGGATGACGCCTCAGCGGATCCGCTCACACCGTCTGACGGCCAGTTGACTGCTGATATTCGCCGCACGACGAACGGCGTCCCCCATATAAAGGCCGACGACCTGTCTTCGGCGGCATTCGGCGCCGGCTATGCGCAGGCCCAGGACAACATCTGCCTGCTGGCTGAAGCCATCGTCAAGGCGCGCAGTGAGCGGGCCAAGTACTTTGGGCCCGGTGCCGGCAGCATCAACATCATCACAGACTTTTCCTACAAGGCGCAGGACATCCTGTCCGGCGCCGAGGCCGACTACGACAGCTTGTCCGATGAGAGTCGGGCCATGATCGACGGCTTCACCGCGGGCTATAACAAATACGTGGCGGAGACGCCGGGCTCGGACTTGCCTGCTGAATGTCGGGACCAGCCATGGGTCAAGGTGATCGAGCCGACCGATCTGCTCGCCCACTATCGGATTGTGGGGCAGTACGCCAGTGGGGCGCTGTTTGCGACCGGGGCGGTTTATATCGCGGTACCGCCGGGCGAGTCGCCCAACCCGGTTCCCGTGGCCAGCGCGACGAGTGAGAAGAGGCTGGAACCAGGCTTGGTAACCGAGGATGCGCGTCTGCTGGCCTCGAAACGCACCAACTTTAATGAGACCGGTCTGGCGAGTAATGCCTGGGGTATTGGCGGTGATATGACGGAGCAGGGCCGCGGCGCGTTGCTGGCCAATCCGCACTTTCCTTATACCGGCCACCGACGCCTCTACCAGATGCAGATGACCGTTCCAGGTTATCTGAATATCAATGGCGCCGGGCTTCTGGGCACGGCCATTCCACTGATCAACTTCAACGAGAACCTGGCCTGGTCCCACACAGTAACCACAAGCCGGCGCTTCACGTTCTACGAACTCACTCTGAAAACTGGCGACAATCTTACCTATATCAAGGACGGCGAGGAAAAGCCGATCACCTCGAAGACCTTCCAGATTGAGGTGGCTAACGGCACGGCATCACCGACGGTGTTGGAGCGGACGTTCTATTTCTCCGAGTACGGCCCGATGGTGTCGGCGAACGCCGCCACCGGTGGAGGGCTACCGGTCTGGGGTGACCCCAACTCACAGGGTACGACCGTCGCCTACACCTACCGGGATGCCAATGCGAACACCAGTGGCCTGCTGGATACGTGGCTGCAAATGAGCCGGGCATCGAATCTGACGGAATTCCAGGACGTCTTCCGCAACTGCGGCTCCACGTTGTGGACCAACTCCACCTACGCGGACGATCAGGGCAACGCCTTCTACATCGACAGCAGTTCGGTGCCGAACCTGTCACCGGCCGCATTGTCGACCATTGACTTCAAACGTCGCTTCAGCGCGTCCTACAACACGCTGTTCGAGAACGGCCTGACGCTGCTGGATGGCAGCACCTCCCGCGATGACTGGGTGGAAGGTGATTGCAACGGGCTTGTGCCGTATGAAAATAAGCCCAAGCTGTTGCGTTCGGATTGGGTACAGAACTCGAACAGCAGCTACTGGGCGACGAACCCGGATGCGTTCCTGACGGACTACTCACCGCTATTCGGTGCTGAAGATAGCGTGATCAACCCGCGCACTCGCCTGGGCATCAAGATGCTCCAGAACCCGCTCGACACGGGGTTGGATGCCAATACGCCAGCGCCGGCGGGGCAGGATGGCAAGTTCAGCGCCCAGGATCTGATCGGCGTGATCTGGAACAACCGGGCCTGGTACGCGGAAGAGTTTCTTGAAGAACTGCGTGACCGCTGTGACCTGATCGGTTCCGGTGATGTGACGGTGGACGATGCGCTGTTGCCCGCCACGCCAAATCTCGATCCGCCGGGCACGGGCGTTCGTAGCGTCGCCGATGGCTGTACCGCACTCCAGAACTGGAACGGCACCTACGAACTGGACAGCACCGGTGCCCACACTTTCCGGGCCTTCGTAGATATTTACCTGCGGAACTTCCCGGACGACCTGCAAACGGAGTTCGACGCCGACGATCCGGTCTACACACCGGCTGATCCGTCAACCGACAATCGTGGTCTGGCTGACGACGCCATGCTGAAGTCGTTGGCTGCGGCGCTGGTTGTTCTGGACGATGCCGGTATTGCTTACGACGCGCCCCTGGGTGACGTTCAGTACTTCCAGCCATCCGGTGGGGTACCGCCAGGCGGCGATGCGTCGGGCGTAGTCACCCAAAGTGTCCGGATTCCCTGGCACGGCGGGGACGGTAACGTGGAAGGCGCCTTCAACGCCATTGGTGTTGTGGATTCCAGCTTCGCCGAGGACACGATTATTCCGCGCTATAACACGCCGGAGTACGAAGCCGCCGATGGTAGCCGGGTAGCCGGCGGAATCTCCAGCAACAGCGGCGAAGGCTGGAAGATTTCCCGGGGGACCAGTTGGCACTTCGGTCTGGAGTTTACCGACAACGGCCCAGAGGCCTACGGTCTGGTGAGCTACTCGGAATCGTCCGACGCCAATTCTCCGTACTTTACGGACCAGAGCGAGCGGTACTCGAACAAGGATTTTCGCAAGCTGTTGTTCACCGAAGCGGACATTGAGGCCAACCTGCTGCCACAAGGGGAAACGACGATCACTGAGTGATCTGAAGCAACAGGTCAAACTGAAGGCCGGCTTCCTCGGGAGTCGGCCTTTTTTGTGTCTGGGAAGCCCTGCATGGCAGACAGGGACCGACTGTTGGTTAAGGCCTGGGTAGTGGTCGCCCGGCATTCGAAAACGTCGCTCTGATGACCCGTCGCGTCGGTGCAGAGTGACTGTTATCGCAAACGGTTGCGGTGGAGGGATCGTTGACGGGAGCTGGTCTTGGCGAACCTGATGGAAGCCCCGGGAGAAAGTGATTGGTCATGAAAAAGCCCCCAGCCTTGCGGGTGGGGGCTCTGGCGTTTGCCTACGCGCTATGTGCCTGGCTGTTAGTTGCTACCAAACAGCGTGAGCGTCTCGGTGACCATTTGGCCAAACGTTGCGGGAACATCCGCGGAAACGGGAGTGCCGTGAGAACCCTCATCGTAGGTTGTGATATTGGTCAGCCCAAGTGTCAGCGGCTGTGTGCCGGCGAGCGGGGCATTGAAGCTGTCGACGGTCACGTTGACGGTTGTACCGTTCGCTTCCGTCTCGAAGGTGCCCTCCAGCGCCGGGATGCCCCACTGGGCGTCATCTGCCGCATTCGGAATAACCGTATCGCCGTTGATTTGAGACAACAGGATGGTATTCGGAGCCGCAAAGTTATCAACGAAGTTCACTGGATCAGCCGTATCGACCGTCGCCTGGAAGACGTTGAAGTAGGTCTCCAGATCCGCATCCCCCTGGGCAAGGCCGGCTGAGTTCTGCAGGCCTAGCAGGATCTGCGGCGCGAAGGTCGGGGAATTTTCCAGCAGGCGGACGATGCCGCCGCCAGGCGTCAGCAGGCTGGCCGCATTGATGTCGTTAAAGGTTGACGGGACCAGTGTGGCGCCGCTGCCGTCGACCAGCGTGGCATCCAACTGGTTGGCATTAACACTGGCCAGGAAGGGCGTGCCCGTGATCGTGCCCAGGGAGTGGCCAGCGAAATAGACAGAAGGTGCGGCGCCGATTGTTGCCAGCGTCGACCCATCTGTATCGGGAAGCTCCAGGCCTGGAATGCTTGCGCGCAGGTTCATTTGATCCACCGCGCTCTGACGGTTGTTGTCTCGAGTGGTCAGGAAGCTTGTCAGGTTGATATAGAGGCTGCCTGAGTCACCAACGCCCGCGTCGTAGTCGATAGCGGCCGGGGTGCTCGGCGCGGCGGCGTAGAGCCCAAAGTGGCGTTCGTTGCCAACCATCGGTGCGAGACCCGGAATCGTACTGCCTGCATTTTGCGCTGTGTTCTCAATGGAGACCAGTCCAGCCATGTCGTCAGCGGCTGTTGCCGAAGTGCCGGCGCAGGCACCGCCGATCACTTGCAGTTTTGCTGTATCGGTGTCAGAGCTCAGGCCGGTACAGCCGGCGTCAATCAGTTGCTGGAGCAGTCCGGAGGACAGCTGGCTGGCCAACAGTGCCGAGCGATTGGTGTCATTGACCGACAGGCCGGCTCCAGTAAGCAGTTGATCCGACAGCGCCTGTTGCTCGGCATCTGTAAAGGCTGCCACACCGTGCAAGGGCTGATCGATGGCGAACACGGCATAACCACCGGCCGCCAGTGCGGTGCCAAAGGTTAGTGCAGCACTGCGATCCGTGGTAATACCATGCTGGTAGAGTACGACACCGTTTATCGTGCCTGAAGCGGGATACAGCGCCAAAACGGGGACGTCGACGGTATCCGTTTGCTCTGGGAACGGGAAGATGTAGTTGACCGCGGTGGAAACGCTTGAATCGGCCTGGGGCAGGGACAGGCCTATGCTCGCAAAGGCGCTGTTCAGGCCCGCTGCGATACCGCTGTCGGCCTGCCAGGAGTCAGTCGCCACGGTGCTTGCCGTTGTGCCCAGGTAGTAGGGCAGTTCAACCGTTCCCTGAGCGGCGAGTACGCCGTCGGATCCCGTAACTTGTGCGGCGAGGGCCGAGACGAGACCAACTGGTGTGCCGGTGGCCGAAAGCGTGATGTCTGTGGGGAACCGGTTGACGCCGGTCACGGGAGTGGGCAATACGTTGATGAAGTTGGAGGCCAGCGCTACGCCTGCGCAGTCAATGGCGGATTCACCGGTTTCACCTTCACATGGAGCGCCAGAGCCAAACAGCGTAGCCAGCTTGTCGGCGATCGTGGAGCCATCGTCCGTCGGTATGTTGGGGAAGAGTGTGACCGCACCGGTAACCGCCGTGTTCACGTCGCTGTAGGACGAAGCACCGCCTTCAACAGCTGAGCTGGCTGCCGAGACCTTGACGAAGGTCTCTACCTGATCCGCGAACCAGGCACCGGGCTCGGCAATATACTGCAGCACCTTCTCGTCGTTGGAGGTTGTAAAGCTATAGCTCAGTGCGATCTGGTCATCCGTGAGGCCCAGGGCCCCCTCGATGCTTGGTTCCCAGAGGCTGTTGATCAACGTCCGCACCGCCGCCAGGGCGGAGTTGCCCAGCGGCTGGGTTTCATCGGTCAGGTTCTCGTAGGAGGGCGAGGCGAGAATGCTGTCTCCGTTGAGATCTTTGACATCCTTCGTTACCACGGCGATGTAGCGCTTGCGCGGCTCGAGTGGCTCAAGGGGCAGGATGCGGATAGCCGAAGTGCCGTCCAGGGTTTCGACGTCAGCCCGAACGTTGGCGGCACCGGCAACCGTGGGCGGCTCGCCATTGCTCAGGCCCTGAACCGGATCGCCACTGGCGTATTCCAGTTGCAGCAGGAAAACCGTACCGGCGTTTACGGTGGCCGGGTCTACCTGACCATTGAGCTGGATCACGGCCGGCGCCACGGTGGATGCGCCACTCAGTTCATTCAGCGCGGTGGTGACGGGCGGGGACGAATCACTCACGCCGAAGGTTCCATCACCCTGGTCGGAATCGAATATCAAGTCGTTGGGAATCGGCAATTCACTGGTGATTGGGTTGAAAATAGGCCAGGTCTTGCCATCGCGATCCGGGTTGCTGATCTGATAATCCGGATTCGCGTTCTTGTCAGAGGAGCCGTCATCCAGACAGCCGGTGAGTCCAACGGATGATGCCACGGCGAGACTTATTAGTGTTTTTCTCAACATGGGTGGAACCTTTTCCTGTTGTTGTATCGTTATTGTGGGCGCTGCGCGAGCGGGGTGCCCCGGTGTCGTACAGTTGCCTTTTTATCGAGAAAGCGTCGTCTGAAAACTGTTCTCTGGAAACCGATCTGAAATCAGGGAGCGGACGATTCAGCCGGGCTCCAGTCAGCGCTCCGGTGCGCAACACCGGCAGTTTCTTGTCATCCTGACTATATCGAAAGCCACCGAAAGCTGTTGATCGCTCTAAAGTGTGATTCTTCGACGTTCGTCGATTGGGAGCGGTCAACCTGTATGAAAAATAGATCGGGGTTTGACGTCTGTCGAATGGTCAAACCCCTTGCGAGGCGGGACGGGCGAGGATGGCGTGATTTCAGCCGAAGTGGCTGAAATCCGGCTTGCGCTTTTCCTGGAAGGCGCGGAAGGCTTCGGCGGCTTCGTCGGATTTCAGGCGCTCGCCGAACAACTCGCCCTCGGCGAGCAGCGCGGCCTTGAGATCGTCCTTGTTGGGCCGGTTAAGCAGTGCCTTGGTGGCGCGGATCGCCGCCGGTGGCTGCGCCGCGAGGCGCTGGCAGGCTTGCAGGGCGTCCGTCTCGGTCTGTTCCGGGTCGCAGATGCGGTTGATCAGGCCCAGCCGGTCGGCATGCTCCACGTCGAATGCATCGCCCAGCATCAGGAGTTCCGCGGCGCGAACGCGGCCCAGCCACATGGGCAGCAGCAGACTGGAAGCGCCCTCGGGGCAAAGTCCCAGGTTGGCGAACGGCATCTGGAAGCGGGTGTTGCGGCCGGCGTAGACCAGGTCGCAATGCAACAGCATGGTCGTGCCGATGCCCACGGCGGGCCCATTCACGGCCGCGACGACGGGTTTCTCGGCGTTCGCCAGGGCGAACAGGAAGCGCCCGACCGGGGTGGATGCGAATTCGCCGGGCAGTCCTTCGGCGAAATCCGACAGGTCGTTGCCGGCAGTGAAACAGTCGCTGTGCCCGGTAAGCAGCGTGCAGCGGATGGTGGGATCGGCTTCGGCCTGCTCCAGGGCTTCGGCAAGACCGGTGTACATGGCGTGGTTCAGGGCGTTCTTGCGCTCGGGGCGGTTGATCCTGACGCGCAGGATGCGGTCCTGGATATCGGTCTGGATGAAGTCGGTCACGGGGCTCTCCGTTGATGGTCCGGTGGTCGAAAACCTTGCGGGTGTCTGAATCGGATCGCGGCATGTCATTGTATTGGTGTGGGTGCGCGATCGCGTCCGGCCATTAAAGCGGTATGTGGTCCCCTTTTGCAACCAGATTCAGCTGTACGCTTTCGGTAACGGACTCTTACGCGTCACTGCGTGAGCCAAAGCAGGCCACACGCTGATTCGGCCCGTCAGATCGGGTACAATGTGGCGCAATTTTTGATCGTTTGCCCGGGGCGCCAGCGCCGGCTCACCGGCAAACGGAAAAAACCACAACCGATGAGAGCCAATATGACCACCGTGATTCGCCAGGACGACCTGATCGAAAGCGTTGCCGATGCGCTGCAGTTCATTTCCTACTATCACCCGAAGGATTTTATCCAGGCCGTCCACGAGGCCTACCTGCGGGAAGAATCCCAGGCGGCCAAGGACGCCATGGCCCAGATCCTGATCAACTCCCGCATGTGCGCCCAGGGCAAGCGTCCGATCTGTCAGGACACCGGCATCGTCACGGTCTTTGTAGAAGTCGGCATGGACGTGCAGTGGGACGCGCAGATGTCCCTGGACGACATGGTCAACGAAGGCGTGCGTCGCGCCTATACCCATCCGGACAACGTCCTGCGCGCCTCGGTCCTGGCGGATCCGGACGGCAAGCGCCAGAACACCAAGGACAACACGCCGGCGGTGATTCACCACAAGCTGGTGCCGGGCGACAAGGTTGAGGTGCATGTGGCGGCCAAGGGCGGCGGCTCTGAGGCCAAGTCCAAGTTCGCCATGCTGAATCCGTCCGATTCGGTGGTCGACTGGGTCCTGAAAATGGTTCCGCAGATGGGCGCGGGCTGGTGTCCGCCGGGCATGCTGGGCATCGGTATCGGCGGCACCGCTGAAAAGGCGATGGAGCTGGCCAAGGAATCCCTGCTGGACCCGATCGATATCCATGACCTGAAAGCTCGCGGCGCTTCCGATCGTTCCGAGGAACTGCGTCTGGAGCTGTTCGACAAGGTGAACGATCTGGGCATCGGTGCCCAGGGCCTGGGCGGCCTGACCACCGTGCTGGACGTGAAGGTCAAGGATTACCCGACCCACGCGGCCAACAAGCCGGTGGCGATCATCCCGAACTGCGCGGCGACCCGCCACGCCCACTTCGTGCTGGACGGCTCCGGCGCGTCACTGCAGACGCCGCCGAGCCTGGACGACTGGCCGGAGATTACCTGGGAAGTGGGCGACAACGTGCGTCGCGTCAACCTGGACACGGTGACGCCGGAAGACGTGCGCGACTGGAAGCCGGGCGAGACCGTCCTGCTGTCCGGCAAGATGCTGACCGGCCGTGACGCGGCCCACAAGAAGATGGTCGACATGATCGAGAAGGGCGAGGAGCTGCCGGTCGATCTGAAGGGCCGCTTCATCTACTACGTGGGCCCGGTCGATCCGGTGCGCGAGGAAGTGGTGGGCCCCGCGGGTCCGACCACCGCGACCCGCATGGACAAGTTCACCCACACCATGCTCGAGAAGACCGGCCTGACCGGCATGATCGGCAAGGCCGAGCGCGGCCAGGTGGCGATTGACGCCATCAAGGAATTCGGTGCCGTCTACCTGATGGCCGTGGGTGGTTCGGCCTACCTGGTGTCCAAGGCAATCAAGAACGCCGAAGTGGTGGCCTTCGAGGAACTGGGTATGGAAGCCATCTACGAGTTCGAGGTGGAAGACATGCCGGTGACGGTTGCCGTCGATTCCAAGGGCAGCTCTGTGCACCAGACCGGCCCGGTCGAGTGGCACGAGAAGATCATTGCCGCCAAGGCGGTGTGATCGCCGGTACGTTCCGGTAACAAAAACGGGGCCTTGCTGAGGCCCCGTTTTTTATGGCAGAAAGACAATCGTTCCAGCGAGACGATGAGAGCGGCGATTGTCGCCCTGACAGCAACCAGCCCAGCCTAAGGCACTTCCTGTCCCCGCGCCGCTTCCAGCAGCGCAAACCAGTCCGTCCGTTTCAATTCCGCGTTCAGGCCGGCCAGGGCTTCCTCAATGCGACCCGGCTTCATCGAGCCCAGCACCGGTGTCGGCTGGCCCGGAATCATCCGCAGCCAGGCCACGGCCAGTGCGGTGGCGGACAGTCCGGTGTCCTCCTGCAGGCGTTTCAGCGTTTCGGCCAGCGCGCCTTCCTGCAAGGCGCCGCCGCCCAGCGGTGACCAGGCCAGCCAGTGCAGGTTGTCGCGCAGGTGCGCTTCGAGCGTGCCGTCGGACAGCGCAGCGTTGGCGCGCAGGGACAGTTCGCTCTGGTTGCACACCAGCGGCAGCTCGGTATTGGCCTGCAGCCAGCGCCACTGTTCCGGCAGGAAGTTGGAGACGCCGATACGCGCGACCTTGCCGGCCCGCACCGCGTCCTCCAGCGCCCGCGCCACGGACGCGGCGTCCATCAGCGGGTCGGGTCGATGGATCAGGAAGGTGTCGATCTGCTCCATGGCCAGGCGTTGCAGGGAAGCGTCGATAGCGCTGGCGACGTAGCCACCCTCGGCACGATAGTGCTTCACCACGCCGTCCCTGGCGTGGACGATGTCAGTCTTGGTGATGACCCGCAGGCGCTGGCGCAGTGCCGGACGGGCTCGCAGGGCCTCGCCGAACGCCGACTCGCACTGGGTGTCGCCGTAGATGTCGGCGTGGTCGAAGGTGTCCAGGCCCTGGTCCAGGCGGGCCTCGATCCAGTCGGCCAGGGCATTGGAAGTGGCCAGTTCGGGGTAATCCGACAGGCGCATAAAACCAAGGATCAGGTCGGGGTAGGGCGATGTCATCAAGAGGACTCCTGTTGTTCTGGTATCACGCTAGCGTCGCGCGAAGGCGATGACCACGCGGTCGTCGTCGCTGACGCGAGAAAAGGTGTAGGGCGACTCGGACAGCTTCTGGTGCCGGCCGGCGCCGATCGCCGGGTGCCGTTGCCGGAACTGGCCGAGTTGACGCCAATGCGCCAGGATAGCGGCGGTTTGCGGATCTTCAAGCGCGTTCCAGTTCATGTCTGAGCGTGTACCCTGGTGCGGGTCGGAGCCGTTGGGCCCGTCCGCGCGGCCGCTCTCATCCCCGTAGAAGACCTGCACCGTGCCGGGCGAGAAGAGCAGGGCAGCGGCCACGCGCTTTTGCAGCTGCGGATCCTGGTGGGCCTCGCTGCTGAACAGCCGCGTGTCGTGGGAGGAAATGTAACTCATCACGTTGAAGGGCGTGTCACCGTGCAGGGCGTCGCTGTAGTCGGCGTAGATGCTGTCCATGTCCGGCAGGCACTCGGCGCCGGCCAGGGCGTCGTCCTGCAGGTCAAAGTTGATGATCGCGTCGAAGCCGTTGTCGTAATAGTGGCTGCGGGTCACCGAATGCGGGAAGACCTCGCCCACCATCCAGAAATCCTCGGCGGGCAGGACGGCGTCCGGATGGTCGGCCCGGTAGTCGTCCAGCGCTGCCTGGGCGGCAACTTTAAGCTGGGCCCAGGCTTCGGGCTCCACGTGCTTGACCGTGTCCACCCGGAAGCCATCGATGCCGAAGCGGCGCACCCAGTCGCTGTGCCACTGGATCAGGTAGTCGCGCACCGTCGCATTGGGCAGGTTGCGGGCCCGGCTATCGTCTTTCTCCGCCAGGAAGGCGGGCAGGTCCACCGGTTCCTTCGAATCGGTGCGGAAATCCGGCAGGAAGGACAGGGAACCCTTGACCGGATCGAGCGTCACGCTGGGCGCATCCGGATAGTCGGCAATGCCGGCACGAACCCAGTCCTTACCCCACCAGCGTGACCAGGCCGGATGATCGTAGTCGATCAGGGCGTGGTAGGCGTGCAGGTTTTCCCAGGATTCCGGCTGCCAGTCGCCCCAGCGCTCGGGCAGGTATTTTTCGAAGCCCTCGAACAGGCCGCCGAAACCGAAATCCTGCATGTCCTGCAGGGTGCTGTAGCCCGGGTGATTCATGACGATGTCCATGACCACGCGGATGCCGCGCTGATGGGCCTGGTCCACCAGTTCCCGGAACTCTGCCTCCGTGCCGAAGGCGGCGTCCGGCCGCGTGAAATCCAGGGCGTAGTAGCCGTGGTAGCCGTAGTGGCGGAAGTCGCCCTGATCCCCGCCACCGACCCAACCGTGGATCTGTTCCACCGGCGGTGATATCCACAGGGCCTCCACGCCCAGCTCGGCCAGGTAATCCAGGCGGTCGGTGAGACCGGCGAAGTCTCCGCCATGAAAGGTGCCGATGTCCTGTTCGCCGTCGTCGTGACGACCGTAGGCGTGGTCGTTGTCCGTGCGGCCGTTGGCAAAGCGGTCGGTGATGGCGAAATAGACCGTGGCGCCGGCCCACTCGAAGCTTTGCGGTTGCGGGTCGGCGGCTTCCAGGAGGATCAGGCCCTCGGCGTTGGGCGCCGGGGTGAGGGTAACCTGGCCGTCGCTGACCTGGACCCTGGCGCCGGAGTAGGCGTCGCGCAGCCATTCGCCCTCGCGGAAGGTGGAGCCGACCGGTATGCTGACCGGCTTTGTCGCGGCGGGGCAGATATCGGACTGCATCGCGCGTTGATCGCTGGGCTGGGCGTTGCTGTCGAGGGCGCCGTTGGCAGCGTGTCCGGCGCAGCCTGTCAATAGCGCGCAGGTTGCCGCCAGGAGGGGGAGTGGTTTCGTGGCCATCTGGAACTCCGGCTGTGGGTTGTTGTTGGGCGGGAAAGGCTGCCGCCGCTTGTTATAACGCTGCATGTAAGCAAAGCCGAAGCCGCTTGGGTAGACGGAAACGACTACGCCCCCTACTCCCCCGTTCTACGCCTCGGCGATTAAAATCAGGGCTGATGCCCGCATTGCGGTTTTTACGGACGATGACGATGATCGGAATAAATACAAACATTAAGTATCCGGTGCCGATGCCCTTCCGGTGTCACCGGACAAAAACAATAAGGCAGAGAACAGAAGAGGTACTGACACAATGAATCGCCGAAACTTTATCCGCAGCACCCTGGCTGTCTCCATGCTCGCGACAATGGGTGTTGTCTCTCCGGCCCAAGCGGAGATCGAAGAAGGAAAACTGGTCGTCTGGATCAACGGTGACAAGGGCTATAACGGCCTGCAGCAAGTGGGCGACTGGTTCGCCGAAGAAACCGGCATTCCCGTCGAGGTCGCTCATCCCGACAGCGCGACCGACAAGTTCCAGCAGGCCGCTGCTACCGGCAACGGTCCCGACATTTTCATCTGGGCCCACGACCGCTTCGGCGAATGGGCGCAAAGCGGCCTGATCGCCGAGCTCAACCCCTCCCAGTCCACTCGCGACGCCAACTACGACTTCACCTGGGATGCGGTGACCGTCGACGGCAAGGTGTACGGCTATCCCATGGCCGTGGAGTCCATCGGCCTGATCTACAACAAGGATCTGGTGCCCGAGCCGCCGAAGACCTTCGAGGAAATCCCCGCGCTGGACAAGAAGCTCGCCGAACAGGGCAAGAAGGCCATCCTCTGGGATTACAACAACACCTACTTCACCTGGCCGCTCCTGGCCGCCGACGGCGGTTACATCTTCAAGGAAACCGCCAACGGCTATGACGTCGGCGACACCGGCGTGAATACCGATGGCGCTGTGGCCGGCGCGCAGGTACTGGCCGACCTGATCGAGCAGGGCGTGATGCCACGCGGTGCGGACTATGGCGCCATGGATGCCCAGTTCAACAAGGGCGAACTGGCGATGATGATCAACGGTCCCTGGGCCTGGGCCAACCTGAAGAAAAGCGGCATCGACTTCGGCGTGACCACGCTGCCGACCATCAACGGTGAAACACCCAAGCCGATGGTGGGTGTCATGGCGGCAACCCTGAACAGTGCCAGCCCCAACAAGGACCTGGCCGTGGAGTTCCTGGAGAACTACGCGCTGTCCGTCAAGGGTCTGAAGATGGTGGACGACGACGTGCCTCTGGGTGCTGTCGCCAACAAGGAACTGATGGACGAGCTGTCCGCCGGCAACCCGCACATCAAGGCGACTTTCGAGAACGCCGAGCTGGGCGAGCCGATGCCGAGCGTGCCGGCCATGGGTGCCTTCTGGTCGTCCATGGCACCGGCCCTGCAGAACATCACCTCCGGCCGTCAGAGCGTCCAGGAAGCCCTGGATACCGCGGCCAACCGAATCACCCGATAAAAAGCCTCTGACCGGCGGCGGCTTCGGCCGCTGCCGGATGCGGTCGTGCGTGAACGACCCGCAGGCGACAATCGACGGGGCTGACTACAATGCTAAGTGACACGCTGTCCTACCCGCGCACAGCCAACAGACCTTTCATGAGCCGAAATATTCTTAAGTGGGGAGTCCTGGCCGTCGTGGTCGGCATGGCGCTCTACCTGATCTTTGCCCTCTACGCCCAGCGCGAATTCGTGTTCGCGATGCTGTTCCTGGTGCTGACCGCCTCGGCGGTCTTTGTCTTCGTCAACCGCCGCATGTACGCCCATCGCTATATTTACCCGGCGGTGGCCGGCATGGCGGTTTTCGTTGTGTTCCCGCTGCTCTACACCGTAGGCATCGGCTTCACCAACTACAGTGCCAGCAACCTGCTGAGCTTCGAGCGGGTGCAGGAAAACCTGCTGGGCCGCTCCTACCAGTCCGAGTCGGCGCGCTATCCCTACGAGTTGTATCAGACCGGTGAGGGCTATGTGATGGTGCTGGAAGGGCAGGACCGGACCCTGCGTTCCGCGCCTTTCCAACTGGACGGCGAAACCACCGTGGGCGTCGAGCCAGGCGTGGCGCCGGCCGGCGAGCCGCTGCAGATTCGCGACATCATTCAGCAGCGGGACGCACTCAAATCCCTGAGCCTGACGCTGGAGGACGGGCGCGAGCTCACCATGGCGAGCCTGCGCGCGTTCGCGGCGATCCAGCCGCTGTACGAGAAGAGCGGCAACGACACCCTGACCAACACTCGCACCGGGGAGGTCTATTTCCCCAATAACGACGCCGGTTTCTACGAGACTGCCGAGGGCGAGCGACTGGTGCCGGGCTGGACCGTCAACACCGGCTGGGACAACTACCTGAAGGTCATCACCGATCCGTCGATCAGCGGCCCGTTCGTGCAGATTTTCATCTGGACGCTGCTGTTCTCGGTGGGCACGGTGGTCTTCACGCTGGTGCTGGGGCTGCTGCTGGCCAACCTGCTGCAGTGGGACCAGATCCGCGCCAAAGGCTTCTACCGCACCATGCTGATCCTGCCATACGCGGTGCCGGCGTTTATCTCGATTCTCGTTTTCAAGGGCCTGTTCAACCAGAACTTCGGTGAGATCAACCTGGTGCTTGAGAACCTGTTTGGCCTGCGCCCGGACTGGTTCAGCGACCCGGCCATGGCGCGGACGATGATTCTGATCGTCAACACCTGGCTCGGTTACCCCTACATGATGCTGCTGTGCATGGGGCTGCTGCAGGCGATCCCGCGGGACCTGTATGAGGCTTCGGCCATGGACGGCGCGGGCCCGATCAACAACCTGATGAACATCACGTTCCCGTTGATCCTCAAGCCCCTGGCGCCGTTGCTGATCGCCAGCTTCGCCTTCAACTTCAACAACTTCGTATTGATTGCCCTGTTGACCGGCGGCGCGCCCGACATCATCGGCGCCAGCACCCCGGCGGGCACGACCGACCTGCTGGTGAGCTACACCTACCGCATTGCCTTCCAGGATTCCGGCCAGAACTTTGGTCTGGCGGCGGCGATCGCGACGGTCATCTTCCTGGTGGTGGGGGCGTTGTCCCTGATCAACCTCAAACTGTCCAAAGTCAAGGTCTAGGAGGCGGCTATGGCGATGGTAGAACCGCGTTCGACGAAATACCGGGTGCTGGCCTCACACCTGGGCTTGCTGTGCTTTATCGCACTGATCCTGTTCCCGCTGCTGATGGTGATTTCCATCTCCTTCCGCAGCGGTAACTTTGCCACCGGCAGTCTGCTGCCGGAAACGCCCTCGCTGGAACACTGGTCCCTGGCGCTGGGCATCCCGTACACCGACGCGGCGGGTAACGTGACCCAGCCGCCGTTCCCGGTGCTGCTGTGGCTGTGGAACTCCATCAAGGTGGCGGTGATCTCGTCCGTGCTGATCCTGGCGCTGTCCACCACGGCCGCCTATGCCTTCGCGCGGATGCGTTTCGCCGGCAAGGGCTTTGTCCTGAAATCGATGCTGATTTTCCAGATGTTCCCGCCGGTGTTGTCGCTGGTGGCGCTGTACGCGCTGTTTGATGAAATCGGCAACCACGTCAGCTGGCTGGGGCTGAATACCCACGGCGCGGTGATCGTGGCGTCGCTGGGCGGTATGGCGCTGCACATCTGGACGATCAAGGGCTACTTCGATTCCATCGACCGGTCCCTGGAGGAGGCGGCCATCGTCGACGGTGCCACCACCTGGCAGGCGTTCCGCTACATCCTGCTGCCGCTGTCGGTGCCGATCCTGATGGTGGTGTTCATCCTGGCGTTCATCATGACCATCATGGAATACCCGATGGCCTCGATCCTGCTGGTGGACACCGACAAGCTCACGCTGGCGGTCGGGGCTCAGCAGTACCTGTACGAACAGAACTACCTGTGGGGCGACTTCGCCGCCGCGGCGGTGCTGTCGGGGCTGCCGATCACGTTGATCTTCCTGTATTGCCAGAAATGGATCGTCGGCGGGCTCACCGCCGGTGGCGTCAAGGGCTAGCGATCCCCGCGGGCGGGCTGCCTGGTGGCCCGTCCGCCTGCTTGCGCGGACGTTGTTGCGTCTTCCACCTTTGCTCCTCCTCCTACGCGACCCCGGATACAGGCTGTTCCGGGGCTTTTTGCGTTTTGGCCCCACGCGTTCCCGCACAACATGTCGCCGAAGTTTAAGCTTCGGAGGGCTTCGATCCCAACCTGAAGTGCCAGGCACAAAGGCGACCACCTCTGAGGCTTGAAGGAAGCGAAGGAACATTCTCGCCGAAGGAGGCACAGGGACGTGCCGGTCGCTATTACGGCCAGGGATGGCCGTTAATAGCAGCGTAGGCGAGGGTGTTCCTTCGCTTCCCTGGCTCGAGTGGGATGTCCTGGGCATGGCGCTAACGAGTCTTTTCCAGGATTGGACTGGAAGACGACTTGCTCCGGCAAGACGCTCATGCAGACCCAGGCCTCCGCCACAATACGCCGCGATCCATGGCCGGCTAGTGCGAGCAGGAGCGTCCAAGACCTGTCTTTGGCCAGAGTATGGACGCCTCGGCGGAATCGCATTTCCTCGTTGGTTTTAGGTGAAGAAAGGGCATCTTGGCTTCGAGGGCCCTCCGGAGCTTAAGCTTCGGCCACATGTTGTGGGGGAGGTACCGGGGGAGCAGGCAAAAAAAAAGCCCGCGGCGAGGCGGGCGATAACGTGACAAATGGTCAAAAAGAGTGTGAGGAGATCGTCGATCAGAGATCGACACACGGCTCGTGGAAGAGCCGTGGACAAGCCGCGCCGTCCTGACGGAACAGGTGGCACATCTCCGGCTTGATACCGATGGTGACGGGATCGCCTTCCTGCACGGGGTTGGTCCCCTCGGTGCGCATGGTGATGATGCCGTCAATGCCTTCGACGTTCAGGTGGACCAGGGTCTGGTAGCCGAGCCGCTCGACCACGTTGACGGTTCCCTGAATGGACATGGCACTGTCTTCCTGTGCGGAAAAGTGCTCCGGGCGAATGCCCAATGTGACCGTTTCCCCGGCGGAAAGTTCGCCGCCGTTAATGGGTAGCGTCATCTGCGTGGCGCCCGGCAGGTTCACGGTTACTTCCTGGCTGCTGGCGTCGGCCACATCGCAGTCGATGAAGTTCATTTTGGGGGAGCCGATGAAGCCCGCCACAAAGCGGTTGGCCGGATAGTGGTACAGTTCCAGCGGTTTGCCCACCTGGGCGATGGCGCCGCCGTCGAGGGCGACGATCTTGTCCGCCATGGTCATGGCTTCCACCTGGTCGTGGGTCACGTAGATCATGGTGGCACCCAGGCGTTTGTGCAGGCTGGAAATCTCGATGCGCATCTGCACACGCAGGGAGGCGTCCAGGTTGGACAGCGGCTCGTCGAACAGGAACACCGCGGGCTCGCGCACGATGGTGCGGCCAATGGCCACGCGCTGGCGCTGGCCGCCGGACAGATCCTTGGGTTTGCGCTCCAGCAGGTTGTCCAGTTGCAGCAGGCGGGCGGCGTCCTGTACGCGGCGGTCGATCTCATCCTTTTTCACGCTGGCCAGCTTGAGCCCGAAAGCCATGTTCTCGGCCACGTCCATGTGCGGGTAGAGGGCGTAGGACTGGAACACCATGCCCACTTCACGATCCTTGGGCGGCTTGTCGTTGACCCTTTCGTTGCCGATGAACAGCTCGCCGTCGGAGATGTCCTCAAGGCCTGCGATCATGCGCAACAGGGTGGACTTGCCGCAGCCCGACGGGCCCACGAACACCACGAACTCGCCGTCCTGAATGTCCAGGTTCACGTTGCGGGTGACTTCGGCATCGCCGAAGCGCTTATAGACGTTTCTGAGAGTGACGCTTGCCATAGTCCTGATTCTTTATTGTCGGTCTCGATTCGTCCGGGGCGCTAGGCCCCGGTACCGTGCAGCTTATACTTCGGCGACACCGGCGCCATAAGCCGGCAGGCTCACCTGGGTTCCCTGCCATTCGCCTTTCAGGCAATCCGGCGCGCCGGTGATCGGCTGTGCGGAGGCCGGCAAATCCAGTGTGACGCTTTCGCTGCCGAAGTTCAGCGCGACCAGCAGGTGCCGGTCGCCGTCGCGGCGGCTGAACAGCAGGGTGTCGGCCGGGCTGTCGTGGAATTCGATGGCGCCGGTCAGCAACACGTCCTGCTCACGGCGCCAGCCCAGGAAGGCCCGGTAGGCGTTGAGCACCGAGTCCGGAGCCGCGCCCTGGACGTCAATGGCGGCCGCCTTGTGATCCGCGGCCACCGGAAGCCAGGGCTTGCCGGACGAGAAGCCCGCCTGGTCCGCATCGTGCTGCCAGGGCATGGGCGTGCGGCAGCCATCGCGGCCCTTGTACTCCGGCCAGAAACTGATGCCGTAGGGATCCACCAGATCCTCGAACGCCAGCTCGGCTTCGGTCAGCCCCAGCTCCTCGCCCTGGTACAGGCAGACGCTGCCACGCAGGGTCAGCAGGGCGATCATGAACAGCTTGAGCTGCTCCGGCGATTGGGCGCGCCAGCGGCTGGCGACGCGGGCCACATCGTGGTTACCGATCGCCCAGCAGGGCCAGCCGTCGGTCAGGTTGGATTCGATGGTCTCCACCGTGTGGCGGATAAAATCGGCGCCGGTCTGCTCGGTGAGCAGGTCGAACGAGTAGGCCATGTGCAGCTTGTCGCCGTTGCCGGTGTAATCCGCCATGGTCTGCAGTGAATTGTCATCACCGATCTCGCCGACCGTGGTCGTGCCCGGATACTCGTCGAGCAGCGCGCGCAGACGCTGCAGGAGCACGAGGTTCTCCGGCTGTGTCTTGTCGTACTTGTGGTACTGGTAGGCGTAGGGGTTTTCCTTGCGCACGCCGATAGAGGCTTCCTGAACCGCCTGACTGGGTGGGTTGTCACGCAGCTCGGGATCGTGGAAGCAGAAGTTAATGGCGTCCAGGCGGAACCCGTCCACGCCGCGCTCCAGCCAGAAGCGCACTTCCTCGAGCATCTGGTCCTGCAGCTCCGGGTTATGGAAGTTCAGGTCCGGCTGGCTGGCCAGGAAGTTGTGCAGGTAGTACTGGCGGCGACGGCTGTCCCAGGCCCAGGCGGAGCCGCCGAAGACGGACAGCCAGTTGTTGGGCGGCGTGCCGTCCTCGCGGGCGTCCGCCCAGACGTACCAGTCCGCCTTGGGATTGTCGCGGCTGGCTCGGCTTTCCTTGAACCAGGCATGCTGGTCGGAGGAATGGCTGAGCACTTGGTCGATCATGATTTTCAGGCCGCGCTGGTGCGCTTCGGTGATCAGCTTGTCCAGGTCGTCCAGTGTCCCGAAGATAGGATCCACGCCACGGTAGTCGGACACGTCATAGCCGAAATCTTTCATCGGGGAGGTGAAGAAAGGGGACAGCCAGATGGCGTCCACGTTCAGGTCGGCGATGTAATCCAGTTTGGCGGTTACGCCCGGCAGGTCGCCGATACCGTCGCCGTTGGAATCGAAGAAGCTGCGTGGATAGACCTGGTAGATGACGGCGCCGCGCCACCAGTCGGAATCGGTTCTTGTCATGCCTCACTCACTACAAAGTCGGTTGGGGGGAAGGAGTCCCTTGTTCTTGTCATCGCTTTATGGTGCGCGCTTGTGCTGACCCGGGCATCCTCCCGGCGGCAATTATGGTGGCGTAGTCCGGGGGAGGAGAGGGGCGGAGGAGCTTCCCGGCGTTGGGCGGGCCGGCGCCCCGGAGCCCGTCGCCTTTCGCATCACTCCCCCTGTATTTTGCTGAGCAGGTCGCGGGCCAGTTCGATGGCTTCCGAGCGGTGCGTGATGTTCTGTTTCTGATAGAGGCTACGGATGTGCGTCTTGACGGTGGTCGCCGCCACTTTCAGATGCTCGGCAATCTGGTCGTTGGACAGGCCCGCGTGGATCAGGCTGAGAATCTGCCACTCACGCCGGGTCAGCGGCGAGGTGCGGATCAGTTCGGGCACGTCCGGACGGTCGATGATGTCCTGGATGATGGCTTCGTCCAGGGTGATGCGGATGGCCCGGCTGAAATCACGCTGCTGCTGGGAAAGCTGGATCAGACGCTCCGCCCGCTGCAGTTCCATACCGTCGATCAACTGGTCGCTGATCAGGCCCTTGAGGACATTGATCAGCACCTTGCCCAGGCGCAGGAAGCTGCCCACGGCGCCGGTGGTGCTGGCCAGGGTCAGGGCCTCGCGCATGTGGTGCAGGGCCTGCTCGCGGTTCTCCAGTTGCCAGTAGAGATGCGACAGCGCGATGTGGTTGCGGTTGAGGTCGGTCTGCAGGCCGGTGCGCTCGGCCACCTGCTGCAATCCCTCGAGAATCGGGCGGGCCTTCTCCGGCTGCTCCAGGCTGAGGTAGGCGCGCGCCCAGTTGCGGGCATTGCATTGCAGGAAGTGGTTGGTGGCGTCGTCGATGGTGTACTCCGGCGCCGCCGTCAGCCAGCGCTGGATGGCATCGCGGTCCCGCACCGCATCCCAGAAAGAGAGCATGGTGGCGTGCGAGTTGGCGACCCAGTCGATGTGGTATTCGCCGGAGGCCAGCATCTTCTGGATCTTCTGCACGTAGTCGGCGCACAGGGTCTGGCGCCCGCGGGCCTGGGCCACCTTGGCCAGGGTGGTGTAGCTCTGCAGGTGCCAGCGCTCGCCCTGGGCTTCGAGGATCTCGATGCCCTGCAGGGCGCAGCGCTCGGCGTTCTCAAGATGATGCCATTCCCACATGACCTGGCTGCGGATGCGGAACAGGAATTCCAGAATCGGGAGGTGGTGCAGGTGATGCTCTTCAGCATACTGGAACGCGCGCTCCTGGACGTTATAGGCTTTCTGCAGCAGGCCCATGGCAACGCTGATTTCCGACTGCTGGCACAAGGCCCAGATCACGTTCTGGTGGGCGCCGTGGGCGCGCGCCAGGGTTTCGGTTTCCTGCATTCGCGCCAGGGCTTCCTTGAGGTGGCCTTCGACGAACAGGGCTTCGCCCATCACCGACGCGGCGGCCACCTTGGACGTGGGCAGGAAGCGGGCCTCCTGCTCCAGGGCGTCGGTGGCCAGCCCCAACGCGGTGTGTGAGTCGCCGAAGTTCATCGCCACCTGGGCGCGCACGGCACTGAATTCGCATTGCACCGAACGCAGGTCGTCCTCGCTCAGATGCTCCTTGAGCTTGGCTTCCGCCGCGGCCAGCCACTGCTCCACCTCGTCCGACTTGTACTGACTCTGTGCCACCCAGGCGCGCAGCAGGGTGAGCATGGGCTCGTCGGCGATACTCGCCGGAGACAGGGCGTCCAGGCACTGTTGCAGCAGGGTGAACAGCCCCTCTGTAAAGAAGGAGCGGCCGTGTTGCTTGAGCAGACTGACGATGCGTTCCGGGTCCTGGGCCTTCACGGCGTGGCGGGCGGCGTCCTCGGGGCTGCCCATCTCGCGCCAGGCATCACAGGCTTTCTGGTGCAGGCTGCGAGGGTTTTCCTGGGCCGAGCAGGCCAGCAGGTGGCGCAGGTAGGCGCTGAACAGTGGGTGGTAGCGGAACCAGAGGCCGCTGCTGTCCAGTGCCATGACGAAATAGCCGCGACTGATCAGCTGGTTGAGCAGGGCCTGGCCGTCGCTGTGGCCGGCCACGCGCATGGCCAGGAACGCGTTGAACCGGTCCAGGATGCTGGTGCGTAACAGGAAGCCCAGGGCATCGGTATCCAGCTGGCGGCCGATGAGTTCGTCGAAATAGTCGAAGATGAACTGGTTGCCGTCCTCAAATTGCTCCACCATGGTGTTGAATTCGACGCTGGTGTGGGCGTGCGCGGCCACCAGTTGCAGGGCGGAAATCCAGCCCTCCACCCGTCGTACGGCGCGCTCGATGCTCTCGCGGGAGACCTCGTAGCGCAGCCGGCTTTCGAAATAGTGCTGGGCTTCGTCGGCGTCGAAGCCCAGATCGCGGGCGGTGATTTCCAGCATGCGTCCCTGCATGCGTAACTGCGCCACGCCGATCGGCGGCGCGGTGCGGGTCAGCAGTACCAGCACCAGGTAGCCGGGCTGGTGACGCAGCAGGAAACGGATGGCATCGTGGATCTCGGGCGATGTCATCAAGTGGTAATCGTCGAGGACTAGATAGAGAGGGTCTGCCTCGAGCGGCATCTCGGCCAGCAGGTGGGTCAGGAACGCCTGCAGGTTATCGAAGCCTGTGTCCGAGAGCGTCTTTACGGTTTGCGGACAGGTGCCCGGTCGCGCTTCTTCCAGGGCGTGTGCCAGGTAGGCGGCGAACAGGGTAGGGTCGTTGTCGGGCGCATCAAGACGGAACCAGGCGCTGTCGGCCTGGAGCGCTGCCAACCGTTCGGCCAGGGTGGTGGTTTTGCCGTAGCCGGCCGGCGCCTGTACGAGAAGCAGGCCTACGCTATTCGTTTCATGCAGCACGTCATTGAATTTTTCCCGGCTAATGAGCGCCGTTGGGGCTTGTGGTGATAAGGTTTTGGCGCTGATGAAGGTGCGCTGACCGGGCTCGACTGTTGTTGTCATGACCATCTGGATCAAGCTCTTTTGTTGTAAATAATAGCAAAAAAACCCTATTATAGAGCGCCTCAAATATACATTGATTTATTAATTACTACAAAAGTCGTAGGACTTAACAGGGCCGCGTTCTGGTATAAGGTCGCCTGGCTTACGCCAACCCTGATCGGTAGTGGTTCCCTCCGATGGTAGTGGTTCCCGCCATTATGAACAGGTTCGCTCCGTAACGACCAGTCATTCACCAAGCCGGGTCGCGCCCAGCTTCCGCACGAGGAGATATTGAATGTTGCATGATGAAGATCCGACGGAAACCGGGGAATGGATTGAATCCCTCGAATCCGTACTGAGTGAGGAAGGGCTTGACCGGGCAGCATTTCTGCTTGAGCGTCTGGGCGAGCGTGCCAGCCGGGAAGGTACGATGCTGCCGTACAGCGTCAACACGCCGTACCGCAACACGATCCCCGCCAGTCGCGAAGCGCGTATGCCGGGTGACCTGTTCATGGAGCGTCGTATCCGCTCCCTGATCCGCTGGAACGCCCTGGCCACGGTTATCCGGGCCAACAAGCGTCCGGGCGAGCTGGGTGGCCATATCCACTCTTTCTCATCCATCGCCACTCTGATGGATGTGGGCTACAACTACTTCTTCCACGCCGGCGATGAAACCCGCGAAGGCGACCTGGTGTACTTCCAGGGCCATATCTCGCCGGGCATCTACGCGCGTTCCTACCTGGAAGGCCGACTGAGCGAAGAGCAGCTGGACAACTTCCGTAACGAGGTGGACGGCAACGGCCTGTCTTCCTATCCGCACCCCTGGCTGATGCCGGATTACTGGCAGTTCCCGACCGTGTCCATGGGTCTGGGCCCGATCCAGGCGATCTACCAGGCGCACGTGATGAAGTACCTGCAGAATCGCGAGCAGACGCAGGGCGCGGACCGCAAGGTATGGTGCTTCATCGGTGACGGTGAGTGCGACGAGCCGGAAACGCTGGGTGCCATCGGTCTGGCCGGTCGAGAGAAGCTCGACAACCTCATTTTCGTGGTCAACTGCAACCTGCAGCGCCTGGATGGCCCGGTGCGCGGTAACGGCAAGATCATCCAGGAGCTGGAAGGCATCTTCCGTGGCGCCAACTGGAACGTGCTCAAGGTTGTCTGGGGCCGCCTGTGGGATCCGTTGTTCGAACAGGACGACGATGGCCGTATGCAGAAGGTCATGGACGAAGCCGTCGATGGCGAGATGCAGAACTTCAAGTCCAACGGCGGTGGCTACGTGCGCCAGAACTTCTTCGGTCGCGATCCGGAGCTGCTCAAGCGCGTCGAGCACATGTCCGACGACGACATCTACGCCCTGAACCGCGGCGGCCACGACCCGTACAAGGTCTACGCGGCTTATCACGAAGCGGTCAACCATAAGGGTGGCCCGACCGTGATCCTGGCCCACACCATCAAGGGCTACGGCTTCGGCGAACAGGGCCAGGCGCAGAACACCGCGCACCAGCAGAAGAAGCTGAGCATGGAAACCATCAAGGAATTCCGTGACCGCTTCGGTGTGCCCATTTCCGACGACGAAATCGAAGGCATGCCGTACTACCGTCCGGCGCCGGATTCCCCGGAAATGCAGTACATGAAGAAGATGCGCGACAAACTGGGCGGCAGCCTGCCGCGTCGTCGCACCGAGAGTCAGCCGCTGACTATCCCGCCGCTGGAGAACTTCAAGGCGCAGCTGGAATCCAGTGGCGACCGCGAACTGTCCACGACGATGGCGTTCGTGCGCATGCTGGGCACGCTGATCAAAGACAAGCAGATTGGTTCCCGAGTGGTGCCGATCGTGCCGGACGAAGCCCGTACTTTCGGTATGGACGGCATGTTCCGCCAGGTCGGGCTGTACACGGCCGAGGGGCAGAAGTACACGCCCAACGACCGTAACCAGATCATGTACTACCGTGAGGACCGCAAGGGCCAGATCCTGCAGGAAGGCATCAACGAAGCCGGTGCCATGTCCGCCTGGATTGCCGCCGCGACGTCCTACAGCACCAACGACTACCCGCTGATCCCGTTCTACATCTTCTACTCGATGTTCGGTTTCCAGCGTGTCGGCGACCTGTGCTGGGCCGCTGGTGACATGCGTTCCCGCGGCTTCCTGCTGGGCGGTACCGCCGGCCGGACCACGCTGAACGGCGAAGGCCTGCAGCACCAGGACGGCCACAGCCACGTGCTGTCCGCCACCGTGCCGAACTGCGTGTCCTACGACCCGACGTTCGCCTACGAAATCGCGGTCATCGTGCGCCACGGCATGCAGCGCATGTACGGCGACAACGAGGACGTGTACTACTACATCACCCTGATGAACGAGAACTACGCGCACCCGGCCATGCCGGAAGGCGTGGAAGACGGCATCATCCGGGGTATCTACAAGCTGGAAGAGAACGGCGGCAAGAAAGCCAAGCACTCTGTACGCCTGATGGGCAGCGGCACCATCCTCAATGAGGTGCGTGAAGCCGGCAAGATCCTGGCGGAGAAGTACGACGTGGCCTCCGACGTCTACAGCGTCACCAGCTTCAACGAGCTGGCGCGCGACGGCCGTCACATCGACCGCTGGAACCGCCTGCATCCGGCGTCCCGTCCGCGTACGCCGTATATCGAGGAAGTGCTGGGCGACTCCGATGCGCCGGTGATCGCATCCACCGACTACATGCGCCTGTACGCCGACCAGGTTCGCGCCTGGGTCAAGGGCGACTACACCGTGCTGGGCACCGACGGCTTCGGCCGCAGTGACACCCGCGAGAAGCTGCGTCGTCACTTCGAAGTCGACCGTGGCCACGTCGTGGTTGCCGCACTGGGCTCCCTGGCACGCCAGGGCAAGATCAAGCCTGAAGTGGTCGAGGATGCCATCCGCGAATTCGGCATCGATGCCGACGCGACCGATCCCGTTCTGAAGTAAACCGGCAAGGAGACACAGCATCATGGCAGAAGATATTCGTGTTCCCGACCTGGGTGGTTCGGAATCGGTCGAAGTCATCGAGATCAGCGTCAAAGTGGGCGATACCGTGGCCGAAGAGGATCCCATCCTGGTCCTGGAATCGGACAAGGCCAGCGTCGAGCTGCCGGCGCCCAAGGGCGGCAAGATTACCGCGCTGAACGTCAGCGTCGGTGACAGCCTCAGCGAGGGTGACGTGGTTGGCCAGATCGAAGCGGGCGAGGGCGAATCCGCCGACAGCGCCGCTGAAGAGGACGCCCCGGCCAAGGCTGAAGCCGAGCCGGCTCCGGCTCAGGAAGAAGCGCCGGCCCAAAGCTCGGGCGGCGGTGTCGAAGACATCGTCGTGCCGGACCTGGGCGGTGCCGATTCCGTTGAAGTCATCGAAATCAGCGCGAAGGTCGGTGACAGCCTGGAGGCGGAGGACGCCATCCTGGTGGTCGAGTCCGACAAGGCATCGGTGGAACTGCCGGCGCCGGCGGGCGGCACCCTCAAGGCGCTGTCCGTGAGCGTGGGTGACAGCATCAGCGAAGGCGACGTGATCGGCCAGATCGAAACCGCGGGCGGATCCGCGCCGGCGGCGGCCGAGTCCGCTCCGGCTGCCGAGAAACCGGCCGAAGCACCGGCGGCGTCTGCGCCTGCTGCGTCCGGCGGTGGCAGCGAAGACATCGTGGTGCCTGACCTGGGTGGTGCCGACTCGGTGGAAGTCATCGAGATCAGCGTCGCGGCAGGCGACGACGTGGCCGAGGAAGACCCGATCCTGGTGGTCGAATCCGACAAGGCCTCCGTCGAACTGCCGGCTCCGGCCGCGGGTAAAGTCAAGGCCATCAGCGTCAGCGTTGGTGATCGCATCAGCGAAGGCGACGTGGTTGGCCAGATCGAGACCAGCGGCGGCGCTGCCGCACCGGCTCCGGCGGCCCAGCCGGAATCCAGGCCGGCTGCCCCGGCCAAGTCCGAATCGGCGCCGGCCAGCCAACCGACGGCTGCGGCTGAGCCGGCCGCCAAGTCGGGCAAGAAGGTTCATGCTGGCCCGGCGGTGCGCCGTCTGGCGCGTGAACTGGGCGCCGACCTGGGCCGCATCCAGGGCAGTGGTCCCAAGAACCGCATCCTCAAAGAGGACGTCGAGAAGTACATCAAGCAGGCTCTGGCCAAGGTGCAGCAGGATGCATCGCCTGCCGGGGCGGGCTTGCCGGCGGTGAAACTGCCGGACTTCAGCCAGTTCGGTGAGATCGAGCGCCAGAGCATGAGCCGCCTGATGAAGCTGACGGCGGACAGCATGCAGCGCAGCTGGCTCAACGTGCCGCACGTGACCCAGTTTGAGGAAGCCGACATCACCGAGATGGAGGACTTCCGCAAGTCGAAGAAAGCCGAAGGTGAGAAGCGCGGCGTGAAGCTGACGCCCATGGCGTTCCTGCTGAAGATCTGCGCCAAGGCACTGGCCGAGCACCCGAACTTCAACGTGTCCCTGGACATGGAGAAGAAGGAAGTCATCCAGAAGCGCTACATCCACATCGGCATCGCCGTGGATACGCCGGATGGCCTGGTGGTTCCGGTGATTCGCAACGTCGACCAGAAGGGCCTGTGGGAGCTGGCGGAAGAGTGCCAGGTCATGGCCCAGAAAGCGCGCGACAAGAAGCTGGGCCCCAAGGACATGCAGGGTGCCTGCTTCACCATCACCAGCCTCGGCGGCATTGGCGGCACGGCGTTCACGCCGATCGTCAACACGCCGGAAGTGGCAATCCTGGGTGTTTCCAAGTCCAAGATGGCCCCGGTCTGGGACGGCTCCGCCTTCCAGCCGCGGCTGATGCTGCCGCTGTCGCTGTCGTACGACCATCGTGCGATCAACGGCGCTGACGCGGCCCGGTTCACCAACACGCTGCGGGCGGGTCTGGAAGACCTGCGTCATCTGCTGCTGTAAACCGGCCTGTTACGGGCACCCGCCGGCCGGCGGGTGCCCGGATTTCCTTCCCGATTTCCGCTTTTCCCTCTCTGCAATGATCAGCCACTGTCTCTGGCGGCTTTCGTTCGCCTGTCATTCCACGGCGTGAACTGGCTCGCAAAAGCGGTGCCCGCAAGCCGATCCGGCTCTACCGAATGAGGCACAGTTATCTTTAAGCGCGGTATCGATTCGGTATCTTCCCGTTACAAGATGTAACGCCAGGCACGCGCACAGCAATGATAACGACCGCCGCGCAGAGCGCACCGACCGCTAATCAGACAATCCAATGTGCTCCAGAAGACCTGTGCCCATTTAACAGGGAAGCGATATTGCCATGATGCTGGTCCTGGCCGGGTCCTTGCTGACATTCGCGATGGTCCGGGAAGCTACCGACGTGGAACCCTTCGGCCCACGGGACATCGTGATCGAACAGGATTACGACGCCTCGCCACAGACCCTGCGTAGCGAGTTCACCGTGGCGCCTCTGGTCGAACAGCGCTATCGCCATATCGTGCGCCAGGCCTACGACTACAGTTGCGGTTCGGCCGCGCTGACCACGGTGCTGCGCTATTACCTGGGGCGCAACCTGAACGAGCGCCAGGTAATGGAGGGGCTGCTCCACTACGGCGAGAGCGAACGGATCGTGCAGCGCCGCGCCTTCTCCATGCTCGACATGAAACGGCTGGTCACCGCGCTGGGTTATCCCTCAGGGGGGTTCCGCGCCAACGTCGAAGACCTCCGGGAGCTGGATCATCCGGCCATCGTTCCCATTCATCATGCCGGCTTCAAGCATTTCGTGGTGCTGCGCGCGATCCGCGACGATCGGGTTTTCCTGGCGGATCCGTCCATCGGCAACATTTCCTTTCCGCTGGTTCAGTTTGAGGAAAAGTGGGACGACAACGTCCTGTTCATCGTGTTTCCCGGCGAAGAGAAGCCGCTCGATGTGCTTCAGCTGAGCGACGAGGACATGCGTTTTGTCGACGACCAGACGATGACGCTGTTGGCGATGGACACCATTCCTGATTTTTACGAGGCGACCGAACGTCGCATCAACAATCTGCTGGAACAACAGAAGAACAATCCTGACGGCACGGTCGAGAACACCCGCAAACAACTCTATTACCGCCGCAACTGATTGCGGGAGCGGGGCCCGTCAGCCAGACCTATTCCAAGAATAAAAGGGAACTCGGATGAAGCGTTGGGTAGTGCGAGGTTTGATCATCTTTTCCGCCGCCGGCCAGCCGATGCTGGCGCTGGCACAGGACGACAACGCCGATCAGGCGCGAGAAGCCCTGTCCAGGCAGGAGGGGGACGAGGATGCCACCAAACAGCTGGAGGAAGTCTTCGAGTCCGCGGAGAAAAACTATTCGCTGCAGGCGGAGGGCACTCACGCCCTGACATACTCGTTCGATTATTCCTACACCGGCGACCAGCGGCTGGACCTGGAAATCTCCGATGGCTCGGTACGGAACCTGGACATCGTGCCGTCCGCCACCCACAGCTTCACCAACGCCTTTTCCTACGATTATGGCCTGTTCGACAACCTGACCATCGGTGCGCGACTGCCGCTGGTGGTCAAGTACGACACCCAGGACGAGCTGGAAATCTACGACGTGGGCGACGTTTCTTTCACCGCCCGCTGGCAGCCCAGCGCCTACGTGCCGGGCCAGATGTCCACCACGCTGTTTACCTCGATCACCACCAAGACCGGGGTCAGTCCCTACGAGATTGATATCCGGCGGCAGCTCTCGACCGGCTCGGGCTATTACACGGTGTCCGGCGGGGCCAGCCTGTCCAAGGTGCTCGATCCGGTGGTGCTGTTCGGCTCGGCCAGCGCCAGCTACAACGTCAAGGAAGACGGCCTGGATCAGGTCCGTGGTGCCCGCCTGCTGACGGAAGTGGAGCCTGGGTTCGGTCTGTCGGGCTCGCTGGGCTTTGCCTATTCCCTGTCCTACGACATTTCGTTGAGCGTCTCCACCCAGATCAGCTACAGCGACGAGACCACCCTGTCATTCAGTGACGGCACCGAAGCCGTCGCCCAGGACCAGATGACCGGGTTTCTCAGCTTTTCCCTCGGCACCCGGGTGAGTGACACCACCATCCTCAACACCAGCGTCGGCATTGGTCTCACCGAAGACGCACCGGACTTCAACATCGGGCTTTCCCTGCCCATCAACTTCTCGGGACTCAAGGAGTGAGCCGACCCAAAGCGCAACGAAGGCAGGGGATTCACGATATGCGATCCGACTCCAACGCACTGCGACTGGCGGGGACGCTGGTGGCTGGGCTGCTCGCCGGCAGCGTTCAGGCGCAAATGACCCAGAACCTGACCATTCATCCCAAGGCGCTGGCCCTGGGTAATGCGGTGACGGCCGATCCACCGGGGATCATGGCCGTGCACTACAACCCGGCGGGCCTGACCAAGCTGGAGGGGCGGCAGTTCGAGGTCAACCTGATGGGCATCTACATGGATATCGACGCCGATTTCACCGCCCCGAAAGGCTACGAAATCTTCGGCATCGATGGCCTGGAAACCGACCCCCTGACTGGCGAACAGCGGGACCCCATCGCCAACAGTCACAGTCACACCAACAACGTGGCCCTCTATGTGCCCGGTTACGGTATCCAGAAGCTGCCCAAGGGGCCGGCCCTGGCGCCGTCGGCGGGGATCAGCGTTCAGTCGCCGGGTTCCAAGCTGACGTTTGCCAACGCCTTCTACATGCCCATGGCGGCGGGCTACTACCGGGAAAAGGAAGACCCGGGCCGTTACCAGCCCAAAGCGACGGCCCTGCAGCGGACCACGTATTTGGCGCCGACGGTGGGCTACGAGATCAACGACGAATGGTCGGTGGGGGCCGGTGTCCAGATTTCCCACATGGGCGTTGCGGCCGACCAGTACATGCGGGCGCCCAACATGCTGCTGGGGGTGGCGGAAGTGCTGCAGGATGCCTTCAACTGTGAAACCGGTGACGAGCCGCTGGCGCCGTGGCTTGCGCTCTGTGGCGGCAACGTGGGGCCCTGGGATGATATCGGCGCGCTGAGTATCGACGTCCAGGAAACCGTCTCGCCGACCTACTCCCTGGGGGTGATGTGGGAGCCCACCGACTGGTTCCGCTGGGGGGCGAGCTACACCTCGGAAGCGGACATGAACATGAAGGGCTCGTTTGCCATCGAGTACACCGAGGACTGGTCCGGCTTCTGGCAGAGCGTCAACAGCTCGATCATCGGCGCGGTCGGCTCGGCCATCCTGAGCCTGCCGTCCGGCGCGCCGCGGGAGTCGGGTAACGTCAGCCTGAACCTGACCTATCCGCAGCATTTCCAGACCGGTATCAGCGTCGATGTCCACCCCAAGCTGACACTGAATGCGGATGTGGGCTGGACCGATTTCTCCGAGTGGGATGCCCTGAACTTCCAGTTTGACCGCAACCTGGAGTTCCTTAACGCGGCGCGCATCCTGTCGCCGGACAACGCGACGCCCAATTCGCTGCGACTCCCGTTGGGCTTCAAGGACCAGTGGACCTGGGGTTTCGGCATGGAATACCACGCGTCGTCCCGGCTGGACCTGCGCGCGGGGCTGGAAATCCGCGATTCGGTGATCCCGGACGACCAGCGCCAGGTGATGGCGCCGTTTGGCGACACCAAACTCTATAGCGTGGGGTTGGGATATCGTTGGGACCGGGACACGCAGATCGATATGAACCTCAGTTACCTGCACTCGGTGGAGGAGATTCCCGCCAATTCCAGCTGCAACGTCAACTGCACGGGGATCACGAACATCATCTATAACCCTTACGCGGGTCTGGATGTGAAGACCTCGCTGCGAGTGGTGATGGCCGGCCTGAGTTTCAGGACGCGGTTCTAGGAGGAGCAGGCGTGATTGGGCAAATACAGCGGGCGTTGTTGTTTGGGGTCGGGCTGGGGCTAGCGATGGCCCCGCCGGCGCAGGCCGACAAGCGCTATTTCACCTGGGTCGACGAGCACGGCAATGTGCGCCATACCCTGATTCGGGACGGGGCTGACCCGCTTGAGGCGCGGGCCCGGAAAGTGGAAGAGGCGCGGCGCAGTGAAGGCAGCGAAGGCAACACCACGGCGGCGGACGACGCCCGGTCCCGGGGGAGCACTGAGAAGCCAGGTGAGAAGCCCGCAGCCGCACGGCGGGTCGAAAACGACCACCTTCAGGAGCCTGACGAACCGGTCGCCTCGACGCGTGATGCTAACGAGCCCGGGAAGGCAACGGCGGCGCCCGAAGCTGTCCCGCGACGTTCAACGCGCGTACCGGATTCCCCCCGGCCGGCATCGGCAGAGCATTCCGGGAACCGGGCTGCCGACGACACCGAATATACCCTGGAAAACTTTCCCGACGGCGACGCGCTGGCCCGGGACGGCTTTGTCCGGGACGGCGATCCGCTGCCGTACTTCACCTGGCGGGACGCCCACGGCAACCTGCGGGTTGACTACTATCGCCCGAAGCCTGGATTCGAGAAGGAACCGCGTGCGGAGTCCGCGCCATCGCTGACGCCAGGTTTAGTGATTGAAAGCCGGCCCGGCGTGGTGCCGGCGGCGAATCGCGAGACCCTGGCCGTACTCGGCATCGACCGCGACGGGACGCTGCTTCAGCGTTGGCGGGAGCGGTGCTGCGGCGGGCTGCCGGTCACGGACCTGGCGCAATGGGACGATTCCCGGGAATTCCAGTTGGACCTGGACGACCTGGCGCCAACCTACCGATTTGCCTCCGGGGAGAGCGTCTATCGGCTGGTGCGGTTGCCGGAACCGGCCGCAGTTTCAGCGTTCGTGGCGCAGGTTCGGTCCTATATCGACAACACCGTCTTCGTGCCGACGCTGGTTTTCCTCGATGAAGAGATGGCCGTGCAGCGACTGGTTACCGACCTGGCTTTCGACTACGCCGCCGAGAACTGGCACCGACTGGGTTACCTGGAGGCGCGGGTACCGGTTTTCCCGGGCCGGGGCGAGCGCTGGCTGCTGATCCTGTCGCGCCAGCAGGACCAGGTGGGCCAGACCGTTATCGAGAGTGAGGCGGGGCCCCGGGTGCTGCACCACGCCCACAGCGGTTTGCTGGGGCTGGTGCAGTTGGCGCCTTGAGCGGTCGGATCAGTCTTCCGGCTGGCTCCGGTCCAGCCACTGGACCGACTGCCAGTAGTAGCGCCCTTCGCCGGCCGGATAGGTGCAGTTGTAGCGGAAACGGCGGCTGTTGAAGGGCTGGTCGGCGGTGATCGTCACCCGGTTGCCGTTGCCGGTCGGTTCCACATCCAGCTGTCCCACGCCGGAGCCAAAGCAGGTCAGGGCGGACGCCCGCAGCGACTCCGGCAGGTCCAGGGCCAGGGTGGGGGGATTCTCAGGCAGACGGCCGTCCGGCAGCGTGTTCGCGTCAACCGGCAGGGCGCGGCTGAGCAGTTTGTCTTTCAGGCCCTCCATCTGCCCGTAGGCGTTGGCCATTGGGAAGCGGGGCAGGCGGGTAGCGCCGGAGCTTTCCCCGACCGCGCCGGAATGCTGGCCGTAGCCGTACCAGTCCCGTGCCTGGATCAGGGCTTCCAGGTTCTCATCGAATTCGCCGTAGGGGTAGGCAAACAGCGGCGCGTCCGTGCCGAGCTTGCTGGCCAGGGTCGACTGCGCCTGGTCCAGGCTGGCGGCTGCCCGCTGCTGCCAGTGTTCCTCGCTTTCATCGAGCTTGCGCACCAGGTGGCCGTGATCGGCGCTGTGGTTGGCGATGGTGACTTGCGGATGGCTGGCCAGCTCCTTCAGTTGATCCCAGGTCATGTAGCCGTGGCGGCCCTCATTGATGGCGTCGGTATTGACGAAGACCGTGAAGGGCCAGTCCCGCTCCAGCAGTTTGGGGGCGGCGGTGGTGTAAACCGAGGTGTAGGCGTCGTCGAAGGTAATCGCCACCGCCGGATCGGCGCCCATCTGTCCGGACAGCGCGTGCTCGGTGGCGGTCCGCAGCGGTTCCACCGGCAACGACAGTGTGTCGATCAGCTCCAGTTGCTGGTCGAACAGCGCCGGCGTGGTGCTGGTCGCGGCCGGCGTGTCGTCACTGACGTGGTGGTATTGCAGTACGGCCAGATCTGCGGCGGCGGGCAGACTGACAGTGAGCAGCAGGCCGGTCATCAGCGGCGAACGGATAACAGAGGGTATGGCTTTCACGGGTTCTCCTTCTCGTGCATTGGGAAGGGACGACAGCCCCTGGGTATCTCCGCGGGCGGAGATCATGAACGTCTATAGCGTATTGGCTTGCAGGCTTCAACGGTCGGCGGTTGCGCTGGAGAGAAAGTAGTCGCGCAGGGTGTGGAAGGCGGCATTGAGATCCTGCACCGCTTCCTTGGTGCCGCCCCGGTCCGGGTGGGCGTGCATCGCCTGGCGGCGGTAGGCCTGGCGAATGGTAGCGAAGTCGTCGGGTATGGCTTCGAATCCCAGCACCTGGGCGGCTTCGTCCAGGCTGTCGCGATCCGCGGTAACCGGGGCGCGACCGGCCCAGAAATCGTCGAGCATGCGCTGTACCGCGCCCTCGGACAGGTTGTACTGGCTCAGGTCCAGATAGAACTCGCGCAGCCGGTCGCAATTGCCCGGCATGCCGTCGCCGGAAACCATTGGCGACAACCGGATGCGGATGCGCATGGGAGAGATGTCGAGCTGCTCGCCGTTGGCGTTCAGGTCATCCCTGAGCCGATAGAGGCAGTGGAACAGCAGGAAATGCGCCGGGTAGATGGCGGACGGCTCGGAGAAATCGACACTGTCCAGTAATTGCCAGGGCGGCTGCTGGAGCTGGCGAATCAGCGCCAGCTCGCTGACGCCTTCCGCCTGCTCCCGCAGGATCGCCTCGGCGGCCGCCATCACGGCCGCAATCTTTTGCTGCAGCGCGGCCGAGCGGGCCGCACGCGCGCCTTGTCCGTCGTCGGGTGTGGTGGTGGATGCTTCCATACCCTGAGCCTAATGCAGGCCGTCAGGCAGTGGAAGCCCCGATCGCCTGATCAGGCGCGTTTCAGCAGGGTAACGGAGGTGTTTCCGCTGTTGCCCAGGATCAGGTCGCGGACGAAGTCAGCGGCGCTGTCTGCCTCCCGCTCTGCATCCAGGGACGGCTGCGTCATGCAGCGTTCGGCAACTTTGAGGCTGACCTCGTAGGCAATGCCCCGGCAGGCCGCGGTCAGGTACCCCGATTCCACGCCGTGGCTGTGGTCGCGGCTGACGGCACCGCAGATGTTGCGATCCAGGGCGGCGGTGGCCAGGTCCAGGATGCCGGCGCCGAAGAGATCGCGGATCGCCTGGTCGTTACGGTGGGCCAGGTCGTAGGTGACCGGGTCTGCTGCGGCGGCCTGGAACAGGGCACGGTAGGTATGGTGAACCAGTTCCTGCTCGCTTTGGGCGGCGCCCTGGCTCTGCTTCACCAGCGTGCGCAGGGATTCTAGGAAATCGCGGAAAAGCGCGATGAAAATGTCGCGTTTGTCGGAGAAGTAGTTGTAGAAAGTGCCGGCCGCCAGGTCTGTGCGACGGATGATGTCGCGGATGGTGGTCTGCTCGTACCCGACTTCCCGGAAGCAGTCGCGGGCGGCGTCGAGAATGGCTTTCTGGTTGTTCAGGCGGTTACGTTCGCGTTTACCGAGCGTGGCGGTATCGATCATGATTACGGTCCCTTTCCTTGGGTGCCTCGGCTGATTTCGGGCCGGGCCTGTTTTTTATGAACTGATTGTCATCCTTGACGCTAGAGTCTCTGAAAGCGACCAGGGTCGGGTATACGTGAAACCCGGAATAGAAGGAGCCATGACTGACGGCGGAGGGCCTTTTCGGTATACTCGTGCCCCATTTTCCCGATCACCGGCAGGATTATGTCAGAGCAGCTCAAAGACGAACGCAAGGCCACGCTGGAACTCAACAAATTGCAGAAACGGCTGCGCCGGGATGTTGGCCAGGCGATCTCCGATTTCGGCATGATTGAGGCCGGCGACAAGGTCATGTGCTGCCTGAGCGGGGGCAAGGATTCCTACACCATGCTGGATATCCTGCTGAACCTGCAGCGCAGCGCGCCGGTGCCGTTCGAGCTGATTGCCGTCAACCTGGACCAGAAACAGCCCGGTTTCCCTGAGCATGTGTTGCCGGAATACCTGTCCTCGCTGGGTATCGAATACCACGTGATCGAGAAGGACACCTACAGCATCGTCAAGGAGAAGGTGCCGGAAGGGAAGACCACCTGCGGCCTGTGCTCACGCCTGCGCCGGGGCATCCTCTACAATTTCGCCGAAGAGCATGGGGTCACCAAGATCGCCCTGGGCCACCACCGGGACGATCTGCTGGAGACCCTGTTCCTCAACATGTTCTACGGCGGTCGCCTGAAGACCATGCCGCCCAAGCTCAAGAGCGACGACGGTCGCAATGTGGTGATCCGCCCGCTGGTTTACGCCCGGGAGAAGGACATCGAGCGTTATGCGGAGGCGCGTCAGTTCCCCATCATCCCCTGCAACCTGTGCGGTTCCCAGGAGAACCTGCAGCGTCAGGTGGTCAAGGACATGCTGAAAGCCTGGGACCAAGAGCATCCGGGCCGGATCGAGTCCATGTTCCGTGCCATCTGCAACGTGTCTCCGTCGCACCTGGCGGATCCGGCGATCTACGATTTCGAGCGGCTGGAAGTGGACTGGCGCCAGGGCGGTGAGTCGGACGTTCAGGACAGTCAGCCGTCGCCCGCCTACGAGCGTCTGGACGTACTCAACCTCTGACCGGCCGCGTCAAATCGCAGGCAGGCCCCGCGGTGCTGCCAGGCACAGCGGAGCCAGGGCCTTGTGCAGGCGCGCCAGGTAACTCTCTTCCTCGATGTGCAGCAGGCTCGACCAGAGCCGTGTCAGCCCGTCCGCGTCGTTGGGGCGCGGCCACGACGGCTTCACCCACTCCAGCGCGCTGATCGCTACGGCCGCCCCGTAACGGGCGTTGGTGATCAATTCCAGATCCGGATTCACCAGGAACTCATGCTGGCTGGCAAAACCGCGCACGCGGCTGGCCCGTTCCGGGTCGAACGCCAGGTATTCGTCCCACACCTGTCGATGCAGGATGGGAGAAATGCCGAACACGCCCAGGCCCTCATCGTCGGCGATGGCAAAGGGGTCGAAGTGGCGCAGGGTGGCGGCTCCCAGCAGAATTTCGTCAAGGATGGGGTGGGGTTCGCCGAGCGACTGGGCGACGGGGCGAATAACGTGATCAAGGAGTGCAGATGCCTGGGACATGGATCAAGCCCTCACGATGCCTGCATCAGGGACAGACAGTTAAATCTCTATCTGCCACTTTCACTTTAGAATTAACCGCTAAGTTCATGATGAACAATAGATCACGGACGATCGGTTGGTCAATAAATGAACGTTAAAATCTTGTGAAAATTGCATCTATAAGGATCAGCGGGCCATCAGCAGGCCGGATACGGGCAGGGTCCATAGACCGAAGGCGATCAGGCAGGCGCCGGTGATTCTGCGAAACAGCGGGTGGCTGCGCCATTTGCGTAACTGACTGGCGGCGTAGCCGGTAGCCAGCATGGAGGGCAGGGTGCCCAGGCCGAAACAGAACATGGTCAGCGCCGCCGCGGGCACGCTGGGCTGCAATGCCGCCCAGCCCAGGGTGCTGTAGATCAGCCCGCAGGGCAGCCAGCCCCAGACCATGCCCAGGCCGAGCGCCTGCCAGGGCGACTGGATCGGCATCAGTCGGCCACTTAACGGCGAAAGACGCTGCCAGAGCGGTTTCCCCAGCCGCTCCACGTACTGGATGCCCTGCCACCATTGCCCCAGCGACAGCCCCATCAGAATCAACAGGGCGCCTGCCAGCGAGCGCAGCAGCGGGCCAAGTGATTGCCAGGTACCGGCCGCCTGGGTGCTCACCAGCGCGACCAGGCTGGCCAACACCATGTAGCTGGCGATCCGGCCGCCGTTGAATGCCAGCAGCAGGGCCGACTGGCGCAGGCGGAAGCCCGGCCCCACCGGAAGGGCCATCGACAGCGACGCGCTGATGCCGCCGCACATGCCCAGGCAATGGGCGCTGCCCATGAAGCCGATCATGAGCGCCCCGCTGTAGCCGATCAGCAGTTCACTGGCCATGGGTGTCGGACGGTTCTCCAGAGCCAGAGCCAGAGCCAGAGCCAGAGCCCGCAGCCGGATGTGACCGGCGATCCTGCGTTTTTTGCTCATCGGTCTTGGCGTCGTCGGGGATCATGTCGGCGTCGTCGTCGTAGAGAATGCGGTGGGCCGGCCCTTCCAGGTCATCGTACTGACCGCTCTTCACGGCCCAGCAGAATACCGCAATGCCGAGACCGACCAGCATCAGGGTAACGGGGACGAGCAGGTAGACGATTTCCACGGCGGATCTCTCGTTTATCCGTTGATTGAAGTCGTTTCTGAAGACCGCGTTGACGCCACAAAAGGCATGCGATCGACTGGATCGTCGTTCAGGTCACGGTATCAGGCCGGATGGAGCCGGCCAACCCGTCTTGCGCAGCGCGGTCTGGCTTTCTGGCGTCAGGTTGACCCAGTCTCAGGGCGTTTAGCACCACGATCAGCGAGCTGGCGGACATGCCCAGAGCGGCCAGCCAGGGCGGCACCAGACCGGCTGCGGCCAGGGGCAGTGCGCACAGGTTATAGCACAGTGCCCAGGCCATGTTCTGGCGAATGATCCGGCGCGTTTGGCGGGCGGTGTCCAGGGCCGTTGCCAGGGGCGTCAGCTGGTCGCCCAGCAGCACGGCGTCGGCTTTTAGCCGGGTCAGGTCGGTGGCGCTGTCGACCGCCACCGACACCTCGGCCCCGGCCATCACCGGCAGGTCGTTGAGGCCGTCGCCCACCATCAGTACGTGGCGGTCCTGATCTTCCAGGCGGCGCAGGAACGCCAGCTTCTCCTCCGGCGATGCCTGACCGCATACCGTGTCTATGCCGAGCGCCCGACCGACTTTCTCGACATGCCCCGAGCGATCGCCACTGAGCAAAACGGTGTGGATGCCGCGGTCGCGGAAGCTCTGGATCGTGTCCCGGGCATCGGCGCGGACGGCGTCGTCGAGCAGGAAGCTGGCCAGCGGTTCGGCCTCGCTCGCCAGGAAGACCGTCAGGCCGTCGTCATTGGGGTCGGGTAACTCGACACCGGTCTGTTCGGCGACAAAATCCCGGTGGCCGATCGCGTAGGTGCGACCTTGCCATTGCCCGGTCAGGCCGCCGGCCAGATGGTTGGCTACGTCGTCGATTCGCAGATCCGGGCGCGCCATGGCCTTGAGTGCCTGGCCAACAGGGTGCTCGGAGAACTGTTCCAGGCCGCCCGCCAGTGCGCGGCATGTGTCTTCGGACAGGCTACCCAGGGTTTCCATCCCGGTCAGGCTCAGCCGGCCCCGGGTCAGGGTGCCGGTCTTGTCGAATACGACCGTGTCGATGCGGTTGAGTGACTCGAGGGTATGCCCCCGCGTCGGCAGGAATCCGGCACGGCGCAGGCGCACGGTCGCCGTTGTCAGGGCCGTGGGCGTCGCCAGCGACAGGGCACAGGGGCAGGTCACGACCAGCACCGACAGGGCGGTGTCGAAGGCGGTGCCGGAGCCGGCCAGCCACCAGCCCAGCCAGACGGCGGGCGCAATCAGCAGGATGCGGCTGACGAACACGCCGGCCACCCGGTCCGCCAGCTGCGACACCCTGGGTTTCTCGGCCTGTACCCGATCCAGGATCCGCAGGATGGACGATAACCGCGTCTGCTGGCCCACCCGTTCCACGCGCACCGTGAGCGGGTTTTCGCCATTGATCGACCCGGCATGGGCCCGGCAGCCGGGCCCGCGGGCTTCGGGCAGGTATTCGCCGGTGAGCGCGGCCTCGTTGAGAGTGGAATGTCCCGACTCGATGATGCCGTCCACCGGAACCACCTCGCCGGGCCTGATCCGGACGCGATCGCCGGGGTGCAACTGCTGCACCGGCACCACCTCGAAGCCGGTGACGGTTTCCCGGGTGGCGATCGGCGGTGGCGATGAGGCCAGCGCGCCGCTGCTCAACCCCGCCCGGTAGCGGGCCTGCATTTCGATGTAGCGACCCAGGGACAGGAAAAAGGTGAACATGCAGACCGACTCGAAGTACACCTCTTCGCCGCCGGCCACGGTAACCCAGGCGCTGGCCACGTAAGCGAGCCCAATGGCGAGCGCCACCGGCACGTCCATGGTCAGGTGACGGCTGCGCAGGTCCCGCAGTGCGTTCCGGAAAAACGGACGGGCGCTGTACATCACCACCGGTGTTGCCACCAGCAGGCTGACCCAGCGAAAGAAATCGAGTTGCGCCTCGCTGACGCCGCTGATCAGGCCGAAGTAGAGCGGCATGGCCAGCATCATGTTCTGCATGGTCCCGGCGCCGGCAATCCAGAGCCGGATCAGTGCGGTGCGTTTCTCTCGCTGGAGCTGGGCCTCCGCCTGGTCGGGCTCGTAGGGGCGGGCGCCATAGCCCAGCTCATGGATCGCTTCCAGCAGGTGACTGAGCGGGACCCGATCCGGGTTCCACACCAGGCGGGCACGGCGGGTGGAATGGTTGACGCTGAACTGCTCGACGCCGGGTTGCTGGGCCAGGTGATGCTCAAGCACCCAGATGCAGGCGGCGCAGGACAGTCCGTCTATGAGCAACTGGGCGTCGTGGCGCGGGGCTCCGTCGACGTCGCCGATTCGGGAGACAAAGGTTCGTTGCACCTGTTCATGGTCATATAGCGCCAGCTGTTCGCGTCGGCGTTCGTCCAGCGGTTGCGGTGTGGCGGGGCGGGCGGTGCGGTGATGGTAGAAGCCGGTCAGCCGCTCATCGATGATCAACTGGCACACGGCGCGGCAACCCTGGCAACAGAAACGGCGTGTCTCGCCGTCGACGGTCAGAGTGATGGCGGGGTGGGCGGAAATCGGCTCCCCGCAGTGGAAGCAGGTGTGATCGTTCAAGACTTACCCCTGCGGTGCCGGTCGCAACGGCAGGGCGACATCGGACGGCAGGGCCGCCTGGCCCTTCAGGCGCCAGCTGTTGTCCGGTCCGCGCAGATCCAGGTACCAGCGACCTTCCAGTGGCGTGGCCAGCGTGGTTTCGTAGCGACCGTCTCTCACCGGCTGCAACTGGAGCCGGCGGTCTTTCTCGGACAGGGTGGGGTGCGACAGGTTGAGTACCAGGAACGGGAAGCCGTCGCCATCTTGCAGCGTCAGGGCGACCCGCCGCTCGTCGAAACGGATGTTGCCGTTCAGCCCCAGGTCGGCGGCCTTGCGGTCTCGCGCCAGTTCCATGTTGATGCCCAGGCCATCCCTGGAGTAATCGTCGCTGACCATTGAGCCCCGGGTCTGGACCGCCACGGTGATCATGAAGATGCACCAGAGGATGGTGACCGCCGGAATGGCCAGCACAAACCAGAGCCAGAACTGCTTGTACCAGGGGCCGTGGTCTTCGACGGAATTTTCGGACATGGGTGTCAGCCTCGCAGCAAATCGGATCAGCGCCGTCGGGCGCCCAGGAAACGGCTTTCAGTCTCGGCCCGCAAGTCGCTGTCTTCGGCGCCGCTGACCACAAACACGATGTCGTTGTGGGTGCCGGGCAAGGCGTCGGGACTGGCTTCGACGACCGTGGGCAAGGCGAGATTCTCGCCGGCATCCAGTCGCACGCGGGTATCGGTCAGGATACGGGCGGTATCCAGGCCGATGACCGACAGCGTCAGCGTCTGCGGCACTTCCGTCTTGTTCTGGATCTTGACGGTGTAGGAGTTTTCGATCAGGCCGCGATTGTTCATCTGATAGAGTGCACCGCGATCCCGTAGCACCTCAAGTTCCAGCGGGGAGCGCGTCAGCAGGGTGAACACCAGCGCGCCGATCATCAGCGCCAACGCCACACCATAGCCGATGGTGCGCGGTCGCAACAGCTTGGATGGCTTGCCTTCGAGCGTGTGTTCGGTGGTGTAGCGGATCAGCCCGCGCGGGTAGTTCATCCGGTCCATGATCTCGTCGCAGGCGTCAATGCACAGGGCGCAGTTGATGCACTCGTATTGCAGGCCGTCGCGGATGTCGATGCCCGTCGGGCAGACCTGCACGCACTGGCCGCAGTCGATGCAGTCGCCCAGGCCCAGCGCGGTTTTGTCGGCGTCCTTGCGGCGCCCGCCGCGGGGCTCGCCGCGGTTGAAGTCGTAGGACACCACGCGGGTGTCTTCGTCAAACATCACCGACTGGAAGCGGGCGTAGGGGCACATGTACAGGCAGACCTGCTCGCGCATCCAGCCGGCGTTGGTGTAGGTGGCCACGGTGAAGAAGAACACCCAGAAATAGGCCCAGCCGTTGGCCTGCAGCGTGAACAGGTCCACCGCCAGTTCGCGCACGGGGTAGAAGTAGCCGACGAACGTCAGGCCGGTGGCGAAGGCGATGCCCAGCCAGAGGGCGTGCTTGATGACTTTCTTGGTGGATTTCGCCGTGCTGCCCGGCGCCTGGTCGAGCTTGATGCGCTTATTGCGACTGCCTTCGACCTTCTCCTCGACCCACATGAAAATAAAGGTCCAGACCGTCTGCGGGCAGGTGTAGCCGCACCACACGCGTCCGAACAGGGTGGTGATGAAGAACAGGCCGAAGGCGGCGATGATCAGCATGCCCGACAGCAGGATGAAATCCCGGGGGAAGAAGGTGGTGCCGAACAGGTGGAATTCGCGACCGGGCAGGTCGAAATAGATCAGCGGCTCGCCACCAATGTGAATCCAGCAGAACAGGAAGTACATGCCCATCAGCGCCCACAGGCTGAAAAAGCGGATGCGCTGATACAGGCCGGTAACGGCTTTGACGTAGATCTTTTTCCGGCTGGCGTAGAGTTCGACGTTGTCGGATTTCTTGTTGTCGGAGGCAGCGTCAGTCGCAGGGTCAATGTCTTTGACCGGGATTTGACGGCTCATCATGACCTCTCATCAGTACTGACGGCCGGCGAGTGCGGACAGTCTTGCGCTGCCTTGCGGGCTCACCGGATGGTGCACCGGGTACGTAGCCGCCCGGCCGGCTGTGGCGTGTGCCATCGGTTGCGCGGCCCGTCCGGAGAACGGGCCGGTGGTAAACAGGTTTACTCATCGCGACGCGACAAGCCGTAGACGTAAGCGGCCAGGATGTGGATCTGGTCGTCGCTCAGGCGCCCCTCCTGCGGCGGCATCCGGTTTTGTCGGCCGTACACCACGGTTTCCCGGACCCACTCGTAGGTGCTGCCGTACAGCCACGCGTCGTCGGTCAGGTTTGGGGCCCCCAGCATCGGGTTACCCTGGCCTTCCGCGCCGTGGCATTGCGCACAGGCCTGAGCGAAAACGGCCTCGCCCTGTCTGGCCAGTTCCGCGTCCTGTTCGCGGTCGCTGAAACTGAGCACGTAATTGACCACCGCATCCACCTGCTGATTGGTCATACTGGGCATCAGTCCCTTGGCCGGCATGGCGGCGACGCGCCCCTCGTGCAGCGTTTGCAGGATGCGGTCGGGTTCGCCGCCCCAGATCCAGGCGTCATCGGTCAGGTTGGGAAAGCCGATGGCGCCGCGCGCGGCGGAACCGTGGCACACCGAGCAGTTGTTGGCGAACAGCCGCTGGCCCATCTTGCGTGCGTCCTCGTTCTGCGCCAGTTCCGGGATCGGCACGTCGCCGTAACGCGCGAACAGCTCGCCATAGCGGGCCTCGGCCTGCTGCATTTCCTCTTCCCACTGTTTCTCCTGGCTCCACCCAAACAGGCCCTGGAAGTTGCCCAGCCCGGGATACAGGAGCAGGTAGATGAGGGCAAAGACGCAACTGGCCGAAAAGAGATAAAACCACCACTTGGGCAGCGGGTTATCGTATTCCTCGATGCCGTCGAAGGAATGACCCATGGTGCGATCGGTTTCGGTATCGGTGGTCTGGCTCTTGCGTGTCGCCCAGAGTAGCCACCAGCACCCGATGACGGTACCGAGCACGATCACGCTGATCCAGATGCTCCAGAACGTACTCATGGCTTCTTCTCCGTCTCCGTCTTGTCCTGCTGCTGAGTGCGCTGGTCGATGTCGTCGTCCTCGAACGGCAGGTTGGCCGCCTCGTCGTTGTGCTTGCGGCGGTGGGCGCTGTAAGCCCACCAGACAACGCCGACGAAGGCGATCATCACGAGCAGGGTGTGAATCCCGCGCAGGTCGTTCATATCCATCGCGATCACCGTTTCGTCGAAATCACAGTGCCCAGTTGCTGCAGGTAGGCGACCAGGGCTTCGATTTCATACTTGCCGCGGATCTCGTCGGGCGCGGCGGCGATCTGCTCATCGGTGTAGGGCACGCCGAGCATCTTGTACGCCTCCAGCTTGCCCTGGATGCCGTCCGGGTTCAGTTGACGATCGAACAGCCAGGGAAACGCCGGCATGTTGGATTCGGGCACCACGTCCCGTGGGTTGTACAGGTGAACCCGGTGCCAGGCATCCGAGTAACGATCGCCCACCCGTGCCAGATCCGGACCCGTGCGCTTGGAGCCCCACAGGAACGGATGGTCGTAGACGAACTCACCGGCCACCGAGTAATGCCCGTAACGCTCGGTTTCGGCGCGGAAGGGGCGGATCATCTGGGTGTGGCAGACGTGGCAGCCCTCGCGGATATAGATATCCCGGCCTTCCATCTCCAGTGGCGTGAGCGGCTCCAGGCCGGCGATGGGTTCGTTCACTTCCTTGAGGAAGAACAGGGGCACCACCTCGACCAGAAAGCCGCCGCTGATCACCAGTACGATCAGCACGGCCATCAGTCCCAGGTTCTTCTCGACAACTTCGTGCTTCATTGGCTCTCTCTCCTGCTCACGCGGTCTGCGCCACGCTGTTGTCGAGGGCGGCAGCGTCCTTCTGGCGGATCGTCATGCGCACGTTGTAGGCCATCACGAACATGCCGGCGAGGAAGATCACGCCCCCGATCAGGCGCACCAGATAGCCCGGCTTGGACGCCTCCAGGGCCTCCACGAAGCTGTAGGTCAGGGTGCCGTCGGCGTTGACCGCACGCCACATCAGGCCCTGCATGATGCCGTTGACCCACATGGCGACGATGTAGAGCACCGTGCCGATGGTCGCCAGCCAGAAGTGCACGTTGATCAGTCCCACGCTGTACATGCTGGAGATGCCCCACAGCCGCGGGATCAGGTGGTAGACCGCGCCGATACTGATCATCGCCACCCAGCCCAGCGCGCCGGAATGGACGTGGCCGATGGTCCAGTCGGTGTTGTGGGACAGGGCGTTGACCGTCTTGATGGACATCATCGGGCCTTCAAAGGTCGACATGCCGTAGAAGGACAGGGACACCACCAGGAAGCGCAGGATCGGGTCGGTGCGCAGTTTGTGCCAGGCCCCGGACAGGGTCATCATGCCGTTGATCATGCCGCCCCAGCTCGGTGCCAGCAGGATCAGGGACATCACCATCCCCGCGGTCTGGGCCCAGTCGGGCAGGGCGCTGTAGTGCAGGTGATGGCCGCCGGCCCAGACGTAGGTGGCGATCAGCGCCCAGAAATGGACGATGGACAGGCGATAGGAATAGACCGGCCGCTCTGCCTGCTTGGGCACGAAGTAATACATCATGCCGAGGAAACCAGCGGTCAGGAAGAAGCCCACCGCGTTGTGGCCCCACCACCACTGCATCATGGCGTCGGTCACGCCGCTGTAGATGGAGTAGGATTTGAACGCTGCTACCGGCAGCTCCAGGTTGTTGCCGATATGCAGTACCGCCACCGTGATGATGAACGCGCCGTAGAACCAGTTGGCCACGTAGATGTGTTTGGTCTTGCGCTGGGCAATGGTGCCAAAGAACACCAGCGCGTAGGTCACCCAGGTGAGGGCGATCAGGATGTCGATGGGCCATTCCAGCTCGGCGTATTCCTTGGTGGACGTGAACCCCATGGGCAGCGTGATACAGGCCGCCACCAGCACAAGCTGCCAGCCCCAGAAGGTGAACGCCGCCAGGCCGTCGGAAAACAGCCGGGCCTGGCAGGTGCGTTGCACCACGTAGTAGGAGGTGGCAAACAACGCACTGCCGCCGAAACCGAAGATGACGAGGTTGGTGTGCAGCGGACGCAGTCGGCCGAAATGGGTCCAGGGCAGATCGAAATTCAGGGCGGGAAAGCGCAACTGGGCGGCGATCAGAACCCCCATGGCCATGCCGACGATCCCCCAGACGACCGTCATGATGGCGAATTGGCGCACTACCTTGTAGTTGTAGGTCAGCGTTGGATGCACTGTGCTCATAATGGCCCTGCCAGAGGATTACGAGGGAGAAATGTCGCGTTCGCAAGTATGGTTAATGGGTAGCCGCTTTTCAATGATCTGGATCAAGCAAACAAGTCGTCCAAATCAGCGACATAGCTGCCAAACAGGGGGTTATTCGACTTGAGGAGCAGACGCGTCCCTCGAGCGTGCAGTCAGCAGCTGTCCCGTGCCCCTGGCCCCGCTCCAGTAAGGGTAGCCGCAAATATGGGGTTCGCACGGCAGGGCTGATAAACTGCCGGGCTTTGCGGATCGGTTGGCCCGAGCCGGCCGGGAAGGAGGCACCTTTGGAGCTACGACCAATGGCCGAAGACATTCAGACGGGAGAAGCAGGCCCGATATTGCTGCTGGCCCATGGTGCGGGAGCGCCAATGGATTCCCCATTCATGGCCGCACTGGCTGACGAGCTGGCCGAGCGTGGCGTCCAGGTGGTGCGCTTTGAATTCGGCTATATGGCCCGGCGCCGGGAGGATGGCAAGAAGCGGCCGCCCCCCAAGGCGGAAAAGCTGGTGGACGAGTTCGCCGAGAAAGTCACGGCCTACGGCGGCGATAGCCGGAAGCCTGTGTTCGTCGCCGGTAAATCCATGGGCGGTCGGATCGCCTCGTTGCTGGCGGCTTCTCACGCCGCGCCGGTTAGCGGCTGCGCCTGCTTCGGCTATCCGTTCCATCCGCCGGGCAAGCCCGATCGCTGGCGCACCGACCATTTTGCCGAACTGGCTGTACCCCTGCTGGTCAACCAGGGGACGCGGGATCCGTTTGGCCGCCAGGAGGAAGTCCTGGCGCATTTTGAGTCGTCCCTGCCGTTTGCCGTGGAATGGCTTGAGGATGGCGAGCACGATTTCAAGCCGCGCAAAGCCTCCGGCCTCACCCAGCAGGCGCTGATCGCCCAGGCGGCGGAACGCACGGCGCGCTGGATCAACGATCTCACGACCTGACCTTTTCCAACCGAACGAGCGAACCACCATGGATCAGATTCTTCTTTTCTGCCGGGCCGGCTTCGAGACCGAGGCGGGTCGGGAGCTGACCGACGCCGCCGCAGCGGCTGGACGCTACGGCTATTTCCAGCCTGAAGCCCATGCCGGCCGCGTGCTGTTCGTGCTGGCCGATGGTGGCGAGCCCGGTCAATTCATGAACCAGGTCGAACTGGCGGATCTCGTCTTCGTGCGCGACTGGTTCCAGGTGATCGCCGACGAGCCCCTGCCGCAGGAAGATCGGGTGGGTGCAGTTCTGGACGTGCTCCGGGAGCAGCCTGAGTTGCCGGTGGCAGCGCGGGTCGAGATCCGGCTGCCTGAAGACAGTGAGCAACGGGATCTCAGCCATTTCGGGCGCAAGTGGGCTTCGCCCCTGTCCCGTGCATTGCGGGAAACGGGGTTTCTGGAGGAAAACGCCGACAACCCTTGGCGCCTGGAAGTTTTCCTGCCGTCTTTCGAGCGCATGGTGGTGGGCCTCAGCCACGCCGGAAACCGGTCGCCCTGGCTGAGCGGAATCCCGCGGCTGCGGCTGCCGGCTTCGGCGCCAAGCCGCTCCGCGCTCAAGCTGGAAGAAGCTTGGAAAGTGTTTATCCCCGATGCCCAGTGGCTTGACTATCTGGGGGGCGCCAAGAAGGCTGTGGACCTGGGCGCGGCGCCTGGCGGTTGGACCTGGCAGCTGGTGCAGCAGGGCATGCTGGTGACCGCCGTGGATAACGGACCCATGAACGACGAGCTGATGGCGTCGGGCCACGTCGAGCATGTGCGCGCCGACGGTTACCTGTGGCGTCCCCAGCGCGCGGTGGACTGGATGGTGTGCGACATCGTCGACAAGCCACGTCGCACCACCGACATGGTGGTCGACTGGTTGGGCCAGCGGCTCTGCAAGTACGCTGTCTTCAACCTGAAACTGCCGATGAAAAAGCGCTACGACGAGTGGTTAACCTGCCGTGAGCGTCTGCTGGAAAACCTGGACGCGGTCGGCGTTCAGGTGCGCCTGCGGGCAAGGCACCTGTATCACGACCGGGAAGAGATTACCTGCTTTGTCGAACGCATGAGCTGAGCGGGCAAGACCGTAACCTGCATGCCTCAAGAGTCCGTCAGCATTGCTCCAGGATGGTGATTTTCTCGTCCTGGTCCATCATCGGACTGAGTTCGTTCATCATGTCCTTGCGCTCGTCGGAGTGGTACCACTGGTCCCAGTCCGAAATGCAGCGCCAGTTGCACAATGTCAGTCGGTGATTACCATCCCTGGCGTCCACCAGCGTCTCTCCGGATATGAAGCCGGGGGCGCCGACGGCCCGTTGCAGCAGTCGTCTCGACTGCTGTTCGTAGGCGGATTCCAGGGTGGCAGCGATATGGCGTTCGATCAGTACCCGTATCATCATGGCCTCCGCAACTCTTTGTTCTTATAATTCAATCTAGCACCGTAATCGACGATTCGCCTGTAAAGGGCGGGGGAGACATGATTTGGCGGACCTGACCTTCGACCTGGAACTGGATGCCACGGGCCTGATGTGCCCCGAACCGGTCATGATGCTGCACAATCGCATGGCGGAATTGCCGGTCGAGGGGGTGCTGAGAATGGTCGCCACCGACCCATCCACGCAGCGCGACGTGCCCAAATTCTGCCAGTTCCTCAACCATCGGCTGCTGCAGGAAGAGCACACCGACACGCAGTTCGTCTATTACATCCAGCGGGGCGCCTGAAGATTGCGGCCGGCGCGGCTCTGTGGTCGTGTCAGGCCGGTGCCCGGCGTTGGCGCAGGTTGAACAGGCCCGCGCCGACGATCAGTGCGCACCCGATCACCTGGGAACCGGTCACCGGTTCCATAAAGAACAGCCAACCCAGCAGTGCGGCGAAAATCACCGACGAGTAGGTGAACTGGCCAATCTGCCCGGCCGGTGCAATGCGGTAGGTGGTGGTGATCAGCATTTGCGCCAGGGTGGCGCAAAGTGCAAGCCCACCCATCCAGAGCCAGGTCGACAGGCCTGGCGGAACCCAGACCGCAGCGGCGGCCGGCGCGGTGACCAGAGTTCCGAACAATCCGAAGTAGAAGACGATGCGCGCACTGGGCTCGGTAACGCCCATGCGCCGGATGGTCACCTTCGCCGTGGCTCCGAGCAGGGCACCGGCGAGGCCCGCCGCCACAAACAGGTAGTCGTTCAGGTCGGCGGAGGCCGGATCGAGGATCACCAGAACGCCGGCAAATCCCACCGCGATGGTCAGCCAGATAAGGCGCGAGGTGCTTTCCTTCAGCCACAGCAGGGCAATGACCGGAATGAAGAAAGGCGCGGTCAGCTTGAGCAGCACCGCTTCGGTCAGCACCAGCTTCTCCAGGCTCAGGTAGTAGCAGTACATGGCGCTGACGCCGATGACCGCGCGCATCAGGTGAAAACGCAGGTGCCGGGTTTTCAGGCCGGCCACGCCCTCGCGGCTGATCAGCAGCGGTCCGATGATGGCCAGCCCCAGGATATTGCGCAGGAAGACCAGTTGGGCGGACGGGATATCCGGCGACAGGTGCTTGATGATCGCCCCCATGACCGCGAGCAGCATCTCGCCGGCCAGGACAAAGGCCGCGCCACGCTGGATGGCCGTCACAGGCCCGCGGAGAGGGGTTGGAGGCGCTCCAGGTGGGACAGGAACTGTTCCCGGTCCATTTCACCCATGATGCGGGCGTTGACGCGCTCTTCACCGGCGGCGTCGAAGAACAGGATTGCCGGAGGGCCGAACAGTCCCAGTTCGTCCAGCAGTGCCTGCTGTTCGGCGGTGTTATCGGTCACGTCAATCTGCAGCAGCGTCAGCGGGGCCAGGGCTGAACGCACCGCCGGCGCGCTGAACACGTTGCGCTCCATCACCTTGCAGCTGATGCACCAGTCGGCGTAGAAGTCGAGCATCACCGGACGGCCGGCGCTGGCGGCGTCGGCCAGCGCGTTCCGGAGGGCCCCCGGTGAATCGACGCGGCGGAATATCGTTTCAACGTCGTGGGTGCTGTTATTAGCGAGGGTCGGCTGCGTGGTAAACGGCGCCAGCGGCCGAAGCGGATCCACGCCGCCAGCCAGGCCGCCGCCGATCAGCGCAATGGCGTAGGCGAACAGGACCAGACCCGCCCCTTTCCAGGTGCGCTGCCAGCCGACACGGGCCGCCTCGAACGCCCCCAGTTGGACGCCGGTGACCGCCGCCAAAAGGCCCCACAGAATGAGCGTGACCCAACCGGGCAGCAACCGCTCCAGCAGCCAGATGGCAACCGCCAGCAGCATCACCCCGTAGAACGCCTTGACCGTCCGCATCCAGGGGCCGGTTTTCGGCAGCCAACGGCGACCGCCGACGGCCACCAGGATCAGCGGAATGCCCATGCCCAGCCCCAGAGCCAGCAATGCCATGCCGCCCAGGATGGCGTCCTGGGTGGTGCTGATATAGAGCAGGCTGCCCGCCAGGGGCGCCGACACGCAGGGGGATACAACCAGGGCCGACAACGCGCCGATGGCGAACACCCCCAGCGTCTGGCCGCCGGGCAACCGGCTGGAAGTGGCATCGAGTCGGCTGGTCAGGGTCTGGGGCAGGCGCAGGTCGAAGACGTCGAACATGGCCAGGGCAAAGACGAAGAAGAAGGCGGCGAACGTCACCAGCACCAGCGGCGACTGCAGTTGTGCCTGCAGATTGAAGCTGGCTCCGAGCAGGCCAGTCAGAACCCCGGCGGCAGCATAGGTCAGCGCCATGCCCAGAACGTAGCTGATCGATAGCGCCAGCGCGCGGGCGGTGCTGCTGGTCCGATTCGACACCACCGCGGTGATGATCGGCACCATGGGTAGCACGCAGGGCGTGAAGGTGAGCCCCAGGCCCAGCAGCAGGAAGAGTCCGGCAATCGCCAAGGGCGACTGGCTGCTCAGCAACGCGGCGATGCCACTGGCGTTGTCGGCAGAAACGGTGCCTGCCGGATCTGCGCTGGTTGTTGCGCCGGCCGCTCCGGCGCCATTGCCGACGAACAGTACCGGTCGCTTCTGAGGCGGATAACACAAACCGGCTTCTGCACAGCCCTGATAGCTGACCGTCAGCTGTGCCTCGTCCATGCCGCTGGGCAGGGTGACCGGCACATTGGCGGTCACCGGCTCGGTAAAGACTGTGACCTCGCCGAAATAGGGGTCGTCTTTCAGATGGCCCGGCGCGGTGAAGCTTGGGGTACCGATCCTGACGTCCGGGTTGTCCGCCGTGACCGTCACGCGTCCGCGATACAGGTAATGCTCAGGGGCGATGTCCCAGCGTAACGCGACGCCGCCGTCCGTCACGGACGAGCTGAACGGCAGCGCTTCATCGACGGGCAGGAATTCACCGAGCTGATCGTTTCCGGTTGCCGACTTGAGATCGAAGGCGTGTGCCGGAGCGGTTGCCAGCAGGAAAACGACGGCAAGGAGCTTCAGCAGGGCCTGCAAGGCGCGCCGGTGTGTCGATGAGCGGAATATCGGGGGCAAACTGGTCAAACGTCGACTCTTCTCGCCTGGTCAGTGAAAGCGGAGCGCGGCGCGGGGCCCGTATCGGGCGCGCCGCGAGCTGGCCATTTAGAGTCGAATGGTATCAGAAAGTTCGCAACCCGGTGGGGCCGTGGATGCCGCAACTATCCCACCATTGGTGCGGTCTTGATCCGAATACTGGTATTGAGTGGACGAAACACGCACAATAGCGCACGCATGCAACACCATCCAGACGACCTGATAATGCTTTTTAACGATCTTTTTCGCGCACGATGGCGAACAGAACTGGTGCGTGGAGAGGACGAGCCTGAATACATTCCGGCCGCGGACAGCGAGGCGTACCACCGCGTTGTCTTTGCCCACGGCTATTTTGCCAGCGCCCTGCACGAAATCAGTCACTGGTGCATCGCCGGCGAAAAACGGCGCCAGCTCTACGATTACGGCTACTGGTACTGTCCCGACGGGCGCACCGGTGATCAGCAGGCGGCTTTCGAGAGTGTGGAAGTCAAGCCCCAGGCCCTGGAGTGGCTGTTCAGCGAGGCTGCGGGCCGCCGCTTTCACATCAGCGTCGACAATCTATCGGGCGATGGTGCCTGCGACGAGGAGCGCTTCCGGCGGAACGTGGCGTTGCAGGCCCAAACCTACCTGGCGGAAAAGATGCCGGAGCGGGCCCGGATGTTCCTGGATACCCTGCTGGATTTCTACGACCGCCGTTCCCGGTTCGGCGCGCACCTGTTCCAGGCCTGAAGACGCCGACGAGGTGCGGGCGCGGATAGCGGATAGAGAACGTAAGACGCTCGATGAGAGTACAATGACATGTTGCTCCCGCCGAACCCATCACAAGGGCGGGACGAAGACCGTGGAGAGGTTTCTTTGAATACGATGGAAGTGCCACAAGACGACGGCCAGACGCCGTTCACCTCGTTCGATCTGGACGCGAAGCTGCAACAGGCGATCAGCGGTATCGGTTTCGAATACTGCACGCCGATCCAGGCGGAGGCGCTGCCGCTGACCCTCGCCGGCCATGACCTGATCGGTCAGGCCCAGACCGGGACCGGAAAGACCGCCGCGTTCCTGATCACTGCGATCCAGCGCATGCTGAAGTCCCCGATTCCGTTGGAGGAGCGCTATGCCTCCGAGCCGCGGATCCTGGCCCTGGCACCGACGCGCGAGCTGGCCCTGCAGATCGCCAAGGACGCCGAGGAACTGTGCGCCCACACCGGCCACAACGTGGTGACCGTGCTGGGCGGCATGAACTACGACCGCCAGCGCGACCAGTTGCGCAATGAGGTGGTGGACGTGCTGGTGGCCACGCCGGGCCGCCTGATCGATTTCCTGGGTTCCCAGGATGTGTTCCTCGATCAGCTCGATATCCTGATCATCGACGAAGCGGATCGCATGCTGGACATGGGCTTTATCCCTGACGTCAAGCGCATCATCCGCAAGTGCACGCCCAAGGAAGAGCGCCAGACCCTGCTGTTCAGCGCCACCTTCAACCAGGACGTGCTCAACCTGGCGTCCATGTGGACCCGGTCCGCTGAATTCGTGGAGATCGAACCGGAACAGAAGACAGCCGAGCGCGTCGAGCAGACCGTTTATATGGTCAGCGAGGACGACAAGCTGAAGGTGCTGGTCAACTACATCCAGCGCCCGGAGGTCACCAAGGCGATCATTTTCGCCAACCGGCGCGACCAGTGTCGCGATCTGGAACAGGATCTGCGCCGCCAGGGTGTGAGTACCGCGCTGCTGTCCGGCGAGATCGCCCAGAACAAGCGTCTGAAAACCCTGGATCGCTTCAAGGACGGCTCAATCAAGGCTCTGGTGGCCACCGACGTCGCCGGTCGCGGCATTCACGTCAGCGGCGTCAGCCATGTGTTCAACTACAACCTGCCGGAAAACGCCGAGGACTACGTGCATCGCATTGGCCGTACCGGGCGTGCCGGTGAGCACGGCGTGTCGGTCAGTTTTGCCAGCGAGGACGATGCCTTCTCGTTGCCGGCCATCGAAACCTACATCAGCCAGAAACTGCCTTGCACGATTCCCGAGGAAGGCCTGATGGCGGAACTGGCCCAGCCCCAGGAACCGCGTCGCCGGCGTCGGAGTAGTGGCGGCGGCGGTGGCAACCGCCGGCCGTCGTCGGGGCGCCGTCCGCGCCGGGCGTGAGGTAGAGACAGATGCTGATCGTTGCGGACGAGAACATTCCCTTACTGGATGCCTTCTTCGACGACATGGGGACGATTCGCCGGGTGTCCGGCCGGGATCTGACGCCGGCCGACGTGGCGGACGCCGACATCCTGTTGGTGCGGTCGGTCACGCGTGTGGATCGGCAGTTATTGGAAGGCAGTCGCGTCAAGTTCGTGGGCACCGCCACCATCGGTACGGATCACGTGGACACCGAGTGGCTGGCCGGGCAGAGCATTGCTTTCGCCAGCGCCCCGGGCTGCAACGCTTCCAGCGTCGTGGAATACGTGATCAGCATCCTGTCGATTTATGCCGAGCAGCGCGGCCATGACGACTGGTCTGACCTGTCGGTGGGCGTCGTCGGCGCGGGTAACGTCGGGCAGCGCCTTGCCGATACGCTGGGCCGCCTGGGCTTCCAGGTTCGACGCTACGACCCGCCGCGGCAGCAGGCCGAGCCCGGCGAAGACTTTGCCACGCTCGAGGATGTCCTGGCCTGTGACGTGATTTCCCTGCACACGCCGTTGACCGACGACGGCGATTGCCCGACGCGGCACATGATCGATACCGATCGCCTGGCGACCCTGAATGCCTCCCAATTGCTGATCAACAGCGGTCGCGGCGGCGTGGTGGATTGTCAGGCCCTGAAAGGGCGACTGGCGCAGCCGGAACCGCCCTGGGCGGTGCTCGATGTCTGGGAAGGGGAGCCGGCTGTGGACCCGGAGCTGGCCCGGATGCTGTGGTTGATCACGCCGCATATTGCCGGCTACAGCCTGGAAGGCAAGGTCGGGGGAACGGAGCGGATCTACCAGGCGCTGTGTCGTTTCCTGGGTTTGCCGGCCCGCAAGAAGAGTGGTCAGTTTATGGCCGATCCGGCCTTGAGCAAGCTTTCGTTTACAGCGTCGGCGACCGCTCAGGAAGCCGCTCACCTGGCGATTCGCGCCTGCTACGACGTGCGTCGCGACGATGCCCGCTACCGGCGGGTGCTCGATCTGCCGGAGAGCGAGCGGGCAGCAGCGTTTGATGCCATGCGCCGCGATTATCCCGTGCGTCGGGAATTCTCCAGCACCAAGGTACAGCTCAAGGGCGGTGCCAAGGACCTGCAACAGGTGTTCAAGGCGCTGGCCTTCAAGCTGAAAACCTGACGCTTCGTCGATCCGCCGGCAAGCGTCCGCTGGCCGGCCATGTCAACACTTTCCCGCTGTGTCTGCGGGCGGCCCGATCCGGGATCGCGCCTGTTAGCCTACTTTGCGCAGCGGCTCCTCGCGGGTGTCGTCCGCGTCAGCCAGCTGTGCCAGCGATGAGCGAACCATCGCATCGGTAATCGGTACTTCACGGCCATCGGACAGGACGATGGCGGCGCCGTTCATCCAGCTTTCCGTTTGCGGTTGCTGTTGCGTCATGAATCCGGCCTCTCTCGGTTGTCGTTTCATCCTGCTGGCAGGCTAAAGCAGCTATGTGTCCGATTGATGACATCGGTACGATGCCTGCTGTTGCCTGACCTTTGCAACAGTCTGTCAGTCGGCGGAGAGGGAGGCTATTGTACGAAGGTGGGGGCCAAGCCAGGGGAAGGGCAGAGATAAGGCGGGGCGAAGGGCCCCGCCATCAAACTCAGTTGCCCCGGCCCTGCAGGGCGGCAATGCGCTCTTCCAGCGGTGGGTGCGTCATGAACAGGGCGCTCAGGCCCCCGCGGGCGCCACGGTTGATACCGAACGCCTGCATGGAGTCGGGCATCTGGTCGGGCACACCGCTTTCCTGGCGCAGTCGCTCCAGGGCGCTGATCATGGCGCCGGTGCCGGCCAGCTGGGCGCCGGCAATGTCGGCGCGGAATTCCCGCCGGCGCGAGAACCAGAACACGATGGTGCTGGCGAGGATGCCCAGGACCACTTCGGCGATCATGCTGACCACGAAAAAGCCGATGCCGTGGCCGTTTTCGTTCTTGAGGATGACCCGGTCCACCACGGAGCCGATTACCCGGGCGGCGAAGATCACGAAGGTGTTGACCACGCCCTGGATCAGCGCCAGCGTCACCATATCGCCGTTGGCCACGTGACCGATCTCATGGCCCAGCACGGCACGGATTTCATTTTTGTTGAAGCGTTCCAGCAAGCCCTGGCTGACGGCCACCAGCGCATCGTTCTTGTTCCAGCCCGTGGCAAACGCGTTGGACTGGCTGGCCGGGAAGATGGCCACATCCGGCATCTTGATGCCCGCCTGCTGAGCCAGGTCGGCCACGGTTTCCACCAGCCAGCGTTCGGCCGGCGTACGCGGTTGTTCGATGATCTGGGCGCGGGTGCTCCAGAGCGCCATCTTCTTGGAAATAAGCAGCGAGATAATTGATCCCGCAAAGCCGAAGACGGCGGCAAAGATCAACAGGTTGCCGTAGGCAATGCCGTTTTGCGCCAGGTAGCTGTCCACGCCAATCAGCTTCAGCGTGATGCTGGCTACCACAATCACCGCCAGGTTTGTGGCGAGGAAGAGCAGGATTCTCATCAGGTTCCAACCTCCAGTTGAATACGACAGACAATATCGGGGCGGCAGAATTCCCGTTCAATGGGATTACAGGGAATTAACCTGGAGGGCTGTGGGCTTTTCGGTCGCGGATCAGTTGCCGACGAAGAGAATGGCATGGACCGTATCGGCCAGCAGCGAGGAGTTGCCGTGTTTCAGGGCAACGCGGACCAGGTGGATATTGGTGGCCAGGTCGGCCTGAACCGCGGGCGGCAGACCTTCGGTGTCCTCCGGGTAAGTACCGGCCAGGGAAGCGGGGAGGGCATCGGTGCGCACCGCGGCGTTGAGCCGGGTGAAGGTGGGCTGCGTCAGCACCACCTGGTCGACGGCGTCCTGGTGGATCGTATCCTGGTAGCGGATGTGGCCCTCCTCAGCGAGCCACAGCATGGTGGAGAAACAGGCGCGGTGGCGGCGGCTGTGCAGGCCGAACTCGTCGGGGGTGTCCGGGCCGGCAATGTCTTCCACGTACAGGCTCACCTTGCGCGGAAAAGCGTTGTAGAGCTGTACGAGGATGATGGCGGTGTCCCGGAAGAACTCCTCGATGTGGATGTCTGCCATGGTGCTGATACGTCCCGCTTGCCGATGATTTACTGCTGGTAGGTCGACAGGAAGTGCGCCAGGCGCTTGACGGCGTCTTCCAGGGTGTCGACCCGCGGCAGGAACACCACCCGGAGGTGTTGCCGGTCCTCGATATTGAAGGCCGAGCCCTGCACCAGCAGGATACGCTCCTGCATCAGCAGATCCAGGACCAGCTTCTCATCGTCGAAGATCGGAAAGCGCTTGGGATCCAGCTTGGGGAACATGTACAGCGCGCCGGCGGGCTTCACGCAGCTGACACCGGGGATGTCATTGAGCAGGGACCAGGCGGTTTCGCGCTGTTCGTAGAGTCGCCCGCCCGGCGCCACCAGATCGTTGATCGACTGGTAGCCGCCCAGGGCCGTCTGGATCGCCAGTTGCGCCGGCACATTGGAGCACAGGCGCATGGAGGCCAGCATCTCGATGCCCTCGATCAGATCACGGGCCTTGTGCTTGGCGCCGCTGATGATCATCCAGCCGGAGCGGTAACCCGCCGCCCGGTAGTTCTTGGACAGGCCGTTGTAGGTGAAGAACAGCACGTCGTCCGCCAGGGAGGCGGTGGATACGTGCCTGGCGCCGTCGTAGAGGATCTTGTCGTAGATTTCGTCGGACAGCACGATCAGGTTGTGCTGGCGCGCCAGTTCGATGACCTGTTCCAGCAGTTCCGGCGGATACACGGCACCGGTCGGGTTGTTCGGGTTGATCAGCACAATGGCGCGGCTGCGCGATGTGATCTTGCTGCGAATGTCGTCGATGTCTGGGAACCAGTCCTGGGATTCGTCGCAGTGGTAGTGCACCGGCTTGCCGCTGGACAGGGTGACGGCGGCGGTCCAGAGCGGATAGTCCGGGGCTGGAACGAGCACCTCGTCACCGGTGTTCAACAGGGCCTGCATGGACATGACGATCAGCTCGCTGACGCCGTTGCCCAGGTAGACGTCGTCGATGTCGACTTTTTCGATGCCGCGCTGCTGGCAGTAGTGCATGACCGCCTTGCGGGCGGAAAACAGGCCCTTGGATTCCACGTAGCCCTGGGCCGAGTGCATGTTATAGATGACGTCCTGCTGGATCTCTTCGGGAACGTCCATCTCGAAGGCGGCCGGGTTGCCGATGTTGAGCTTCAGTACCCGATGGCCTTCCTCTTCCAGGCGACGCGCTTCACGCAGAACCGGACCGCGGATTTCATAGCACACGTTATCCAGCTTGGCGGACTTCTTGAAATTCTGCATGAGCGTTCAATTCCTGAAAGATGGGGTGTATCGATTGCCCGGTTATCCCGGAAGCGTTCTATTCTAGCCAAAGCGCCAGTTGGGTAGAAAGGGCGAAAGGCTCCTGAATTGTGATGAATAGTGGCACAATGGCCCGGAATTTGAGAGTCACAGTCCCTGGCCCGGCGACCGGTACAGTTGGCGGCTGATGACTTGCTGTATCGGTATTCAGTGTACAGGGAGACAGACATGCTGGCTTTTGACGTCATCCACGATCGTGCCGCTGCCCGCGCGGGCGGTCCTTCGGCGTTGGCGGCGCGGATGCCGCCGGTGCGCAGCGCTCAGGAGCTGGCCGGTTTGCCCGATCGATTCTACCTGTCCGCCATGACCCGACGGATCTTTCAGGCCGGCATGAAGCATAGCCTGATCAACGAGCGCTGGCCGGTGTTCGAGGAATGGTTCTGGGCCTTTGAGCCGGAGAAACTGATGCTGCTCTCCGAGGAGCAGCTGGAATCCGCCATGCAGAACCCGAAGCTGATTCGTCATTGGGGCAAGCTGCGCACGATCCCGGTCAATGCCGGCGAACTGCATCGCGTCAGTCAGGCGGAGGGCGGTTTCGGCCAGTTTCTGGCGCAGTGGCCGGACGACGACCTGTTCGGGCTGTGGCGCTGGCTCGGCAAGCGTTTCCAGCGCATGGGCGGTCATTCCGGCGCTCGCTTCCTGCGTCTGGTCGGTCGCGACACCTTTCTGTTGACCGACGATGTGCTGGCGGCCCTGCAGGCCAGCGACGTGATAGACGATAAACCCACTCGTAAGGCGGACAGGCAGCGCGTGAACGACGCCTTCGTCACCTGGCGCGAACAGTCTGGCCTGCCCATGGCACACATCAGCCGGATCCTGTCGATGACCGTCGATTGATGGCCTGATCGGCGGTGTTACGTCGTTGCCAGACGCACTCTGTTGTGCAAAATTAAATGGTGAAAAATAATAAGCCCGGTGCCCGTCAGGCTGGCGACCGGATTCCGAAAGACACCGCTAATCGGGGAGTGACTATGGCAACGGAAGACATCTACAGCTTCAACGTGCAGGATATCCAGGGCCGCGACCGGTCCCTGGCCGAGTACAAGGGGCATGTGATGCTGATTGTGAACACGGCCAGCAAGTGCGGCTTCACCCCGCAGTTCGAAGGGTTGCAAACGCTTCACCGCGAGCTGTCGGATCGCGGGCTCAGCGTGCTGGGTTTTCCGTGTAACCAGTTCATGAGCCAGGATCCCGGTGACAACGACGAGATCAGCCAGTTCTGTAGCCTGAACTATGGCGTTGACTTCCCGATGTTCGCCAAGATCGAGGTCAATGGCGACGGAACGCATCCCCTCTACCAGTTTCTCAAGCGTGAGGCGCGCGGCGTGATGGGGTCGGAGAAGATCAAATGGAACTTCACCAAGTTTCTCGTCAACCGCGAGGGTGAGGTGGTCAAGCGCTACCCGCCGACAACCCGCCCGGAAGACATCCGGGAGGATATCGAAAAGCTTCTGTCATGAATGGGTACCACGACCGCAATGAGTGAGAACAAGGACCCGCTGGCGCTGGACAACCAGGTCTGTTTCGCGCTGTACGCGGCCAATCGAGCGATCACCGGCCTTTATCGCCCGCTGCTGGAAGAGCTCGGGCTGACCTATCCGCAATACCTGGTGATGTTGGTGTTGTGGGAGGCGGAGCAGGTTGCCGAGGCCACCGAAGTGATCAGCGTCTCGTTCCTGGGGCAGCGGCTGCGGCTCGATTCCGGGACCCTGACGCCGCTATTGAAGCGCCTCGAATCCCGCGGTCTGCTGCGGCGTCAGCGTCACCCGGAGGACGAGCGGGTGGTTGTGGTATCCCTGACCGAGACCGGCCGCTCCCTGCGCCAACGTGCCGAATCCGTGCCCGGCGAACTGATGTGCCGCAGCGGCCTGGATACGGAGCAGGCCCGGCAGCTGCGATCGTCACTGCAGGCGTTGCTGGATCATTTACCCTGAGCGACGGTATGGCCGGCCCAGCGTTCGATCACCGCGCGTAGCTCGTCCTTGTTGTAGGGCTTCGTGACGTAGTCGTTCATGCCCGCTGCCAGGCAGTCTTCCTTGTCCCCCTGCATGACGTTGGCCGTTACGGCGATCACCGGCAGATGTTTCCATTGCGGGTGTTTGCGAATGTGGCCAGTGGCGGCGTAGCCGTCCATCACCGGCATCTGACAGTCCATCAGCACGATGTCGTAATCCTGCTGGCGCAGGGCGGCCAGGGCCCGCTCACCGTTCTCCGCCAGATCCACCCGATACCCCAGCTTGCGCAGCATGCTGCTGGCCACGATCTGGTTGACCCGGTTGTCCTCCACCAGAAGGATGTTCAGGTCCGGGCTCGCTTCCCGGGGCGGCGAGGGCGCGGCGATCTCATCCGCTGCCCGTTCCCCTGAAGCCCACTGCAGAACGTCCTGCAGCTGGTCGCGGCGTAGGGGCAGGGCCACTACCCGAGGTGTTTCCCCGGCCAGGTTGGTGATCGACTGCTCCGGTTCACCGAACAGGATCAGGGGTGCAACGGGGGACTGATCCACCAGCGCCCCCCGGGTCCAGAGATCCGTGTCGCACAGGTAGGCGCCGGCCTGCTCGGCATCGGTTTCCAGCACGGGAATCTGCCAGGTCTGAAGTTGGCGTTCCAGTGGCAGGCGATGCGGATTGTCCAGCGGGATGTCGAGGATGACGCCCTGGTCCCGCAACGGGGACTGGTCCATCTGGGTGACCAGGGACGGGCTGCGGACGGGCAGGGGCAGGATGACCGTGAAATGGGTGCCCCGGTTTTCGCGGGACTCCACGGTAATCTGTCCATGCATGCGTTCCACCAGTTGCCGGCACAGGGTCAGCCCGAGACCGGTGCCGCCGAAGCGCCGGGTGGTATCGGCTTTACCCTGGGCAAACGGCGAAAAGATGCGGCGCAGGGTCTCGTCGGTCATGCCGATGCCGGTATCGATCACGTCGATCCGGGTCTCGCCATCCTGGCACAGGGCGCGGATGCGGACTTCACCGGCTTCGGTGAACTTGATGCCGTTGCCCAGCAGGTTGTTGATGATCTGGCGTACCCGGGTCGGGTCGCCCTGGAAGGTTTCCGGCAGGGCCGGGTCGATGTCGATCACCAGCTGCACGTCGCGGCCTCGGGCCTGCTGGTTGAGCAGGGTGGCGCATTCCTCAATGACATCGCGCAGGCTGAACTCGATGGCTTCCAGGCTCAGTTTGCCGGCTTCCACCTTGGAAATGTCCAGAATGTCGTTGAGCAGTCCCAGGAGGCTTTGGCCGGCATTGCGGGCGATCTCCAGCCGGTTGCGCTGACTTGGCGACATTTCGCCGTCCAGGGCCAGTTCCAGCATGCCCAGCACGCCGTTGAGTGGGGTGCGGATTTCGTGACTCATGCTGGCCAGGAAGTTGGCGCGGCTGCGGGCCCGGTGTACGGCGTCTTCCTTGGCGCGGATCAGGGCCCGGTTGCCGCGTTGCAGGGCTTCGTTCTTCTCGGAGATCTCCCGGGTGCGGTCTTCGACCTCCCGTTCCAGCTTGGACGAATAGTGCTTCATCTTGCTTTCGGCCAGGCGCACCTGGTCCAGGCTGCTGTCGATGGTATCCAGGTGCTCGTTGATGATGCCGACCATCTGGCCGATCTCGTCGTTCTGGTGATTGCCCGGGATAGGCAGACGCACTTTTTCCGGCGCCTGCGGTTCCACCTCGCGCAGGGCCTGGATGACTCGCATCAGCGGTTTAGTGAGGATGAAATAGAACACGAACAGCAGGATGATGCTCAGGATCAGGCTCTTGATGAAGCCGCTGAACAGGGTATACCCGGCGCGGCTCAGAAAGGCCGTGCCGTAGTGATAGGTGTCGATGCGCACTTCCAGTTGGCCGAGGGGGATTTCCTCCAACTGGGGTACGCGCAGGTTTTCACTGTATTCGCGGGAAGATCCGAACAGGAAGTCGCTCAGAACCCGGTAGGTGGACTCGGTGGAGCGCCGTGAAGAGGCGGCCAGCACCCGACCGTCCGGATCGACGATGCGGGCGTCGATGATTGCCGGGTGGCGAAGCAGGCCATCGAGCAGTTCCTTGGCCAGGCGGGTGTCGATGTTGTAGGCGATCTGGGAGGCAGGGCTGAAACTGATGTCCATCAGTGCCCGGATTTCCTCGTCCATGCTCTTGCGGGCGGTGAAATAGTCCAGCGTGACCTGGACCATATTGAGCAGGACGCCCAGGGCCATGGCCAGGAGCACTGTGTTGCGGGTCAGCCTGAACGACAGGCGCTTTGTGAATGTCATACTCACCGGTTTACAGTCCCTGTTCGGACAAGGCGGCCGAACAGGCTGTCCATGCAGTGCACTGCGTTGCCCGGGTCATCGGCCACTAACACTAGTCGTCATAGTCCGCTTTTTTCTTCCACTCTTCCTCTTCGTGCAGGAAGGTGTCCCATTCCTTGTCGAGACGGTGCTTTTCCTCTTCCTGGCTTTTGGCCCCTTCGGTCGTCACCATGTCCTCCAGCTCCTTGATGCGGGTCCGGTAACTCTTGATGGACTTGACCGCGAGTGGGTGATCCTTGGTCTTGCCCATCTCCGTCGACGCCAGGTGATAGGCGTGGATCGCCTTGCGCAGCTGCTTCTGGCGGATCATGTCGCGGGCCTGGGCGACATGAAAGTCGGCGGTGGTCTTGTGCACCAGGAAAACCGTCAGCTTGAGGTTCTTGCGCGCCAGCTTGGTGTCGAGACGGCCCCGCTTCTGCATGGACTCGATGATCCGGTACAGGGACTGCAGCATGGAGCGGACTTCGCCGGCCCGGGCCGGACTGTCGATGCGCACGGGAGAGCGTTCGTCGGCACCGTCTTGCATCCGTTCCCGCCGTGTGACGAGATCTTTTTCCCAGTCGTCGACGGGCTGAGCCCCCTTGAGCCCCTTCAGCTCGCGGCAGGCGTCTTCGGCCCGCATCAGCAGGATCGACTTGATGTCCCGGGTGAGGTACTGCGGAGGCAGTTCATCCAGCAGTCTCAGGCAGAGGCGAAAACCGTCTTCGCTGGATTTGGCCTTGCGGGCCCGTTCGATCCGGGCTTTTTCACGAGCCTGGACAAGCACGATAACGGCGATGGACACCAGTACGATAACCGCGAAGAAAATGACAATGAGCGTTGTATCCATGCCCGGGCAGCCGTCTCTCTATCGTTGATGTTTATTATGGCGGCGCATCACCTGGATCCGCCTGATTATCCCTATCGGAAAACCTGTCGATACCGTATCCGTAATACCGGCTTCGAGTATAGCGTATTAAGCGTGTTCAAAGGGTTAAGTTGTGTGTTCTATGCAACGAGTCCGCCGGATGGCACTCAAGGGCCTTGGGTTTGAGCGACTGTTTGATTCCGGAAGGTGATGGTCTTCTTGTTTTGTATTTATCTGATGAATGATAGGCTGAGCCCCTGATTCTCTCTGGAACTTGCCGATGGATATTTCCCGCGTCGACCTGAATCTTCTGGTCTATCTCGACGTACTGTTGCGCGAAAAGAACGTCACCAAGGCGGCCAATCACCTGGGTATTACCCAGCCGGCCATGAGCAACGGCCTGCGCCGCCTTCGCGATCTGTTCGAAGACCCTCTGCTGGTGCGCACCAGTGAGGGGATGACGGCCACCGAAAGGGCGCTGGAGCTTAAACCGCTGGTGCGTAGCGTGCTCTCGGACATAGAGCGGGCGGTGCAGGCCAAGTCCGAATTCTCCGCCGCGGACAGTAACCGGGTGTTCCGTATCATGGCCAGTGATTACGCCGAATCCTGCCTGATCCCCCGGGTCCTTCGACGTATCCGCCAGGAAGCGCCAAATGTGACGCTGGACGTGCTGACGCCCAGTGACGTGAGCTTCCCCGATGTGGAGCAGGGGCGGCTGGACATGGCCATCAACCGTTTCGACAAGCTGCCGCAGTCGTTCCACCAGAAAACCCTGTGGATCGAGTATTTCGCCTGCCTGATGAGCGCGCACAACCCGATCCTGCGCGAGCCATTCACCCTCGACACCTACCTTGACGCGAGTCACATCTGGGTCAGCAAGACCGGGTTTGGCGTGGGCGTCGGGGTCAACCCGCAGGACGTGCAGCGGCTGGGTTGGGTGGACGAGGCGCTGGGTCTGATGGGGCGCAAGCGGCGGATTTCGGTATTTACCCGTCATTATCAGGTGGCGATGTTGCTGGCCGAGCAACACGACCTGATCGCCACGCTGCCCAGTCGGGCCGCCTGGCTTCAGCAGCACAACGCCAACCTGGTGGTGAAAGTGCCGCCGTTCCGGATTCCCCCGTTCGAACTGAAAATGGCCTGGAGCCCGCTGCTCCAGCACAACCCGGATCACCAGTGGCTGCGCCGCCTGATTGTGGATGTGGCGGCCGAGGTGGATGAGGAGTTTGCCGACTTCGGCCGGCCTTTCGAAAACCAGGGGCCGCAGCCGAGTCTGCAGTCAGAGCGGTAGTTCGCGCAGCTCCAGGGACGGGCGGGCCGTATCCCACATACGCTGGAAGGCCTCCGCCTGGAGTTTGACCCGCCCGGAGTCGCTGAACCGGGCCCAGCCTTCCAGGGTGTCGAAACCGTGGCGCCAGGCCATGGTCTCGCGATCGCCAATCAGGAAAGGCGCGTCTTCGGCCGGGTAGTCGTCATTGACCAGGCGCAACTCAATCTTGCTGGGCAGTCGGCGCATCAGCTGCACAATCTGGTGGCGGCGCTGGACCAGCGGCTTGTCGTCGTGGACCAGCAGGCGGATCTCGCATACCCGGTGACGCCGCGCCATGGCGGAGAAAATGTCCCGCAGACGCTCGCGGTCGTAGAGGTCGTGATCCAGCAGGCGGTCGTAGAGCCAGAGGCGCTGGTTGGCCTGACCGGCGACCGTATCCAGCAAATCGGTAAAATCATTCTCCTGGGCAAAATGCCAGGTGGCGTCATCGCGCCCAGCGATGGTTGGAGCCTGTTCCCGGCCGGACTCGATAATCTGGGTCGCGGCCAGGCAGCGCATGTCCAGATGCGGTATGCCGGCGTCGTCGTAGGGCGTGGAGCATACGTGGAAGCCCAGCTTCTCGTAGAAGGGCACCGCGTATTGCTGGGCGCTGAGCCAGAGTTCGCTGAACTGTTCGGCAGCTTCTGCCATCAGGTGGCGCAACAGCTGCTCGCCGTAGCCCTTACCCCGGTGTTCCTTGACGACCGCCATGCGTCCGATGCGGCCGATGTCGGTGATCGACGGCACCAGGCGGGCGACCGCCACCGGCGTGTTGTCCGGCAGGACCGCGACGAAATGATCGGACACCTCGTCCGTATCGTCCCACTCCAGCTCGGGCGGGACACCCTGTTCGTCGATGAACACCTGCTGACGAATGGTCTTGATCGAGGCCGGCGCCAGCTGCCAGCTGTATTTGCGAATCTTCAGTGTCATTCCAGGTACAGGCTGCCTTGGTTGATCAGTGTGACGAGCAGGCCAGCGAGGGCCGGGTCCGCGGCGGCTTCACGCATCCGTGCCGGGTCCGGCTGGTGACCGGCGCAGAGCAGGGGGGCGATCCAGCGAGCGTCGCCGTTCAGCAGGTAGCGTTCACCGTCCACGAACAGCGCAATCCGGTCGTCCATGGGGCGGTAGGCGAAGCGCGATCCTTCATTCCAGCGCAGCGTAAAACCGTCTTCGAGGGCCGCGCCAAGCTGCTCGGCGTCCAGCGCTTCTTCTGGAGGCTGCACGATCTGGGCGCTCTTGGGCGCGGTGCTGTACTGGCCCAGCCACAGGGCCAGCAGGTCTTCCCGGCGCAGTGCATTCTCGACAATCGCCTTGACGCCATCAACGGCGGCATCGCTGACCAGGCCGGGATTGTCCTGGGGTGCCAGGTCCGGGTCGCGCAGCAGCTGCTCGGCGCCGGGCTGGTTGCACAGGAAGTCGCTGAAGCCGGTGAGAATGTCGTCGTGGCTGGGCGCGCGGAAGCCGATGGACAGGGTGATGCAATCGTCCTGGGCGATGCCGTGATGGCCCACGCCGGGCGGAATATAGAGCATATCCCCCGGAGCCAGGACCACGGTTTCTTCCGGCTGCCAATCCTTGAGGATGCGCAGCGGCGTGCCGTCCACGCGGGGCGAGGTTTCATCGCACCGGCCGCCGAACTGCCATTCCCGATGGCCTTCCGCCTGCAGCAGGAACACGTCGTACTGGTCGTAGTGGGGACCGACGTTGCCACCTTGCGGCGCGTAGCTGGCCATGATGTCGTCGAGACGCCAGTTGGGGATGAAGCGGAAGCGGTCCAGTAACGGGGCCAGTTCCGGCACCCAGTGGTCCAGGCCCTGCACCAGCAGGGTCCAGTGGGTCGCCGGCAACTGCTCGAACCGCTCCGGCTGGAACGGGCCGTTCTCCAGCTGCCAGGGGCGTCCGCCATCGTTCTCGATGACGATGCGGGACTCCACCGCCTCCTCGCAGGCCAGGCCGGCCAGTTCGTCCGGTGTCACCGGGCAGGTCAGGCCGGGAAAGGCCTGACGGATAACGAGCGGCTTCTTCTGCCAGTAATCGCGCAGGAAGACATCGACGTCGAGGCCACCGGGAAGCTGCATCAGAGCGCCCTGGTCTGGTCGATCGCGTTGCCGACGTAAGTCGCCGGTGTCAGGGCCAGCAGCTCTTCCTTGGCGGTCTCGGGGATATCCAGATTGCGCACGAAGTCCTGGATCAGCTCCGGCGTCATCGCCTTGCCGCGGGTCAGTTCCTTGAGCTTCTCGTAAGGCTTCTCGATGTTGTAGCGGCGCATGACCGTCTGGATCGGCTCGGCCAGCACTTCCCAGGCGTGGTCCAGGTCCGCGTCCAGGCGTGCCGGGTTGACTTCCAGTTTGCCCAGGCCTTTCAGGGTCGCCTCATAGGCGATCAGGCTGTGGGCGAAACCGACGCCCAGGTTGCGCAGCACGGTGGAGTCGGTCAGGTCACGCTGCCAGCGGGAAATCGGCAGCTTGGCGGACAGGTGGCCGAACAGCGCGTTGGCGATGCCCAGGTTGCCCTCGGAGTTCTCGAAGTCGATCGGGTTGACCTTGTGCGGCATGGTGGAAGAGCCCACCTCGCCGGCCACGGTCTTCTGCTTGAAGTAGCCCAGGGAGATGTAGCCCCAGATGTCCCGGTCGAGATCGATCAGGATGGTGTTGAAACGGGCCACCGCATCGTACAGCTCGGCGATGTAGTCGTGCGGCTCGATCTGGGTGGTGTACGGGTTCCAGGACAGCCCCAGGGACGTCACGAAAGCTTCAGCATTGGCCGCCCAGTCGACGCTCGGGTAAGCGGACAGGTGCGCGTTGTAGTTGCCCACGGCGCCGTTGATCTTGCCCAGGATCTCGACGGCACGGATCTGCTTGAGCTGGCGGCGCAGACGGTAGACCACGTTGGCCAGTTCCTTGCCTACGGTGGACGGGGAAGCGGTCTGGCCGTGGGTGCGCGACAGCATCGGCTGTTCGGCGTGCTCGTCGGCCAGCTCGGTCAGGCGCTCCACCACGCGATCCATGGCCGGCAGCAGGCCGTGGTCCAGGCCTTCGCGCAGCATCAGGCCGTGGGACAGGTTGTTGATGTCCTCCGAGGTACAGGCGAAGTGCACGAACTCGGTGATGGCCTGCAGTTCCGCGTTGTCCGCGATTTTTTCCTTGATGAAGTATTCCACCGCCTTGACGTCGTGGTTGGTGGTGCGCTCGATGGACTTGATGCGCTCGGCGTCTTCCAGGCTGAATTCGGAGACGAGTCGGTTCAGTTGGGCATCTGCATCGGCGGACAGGGCCGGCACTTCGGTAATACCGGGGTGTGCGGCCAGTTGTTGCAGCCAGCGGATTTCCACCGTGACACGGTTTCTGATCAGGCCATACTCGCTGAAAATTTCGCGAAACACGCGGACTTTTTCGCCGTACCGGCCGTCAACCGGTGAGATGGCGGTGAGGGCAGTTAATTCCATCAGAAACCTCTCAATAGATCGTATGCGGACTGCAGTTCATCGATGCGGGATGCGTGGGCGCTCGCGGCGATCGCCCACGCTGGAAAATGGCGCCTATGATACACCACCCGGCGGCGCGGTTCAGTGAAAAACGGCCTGGTTGGCCTGCTCCGAAAGTCGCCTGGCGGTCTCCACCACACGCTTGCGGTAGAACACCAGGTGCCAGCGGCGCCCACCCAGTTGCCGCCAGAGCACGGCGGAGCGGATGCCGGCCAGGAGCAGGGCGCGCACCCGCGCGGCGTTTTCCTCGACCCGCAGCTGGTTGGGGTCGCCGGTGACCTGGATGCGCAGACGGAAGGTGCTGATGGTGTCGGTGTAGATCGACGCCAGGTTGTTGATCAGATTGATGTGGTTGTAGCCGAAATGCTCAGCGGTGTGGCGGGCCTGGTCGATGCGGCTGCCGATGACGTCCATCATGTCCGGCTGCTTGCGCAGGCGCGCTTCCAGGTGGATCAGGTTCAGGGTGTAGCGCAGGATTTCCACGTCCTGCTGGCCGTCCTGCTTCTGCATCAGACCGTGCAGGACCGACAGGCCTTCCCGCAGGTCACGCAGTTCGCCATAGACGCTGAGCGTGTTGGGAGGATCGGTCATGAACAGGGAGCGAATGCAGGTCTCGAACGTGGACTGCGCGCATTGGCCCTGGTGGGCAATCTGTTGCACCAGTTCGGCGGCTTGAAACACGCCGGCCAGGGCCAGGGTCTGATCTTCCAGTGAGCGGCTCAACGTCACCTCACGTCTGTCGGGTTAGCGGGAAATGGGGTGCCCGGTGGTCGTCTTTCAGCGACACCGTCGGCTCAGGATGCGGTCCGGTCCAGGCCGGGCGCTTCATCGCGCCACGTGGTTTCGATCACGCCGCCACCAAGGCAGATGTCGCCGTCGTAGAACACCACCGATTGACCGGGGGTGACGGCGCGCTGGGCGTCGTCAAAAACCACGCGGGTGCCCGCGTCGGTCACCGTGACGGTGCAGGCCTGGTCAGGCTGGCGGTAGCGGGTCTTGGCGTGGCAGCGGAATTCCTTCGCCGGCGGCTCGTCTGCCACCCAGTCAATGGGGCCGCTGGTCAGCCCGCGGGAGAACAGCAGCGGATGCTGCTTGCCCTGCACGGCGATCAGCACGTTGCGGTCCAGGTCTTTCTCCGCCACGTACCAGGGATCGTCGTTGTAGTGGCTCAGTCCGCCGATACCCAGACCCTGTCGCTGGCCGATGGTGTGGTACATCAGGCCCTGGTGGCGGCCAATGACGTCGCCGTCCGGCGTTTCGATGTTTCCCGGCTGGGCCGGAATGTACTGTTTGAGGAAATCCCGGAACTTGCGTTCACCAATGAAGCAGATGCCGGTGGAATCCTTCTTGTCGTGGGTGACCAGACCCGCTTTCTCGGCGATGCCGCGCACTTCCGGCTTCTCGATCTCGCCAACCGGAAACAGGGTGCGCGCAATGCGTTCACCGGAAACAGCGTGCAGGAAGTAACTCTGGTCCTTGTTGTCGTCCAGGCCCTTGATCAGCTGCGCGCGGCCGTCATCGGTGACGCGGCGGCGGGCGTAGTGGCCAGTGGCGATGTAGTCGGCGCCCAGGGTCACGGCGTAGTCGAGGAAGGCGCGGAACTTCACTTCCTTGTTGCACAGGATATCCGGGTTCGGGGTGCGTCCGGCCCGATATTCCGACAGGAAGTGCTCAAACACGCGATCCCAGTACTCGGCGGCAAAGCTGGCGGTGTGCAGTTTGATGCCGATCCTGTCGGCCACTGCCTGGGCGTCGGCCAGGTCGGTCATGGCGGTGCAGTATTCCGTGCCGTCGTCTTCGTCCCAGTTTTTCATGAACAGCCCCTCGACGGCGTATCCCTGTTCCTGCAGGAGGAGGGCGGCGACGGAGGAGTCAACACCGCCGGACATGCCGACGATGACGCGGGTGTTTTGGTTGGCGTTGGACACGGACTCAGTCATAACGGTGGCGGACGCAGTTGCTCGCAAATGTGTGTTGAATGACGCGCATTCTAACAGGTTTGCGGCGCCGGGTGATCCGTAGTAGCACGTCCGCCCCGACCGGCCTCAGGATCAGGCCGCCGGATCGATGATCACCGACAGCGGGAAACGGCGGCCGGCCAGATAATCCTCAATGCAGCGCATCACCAGAGGGCTGCGCAGTTTTTCCGACTGCTCCTTGAGCTCTTCGTAGGTGAGCCAGTGGGCGGCGATGATGTCGTCGTCCAGTTCGTCGGTCTCATGAGTCAGCGCCTCGGCGACGAAGCACATGCGATAATATGTTTTGCCGGTGGCCGGCGCCTGGTAGGTGTACAGTCCCAGAAAGTGGCGCGGCTCGACCTGCCAGCCGGTTTCCTCAAGGGCTTCCCGGCAGGCCGCCTCCAGGATGGTTTCGTTCTCTTCCACGTGGCCGGCCGGCTGATTGAAGACGACCAGTCCATTGCTGCGCTCTTCGACCATCAGGAATCGACCGTCTTTCTCGGTAACGACGGCAACGGTGGCGTGTGGCTTCCAGGTCATTCAGGTCTTCCTTCTGTTGGACCGCGACGCGCCCCGGCGCTGGCGGGGTGCGCCGGACGATCGGGGTAAATGGATACTGAGGTGGCGGCTTTCACCGGGCGCCAGCTTGTCGATGGACCAGTCGCCGATCGAGCGCCGGATCAGGCGGAGGGTCGGAAAGCCAACGGCGGCGGTCATGCGACGTACCTGGCGGTTGCGACCCTCGGTTAGCGTGAGTTCAATCCAACTGGTGGGCACGTTGGCGCGGTAACGCACCGGCGGCTGGCGCGGCCAGATGTCCGGGTCTTCCAGACGCCTGGCCCTGGCCGGACGGGTGGGGCCGTCCTTCAGGTCCACGCCGGTGGCGAGGCGCTCAAGCGCCGCGTCATCGATGGCGCCATCGACCTGCACCCAGTAAGTTTTCGCCATCTTCTGGCGCGGCGAGGCGATGCGGTGCTGGAGCTGGCCGTCGTCCGTCAGCAGCACCAGACCCTCGGAATCGAAGTCGAGCCGCCCAGCCGGGTAGACGTCGCGATGGGCCACATAATCGGCCAGGGTTGGACGCCCCTCAGGGTCGGTGAACTGACACAGTACGTTGTACGGCTTGTTGAGGAGAATCAGGTTGGCCATCGATGCTCTGCTGGCAGAGGCGGAGTGATGCCGCCGGATGAATTCGATTACTGATCTTACAAGACGGTGGCGGCGATCACTATGACCGGGCGGTCATCGGCCTGTTACAGGCGCCGCCGCGCGGGACGGTTCAGCGGGCGCCGGGCACGGTTACGAGCGATAGTCGCCTATAAGGACATCCGCCCATAAAAAAGCCGGTGCATCACGCACCGGCTTTCGGCAAATAGACTGCGTTGTTGTGCCGGGTTGTCCGTTCTCCGGCACCAAGTTTGAGGGTGATCTGACCAAAGTCAGACCGCTTTCATTCATTGCTTAGCCGACGCTTGGCCGGTTGGTAATCCCTGTAGCCGGCGTCAGGCGTGGGCCGTTCGCATCTGACTGTCGTTGGCGGTTTCCGAGCGCTCCGATCGCGATTCCGCGTGATCGGAGTTTGCTGCCTTGCTCTGCGTAGGCTCCCGCTTTTCCAGGCGATCAAGAGGGACGATGTTGACCGCGTGGGTTCCCTTGTCACTGGGCTTCTTATCGAAACTGACCGTCTGGCCGGCTTTCAGTGTCTTGTAGCCTTCCATCTGGACAGCCGAGAAATGAGCAAACAGGTCTTCGCTGCCGCCATCCTCGATAATGAAGCCGTAACCCTTGGCGTTATTGAACCACTTCACTTTGCCTTGAGGCATGATTCACTCCCTTGGTTTCCTGCTCGTCTTATTATTGCTTTTCATTAAGTTACAAATGCCGAAACAGAATAATAGTGTAGTCGATGCGGTGCCGGATGGTGCGGCTTCCGGGTTTACATAATTTTACAATAGCAGTACCTACTCTTGACCAATATTTCCACAGAGTCAATAGGCAAAAAACTGGTTGGCGAGGCGGCTCAGGCGTTAAGATGATGACGTCGATAAACAAGGTTTAACCTGCCTCGTCTTGAAAACGTCCGTCAGGGGAACCACCTTCATTCAAGAGCGGAACTCGGCCAGCAGGCGAGCATCTAAATTCCGGAACGAACCATGCGGAACATCGAGAATTCTCTACTAATATTGAATCAGGGGGATCATGATCAGGATCCGGATCACGACGACGGTCTGGTGACTTCTCCTGAGAAACCGGCCCTGAAACGCCCGGCGCGATTTCGGGTCGTGTTACTCAATGACGATTACACGCCGATGGATTTCGTCGTTGATGTCCTGATGAAATTCTTCGCAATGAACGAAGAAAAGGCGACGCAGGTGATGCTGCTCGTCCATACGCAGGGAAAAGCTGTATGTGGGGTGTACACCCGTGACATCGCGGAGACCAAAGCGGCACAGGTGAACCAGTACTCTTCGGAGTGTGAGCACCCGCTGCTTTGCGAGATTGAACGTGCGGACTGATAGACCTTGGGGTGGCCCATGCTAAGTAAAGATCTGGAAATCACGCTGAATACTGCGTTCAAGAATGCCCGTGACAAGCGGCACGAGTTCATGACGGTGGAGCACCTGTTGTTGGCTCTGCTGGACAATGACTCTGCCATCGGTGTGCTCAAGGCATGCGGCGCAGATCTGCAGCGACTCCAGGAAGAGCTTCTGGAGTTCGTGGATTCGACCACGCCCCTGATTCCCCATAACGACAGTGAGCGTGAAACCCAACCGACGCTCGGTTTCCAGCGTGTGCTGCAGCGGGCCGTCTTCCATGTCCAGTCTTCCGGCAAGAAGGAAGTAACCGGGGCCAATGTGCTGGTGGCCATCTTCAGTGAGCAGGAAAGTCAGGCTGTGTATGTGCTGAAGAAGCAGAACATTGCCCGGATTGATGTCGTCAATTACGTATCCCACGGTATTTCCCGGGTTCAGGGCGGAGAAGAGCAGGAAGGCACCGACCATACCCAGGAAGAGGTGGGCGAGGACGGAACGTCCTCCAAGCCGCTGGAAAGCTATGCCACCAACCTGAACGAGCAGGCCCGGCAGGGCCGCATCGATCCGCTGATCGGTCGCGAGCACGAAGTCGAGCGGGTGGTGCAGATTCTGGTGCGGCGTCGCAAGAACAACCCGCTGCTGGTCGGCGAGGCCGGCGTCGGCAAGACCGCCATCGCCGAAGGTCTGGCCAAGCGGGTGGTCGACGGTCAGGTGCCGGACGTGATTTCCGACGCGGTGGTCTATTCCCTGGACCTGGGCGCGCTGCTGGCGGGCACCAAGTACCGTGGCGACTTCGAGAAGCGCTTCAAGGGGCTTCTGGCCGAGCTCAAGAAAGAGGATCATGCGATTCTCTTTATTGACGAGATTCATACGATCATCGGTGCCGGGTCGGCATCGGGTGGCGTCATGGACGCCTCCAACCTGCTCAAGCCACTGCTGAGTTCCGGGGAGATCCGTTGCATCGGCTCCACGACCTTCTCCGAATTCCGCGGTATCTTCGAGAAAGACAGCGCCCTGGCGCGCCGTTTCCAGAAGATCGATGTCAACGAGCCCAGCGTAGAGGATACCTACCAGATCCTGCGCGGCCTGAAGTCCCACTTCGAGAAGCATCACGACCTCAAGTACACGGACAAGGCCCTGCGCGTGGCGGCTGAGCTGGCGGATCGTTACATTACCGACCGGCACCTGCCGGACAAGGCTATCGACGTGATCGACGAGGCCGGTGCCCGTCAGCGCCTGATGCCGAGCAACAAGCGCCGCAAGGTCATCGGTGTCTCCTCGATCGAGGACGTGGTGGCCACCATCGCGCGAATTCCGCCGAAGAGCGTATCCACCAGCGACAAGGATCTGCTGCGCAACCTGGAGCGGGATCTCAAGATGGTGGTGTTCGGTCAGGACCGTGCCATCGAGTCCCTGTCCACCGCCATCAAGCTGGCGCGGGCGGGTCTGAAGGCACCGGAGAAGCCGGAAGGGGCGTTCCTGTTTTCCGGCCCCACCGGGGTCGGTAAGACCGAGGTCACCCGGCAGCTGGCCAAAATCCTGGGAATCGAGCTGGTGCGCTTCGACATGTCCGAGTACATGGAGCGTCACACCGTGTCGCGACTGATCGGTGCGCCTCCGGGCTACGTCGGCTTCGATCAGGGCGGTTTGCTGACCGAGGCGGTCAACAAGCAGCCGCATTGCGTCCTGCTGCTGGACGAGATCGAGAAGGCGCATCCGGAAGTGTTCAACCTGCTGCTGCAGGTGATGGATCACGGCACGCTGACCGACAACAACGGCCGCAAGGCGGATTTCCGCCACGTGATCCTGGTGATGACCACCAACGCCGGCGCCGAGACCATGACGCGTCGCTCTATCGGCTTCAGCGAGCAGGATCACAGCACCGACGGCATGGAAGTGATCACCAAGACCTTCACGCCGGAGTTCCGCAACCGCCTGGACGGCATCATCCAGTTTGCCGATCTGCAGCGGGACACCATCACCCACGTGGTGGACAAGTTCCTCACCGAGCTTCAGGCGCAGTTGGATGAGAAGCGCGTTGTCCTGCATGTGGACGATGACGCCAAGCTCTGGCTCGCCGAGAAGGGCTACGACGTGACCATGGGCGCCCGCCCAATGTCGCGCCTGATCCAGGACAAGATCAAGCGGCCGCTGGCCGAGCAGATCCTGTTCGGAGCCCTGGCCGAGACGGGAGGGGAGGTTCATATCCATCTCGAGAACGACGAACTGGTTTTCGAGTACGAGAACGAACCCGCCGAAGCTGTCTGAGATTCGGCATCGGTATAGAAAACCCGCTTCTCTGGAAGCGGGTTTTTTTATGCTCGCGTCAGCAGGCGGGTTCGCTGGGCAACGGGGCCGACGGGCAAGCGGCAAACAAGTGGGGATACAAAAGCGGGAAAACAAAAAGCCCCGCGCGAAAGGCGGGGCTTTTGACGGCGCGGGCGTTGTCGGCCCGGCAAATCGCAGTGCGGAAACCGATTAACGGGCGCGGTAGACGATGCGGCCCTTGCTCAGGTCGTAGGGAGTCAGCTCAACCTTGACCTTGTCGCCGGTTAGGATGCGGATGTAGTTCTTGCGCATCTTGCCGGAAATGTGGGCTGTCACGACGTGGCCGTTGGACAGCTCAACGCGGAACATGGTGTTGGGGAGGGTGTCTACAATCACACCTTCCATTTCAATGACATCGGATTTCGCCATTCAGTAGGAACCTCACGTGTTTGAGTCGATTGATTACGGGCTATAACGTCTGGCCGGAAATAGAAAAATCAAGGGCCCGACGCCCAGCGCGATAAATGTGCGCAATTCTGCCTGAATTATAACCCGATGGCAAAATGGAAAGTTGCCGGATCCTGCCGGCCGTGCCGGCCGCCTCAATCACTGACGTTCAGCGGTTGCCAGTGGCCGCCGATCAGGGCCTCCAGCGGCTTGAAGCGCGACTTGTAATTCATTTTTCGGCATTCACGTATCCAGTACCCCAGGTACAGGAACGGCAGATGCCGGCGCTGGGCTTCTTCCACTTGCCAGAGAATCCCCAGGGTACCCAGGCTGCGCCCCTCTTCATCCGGGTCGAACAGGGTATAGATGGCGGAAAGTCCGTCGTCAAGCGCGTCCAGGACGGCCAGGCCAATGAGCTCGTCGTCGAGCCACATTTCCAGGAACTCGCTCTGGTTGGCGCCTTCCACCAGAAAAGAGGTGAACTGTTCCCGTGAGGGCGGATACATATCGCCGTCATGGTGGCGTTGCTCGATATAGCGGGCGTAGAGCTGGTAGTAATTTTCCTGGAAACGTGCCGGTTGCAGGCGGAAGGTGATGTCCTCGTTGCGCTTCCAGACCCGGCGCTGGGATCGGTTGGGCTGAAACGCGGTGGCGTCCAGCCGCACCGGGATGCAGGCGTTGCAGTTTTCGCAATGCGGCCGGTAATAGTGGGAGCCGCTGCGACGAAAACCAAGGGCCGTGAGCTGGCTGTAGAGGCGCTTGTCGACATGGGCGCGGGGGTCGACAAACATGGTCGTCGCCTCGCGGTCAGGCAGGTAGCTGCAGTCGTGTGGGGGGGTTGCGAAGAATACCAGTGTCTTGAGGCTGCTCATCACACCTCCTGCTAGCGTTCGGCGCGGGTCCAGTGTTTTTCCAGGATCCACTGCTGGTGTCCGGGTGATTTGTCGATGTTTTTCTCCAGTATAGTTAAAAAGGATTTGCGTGGAATACACCGCGCCCCGAGGCTGATCAAGTGACTGTTTTCCACCTGGCAGTCCATGAGCGCATAGCCCCAGGCCTGCAGTTGACGGGCGACGTGGACGAAGACGACCTTGGACGCGTCGGTTTCCCGGGTGAACATGGATTCGCCGAAGAAGCAGCACCCGATGGCGACGCCATAGAGTCCGCCGACCAGTTCGCCCCGGTCGTTCCAGGCTTCAAAGGAGTGTGCCAGACCGCGGCGGTGCAGGCGCTTGTAGGCCTGTTCCATCTCGTCGGTGATCCAGGTGCCTTCCTCGCGCACCTCGGCGCAACCGCGAATCACACCGGAGAAATTGCGATCGATGGTGATGCGGAAGTGTTCCTGGTTGAGTGTGCGCCTCAGTCGCCGCGAAATGTGCACCTCGTCGGGAATGAGCACGCAGCGGGGGTTGGGCGACCACCAGAGAATGGGTTGCTCTTCACTGAACCAGGGGAATATGCCGGAACGATAGGCTCTTTCCAGCCGCTCGGGGGCGAGGTCGCCGCCAATCGCCAACAGGCCGTCAGGTTCGTCCAAAGCCTCTTCCGGCGAGGGGAACCAGAGCTCATCGGGATCAAGCCAGGGCAATGAGGTCATTGTCGGGTCGGGTACTCCAGTGCACGCCGTTGGCTCTTTACAGGAAGGGTAGCATCTACGCCGGACTCGGGCACGACTCGGGGATGACCCACAAAAAAGCCCGACGGGCGCCGGATCAGGCGCGCCGTCGGGCTTTCTGCGGCGAGTCAGTCGCCCAGTTCGTCCAGGAAACGCTCCGCGTCGAGTGCTGCCATGCAGCCAAAGCCGGCGGAGGTTACCGCCTGGCGGTAGACGTGGTCGGCGACATCGCCCGCGGCAAAAACGCCCGGCACGCTGGTCTGTGTGGCCATACCTTCCAGGCCGGAACGGATGCGCAGGTAGCCGTTCTCCATATCCAGCTGTCCGCTGAACAGGTCGGTGTTCGGCTTGTGGCCGATGGCGATGAAGACGCCGGCCAGCTCGATGTCCTGGGTCTCGCCGGTCTGGGTGCTCTTGATGCGCATGCCGGTGACGCCGGTCGCATCGCCCAGCACCTCGTCCAGGGTGTGATCCCAGACAACCTTGATGTTGTCCTTTTCGAACAGCTTGTCCTGCAGGATCTTCTCGGCACGCAGCTTGTCGCGGCGGTGGACCAGAGTGACTTCCTCGGCGATGTTGGAGAGGTAGAGCGCCTCTTCCACAGCGGTGTTGCCGCCGCCGACGACTGCGACTTTCTGCTTGCGATAGAAGAAGCCGTCGCAGGTCGCGCAGGCGGACACGCCCTGGCCCTTGAACTTCTCTTCGGACTCCAGGCCCAGATACATGGCGGACGCGCCGGTGGCGATGATCAGGGCGTCACAGGTGTATTCCCCGCTGTCACCCTTGAGGCGGAACGGACGCTGGCTGACGTCCGCTTCGTTGATGGTGTCGTACACCACGCTGGTTTCGAAGCGCTCGGCGTGCTTGAGCATCCGCTGCATCAGTTCCGGACCCTGCACACCGTCGTTATCGCCCGGCCAGTTGTCCACGTCGGTGGTGGTGGTGAGCTGGCCGCCCACTTCGATGCCGGTGATCAGAGTGGGGCTCAGGTTGGCACGGGCTGCGTATACAGCAGCGGTGTAGCCGGCCGGACCGGAACCGAGAATGATCAGTCGGGAATGTTTCGCTTCGCTCATCTTGCGCTCTCTCTTGAAACGTGTCGGTAACCAACAGGCGCATCGCCCGCCTGTGTAAATGGGGGCGAGGATAGCACGATCCGGGTCTTCGCCTGAATTGATCGCCCTAATTTGTCCGATTGCAACGGGCTATGGGCGTGGCTTCCGTGCCGGGTTTCCAACGGATATGACGGTTGAGCCGACTTTTTCAAGGGCCGTCCGCTCAGGTCAGAACGGCCACCTGTTCCATCAGCTGTCGAATGCGCTGCTGACTCTGGCCGGTATCGCCCTGTTCCAGACGGTGGCGGGCAACGGCGGGGAGGACCGCCTGAACGTCGTCCGGCAGCACGTGATGGCGGCCGTCCATCAGCGCCCAGGCACGAGCGGCTCGCACCAGGCCCAGTCCGGCGCGGGGCGACAGGCCGTAGAGAACGCCCGGCATCTGGCGGCTCTGCTGGAGGATGCGTTGCACGTAGTCGAGCAGGGCTGGGCTGGTCTTGATGCGGTCGACGGCTTGTTGCAGCACCGACAGGTTGTCGGGCGTGAGGATGGGCGACAGTTCGGCCGTGAGCTGCCGGCGGTCCGAGCCTTCCAGAAGCTCACGTTCGGCCCGTGGATCCGGGTAACCCAGTTCGATGCGCATCAGGAACCGGTCCAGCTGGGATTCCGGTAGGGGGTAGGTTCCACCCTGTTCCAGCGGATTCTGGGTGGCGATGACAAAGAACGGTTTCGGCAGGGGGCGGGTCTCGCCCTCAATAGAGACCTGACGCTCTTCCATGGCCTCAAGCAGCGCGCTCTGGGTGCGTGGAGAAGCGCGGTTGATCTCGTCCGCCAGGACCACCTGGCTGAAGATCGGGCCCGGGTGGAATACGAGGCTGCCGGCTTCCTTGTCGTACATGGAAAAGCCCAGTACGTCCGCCGGCAGCAGGTCGTTGGTGAACTGGATGCGGGTATAGCTCAGATCCATGGCGCGGGCCATGGCATGGGACAGGGTGGTCTTGCCCATGCCCGGGATATCCTCGATAAGCAAGTGTCCGCGGGCCAGGATGCAGCACACGGCCAGGCGCACCTGGTGATCCTTGCCCAACAGGATGCCGTTGAGACGGGCGACCGTATCATCGATGACTTTTTTCATACGATCCATCAATCTCGCACCCGCTTGAGGATGTCGCCATAGGCGTCGATGCGGCGGTCCCGCAGGTAGGGCCAGATGCGGCGGATGGACTCGCTACGGTCCCGGTCGATCACCGCGTGCAGGATGGATTCCCCGGCGTCGCCCGCGCGGGCCAGGAACTCGCCCTGAGGGCCGCAGATGAAGCTGTTGCCCCAGAACCGGATGCCGTCGCCAATACCTTCCGGGTGCGGCTCGGTTCCGACGCGATTGGGCGCGATGACCGGCAGGTTGTTGGCCACGGCGTGGCCGCGCTGCACGGTCACCCAGGCTTCAAGCTGGCGTTGCTGTTCGTCCGCTTTGTCGGTGATGTCCCAGCCGATCGCGGTGGGGTAGATCAGCAGCTCGGCGCCGGCCAGTGCCATCAGGCGGGCGGCTTCGGGATACCACTGGTCCCAGCAGACCAGGAGGCCCAGCTTGCCCACCGAGGTGTCGATCGGGGTAAACCCGCTGTGGCCGTCGTTGAACTGGGCGTCGCCAGGTGTGAAGTAGAATTTCTCGTAAAAGCCGGGGTCGTCCGGAATATGCATCTTGCGATACAGCCCGGCGAGGCTGCCGTCACGCTCAAACACGACGGCCGTGTTGTGGTAGACGCCGTTCATGCGGCGCTCGAAGATTGAGCCCACCAGTACGACGTCGAGCTCTCGGGCCAGGCCGGCCAGATGCTCGGACGTGGGGCCGGGGATGGGCTCGGCCAGGTTGAATGTGTCTGTATCTTCGTTCTGGCAGAAATACAGGGTGGCGTGCAGTTCCTGCAGGACCACCAGTTGAGCGCCATCGGCCACAGCCGCGCGGATCAGGCGCTCGGAAGTGGCCAGGCTTTCGTTTTTGTCCGGGCTGCAGGCCTGCTGGATGGCAGCGACCCGGAGTTGGCGTGTATCGGTCATGGGGTGACGACTCCTGCCGGCACCTGCATGGTGACGCAATGCAGGCTGCCGTGCTGTTCGATCAACGGGCGGCAGTTGATGGGGATAATCTCCCGGTCCGGGAAAATGTCGCCGAGGACGCGGATGGCTTCGTCGTCCTGGGGAACGTCGTAGACCGGAAGCAGAACCGCATCGTTGATGATCAGGAAATTGGCGTAGGTCGCCGGCAGGCGTTCGCCGTCTTCGCCGTAGCAGGCTTGAGGCCAGGGTAGGGCGGTCAGGCGGTAGGGGCGGTCATCGGCCGTGCGAAATTGCCTGAGTTCATCCGCCATGGCCTGCAGGGCCGGGTAGTGTTCGTCTTCCTGGTCGTCGCAGGCCACGTAGGCGATGTGGTCGGGCGCACAGAAGCGGGCCAGGGTATCGATGTGGCTGTCGGTGTCGTCACCGGCAAGGTAGCCGTGATTGAGCCAGAGCACACGCTCGGCGCCCAGGGTCCGCGCCAGCATGCCCTCGATGCCGCTGCGATCCAGGTCGGGATTGCGGGCGGTGGCCATCAGGCATTCGCTGGTGGTCAGGATGGTGCCCTGTCCGTCGGATTCAATGGAGCCGCCCTCGAGTACGAAGTCCACCGCTGTCAGCGGCGTACGGCCGAACAGGCCGGCTTCGCTCAGCAGGCGATTGAGAGCGTCATCCTTGCGCCATTCGAACTTGTCACCCCAGGCGTTGAAGCGGAAGTCGAGCAGCTGCACCTGGCCATCTTCCTCAACCGCGATGGGGCCGTGGTCGCGCGCCCAGGTGTCGTTCGCCGGAGCGGCGGTCGCCTGTACCCGGCCCGGCAGTGCGTTGGCCTGCGCCCAGGCGTTGAGTGAGTCCCTTACCCTGGACAGGCGGTCGGCCTCCTCGCAACTGAGTACGAGGTGTTCGTGGCGCAGCACGGCTTTGGCAATGTCACGGAAAGCCGATTCTACGGTATCCAGGCTGTCTTGCCAGTCAGTGCCGGCGTGGGGCCAGGTCAGCATAACGGCACTTTGCGGTGCCCATTCGGCGGGCATACGGCGGAAGGTACTCAAGCTCTGTTCACCTTTTTCCGGTCGTGGTGCCGCCTGGCCGTTGATTTGAAGCCTGTTTCAGGATGGGGCGGTCACCTGGGAAGTCGCTATTCTACCTGCTTCGGGGGCGGGCGCCAGCGGCCCTGGCCGTTCTCTGACAGCGTTTTCGGATTTCACTGACGCGCCGGGTTTTACGATCGCCCCACCGTTGTTATTCGGGCTTTTTTACCGAATGGATGACATGGTCGTATTCGAAATAAACCACGAAATCGTCGTAGACCCATTGTGTGATGGGCGGATCGCCCACCGGCCCCTTGACGGTCTGTGGCTGGCCGTAGTCGCTCTGCACCTGCTGCTGGGGCTGGCCGTGACGGGGCATCTGCACCTGCTTACGGTCCGCGCCCTGCTGCATGACCGGTGTCTTGAGCTCATCGGCGGCGACGCTACCGGCGGCGCCCCACAACAGGCCGCCGGCCACCAGAGCCATGGTGGCCCGAGCCATTGTGCGACGTTGCCCATGCTTTGAATGTCTGTCCATGAATGCGATTTCCTCAGTGACTGCTTGCTACTGCTACGCGTTGTTTTGGTTACGTAAATTTATTATCAGGCCAACAGTACTACAGGTTAAGGTCCCAAGAAACGTTTGCGCTTACCCGGTATGGGCCGGGTCGTCGGCAATGTCGACCCGTTCCCGTTTCCGCTGGCGGACCTGCCAGCGCATGACGTGGCGGGCAATCTGCTGGCGGTCGGCGTCGTCAATCTGGCGGAAATCGGCGTGGGCCCAGGGTGCGCCTTCGGGATCCTCGCGAATCGAGACGACTTCGGCCACGGCAACCGGACGGTAAAGTTCCGGTGGCAGGGTCATTCGGACGGCGATGGCGTCGCCCGGTGAAAACGCCGCATCGGCCAGGGGAAAGGCGATGCCCCCCTCACTGAGCGTCACATCCCGCCATTGCTGCGGTTGCAACGGATTTTGCTCAAAGGCCATAATGCGCGCCAGCGTGTCGACCTTGGTGTTCAGGGATTTCAGCAAGTTGGCGAGCAGGCGATCTTTTTCCGCCAGGCTGGCGAGCTGATTGCGCACATCCTGGTCGACCCGGCGCAGCTCGGAATGCAGTGCCGCCAGGTGGTCAGGGTCGAAGGGACGCGTCGTATCTTCCGGCGGATCCGGTTCCAGTGGGCGGACCTCCAGGCCGATGTGATCCTGGATTCGGTAGTATTCGCGGCGATCATCGCTTGCGTTCGGAGCCATGCCTTGCACCTCGTACTTCCTGTCGGTTGGCTGTGGGTTGGCACTGGTAGATGCTTGCGGGCCCGCAACCGGGTTTCCGGACCCCAAACGGTAAGCACGATTCAAGTTTAACAGCTGGACCGATCCGTTGGGGCGGTTAACAGCACGGACTTCAGGGAAGTGGTAGGCCCTCATTAATGTTCAAACCCTTAACCTTTTCCATCGGTCTGCGGTACACCGCGGCCAAGCGACGTAATCATTTCATCTCCTTCATCTCGCTGACCTCGATGCTGGGCCTGATGCTGGGCGTCGCCCTGCTGATCATTGTGCTGTCGGTGATGAACGGCTTTGACCGCGAGTTGCAGAACCGGATCCTGGGCATGGTGCCGCACGCCACGATCCAGGGGCAGAGCACTGTCGATGACTGGCAGCGGCTGGATCGCATGGCCACCGAGGATCCCGATGTCCTGGCGGCGGCGCCGTTCATCCGCGGGCAGGGCATGATGACCGGCTCCGGGAACGTCCACGGCATCCTGCTCAACGGCATCGTGCCGGACGAAGAACGCCAGGTGTCGATCATCGACAAGCACATGCAGCAGGGTTCGCTGGACGATCTCAAGTCCGGCGAGTTCGGCATTATTATCGGTCGTCTGCTGGCGTCGAGCCTGCGGGTGGGCATCGGCGACAAGGTCACCGTTGTCATGCCCGAGGCGTCGATCACCCCGGCCGGGGTGTTGCCGCGACTGAAGCGGTTTACCGTCAAGGGCGTCTTCAGTGTCGGTGCCGAGCTGGACGGCAACTATACCCTGATCCACATGGACGATGCCGCCAAGCTGATGCGCACCGGGGGCAAGGCCCAGGGCGTGCGACTGCTGGTGTCCGACCTGTTCAAGGCGCCCGGTGTGGCTGAGCGGGTCGCGCGCAGTCTGGGGGGGCGCTACTACGTGTCCGACTGGACCCGCACCCACGGCAACCTGTTCCAGGCCATCCGGATGGAGAAGACCATGATCGGCCTGCTGCTGATGTTCATCGTCGCCGTGGCGGCCTTCAACGTGGTGTCGACCCTGGTCATGGTGGTGACCGACAAGACCGCCGACATCGCCATCCTGCGCACCATGGGGGCCACCCCCGGACGCATCATGCGCATCTTTATCGTGCAGGGCGCGATCATCGGCGTGGTCGGCGTGCTGGTGGGCACGGTGCTGGGCATCCTCGGTGCCGAGAACATCAGCGCCATCATCAGTTGGCTCGAAGGCGTAATGGGTCACAAGTTCCTGAGTCCGGACGTGTACTTCATCAGTTACCTGCCTTCCCAGCTAGAATGGGAAGACGTGTTCATTATCAGCGGGTCGGGCCTGATCATGGCCTTACTGGCAACCATTTATCCGGCATGGCGTGCGTCCCGTGTCGATCCGGCGGAGGCTTTGCGCTATGAGTAATGCGGTACCATCCACGCAAGCGGCCGAAGCACCGCTGGTTATCGACTGTCAGACCATTACCCGGTCTTACCGGCAGGGACCGGAAACCCTGACCATCTTCTCCGACATTTCCCTGGAAGTGTCCGCCGGGGAGACGGTGGCCATCGTGGGTAGCAGCGGCGCGGGTAAAACCACGCTGCTCAACCTCCTGGGCGGTCTCGACAAGCCATCCTCCGGGCACATTTCGATCTGTGGCGCCGATATTCACGCCATGCGGGAGAAGGTTCGGGCGAAGTTTCGCAATCGCCAGCTTGGCTTTGTCTACCAGTTCCATCACCTGTTGCCTGAATTCACGGCGCTGGAAAACGTCATGATGCCCTGTGCGCTGGCGGGGCAGTCCATGTCCGAGGCGCGTCGCAAGGCCACACGGATTCTCGAACAGGTGCGCCTCGGCAGCCGGCTGGAACACAAGCCTGGTGAGCTGTCCGGCGGGGAGCGTCAGCGTGTGGCCATTGCCCGGGCGCTGGTCAACGAACCGGAATGCGTGCTGATGGATGAGCCGACCGGCAATCTGGATGAGCATACCGCTCGCGAAGTGCAGCACCTGATCGAATCATTGCGGGATGACTTGGGAATCGCCTTCGTGGTGGTGACCCACGACATGGGCATCGCGCGCCAACTGGGACGGGTGTTGCGACTGGAAGAGGGGCGCCTGGTCGAGGTCGATTGATCGCTCAGGCCGACTGGCGCAGGTCACGGCGTTTGCGCCAGTCGCCCCGTACTTTTCTCCGCCACAGGAACTGGATCAGCAGGTAGCTGATGCAGGCGCCGATAACGCCCATCACGATCGACCCGAAGTAGAGCGGCACGCCGATGTCGATCAGGCGCTCACAGAGCCAGTGCCACGACAGGTGGAACTCGAAGTCGAGAACCGGACGGCCCAGCAGCCAGGCGCCTACCTTGTAGTTGAAATAGAACATCGGCGGCATGGTCAGCGGGTTGCTGATCCAGACGAGGATGATTGACAGCGGCAGGTTGGCGTTGAACCAGATCGCAAAGAAGCCGGCCGCGACCATCTGGAACGGCATCGGGATAAAGCAGAAGAACACGCCAACCAGGAAAGCGCGACTGACCGCGTGGCGGTTGATGTGCCACAGGTTGGGCTCATGCAATACGTCGCCCAGAAAATGCAGGGCCTTCATCTCCCTGATTTTCTCCGGCGTGGGCATGTGCCGTTTTATGAACCGTTTCGGCATGGCGTGATTGTCGGTCGTCTTCCGTCGTTGGCAAATGACCTTCTGAGGGTCAACTCTGCCGTTATTATGGATGAAGGGGCAAGGATTGCCCGGGAGTTTCACCGTGCGAGTCTGGATGACGGCGTTCGCGGGCGGCGTAATCTTACTGTATAGCCTTGACGAAATACCACCGTGGCCGGTCTTCGTAATTGCCGCGATCATGGGCATCGGCCTTTGGCGGATTGGGCACCGTTGCCGCCGGATTGCGCCCTGGGTGTTGGGACTGGCCTTCGGCCTGGCCTGGGCCGGGTGGCACGCTGGCGCACGCATCGATTCGCGATTGCCGGCGAGTATGGAAGACAGCGTCTGGCAGGTCCAGGGTTATCGCTGCAGCCTGGTGTCGCCCGGCGCCTACGACAGTCTTCGCTTCGATTTCTGCGTGACCGGGTGGGTCGCACAACCGCCGTCGGTGACCACTGCTCCCAAACGTCTCCGTCTGGCGCTCTACGACGAGGACCCGCCACCCGACCTTCCCATGCGGATGCAATTGAGTGTTCGCCTGAAGCGCCCCCATGGCGCGGTTAATCCGGCTGGCTTCCGTTACGAAACCTGGCTTTTCCGGCACGGATACGATGCGACGGGCAGCGTCCGTGAGTGGCGCGAAGCCGATGTTCCCTGCTGGCTGACGTGCCGCTACCACACCCTGCGCGAGGATCTCGCCGGGACTCTACGGGACCGCCTGGGCGGCATGGACGAATACCGGTTGCTGGAAGCGCTGCTGCTGGGCGAGCGGGGGCGGCTGACGCCCGCTGACTGGGACCTGTTCAAGGCCACCGGCACTTCCCACCTGATCGCTATTTCCGGGTTGCACATCGGTCTGGTTGGCATGCTGGTCGGCGGGCTATTCGGGCTGGTTCAGCGCCGCCTGTCCGGCCGCGGATCAGACGCCCGGCGCCAGCGATGGGTACGGGCGGCCGGGGTGCTTCTGGGGTGTCTGGCTTATGCCCTGGCCGCCGGATTTACCGTGCCCACGCAGCGGGCGCTGGTCATGGCCGTGGTGGCGTCGGTGCTGTACGTCAGGGCTCGGCTGTCCGGAGCCTGGACGGCCTGGCTCTGTGCCCTCTGTTTTGTGCTGCTGATCGACCCGTTAGCACCGCTGGACGGTGGTTTCTGGCTGTCTTTCGGCGCGGTAGCCAGTCTGATCCTGGTGTTTGTGGGCCGGGTGGCGCCTGCCGGTCGCTTGCAGGGGCTGTTGCAGGCTCAGTTCGTGGTGGTGGCGGGATTGCTGCCGGTGATGGCGCTGGCCGGATTGCCGATGGCGCCGCTGGGTTGGCTGGCCAATCTGGTGGCCATTCCGCTGGTGTCGGTGCTGGTTCTGCCGGTGGCGTTGGCGGGGGCTCTAATTGCTTTGGCGGTGGCACCTCTGGCGGGCTGGGCCGGGCTGGTGATCGATGCCTGCCTGCAAGCGCTGATGCAATGGCTGTCGTGGGTGGCGGCAATTGCCCCGGAGCCCGTTGCTGTACCGCTGCCACTGGCGGTGCTGCTTGCCTCGCTGGCGGTGGTGGCGCTGTTGCCGCTCCGCTGGCCCGCGCGCGCCGGCCTGTTCTGCGTAGCGGTGTTTGCGATTGCCGGTTGCGTGGTGCCGGGTCGCACGTCGGCACCCGCCGCCAACGACCGCATAATGGAACCGGAGCTCTGGGTCTGGGATGTGGGGCAGGGGCTGGCCGTCACCTATCGCGAGGGCGCCCGGGTGCTGCAATACGATTCCGGGCCCGGCTCGGCATCCGGCTATACGGCGGTCGAGTCGGTGTTGTTGCCGGTCTACCGGGCGCTGGGTATCGGCAGGCTGGACTGGCTGGTGATCAGCCACGGCGATGCCGATCACGCCAGCGGCCTGGATGATCTGCTGGATAAGGTGTCCAGCGACCGGTTTATCAGCGGTGAGCCCGGACGGGTGACTGACCGCATCGAACGGCATCATCGCGCGATTGGACCCTGTCACGGAAGCGGTCAACTGGGGCAGGCCAGACTGTCCTTCTGGCGGGATGCGCAGGCGGAACCCGGCAACGCGTCGTCCTGTGTGCTGGTTATCCAGCGCGACGGCTGGCGGGTCGTGCTGCCCGGCGACCTGACGGCGGAGGAGGAACGGCGTTGGCTGGCGCAGCATCGCGATGAGGCCCGCAGCCGTACGATTCTGGTGGCGCCGCATCATGGCAGCGCCACATCGTCCAGCGAGGCCTGGATCCGGGCGCTGGCGCCTGACGTGGTGGTGTTCGCCGCCGGTTACCATCACCCTTACGGCCATCCGGCCCCGGAAGTGGTGCAGCGTTATCGGGCTGCCGGGGCGCGTCTGTTCAACACGGCGACGGCCGGGGCGGTAAGAATCCGGCTGTCGGAGTCCGGCGTTCAGGTCACCCCCTGGCGCAGCGACGTCCCGTTCTGGGTCGAACCGTTTACAGACGCTATACGATGAAGGTCCCGCCAGGGTGTGGCGCGCGGGGCGGCCTGTGCTAAAGTAGCGCGCGGCTGTTCATTATCAGGGAGATAAAGCGTGTTAGAGCTTCTTCAGGCGGGTGGCATCATCATGGTGCCGATTGTTGCGTGTTCCATCCTCGCCCTGGCTATCATTCTCGAAAGATTCTGGTCCTTGCGCGAATCCCGCGTGGCACCACAGGAAACCATCAACGAACTGTGGCGCTGGATCAAGAAAAAGGAGCTGAACGCGCGCAAGCTCAAAGCCCTGCAAGGTTCCTCCCCGATGGGCCGCGTTCTGGCCGGTGGCCTGATGAACGCCAAGCACGGTCGCGAGATCATGAAGGAAAGCATCGAGGAAGAGGCCAGCCAGGTCATTCACGACCTTGAGCGTTTCCTCAATCCGCTGGGTACCGTGGCCACGATCACGCCGCTGTTGGGTCTGTTGGGCACGGTGATCGGCATGATCAAGGTGTTTGCCGAGATCCAGTTGGCCGGCGTCGGCAACGCCGGCAACCTGGCCGGAGGGATTTCCGAGGCGCTGATGACCACCGCCGCGGGCCTGAGCGTGGCGATTCCCGCCCTGATCTTCCACCGCTACTTCATCCGCCGTGTCGATGCGCTGGTGGTGAGCATGGAGCAGGAAGCCATCAAGTTGGTGGAAGTGGTCCACGGTGACCGCGAAATTGACGTAGAGGGAGCTTGAGCGTCGTGAAGTTCAAGCGCCAGAGAAGCCAGGAAGTCGGCGTTGACCTGACCCCGCTGATCGACGTCGTGTTCCTGCTGTTGATTTTCTTCATGGTGTCGACCACCTTCACTCGGGAGAGTCATCTGCAGGTGGACCTGCCTGAAGCGGACGGCAAGGTGTCGGAAGCCCCGGTCGAGCAGGTGGATGTGGTGATCAATGCCGAAGGGCAGTATTCGGTCAATGACCGCCGCCTGGTCAACAACCAGCGCGACACACTGCAGAAAGCCGTGAAGGATGTGTCGGGAGGCGACTCCAAGCTGCCGTTCATCATCACGGCCGATGCCCAGACCCCCCACGAATACGTTGTCCGGGCGATGGACGTGGCTGGCCGACTGGGTTTCGTCAAACTCAGTATCACCACCGAACGTCCCTCGGATGGCGAATAAATCCAGTGCCCTGGCGTACCGCCGGGGCGCGTGTACAGACCGACCATCTTAACGGAACCCGACTATGACAGCGGACTCCGCATCCAACTGGCAGACGTACAAGCGTCTGCTGTCCTACGTTAAGCCCTTCTGGGTCGCCTTCTCCCTCGCCGTGTTCGGCAACATGATCTACGCCGCTGCGTCCACTGGCATGGCGGCGGCCATGGAATACGTCATCAACGCCATTGAGAACCCGACCGACCAGAATCGCATGCTGCTGACCGGGATGATCGTGGGCGTGTTCGCTCTGCGCGGGCTGGGGACTTTTCTGGGCCAGTACTTCATCAACTACGTTGGCCGGCACGTGGTCAATGCCCTGCGTAACCAGGTGTTTGACCGCCTGCTCAAGCTGCCTTCGCGTTTTTTTGACGACCATTCCTCCGGGCACCTGGTGTCCAAGCTGACCTTCAACGTCGAGCAGGTGGCCGATGCCACCACCAGCGCGGTGACCATCACCCTGCGCGAAGGGCTGACCATCATCGGCCTGATGAGCTTCATGCTTTATACCAACTGGAAGTTGACGCTGATTTTTGTCGCCCTGGGGCCGGTGATCGGTTTCGTGGTGAGCTACGCCAGCAAGCGCTTCCGCAAACTGAGCCGCCGTATCCAGGGTTCCATGGGGGACATTACCCATGTGGCGTCCGAGTCGATCGGCGGCTATCGCGTGGTACGGATTTTCGGTGGTGAAGGCTACGAGCGCGATCGTTTCTATGCCGTCAGCGGTCGCAATCTGAACCAGAGCCTGAAAATGGCCTCCACCCAGGCGATCAGTGTGCCGGTGATCCAGATCCTGGTGGCGCTGTCCATTGCCGCGCTGGTGTGGGTCATGCTGGCGCCTGAGATTCGGGGCGGCATGACCACCGGCGAACTGGTCGCTTTCATCACTGCGGCGACCACCATGGCCAAGCCCATCCGTCAGGTCACGTCGGTGCACGCCAAAATCCAGAAAGGCGTGGCGGCGGCACACGATGTGTTCGAGACGATCGACGAGGTGCCGGAAAACGACACGGGCACCTTCGCGCCGGAACGCGTCAAGGGCGATATCAGCCTGCGTGACGTGCGTTTCCGCTACCGCGACCAGTTGGATGACGTTCTCAAGGGCATCGATCTGGAGATTCCGCAGGGCCAGAGTGTGGCTCTGGTGGGGCGCTCAGGCAGTGGTAAGTCCACCCTGGTCAGCCTGTTGCCGCGATTCTATGAATACACTGGTGGCGACATCCTGATTGACGGTGTTCCCCTGACCGATTTCAGTCTGGAAGCGCTGCGTCGACAGATCGCCCTGGTGACCCAGAACGTGGTGCTGTTCAACGACAGTATCGCCGCAAATATTGCCTACGGCGCGCTGCGAGACTGCAGCCGCGAGGAAATCCGCGAGGCCGCCGCCAAGGCCCACGCGCTGGAGTTCATTGATCGCATGCCGGAAGGCATGGACACCCTGATCGGCGACAACGGCGTGATGCTGTCCGGCGGTCAGCGCCAGCGTCTCGCCATTGCCCGGGCGTTGCTCAAGGATGCCCCGATCCTGATTCTGGATGAGGCCACCTCGGCGCTGGACACCGAGTCCGAGCGGCATATCCAGGAGGCCCTGGATGTGGTGATGAAGGGGCGTACCACGCTGGTCATCGCGCACCGGCTGTCGACCATCGAGAAGGCTGACCGCATCCTGGTGATGGACAATGGCCAGATCGTGGAATCCGGCAACCACGAGGCGTTGCTGGAGCAGGGCGGTATCTACGCCCAGCTGCACCAGACCAACTTTGCCGAGGCCGGCTGAACACCATGATCCAGCGCCTCTGGTATGGAGCCGGGCGGCCGCTCTGGTTCCTGTGGCCACTGGCCTGGCTCTACCGCTGGGTCAGTCGGCGTCGGCGGCAGGCCTATGCTGACGGTCACAAGGCGTCGGCTCGGCCGCCGATCCCCGTCATCGTCGTGGGCAACATCACCGCCGGCGGCACCGGCAAGTCCCCCCTGACACTGGCGCTCGTCGATCATCTGCGACAGGCCGGCTGGCGGCCGGCGATTGTCAGCCGGGGTTATGGTGGCAAGTCCGATCGCTATCCCCTGGAAGTCACCCGCGATACGCCGGCCAGCATCAGTGGCGATGAGCCCCGGATGCTGTTGGAGCAGGCCGGGGTGCCGGTGGTTGTCGATCCCAGGCGTGCCCGGGCCGCTGTCTGGGCCCATGATGAAGGATTGGCGGACATCCTGGTCTGCGATGACGGCCTGCAGCACTATGCCCTGGGGCGCGATCTCGAAATCGCGGTGTTCGACGGTCAGCGCGGGCTGGGCAACGGGGCCCCGATTCCTGTGGGCCCGCTGCGTGAAGGGCCGGAACGCCTGGCTGACGTCGATGCCGTAGTGTTCAACGGCAGTCCGGTGGCGGGCATTCATCATTCCCAGACGGCGGTCATGCAGTTCCAGTCGGTGCACCTGAAAAATCTGGTCAGCGGTGAGCGGGTGCCGGTGGACTGGTTGCAGGGGCGCTCGGTGGCGGCCGTGGCCGGTATTGGCAACCCGCAGCGGTTTTTCCAGGCCCTGGAAGCCCTCGGGGCCCGGGTCGACGGTCACCCGCTGCCGGATCATCACACCTTTGAGGCGCGCGATCTCCAGCGACAACCGCAACAGGCATTGGTCATGACCGCCAAGGACGCCGTAAAATGTCGGGAACTGGCCGATGCCGACTGCTGGTCGCTTGAAGTTCGCGCCACCTTGCCGGATGCTTTCTGGAGTTGGCTGGATCAGCGTCTGGCCGCTCTGGTCCAGCGTCCGGCCTGACAGTGAGAGAAACGAATATGGACAAGAAACTGGTAGCCATGCTGGCCTGTCCGGTGTGCAAGGGTGAGCTGCACCTGACCGAGAACCGGGAGGAGTTGATCTGCCGGCCCGACGGGATGGCCTTTCCCATCCGTGAGGGGATCCCGGTGATGCTGGCCGTCGAGGCCCGCACCTTGACCACCGACGAGCGCCTGGAAAAGCGCTAGGGCGGTCCGGGGCCGGTCACAGACTGGTCCCGGGCGAATCCGCAACACCACCGAGTCAGGAACGACCATGTCTTTTACCGTAGTCATTCCCGCCCGCTATGCGTCGACCCGTCTGCCGGGTAAGCCGCTGCTGGAAATCGGCGGGCAAACGATGATCGAGCATGTTTATAACCGTGCCTGTGAGAGCGAGGCCGGCCGGGTGATCATCGCCACCGACGACGAGCGCATCGCCACCGCTGCCGAAGGTTTCGGGGCGGAAGTGGTGATGACCGCCGCCAATCATGCCTCGGGCACCGACCGACTGCAGGAAGTGGCCGACACCCTGGGCTTCGGCCCGGAGGAGCGTGTGGTCAACGTGCAGGGGGACGAGCCGCTGATTCCGCCTGTGCTGATCAACCAGGTGGCCCAGAACCTGGAGCGCTACCCGGACGCGGACATCGCGACCCTGTGCGAGTCCGTTGAATCCCCCGAACTGGCGCTCAACCCCAATGTGGTGAAAGTTGTTCGCGGCCTGGACGGGTTCGCACTCTACTTCAGCCGCGCGCCGGTGCCCTGGGCGCGCGAGCATTGGCCCGATCTGGCCGGCGCCGCGGCGGCCGGTATGCCGACCGGCATTCGGTACCTGCGGCATATCGGCATCTACGGCTACCGGGTGCGCCTGCTGCACGACTTCGTGCGCTGGCCGGCGTCACCACTGGAACAGGCTGAGTCGCTGGAGCAGCTGCGCGCTCTGGAAAACGGTGCTCGCATTCACGTGGACGTGGCCTCCGAACGGCCTGCCGGCGGTGTGGATACCCCTGACGACCTGGAGCGGTTACGCCGCGCCTTTGCCGACGGCCTGCTGGAGGTTGAGCAGGATGCCTGATCCGGTCCGCGTACTGTTCGTCTGCATGGGCAATATCTGCCGCTCGCCGACGGCGCATGGTGTTTTCCAGGCCCGGGTGGAGCAGGCCGGTCTTGCCGACTCTATCGAGATCGATTCCTGCGGCACCGGCGCCTGGCATATCGGCGAGCCGCCCGACGAGCGCGCCATGGCGGCCGCCGGCAAGCGCGGATACGACCTGTCGACCATTCGCGCCCGCCAGTTGAAATCGGCGGATCTGGATCATTTTGACTATGTGCTGGTGATGGATCGCGACAACCTGGCCCGAAGTCGCAGCCTGGCCAGTTCACGACGCACCCAGCCCGAGCTGTTCCTGACCTACGCCGGCGACAGCCCGGTCGATGAGGTGCCCGATCCCTATTACGGTGGCGGCGACGGCTTCGAATTTGTGCTCGACCTGGTGGAGTCGGCCTGTGACGGCCTGATCGATCACATCCGGGAGCACCGGCTTTGACCGGGAAGCCGTTTGAACCGGCCGCCAACGTGAGCCTGCAGTCCCGTAACACACTGCGGCTCCCGGCCGAAGCGGCCTGGTACGCGCGCGCCGGTGATGTGACCGAACTGCGTCGTGCACTGGACTGGGCGGATCGACAGGATCTCCCGGTGCTCCTGCTTGGTGGCGGCAGCAATCTGGTACTGGCCGGGGATTTCCCGGGACTGGTGTTGCGTGTGTCCCTCGGCGGGCGCTGCTGGAGCGGCGTGGATAATGGTTCCGCGATCCTGGAAGTGGGCGCCGGCGAGAACTGGCACGAAACGGTGATGTACTCGGTGCGTTCGGGCTATCGCGGCCTTGAGAACCTGGCGCTGATTCCCGGCACGGTGGGGGCGGCGCCGATTCAGAACATTGGCGCCTACGGTGTGGAACTGTCCCACGCCTTGGTCGATGTGAGCGTCTGGGACCGGGAGCAGGGCGCCGAGCGCGTACTGACGTGCGAAGAGTGCGCCTTTGGCTACCGCGATAGTCTGTTCAAGCGCCAGCCGGAGCGTTATGTGGTCCTGAAAGTGCGTCTGCGTCTGTCCAAGCGGGCGCCGTTGAGACTCGGCTACCGGGATCTGGAAGAATTCTTTGACGGTCAGGCCATTGACGCGCTCACCGCCGAAGACGTGGCCCAGGCCGTGATCCAGGTGCGCAGCCGCAAGCTGCCGGACCCGGATTTCCTGCCCAACGCCGGCAGCTTCTTCAAGAATCCGGTGGTGTCGTTGGAGCAGTTCGAATCCCTGCGACAGCGCTTTCCCGACATCGTGGCCTATGTTGGCGAGGACAGTGCCAAACTCGCCGCGGGTTGGCTGATCGACCAGTGTGGCTGGAAAGGTCATCGTGACGCCCACGTTGGTGTCCACAATCGTCAGGCCCTGGTACTGGTGCACCATGGTGACGGACAGGGCGGGGAATTACTGGGGCTGGCCTCGCGTATCCGCGACGATGTCCAGGCCCGTTACGGCGTCGCGCTGGAGGTCGAGCCGCGGATTTTTCCGGTGTCGATGCGGGAGGAGTTCCGTTTTTAGTGTCCCGCGAGCAACAAAACGCCTAGCAACAAAACGCCTAGCAACAAAAAAGCCACCCTCGGGTGGCTTTCTCGTTTGTGGCGGTGCGACTCAGATCAGCCGCACTTGCTGTCGCCACAGGACAGGCAGGTGGCGCAGCCATCCATAACGATGACCGCCTTGGTGTTGCACTTGCCACACATGGTGGCGTTGGCCGGGTAGTCCCCGCCGCCGCTGTCTTCGTTATTGGCGGACTGGCGCGATTCGAACTCCGCCCGCTTCTCGGCCAGAACGCGCTTGGTGACGTCGCTCATCTCGTCGCTTTCGATCAGGCCGATGGCCTTCATGTGCTTCTCGATCACGGCGCCGATCTCGGCCACCAGGGACGGCATGAAGACGCCGCCTTTCTTGAAGTAACCGCCGTTCGGGTCATACACCGAGCGCAGCTCCTCCACCAGGAAGGTCACATCGCCACCCTTGCGGAACACCGCGGAAATGACGCGGGTAAGGGCGATGACCCACTGGAAGTGCTCCATCGACTTGGAATTGATGAACACTTCGTACGGCTGACGGCTCTCGTGGTCCGTGTCCTCATTGAGCAGGATGTCGTTGATGGTGATGTACATCGCGTGCTCGGCCACCGGCGGCTTGATCTTGTAGGTGGTTCCCAACAGGAAATCCGGGCGCTCGATGTGCTCGTTCATCTCGATCGGCGCATTATCCTGCGCGGATTCGGCGGCCTCGTTGCTCTTCGGGGCGTCTTCCCCGGCCTTGGCGACCCGGTAGCCCACGATGTTCTTTTCAATCTTAACAGTCATCTTTCTGTGTCCTGTGCTGTGGTGACGGATCAGTACTTGCCGTAGGTGCCTTCTTTGAGGGCGTCGAACAGGTTGGCGGCGGTGTGGACCTCACCGTCGTACTCCACCTCTTCGTGGCCCTTCAGGCTCACCTTGGAACCGTCATCCAGAGTAAATTCGTAAACCGTGTTCTCCAGGTCTTTCTGCTTGACCAGGACGCCCTGGAAGGCTTCCGGGTTGAAGCGGAATGTCGTGCAGCCCTTGAGACCCTTCTCGTAGGCGTACATGTAGATGTCCTTGAAGTCCGGGTACGGGAAGTCTGTCGGCACATTGGCCGTCTTGGAAATCGAGGAATCTACCCATTTCTGGGCGGCGCCCTGGATGTCCACGTGCTGCGTCGGCGTCACGTCGTCGGATGTGGTGAAGTAGTCCGGCAGCTTGGCTTCCTGGTCGTCCGAGAAGGGCATGGCCTTCGCGTTGATCAGGTGGCGGTAGGCCAGCAGCTCGTAGGAGAAAACGTCCACTTTCTCTTTGGTCTTGCGGCCTTCGCGGATGATGTTACGCGCGTAGTGGTGCGAGAAGCTCGGCTCGATGCCGTTGCTGGCGTTGTTGGCCAGGGACAGGCTGATGGTACCGGTCGGCGCGATCGACGTGTGGTGCGTGAAGCGACCGCCTTTCTCGGCCAGCTTGGTGATCAGCTCCGGCTCCACCTCGCCGATGCGCTGCATGTAGCGGCTGTATTTGGCGTGGAGGATGCGGCCAGGCACCTTGTCGCCTTCCTTGTAGCCGTCTTCGCGCATCTGCGGGCACTTGGCCAGCATCTTACCGGTGACTTCGAACTCGTCGATCATAATCGGTGCCGGGCCTTTTTCCTCGCCCAGGGCGAGAGACTGGCGCCAGCCTTCCACGGCCATCTCGCGCACGACTTCCTCGGTGAAGGCCACGGATTCGTCGGACCCATACGGCATGCGCAGCATGGCCAGGGTGGAGCCCAGACCCAGGATGCCCATGCCGTGGCGGCGCTTGTAGCGGATCTCGTGACGCTGCTCTTCCAGCGGCAGGCCGTTGATCTCAACCACGTTGTCCAGCATGCGGGTGAAGGTACCCACGACCTGGCGGTATTTCTCGTAGTTGAAGCTGGCCTTGTCGGTGAACGGGTAGTCCACGAACTTGGTCAGGTTGACCGAGCCCAGCAGGCAGCTGCCGTAAGGCGGCAGCGGCTGCTCGCCACACGGGTTGGTGGCGCGGATGTCCTCGCAGAACCAGTTGTTGTTCATCTGGTTGACCTTGTCGATCAGGATGAAGCCCGGTTCGGCGTAATCGTAGGTGGAGGTCATGATGCTGTCCCAGATGAACTGGGCCTTGACCGTCTTGTAGATCCGGCAGGCGACCTTGCCTTCGCTGTTGCAGACGTAGCTCTCCTGGATCGGGAAGTCGCGATAGACGAAGCTGGATGTATCGGTCAGGTCCAGGCCTTCCGCCTCGGCTTCCTGCTCGGTAACCGGGAAGGACAGGTGCCAGTCGTCGCCGTTCTTGACCGCCTCGATGAAGTCCTCGGTGATCAGCAGGGACAGGTTGAACTGACGCAGGCGGCCGTCTTCACGCTTGGCCTGGATAAAGTCGATCACGTCCGGGTGGTGCACGTCGAAGGTCGCCATCTGGGCGCCGCGGCGGCCACCGGCGGAGGACACGGTGAAGCACATGCGGTCGAAGATATCCATGAACGACAGCGGGCCGGACGTGGTGGCGCCAGCACCGGCCACGTAGGCGCCTTTCGGGCGCAGCGTGGAGAACTCGTAGCCGATACCGCAACCGGCTTTCAGGGTCAGGCCGGCTTCGTGGTTCTTCTCCAGGATGTCATTCATGGAGTCGTTGATGCTGCCGGAAACGGTGCAGTTAATGGTCGACGTGGCCGGTTTGTGCGCTTCGGCGCCAGCATTGGAGGTTATGCGGCCGGCCGGGATGGCACCGTTCTGCAGGGCCCACAGGAACTCCTTGAAATACTTTTCCCGTTTCGCCTTGCTGGTTTCCACGTCCGCCAGGGAGCGGGCAACGCGCGCATAGGTTTCCTCGATCGTGGCGTCCACCGGATCGCCACTCTTGGTTTTCAGCTGGTATTTGGAATTCCAGATATCCAGCGAAGCATCCTGCATGGGAATGGTGTTCATGAGTTCCTGTACTTTTGCGTTCATTGCCGCCCTCAAAGCTCCGAATGTTCTCTGCTTCAGGCTGCTGTCAGCCTGACCCCGTCCAGGGAGTGCTTCCCTGGCTAAATCCTGATCACTACATCTGGTGTCTGCCTGCGCGACACTCCGGACCATCGCTCGACGCCCCTGAAAGCCTGCTGCGACGCTGTTTGGCGTCGAGAGAGCGGGCGTCGAATCGTGTCGGCTAGTATTGGGTTGGTGGAGAAAAACCCAATATATCGGTCGTTTTCGGGAGAGTATAACAGGATATTGTGGTCTGTGAAGGAAGCGGAAACTATCGGATCGTGCCGGAGAAAAATAAAAATCAATGCAGCGATACTTGCAAACCAGGGAGGTTTGGGGTTCCTTTCCGCCAGGTCGCGGCTACTACATATTGTGTCCGCTGCTCCGATCGCAACCGGCGCCATCGTGTCCTGTCCAGGGGCTGGGGTGTAGCGGGCGCGGGCGCCGATTTGCCAGAAAGAAGCGCAGCGGAATGGGGGCATGCGGGCCGACGCCGAGGCGACGCTGGCCCGCATAGGCGGATTCAGCCCAGCAACAGGCTGTCGTCGGTGACTTCGATGCCGCGCTGTTTCTCAAACAGCTGGAGCAGGTCGCTGACCGTCAAGCCCTGGCGCTCATTGCCCGCAATGTCGAACACCACCTGCCCCTGGTGCAGCATGACCGTACGATCGCCGACTTCCAGGGCCTGTTTCATGCTGTGGGTGACCATCAGCGCCGTTTTCTTCTGCTCGTCGATGATCTGGGTGGTCAGGTCCAGCACGAACGAGGCCGTGCGCGGGTCCAGTGCGGCCGTGTGCTCGTCCAGCAACAGGATGCTGGACGGGTTAAGGCTGGCCATCAGCAGACTCACCGCCTGGCGCTGTCCGCCGGACAGCAGCCCCATCTTGTCCCCCAGGCGGTCTTCCAGACCCAGGTTGAGGCTGGCCAGGCCATCGCGGAAGCGCTTGCGGTAGCGGGATTTGACCGCCGCGCCCAGGCCGCGGGGCATGCCACGCTTGATCGCAAGCGACATGTTCTCGTCGATGGTCAGGTTTTCGCAGGTGCCGGCCAGGGGATCCTGGAACACCCGCGCCACCCGGTCGGCACGCTTGTGGGTGGGCAGGCGGGTGACGTCCTTGCCGTCCACCTCAATGCGGCCGCTGTCCACTAGGACTTCGCCGGACAAGGCATTGAGGAAGGTGGACTTGCCGGCGCCATTGCTGCCGATTACGGTGACGAACTCGCCCTGGTTAACGGTCAGGCTCAGGCCGCGCAGCGCCGGGTTTTCCAGCGGCGTGCCCTTGCCAAAGGTGAGCTTGAGGTTGTCTGCGCTGATCATGGGCTCAGCTCCGGGCGAAGAAGGATTTCACCGAATGCCGGGCATTCGGCAGCACGATGGCCAGGGTCACCAGCACCGCGGTGATCAGGTTCAGGTCCTGGGTCTTCAGGCCGATGAAGTCGGCGTTCAGGGCCAGGGCAATCGCCAGACGGTAGAGAATGGCGCCGATCAGGCAGGCCAGCAGCGCCCGGAACACGGAGCGCGGCGACAGGACGGCTTCACCGCCGATCAGTGACGCCAGGCCGATCACGATCACGCCCACGCCCATGGTGACGTCGGCGGCGCCCTGGCTCTGGGCGAAGAGGGAGCCGGCCATGGCCACCAGACCATTGGACAGGGCCACGCCGAGGATGATCATCCAGCCGGTGGCAATGCCCTGTGCCCGGGCCATGCGCGGGTTGGCTCCGGTGGCCCGCATGGCCAGGCCGACTTCCGACTGCATGAAGCGCCACAGCAGGACCATGACCACGATAGCCACGATCAGGAACAGGATCACCGGTACCTGGTGGAAGGCCAGCCCCAGGTCGTACCAGGGCGTCAGTACCGTGTCTTCCGACAGCAGGGCGATGTTGGGGCGGTCCATGATGCGCAGGTTGACCGAATAGAGCGCGATCATGGTGAGGATCGACGCCAACAGGTTGAGGATCTTCAGGCGCACGTTGAGGATGGCGGTGACGGCGCCCGCGGCCATGCCGGCGAGAATCGCCGCTGCGGTGGCCAGCCAGGGGTTCCAGCCGCCGATGATGAGCACGGCGGACACGGCAGCCCCGAGCGGGAAGCTGCCGTCCACTGTCAGGTCGGGGAAATCGAGTACCCGGAAAGACAGGTAGATCCCGAAGGCAACCAGACCGTAGATCAGCCCGGTTTCGAAGGCCCCGTAGAGGGCGATTTCACTAAGCATGTTGATCCTGCGGCTGTTTTATTCGGTGGTCACGACTTCTTCGGCATCGGCAATGACGTCCGGTGCCAGTTCGACGCCCATACGCTTGGCGGCTTCGGGATTGACGAACAGCGACAGGGCATCAACCCCGCCGACCGGGATGTCGCCCGGGTTCTCGCCGGCCAGGATGCGGCCGACAACCTTGCCGGTCTGGCGGCCCACGTCGTAGTAGTCGAAGCCCAGGGCGGCGATGGCACCGCGGGAAACGGTGGCGGTGTCGGCGGCGAAGACGGGGATCTTGGCGCGCTCACCCACGGAGATTACGGCTTCGGCCGCTGAGACCACGGTGTTGTCGGTGGTCAGATAGATGGCGTCGGTCTTGCCGACCAGGGAACGGGCCGCGCCCAGCACCTCGGAGGTTTTGGTGGCGGCGGCTTTGACCAGGATCAGGCCGCGCGCATCCAGCTTCTTCTCAAGCTGGTCGACCAGTGCCACGGCGTTGGCCTCGCCGGGGTTGTAGACGGTGCCGATGCGCTTGGCGTCAGGCACTACGCGCTGCAGCATGTCCAGGTGCTTGTCCAGCGGCAGCATGTCGGTGATGCCGGTGATGTTGGCGCCGGGCTTCTCCAGGCTCTTGACCAGACGCGCGCCGACCGGATCGGTGACGGCGGAGAAGACCACCGGGATGTTGCGGGCCGCGGCGGCGACGGTCTGGGCGGAGGGCGTGGCAATGGCCACGATCACGTCCGGCTGTTCGCCGACAAACTTGCGGGCGATCTGGGAAGCCACCGCGGTGTTGGCCTGGGCGCTCTCGTGGACGTAGCGCACGTCTTCGCCTTCCTTATAGCCGGCTTCGGAGAGCTCATCCTTGACGCCTTCATAGACGGCATCGAGGGCAGGGTGTTCGACGATCTGGGTGACAGCCACGGTGCGGGGCTCCGCGTGCAGAGCGCCGGCGGCCAACACGAGGCCGGCCGAAATGAGGGCTTTCAGGATAGAGCGGTTCATGCGCTGATACTCCCGGTCCATTATTAGTGATGGGTTTTTATCGGTCGATGAAATACAACAAGCGGGGTCGCTGAAAGGGAGCGGAGTCTACCACAAACCGTAGGTATTGCCTCCTACGGGGATGCCGCACCCGGCAGGCCGTCAGTGGGCGGGGTGGCGGTGCCGGTAGCGGAACTGCGTGCGGAGGTTACGCAGGGCTTTATAGAGGGTGAAGGTGAAACCGCCAACGAACACAAGGGCCAGTCCCGCCAACAGGAGATCCCGGGTGACGCTGCCACTGAGTCCCAGTTGGAACACCTTTAATGCCGCGCCCAGGTGCTGCAACAAAAGGAAGAGGGTGAAACCCAGCCCGAGCAGGCAGGAGCCGATCTGGGTCAGGCTGATCATCAGCGGCGGGATGGTGGCGCGGGCGCCGCAATAGCTGCACTGGAAACGGTCTGTGGCGGTGGGTTCGTCCAGGTGCGAAACCGGATCCATCAGACCCTTGCGGCAGTCAATGCATACATACATAGGGGCATTCCTGTCAGTCCACGTGCAGGCATTATGGCCGGAATTCAGGAAACATGCCGGGAAATGGTCACAATTTGTCCGTTGGGCGCGCTACCTGGTTGAGCGGGCGGGGGATTCGGTCTATCGTCAAATGGGCCGCTTGCAGTTGGTACCATCGGTGATTGGGCGGAGCGGCACTGCAGTGGTCCAGTTCAGCGACAAAACCGTGACAAAGAACACGTGAATTCCAATAACAATAGACAAGGAACTTCCATGGACACCAACAATAAACTCCCCCTGGAAATGCTGTATTACTGGGAATCGGCCAAGGCCGGTGACGTCTACATGTCTCAGCCCATGGGCGACGGCCATGTGGTGGATTTCACCTGGCGCCGGGCGGTCGGTGAGGCTCGCCGGATGGCGGCCTATCTCAAATCTCTCGACCTGCCCGCGAAAAGCCGCATCGGGATTGTTTCCAAGAACTGCGCCCACTGGATCATGTCGGACTGGGCGATCTGGATGGCGGGCCACGTGTCGGTGCCGCTCTATCCCACGCTGAATGCGGACACCGTTCAGTACACCCTGGAACACAGCGGATGCGAAGTGTTGTTCGTGGGCAAACTGGACGACTGGGAACAGATGAAACCCGGGGTGCCGGCCTCGATCCACTGCATTTCCTACCCGCTGAGCCCGGAAAATGATTTCCCCACCTGGGACGACACCGTTGCCGAGTTCGCTCCCGTGCAGGAAAACGTGACGCGGGATCCGGAGGAGATGGCGACGATCATCTACACGTCCGGCAGCACTGGCCGGCCCAAAGGGGTGATGCTCAGTTTCCAGAACCTCGCGTTTGCCTCTCTGGGCGGGGTCGAAGCGCTGGAAGTGACGGCCAGCGAGCGCATGCTGTCCTATCTGCCGCTGTCCCACGTGTTCGAGCGTTTCGTGGTCGAGCTGGGTTCGATCTACCGCGGTTTCCATATCTATTTCGCCGAGTCTCTGGACACGTTCGTCGAGGACCTCAAGCGAGCCCGGCCCACACTGTTCCTGGCGGTGCCGCGGATCTGGACCAAGTTCCAGCACGGTGTGTTCGAAAAAATGCCCCAGGAAAAGCTGCAGCGTCTGCTGCGCGTGCCGATTCTCAACCGCCTGATCAAGAAGAAGATCCTGACCGGACTGGGGTTGCAGCACGTCAAGTTCGCCGGCAGTGGGTCGGCGCCGTTGTCGCACGATATTCTCGACTGGTACCGGGACCTTGGGCTTGAGCTGCTCGAAGGTTACGGCATGTCCGAGAATTTCGCCTATTCCCATATGACCAAGCCCGGCCGTGCCCGGACCGGATACGTGGGCGAAGCGTTGCCGGGCGTGGACGTCAAACTGAGCGATCAGGGCGAGGTGCTGGTCAAGAGCCCCGCTACCATGATGGGCTACTACCGGGATGAGGAGAAAACCCGCGAGGCCTTTACCGAAGATGGCTACCTGCGTACCGGCGACAAGGGCGAGATCGACGAGCAGGGGCGGCTGCGGCTGACGGGCCGCATCAAGGAGATTTTCAAGACCAGCAAGGGCAAATACGTGGCGCCGGCACCCATCGAGAACCGCCTGATGAGCCATCCCGATATCGAGATGGTGTGCGTCTCCGGCGCGGATCAGCCTCAGCCCCACTGCCTGGTCATGCTCTCGGAGGAGGCTCACCGCAAAACCGCGGACGACGCTTTCCGGATGCAGCTGGAGACCAGCTTCAAGTCGTTGCTCGATGAGGTCAACGGCGCGGTGGATCCTCACGAGCGCCTCAAATTCATCGCCGTGGTTCGGGATGAGTGGAGCATCGAGAACAATTTCCTGACACCTACCCTAAAGCTCAAACGCAACGTCGTGGAGGACGCCTACAAAGTGGAAGCGGATCGCTGGTACGACGAGAAGCAGCCGGTCATCTGGCAGTAGACTTCCCGGCGTCAGGTGGAAGCCTGTCGGCAAGAGGGCTCCCGTGTGGAGCCCTCTTGCGTTTCCGGTGCGCGGGCCGACAGCCGATGACGGTTGTCCTGTCGTCATGACAGTATTTATGGGGCGCAAGCCTTTGGTCGAATTGGGCGTGTTCGAGGTGGGCCCTAGACTGGTGGTAAAGGAGGCGCAGCGATGATCGATCTTGACGCATTTCAGGCTCGTATCCACGAGCAGATACCGCTAACCAGGGCCCTCGGCGTAACGCTTGAGGATTTTGATGGCGAGCGTCTGAGCGTCCGCGCGCCGCTTGAGGAAAACCACAACCATCAGGGGACCGGTTTCGGTGGCAGTCTGTATGCCGTTGCGGTTACCGCCGCCTGGTCCCTGTTGGAGTTGTGGTTGGCTCAGCGCGACCTGAACTGCCGCGTCGTCGTTCAATCCGGGAGCATGGACTACGGGTTGCCCGTCAGCAGTGATTTCTACGCCCAGTGCGCGCTGCCCGTATCGGACGACCTGGAGCGTCTCGAACGGAGTATCGAACGCCGGGGTAAAGGCCGGGTGACGCTGGAGTCGACCATCTTTGCCGAAGAGGGCGGTACGGCCTTTCCCGCCGCGACGTTTTCCGGGCGCTTCGTCGTGGTCCGGGAGTGAATGCCGTCCGCTACTGGAACTCCCTGGACTGGCCGATCGATCGGCTCATCAGGATCACCGGCACAATCCCCGCCAACACGATAACCAGCGCCGGCAGGCCGCTCTGGCGCAGCATTTCGTCTGACGCGTACTGGTAGACATAGGTCGCCAGGGTCTCGAAGTTGAACGGTCGCAGGATCAGTGTGGCCGGCAGCTCCTTCATGCAATCCACGAACACCACCAGCGCAGCGGTAATCAGGGTTCCCCGCAGCATGGGCAGGTGCACCCGCAACAGCGTCCTGCCGGCCGGCATGCCCAGAGAGCGTGAGGCCATGTCCATGCTCGGCGTAATCTTTTGCAGTGCACTTTCCAGGCTGCCTGCCGATACCGCCAGGAAGCGGACGGTATAGGCGAAGACGATGGCGAAGGCGGTGCCGCTCAGCAGTAGACCGGAATTCCAGTCGAACCAGCTCTGCATGCGCAGGTCGAACCAGTTGTCGAACGCTGCCAGGGGAACGATAACGCCAACGGCAAGCACCGCGCCGGGCATGGCATAGCCAAGGCTGGACAGTCGCATCAACAGGCGCATGCCCGGGGTATCGTGCAGGCGGCGGCTGTACGCCAGCAGGAGGCCGATGATCAGCGTCGACACGGCGGCCAGCGAGGACAGCGTCAGGCTGTTGAGGCTGTTCTCGACAAAATCGTCGGTCCAGCTTTCGGCGAAATATTCCGTAGCGTAATAGCCCAGCACCAGCGCCGGCACCAGAAAACCCAGCAGCAGTGGCAGGGCGCAGACCAGCAGGCACAGCCCCTGACGACCGCGGGACAGGCGAAAGCGCTGCAGTGGCTCGCGCAGGTCGCGGGCGGCGAATTGTTGCTGGCGTCGACGGGAGTAGCGTTCCAGGGTCACCAGAATCAGCACAAAGGCCAGCATGACGGTGGCGATCTGGGCGGCGCCGCCCAGGTTGCCCAGGTTCATCCAGGTGTCGAACAGGCCGGCGGTCAGGGTGTTGACCGCAAAAAAGTCCACCGTGCCGAAATCATTCAGGGTTTCCATCAGCACCAGCGACAGGCCGACGGCGATGGCCGGCCGGGCGATGGGCAGAACCACCCGGAAGAAAGTCCCGAGGGCTGACCGGCCCAGGCTGCGGCTGACGGCAAACAGTGAGGGCGACTGCTCCATGAAGGCCGCGCGAGCCAGTAGGTAGATGTAGGGGTAGAGCACCAGCCCCATCATGAGCACCGCGCCGCCCAGGCTGCGGATGTTGGGGAACCAGTAGTTCGATGCGTTCTCCCAACCGAAGGCGTCCCGCATCCACGACTGAACCAGCCCTGGGTAGTCGAGCAGATCGGTGTACACGTAGGCGATGACGTAGGCCGGTACCGCGAACGGCAGCAACAGGGCCCACTCGAAGAAGCGGCGGCCGGGGAACTGGCACATGGTGACCACCCAGGCCGTGGATACGCCGATCACCAACGTCAGCAGGGAAACACCGAGCATCAACTGGAAGGTATTGGACAGGTACAGCGGCAGCGTGGTGTTGATCAGGTGCGGCCAGATGTTGTCCTCGGGGAACAACGCCAGGTAGAGGACGGCAAACACGGGCAGCGCCACCAGGGCGGTGGTCAGCCCCGCCGACAGCACCCATCGCCGCGCCGCGCCGGAGCGGAGGATGTGCGAGGGCGGCTGTTGCTGAAGGTCTTTGACGGCCTGGTTCATGACCGTCCCTGGCGGGAGCGGCGGACGGTGGCGTCCGCCGGTTTTGCGTGTGACATCAGTTATCGTAGTTGACCCGGTCAACCATCTTGACAGCAGCCTCCCGGTTGGCGGCGATCTCGTTCAGGGAAAGCGAGTCCGGGTTCAGGTAGCCCCAGGAGGCAACGGCTTCCGACGGCGGCACGTCCGGGTTGGCGGGGTACTCATAGTTAACCTTGGCGTAAATGCTCTGTGCTTCCGGCGTGGTGAGATATTCCATCAGTTTGATGGCGTTGTCCCGGTTGGGCGCGCTCTGGGTCAGGGCCATGCCGCTGACGTTGACGTGGGTGCCGCGCCCTTCGGCGTTCGGGAACACCAGATTGACCGACTCGGCGGCCGGGCGCTGGTTTTCGTCCTCCAGCATCTTGCCGTAGTAGTAGCTGTTGCCGATGGCGACGTCACAGACGCCTTCGGAAATCGCCATGATCTGGTCCCGGTCGCCACCTTGCGGCCGCCGGGCCAGGTTATTCTTGAGTCCGGCCAGCCAGGTTTCCGCTTCACGCTCACCGTGATGGGCGATCATCGATGCAAACAGGGCGACGTTATAGGGGTGCTTGCCGCTGCGTGTGCAGATGCGGCCTTCCCATTGGGGATCCGCCAGGTCTTCGTAGGTGCTGATCGCGCCCGGTTCCACTCGCTCTTTGGATACGAAGATCAGACGCGCGCGGGTGGTCAGGCCGTACCATTTGCCTTCAGGGTGGCGCAGGTTCTCCGGAATGTCTCCGGTCAGGGTGTCGGTCTCGACGGCGGCGGTGAGGTTGCCCCCGACCAGTTCGCTCAGGCGCGAGATGTCGACCGTCATCACAACGTCAGCCGGGCTGTTTCGGCCTTCTCTTTCCAGGCGCTCGGCCAGGCCGGCGCGTGCAAAAACCACATTGGTCTCGATACCGGTTTCCCGGGTGAAGGCTTCCAGCAGGGGCTCCAGCAAGTAGGGCTGGCGATAGGAATAGATGTTGACTTCGCCGGCGGCATTGGCCTGGAGTGAACCGGCGGTGCAGGCCGCAGTGGCCAGCGCAATAACGGCAGTGCGAATGGACATGGTTTCGTAACTTCCCGCTCACAGTTTGTGTTTGACGTTCTGCCGCGTGGCGGACGGCGTCTTCAAGCGACATTAAACATGAAAATCGAGAATATTGCTAAACGGAATTATTATTGTTTTTAGAGGGAGCGACCAGGGGCGCGAACTGACAACCCATTTGGTGCTATCCTCAGCCAAAAGATAGGGAAGTCTGGCAGCTGTCAGCACCAAAACCGCCAACGCAGTAGTCGAGATCCACGATGTCCCACGACCGACGTTCAGCGCTTCGAACCGCTCTCAGTGCCCGGGTAAGGATTAGCCATCCCACTTTAGGTGAGCGGGTGTATCACACCCGAGATATCTCCGATAGCGGTATATTCGTCGTTGTCGAAGACGATACCTGGCCGGATATAGGTGACCAGGTCGAGGTTCAGGTACAGGGGTTGCCCGGGGAGGCACCTATTCTGGGCATGAAGGTCGTCCGCCTGACCCCGGAGGGATTCGGTCTCGAGTTCCTCAATCTCTAGTTTCTTGCATCGCTGGTTTCTTAATATCTGGTTTCCTGATCCCGGGTGCCCGCATGCGTTGATGCGTCGATGGAGCCCTTCATCGGCGCTCTGAAGCGTCCTTTCGGCTGTGACAGATAGAGCGCATTCGAAACCAATGTCATGACGATTACGTAACAATCGCGGACTTTCGGCCACTTTTTGTGATGAAGTTCTCCGCCCGACCGTTACTCAATTCTCGACGCTACGTTCTGTTTAAGTCAGCAAAGATTTGCAATGTTTTGTGGCCAGTTGGTTACCCTTTAGCTGCAAAATGTTGTGGAGTCTGGCCGCCCTGACGTCAGAATGGAAACGTCGACCGGTTTGTTCTATCAGAGGTATGCCGTGGGTGTCCGTCAGCAGAAAGTGGCCGTACAGGACCTGACTATTGGATCGTTTGTCTCGGACCTGGACCGTCCGTGGCACGAGACGCCGTTCCCGATCCAGGGGTTCTACATTCGCACCCAGGAGGACATCCGCTCCCTGACGTCGTACTGCCGCTGGGTAATGGTCGACGTCACCGAAACCCGTGACACGTCTGAATACGAAGCCTCCAATGCGCCCATCTTTTCCCGGCGCAGCTCCAAGCGTCATCAGCAGGAAACCCTGAAGCTGCCTGCCATCCAGGTGCGTAACCGCCAGGAGTATCCAGTGGCTTCCACGCTCAAGCGCGAGGCCCGCCAGGGTAAGCGTCTGATGCAGGATATCGCCAAGACGCTGAGTGCCATCGAGCGTCAGGTGCGGGCGGGCCAGACCCCGGATTTTGCGCCGGTGTCGCGGGTGGCCCGGGGCATGGCCAGCAGCGTGGTGCGTCATCCCGACGCCATGCTCTGGGTATCGCGCCTGCATCAGCACGACAACCACAGTTACCGGCATGCGTTGAACGCCTCTGTGTGGGCGTTGGTGTGCGGCCGGCACATGGGGCTGGAGCGCCCGGCGCTGGAAAACCTGGCGTTGGGCACGCTGTTGTGCCAGATAGGCAAGCTGGATCTGCCTGTCGAGGTGGTGCGCAATGAACACAAGCTGGATGCGGATGACTTCGCACTGTTCCGCCGGTACGTCGACAAGGGGGTGGAGCGACTGGAAGCGGCCGGCCTGTCACGGGCCGTGGTGAACGTGGTGCGCTATCACCGGGAGCGCCACAACGGCTCGGGTTTCCCGGAAAGGGTCCGCGGTGACCGCATTCCGCTGCTGGCCAAGATCGCCGGTCTGGTGGACCATTACGAAACCCTGGTGGAGCCCCGCGCCGACCAGATGCCGCTGACCCCGGCTCAGGCTGTGGCGCACCTGTACGAGCTGCGCAACATCGAATTCCAGGAAGACCTGGTGGAGCACTTTATCCAGTCGATCGGCGTCTATCCGACCGGCACCCTGGTCCAGCTCAGCAGCGGAGAGCGGGGTGCGGTCGTGGCTCACTCGCCGGGGCGCCGTCTCTGGCCGCGGGTCATGGTGATGACGGACCGCGACCAGAAACCCCTGAAAACCGCGCGGGTGGTGAATCTGGCGGAGCTCAACGAAGGTCGACAGCCCGAGGACGCGCTGTCGGTCAGTGGCTGCCTGCCGTTCGGTGCCGACGGTCTTGATCCCCGCCACTTCGAGGTGACCGGCGCCGCCAGCCGCTGGAGCTTTCGTCATTTGATCGGCTGAGTGCCTGTCGGTCCGGGCTACTCAATCACCACGCGTAACGGTTTGCGTAGCCAGTGGTAATCGCCGGCAGGCCTGAAGTTGACGATCAGGTCGCTCTCGTCGCCGGCACGGCCATCCACGAAATACTCCACCGAATGGGTCTGGGCGCTCGCGGCGTGCACGACGACGGCCCCGGGATCGGTGCTGAGGGCTTCGATGTTATCCAGAGTTACCTCGCCGCCGGCGCGCCGGACGAACACCTCGCGGATCGCGGTATCTGACGCCGGAATGTTGGCGGTGACCGTCGACAGGTAATAGCGGTTGGTCCGCTCGGTGGTGATGGCGTCCAGTTCCCGGGTCAGGTAGTCGTCGACGTCCTCCAGCTCGATATCCTCGATGGAGCGGACCGCGTTGAGAATGCGGTTCCGTTTATTCTGCAATTCGTCGCTGTAGTCGATGTCCGGGTCCCGGGCCTCGCTCTGGGGTGGCGGCTCCGGTGCTGCATCGATTTCCGCCTGACTGGGCGGTTCCTCGCACAGCTCGTCGCCTTCGGGGTAGAAGCAGATGGCCGCCAGCAACTGATTGACCGGAGACAGGCTGTCGTCGCTGACGTCCGGATCGGCGAAGGCGTTCACGCTCTGGTGAACGTCGATTGGTTCCGCCAGTGCGGGCAGGGCGGCATTGAGCTGGCGGATGACCCGGTCGCTGAAAACCAGCGGCTCACCCTCGGCGGCGGTGCCGTCTTCATCCAGGGCCAGCATCAGGCGTACGGTGTTCTGTACGGCGGGGGTGTCCATCACCTGTTGTTCCACTGGTTTGTGGCTGAGAAGGCCCAGGTCGTCTGCGATCGCGCCGGTCAGTGCCGAGCGGGCCTCTGCAAAGAACGCCAGCGGCGTCACCATGCGACTGGCGGGAACATCGCTGGCCAGCGTCAGATTGCCGATGCTGAAGTCGATGGTCTCGCCCGGGTAGTAGCGGAAGCGTCCCGCGGCCTTGGTAGTGCCGCTCTGGCTCCGGGTCTGGTAGGTCAGACCCAGGACGCCCGAGGGCATCACCTGGCCTCGCGAGGTGTCGTCGTCGCTGTCACTGCTGCTGTCGCCGCCCATGCAGCCGGCCAGCCACAGGCTGGCGACAAGCAGCGTCAGGGATCGATGCGTCCGGGGCATGTTGTCTTTCCTTGCGTCTCCCGTTGACCCGGGCTGGGGTGGTCACGGGGTTTCATTGTTGTTGGCCCGAGTATAGGGGCGAGGCGGCGGGGATTCCGGGCATCCGTCGCAGTTTGCCGAGATCGCAAGGCAAGGGTTCGATCGGCCCGGGCGGGTTGAAATCGGGGGAAGCGGCACAATAACAGGGTGTTGCCGCATGTGACCCACCCCAAAGACAAAGCAGGCAGCGTGCCCATGACCAATGCTCTGAAAATACAGGACCTCCGCAAGACCTATGACTCCGGTTTCGAAGCCCTCAAGGGCATCGATCTGACCGTCGAGGAAGGGGACTTCTTCGCCCTGCTGGGCCCCAATGGGGCCGGCAAGTCGACGACGCTGGGGATCGTCTGTTCGTTGGTCAACAAGTCGTCGGGCAAGGTGTCGGTGTTCGGCTACGACATCGACAGGGATCTGGCCAGGGCCAAGCTGAATCTGGGCGTGGTGCCCCAGGAAATGAACTTCAACCAGTTCGAAAAAGTGCTCGATATCGTCGTCACCCAGGCTGGTTACTACGGCATACCCGCCCGTAAGGCGCGCCAGTCCGCCGAGCACTATCTGCGTGAGCTAGGGCTGTGGGATAAACGGGATACGCCGGCGCGGATGCTGTCCGGCGGCATGAAGCGGCGCCTGATGATTGCCCGGGCCCTGGTCCACGAACCGAAGCTGCTGATCCTGGACGAGCCCACCGCCGGCGTGGACATCGAACTGCGCCGTTCCATGTGGACCTTCCTGGAGGAGATGAACCGCCGCGGCACCACCATCATCCTCACCACCCATTACCTGGAAGAGGCGGAAGCCCTCTGCCGCAATATTGCGATCATCGATCATGGTCAGATCCTGCACAACACCAGCAAACGTGACCTGCTCAAGCAACTGAGCATGGAGACCTTCCTGCTGGATACGGCCGAGGCGCTGGAGCAGGCGCCGGCATTGGCGGACTTCGATACCCGCATCAACGGCGACGGGCAACTGGAAGTGGACGTACGCCAGGGTCAGGACCTTAACAGGGTGTTCGGTCAACTGGACGAGCAGGGCGTCCGCGTCACCAGCATGCGCACCAAGGCCAACCGTCTCGAGGAGTTGTTTATCCGCATGGTCCAGGAAAACAAGCAGGAAGGAGGTGAGGCATGAGCTTCGACGCCAAACTGACCGCCTTCCTCACCATCGTCGTCCGGGAAATCCGCCGCTTTACGCGAATCTGGCCGCAGACGCTGTTGCCCCCGGCGGTGACCATGACGCTCTATTTCGTCATCTTCGGCAACCTGATCGGCTCTCGGATCGGGCAGATGGAAGGCCACGACTACATGGCCTTCATCGTGCCCGGGCTGATCATGATGTCGGTGATTACCAGTTCCTACGCCAACGTGGTGTCGTCCTTCTTCAGCATGAAGTTCCAGCGCAGCATCGAGGAACTGCTGGTGTCGCCGGTGCCCAACGGTATTATCCTGGCCGGTTACGTGGCCGGCGGCATGGCTCGCGGCCTTGGGGTGGGGGTGATCGTAACGGTGCTGTCCCTGTGGTTCACGGATCTGAGCCTGCATCATCCGCTGGCAACCGTCATCACCGTGATCCTCACGTCGATGCTGTTTTCGCTGGGCGGTTTTATCAACGCCATGCTGGCCACCAAGTTCGACGACATTTCCATTGTCCCGACCTTCGTGCTCACGCCGCTGACCTATCTGGGCGGGGTGTTCTACTCGATTCAGCTGCTGCCGGATTTCTGGCGGGCGGTGTCGATGGTCAACCCGATCCTGTACATGGTGAACGCGTTCCGCTACGGCATTCTGGGAATTTCCGATGTGAACGTGGGCATTTCGCTGGCCATGGTGCTGCTGTTCATTATCATTCTGGTTGTTGTCAGTCTGCGAATGCTGGCTCGCGGTCGCGGCATTCGCCATTGAGGAAACGAGTTTATGGCCCTGGAACACGCCCCGCTGGGCAAGAGCAGCGAATACCCTGAACATTACGCGCCGGAGCTGCTGTTCCCGGTGCCGCGACGGGACAACCGTCAGGGCATCGGGCTGGAGGATGGCCGCTGGCCCTGGTTCGGCAGCGACTACTGGCAGGCCTGGGAAATCTCCTGGATTCGCCCCAACGGCGTGCCGGCGGTCGCCTGGGCGGTCATTGAGGTGCCGGCGGCGTCGCCGTCGATTATCGAATCCAAATCGCTCAAGCTCTATCTCAACTCGCTGAACCAGGAAACCTTTTCCGACGCCAGCCAGGTGACCGAGCGCATTGAGCAGGATCTGTCCAGCGCCTCGGGAGCGGCGGTGCACTGCCGCCTGCATTCGGTGGACGAGGGAGCGACGGTCCCCGGGCGTCCGGCGGAATACCAGCTGATCGACGACGAGCCGATCGACGTGGATGGCTACGAGCCGTGTCCGGAGCGGCTGCAGGCGTCCGGCCCGGTGGTCACCGAATCCTTGTGCTCGCATCTGCTCAAGAGTAACTGCCCGGTGACCGGGCAGCCGGACTGGGGCAGCCTGTTGATTCACTACAGCGGTCCGAAAATCGATCGGGCGGGACTGTTGGCCTACGTGGTGGGGTTCCGGCAGAAGCAGGATTTCCACGAGCATTGCGTGGAGACGGTGTTCACTGAGCTGATGGCGCGTTGCCAGCCGCAGTCGCTGACCGTCAGCGCCCATTACACCCGTCGTGGCGGACTGGACATCAACCCCTGGCGCAGTACCGGTCCGGGTCAGCCGGAATGCTTGCGGCTGGTGCGGCAGTAATTGGCCGGCGGTGCGGGCTCCTCCTCGATGCGGAGGCGGTCCACCGCTTCCTCCAGCGCGCGCAGGATTTCGGTTCGCTCGGTGCTGCGGACCTTGTCCGAGTCCAGGTACATGGCAAAGCCGGCCTGCTCGTGTTCCATGAAGCTGCGTTCGGCGCCCAGGTCGCGACGGAAATCGACCACCTCGTAGATGGGCACCGGACGCCCGAATCCTTTCACCGTGATCTCTCCCTTGTCCCGGCACATGATCTTGTCCTTGATCAGTGAAAACGTCTCGTAGGAAATCAGGATCTCGCCGGGGTCGGCCAGGGATTCCAGCCGGCTGGCCAGATTCACTTCCTTGCCGATAATGGTGTAGTCCATCCGGTTCTCGGCACCGAAATTCCCGACCGTGGCATAGCCGGCGCTGATTCCCATGCGGATCTGAAGCGGGGTCTTGATGCCCTGGCTGCGCCACTTCTGACGCATGATCTTCATGTGTTTGCGCATGTCGATGGCCATGGACACGCAGGCCAGGGCGTCTTCGCGTGGCCCACGGCTGGTGGGATCACCGAAGAAGATCATGATGGAGTCGCCGACGAACTTGTCGATGGTGCCGCCGTATTTCAGGGCCACCTGGGACATTTCGTTGAAGTAGTGGTTGAGCAGCTCGGTCAGGGCTTCCGGTTCCATTTCCTCGGACAGCTCGGTGAAGCCCTTGATGTCCGAGAAGAAGATCGACAGCTTCTTGCGCTGGGTTTCCAGGCGCACGTCCCGCTCGCCGGTAAAAATGGATTGCCAGACCTGCGGCGAGAGGTACTTGGAGAGCTTGTGGGATAACGCGATGGACTGCTCCCGCTGATACTGGATCTGGGATTTGGCGGTCATCAGGGCGCGCGCCTGCTGGTGGGCGTAATAGGCGGTGATGCAGATGTACAGGGCGGTCGCCAGCAGGGCGACCAGGCTGAGCGCCAGCGGCGCCTGCAGCGATACCGACATGCCGCGGCAGGTCAGGCCCACGGCCGCGGCACCGGCGAACAGCAAGGTTCCGAAGAACCACTGGCGCAGGCCACCGACCAGCATGGCGCTGAACATCAGCATCATCAGCACCGCCAGCGACGGCACCGCGACCAGCCCGATCACGCCGGTGAACGCGCCTCCCAGCAGGCAGTCGAGCAGCAGCATTTTCTGACGGATGCGGTTGGAATGGCGCAGTCGGGTCTGATGGGTCAGGAAGTGGACGGTGTGGGGCCAGAGCAGCGCGGCGGGCACCAGCCAGATCAGCCAGTCCGGAAAGTGGTCGGTGAGCAGGCCGGTGAAAATGATGGCGGCCGCACCGGTGTAGGCCAGCACCCGGCCGTTGTAATCCGGCATCGGGGGGATGGCGACCGGCTTGCTCTGTGCCTCAAGCAGCAGTGATTTTCCGCTGGCCAGGGGAGCGTTCATCATCGGGTATCCCGTCGGGTTGGTTCGCTGATCGACTGAAGGCGCTAGAACCGGATGCGGCCCGTGAGCATGTCCTTGAGCATTACCCAATCACCCATCAGGCTGTAGAGCGGATGCTTGAACGTGGCCGGACGATTCTTTTCGAACACGAAGTGGCCGACCCAGGCAAACCCGTACCCCAGCACCGGCACCAGCAGCAGGTAGAGCCATTGCCCGGTGGTGATGGCGTAGAGCAGGACGGCAATCACCAGGACGCTGCCCAGGTAATGCAGGCGGCGACAGGTGGGATCGCTGTGCTCTTCCAGATAGAAAGGGTAGAAATCGGCAAAACGATCAAAATGGCGTTGTTCTGTCATGGCTTTCCGCCGTCAACTTGTTGTTATAGTGTGGTATCCGAAAGGTCGATGGCGCCCGTCCAGCGAAGCCGGACTGCCAGACGTCGAGCGGTGTGACCTGTCGGAAAAAGGTTAGCAGTATTGGTGAAATGTCACAATTGCAACGTGATCTGCGTCGATTCTGTTTTGGCGGCGTCAGCGTGGCGGCGTCAGCGTGGCGGCTCCAGGGCTGCAGCTCCGTTCCGGTCAGCCGCATCGGCGTTGGCATGACCACGCAACCGTTTTGATGAACCCGGGAATCAACTATGACTGATACCGTGAATGCGATCCTCAGCCGCACGTCGGAGCCCCAACTGCAGGCACCCGCTCCAGACCCGGAGGTGCTCGAAGATCTGTTCGCCTGCGCTGCCCGGGCGCCGGATCACGCGTTGCTGCGTCCCTGGCGTTACCTGGTGGTGGAGGGTGAAGGACGCTCGGCCCTGGGTGAGGTGTTCGCGCGGATCGCCAACCCGGAGGACCCGGCCGCGCCCAGCGAGGAAAAGCTGCGCAAGATGCCGTTACGCGCGCCGATGATCCTGGTCGGCATCACCCGTCATCAATCGCATCCCAAGGTGCCGGCCATCGAGGAGTCCGTTTCCACCGGCTGCGGTATGGCTTATATGCTTTTGGCCCTGGAAGCGCGTGGCTTTTCCGGAATGTGGCGCACCGGACCGGTGGCCTATGACCGGCGTGTCCACGAGGGCCTCGGGCTGGCAGAGAACGAATCGATCGCCGGTTTCCTCTATGTGGGAACGCCGGCCCTGCGCAAGCCGCAGATGGAGCGGCCGCAGCCGGCCACCTTCGCGTCCCGCTGGCCCGTCTAGAGAGGGGCCGCCGCCGCAGGGGAAACTCCGGGGGAAAGTCCTTGCCGCTTTCCCCGTCCCGCCTTCATTCCGCAAACCGCTTATTCCTCTCCAACCCTCTGTTTTCAGGGGTTTCCGTAAACTGGCATTGCTGTTGCTTTGTCTTATCCAAAGCGATATGCGGCAATCCTCCGGAGAGAGACGGCATGGCCATCAGTTTTGCAAACGCCCTGGGCATTCACGAGAAAGCGCTGAACGTACGGGTTCAACGTGCCGAAGTGCTGGCCAATAACCTGGCCAACGCGGATACCCCGGGCTTCAAGGCGCGCGACATCGATTTCAAGGCGGCGCTGGGTAATGCCCAGTCGCAGGCCTCGTCGCTGCCGCTGGAGCGTACCAGCAGCGGCCACATCGATCCGCAAGCGGCCATGACCGAGCGCGCCGCGCTGATGTATCGCAACCCGTACCAGCCTTCCCTGGACGGCAATACGGTGGATGCACAGCAGGAAGAGTCCCGGTTCATGCGCAACGCCATGGATTACCAGGCCAGCTTCCAGTTTCTCAACAGCAAATTCCAGGGCCTGACCAAGGCCATCAAGGGCGAATAAAGGACCGCAGGGTAGAGGACACGCGTCATGTCACTTGGAAACATCTTTGATATTGCCGGCTCCGGTATGACAGCCCAGTCCCTGCGGCTGAATACCACGGCGTCGAACATCGCCAACGCCGAAACCGCCAGCTCCAGCACCGATACCACCTACCGGGCGCGTAAGCCGGTTTTCTCCGCCATTCAGCAGGACATGATGTCCCAGGGCGATTTTGGTACCGGCTGGAGCCAGGGCAGCAATGGCGCCGCGTCGGCCGGCGTCAAGGTGGACGGTGTGGTGGAAAGCGACGCCGAGCTGCAGATGCGTTACGAGCCCAACCACCCCGCGGCGAACGAGGACGGCTACGTCTACTACCCGAACGTGAACGTGGTGGAGGAAATGGCGGACATGATGTCCTCCTCGCGGAGCTTCGAAATGAATGTGGACGTGATGAACACGGCCAAGTCGATGATGCAGCGCATCCTCACTCTCGGCCAGTAATCGACTCAGTAAGGAGTAGAGCATGAGCACCGTTAACAGCACCTCCGCTACCGATGTACTGAGTCAGTACCGGACCCAGACCGCCAGCGGCACGTCATCCTCCGACGAGCTTGGCAAGAACGAATTCATGGAGCTGATGATCGCCCAGCTCAATAACCAGAACCCCCTCAAGCCCCAGGAAAACGGCGACTTCCTGGCACAGCTGGCGCAGTTCAGCTCGCTGGAGGAAATGCAGGGGGTATCGGACAGCGTGCAGGACCTGGCCGGCCAGTTCCGTTCCACCCAGGCGTTGCAGGCTTCGGCCATGGTTGGCCGCACGGTGATGGTCCCGTCCCAGACCGCCATCCTCGGCGCTTCCGGTGAGGTAGAGGGGGCCGTGCAGGTGCCGGCGTCGACCTCCAGCCTGCGTCTCGACGTGCTGGATTCGTCCGGTGAGCTGGTGCGCCAGATCGACCTGGGGGCGGCGTCCGAAGGACAGAAGTCGTTTACCTGGGATGGCAAGGACGCGGACGGCAATGATCTGCCGGAGGGCACCTACGTGCTCCAGGCCCATGGCAGTTACACCGGTGGCTCCGAGCAGCTCAGCACGATGCTCAGTGCCAACGTTGACAGCGTCTCCCTGGCCAGCAGCGGCGATGTCACGCTCAATCTTGCCGGCATGGGCTCGGTAGCCCTGTCCGACGTGCAGCAGATTAACTGAAGAGTCCGCTAAAGGCTCCGTAAACAGATTTAAGGATGAGGTGAAGTATGGCGTTCAATATCGGTCTCAGTGGCTTGCGGGCCGCGTCCGTGGATCTGGATGTCACCGGCAATAACATTGCCAATGCCAGCACCGTCGGTTTCAAGGGCAGCGAGGTCCAGTTCGGTGACCTCTACGCCAGCGGTTTCCTGTCCGGCGGCACCAACGCCATTGGCGACGGGGTGCGCGTGCAGGACATCAAGCAGTCCTTTGGTCAGGGCAATGTCAGCTTCACTGACAATGGCCTGGACATGGCCATCGACGGCGACGGCTTCTTTATACTGAATAACAACGGCGAAGTCCGCTACAGCCGCGCCGGTCAGTTCAGCATCGACCGCGAAGGCTATGTGGTGAACAACCAGGGCATGCGCGTGCAGGGCTTCCAGGCCGATGACGAGGGCAACCTGTCCGGCGTCCGCGGTGATCTGTTCATCGACAGCGATAACCTCTCACCGCGCCGGACCACCGGCGTCGAGTCGGAGCTGAACCTGGATTCCCGCGAAAGCGTCCTGGCTGAAAGCGGCACCCGCGTCACCAGTCGGGACTTCGCGCCCAACGCCAGCACCGGGGCACAGACTTTTACCATTACCTATCCGGACGGCTCCACGCGCGATGTCTCGGTAGCCGCCGACAGCTCCGCGCGGGAGATCGCCAACGCCCTGAGTCAGGAGGAGGATGTCAGCGCCTCGGGCCGCACCGAGGTGCTGCTGGACGGCTCGTCCATCCAGGCCGACGACATCTTTTCCCTGGAAGGCGTGGACTTCACTGTGGCCGACACCGACAGCTCCGGCAACACCCTGACCACGGCCGAGCGTCTGCAACAGCTGGCGGACGATATTAACGGGTCGTCGCTGAGCAGCATCAACGCCACCATCAACAGCAGTGGCCAACTGCGCCTGATTTCCAGTCGCGGCGACACCCTGCGCATGAGCTACGAGGACGTCAACGCCAACGGCGGCGCGATGGCGTTTGACGATGGCACGGCGGTGTCCACCGACAGCACCAATCCGTCCACCCAGGTGGGTACGGTCAGTGTCACGCTGGACGGCGAGGTGCAGATGACCGCCGCCGCCGATGCGCCGTCGACGACCACCATTCTGGATGGGGTCACGCCGACCTCGTTCACCAACAACACCTTTGATCCCACGGACCAGAAGACTTACAACCACGCCACGTCGACCACGATTTACGACAGTCTGGGGAATCCGCACGTGATGACCCAGTACTTCGTCAAGGAGCCCAACACCAGCGCCAGCCAGGGCAACGCCTGGAGCATGTACGTCCAGATTGACGGCGAGAACATCGGTGATCCGCCCAATTCCACCGGTCAGGCGACCATGGCCCAGTACGACCTGGTATTCAGCGAGGACGGCACCCTGCAGAGCGTCAATGGCGATCCCGATGGTGAGGTGCTGATCTCCAACTGGACGCCGCTGGATTCCAATGGTCAGCCCAACGGTGCGGATGGCCCGCGACTGGTGGCCGACGGCGGCACCACGCCGATTCCGGATCCCCCTGTCAGCTCCAACTTCGTCATTACGCTGGACGAGACCACCCAGTACGGCAGCGACTTTGCGGTGAACGACCAGGCCCAGGACGGCTACACCACCGGCCGCCTGTCGGGTCTGGATGTGTCGGACGAAGGCGTGGTCTTCGCCCGCTACACCAACGGCCAGTCGCAAACGCTGGGGCAGGTGGCTCTGGCCACCTTCCGCAGCGCCGAGGGTCTGTCGCCGGTGGGTGACACCACCTGGGTGGAGACTTTCGAGTCCGGCCAGCCGATCATCGGCTCACCGTCCAGCGGCACCTTGGGGTCGATCACCGCCAGTTCGGTCGAGGAGTCCAACGTCGACCTGTCTGAAGAACTGGTCAACCTGATCGTGGCGCAGCGTAACTATCAGGCCAACGCCAAGACGATCGAAACGTCGGACGCCATTACCCAGACCATCATCAATCTCCGCTAATCCCTCCTGAAAACCGCCGGATCCGGGCTCCAGGCCCGGTCTGGCGGCATTTCTACAGTTCTGGCACGACTTCTGCAATGACTCTGTTATCGAGTCAAAAATCCGGCAGGAGTTTTCCTCATGGACAAGGCCATCTACATCGGGATGTCCGGCGCCAAGCAAAGCATGCTGGGGCAACAGGCCCACGCCAACAACCTGGCCAACGTCAATACCACTGGTTTCAAGCGGGATTTTGCGCAGGCCCGCAGTATGCCGGTGTTCGGTGAGCATTATCCGACGCGTGCCTACGCCATGACGGAGCGCCCGGGAACCGATCTGTCTTCCGGCGCGCTGATGGAAACGGGACGGGATCTTGACGTTGCCATTTCCGGCGACGGTTGGCTGGCGGTCCAGGCGGATACCGGTGAAGAAGTCCTGACCCGGTCCGGCAGCCTCAGCGTGGACGTCAACGGCATCCTGCGTACGGCCACCGGCGAACCGGTGCTGGGCAACGGCGGGCCGGTGGCTCTGCCTCCCTACGATAAATTGCAGATCGGTCAGGACGGCACGGTATCGATTGTTCCAGCGGGTGGACCGCCGGATCAGCTGGTGCAGTTGGATCGCCTCAAGCTGGTCAATCCGCCGGCGGACAGCCTGATGAAAGGGACCGACGGCTTCATGCGCAGCAAGCCCGGCGAGGCGGCAGGACCTTTCGCAGCCGACGGCGCCGTGCGCCTGCAATCCGGCTTCCTGGAATCCTCCAACGTCAACGCGGTGGAGGAGATGATTGCCAATATGGAGCTGGCGCGCCAGTACGAAATGCAGGTGAAGGTCATGCGCACCGCGCAAAGCAATTCCGAAGCGACGGCACGGCTGTTGCAAAACCTTGGATAACAGTCTGAGTGGCCGGTAACGGCGGATAAAAGCGGCAATGTCTCGCCGCTGTCGCCACCGGCACCATGCAGGAGATAGAGCATGCATCCAGCACTTTGGGTCAGTAAAACCGGTTTGAGTGCGCAGGACACCAACATGTCCACCATCTCGAACAACCTGGCGAACGTGAACACCACCGGCTTCAAACGCGACCGGGCGGTGTTCCAGGACCTGCTGTACCAGATCAACCGGCAGCCGGGCGGCATGAGCGCCGAGAACTCGGAACTGCCGTCGGGTCTGCAGCTGGGTACCGGTGTGCGCGTGGTGGGGACTGCAAAACAGTTCACCCAGGGCAACCTGCAGGTGACCGAGCAGCCGCTCGACATGGCCGTGGATGGCCGCGGTTTCTTCCAGGTCCTGATGCCGGACGGCAGCATCTCCTACACCCGGGACGGCCAGTTCCAGCTCAACTCCGAGGGCGACATCGTGAACGCCAACGGCTACCCGCTGGAGCCCAACATCAACGTGCCCGAGAACACCACCAGCATCACCATCGGCACGGACGGTACCGTCTCGGCGGTCGTGGATGACCAGGCCAACCCGGTGGAGCTGGGCGATATCACGCTGGTGGACTTCGTCAACCCGCAGGGTCTGCAGGCGATCGGCAACAACCTGTTCCGTGAAACCGCTGCCAGCGGTGATCCCCAGGAAGGCGAGCCGGGGCTGGATGGCCTGGGCCAGATCGAGCAGGGCATGACCGAGGCGTCCAACGTCGAGGTGGTCGAGGAACTGGTGAACATGATCACCACCCAGCGCGCCTACGAGATGAACTCCAAGGTGGTCTCCACCACCGACCAGATGCTCCAGTTCCTGAACCAGAACGTCGGCTAGGGCTGACGGCGGTTCAGAGGAGGAATGAGACCATGCGAACCAGACTGACTCCTTTCCTGATCGTGTCGCTGATCGTCCTGCAAGGCTGTCAGGCGGTCAGTCGTCCGCGTGCGGTTCCGGACGATCCGGCGTATGCACCGGTCAAGGCCCAGGCCCTGATGCAGCGCGACCCATCGTCAGGCGCTATCTACCAGACCTCGCGTAACTTCAACTTCTACGGCGATACCGTGGCGTTGAACGTGGGCGACATTCTGATGGTCAGCCTGGAAGAGCAGACCCAGGCCTCCAAAAACGCGGAAAGCAGCATCACCAAGGACAATGAGGTCAATTTCAACGACGGCAGCATCCTGGGACTGAATAATCTGAACCTGGGCACCAACCCCAACCTGGAACGGGATTTCGAGGGGGAAGCCGAGGCGGACCAGAGCAACAGCCTGGCCGGCAGCATCACGGTAACCGTCACCGAGGTTTATCCCAACGGCATCCTGCGCATTCGCGGGGAGAAGTGGCTGTCGCTGACCAACGGTGATGAGTACATCCGCCTGACCGGGCTGGTGCGCCCGCAGGATATTTCGCCGAATAATGTGGTGTCTTCCAATCGCATCGCCGATGCCCGCATCGCCTACGGCGGCACCGGTGACTTTGACGATGCCACACGCCAGGGCTGGCTGTCGCGCTTCTTTAACAGCGAGTGGTTCCCGCTATGAGTTTGCTTAGAACGTTGATCGCCGGTTTGGTGCTGGCCGTCGTGGCCGAGCCGCTGCTGGCGGATCGCCTGAAAGACATGGCCCGGATCCAGGGCGTGCGCTCGAACCAGCTGGTGGGCTACGGCCTGGTGGTGGGGCTGGATGGTACCGGCGATTCGGCGCCGTTCACCAACCAGACGTTCCGCAACCTGATGAACCAGTTCGGCATCACCGTGCCGGCCGACGTCAACCCCAAACTGGAAAATGTGGCGGCGGTCACCGTGCACGCGACGTTGCCGCCGTTCTCCAAGCGCGGCAACGAAATCGACATCACCGTGTCGTCCATCGGTAACGCTGAAAGCCTGCGCGGTGGCAGCCTGCTGATGACGCCGCTGAAAGGTGCCGATGGCCAGGTCTATGCCCTGGCGCAGGGTAGCCTGGTGGTGGGTGGCTTTGGCGCCTCCGGCAACGACGGCTCGCGGATTTCCGTCAACGTGCCCAGCGTGGGCCGGATTCCCAACGGGGCCAGCGTTGAGCGTGAAGTGACCTCGCCGTTCAGTCGCGGCGATACCATCACGTTCGACCTGCTGCAGCCGGATTTCACCACCGCCCGCCGTGTGGTGGACGTGATCAACAACACGCTGGGCCCGGACATGGCCTACGCCCAGGATGCCTCGTCTATCCGGGTCAAGGCGCCGCGGGATCCGTCCCAGCGGGTCAGTTTCCTGTCGGTGCTGGAAAACCTGGAGGTCAATCCCGCCGAGGCGGCGGCCAAGGTGGTCATCAACAGCCGCACCGGCACCATCGTGGTCGGCCAGAACGTCCACGTCAGCCCGGCCGCGATCACTCACGGCAACCTGACGGTGACCATCGAGGAGAATCCCAACGTCAGCCAGCCTGGCCCCCTGTCCGGCGGTGACACGGTGGTCACCCAGAACAGCACCATCACCACCACCCAGGAGCCGGCGCGCATGTTCAAGTTCGGTCCGGCGGTAACGCTCAACGAGATCGTCGAGGCGGTGAACCAGGTGGGTGCCGCGCCGGGTGATGTGATGGCGGTGCTGGAAGCCCTCAAGCAAGCCGGCGCGCTGCGTGCCGAGTTGATTGTGATCTAGGTGCCGTGATGCAGGATGCCCGTCTCGACAGCGCTCAGTATTACACCGATTTCAGCGGCCTCAACGCCCTGAAAACGGAGGCGCACAAGGACAAGAAAGCGGCGCTGGGACAGGTGGCCAAGCAGTTCGAGAGCCTGTTCCTGTCGCAGATGCTCAAGTCCATGCGCAAGGTGAACGACGTCTACGCCGAGGGCAACTACCTGAACAGCAGCCAGAGCAAGTTCTACCAGCAGATGTTCGACAGCCAGCTGACCCTGAGCATGAGTCAGAACAGTGGTTTCGGGCTGGCGGAGACCCTGGTGCGGCAGCTGTCGAAACAGATCCCCGGTCTGGAAGGGGACGGCGACAAAAGCGCCAGTCACCGGGCCAGCATTGCCGATTACCAGCGCAGTCTGCCGCCGCTGTCTCCGCGTTTGCCGAAGGAAGTGGATGAGGTCAAGGCGATCGCTGCGAACCAGGCGAGCAGCAGCGCGGAACCGGAAGCCCCGGTTGCCGCGACGGCCGACTCTGACGCGGCAGCCGAGACAACGGCACTCATGCCCGAGCGCTTCGAGTCGCCGGAGCACTTCGTGCAGACGCTGCTGCCGATGGCGGAGTCCGTGGCGGGGGACTCGGGTATCGATCCCAGGGTCATGGTGGCCCAGGCCGCACTGGAAACCGGCTGGGGCAAGCACATGATTCGGGGGAGCGAGGGAGAAGCCAGCTTCAACCTGTTTGGCATCAAGGCGGACAGCCGCTGGCAGGGCGACTCCGTGGACATACTGACCACCGAGTTCCGCGATGGGATCCCGTTGAAGGAGCGGGCGGCTTTCCGGTCGTATCCGGACTACCAGTCCAGCTTCGAGGACTATGTTGGCTTCCTGGAACGTAATCCGCGATACCGCGACGTGCTGTCGGTGGCGGACGATCCGGAAGCCTTTGCCGACGGCCTGCAGCAGGCCGGTTACGCGACCGATCCGGCCTACGGGGCCAAGATCCGCCGCATTCTCAACAGTGACTCGTTCGAGGGAGTCACGGGGCAGTCCCTGTCCCTGAAACAGGGCGGTGAGGAGTAACTGTCATGGCTGGCCTGATCAACATCGGTCTTTCGGGGATTCTGGGGCACCAGTCCGCGCTGAATACGACCGGCAACAACATCACCAACGCCAACACCGACGGCTACAGCCGCCAGCAGGTGGTATTCGAGAGCCAGAGCGGCATCAACACCGGTGCCGGCAGCATCGGCTCGGGCGTCAGTATCAGCGAAATCCGCCGGATTTCCGATCAGTTTGTGGTCAACCAGCTGCGCTCGGACACCTCCCTGTTCAACGAGCAGGACACGCTCAACACGGAGCTCACCCGCCTGGATAACCTGCTGGGTGGGGAGAGTACCGGCCTCAATGATGCCCTGAACAACTTCTTTTCCAGTCTGCAGAGTGCCGCCGAAGACCCGGCGGCGTTGCCCCAGCGCCAGGCGGTACTGAGCGAGGCGGAAAACCTGGTCAACCGTTTCCAGTCCCTGCACGGAGAGATGGTTCAGCAGCGGGAGTCAGTGACTGGCCAGATGTCAGCGGCGGCGTCGGATGTGAACAGCCTGCTCAGCACTATCGCGGATCTGAACGAATCGATTTCGGAGAGCCCGGGCATTGCCCAGGGCAACCTGCCCAATGATCTGCTGGACAAGCGCGACGAGAAAATCCGCGAATTGTCCGAGTTGCTGCAGGTGAAAGTCACCGAGGTCGATGGCTACCAGGTCAACGTTGCCCTGAGCAGTGGTCAGGCGCTGGTGGTCGGTAACGAGGCTGCCAGCCTGTCCACCGAAACCTCACCGGACGACCCCAACAAGCTGGCGTTCAAGCTGACCACCGGCAATCGCGTTGCCGATGTTACCGACCAGATGATCGGCGGCACCATCGGTGGTCTGCGGACCTTCCAGAACAAGGTGCTGGAGCCCGCGTTTGACCAACTGGGCCGTGTGGCCCTGGCGGTCTCGGACCAGATCAACCAGCAGCACAGTGTTGGTATGGATCTGGAAGGCGACCTGGGCGGACTCTTCTTCAGCGACGTCAATACCCGGGCGGCGCAACTGGACAGAGTGTCGGCCAGCGATAACAACGCGCCGCCGCAGGACGGTGTGGTTTCCGTCGAGATTACCGACACCAGCGAGCTGGCGGCCAGATCCTATAATCTGGAATTCAGCGGCACCAACGGCGAGAACTTCCAGTTGGTGGACGCCGAGACCGGCGAGATCGTGCGCCAGGGGCAACTGCCGGATCCGCTGCCGGCGGAAATCGAGATGCCGGGTTTCAATGTCCACATCGAAGCCGGTTCTTTCAGCGATGGCGACAGCTTCCTGGTGCGACCGACCCGAAATGCCGCGGCGAATATCGGGATGGAGATCAATCGGGAAGAGGACCTGGCGTTTGCCACGCCTGTGTCCGCCGAGTCGGATGAAGGCAACACCGGTGATGCCCAGATTTCCCAGGGCACCATGCTGAGCACCACCAATCCGCTCACCAACGTGCCGCTGGACGAGTTCAGTCAGCGCGGGGAGCTGTCTCCGCCGTTGATGGTCCGGTTCACCTCGGATACCAGCTACGAAATCCTGGACGCGACCGACCCGACCAACCCGCAGGCGCTGACGCCTCCGGTGACCGGCACCTATCAGCCGGGCGTGTCCAACAAGCTGTTCTCCGAGGACCCGTCGGATCCGAACTATCGAGGCTTTCAGTTCGAGATCAGCGGCAACCCGGAAGCGAATGATGTCTTCACCATTGGTTACAACACCGATGGGGTTTCCGATAACCGCAATGCCGCGATCCTTGGCGGCATGGGTACGACCAACACCATGAACGGCGGTAACCAGAGCTTCACCGAGGCTTATGGCGGGCTGGTGGAAACGGTGGGTGTGACCACTCGTCAGAGCCAGCTCGATATGGAAGCGGGGCAGGCACTGCTGGAGCAGTCCACCAACCAGTGGGAGTCCACCTCCGGGGTGAACCTGGACGAGGAAGCCGGCCGTCTCATCCAGTACCAGGCCGCCTACAACGCGTCGGCGCAGGTCATGAGCGTGGCGCAGGACCTGTTCGACACCCTGTTGGGTACCTTTAACTAAGGCGTCTGACCATGCGTATTTCATCACAGCAGATTTTCAGCGGTGGCGTTAACCGGCTGCAGGACCTCAACACCCAGTTGCAGAAAACTCAGCAGCAGGTGTCCACCGGCAAGCGGGTCATCAACCCGTCCGACGACCCGGTGGCCGCGGCGCGACTGCTGAAACTGGACCAGCAATCGGCCCAGATCGACCAGTTCCAGCGCGGTATCGACCTGGCCACCAACCGTCTGCAGCAGGAGGAGAGCACGCTGGGAGACGTCACCGACGTGATCCAGCGGGTGCGCGAGCTGACCGTGCAGGCGGGCAACGGCACCCTGTCGGCGGAGGACCGCGATTCCATCGCCTCGGAGCTGCGCGAACGGCTGGACCAACTGGCGTCCCTGGCCAACACCCGGGATGCGTCCGGCGAGTACATCTTCAGCGGCTTCAAGGGCAACACCCAGGCCTACCAGCAGAACGTCTCGGGAAGCTGGGTGTACCAGGGCGACGAGGGGCAGCGGGAGCTGGAAATCGATGTGGGCGTCAAAGTGGCGATCAGCGACCACGGCAAGGGCATCTTCTCTGACGTGGCCAGCAACAACCCGACGTTTTTCACTGAAGCCAGTAGTGCCAACAGCACCAATCCCCCGGCCACCATCAGTACCGGGATGATGCTGGATCAGGAGGTGTTCAATTCCGTTTACCCGGATGATCTGGTGGTTGAGGTAGATGCCACCGCCGGCACTTACACGGTGACCAATCGCTCTACAGGCGCCGATCTGACGCCGGCGGACAACACGTACGCCAGCGGTGACAGCATCCAGGTGGCCGGGATGCAGTTCGAGATAACGGGGGCTTCGGACGGGGACAAGTTCTTCGTCAAGACATCCGACCGCCAGTCAATGTTTTCCACGGTCGAGAAGCTGATCTACGGCCTCGAGAACCAGGCCAAGACGCCGGCGACCGCGACCATCTCCGACTTTTCCGCCCAGGCGGGCGGTGATTCGGTGAGCATCAACGGGGTGACCTTCAGCTTCGACAATACGGACGACCTGCAGTCCGTGGCCGACGCGATCAACAGCAGCACCGACCCGGCCCTGGAGGGGGTGAGCGTGAACACCGACGATCTGCCGGGGTCGATCAGCCTGGAGTCGACCCAGGGTGACCTGGAGATCGACGCCGGCGGCTGGGGCGGTGACCTGGAGGTCAGCGGCGCCAAGTTCCAGGACATCGACATCAACGGCAGCGTGGTGCAGCCGGACAGTGCCGACGCAGCCACGTTCCCCAGCGGTCAACAGGCGTTCAACGACCTGATCGCCGACTCCCTGGAGAATCTGGACAACGCCCAGGAAAGCGTCCTCACGACCCAGACCCAGATCGGCGGGCGTCTCAATGCCGTGGAGAGCACCAGCGAGTTCCTGACCGATTCCTCCGTCTACAATGAGCAGATCACTTCCGAACTGCGCGACGTGGACTACGCCGAGGCGATCAGTCGCCTGAGTTTCCAGAGTTTCGTGCTGCAGGCGGCCCAGCAATCGTTCGCGCAGGTGTCCCAGTTGTCGCTGTTCGATCGTCTGTAACCGGAACGGACCGGGTCAAGAACCGGATTTCGTGTGGAAACCCGCGTTATCCGGTTGACCCGGGCATTCCGCTCAGTATAATCGCCACACTCTCCAGACGCCGGGGTGGTGAAACTGGTAGACACGCGAGATTCAAAATCTCGTGCAGGCAACTGCGTGTGGGTTCGAGTCCCACCCCCGGCACCAAATTCCTGTTTTTCTGTAGCTGTGTGTCACCGTACGCACCCGCCGGGACCTGAATGCCAGCCGTTGGTGAGTCCCCTTGCCAGACCAGGTTGAGCCTCGATGAAAGTCTCCGATTTCCATTTTGACCTTCCGGACGAACTGATTGCGCGCTATCCCCTTGAGGAGCGTACCGCCAGTCGACTGTTGCACCTCGATGGCTCCACGGGCGCGGTGACCCATCGCCAGTTCCGGGATATCCAGAGCCTGCTGAAACCCGGCGATTTGCTGGTCTTCAACGACACCCGCGTGATTCCCGCCCGACTGTTCGGCCACAAGGAAACCGGCGGCAAGCTGGAAATCCTGGTGGAGCGGGTGCTGGACGAAACACAGTTGCTGGCCCATATCCGCTCGTCGAAATCGCCCAAGGCAGGCCAGCGGATCCTAGTGGACGAGGGCGGTGCGTTCCGTGTCGTCGGTCGGCAGGACGCCCTGTTCCAGCTTGAGCTTGATAGCGGTGCCGAGTCGGTCCTGGCGCTGCTGGAAGCGGTGGGGCACATGCCGTTGCCGCCGTATGTCGATCGTCCCGACGAAGAAGCCGATCGCGAGCGCTACCAGACCGTCTATGCCCGGGAAGCGGGCGCGGTAGCGGCGCCCACGGCGGGACTGCATTTCGACGAGACGATGCTGGCGGCGTTGGCAGAGCAGGGTGTCGAGCAGGCGTTCGTGACCCTGCACGTGGGCGCAGGCACCTTCCAGCCGGTGCGCGTCGATTCGGTGGAAGAACACCATATGCACAGCGAAGTGGTGGATGTGCCGCAGGCCACGGTCGATGCCATCCGGCGCACCCGCCATCGAGGCGGGCGAGTGGTGGCCGTGGGGACCACTTCGGTGCGCTCTCTGGAGTCGGCCTCCCGTCATGGCGAGCTCCGGGCGTTCCAGAGTGATACCGATATCTTTATCTACCCCGGCTACCGGTTTCAGTGCGTCGATGCACTGATTACCAACTTCCACCTGCCGGAATCCACCCTCATTATGCTGGTCAGTGCGTTCGCCGGGTACGAGTCGGTGATGTCCGCCTATCGTCAGGCGGTTGACGAGCGCTACCGTTTCTTCAGTTATGGTGATGCCATGTTTGTGACCGGCCAGCAGCCGTCGGCGCAGGCGGAGCAGGCCCATCAGGAGTCAGATCAATGAGAGAAGAGTGCTTCATGTCCTTCAAGACCCTGGCCAGCGACGGTCGGGCGCGGCGGGGCACCCTCAGCTTTCCACGGGGCGAGGTCCAGACCCCGGCCTTCATGCCGGTGGGCACCTACGGCACGGTCAAGGGCATGCTGCCGCGGGATATCGAAGGGATCGGCGCGCAGATTATTCTGGGCAACACCTTCCATCTGATGCTCCGTCCCGGCACGGAGATCATCAAGCAACACGGCGACCTGCACGACTTCACCCAATGGCAGGGCCCGATCCTGACCGACTCCGGCGGATTCCAGGTGTTCAGCCTGGGCGAAATGCGCAAGATCACCGAGCAGGGTGTGAAGTTCCGCTCGCCCGTGGATGGCTCGCCGGTGGAGCTGACGCCGGAAATCTCGATGCAGGTGCAGCGCGATCTGGGCTCCGATATCGTGATGATCTTCGACGAGTGCACCCCGTACCCCGCCACTGAAAAGCAGGCGAAGGCGTCCATGGAAATGTCCCTGCGCTGGGCCCAACGCAGTCGTGATGCCCATGGCGACAGCCCGTCGGCACTGTTCGGCATCGTCCAGGGCGGCATGTATGAAGGGCTGCGGGAACAATCCCTGGCAGGCCTGGTCAATATCGGGTTCGATGGCTACGCCATCGGTGGGCTGTCGGTGGGCGAGCCCAAAGAGGAAATGATGAAAATCCTCGATCACCTGCCGCCAAAGATGCCTGAAGACAAACCGCGTTACCTGATGGGTGTGGGCAAGCCGGAAGACATCGTCGAGGCGGTGCGTCGTGGTGTCGACATGTTCGATTGCGTCATGCCGACGCGCAATGCCCGCAACGGCCATCTGTTCACCAGCGAAGGGGTGATCAAGATACGTAACGCGCGGCATCGGACCGATACCGGTCCGCTCGATTCCGAGTGCGACTGCTACACCTGTCAGCACTTCTCGCGCGGTTATCTGCACCACCTGGATCGGTGTGGAGAGATGCTGGGATCGCAGCTCAATACGATCCACAACCTGCGCTATTACCAGAACCTCATGGCTGGATTGCGTGGGGCCATTGAAGCAGGTACATTGTCGGACTTTATCGAGCAGTTCTACGCGCGTCGGGGGCAGCCTGTGCCGGCCCTGGCTGGTGAATCCGAAGGCTGACGCGCACCGCCTTGCGGAGACAAGATTCAAATCAAAAACGGAGTACTCGAATGAAAGCTTTGCGTAACGCGCTTACTGTCTGCCTGGCCGCATCGCCTGCGGTCGCCATGGCTCAGCAGCCGGCGGCAGGTCAGGGTGGCATGGGCGTCATCGGTCAGGTGATCTTCTTTGCCGGCTTCATCCTGATTTTCTACCTCCTGATCTGGCGCCCCCAGTCCAAGCGTGCGAAGGAACACAAGGCGCTGATGGCCGGCTTGGACAAGGGCGACGAAGTGGTGACCTCCGGCGGTATGGCCGGCCGCATCACCAAGGTCACTGACGATTTCATCGTGATCGAAGTGGCGGACAACGTCGAAGTCAAGGTCCAGAAGGTCGCAGTTGCGACTGCGCTGCCCAAAGGCACGCTGAAAGATATCTGATCCTTCCGGAAGGGGCACGAGATGAGTGCCCCTTCTCATATCAGGTCCGGCCGTCCTGGCGCGGATCTGTAGACGGCGCCGGCCAACCTGGCCGGCGTCAGGTATTCAAGACGGTACAGGGCTGGTTCTGACCAGCAGAACAAGGCATTCCATGCTCAATAAATTCCCGCTCTGGAAAAATATCGTGATTCTGGTCGCGGTGGTGATTGGTTTCATCTACGCGCTGCCCAACCTCTATCCCGATGACTATGCGATTCAAATCACCGGTGCACGAAGCAGCACCCAGGTCGATCAGGCGACCCTGGACGAGGCTGTTGATGCGCTGGGCGAAGCCGGCGTCCAGGTCAAAGATGCGGTGCTCAACCCACCCAACGCGCTGATTCGCGTGCAAAGCTCCGATGCCCAGCTGAGTGCCCGCCCGGTCATCCAGGAGGCCGTGGGCCAGGATTACCTGGCGGCGCTCAATATGGCCCCAACCACGCCGGAATGGCTGCGCAACATTGGCGCCGGGCCAATGAAGCTGGGGCTGGACCTGCGCGGCGGTGTCCACTTCCTGCTGGAAGTCGATATGGACAGCGCCCTGCAGAAGCGCCTGGAAGTCTATGCCAGTGAGATCAAGCGTCAGCTGCGCGAGGAGCGCATTCGCTACCGCGGCGGTGATGTGGGTGACGGCAATACCATTGAACTGTCGTTCCGGGACGATGCGGCCCGCGATGAGGCGTTGGACCTGATTCGCGGCCAGTACAACGAGTTCCTGCTGAATCGCGAGTCCGGCGACGACGACCAGAGGCTGCTGACACTGCAGCTGTCGGAAGCGACCGTGACCGAAATCGAGGACTACGCGCTACAGCAGAACCTCACGACGATCCGCAATCGGGTCAACGAGCTGGGTGTTGCTGAACCACTGGTCCAGCGCCAGGGGCGTGACCGCATCGTGGTGGAGCTGCCGGGCGTGCAGGACACGGCACAGGCCAAGCGGGTATTGGGTGCCACGGCCAACCTCGAGTTCCGGCTGGAAGCTCGTCAGGACGCCTCGTCCGGGACAGCCGAAGTGTATCCGTTCCGGGATGAGCCGAACCGTACCGCTCGTCTTGAGCGCGAAATCATCGTCACCGGCGAAAACGTCGCTAACGCCCAGCAGGCTTTCGACCAGAATGGCCAGCCGCAGGTCAATATCACGATGGACGGCACCGGCGGTGACCGGATGACCCGTGCCACCCGCGACGCCATAAAGCGGCGCATGGCGGTGCTGTTCATCGAGTACAAGACCGAGACGGTGGACAAGCGCGTCGACGGCGAGATCAAGCAGGTGGAAGAGCGCAAGGTGGATCGCAGCATTATCAGCCTGGCGACCATCCAGTCCACCCTCGGCAGCTCGTTCCGCATCACCGGTCTCGATTCCGTGGCTGAAGCGGGCGAGCTGGCCCTGCTGCTGCGGGCCGGTTCCCTGGCGGCGCCGATGTACTTCGTGCAGGAGCGGACGATTGGTCCGAGCCTGGGGCAGAAGAATATCGATGCCGGCGTCATGTCGGTGACCGTCGGCTTCGCCATCGTCCTGCTTTACATGCTGCTGTACTACCGCTTCTTCGGTCTGGTGGCTAACGTAGCGCTGACCGTCAACCTCATGTTGCTGGTGGCTTGCATGTCGATCCTGTCGGCCACGCTGACGCTGCCGGGTATCGCCGGTATCGTGCTGACTGTGGGTATGGCCGTGGATGCCAACGTCCTGATATTCGAGCGAATAAAGGAAGAGCTGAGGCAGGGCGCGCCACCCCAGAGTGCCATTAATGCCGGTTTCTCCCGGGCGTTCGTGTCCATCTTCGACGCTAATATCACCACCTTGCTGGTAGCGGTCATCCTGTTCGCCATGGGCTCCGGACCCGTCAAGGGCTTTGCGGTAACCCTGTGCATCGGCATCCTGACCTCCATGTTCACGGGCTTGCTGGTCAGCCGCAGCATCATCAATCTGATTTACGGCGGTCGCAAAATCGAGAAGCTTGCGATCGGGGGGAAGCTTGCCAATGGCTAATCTGACGGATAAAACCATCAACTTCATGGGAGTGCGGCGCGTTGCGTCGGTTGGCTCCCTGGCCGCAGTGATCCTCTCGATTGTCATCCTCGCGGTGAACGGACTCAATCTGGGTCTGGACTTTACCGGCGGCACCTCGGTTGAGTTCGCCTACGAGGAGGCGCCGTCGCTGGACGAGGTACGCCAGACGCTGGATGACGCCGGCTACACCGAGTTCGTTGTCCAGAATTTCGGCGACGAAAAGTCGGTGCTGGTGCGTCTGCGCCAGGATCTGGATGACGAACTCTCCGCGAACATGATCAATGCGCTGCGTGCCGATGGCGACCAGCTTGAGTTGGTGCGGGCGGAGTTCGTTGGTTCCCAGGTGGGTGACGAGCTGAAGGAAGACAGCGGCCTGGGGCTGCTGCTGGCCCTGTTCGTGGTGCTGATCTACGTGGGTATGCGTTTTCAGCTCAAATTCGGAATTGCCTCGGTTCTGCCGCTGGCACACGATGTCCTGATCGTGCTGGGTATTTTCTCGCTGTTTCAGTGGACGTTCGATCTGAGCGTGCTGGCCGCGTTGCTGGCCGTCATCGGTTACTCGCTGAACGATACGATCATCGTGGCGGACCGTATCCGGGAGAATTTCCGCAAGCTGCGCACCGGTGGTACCGAAGACGTGGTCAACCACTCGATCACCGAGACCCTGAGCCGGACCCTCAACACCTCGGGTACGACGCTGGTCGTCCTGCTCTCCCTGTACTTCCTCGGTGGTGAGGCGATCCATAACTTTGCCGTTGCGTTGATCATCGGCATTGTCGTGGGTACCTACTCCTCCATCTACGTCTCAGCGAACCTGTTGGTGCTGCTGGGCGTTACCCGGGAAGATCTGGTTGTGCCGCCCAAGGAAGGCGCCGCCGATCAGCAGGAAGACGAGGAACCGCCCGAATGGCTGAACCGGATGTAAATCCGGTGATGCTGTTCCAGCCCGGTCCCCGGGCACAAAAAAAGGCCGCGATTGCGGCCTTTTTTATGTCTGATGAAAGCGCAGGATCAGCGCGGCAGTCGGCCGCGGAACGGATGCAGCGTTTTCAGCAGCTCCTTGAACAGTTTCGGGTTGGCGATCGCCAGCTGACGACTGGTGTCCCCGCCGGCCGGGTTGCCGGAAAAGTCGCCGGACAGGCCGCCAGACTCGTGGGTCAGCAGCAGTGCGAGGGACTGTTCCACCGCGGTGGGGCGGAACAGGACGACGCCGTCCAGGTGGCCGGCACTGGCGCGGGCGATATCCAGTACGCCGCAGCCGCAGGTACGGGTCTGTGAGGATTCACGGGCCAGGGTGCTGATGAGTTCGCCCCAGATCAACGGATCGTCGGTCTCGCGGGTAAAGTCGAGGACGTTGGTCGCCAGGATGGCGCGGCGCATGCCCTGAGCGCCGTTCATGCGGATGCGGCGGCTGTTGAGAGCGGCGCCGTGACCACGGCTGGCTGAGTATTCCTCACCCGTGATCGGGTTGACCAACAGCATGTGCTCGGCCCGGTTGGCTTTCTTCTGGACCAGGGCCAGCGCAAACTCGGGGATGCCACGCAGGAAATTCTCGCTTCCGATCAGCGGGAAAACGTGCCAGCTCAGAGCCTCATCGCCGGCCTCGATGTCGCCGGCCGGAGCAATGTAGTGATCCTTGTAGGCTTTCTGCAGTTGCTCGGCGAAATTGGCATAAACAGAAGCTTCTGCGCGGGCCAGCTGCTGGCGGGCGCCGTCGTCGATGGCTGCAGGATCCTGGCGTTCAAAGTGGGCCTTGAGGTACTCGGAGCCCTGGCGCGCAATGCGCAGAGCCATTTTAATCGCTGGTTGCATGGAGCTCTCTGTCAACTGGCTGTTCAAAGGGCGCGTATGATAGCAAATCACTGACTCAGCTTGTACGTTTTTTGACGGGGTGCTCATAGGGAATTACCCCGGTGGGCAGCTCAACTGCCGCGACTTTCTGCTATCATATTGCGCCCTTAAGCCAACGGTAAGACCCGAGACAGTCGCATGACCCAGACAGACCCCCAAGCGCACATCCGCATCGTCCTGATTGAAACCTCGCACTCCGGCAATATCGGCGCGGTGGCTCGGGCCATGAAGAACATGGGGCTGTCCAATCTGTATCTGGTGAACCCGGCGTCTTTTCCTGACGAGGCTTCCTATGCCCGGTCGTCCGGTGCATCCGATATCCTCGATCGGGCTGTGGTCGTCGATACCATGGAGCAGGCCATTGAGGATTGTGTGCTGGTGATGGGGACCAGCGCCCGCGGACGCAAGGTGCCCTGGCCGGTGATCCCGCCGTCGGAAAGCGCCGCCCGGGCGGCCGAGCATGCGGGGCAGGGGGATGTGGCCCTGGTGTTCGGACGTGAGAATCATGGCCTGAGCAATGAAGAATTGCAGCGTTGCCACTACCATATCCACATACCGTCCAATCCGGATTACAGCTCCCTGAACCTGGCCATGGCGGTGCAGGTGATTTGTTACGAGGTCCGGATGCATCAGCTTCGCGCGCTGGAAGCCGGCGACGGGCAGGCGCTGCTCAAGCCGATGCTGCGGCCCGGCGACGAGGGCTGGGATATCCCGTTGGCCTCGGTACAGGACGTGGAGGGATTCTTCGGGCACCTGGAGCAGGTGCTCGTGGACGTGGATTTCCATCGGCGGGACAATCCGCGCCAGTTGATGACCCGGCTGCGACGGCTGTTCCAGCGGGCGCATCTGGATCAGATGGAGATCAATATTCTGCGCGGCATCCTCTCTGCCGTGCAGAAGAGTGCAGGGGGCGGCCAGAGCCGTCCCGAAGCGGAGCAGGAGCAGGACTGAGCTATGTTTGAGCGTTTGCGCGAAGATATCGGCAGTGTGTTTCATCGTGATCCCGCCGCGCGGAACACGTTTGAGGTACTGACCAATTACCCGGGGCTGCACGCCCTCCTGTTTTACCGCCTGGCTCACAGTCTCTGGTGCCGTGACTTCAAGTGGCTGGCGCGCACCATTTCCACCGTGGCGCGCTGGCTGACGGGGATTGAAATCCATCCGGGCGCGGTGATCGGTCGCCGTTTCTTTATCGACCACGGCATGGGCGTCGTGATCGGCGAAACCACCGTTATTGGTGACGACGTGACGCTTTACCAGGGCGTTACCCTGGGAGGAACCAGCTGGAATAAGGGGAAGCGGCACCCGACGCTGGGCGATGGTGTGGTGATCGGCGCGGGGGCCAAGATCCTGGGGCCGTTCGAGGTAGGTGACCGGGCCAAAGTGGGGTCCAATTCCGTGGTCACCAAGGCGGTACCGGCGGATGCCACCGTGGTGGGTATTCCTGGCCGGGTGATCGTCAAGCGTGACAAGGACGCCGAATCCAGCAAGCGCCGCGATATGGAGCAGCGAATGGGGTTCGACGCCTACGGTGTCACCGAGGAAATGCCCGACCCCGTGGCGCGTGCCGTGCGCAGTCTGCTGGATCATATGCACGTGGTGGACGAGCGTATCGAAACCATGTGCAAGGCGCTGCAGCGGGTGGATCATGAGTACCGTAACGGTGCTTTGCCGCCGCTCGACGAGGAAGATTTCGACTGCGTAAGGGACGATAAGGAATCGTCCTGACAGGGGTGGTAACTGTCGGCGTTGCCTGGATTTTTGGGCGAGAGGGCAATACTTGACTGATTTAGTCGGTCAATTCATACTCTCAAGTCGACAGACCCACTGGTTCGATCTCTCGAGGCTGTGATCCATGCGACTGACGACGAAGGGCCGCTACGCCGTGACGGCGATGCTCGACCTGGCGCTCCACGCCGAGGACGGGCCTGTGTCGCTGGCGGATATTTCACAGCGCCAGGATATATCCCTGTCCTATCTTGAGCAGTTGTTTGCCAAGCTCCGCCGTCAAAAGCTCGTGGTCAGCGTGCGTGGTCCGGGCGGGGGCTATCAGCTTGGACGTCCCCACGATGCTGTGTTCATCGCCGACGTGGTTGATGCGGTCAACGAGTCCCTGGACACGACCCGCTGCCACAACAAGGGCGACTGTCAGAATGGTGAAAAATGCCTGACTCACCATCTCTGGTCGGACCTGAGTGACCAGATTCATACGTTTCTCAGTGAGATCAGCCTCGCCGATCTCATGCGTAAGCGGGAAATCCAGGTGGTGGCCCATCGCCAGAACCGGCGTCAGGCGGAAGCCATCAATACCCGGCGCCTGGTCCAGAACGATCCCGCCTGATTCAACCTGTCCCGGCCCCGGAGTCAGGGGCATCGATTCATTCAGTTCCAGAGTGCTATGAAGAAACCAGTTTACCTCGATTATGCGGCTACGACTCCGGTTGACCCGCGCGTGGCCGAGCGCATGGCCGAACACCTGACCCTCGACGGGGTTTTCGGTAATCCGGCATCCCGTTCCCATGGCTACGGCTGGCAGGCAGAGGCCGCCGTCGAAGGTGCCCGGCGGCAGGTGGCCGATCTGATTGGTTGTGATCCCCGCGAGATCGTCTGGACATCCGGCGCCACCGAGGCCGATAACCTGGCCCTGAAAGGCGTTGCCGCCCGCTTCCCGGGTGCCCACATCGTGACATCCGCGATTGAGCACAAAGCGGTGTTGGACACCTGCGCCTGGCTCGAATTCCAGGGGATGCGCGTTACCTACCTGCAGCCGGATGCCGCCGGACACATTACGCCGGACCAGGTTGATGACGCGCTGGAAGAGGACACCTGTCTGGTCAGTCTGATGTGGGTGAACAACGAGATCGGCGTGATGACCGATGTGGCGGCGATTGGTGAGCGTCTGCGAAAGCGTGGCGTCCTGTTTCACGTTGATGCGGCCCAGGCGGCGGGCAAGCTCCCGGTTGACCTGTCGCAGGTCAAGCTGGACCTGATGTCCTTGTCCGGCCACAAAGTGTACGGCCCGAAAGGCATTGGCGCGCTGTACGTCCGTCGCGATCCCGCTGTGCGTGTTGAGGCACAGATCCACGGTGGTGGCCATGAGCGGGGCATGCGTTCCGGCACCCTGGCGACGCACCAGATCGTCGGTATGGGGGAAGCCTTCCGGCTCGCCGATGACGAGCTCAACACTGAGCGGGAGCGCCTGACAGCGCTGCGGGAGCGGTTCCTGGTCGGAGTGCTGGCGCTGGAGGGTGTGCATTTCAACGGCGATCAGGAACTCTGTGTGCCGGGCATTGTCAATCTGAGTTTTGAGGGTGTTGATGGCGAATCCCTGATGCTTGGGTTGCGAGATCTGGCGGTGTCGTCCGGTTCCGCCTGCGCATCGGCATCCCTGGAGCCGTCCTACGTGCTGCGTGCTCTGGGCGTCAGCGACGAGCTTGCGCACAGTGCGCTACGCTTTTCATTCGGTCGTTTCAGCACCGAAGAGGACATTGCTTTTGCCGTGTCAGAGATTGCGACAGTGCTGGAGCGTCTGCGGGGCCTGCAGCGCTCGCGCTCCGGAGTCAGGTAGGCAGTGGCTGGCTTCCTGCGTATAATCGCCGTCTAGTTTTTTACCCTTAACCAATTGGAGATATAGCATGGCTATCGAGCGTACGCTCTCTATCGTTAAACCCGATGCAGTGGCCAAGAACGTCATTGGCGAAATCTACTCCCGCTTCGAGAAAGGCGGTCTGAGCATCGTTGCTGCCAAGATGATGCACCTGACCCAGGAGCAGGCGGAAGGTTTCTACGCGGAGCACAAAGAGCGTCCGTTCTTCCCGGACCTGGTGGCTTTCATGACCTCCGGCCCGGTTGTGGTCCAGGTGCTGGAAGGTGAAGGTGCTATCGCCAAGAACCGTGACCTGATGGGCGCGACCAACCCGAAGGAAGCGGACGCCGGCACCATTCGTGCGGATTTCGCGTCCTCCATCGACGCCAACGCCGTACACGGTTCCGATTCTCCGGAATCGGCCGAGCGCGAGATCGCGTACTTCTTCAACGACAACGAGATCTGCCCGCGCGGCTGATTCTCTTCGGGGCGGGCGGCCAGGCCGGCCGCCCGTTCTGACGGGTTATTTGATCGAGGTTATCGTTATGTCATCGCCGACCGAAAAAACCAACCTTCTGGGCATGCCCAAGCCCAAACTGGAGGCCTTTTTCGAGTCTCTGGGCGAAAAGAAATTCCGCGCCACCCAGTTGCTCCAGTGGATGCATCAGCGTGGCGTTGATGACTTCGACCAAATGACGAACGTCAGCAAGGCGTTACGGGAAAAACTTAAGGCTGTCGCTGAGATCCGCGGGCCCGAAGTCGTGTTTGACGAGACGTCGAAGGACGGCACCCGCAAGTGGATCATGCGCATGGACAGCGGCAACAGTGTTGAAACCGTCCTCATTCCGGATGGCCAGCGCGGGACGCTGTGTGTCTCCTCACAGATCGGTTGCAGTCTGGACTGCACCTTCTGCTCCACCGGCAAGCGCGGGTTCAACCGCAACCTGACGGCCGCGGAAATCATCGGCCAGGTCTGGGTGGCGCGGCGCTCGTTTATGCCGTTCAATCCCAACGAGGAGCGCCCGATCACCAACGTCGTGATGATGGGGATGGGCGAGCCGTTGCTCAACTTCGACAATGTGGTCGATGCCATGGACCTGATGATGGAAGACTACGCCTACGGTCTCTCCAAGCGCCGGGTGACCCTGAGCACGTCGGGCGTGGTGCCCGCGCTCGACCGCCTGGGCGAACTGACCGACGTGTCCCTGGCGATTTCCCTGCACGCCCCCAACGACGAACTTCGCAACCAGTTGGTTCCGATCAACAAGAAATACCCCATCAGCGAACTGCTGGCCGCCACTCGACGCTATCTGTCACGCCTGCCGGACAAGCGCAAGGTGACCATCGAGTACACGGTGATCCAGGGCGTGAATGACAAGCTTGAGCATGCCCACGAGTTGGCCAGGCTGCTCAAGGGGTTGCCGTGCAAGATTAACCTGATCCCGTTTAACCCATTCCCGGAGAGTGATTTCAAGCGGCCCAAGGCGATGGCCACCCGTCGCTTCCAGTCGATCCTGAATGAGGCCGGGCATGTGACAACGGTCAGGACGACCCGTGGCGACGATATCGACGCCGCCTGTGGCCAATTGGTGGGGCAGTTCGAGGATCGAACGCGCCGCAGCCAGAGGTATATTCCCGTTCACCAGATGACGCCCTGACGCGCCTTTCAATAAAAGGATTTGCCAAGCGTGAAACTTAACGCCTTTCCCAGTGCAGTCGTCAGAGCCATTCTGATGGTTGGGTTGCTGGCCTCCAGCGCCGGTTGCGTCACCACTACGAACAGTCCATTTGCCAAGGACGCTGACCAGCAGAAGGCTGAAGAAAGTTACGTGCGGCTGGGTCTCGCCTATATCGGTCAGGGCCATTACGATCGGGCACGGGATCGGTTGCAGCGTGCGCTGGATATTGACTCGGACAGCCCGGGTGCGCTGGCCGGGATGGGGCTGGTGTACCAGTCCGAAGGCGAGCCGGAGTTGGCGGAAAAGGCGTTTCGCCGGGCGCTGTCCAGTGACAGTAGTTACACCCGCGGGCGCATTTTCTATGGCGCCTTCCTCTACAACCAGGGGCGTTACGAGGAAGCCGAGGAGCAGTTCCAGCGCGCGTCACAGGATGTTGAGTACACCGAGCGCGCGTCGATTTTCTATAACCTGGGCCGCGCTCAGGAGCAGCAGCAGGATTACCCGGCCGCGGCCAAGAGTTACAAGCGCGCCGTCAACCTCAGTCGCGGCAAACCGGATTACCTGCTTGCCCTGTCCAGCCTGTTGCTCAAGGCCGATGATTACAATCAGGCGTCGATCTATTATCGCCAACTGACCACGGTGATGGATCGAAACCCCAATCTCCAGCACTCGCCGGAAAGTCTCTTGACGGGGCTGCGGCTGGCGCATTATTTCGGGGACTCGCATCGCGAGGCGAGCCTCGCTTTACTTCTGCGGAACCAATACCCAGAATCAGAACAACTTAAACAGTACAGAGCACTGATTTCGAATGACTAATGATGATACCCAGGAAATACCGGTTGCCGAGGCGGTAACCGGAGAGGTCGGGAATCAGCTCCGCCGCGCCCGGGAATCGAAGGGGATTTCGATTACTGACGTGGCGGACAGTCAGCATTTGCGCCCGTCGATCATCCAGGCGATCGAAGAAGGGCAGTACGAGAAAATTGGTAGTGAGTTGTTCCTGAAAGGGTATGTGCGGGCCTACGCCGAACAGGTTGGTCTCGACCCCCGCAAACTGGTTGATCAGCTCGATCTGGAGCTGATGCCGATGCGCGAGGAGGAGGAACAGGCACGCCGCGATAACCCTCTGGAATCCATCGAACGCAAGAAGCGGCAGAAACGTCGTGTTGCCCGCTGGACGTTGATCATCCTGTTGATTGCCGTGGTGGCTGGAATCGGCTATCGCGTGATGGAGACGGAACTGTTCCCGGGCGGCATCAGCGGTGCACTCGATACATCCGATCCCGCGCCTTCCGAAGACGTGAACGAAGCGGCGACAGGGGAATCGCAAATCGGTGGCGACGCGGATGGTTCTGTGGTTGACCAGGCGGCGGCAGACGATTCGGCAGACAACGCCACGGCCTTCGGCGAGTCGGTCGAGGACGCCTCGGCAAGTGGCGCTGCGGACAGCCCGGAGGCTGCTGAAAACGACGCCGGCATGCCGGCCGGGAACGACCCGGAAAGTACATCGGCCACCACGCAGGACGATATGGAACAGCCGGCCGCCACCGATCAGGCGCCGTCCGGTGACGGCAGTGACATGAGCGAAGACGTGCCTGCGGCGGTCGCGCCCGACGCCGCGGCTCCGGTGGCCGAACCGGAAGCGTCGTCGGACGAGGCGAGTGCGCCGGCGCCGGAGAGCCCGCCGGTTACACCGACATCCCCGGATATGGACTTGCTGACGGCCAGCTTTACCGGCGATTGCTGGGTGTCGATCAAGAATGCGGAAGGGACCACGGTTGTCGCGTCCCTGAAACGTGCCGGTGAGAGCCTGCGTTATGAGGGCCGGGGGCCATTCCAGATTGTCCTCGGGGCTGCGGACGCCGCCACGTTGCGTTTTAATGGTGAAGCGGTGGATCTTTCCGTTTATCCGGCATCAAATAACCGCGTGGCGCTGACCGTTGGAAACTGATCCGTTAAACGAATCCAGGACCTTATGAAACACGAATCCCCCATCAAGAGACGTCAATCCCGCCAGATTCACGTGGGCTCTGTGCCCGTCGGTGGCGATGCGCCGATTGCGGTGCAAAGCATGACCAACACCGAAACCTGCGACGTCGATGCCACTGTTGGGCAGATCGAGGCCTTGCAGCAGGCCGGCGCCGACATCGTTCGGGTTTCCGTGCCGTCCATGGATGCGGCGGAAGCTTTTGCCAAAATACGCGCCCGCGTGTCGGTGCCGCTGGTAGCCGATATCCATTTTGATCACAAGATCGCCTTGAAGGTCGCCGAATACGGCGTCGACTGTCTGCGGATCAATCCCGGCAACATCGGTCGGGAGGACCGGGTAACGGCGGTCATCAATGCGGCCAAGGATCGCAATATCCCGATCCGTATCGGCGTGAACGCGGGTTCGCTGGAGAAAAGCCTCCAGCGCAAATACGGCGAGCCGACGCCCGAGGCGCTGGTGGAATCGGCCATGCGTCACATCGACATTCTGGACCGCTACGACTTCCAGGACTTCAAGGTGAGCCTGAAGGCCTCGGATGTGTTTATGGCGGTGGCGGCGTATCGGCAGATTGCCACCCAGATCGAACAACCGCTGCACCTGGGTATTACCGAGGCGGGTGGTTTCCGTTCCGGTACCGTCAAATCATCCGTCGGCCTGGGCATGCTGCTGATGGACGGAATCGGCGACACCATCCGCGTGTCTCTGGCAGCGGATCCGGTGCAGGAAGTGAAAGTTGGTTTCGATATCCTCAAAAGCCTGCGGTTGCGGGCCCGGGGGATCAACTTCGTGGCCTGCCCGAGTTGCTCGCGGCAGAACTTCGATGTCATCCAGACCATGAATGAGCTGGAAGAGCGTCTTGATGACGTCAACACGTCGCTGGACGTGGCCATCATCGGTTGCATCGTCAACGGCCCCGGTGAGGCCAAGGAAGCGGATCTGGGCCTGACCGGCGGCAGTCCGCGCAACCTGCTTTATCTCGACGGCAGCCCGAACCAGAAGCTGGATAACGAGAATCTGGTGGATGACCTGGAACGCCTGATCCGGGAACAGGTGAAGCGCCGCAAGGAGCAGGACGACTCCATTATCGCCCGCGCCCAAGATTGATACCGTGCGGCGCGGGGCATAACACCCGCCTCATGCCGGCCTGCGGGCCGGCCCTGCCGCACGACTTTGAGAAGCTCAGACTGGAAAGACACCTTGGCAAAGATTAAAGCAATTCGAGGCATGAACGACATCCTGCCGGACCAGTCGCCGGTCTGGCAGTATCTGGAAGGTACGGTGGCGCAGGTCCTGCGCAACTACGGGTATCACGAAATCCGTATGCCCATCGTGGAGCAGACCGATCTGTTCAAGCGCTCCATCGGCGAAGTGACCGACATCGTCGAAAAGGAGATGTACACCTTTGAGGATCGCAATGGCGACAGTCTGACTCTGCGTCCGGAAGGGACCGCCGGTTGCGTTCGCGCCGGTGAGGAGCACGGCCTGCTGTTCAACCAGACCCGCAAGCTCTGGTACACCGGCCCAATGTTTCGCCATGAGCGTCCGCAGAAGGGGCGCTATCGCCAGTTCCACCAGATCGGCGTGGAATGTTTTGGCATGAACGGGCCGGATATCGACGCCGAGCTGCTGACTCTAACCGCACGCCTCTGGAAGGTGTTGGGTCTGGCGCCCCACGTTCGTCTGGAAATCAACTCCATCGGCACCAGCGAGGCCCGCAAAGCCTATCGTCAGGCGCTGGTGGACTATCTCTCGGCGTATACCGAGCAGCTGGACGAAGACAGCCGCCGGCGGATGGAGAGTAACCCGCTGCGGATCCTCGACTCCAAGGTGCCGGAAACCCAGGCCATTCTCCAGGGCGCGCCGGATCTGGTGGATTTCCTCGACGCTGAATCGATCGAGCATTTCGACGGTCTCAAACGCCGCCTGGAACTGGCGGGAATCGAATACACGGTCAATTCCCGTCTGGTGCGGGGGCTGGACTACTACGGCAAGACGGTATTCGAATGGGTCACCGACAGCCTGGGTGCTCAGGGCACGGTCTGCGCCGGCGGCCGCTATGACGGGCTGGTTGAGCAACTGGGCGGCAAGCCCACGCCGGCCGTGGGATTCGCCATGGGAATCGAGCGTCTGGTGCTGATGCTGGAAACCCTCGAGCTGGTGCCTGAATCGGTCAGCGGTGACGCGGACCTCTACGTCATGGGCATGGGCGAGGCCGGCGAGTCGGAGGCCCTCAAGGTGTCCGAAGCGCTGCGTGAATCGCTGGCGGACAGGGTGATTGTTCTGCATTGCGGTGGCGGCAGTTTCAAGAGCCAGATGAAGAAGGCGGATCGCAGCGGCGCCCGTTATGCGTTGATCATTGGCGACAATGAAGTTTCTGAGCAAGCGGTCAGTCTCAAGCCCTTGCGCAGCGACGAAGAACAGCGCACGGTTGCCCAGTCCGGCCTCGCGGATGAACTTGCTGCGTTGCTGCAGTAACCGGATACACGACGTTTTTGGATTACGGGAGTCATAGAAGGTGGAATTGCGTAGCGAAGAAGAACAAGTCGAAGCCATCAAGGGCTGGTGGAAAAAGAACGGCAGCTCCCTGCTGATTGGCATTGGCGCCGCACTGGCCATCGTCTTTGGCTGGCAGGCGTGGCAGCAGCACCAGGCTGACCAGCGCAGTCAGGCCGGTTCGCAGTACCAACAGTTGCTCAGCGCCGTGAACCAGCCCGCGAACGACGAGCGGGAGAAGACCATCACATTTGTCGCACAGGAGCTGCAGGACGAATTCTCAGACAGCGCCTATGCGGTGTATGGCACGCTTATCCTGGCGTCGCACCAGTTCGACGAGAAGGGTGATCCTGAGGCGGCGACGGAATCCCTCACCTGGGCCCGGGACCACACCGAGGAAGGTCCGCTCAAAGTGATGATTGAACATCGTCTGGCCCAGGCCCAGTTTGCGGCCGGCGATGGCGATGCGGCGCTGGACACCCTGAATGGCGTGGCTTCCCCCGGTGCCTTCAGTGCCCTGTATGCAGAGCTGGAAGGTGACATCCTGCGGTCGCAGGGGGATCTCGAAGGCGCGCGCAAGGCTTACCTGGCGGCGAGCAAGGCGTCTGAAGGTCAGGCCAACCCGCTGCTGCGCCTTAAGATGTCCGATCTGGCCATTGGGGAGGATGCTTGATGCCCCTGGGTGCGCGAGTCATCCGTCACGGGGCATTGGCTGGTGCCATGGCCGCACTGCTTGCCGGATGCAGTTCCAACGACAATTTTGAGCAGCCCAAGCCGTTGCCTGAAATCGAGAGCACGGTGTGGCTTGATGAAGTCTGGGACACCAGCATTGGCGACGGCGCCGACGAACAGTTGCTTTTCCTGCAGCCGGCGCTGTCCTACGGCGAGCTGTTCGCTGTCTCGGCGGACGGCGAGTTGGCCTCGCTGAACCCGGAGAACGGCGACTACAACTGGGACACCGAGCTGGATCGGTCCATCCTGGCCGGTGTCGGGGCGGACGCCAACCAGTTGTACCTGGGCACCCGTGACGGTCAGCTACTGGCCCTGTCCCGGGAAGAGCAGGGCGGTGAAGTCTGGTCTGTCGACCTGCCCAGTGAGATTCTGGCGCCGCCGCAGTCCAATGGTTCGGTGGTGGTGGTTCAGACCATCGACGGTAAGGCGGTGGGATTCAGCACCTCCGATGGCGAAAAACTCTGGCAGTACGACGGTTCCATTCCGGTCCTGAGTTTCCGCGGCAACGCCACGCCCCGCGTGGGTGACGAGGTGACCCTGCTGGCTTTTGCCAGCGGTGAAGTGGTGGCGGTGCTGTCCGAATCAGGCCAGCCGCTGTGGCAGTACTCGGTGGGCGAGCCCAGTGGTCGTACTGAGCTGGAGCGCCTGGTGGATGTCGACGGTACCCCGGTGGTGCGTGATGGGGTGGCCTATGTCACCGGCTATCAGGGCAGCGTGGCGGCCGTGGATATGCGCAGCGGGCAAGAGATCTGGAAGCACCAGGCCAGCAGTTTCCAGTCGCCGACCCTGGATTACGGCAACATCTACATTTCCGGCTCCGACGGGGTGATCACCGCGTTCAGCGTGTTCAACCGTAAGGAGCTGTGGAAGCAGGATCAGCTTGAGTGGCGTCAGACGACCGGCCTGCTGCCGGTGGACGGTTACCTGTTGACCGGCGACTACGAAGGCTACGTGCACGTGCTCTCACAACTGGACGGGTCCCTGCAGGGGCAGCGCCAGGTTGACGACGCCGGCCTGCGGGTGCCCATGATCCGCAACGGTGATCTGATCTATATTTACGGCAACAGCGGTGAACTGGCGGCCTACCGGCTGCAGGAATCCGACTAATCCATACCGGCGCGTCGAATCGGCGCGCCCGGTTCACGACTTCTGAATGACGACGACGCTATGATTCCTGTAATCGCCCTGGTTGGACGCCCCAACGTTGGCAAATCGACCCTGTTCAACCAGATGACCCGCTCCCGGGACGCCCTGGTCGCTGACTTCGCTGGCCTGACCCGGGACCGGAAATACGGGGAGGGCAATTACGAGGGGCGTCGCTTCATCGTCATCGACACCGGCGGTCTCACCGGAGACGAGGAAGGCATCGACGCCGAAATGGCGCGCCAGTCGCTGCAGGCGGTGGAAGAGGCGGATATCGTCCTGTTCATGGTGGACGGCCGCTCTGGTCTGACCAGTGGCGACGAGCTGATCGCCCGCCAACTGCGCCGGTCCGGAAAGCAGGCCCATCTCGTGGTCAACAAGACCGATGGCCAGGATCCTGATGTGGCCGCCGCCGATTTCTACCAGCTTGGTTTCGAATCCGTGTTCCTGACGGCGGCCTCCCACAACCGCGGCATTCGCTCAATGCTGGAAGACCTGCTGGTTGAGGTGCCGGAGGTCGAGGAAGACGTTGCCGAGAAATACCCGGGGATTCGCATCGGTATCGTGGGCCGGCCGAACGTGGGTAAATCCACGCTGGTCAACCGCATGCTCGGCGAAGACCGTGTGGTGGTCTACGATATGCCCGGTACTACACGCGACAGCGTGTACATCCCGTACGAGCGCCAGGGGCATGAATACACCCTGATCGACACCGCCGGTGTCCGGCGCCGCAAGAGTGTGCGCGAAGCGGTCGAAAAATTCTCGATTATCAAGACCCTCAAAGCAATCGAGGATTCGCATGTGGTGATCCTGGTGATCGACGCCCGGGAAGGGCTGGTGGACCAGGACCTGCACCTGATCGGTTTTGTGCTGGACGCCGGGCGGTCGCTGGTGATTGCCGTCAACAAGTGGGATGGCATGGATGGCGAGCAGCGTGGCCGCGTGAAGGAGCAGGTCGCTCGTCGGCTTGATTTCCTGGACTACGCCGACAAGCATTACATCTCGGCGTTGCATGGCTCGGGCGTGGGCGTGATGTACGACTCCATTGCCGACTGCTATGAATCCGCCATGGCCAAGTGGCCGACCAACCGTCTGACGGCTATCCTCGAGGACGCGTTGACCCAGCATCAGCCCCCGCTGGTCAACGGCCGGCGCATCAAGTTGCGTTATGCGCACCAGGGTGGTTCCAACCCGCCGCTGATCGTGGTTCACGGCAACCAGACCGCCTCCTTGCCAGGAGCCTACAAACGCTTCCTGGAGAATACGTTCCGCCGTGTGCTGGACGTTAAAGGCTCTCCCATCCGCTTCGAGTTCCGTTCCAGCGAAAACCCCTATGCCGGGCGCGTCAACAAGCTGACCCCGCGTCAACAAGCCAAGAAGCGTCGGATGATGCAGCACGTGCGCAAGACCAAGCAGAAGGACAAGCGCAAGAAAGCGCGTTAGTCTTTCTGCGCTCGTTTCTAGGCGCTCCTGTCCATCGGGGGCTTCGAACTTTTCTCAGGCATTCGCCGATGCCCGCCGGGGTGCCCGTATTCAGGCGCCCTTGGCCGGGTGGTGCTTGCGAACCCATTCGACGAACGCCTCGCCTGAGGCCGGCCGGCTATAGAAATAGCCCTGGGCGTAGTCGCAGTTCTGGGCTTGCAGGAACTCGCTCTGGGCCTTTTCTTCCACTCCTTCGGCGATCACCTCCAGATCCAGGCTGTGGGCCATGTGGATGATGGCGCGCACCAGGGCGGCGTCGCCCGGTTCGACCATCACATCCCGGATGAATGACTTGTCCACCTTCAGGGTGTCGAACGGGTACGACTTGAGGTAGCTCAGGGCCGAGTAGCCGGTGCCGAAGTCGTCCACGGACAGGCGCACGCCCATCCCGTCCAGCCGGCGCAATATGTCGGCCGTCTCGATGGTGTTATCCAGAATCAGCCGTTCGGTGATCTCCAGTTCCAGGCAGGCGGGATCCAGTTCCTGCTCCGTCAGGGCGCGCTGGATGGCGTCGATGAAAGACGGATCGCGGAACTGTCGGGGTGAAACATTGACCGCGATGCTCAGCTTGAGGCCGGTACTTTCCTGCCATTGCCGTGCGGCGGCGCAGGCCTGCCGGACTACCCATTCCCCGATGGGGATGATCAGCCCGGTTTCCTCGGCCAGCGGGATGAACTTGTCCGGCATCATCAGCCCCATGGTGGGGCTGTTCCAGCGGATCAGCGCCTCGGCACCGATCAGCTCGCCAGTGGCCGCGCGCACGATCGGCTGGTAGTGCAGGTCGAACTCGTCCAGCTCCAGGGCACGGCGCAATCGTGATTCGATTTGCAGGCGCTCGTGGGAGACTTCTTTCATCTCCGGAGCGAAACGCTCGTACGCGCTCTTGCCCTTGCTCTTGGCCTGGTACATGGCGGCGTCGGCGTGCTGCAGCAGGTTGCCGCTGTTGTCCGAGTCGGTGGGGTAGATGGCGATGCCGATGCTGGTGCTGACAAAAACTTCCTGGCCATTCAGATGGAAGGGCGGCGCGAACGTTTGCAGGATTCGGTCGCCCACCTGCTCGGTCGCCTCCGGATCGCGTAGGCCGGGCAGGATCACCAGGAACTCGTCGCCGCCCAACCGGGCTACGGTGCTGGTGCCGCGCAGACAGCTGGAAATGCGCCGGGAGGCTTCAATAAGCAGGTTGTCGCCGGCTTCGTGCCCCATGGTGTCGTTGATGTGCTTGAAGTTGTCCAGATCGAGGAACATCACGCCGACCAGGGTTTCTTCCCGGCGGGCCTGGGCCAGGGCGAGCTTGAGGCGGTCCAGTGCCAGCATGCGGTTGGGCAGGCCGGTGAGTATGTCGTAGTTGGCCTGGCGCAGCAGCTGCTGTTCATAGCGTTTGCGGATGCTGATGTCTTCGCCGAGGATCAGGAAATGACTGGGATTGCCATCGTCGTCCTTGATGGGCGTGACGATCACCTGCTCCCAGAAGCGCTCGCCGCTGCGTCGGGCACTATTGATTTCACCCTGCCAGACGCCCACGCGCTGCACCTGCAAACGGATGTTCTGCCACAGCTGCTGATTCTCGCGCTGGGAGAAGGTGTCGCTGGTGAACATCCCGGGATGCTTGCCGCGAATCTCTTCCAGGCTGAACCCGGTGAGCTGAGAGAATTTGTGGTTGGCGAACTCGATGTGCCAGTGACGGTCGCAGATCAGCACCGACGACGGACTCTGCTCGATGGCCAGCGACAGTTTGCGGATCTCCGAAGCATCCTCCTCCTGGCGCTGGATGTCCTCGTTGAGCCGTTCCCGCATCTGGTTGAAGGCGTCCACCACCTGAGCCAGCTCGTCGCGGCGATTCATGTCGGTGTCGGGCCGGTCCAGTTGCAACGGCTGCTGCAGGTTACGCAGGGAGAAGCCTCGGGTGTAGTTGGCCATGGTGGACAGGTGACGGGTGACGAAAAACTGGAAGATCCAGATGATCAGCACGGAGATGAGGAACGTCTTGAAGAACTGGGTGGTGAGAATCACCAGCACCTTGCGTCGCAGGTCCTGGTAGATGTCCGCCAGGCTGGCGGTAATGGTCAGTTTGCCCAGTTTGTAGACCTCGTCGCCTTCATGGTTGAGGACGAAAGAGCGGGTCATGGTGGAGGTTTCCCGGGGTATTTCACCCATCACCACTTCGGAGTCCGGGTAGATCTTGAGCCTGAGGTGCACGATGTCCGGCAGGCTGAGGATACCTTCCATCTGCACCTGCAGCAGTTTCTGGTCCAGTGCCCAGAGGCTGCGTGACAGGCTGCTGGCGTAGCTGGTTTCGATCACCGCCATGCGCTCGTCTACCAGGGACACATCCTTGCGATAGTCGGTGTAGACCTGAATGGCCGACGCAACCAGGGTAAACAGGGAACTGAACAACAGGATATAGGCCAGTAGCCGGAAGGAGAGGGGCGAACTGGCTTTGAACTGGCTTAGTCGCGTCGACAATTTGGGCATGCTGTCGAGTTCATGGTCTCAGGTAAACCGAATGTCCCGAAGCCTTCTGGCCAGGCGTTTTGGGCCGGGCGGCTGGCGGGGGCTGGCATCAGTTGGCTAAAAGTTCGACAGAAAAACAACGAGCAATCAGCCCTTTAGCCACTATAGCAGCACATCTGCGCCCATGCCCTGTCGGTACGCTGAATAAGCCGGTGATTTTGCAAAAATTAAGAGTTGCCCGCCGGCTTTTGACCGGTGAGTTGATGACGATAGCTCCTCCATCCTTTCCTATACTTCAGTGACGAAACGGCGCCGACCCCGTTCCGGAGGCCGGCAGGCAGACTGTTGACGAGGTTTGAGGAGGGTGTCATGACCACTGTGGGAGTGCTCCGGGAGATCAAGAACCACGAATACCGCGTCGGGCTAACGCCGGCCGGCACTCGCGAGCTGACCGAGCACGGCCATACGGTCGTTGTCCAGCGTGGTGCCGGAGAAGGCTCAGGGTTTACCGATGAGCTTTACGAACGGGCTGGAGCGCGTATAGCCGATGATGCCGACGCAGTGTTCAAGGCGGCGCAGTTGCTGGTCAAGGTCAAGGAGCCGCTGGCGGAAGAGCGTCGCAAGCTGGCGCCGCATCATGTGCTGTTCACCTTCCTGCACCTGGCTCCGGACCCGGAGCAGACCCGCGACCTGCTGGCATCCGGCGCTACCTGTATTGCTTATGAAACCGTGACCGATGCCCACGGGCAGTTGCCTTTACTGGCGCCCATGTCCGAGGTCGCCGGGCGTCTGGCCATCCAGGCGGGAGCCCAGGCGCTGGAGAAAGTGAACGGTGGTCGCGGAGTGCTGCTGTCCGGTGTTCCCGGGGTGCATTCGGGCAATGTCGTGATCATCGGTGGCGGCGTGGTGGGACGAAACGCGGCACAACTGGCGGTTGGGCTGGGTGCCCACGTGACCGTCATGGATCGCTCCGTGCCGGTGTTGCGGGAACTGGACCAGTTGTACCGGGGGCAGGTCACCACGCTTTATTCGACCCGTGACGCCATCGAATCGGTTCTGGCCGATGCCGATCTGGTCGTGGGGGCGGTGTTGATTCCCGGCTCTTCGGCGCCCCGACTGATTACCCGGGATCTGTTGCAGGTCATGCCGGAGGGGGCGGCCCTGGTGGATGTGGCGATTGACCAGGGCGGCTGTGCCGAAACGTCGCGCCCCACCACTCACGATGACCCCACCTACGTCGTCGACGGCATCGTTCACTATTGCGTCGCCAACATGCCGGGGGCCGTGGCGCGCACGTCCACTCTGGCGTTGACCAACGCGACCTTGCCGTATGTGTTGCGGCTGGCGGATTACGGGGTGCGCAGTGCGCTCGATGGCGATCCAGGCTTCCTGGCGGGATTGAATGTGGCCCAGGGCAAGCTGACCTGTGAAGGCGTGGCGGAAGCTCAGGGGCTGGAATTCATTTCACCGGATCGTCTGTTGCCCAAACTATAATGGTCCGCAACGTGTCAGATCGGCTGGATCTGTATCGGTTGAAACTCATGGAGCAAAAGAAAATACGAAGCAATAAGGAAGGAAAGAAGTGGCGTCCCCTAGGGGGTTCGAACCCCTGTTGCCGCCGTGAAAGGGCGGAGTCCTAGGCCACTAGACGAAGGGGACGCATCGGCTTCAAAAGCTTGCCTCGTCGAGGTGGCGCGTATATTAGGTAAGGCGCTGGACGCTGTCAAACCCTTTTATAAAAAAATCTGCTTTTCGGGTTTCAGGCGTAGCGTCAGCCTGGATTGACCGGGCATGCGCCTCTGTCGATCTGTATCCAATCCACGGCAACCAGCGTCCCGAGCATCGCGGTGCGCCGGATACAGATCGAATCGCTCAGACAATCTGGTGCAGCGCGTCTTCCAGCTCCGGGTATCGGAACTCGAACTGGGTTTGCTGCAGTCTCGCGGGGAGGGCGCGCTGACCCTCGAGTAACAGCACCGCCTGTTCACCCATGGCGGCGCGCAGGGCGAACGCGGGCACCGTGAACAGCGTGGGCCGGTGCAGGGCTTTGCCCATAGCGCGGGTGAAGGCCTTGTTGGTGACCGGATGGGGGCTCACCACGTTGTAGGGGCCGGATGCGTCCGACGACTCCAGCATCCAGATGAGGGCCTGCACCACGTCTTCGCGATGAATCCACGGCATGTATTGCTGGCCGTCTCCCAGGCGCCCTCCGAGACCAAGCCGGAAGGGCAGGAGCAGCCGGGCCATGGCGCCACCGTCACGATCCAGGACGACGCCGGTGCGCGACAGGCAGACCCGGGCACCCCAGGCCTCGGCGCGGCGGGCAGCGGCTTCCCAGTCGGCGCATAGTTGGTGGGTGAACTCGTCCCGCGGCGGTGCGTCCTCGGTGACGGCCTCACCGCCGTGACTGCCGTAATAGCCCACGGCTGAGCCGGAAACAAAGATGTCCGGCCGCTGTGTCCGCTGTTCCAGGGCATCAATCAGGGCATGGGTGAGGGCGATGCGGCTGTCCCTGAGCGCCCGTTTGCGGGCTTCGGTCCAGCGGCCCTCGGCGATGCCTTCGCCGGCCAGGTTGATCACGGCGTGGATGTCGTCGAGGTCAAGAACCGCCTCGGTTGACTGGATGCTGTTTACGCGCCCGCAACGGGCCCGGACTTCAGCATCATCGCGGCGGCTAAGGATGGTCAGACGATAGCCCCGCTCCAGCAGCTCCGGACACAAACGCTGGCCGATGAACCCGGTACCGCCGGTGACCAGAATGTGTTGAATCATGCGGCGCCCCCAGTGATTATTGAGTCAGGCTTTCCTCTACGATATGCCGTATGGCATCGCCCAGCAAAGGATGTTCGCCAACCGGGGCGGACAGCTCAATGGCGATACCGTGCTCTGTCGAGAGCCGTTCCAGCATGGCGGGTACATCCTTGCGGAGATGTCGGCCGGCGGCCAGGAACAGGGGCAGGACGGTTATGGATTTGACGCCATCGTCGGCGGCGCGCCGGACCTCGTCGTCCAGTGATGGCTGGCTCAACTCCATGTAGGCGATGGCGGCGTCCGGAATGGACGACAGGCTGGGGGCGGCCAGTTTCTCGAAAGTGGCACACCACTTGGGATCACTACTGCCATGTGCCAGCAGGAGAACGCGATGGTCGGACATTTTGATACTATCTCCTCGTATCAACAGGGTTAAAACGTGAGTTACAACGTAAGTTACCGGAGGACTACGTACATTATGGCCGATTGGAGCAGTGGGCACCGAATCGAATGGGGACGCCGCTGATGTTTTCCTGGGAGGAAGTCCTGTATTTCTGGTTTGGCGAACTGGATGGCGACGGCGTTCCCGCAACGGAGCTTCGTCAGCGCTGGTTCCAGGCCTCCCGATCCTTCGACTGGGAGATCCGCCGCCGGTTTTTCAGCCTGGTGCTGGTGGCGTCGGAAAATGGCCTCGAGTCCTGGCGTGACGAGCCGGGCGGGGCCCTGGCGGAACTGCTCTTGCTTGACCAGTTCCCCCGCAACATTCATCGCGGACGCGCGATGGCGTTTGACGCCGATCCACTGGCCCTCAAGAACTGCCTGGCGGGCCTGGAGCGCGGACATGATGTGACCCTGCCACTGATCCAGCGGGCCTTTTTCTTCATGCCGCTCCAGCATTCGGAAAAATTGACGCACCAGGAGCGGGGTGTGGCCTTGTATGAGCAGTTGGTGGCCCTGGCCGACGGTCGCCTGAAGGACGTCCTGCGCAGTTTCCATCAATCCGCCGTGAGTCATCGGGACATCGTGGCCCGGTTCGGGCGGTTTCCACACCGTAACCGGCTGCTTGGACGGCGTTCCACGCCAGAGGAAGAGGGCTATCTGCGCGATGGCGGACCGGCGTTCGGGCAATAGGATGGCGTGGATTAATCCGCTTTATTGATTCAAGTCACTATCTCGTTGTTTCTTTTCCGCGACACTCTGGGGTGTGTCTGAGTAGTTACCTGTGGATGGGTCAATGAGCCCGGCCACAGAGTGACCCATAAGAACGGAATAAATAATGACAGACGGTAAGCACGACCCGGTTAACGCCGTCGGTGGGGGTTTGCGCGACTCGATTCAATACCAGGGACGAAAGACCGTACGGGCCAAGAGCGAGCAGCGGCGGCGGCAGATTCTGGAGGCGGCGCTCGATATAGCCGCGACCGACGGCGTGCGGGAAATCAAGCATCGGTCGGTGGCCCGTCGTGCCGGCGTTCCCCTGGCATCCACCACCTACTATTTCCGCGACATTGATGAACTCATCCTCGATGCCTTCATACTGTTTGCGGAAAAATCCAACCAGCGGATCCGTGATTTTTACACGGCCATGGAAACGATCATCGATGGTGAGGCGAGTGAAGAACGGTTGAGCGCTGCACCGGGCCGTGCGGGGCTCGCCGAGGCGTTGGCGCAATGTGCGACCCGATACTTCGCCACCCAGATCCGCGATAACCGCAACGCGATCCTGGTCGAGAAGGCGTTCCTGGTGGAAGCCATGCGGGATACCTTGCTGGAAGAGTTGGCCCGTAGCTATCGGCGCGCCTGGATCGACAGCGTGCAGGCGTTGCTGGTCCGGCTTGGGGCGTCTCACCCGCGCCGGGACGCCGAGTTGCTGGTGGGGCTGGTGACCGGTCTCGGGTTTGACGGCGTGCTGTTGGGCAGGGCGTTTGATGCTGGCTGGTTGCGGGCTCTGTTCGAACGGATGATTCGTATGGTTCTGGATAGCGAATTCGGCGCACCTGCGGAAATCGGTGGTGATCTCTGCGTGAGCGGCTGACGGTCAGTCGCCGCTGTCTTCCCAACGGGGCAGGTGGATGGTGACGTGTAAGCCGCCGCCGGTGGCCTGGCTTGCCGAGATATGGCCGTTGTGGACGGCGATAGCGCGCTGTGCGATAGCCAGCCCCAGGCCGACACCTTCGGTGGTTTGCTGGGAATCGAGGCGTTTGAACGGCAGGAAAATGTCATCCAGCATCGATTCCGGCACTCCCGGGCCCTGGTCGATGATATCGACCGCCAGTTGCTCCGACCCCGTATCGACGGCGGCGGAAATACGAACCGTCGTGCCCTCGGTGGTGTACTTCACGGCGTTGCGGATAACGTTCTCGAACGCCCGGTAGAGCAGCTCCCCGGACACCCGCGTGACGAACTGCCCCTGTGCCTCCAGGGTAACGGCGCACCGCTTGCTGCTGGCCTCGAAATCGGCGTCATCGGCAATCACATTGAGGAGTTCGATCACGTCGACGCGCTCAGTCAGCGGCTTGTCGGAGCCGCTTTCCAGGTAGGACAGCGTCAGAATCTCCTCAATCAGCCCCTCCAGCCGCTCCGCCTCCCGTTCGATGCGTTCCAGCATGCCCGGCTGCGGGTCGCGGGATTGGGTCAGCAGGCCAGTGGCCACCCGCAGTCGAGCCAGCGGCGAGCGCAACTCGTGGGAGATGTCGTGCAGCAGCCGGCGCTTTTCTTCGATGAGCTTCTGCAGATGGCTGGCCATGCGATCGAAATCGTCGCCCAGCTCACCGATCTCGTCCTTGCGTCGCCCCAGCAGGTGGCGGACTCGGGTGGAGAGCTGCCCGCCGCCGATGGAGCGCAGGCCGTCGCGGATCAGGATCAGGGGCCGAGCCAGGTACCAGGCGAGGAAAAGACTGAAAAGGACGCTCACCACAGCGCCAATCGCCACCGGTACCAGATCGTTGGGGCGGGGCGGTCCGAGGTGTTGGAGCCTGTCGGCGGATACGAAGCGGAAACGCTGACCCTCGGGGCCGGTCACGGGGATGACGGTGGCGAACTGGTCGGGCCGCTGGCCGGCAATCACCCTGTCGTCGCTGTCCAGCAGCGCCAGCGAACCGCCGCCCGGTCGTGTGACCCAGTCGAGGAGCGGGCGAGCGACCTCGATCCCGTCCTGTTCGATCACCCGGCGGGAATGATCGATCGACATCATGCGTTCGGCGGTTTTTGGGTCCGGCCGGTTGTGATCGGTGAACCGGAACAGGGCGGCGCCGACAAAAAAGGACAGGGTAATCGCCAGCCAGAACGCGATGAAGAACTTCCAGAACAGCGGGCTGGGCTTCATTCGGTCACCAGCATGTATCCCAGGCCGCGCACCGTGTGAATCCAGGACTGTCCGTCCGGACGCTGGCCGAGCTTCTGGCGGATGCTGCTGACGTGGACGTCAATGCGGCGGTCAAAGCGGGTAAGCGGTCGCCCCAGGGCGTTGCTCGACAACTCCTGTTTGCTGACCAGTTTGCCGGCGTGACGGGCCAGCTCTTCCAGCAGGTTGAATTCCGTACTGGTCAGCTGCAGCGGCGCGCCGTTCCATTCCGCGGTACGGCGGCTGGGCCAGAGATTCAGGGCGCCCGCCTGGATCAGACCGTTTTCCGGCGTCTGTTGGGCTTCGCGATGAGTTCGGCGAAGAATCGCCCGCAGCCGCGCTACCAGCTCGCCCGGCGATGTGGGTTTGGGGACATAGTCGTCGGCACCCAGATCGAGACCGGAGATCCGGTCGATATCGTCGCCGCGTGCGGTCAGCAGCAACACCGGCACCTGGCTCTGGCCGCGAATCCGGCCGAGTACCTCAATGCCGGAAAGGCCGGGCAGCATGACGTCCAGAACGACGATGTCATGGCGGCCCGACAGCGCCTCCATCTCGCCTTCCTCTCCGGTATGAACGGCCTTGACTCCGAAACCTTCACGATTCAGATAGGCCGTCAGCATCCCCGTTAATTCTCGGTCGTCGTCGACCAGCAGTGCTTGATACATAGAACCCAGACTTTTCGAAGCGGCCTGCATTATCGGCGCATTGGTCGTGCCTTGTCATGGGTTGGCGGGAATCTTTACCCAATCTAACACTGGCTTAACCGCATCAAACACTGGAATCGATACCATGACTTGCAGAGCAAAACCAACGTGTCAGGAGGTTGTCGTCACGTGCGTCGCAGTTTGATTGTTATCAGTGTTTGTGTGCCTATCTGGCTTCAAGGGTGTGCAACCACCGATGAGCAGGCCAGTAACGACTATACCCACCGACTGGAAACCGGGTCGCCCATGGGGCAGCTGGAAGAGGCCGATCCCGATGATCCGTTCTTCGCCGCCATGGAGCCGCAGGCCGAGCCGGCGGAGCAGATGCCGACCGGCTCCATCTACCAGCCCGGCGTGTCCCGTGGTCTCTATCAGGAACGGTCCCACTTTCACGTCGGGGATATCATTTCCGTTCAGTTGGAGGAGTCCACCAAGGCGACCAAGAAGGGCACCACGAGCCTCAAGAAAACCAGCCAGTTCAACCTTGAACCGATCGGCGTGCCGGGTGGCAACCTGGAAATTGGTGACAACGAGGTCCAACTGGACCTCGACCAGGAGCAGACGTTCAAGGGAGACGGCACGGCCAGTCAGAGCAACGGTTTCGAGGGTGAGTTGACGGTGGCCGTCACCAAGGTTCTGCGCAACGACAACCTGGTGATCCGCGGCGATAAATGGCTGCTGATCAACAACGGCAAGGAGTACATCCGCCTGACCGGCGTCATCCGTGCCAAGGATGTCAACGACAACAACACCATCGATTCCTCCAAGATCGCCAACGCCAGAATCGAATACTCCGGCACCGGTTCGCTGGCGGACAGTCAGCGCCTGGGATGGCTTGCCGATAAACTGAATGATCCTGAGGTCTGGCCGTTCTGATGCGACTCGTCATCTTCCTGATTAGCCTGAGCCTGCTGCTGACCGCCTGCAGCGCCGAACAACTCACCCGTTACAAGATTATGGATAAAGACGAGAAGACCGTGCTTGAAGCCGAGGGCTATGCACCGATCAATACCCAGCCGGGCCCCAGCTATGAAGAAAAGCTGATGCAGGCGATGGAGGCTTCCCGCGAGGAGGCCTATGAACGTCTGGCCGAACAGATCTACGGGGTCAAGGTGCGGGCCCGCACCAGCGTCGACGACCAGGGCGTCGAACACGAGGTGCGGGAAGTTCGTGTTGAAGGGATCGTGCGCGGCGCGGCCATCGTCGCACACGGTATCGATGGCAAGATGTATACCACCAAACTGACTCTGGACAAGTCGGTGCTCGATGAACTGGACGAGTCGGTCACCGAAAGTTCGTTGCAGGATCACCCATGGTGGTATTGAGGCGTCTGCTGATCGGGCTGGCCTTCGCCTCCCAGGTGCAGGCAGCCTGGCACAGCGGCGAGGGCAGTGCGGCCATCATCAACGATAACTATGGTTTCGCCATGCGCGAGGCAGCCCAGGCAGCCATTCGCGATGCTGTGCTTTCGGCTGGAGCGTCAGTGTCGCTGGTCAAGGATGTGGATGTGCAGCTCGCCAGCCCCGAAGGCGGGGTGCTCTTCGTCACTCGCGATGGCGGGCTGATTCGTAGCGTCCAGTTGGTGAAGGAGTACGAATACGACGCCAGGGCCAGGGTCCAGTTGCGACTCGACATCACGCGCGCCGATCAGGTCTGCGGGGCGCCGCCGATCAGCAAGTCGGTTACGTTGCTTCCGTTCACGCTGGATACGGCGGATCAGTCTGCCTGGGGGCAGTTGGAGCGTCTTCCGGAGGCCCTGACGGAGCGATTTCGGGACGCGCTGGACGGGGTGCCGAAAGACTTCCTGGTCAATGAGGTGGTTGATCGTCCGTTACCGATACAGGTAAGCGCCGGCAGTCGCGATCGGCCTGCGGGCCGTGAATACCGCTATCTGGCCGAGCGCTCGCGCAGTCAGTACGTGATGCAGGGGCGGATCGACAACATCTCCCTGGGCCAGGTGGACGGAGGATTGCTCGGCGGTGACTCGCTGGTGCGGCAGTTTTCCATGACCGTCGACATCATCGATGGGCTGTCGGGGGATGTCATTCGCTCGCAGCAGTATCGAACGCGCACGGTCTGGCCGTTCGAGGCCACCGAACGTGTCGGTGTCGACAGCGACCGTTTCTGGGACTCGGAATACGGTCTGGAAGTCGAGCGTCTCATGAAGACGGCGGTGGATGACATGGCGGGCCTCGTCGCCTGCGCACGACCGGCGGCGCGGGTCATCCGGGTCCAGCCGAACCGTGTGGATGTGGCGATCGGCTCGCGCCAGGGGTTGCGCCGGGACACCGTCTTCCGCCTCAAGTACGAGGAGCGGTTTATCGATGACCAGGGCGTGAGTTACGCCAGTTTCAGTGATTCGGGGCTGGACTTCGAAGTGGTCCGGGTGTTCCCGGATCACAGCGTGCTGGCCCCAGTAACGGGCATTATGCCGGCCAGCATCCAGGTCCGTGACCTGGTTCAGTTGGACAGTTTTTGGGAGTGATTCCATGGATTTGAGTTCGATTTTGCCTTCTGGGCTGTTTCCAGCGACCGACAGCGGCGAGCCGTCCGCATCGACCGACACCGCATCCAGCGACAGCTTCAGCCAGATTTTCGGTCAGACGCTGCAGGAATCATTGTCGGGATCGGGGGCAACCCAGCAGGAGAGCGGCAATGCCGTCGGGTTACTGGGGCAGAGCCTGGCCCTGGGGATTGCACAGAGCCTGGTTCCGACCTCATCGGCGGCGGAGGCAAGCGCTGAGTCTGCTGAGGCTGTCGACTCGACGGACAGTGATGCGGCCTCCAGCGAAACGGCTACCGCTGACGATTCGTCAGCTGCGAGCACGGCCTCGTCTGACGCAGCTTCTACCGCCGACGCCGACGATGCGATCAGTGCCGCGGCATCAGCCTGGAGTGACGAGCGCCTGTCTGGCCTGATGGCCACGCAAGCACTGGAAAAAAAGAATGAAGAAAATGGTTGACGGCCGCGTCGGGATCCGTAGAATACGCAGCCGTTGAGAGGGGAACGCCCCTCAAAACAGATCAAAAGCTTGCTCAGGCAGCTTCGAAATAAGCGGGAATAGCTCAGTTGGTAGAGCACAACCTTGCCAAGGTTGGGGTCGCGAGTTCGAATCTCGTTTCCCGCTCCAGATTCCAGAAAAAGCCCGGCCTTAGTGCCGGGCTTTTTCGTTTCTGACTGACGCTGTCTGCAGGCGCTGGTATCCTTGCTTCTTTTACAAGGAGGGGCGTCATGGCGAAGGTCAAAGTCGAGCAGCTGTTTTACTACCCGGTCAAGTCCCTCCGAGGCGTCTCCCTGACAAGCATGACGCTCGATGATTTCGGACCGGCCGGCGATCGGCGCTGGATGCTTGTCGATCCGGAGGGCTGCTTCGTGACGCAGCGGGAGCAACCCCGGCTGGCCCTGATCCAGGCGGACCTGCATGACGGTCGCCTGGTTCTGACGCTCCCCGGTGAGGCCGATCCTGTCGCGGTCGAGCCGTCCGACACTGAGCAGCGCGTACGCGTCTGGCGGGATTGGGTCAAGGCGCGCTTTGCAGCCGGCGATGCCTCAGAGCGACTCAGCCGATGGCTGGATACGCCCGTCTCGTTGGTCTACATGCCGGACTCCAGTCTGCGGCCGGTGGATCATAATTACTCGCTGGCGGAGCGCCGCGTCAGTTTCGCCGATGGTTTCCCGTTTCTGGTCACCCACACTGCATCGCTACAGGCCTTGTCGGCGCGAGCGGGGCAGGACTTTGATATGCGTCGCTTCCGTCCCAATATCGTCGTGTCCGGCGGCGACGCCTTTGCCGAAGATCAGTGGCGGGCCCTGACGATCGACGGCCTGCGCCTGGATCTGGTCAAACCCTGTTCCCGCTGTGTGATGACTACGGTGGATCCGGACAAGGGTGAAAAGGCGGCGGACCTGCAACCCTTACGCGAACTGGGACGTTTTCGCCGCACGCCGGATGGCGTGATGTTCGGCGTCAACGGTATTCATAGCGGTACCGGCGGCATCCGTGTCGGCGACTGGTTCGATGTGGAATTGAAAGAGGAACACTGATTCATGCCCTTGCTTTCCCTGGAAAACGTGTCACTGGCTTTCGGCCTGCATCCGCTGCTGGATGACGCCCAACTGACCGTCGAGCGCGGCGAGCGTGTCTGCCTGCTCGGTCGCAATGGCGAGGGCAAGTCGACACTGCTCAAAGTTGTCCAGGGACTGGCGACGCCGGACAGCGGCTCAGTGCGACTGGACGACGGCTCGGTGCTGGCCTCCCTGCCGCAGATGCTGCCGTCGGACGATGAGCGTAGCGCCTACCAGGTGGTGGCGGACGCCTTTCCGGAAACCGGCGCCTTGCTGGCGGAGTTCCATACCCTGTCGCAGCAGGCCGACGAGGCCAGTCTCGACCGTCTGATGAAAGTCCAGGAAAAGCTCGAAGCGCTGGACGGCTGGCGCCTGGATCAGAAGGTCAATGCCATCCTGGCCCAGTTCAGCATCGATCCGGATTCGGTCCTGAAGACGCTTTCTGGTGGCTGGCAGCGGCGTGTGTTGCTGGCCAAGGCCCTGGTTGCCGAGCCCGATATTCTTCTCCTGGATGAGCCGACCAACCACCTGGATGTGCCCGCCATTGCCTGGCTGGAAGACACCTTGCGCCAGTTCGCGGGGGCGATCCTGTTCGTGAGCCACGATCGGGCGTTTATACGCCGTCTGGCAACCCGTGTTGTCGAGCTCGATCGTGGGCAGCTGGTGAGCTTCGCGGCGGATTACGATCGTTACCTGACGCTCAAGGAAAAGGCGCTTGAGGAAGAAGAGCGTCACAACGCTGAGTTCGACCGCAAGCTCAAGCAGGAAGAGGCGTGGATCCGTCAGGGCATCAAGGCGCGACGGACCCGCAATATGGGGCGGGTCAGGGCGCTCAAGGCCATGCGGGACGAGCGCCGGCAACGGCGTGAGCGAGGCGGAAACGCCAGCTTTGCGATCGAGGATGCGGCCCGCTCCGGAAAGCTGGTTGTAGAGGCCCGGCAGGCCTCCTTTGCGTACGATGAGAGCAAGCCTGTTATCCGCGATCTGGAACTGACGGTGATCCGCGGCGACAAGATTGGCCTGATTGGCGAAAACGGCACGGGCAAGACGACGTTGGTGCGCCTGCTGCTCGGCGATCTGGATCCGACCGATGGCGCCGTTCGCCTGGGTACCAACCGTTCCGTGGCGTATTTTGACCAGTTGCGAGGCGAGCTCGATCCGGAACTGAACGCGTTGGATAATCTGGCGGAAGGTCGGGAGTTCATCGAGATCAACGGCCAGAAAAAGCATGTGCTGGGCTATCTGCAGGATTTCCTGTTCTCACCGGAGCGAGCGCGGTCTCCGGTCAGTGTGTTTTCCGGCGGGGAGCGGGCGCGGCTGATGCTGGCCAAGCTTTTCAGCAAACCGGCGAACATCCTGGTGCTGGACGAACCGACCAACGATCTGGACGTGGAGACGCTGGAGCTTCTGGAGTCGCAATTGGTGTCCTTCGGCGGCACGGTATTGGTGATCAGCCACGACCGGGAGTTTCTCGATAATGTGGTGACCGATACCCTGGTGCTGGACGGATCCGGCCAGGTGCGGAACTACGTGGGTGGCTATTCGGACTGGCGCCGACAGGGCGGCCGGTTCCCATCGGAAATCCCGGCCGAGGCGCCGCGCAAGGCGGCGGCCAAACCGGCCAAAAAGGAGGCTGAAGCTGCCAGGCCGGCCTCGCCGCGCAAGCTCAGCTACAAATTGAAGCTTGAGTTGGAGGCCCTGCCTGAGCGGATCGCCGGGCTGGAGTCGGAAATTGAGGTATGGCAGGGCAAGGTGTCGGAGCCCGATTTCTACAACCGGCCCCACGAGGAAGTCTCCCAGGCTCTGGCGCATCTGGCGGATAAGGAAAAAGAGCTGGAGGCGGCGATGGAGCGCTGGATGGAGTTGGAGGACATGGCCGGCGCCTGAGCGCTGTCAGGCTAAGGTCGCATCAACGGCGGCGCGGCAATCGGGGACAATGCCGCGCGATTGCAAAATCACACCAAAGATCACGGCGAGGTGGCGGGCAATCGAGTAGACTGGATGATGTCCAGTGCTTCCAGCTTCAGAAGTGTGAAGGTCTCTGAATGACGGTTACCTATACCTTTCGCCCTGACGGCGACAATCCCACAACATTCCATGTCGATCCGGATGCCGGCATGCATCGCAGCGATCGCGACAAGGCGCGCCCGTTACCCGAGTGGACGCGTCTGGGGCACTGTCAGTGCAGTAATTGCCCGTTGTCGATCGAGAAAGAGTCGCACTGTCCGGCGGCGGTGGCGATGCTGCCGATCGTCGACAGGTTCCGCGATGACGACGCCTACGAGAAAATGACCGTCCGGGTGGACGATGGTCGCCGCCGGTATGAGAAAGACACCACGCTGGAAGAGTCGCTGCGATCGTTGCTGGGGCTCATCATGGCAACCAGCGCCTGCCCGATCCTGGCGGAGTTGCGGCCGATGGCGGTGCATCACATGCCGTTCGCGAGCTCGGACGAGTTCATCATGCGCAGCGTTTCCCTCTATTTGCTGCAGCAATACTTTGCCAAGCGTCACGACCGGGAGCCCGATTGGGCGCTCAACGGCCTGGTGGAGCGTAATCAGCGCCTACAGCTGGTGAACCAGGCGCTCTGGCAGCGCATTCATACGGTGTGCCAGGGCGACAGCAACCTGAAGGCGCTGCTCAACTTCTTCTCCATGGCGTCGAGCGTGTCCTATTCGCTGGAAACGCAACTGCGCAAGCTCGAAGGCAAGCTGGACGAGCAAGGCATCGGCGCGGTCTGAAGCGGGGCCGGGGCCGCGTCGCGCCCGCCGCCCCCAGAGCTGCCCCCCCCGAGTAAAATACGGATCAGTGGATCCGCACCGCCAGGACATCGCACTTGGCGCCGTGCAACACGCCATTCGCCGTCGACCCCAATAACAACTGGATGCCGTGGCGTCCGTGGCTGCCGACGACCGCCAGGTCGACGCCCCTGTCCTCGCAGATCCGGTGAATTTCCGCTTCCGGCCGTCCCACTGTGACCATCAGGTTTTTGTCTTCAATGCTGTGTTTGCGGCCCAGGTCGGTGAGTTGGTCCCGGGCCGATTTGTCCAGCTGGTCCTGGAGTTCGCTCAGGTCCATGGGAATATCGCCGCCGTACGCATAGCCGACCGGCTCGACTACGTGCAGCAGAATCAGCTCGGCGCCGTGGATGCCGGCAAGCTCCGCCGCGTGGCCAATTACCTGGTCGGCTTCTTCTGTCAGGTCAATGGCCGCAAGAATCGTTTTGTACATCGCCATGGCGTTGTCCTCTCGGTGGGGGATAGGTTCCTCTTACCATAAATCTAGGACAGAAGGTCAATCCCATCACTGATTTGCATCAAATTTTCCGTTGCGGGCGGTCCGGCTATCCGGGCCGATAAAGCGGCCTGACGGCCGCTTGGAGGTGGGCGGTTGTTGGTGTCGTCACCTTGGGCCTGGAATATCAGCCGGTGTTTGTCTGGGCGGTTTGCGCTGTCCGGGAAGACGTCTGCCCGGACAGGAGTGAAATCGCCATTTCCAGTTCTTTCAGGATGCCCTTGGAATAGCGGTCGATGATGAAGGAAACGTTGTTTTCGTTGTAGTTGATATAGGAGTTGCGAATGAACCCCCACTTGGACGCCGCGCTGCTCAGGGCGGCTCGCAGATCGCCGCTGGGGTTGCCTGAGGTCACCCTGGACATCAGCTCGTCAAAGGCTTTGGCCTGTTGATCGAGAGCCGTATCGGTATCGGCGCCCTGGAACGTCTGGGATACGGCCGACGTCGAACGAGCCGAATACTTGCTCATCATCTTTGCCATGAGTACCGCGGCGGCGCGGGCGGCTTCAATCCGGTCATCGGTGGTGACGTCGGCGTGGGTGCGGACGGTTTCGTAGAGCTGTTCCGAGGTGTCGCTCAGTGCCTGGGCCTGGTTCGCCATATCGGACACCAGGCGTAGATCCGGGTAGCCATTGGCGCGGACATCGTTGATGTTCTGGCGCATCAGATCCTTGTAGCGGTCGAAGTCCGTGGTCAGCCGGTCGAGCTGTTGCTGGTCGAGGCGGTCGCCGGACTGTTCCGTAATCTGCTGCGTGTCGTCGTTGGATGCGTTGATGAACCCGACGATTTCGTTCAGCGTGTCGGTATCGTTGCTGACCGTATACCGGTAGTAGGCGTTCAGGGATGAGTAGGTATTGATGCGGAACTGGTGGATGGCGGCCAGGAGGGGCGAGTCCGCCGCGTGAAGTGTCTGGCAAAGGAAAAGGCTGGACATGCCAAGCGAGAGCGCGATCAGTCGCGCACTGAACCACTGACCGAAAGGTTGCATCGGCAGGATCTCCGTTTTTCTTGTTGGGTCGTTGAGAATCGTTGTTTTTGTTGCGAGCGCCCGGTCTGTCGGAGAGCGGTTATAAGAGCTCTTGTTTTAGGAACAATGACTGTTGGACGCTCTCTCGATCTTGAGGCTAAAGTAACTCTCTGATCCGTTCAAGCGGTTTGACAGGCTTTGACAGGGCGCTCCGGACCAGGTCTTGGCGTTGTCGGTAGTCCCGGGCTCGGCTTCATAATCTACATAAACTATATTTTTCAAGCTCCTGTAATTTATGAATTTATTATCCGGATTCAGGCCGGGTGCTCGTGTTTCCGCGAATACCGCCGGAGATATGGAGCAAGAAACAAATTGACAAACCAACGGTTTTTTCTCATCGTGTGCCCACTCGATTCAAACGACTGTATGAATTTTGAATCGACGCATCGGGCAGTGACCGAAATCTCTCTGCATGAAAAGCCGCCCCGCGCCTGACGGGGAGGCGATTGGTGCAGTTCCAAACACAGACTGGAGATCAGTTGATGATTTACGAAGGTAAAGCCATCACGGTTAAAGAGATCGAAGGCGGAATCGCTCAGCTGAACTTCGACTTGCAAGGCGAGTCAGTCAACAAGTTCAATCGCCTTACCATCGAAGAGCTGGGAGCCGCCGCCGACAAGCTGAAGTCGTCAGACAGCATCAAGGGGCTGGTTGTCACCAGCGCCAAGGACAGCTTCATCGTCGGTGCCGATATCACCGAGTTCACCGACCTGTTCGCGGGTCCGGAAGAGGACCTGGTGGCCAATAACCTCAAGGCCAATGAGGTCTTCAACACCATCGAAGACCTGCCGTTCCCGACGGTGACCGCTATCAACGGCATGGCGCTGGGCGGTGGCTTCGAAATGTGCCTGGCGACGGATTACCGCGTCATGGACGCCAAAGCGAAGGTTGGCCTGCCGGAAGTCAAGCTGGGGATTTTTCCGGGCTTCGGCGGCACAGTTCGCCTGTCACGTCTGATCGGTGTCGATTACGCCATTGAGTGGATCTCCGGCGGTACCGAGAACCGCGCCGACAAAGCGCTCAAAGAAGGCGCTGTGGATGCCGTTCTGGAAGGCGACAAGCTGGTGGCGGCTGCCGTCGACCTGATCGAGCAGTGCAACGCCGGCAAGCTGGACTACAAAGCCCGCCGTGAAGAGAAGCAGGGCAAGATCAAGCTGAACCCGATGGAAAGCATGATGGCTTTCGAAATCTCCAAGGCGTTCGTGGCCGGCAAGGCTGGCAAGAACTACCCGGCGCCGGTGGAAGCCATCAAGGTGATGCAGAAGCACGCCAGCCTGACCCGCGACAAGGCGATCGAAGTCGAGGCCAAGGGCTTCGCCAAGATGGCCAAGACCAACGTCGCGGCATGCCTGGTCGGCCTGTTCCTGAACGATCAGGAGCTGAAGAAGAAGGCCAAGCAGTGGGAGAAGGAAGCTAACGACGTCAAGCTGACCGCAGTACTGGGTGCCGGCATCATGGGCGGCGGCGTGGCTTACCAGTCCGCGCTGAAAGGTACGCCGATCCTGATGAAGGACATCAACCAGGACGGCATCACCCTGGGCCTCAAGGAAGCCAAGAAGCTCCTGGCCAAGCGCGTCGACAAGGGCAAGATGAAGCCCGACCAGATGGCCGACGTCCTCAACAGCATTACGCCGACCCTGAATTATGGCGATTTCAAGAACGTAGACCTGGTTGTTGAAGCGGTTGTTGAGAATCCGAAGGTCAAGGATGCCGTGCTGCGCGAAACCGAAGACATGGTTCGCGAGGACGCTATCCTGACCTCCAACACCTCGACCATCTCCATCAATACGCTGGCGAAGAACCTGAAGCGCCCGGAAAACTTCTGTGGCATGCACTTCTTCAACCCGGTGCACATGATGCCGCTGGTTGAGGTGATTCGTGGCGAGAAGACCAGTGACAAGGCCGTTGCCACCACGGTCGCCTACGCCAAGGCCATGGGCAAGACACCGATCGTCGTCAACGACTGCCCGGGCTTCCTGGTCAACCGTGTCCTGTTCCCGTACTTCGGCGGCTTTGCCGGCCTGGTACGCGACGGCGCCGACTTCCAGAAAGTCGACAAGGTCATGGAGAAATTTGGCTGGCCGATGGGTCCGGCGTACCTGCTGGACGTTGTCGGCATGGACACCGCCAAGCACGCCAACGAAGTGATGGCCGAGGGCTTCCCGGACCGCATGAAGGACGAGAACAAGTCCGCGATTGATGTGATGTTCGAGAACGACCGTTACGGCCAGAAGAACGACAAGGGTTTCTACAAATACGAGACCGATAAGAAGGGCAAGCCCAAGAAGGTCGTCGACGAGGAAACCTACAAGCTGATCGAGCCGGTCGTTCAGGGCAGGAAAGACTTCGAGGAGGACGAGATCATCGCCCGTATGATGATTCCGCTGTGCCTCGAGACCGTCCGCTGCCTGGAAGACAACATCGTCGAAGCGCCGGCTGACGCCGACATGGGTCTGATCTACGGCATCGGTTTCCCGCCGTTCCGTGGCGGCGCCCTGCGCTACATCGACGATATGGGTGTCGACACCTTCGTCGAACTGGCAGACAAGTATGCAGATCTGGGTCCGCTGTATCACCCGACCGAGAAGCTGCGTGAAATGGCCAAGAATGGCGAGAAGTTCTTCGGCTAACCCTGAACGAGATTTCCGAACGGAGAAAGATCTATGAGCCTTAATCCGAGAGACGTTGTCGTCGTCGATTGCGTGCGGACTCCGATGGGTCGTGCCAAGAACGGATGCTTCCGCAACGTGCGAGCGGAAAACCTGTCGGCTGCGCTGATCGACGCCATTTTCGAGCGCAACCCGAACCTGAACCCGAAAGAAGTGGAAGACGTGATCTGGGGCTGTGTCAACCAGACCCAGGAGCAGGGCTTCAACGTGGCGCGTCAGATTTCCTTGATGACCCGCATTCCGCACGAATCCGCGGCCCAGACCGTCAACCGCCTGTGTGGCTCCGCGATGACCGCGATCCATACGGCGGCCCAGGCCATCCAGACCAACAACGGTGAGGTCTTCATGGTGGGCGGTGTGGAGCACATGGGTCACGTGCCCATGACCTCCGGTTTCGATCACAACCCGGCCGCGTCCAAATACTCCGCCAAGGCGTCCAACATGATGGGCCTGACCGCGGAAATGCTGGCCAAGATGCACGGCATCACCCGCGAGCAGCAGGATGCGTTCGGTGCGCGCTCCCATCGTCTGGCTCACGAAGCCACGGTGGAAGGTCGCTTCAAGAACGAGATCGTGCCGATCCAGGGCCATGACGAGAACGGCTTCGTGAAGCTGATCGAGGAAGACGAAACCATTCGTCCGGAAACCACGGCCGAATCGCTCGGCCAACTGCGTCCGGCCTTCGATCCGAAGAACGGTACCGTGACCGCCGGCACGTCATCCCAGCTGACCGACGGTGCGTCGGCGATGCTGATGATGTCCGCCGAGCGCGCCGAAGCCCTGGGCCTGACCCCGATCGCCCGGGTGCGCAGCATGGCCGTGGCTGGCTGCGATCCCGCGATCATGGGCTACGGTCCGGTTCCGGCGACCAAGAAGGCCCTCAAGCGCGCCGGTCTGTCCGTCGAGGACATCGACTTCTGGGAGCTGAATGAGGCGTTTGCCGGCCAGTCGCTGCCGGTCCTCAAGGACCTGAAGCTGCTGGACGTGATGGACGAGAAGGTGAACCTCAACGGCGGCGCGATTGCCCTGGGGCACCCGCTGGGCTGCTCCGGCGCCCGGATCTCGACCACGCTGCTGAACGTCCTGCAGGCCAAGGGCGGTACGCTGGGTGTGTCCACCATGTGTATCGGTCTGGGGCAGGGCATCGCCACCGTTTGGGAGCGCGTCTGATCCTTCAGGCCTGAAACCAGAAGCCCGGCACTTGCCGGGCTTTTTTGTTGGCGCGATTGGAGGATTGGCTTGTATAAATGAAGAGTGACCCAATGATGGGTTGTGCTGGGCATCTTGACCCTGTAAAACAGAGCACCTATAAAACCTGCGAGCGGTCTATGCTGCTAGCAGCCTGATTTTTAGCCAATATTGAGATGCACTGAAGAGCTGTCGTCGGAGTCGGGGATTTCGGACACCTGTTCAGTGCCTCTCGGGTTCAGTGTGTGACGCTCCCGTTGAGAAGGGAGCCGATTGAGGAAGCAGATTCCGCTATGGGAAAAAGTCTCGTCATTGTCGAGTCACCGGCAAAAGCGAAAACCATCAACAAATACCTGGGCGACGATTTCGTCGTGAAGTCCAGCGTCGGGCACATTCGTGATCTGCCGGTAAGCGGAAGCGGTTCCCAGACCGATCCCAAGGAGCGTGCCCGCCAGGCCGCCCAGACTCGCAAGATGAATCCTGAGGAAAAGGCGGAGTACAAGAAGCGCAAGGCCCGTGAGCAGCTGGTCAACCGCATGGGCGTGGACCCGGATCGTAACTGGGAAGCCAATTACGAAGTGTTGCCGGGCAAGGAAAAGGTCGTCAACGAACTCAAGCGTCTGGCCAAGTCCGCCGACCACGTTTACCTCGCGACGGATTTGGACCGCGAAGGGGAGGCGATTGCCTGGCACCTGCAGGAAACCATCGGTGGCGAGCCCGACAAGTACCGGCGCGTGGTGTTCAACGAGATCACCAAGCGCGCTATCCAGGAGGCCTTCAAGGAGCCTGGGCAGCTCGATCGCAATCGCGTGAATGCCCAGCAGGCGCGTCGCTTCCTCGATCGCGTGGTGGGCTACATGGTGTCGCCGCTGCTGTGGAGCAAGCTGGCGCGGGGGCTGTCAGCCGGCCGGGTTCAATCCGTTGCGGTCCGTCTGATCGTTGAGCGTGAGCGGGAAATCCGCACCTTTATCCCGGAAGAGTTCTGGCAGGTCCACGCCGATCTGGCGGCGAAAGGCGTGAAGTCGCCGGTCCGCTTCGAAGTGGCGCGGGCCGATGGCAAGACATTCCGCCCGACCAGCGAGAAGGAAACCCAGGCGCACGTCGACAAGCTCAAGGCCGCCGCCTACCGGGTGGCCAAGCGCGAAGATAAGCCGACGCGGTCGCGCCCGAACGCGCCGTTTATCACCTCGACACTGCAGCAGGCGGCCAGCAACCGCATGAGCTTCAGCGTCAAGAAAACGATGATGCTGGCACAGCGCCTCTACGAGGCCGGTTTTATCACCTATATGCGGACTGACTCCACCAACCTGAGTCAGGACGCCATCTCCAGCGTACGCGAGTACATTGGCAAGCAGTTCGGCGACAAGTACCTGCCGGACGCACCCCGTGTCTACGGCAGTAAAGAAGGTGCGCAGGAGGCTCACGAGGCCATCCGCCCCACCGACGTCCAGCGCCGGCCGGCCGATATCAAGGGCCTGGAAAAGGACGCTGAGCGGCTCTACGACCTGATCTGGCGCCAGTTCATCGCCTGTCAGATGGCGGATGCCGAGTTCACCAGCACCTCGATCACCGTGGAGGCCGACGGCTACGAGCTGCGCACCCGCGGTCGCATCATCCGCTTCGACGGTTTCCTCAAGGCGGCGCCGCAGGCGTCCAAGAAGGACGAGGATGTTGCCCTGCCGGATATCAAGGTGGACGACAAGCTGGATCTGGCAAAACTGGATCCGACCCAGCACTTCACCAAGCCGGCGCCGCGCTACACGGAGGCGAGTCTGGTCAAGGAGCTGGAGAAGCGTGGAATCGGGCGCCCGTCCACCTACGCATCGATCATCTCCACGATCCAGGATCGGGGCTATGTGAAGCTGCAGAATCGCCGCTTCTACTCGGAGAAGATGGGCGACATTGTGACGGATCGCCTGTACGAGTCTTTCTCCAACCTGATGGATTACGACTTTACGGCCCGTCTCGAGGAAGAGCTGGACGAGATTGCCGAAGGTGATATCGACTGGAAGAACGTCCTCAACGGCTTTTACGAGCGCTTCAGCCAGCAGTTGGAAGAGGCCGGCTCGGACGATGAAGGCGGCATGCGCGGCAATACGCCGACGGAAACTGATATTCCGTGCCCGACCTGCGAGCGTCCCATGCAGATTCGTGTCGCCAGCACCGGTGTCTTCCTCGGCTGCTCCGGCTACAAGTTGCCGCCCAAGGAGCGCTGCAAAACGACGATCAACCTGGTGCCGGGCGACGAGGTGGTCTCGGCCGAAGACGACGTGGAAGGCGAGGGCGAGAGTCGCCTGCTGCGCAAGAAGCGGCGTTGCCCGAAGTGCGGTACCGCTATGGACAGCTACCTGATCGACGAAAAACGCAAGCTTCACGTTTGTGGTAACAACCCGGACTGCTCCGGCTTCGAAGTGGAAGAGGGTACCTTCCGCATCAAGGGTTACGACGGGCCGACGCTGGAATGTGATAAATGTGGCTCCGAGATGCAGTTGAAGACCGGCCGCTTCGGCAAGTACTTCGGCTGCACCAACAGCGAGTGCAAGAATACGCGCAAACTGCTGCGCAATGGCGAGCCCGCGCCGCCCAAGATGGATCCGGTGCCGATGCCGGAGCTTCCGTGTCAGAAGGTGGACGACACCTACGTCCTGCGGGACGGCGCATCAGGTCTGTTCCTGGCGGCGAGCAAGTTCCCCAAGAACCGGGAAACCCGGGCGCCGCTGGTGAAGGAGATCAAGCCGCATCGCGCTGAGATCGACCCCAAGTACCATTTCCTGGTCGATGCGCCGGAGAAAGACCCCGAGGGCAATCCCACGGTGATCCGCTACAGCCGCAAGACCAAGGAGCAGTATGTGATGAGCGAGAAGGACGGCAAGGCCACTGGCTGGAGTGCGTTCTACTCGAACGGCAAGTGGCAGCCCAAGGAAAAGAAGTAGGGCGCCAGGCCCTCTTGCGGCGACAGAGGTCGTCAGCTACTCCAGAATAAAGAAAGGGCCCTGTGGGGCCCTTTCTTTTTGTCTGCTTTTGCCCGAAGCTGCGATGGGATGCTAGTCCAGACCGCCCAGTTTGCGCAGTCGTGCCAGCAGGCTCGAGGTGTCCCAGCGCTCGCCGCCCATGTTCTGGACATCGGCGTAGAACTGGTCCACCAGGGCGGTGACGGGCAATGTCACGCCGCGCTCCCGGGCCTCCGTCAGGCAGATATTCAGATCCTTTCGCATCCAGTTCACGGCAAAGCCGTGATCGTACTGGCCGTCGATCATGGTTCCGGCGCGGTTTTCCATCTGCCAGGACTGGGCGGCGCCCTTGGAAATGACGTCGATCACCTGGCGTTGGTCAAGTCCGGACTTCTCGGCAAAGTACAGGCATTCCGACAGGCCCTGGACCAGGCCGGCAATGGCAATCTGGTTGACCATTTTTGTGAGCTGTCCCTTGCCTGGCTCGCCCATGCGGGTCACCGCCTTGCCGTACAGGTCCATCAACGGCTGCGCTTTGTCGAAAGCCGCCTGTTCGGCGCCGCACATGACCGTCAGCTGCCCGTTCTCGGCACCTTGCTGGCCGCCGGACACCGGAGCGTCGATGAATGACTGGCCGCGCTCACGGGCAGCCTGGGCGACGTCCTCGGTGACCTGGGCTGACACGGTGGTGTGGTCGATCAGGATGGCTTTTGGCGGGGCGTTGGCGATGATGCCGTCCGGCCCCAGGTAGACTTCCCGCAGATCCTTGTCGGCGCCCACGCACGTCATGACGAAATCCGCTTCCCGCACGGCGTCGGCCACGCTGGAGCTGGTTTTTCCGGTGTAGTCGCGGGCCCAGGCCTCGGCCTTCGCGGATGTGCGATTGAAAACCGTGACGTCGTGCCCGCCTCTGGCGAGATGGCCGGCCATCGGATAGCCCATGACCCCGAGTCCAATAAAGGTAACCTTGAACGGCATAGTGCTTGACTCCCTGATCGATTGATCGCGTTGGTGTGCAGGTCGCGCGGTCGCTTTGCTGCAGCGACGTTTGGTGCAACGAAAAAGGGCCGCACACTGTGCAGCCCTTTCGATCGTTGCCTGGCAAAGTGCTTACTTTGCAGGATAGTCGCGCTTGGATGAGCCGGTGTAAAGCTGGCGCGGACGGCCGATGCGGTAGTCGCCGCTGACCATTTCGTTCCAGTGGGAGAACCAGCCGATGGTCCGGGACATGGCAAAGATGACCGTAAACATGGAGGTCGGGATGCCGATGGCCTTGAGGATGATGCCGGAGTAGAAGTCCACGTTCGGGTACAGCTTGCGCTCGACGAAGTAGGGGTCTTCCAGTGCAATCTGCTCCAGACGTTGGGCGATGCGCAGCAGTGGATCGTTCTCCAGGCCCAGCTCGGACAGGACTTCGTGACAGGTCTCGCGCATAACCTTGGCGCGCGGGTCGAAGTTCTTGTAGACCCGGTGGCCGAAGCCCATCAGGCGGAACGGGTCGTCCTTGTCCTTGGCCTTGGCGATGAATCGCTCGATGTTCGCTTCGTCACCGATCTCGGCCAGCATGTCCAGTACGGCTTCGTTGGCGCCGCCGTGAGCCGGTCCCCACAGCGCGGCAATGCCGGAGGCGATGCAGGCGTAGGGGTTGGCGCCGGTGGAACCCGCCAGGCGTACGGTGGAGGTGGAGGCGTTCTGCTCATGGTCGGCGTGCAGGATGAAGATCTTGTCCATGGCCTTGGCCAGCACCGGATTGACCTTGTACTCCTCACACGGGTTGCCGAACATCATCTGCAGGAAGTTCTCGGCGTAATTCAGGTCGTTGCGCGGGTAGATAAAGGGCTGGCCGTTGGCGTACTTGTAACACCAGGCGGCGATGGTGGGCATCTTGGCAACCAGGCGATGGGCGGTGATTTCACGCTGCTCCTGGTTGGTGACGTCCATCTGGTCATGGTAGAAGGCCGACAGGGCGCCGACCACGCCGCACATGATGGCCATGGGATGCGCGTCGCGGCGGAAACCGCTGAAGAAATGACGCATCTGGTCGTGGATCATGGTGTGGTGCTTGACGGTATCCCGGAAGCGGGCGTTTTCTTCTGCGGTGGGCAGCTCGCCGTTGAGGAGCAGGTAACAGACTTCCAGGTAATCGGAGTTGTCGGCGAGTTGTTCGATGGGATAGCCGCGGTGCAGAAGAACACCATTGGCACCGTCAATGTAGGTGATCTTGGACTCGCAGGCTGCTGTCGATACGAAGCCTGGGTCATAGGTAAAGACGCCTTCCTGGACGAGACTTCTGACGTCGATTACGTCCGGACCTTCCGTGCCTGCGTATACGGGCAGCTCAATAGACTTATCACCCACCGAAAGCTGTGCTTTCTTGTCGGTCATGGTGCTCTCCTATATCAGCATTTCCAGCGTTAGAAAGGTTTCCGGAAGCTTCGCAGCAGAACTGCCGGGCAGGGGATCACCCTGACCGCCGCCGGTTGCTCTCTTGAAAACGCATATTATTGCAACAACACACCGTCAGGTCACGGCCGTGAACGCCCGATAGGTTCAGGGTTCAGGGGCTGCTTGGGGGCAGCCGTGTGCGCTACTTGGTTATTCCGCAAAACCGTCTGATTTCGGGTTAGAGCCCCGCATTGGGCCCCTAAACAGTTTTTAAGCGTGGCGGCAAAATATAGGGACTTGGCTTTTGTTGTCAATGCATGGAACAGGATTTGGGCTTGATGTATATCGGCAGGAAGTTCTAGTTTGGAATAATTGTATAGGTAGTTTCCGAGATTAGCCCTTTGTCTTACAACGAATTTTAGCTACCTAACAATAAAGAAGAGCTATGGTGGGAATTGATTCTAACTGCCCGCTCGCCGTGGGGTTTCCCCCGGTTGCCCGTTTGTAATTCAGGGGGGCACTCCTTATAATCCGTAGCCCGGAATCGGGGACATGCCAGTCTGGAACGCCAATGACGACGTTTCGTCAGCGCCGTGTTCTCCCTCCATGTTCTTGTCGCAAAAGAACACCTAACTAGACCAACCATCCGTCCGAATTTGCACGCCTGTAGATCGGACAAAAAGAGAGTGTGAGAGAGCTGTGAATAGCAAACGACCAGTAAATCTCGATCTCAGCAAGTTCCATTTCCCATTGCCGGCGATCACCTCGATCCTGCATCGTATCAGCGGAATCATTATCTTTATCGGTATTGCGTTCATGCTGTACGGGCTGCAACTGTCTCTGTCCGGAGAGAGTGGCTTCAATGCGGTTAGCGACCTGCTGGACAGCTTCCTGGCGAAGCTGATTGTCTGGGGCCTCCTGTCAGCCCTTCTTTACCATCTGGTAGCCGGTATCAAGCACCTGATTATGGACATGGGCTACTGCGAAGAGCTCCAGTCCGGTCGTATGGCCGCCAAGGCCACCGTGGTTATTTCCGTTATTCTGATCGTTCTCGCGGGGGTTTGGGTATGGTAAACAGCGTAACCAACCTGGGTCGCAGTGGTGTTTACGACTGGCTGATCCAGCGTGTCACGGCCTACGTTCTGGCGCTCTACACGCTGTTCCTGCTGGGCTTTGTCCTGTTCACAAACGTGGATTACGCCAGTTGGGCGGGTCTGTTCAATCAAACCTGGTTCCGGATTTTCAGCCTTCTGGCGCTCCTTTCTATCGGTGCGCACGCCTGGGTTGGGCTCTGGACCGTAACGACTGACTATATCAAGGCGACCGCACCGCGTTTTCTGGCGCAGGCCTTCTGTGGTGTTGTGATGTTCGTCTATGTCGTTTGGGGTGTACAGATTCTCTGGGGGCTTTAATCCATGTCTAATATCAAGACCATTTCCTATGATGCCATCGTCATTGGCGGTGGTGGCTCCGGCATGCGTGCCGCGCTGCAACTGACCGAGTCGGGCATGAATACCGCCTGTATCACCAAGGTGTTCCCGACCCGTTCCCATACGGTCTCCGCCCAGGGCGGTATCACGTGCGCCATTGCCAGTGCCGACCCCAACGACGATTGGCGCTGGCACATGTATGACACCGTCAAGGGTTCTGACTACATCGGTGACCAGGACGCGATCGAGTACATGTGTTCGGTCGGCCCGCAAGCCGTTTTCGAGCTTGAGCACATGGGGCTGCCTTTCTCCCGTACCGAGAACGGTCGTATCTATCAGCGTCCCTTCGGTGGTCAGTCCAAAGACTATGGTAAAGGCGGTCAGGCGGCGCGTACCTGTGCCGCGGCGGACCGTACCGGTCACGCCCTGTTGCATACGCTTTACCAAGCCAACCTCAAGGGTGGCACGACCTTCCTGAACGAGTGGTACGCGGTCGATCTGGTCAAGAATGCCAAGAACCAGGTGGTTGGTGTCATCGCCATTGAGATCGAGACCGGTGAAGTTGCCTACATCAAGGCGAAGGCCACTGTACTGGCGACAGGCGGTGCCGGTCGCATTTATGCTTCCACCACCAACGCGTTGATCAATACCGGCGACGGTATCGGTATGGCGCTGCGCGCCGGTTTCCCGGTGCAGGATATGGAGATGTGGCAGTTCCATCCGACCGGTATTCACGGTGCCGGTACGCTGGTGACCGAAGGTTGCCGGGGTGAGGGTGGTTACCTGATCAACTCCGAGGGCGAGCGCTTCATGGAGCGCTATGCGCCGAACGCGAAGGATCTGGCGGGTCGTGATGTGGTTGCTCGCTCGATGGTCATCGAGATTCTCGAGGGCCGCGGCGTGGGGCCCGACAAGGATCACGTCCTGTTGAAGCTGGATCACCTGGGTGAAGAAACCCTGAATCTGCGTCTGCCGGGCATCTGTGAGCTGTCGCGGACCTTCGCACACGTGGATCCGGTCAAAGAGCCGATCCCTGTTGTTCCGACCTGCCACTACATGATGGGTGGTATCCCGACTAACGTCGGCGGCCAGGCGATCAGCCAGGACGAAAACGGCAACGACGTCTTCATCGAGGGTCTGTTTGCCTGTGGTGAGGCGGCCTGCGTGTCGGTTCACGGCGCCAACCGTCTGGGCGGCAACTCGCTGCTGGACCTGGTTGTGTTTGGTCGCGCTGCCGGCCTGCATATCGAGAAGCAGCTGCGTGAGGGTTCTGAAGTCCTCGAGCCGACCGAAGAGGAAATCAAGCGTGCCATGGCTCGTCTTGACCGCCTCAACAGCACGACCGAAGGTGAGAGTGTTGCCGAGGTTCGCAAAGACCTGCAGAGCACCATGCAGCTTTACTTCGGCGTCTTCCGCGACGGCGAGAGCATGGAAAAAGGTCTCAAGAAGCTGGATGAGCTTGGCGAGCGGGTTCGCAACACCAAGCTGACCGATCGCAGCAATGCCTTCAACACTGATCGTGTCGAGGCGCTTGAACTGGACAACCTGTACGAAGTTGCTTATGCCACCGCGGTTTCAGCCATCGAGCGTAAGGAAAGTCGCGGCGCCCACGCGCGGAACGACTTTACCGAGCGTGACGACGAAAACTGGCTGAAGCATTCGCTGTACTTCCCGCTCGAGAAGCGTGTAGGTAAGCGTGATGTGAACTTCGCGCCGAAAACGGTTGATACATTCCAGCCGAAGATTCGGACCTACTAAGGGGGTGACGCAGAGATGTTGGTAAGCGTATATCGGTATAATCCCGAAACTGACAATGCGCCTTACATGCAGGATATTGAACTGGAAATTCCTGCCGGTAAGGATCTGATGGTGCTGGATGTCCTGAACCTGCTGAAGGAGAAGGACCCGTCACTGGCCTATCGTCGCTCCTGCCGCGAAGGCGTCTGCGGTTCCGACGGCCTCAACATGAACGGGAAAAACGGCCTTGGCTGTATCACCCCGATCTCGGAAGTCGTCAAGAAGGACAAGCTTGTGATCCGCCCGCTGCCGGGTCTGCCGGTGATGCGCGACCTGGTGGTCGACATGAGCCTGTTCTACAAGCAGTATGAGAAAATCCAGCCGTACCTGATCAACCATGATCCGGAACCGGCAATCGAACGCCTGCAATCCCCGGAAGAGCGGGAGAAGCTGGATGGCCTGTACGAGTGTATCCTCTGTGCATGCTGTTCCACTTCCTGTCCGTCCTTCTGGTGGAATCCGGACAAGTTCGTTGGCCCGGCCGGCCTGCTGCAGGCCTATCGGTTCCTCGCCGATAGTCGCGACCAGGCCCAGGAAGAGCGTCTGGCCAATATCGACGATCCGTTCAGTGTGTTCCGGTGCCGTGGCATCATGAACTGCGTCAGCGTGTGTCCCAAGGGGCTGAATCCGACCAAGGCGATTGGTCATATTCGCAGCCTTCTGCTTCAGCGGGCCACCTGATCTGCAGAGACTGACTTAGGCACTATACTGTTCTGATAATTTCGGCCTTCCCCGCTATTGGGTTTTGCCAAACTGATGGCTCAAACCAATGGCTAATACTCAACGCCGGGTAGGGGAGGCAGACTACGGAAGCCGTGACGTGGGCGTCACTGCCCTCTGAGCGGCTTTGCTGAGTTTAACCACCGGGGAACGGAATAATTCCGTGCGATCTCTGTGGTGGCAGCAGCCATCAGCCTTCAATTTGTAGGGTGACTGTTTTTGCCCGTTGCCATCCCTGGGTTGCTCCCCGCTCCAGTCCGAGGTGAGCTATTCAAAATGCATGAAAGCGTCATGGAGCAGTTATGGCAGACATCCCACCTGCAGGGCGGGAATCTGACCTATGTTGAAGAGCTTTTTGAAACTTATCTAACCGATCCCAATGCGATTCCTGAGGAATGGCGTAACTATTTCGACAAACTGCCCCGTGTTGAAGGCTCCCCGGGGAGGGACGTCTCCCACAACGCGATCCGCGAACAGTTTGAGCATATCTCCCGCAATCAACGTCGCCTGGCCCTGGGTGGTGTTCCTGCTTCGGCAACCTCCGATGCCGACCGTAAGCAAATCCGTGTCCTTCAGCTGATCAACGCCTACCGCTTCCGCGGTCACCAGCAAGCCCAGCTCGATCCCCTGGGGGTCTGGGAACGACAGCCGGTGGAAGATCTGGAAATTGGTTTCCACGATCTGAGCGATGCTGACATGGAGCTGGAATTCCAGACCGGTTCCCTGAACTTCGGCGCGGAAACCATGAAGCTGCGCGACATCGTCGACGGTCTGAACCAGACCTATTGCGGCAGCATTGGCGCGGAATACATGCATGTCGTGGACACGCGCATCAAGCGCTGGTTCCAGCAGCGCATGGAGCCGGTGCGTTCGCGTCCGGAGTACGAAGCCAAGACCCGCAAGCACATCCTTGAGCGCCTGACCGCTGCCGAGGGGCTGGAGAAGTATCTGGGCTCCCGCTACCCGGGTGTCAAGCGCTTCGGCCTGGAAGGCGGCGAGACACTGATTCCGTGCGTCGACGAGCTGATCCAGCGTGCCGGTAGCTACGGCGCCAAGGAAATTGTCATCGGGATGGCTCACCGCGGCCGTCTCAACGTTCTGGTCAACACGCTGGGCAAGAACCCGCGAGAGCTGTTCGACGAGTTCGAGGGCAAGAAGCTGGCGGACGTCGGCTCCGGTGACGTGAAATACCACCAGGGCTTCTCGTCCAACGTGATGACTGAGGGCGGCGAAGTGCATCTGGCGCTGGCCTTCAATCCGTCGCATCTGGAAATCGTCTCTCCGGTTGTCGAAGGCTCCGTACGGGCCCGTCAGACACGCCGTGAGGATCCGGACGGCACCCAGGTTGTGCCGATCATCATGCACGGTGACGCGGCGTTCGCCGGTCAGGGCGTGGTGATGGAAACCTTCCAGATGTCCCAGACCCGGGGCTACGGTGTGGGCGGTACCATTCACATCGTCATCAACAACCAGGTTGGTTTCACCACCAGCAAGCAGGAAGACGCCCGTTCCACCGAATACTGCACCGACGTGGCCAAGATGGTTCAGGCTCCGATCCTGCACGTTAACGGTGACGATCCCGAGGCGGTCATGTTTGCCACCCAGATGGCCATGGACTACCGCAACGAATTCAAGCGGGACGTGGTCATCGATCTGGTCTGCTATCGTCGTCGCGGCCATAACGAGGCCGATGAACCGTCTGCGACCCAGCCGGTCATGTACGACAAGATCCGCAAGCACAAGACCACTCGCGATCTCTACGCCCAGCAATTGCTGTCCGCCGGTCTTATTGCCGAAGACGAAGCCAAGAGCATGGAACTGGAGTACCGCGACGCGCTCGACAAGGGCGATCACGTGGTCAAGTCCCTGGTCAAGGAGCCGAACAAGGAGCTCTACGTCGACTGGCAGCCGTACCTGGGTCACGAGTGGACCGCGCGCTGCAAGACCAGTGTCGGCCTGCGCACCATCCAGCGTCTGGGCAAGAAGATGGGCCAGCTGCCGGAAGGCTTTGCGGTCCAGCGCCAGGTGTCCAAGATCGTCGATGACCGCAACAAGATGACCCAGGGCGCCCTGCCGATTAACTGGGGCTATGGCGAGGTCATGGCGTACGCAACGCTGCTTAACGAAGGCCACCCGATCCGCCTGACCGGTCAGGATGTTGGGCGTGGTACCTTCTCGCACCGTCATGCCGTGCTGCATAACCAGAAGAACGGCGACGTTCATATTCCGTTGGCGGACCTGTCCGAGAAGCAGCCGAAGTTCGAGCTTTACGACTCGCTGCTCTCCGAAGAAGCCGCCATGGCGTTTGAATATGGTTATTCCACCACCAAACCGGACGCGCTGATCGTCTGGGAGGCTCAGTTTGGCGACTTTGCCAACGGTGCCCAGGTGGTGATCGACCAGTTCCTGACCAGTGGCGAGCACAAGTGGGGCCGTCTGTGTGGCCTGACACTGCTGCTGCCGCACGGTTACGAAGGTCAGGGGCCGGAACACAGCTCGGCGCGCCTGGAGCGTTACCTGCAGCTGTGTGCCGAGCACAATATCCAGGTCTGTGTCCCGACCACGCCGGCCCAGGTCTTCCACATGCTGCGCCGCCAGGTGAAGCGCCCGCTGCGTAAGCCGCTCGTCGCGATCACGCCGAAGAGTCTGCTGCGTCACAAGGAAGCGACCTCCGGCCTGGATGACCTGACCCAGGGCACGTTCCAGACCGTTCTGCCGGAGAAGGAACCGACTGATCCCAAGAAGGCCCGGCGCCTGATTCTCTGTAGTGGCAAGGTCTATTTCGACCTGCTGGAGAAAAAGAAGGCAGAAGGCCGTGACGATGTGGCCATCGTCCGACTGGAGCAGCTGTACCCGTTCCCGGCCGACGACCTGGACGAGGTGCTCAAGCCTTACACCAAGCTGACTCATGCGGTCTGGTGTCAGGAAGAGCCGATGAACCAGGGCGCTTGGTACTCCAGCCAGCACCATATGCGCCAGGCGCTCCACCGCCATAATCCGAAACTGTATCTTCAGTATGCGGGTCGGGATGCCTCTGCCGCACCTGCGTGCGGGCACCTCTCGGTACACATTGAAGAGCAGAAAAAACTGGTTAACGACGCGTTCGAAGTTTGACGAGTTACCGAATTTAAGGATCCGAGATGTCAACTGAAATTAAAGCTCCCGTATTTCCAGAATCCGTCGCTGAGGGCACGGTTGCAACGTGGCACAAGCAGCCGGGCGAAGCCGTTGAACGTGACGAACTGATCGTCGATATCGAGACCGACAAGGTCGTCCTCGAAGTGGTTGCGCCGGCGGACGGCGTGATCGAGGAAATCGTCAAGGGCGAGGGCGACACCGTCGAAAGCGGCGAAGTCGTCGGCAAGTTCAAGGAAGGCGCGGCCGGCAGTGCACCGGCAGCCAAACCGGCGGAAGAAGAGAGCAAGGCCGAGGCGCCGAAGGCAGAAGCCGAAAGCAAGCCGGCCGGTGGCGAGGCGATCCTGAGCCCGGCCGCCCGTAAGCTGGCGGACGAAAATGGCGTTGATCCCAATGCCGTGCAGGGCACCGGTAAAGATGGCCGAGTGACCAAGGAAGACGTGCAGAAGCACATCGATTCCGGCAGCAAGCCGGCAGCAGCACCGGCGGCGACCGCAGCACCGGCCGCTGACGTGGCCCCGGGCGAGCGTCCCGAGAAGCGTGTTCCGATGACCCGTCTGCGTGCCAGCATCGCCAAGCGTCTGGTGAATGCGCAGCAGAGCGCCGCCATGCTGACGACTTTCAACGAAGTCAACATGAAGCCGGTGATGGAACTGCGTAAGCAGTACAAGGAAACCTTCGAGAAGCGCCATGGCGTCAAGCTGGGTTTCATGTCCTTCTTCGCCAAGGCGGCCACCGAAGCCCTCAAACGTTTCCCGGCGGTGAACGCCTCCATCGACGGAAACGACATGGTCTATCACGGTTACCAGGATATCGGCGTTGCCGTGTCCACCGATCGCGGTCTGGTGGTCCCGGTGGTACGCGATGTCGACGGGCTGGGCCTGGCGGATATCGAGAAGACCATCATCGAGTACGGTACCAAGGCCCGCGATGGCAAGCTGGGTATCGAAGACATGACGGGCGGCACCTTCACCATCACCAACGGCGGTATCTTCGGCTCGCTGATTTCCACGCCGATCCTGAACCCGCCGCAGACCGCTATCCTGGGCATGCACAAGATCCAGGAGCGTCCGATGGCCGTTAACGGCCAGGTGGAAATCCTGCCGATGATGTACCTGGCGCTGTCATACGACCACCGCATGATCGACGGCAAGGAAGCGGTTCAGTTCCTGGTCGCCATCAAGGAAATGCTCGAAGATCCGGCGCGGATCCTGCTGGACGTCTGAACCGGTTAATCAACACATCAGAGATACAGGATAGAAAATGGCAGATAAGTTCGATGTAATCGTCATCGGTGCGGGCCCCGGGGGCTACGTTGCCGCGATCAAGGCGGCCCAGCTGGGCATGAACGTCGCGTGTGTTGAGAACTGGACTTCCAAGGACGGTAAGAGCCAGGTGCTGGGTGGTACCTGTCTGAACGTGGGTTGTATCCCGTCCAAGGCGCTGCTGGAGATCTCCCACAAGTTTGAGGAAGCCAGCCACGACTTCGCCGATCAGGGCATCGAGGTCAAGGACCCGAGCATCAACATCGCCAAGATGATGGAGCGCAAGGACGGCATCGTGAAGCAGCTGACCGGCGGCATTGCCCAGCTGTTCAAGGCCAATGGCGTGACCCCGATCCACGGTCGTGGCCGGGTTCTGGCCAACCGTCAGGTGGAAGTCACCGACAACGACGGCAAGACCAAGAACTACGAAGCGGACAACGTCATCATCGCGACCGGTTCCAACCCGATCGAGATCCCGCCGGCCCCGATGACCGAAGGTTTCATCGTGGACTCCGAAGGCGCCCTGGAATTCGATGAAGTGCCCAAGCGTCTGGGCGTCATCGGTGCGGGTGTCATCGGCCTGGAGCTGGGCAGCGTCTGGTCGCGCCTGGGTTCCGAAGTCACGGTTCTGGAAGCTCTGGACACTTTCCTGCCGGCTGTAGACCAGCAGGTCGCGAAGGATGCCCAGAAGCAGTTCAAGAAGCAGGGCCTGGACATCAAGTTGAAGGCACGCGTCACCGGCACCTCCGTCAAGCGTAACCTGGTCAACGTGACCTACGAGGACGCCAAGGGCGAGCAGGAGCAGAAGTTCGACAAGCTGATCGTCGCGGTGGGCCGTCGTCCGAATACGGACAACCTGCTGGCCGCCGACAGCGGTGTGAACCTGGACGAGCGTGGTTTCATCTTTGTTGATGACAACTGCCAGACCGATGCGCCGGGCGTTTTCGCCATCGGCGACGTGGTTCGCGGTCCGATGCTGGCGCATAAAGCGTCGGAAGAGGGCATCATGGTGGTTGAGCGCATCGCCGGCCACAAGCCGCAAGTCAACTACGACTGCATCCCGAACGTGATCTACACCTTCCCGGAAGTAGCCTGGGTCGGCAAGACCGAAGAGCAGCTGAAGGCCGAAGGTGAAGCCTACAAGGTCGGCACCTTCCCGTTCGCGGCCAACGGTCGTGCCATGGCGGCCAACGCAGCCACCGGCATGGTCAAGATCATCGCCGACGAGAAGACCGATCGCATTCTCGGTTTCCATGTCACCGGTCCGCAGGCGTCCGAGCTGGTCGCCCAGGGCGTGATTGCCATGGAATTCGGTTCCAGCGCGGAAGATCTCGCGCTGACCTGTTTCGCGCATCCGACTCTGTCCGAGTCTGTGCACGAGGCCGCACTTGCAGCGGGAAGCGGCGCGATTCACGTCGCTAGCAAGCGCAAGAAAAAATAATAAGGGGCAGGGCCGGTTTATCCGGCCCTCCTTGTAACAATAAAGACGAGAGGGGAACAACGGAGCACCACGATACGGACAAGCGTTTCCGGTTCAGTCGGTTGTCTTTCGGTTGAAGGAAAACGCGTCTGAACGTCGGTCCATGAGGGGCGGGTTTCCGGCTTCTCGCGCTCGTCCGGAGTGCTTACAACGAATTCGCTTTACGCGGGTTCCAATCCCAAAGGGAGAGACCGGGCCGCTGTACGCCGTGGGCGTCAAGGCAGTCGGTTCTTTCTTCCGTGGTTTATTCCATATAAGAGTGGGACAACGTTATGAATTTGCACGAATATCAGGGCAAGCAGCTATTCGCTGAATATGGCCTGCCGGTTTCCAAAGGTATCGCCTGCGATACTCCGCAGGACGCAGTGGCTGCAGCTGCTGAGATTGGCGGTGAGCGCTGGGTTGTGAAGGCCCAGGTTCACGCTGGTGGTCGCGGCAAGGCTGGCGGCGTCAAGCTGGTCAGCAGCAAGGACGAAATCCGTGAATTCGCGGAGTACTGGCTGGGCCGCAATCTGGTGACCTACCAGACTGACGAGAACGGTCAGCCGGTCGCCAAGATCCTGGTTGAAGATCTGACCGACATCGACCAGGAACTGTACCTGGGTGCGGTCGTTGACCGTGGCAGCCGTCGGATCGTTTTCATGGCCTCCACCGAAGGCGGTGTCGAGATCGAGAAGGTTGCCGAGGAAACCCCGGAAAAAATCCTGAAGGCAGAAGTCGACCCGCTGGTCGGTGCGCAGCCGTACCAGGGTCGTGAGCTGGCTTTCAAACTGGGCCTGAAAGGCGACCAGATCAAGCAGTTCGTCAAGATCTTCCTGGGTCTGGCCAAGCTGTTCGAAGACAAGGATCTGGCCCTGCTGGAAATCAACCCGCTGGTCATCACGCCGGCAGGCAACCTGCACTGCCTGGACGCGAAGATTGGCGTTGACGGCAACGCCCTGTACCGTCAGCCGCAGATCCGCGAGATGCACGATCCTTCCCAGGAAGATCAGCGCGAAGCAGATGCCGCGAAATGGGAGCTGAACTACGTCGCTCTGGAAGGCAACATCGGCTGCATGGTTAACGGTGCTGGCCTGGCCATGGGCACCATGGACATCGTCAAGCTGAACGGCGGTCAACCGGCGAACTTCCTTGACGTCGGTGGCGGTGCCACCAAAGAGCGCGTTACCGAAGCGTTCAAGATCATCCTGTCTGACGATGCCGTTAAGGCGGTTCTGGTCAACATCTTCGGCGGTATCGTCCGTTGCGACATGATCGCGGAAGGCATCATCGGTGCCGTTAAGGAAGTGGGCGTCAAAGTTCCTGTCGTGGTTCGCCTGGAAGGCAACAATGCCGAACTGGGTTCCAAAGTACTGGCAGACAGTGGCCTGAACATCATCCCGGCTACCAGTCTGACGGATGCTGCACAGCAAGTCGTAAAAGCCGCGGGAGGTAAGTAATGAGCGTCCTGATCAACAAAGACACCAAAGTGATCTGCCAGGGTTTCACTGGCTCACAAGGCACCTTCCACTCCGAGCAGGCGCTTGAGTACGGCACCCAGATGGTGGGCGGTGTTTCTCCGGGCAAAGGTGGCACCGAGCACCTGGGTCTGCCGGTCTTCAACACCGTTCGCGAAGCGGTTGAAGCTACTGGCGCCCAGGCGACCGTGATCTACGTTCCGGCGCCGTTCTGTAAGGATGCCATCATCGAAGCGGCAGACGCCGGCCTTGAGCTGATCGTCTGCATCACCGAGGGCATCCCGACCATCGACATGCTCTACGCGAAAGAGTACGTCGATCGTAAAGGCGTTCGCATGATTGGCCCGAACTGCCCGGGCGTGATCACTCCGGACGAGTGCAAGATCGGCATCATGCCGGGTCACATCCACAAGAAAGGCAAGGTCGGCATCGTATCCCGTTCCGGTACCCTGACTTACGAAGCGGTCAAGCAGACCACTGACTTCGGCTACGGTCAGTCCACCTGTATCGGTATCGGCGGTGACCCGATCCCGGGTTCCAACTTCATCGATATCCTGAAGCTGCTGCAGGACGATCCTGAGACGCAGGCCATCGTGATGATCGGTGAGATCGGTGGTACCGCTGAGGAAGAAGCCGCAGCCTTCATCAAGGACAACGTGACCAAGCCAGTCGTGTCCTACATCGCCGGTGTGACGGCGCCTCCGGGCAAGCGTATGGGCCACGCCGGTGCGATCATCGCCGGTGGTAAGGGCACCGCGGACGACAAGTTCGCCGCTCTGGAAAGCGCTGGCGTCAAGACCGTTCGCAGTCTGGCTGAAATCGGCCAGGCTCTGAAAGAGGTCACTGGCTGGTAAGGGCGCAGGCCTGAACCTCCAAGCCCCTGTTTTCTCCCTCTGGAGAAAGCAGGGGTTTTTTCGTTTCAGAATGACCGGTTTCGGCGCGATTGCTGTCACAATCCGGTTTTTAGCGTTAACCTGCCCGGTTCATCAGTTATAATCCTGGGCGAGGATATCGACCGACTGAGATTATTCGCCGTTGCGAAACGGTGTTTGAGTGTTCCAGTTCCCATTAAGGAGTTCATGCTTTGAGTTCTGTAGATCCCCAGCAGCGCGTGCTGTCTGGTATGCGTCCCACCGGAAAACTGCATCTTGGCCACTACCACGGTGTGCTCAAGAACTGGGTGAAACTCCAGCATGAATTCGAATGTTTCTTTTTCATCGCCGACTGGCACGCGTTGACCACCCAGTACGACGACACGCGCGGCATTGAGGCCAGCGTCTGGGATATGGTGGTCGACTGGCTGGCGGCCGGGGTCAACCCGGGTTCGGCGACGATCTTCATCCAGTCCAAGGTACCGGAGCACGCGGAGTTGCACCTGCTGCTGTCCATGATTACCCCGCTGGGTTGGCTCGAGCGCATTCCCACCTACAAGGACCAGCAGGAGAAGCTGCGCGAGAAAGATCTCGCGACGTACGGCTTCCTGGGTTACCCGCTGCTGCAGAGCGCCGACATCCTGCTGTACCGGGCCGGCCGCGTGCCGGTTGGCGCCGACCAGGTTTCCCACGTGGAAATCACTCGGGAGATTGCCCGTCGCTTCAACCACATCTATGGACGTGAGCCGGGTTTTGAAGAGCAGGCGGAAGCCGCCATCACCAAGATGGGCAAGAAGAACGCCAAGCTGTACCGTTCGCTCAAGCGCAAGTACCAGGAAGAGGGCGACGCCGAGGCCCTCGACCGCGCGCGGGCGCTGCTCAAGGAACAGCAGAACATCTCCATGGGAGACAGCGAACGGCTGTATGGCTATATCGAGGGCGGCGGCAAGGTCATCCTGCCGGAACCCCAGCCGCTGCTGACACCGGATTCCAAAATGCCGGGGCTGGATGGACAGAAGATGTCCAAGTCCTATCAGAACACCATCGGTCTTCGGGAAGAGCCGGACGCCGTTGCCCAGAAAGTCCGTGTGATGCAGACCGATCCCCAGCGGGTTCGTCGCACCGATCCGGGGGAGCCGGAAAAGTGCCCGGTCTGGGGACTTCACAAGGTTTACTCCGACGATCAGACCAAGGAATGGGTCCAGCACGGTTGTCGCAGCGCCGGCATCGGCTGCCTGGACTGCAAGAAACCGTTGATCGACGCCATCGTTGAGGAACAGCGACCGCTGCACGAGCGGGCGCGGGAATACGAACAGAATCCGGAGTTGATTCGCTCGATCATCGAAGAAGGCTGTGAGCGCGCGCGGGATGCCGCCCGTGAAACCCTGGATGAGGTGCGCCACGCCATGGGGCTGTCCTACCGCTGATGATGCAGGGTGCCGTGACAGGAAGCCGGGATGACTGACGATCAGCCAATGCCGCAGGCGGACGAGCAGGCTCCGCCATCGGAAAGCGCCGCTGAAGCCGCGTCTGCGGATGTAGACGCGATTGCCCGAGTGCTCGGGAATCCCGTCAAGGAGCTGCCACAGGATCTTTATATCCCACCGGACGCGCTTGCGGTCTTCCTGGAGGCCTTCGAGGGCCCCCTTGATCTGCTGCTTTACCTGATCCGGCGTCAGAACATGGATATCCTGGATATCGATGTCAGCGAGATCACGCGCCAGTATATGGAGTACATCAACGTCGCCGAATCCATGCGTTTCGAGCTGGCGGCCGAATATCTGGTGATGGCCGCGACCCTGGCCGAGATCAAATCGCGCATGTTGCTGCCTCGGCAGGAGAGTGAGGAAGAGGAGGAGCTCGATCCGCGTGCTGAGCTGATCCGGCGACTGCAGCAATACGAGCGCTTCAAGAAGGCGGCTGAAGACCTGGATGAACTGCCGCGGATGGAACGTGAGCACTTTGCGTCGTCCGCCTCGCTGCCACGACTGCCCGACAGCCAGGTGCACCCCGACGTCGACCTCAAGGACATGCTGCTGGCGCTTCGGGACGTGCTGCGTCGTGCCGATCTTTTCACCAGTCACCAGGTGGAAAAGGAGAGACTGTCGACACGGGAGCGCATGTCGCACATCCTGTCGCGGCTCACCGACGACCGCTTCGTCACGTTCGAAAGCCTGTTTACGATCGAAGAAGGGCGGCTGGGTGTCGTGGTGACGTTCCTGGCCACGCTGGAGCTGGTCAAGGAGCAGCTCATCGAAGTGGTCCAGGCGGAAGTTCTCGGCTCGATCCATGTCCGTGCCCGGGCCGCCAACTGATTGGCAGAAACGTCATGAACGAAGAACAGATACACCGTATCCAGAACATCATCGAGGCGGCACTGCTGGCCGCTGCCAAGCCCCTGAGCCTGGATCAGCTGCGGGAGCTTTTCGGCGAGGACGAACGTCCCGCCCGCCAGGTGATGGAGCACGCGCTGAGCCAACTGGAACAGGCCTGCGAATCGCGCAGTTACGAGCTGCGTAAAGTGGCGAGCGGCTATCGCCTGCAGATTCGCGAGGACTACGCCCGCTGGGTGGGGCGGCTGTTTGAGGAAAAGCCGCAGCGTTATTCCCGCGCCCTGCTGGAAACGCTGGCCCTGATTGCCTATCGCCAGCCAATCACCCGTGGCGAAATTGAGGACATCCGGGGTGTCACGGTTAGCAGCAATATCATCCGCACGCTTATGGAACGAGAATGGGTCCGTGTTGTCGGCCATAAAGACGTGCCAGGACGCCCGGCCATGTACGCCACGACCCGGCAGTTCCTTGACTACTTCAACATGAAGTCCCTGGAGCAGTTACCGCCGCTGTCCGAGATCCGCGACCTGGAGGAAATCGGGCGAGAGATCGAACAGAAGATCCAGGCGGAGATCCCGTTCGATGCTTCCGGGGACGCGAACGACGATGACCGGAGCGCTTCCGGTGATGACGACCACAACGAATCCATTTCCGGGACGCTACACTGATTGCGTGACAGACTTGCACGCAAGACAACGTATCGATCCCGTAACGCTTGAAGGAATCTTTCATGTCGCAAAAAGGCGACTCACGGCCGGACCGTTCATCTCGTCCGGGCTCATCCAAACACCAGCCAACGCGCCAGGCACTGCCACCGGAGCGTTTGCAGAAAGTCCTCTCCCGCGCAGGCGTCGGCTCGCGCCGTGAGGTGGAAGCATGGATCGAGCAGGGGCGCATCACGGTCAACAAAGACGTGGCGGTACCGGGCCAGAAGGTCACGGTGAACGACGCGATCTACCTGGACGGTAAGCCGGTCAGTATCGAGGCGGCCCAGGCTCCGGTACGGCGTGTGCTGATGTACAACAAGCCGGAGGGGGAAGTAACGACCCGCAACGACCCGGAAGGGAGACCGACGGTTTTCGATCGCCTGCCGCGGCTCAAAGACCAGCGCTGGATCGCCATTGGCCGGCTTGATATCAATACGACGGGGCTGATGCTGTTCACGACCGATGGTGAGCTGGCCAATCGTCTGATGCACCCGTCCTATGAAGTGGATCGTGAGTACGCGGTGCGTATCTTCGGCGAGGTCGACGAGGCCATGACCGAGAGATTGCAGGAAGGCGTATTGCTGGAAGATGGTATGGCCCGCTTCTCCGACATCAGTAGCGGCGGTGGTTCCGGCATGAACCACTGGTTTCACGTCACCCTGTTCGAAGGGCGTAACCGCGAGGTGCGGCGTCTGTGGGAATCCCAGGGCGTGAAGGTCAGTCGACTCAAGCGCGTTCGCTTCGGTCCAGCCATGTTGCCAAGCCGTCTCAGCATGGGGCGCTGGGAAGAGATGGATCAGCGGGGCGTTGATGCGCTGAGCCGACAGGTAGGGCTGGATCCGCTGGCGCTTCCGGCCAAGACCCCGGGGGAGGCCGCGGCCCATCGGCGACAGCAGCGCAAGAAAGCCCCGCGCAAGCCGGGTGGTTTTCGCAAGGGCGCGATATCAACGCGTCCGCAGGAAAAATCCGCCGCTGGCCCCGATAAAGCCCAGCGCCGGGGTGGACCACGTTCCAGGCCCCGGGATCACGGTAAGCGCTGATCAGGGGCTCCCGCTCTCAGAAACTCAGGACGAGCTGAGGCGGCTGCTGCCGTCTGGCTCCGTTCGTCCGGTGATGGTCGCAGTGGCCGCCGCCCGAGTGCAGTTGCGGCCTTCCGACTTGGCGCGATAGAGCGCCTGGTCGGTGCGGCGGAACCAGCTGTCGGCGGTTTCTCCACTGTTTTGCAGACCGTATCCGGCGCTTGCCGTCACGCGGACCGTTTCGTTGTGGGCGTCCAGCGTGATGTCCGATATCGTCTGGCGAATCCGCTCTGCCACCAGTTCACACTCCCTGTCACCGACGTGCGGCAACAGAATGCCGAACTCCTCGCCGCCGATGCGGAAGACCGCATCCGTTCGCCGTGTGGCATCCTGAATCGCCAGCGCGGCGATGCGCAGAATCTGGTCACCCACCTGGTGGCCGTGCGTGTCGTTGACCCGTTTAAAGTGATCCAGGTCGCATAGAATCAATGCGCAATGCGTACCATGGCGCTCGGCAAGGCACGTTTCCCGACGCAAAGCGTCTTCGAAGGCACGCTTGTTGGGAACGCCTGTCACGACATCGGTGAGGGCGGCCCGGCGCACGGTTTCGAACTGGCATGCATTACGGATAGCGAAGATCGCACTGCCCAGTAACTGTTCGATGACGGTCAGCTCCTGTTCGGCAAAGCGCATGCGGCGGAAAATTCGCAGTAAGCCGTAGTCCTGGCCTTCAAGGTTCAGCCGGTATTCGCACTTATGGTTGCCGCCGCGACCGAAGGCCACCTCAATGGGCAGATCCTCGAGGCGATGCTGGTATGTCAGGCTGTCATAGGGAATCACCGACGCCAGCTCCTCGGCAAAGATCGCAATCAGCTGCTTCAGTTCAAGGGTCGTCGACAGGCGACGCCCCAGGCGGGTGAAGGGATCATTGTCGCTCTGCCACTGACGGCTCAGACGTTCAAGATCGGCCAGGGCCTGCTCCCGGCGCTGGCTGGTCGCTGTCTGTGAGGAAGGGCGAGGGGGCATACTGCATACTCTCAAGGATTTAGCGCCGTAGAAGCAGACTCCGTGCCACTGTCGATAACTCGACGGAATACAGCATTTTACGTCAGTCAGCGGGTGGTATCGCCTCGACTATGTTCGTTTTAGACAAAATATTGACGGATAATTCCCGGCAAATGCCGGAAGGGATTTGCCATGAGGCAAAACGATGACGCTGAGTTCACTCGCTTTGTCCTGGAGCTGATGCAGTCGGTTGGGCCGGTGACCCATCGCCGAATGTTCGGCGGCGCCGGGCTGTTTCTGGAGGGCCTGATGATTGGCCTGATTGCCGACCGCGCGCTCTACTTCAAAGTCGATTCAGAGACCGAAGCGGCCTTTGTCGAGGCTGGACTGATGCCTTTCACCTATCAACGCGCCGGGCGCGATGTCGCCCTCTCATACCGGGAGGCTCCGGAGGAGGTTTTTGACGATATCGATGCCATGCGGGATTGGGGCGGGCGCGCCTGGTCGGCGGCCATCCGTTCAGCAGCCCGCAAGCGTCGGCGCTGACGGGGAGACGTAGCAGGTCAGTGAATTGACCTAGGAAAGCGTGCGGCGTCGAATGGCGTGGACCAGATGTCCCAGGATCTCCTTGGCCTCGTTATCATGGTGGAGATGCCACTGTTGGCGGTACCCGTCCCGCGCAATATCGGCGGATGAGTCCGTTCCCAGCTGCGCCTGACGGTTGTCCAGGAACTGACAGGCGGCCAGGTGCGCCTTGATCTCCACGTCCAGCAGTTGATGGACGAGTTGATCCACCGTTTCGTCAAGGAACGGCCGCAACTGGTTGGCTTCGCCTCGCAGATCAAGGGCGGCCTGTCGGGCGGCCAGGCGATTATCGTTGTTGTTGCTGTCCTGATGTTCGACAGCTCGCAGGAAGGCGCCGACCTTTTCGTGCAACGTCCAGATGGTGGGCCAGATGCGCTCGTAGACGGCCCGCTCGGCGGCCACCTTCTCCGGCGAGTCGGACCCGGCGGTGTGGGTGCCGGTTGTCAGCCTCGGATGGTCTTCTGGATCGGCGGGCTCCTGCCGGCGACTGTCCAGCTCTTGCCAGAGTGTGCCGATGCGGTGGTCCAGGCGGTCCATCTCATCCCGCGAGCGTTTCATGTGACGGTTGACCATGACCAAAACCACGACCGCCAACAGCAGCAGGAATCCGCCGCTGAACAGCATCCATCCACCTCGAACCAGGTCGGTCATGGCGTCTTGGTCCATGGGTTTTCTCCGTCTGTGTGCAGCCGCGGCCAGGAGGCCTCACTTTACGCTACTCGTCTTATTGTAGTTTTGCACATTGCGGAGAGATTGACCCGGCTAGATCCGGCCCAGGCAGCGAATCGCAGCAGCGGCTGCGGAGGTCCGGTTCTCGACACCCTGCTTGCGGAAGACCTGTTCCAGGTGTTTGTTGACGGTGCGCGGGCTCATCTCAAGGATCTGGCCGATTTCCCTGTTGGTCTTGCCGTTGGCGATCCAGAGCAGAACGTCGGCTTCCCTTGCCGTCAGGCCGAAGCGCTTCCGCAGAGCCTCCGTCGACTGATCGTCGTCGCGCAGGTGAGTCAGGCGCAGGAGGTAGTCGGACGCGTCGATGTGCGCCAGCAATTCAACGCCCAGAGGCTCGGTCAGCCCCTCCAGCGGAAGGCTGTGCCCGCTCTGCGGACGATGCTCGAACCAGTTGCGCAGGCTGGCGCTGATGCGCGCTTCGGAGTCCGGGTCCAGCGCGCCGGCTGCCTGCAGGCGCTGCTGGACGGCTGGCGTGGCCCAGAGCTGGCGGCCGTCCCGGTCCACGGCCAGCAGGTTCTGACCGGCGTGATCGAGCGCTGAACGGGCGCTGCGGGCCAGGCGGGCGTTGGCCAGGTGAACGTTCATCCGGGCTATCAGTTCACTGGCGTTGATGGGTTTGGTGACGTAGTCGACACCGCCGGATTTCAGCCCCATCACCACGTGTTCGGTATCGCTGAGACCGGTCATGAAGATGATGGGGACGTCGTGGAGCTCGGCGCGTTCCTTGAGGCGGCGGCAGGTCTCGAAGCCGTCCATGTTGGGCATGATGGCATCAAGCAGGATGACGTCCGGGGCGATGTTGCGGGTAATGGTCAGGGCCTGGTGGCCTTCCAGAGCCACCAGCACCGTCATGCCGGCTTCTTCCAGAACGTCGTTGATCATGCGGATGCTGTCCACCGCATCATCGACGACCAGCACGGTAGTGCGTTTGTCACTAGCAGCATTCATCACGGGTTACCTGTAGCAGGGAGATAATTTCCTCAAAACGGAAATTCTCGGTGAGCTCGGTCAGGTGATCGAGCACAGGGGTTTCTGCATCTCCATGCAGGCGCAGACTGTGCAGCGCTTCCAGTAATCCCTTCCGGTGGCCGATAGACGCCAGCTCCAGCAGCCGTTCCCGGTGAACCGGATCGGGCAGGGCGTCTATCGACGGGCAAGACGTCGTGTCGTCGGTGGCCACAATGTCGTCGGCTTCATATCGCCATGACAGCTTCAGGAGCTCTCCGATGCGGTCGAGCAGGAGGTTCAGACGCACCGGCTTGACGATGTAACCGTCATACAGCGGGGTCGTTTGCAGGCGGTGGCGTCCCTCGCTGGCGTCGGCGGACACCATCACCACCGGCAGTTTCAGACGGGCGCCGCGAATCTGGTCGAGGATCTCCCAGCCGGTGAAGCCGGGCATTGAGATATCCAGCAGCACCAGGTCCGGCTGCTTCCGTTCAATCATCTGCATCGCGGACAGGGAATTGTCGATCTCCAGGATCTCGAAACCGAGCGGCGCGAGCATGGCCCGGATCAACGTGCGATGGGACGATTCGTCGTCGATCACGGCGATGCGACGCGCCGGCCCTTCGTAGCCGAAGATGGTCCGGGTGGGTACGGTGATGGATTCGGGGCGAGGGCGGTCGATACTGGAGAGCATCAGGCTGACCTTGAACACGCTGCCCTGACCCGGCGTGCTCGTGACGCTGATGTCGCCGCCCATGATTTCCGTCAGGAGACGGGTGATGGTCAGCCCCAGCCCGGTTCCGGCGCGGTTCAGGCCGGCCGTGCGGACGCGCTCGAAGGGTCGGAAGATGCGTTCGATATCGCTCTCGGCAATCCCTTCACCGGTATCGCGAACCTCGAATTCCGCCACCTGGCTGCGATAGCGCAGTGAGAAGGTGACGTCGCCCCGGTCGGTGTACTTGATGGCGTTGGACAGCAGGTTGATGAGGATCTGGCGCAGCCGCTTTTCGTCGGTACTGACGAATTCCGGGAGATGGCGCGGCCCCTGGTAGCTGAAATGCAGCCCCTTTTCCCGGGCCTGCAGCCGGAACATGTGCACCAGTTGGTCCATCAGCATCGCGATGCGGACCTGGTCGCGGTGCAGGTCCAGCCGGCCCGCCTCGATCTTCGATATATCCAGCAGTCCTTCGATCAGGTCCGCCAGGTATTCGCCGGAGCGGCGGATAACGTCCAGTCCGTCCTTGCGGTTGGCGGGAATGCTGGCGTCGTTCTCAAGCAATTGGGCGTAACCGAGGATGGCGTTGAGAGGCGAGCGCAGTTCGTGGCTGATGCCGGTGAGGTAACGGCTCTTGGCCTCGTTGGCGGCTTCGGCGTGTTCCTTGGCTTGCTGGAGCGCCTTATCGGTCTTTTCATGGGCGACGATCTCTTCCATCAGCAGCCGCGTCTGGCGCTGCGATTCCTCCTCCGCAACGACCCGGCTCTCGTGGGCCAGCACGAACAGCCAGCACACCACCCCGGTAACGATGATCAGGATGAAGAACACCTTCCAGAGCGTGGCCGAGAGCAAAAGCGCAGCCGCGGCACTGTCCACCGGTGTCTTGAAGTAGATCAGCGACAGCAGCATGCCGGAGACGCCGTTGATGGCGAACAGCAGAATCAGGAAGTGTCCGATGCGGCTGCTGAGCCGCGGTATCAGCGAAGACGGCAGAAAACGCCCGAAAAAGGTCTGGAACTGCTCCCGGTAGCCGGCCCCGGGTTTGCAGAAATCGGCACAGCGAGCGTCCAGCGAACAGCACAGCGAACAGATGTGGCCGTCGTACGCGGGGCAGTGGGTCATGTCCTCCGTCTCGAATCGATGCTCGCAAATGCAGCAGACGACAAGTCCTTCCGCGGTATCGAACCGCACGGGCGGGCGAGCCAGATAGTAGCGGCCGCCGGTCCGCCAGGCGATCAGGGGCGCAATCAACAGGGCCGCGGCGATCGTCAGGAAGTGGGACAGTGCCTGGGCGACGTCGCCCAGGGCCCCGCTATGGCACACCAGTCCGACTGCTGACGCCAGCAGCATGGCGCCGACGCCCACCGGGTTGATGTCGTAAAGGTGCGCCCGTTTGAACTCGATGTGCCTGGGGCTGAACCCCAGCGGTTTATTGATCACCAGATCCGCCACCAGGGTGCCGACCCAGGCCAGCGCGATGACGCCGTAAAACCCCAGGGTGTCTTCCAGCGCCCGGTAGACACCCAGCTCCATGACCAGCAGCGCAATGGCGACGTTGAACACCAGCCAGACCACGCGGCCCGGGTGGCTGTGGGTGAGCCGCGAGAAGAAGTTCGACCAGGCGATGGAGCCGGCGTAGGCGTTGGTGACGTTGATCTTGATCTGGCACAGGATGACGAACACACCGGCCATGGCGAGGGCAACGGTTGGCGTGCCGGTCATGTAGTTGAACGCCACCACGTACATGCGGGTCGGGTCCGAGGCCTCGCTGGCCGGAATGCCCTGGTTCAGGGCGAGCACCGCCAGGAAGGAGCCGGCGAGTATCTTGATGCTGCCGATCACGATCCAGCCGGGGCCACCGCTCATGACGGCCAGCCACCAGCGCGTTTTCTCGCCGGTTTTGGGTTCCGGGATAAAACGCAGGAAGTCCACCTGTTCGCCGATCTGGGCGATCAGTGAGAAGACGACCGCGGCGGCGGCCCCGAACATCAGCAAATTGAAGCCGCCACCGGGGTCTGGATGAACCCCTTCGAACTGCGTCCAGTCCGTGACCGAGGAGGCGTCGGTGTAGATCACGAAGACGAACGGAATCAGTTGCAGCACCAGCCAGGCCGGCTGTGTCCAGAGCTGGAAGCGGCTGATGGTGGTGATGCCGTGGGTCACCAGGGGAATGATCACCACCGCGCAGATCAGGTAGGCAAAAACCAGGGGGATGCCGAACAGCATTTCCAGCGCCATGGCCATGATGGCCGCTTCCAGCGCAAAGAAAATGAACGTGAAAGAGGCGTAGATCAGGGACGTGATGGTGGAACCGATGTACCCGAAGCCGGCGCCGCGGGTCAGCAGGTCGATATCGACACCGTAGCGCGCGGCGTAGTAGCTGATCGGAATGGCGGTCAGGAAGATGATCAGGCTGACCACGCAGATCGCGGCAAACGCGTTATCGAACCCGTAGTGAAGCGTGATGGCGCCGCCGATCGCTTCCATCGCCAGGAAGGAAATGGCGCCCAGCGCCGTGTTGCTGACCCGGGCCGCGGACCAGCGGCGAGCCGTCTTGGCGGTAAAACGAAGTGCGTAGTCCTCCAGCGTCTGGTTGGCGACCCATTGATTGTAACGGCGTCGCACGCGAAAGATGTGCTGTCTGGCCGTCATAGGCTGGCCCGAATCCGGTTCCGGCGTTCCGGCTTTGTTGCCCGGAAGTCCGCCGTGACGAAGTGAAAGCCCGTCTTCGCCGTTGACTACCTGTTTCCCCATATCCGGTGCCTTTTTGGATTGTTATGCGCCAAAACAAGGCACAAACGTCCGGAGGACGTGTGCGCGCAATGGGTTGGCGATACCGGAAGTGGAAGAACAATTATCGTGCCAGCGAAGCGGCGACCTGAATCCCCTGCGTTTTTAGCCTGACGACGGCCCCGCAGCCATGCGTCAAATGACGTAGGTCGGTGGGGTATTTGTCGAATGGGCCGTCATGACGGCGCTGGACAGAATGATCCTCGTAGGTGCTGACCCCGTTGCGGGTGTCAGGCCGACCACTCAACAATGCGAGGAAAGACCATGGGTTCGACAGATAAGAAAGGCAATCAGCGCGCGCTGTCGGGGGGTAACGGCTGGCGCCGTAACCTGATGACGCTGGCCGCCTCCGTGATGCTGGCGACCGGCGCCAATGCCGCACCGGCGACCGACGAGGTCAACACCACCGGGCTGGCGGTGACCGACGATACCGTGACCGTCGGCATCCTGCATTCGCTGACCGGCACCATGGCGATCAGTGAAACCGGTTCCGTGCAGGCCGAGAAGCTGGCCATCGAGCAGATCAACGCCCAGGGCGGTGTACTGGGACGCCAGATCAAGATCATCGAGGAAGACGGCGCGTCGGACTGGCCCACGTTTGCCGAGAAATCCCACAAACTGCTCGAGCGTGACAAGGTGGCGACCGTCTTCGGCTGCTGGACCTCGGCGTCGCGCAAGGCCGTCCTGCCGGTTTTCGAGAAGGACAATGGTCTGCTGTACTACCCGACTTTCTACGAAGGGCTGGAAGAGTCCCACAACGTGTTCTACACCGGCCAGGAGGCCACCCAGCAGATTCTGGCGGGGCTGAACTGGGCCCACGAGGAACTGGGCGCCAAGACCTTCTACCTTGTGGGGTCCGACTACATCTGGCCGCGCACCTCCATGAAAATCGCCCGCAAGCACATTGAGAACGTGCTGCATGGCAAGGTCGTCGGCGAGGAGTACTACCCGCTGGGTAGCACCCAGTTCGGCTCGCTGATCAACAAGATCAAGCTGAAAAAGCCGGACCTGGTGTTCGGCGCCGTGGTCGGCGGCTCCAACGTGGCCTGGTTCAAGCAACTCAACGCGGCCGGCCTGACCTTCCAGAAACAGCCCATGCTGACCATTTCCGTGACCGAGGATGAAGTGCTGGGCATCGGCGGCGAGAACGTCGAAGGCCTGTATTCCTCCATGAAATACTTCCAGAGCCTGGATCTGCCGGGTAACAGGGAATTCGTCGCGGCCTTCAAGGAAAAGTACGGCGAAGACGCGGTGATCGGCGACGTGACCGAGTCCGCCTACCTCGGCCCCTGGCTGTGGAAGCGCGCGGTGGAAGCCGCCGGCAGCTTTGACGTCGACAAGGTCGTGGCCGCTTCTCCGGACATGACCTGGGACAGCTCCCCGCACGGCTATCTGAAAATCGATCCCAACCACCACCTCTGGATGAAGACCCGCATCGGCAAGTGGAATGCCGATGGCCAGGCCGACGTGGTGTGGGAATCCGACGTGATCGAACCCAACCCCTTCCCGGAAGGCTATCAGTGATCGGTCGGGGCCCGGTGACTCCGGGCCCCGTCTGCGATTGCGATTCCATTCGAGCGAAGCAACAAGCACAGCCGGGCGCGGAACGGGCATGGGCCGTCCGCGCTCAGGGGAGGACTGATCATGGGTGGTTATACCGGAGAGGAACTGACCGCAATCTTTCTGATGCAGGGTTTCAGCGGCCTCAGTCTGTTTTGCGTGTTCCTGCTGATGGCCCTGGGGCTGGCCATCATTTTTGGACAAATGGGCGTGATCAACATGGCCCACGGTGAATTCCTGACACTGGGGGCGTATATCACCTACCTGGTGTCCTACGCGGCTTCGGACGTGTGGCCGTTCCTGCTGGATTACTACTTCCCGGTGGCGATCGTCTTCGCCTTCCTGGGGACATTCATCCTCGGGTATCTGGTGGAGCGGTACCTTATACGTTTCCTCTACAACCGCCCGCTGGACACGCTGCTGGCCACCTGGGGGCTGGGGCTGATCCTGCAGCAGATTTTCCGTTCCACGTTCGGTCCGCGTGAGAAGAGCGTCGTCATGCCGGACTGGCTTATGGGTTCCTACCAGGCCACCGACATGGTGGATATCCCGCTCAACGGCCTGCTGGTGGTGGGGATCACCATCGTGCTGACCATCGCCGTGTTCATCCTGCTTTACCGGTCCCGTTGGGGCATCAAGGTCCGGGCGACCACCCAGAACCGGGTGATGGCCAACGCGGCCGGCATCAACACCGAGCGGGTCGACCGGCTCACCTTTGCGCTGGGCTGCGGCATCGCCGGCGTGGCGGGTGCGGCGTTCACCACGATTGCCTCGACTGGCCCGACCACCGGTTCGCTCTACATCGTCGACACCTTCCTGGTGGTGGTCTTCGGCGGTGCGGCCAGCCTGCTGGGCACCGTGGCGTCGGCCTTCGGCATCGCCCAGTCCCAGTCGATCCTGTCCTTCTTCCTGTCCGGCTCCATGGCCAAGGTCATCACCCTGATGACGGTCGTGATCATCCTGATGCTCCGGCCCCAGGGACTGTTTGCCAGCAAGGTCCGGCGCTGATAGCGGCCTGATACGAGGAGACGACAATGAGTACGCAACCTGTAATGAAGGCCAGCTGGATGGACAAGTTCGGCGGCCGCGGAAAACTGATACAGATCCTGATCATTGCGGTTCTGATCCTGGTGGTATTGCCGCTGGTGGCGGACACCTTTCGCCTCAACCTGTACGGCAAATACCTGACGTACGCCTTCGTCGCCGCCGGCCTGGTGCTGTGTTGGGGCTATGGCGGCATTCTCAGCCTGGGGCAGGGGATCTTCTTCGGCCTGGGCGGCTACTGCATGGCCATGTTCCTCAAGCTGGAGGCGTCGTCGCCGGAGAACACGGCGATCCAGTCCACCCCGGGGATTCCCGATTTCATGGACTGGAACCAGCTCACAGCGCTGCCCTGGTTCTGGGAACCGTTCCGCAGCTTCCCGTTGACGCTGCTGCTGATCGTGCTGGTGCCGGCGTTCTTCGCCTTCGTGATCGGCTACGCCATGTTCAAGCGCCGGGTGGGCGGGGTGTACTTCGCCATCATCACCCAGGCCATCGCCTCGATCATGACCATCCTGATCATTGGTCAGCAAGGCTATACCGGCGGCATTAACGGCATTACCGACCTGCGCACCCTGATGGGCTGGAACATCCAGACCGATTTCGCCCAGTACGTGCTCTTCTTCGCCTGCGGCATCGCCCTGATCCTGTGCCTGCTGGCGGGCCAGTTCATCCTCAACAGCCGATATGGCCAGTTGCTGATCGCCATGCGCGACCAGGAAGACCGGGTGCGTTTCTCGGGTTATGACGTCGCCAACATCAAGATCTTCGTGTTCGTTGCAGCGGCGGTCATGTCGGCCATCGGCGGTGCCTTCTTCACCCTCCAGGTGGGCTTCATGTCGCCCTCGTTCGTGGGCACGGTCGCGTCGATTGAGATGGTGATTTTCTGCGCCGTCGGCGGGCGACTGTCCCTGATCGGCGCGGCTTACGGCGCCTTCCTGGTCAATCTGGCCAAGAGCTCCCTGTCGGAAAGCTTCCCGCAGCTGTGGGTGGTGGCGATGGGCGCGCTGTTCATCGCCGTGGTCATGCTGTTCCCAAGGGGGCTGGCCGGTCTGGTATCGGATTATGCCGCGCCCGTGCGCAACTGGTTCGCCAGCGCCTTCAAGCGCGAAACCATCGCGGCTTCCGGACCGGAAACAAAGCCCGGCGCGCCAAAGCCGGTGGAATCCAAAGCCCGTGAAGACGTGTCCATCGCCTCAGCACAGGAGAGCCACTGATGAGTTCACCGATTCTGTTGGCGGTCGAGGATCTGACCGTTTCATTCGACGGCTTCAAGGCCGTCGACGGGCTGTCGCTCTACGTCGAGCGCAATGAGGTGCGGGTGGTGATCGGTCCCAACGGGGCCGGCAAGACGACGCTGCTCGACCTGATCTGCGGTAAGACCCGCGCCACGGACGGCTCCATCAAGTTCAAGGATCTGGAGCTGACGAAAATGGCCGAGCACCAGATCGTCCACAAGGGAGTGGGGCGCAAGTTCCAGACCCCGTCCATCTACGAAAACCTGACCGTGGCCCAGAACCTGGAACTGTCCTATCCGGCCGGACGCACGGTGTTCGGTAGCCTGTTCTTTCGTCGCACGGCGGCGATCAACCAGCGGGTGCGGGAGATCGCCGAGCAGATCTACCTGGCGGACGACCTGGGCAAGAGCGCCGGCCTGCTCAGTCACGGCCAGAAGCAGTGGCTGGAGATTGGCATGCTGCTGATCCAGGACCCGGAACTGCTGATGCTGGATGAGCCGGTGGCGGGGATGAGCGTGGTTGAGCGGGAGCGCACGGCGGCGTTGCTCAATGAGATCAGCCAGAACCGGTCGGTGCTGGTGATTGAGCACGACATGGATTTCGTCAAGGACATCGCCCACAAGGTGACTGTGCTGCACCAGGGCAAATTGCTGGCGGAGGGCAAGATGGACGACATCCAGAAGAACGAACGGGTGATCGAGGTTTACCTGGGGCACTGACGGCGCCGCGAGCGCAGGAGATCGCAATATGCTCAGCACCAACGATTTACGTGTCAGCTACGGCATGAGTGAAGTCATCCACGGCGTGTCCCTGACCGTGGGCGAGAACGAAACCCTGACCATCATGGGCCGCAACGGCATGGGCAAGACCACGCTGTTCAAATCGCTGATCGGGGTGTTGCCCGCGAAAGGGCAGATCACCCTCGGCGGCGAGGACCTGACCAGCACCAAGCCTTATCAGCGGGTGCAGCGGGGCATTGCCTATGTGCCCCAGGGCCGGCTGGTGTTTCCGACGCTGACCGTGGAAGAAAACATCGCCACCGGGCTCGAAGCGACCGGGGCCAAGAAGATTCCGGCCGACATCTACGACCTGTTCCCGGTGCTGCATGACATGCGGCATCGCAAGGCGGGCAACCTGTCCGGCGGGCAACAGCAGCAGCTGGCCATAGGGCGCGCCCTGGCGGCGGACCCCAAGGTGCTTTTGCTCGATGAGCCCACCGAAGGCATCCAGCCATCCATCATCAAGCAGTTGGCCAAGACCCTCAACGAGATCAAGGAAATCCGCAAGCTAAGCATTGTCGTGTCCGAGCAGGTCTTGAGCTTTGCCATGGCGGTGGCGGACCGGGTGATGGTGATCGAGAAGGGCGCCATCGTCCACGAGGTGGACGGAAAGACCGCGGACGAGCAACAGATTGCCCGCTACCTGGCGGTGTGATCCCCGTCAATCCCACACGAATAGGAGAGAAGCATGCGACACGGTGATATTTCCAGCAGCAACGACACGGTCGGCGTGGCGGTCGTCAATTACAAGATGCCGCGCCTGCACACCCGCGACGAGGTCCTCGACAACGCCCGCAAGATCGCCGACATGATCAAGGGGATGAAAGTCGGCCTGCCGGGCATGGATCTGGTGGTGTTTCCGGAATACAGCACCATGGGGATCATGTACGACCACGATGAGATGATGGAGACGGCGGCCACGGTACCGGGCGATGAAACGGCCATCTTTGCCGCGGCCTGCCGCGAGGCCAACACCTGGGGCGTTTTCTCATTGACGGGCGAACGCCACGAGGAGCATCCGAAGAAAGCGCCCTACAACACGCTGGTGCTGATCAACAACGAAGGCGAGATCGTCCAGAAGTACCGCAAGTGCATTCCCTGGTGCCCGATCGAAGGCTGGTATCCCGGCGACACCACCTACGTCACCGAAGGGCCGAAGGGCATGAAAATCAGCCTGATCATCTGCGACGACGGTAACTACCCGGAAATCTGGCGGGACTGTGCCATGAAGGGTGCCGAGTTGATCGTCCGGTGCCAGGGCTACATGTACCCGGCCAAGGACCAGCAGGTGATGATGGCCAAGAGCATGGCCTGGGCCAACAACTGCTATGTGGCCGTGGCCAACGCGTCCGGTTTCGACGGCGTCTATTCCTACTTCGGCCACTCGTCGATCATCGGCTTCGACGGCCGCACCCTCGGCGAATGCGGCGAGGAAGACATGGGCGTGCAGTATGCCCAGCTCTCTGTTAGCCAGATCCGCGACGCCCGCGCCAACGATCAGTCCCAGAATCACCTGTTCAAGCTGCTGCATCGCGGCTATACCGGCATGCACGACTCCGGTGACGGCGACAAGGGCGTGGCCGATTGCCCGTTCGAGTTCTACCGCACCTGGGTGATGGACGCACAGAAGGCGCAGGAAGACGTCGAGGCGATGACCCGCAAGACCGTCGGCGTGGCCGAGTGCCCGGTGGGCGAGTTGCCCTACGATGGCCAGGAGAAGGCCGCAGGCGCGTAAGGAGGGACCGGTGTGCCGTTCATCAACGAGAAGATTGAAGCCAATCGCGAGCAGGCGGCACGCCGGGATTACGCAGGCCGCGCCCAGCGGATGTCCCGGTTCGTGTTCGATCCGGACGCCGTCAGCGACCGTCTGAGGGAGCGCATCGTCGGCCAGGACGAAACCCTCCAGGCCCTGACGGCGATGCTGGTTCGAGTGAAGGCGGACATCGGCCCTGAGGATCGACCGCTGGCGGTCCACATGCTGATGGGGCCCACCGGCGTGGGCAAGACCGAAACCGTTCGCCTGCTGGCCGAAGCCATTCACGGCAAGCGCGATGCCCTGTGTCGGATCGATATGAATACGCTGGCCCAGGAGCATTACGCGGCCGCGTTGACGGGCGCGCCGCCCGGCTATGTCGGCAGCAAGGAAGGCCACACGCTGTTCGACACGGAAGCCATTCAGGGCAGCTTCAGCAAACCCGGCATCGTGCTGTTCGACGAGGTGGAAAAGGCGAGCCCGGAAGTGGTCCGCACGCTCCTGAACATTCTGGACAGCGGTCGGATGGTGTTCCCGTCAGGCCAACGGGAGATCGATTTCCGCAACAGCCTGATCTTCATGACCTCCAACGTTGGTGCAACGGAGGCCGCCCGCTACCGGGACACGTTCCGGCGTGGCTGGCGCCGCTGGCTGGGCCTGATCCCCCGACGCGAGGCGGAGGTGCTGGAAGCGGCCCTGCTGAACACCTTTGATCCCGAGTTCATCAATCGGATCGACGGCATCCACACCTACAACCGGTTGGGAATCGATCGGCTGGACGATCTGCTCAGCATCCAGCTGGCCCGCCTTAACCAGCGGCTTGCGAAGCGGGGCGCGTCCATCGAGTTAACCAACGCCCTGCGGGAATACCTTTGTGGACGCTACGACAACCGCTTCGGTGCCCGGGATATCCTGCGGTGCCTTCGTTCGACGCTGGAGCCCCCGCTGGCGGAAGCCTTGCTGGCGCATCCTGACGTGGGGGCATTTCGAGGTTACCTGCGGGGCGGCGCCGTCTGCGTCGAACCCGTCGCGGTTCCGGGAGGGCCGGCCTGATTCCCGTTGAGTCAGACCGGCCGTGTTTCCCGCAAGCCGCCCTCCTGGTTGGGCGGCTTTTTTTATGGGCGAGAAAAAACGGCGCCCTTGGGCCATGTCCCGGGCTCAATACGTCAATTGACGTAGGGACGGGGGGCGTTTTCCCAATAGTGGGCATGGCAGCGATGACGGATAGTGGTCTGGACTTGGCAGGCCGGGCCTGCGAGCCAGACCAACAACTGTTCACGCCGCGATTCGAGGAGCGTCCAAGATGGCCGAAACCATTATCAAGATCGACCTGAATAAATCCGCCTACGAGAACGAGAAAGTCCATAACCGCTGGCATCCGGATATTCCCATGGCGGCGACGGTCAAGCCGGGTGACGATTTCATCATCGAGTGTCATGACTGGACCGGCGGCCAGATCCAGAACAACGACAGCGCCGACGACGTGCGCGACGTGGACCTGACCCAGGTGCATTTCCTGTCCGGCCCGGTGGGCGTCGAAGGTGCAGAACCCGGTGATCTGCTGGAAGTGGACATCCTGGACATCGGCGCTTTCGATGACAGCCAGTGGGGTTTTAACGGGTTCTTCTCGAAGCAGAACGGTGGTGGTTTCCTGACCGAGCACTTCCCGGAAGCGCAAAAGTCCATCTGGGACTTCAATGGTATGTTCACCAAGTCCCGTCACATTCCGAACGTGGAATTTGCCGGCATGATCCACCCGGGGCTGATCGGCTGCCTGCCGTCGAAAGAGATGCTGGACGAGTGGAACCGGCGCGAGAAGGCACTCTACGACACCGAGCCGGATCGCGTGCCCGGCCTGGCCAATCTGCCGTTCGCCGAAACCGCCCACATGGGCAAACTGACGGGCGACGCCAAAGCCGCGGCGGCGGCGGAAGGGGCCCGTACCGTGCCGCCCCGGGAACATGGCGGCAACTGCGACATCAAGGACCTGTCCCGCGGCTCCAAGGTGTACTTCCCGGTATACGTGAAAGGCGGCGGTCTGTCCGTGGGCGATCTCCACTTCAGTCAGGGCGATGGCGAAATCACCTTCTGCGGTGCCATCGAGATGGCCGGCTGGATTCACCTTCGGGTTAACGTCGTCAAGGACGGCATGGCCAAGTACGGCGTCAAGAACCCGATCTTCAAGCCCAGTCCGATCAAGCCGAAGTACGACGACTACGTGATCTTTGAAGGCATCTCCGTGGACGAGCAGGGCAAGCAGCATTACCTGGACGTTCACATCGCCTATCGCCAGGCCTGCCTGAACGCCATCGAATACCTGACCAAATTCGGTTACACCCCGGCCCAGGGCTACGCCTTGCTGGGCTGTGCACCGGTCGAAGGCCACATCAGCGGTGTGGTGGATGTGCCCAACGCCTGCGCCACGCTCTGGCTGCCGACGGGCATCTTCGACTTCGACATCAACCCGTCCGCCGACGGTCCGAGCAAGAAAGTCAGTGGCGGCATGGACGTTCCGCTGTCACCGGACAAGGAGTAAGCCATGCCTGTTTACGACTACAAATGCCGGGAGCACGGCCATTTCTATCAGTTGGCCCGCATGGACGATGCCGCCAAGCCGGCGGCGTGCCCAACCTGCGGCGCGATGTCGGCCCGGGTGATCGTGTTGCCGCCGGAGCTGCGGGGCCTGGCCCGGGACCGGCAGGATGCCGAAGCCCGTAACGAGAAGGCGCGTCATGAACCGGTGTTCTCGACCGCCGACTCCCGCGCCGAGGCGGACGACCGGGCCCGCCATGCCGCCCGCAGGGGCTGCGGTTGTGACCACACCGAACGGCGCCACTCCAAGCTGTTCTACACCGCCGACGGCAAAAAGATGTTCCCCTCCATGCGCCCCTGGATGATCAGTCACTAGGCGCATCGACCCGGGCCGACTGGCCCGGGTATCTTTTCCCGCATCATCCGCAGACGCCGACTCCGGCTTGCCCATCCCGCCCTGGCCGGGCACCGTTAGGGGACCGACTGACGTCAACCCTCTGAAGCTGGAAGGAGCCCGCCGCATGAATAAGTCCGCTCATCGCCTGGACCAGGAACTGCTGGAAGCCGAAAAACGCATTCACGAACGCTATGAGTGGCTGCACATTGCCAACGACTATGTCTCGGCAATCCTGTTCCTGGTCGGCAGTGTCTTGTTCCTGTGGGAGTCCTGGCAAACGGTGGCCACCTGGTTCTTCATTATCGGCAGCGTGTTCTTCCTGTTCGCGCCGATCCTGCGCACCCTGAACAAGCGCTACGTGAGAAACCTGCGGAAAGGACCGATTCACTGGTAGGGGCCTGGCTGAGGTAGAATGGCCGCCACTTTTTCCCGAACGGACCGAATTGCCAATGCCTGACTTTAACGAACTCGACCTGCGCCCGGAGCTGCTGCGCAACCTGGACTCGCTCGGCTACCAGGCCATGACCGAGATCCAGGCGGCGAGCCTGCCCCGTATCCTGGCCGGCCGTGACCTGATAGCCCAGGCCCGGACCGGCTCCGGCAAGACGGCCGCGTTCGGGCTGGGCGTGCTGCAAAAGCTTCGTGTCGAGCGATTCTGCGTGCAGACGCTGATCCTGTGTCCCACCCGCGAGCTGGCGGACCAGGTGGCGGGCGAGCTTCGCAAACTGGCCCGGGCCGTCCACAACGTCAAGATTCTCACCCTGTGCGGCGGCATGCCCATCGGGCCCCAGATCGGCTCGCTGGAACATGGCGCGCACATCGTGGTGGGCACGCCGGGGCGCATTTCGGATCACCTGCGCAAAGGCACCCTGAAGCTCGATCGCGTCAGCACGCTGGTTCTGGACGAGGCCGACCGGATGCTCGACATGGGCTTCCAGGAACAGCTCGACGCGATCGTTGCCGAAGTCCCCCAGGACCGTCAGACCCTGCTGTTCAGCGCCACCTACCCGGAGGCCATCGAGGCGATTGCCGGCCGCATCATGCGGCAGCCCGAGCGCGTCGAGATCGAAGCGTCTCACAGTCAGGGCTCGATCGATCAGGCGTTCTTCCCGGTAAAAGACGATGACCAGCGTCTGGAAGGGCTGCGCCTGTTGTTGATGAAGCATCGTCCCGATTCGGCCATCGTCTTCTGCAACACCAAGCGCGAGACCGACGCCGTGGCGGACGCCCTGCGCAGCTACGGTTTCACCGCACTGGCCCTGCACGGGGATCTTGAGCAGAAAGCCCGTGACCTGATGCTGATCCGCTTCGCCAACCGCAGCGCCACCGTGCTGGTGGCCACGGACGTGGCGGCCCGGGGGCTGGACATCGACAACCTCGATGCGGTGTTCAACTACCACGTGGCGCGCGACCTGGATGTGCACGTACACCGGGTTGGCCGCACCGGTCGCGCCGGCAATCGCGGCCGGGCTTTTACCTTTTTCTCCGAGAAAGAGCGTCACAAGCTTGACACCCTGGCGGAGCGAACCGGACAGAATATCCGCGAATCCTCCTTGCCGGCCGGCAACCAGCGCCATCAGACGTCCTACAAGCCGCCGATGGTCACCTTGCAGATTGACGGTGGCAAAAAGCAGAAGGTTCGCCCGGGCGATATTCTCGGTGCCCTGACCGGCGAGTCCGGTGTCCCCGGCAAGTCCGTGGGCAAGATCAACGTTATGGACAACAGCGCTTGCGTGGCCGTCGAACGATCCCATTCAAAACAGGCGCTTGAAAAGCTTTCTTCAGGTAAAATGAAAGGTCGGTCGTTCCGCGCGCGCCGCATCTGACGGGCCGCCCGGTAACGGACACCCGGGCCATTCACACCAGCGACCCGATTGGGCCCGGTTGGAACTGGGCTCGATGGGCCGTTGTGTTACACTTCGGCGTTAATTTTTCACTCGCGAATTCAGCATGCGGTTTCAAGCGCCAGAGAGTCTCTCCGAACAGATTGCACAGCATCTCGGACAACGCATCATCGTCGGCCAGATGCAGCCCGGTGACCGGATCCAGGAACTGCGGATCGCCGGTGAACTCAACGTCAGCCGCGGTTCGGTGCGCGAGGCGTTGCTGATCCTGCAGCGTCGCCACCTGATCGACATCTATCCGCGCAAGGGTGCGGTGGTGTCGGCCCTGACGCCGACCGCGGTCAACGGCCTTTACGATGTGTATATCGAACTGTTGGCCATGCTCGCGCGGCGCGTGGTGGAGCTGACCGAAGGCGCCGATCTGATGCCACTGGTGGAGCGCATGCGGGCGCTCGACGAGCTGGTGGTGTCCGCCGGGGACGATCACGAGCGCATCATTGAGGGCGGGTTCGAACTGATGCGTCACGCCTTCGGCATCGCCGACAACCCGTTCCTCGAAGAGACGCTGGAAAACTTCCGGCCGGCGATCAGCCGGACCTATTACCTGGCGATGGCCCGTTTCCGGGAAGAGGTGGGCGAAACCCGGCGACTGTTCCAGACGCTGGCCAGGGCGGCGCTGGATCGCGATGCCGACGCCCTGGCCGGCGCCATTCGTCACTTCGGCGAGCACCAGCGCAGCCTGGTACTGAAAACCTTGAATTCAGAAATGGACGCTTCAGCCCAGACGGGATAAGCAGGACGACAACGAGCAGGACAACGGGCGGCTATGCGTCTCAAGTCAATCAAGCTGGCAGGTTTCAAGTCATTCGTCGATCCCACGACCGTACCTTTTCCGTCCAACATGACGGCGGTGGTGGGCCCCAACGGCTGTGGCAAATCCAACATCATCGACGCCGTGCGCTGGGTTATGGGGGAAAGCTCCGCCAAGTACCTGCGCGGCGAGTCCATGACGGACGTCATCTTCAACGGCTCCAGCGCCCGCAAACCGGTGGGCCAGGCCTCCATCGAACTGGTGTTCGACAACGCCGACGGCTCCGCGCCGGGCGAGTACGCGGCGTTCGCGGAGATATCGGTCAAGCGCCGGGTGTCCCGGGAAGGACAGTCCGACTACTTCCTCAACGGCTCCAAATGCCGCCGCCGGGACATCACCGATCTGTTCATGGGCACCGGTCTGGGGCCGCGCAGCTACGCCATCATCGAGCAGGGCATGATCTCGCGCCTGATCGAGGCCAAACCGGAAGAACTGCGGGTGTACATCGAGGAAGCCGCCGGCATCTCCAAGTACAAGGAGCGCCGCCGTGAGACCGAAAACCGCATCCGGCGCACCAATGAAAACCTGGAACGCCTGACCGACCTGCGCGAGGAACTGGATCGCCAGCTCCAGCACTTGCAGCGTCAGGCCCAGGCCGCCGAGCGTTACAAGACGCTCAAGCAGGAAGAACGCCAGAAAAAGGCGGAACTGACCGTGCTGCGCTGGCAGGCTCTCGACCAGCAACTGCAGTACGGCCGCGAAAAGATCAGCGAGACCGAGCTGGAGCTGGAGCGCCTGCTGACCGAGCGCGTTTCCCTGGAAACCCGGCTGGAAGGCCTGCGCGAGGACCACCAGGACCGCACCGAACATTTCAACCGCGCCCAGGCCCGCTACTATGAGGCCGGTGCGGACATCGCCCGCATCGAACAGAGCCTGGAGCACCAGCGCGAGCGCTCGCGGCAGATGGCCGCCGAGCTGGATCAGGCCCTGGCCAACCAGCGGGAGCTGGCCGAAGAGCTGGGCAGCGATGAGGAAAAGCTGAACCACGCCGCCGAAGAGCTGGCCATGCTGGAGCCGGAACAGGAAGAGCGGGCGGCCCGGTCCGAGGCGTCGGCGGACGCGTTGCAGTCCGCGGAACAGGCGATGGGCGAGTGGCAGCAGGAGTGGGAGAGCTTCAGCAGCCGCTCCGCCGAAGCCCGTCAGCGTGCCGAGCTGGCCCAGTCCCGCATCCGCGCCACCGAAGATGCCATCGACAGCCTCAAGACCCGTCTCCAGCGCCTGACCGATGAGCGTCAGCTGCTGGAAGGCCAGATCGACCGTCAGGAGCTGGACGACCTGCGCGAACAGCGCGCCATGCTGGAACTGCGTCGTGAAGAGGCCCAGGCCCGGATCGAAACGGCGGGCAGCGGTCTCCAGGAAGCCCGGGATGCCCAGGTGGAAGCCGAGACGGAAAGCCACGAACTGCGCGAGCAGCTGCAGACCGCCCGGGCCAACCTGACGTCCCAGGAAGCCCTGCTGGCTGAGCAGTTGGGCAGCAACGACGATGCCCTGCAGGCGTGGCTGGAGTCCCAGTCACTGGCGGGAAAACCCCGCTACGCCCAGCAGATCAAGGCGTCCAGTGACTGGTCTTTCGCCGTGGAGCAGGTGCTGGGCAGTTTCACCCAGAGTGTGTGCGTCGATGCCGTTGACGCGTTCAGCGGTTTGCTGGACGGAGCGCCGCGCGGCCTGTCCCTGATGACGGCGGCGCCGGGCGCGGGCGAGGCCACGGCGGGCCGGCTGTCGGCGGAAGTCAGCCAGTCCGGCGGGCTGCACGGGTTCCTCGACAGCATCCACACCGCCGCAACCCTCGACGAGGCCCTCGCGCGCCGCGACAATCTGGCGCCGCACGAAACCATCCTCACCCGCGACGGCGTCTGGCTGGGTCGCCACTGGCTCAAGACGCCGGAGTCCGCCGAAGGGCAGGTGGGTGTCATTGAGCGTCAGGAGAAGGTCGACGGGTTGAGGGCCGAGGTGGATTCCCTGAGCCAGTGCTGGGAAAGCGCCAGCGCGCGCCTGGCTGATCTCAAGGAGCGCACCCAGGACGCGGAGCTGCGCCGGGACGAGGCCCAGCAACAAGTGTCCGACGTGGATCGCGAGTTGAGCGACATCGGCTCGCGCATGAGTGGCCTGGAAGCTCGCGCCGAGCAGATTGAGTCGCGGCTGTCCCGGATCGACGAGGACTCCGCCGACGTCCGCGAGCAACAGGAAGACGAGCTGGCCAAGTTGGAGGAAGTGCGTGCGGTCTGGCAGGAGGCGCTGAATGCCACCGAGGACCACGCCAACGAGAAGGAATCGCTGCTCAGCCGGCGTGATTCGGTCCGCGAAAAACTCGACGAAATGCGCCACCAGGCCCGTCACGACCGGGATCACGCCCACCAGGTGGAGCTGCAGGTGCAGTCGCTGCAAAGCCAGCACAGCGGCCTCAAACAGACCCTGGATCGCATGCAGCTCCAGAAGGAGCGCCTGGAAGAGCGCATCATGGTGCTGCGCGAGAACCGCGAGGTGGCCGAGGAGCCGATCGAAGACCTGGCGATGCAACTGGAAGGCTTGCTGGATCGTCGCCTCGCCGAGGAAGAAAAACTCGGCCAGGCCCGGGACTCGCTGGAGGAAATCGACCGCGAAGTGCGGGAACTGGAGCAGGGCCGGAGTAAGGCGGAACACCGGATTCAGGACGTCCGCGCCACGCTCGAGAAAGCCAAGATGGAATCCCAGGCGCTGGAGATCCGTGCCAGCAACTACCTCGAGCAGTTGCAGGAGCTGGACGTCAAACTGGCGGAGATTCTCGAATCCCTGCCGGAAGAAGCCAGCGAAAAGGACTGGGCTGACGAACTGGAGAAAATCGGCAACCGCATTCAGCGCCTCGGCGCGATCAACCTCGCGGCCATCGACGAGTACCAGGTCCAGAGCGAACGCAAGACCTACCTGGATTCCCAGCACGAGGATCTGATGGAGGCGCTGGAGACGCTGGAGTCGGCGATCCGCAAGATCGACCGGGAAACCCGGCAGCGCTTCAAGGAAACCTTCGACAAGGTCAACGGCGGCCTGCAGGCGCTGTTCCCCAAGGTGTTTGGCGGCGGCAGCGCGAGCCTGGAGTTGACCGGCGAAGACCTGCTGGAAACCGGGGTGGCCATCATGGCGCGCCCGCCGGGCAAAAAGAACAGCACCATTCACCTGCTGTCGGGCGGGGAGAAGGCGCTGACCGCCATTGCGCTGGTGTTCTCGATCTTCCAGCTCAACCCGGCGCCGTTCTGTATGCTCGACGAGGTGGACGCGCCGCTCGACGACGCCAACGTCGGCCGCTACGCCAACATGGTGAAGGAAATGTCCTCCCAGGTGCAGTTCATCTACATTTCCCACAACAAGATCGCCATGGAAATGGCGGATCAACTGATGGGGGTGACCATGCACGAACCTGGCTGTTCGCGACTGGTATCGGTGGACGTGGAAGAGGCTGCCGCGCTCGCCGAGGCCTGACGAATCAAGGAATTGGCGGCAATAGTTGCAATCTGCTGTCAAATTTATGCCGTTACGAATGACAAACCCGCCATGTGGCGGGCTGGCGCGTTGTATTCCTGACACTCATTGCTTAGAGTATTCAGGAGCCGACGGGCGCCAGCAGGGCATTGTCCAACGCCAGCAGGATGTTGTTTATAGATACGTTTGTAGACCGGCAAACGAATGATCCGTGAATGCGATCGCTAAATGATTGCGTAACGGTATCCGCCGACCGTTTTCACAGCATCCTGTACCGGCAAACGCCTGATGTCACCGTAAAGGATTAGAAGAACCAACAGGACCGCATTTCTATGTCTCTGCGTGAATGGTTAATTGCCATTGGAGCCTTGATTATTCTGGGTATTGTTATCGACGGCGTGCGTCGCATGCGCCGTGCCCGGAAGGAGGCCATCGCTATCTCCAATGGCATGGGTGCCGACGATATCGACGGCTCGCCCATCGACGAAGAATTCAACCCCGAACTGCCTAACGGCGGATCCCGCCCGGTGACGGCGGATACCCTCGAAGAACGCGGCTACGTGCGCCAGGCGCACAAGTCCCGGTTTGGCCCCAAGCGCCAGAAGCCCACGCGGCCGGTGGTGGACGCGCGACGTGAGTCGGTCCCTGAAGTGACCGATACCGTCGTGGACGATGAATCCTTTAAAGAGACTACGGCGGACACTGCACCGTCACCCGGCGGCTACGAGGCCGATGAGGTGTACGAGGCCGATGCGGTTTACGAGGAGCCGGTGGAGCACATGAGCGCCGTCGACGAGGCGCCCGATGATTATGCCGGCGGCTGGGACGAGCCGGAGGATGAACGCTTCGAAGAGCCGGTTGTCGAAAGCGCGCCGCAAGCCCCGGAGCCCGAATTCGAGCCTGAACCGGCGGTTCAGCCCACGGTGGAAGACGACACCGCCAGTCGGCACACGGCGGGTCCCCACGCCGTGGACAGCGACGCACCCAAGGCCGGCGCCAACCGTCCCGATGCCCAGGAAGTCATCGTCATCAACGTTTTGTCCCGTCAGGACAAGGCGTTCGAAGGACCGGCGCTGCGCAAACTGTTCGAGGCCTGTGGCCTGGAGTTTGGCGACATGGACATCTACCACCGCCACGAGGAAAGCGACACCCGCAGCCCGGTCCAGTTCAGCGTCGCCAGCGCTGTTGAGCCGGGCACGTTCCGGCCCGAAGACATGAAGACCATGAGCACACCGGGCATCAGCTTCTTCATGAGCATGCCGGGGCCCTCGGATTCGCTCAAGGCGTTCGAGTTCATGCTGGAAACCGCACAGTGCGTGGTGCATAACCTCGGTGGCGAAATGAAGGACGAGCGCCGCAGTGTGATGACGCCGCAAACCATTGAGCATTGTCGACAGCGCATCCGGGAGTTCGAACGCAAACGGCGCTCCAAGCGGGTAGGCTGACGCGACGACTGCAGGAATACCCCGAGAATATGCCATAATGCCCGGTTTTGACCGGGCATTTTTGTGACAGGCGGAAAGACATGACAGATTCAGTGGCTCAGCGTATTGAGCAGTTGCGCACCGAGATCGACGACCACAACTATCGCTATTACGTGCTCGACGAGCCGGCGGTTCCGGACGCCACCTACGACCGTTTGTTGCGGGAGCTGCAAAGCCTGGAGGCTGAACACCCGGAACTGGTCACGCCCGAGTCGCCCACCCAGCGTGTGGGCGCAATGCCCTCCAACACCTTCGCCGAGGTCGCGCACCGGGTGCCCATGCTGTCCCTCGACAATGCCTTCAGCGCGGAAGAGCTGGAGGACTTCGATCGTCGAGTGCGCGATCGCCTCAGGCGTGAGGAGCCGGTGGAATACGTGTCCGAGCCCAAGCTCGACGGTCTGGCGGTCAGCCTGGTCTATGAGAACGGCGCGCTGATCCGCGCCGCCACACGGGGCGACGGCTACACCGGCGAGGATATTACCGCCAACGTCCGCACCATTCCTTCAGTGCCGCTCAAGCTTCGGGGCAAAGGCTATCCGGAGACCCTGGAGGTGCGTGGTGAGGTCTACATGCCCAAGGCCGGTTTCGAGAAGCTCAACGTCGACCTGGCCAACCGCGGCGAAAAGACGTTTGTGAACCCCCGCAATGCCGCCGCCGGCAGTCTGCGCCAGAAAGACGCGCGGGTCACCGCCCGCCGCCCGCTGGAACTGTGCACCTACAGCGTCGCCGTGGACGACGAGACGGTCCTGCCCGGGTTCCACTGGGACTGTCTGCAGAAGCTGAAGGAATGGGGTTTCCGCATCAACCCGGAAATGCGCAAGGCAGTGGGTGTCGAGGCTTGCGAAAAGGCATACGAGACCCTGATGGAACGCCGCAACGATCTGGCCTATGAGATCGATGGCGTCGTCTTCAAAGTCAACGAGCTGGCCCTGCAGCAGACGCTGGGCTTCGTGTCCCGCGCACCGCGCTGGGCCATCGCCTACAAGTTTCCCGCGCAGGAAGAAATGACTGTTGTCGAGGCGGTGGAGTTCCAGGTAGGCAGGACCGGCGCGGTGACGCCGGTGGCACGTCTCAAGCCTGTCTTTGTCGGCGGTGTGACGGTGAGCAACGCCACCCTGCACAACATGGACGAAATCGAGCGGCTGGACCTTCATGTGGGCGACACGGTCTTCATCCGTCGCGCCGGTGATGTGATCCCCCAGGTGGTCAAGGTGGTCCCGGAGAAGCGCCCGAAAGACGCGCCCACCGTAACGCGCCCGGAACATTGCCCGATTTGCGGCTCCGAGGTGGTGCAACTGGAGGGTGAGGTGGTCGCCCGCTGTACCGGTGGCTTGTACTGCGGCGCGCAGCAGCGCGAAGCCATCCGTCATTATGGCTCTCGTCGCGCCCTCGACATTGAGGGGCTGGGCGAGAAGTGGATCGATATCCTGGTGGACCGGGGCATGGTCAAGACCGTCGCCGACCTCTATTCGCTGACGGTCGACGACCTGAAAACCCTGGACCGTATGGGCGAAAAGTCGGCCAGCAACCTGGTCAACGCCATCGCTGAATCCAGGCGCCCGGAGCTGTGGCGTTTTATCTACGCCCTCGGTATCCGAGAGGTGGGCGAGGCCACGGCCAAGGGATTGGCATCCCACTTTGGCGATCTGCCCCCGATCATGGAGGCCGACCAGGAAGCCCTGGTGGAGGTGCCGGACGTGGGGCCGATTGTCGCCGGACACATCCGCCTGTTCTTCGAGCAGCCCCACAACCAGGAAATCCTGGACGCCCTCAAGAATGCGGGCGTGCAGTGGCAGACGCTGGAGCCGTCGGCCGCCCCGAAGCCGCTGAAGGGACAGACGTTCGTACTCACCGGCACGCTGTCGGAAATGACCCGGGAAGAGGCTAAGGAGCGCCTGGAAGCCCTGGGCGCCAAAGTGTCCGGCAGCGTTTCCAAAAAAACCAGCTATGTGGTGGCCGGCGAGGCGGCCGGCTCCAAGCTGACCAAGGCCGAATCCCTGGGTATAGCTGTGATGGATGAGGGCGAGTTCCAGGGATTCCTCGAAGAGCAGGGTGGTTAGCATCCCGTCCGGATAGGCCACGATGCGAGCCCAGCGCGCATAGTGGCCGCCATCCCTCCAATCTGAGAACTCGCGCAGATAGCGCGCCCGCCGAATTCATTACCATGAACCGGAAATGTAACGGCCTGTAACGAACATCGTCCAAGACGCGATGCCGCTGCCGGCCGTTGGCACAATAACAATACCGGCCATGGATGATTGAATGCGCGCCAACCGCCCGTCTCGACCCGAGCCTGTCTGCTTTCTCAAGCCCGCCCGGCACCGGACTGTTTTCCGCCTGGTGCTGCCCATACTGATGGCCGCCGTCCTGCTGGGCGGCTGTCGCACGGAAAAGTCCTCCGACGCGCCCACCATTATCGGTACGCCGCCGGCTACTGCTTACCTCGGTGTGGAATACGCATACAACTTCGGCGCCTATGGTGGCGACCGGATTCTCGATTATTCCCTGACCAACGCGCCGGCCTGGCTGGGGCTGGAGGACACCAGCAACAAGGCGCGTCAGGGCATCATCCTGCGCGGCGTGCCCGGTGTGACCGGCGGCGGACGCGGCGAGGCGGACCTGGGTGCCCACGACAACATCAATCTCACCACCACCGACGGCGGACGGGTAGGCGTCGAGGCGTTCGACATCGACGTCCAGGAAAACACGGTGTCCATCGACGCGCCGGATTACACCGAAGGCGAAACCGGGGCGGCCGTTGAGGGGGCCGGCGAGGGTGAGATCTGCGTGCTGCCGGAGATGTCCGGCACTGGCCGCCACGAAGTGACCTATGACCTGTATAACGAAGACGGCAGCGCCTCCGGCGATACCGCGAGCCGGGTGCTGGAAACACGCCCGGTGCTGGTTACCGTGCGTCTGGCTGAGCCGTCGGTCCTGGCGACCAGGCTGGCCTTTGAATTGGAGAGCGACTTTGATCCGGCCGACTGCGATGGCGGCGCGGACGGCCAGGCCTGCGAATTCTCGACCGAGAACCTGCAGCTGGTGCAACTGGGCAAGGACGTGGTCCTCGCCGGCAATCGTAACGGCAGTGGTACCCGCGAACGTCTGCCTCAGCCGGATTATGTCGAGGTGATCGACGATACGTCGGGCGTACTCACCGTTCCGCCGGGGATCACGGAATGTTTCATCCGCCTCGAAGTCGTCGACGATCCGTTTCCCGAGCCGACCGAGCATTTCCGCCTGGCTCTGACCGAGGTCCGCGAGGGCCTGGTGTCCCTGGGCAGTGATGGTGATGGCCTGGGCGAGGCCCTGAGCATTTCCGACAACGCGCCGACGGTGAATTTCCAGTCGCTGGAAGGGCATGCGGCCAGCGCCCTCAACGAAGGTGCGACGGGGCGCTTCCAGGCGGTGCTGGATCGCGGCGACGCCCCCGCGTCGCAGGCCTATTCGGTGCGTCTGTTCAATGACCCGGACGTGGCCGAGGCCGGTGCCGCGGATTTCGAGTTCCGGGTGCCTGATCCGGAGGCTCCGGAGACCTTCGTCGCCGGCACCGACCTGACCTTTCCGGCCAACGAGGATACCGCGTACTTCGAGGTGGCCGCGGTTGACGATTCCGCTGCACCGCCGGCGTCCGAGGACCCGGCCGGGGACGGCCCGGATAATGGCGACGAATTCCTGTCGGTCACCGTCGACGCCAGCTACCAGAACGGACGCGCCTTCTACGCGGCGGCCGGTACACCGCTGACGCTGTGGCTCAATGAACTGACATCACCGCTTCTGGTGGGCGACGCCGCGGCGGGCAGTGTGCCGTCGGATCTGGTGGTGGGAGATAACGGTCGCGTTTTCGTCGCCAGTTCCCTCCAGGACGACGCCAGCGGAGATTACTACGCCACACTGGATATCTACGACCGGTTCGGTGGCAGCGCCCCGGAGCAGACGTTGACGGTGGCGACCGGCAGCACGGTGGCGCCGGAGCCGCGCCTGGCGTTCGCCCAGCGGGTGATTGAAGCGGGTTCGGAGAAGCGTATCCGCCGCTCGCTGGTGATGGCGTTCCGTACGGACGGCGCCGTGCCGGGAGCGACCAGCCGCGGCGGCCTCGACCAGGCGGTCTATCTGTACCGGCGCGATGCCGACGAGCCGGGCTACACGGAAGTCTGGCACCGACAGGACGGCACCGGTGGTGACGAGACGCCGCTGGCGATCCGTCTGAACACCTCCGACCAGATCTTCCTTGCCGGCGAGACAACCGGCGCCTGGCCTGGGCAAAGCCGGCGTGGCGGCGTGGACGTCTTCGTCCAGCGCATCGACACGGTCACCAACAACGGTGTCGAGGCTCCGGAAACCGCCTGGACCCACCAGCAGGGCTCGGGCGCCGCAGACGGTCTGGCCGGGCTGGGCGTCGACAATCTCACCACCACGCTGGTCGGTACCACGCTGGGACAGATCGGCAACCAGACGCCACTGGGCGGGCGCGACCTGTTCCTGTCCAGGGTGACAGGGGCGGGCAGCGACGACGCCACGACGAGCCAGGTCGGTACCGCCCGCGGCGACACCGCGAACGCCGCTGACATTGATGATACGTTTGCGTGGCTGGTCGGCGACGGGGCCTTTGGCTACTCGCAGCACATCGACGAGTCCGAGTACGTGGCTGAGCTGGTGGCGGGTGCCGACGGTCGTTCCGGCACCGGCTATGTGCTGACCTATGAGCTGGATGGCACGTTCGATTCGGCGCTGACGCTCAACGATGGCGACGATCTGTCCGATGAGCGTTGGTCGGCCGCCGCCGGGTTTGACGGCGACCTCGTCATCGGGGGACACAGCAGTGGCGCCTTCGTCGAGGGTTCCGGCGGCGGGCTGATCCTGGCACGCGTTGGCCGCGAGGAGCAGGTCGTGATCGAGGACAACGAAGACGACCCGGACTCGCCGATCGAGCACCGCTTCGGGCGCCTGCTGGAGCGGGGGCGGGACCAGTATCCGTCGCTGGGCACCGGTGCCCGACTGGAACGTCTGGCGGTTTACGAAAACGCTGAGATCACGGCGTTGGTATCACGTAACGCCGGCGGCAGGATCTACGAAGTGCTGCTGTTCAATGGTGATGGCGAGTGGCTTAACCCACCTTAGGGCGGGCTGTTCAGACGTTGCCGGCCTGGGCGCTGCTCTCCGCGTAAAGACGCAGGAAGTCGCGGCCGGTGACGATGCCTTGCGGGTTGGAGCCCGGGCCGATGACCAGCGCCGCGTCCAGGCGGTGGGCGAGCATCATGCGGGCGAGCTGATGGGCGTCGGTCTCCGGAGTGGACGTGAGGAAGGCGGGCAGTTCCACGCTGGCGAAGCGAATCAGGCGGTCGTCTTCCGGTTGTTCGCGCAGCCAGTGCAGCATCCAGCGGTCGCTGATCAGCCCGGCGACGCGCTCGTCGGACACGATGGCCAGGTGATGGATGTCGAAGCGCTCCATCAGTTCGAATCCCTCGCGAAAGGTGGCGCTGGCCGGCAGGGTGTGGACGTGCTCGGTGGCCATGCGGGAAACCGGAATATAGGCACCGCTTTCCGGATCGCTGGACTGGGTCTGCTCGCCGTATTCGTTGATGGCTCGCTGTGCGGCGGCCTGGCGCTGCTGGGTTTCTACCACGTCCACGGGGTCGTTGCGGCTCTCATGGGCGGGTTGGGACTCGTTCAGCTCATCGACGGTGCCGATACCCTGGCCGCGGTAGACCTCGGGCAGGCGGGTTGGCTGGGGGCGTCCGGGTTCACTGACAAATATGGGCATAGGCCATCCTCACTGACTGCAGGCAAGGGGATGCAACCCCGTTGGATACCTTATCGGCGAATGGCGCCAAAAATGAACGACTTTATCGTAACAATCAGAAACGTGGCTCGAATCGTTGCGAAATTCGCCGGAATGCAGTCCAGGGCGCATGGCGGTCATCAAGTGTTCGACTCCCGGCAGCGCGCCAGGTTCAGTCTGCCGCTCATATCGACCTCAAGACAACTGGGTTGTGCCGTCATCCGGTCCACCAGCCACTCGGCCAGCAACGGAGCCAGGGCGAAACCCTTGCTGCCCAGGCCGGTAAGGACGTAGAGCCCGTCCGGCTGATCGCCCACGGCGCCGGCGACGGGCTGGTAATCGTGAGTCGTGCAGCGGAAGGCGACCCGGCCGCGAAGTTGATCGGCAGCAGGTGCGTCGTGACCCCAGAGGTCCGGAAGCCACTGGCTCAGTTTGTCCAGGTTTTCCCGGTGAGACGCGGCCGAGACGGCCGGATTCTCGTCACGCAGGTCAAAGGTCGCGCCGGTGACGGCCCAGCCCTGATGCGCCGGGTTGAGGTAGCTGGGGCCGCAGACCACCACCTCGGGGCAGGCCGCGAAGGCTTGCTCCGGGAGCTGGCTGACCTGGCCTCGTATGGGTTTGAAGCGATAGCCGGTTTCTCCCGGCAGCAGAGTTTCGATCCGGTGTCCGGCAGCGAGCACGATTTGCGGGGCCGCAACCTCGAAGCCGTCGGTGGTTGTGACGCGCCAATGCTCGCCATCGTGCGCCAGGGTTTCCACGGTGGCGTTGAAACGGCAGCGGATCGACGGGTGATCGAGCAGACATTGGCAGACACGCCGCGGCGCCAGCCAGCCGCTGCCCGGGAACCAGAGCCCTGCGTGCGCGATGGGCACGCCGCTCAGTTGGCTCGCCTCGTCAGCGGTGACCGGGCGCAGCACCTCGGCCGGATAGTGGTTGCGCGCAATGAAACGACTCTGCCGGGACGCTTCCTGCTCGGTGGCGGCGATTTGCAGTAGCCCGGTCGGGTGCCAGAACGGCTCGGTATCGCCGGCCAGTGGGCTGTATCGGGCGTAGGTGCGTTGGGCGTGGAGCAGGGCGGCCAGGGCGAGGCGGGTCTCCGGCGTCCGATCGATACCCAGCTTCACGTAGAGCGCGGCCTGGGGGTTGCCGGAAGCCGCGTCCCCGGGGCCGTCCCCGGCGGCCAGGACCTCGACCTCGTATCCACGTTCGGTCAGGTTGCGCGCGGTGAGGGCGCCTGCGATACCGGCGCCGACGACAATGGCACGCGGACGCTCAGACGCCTTGTGATCGACGACATCGCCCGGACGAAAGCAGCCGACCAGCATGTCCCGCTTGCGGCCATAGCCCGGCGTCTTGCGCATCTCGAAGCCGACGGCCTGCAGGCCCCGGCGCACAGCCCCGACGGCGGTGAAAGTGGCCATGGTGGTGCCCGGCTTGCTGTGTGTGGCGACGGCGTCGATCAGGCGGTCAACCCACAGGTCCGGATTCAGGGCCGGGGCGAAACCGTCCAGGAACCAGGCGTTGGCGGTGAAGTCCAGGCTCTGCCAGGCCTCCAGCGCTTCGCCCAGGTAGAGCGTCAGGCGCACGCGGCCGCCGTCGAAAACGAGCCGGTGAGTGCCGCTGATCAAGGCGGGGTACTGGTCGAGCAGTTCCGCGCTGAGTGGCGCCAGTTCCGGCCACAGTTCGAGCGCCTGGGTCAGGTCTTCGTGGGTCAGCGGAAACCGCTCGGCCGTGACGAAATGCAGGTTGGCGTCGGCCGGCGCGTGGCTGCGCCAGGCCTGCCAGGTGGCGAGGAAATTCAGCCCTGTGCCAAAGCCGGTTTCGGCGACGACAAAGCTGTCGCCGTTGCCGAGGTTGGCAAAACGGCGGTCCAACTGATTGTGGCAAAGGAACACATAGCGCGTCTCCTCCAGACCGTTGTCACGGCTGAAGTAGACGTCTCCGAAACGCCGGGAGACCGGCTGGCCGTCGCGCCATTCGATGTCCGCCGACTCGATCGCCGGGCCGGCTGACGGCGGGCTGAGGCGAGACGGATTGGGACGAGACGGGTTGGTGCGAGACGTGCTCTCGCTCATTCCGGAGCGTTCTCCGCAGCAACCACCGTAGCGGAGCGGATGATGACGGGCTCGGTCGGTGCATTCGCCATCATGCCCTTGCGCTCGGTGGGGAGCGAAGCAATGGCGTCAACCGCGCCCATGCCTTCGATCACCGTGCCAAATACGGTGTAGCCTGCGCCGCGAACGCCTTTGTTCAGGTATTCGTTGTCGACCAGGTTGATGAAGAACTGGGAGGTGGCCGAATCGGGATCGTTGGTCCGGGCCATCGCAACCGAGCCGCGCACGTTGCCGAAGGTCGAGCTGGCCTCGTTGGCCACCGGATCGCGGGTCGCCTTGCGCTGCAGGTCCGGTGTGAAGCCGCCGCCCTGGACCATGAAGCCGGGGATGACACGATGGAAAACGGTGCCGTCGTAGAAGCCGGACTCAACGTATTGGAGGAAATTATCGACGGTCTGTGGGGCCACGTCGGGACGCAGGCGCAGAGTAATCACGCCCTCGGTGGTGTCCAGCCGCACAATCGGCATCTCGCCGTTCTGCGCCTGGGCCGCACCGAAACCACCGAGACTCAGCATCAGGGTCAGGATGAAGCGGAATGCGGTCACAGAAACCGAGTCTTTTACGCGTTTTTTCAGGGCCGGAATCGTCAAGGTGGCGTCCTCGTGCTTGGCTGTAGGAATGCAGCGGAGTGTACCAAATTTCCGGTGACAGGACGGCCCGGCCCTGGCAACAAGGCGCATCGCGCAGGAGCGACACACGGAGGAGACAGTGAACACGAGGCAGGCTTATCTGGATAAATCCCGACTGGGTCGGCTGCTGGTCAATCGCGGATACCTCAGCGAAGGGCAGCTGATACAGGCGCTGGAAACGCAGCGCGCCTCCGGACGGTTACTGGGTGAGGTGGTGGTGGCGTCCGGCTGGCTGACGCACCGGGAACTGGAACGGGTCCTGCGGCAACAGCGCCGTTACCGGCGCGCGGCCGCGTGGGTTGCGGTTGTCACCTTGCCGCTGCAGCCTGTGGTCACGCTTGCTGCAGTGGCGCCGGACGGTTCTGAAGCGGCGCCCGTCGGCCAGATCATGAACCCTGGGCGCGGCTTCCAGCCCTTGAGCGACCGTGAAATGCAGACTGCTGCCGGGCAGGGTAGCGACACCCTGAAGGCCCGGATCGAAGCCGTGGCCAACCTGGGGCAGGCCGCGCAGGGTGAGGAGATGGATGCCGTCGAGGGGCTCAGGCTGCTGGCGCACACTTTCGTGCCGGTGTTGAATTTTCTTGAGGCTGACGTGACCGTCTCCGGCGTCCATTACCGGTCGGGCAGTCCGCGGATCCGGATTCAGCAGGATGGCGGGGTGCGCCTGGCACTGCCGGAGCGGATCGAGCGTATCAGCCTGACCGATATCCGGGTGACGAACGGAACCGGGCCTACATTGGGTAACATCGGCTTGCACGACATCCGTTTTTCGCCGGACTCAACAATGACCATCTACGTGCGCGACTGACCTCGTTTGTGTGCTGATGCAGGTTTGGGGGTGATCAGCGTCGCCAGCGGAAGGGAAAAAGACGTCGCGGATAACGAGAAAAGCCGGCAACAGGGCCGGCTTTTCTTTTGTATTCACACCCGGTGGCGGTTCAGGCGCTGGCCAGGACCGTCTTGTGGCTGACGGCCGAGGACTGGCCGGAAGAGCCGTACAGTTTGGCCTGGTCCGAGCAGCCCCGGAAAATCTCATTCAGGCGGCCAAGGCGCTGTTGCAGGTGTCCAATGATGCGGCCGTTAACCTGGTTGAGGCGCTGGCAGGCCTTGAGACGGTTTTCCGCGTCCTGCCAGAGTGTGGTCAGCTCCTCGATGCCGGCGCTGCGGATGAATGTGGACGGTTGTCCGTTGCGCGGGTTGAACCCCATCTGGACCAGAGCGTGGATCTTTTGCTTGGCCCGTTCGCGGACGGAGGCGAGAAGCCGGTTCTTCTCCTGGGTCACGCTTTCCAGGCCATCCACATTGGAGGATTTGAGCAGCGACTTCTCCGAAGCCAGAACGCCTCCCAACTGCTCAAGCTGTTTGATGTCTTCTCTCAGAAGTTTCTTCAGTTCATCAATGGCGGCCATGATCTACTCACCCAAAAATGCTTTGATCCATATCAAGCATTTTCTGGGCCAGTTTCTCTGCATCCACCTTGTAGCTGCCGTCAGCCAGGGCGGCCTTAATCTGCTCGACACGCTCGTCGTCGACTTCCGGGTAGCTGTTCATCTGCTCTTCCAGCTTCTTCAGGTCCCGGGCCTGGCTGCTCAGACTGACGCTGTCGGGCTGGGAGCTTTGGGTACGAGCCTGTTCGGTCGGCGTCGAGGGGCTTTTCGGCGCAGACTGCTCAGATACGTTCTGGTTGGTCTTGGTGTTGACGTGCCCCGGGCCAACGCCATTGAAATTAACGGACATATCGATACCTGCACATGGTGTGATCTAACCGGTTACATAATGTATCGGCCGGCTCCTGGGAAGCTTTAGCGACTTTTGACATTTTTTCGGCAGGTCGTTGCCGCTTCCAGGCAAGGCCTTGCCGCTCATACTGATGGTTGTGGCTACATCGGGACTTCGACGTGCCCGGGGCTGGTGACCAGCGCCCGCAGTGTCTTTTCTGAACGCAGGTTCTGTACCAGGACCTGCTCGCCTACGCGCCCATTACCCAGGGCCTTGCCGCGGGACTGGACGGCGATCGGTCCGCTGCGGGCGATAATAATAACATGGTCGCCCCGGGCCACGGCATCCGGCTGGGTCACGATATCCGGCGTGAACAGGGTGCCGGAACTGACCGAGCGACGGATTTCCATGCCCACGAGGGATTGGCTGTCGGTTATGGCGCCGCGCCGCGAGGCATTGATGACCACCGCCTGGGAGCGGATCATGCTCTCGGTGACCCGGGCGCCACGACTCAGTGCACGCGCCGCCACCAGGGCCTGACCGCGGATTTCCATGGACACCGACAGGTACATGCGCCAGGGGCGCTGGCCCTGGCAGGAGACCTCCAGGGTGGGCTGGGTGGTCTGCATGGGATTGCTGGAGAAATCCACCGTCGGCCCATCCGGGCAGGCGGCAAGGTTGAGTCGGGAGTCCAGGTTGCCCAGACTGTAACTGACCTCGCGGCCTTCGGCCTGCTGCTCGCGGACGAACTGCTTCAGAAACTCGTGGGCGGCATCCCGTATCATCCGGGGCGTCGTTTTTTCGACGGCCGCCGCCTGGGACACGACCGTCAGGCCCAGCAGCAGAGACAAAATGTATACGCGCATTTTCGACAGTCTGTCCTATGCTTACGGTGAGTTTGGAACATGCAATGAGACGGAATTCGCCCTAGGCCCTATTGACGGCTTTCCGTCACCGTCGGAAGATGCGGGACCCTTTGGTGGTAATCTCGCAATAACCGTGCCGACTAAATGTTTCGGGATGGCCGACCTCGCGGGGTGAAACTGAGTAAAAGACAGGTAACAGCGTATGGCCGGTGTATTGGACAGTGTTAATCAACGCACGCAGCTGGTGGGGCAAAACCGCCTTGAACTGCTGCTGTTCCGGTTGCGGGGACGTCAGGTGTACGGCATCAACGTCTTCAAGGTGAAGGAAGTGCTGCAGTGTCCCAGGCTTTCCTCCATTCCCAAGAGCCGTTCGGTCGTACGTGGCGTGTCCCACATCCGTGGCGAAACCATTCCCATCATCGATCTCGGTCTGGCCATCGGCATGCCGGAGCTGCCGGCGTCGGATCTGGCGGAGAGTTTCGTGATCATTTCCGAGTACAACCGGCGCACCCAGGGTTTCCTGGTGGGCGGCGTGGACCGGATCGTTAACCTGAACTGGGAAGAGGTCTCGCCGCCGCCGAAAGGTGCCGGACGGGAGGTTTACCTCACTGCGGTCGCCCGCATCGACGATCAGCTGATTGAGATCATTGATGTTGAGAAGATCCTGGCCGAGGTGTCGCCGCTGTCGGAAGACGTGGGCGAAGAGATGATTGGCCGGGGAGCGAGCAGCGACCGTTCCAGCACGCGTCCGGTGCTGGTGGTGGATGACTCAAGCGTCGCCCGGCGTCAGGTCGAGCGCTGCCTGACGGCGATTGGCCTGCAGGTGGTCGTACGTAATGACGGCAAGCAGGCGCTGGAATACTTGCGCGAACTGACCGCCGATGGTTCGGACGTGTCCGATCATCTGTCGCTGATCATTTCCGATGTGGAAATGCCGGAAATGGACGGTTACACCCTCGTGTCCCGCTGCAAGGAAAACCCGCAGCTGAGTTCCGTCTACATCATGCTTCACACCTCGCTGAGTGGCGTCTTCAACAAGGCCATGGTCCAGAAGGTGGGGGCGGACGACTTTATGGCCAAGTTCAGTCCCGACGAACTGGCTGAGCGCGTTATGGAAGTCATGGACAAGCTGTAAAAGGCAACACCCGACCGGATGCACCGCAACTGCTGAGAGCTCATGAAATCAGAGATTACTCCCCAGGAATACGACGCCTTCAAGACTTTTTTGCAGGACGCCTGCGGCATACTGCTCGGTGAAAACAAGCAGTATCTGGTGAAGAGCCGACTGCGCAAGATCCTGGAGGAAAACGGGTTTGATACGCTGGGAGGCCTGGTCAAACAGCTGCAACGACCGCGCGACCCGCTGCGACAGGTGGTCATCGACGCCATGACCACCAACGAAACCCTCTGGTTTCGTGACACCCACCCGTTCCGCATCCTTACCGAACGACTGTTGCCGGAGCTGGCGGAGCAGAAGGGCGGCCAACCTTTGCGCATCTGGTCCGCCGCGTGCTCGACCGGGCAGGAGCCGTACTCCATCGCCATGGCGATTGACGAGTTCCGCCGTCTCAAGCCGGGCAAACTGCGCGGTGATGTCAAAATCACCGCGACCGACATCTCCCGCAGCGTCCTCGACGTCGCCCGCAAGGGCGAGTACGAAATGCTCGCCATCGGTCGCGGCTTGTCCCCGGAACGCCAGCGCAACTTCTTCGCACCGTCCCCCAGCGGCGGCTGGCAGATCAAACCGGCCATCAAGAGCATGGTCGAGTTCAAGGAACTGAACCTGCTGGAACGATACATGCTCGGCAAGTTCGACCTCGTGTTTTGCCGCAACGTCCTGATCTATTTCTCCGCGGATCTCAAGAAAGACATCCTCACCCGCATGCACGGCGCCCTGAGCCCGGGCGGATACCTGATCCTGGGAGCTTCCGAATCCCTGAATGGATTGCCGGAATACTACGAAATGGTCCAGTGCCAGCCGGGCATCATCTACCGCGCCAAGAAAAAGTGAAACTGATCAAAAACTACACTCTGCGTTGTTTTTGAAAGAAATTTGCGAAAGGGTGTTGCCAAACCCGGGCAAAAGCATTAGAGTTTGCGCCCTCAGATCGGGGCAGCCCATCTGAAACAGTTTATTGGAGAGGTGGCCGAGTGGCTGAAGGCGCACGCCTGGAAAGTGTGTATACGTTAATAGCGTATCGAGGGTTCGAATCCCTCCCTCTCCGCCAATAAAAAGACCCGGCTCAGTGAGCCGGGTTTTTTATTGCCTGAGGGCGGGTGAGAACCCTCGCGGGTTCGACCGAAGCAGGCGAAGCCTGCGTAGGAACGTCGGAGCGCCAGCGACGACGGCCCCGAAGGGGTGAGGCGCGCAGCGCCGAATAATCCCGACTGGGAGTGCTCCGAACGACACTCCACAAGAATGATTGAAAGGCGCCAAATCACCGTCTCTATGGCCACCTGAGCCGATCCACCCCCACCCATTCCGTCCTCTCAAAAAACGCCTCAAACAACGCCCTGTCACACTGTACGTTCGCCAGTTCGGCAAACTGAAACCTGACCGCCGCACCCGGACTCTGCTGACACAGCCGGCTGCAATCCAGCGCCGCCACGGTGCCGATCTTGGGGTAGCCGCCCATGGTCTGGCGGTCGTTGAGCAGGACGATGGGTTGGCCGTCGGCGGGGACCTGGATGGCGCCCAGGGCGATGCCCTCAGAAAGGAGCTTGATGTCCGGCACCTCCAGCGCCGGCCCGGCCAGGCGGTAGCCCATGCGGTCAATCTGTTGGGTGATGTCATAGGCGCGAGTGGCCAGGGTATGGCGGGCCGAGAGGCTGAATCGGGCGTACTGATAGCCGGGAATCACCTGCAGGGTCAGTGGCTCGGCGTAATCTGGAATGAACCCGGCCGGTGTCTGATGGGCTGCGGCGGTTGCACCGTCCGCGCAGGGGATCTCCTGGTCGCTTTCCAGTTGGGTGAAGCCGGGTAATTGTTCACGCGGCGTCATGGAGCGGCTGTTGCAGAAGCGTTCGCCCTGCCAGCCCGCTTTGACGGCGATGTAGTTCAGTAGGCCGCTGCGGGTGGCGCCCAGCGCCAGCCGGTCGCCGGGTTTGAGGTTGTGGGTTCGCCACGGACCGGCGCGGCGGCCGTTGATCGTCAGTTCGGTGTCGGCGCCGGTAACGGCAAGGGTCATGGCGCTCCGGGCTTCGGCCTGGAACTGGCCCATCAGGGTCTCGATGCAGGCGTCGTTCGGTTCGTTCTCCAGCAGCTTGTTGGCCCAGCGAAACGCGTGCAGGTCCGCGGCCCCGCCGGGGGCGAGGCCGAGGTGCTGGCTGCCGCTGCGGCCCAGGTCCTGCAGCGTGCTCCTGAGACCGGCGGACAGGATGCGCAGACCGCTCACAGCTGCCCTCCCAGATCGATAAACTCCTCTCGGGTGATGGCGCGGAAGCGGACCCGATCGCCGGTCTGGAGCAGCGACAGGGCGGTCAGCGAGAACAGCTCGGTTGGGCAGCGGCCGATGAGGTTCCAGCCGCCGGGGGAGACCGACGGGTAAACCGCGGTTTGCTGGTTGGCGATGCCAACGCTGCCCGCCGGCACCCGCTGGCGCGGCGTGGCTTTACGCGGCGTGGCGATGGCGGGGTCCACCTCGCCCATGAAGCCGAACCCGGGGGCGAAGCCCATGGCAAACACGCGATAGCTGCGGCCTGTATGGCGCTGGATGACGTCGTCGACGGCCAGGCCGGCGTTGCTGGCCAGTGCTTCCAGATCCAGGCCCACGTCCGGGTGATAGTAGACCGGCAGCTCGATATCGCGGCCGATCTGCTCGTCGGCCGGTGGGTGGCTGTCCAGGTCATCAATGATCGCCTGGATGGCTGAAACTGCCCGCCGGAAATCCACGCGTTGCACGTCGTACAGGCAGAGCAGGGTGGTGTAGGCGGGGATCTGGTCGACGATCCAGCCGCCCAGGCGCTCGGCGATGAGATCGCGCACCTGCAGGATACGGGGCGTCAGGGCATCGTCCATGGTCTCGCCGAAGCGGATCAGGACGCCATTCTCGGATACGGGTTCGACGATCACGCGGCCTGGCCCAATGCCTCGCGGATGGCCTTCACGGCCGCCAGGGATTCGGGGTTATCGCCGTGCACGCACAGGCTGTCGGCGGGCAGGTCGAGCCACTGCTGCTCAACGCTGAAGACGCCGCCGCGTTCGGCGAAGCTGCGCGCCTGGTCGACGATGCGGGTCTGGTCGTGGTGAACGGCCCCTTCCAGCTTACGGGACACCAACTGGCCGTCGTTATCGTAGGCCCGGTCGGCGAAGGCTTCCAGCAGCAAGGGCACGCCAATCTCCCGCGCCACGGCACGATGGCTGTCGTGGAAGCGGGTGACGGGGATCATCAACGGCAGGTCGGGATCGTAGCCGTGTACGGCGCGCATGACCGCTTCGAGGATCGCCGGGTCCTGCATCATGTCGTTGTTGAGCGCGCCATGGGGTTTGACGTAGGCGATCCTCTGACCGTGGGCGCGGCAGATGCCGTCGAGCGCGCCGACCTGATACCAGATCAGGGCGTGGATTTCGTCCGCGGTGTGGGGGATGGAGCGACGACCAAAGCCATAGAGGTCGAAGTAGGCCGGGTGGGCACCGATCTCGACCCCGTGCCGCGCGGCCAGTTGAACGGTGCGCACCATGATGTTGGGGTCGGACGCGTGAAAGCCGCAGGCCACATTGGCCATATCGATCAGCGGCATGACCGCTTCGTCGTTACCCATTTGCCAGGCCCCGTAGCTTTCGCCCAGGTCGCAGTTCAGTTTCAAAGCGTTCTCCCCGCATGGATCCATGACGTCAGCATATCAGTCTCGACCGCCTGGATCAGCCGTTCCTCGTGAGTCTGGCGGGCGCTTGTTAAATCCCGTGAAAGATGACGAGGATCTCGTCAATTCAAGTGGTTGGCCACGATTTGCAATAAAACTGTCACACGGCTTTTCTACGCTCAGCGGGACATTTTTGAGAGGTTGTTCACGTTATGAGCCTAACCGTCCGCATGCGCCTGATGGTGTTTTCCGGCTTCTGCCTCATCGCGTTGGGCGGTCTGGCGGGGCTGGCCCTGTCCGTGGTCCACGAAGCCAAGGAATCGACGGATCGGCTGGTGCGCGAGGAAATGGCTGACGTCTGGCTGCTGACCGACCTCGACCGGAGCCACCGGCAGCTCAAGGATCTGGCCTACAAGATCAAGGCGCAGCTGCTGCTCTGGGATGAAATCAACGCCCAGTTCGAGCAAACGTCCCAGGCCATTCGGGAGCAATGGCAACAGGCGCTCGACAACCCGCGTATGCGCAGCTGGGCTGAAGAGAACCAGGCTGACCACGACAAGGTCCTCGAGCTGTTAAAGGCTCTCAAGGCACCCATCGACGAGCAAAGCTACTACTCCGCAGGCAAGGTCGTGGACTTCCAGCTGTATCAGGCCGTCGACCCCATGCTGCAGAAGATTGACGAGATGCGCAGCGCTGGCCGCCAGGTGACCGACACCGGTTCCGACCAACTGCTGACCTTCCTCGACCAGCAGCAGCGTTTCGTGTTGGGCGGTGCCGCGGTCGCATTGCTGGTGGTCATGCTGTTGACCTACTGGCTGCGGCGCACTGTAACCACTCGACTGCAGGTGATTTCCGATCAGCTGCGGGCGATGGAGTCGGCCTCGGACCTGTCCCGCACCCTCCCAATCAGCGGGCGAGACGAAGTGACGTCGGTGGCCCAGGCCATCAATGGCCTGCTTTCCAAGTTCCGCGAGTTCGTGGGCGACGTCACGGGCTCCGCCGTAGCGCTGCGCGAGCGCTCGTCGAATCTGGATGAGCAGGCCGAAGCGGTGCATTCGTCCACCGCCAACACCAACCGGCAGATCCGCGACGTGGTCGCCTCCATGGGCGCCATCACCGCCAGTGCCGGGGAAATCGAACAGTCAGCCCGCCAGACGCGGGAGCAGGTGGAAGGCGCCGTGCGCGGCAACGACGATGTGCAGGTCCAGCTGCGGGAAAGCGAAGACGCCGCCGAGCACGCGGTCGAAGTGATCGGCCGGGTGGCCGGCGCCATCGAGGATCTGCGGGGCTCCAGCGAGAAGATCGAGCAGGTGATCAGCGTGATCGCGGAAATCGCCGAACAGACCAATCTGCTGGCCCTGAATGCCGCGATCGAAGCGGCGCGGGCCGGCGAGCAGGGGCGCGGTTTCGCGGTGGTGGCCGACGAAGTGCGCGGGCTGTCGCGACGCACCGGCGAATCCACGGATCAGATTCGGCAGTGGGTCAATGAGCTGGTGGAACAGGTGGATCACGCCAACGGGCTGCTGGGTGAGACCCGCCAGGCCGGCGATAGCAACCGGGAAACGCTGGGCACCCTCAAGACGCACCTGGGGGCCATGAAGCAGACGTTCGACGATCTCATGCATTTCAGTAACGACGTGGACCAGGCGATTCTCGTACAGCGGGATGAAATCGGTCGCGTCGGCCGGCGCGCGGATGCGCTGGGCGAGAGCTCCCAGGGACTGGAGGAACACGCGGGCAAGACCAAGGCGGTCAGCGACCAGCTGCGCGAGCAGTCGTCGTCGCTGGAAACGCTGATTGCCCGCTTCCAGGTCTGATTCGGCGGGAGACAATATGACGCTTGGAGACCAGGCTCGCGAGCTACAGCGGATTATCGACCAGCAGCTGGTGTCCACCCTGTTCCAGCCGATTGTGGACTGCCAGAGTCGCACGGTGCTGGGGTACGAGGTGCTCAGTCGCGGCCCGTCCGACAGCCCGTTGCACGGCGCACCAGCGCTGTTCCAGGCGGGCGAGCAGTGCGGCCAGGTGATCCCGCTGGAGCGAGCCTGCCTCGCCGAAGCGGGCCGGAGCTGCCTGCGCCATGGGCTCGACCACCTGGTGTTCGTGAATGTCTCTCCGGGGCTGCTGTCGCCGGCCTCGTTTTCCGAGAAGCGGCTGGCGGCGATGCTGACGGCCCACGGAATCCAGCCCCACAATATCGTCATCGAGCTCTCCGAGCGCTATCCCATCGAAGATCCGGCGCAGCTGCAGGAACGGCTCATTGCCCTCAAGCGGCGCGGGTTCCTGATCGCCATCGATGATCTCGGCACGGGCTATTCGGGATTGAAGCTGTGGTCGGAGATCCAGCCGGATTTCGTCAAGATCGACCGGCATTTTATCCGCGATGTGGATCGCGACCTGGTGAAGAAAGAGTTCGTACGCTCGGTCATTAACCTCTGCGAGCGCCTTGGCTGCCGGCTGATTGCCGAGGGCGTGGAAACCGCCGCCGAGCTATCTCTGCTGCGCTCCATGGGTATTCATTTGATTCAGGGGTACCTGCTGGGCCGGCCCAACCCGTTCCCGGCCGCGAATCTGGATGCCATGGACGAGAGCGAGGTGGTTCGCGGTAACCGGGACACCTCCGATGCCGGCTATCTGGGGCGATTCATCGAGCCGCTGCCGCCGACCGCGACATTGGGCGAAGCCTGGCATCGTCTGCAGGCGTCCCCGTCGGTGTTTGCCTTGCCGGTCGTGGACGGCACACGGTCTCTGGGACTGTTGCACAAATGGCGGGTGATGGAGGTTTTCAGTACCACCTACGGTCGCGCCCTGAACGAGAAGAAGCCGGTGTTGAGCCTGATGAGTCACGACGCGCTGGTGGTCGAGCACGACGAGTCACTGGAGGCGGTGAGCCAGTCGTTGCTGGAAGACGATCTCTACTACCTGAAGCAGCACTTCATCGTGACCCGGAACGGAAACTACATGGGCCTGGGGTCGACGCGCTCGCTGCTCAAAATGCTCACTCGCCGCCGGGTGGAACAGGCCCGCCACGCCAACCCGCTGAGCCAGTTGCCGGGCAACGTGATGATCCAGCAGGAAGCGGAGCTGCGCCTGCGCCGTGGTCAGCCGTTCACCTGCGTCTACTTCGATATCGATCACTTCAAGCCGTTCAACGATCTGCTGGGCTACAGCGAGGGCGATGCCGTCATCCTGTCCCTGGCACGACAGATCGGCGCGGTGTTCGATGGCGACGGGGACTGGGTGGGGCACATCGGCGGCGACGATTTCGTCGTGCTCTGCGATCAGGCGGACGTCGAAGCGCGTTGTCGGCAGGTGCAGGCGTTGTTCGTCGGCGATGCTCTGGGACGTTATCCCGAAGGGGTGCGTGAAGCGCGGCAGATTACCGCCCAGGACCGCGACGGCCGCGAGCGCTGTTTTCCCCTGGTGTCGTTGTCCGCGGGGTTGATTCGGGCCAGTGGCGAACGCTTTGCCTCGGCTTCGGAACTGGCGTCCCGGGCGTCGATGGCGAAATCGGGCGCCAAGAAGGCGGCGGATGGGTTGTTCTGGCTGGGATTGTGCGACGGCGATGAGTTGCCGGCCCGTGTCACGCAGGAACCGGCGGCGCAGGGAATGACGGCGGGTGGTCCGCAGACCGCCCGCCGCTGGCCGGCGATTTAGGCTTCCAACTCGGCCAGGCTTTCCTCGATGATGGCCAGGCCTTCCTCCAACACGTCGTCTTCGATCGTGATCGGCATCAGCACCCGGATCGAGTTGCCCCAGAGGCCACAGTTCAGCAGGATCAGGCCTTTCTCCTTGCATTTCTTGGTCAGCGCCCCGGTCATTTCCGCGAGCGGTTTGCGCGAGACCTTGTCCTCCACCAGTTCGAAGGCGGCCATGGGGCCGAGGTGGCGCACGTTGTCCACGTGCTTGAACCGGTCCTGCCACTGCAGGAAGCGTTTCTCCAGCTTGTTGCCCAGGACCACGCTCTTCTCGAGGATCTGTTCCTCCTCGAACACGTCCAGCACGGCCAGGGCCGCGGCGCAGGCCAGCGGGCTACCGCTGTAGGTGCCACCCAGGCTGTTGGGGCCGGAGGCGTCCATCATCTTGGCGTTACCCACCACGGCGGAGATCGGCATGCCGTCCGCCATGCTCTTGGCCATGGTCATGATGTCGGGCTTCACGTCGCTGTGCTCGATGGCGAACATCTTGCCGGTGCGACCGAAGCCGGACTGGACTTCGTCCACGATCAGGGCAATGCCGTGCTCGTCGCAGATGCGGCGCAGCGCCTGCAGGAAAGTCGGCGGTGCGATGTAGAAGCCGCCTTCACCCTGGACTGCTTCCACCACGATGGCGGCGACGTCCTTGGTGGGGATGTCGGTCTTGAACAGCATGTGCAGGGCGTCGAGGGCGTCTTCCTCGGTGATGCCGTGGTAGGGGATCGGGAACGGGGCGCGGAACACGCCGCCCGGCATGGGCCCGAAGTCGTGCTTGTAGGGCAGGACTTTACCGGTCATGGCCAGGGTCATCAGGGTGCGGCCATGGTAGCCGCCGTCAAAGCAGATGACGCCGTGGCGGCCGGTGGCACAGCGGGCGATCTTCACGGCGTTTTCCAGGGCCTCGGCGCCGGCGTTGAACATGCACGCCTTGTGGGCCTCGCCGGTGACCGGCGCGACCTTGCAGAGCTTCTCGGCTAACTGGACGTAGGGTGCGTAGGGCATGACGGTCTGGCAGGTGTGCATCACCTTATCCAGCTGCGCCTTGACGGCGTCCACGATTTTCGGATGTCGGTGGCCTATGTTGAGTACGCCGATACCCCCGGCAAAGTCGATCATGCGCTTGCCGTCGGCATCCCAGACTTCGGCGTTTTCCGCCCGATCCGCAAACTGATCGTTGGGGCTGGCGGCGCCGGCGGCAACGTACTTTTCCTTGAGGGCTTGCAGTTCAGCGTTGTTCATAGGCGTTCTCCTGATTGACGTGCCGTGGCCGTGGCCACGTTCGAGGTCGTCGGTCGGGCCTCCGGCCCGGAACCGGTATGGCTTTTCACACTATGACGGGTGTTGGTGATCTACCTCTATAACTTAGAGGTTATGCCCCCGTCATGACCACCCCTTTTACGGTGAAATTTTTGACCCGGGCCAGGCCTCCGAGGTTCCGCTGGCGGTCGGGCAGGTCGGTTGGAAGGGGCCATAGACCGGTCAGCGCGGGCTGACGCTTGTCCGCAGGGGCCATCGCCGTATCTTCCCGGCGTTCCGGCGCCCGGCAGGCGGTATCATCAAGGACACAAGAAAGCGCGGTCAGGGATCGGCCCGCAACAAGAACCGAAGCATCAGGAATACTTGGTCTTGTTACAGGAGGCTCAATGATGAGCGTGATGATCCAGCGAGTGATTGGTTTGACCGAAGAACGGCAGCTGGAGGACCTGTTCGCGGTCCGGGATCTGCATATCAGCTGGCGGGATGACCTGTCGGCCCAGCACCAGCGGGACCCGGACGGGCGCCTGCACCTGGCGCCCATGGTGACCTGGACGGCCCATGGGGAGCACTATCGGTTTATTCCGTGGCTGCGGTTTCGCATCGCCTTCCGGACCTTGCCGTCCATCCTGCGCCAGTTGGGGTGGCGTTCCGAGCATTACTTCGCGATCGACCCGGACGCTCTGCTCAGCGACATCGGTGCGCAGTTGAACCGGCACCATCGAGTGAGTGAGCGCGAGCACTGACGGAAAAGCGGAGGCTTCGGCCCCCGCTTCTCTTTACGGCCAGCGTTATCAGCCATTCTGTGCCGCCTGCCGCCAGCAAGCGGTCAGTCGTCTGCTCCAACGGCTTTGGCCAGCTGTGCCCGTTGCGCCAGGTCGTCGCTGGACGGTCCGGCGATCTTCCAGCCCTGCAGATTCTCCACGACCAATTGCTCCAGCGCGTCGATGTGACCGTCGGTCGCGTTGAGGGCGGGGATGTAGTGGAAGCGCTCGCCACCGGCTTCCATGAAATAGTCCCGGTTTTCCTGACCGATCTCCTCGATGGTTTCCAGGCAGTCTGAGGAGAAACCTGGACAGAACACATCCACCGACTTGATCCCCTGTCCGGGCAGCGCTTTCATGGTCTCGTCCGTGTAGGGCTTGAGCCATTCCTCCCGGCCAAAACGGGACTGGAAGGTGGTCATGTACTGGTCTTCGCTCAACCCCAGCCGTTGTGCCAGCAGGCGCGAGGTTTTCAGGCACTCGCAGTGGTAGGGGTCGCCCCGCAGCAGATACTTCTTCGGTACGCCGTGGTAGGACAGGATCAGCTTGTCACCCCGGCCGTGCTCGGCGCGGTTTGCCTCAATCTGCCGGGCCATGGCCTCGATGTACGGCGGAAAATCCGGGTAGTGGCTGATGAAGCGCAGGTCCGGCAACCAGCGACGCCGGGTGAAGTCGGCACTGATGGCGTCGAAGGTGGACGCCGACGTCGACGCGGAGTACTGCGGATACAGCGGCAGAACCACCAGCTTGGTGACGCCGGCCTGCTGCAGCGCCTCCAGGGCGGAAGTGATCGAGGGATTGCCGTAGCGCATGGCAAAGCTCACCACCACGTCGTCCCCATAACGGGCCTGCAGGCGCTCACGCAGTTTCTCGCATTGGTGAGCGGTATGGATCAGCAGGGGTGATCCCTCCGGCTCCCAGACCTGCTGATAGGCATGGGCGGAACGCTTGGGCCGAATCCGCAGAATGACGCCGTTGAGGATGAACCACCACAGCAGGCGCGGGGCTTCCACCACACGCGGATCCGACAGGAATTCCTTGAGGTAGCGGCGCAGTGCCGGGGCGGTGGGCGCGTCCGGCGTACCCAGGTTGGTGATGAGGACACCGGTCTTCTCGGGCTGGTCGTGGCGAAATCCGGTGGGACCCTTGTATTGCATCGTTGGCGTTCCGTTCAGTCGCTGGGTTGATGACGTGTCGGTCATTGCGCGTATGACATCATGACCGCTTCAGGAGCGGCTTTTGGCTTACGCTGAACCGGGTGTAAAGGATCAGCGATCTATAAAAACTAGTCAATGCAGAGACTTCATAGAAAACAGCTATTATTGGCGGCGGTTGTATCAGGGGAAATCGTATTGAGCGACTGCCAGGCGTCGAACGTGCTCAGGAATACCCGGCCGCTCAGGTGTCGCATGAAAGGCGTCGTCTCCAGACGATCCATCACCGGGCCCTTGACCTCTGACAGGTGCAGCCGGACGCCGGCGCCATCCAGTCGGGTATTGATCGCTTCCAGGGTTTCCAGCGCCGAGGCATCGATCATGTTGACGCCGCTGCACATCAGGATGCAGTCGGTGACCGCGGGGTGGTCGCGCAGCGCTTCGCTGATGCGGTCCTCCAGGTAGCGGGCGTTGGCGAAATAGAGTGCCTCGTCGACACGCAGGATGATCAGTTGCTGGTTGGTCTCCACCGCATAGCGCTGCTCGTTGCGGAAGTGCTCGGTGCCGGGCAGACGCCCGACCACCGCGATATGGGGCTTGCTGGTGCGGTAGAGGTACAGCAGCAGCGACAGGGCGACACCGGTAAGAATGCCCGGGATGACGCCGGCGAACACCGTCAGCAGGAAGGTCGCCAGCAATGCCAGACCGTCCTGCCGGGAGTAGCGCCAGGTATCGCGGGCGGAACGGGTATCGATCAGGGTGACCGCTGCAGCGATGATGATGGCTGCCAGGGTGGCCTTGGGCAGGTAGTGGAACAGGTCGGTGAAGAAGACCGTGACCAGACCGATGCCGACGGCGGTCAACACGCCGGCGACTTGCGTCTGCGCACCGGCCTGGTCATTGACCACGGTGCGAGAAAAACCACCGGCCACGGCAAAGCCTCCGGACACGGCGGTCAGCACGTTGGCCGCGCCCAGGCCCATCAGCTCCTGGTCCGGATCGATCCGTTCGCCCCGGCGCGCTGCCATTCGATGGGCGATGGAGGCCGACTCCACGAAAATCACCAGGCTGATCAGAAAGGCCGGCACCGCCAGTGTCTCGAGCATCGCCAGATTCACCGAAGGCAGCGTCAGGCCGGGCAGTCCCTGGGGCAGCACGCCCACCACCGCAACGCCGGCGTCGCCCAGGCCGGCGCTGGCAGTGGCGACGGTGGTCACCAGCACGGCCACCATCGGCACCAACCGCTGCAGCAGGCCCGCGGCGCTTTCGCCCAGCCCCAGGCGTATCAGGAGGGGTTGGGTATGCCGGCGTCCGGCCAGCAACATGATCAGCGCAGCCACCCCGATCAGCAGGGTCAACGCATTGAATCGTTCCAGATGGGTGAGGATCGACCCCATGATGTCCGGCAGATTGGCACCGCTGGCGGGAATGGCCAATAGGGTGCCCAACTGGCTCAGGATGATCAGGACCGCGGATCCGGAGATGAAGCCGGAGATCACCGGATGGCTGATGAAGTTGGCAATGAACCCCAGTCGCGCGATGCCCATCGCGAACAGGTAGAGCCCGCACAATAGCGCCAGCGTCAGGGACGTGCCCAGTGCGACGGCCGGATCACCGTTGCTCAGCGGCGCCACGGTAGTGGCACTCATCAGCGCGATCAACGCCACCGGCCCCACCGCCATGGTATGGCTGCTGGCGAACAGCGCGTAGCCGATGACCGGCAGGATACTGGCGTAGAGTCCGGTTTCCGGCGGCAGGCCGGCCAGCATCGCGTAGGCCAACGACTGGGGAATGACCAGGATGGTCATCAGGACTGCGGCGATGGCGTCCTGAATCAGGGTTGTGCGGCGGTACCGCTTCAGCCAGACCTGTGGCGGAAAAAGGCGTGACAGGCGATCGTTCATGCTCCGCCCGTCACGCGTCGCGGCGTGAGGCGAGGGACGCCATGCGCTCCCGTTGTGCTTCCAGGTCGTAACCGGCGGATCTGGCGGTATTCAGCAGTTGGTCGATGTTGTCCCGGCGGGCGCGGGAAAGGGCCCACAGGGTCGAGCAGCGGGTGCCGGTGCGGCAGAATGCCAGGATGGGCTTTTCCGCCTGCTCCAGAAGTGGGGCGAAGCGTTCCACGTCCTCGTCGGTGACGTTGCCTGACTGCACTGGCAGATAGATCCACGCCAGTCCCTGTTCGCGGGCCGCTTCGGCGATGGCGTCGGTAGCGGGTTGGTCGGCGCCCTCGCCATCGGGGCGGTTGGAGACCAGTGTGCGGAATCCCGCCCGGGCCGCCTCGGCCACGTCGGCCACGGAAATCTGCGGGGCGACGGTCAGGGTGTCATCGAGTTTGTGCAGCTCCATCGGGGCGTTCCTCCAGTTCGGACTCATCGGGTTGTGTTTGACCGGCCAGTCATGCCGTCAGGATAGCATTCGGCACCTTACATTGTATGCCCGGCGGCGCGGTTTATTCCTTCAATATCATCACTTAAGCGAGGATTATCGCAGCCGTCTGGTGTCATCGAACAGCCGGAACAGGGCCATGCCGGCCAGCATGGCGGACACGAACACCAGGGCCCCGGGCTGGCCGGCACCCAGTGCAACCACGCCCGGGCCCGGGCAGAAGCCGGCCAGGCCCCAGCCGGCGCCGAACAGCAGGGCGCCTGTCAGCAATGGCCGGTCGATGTGGCCGGCGGTCGGCCACTGCATGGGCAGACCCAGCCGGCTGCGCGGTTGTCGGCGAAGCAGGAGAAAACCGGGCCAGGCGACACCGATGGCACCGGCCATCACCAGCGCCAGTGACGGATCCCAGGCGCCAGCCAGGTCCAGGAAGCTCAGCACCTTGGCCGGATTGGCCATACCGGAGACAAGCAGTCCAAGGCCAAACACCAGTCCGGCAATGAAGGCGAACAGAGTGCTCCGCATCAGGCATCTCCCAGCAGATGGCGAACGACGAAAACGGTGACGAACCCGGTCGCCATGAAAACGGCCGTGGCCGCCAGTGAGCGAGGCGATAATCGGGACAGACCACAGACTCCGTGTCCACTGGTGCAGCCCGACCCCAGGCGCGTGCCGAATCCGACCAGCAGGCCGGCAAGCACCAGGACGGCATTGCTGGCCTCAACGAGGATGTGTGGTGGGCCGGCAACCAACAGCCAGAGCACGGGCGCCGCCAACAGGCCGGCGATGAAAGCGGCCCGCCAGGCAACCTCACCCCGACGGGGCTGCAGCAGGCCGCCCAGTATACCGCTGATACCCGCGATTCGGCCGTTCATGGCCATCAGCAGGACCGCCGCCAGGCCGATCATGACGCCGCCGACGAGGGCGGAAACCGGAGTGAAACTGACCCAGTCGATCACGCGCGGGCCTCCTCGGCCGGGTTGTCACAGAACAGATCGTAGAGTTGCTGCACCATGACCAGAACCTTGGGTTCGGCGATGCTGTAGAACACCTGCTTGCCGAGTTTGCGGGGCTGGATCAGACCTTCCCGGCGCAGGATGCCCAATTGCTGGGACAGCGACGGCTGGCGGATTCCAGTCACCGCCTCAAGGTCGCCGACGCCCATTTCCCCCTGGCTGAGCTGGCACAGCAGCATCAGGCGGTCGGCGTTGGCCAGACTGCGCAGGAAATGGCTGGCCCGGTCGGCGGCATTCCGCATGCTATGGATGTCGACGTGATTCATGATGTCACTCCGTAAGGCAGGGTGAGATCGTCTACAGGTTAAACAATTTACAATTAAGTATAATGTAAGCCAATAAATTCAAGCCGCCAAGCCATGACCCTGGAATGTCTGCGGGCGTCAGCATCATCAGGACGGGGTGGTGGAATCCGGCGCGAAAAAAAGCCCGGCACGGGAGGCCGGGCAGAGGCGTGCGAGTAGTATCCATGAAAGACTTCCAGACAAACCGGCATCAGCAGGGATACCGGTACAGTTAGTATTGTTCATAATTTGCACATCTCAAGTTTTTGGCCGCTCCAGTTGAAACGATTTTATTCTAACGAAAGAACTCTTATAGCGACCCGCAACCACAAGCGTGGCGCGGGTTTCCGGGGAATTGCATACGAAGCTAATAACACGTCGGAAAGGGGTTGTGGTGGGCGGTCGGAAGGGCGGCCCGCGGGCCTTCGCCCCCTGAATCCGATGGATGAATGTAATACAATGATCTGCAAAGAAGATTCAGTATCGACGGCGTATCATGTCAGGTCCCGAGTTTGGAGCATCGCACGATGAGCAGTGACAAAGACGAAGACAAGAAGCTGGATACCCATCCGGACAGGAAACAGGAGCGCGACGACCAACTGGCGGGCCGGATCAAGGATTCCGCGCGCCAGATCTGGCTGGCGGGCCTGGGCGCCTACACCAAGGCGGAAGAGGACGCCGGCAAGTTCTTCGATCGCCTGGTGCACGAAGGCGAGGAACTGGATCGCAAGACCCGCGGCGTGGTCGGTCGGCAGGTCCGCAACGTCGAAGGGCGCGTGGAAGACGTCAAGGAACGGGCCACCGGCACCTGGGATCGCCTGGAAGGCCTGTTCGACGAGCGGGTTTCCGGCGCCTTGCGGCGGCTGGGTATCCACCGGCGCGATGAGATCGAGGCCCTGGAGGCGCGTATTTCCGCTTTGGAGGCCGAGCTAAAGGCGGTGCGTGAGGAAACCGGTCAGCGGCGGGACGACGAGGAAGAGTAAAGCTCGCCAGCCCTGAACGGCGTCAGAGGGCGCTATAGATAGGTCGTCATAGATAGTTCGTCACAGACAAGTTCGTCACAGATAGTCCTCCGCCATCAGGATCGCCTCCAGACGCGCCTCTTCCGCCAGGTACGGTGCGATCAGGTTGATCACCTGAAACACGCCGCGGCCCAGATCCACGCTGTCCTTGTCATCCAGGTGCGACAGCAGTTCATAGCTGACCCAGTAACTCAGGGTCAGCGTCAGTTGCTCGCACAGTCCCTCCAGTTCCGCATCTGAAATTCCCATGAGCTCTTGCTGCCGCAGGCTGTTGCACAGTGTGCGAAACGCCTGACGCTTGCCCTGCAGGATCCGGCGAAAGCGTTTCTGCAGGCTGTCGTATCGTGACAACACGTTCACCAGGTCCTGGTAGAGAAACCGGTAACGGGCGATGGCCTCGAAGGTCAGGTGCAGGAAGATGGCCAGCTGTTCCAGGGAGACGACCACGTCGCCGGGCACGTCGAGCAGGTCCAGCATGGCCTCTTCGTAGTGCCCGAACAGCTCGCCGACAATGTCGCCCTTGCTCTTGAAGTGGTAATAGAGATTGCCAGGGCTGATGTCCAGTTCGTCGGATATCAGCAGGGTCGTGACGTTGGGTTCGCCCACCACGTTGAACAGCGTGAGGCTGGTGTCCAGTATCCGGTCACGGGTTTTTACCTTCATGGCAATCCCTTCCCCGAGGTCACGGCGCCGTGGCGCCGATCAGATGTCGAATTCGGCCCAGATGGGGCAGTGATCCGACGGGCGCTCCATGCCGCGTATGTCGTAGGAAACGCCGGACCGCCTGACCTTGGGCAGCAGGGCGTTGTTGGCCATGATCAGGTCGATGCGCAGGCCCCGGCGCGGGTCTCGCTCGAAGCCCTTGCTGCGGTAATCGAACCAGCTGAAGGTGTCCGCTTCTTCCGGATGCAGGTGGCGGAAGACATCGGTCAGGCCCCGGCCTTCCAGCGTCGCCATCCACTCCCGCTCTTCCGGCAGGAAGCTGCACTTGCCGGTGCGCAGCCAGCGCTTGGCGTTGTCGGCGCCGATGCCGATGTCCAGGTCCCGCGGTGAGATGTTCATGTCACCCATGACGATGAGGGGCTCGTCGGACGACGTTTTTTCGTCCAGGTAACGGTTGAGGTCGGCGTAGAACTTTTTCTTGGCGGGGAACTTGGTGGGGTGCTCGCGGCTCTCGCCCTGGGGGAAATAGCCGTTGATCACGGTGATTGCCTGGCCGTCGACAACGTAGCGACCCGCAATAAAGCGCCGCTGGGCGTCGTCCTCGTCCCAGGGATAGCCCTTCTGCACGCTCTCAGGCGTATGGCGGGACATCAACGCCACGCCGTAGTGAGTCTTCTGTCCGAAGAACTGCACGTCATAGCCCATGGCGCGAATGTCGTCGGCCGGAAACTCCTCGTCGGTGACCTTGGTTTCCTGCAGGCCGATAAAATCCGGGTTGTAGGTGTCGATGACGGCCTGAAGTTGATGGAGTCGCGTGCGGATACTGTTGACGTTGAACGAAACGACGATCATGGACGATGGGCTTCCTGCGTTGATAAACAATCGATTGTCGCCGAGTCTACCATAGCCGGTGATGACTCAAAGGGCCCCCGTGACCGTTGCGGTCACTCCCTGCGATCAATCGCCGGTGGCGCTGCCGGTGACCAGCGGGCAGGGCGACTCGCCGTATCGATAACGCAGGTCGATGGTGTAGTTCTCGTCCAGATTCTTGCGGATATTACCCAGGCCCTGGTAGCGGACGATCCGGCCCTCGCTGTCGAAGCCCAGCAGGATGGGGTCGACGAGCCAACGCAGGAACATCTGGCTGGGGCGCATCGACACGACAAGGTGAGCGTCCAGGGTGTCGCTTTCGGTGGGTTCGGCGACAAACCGGTAGCTCTCGCCCCGGGTCGGTGCCAGGAACTCGAAGTCGACGGAGCGCCCCTGATTCAGGGCGGCCCAGTGCTTCTGAATCAGGTGTACGAACCCGGCGTCGATGACCGCATTATCCGACAGCGGGACCTCCTCGTTGACGCGGTCGCCGGACGGTTCCTGCCAGTCGATCCGGGCCACGCGGTCATCGACGTTGCGGATCCGCATGCGTTCCTGGAACTGGCTTTGGGTGAAGTCGACGGTTGGCCGCAGCGGGTCCGAGGCGTATTCCAGATCCTTGCGCGCGAAGACCTCGTTGCGCGGTCCCAGGCTTTCATTGAGGGCGATGTAATCGACCTGGTGGTCGCGGGGCCGGAACTGGCCCGCCTCGCAGGTGCCCTCCACGGTGTGGCGTTCTTCGTACAGCGCGCTTTGGTCCGGGGCTTGTGCCGTACCGGTGAAGGTGAACGTTGCAGCGGACACGCCGGAGGTCGCGACGAATCCGACGGCCGTCAGCCAGAATCTGTTTGTTTTCATGCCGGAGTGATCTCCCTGAAAAAACGCTGTTTGATCGCCAGCAGCGCCGGGAACACGATGAGCCAGCCGATCGCCAGCGCAATCAGGCTGGGCAGGGTTTCCGGGAAGCGCACATCGCCCAGCCGGGTGGCGCTCCAGTAGGCGAAGGGCCCGGCCAGGGGCGCGAGCACGTAGGGCAGCCAGCGTCGTTCGCCGATCCACGCCAGGGAGTGGGCCAGGGTGGTCATGAACACGGCCCACAGGCCGACCAGCCAGATCGGCGTCCACAGGGGCAATGTGCCCGGCTCGGCCAGGACGCCCAGGCGAAACCAGAGCCCATCCAGCAACGAGCCGACCGCGGTGCCCAGCAGGATAAACCGCGCCTCCGCGATCCGCGACTGACTGACGAAAGCCAGGTGGGCGCCGACGATGACCAGCGCCAGCAACGCCGCGCCGACACCCGGGAACAGCACGCAGGCGAACCAGCCGACCTGGAACAGGGCGAAGTTGGTGACGTTGCGCAGCAAGTCGTGGCGGATCATGGCGGTGTGATGAGTCATGCGATTAATGTGGGGCCCGTGAGCTGCCCGGTTTGGTGAACTGGACGTGCGCGACGCCAATGGCCCGCTCCGAGAAACCCGCTTCACAGTAGCTGAAGTAGAAGTCCCACAGGCGAATGAAGCGGTCGTCGTAACCCAGTTCGCGAATCTGACGGCGGGCGTCCATGAAGCGCTCCCGCCAATCGTGCAGGGTGCGGGCGTAATGCAGACCAAAGTCCTCCACCTGCGTCAGGACCAGCTCAGTGCCGTTGCGGACGGAGCCCAGCATGGCACCGAACGAGGGGATGAAACTGCCCGGGAAGATGTAGCGCTGAATAAAGTCCACGTTACGCAGCGCCCGCTCGTAGCGTTGCTCGGGCATGTTGATGGCCTGGATCAGGGCCTCGCCGCCGGGCTTGAGCCGGTCGCTGATCTGGGCAAAGTAGCTGTCCAGGAACTGCGGCCCCACCGCCTCGATCATCTCGATGGACACCAGCTTGTCGTACTGGCCGGTCAGGTCGCGATAGTCGTCGAACAGGAGTGTGATCCGGTCGGAAAGACCCTTTGCTTCGATGCGCCCGCGGGCCAGCTCGTGCTGTTCGTGGGAGATGGTCGTGGTCGTCACATGGCAGCCGTAGTGCGTCGCCGCGTGGATGGCAAAACCGCCCCAGCCGGTGCCGATCTCCAGCACCCGGTCGCCCGGCTTCAGGTCGAGCTTGCGGCAGATCCGGTCCAGCTTGAACACCGCGGCTTCATCCAGCGTGGCAGCCTCGTCCGGGTAGATCGCCGACGAATACATCAGCGTCGGATCGAGGAAGGTTTCGAACAGGGCGTTGCCCAGGTCGTAGTGGGCCTCGATGTTCTTGCGCGAGCCGGTGCGGCTGTTGCGGTTGAGCCAGTGCAGGCCCTTGAGGGCTGGCTTGCTGATCCAGCTGAACCGGTCCTCAAAGGCGTTCATCCGGTCGATGTTACGCGTGAAGAAGCGCAGCAGGGCGGTCAGGTCGGGGGAGGTCCAGTCCCCGGCCACGTAGGATTCCGCCGCGCCGATGCTGCCGCCGGTGAGCAGATCGCGCCAGGTGGACGCGTCGTGGATGCGGATTTCCGCCTCCGGATACTGGCTGTCGCCGTCGCCGAAGACCGCGTCCGGTTGTCCGGCTTCGCTGACCCGCAGCGTCCCCGCCTTGAGCTGCTCGAACTGGCCGGTAACCAGGCGTCGCGCCAGGCCCGACGTGAGCGATCGGTTGGACGTCTGCTGTTGGGTGTTCAGGTTCTCCATGAGCTTACCTTTCCTGTTCCGGGTACTGCGGGATCGACGCGCTCGCCCTGATCGTCGTGTCCCAGCCGGTGGGCCGGGTCGTTGGGGGCGAGCTTGTCCGGATGCGTATGGAACACGGCGCCTTTGATTTTAAGCTTCAGCGCGTGCCAGTAGATGCCGCTTGCCACCTTGATCGATTCCAGGGGAAATCGCCGCACGTGTCGTCTGATGGATATACGTGTCAGGGGGGTGCGTTGGACCGCCAGGGTGGCGTCGAAAACCTTCTGGCCTTCCCGGAGGACGTTCATGTGGATGCGCAACTGATCGTCGCAGGCGCTGAACAGCCAGCGGTACTCCTGATCCATCGGGTTGAACGGAGAGACGTGGAAGCGTTTGCTGAAGATGTAGCGCTGGCTGCGCCAACCGGCGTCTGTGGTGGTAACGGGCGCGCCGGTGAGGCAGTACAGGTGGCGTTCGTGCCAGGGCGTGTTGGTGATCTGGGCGGCCACGACCCGCGGCAGCGCGCCGGCGGTTGGATCGTCGGTGTCGTCGTAACAGCAATAGAAACTGACCGGGTTGAACACGTAACCCAGGTAGCGCGGATGGGTGATCAGCTCGATTCGGCCGGTCGGACGCCAGCCGGTGGCCTGCTCCACCTGGTCGGCGATGGCCTGCTTGAGGTCGCCGCGCTCGGGGGCGAAGTAGTCGCTGCGCTTCAGGGACAGCCAGTTGAAGCGCTCCCGGGAGAGCAGGCGGCTGCAGTCGTCGATGCGCGGCCAGTCGTCCAGGTCCAGGGCGAGCATGCCGGTGTCGTAGCGGAACGCGTGGCGCACCGGCGTCATGCGCCGGTGGCGTATGGACCCTTCGAGCCAGTGACTGCGCAGCGCCCGGTCGGTCATGCCGCCAACTCCACGCCAAACGCGTTGGCAACCCGCACCGCGCTGCGCACCCCGTCCTCGTGGAAGCCGTTGAACCAGTAAGCGCCGCAGAAGTGGGTTCGGTTGGCCCCGCCGATCTCCTCGTAACGTTGCTGCCCGGCCACGGCGTCCAGGGTGAACACCGGATGGGCGTAGCGGAATCGCTCGATGATGCGCTCCGGATCGATGTCATCGGTCCGGTTCAGCGTGACACAGAAGGTTTCCGGAGCGTCGTGGAAGTTCTGCAGGATGTTCATGTTGTAGGTGACCGACACCGGTTCGGTGGCGTGCTGCGGGATGAAGTAGTTCCAGGCGGCCCAGGCTTTGCGGGCGGTGGGCAGCAATGAGGCGTCGGTGTGCAGCACCACATCGTTGTCCTGGTACTCGATGGCACCCAGGATCTCCGCTTCCGTGTCGCTGGCGTCGTCCAGCATGGTGAGGGCCTGGTCACTGTGGCAGGCCAGGATTACCTGGTCGAAGGTCTCCACCTTACCGTTGACGGTAATCTCCACCCGGTCCGAATGGCGCTTGACCGAGCTGACCGGTGAATTGAGCCGGGTCAGCGGGCCCAGTTTGTCCATCATGCGCGTGACGTAGCTGGCGGAGCCGCCGCTGAGGACGCGCCAAGTGGGGCGGTCGTCCACCGACAGCATGCCGTGGTTCTCGAAGAACTGGAGGAAAAAGCGCAGCGGGAACTGCTCCAGCGTGATCTCCGGCGCCGACCAGATGGCCGCGCCCATGGGCACAATGTAGTAGTCGCGGAAGTAGCGCGAGAAACGGTGGCGGTTGAGATAGCTGCCCAGGGTTTCGTCGTCGCCGATGCGTCCTTTGGCCAGATCCGAGCGGGTCTGCTTGTTGAAACGCAGGATCTCCAGGATCATCCGCAGGAATCGCGGATTGAGCAGGTTCCAGCGCTGGGCGAACAGGGTGTCGAGGCTGGTGCCGTTGTATTCCAGGCCGCTCCGGTCACAGTCGACGCTAAAGCTCATCGAGCTTTCCTCGTGGGCGACGCCCAACCGTTCCATCAGCTTGATGAAGTTGGGGTAGGTCCAGTCGTTGAACACGATGAAACCGGTGTTGACCGGCCAGGTGCGTCCGCCCAGTTCGACCGGTCGGGTATGGGTGTGGCCCCCGGCGTAGTCGGCGGCTTCAAAGAGCGTCACATCGTGATGATCGGCCAGGAGCCAGGCGCTGGTGAGCCCGGACACGCCGCCGCCGATAACCGCTACACGCTGGCGCTGCGTCATGGAGTGTCTTCCTTGTTCGGTCTTGCCATACGGGCGGCCAGCGCATCGATCCAGCGCTGCGGGAGGGCGCCCAGTAGCTTGAGGGTGAGGGTGAAACGTTTCGGGAAATGGATCTCCCGATGGCCTTTGCGCAGGCCGTGCATGATTCGGGATGCGGCTTCGTCGGCTTCGATCAGGCCGGGCATCGGGAAGTCGTTGCGGTCGGTCAACGGCGTGCGAACGAAGCCGGGAGAGACCACGGTCACCTCAATCCCTTCATGAGCCAGGTCGGCTCGCAGTGAGTGGGCAAAGTAGGTCAGCGCGGCTTTGGACGCGCCATAACCTTCCGCGCGGCCGAAGGGGAACCACCAGGCCGAAGAACTGACAATCACGATCCGGGCGGGCAGTCCCTGGCGTCGGGCCGCGCGGAGCGCCGGCAGTACCGCTTCGACGCTGCGGACTGTGCCGCTGAAGTTAATCGCCACGTTGTGCTCGACCACGCTCGCGTCGAAGGCCTGAACGTCCAGGTACTCGCAGGTGCCGGCGTTGAGGATGGCCATCTGCAGCGGCGCCTGTTGGGTAAAGACGTCGCCCAGCGCCGACAGGGCGTCGCGGTCAGTGGTGTCCGCAGGCGCAACCGTGACCTGGCCGGGAAAGCCTTCCGCCATGGCGTCGAGCGGCTCCCGTCGGCGTCCGGTGATGATGAGGTGATGGCTGTCGTGCAGCAGCTGCAACGCCAGGTGCTCGCCAATGCCCGACGAGGCGCCGGTCAGCCAGATCGACGTGGGGTGTTGCAGTCTCACGTGGTTCATGCGGCGTACTTCCGGATCCAGCGTACCGCCGAACCGAGCAGCGGCAGGTTCTCGTAGAGCAGTTGGCCGGCGTCAAAGTAGTCCCGGTGATAGAGGATACGGTCACCGCCCAGTTTCAAATGGCTGATGCCCTGGACCTGTACCGGCTCGCCGCGGCGAATCCGTTTGTGGCGCAGGGTCATGATCCAGGGCAGGGCGACCTGGTCGCCGGTATCGACGGCCCCGTCGAACTCGAAGCGACACTCAATGACGTTGGCGTAGGCGCCGGTGAAATAGTCGCCCAGTGCGTCCAGGCCATACAGCGTGACGAATGGGTCGGTGAACGCCACATCACGGTCGTAGACTGCCTCCAGCTCGCCGAGCTGATGGGCCGACATCTGGTTGAAAAGGCGCTGGAAGCGCTCAAGGCAGTTGTCCCGGGGCGTGTTCATACGGCCTCCCTTTCTTGGCGTCGGGCCTTGTCAATGTCGATGGCTTCCTGGTGCACTTCTTCGGGCAGACGGTTGAGATCGTGGATGATGCCCGCTTTTTCCATCAGCCAGAGGACATAGTAGGTCACGTCAATCTCGTACCAGCGGAAGCCCTGACGCGCGGAGCGTGGCCAGCGATGGTGATTGTTGTGCCAGCCCTCGCCCAGGGTGATCAGCGCCAGCCAGAAGTTATTGCGGCTGTCGTCCTCGGTTTCGAAGCGGCGACTGCCCCAGACATGGGCCAGAGAATTGATCGACACGGTGGCATGGAACAGCATGACCGTGGAGATAAAGAAGCCCCACACGACTAGCTGCGGACCGTTGGTTCCGAGCCCTGGTGCCCAGAGGGCAAGCGCTTCGCCCAGCAGGTAGATCAGGGCCAGACAGCAGGCGGGCACCAGCGCGTCGAAGCGGTTGATAAAGCGCAGTTCCGGGAACTTGAGCCAGTCACCGACGCGCTTCTCGTTCATGGCGAAGCCGGCATCGCAGGTGAACCAGCCGATGTGGGACCACCAGAAGCCGCCGTGTTGCGGCGAATGCAGATCCTCAGGCTCGTCGGAATGCTGGTGGTGGTGGCGGTGGTGTGCGGCCCACCACAGCGGGCCCCGCTGTGCGGCGCTGGCACCCATGATGGCGAATATCAGCTGCCAGCCACGGCTGGTTTTGAATGTCTTGTGAGAGAAGTAGCGATGATAGAAACCGGTGATGGCGAACATGCGGACCAGGAAAAAGCCCACCGCAAAAGCCAGCGCGAATCCGCTGACGCCGGTGAAAAAGGCCAGCAGGCACGCCAGGTGCAGCGCCACGAAAGGCAGCACCCGGACCAGGTTGAAGGAGCGGGACTGGCGGTCCAGCTGATCCGAATGGGCCTCGGAATCGAACCACCTCTGAATGCTGTATAGCCAATGCTGAACTCGGGTCATAATCTACTGCCTTTCCAGTACGGCGATGGACGCTGTTGTCCGGAGCCCGGCGGGTTGATTGGCCCACCGACGCACACTATACGTTTAAAACCAAACATTTGGATGCACCTGCCCTGAAATGAAAAAGCACCAGTCAGTCAAAGAATCCATACGGTCGATTGCCATCGTCGGTTCAGGTCTGAGTGGCCTGAGCGCCGGAATTTTTCTGCAGCAGGCCGGCAAGGCGGTCACCCTGTTCGAGAAGAGCCGTGGCCCGGGCGGCCGCCTCGCCGCCAAACGCACCGGGGACGGCGCGGTGGACATTGGCGCCCAGTACTTCACGGTGCGCAATCCTGTTTTCCGCCAGTTTCTGGACGATTTTGCCGGACCGGACAGCTACGCCGAGTGGAGAGGGCGCCTGCGCCACCAGGATGATCAGGGGCAATGGGCGAATTTCCACGCAACCGAGCGCTACGTGGGCGTGCCGCGAATGACCGCGATCTCGCGCCGGCTGTCGCAGCATCTCGACGTGCGGGCGGAAACCCGCGTGGCCGGATTGACCCGCGATGCCGGGCAATGGCTGTTGGAAGACACCGCCGGCGGCCGGCATGGCCCGTTCGACGCCGTGCTGGTCACGGCGCCACCGGCGCAGACGCGCACCTTGCTGTCGGATTCCGGGCTGGACCTGGACGGCGCGCCGGGGCTGTTCGACGATCACCCGCTGGCGGCCTGCTGGGCGGTGGCCGCCTGTTTTGCCGATAACCCCTGTACCGATGCGGACGGTCTCGGCGTGCGTCACCCGGTACTGGACTGGGCCGCCAACAACAGCAGCAAACCCGGACGCGCCGGGGACGACGTGTGGTGGGTGTTGCACGCCCGCAGCGACTGGTCGGAACGCCACCAGGACGCGGACCCGCAATGGGTGACCGAGCGCCTGTTGGCGGCGTTTGCAGAGGTGGCCGGCGTCGCGACTGCCCCGGTTCAGACACTGACTCATCGCTGGCTGTATGCCCGCACCGTCGCCGGTTCCAGACCGCCCGGCTACGTCTGGGATGATGCCCAGCGCCTCGGGCTGTGCGGCGACTGGTTGCAGGGCGGTCGCGTCGAAGGCGCCTTCGAGAGCGCCGAAGCCCTGGTACGGGCGATGCGCTAGGCGTCGTCGCGCAGCAGCGCCGGGCGGCGGTAGAAATGGGTGATGGTGCCGTCGCCGAACTTGGAGAAAAACGCGCTCACGTCGGTGATGCGCTTGAGGTGACGCTTGCGGCTCACCGGCTCGCGCATCAGCACCTTGATGCCGTTGAAATTGTCCTGGATGTTGGAGAAGCGGGCGCGCATGGTGCAGGTCACCACTTCGGCGGGATCGGTTTCGAGCATCGCGGCCAGTTCGGCGCAGTGATCGTTCAGCCGGTCGTTCTCCAGGTTTTCGCGGGTATCCAGATGCTCAAGCTTGACGCGGTCGACGATGCATTTGGAATAGCTGTGCGGCTGCTGGCGCGCCTTGCGCCGGAATGCCTCCCAGAAGAAGTTGTCGGTCAGCTCGGCAAAATAGTCCATCCGGCTCAGGCACAGGTCGACCCAGTCGAACGTGTCCGGATCCTCCAGCACTTCGTTGATGGCTTCCCGCAGCAGCCAGTCGAAGCCCAGCGCCGTCTTGTGGGCGTAGACCTTGCGGTACATCTGGTAGCGGCTGTAGACGAAATCCTCCAGCGCCCCCAGGCCTTTCTGTGTGATGGCCAGCCCGAGCCAGGGCTCATCCACCGTCCAGCCGAAGCGCAGGTTGCTCAACAGGTGGTCCAGGTTGAAGCCACCGATGGTGACCGACGAATGGAAACCGTCACGCAGCATGTAGTCGGCGCGGTCCGCATCGATCTCCCCGGATACGATCGACGACAGCAGATCCATCACCAGTCGCGGCGTCGAGGCGGATTCCAGGGCGCCGGCGTTGGCGTCGGCCCCGGCAATGAACGACCAGAACGTCTCGGCGTGACGGCAGAAAGTGTCCGACGGCTGCACATTGGTGGTTTCCATGATGCCCAGGACGTCTTCCCGGTGCAGCCCGGCCTCAGCCAGATCCACGCTCTCCAGCACATCCCAGGCGACCCGGACGGAGTAGTGTTCGTGCTCCAGTTCGTCGGGAACGGCGTCGTACAGTGTGCTGGTGTCAACGCCGTGCCACAGGTTCTGGAACCGGTCGGGGCGGGCCATGAGGTCCTTGATGCGACGCGCCTGGGTGAACTGGTGGGAGAAGCTGGAGTGGCCGCTGTCATGCAGCAGGCACGCCAGCCGGATGGTCTTGGCCAGGTAATCCAGGGCGTCGAGCTGGGTCAGGGTCAGCTCCACCTGGCTGCTCAGCTGGCGTTCGCGCAGGTAGGCATTGATCATGGCGCGGAACATACGGCTGCCCACGTGCATCACGCCGATGCTGTGCAGGAAACGGGAATGCGTGGCGCCGGGGAAAACCAGGCTCAGGATGTCGTTCTGGCAGATGTTGCGCAGGCGCTGGAAGAGGGGATGATCGATTACCTGGATCTCGTGGCGGTACAGGGGAATCCCGCCGTGGACCGGGTCCATGATGAGCTTGTCGTAGGCTCCGAGCAGATCATCTATTGCGCGTCGCATCCGTTGAAGGTCTCCTCAGGCTTGTTATATGTGGCCGCCGTGCCAGAATAGCGGATATAAAGAGGCCCTGAAATGGCTGGTGACCCCCTGAAAGCGTCGAATCTGTGGCAAGTCGTGGTGTTCTGCAGTGTCTGTGAGTTCGCCCGCCGTTCCGGTACGCCTTGCGTTATGCCCGCCGTGCGTCTGTTCGGTGGCCTCCCGTCCGGCGCTTCGGCTGGTTTCCGCGCCGTCATTCTGTCTATGCAGCGAATGTTCTCGGAGGAAGTCTAAATGGGATCGCGCACCGAGCGCATTCTGATTATTGATCCGGATCCCGAGGCCGCGAAGGAACTGGACCGTTTCCTGGAGTCCCGCGGCTTTTACGTCAGCATCCACGACAATCTCGAGAATGCTTCCAGGGCCATCGACGAGGCGCTGCCCGACGCCATTTTTGCCGACGTGCCGGCCGGCGTCATTGCCCGCCTGAACAGCCGGCTCGATGACGAGGAAACCTTTATTCCGGTCATCGCCTGTCATGCGGCCACTTCGGCCGAGGAAGTGGTTTCCGCGCTGCGTGCCGGCGCCGCCGATTTCGTGATCAAGCCCTTTACCGACAAGGTGTCGCTGGACGACGTGCTGTCCAAACTGTTCGACCGGGTGCGGGTGTCGCGGCTTAATCAGGTCTATCGGGAAGAGTTGGAAAGCGCCAACCGGGACTTGCGTTCGGGGATCTCGGAACTGCGCGCCGACCAGCGGGCCGGCCGCAAGGTGCAGCTCAAGATGTTGCCGGACCGGCATTTCGAGTCCACCGAGCTGTCGATCGACCACATGATCAAACCCTCGCTGTACCTCAGCGGCGACTTTCTCGATTACTTTCCGCTGGATGAGAATCGCACCCTGGTTTATATCGCCGATGTATCCGGCCATGGCGCCAGCTCCGCGTTCGTCACCGTGTTGCTGAAGAATCTGACCAACCGCCTGCAACGTAACGTCAAGAGAGGGTCCAGTGACGACATTCTGTATCCGGACCGGTTTCTGGAACGCATCAACTCGGAGTTGCTGGACACCGGGCTCGGCAAGCACCTGACGGTGTTCGCCGGCATTATCTCCCACCGGGAGCGGAGCCTGACTTACGCAGTGGGTGCGCATTTTCCGATGCCCATCCTTGATAATGGGCCGGGCGGTACGCATTTCCTGGAAGGAACCGGGCTTCCGGTGGGCCTATTCGAGGATCCCAAGTGGGAGATTTACGAAACGCCGCTGAACGAAGGCTTCCGGTTATTGCTGTTTTCCGATGGCATCCTTGAGGTTATCAAGGCGAAAAACCTCCATGAAAAGGAGATGAGACTACTTGAAGTCGTCTCCGGAGGTCGTCACACTATCGCATCGCTGAGCGATGCCCTTAACCTCGATGACATCACCGAATTGCCGGACGATATTGCGATCGTGACAGTGACGGACGTAGTGGCGAACTGACATGTCTAGTTACAAGATACTGCAAGCCGAACAGCAGGGGATCTACCTCCTCAAGTTTATCGGCGAAATCCGGCTGAACCTGTGTTCGACGCTGGACAACCTGGTCGATTCGATCACCAATAATCCGGAATTCCGTACGGTGGTGATCGATCTGACAGAAACCGATATCATCGACAGCACCACCTTGGGCCTGCTTGCCAAGATTGCTATAGCTGCGGAAAAACGCAGCCATTTCCTGCCGACCCTGATTTCCACCAATCCCGATGTGACCCGCATCATCACCTCGATGGGTTTCGACAAGATCTTTATCATCGTGCGTGAGCCTGCCTCGCGCATCGAGGAACTGGAAGAGATTCCGGTGCTGCGGGCCAGCGAACAGCAGGTTCGCGATAAAGTGCTTGATGCCCACCGTGTGCTGATGGGCATGAACAGCCGCAACCGGGAAGAATTCAAGAATCTGGTGCGGGCCCTCGAGTGCGAGGAGCACTGACCCCGGACCGACCGCTCAAGACGTTCCTGTCGGGCGGTTCTGTCCGTGGCAAGCCGGGCCCGAGTGGCCCGCGCCGGACCAGGACACCACCACGGAAACCCCATGTCTGAAAAAAATAACGAGTCATCCGCCCGCGCGTCCTCCGAATCCGGACGCCAGGTCGCCGTTCTGGGCGGCGGCAGCTTCGGGACGGCCATGACCAAGGTGCTGGCCGAAAACGGCCACCATGTCCGTTTCTGGATGCGTGACGCCGAACAGGCGGAACAGATCCGCAGCCAGCGTGAGAACACCCGTTACATGCCCGGCTTCAAGCTCGAGGGCGATATCCATCCTACTACCGATCTCAGAGCCGCTATTCACGGCGCCGAGGCCGTTTTTCTGGCCATCCCCAGCAAGGCGTTTCGCACGGTCATCCGCGAACATGCGGCGGACTTCGAAGACGGGCAGGTTGTCGTCAGCCTGACCAAGGGGATCGAGCGAGAGGGTTTTCGCCTGATGAGCGAAATCCTGCAGGAAGAAATCCCGCGTACCCGCATCGGCGTGCTCAGTGGTCCCAATCTGGCCCAGGAAATCGCCGAGCGGGACCTGACTGCCACGGTGATTGCGGCCAAGGACCCGGACGTTCGCAACCGGGTGCAGGAGCTGCTGGGCTGCAAGTATTTCCGGGTCTACGCCAACGTCGACGTTTACGGCGTCGAGCTGGCAGGCGCCCTCAAGAACATCTACGCCATTATCGCCGGCATGGCGTCGGCCCTTGAGCTGGGCGAGAACGCCCGCGCCATGCTGATCACCCGCAGCCTGGCCGAAATGAGTCGGTTTGCCGTCAGCCTGGGCGGTAACCCCATGACGTTTATGGGCCTGGCCGGGGTTGGCGATCTGATCGTGACCTGCACCTCGTCGAAAAGCCGCAACTTCCGCATTGGTTACGCCGTCGGCCAGGGTCAGGAACTGGATGACGCCGTGGCTGAACTGGGGCAGGTGGCTGAGGGCATCCGCACGCTGCAGCTGGTCAGGGAGAAGGCCGAGGACATGGGCGTGCCCATGCCGTTAGTGGGCGGGCTCTACAAAATCCTGTACAGCGATGCCACGATTCACGATGTGATCCGGGGATTGATGACGGCGGTGCAGAACTCCGACGTCGAGTTCATACTGCCACGTACGGCATCGTCCTGAGCGCGCTTGGCGCGCGCAAAGCGTGGAAGAACCTGCACTATCGGAGAAGCGGCACGTGAATCTGATCATCATGCGTCACGGCGAGGCGGGCTGGCATAGTCTGGACCAGGAGCGGGAACTGACCGAGGCGGGACGCTTCGCCACCGGGACGGTCGCCAATCAGATTGCCTCGTCCAGCTGGCGGCCGCAGCTGATCTGGTGCAGCCCGCTGGTCCGTGCCCAGCAGACGGCTGCCATCGTCAGTGGCGTCATCAACGTTCCGGTGATCGAGCGACCGTTCCTGACGCCCGATGACGATCCCGGCCAATGCCTGGATGCGCTGCTTATCGAAGACGATTTGCCGGAAACCCTGATGATCGTCTCGCATATGCCGCTGGTGGGCGCGCTATCCACGCTGCTGGTGGACGGCCACCGGCGCGGTATCCCGTTCATGACCAGTCAGGCGGTGGTGCTGGACATGCCCATCGTCGGGCCCGGGTGCGGCGACCTGCGGGCCCAGTTTCTCGGTTAGATCTCAGCGCAGCAGGTTCTCGAGTCGTTCCACCGCAAGTGCCAGCGACGCGTCGCTGGTGTGGCAGTGGGGCGACCAGCGAACACCGCCGCCACGGCTGGCGCAGACCACGCGGTCGGCCATCAGCCGCTGGTAGAGGGATTCCGAATCCTGGCCCTGAATCCGAAACGTCAGAATGCCCGAGCGGCGTTCCGGTGACAGGTCCGACAGGATTTCCACGCCATCGATCCCCTGCAGGCGTCCCGCGAGGCTGTCGACTTTAGCCTCAATCGTCCGTTGCACGTTTTCCAGTCCGTACTCCAGAAGCAGGCCAACACTGGCTTCCAGCGCATGGGCGGCGAGCATGTTGGGGCTGCCGCACTCGAAGCGCGTGGCGGTGCCTGACGGCGTCCAGTCTGTCTGCTTGAAGTCACTGCGTTTCTCGACCATGTGCCAGCCGAATTCGGTCAGGCGGAGCTGCTCGCGCAGGTCGGGACGCACGTAAAAAACGCCCAGTCCCTCCGGGCCCAGCAGCCATTTGTGGCCGTCGGCCATGGTGAAATCGATACAGTCCCGTTGCACGTCCATGGGTATCGCGCCCAGGCTCTGGATGGCATCCACGCAGAACAGCACACCGGCCTTGCGGCAGGCGGCGCCGAGGCGGGTCAGATCCACCCGGAACCCGGTGCCGTACTGCACGGAGCTGATGGCCAGCAGGCGGGTTCTGTCGTTGAATGCATTGACCAGGTCGCCCTCGGGATCGTTTCCGTCCAGGCTGACGCTTCGTACGACAACACCCTGGTCCGCCAGGGCTTCCCAGACAATCCGGTTTGAGGGGAATTCCTGGTCGGAGATAATGATTTCATCGCCGGACTGCCAGGCAAGGCCGCCGGCGACGAAGGAAAGCGCTTCGGAGGTGTTTTTCACCAGCGCGATATCGTCCGGTGAGGGCGCGTTCAGCAGGTTGCCGAGGTGTCGGCGCAGGCGGTTCTCCACCTCGATCCATTGCGGGTAATGCTGGGCGCCACGCTCGGCGTTTTCCCGGGCGAAGCGCATCACCGCCTCGCTGGCCCGCAACGGCCAGGGCGCCACGGCCGCGTGGTTCAGGTAGGCAATGTCGGGATCGAGATTGAATTCCTGCTGCAAATCCATGGTTGTGTGGTTTCCTTCAATGACGGCTTGGTGAGTCACCCGTCGACACTACCACACCGTCCTGGCGACGGGCACAGACCGGGGGCCATCGATTGCAGCGAGGCGCTTCTCCGGTCGCCTGGCGAAGCGCGGTTGACTGTTCCGGCTGTTCAGCGGGACGGATGTCTTTATCGGCAACCTGAACTGGACAATGTCGTGTTTCGACGTGAACATGCGTCGGGTGAGCGGTCGTCAAAGACGCGCCTGCGTCGGACAATACCGGGCGGTTTGGCACGGCTCCCCTGGCAGGCAAGGGCTGTACCGAAAAATAGCGGGAGAGAAGATGACAGACGACACCAAACGCATTGAGGCGCAGTTAGAGGATATCCGCGAGTCTCTGGAAGGGCGTCCGCCCCTCGATCAGTGGCATCCGGAGCTGTCCGGCGAGATCGATATCCAGATCCTGCGCGACGGTACCTGGCTGTATCGGGGTGAGCCCATGAAGCGGGAAGCCCTTGTGCGGCTGTTTGCCACCATCCTGCGTCGCGAAGCCGACGGCGAATACTACCTGGTGACGCCGGTGGAGAAGTGGCACCTGCGGGTTGAAGACGCGCCACTGATCGCCCACAGCCTGAAGGTCAGCGGGAAAGGCCGTGACCAGGTGCTCAGCCTGACCCTCAACACCGGCGAATCGCTGGTCGTTGGCGGGGAGCACCCGCTGCAGCTTGGCAGCTACGCCGACGGCGAGCCGCGCCCGGTGGTCACGGTGCTGCACGATGTGGAAGCGCGACTGGCGACACCGGCCTACTACGAGCTGGCCGATTGTGTGGTGCCGGCTGAGCACGATTCGTCCATGTTGGGCGTGTGGAGTGATGGCGCATTTTTTGAGCTGGGCAGCGGTGATTGAAAAAAATTTACCCTGAATTGGCCGGAGAGGGTTGAAAAGCGAGGGCTCCGCCGACATCTCTGGTAGCGACGTCAGCGCATGGTTTGTTACGCTGTCAGACTTACACTCTTGTTATCGAGCCCTGCTCTCTAACGAGGATGGTTGTCGTTAGTCACTCTGTGCAGTCCGGCTGTTCAAGACCACTTTCGATTGCCGCTACACATACACAGTCATTGCGACACGCAAGGAGAACACATGGCCCAACCTCGTGTTGTTACCATCCATTACACGCTCACCAACGAACAGGGCGAGCAGCTCGACTCTTCCCGCGAGGAAGGTCGCGAGCCGCTGACCTATCTGGAAGGTGCACAGAACATCATCAGCGGCCTGGAATCAGCGCTGAATGAAAAGGACGCAGGCGACAAGGTACAGGTTTCCGTTGATCCCGCCGAAGGTTATGGCGAAGTGAACGAAGAGCTGGTCCAGCCGGTACCGCGTTCCGCATTCGAAGGTGTCGACACCATCGAGCCGGGCATGCAGTTCCAGGCTCAGACGCCGGGCGGCCCCCAGGTCGTTCGCGTGGTTAAGGTTGAGGAAGAGACCGTCACCATCGATGCCAACCATCCGCTGGCCGGTGAGACCCTGAACTTCGACGTGGAAGTCGTCGAAACGCGTGAGCCGACCGAAGAAGAGGTCGAGCACGGTCACGCGCACTAAGATCGACTCGCTCGGTCACGAAAAGCGGCTCCTGGAGCCGCTTTTTTTATGTCCGAATGGGCGCTCAACGCATTATGAAGTCGGAAACGAAAAAGGCGACTCCTGGGAGTCGCCTTTTTCATGCTTACCGAACGGGGTTTACATGTTCGGATAGTTCGGACCGCCACCGCCTTCCGGCGTCACCCAGGTGATGTTCTGGGCCGGATCCTTGATGTCGCAGGTCTTGCAGTGAACGCAGTTCTGGGCGTTGATCTGGAACCGCTTGCCGCTGCCATCGTCCGCGTCCACCACTTCGTACACGCCGGCCGGGCAATAGCGCTGAGCCGGTTCGTTGTACTTGGGCAGGTTCTCCTGGATCGGGGTGTCCGGGTTGGTCAGCTTCAGGTGGATCGGCTGATCTTCCTCGTGGTTGGTGTTGGAGATGAACACCGAGGACAGACGGTCGAAGGTCAGGGTGTTGTCCGGCTTCGGGTAGTCGATCTTCTTCGACTGGTCCGCCGGCTTCAGCGTGGCGTAGTCCGGTGTGGTGTCGTGGAAAGTGATCGGCAGGCTGCGACGCAGGACGTTCTGCTCCAGGTACGCGATGCCGCCACCGACGATGTTGCCGAACTTGTGCATGGCCGGGCCGAAGTTGCGCTCGTCGTACAGCTCCTTGTAGAGCCAGCTGTTCTCGAAACGCTCGGCGAAGCTGGTAATTTCCTCACCGGACTTGCCTTCCTTCAGTGCTTCAAAGACCGCTTCGGCGCCCAACAGGCCGGACTTCATGGCGGTGTGGGAACCCTTGATCTTGGAGCTGTTCAGGGTACCGGCGTCACAGCCCAGCAGCAGGCCACCCGGGAAGCTCATTTTGGGCAGGGCGTTGTAGCCGCCTTTGGTGATGGCACGCGCGCCGTAGGAAACGCGCTTGCCGCCTTCCAGGTACTGCTTGATTTCCGGGTGCAGCTTGAGGCGCTGGAACTCCTCGAACGGGCTCACGTGCGGGTTGCTGTAGGACAGGTCCGTGATCAGACCGACGTAAACCTGGCCGCCTTCGAGGTGGTACAGGAAAGAGCCGCCGGTGGAGCCGGACTCGTTCAGCGGCCAGCCGGTGGTGTGAACGACCAGCCCCGGCTCGTGTTTGGCCGGATCGATGTCCCACAGCTCCTTGATGCCGATGCCGTAGTGCTGCGGGTCCTTGCCTTCGTCGAGCTTGAAGTCGGCGATCAGCTTCTTGCCCAGGTGGCCGCGGCAGCCTTCGGAGAACAGGGTGTACTTGGCGCGCAGCTCCATACCCGGCATGTAGCCGTCTTTTTCGCTGCCGTCACGGGCCACGCCCATGTCACCGGTGATAATGCCCTTGACCTGACCGTCCTCGATGATGGTCTCGGCGGCGGCGAAGCCGGGGTAGACTTCCACGCCCAGGCCCTCGGCCTGCTCGGCCAGCCAGCGGCACAGGTTGCCCAGGCTGATGATGTAGTTGCCGTGGTTGTGCATGTTGCGCGGCACAAAGGCGTTCGGGACCTTGGTGGCCGAATCCTGGCCGCGCAGCACGAAGATGTCGTCGCGGGTGACCGGGGTGTTCAGCGGGGCGCCTTTCTCTTTCCAGTCGGGGAAGAGTTCGTTGAGGGCGGTCGGCTCGAACACGGTACCGGCCATGATATGGGCGCCGACTTCCGACCCCTTCTCAACGACGCATACGGTGAGTTCTTCGCCGGATTCCTGCGCCATCTGCATGATGCGGCAGGCGGCGGACAGCCCGGCCGGGCCCGCCCCGACGATCAGAACATCAAATTCCATCGATTCGCGTTCCACGTTGGTCTCCTCATACTTCTTTTGTGGATCTTGGGATTCGACGCGCATCTATAGAGGCGGCGAAGAAGAATCCTGTTGTCTCTCGTTTTAGTAGGGTGAGCCCGGTTAACACAAGACACCGATGAGTCACCTGGTTCGCACAGCGGTATTGGTAAATCGCTGTGCGAGATTATATAGTAGCCTTGGTATCGCCGACAAACGCCTGTGATACCGCCGCAACGCTTGTGCAACGGCCACAAAGGATACAATATAATAAAAGTCAAACAAACGTTTGTTTGAAATTGCCGTAGCCTGATAGCATTGTGGCGAACCCTTGGCCTTAAATGCATAAGCCATTGGTACTGGTTAAAGCCGCTTCAATGCCGGTGACGACGGCTCCACGATGCCTGTGGAGCTATTGACCCCCCTGGGGATTGTCGTCAGTATTAGGGCGCTTTTACTGAGGGGCCAAGTGTAACAGCCCCACTGTTCAACGTGTATTCGCGGTTCCGCCGCCTGCATGGTTGGTACTGGGAGGTTGTTGAACGAGGTGTTCAGGCATTGCCGTGTTCAAACGCTGTAGGTTTGCAACACTGTCGTTTTGAAACACCCTCGAGAGGTCTGGAACAAAGAGCTGGAAAGGCCGGGTAGAAGGACCTCTATGAAACCGTACGATTGGTCCGCGGACGAATCGACGCGACAGGAATCACTGGTGTGACCGGGTTCGGCATCGCCGGGACGGACACCGCTGATTGCAAGTCTTAAACCCATCGTAGAAGAACGAGGAATCTATGAAGGTTCTGGTCGCTGTTAAACGTGTAATCGACTACAACGTAAAGGTTCGCGTCAAGCCGGATAACACCGGCGTCGATCTTGCCAACGTCAAGATGGCGATGAACCCTTTCTGCGAAATCGCGGTTGAAGAAGCGGTTCGCCTGAAAGAGAAAGGGGTTGCCTCAGAAATCGTTGTGGTTTCCATTGGTCCCAAGGCTGCTCAAGAGCAGATCCGTACCGCACTGGCCCTCGGCGCCGACCGCGGTATCCATGTTGAAACCGAAGAAGAAGTCCAGTCCCTGGAAGCCGCCAAGCTGCTCAAGGCGGTGGTCGAGAAGGAAGAGCCCAAGCTGGTCATCCTGGGCAAACAGTCCATCGACACCGACAACAACCAGACCGGCCAGATGCTGGCCGCTCTGACGGGCATGGCCCAGGGCACCTTCGCATCCGAAGTGGCTGTTGATGGCGAGAAAGTCAACGTGACCCGTGAAATCGACGGCGGTCTGGTGACGGTTTCCCTGAACCTGCCGGCGGTGGTCACTACCGACCTGCGTCTCAACGAGCCGCGCTACGCTTCGCTGCCCAACATCATGAAAGCCAAGAAGAAGCCGCTCGACAACATGAGCCCGGCCGATCTGGGCGTTGATGTGGCCCCGCGCCTGTCCACCCTGAAGGTTGAGGCTCCGGCTTCCCGTCAGGCCGGCGTCAAGGTGGCCGATGTGGCAGAACTCGTCGACAAACTGAAGAACGAAGCGAAGGTGATCTAAATGAGCATCCTTGTAATTGCTGAACATGACAACAGCAGCCTGAAGCAGGCGACCCTGAATGTCGTCGCGGCGGCCAAGGCTGTGGGTGGTGACATCGACGTTCTGGTAGCCGGCGAGAACTGCGGCGCCGCAGGCGAAGCCGCGGCCAAGATCGACGGCGTGAACAAGGTTCTGGTAGCCGACAACGCGGCGTACGGTCATTTCCTGGCCGAGAACCTGTCCCTGCTGGTCGCTGACCTGGGCAAGGACTACGGTCACATCTTCGCCGCCGCCGGAACCACCGGTAAAGACTTCATGCCGCGCGTTGCCGCGCTGCTGGACGTGGCTCAGGTCTCCGACATCATCCGCGTCGAGTCCGAAGACACCTTCGTGCGTCCGATCTACGCGGGTAACGCCATCGCGACCGTTAAGAGCGCCGACAGCATCAAGGTTGTGACCGTGCGTCCGACCGCTTTCGATCCGGTTGGCGGTGAAGGCGGTTCCGCTTCCGTTGAGACCGTAGACGGTGCCCACGACGCAGGCCTGTCTTCCTTCGTTAGCGAGCAGCTGGCCGAGTCCGATCGTCCGGACCTGGGCAGCGCCGGTATCGTCATCTCCGGTGGTCGCGGCATGCAGAACGGCGACAACTTCCAGATGCTGGAAAAAGTCGCGGACCTGCTGGGTGCTGCTGTCGGTGCTTCTCGCGCCGCGGTTGACGCCGGCTTCGTGCCGAACGACATGCAGGTGGGGCAGACCGGTAAGATCGTGGCGCCGCAGCTGTACATCGCCGTCGGCATCTCCGGCGCGATCCAGCACCTGGCGGGTATGTCCGATTCCAAGGTGATCGTTGCGATCAACAAGGATGAGGAAGCCCCGATTTTCCAGGTGGCCGATTACGGCCTGGTGGCGGACCTTTTCGAAGCGGTTCCGCAGCTGGAAGAAGAGTTGAAGAAAGTCCTGTAATCGACTGATTCAACGAGAAAAGGGCGCCAATCGGCGCCCTTTTTGTTTGCCTGGAAAAAGCTAACGGTACAGTGCCGCGTCGGTGACGTGCAGGCGGCTGGAGATCGCCGGCCGGAAGTCCATGTACGCCAGGATATCCCGGTCCAGGTCCAGCCCCGGCGCGATCTCGATCAGCTCAAGGCCGTTCTCGGTGAGCTGGAACACGCAGCGCTCGGTGATGTAGAACACCCGCTGCCCCCGTTCCAGGGCGTAGCGGCCGTTGAAGGTCATGTGTTCCACGTCGGCCACGAACTTGCGTCCCGTACCACTCTGGCGAATGGCCAGGCCGCCTTCCTGGATGGCCACGTCCTGCTTGCCGGCCTCGAAGGTCCCCATAAAGAACACTTCCCGCGCGTTCTGGCTGATGTTGATGAAGCCGCCGGCGCCCGACAGTCGTGAGCCGAAACGGCTGACATTGACGTTGCCGAAGCGATCCACCTGCGCCATGCCCAGATAGGCCTGATCCAGCCCGCCGCCGTCGTAGAAGTCGAACTGGGCCGGCTGGTCGATCACTGCCTCGGCGTTGGCCGCGGCCCCGAAGCTGAGTCCGCCGGCGGGGCGGCCCCCGATGGCGCCGGGTTCAATGGTCAGCGTGATTCGATCCAGTAGCCCCTTGTCCGCCGCCACTTCCGCCACGGTTTCCGGCATGCCGATGCCCAGGTTGACGATGGCGCCGGGCAACAAGTGCTCCGCCGCACGCCGGCCGATCAGCTTGCGGATCGACAGCGGTTCGCCACCCTGCAGCGCCGGCAACCGGATTTCGCTGGTGTAGGCGGGATTGTAAGGCTCGGCGAAGGTCTGCATGTGCTCGGCGGGCTCCGCCAGGATGACGTGATCCACCAGAATGCCGGGAATGTGCACCCGCTCGGGATGCAGCTGGTGGCGTTCGGTCAGCCGCTCCACCTGGACGAACACCTTACCGCCGGAGTTGTGCACTGCCTGGGCGATGGCCAGGCTCTCCAGCGGCAGCGCCTCGTGCTCGGTGGTGATGTTGCCCCGGGCGTCGGCGGTGGTACCGCGCAGGAAGGCCACGTTGATCGGGAAGGTGGGGTAGAACAGGTATTCCCGTCCGCGCACCGTCATCACGTCCACCAGGTCTTCCTGGGTGCGGTCGTTCATGCGACCGCCGCCGTGGCGGGGATCCACGAAGGAGTGCAGCCCCACGTGAGTCAGCATGCCAGGTTTGCCGGCGGCGATGTCCCGGTAGAGCTGGGCGATGACGCCCTGGGGCAGGTTGTAGGCCTCGATACGGTTGTTACAGGCCAAGGCCCCCAGTTTGGGGACGAGCCCCCAGTGGCCGCCGATAACACGCCGTACCAGCCCTTCGTGGGCCAGGTGGTTGAGGCCGCGCTCCTTGCCGTCGCCCTGGCCGGCGGCGTAGACCAGCGTCAGGCCGTTGGGTGCCTGCTCGGCCAGGAAACGGTCTTCCAGGGCCCGGGCCAGGGATTCGGGAAAGCCGATGCCGACGAAGCCACCGGTTGCCAGGGTGGCGTTTTCCGGCACCAGGGCGGCGGCCTGTTCGGCGGAGATCAGTTTTGAATCGGTCATAGTCGCCTCCTCTTATCCGCCATAGGCCTGAGCTGGCAGCCAGGTCACCAGGGCCGGCCACAGGAAGATGATCGCCAGCACCGTCACCTGCAGCAGGATGAACGGGGTCACGCCCTTGTAGAGGGTCTTCACGCCGATTGATGGCGGCGCCACGCCCTTGCAGTAGAACAGGGAGAAGCCGACCGGCGGTGTCAGGAAGGAGGTCTGCAGGCAGACCGCAAACAACACGGTGAACCAGACGATGTCGAAACCCAGCGCGTGGATCACCGGGGCCACCAGCGGCAGGATGATCAGGGTGATTTCGATCCAGTCCAGCACGAAGCCCAGCAGGAAGGTCAGCAGCAGGATGCAGATAACCACGCCGTGGGGGCCGAACGGCAGGCTGTGCAGCGCTCCGGCGATCATTTCGTCGCCACCCAGCCCGCGCAGCACCAGCGAGAACGCCGTGGCGCCGATCAGCAGGGCGAAGATGAACGCGGTGGTCTGGCTGGTCTCGCGGCAGACGTCCCGCAGCACGGTCAGGTTGAGCCGCTTGTTCGCCAGGGCCAGCAAGGTCGCGCCAAAGGCCCCGACACCGGAGGCCTCGGTGGGCGTGGCGATTCCGGCGAAAATGCTGCCCAGCACCGCCAGGATCAGCAGGGCCGGCGGCAGGATGGAGAGGACCGCGTCGAGAATCACCCTCAGGGTCACCGGTTCGGCGTCGTGGCCGGCCGGTGCGGCGTCCGGATGCAGCCAGCCGCGGATCACGATGTAGAGCACGAACACCACGCCCAGCAGGGCGCTGGGGAAGACTGCACCCATGAACAGGTCGCCCACCGACATGGCCAGTTGGTCGGCCATCATCACCAGCATGATCGACGGTGGCATCAGGATGCCCAGGGTGCCGACGGCGCATACCGTACCGACGGCGAGGGACGGCTGGTAATGGCGCTTGAGCATCACCGGCACGGCGAGCAGGGTCAGCAGGGCCACCGAGGCGCCAACGATGCCGGTGGAGGCGGCGAGCAGCAGGCCGATGATCACCACCGCGATGGCGGTGCCGCCGTTCAGGCGCCCGAACAGGCGCGAGACGTTGAGCATCAGCTTTTCCGCCATGCCGGAGCGGTCCAGCATCTGGCCCATGAACACGAACATGGGGATGGCGACCAGTACCCAGCTGCTCATGGTGCCCCAGATGCGCTCGATGGACAGGGAAATGTATGTCCAGTCGATGGCGATAAAGGTGTCCAGAAAAGCATCCGACATCATTGCCAGACCGGTGAAGCCGATGGCGACGCCGCCCAGTACCCAGGCGATGGGGAAGCCGGTGAAGATCAGGCCAATGAACACCACGAACATGCCGATGGCCAGGATTTCATTCATTTCCATGACGCACCTCCGAACCGAACAGGAAGGCGAGCAGGCGGGTCAGGCGCGAGAAAGCCGCGATGATCAGCAAACCGAGGCCGATAGGGAGGGCGCTCTTGACGATCCAGCGCTGGCTGAGCCCGCCGGGCGCGCTGGAGGCCTCGTTCATGGTCCATGAGTCGACCACGTAGGGCACGGCGTAGTACAGCAGCATGCCGATGAACGGCCCCAGTAGCAGGATGATGCCCAGCAGCTCGACCCACGCCTGGGTGCGGAAGCTGAGTCGCTCGCGAAACAGGTCGACGCGTACGTGGTTGTCCCGCAGCAGGGCGTAGGACAGGGCGATCAGAAACCCCGCGGAATACAGGTGCCACTGCAGCTCCTCGAGCTCGATGAAGCCCTGGGCAAACACGTATCGGGACACCACGTTGACGATGATCACCAGCATCAGGATCGGCCAGAGCCAGCTGCTCAGGTCACCGACCCACTGGATGATGCCGTCCAGGACACGGGAAATCGGGGTGTGGGGCAGGCGGTCGCGGGTCAACCCCTGCGGCGCGGGCTCAAGGTCCGGCCCGGCCGCATCGATGGAAACGGTCATGCTAATCTCCGCAAAGCTGGAACGGCTGGCCCGGGCGGGCCAGCGTGACTGGGTACGGCGTTGTGCCGCACCCGACGTTCAGACCGGAATCAGAAATCCCGGGGCAGGTAGCCGAGGTCCTGCCAGCGCTCGTACTGTTCCTCGAAGGCCTTCTGGCTCTTCAGAACGCGGGCAAAATCCTCGTCCTTGTCGGCTTCGTTTTGCAGCACCTGGTTGGTGACCTCTTCCAGCTCGCGCAGGATGGGCTCCGGCAGTTTGCGGGTCTGGGCGCCCTGATCTTCCAGGAACTCGATGGCTTCACCCTGGAAGGCCTCGCTGCGGGCCAGGTTGCGGGTGACGCCGGCCTGACAGGTCAGGTCGATCAGCTTCTTGTCGGCATCGCTGATGGCGTCCCATTTTTCCTTGTTGATGATCAGGTGGAACGCGGCGAATGGCTGGTGCCAGCCGGGGAAGTAGTTGTACTTGGCGACTTCGTAGAAGCCCAGTTGCTTGTCGACGGTGGGCAGGGAGAACTCGGATGCGTCGATGGCGCCTTTCTCCAGAGCCTGGAAAATTTCACCGCCGGGCAGCACGGTGACCGAGGCGCCCAGTTCCTGCAGGATGCGGCCGCCGATGCCGGCGTAGCGGATCTTGAGGCCGTCGATGTCGTCGAGCGTCTTGATCTCCTTGTTGAACCAGCCTCCGGTCTCCGGCCCGGTCAGGCCGCACAGGACCGGATGCACGTTGTTCTTGTGGTAGATTTCTTCGGCCAGCTCCTGACCTTCACCATCGTACCACCAGGCCATGTACTCCCAGGGCTCCATGCCAAACGGCACCGCCGAGAACAGCACGGACGACGGAATCTTGCCTTGGTCGTAACCGATCCAGGTGTAGCCGGCTTCGAGTTTGCCGGTTCGCACCGCATCGGTGATGTTCAGGGTGGGAACCAGTTTGTTGGGTTCGAAGTGCTTGATGATGACACGGTTATCCGTGGCTTCGCTGAGGTCTTCGAGAACGCCCGGAATGGTGTCACCGAGTGCTGGCAGATTGCTGCCGTAGGCGGCCTGCATTTTCCAGCGGATCTTGTCCGCACCCAGCGCGGGGGCGGCGGCCAGCGCCGTGGCCAGGCCGCAGGCGGACAGGTAGGCGAGGGTTTTCATTGGCTTTGTCATTGTTTGTACCTCGGTATTGTTGTTGTCGTTGCAGATGAGAAGCTGCATCTAGTTCAAAACAAACCCTGTGCCAGGAAGTTAAAATTCATAGAAAACAAATAGATAAAAGTTCCTTGGGAATCTGGGAAGAGCGCGCTGTCTGAATTCCAAGACACAATGATGGCACTGAAGGCGGGAAATGGCCGGAAGTATCGCCAAAGCACTGTCCGGAATTTCAGACGGCGTCCGGAATTCCGGACAGTCTTGGTCACAAGCTGTGCCGGGCCATTTTTTCGTAAAGGTTGGCGCGCGAGATGCCAAGCAGGCGCGCTGCCTGGGAGCGGTTGTTGTCGGCGGCTTCGAGTGCCTTGAGGATGGATTCCCGTTCGGCGCGGGCCACGGTTTCGTGCAGGGGTTCGATGCGCTGGTCCGGGCGCTGGCGCTCGGGCTCGCGCTCTGGTGACGGCGGCAGGAAGTCCTCGGCGTCGAGGGTGGTGCCCTTGGCGAAGATGAAGGTGCGCTCCAGGGTGTTGCGCAATTCCCGGACGTTGCCGGGCCAACCGTGATCCTGCAGGTAGGCCAGCGCGCTCTCGCTGAGCCACTTGCGGGACATGCCCAGCCCCCGGGCGATGTGTTCGATCATGCTGTTGGCCAGCAGTTCGATGTCATCGATGCGCTCGCGCAGTGGTGGGACCACGATCGGCAGCACATTGAGCCGGTAATAGAGGTCGGCGCGGAAGTCACCGGCATCCACCATGGCTTTCAGGTCCTTACTGGTGGCGGCGATGATGCGCACGTCCACGCGGATGACCTCGTTCGATCCCAGCGCCTCGAATTCCTGCTCCTGCAACACGCGCAGCAGCTTGCTCTGCAGGTTGGGCGGCAGGTCGCCCACCTCGTCCAGGAACAGCGTTCCCTTGTCCGCCAGTTGCAGCTTGCCCTTGCGCCCCTTGCGGTCGGCGCCGGTGTAGGCGCCCGGCGCAACGCCGAAGAACTCGGCTTCCATCAGGTTATCGGGCACCGCGGCCATGTTGATGCCGACAAACGGCCGCTCGGCGCGTACCGAGGCGTGGTGGATGGCGTGGGCCAGCACCTCTTTGCCCGTGCCGGTCTCGCCCAGCAGGAGGACCGTGGTGTCCAGCTCCGAGGCACGTCGGGCGCGCTGCAGCAGCTGTTCGACGGGTTCGCTCTGGCCCAGGAAGTCGGCAAACGTGTACTTGGTATCGCGCAGGCTGACGAGCTGACGCTCGGCCGTGCTCGGTACGCCCCGCAGCCGGCCGTATTTCTCGACGAAGGCCTTGAGGTAATCCATGTCCTTGTAGAACACGAAGCCGATGCCGCCGATCACGCGCTCCGACTGGTCGCGGATAGGGATGCGGGTCACCACCATCCAGGTGGTGCGAACACGCAAAAGATCCAGCAGTATCGGCTGTCCGTCGCGGACCACCTGACGCATCATGCTGTTGGGAATCAATTCTTCCACAGACGTGCCGCGTACGGGCAGATCCCGTTCCAGGCCCAGGATGTCCCGGTACTTGTCGCTGATCCACAGAACGTGGGCATGGTCGTCGACAATCAGGCTGCCCTCACAGATGTGATCGAGCAGGGCAAGCAGGGGGCTTTCAGACAGATCGGCGAGTTCTTTCTCGGTGAATCCGGAGGTTCGGGTCATGGCAATCCCTGGCGGCCGCCCGCGCGGCGACGGGGCGACCCTGAGTCTTATTGTTGGAGTTCAGGCAAGTCTTCAAAATAGGCCAAGGCGTCGGGATTGGCCAGAGCATCCTTGTTACGGACTGCTTCGCCGTGGACCACGTTGCGCACTGCCAATTCCACGATTTTACCGCTAATGGTGCGGGGAATGTCGGGAACCTGCACGATCCGCGCTGGAACGTGTCGGGGCGTGGTGTTGCTCCGAATGGTCTGGCAAATGGTCTGACGCAGGTCGTCGTCGAGGGTGATGCCGTCTCTCAGGCGAACAAACAGGACCACCCGGACGTCGTCGTCCCAGTTCTGGCCAATAGCCAGGGCTTCCAGCACGGCGTCCACTTTCTCCACTTGCCGGTAGATCTCCGCCGTCCCGATCCGGACGCCGCCCGGGTTCAGTGTGGCGTCGGAACGACCGTGGATAATCACGCCGCGTTGCTCCGGCGTCGTCGACGTGGCCGGGTGCGGGACGATCTCGCCGTAGTCGCCGTGGGCCCAAAGGCCCTCGAAACGACTGAAATAGGCATCCCGGAAGCGGGCGTTGTCGGGATCGTTCCAGAAGCCCACAGGCATGGATGGAAAGGCGTTGCGACACACCAGTTCGCCCTTGCCCTGGGGCAGGGCCTGGCCGTCGTCATCCACGAAGGTCACGTCCATGGCCAGGCCCAGGCACTGCAGTTCGCCGCGGTAGACCGGCAGGGTCGGATTGCCCAGGGCGAAGCAGGACACAATGTCGGTGCCGCCGGAAATGCTGGACACGCAGACATCCGCCTTCACGTCCCGGTACAGGTAGTCGAAGCTCTCGTGGGCCAGCGGGCTGCCGGTGGAGAGCAGGGCGTCGAGCGCGTCGAGATTGTGGCTTTGCCGGGGTTTGAGTCCGGCTTTCTCGCAGGCGGCGTAGTACTTGGCGCTGGCGCCGAAGATCCGGATCTGCTCGCGCTCGGCGATGTCCCAAAGAACCTCGGGCGACGGCGAGAAAGGAGAACCGTCGAACAGCACCAGTGTTGCGCCGAGCGCCAGACCGCTGATCAGCCAGTTCCACATCATCCAGCCGCAGGTGGTGTAGTAGAACAGCCGGTCGCCGGCGCGCAGGTCGGTGTGCAGGGCCTGCTCCTTGATGTGTTGGAGCAGGGTGCCGCCGATGCCATGGACGATGCACTTGGGCACGCCGGTCGTGCCGGAGGAATAGAGAATGTACAGCGGCGAGTTGAACGGCTGGCGCGCGTAATGGCACTCGGGGGCGGCTTCCAGCGCCTCGGCCCAGCCCAGGCCACCGGTCTCCGCCGGCCAGGGGCAATCGTCGTGGTTGTCGATGCGGATCAGTTTGCCCAGTGAGGGCAGGGAGTCGACGATATCCGCCACCCGCTGCCGGGTGTCGATGGTCTTGCCGTTGTAGGTGTAGCCGTTGATGGCGATGAGGACTTTGGGTTCGATCTGGCCGAAACGGTCGATCACGCCGTTGAGGCCGAAATCCGGCGAGCAGGAGGACCACACCGCGCCCAGCTGGCTGGTGGCCAGCATGGCCGCGACCGCTTCAATGCCGTTGGGCACAAACCCCGCCACCCGGTCGCCGGGACCGACGCCCTGCTGCTTCAGCGTGGCGGCCAACGCCTGGGAGCGATGCCGTAGATCGGCAAAGGTGACGATGCGGCGCCGGCCGTCTTCCCGGTGCTCGATGAGGGCGACGGCGTCCGGGTTGCCCCGGGCCAGCAGGTTCTCCGCGAAATTCAGCCGCGCCTGGGGAAAGAAGCGGCGGCCCACCACCTCGGCGTCGGTTTCGACGGGCGGGCCGTCCCAGTCGGCAAGCACCCCGTACTCGTCCACCAGCTCCTCCCAAAAGCGGGTGTCGTTGTCGACGCTCCACCGGTGCAACCCTTCGTAGCCGGCATCGATATCGGGAAACTGGCGCCTCAGGCGCTCCTCGAACCGGGTCATGCAAGTGGCGGCACGGCGCGCGGGGCTGGGTTGCCAGAGGGGCGGTTGGGTCATGCGTTACGTCCTTTCACTGTGGTGCGTCGTCTTGTTCTGTGTCTATTGTGGATCGGCCGAATCATCGCGGGCGGCGGCCAGGGCCCGGCCCACCCGGGAGGGATTGGGGCGGTCCAGCGTCCGGCAGATGGTTTCGCCGATACGCGCCACCGCCTGCAGGTCCACGCCGGTCTCGAATCCCTCGCCCTGCAGCAAGTAAAGCACATCCTCGGTGGCGACATTGCCGGTGGCGCCCCGGGCGTAGGGGCAACCGCCGAGACCGGCGACGGCGCTGTCGAAGGTGCGGATGCCGCGCTCCAGGGCGGCGTAGATGTTGGCGATGGCCTGGCCGCGGGTATCATGGCAGTGCAGCGCCAGGCGGTCGATCTCGACCAGGGGGAAGACAGCGTCCAGCAGGGCATGGATCTCCCGCGGGCGGGCCACGCCAATGGTGTCGCCCAGGGAGACCTCGTCGGCACCCAGCTCCAGCAGCTGCGTCACCACGTCGGCGACCTGCGCCGGAGCGATCGGCCCCTCGTAGGGGCAGCCCACCACGCAGGATACGTAGGCTCGCACCCGCTTGCCGGCATCGTGGGCTCCGGCGACCACCGGCTGGAAGCGGGCGATACTCTCGGCGATGGAACAATTGATGTTCTTGCGGTTGAAGCTCTCCGAGGCGGCGGTGAACACCGCGATCACATCCGCATCGCAGGCCAGGGCGCTTTCCAGGCCCCGGCTGTTGGGGACCAGGACTTCCGCCGAGACCTCGTCTCGCCGCTGGATGCCCGCCATCACCTGCTCGGTGTTGGCCATCTGCGGCACCCACTTGGGCGAGACGAAGCTGCCCGCCTCGATACGGCGCAGGCCCGCATCCGCCAGGCCGTTGAACCAGCGCGAGCGGTCCTCCGCCGAGACCGGTATGGCTTCGTTCTGGAGCCCGTCGCGCAGGCCCACTTCCACAAGCGTGACCTTGTCGCGGTGTGTGCTATCGGCGTTCATGCGGCGTCCTCCCCGGCGTCGAACTGGATCAACAGCTGCCCGGCGGCCACGCTGTCGCCCTTGGCGCCTTCTACGGTCTGGATGCGGCCGGCGCACGGAGCCTTGAGACTGTGTTCCATTTTCATGGCCTCCATGACCAGCAGGGTCTGTCCTGCTTCGACCTGATCTCCGGCGGCGCAGTTCACCGCGATGATACGCCCGTGCATGGGAGCCGTCAGGTGGCCGCTGTCGGCGGCCTGATCCGCCTGCTCTTCGGGGTGATTGACCAGCGCCGTCCAGTCGGCGCTGCCGGCGAAGACCCCCAGTTTCTCGCCGTGGCTGGCCCAGGCGAGGCGCACGGTGCGACCATTCAGGGTGGCGTCCAGCGCCGGGTCGCCGTTGCGCGCACGCCACTGCAATCGAATCGGGGCGTTGCGCTCGGGCAGGTCGATCCGCGCCCGATCGGCGCCGTCCATGGTGTAGCGCAGCGTGGCGTCCTGTTCGCCAATCCGCAGTTCACAGGGTTGCTGGCGCGGACCGCCCAACCGGAAGCTGTCACGGGCGTCCCAGGGATCACCGCGATCCGGCCGCTGCTGGGCCTGTTGCCAGGCGAGCCAGCTCAGGGCCAGTTGCTCGTCCAGGCTGAAGTCGGGAGCCTGCAGTTCGGACTCGTGGACGTCGATGAAGTGTGTGGTCAGCTCGGCCGCGGCAAAATCCCGGTGGCGCAAGACGCGGGCCACAAAATCCGTGTTCAGGGTGACGCCCAGGACTTCGTAGTGTTCAAGCGCATCGATCAGGCGGCGGCGGGCGCTGTCCCGATCCTCGCCCCAGGCGATCACCTTGGCCAGCATGGGGTCGTACCAGGGCGTGATGTCCAGCCCTTCGGCCACGCCGGAATCCACGCGCACGTGGGGCAGGTGAGCCGGCTCGCGCAGGTGCAGCAGACGGCCGGTCATGGGCAGGAAGCCGTTGGCCGGATCCTCGGCGTAGACCCGCGCTTCCAGCGCATGACCGTGACAGCGCAGTTCGTCCTGGGCCCAGGGCAGGGGCTCGCCGGCGGCGACCCGGAGCTGCCATTCCACCAGATCCAGGCCGGCGATCATCTCGGTCACCGGGTGCTCGACCTGCAGGCGGGTGTTCATTTCCATGAAATAGAAATAGCCGCCCGGTTCGTACAGGAACTCGACCGTGCCGGCGCCCACGTAGTCGATGGCCTGTCCGCAGCGGACCGCCGCTTCGCCCATCGCCTGTCGCACGGCGGACGGGATGCCCGGTGCGGGAGCTTCCTCGATGATTTTCTGGTGCCGGCGCTGCACCGAGCAGTCGCGATCAAACAGGTACAGTCCCTTGCCGTGTCGGTCGAACAGCACCTGAACCTCCACATGGCGCGGGTTCTCCAGGTAGCGCTCCATCAGCAGGTGCGGGTCGCCGAAACTGGACTGCGCCTCGCGCTTGGCCGCTTCGATGGCCTCGTCCAGCTCATCATGCCCGCGCACCACGCGCATGCCCTTGCCACCGCCCCCGGCGCTGGCCTTGATCAACAGCGGAAAACCGGTGGTCTCGGCAGCCTGGCGGAAGCGGTCGCTGGACTGGTCGTCGCCGTGATAGCCCGGGACCAGCGGCACGCCGGCATCCGCAATGAGGGCCTTGGCGGCGCTTTTCGAGCCCATGGCGGCGATGGCGGAGGCCGGCGGACCAATAAAATGGATCCCGTGGGCCTCGCACTGTTCGGCCAGTTGGGTGTTCTCGGACAGGAAGCCGTAGCCGGGATGGATTGCATCGGCGCCTTCGTCCCGGGCCGCCTGCATGATGCGATCCACTTTCAGGTAGCTCTCGGTGGCCGCCGCGGGGCCGATGGCAACGGCGGTATCGGCCTGGCGTACAAAGGGCGCATTGCGGTCGGCGTCGGAATACACCGCCACGCAGCGGATGCCCATCGCCTGGGCGGTGCGCATGATGCGCAGGGCGATCTCGCCACGGTTGGCGATCAGCAACGTACGGATGGGTCGCTCAGTCATGGGACGCCTCCCGGATCCAGGTGGGGGGACGTTTGTCCAGGAAAGCCTGCAAACCTTCCTGACCTTCTTCGCCGGTGCGCAGGCCGGCAATCAGTTCGGCGGTGTAGCGGATCAGGGCGGCGTCGGGGCCGTCTTCCTGGGTCCGCGCCACCAGGCGCTTGCAGGCGTCCAACGCAACCGGGCCGTTGTTGAGCAGGCCGGCGGCTATCTGCTCGACGGTCTCGTCCAGGTCTTCCAGTGGCACCACCTCGTGCACCACGCCCAGCTCGGCGGCGCGCTCGGCGGCGATCTCCTCGGTGGTCAGAAAATAGCGCCGGGCCTGTCGCGGCCCCATGGCGCGCACCACATAGGGGGCAATGGCCGCCGGTGCCAGGCCCAGGCGGGCCTCGCTGAGGCAGAAACGGGCATTGTCGCCGGCTATGGCGATGTCACAGGCGCAGATCAGGCCCAGTGCGCCGCCAAATGCCGCCCCCTGGACCCGGGCAATCGTGGGCTTGGGCAGACGGTCGAGGGTCTGCATCAGGCCAGCGAGAGCCATGGCGTCGGCCACGTTGTCATCATGGCTCAGGGCGGCGGTCTGTTTCATGTAGCCCAGATCGGCGCCGGCAGAAAAGTGCTTGCCGCTGCCCTGAAGGATCACGACACGGCAGCGGGCGTCGCGGCCGGCTTGTTCCAGGGCGTCGGCGAGGGCCGCCATCACGTCGCTATCGAAGGCGTTGCGTTTGTCCGGTCGGTCCAGGGTGATGCGGGTGACGCCGCGGGCGTCGGTCTCGGTGCGTACCATCGGTTCGCTCATGGGGGAAATCTCCTGGCTTGTCGTTTCCTGGCCTTTTGTTCCCAGGCTCTCCATTCCCTGACTGTCCATCTCGTCTCTGGTCATCGGGTTACATCCGGAACAGGCCGAAACGGGTGTCTTCCGGCGGCGCGTTGAGGGCGGCCGACAGGCTCAGGCCGAGGACGCGGCGGGTGTCCGCCGGGTCGATCACGCCGTCGTCCCACAGCCGGGCGCTGGCGTAGTAGGGGCTGGACTGGCGTTCGAACTGGTCGACGATGGGCTGCTTGAAGGCCCGTTCCTCGTCTTCGCTCCAGCGTTCGCCCCGGCGTTCCTTGCCGGCCCGCTTGACGTCGGCCAGCACGCCGGCGGCCTGTTCGCCGCCCATCACCGCGATGCGGGCGTTGGGCCACATCCACAGGAATCGGGGCTTGTAGGCGCGACCGCACATGCCGTAGTTGCCGGCGCCGAAACTGCCGCCGATGATGACCGTCAGCTTGGGCACTCGGGCGCAGGCCACGGCGGTGACCAGCTTGGCGCCGTGCTTGGCGATGCCGTCGTGTTCCGCCTGCTTGCCCACCATGAAGCCGGTGATGTTCTGCAGGAAGATCAGCGGAATGCCGCGCTGGCAGCACAATTCCACGAAGTGGGCGCCTTTCTGGGCGGATTCGGAAAACAGGATGCCGTTGTTGGCGATGATGCCCACCGGCATGCCGTAGAGGTGGGCAAAACCACACACCAGGGTCGATCCATAACGCGCCTTGAATTCATCGAACTCGGAGCCGTCGACGAGGCGAGCGATGACCTCATGCACGTCGTAGGGTGTCTTCAGGTCGCTGGGCACCACGCCGTACAGCTCTTCGCTCGGGTAGAGCGGGTCGCGCGGTTCGGTCCGGCGAACCGTCTCCGGACGCCGATAGTTGAGGTTGGCGATGCACTGCCGCGCCCGCTCCAGGGCCTCGGCTTCGGTATTGGCGAAGTGGTCGGCGACGCCGGAGATGCCGGTGTGCACGTCGGCGCCCCCGAGTTCCTCCGCGCTGACGGTCTCGCCCGTGGCGGCTTTCACCAGCGGCGGGCCGGCCAGGAAGATGGAGCTTTGCTCGCGCACCATGATGGATTCGTCCGCCATGGCCGGCACATAGGCGCCGCCGGCGGTGCACAGCCCCATCACCACGGCGATCTGGGCGATGCCCTTGGCGGACATGTTGGCCTGACGGTAGAAAATATGGCCGAAGTCTTCCTGGTCCGGAAAGACCTCGTCCTGACGCGGCAGGTTGGCGCCGCCGGAATCCACCAGGTAGATGCAGGGCAGGTGGTTTTCCTCGGCGATGGTCTGGGCGCGGATGTGCTTTTTCACGGTCAGCGGGTAGTAGGTGCCGCCTTTCACCGTGGAGTCATTGGCGACGATCATGCACTCGATGCCGTGAACCTGGCCGATGCCGGCGATCACGCCGGCGGCGGGCACGTCTTCACCGTAAACGTCGTCTGCGGCGAAGGCGCCAATCTCCAGGAAAGGTGAGCCGGGGTCCAGCAGGCGGTGGATGCGCTCACGGGGCAGCAGCTTGCCGCGGTCGATGTGGCGCTTCTGGGCCTGTTCGCCGCCACCCCGGGCGATCGCGTCATGGCGCTCGCGCCGCTCGGCGCACAGGGCCGTCATGGCGCCGTGGCGCTCGGTGAACTCCGGCGATTCGATCTGGATCTGGGAATGAAGAATAGCCATGGGCACCTTACCGTGATTCGTTGAACAGTTCGCGGCCGATCAGCATGCGGCGGATTTCCTGGGTACCGGCGCCGATCTCGTAGAGTTTGGCGTCGCGCAGCAGGCGGCCGGTGGGGAACTCGTTGATGTAGCCGTTGCCGCCCAGGATCTGGATCGCTTCCAGCGCCATTTTCGTGGCCCGTTCGGAGGTGTAGAGAATCACGCCGGCGGCGTCCTTGCGGGTGGTTTCACCCCGGTCGCAGGCCTGGGCGACGGCATAGAGATAGGCGCGGCTGGCGGCCAGCTCGGTGTACATGTCCGCCAGTTTGCCCTGGATCAGCTGGAACTCGCCGATGGGCTGGTCGAACTGTTTGCGTTCGTGCACGTAGGGCACCACCGCGTCGAGGCAGGCCTGCATGATGCCGACCGGGCCGCCGGACAGCACCACACGCTCGTAATCGAGGCCCGACATCAGCACGCGCACGCCGCCGTTCTCCTGGCCCAGGATGTTCTCGGCCGGCACTTCCACATCCTCGAAGATCAGTTCACAGGTGTTGGAGCCGCGCATGCCCAGCTTGTCGAGCTTCTGCCCGCGGGAGAACCCTTTCCAGTCGCGCTCGACAATGAAGGCGGTGATGCCGTGGGCGCCCTTGCTGGTGTCGGTCTTGGCGTAGATCACGTAGGTGTCGGCGTCGGGGCCGTTGGTGATCCACATCTTGTTGCCGTTGAGGATGTAGCGGTCGCCTTTCTTCTCGGCGCGCAGCTTCATGCTGACCACGTCGGAACCGGCGTTGGGCTCGCTCATGGCCAGCGCGCCGACGTGCTCGCCGCTGACCAGCTTGGGCAGGTATTTTTCTTTCTGGGCATCGTTGCCGTTGCGGTGGATCTGGTTGACGCACAGGTTGGAGTGGGCGCCGTAACTCAGGCCGATGCTGGCGGAGGCGCGGCTGATCTCCTCCATGGCGATGACGTGGGCCAGGTAACCCATGCCGCTGCCGCCGTAGCTTTCGTCGACGGTCAGGCCCAGCAGGCCCATCTCGCCCAGCTCCGGCCACAGGTCGCTGGGGAACAGGTTGTCGCGGTCCACGTCGGCGGCGCGGGGCGCGATGCGGTCGGCGGCGAACTGGTTCACCTGGTCGCGTAGCATCTCGGCGGTTTCACCGAGTCCAAAGTTGAGAGAGGTGTATTGGCTTTTCATGTTGTTGGTCACTCCCGCCACAATGGCGTTCTGTTGCCTGTTATTTAAGCTTGCGTTTACGTTAACGTTATCTCGCGATCGAGCGGCCGCGCGGATCGGGCCGGTTCAGTGGCCCGGGTTCGTCAGTGATCCAGGTGCAGTTCGTCGATGCTGATTTCACGCATCCGGAACTTCTGGATCTTGCCGGTCACGGTCATGGGGAAGTCGTCCACCAGTTTGATGTAGCGCGGCACCTTGTAGTGGGCGATATTGGCCTTGCAGAAGGCTTGGATCTCGTCCTCGCTGGCCTGTTGACCGTCGATCAGTTTGACCCACGCCATCACTTCCTCGCCGTAGCGGTCGTCGGGGACGCCGATCACCTGGGCGTCCGAGATGGCCTCGTGGGTGTAGAGGAATTCCTCGATTTCGCGCGGATAGATGTTTTCTCCGCCGCGAATGATCATGTCCTTGATGCGGCCGGTGATGGCGACGTAGCCGTCCTCGTCCAGGGTGGCCAGGTCGCCGGTGTGCATCCAGCGCTGGGCGTCGATGGATTTGGCTGTCGCCTCGTCGTTGTTCCAGTACCCCAGCATCACGCTGTACCCGCGGGTGCACAGCTCGCCTTTCTCGCCCCGGGGCACCACATGGCCGTTGGCCGGGTCGACGATTTTCAGCTCCAGGTGCGGGTGCACGGTGCCGACCGTGTTAACGCGCTTGTCGAGGGGCGCATCCGGTTCCGTCTGGAGGCTGACCGGGCTGGTTTCGGTCATGCCGTAGCAGATGGTCACGTCGGTCATGTGCATCTGGTCGATGACCTTGCGCATGATCTCCGCCGGGCAGTTGGAGCCGGCCATGATGCCCGTGCGCAAGGTGGACAGGTTGAAGCCGCTGAACTCCGGGTGTTCCAGTTCGGCGATGAACATGGTGGGTACGCCGTACAGCGCCGTGGCCTTCTCCCGCTGCACCGCCTCCAGGGTCGCTGTCGGCTCGAACCCTTCGCTGGGATAGATCATGGTGGCGCCGTGGGTGATGCAGCCCAGATTGCCCATGACCATGCCGAAACAGTGATAGAGCGGGACCGGGATCACCAGCCGGTCTTGTTCGGTGAAGTTCATTCGTCGCGCCACGAACAATCCGTTGTTGAGGATGTTGTGGTGGGAGAGGGTGGCGCCCTTGGGCGCGCCGGTGGTGCCGGAGGTGTACTGGATGTTGATCGGGTCGTCGAACTGGAGACTGGCCTGGCGTGCGCGGTAGTCGGCGTCGTCGGTTTGATGGGCGAGGGCAGTCACCTCGTCCCAGTGCCACATGCCAGGGGCTATACGATCTGAATCCAGGCAGACGACCTGGCGCAGTTCCGGCAGCCGTTCGCTGGCAAGCCGATCCTGACGGCGGTCCAGCAGCGAGGGGACCAGTTCCCCCACCATGCCCACGTAATCGGACGTCTTGAACTGACCCTGCAGGATGAGCACCGCCGTGCCGGAATGGCGCAAGGCGTATTCCACCTCGTGCCGCCGGTAGCTGGGATTGATGTTGACCAGGATGGCGCCGATCTGCGCCGTGGCAAACTGGGTAATGCACCATTCGGCGTTGTTGGGCGACCAGATACCGACGCGATCGCCTTTCTCGACGCCCAGGGCCATGAGCGCGCGGGCGCACTCGTCGACGGCCTGCTGCAACTGTCGATACGTGTAGCGGCGGTCCTGGTGATGGACCACCAGGGCATCGTTGTCCGGATAGCGGCTGGCGGTCTCGTCGAACCGCTCACCGATGGTCATGCCCAGCAGGGGCGTTTCGCTCACCCCGCTGACGTAACTGTTCTGCATTGTCATAACCCACCTGAAATCTTGTCTTTGTTGTGGTGCGTCTGACTCGATGCGCTTCAGTGGCCCAGGTTTGCCAGTGCCTCCTGGCAACGGGCCTCGGCGCTATCGAGTTCCTTCTGCATGATCTCGATGTCTGCCAGCTGCTGCTCTAGCGCTTCACGTCGTTGTTTAATTTTTTCTTGTAATGCGTTGATCTGATGAGCATTGTCAGAAGACGGATCGTACATTTCGATCAGCTCGCGCGATTCCGCCAGGCTGAAGCCGAGTCGCTTCCCGCGCAGGATCAGTTTGAGCTTCACCCGATCCTGGTCACTGTAGATGCGGGTCTGTCCGTCGCGTTCCGGTGATAGCATGGCCGCTTCCTCATAGAAGCGGATGGTCCGGGTGGTCACGTCGAATTCCCGCGCCAGGTCGCTGATGGAATAGGTCCGTTTTACCTTCAGGTTGCTCATTGTCGAAGACTTCTTTGGTTGACGTTAACGTAAAGGTAATTCGATGACTGAGTACCTGTCAACGGCTTTCGACATCCAGGGGCGTCAGCGCAGCGAATCGATCAGGCGGTTATTAAGGTCGGTCCAGCGTTCCAGTTTGTCGGCGTTGCCTATGCGCTTTTCGTCTTCATCCAGGCGTTGCAGCCAGAGACCTTCGCCGTTGAAGCTGTAGACGGGTTCCAGGTCGTCCCGTTGTGAGGCAGGTTTGATTTCGTTGATCAGGTTGTCGAGCACCAGGGGGTCGGCATCGGGGTCCGGATACCAGGCCAGCACCATGTGGGCCTGGTTGAGTTCGAGCGCCTTGACGTAGGTGATGCGCAACTGGTCGTCCGGGACGCCGAGCGAACGCAGGGTCAGGTACTTGGCGATGGAGAAATCCTCGCAGTCGCCGCCATTGGTCGCCAGCAGTTCCACGGGCGTGGCCCAGTAATCCTCTTCGCCCCAGTGCTCGATGTCGTTGACGAATTCCGCCTGGTTGAAGAACGAGTTCACCAAACGCAATTGACGGCGGACCGGGGCCTTGGCGGCCAGTTTCTCAAGGGACTGCCACTGCTCCAGGCGTTTGCGGGCGCCGTCGCCGAATTCCCGGGCCACATAGTCAAGCAGGCGTGAACTGAGCTCGATGCCAATGACCGCCGTCGCGGTCAATGACAGGGCCAGGACCAAGAACCTGATTCCTCGCCTGATCCGCGTCCGAGTCATCCTTACCCTCAGTTACTGTTCTGGCGCAACCGCTCCCTGAGTTGCTCGAGTCGCCGCCTGATTTCCTCGCGCCGCTCGCTGGTGACCCCGGGCGCGGAGCGCGGGGGCTGAACCGGCTGGGCCGTCGGAGGCTGGCTTGCCGCCGGTTCCGGCGCCGCCTCGGGTTCAGCGCCGGCCACCTCAATGCCCGAGCGGTCGGAGGTTTCGGGGAAGTAGAGGTTCTCCAGCTTGCCGCTGCGCTCAATGATCACGCGGTCCGCATAGACTGAGCGCAGGGTGGCGTTGCCGGGCAATTCGTCGCCGACCAGGTACACCTCGGTCTGGTTGTCGCTGCCTTCGATCAGGGCGCTGGCGGTGGAGTCTTCGTCGCCGGCCATGACGCCGCGCAGGAACAGACGCAGATTGGTCTCCGGCAGGTTTTCGGTGGACTGGGGCGTGCTGGCGGCCTGGGGATCGGCAGCGCCAAAGAGATCGATGGAAGACAGTTCGACCTGCTCCGGGCCCTGACTGGCGGATTCGCTGGACGGGTTGGCGGTCGCCGTGGCTTGTCCGGACGATGGACGCGCCTGGTAGAACTGCCATCCCTGCCAGCCGAGGGAGGCCAGCATGCCCACGATCAGCACGATAGCGATCAGCAGTGGTAAGCGGGCGTAGATGCCAGTCATGAGCTTTATCGGTCTCCTTGCACGTGCGCTTGGCCGTCTCCCTGTGGCCGAATGCGCGAGCTGTCGATGTCACGAAGCCCCGGGACGAATCGCACTGTAACAGTTTAGACAACAGCGCAATAAATACTGCGATACAATCGGAATTGGGGAGTGGGGCTGGATTATAGGCCCGGTATGACGAATGTTCGACCAAAAACGACGTAAAAATAAAAAGATAGGCGATCCGGCCTTGACGAGTGTATCTATTTCTCAGATAACTCGTGTGAGGCCATCATTCGGTAACCGGCCTATGGTAGCCTTGACCTTTTACAATAACAGGCACAGGTAGGGACCGGCGTGGAACACGACCTCGAGTTACAGGCCCAGGATGCTCCGGTAGGGCGTTTGCCCTTCACGTTTGCCAAGCGTCACGGCGTCATTCTGACCCGCGGCGACAACGGCGGTTACAAGCTGCTGGTGAGGCCCGGTGCGTCGCCATCGGCTCTGGCGGAGGCCAACCGCATCAGCGGCGGCCAGGCCCACTTCGAGCCGATTGCCACCGAAGATTTCGACGATGCTCTGAATGCCGCCTACCAGAACGACTCCGCCGAAGCCATGCAAATGGTCGAGGGCATCGGTGACGACATGGACCTGGCCAGTCTCGCCGACTCCGTCCCGGAAACCGAAGACCTACTCGAGCAGGAAGACGATGCCCCGATCATCCGGCTGATCAACGCCATCCTCACCGAGGCGGTCAACACCAACGCCTCGGACGTGCACATCGAAACCTATGAGAAACGCCTGGTGGTGCGCTTCCGTGTGGACGGTATCCTGCGCGAAGTGGTCCAGCCCAAGCGGGCGCTGGCGCCGCTGCTGGTGTCGCGGATCAAGGTCATGTCGCGGCTGGATATCGCCGAGAAGCGAGTCCCCCAGGATGGCCGGATATCCCTGCGCGTGGCCGGCCGGGAAGTGGACCTGCGGGTCTCCACCATGCCGTCATCCAACGGCGAGCGTATCGTGCTGCGTTTGCTGGACAAGCAGGCCGGCCGGCTCAAGCTGGAATCCCTGGGGATGGCCGCGCGCGACTACAAGGTTCTCAAGGACCTGATTCAACGCCCTTACGGCATATTGCTGGTGACCGGGCCCACCGGTTCCGGTAAATCCACCACGCTGTACGGCGCCTTGCAGGAAATCAACGACCGCAGCCGCAACATCCTCACCGTCGAGGATCCGATCGAGTACAACCTGTCCGGTATTGGCCAGACCCAGGTCAACCCCAAGGTCGACATGACCTTCGCCCGTGGGCTGCGGGCCATTCTGCGCCAGGATCCCGACGTGGTCATGATCGGGGAAATCCGGGACCTGGAAACTGCCGAGATCGCGGTACAGGCGTCCCTTACCGGTCACCTGGTGATGTCGACGCTGCACACCAATACGGCCGTTGGCGCCATCGCCCGCCTGATCGACATGGGGGTGGAGCCCTTCCTGATTTCCTCCAGCCTGATCGGCATCATCGCCCAGCGTCTGGTGCGCGTATTGTGCCGTCATTGCAAGGAGCCTTATCTGCCGTCACCGGAGCACTGCGAATTCCTGCAGCTGGACCCGGAGAATCCGCCGCGCATCTACAAAGCCGTTGGTTGTGACGAGTGTAACCAGTTGGGTTACCGGGGCCGGATGGGGATCTACGAGGTGGTGCGGGTGGACGAACAGCTGCGTGACCTGATTCATCGCCAGGCTGGTGAAATGGAACTGGAACATATGGCGCGTCAATTCGGCCCCAGCATCCACGCCGATGGGGTCGCCAAGGTGCTGGACGGCTCGACCACGGTCGAGGAAGTCCTGCGCGTGACGCACCGGGGTTAATCGATGCCCGCATTCAACTACAAGGCGCTGGACGCCCGGGGCAAGCAGAAACAGGGCGTACTGGAAGCGGACAGTGCCCGAGCCGTACGCCAGCAGCTGCGGGAGCGGCGGCTCACGCCGTTGGCGGTGGAAACCGCCTCGGAAAAGGGCGCCAGGGCCGGTGGCGGCAGTCGCCGGGGACGCGGACTGAGCGCGTCGGACCTGGCGCTGGTGACCCGTCAGTTGGCGACGCTGATCCAGTCCGGCATCCCGGTGGAACAGGCTCTGGGGGCGGCCGCACAGCAATCGGAAAAACCGCGCATCAAGAGCATGATGATCGCGATCCGCTCCAAGGTGATGGAAGGGCACAGCCTGGCGGACAGCCTGGGTGAGTTTCCTCGGGCCTTTCCGCGCCTGTACCGTTCGACGGTGGCGGCCGGGGAGCACGCCGGCCATCTGGATCTGGTGCTTAACCGCTTGGCGGACTACACCGAGAACCGGCAGGAAGCGCGCCAGAAGATCCAGTTGGCGGCGATCTACCCGGTGATCCTGACTGTGGTGGCCATTGCCATTGTGGTCTTCCTGCTGACCTATGTGGTGCCGGACATCATCGACGTTTTCGTGAAGCAGGGTCAGGAGCTGCCGGCGCTGACCCGGGGCATGCTGGCGATATCCGATTTCCTGGCGGCTTACGGCGTGTTCCTGGCGATTATCCTGATCGTGATTGGCCTGGCCTTCCAGTTCGCCCTGCGCAAGGAGGCGAACCGGCTGAAGTTTCATCGTTCATTGCTGCACATGCCGGGGGTGTCCGGCATGTCGCGTGGCGTTAATACCGCGCGCTACGCCAGTACCCTTTCGATTCTGACCACCAGTGGGGTGCCGCTGGTCGAAGCCATGCGGATTGCCGGCGAAGTGCTGTCCAACGATTACCTGCGGCTCAAGCTAAAGAATGCCGCCCAGTCGGTGAGCGAAGGGGCCAGCCTGCACAAGTCGCTGGACGGAACCGGCTACTTCCCGCCGATGATGCTGCACATGATCGCCAGCGGCGAGGCCAGCGGTGAGCTGGACCACATGCTTGAACGCACCGCGAGCATGCAGGAAAACACCTTACAGGCAAAGATCCAGACATTGGTGGGGCTGTTCGAACCACTGATGCTGCTCGTGATGGGGGGCGTCGTGCTGATCATCGTCATGGCGATCATGCTGCCGATCCTCAACATGAGTAATCTGGTGGGATAAGGGCCGGACAGGAGGTTCGGCCGGGATAACACAGACCAACGAGCAATATGAGACGGATGACAATGAAACAACTGAGAAAAAACGCGGGTTTCACGCTGATCGAGATCATGGTGGTGATGGTGATTCTCGGTCTGCTGGTCGCTATCGTGGCGCCCAACATCCTGGGCCGGAGTGACCAGGCCCGGGTGACGGTGGCCCAGACCCAGATGAGTAATATCGCCAACGCACTGGATCTCTATCGCCTGGACAACGGCCACTATCCTTCCACCCAGCAAGGACTTCAGGCACTGGTGACCAAGCCCAGTGGCAGTCCGGAGCCTAACAACTGGAATCCGGACGGCTACCTGAAAAGCGTACCCCAGGATCCGTGGGACAACGATTACCAGTACATCAGTCCGGGTGTGGACGGTCCCTACGACCTGTTCTCCTACGGCTCCGACGGTCGTGAAGGCGGCGATGGCGACGCCGCGGACATCAGCGTTCGCGACAATCCCGACCAGTAAGTGGTCCGTTCCATGCGCCGGGAACGTGGTTTCACGCTGATCGAAATCATGGTGGTCATGGTGGTGGTCGGACTGCTGGCCGTGATCGCCGTGGTGAATCTGGGCGGTGGTGCCCAGCAGCGGGAATTAGAGAACCAGGCGCGGGAACTGTTCCTGCTTATGCAAACGGCGTCGGAACAGGCGGTGCTGACCAACAGTGAAATGGGGTTGGCCGTCGACGGCGAGCGCTACCGCTTTCTGGCCTACAACGCGGTTGAGGGCGAGTGGCAACCCCAACAGGAACGCCTGTTCGCCCAGCGGCAGTTGCCCGAGTGGATGTCGCTGACCTACGAAGTCGAGGACGACCTGCCAGCCCTGCCGGGCCAGACCGAAGAGGACGACGCGCCGGAACCGGACATCGTGTTCTATTCCTCCGGCGAGATGACGCCGTTCAACATGGTTCTCGGGATCCAGGAGCGGGAACTGGGCCGTTACCGCATCGAGACCGATGGCCTCAACGGCCTGGACTGGTACCCGCCCGGGGAAGAGGACAGCCTATGACACGGAACCGCCTGATCCGCCGGCACACCGGTTTCACGCTGATCGAGGTTCTGGTTGCGGTGCTGGTTTTCGGGATCATCGCGGCGGCGGCCTCGGAGATTGGCAGCAACTACATCGGTACGTTCAGCCGGGTGCAGGACCGCACGCTCGCCAACTGGCTGGCGGAAAACATCATCACCGAGAAACGCCTGGAAACTGAATTCCCCGGGATCTCCGAAGAAACCGAGATCATCGACGACTTTGCCAATCGGCGCTGGCAGGTGGAAACCCGTGTCATCGGCACCGAGGATCCCAAGGTGCGCCGCATCGAAGTGACTGTCTCGGAATTCGTCGACGACGATGAACGGCAACTGGCGACCATGACGGGGTTCCTTGGTGATTATTGACGTCTCGACAAGGCGCCGGCGGCAGGGCGGTTTCACGTTGCTGGAGGTGATGATTGCCGTCGGCATCACCGCGTTGATCGGTATTGGCGTCTGGCAGATGATCAACGGTGTGATCCGCGCCCGGGATCGGGTGGACGATGTGGCCGACGATTTCGAGACGCTCCAGCGCGCCATGCTGGTGATTGAGCGCGACATCACCCAGGTGGTCAACCGTCCGGTGCGGGACATCTACGGGGACGCCCGCTACGCCATGACCAGCCGCGAGGAGGGCGTTGCCGTGGCGCTGACGCGTCAGGGCTGGCGCAACCCCATCGGCAGCCGGCGCAGTGACTTGCAGCGGGTCAACTACGAATTCACCGGGGACGAACTGCACCGCCGTTACTGGGGCATGCTCGATGTTGCCCAGGACGCGGAGGGCCGCGACCAGCTGCTGGTGTCGGATGTGGTCGATTTCCAGGTGCGCTTCATGGATGAAAACGGCAACTGGGAAGAGGATTGGCCGCCGGCGGATGCGGCCCAGGAAGCGTCTGGTTCACCGGCGTCGCTGACGGCCATCGCCTTCCCGCGGGGTATCGAGATCACGCTGGATCACGAACGCTTCGGCGAGATTACCCGATTGTTCGCGCTGCCGGACTTCGATCCGGAATCGGCCCAGGGCCTGGTGACCGACGCTACAGAATCCGACGACGAGGCGGATGACGAGGATACCGACGAGGGGGCCGCCGAAGACGACAGCGCCGCTGACCAGTCCGACGGGGAGGCCACGCAATGAAGCTTTCCCGCACAGCGCGTGCGCCTCGCGCAGCAAACCCACAGCGTGGCGTGGCGCTGATCATGGTGCTGCTGGCCATGGCGCTGGTGGTGACCCTGGTGGCGGGCATGATGCAGATCCAGTCCCTACGCATCTACAAGACCAGTCATTACCTGGCCCAGAGCGAAGGCAAGAACATTGCCATCGGCGCCGAGGCCTTTGCCGAGCAACTGCTGTACAAGGATTACGAGGACGACCAGGAAGACGGTGTCATGATCGACAGCCCGGACGAAGTCTGGGCCCAGTATTCCGCCGTGATTCCCTACGACGAGACCAGCGTGGTGGAGGTCCAGATCAACGACCTGAGCGGGCGGATTAACCTCAACAACCTGGTGGATGCGTCCGGCAACGTCAACGACCTGACCCGCGACCGGTTGACCCGTCTGCTCCAGATCCTCGACATCAGCAACGTCAGGGTCGAAGCGCTGATTGACTGGATCGATGACAACGACCAGACCGTGAACGCCTACGGCGCGGAGGACGGCGAGTATCTGGGGCTGGACCCGCCATACCGGACCGGGAACCAGCCGTTTACCAGTGTCTCCGAGCTGAGGCTGATCACCGGCATGACCGAGGAAGCCTACCGCAAGCTGGTGCCGTACGTGGCGGCGCTGCCGGTCACCGGCACGACGATCAATGTTAATATGGCGCCGGCGCCGGTGTTGCAGTCCCTGCACGAGAACCTGACCGCCGCTCAGATCGAAACGGTGATCGAACAGCGCGAGGATGAGCCTTTCGAAACGGTGCAGGACTTCCTGGCCCTGGGTGCATTCGCCGGCCTGGGGCTTAACAGCAATGGTCTCGGGATTCGCTCGGAATTCTTTGACATTGCCTCGCGGATCACCGTCAATGACAGGTTGTACCGTCTGGTAACGACGCTCTATCGCGATCCGCAGGGGGCGATGTACACGATTCGCCGGGACGAGAGCCAGACCAACCTGATCACCAAGGAACCCTACCAGCTGTCGATGGACGGCTGAGTCTGACCGGACGCTGAATGGACCGGCAGCGCACAGCGACGAATGACGAGCGGCGAGCAATAATAACAGCAGGCAGTAACAGACAGGACAGGAACACGCACACATGTCATACCGACTCTATGTCCAACCGGTCGCCCCCTTCGCGGCGTTGCACGGGGACAGCGACCACCAGCGCTTTGACTGGGCCCTGATCGATGCCAGCGGCATGTTCCAGGCGACCGGTCAGGACGAGGATCGGTCCCGAATCGAGCAGACACTGACTCAGAACGACCTGGATCACGTGCGGCTGATCGGTCTTATTCCGGGTGACGAGAGTCTGTTCTGTTTCGCCGAGATTCCCGCCAAACAGGCGCGCTACGTACGCCAGGCCCTGCCGTTCGCCGTCGAAGAGCAACTGGCCCAGGACATCGACAGTGTCCACCTGGCCCTCGGCCAGCGCTCGGAACAGGGCTTCCGGGTCGCGGCGATCGATAACAAGCGCATGGCGCTCTGGTACACGCTTTTCGACGACATCGCCGGCGCCGACCTGGAAGCGATCTATCCCGAGGCATCCCTGTTGCCGATCCAGGACACCCGCTGGTGTCTCTGCCTGGACGGTGACGCGACGTTCGTTTCAGGTAGCCGCGGCGAGTGGTTCCGCATGAATACCGCGAACCTGCCTGTCTTCGCCTATACCCTGGCCAACCCCGAGGAAGACGAGGTGGCCGCCGAGATTCCCGTGGCGCTTTACGGTCGCGCCGGGGACCTGGAAGCGCAGCGTTCGGTGATCGACGGGTTGGGCGCGCAGGAGCGCCTGAGACTCCATAGAGAGGCGTTGGAGATGTCGCCTCTGGAACTGCTGGTTCATGCTGACCACAACGACCTGTGCGATCCGATCAATCTGTGCCAGGGCGAATTCGAGCCCCAGGATCAGGGCGCCAGCACCTGGCGGGCCTGGCGCCCGGTCGCGATTGTGGCCGGTCTCTGGTTCGTGCTGCAGTTGGGCGTGGAAACCAGCCTGGGATACTACCACCTGACCCAGGCGCGGGATCTGGAACAGCAGGCCATGTCGATCTACCGCGACGCCTTTCCCGGCGATACCCGGACCCATGCCGGCAACGTACGCCGCGTGCTGGAAGGGCGCCTGAGGGTAGCCAGCCAGGAAGGTCCCCGCGCTGATTTCCTGTCGCTGCTGGGGCAGACCGGGGCCGAATACGAACGCCTGGGCGGCGGCAATGTCCAGTTTAACGCCGTGAACTACAGCCGTCAGCGCGGAGAGCTGGTGGTCGAATTACGCGCGGACAGTTACGACCGCCTCAGCGCCTTGCGCAGTGCCATCGGCGACCGCGGTTTCGAAGCGCGCATCGGGTCGGTGGTCAACGACAGCGATGGCGCGCGGGCCCGTCTGACGGTTTCCGGAGGGTCGTGACATGTTCGAGACATTAAAAAAGCAGCCGTCGGTCCAGAAGCTCGTCACGCAGTACGACAACCTGCCGCGCCGTGACCAGATGGCGCTGCAGATCATGGCGGTGGCGATTGCCCTGTTCCTGGTCTACTTCCTGATCTGGAGGCCAGTCGCCGTCTTCCACGAAAACGCGGTGGCCGAACGCCAGTCGGCCGCGGATCTGGTGGCGTGGATGCAGCAGCATCGTGAAGACATCGCCCAGCTGGGAGCCGCCGGGGAGTCTCGGGGCGCCGCTTCGCAGATTACGGACGTGCGATCGTTGATGTCGACCGTGACCACCAGCGCCAACGAGTCGGGCTTGTCGCTGCAGCGTTTCGAGCCCAGCGGCGAGGACGGGATGCGGGTCTGGATCGAGGATGCGCCGTTCAACCAGGTGTCCCGCTGGCTGGAGACGCTGACCGGAGAATACGGCATCGTCATCGACCAGGCGGCCATCGATCGGGAGAACCAGCCCGGTCTGGTCAGCGTTCGCCTGTCCCTCGAGATCTAGCGCGCGAGGCGCTCACGGCCCGGCCGCTGTGCGCCAGGCCTTGCTCTGTAGCCAACGGAGGAGCGGGATAATGACCGATGCCAGCGATCTGCCGGCGTCCGGGGCGCGGCCGGAAGTGGTCCGCCTGGACCCCAGCGCCATCAACGAAGCCAAGTCGATTCTGGTCAAGGCCTACCGCCACGAACCCACCTTTCATCGCCTTTTCAACGAGCGCCAGCCGGGCTATGACCGCCGGGTGCGGGCGACGGTACGGGAACTCATCAACCTCTATCGGGAACTGGACCAGGACGCCGTCGGCATCATGCTCGATAACACCCTGGTCGCCGTCGCCTTCCTGGGCGACCCGGAGTTGCGGCTGAACCTGACCGACCGATTGAGCTGGCGACTGCGCATGACGCTGACGGCAGGCCTTGCATCGACGCGCCGTTACATTGATTATCATGAGCAAATTCGGGCCCGGTTGCGGAAGGAGGGCGTGCACCAGTTGCCGCTGATGGGGGTGGACCCCAAGTATCAGAACCGGGGTTATGGTCGGCTGTTGCTGGAGGCGGTGGAACGATTGTGTCGGGACAATCCTCGGGGCAACGGGCTGGTGCTCGATACCGGCAATAGTCGATATCTGCAATTCTACGAGTCGCTCGGATTCCGTAATCTGGGCGAGATACGCCTGGGGGAGCTGCGTGAATACGTCCTTTACCGGGATGTGAGCGTGGCCTCCGGGGCGACTGAGTAATTGATCTGGGAGTCGATGTGGCGGAACAGTTTGAATTCGATCTGGTGGTGATTGGGGCCGGTTCCGGCGGTGTACGCCTGGCGCGGATGTCTGCCCAGCGCGGTGCTCGTGTAGCGGTGGTGGAATCCCGTTACCTGGGGGGCACCTGCGTCAATGTGGGCTGTGTGCCCAAGAAGCTCTTCGTCTACGGATCCCACGTGGGCGAGGATCTGGAAGACGCCGCCGGCTATGGCTGGTCGGTGCCGGACGGCCAGGTCAGCTTTGACTGGCCCACGCTGGTGGCCAACAAGAACACCGAGATTCATCGCCTGAACGGCATCTATCAGCGTCTGCTCGACAACGCCGGCGTTACCGTCATCGAGGGCACGGCGCGACTGGCGGATGAGCATACCGTGGTCGTCGGCGATCGTCGGATCTCAAGCAAACACATCACCGTGGCCACCGGCAGCTGGCCGACGGTGCCGGATATCCCGGGCAAGGAATGCGTGCTGACCTCGAACGATATGTTCTACCTGCCGCAGTTGCCCAGCGAGGCGGTCATCTGGGGCGGTGGCTACATCGCCGTTGAATTTGCCGGCATCCTGGCCGGATTGGGCGTGAAAACCACGCTGCTGTATCGGGGCGAGCTGTTCCTGCGCGGTTTTGACGACGACGTGCGTGCGTTCGTCGCGGACGAGATGCGCAAAAAAGGCGTGGACCTACGCTTTGGCGTGAACATCGAATCGGTGCGGCCGGAAGGCGCCCATTACATCCTCCAGCTCAGCGACGGCTCCAGCCTGACCACCGGGCTGGTGATGGCGGCCACCGGTCGCAGCGCGCTCGTGGACGGGCTGGGGCTTGAGGAACTCGGGGTGGAGCTGACCTCATCCGGCCATGTGGCGGTGGACGATCATTTCCAGACAGCCGCATCCTCCATTACCGCGCTGGGCGACGTTATCGGCACGCCGCAGTTGACGCCGGTGGCCATTGGCCAGGCCATGGTGCTCTCGCGCCGGTTATTCGGCGACGGTGAGGGCGATATGGACTATGACGCCATTCCCACTGCGGTGTTCTGCCAGCCCAATATCGGCACCGTCGGCCCGACGGAGGCCCAGGCGAAGGAAAAGTACGGCAAGCTGCGAGTCTACCTCACCGACTTCAAGCCCATGAAACACACGCTGACCGGGCGGGACGAAAGGACGCTGATGAAGCTCATCGTCGACGACGCCAGCGACCGGGTCGTCGCCGCCCATATGGTCGGGCCGGAAGCCGGGGAGATCCTGCAGGGCCTGGCGGTGGCCATCAAGGCCGGGGCGACCAAGGCCATGTTCGACAGCACGGTCGGCATTCACCCGACCTCTGCCGAGGAATTTGTCACCATGCGTGAGCCGACACGGATCGTGGAGTAGACGATCTCAGGGGGCGTTGCAAAGGCGTCTTCCCGAGCGTCGTGTTCAGGATGCGCCCGACTGGGTATCCGGCAGGCGCATCCAGCGGTTGATTACGTTACGCAGTTTTTCCTTGCGCACGGGCTTGGCGAGATAGTCGTTCATGCCCGCCGCGCGGCATTGCCGGTCGGTGCCGGGCAGGGCGTCGGCGGTCAGGGCGATGATGGGGATGCTGTCCCGCTGGTGTGCGGTTTCCCAGGCGCGGATGCAGCGCGCCGCTTCATAACCGTCCATGACCGGCATCTGGCAATCCATCAGGATGATGTCGTAGGTGTTGCGGCTCTCTGTCACCAGTTTGACCGCGACGTCGCCGTTCTCGGCACTGACGGTCTCGAACCCGAAACGCCTCAGGAGCGCGCTGGCCACCCGCTGGTTGACTTCGTTGTCTTCCACCACCAGTGCGAGCGGGGCATCGTTGAGCGTCTTCGCCGGTCCTTCCCGGTCCGAAGTCGGCTCATCAAGGGCCGGCGCCGCTGGCGGCGCGATAAAGCGTTCGCCCGGCTCTGAAGCGTCCGTTCCGGACTGCTCGAACGGGAGTTCGAAGTAGAACGCCGATCCGCTGCCGACATTGCTGTCCACGCGGATATGCCCGCCCATCAGTTCGATCAGGCGTTGCACCAGCGCCAGGCCCATGCCGGTCCCCCCGTGGCTGCGCGATGAGGAACTGTCGAGCTGCTCAAAGCTGTTGAAAATGCCGCTCAGGTGCTCGGCCGGAATGCCGGTTCCCGAATCACGCACCTCGCAGCTGAGGTAAATGGAGCCACCTTCCATCTCCAGCCATTCCGCGCGCACGCCGACATGACCTTCCTCGGTGAATTTGATGGCGTTCTCCAGCAGTCCGGCCAGCACCTGGCGCAGGCGGCCGGCGTCGCCGCGTACCCGGGCGCCGTCCGGCCAGTTGCTGGAGAAATGCAGTTCCATGTCGAGCCCCTTGCATTCGCACTCATGGCGATGAGTGGCGACGCAATTCTCGATGACCTGCCGCAGGTTGAACGATCGATGTTCCAGCACCAGTGTGCCGCGCTCGACCCGGGAATAATCGAGAATATCGCTGATCACCGTCAGCAGATCCTCGGTGGCGCGCCGGGCGGTCTGCATGTAGTCCTTCTGACGCTCCGACATGGGTTCTTCCGCCACCAGCTCAAGCATCCCCAACACCCCGTTCAGCGGCGTACGCAGCTCGTGGCTCATCATCGCCAGGAACTCGGATTTGGTCCGCGAGGCGGTTTCTGCCCGCTCCCGCGCACGCTCCGTCGACTCCAGCGTCTTGTTGCGTGAATCCCGCAGCTGCGCTAGGTGGTAGGCGAGGGCGGTCAGATTCTGTTCCAGGTCGTTGATTTCCCGGGCCACCTGCGAGGAGCGCCCGGGTGGGTCGTAGCGACCGTCGATCAGCCCCTTGACGCTTTCACTGAGGTTCTGGATCGGCCGCGAAATCCGGTTGGCGATCTGATTGATGATCAGCAGTGTGACAATCAGCACCGACACCGCAATGGCGAAGGACGTGAAGATGATTTCCTGTCGCTGGGTGGTTAGCCGGGAGCCGGAAACCGCCACGCTGACCGAACCGATGCGCAATGCGCCGGAGTGACTGGAGAGCCCCGGCTCGAACCATTCGAAATCGGTGCCGCTGTCGATTTCCAGGGGTTGCTGAAGAATGTCGGAATGGAACACGAAAAAGTCGTCGTCCTCCGGGCTGACGTCGGTGCGGGCCTCGAGACCGACCACCTGATCGTTGACGTCACGCACCCGGATCCAGGCCACCTCGCTGCGCCGCAGAGTGCGCTCGAGAATCTGCTTCAGCGCGGCCTGGTTACCCGACACCACGGCGTACTCGACGGCCGGCGCCAGGTTGTCCGCCACCACCTGGGTCGCGCGGAACAGGTCCTTGCGTACGTCTTCGAGGCGGACCGAAGTAAAGAATATGAGCAGCACGAAAAACATCAGGATTGCCGGCACGGTCCCCAGCAACAGCAACTGACGGTTAAGCGGACGTTGCCGGTTACTCATCTCCGACTCCTGTATTCGTATCTTCGAGTGCCCGGAGGCGGTTCAGTACCTCGGTGGCTTCGGGCAACGGAATATTCAGTGAACGAGCGACCTGCTCGTTGAACAGAACGGAATACTGGTCTGGGAAATCCGGGGCCGGAAGCTGCCCGGAGGCGACATACTGCCGGATGATATCGACCGTCTGTTTCACGACCGCTTCCGTTGGAGTGTAGGTCGACGCCAGGGCGCCCGCCTGCACAAACGCCCGTTCCGGGCCGATGAGGATGCGGTTGTGGCGATAGGTCGTCAGCAGTATGTGCTTGATGGTTTGCCGGTTATAGATTTCCGGATTGGGCGTTCCCAGCAGGAAGTCGCCGTAATTGAGGGCGCGGCTCAGGGTGGATACCAGGTTCTCCGGGCTTTCCACGGTAAAGGTTCGCAGGTCGAGCCCGTAGGGCGCCAGTTCCTCAGCGAGCGTGCTGTAACGCTGTTCCTGGCCGGGCTCGGCCAGCACCGCGATGCGCGATGCCTGGGGCAGGATCTGCTGGCCCAGCAGGGCCTGACGTTTGAGCGGCGGGTTGAGATACACGGCGCTGAGGTCGGGGCGTTCCAGGGCGCGATACTGGGCGAACTGGGATTCGGTGACCATCAGGGCCAGGGTGGGTACCGGCCTGTCCTGCTGCACGATGTCATTGACTGCCGATGGGCCCAGGGTGATCACCAGGGCCCGGGGCGCCTGGGACTGGGCCCTGGCGGAGTAGTTCATCAGCTTGATGTTGTTGGGCAGGGCCTTTTCCAGACGTTGCCGGAACAACAGGTTGAACGAGAGGTTTTCGGAACCGGCCAGGAACACGATATGCGGCGTACCGGGTGACTCCGACAGTTTGACGGACGGCGCAGCCTGGAGCTGTGCCAGGCACAACAGGCCGGTCAGGGTGGCCAATGTCCGACTCCGCCATCTCCAGAGCCGGGCACCGACTGCGCTTCTTGGCTTCCCGCGTTGCATCATCCGATTCGTCAGCCGCCTTGCATGACGGTATCCGTCCCTGTGACGGTCCTTGTCCAACTCACTGCATCCACCACCGGCTTGCCCATCAGAATTTAACGGAGGCTTCCAGGAAAAACTGGGTTTGGTCCGAGTACTGGTTATCCGGGAACATAATGGGGTCGTCCGTTGGATAATAGTGCATGATGGCAGCCAACTCGTAGGTTGATCGAGGCAGATAGAATGATTTGGCCAGTCTGAGGTCAATCCGTTGGTAACGGTACTCACCCAGGTCGCTGGCGATGTAATAGGCCGTCGAAGCGGATACCGAGCGGGGGAAACGCTGGATCCAGGCGAAACTGCCGGAGTGCCGGGCGGTCAGGCGGCCCTGCAGGCGGATGTAGCGTTCTTCCTGGTTAACCCCGAGCTCCGGCGGCGGCCCGCGGTACTCCGAATCCTGATCGAGATAGGCGTACGTCAGGCGGAACTGGCTCTGCTGGAATTCCAGCGACGTTTCCAGCTCCACACCTTTCTGGTCGAGTGCGACACAATTGCACAAATCCCAGCGATCATCCACCGCGATCACGCCGCTGATGATGTCGCGCAGGTGGTCGTAGAACAGCTTTACTTCGGTGGACAGCAGACCATCGCCCAGGCGGAACTGGCCAAAGTAACTGATTTCCCGGGAGATGATGGTCTCTTCGCTGAGGTCGCCCGGCGCCTGGAATTCAATCAGCCGCTCGCCCTCCAGAAAACCGTAAACCGCCGCCGGTTCCACATTGCTGGCGCGGTAGCCCCAGTCTGCGCCCTGTTCGAAGGCGTCCGGCGTGCGTACCGCCTTGGAGAACACGAAGCGGAGTGTCTGGTTCTCGCTCAGTTGGAAGTTGGCGGCGAATCGGGGCGAGAAGAAGTCGTCGTCAACCGCCGTGGTCTTCTCCCAACTGCCACCGACGTTGAACGTCAGCCAGGAAATGGGGGTGTACTCGATGTTCGAGAATAGGAGCGTCTGGTAGTTGCTGCCTTCGCCGTTGAAATAGGTGTCCGAATCGAAGCGGTCCTCGCGGTAGCCGCCGCCGGTCACCAGTCGCAGGTTGTCGTTGAAGGCGTAAGTGTCCTGGATCTCGAACTCCAGGCGATCTTCCTGAATGTCCTGGTTGGTGTCCGCACACAGCTCAAGCGGCAGGGGCGTGCCGCCCACCTCGAAGCCCGCCGGCAGGCAGCTGGTCCAGTCCTGGCGACGATCATAGTCCTGGTAGCTGGCCTGGATATGGAAGAAATGGCGGTCGTTCAGAGAGTGGGTCCATTTGGTCTGCAGGTAGTAGTCATCGCCGGTCTCGGCGGGAACGCCCTGTATACCGAACTCCTCACCGTACTGTTCGGCGTCCTCTTCGTCGTACACCTTGGTGTAGCCGGCCCGGAAATCGAAGGCGTTCCGGCTGTCGACGTTCCAGACGGAATCGTAATTGAGCGTGGTGTAGCGGAAACTGTCGTCGAATTCCTTGGTCTCACCGGATTCCACCGACGTGTCATCCGGATTGAAGAAGCGACGGTCGAACCCGTCCGATTCGCGCCGGTTGGCGGAGAAGCGCCAGTCGTACTGATCCATGCTGCCGCCGATGGAGCCGTAGGCCTGACGGTACCCGTGGTCCCCCGCGCGCACCCGGGCATTGACGCCGTGGGTATCTTCGGGGGATTTGGTGATGATGTTGATCGTGGCCAGGAAGGCATTAATCCCGTAGGCGGCGGCGTTGGGCCCGCGGGTCACCTCGATCCGCTCGATATTCTCCAGCGGCACCGGCATGGCGTGCCAGTCCACGTCGGCCAGGTTGGGCTGGTAGGCCGTGCGGCCGTCAATCTGCACCTGAAGTCGGCGCTGCTCGTCGGCCACGGTGCCGTGGTAGCTGACCACCGGACGGTTGCTCTGCACGAAGCCGACGGTCATACCTGGCACCAGCCGGAACACTTCCCAGATGTTGAGAATACCCAGGTCCCGGATCAGTTCGCCCTGGAGAACGGTGGTGGTGCCCGGAACACGGGATTTGGGCTGGCGCAGTTTGGTGGTGGAGAGCACTTCGGGAATCGGCTCTTCCAGTACGAAATCGTAATTCGGGTCGAATCCCTCGGACATGTTGAGTTCGGTGTCACCGTCGGGGATTGTCGAGAAAGGCATGGTATCCTGCGCCTGCACGCAGAACGCCAGCCCTGTAAACAGGGGCACAATGCCCCCATACTGCAGTAGTAAGAGCGTTTTTTTCATACTGTCATTCGTCTAGAGCCAAGCACGGTTCGGTGTCGCACTGTTGATGTGTTATGGGGCGTGCGACTTATTATTGGGTGCGATGATTGAGAATATGTTGCCCAGATCTTCGTTCAGTTGGTCTGGATGGTTGTTCAAGTAACTTTCTGTCGGAAGCCTCTATCAGAGATCTCGTCGCTCAATCTCGGTGAAATATGTCGTTGAGCGATTTCGTTGAGATATTTCGTTGAGAAAGTTACATGGAATTCATCATAGTGAAGAGCGCGGCGGCTGTCTCTCCAGCCGAGCGATATTTTGCCGGAGTTTAGATTTATGACGTGTTGGGAGGTCCTCGGCATTACGCCGACCAACAACCGCGAGAAGATCGAACAGGCCTACCAGTCGCAGCGGAAATTCGCCGACGGGGAGGCTCAACAGCAACTGGACGACGCCTATCGGCAGGCTCTCCGCGAGGCGGGTTTTGCGGTTGAACCGCCCGCGTCAGAGCCGGCGCCCGAACCCGGGCCGACCGCAAAAGAGGCGTCAGAGCAACCCCTGAGCGGTCGTGATCAGCAGGTCGTGAGGGAAGTGGTGATCCAGGTGGAAGCCATGCTGAACGATGACCAGCGCCGCAAGGATGCCAACCTGTGGCGGGCGATCCTGACCGAGCCTCCGGCGGATCAGGACGCCATCCGGGAAGCGGTCAGCGATGCGCTCTACCCACGCCTGCGGCCGATGCTCGATGATGGCTCCCTGCCGCAACCGGTACTCGCATTCCTGTCCCAGTGGTTTGGCTGGGAGGAAGTGGATCAGTCGCTAGTGAGCGAGGACCGCGAGGTCAGTGATCCTTTCCACGAGCCGGGGCGGGAAGGGGGCGCTGAGTCCGGGAATGAGTCGCCGCCCGCCCGTGAAAAGCGCCAGCCCATGCCCAACTTCCTGCCGGCGGTAATCGGCTGGATCGCCGGACTGGTGATCCTGACCAGTATTTTCAGCCACTTGTTGGGCAACTGACTCTTTACCCGAAACCGTTTTTTTGTCCCGCCTGATCCGGGTCAACGCCTGCCATTGCCTCGTGTGGTGGCAGGCGTAGCCTGCCGGAAAAGCCAAAGCCTACGAACAGTGAGGATCGAGCGTGCAAGCATTTTCATTACTGGATCTGTCACCCATCACCGAGGGTGGCTCCGCGCGTCAGGCGCTGCTGAATTCCAGAGCCCTGGCCCAACACGCCGAAGCGGGCGGCTACGGACGTTACTGGATGGCCGAGCACCACAACATGACCGGCATCGCCAGCGCCGCCACCGCGGTAGCGCTGGGCTTTGTCGCCGAAGGCACCCAGTCGATCCGCATTGCCGCCGGTGGCGTCATGCTCCCGAACCACTCGCCGCTGGTGATCGCTGAGCAGTTCGGCACGCTGGCGTCGCTCTATCCCGACCGGGTCGATCTGGGGCTTGGACGCGCACCGGGCACCGACGGGCCGACCATGATGGCGCTGCGCCGGGACCATATGCAGGCCGCCAACGAATTCCCGCGGGAGGTACAGGAACTGCTGCATTATTTCGGCCCCGAACAGCCCGGCCAGCGGGTCAGGGCGGTACCCGGAATGGGGCTGGATGTGCCGGTCTGGCTGCTCGGCTCCAGCCTGTTCAGCGCTCAACTCGCCGCGGAACTGGGGCTGCCGTTTGCCTTTGCCTCACACTTCGCGCCCGACATGCTGGGCGACGCCCTGCGGGTTTATCGGGAGCGCTTCAAGCCGTCCCGCTATCTGGATGCGCCTTATGCCGCGGCCGGGGTGAACGTCTTCGCCGCCGATTCCGACGCCGAGGCGCAACGCCTGATGACGTCCCTCCAGCAGCAGTTCATCGCCTTGCGCCGGGGCACGCCGGGACCGCTGAAAGCGCCGGTGGATGATCTGGCAACGGTCGCCACTGAATTCGAGCGGCAGCAGGTGAAGCAGGCTCTCGCGGAGACGGCGGTTGGTTCGCCGGAAACCGTGCGCCTCTGGCTGGAGCAGTTCATCGATCGAACACGGGTGGATGAGGTGATCGTGACCGGCCAGATCCACGATCACGAGGCGCGCCTGAAATCGTTTGGTCTGGCGGCGGAGATCCTGCGGGACCTGGTGCACTGACGCCAACGGCTTTATAGCGTCAGGAGGTGCCCTGCCGCACCAGCCGGGACAGGTCCTCGACCATGGCGTCCCGGGTCATGCCTGGCCTGAGCAGCAGTCGGACTTCGCCGGCCTGGTCGAAGACGTAGATCGCACTGCTGTGGGAGACGTCGTAGTTGCCCTGTTCGTCGGCATCACCGTAGCCGAACGTGGTGCGATAACGTTTGGCCAGCGTCCGCAGTGTAGGCTCGGGGCCGGTCAGCCCGACGATCCGGTCACCAAAGAAGTGGACGTACTGATCCAGGCGTTGGGGGGTATCCCGTTTGGGATCGACGCTGACGAAAAGGGCGGTGAGGTCATCGCGCAGATCGGTCGGCATGGCCGTCATTACCCGGTTCAGCTCGGCCAGGGTGGTGGGGCAGACGTCCGGACATGAGGTGTAGCCGAAGAACAGCAGACGCACCTGGCCGTCGTAATCCGTCTGGGTCACCGTCTGGCCGTTGGTGTCCCGCAATTCGAACGCGAGGTCCGGCATAACACCGCTGATGTCCTTGCCGTTGAACGGCGCCTGGGTGTCCTGGCAGGCCGAGAGCAACAATGCGAGCCCGCCGATCAGCGTGCGTGCAAGAATCCGTCTAGACATGGGAAACCTCTTGCGGGGACGCCGCCCGGGACCGTTTCGGGTCCTGCATGATGCGACGCAGGATGAGCAGAATACCGACGATGCTCATCATCGCCGGAGGAATCCAGGTCAGCAGGCCGCCCAGCAACTGATCCGTGGCCGGCGCCAGGGGCCAGGCCCGGCCGCACACTTCGTAGACGTCGTACAGCGGCTCGCGGGCAAACACGATCACCGCGCCGAGCACCAACTGGGGCAGGGCAACCAGTACCATCAACAGGATTCGCCGACCGAAGCCCAGCACCCGCCCGGCGGCCGGTTGCCGTGGATCCAGCATCAACCACCAGAACAGCAGGCCGTCCAGCAGCATGCTCCAGTTCATGATCCAGTACAGCTGGCGATCGAGCATGGCGTCAAAATGTACCGGGGGCCACAGCCACAGATAGATCAATCCCACGAACAGGAAGGCCGCGATGGCCGGTTGCTGCAGGATCCGGTAAACCCAGCCGAGTGGCTTGAGGGCGCGGCGGGCCGCGTCCGGCACAAAACCGTACCAGTAGCGGATGATGGGGAGTGGATTGGACAGGGCAATCAGGAACGGCCCCAAATGATGCAGGATCAGATGTTGGCCGCGATGGACGAAGAACATGTATTGGGCGTAGTAATCGAACCGCGTCTGCATGACCGCATAACACGCCAGCACGCCGACCAGGAACGCGCCGATGCGCCAGGGACCGGGGCGTTCACCGGCAGGCAGTCGTGCCAGCGCCAGGCCATACAGGCCAAGGACGCACGCGTAGGCCAGGATGGTAACCGGTGAGACGTCGTAGGGAAGCAGCGAAGCGGCCCAGGTCATTGATTCGGTGAAACTCCATACACGCCATGCTTCATTCCATCGTGGTGGAAATCCCGAAAAATGCAAGCGTTTTGGCCGAGGTCAAGAGGGGCTGAAAAAGGCCCTGGGACGCGTAACACAGTGCCGGGCAGGAGTGCTATGCTTATTCTGAGTTGCCTTGACTGGACTCTGAGACGACGGAATCCATTCGCAGAGGAGCGGTAGCATGTCGATCAGTGATCACGCCCTGCATATCGATTTTCCCGAATACAAAGACCTGATCCACGAACTCAGGCAGTCAGATGACCACTTCAAGAAGCTGAGCGACGAATACGACAAACTGGACAAGTCCATTCGCGGGCTTGAGTTCCGGGAAGTGCCCACCGACGATGCCCATTTCAACGAGATGAAGCTGGAGCGAGCCCAACTCAAGGACACGCTTTACTCAACCCTGTCGAAACGCAACGGCAGCTAGCCCGAGGCGGGCCGGGGCTTCCTTGAACCGCCCCGGCCCAGGCAAATCCGATTTACTGATACCGGCACTGGCCGGGGCGCAGACAGGCCCGGGTCCAGTCGTCATTCGCATCGGTCGTGGCCGGTGTCTGGCCGTTCGCACCGCTTGCCAGCGGTGACGGCAGGCTGCCCGGCACGTTCAGGCGCGCCATGATCGGGCGGATATGTGACTGGAAGTCGGCCAGCTTGTCCGCCGGCACTTTGGCGGACGTCGGGATCTTCGCCGTCAGCGGGTTCACCGGATGGTTCTTGATGTGGAACTCGAAGTGCAGGTGCGGGCCGGTCACCCGACCGGTGGCGCCGGACAGGGCAATTTTCTCGCCACGCTTCACCGCCTCGCCACGTTTGACCAAAATTTTGCTCAGGTGCAGGTAGCGGGTCTTGAAGGCGCCGCTGTGCTTGATATCGACGTACTTGCCGGCATAGGGGTGGTTGCCGATACGAGTCACGATACCGTCGCCGGTACTCATGACGGGCGTCCCGGAGGGCGCGGCCAGATCGACCCCGTTGTGCGGTGCGCGGCGTCCGGTGACCGGATGCAGGCGGTAAGGGTCGAACGGTGAACTGACCCGGAAGTGACGCCGTGTCGGGTAGCGCAGGAACGCCGGCGTCACGCTCTCGCCGGTCTCGTCGTAATAGTTGCCGTCATCGTAGAGAAAAGCGTAGTAAGTCTTTGATCCGCGGTTGAGTTCGATGCCGTCGATGCGGGTGTTCCCGGTCGCACCTGTATCGGTCATTTCCTGGCCGACGATCACTGAAAAGGTATCCCCGGCACGCAGGTCACGGCGGAAGTTGAGCTTACCCTTGAGCAGCTGGCTGACCTGCACCACCTGACCTTTGTCCAGGCCGGCACTGATGCCGGAGGTGTAGAAACTGCCGTGAATGTCGCCGTGGAACAGTTGGCTGTCCCAATGCAGCGGTTTGGTGTGCTGTTGATGCTCGAAGGCGCCGTCGTCGGTTCGGACGTAAGACACGGTCCGGGCAGCATCCAGCTGTAGATCAATGCTTTGCAGAACATTATTGCTGTCAAACGTGAAGTTCAGAGCCGTTCCGGGGCGGAGGGTTTCCAGGTCCAGAAACTCGGCATCGGCCTCCAGTAGTTTGTGCAGCGTATTGGCTGAGATGTCCTGCTTGTCGAGGATCTCACTCAACGTATCGCCGGACTTGATCTCGTAGTGAGTTGGCAACGGCTTGTCCGGCACCGAGAAACGGTTCCCGTCTTCGGCATTCGCCTGGGACGCGGTGAGGGCGTCGTCCGCCGGCGCGGGACTGGAGGCCTTCTCGGCGGAGGCTGTCTCCTGGTCGGGTTTATGGACGATGGTGACGGGGACGGAAATAGCGCTTGAGGATTCCGGGCGCCAGAAAAAGGCCGTCGCCAAAAGGGCGACCGCAACAGTCATGAGTATCGGGCGTCCGCGACGGGCAAAAATACGTGCAGTGGACATGAAACCAGTCGGAATTGGGGGTTAACAGACGGCAGGAGCGTAGATAACAAGGCTCCGGCCCCATTCAAACGCGCTAGGATACCTGCTCCGTCAAGTGTGAAACAGTTACGGATATGACAACGGCAATCGTCTCTTCGGGAATCCACAATGATTCCGGCAATCGGGCCAAAAATATAATAGGGAGCTAAGTAATTAAGAAAAAGGACGGGTAGCCCGATGAAAGAGACCGATGACGTCATATCCGAAGACCGACCCTGCGATGCGTCTGTCGCGCCAGGGAGTCTAGTGCCGAAAAGCCCGGCGTCGGAAAGCCGACCGATCCAGACCGGCAAAGGGTTCCTGAAAGCCGATGTGTTCGTCTACATGCACGAAGGAACGCCAGTCATCTGCAAGGACTACCAGCGTTATCGTGGCAGTTGGCTGGCCTGGCCGGCGCGCCTGCTGGTGTGGCGTGAAGCACGTATCCTGCGACAGCTGCAGGACTGGCCCCATTCACCCAAACTGATCGGCTGTATGGGGTCACTGGGGCTGCTGATGGAATACGTGCCCGGCGAGCTGCTCAGCAACCTGGCCGGCACCGGCGATCCGATGCACTTCTCCCAACTGATGCTTGCCCTGGGCTCGCTGCACAGTCAATCGATCACCCACAACGACGTACGCGGTACCAACGTCATTGTCAGCGGCGGCCGGGTGGTGCTGATCGATTTCGCCTCCGCGGTGCGCGTGCGCGGGCCGGGTCGCTTCCTACTGGCTCCGTTGCGCCGCAGCGACATGTCCAACGCCCTCAAGTACAAGACCCGTATCACCGGCCAGGCGCCCACCGAGGAGGAAGCCCGTCGCTACCAGAAACCACGCTGGATTGCGGTTGTGCAGCGCCTCTGGAAGAAAAAACTCTTGCCCTGGTTCAAACGTCATTTGCGCTGAATGATCCGGCGCCGGTTGTTGAAATGACCCGCCTTGATATCAAAACGGTGATGGTATCTGACCAAAATCGCTATTAGCCCATATGGCTTGAGCCGGTTAAGGTAGGCGGATCATCCGCGAGGGAAACAACCAATGACCGAACTGAAGTTGGGTCTTGTCGGTTTCGGCAAGATCGCCCGGGATCAGCATCTGCCCGCACTGGAACGTAACCCGTCGATGGAGTTATGCGCCATTGCCAGCCCCAGCAGCACGCAGGACGCACTGCCGCAATTCCAGTCGATGGAAGCCATGCTCGACGCCATGCCCGAACTGCAGGCGGTTGCCCTGTGCGTGCCGCCGGCGGTTCGCTATCAACTGGCCTCGGAGGCCCTGGCCCGGGGGCTGCATGTGCTTCTGGAAAAGCCCCCCGGCGCGACCTTGCACGAGGTGGAGCTGCTGTCCCGTCAGGCTGAAGCGGCCGGCGTGACGCTGTTCGCCACTTGGCACTCCCGCTTCGCGCCGGCGGTCGGTCCGGCCCGGGAATGGCTCACCGGCCGCACCGTCCGGCATGTGGACGTGCACTGGAAGGAAGACGTACGCGTTTGGCACCCGGGGCAGGACTGGATCTGGGAGCCCGGCGGTATGGGCGTGTTCGACCCGGGTATCAACGGCCTGTCGATCGTCACAGCGGTGCTGGATCACCCATTCGTGTTGCGGGATGCCCGGCTGCATGTGCCGGAGAACTGCCAGACGCCTATCGCCGCGGATCTCGTATTCCAGGCCGGTGGCGACACCGAGATGCACGCCGCCTTCGATTTTCGCCAGACCGGTCCTCAGCTCTGGGACATTCACGTCCACACCGATGACGGCAAGCTGACCCTGTCCGCCGGCGGCAGCCAGATGTGGGTGGATGGCGAGCTGATATTCGAGGCGCCGGAACGGGAATACGAAGGGATCTACGAGCGGTTTGCCGCGCTGGTCGCAGACAATCGCAGCGATGTGGACGTCACGCCATTGCGCCTGGTGTCCGACGCCTTCCTGCTGGGGCGCCGGGAGCACGTGGACGCGTTCATCGAATGAATCAGACCGGCCCTGACGCCAGGATGTCGCGCAGCGTGGACATGAGCGCGGCGGCACCTGGCGACAGGTGTTTGTCGCGTAACGTCACCAGGCCGTAAGGCTGTACCTTGATCGGCTCGCCGAACGGCAGGATCTGGAAGCGCTCCGGCGCGCACAACATTTCCGCAACCTGCCGCGTGGTGACGGTCAGTGTGTCGGACTTGGCCACCAGGGCCAGCGAGACCAGGAAGTCCGGGGTATCCACGATGTAGCGCGGCGGATCGACACCGTGGTGCAGGAACAGGTTGTCGACACGCTGGCGGAGCAGGGCACCAGGCGGTTGTAACGTCCAGGGGAAGGTGGTCAGTGCGCTCATGTCCAGGTCCGGCGACGCCAGCAGCGGGTGCCCGTCGCGGCAGACAATGCAGATTTCCTCCTCGCCAATTTCCTCGAAATGGAAACGCTCCGCGGTAAAACCTTCCGGAATCCGACTCAGCACGAAATCGAACTCGCCTTCGATCAGACGGGGTACCAGCCGTTTGCTCACGTCCACGTCGATCCGCACCTTGAGTCCCGGCAGCTCCCGGTGAACCCGTTCCACCGCGCTGGTCAGCAGCGTCACCGCGGGCGCCATCACCGATCCCACCGCCACCATCCCGGCGTTGCCCTGGCGCATGGCGTTGATTTCCTCGCCGGTGTGGGTGAGCTGGGACAGGATGCTGCGGGCGTGGCGAATCATGATCTCGCCGTACCAGTTGGGGGTCATGCCGCGCGGGTGGCGTTCGAACAGCACCACGTCGAGCTGATCCTCCAGGTCGTTGAGCAGCTTGGACGCCGCCGGCTGGTTCATGGAGAGGCTCTCGGCGGCCCGGTGCAGATTGCGGTGTTCGTCCAGCGCCATGAACAGCTGCAGGTGGCGCAGTTTCAAACGGGCGCGGAGGAACCAGTCGTTGGGAAGTCTTGCCATGAATCGTTGCTCGCTCTTCGCGATACCGGCGACGCCGATACCATATTTGTTATTGGTTTGCCGACTATTCCGTATTAGTCGGTTATCGCTCCCTAGTCTAACGTGATGAAGCCTCGGGGCGTCCACCTCCGTCACTGGGCCCCAGGAAGCGATACGAAAAACAGACGGAACAACAACAGATTGCACCAAGCAATCGTCTGCAGGAGCAAAATCATGACATGGAAAACAATAACCGCCTCCCTGGCCATGGCCGCTGCGGTGGTTCCGACCGCCCAGGCGGCTAACGCCAGCGCTATGGATCGCGTCGAACACGCGGTCTTCGGAACCTTGCCCGATGGCCGTACCGCTGATCTTTACCGCATCACCAACAGCAATGGGCTGGTGATGGAGGTGACCAACTACGGTGGCATCATCGTTTCGCTGAAAACGCCGGATCGTGACGGCGAGCTGGGTGACATCGTTCTCGGCTTTGCCGACCTGGACGGTTATCTGTCCGAGGCGTACCGCAAGGCCAACCCGTATTTCGGCGCGCTGATCGGCCGCTACGGCAATCGCATCGCCGGTGGTCGTTTCACCCTCAATGGCGAAACCTATGACCTGGCAACCAACAACGGCCCCAACCACCTGCACGGCGGTGACCGCGGCTTCAACCGGGTGCTGTGGCAGGCCGAGCCGTTCCAGGAGTCCGGACAGGCCGGGCTGGTGCTGAGCTACACCAGTGCCGATGGCGAAGAGGGCTACCCGGGTAAGCTGGACGTTACGGTGACCTATGCGCTGACCGACGCCAACGAGCTGGCCATCGAGTACCAGGCGGAGACCACCGAGCCGACGCCGGTGAACCTGACCCAGCACTCGTACTTCAACCTGCGGGGCGAGGGGCACGAATCCATCCTGGGCCATCAGCTACAGATCCATGCCGATCGCTTCACGCCGGTGGACGACACACTCATCCCCACGGGCGAGCAGCGGCCGGTAGCTGGCACACCGTTCGATTTCCGTGAGCCCACGGCCATTGGTGCGCGCATCAACGATGACAATACCCAGCTCGACTATGGCCAGGGCTACGATCATAACTTCGTGCTGTCCGGCGAGCCTGGCGAGGATGGGTTGCGGCCCGCCGCCCGCCTGGAGGATCGCGCCAGCGGCCGGGTGGTGGAGATTGCCTCCAGCGAGCCGGGCATCCAGTTCTACAGCGGCAACTTCCTGGACGGCAGCCTGACCGGCAAATCGGGGCAGCCCTATGTTCACCGCTCCGGCCTGGCGCTGGAGACCCAGCACTTTCCGGATTCCCCCAATCAGGACGGCTTCCCCAGTACGCTCGTGACGCCGGATGAGCCATACCGTTCACGCACCGTCTACCGTTTTTCCAACGACTGATTGCAGTCGGTCCGGTGCCATCGGCCAGGGCAGTTGGCCGGCGGCACCGCTCCCCGTTTCCCGGTGGCGCCAGTTTTATCTCCCGATGTCAGGTTTATCTTCCGACGTAAGGTCTATCTCACAAAAGTCCATGTCCGGAGAAACCGTCGCAAGCGCGGCCACCAGAACTCCGATGCCTTCCACCAGCGGGTAGCGGCCGAAATCAGTACTGATAACAAAAATGATATCGGAAATAGCCAAATTTGGGATTTGTAGGTTATCGCTGCTCACCCTATCGTGGAACCGTCTTCATTCTGCACAGTGACGTGCAATCCTTCGAAACAACAACAAGAGGCCCAACGGGCTCACAGGAGACATCAATGCAATGCCTTCGTAACCTCAAGGCGCTGGCGGTTGCCGCCGGTATCGCGTGCCTGCCTTTCCATTCCGCCCATGCCGCCCAGGACGTCAAGATCGGTTTCATCGTCAAGAAGCCGGAGCAGGCCTGGTTCATCAACGAACAGCAGGCTGCCACTCAGCTCGGCGAAAAACAGGGCTTCGACGTGGTGCGGCTCTCGGGCGTCGATGGCCAGGAAGTACTGTCCGCCATTGACAACCTCAACTCCCAGGGGGCTCAGGGGTTTGTGATCTGCCCGCCTGACGTGCGTCTGGGGACCGTGATCATGCGTCGCGCCGAACAGTACGGTATGAAAGTGGTCACCGTGGACGATCGCTTCGTCGACGCCGAAGGCGACCCGATCGAGGCCGTTCCGCATCTGGGTATGTCCGGTTACAAGATCGGCGAGCAGGTGGGCAATGCCATCGCCAGGGAGATCGAGGCGCGAGGCTGGAACATGGACGACGTGGCCGCCCTGCGCATCACCAATTACGAGCTGCCTACCGCCAAGGAACGCACCGACGGCGCGACCGACGCGTTGCTCAAGGCCGGCTTCAGTAAGGAGCACATCTTCGACGCCCCCCAGCAGAACACCGACACCAGCAGCGCCTTTGCCGCTGCCTCGCCGGTGTTCTCCAAGCGCGGTGAGTACAAACACTGGGTGATCTACGCGCTGAACGAGGAAAGCGTGCTGGGTGGTGTGCGCGCCAGCGAGCAGTACGGGTTGACTGCCGAAGACGTGATCGGTGTCGGCATCAACGGCTCCGGCGCCGCCTTTGCCGAGTTCTCCCGCGAGAAGCCGACCGGCTTCTACGGCACGGTGGCCGTCAGCTCCACCATGCACGGTCGTCAGACCGCCGAGAACCTTTACCAGTGGATCATCGACGGCGACAAGCCGCCGGCCAATACCGAAACCACCGGTAAGCTGATGACCCGTGACAACTGGAAGCAGGTCAAGCAGAACCTGAACCTGTAACGACGGAGAGGCGGCCTGCGCAGGCCGCCGATTCCGGCATTCCAGCACAACGGGAGTAACAGCCATGTCTGAACCGTATCTTCGGTTTGACGGAATTTCGGTGGAGTTCCCTGGCGTCAAGGCTCTGGACCGCGTGTCCTTCTCGGCCCAGGCCGGGGAAGTCCACGCCCTGATGGGCGAAAACGGCGCCGGGAAATCGACCCTGCTCAAGGTGCTCAGCGGCGTTAACCGGGTGTCGGCCGGCGCGCTCTGGATCGATGGCCAGCGCCATGTCTTCGCCAACGAACGCGAAGCCCTCGCCGAGGGCATCGCCATCATCTACCAGGAACTGACCCTGTCGCCCAACCTGTCGGTGGCGGAAAACCTGCTGCTCGGGCAATTGCCGCAGCGGCGCGGGTTCATTGACCGCCAGGCGCTCTACGCGGACGCGGTGCGGGTGCTCAAGGAACTGGGTGAGGAAACCATTGATCCAGCCACCCGGGTGCGTGACCTGTCCATCGGTCAGCAGCAGATGATCGAGATTGGTCGGGCGCTGCTGCGGGACGCCCGGATCATCGCCTTCGACGAGCCCACCAGCAGCCTGTCGGTGCAGGAGATCCGTAACCTGAAACGGATCGTCGCCCGCCTGCGGGATGAGGGCAAAGTGGTGCTCTACGTCACCCACCGCATGGATGAAGTCTTCGAGATGTGCGACGCCCTGACCGTGTTCCGCGACGGTCGGCACATCAATACGCATCCGGACCTGGAGCACATCAGCCACGACATGCTGGTCAGCGAAATGGTCGGACGCGAGATCGAGGACGTTTACGGCTATCGTTCCCGTGAGCACGGCCCGCCCATGCTGGAAGTCAAAGACCTGAAAGGGCCCGGCGTTCGGGAACCCGCCAGTTTCTCGGTGAACCAGGGGGAGGTGTTCGGCTTCTTCGGGTTGGTCGGGGCCGGGCGCAGCGAGCTGTTGCGGCTGGTGTGCGGTGCCGAGCAACCGGAGGCGGGCACGATTCGCTACAAGGGCCGCGACTGTCGCTTCGACAGCCCGCGCAAGGCGATTCATGCCGGCATCGCCATGTGCCCGGAGGACCGCAAGTCCCAGGGTATCTTTGCCATCGCCAGCGTCGCGGACAACATCAACATCAGCTGCCGGCGTTTTTTTGCCCGCTGGAAACTGTTCCGCCACCGCTCGCGGGAGACCGACAACGCCCACGATTACATCCGTCGCCTGAGCATCAAGACGCCGGGGCCGGATGCGCCCATCGGCAACCTGTCCGGCGGCAATCAGCAAAAAGCCATCCTGGCACGCTGGCTGGCCGAGGAAATCGACGTGTTCGTCATGGATGAGCCCACTCGCGGCATCGACGTCGGCGCCCGCCGTGACATCTATTCGCTGCTTTACGACCTGGCCGACAACGGCAAGAGCGTGGTGGTGATCTCCAGCGACCTGGCGGAGGTCAGCTCTATTTGCGACCGCATCGGCGTGATGCGCGACGGCCGGGTAGTGGACGTAGTGGAGCGGGCTCAGGCGACGCCGGAGCGGCTGCTGGGCCTGGCTTTGCCGGCCTGAACAACGATAAGAGAGAGAAAACGATTATGGCTACGGAAAAACTGGCGCAGTCCGCGGCGGGCTTCGCCACAGGTAAGGGGGGTGTCCGGCTGCCTCGGGTCATGCGGTCGCTGATGGATTCGTCGGGGCTGATTGCCGTCTTTATTCTCCTGTTCATCGGGCTGTCGGTGGCGGTGCCGGACTTCCTGACCGGGCGTAACATCGTTGGCCTGCTGCTGTCGGTGACCCTGATCGGCACCATCGCCACCACCATGATGATGGTCTTGGCGCTGGGGGAAGTGGACCTGTCGGTGGCGTCTATCGTTGCATTTACCGGTGTCGTGGCGGCGGTGATCACCTCTACCTCGGGCAGCGTCTTCATCGGCGTGACCGTGGGTATCCTCGCCGGCGGCGCGGTGGGGGCTTTCAACGGCTTCGTGGTGGCCCGCTTCGGGGTCAACTCGCTGATTGCGACGCTGGCGGCGATGGAGTTCGTGCGCGGGCTGGCTTACATCACCTCCGGCGGTGACGCGGTGATGATCACCGTACCGGCGTTCTTCGACCTGGGAAGCTACTCTTTCCTGGGGCTGACCCTGCCGGTCTGGGCGATGATTGCCTGTTTCGTGATCTTCGGGGTGTTGCTTAACGCCACGGCCTTCGGGCGCAATGTCCTGGCCACCGGTGGCAACGCCGAGGCGGCGAACCTGGCGGGCGTCAACGTGCGGCGCCTTAAAATCACGGTGTTTGCCCTGCAGGGCATCGTCGCCGGTGTGGCCGGGGTGCTGCTGTGCTCACGCATGGGGCTGGGCGATCCCAACACCTCGCTGGGCCTGGAGCTGGCGGTGATTTCCGCCTGTGTGCTGGGCGGGGTCTCGCTGTCGGGCGGGGTGGCGTCGATCACCGGTGTGCTGGTCGGCGTTTTGATCATGGGCTGCGTGCAGAACGCCATGGGTCTGCTCAACGTGCCGACGTTCTATCAGTACCTGGTGCGCGGGGCGATCCTGCTGCTGGCGGTGCTGTTCGACCGCTGGAAGCAGTCGCGACGGACACGGGTCGTCTAGACCGGCAACACTGGTCAGATAGGATCACCGGAAACGAAAGAAAGCAGGCCGAGGCCTGCTTTCTCTGTATCGGAGTACTGCAAAGAGTATCGGCAGTACCGACCGTATCGCCGGCCTGGAGATTCAGAACCGCAGCAGCGCCGAGCCCCAGGTGAAGCCGCCGCCGAACGCTTCCAGCAGCACCACCTCGTTGCGCTTGATGCGGCCGTCGCGCACCGCGACGTCCAGCGCCAGCGGGATCGATGCAGCGGACGTGTTGCCATGCTGGTCCACGGTGACCACCACCTGGTCCATGGACATGTTCAGCTTCTTGGCGGTGGCGGCGATGATGCGCAGGTTGGCCTGGTGCGGCACCAGCCAGTCGATGTCGGACTTAGCCATCTGATTGGCGTCGAGGGTTTCGTCGACGATCTTGCCCAGGGTGTTGACCGCCATCTTGAAGACTTCGTTGCCTTTCATATGTACGAAGGCTTCGCCGGCTTTCACTTTTTCGTAGTCGCTGGCAATGCCGCAGGGGACATGCAGCAGCTCTTCGTAGCGGCCGTCGGCGTGGATGTGGGTGGACAGGATGCCGGTTTCCTCGCTGGCTTCCAGGACCACGGCGCCGGCGCCGTCGCCGAACAGCACGCAGGTCGTGCGGTCGTCCCAGTCGACGATGCGGGAGAAGACTTCAGCCCCGACCACCAGCGCCTTTTTGCTGGCACCGGTCTTGATGAACTTGTCGGCGGTTGAGAGGGCGTAAACGAAACCACTGCACACGGCCTGGATGTCGAACGCCGGGCAGCCCTGGTTGCCCAGGCGAGCCTGGAGAATGCAGGCGCAGCTGGGGAAGATCTTGTCCGGGGTGGAGGTGGCGAAGACGATCAGGTCGATCTCGGTGGGATCAATGCCGGCGGCCTCGATGGCCTTGAGGGACGCCTGTTCCGCCAGGTCCACCGTGGTCTGGCCTTCCGGTGCCACGTGGCGCTGGTGGATGCCGGTACGCTCCCGGATCCACTGGTCGCTCGTATCCACCTTCTTCTCCAGATCCTGGTTGGTCACAACGTTGTCTGGCAGGTACGAGCCGGTGCCGGTAATGCGTGCGTAAGTCATGCGTGATGGATCCCGGGAATTACTGTGTCGTTTTTTGATCAAGGGTATACGTCCATCCTACACCCCGGGCCCCGGTTGGGTTATTAGCGATTTGTCCTAACATGCCGCGCCGTGGACAGCAGGGGCCACGGCTGTATACCCACTGAGGGATATGGAGCAGGGCGTGGACGGCGGGTAGTCTGGGTTGCAAAGTCAATCAATGTCGGGAGACAAGCATGAAAACCAGCGCGGATTGGAAAGCCCTGAGCGAGACGGTCGCACTGCGCGGCCAGGCCTTTATCAACGGCCAATTCGTCGACGCCGTCTCCGGCGAGACCTTCCCGGCGGTCAATCCCGCGACCGAGCGGACCCTGATCGACGTGGCCAGTTGCGATGCCGCCGACGTGGATCGTGCCGTCGACGCCGCCCGCCGGGCGCATGAGTCCGGTGTCTGGTCGGGCATGGCGCCGGGCGATCGCAAGCGGGCGCTGCTGCGTCTGGCGGATCTGATGGAGCAGCACAGCGACGAACTGGCGGTGCTGGACAGCTTGGATATGGGTAAGCCGATCACCGAAATGCTCAACATCGACGTGCCGGATTCCATCGACTGCATGCGCTGGACCGCGGAGTCCATCGACAAGCTGTACGGCGAGATCGCGCCCACCGGCAAAGAGACGCTGGGCCTGATCAGTCACGAGCCGGCGGGCGTCGTGGCGGCGATCACACCCTGGAACTACCCGCTGATGATGGCGACCTGGAAAATCGCTCCGGCGCTCGCAGCGGGCAACTCGGTGATCCTGAAGCCGTCCGAGAAGAGTGCACTGAGCGTCCTGCGCCTGGCGCAACTGACGAAAGAAGCCGGTATTCCCGATGGCGTTTTCAACGTGTTGCCCGGATTCGGACACACCGCCGGCAAGGCCCTGGCCCTGCACAACGATGTCAATGTGCTGGCGTTCACCGGGTCCAGCCGGGTGGGTGGTTTCCTGATGGAGTACGCCGGCCAGTCCAACCTCAAGCGGGTCTGGATTGAGGCGGGTGGCAAGTCGCCCATGCTGGTGTTCGAGGACTGCGAGGACATTGAGCAGGCGGCCGGCACCGCCGCCGCGGCCATCTTCTCCAACCAGGGCGAAGTCTGCATCGCCTGCTCGCGCCTGTACGTGCAGTCGTCCATCAAGGCGCGTTTTACCGAGGCTTTGCTGAAGGCCGCGGCGGCCTATGTGCCGGGCAATCCGCAGGACCCCGCCACGCGCATGGGCGCGCTGGTGGACAAGCCGCAGATGGAGACGGTATCGGGCTATATCCAGTCCGCCATCGACGAAGGCGGCGAGGTGCTGTGCGGCGGGGTGCCGGAGCATGTGCCCGGTGAAGGCTATTTCGTGGCGCCGACCATCGTGGACGGTGCGCGCAACGACATGCGCTTCGTCCAGGAAGAAATCTTCGGCCCGGTGCTGGCCCTGGGGGAATTCGAGGACGAAGCCGAGGCCGTGCGCCTGGCCAACGACAACCGCTACGGGCTGGGGGCGTCCGTCTGGACCGGCAACCTGTCCCGGGCGCACCGGGTCAGCGGCCAGATCCGCTCCGGCATGGTCTGGGTCAATGGCTGGGGCGGCGGTGACAGCACCATGCCGTTCGGCGGCATGAAAGCCTCCGGCTACGGGCGCGACAAGTCGCTGCACTCCCTTGAGAAGTACACCGACATCAAGACGGTCTGGATCAGCCTGTGATGCGGCGGGCAGGGGCGCTTGAACGTGCGCTCCTGCCCGGTTCTCCTGCTGGCGACAGCGGTCAGTGATGGTCTTCGAGACTGTTCAGGTGGGCAATGAACTGGGTGAAGATTTCCGCCTGGGTGGAAGTATTCAGACGTGTATGGATGTTCTTGCGATGCACCTTGACCGTGCCCACGCTGATTTTCAGGTGGTCGGCGATCGCCTGGGAGGAGAAACCCCGCAGGATCAGGTCGGTGATTTCCCGCTCGCGCTGGGTGAGCACCCCGCTGGCAAAGGTGCGCAGTGCGCGTTTCATGGGGCCGTCGGAACGGCCGTACTGCAGGAATTCCCCGGACTGGGCCAACCAGAACTGGCGTACCAGGGCGCTGATCACCGGGTAGAACTCCTGCAGCGCGTTCAGCTCGCTGCGGGAAATCGAGTCCAGCGAGGCCTTACGCCCCAGCGTGATGGCGAACGTGACCTTCTCGTCGATGCGGATCAGCATGTTGATCTCGTCCACCAGGCCGAAATTCTGGTAGCAGGTCTGGTAGTACTCCGTGCTCTTGAACGAATCCGGCATGATCTCAACCAGCCGGACAATCCCCGAACTCTGGCCGTCCTTGATCGTGTGGAACAGCGGATCGAGCACATAGGCGTGTTTGATGTACTGGCGCAGGGTGTCGCTCTGCTCGTCGGGATCCGACGGGTGGACCAGGATCGGGCGCAGGGATTCCTTGTAGGTCAGCAGCAGGATGGTGTCGAAGAAGCACAGCGTCGACAGGAATTGTTCCAGTACCGCCGGAAAGCTGCGTAGCCGCTGATGCTCGATCAGCACGGCGAGGTTTTTCTGCCAGCTTTCGTTGGCCTGGATCTGGCTGACGCGATCTTTCATTACGAGCCCTTGTCGAGTGTTTTTCTGAAGGCTAAGCCAGTTGGCGGGCCAGGGCCAGTCCGGCCCGCCGTTCCGGTCAATTTTCGGCTCCGTTATTGCGGCACACCGGTCACCGCTTTCGCATAGGTGTTGTCGAGGGCGGTGCGCAGCCGGTCCACCAGCTCGTCTACCTCGTCGCGGCGAATCACCAATGGCGGTGACAGCACGATGCGGTTCCCGCAGGCGCGGGCGATCAGCCCGGCGGCCGTGCACTCATCGCGGCACAGGGTGCCGACGTCCCGGTCGAAAAACGTCTTGTTCTTGCGATCCCGGACCAGGGCAATGCCGGCAATCAGGCCAACCCCTTCGATGTGGCCGCACTGCGGGTGCTCGCCGAGGACGTCGCGCAGCTTCGACTGGAAGTAGGGGCCGATGTCGGAGGCGACCGATTCAATGACACCCTCGTCGCGCAGTAGCCGGATGTTCTCCAGCGCCACAGCCGCGGCGGCCGGGTGACCGGAATAGGTGAAGCCATGGGCAAATTCGCCGCCGGACTCAACCAGGGTATCAGCGATCCGGTCGCCCACCGCTACGGCGGAAATCGGCAGGTAGCCCGACGACAGACCCTTGGCCATGGTCATGATGTCCGGCTGGAAACCGAACGTCTCGCAACCGAACCAGCTGCCGGTGCGGCCGTAGCCGCAGATGACTTCGTCCGCCACCAGTAGAATGTCGTACTTGCGGCAGATGCGCTGGATCTCTGGCCAGTAGCTGGCCGGCGGTACGATCACACCGCCGGCGCCCTGGATCGGCTCGCCGACGAACGCGGCCACGTTGTCCGGTCCGACTTCCAGCAGCTTGTCTTCCAGGGCCCGGGCGCAGGCCAGGCCGAACTCGTCTTCCGACAGACCGTCGGCCTCGCCGTACCAGTAGGGCTGGCGAATGCGCTCGATTCCCGGCAGCAGCGGTGCGGACTGGGCGTGCATCGGCCCCATCCCCCCCAGACTGGCGCCGGCCAGGGTACTGCCGTGGTAGGCATTGTCGCGGGCAATGAGCAGCTTGCGGTAGGGCTTGCCTTTCAGTGTCCAGTACTGGCGTACCATGCGGATCATGGTGTCGACCGCCTCGGAGCCGGAATTGGCAAAGAACACCCGGTTGAGGTCGCCCGGCGTGATGTCAGCGATGGCCTTGGCCAGACGCGTGACCGGCGCGTGGGTGCTCTGGAAGAAGGTGTTGTAGTAGGGCAGCGTCCTGAGCTGCTCGGAGGCCGCGTCGACCAGCTCCTGCCGGCCATAGCCCAGATTGACGCACCAGAGGCCGGCCATGCCGTCGATCAGTTCGTTGCCCTCGGCGTCCCAGACGCGCACGCCCTCGGCGCGATCGATGACCCGCGAGCCCTTGTCATTCAGGGCCTGGGTGTCGGTAAATGGATGCAGGTGGTGACGGGCGTCGGTGGCCTGGATTTCAGCCGGGTCGGTGCCGTTTGCTTTTGTTGTATGCAGCATGACTGCCTCCGTGAAGGAAAGGGAAGTGCCGGCCCCAGTCAGCGCCGCGGCCGGCAAAAAAGACATCCACGCTTACCATAAGAAATGTCGTGTTTTCGGGGATATACCCCCGAAGGGTTAGGGGTGATTGGCGGGAGGCGGCGTCATGGGCGGCTTCAGAATACCCCCCGGGTGATAGATACACGGTTTCGGTGATCCGATATGGTGAAGTTCTGACATTCGAAAAAGCATTCGAGAGTGATGCGTATGACGATCAACAAAAAACAGGACCACAACCGCGACCTGGACCTCTTCATCACGGATCTGAACGGGAACCTGCGTGGCAAGCGCATGCCGCCCAATGGCCTCAGGAAGGTCATGAAAGAAGGGCTGAAACTGCCCCGTTCGGTCATGGGCTTTGATTTCTGGGGGGCTGACGTGCTCGACAACGGCCTGGTGTTCGAGACCGGCGACAGCGACGGCGTCTGCAGGCCCGTCTCTGACGAACCGACGCCGGTTCCCTGGTCCAGCGCGCCGCGTGACCAGATGCTGGCCATGATGTTCAATCCGGACGGCAGCCCGTTTTGCGCCGACCCGAGGCAGGTCCTGAAAAAGATCGTGGACCGCTTCGCCGAGCATGGCCTGACGCCGGTCATGGCCACCGAACTTGAGTTCTACCTGATGGACGCCGAGGCCGAAACCCGTCAGCGTCCGCTGCCACCGGCTCTACGCGACGGTGACGGGCGCCGCCTGTCCCATACCGAAGGCTACGCGATGGAGGAAATGGACGGTTTCGAGGCCTTCTTCGCCGACGTCCGTTCCGCCTGTGAAACCCAGGGCATCGGCGCCGACACCATCATTGCGGAAATGGGCCCGGGCCAGTTTGAGGTCAACCTCAATCACGTGCCCGATCCCCTGGACGCGGCCGATCAGGCGATCCTGTTCAAACGCCTGGTTCGCGGCGTGTCCCGTCGTCACGGCTACGCCGCCACCTTCATGGCCAAGCCGTACGCGGAGGAAAGCGGCAACGGCTTCCACGTGCATTTCAGTCTGCTCGATGCCGACGGCAACAACGTGTTCGACAACGGCACGGAGCAGGGCAGCGACGTGCTCAAGCACGCTATTGCCGGCCTGATGCAGACCATGCCTGACAGCATGCTCACCTTCGCGCCGCACCTGAACTCATACCGCCGCTTCATGCCGGGCGCCTACGCGCCGACCTTTGCCAGCTGGGGTTACGAAAACCGCACGGTGGCCCTGCGCGTGCCGGAGAGCCCCAATGTGGCGCGGCGCATCGAGCACCGGGTGGCCGGTGCCGACGCCAACCCGTACCTGGTGCTGGCATCGGTGCTGGCCGGCGCGCTCTACGGCATCGAGCACAGGCTGGCGCCGTCAGCGCCGGTGGAAGGGGATGCCTACGCTGAGGAAAACCCGGAGTTTCCGCTGCCCTGCGAATGGCCGGAAGCCACCGACCGCTTCGACCAGAGCGAGATCCTGCGGGAATACCTGGGCGAGGAGTTCGTGCGCGTCTACGCCGCTGCCAAACGCCAGGAGCGCCGACTGCTGAACGAGCGCATCTCGGATGTGGAGTACGACGCCTATCTCGGTCTGCTCTGATAGCCACCCTGAACATCTGCCTTTATAAACGTGCGTGACCCAAATGGCGCGCACGAGGAGTCCCTGATGAGTCTGAAGATCGGAATACTGGCCACCGGCATCACACCGGACGATTTGCTGGATCAATACGGTTCCTACGCCGACATGTTCGTCAGCCTGTTCAGCCAGGCGGGCTACGATTTCACCTACGAGACATACGACGTCCGCGACGACGTCTTCCCGGCGTCTGCTGACACCTGTGATGCCTGGATCATCACCGGTTCCAAGGCGAACGTTTACGAGAAGACGCCCTGGATGGCGCAGCTCAAGGAGCTGATCCTGGCGATCTATGGCACCGGTCGGCCCATGGTGGGCATTTGCTTCGGTCACCAGATCATCGCCGAAGCCTTCGGTGCCGACGTCAACAAGTACCCCGGTGGCTGGGGTGTTGGGCTGCACAGCTACGCCCTGAACCGGGCCGTGCCGGGGCTGGACCCGAACGCCCGCCGCTTCCAGTTGAGTGCCATGCACCAGGATCAGGTCCTGAGCAAGCCCGACAACGCTGAAGTCGTTGCGGCGTCCGCGTTCTGCCCGTTCGCGGCCCTGCAATACGATGATCGGATCCTCACGCTGCAGGCACACCCGGAATTCAACGTGGATTTCGAGACCAACCTGGTCCGGTCGCGCCGGGCCGATCCGATTCCGCCGCGTGCGGCCGATGAAGCCCTGGGAGCTCTCGGCCAGGCATCCGCCCGGACCGACTCCGTGGCGGTGGCGCACTGGATGGCCTCGTTCCTGACTCGCCAGCAGGCAGTGGCCAAGTCCGCCTGATTGTTTCTGTCCCGTCTCCGCGGTATCGCGGTTCTCCATTTGACCGGCGCCTTGCGCCGGTTTTTTTGTGCCCGGTGATTGGCGCTCGCGATGTTGTGCCGGCGACCGGTCTATAAAGTGCGCCGAATGCCCGCGGCCTTGAAAAGGCCATCGACAGCGTCCGGTCTGGCAGGCTCACTGGCGTACTGAGTAACGCCGGCGTTTTGAGCAGAGAGGGAAGGAGGGCCGCTGTTGCTTGGGCGTTGCATGCCGGGAGGCGTTGGCTGGTGAATGGATCGGGGTAAAGGCGCCGCTTGCGGCTTGCGACAGGCAAAAAAAAGCGAGGCTCCTTCGAGCCCCGCTTAATGTGCCTTTAACGGGATGGCCTCAGGCCAGCCAGAAACCCATTACCAGGAAGGAGACAAAGGCCAGGGCCGCGCCAATCAGGGCGTACGGGATCTGCGTCAGGCCGTGCTGCATCGGGGTGCAGCCGGAGCCGGTGGACGACAGCACCGTGGAGTCACTGAAGAAGCAGGCGTGGCTGCCGAAGGCGGAGGCCGACAGCAGGGCGCCGACGGTCAGCGGCATGGACATGTCCATTGCCTGGGCCATCGGGATCACGATCGGCAGGGACACCACGAAGACACCCCAACTGGAACCGGTGGAGAAGACCACCGCGGCCATGGTGGCGAACACCAGCGCCGGCAGGATGGCCGGAGACAGGTACGGGCTGATGGTTTCGATGATGTACGGGGTCATGCCCAGTTCGTCGTTGATGGCCTTGACCATGAAGCCGGCGCAGACCACCGCGATCGGGTGCAGCATCACCTTGAAGCCGTCCAGCATGGCGTCGGTCAGTTCGCCGAAGCTCATCAGGCGCTGCCAGAAGTACAGCACCATGGTGAAGATGGAGGCCACCAGCGCGCCCAGCAGCAGGTCGATCTCGTAGTAGACGCTGGCGGCGATGAGCACGGCCATCGGCAGCAGGAAGTTCAGCAGGCCCACGGTGGTTGAGGTGCGACGGACCTTACTGGTGTCGAAGCCGGTGTTCTGGACGCCGTCCGGAATCGGCTGGCCGTTGCGGGCACGCTCTTCGGCTTTCTTCATGGGGCCGAAGTCTTTCAGGTAGCCCATGGCCACCAGCCAGACAACGATCAGGGCAGCCCAGCCGTACGCCATGTACGGAATGGACTCGATGTACAGGGACATGCCCTGGCCGTCGGCGACCGCGCCGTTCTCTTCCAGCAGCGCGCCGAAGTAGACCGCCCAGGTGGAGATCGGGACCAGGATGCAGACCGGCGCGGCGGTGGAATCCACCAGGAACGCCAGCTTCTCGCGGGAGATCTTGAAGCGGTCGGTCAGGTTCTTCATGGAGGCGGAGACCGCCAGGGAGTTGAGGTAATCGTCGATGAAGACCGCCAGGCCCAGCGCCGAGGTGGTCAGCATGGTGCCGCGCTTGGTCTTGATGCGCTTGGCCAGCATCTCGCCAAAGCTGAGCACGCTGCCGCCGCGTTCCAGCATGTTGATCAGGCCGCCCATCATGCCGCAGACCAGCACGATCCAGGCGATGGTCTCGTTCTGGACCACGTTCATCGACAGATCGCCGAGGCTGGTGAAGATGCTGGCCGGGTCGATCAGCAGGGAACCGGCGATGATGCCGGCGAAGATGGATTCCAGGGGCCGCTTGGTCTTGATGGCGACCGCGACGATCAGCAGTGAGGGCAACAGGCTCAGAAAGCCGTAGGTGTCGCCGTCCATCTGCCAGGTGGACATCCAGGCAAACACCGCCAGGATGGCGCCGTAGGCCAGGATGGAGTTGAGCGGTTTTCGGACCGTCGTGGCGTCCATCAGGTCGCTGTCCGGCGCGGAAAACCCGCTTTCGGTACGCATCGTGTCATCTGTCATTATCTTACCCGTCTCTTGCTTTTTTATGGAACCGCGGTGAGAGCCGTCACCGCGGAGTTCTGGGCATATTGATTCCGCGTTTTCGCCGGGTTGCGACGCGGTTGTATTTGTTCAGCAGGAGGAATCAAATGCCGAGCTGGTCGCGCAGGTTGTAGTACCAGGCCCCCATCGCCGTGAGCGGGATGCGCAGGGCGCGTCCGCCGGGGAATTTGTGCTGGGGCAGGCTGGCGAAGATGTCGAAACGCTCCGCCTGACCACGGATCGCGTCACTGATCACCTTGCCCGCCAGGTGCGTGCAGGTGATGCCGTGGCCGCTGTAGCCTTGCGCGTAATACACGTTGCCGCCGATGCGCCCGAACTGCGGCAGACGCATCAGGGTCAGCAGGAAGTTGCCCGTCCAGGCGTAATCCACCTGGGTGCCCTTTAGCTCGGGGAAGGTCTTGAGCATGTTCGGTACGATCAGGGATTCCACCTTCTCCGGTTCGCGGGCGCCGTAGGTGACGCCGCCGCCGTAGATCAGACGGCCGTCGCCGGACAGACGGAAGTAGTCGAGCAGGTAGTTGCAGTCCTCGACGCAGTTGTCTTTCGGCAGCAGACGCTTCTGGATGCCTTCGGAAAGTGGTTCGGTAGCGATGATCTGGGTGCCGCAGGGCATGGCCTTGGATTCCAGCTTCGGCAGCAGACCGTTGAGGTAGGCGTTGCCGGCGATCAGCACGTAATCCGCTTCCACGCAGCCTTCCTCGGTGTGCACCGCCGGCTTGTCGCCTTCGCGCACCCGCAGTGCCGGGGAGTTCTCGTAGATCACGCCACCCAGGGATTCCACGGCAGCGGCTTCGCCCAGCACCAGGTTGAGCGGGTGGAAGTGACCGCCGGAATGGTCGATCAGGCCGCCGGCGTAACGCTCGGTGCCGACGTGCTGGCGGATCTGGTTGCCGTCCAGCAGCTCCAGTTGGGTGTGGCCGTGGGCTTCCCAGAGCTTTTTGCGATCCACCAGGTCATCGAACTGCCGGCTGTTGCAGGCCGCGAAGATACCGCCTTCCTTCAGATCGCACTGGATGTTGTACTGATCCACGAAGCGACGCAGGATGCGGCCGCCCTCGAAGGCCATCTGGCCCATCTGGGCGCCGACTTCCTTGCCGTAGTGGTTCTCGATGAAATCGATGTCGCGGCTGTAGCTGTTGACGATCTGCCCGCCGTTACGGCCGGACGCGCCGAAACCGATGCGGCTTCCTTCCAGAACCACGACCTTGTAGCCCTGCTCGGCCAGGTGAAGGGCGGTGGACATGCCGGTAAACCCGGCGCCGATGATGCAGACGTCGGTTTTGACATGCCCTTGCAGGGTCGGGCGGACGTTGGTGTCGTTCGCCGACGCCGCGTAGTAGGAATTGATGTGAGTGCTCGGCACGGTTTGGCTCCCGAAAAATCGTTGCTGGATGACTTGCTGGCTGAACCTGTGGCGAGTCGATTCGCTCGCTTTTTAAGTTGACTACAACGTTACGAGACAGTGACAAACCCGTGATATACCCCCCTGGGTATATTTTTGGAGCGCAAGTATCGGCGCTGTGAGCCGCCCTGGAGCAGGGTTTGCATTGGGTGCACCGGCCTGGTGCGGAATCGGGGAATTCGGAAAGGAAAGCGGGAGCGCAGAAAAAGGAGAGCAGAAAAGTGGAGTGCAGAAAAGTGGAGTGCAGAAAAAAGGCAATGCGCGGAACCGTTAGCCGCGCTCGGTAAGCCGCCGACGCAAGAAACGCCGGCGGCCCGGGATCAGCTCAGGGCGTCGAACGCCTTTGCCAGGATGTCCATGCCTTCGTCGACCAGGTCGTCGGTGATGGTCAACGCCGGCAGGAAGCGGATGACGTTGCCGCGAATACCGCAGGACAGCAGGATCAGGCCGTGCTTCTGGGCTTCGCCCACCAGCGCCTTGGTCAGCTCCGCGTCCGGCTGGTTGACGTCGCCGTCCACCACCAGCTCCATGGCGATCATGGCGCCCAGGTTCCGAATGTCGCCGATGCGCTGCGGATAGCGGCCCTGCAGGTCGCGCAGGCGGCCCATCATGCGCTCGCCGATCTGGCGCGCCCGGTCGCACAGCTGCTCTTCCTCGATCACGTCCAGCACGGCCAGGGCCGCGGCACAGCCGATCGGCGAACCGCCGTAAGTGCCACCCAGACCGCCCGGTCCCGGCTGGTCCATGATCTCGGCCTTGCCGACCACCGCGGAAATCGGGAAGCCGCCGGCAATGCCTTTGGCCATGGTCATCAGGTCCGGCTCAACGCCGGAGTATTCCGTGGCAAACAGGCGGCCGGTGCGGGCGAAACCGGTCTGGATCTCGTCGGCGATCAGCAGGATGCCGTGCTCGTCGCACTTGGCGCGCAGGGCCTGCAGGAATTCCGACGGTGCCGGGTAGAAACCGCCTTCGCCCTGGACCGGCTCGATGATGATCGCCGCGACGCGGCTCGGCTCGATGTCGCAGGTGAACAGGTCATCCAGCGCCGCCAGGGATTCCTCGATGGACACGCCGTGGTAGGCGTTCGGGTAGGGTGCGTGGTAGATCTCACCCGGGAACGGCCCGAAGCCGGCCTTGTAGGGTTTGACTTTACCGGTCAGGCCCATGGTCATGTTGGTGCGGCCGTGGAAGCCGCCCTTGAAGGCGATCACGCCCGGACGCCCGGTGTAGGAGCGGGCGATCTTGACGCAGTTCTCCACCGCTTCGGCACCGGTGGTGACGAAGATGCTCTTCTTGGGCGTGTCGCCGGGCGCGATGGCGTTCAGCTTCTCGGCCAGTTCCACGGCGGATTCGTACGGCGTTACCATCAGACAGGTGTGGCTGAACCGCTCAACCTGGGCCTGGACGGCCGCCTGGACTTTGGGGTGGTTGTGGCCGGTGTTGTTGACGGCGATCCCGCTGCCGAAATCGATAAAGCGGTTGCCTTCCACGTCCCAGATTTCCGCGTTGCGGGCCTTGTCGACGTAGACCGGATGCAGCGCGCCCTGGCCCTGGGCCATGGCGTCGGCGCGGCGCTGATGCAGGGATGCGTTGGACATATCAATTCTCCTCAGGATGTGGCCGGCCTAGCGAATGCCGCCCATGCACAGGTATTTGATTTCAACAAAGTCGTCGATCCCGTAGCGGGAGCCTTCGCGGCCAATGCCGGACTCCTTCACGCCGCCAAACGGCGCCAGCTCAGTGGAGATCAGACCCTCGTTGATGCCGACCATGCCGTACTCCAGCGCCTCGGCGACACGCCACACGCGGCCGATGTCACGGCTGTAGAAGTAGGCGGCGAGGCCGAACGGGGTGTCGTTGGCCAGTGCCACCGCCTCGGATTCCTCGGTGAAGCGGAACACAGTGGCCACCGGGCCGAAGATTTCCTCCCGGGCGATCTCCATGTCCGCGGTCACGCCGGTAACGACGGTGGGCGGGTAGAAGTTCGGGTAGTCGGGCGTGGCGGCGTCCTGCTGGGCGATCTGCGCGCCGGCGGAGACGGCGTCGTCCACCAGATGGCGCACCTTGCTGACGGCCTTGTCGTTGATCAGCGGGCCGATGGTGACGCCGTCGCCAAAGCCGTCGCCGACCTTCAGGTCGCGTACCGCGGCGTTGAGCTTCTCGACAAACGCGTCGTGGACGCCGTCCTGCACCAGAATGCGGTTCGTGCACACGCAGGTCTGGCCGGCGTTACGGAACTTGGAGGCGATGAGGCCGGACACGGCGGCGTCGATATCGGCGTCGTCGAACACAATGAACGGTGCGTTGCCGCCCAACTCGAAGGACACCTTCTTGACCGTGTCGGCGCACTGGCGCATCAGCAGCTTGCCCACCGGGGTGGAGCCGGTGAACGACAGCTTGCGCACCCGGCCGTCTTCACACAGCACGCGGCCAACTTCCGGCGCTTGCAGGGTGGGGAGTACATTGATCACGCCTTCCGGGATGCCGGCTTCCTGGGCCAGTTGCGCCAGGGCCAGGGCACTCAGCGGGGTGTCTTCGCCGGGCTTGATCACCACAGTACAGCCCGCCGCCAGGGCCGGCGCCACCTTGCGGGTGATCATGGCGATGGGAAAGTTCCAGGGCGTGATCGCCGCGACCACACCGATCGGTTGCTTCAGGGTCAGCAGTCGCTTGTCCGGGCCGTGGGCCGGGATCACGTCACCGTAGAGACGCTTGGCTTCCTCGGCGAACCACTCCACAAAGGAGGCGCCGTAGACAACTTCCCCCTTGGCCTCGGCAAACGGCTTGCCCTGCTCGGTGGTCATGATGCGGGCCAGGTCGTCCTGGTGTGCGATGATCAGATCGAACCAACGGCGCAATAGATTGGCGCGCTGTTTGGCGGTCAGCGCCTGCCAGGGTTTGAGCGCCGCATCGGCGGCGTCGATGGCCGCGGCGGTCTCCGCACCGCCCAGGTCCGGCACGTCGGCAACCTTGTCGCCGTTGCTCGGGTTGAACACGGGGAAGGTGTGGCCCTTGGCCGCATCGACCCATTGGCCGTTGATGAAAGCCTGCTGGCGGAACAGCTCTGGATGATCGATTTTCAGCGTCATGGCGTTATCCATCCGGGGTTGTGGATTTGTATCGATGGTAGGTTGGTCCCGATGTGTGATAAATAACGTTGTTTCCATTTATAGATTGATACTTATCAAACAATGGCGCGGGGCGCATGAAGAAAGACCTGAAGATCAAGCTGGGGCAGGTGGGCGATTACGAGATCCGGCTGCTCAAGGTGTTCGAGGCGGTCGTTGAGTGCGGCGGGTTTGCGGCGGCGGAGAGCGAGCTGAGCATCGGCCGATCCACCATCAGCATCCACATCGCCAACCTGGAGGAGCGGCTGGACCTGAAGCTGTGCCGGCGCGGACGTGGCGGCTTCTCGCTGACCGAGGAAGGCATTGAAGTCTACGAGCTGATGAAAACGCTGTTTTCGGCCCTGGAGAGTTTTCGTTCCGGCGTCAATGCCTTACACGTCAGTCTTACGGGTGAGTTGAGGATTATCGCCAGCGACGCCATCTGCATGGACCCCCATTCGCGGCTGCCGGACGCCATCGCCCGATTCGCGGAGGCGGCGCCGGAAGTGAACGTGTTGCTGGACGTCAAAGCCCTCAACGACATCGAGCGGATGGTGCTCAACGATGAGGCGGATATCGGCTTCATTCCCTGCCATCGACAACTGTCCGGCCTGGACTACCGCACCCTCTACGTGGATCAGTGCCACCTCTACTGCAGCCGCGCGCATCCGTTGTTTGACGCCGGGGCGTCGCCGCAGCTCCTGGACCGGGTGCTGGCCAGCAAAGTGGTTCACGCCGGCATTCACACCAGCCCCGAAGTCGGCGCCCAACTGGCCGACATGAACAAGGCGGCGATTTCCTACTTCTACGAGGCGCGTTTGGCCATGATCCTGTCCGGCGCCTACATCGGCTTCATGCCGGACAGCTACGTTGAGTCCCAGGTGGTCTCGGGTGACCTGCGCGCGCTGGTGCCTGACAGCAAGCAGTATGCACTGGAGATCACGGCCATTACCCGCAGCCACGGCCGGGCCAATCGGGCGCGGGATCTGTTCCTGGACATCCTGGCCGAAGAGACGACGCGTTCGGGTGTCTAGTCCATATCCCGCAGGGCGTCTTCCAGCACGTCTTCGGGCGGCTCCTCGTAGATCAGCGTGGTGGACGGGTTCACGTGGCCGGCAATCTTCTGGGCCACTTTCACCGATTTTTTCTGGCGATGGATTACATGGGTGATCAGCGAACGACGGCCACTGTGGGAGCTGGCCTTTTCCACGCCAGCCCAGCGTCGCAGCATCATCGCCATGTGTTCCTGGAGGGTGTTGGGGGAATACGGGCCGCCTTTCTGGGTGATGAACAGCGGCGACGACGGTTTCAGGGAGCCGGCCTTTTCAATGCGCAGGCGCAGGTAGTCGGTTAACGCCGCCCGCAATGCATCGTCCACCAGCGGCAGGTCCCTGGATTTTCCCTTGTGATGCCGGGCCGGTGGGTGGAAGTCCTCCGGATGGATGTCGACTCCCGCGCGGGCCAGGGCTTCGATCTGCCGGACGATCCGGTCGAACGTCTCCACCTCGAAGCTGATGGTGCGACGCTGATAGCGCTGACGACTCGTGGCGCCCGCGCCCTTGGTGTAGGACGCGGGCAGGCTCATCACACTCAACAGCTCGAAATCGGTGCCCGTGCTGTTGAACTTGGCAATTTCCTTTACCTGCAGCAGGGCGATTTCCTGCGCGCGAAGCCCCAGCTTGAAGCTGATCTGCATGATCGCCTCGTTCTTCTCCGGGTGGCGGTGTTCGCGAATCACCTGGAACAGGTGGCGCTGTTGTTCCGGTGTTAAAACCCGTGCCTGGCCGGATTTGGGCATAGTGACCTCGGACGTGTGATGAAGGCGTCAACCGACCATGTTAACACACGATCTAAAAATATCTCCGTAGGTTGATGTTTTTAAGCGATTTATTGTAGGCCCTACGGTAAGCGGGCGGTTAGTGGATCGGCAGGCGATTATCGGCAGCGGGGTTGGGGAAGTGGGTGCGGTGCACCCACGCTCAGACGCCGATGAGGCTGACCTTGCCGCCGCGCATTTCGATCTGGAAGCGCTCTCCCGCGTCGTTGTAGACATAGGGCGTGCCACCGATGTCCAGCAGCGCGCGGGCCTGGGCGGCGCCGGCGAGAAAATGCACTTCGTTGCGGTCGTTGATGTGAACGAGGATCTTGCGTTCCACCGTGGTCTCCAGCTGTTTAATCGATTGACGGCGCCATTCTAAGGCCTCGGAGCGGTGTGGAAAGACGGATCCTACGATGTGTGTGATAGTCATTGGCAATGATCGGCCGCTCAGGGCGAAGGCACGTTCTATTCCGCGGGCTCGTTGTCACCCAGAGTGTCGGGCGCCGGCTCTTCTGTGATGTCGACGATGGCCGCAGCGACGGCTGACGATTTGGGCGGGATAAAGCTCATGGCCCGTTCGGCGAGCGCCGTAATCGTCAGACTGGGATTGACGCCGAGGTTGGCCGACAGCATGGAGCCGTCCACCACGTAGAGCCCCTGGTAATGGAAGACCCGGTTCTGCGCGTCGATGACCCCCGTGGCTGGGCTGTCCGACATGGCGCAACCGCCCATGCAGTGTGCCGTCATGGGCACGTTAAAGGTGATCTCGGAAAACGAGCTGAGCCCGATGCCACCGGTCGCCTGCGCCGCTTTCTCGGTGAAAGCGTTGGCCTCGGGAATAAAGCTGGGGATCCGGTCGCCGTGACTGGTCAGGGTTTTCGAGAAGGGCCAGTACCAGGGGCGCGTCCAGCGCATGTTGATGTGGCCTTCGATGGTCTGCATCACCAGGAAAATCACCGTTTCCCGTGAAAAACGCCAGGGCAGCAGGCTGCGAAGCCCGGCCACCGGGCGTTTGGCGATCAGCTTGCCGAGGGCGCCGAGCCAGTGGCCGATGCGCGTCGGGCCAGGACGGCCGCCCGTGAGGACCGTCAGCAGGCTGCTCAGCAGGTTGGAACCGTCCGGGTAGCGGACCGCTTCGATGTGGGTGTAGCGGTCGATGTGAATCCCCGAGCCGATGGCAATCCCTTTCGATAGGTCTTCCTCGCAGCCCGGGTAGCGCACGCCCAGGATGGACTCGGAGTTGGTGCGAACCCGTTTGCCGAGGTCGTCGGAAACGCGCGGCAGGGAACCGCGATCCCTGAGGTCGAACAGCAGACTCTGGGTGCCCAGGGATGAGGCGGCGAAAATCACCTGCCGGGTGGTAATGCGCTGACGCGGTTTTCCGCCCCGGGCAAACGTCGGCACCGTGATGACTTCGTAACCGTCGGCGCCGTCCGCCTGGCCCAGCGGACGCACGTCTACCACCCGGGTCTCGGCGCGCACTTCCGCGCCCCGTTTCTCCGCCAGGTAGAGGTAGTTCTTGTCCAGCGTGTTCTTGGCGTTGTAGCGGCACCCCACCATGCAACCGCCGCAGCCGATGCAGGAATGGCGCGTCGGCCCGTCGCCGCCGAAGTAGGGATCCGTGTATTCGGTGCCGGGTGGGTCGTTCTCGTTGCCGAAGAAAACGCCCACATCGGTGTAGTAAAAACTGTCTTCGACGCCGCCGGCGCGCGCCATAGCCTGCAGCCGGTCATCGGCCGCTGCGGGGCGCTGGTTGCGCGTGACGCCGAGCATGCGTTTGGCGGTGGCGTAGTGCTCGGGCATGACGGTTTCCCAGTCGTCCAGCCCGGCCCAGTTGCCGTCGCGCCAGACGGAATCCGGCGGCACCAGCAGTGTCTGGGCGTAGGTGATCGAGCCGCCGCCGACCGCGTTGCCGTGGAGGATCATCACATGCCGGAACAGGCGCAGGCTGAGAAAGCCCCTAAGGCCAAGCGCCGGGCGCCACAGGTAATCCCAGAAGCGCCAGTTGGTGCGGGGCAGGTTGTCCGGCGTCCAGCGGCGGCCCTGTTCGATTACGAGCACGCGGTAACCTTTTTCGCTCAGCCGCAAGGCGCTGACGCTGCCGCCGAACCCGGAACCGATGACGATAAAGTCGTAGTCGTAAGTGGTCTCTGTCACGCCGGTTTTCCTTGTTTTTCGTCGGCCGGATAGGCGGAGTACAGGTCGTAATCCGACAGATCCAGTTTGCTGGTCATCAGCCGGAAGCTGAAGGTGAAACCGGGCCAGTTGTTGGTGTTCCTGCCGGAAGCGGTCTTGTACCAGGAATGACAGCCGGCTTCCCAGACGGTGTGACTGAGTGTCTCCTGCAGTCGAGTGTTGTAGTCGTGCTGGCGATCGGCCTTGACGTCCATGTATCGCAAGGCTGGATCACGCAGCAGGCGCAGGCACTTGATGACATAGCGAATCTGGGATTCCAGCATGAACACGATGGAGCTGTGTGCCAGGTTGGTGTTGGGCCCGTAGAGCAGGAAGAGGTTGGGGAAGCCCGCCACGCTGATGCCCTTGTAGGCTTCGGCGCCGTCCTTCCAGACGGCGTTGAGATCGCGGCCTTCGAGACCGGTAATGGCCATCGGCGTCAGGAAATCCGTCGCCCGGAAGCCCGTGCCAAGGATGATGGCGTCCACCGGGTGCCTCAGGCCGCCTTGTGTGATGACGGCGTTGTCGTCGACGGATTCGATCGGATCCGTCACCAGGTCGACGCGGTCGTCATCCACGGCCGGGAACCAGTCGTTGGAGATGAGAATGCGCTTACAGCCCACCGGGTAGTCCGGAATCAGCTTCGCGCGCTTATCGGGATCGCGCACATGCCTGCGGGCCAGGCGTCGGGTCTGCCATTTCAGCCCGTTGAGCAGGAAGCCAAAGCGGGTAAACGCCAGGGCCCGGGTCTCGATCCGCCAATAGATAAACGCCCGGTACAGCCGGTCGGCTAGGGGCATAGCCTCAAAAAGCCACTGCTCGAACCCGGTGAAGGGCCGATCCGGCTTGGGAATCACCCAGGCCCCGGAACGCTGGAACAGCTTGAGTGACGCCACCTCGGGCACGATCTGCGGCACGAACTGGATGGCGCTGGCACCGGTGCCGATGACGGCAACGCGCTTGCCGGCCAGGTCCACGTCGTGGTCCCAACGGGCGGAATGGAATAAGGGCCCCTGAAACCGATCGAGGCCGTCGATGTCCGGCATGGCCGGTTGATTGAGCTGGCCGCAGGCCGGGATGAGCACGTGGGCGCGATGTTCCTGGCCGTCTCGGGTCTCGATACGCCATTGCGCCGACGCCCGGTCAAAACGGGCGGCGGTGACTTCCGTGTTGAAGCGGATGTGCTCGTGCAGGCGGTATTTGTCCGCGCATTGCTCCAGGTAAGACCGGATCTCCGGCTGCAGCCCGAACTTTCGACTCCAGTCGCTCTTGGGCTCGAACGAGTAGGAGTACAGGTGGGACTGGACATCGCAGGCCGCGCCGGGATAGGTGTTGTCGCGCCAGGTGCCGCCCAGGCTGTCGGCTTTCTCAAGGATCGTGAAATGCACGAATCCCGCCCGTTTGAGCTGCATGGCCATGCCCAGCCCGCCAAAACCGGATCCAATAATGACAATGTTCAGTGTCGAGTCCTTGTGCGCCATCATGACTCCATAAGCAATCAGTCATGGATGTAGCTTAGGTTGTCCAGACAGTCCCGGCGATGGCCGGAGGGGACAGTCGACATCGGTGGGGTTGTGCGATCCGCTGCGACGTCATGAAGGGGATTAGGCAAAACAACGGAAGGAACAAGCAAACGGGTTGCCGTGGGATAGCGGCATAATGGCAACGCGGTAGAGGTTCCATACCGCGTTCACTCTTCTACGCCCGATGCGCGGCTTGTGCATTTCCGGGCAATCCAACCGTTGCGTGCGATGATGAAAAACCACGAATTGCAGTTACTGTATATTTTCGACGCCATCATGGCGGAACGGTCCGTCACCCGGGCGGCGGAACGGCTGTCCATGACCCAGCCGGCGGTGTCCAACGCCATGTCGCGGATGCGCCAGATCTGGAACGACCCACTTTTCGTGCGCAAGGGGCGCAATATCGAACCCACGTCCTATGCGTACAGCCTGTGGAGTCAGGTCAACCGGCCCATGCACGACCTGGCCAACGCCGTCGGTGAAACGCGCTTTGAGCCGGCAACCGCAAGGCGCCAGTTCCGGATTGCGGCCACCGACGTGATGATCGAGATCCTGTGGCGGCCATTGGTCGAACGGCTGGAACGGGAAGCGCCGGGAATCGACCTGCTGGCTGTGCCCTACACGCCGGAAGGTGCGCAAACCTCGCTGCGTGAAGCCCATACCGATCTGGCAATTGGCGTACTGACCCAGCACGACCACAGCCTGCGCAGCCAGTTCCTGTATCAGGGCGGCTATCGGCTGGCGATGGGGGAGAACCATCCGCTGGCGGGCGGGGCGGTCACGCTCGACGATTTCCTGGAGGCGCGCCATCTGCTGGTGTCCCTGTCCGGCGATGCCCATGGGTTCGTCGACGATTACCTGGACCAGCAGGGTCTGGCCCGGCGCATCGCGGTGACCGTCAATCATTTTTCGGTGGTGCCGCAGATGCTGCGCGAGTCCAACCTGATCGCGGCGGTGCCGTCACTGATCAGCTACAAACCCGGATTCGACGACGGACTCTGGCAGACCGACCTGCCGTTTGAGGTTAATCCCACCGCGATCTACCTGATCTGGCACGCACGCCACGACCGGGACCCGGCCATCACCTGGATTCGCAACCAGGTGGAAGGCATTCTCGCCGAGCGCCTGGGCGCTCCGCCCTCCGAATCAGGGTGGTTCCCGCGTACCGATTCCGGCGCGCCGCTCCTGTCGGCCTGAGCGATTACATCGGCCTGAGAGATCGCGCGAGTCTGTGGCTGAACGGCCGCCCACAATGCAGTGGCAAGCGCGACCGGTTTCGATCATCCTTAACAATATGTGCATTCAAGAACTGTTTGGCCGGCTGCGTCGTTTTCTCTCGACGGGCCGGACCACGAGGGCGTTCGTCTCTGCTCTGGCCATGGTGCTGGGCATTGGGACGAACGCTCCGGTCGCCGCGACGCCCGCCGAGCCGCGCGCGCTCGTCGTCGCCGCCCCGGACCTGCCCGGCGAAGTCAATCCGCTTGGACCCGCCCGCGACAGTGACCGTGTGGTCCAGATCCTCGCGCATTGCGGTTTCAGTACCCGCTTTCGGGTTCAGCCGTTCGGGCGCCACCTGCTGACTTTCACCCAGTCCGATGCCATTGACGCGGTCATGACGGTGCCGTTCGACGCACAGATCGGTGGATTTGGCTCCTTGCCCTACATTGCCTACCAGAACGCGGTGATCTATTCCCCCAAGCGCCTGGGTCCCATCGAAACGCCGCAGGATCTGGCTGGTATGAGAGCCGTGACCTTCAAGGGCGGGCACGAGCTGCTGAGACTGGGCTCGTTGCCTTTCGAGAGTGTGCTGGAAGTCACCGACCAGCGACTGCATTCCAGAATGCTGGCACGTGGCCGCGTGGATGTGATTGTCGCGGACCCGACCATTGTGGCCGCCATCAACCGGCAACTGATTGCGCAGGACGACCGGCTCCGGCCGGCACTCAGCGATCTGGCGGTTAACCCTCTGTTCGAGCCGACGCGCTACAAAATGGTGTTCAAACGGGAAGACCATCAACGCGCTTTTGACCGTTGCCGTATCGAGCTGGAGACCCTGGGCCGCTTGGGTCTGCCTGCGTCCTGATCGCTTCGCCCGCCTGGCCGGCCGCGGTCCCGCCGCGTAGACTCTTTTTCCACAATGGTTACGCAGCGAGAGGAGAAACGATGACAGAGGCACTCGGCATTCTGGGAGTGGGGCACCTGGCGAGTTACGTGGTGGCCGGATTGCGCAAGGCAGGCGACAACCGGACCATCCGGCTTTCCCCACGCAACCGGGAGACCAGCGAAGCCCTGCGCCAGACACACGGTTGTGAGATCGCCCCGGATAACCAGGCGGTGGCCGACGAATGCCGCGTGATCCTGCTGGCCGTGCGCCCGCAGCACCTGGACGCGCTGCTCGATACGCTGACGTTACGCGACGATCACCTGCTGATTTCCTGCGTCGCTGGCGTCTCTTTGGACGCTATTCGCCAGCGTGTCGGCCCGGCCCGTGTCGTGCGCACCCTGCCTCTGGCCTGCGCCGAAGTCGGGGAAGGCGTCGTTCCGCTGTTCCCCGACGAAGCGACGGCGCGTGAGCTGCTCAGTCCGCTGGGGCGCCTGATTGCATTCGATGCGGAACGGGCGTTTGAACTGGCCTCGATGGCGGCATGCGTCAACGGCTGGACCTACGCCTTTCTCGACCGGTTGAGCGAGTGGTTTGCCGGGCAGGGGCTGAGTCCGGAGCAGGCGCGGGAACTGGTGGTTCACTCCATACGCGGCGCGACCGGGCTGGCCGCCGGCTTTCCCGAGCGATCATTGCGGGGTATCTCCGACTCGATCGCCACGCCCGGCACCTATACCCGGGACGGGCTTGACGCGCTGGAAGCCAGGGATGCCTTTGGCGCCTGGGAAGACGCCTGCCAGCTCATCAAGGATTCATTGGATAGTTAAAGAGCCCGGGAGGTCTGTGCAGGCGCAGGCACCCCTGACCGGTGCCTCGGTTGCCGGGGAAGATGGCGTCAGCCAATCATTAAGACAGTCTGGATGATTTTATATCTCTTTAACGTTATGTTATAACATAGCTTTAAGGTTCGGTCGCATACCGTCCCATCGAGCCGGCCGCCGAGATTGGCGGTTGCAAGAACATGCCGTCCACCCAGAGCTGAGGAGCTGCCATGCCCGCAGACCGAAACCTTGTCGATGTTGCCACCGAGTCCATTGCCAATGCTGGAAGGCTGGAATGGGTCGGGATGGAAAAAATCGATCTTCCGGCCCGGTTGGCAGGTCGGCCGGTCGACGTGAAGGTGGATGCCGGCGTCAGTCTCGACGATCCGACCGCGAAGGGCATCCACATGTCGCGCCTGTACCTGGCGCTGGAAGCGCTGGCCGAGGCCGAGCTCGATGGATCGGCCATCGAGTCCGTGCTGAGGGCCTTCCTGGAGAGCCAGGTTGGCCTGTCGTCGAGCGCGTTCCTGTCTTTCTCGGGGGAGCTTTTGCTGCGTCGGCCAGCCCTGTTGAGCCCTCTGTCGGGCTGGAAGGGGTATCCGTTCAAGGTCAGTGCCTCGCTACGTGACGCTCGCCTGGATCTCAGGCTGGATCTGTCCATCGGTTACTCCTCGACCTGCCCGTGTTCCGCGGCCCTGGCACGGCAGGCCATCCAGGGGCAGTTTGAGCGGGATTTTCCCGACGATGCATCACCCGGCCGGCAGGCCGTCCTGGAATGGCTGGGCAGCACACAGGGGATCAGGGCCACGCCGCACAGCCAGCGCAGTCTTGCCGAGATGTCGCTGCACCTTGCCAACGATCCAGGGACCTTACCCGTCCAGGAGATTGTTGATGCGGTTGAAGAAGAACTCGGCACGCCCCTGCAAACCGCGGTCAAGCGGATCGACGAGCAGGCTTTCGCCATCGCCAATGGCCAGAACCTGATGTTCTGTGAAGACGCCGCAAGGAGGATCGATGCACGTCTTCGCCGGATTCCGGTGGTGCAAGGCTTCCGCCAGCGGGTGACTCACCTTGAAAGCCTGCATGCCCACGATGCCGTAGCCCGCAGCGAATGGAACTGGCGCCCATGAGTATCTGGACAACGCTGGAGCAGGGGGCTGATGCGACTCAGGTGAACCTGGCGTCCTTGAACTGGAACGGACAGGGATTGATCACGGCGATCGCCCAGGATCATGACACCGGGGCCGTCCTCATGCTGGCGTGGATGGATCGTGCAGCGCTGGTGGAAACCCTGGAAACCGGCTGGGTGTGCTACTGGTCTCGATCGCGCGAGCGTCTGTGGCGCAAAGGGGAGAGTTCCGGCAATCGGCAGCGCCTCGTGGAGGCCCGTCTCGACTGCGATGCTGATGCCATCCTGTTGCGGGTCGATACGTTGGGCCCGGCCTGTCACACGCTTCGGGAGAGTTGTTTTTACAACCGGGTTGTCGGCTTCGATCAGAAGCTGTCCGTGCACCCGACCATGCCTCCCTCTCCACATCAGGACTGATCCCTTCTCAGGTTCAGTGACTCCATAGCCCGCGGCCATGGGCAAGCCGCAACACAGGATGCAACAGACAGGAAACCATCATGCAGGACGTTATCCCGCGGACCTATCAGGAATGGAAGCATTGCATCACGATCGACTGTGGTATCGCGTTGACCCGGGATTTCTGCCGGCAGCGTCTCAAGGCGCTGCACGATTCCAGCGATCATATGACCGGCCGCTTCGTCGAGCGGTGGGGAGAGGCCCAGAGGCAGCAATCCATCGCCTGGTTTGAGCGGGCCTTGTCCGAGCTGGATGGGATGGAAGGCGACTAACCGACATGCAACAGGACAAGCCCATGCTCACCGAAGAAGACCTCAAAGCCGCGCCCGAGTCGGACTACATGAATGCCGACCAGTTGGCCTATTTCAAGGCGTTACTGGAACGCTTGCGGCAGGACACGATGGACGGTGTCGAAACCGCCCGACAGACGCTGGCCAATCCGCCGGAAAACAACGATGACGCGGATCGGGCCGCCTATGAGGAAGAGTCCCGCCTGGCTTTGCGGATCATGGACCGGGAAAGAAAACTGTTGCCCAAGATTGATGCCGCGTTGCGACGCATCCACACCGGCGATTTCGGGTATTGCCTGGAGTCCGGAGAGCCCATCGGTATTCCCCGCCTGCTGACACGCCCGACGGCCGAGCTTTGCGCCGAGGTCAAGGCGCTGAACGAGCGGCGTGAGACCCTGTTTCGACATTGACGAAAGGCCCGGTGCCCCGTCTGGTTGCGAGCGACCACCAGGCGGCCGGGGCCGCTTTCCGGCCGGATAACGCCTTACGCCTGATGTGTTTGGGCGTCGGCTTCCAGGAAGCGAACCGGTTCGCCGCAGGGCGTTGCGTTGCATAGCCCGCCATCTCTCACCACGGTGCGCCCGCGAATGATCGTGTGCATCGGCCAGCCCCGCACACAGACCCCGTCGTAAGGCGTCCAGCCGCAGACGCTGGCGATCCAGTCGTTGCTGATGGTGCGACGGGCCTCCATATCGACAATGCTCAGGTCCGCGTCGTAACCCACGGCGATCCGGCCTTTGCGTTCCATACCGAACAGCCTCGCGGGCCCGGCGCTGGTCAGGTCCACCAGCCGCGCCAGACTCAGGCGCCCGGCATTGACGTGATCGAGCATGATCGGCAAAAGCGTTTGCACGCCGGCCATGCCGCTGGGAGAGGTCGGGTAGGGCTTGGCCTTTTCCTCCAGGGTGTGCGGCGCGTGATCGCTGCCGATGACGTCGACGACCCCTGTTCGGACAGCCTCCCACAAGGCGTGCTGGTGAGTCTTATCGCGCACCGGCGGATTCATCTGCGCCAGGCTGCCGAGCCGCTCATAGCAATCGGGCGCGCTGAGCGACAGGTGGTGTGGTGTGACCTCCACGCTCACGCGGTTCTTGTGTTGCGCCAGGAAGGCCATTTCCTGGCCCGTCGACACGTGCAGAATATGCAGGCGGCGCCCGGTCTCTTCCGCCAGTCGTACGATCCGGCGCGTGGCGTTCAGGGCGCTTTCGGCATCGCGCCAGACCGGATGCTCACGGACATCGCCGCTGGCGCGGACCCGCTCGTAGCGATCCCGGAGGCGGGCTTCATCCTCGGCGTGGATGGCGACGCGCCGGCGCCCGTGACTCAGGATGCGTCGCAGCGTTGCATCCTCGTCGGCGAGCAGGTCGCCGAAGGAGCTGCCCATAAAAACCTTGATCCCAGCGCAGCCGGGCCGATTTTCCAGGCTGTCCAACTGGTCCGCGTTGACGGCTGAGCCGCCCATGTAGAAGGCGTAGTCGCACCAGGCGCGACCGTCTGCCCGGTCCAGCTTGTCCTGCAGATCGGCGGCGCTCAATGTCAGCGGCTGCGTGTTGGGCATCTCGAACACGGTTGTAACACCACCCAGTACGGCGCCTCGTGTTCCGGCATCGAGGGTTTCCTTGTGCGTCATGCCGGGTTCTCGAAAGTGGACCTGACTGTCGACCACCCCCGGCAGCACGTCGAGTCCTGTGGCGTCGATGGTCTCCCCGGCCTGCCATTGAGGGCTGAGATCACCCAGGGCAACGATGCGCCCGTCCAGGCAGGCAATATCGATTCGCTCAGCGCCGTTGGGCGTATGGACCGTGCCGCCACGAACCAGGAGGTCGGCGTGGTGTCGGGTCATACGGTGGGAAAAGTCGGTGGCCAGTGACATAGGGTTGTTCCTGTTTGACGGCAGAGTTGGGAGCTGCGGGCAGGCCGGAGCCCGCCCGGCGAGGTTAGAATTCGTTCTGGATGGCCTTGTAGCCGTTGACCAGCTCGTTATTGGTGCGCGCTACGTCCTCGGAAAACTCGCTGGCGTCCGCAGAGACGGACGGCATGGCGGCAAGATCGGTCTCGGGGCCGATCCGGGCGGTGGACGGCACGTAGAAGCGGGCCGGCAGGTCGCATCCGTCGACAACCGCGTTATGCCGGACGACGCAGCCATCGCCAATGGAGCAGTTGAACAGAACGCTGTTGAAGCCGATGAAGGTGGAACTTCCCACGATGCAGGGGCCGTGAACGATGGCCCGGTGAGCGACGGAGGTGTTTTGCCCGATCGTCACGGCGGCGCCGGACTTCGAGTGGATGACCACGCCATCCTGGATGTTGGAATGGGCACCGATGACGATCGGCTCGATGCGGCCGTCGGCATCCACTTCATCAGCCCGAATGACGGCGTAGGGACCAATGAAGACGTTTTCTTCGACGATCACCTTGCCGCAGAGGATGGCCGTCGGGTCGATGAAGGACTGGGGATGCACTTGCGGCAGATCGCCGCTGGGGTTTTTGCGAATCATTTTGGCCTCGTAGGCTGACGTGTTGTGGAGCACCGCTTATGGCGTCAGGGGTGACGGCGCTGCCCCGGTGATCGGTATTGGCGCAGACAGAGGCGGATGCAGCCTGTGGCGGCGAAGAGCAGGGCCGCGACGCAGACAATGGTGGGCCCGGTCGGTGTGTCCATCGCATAGGACGCGCGCAGTCCGGAGACCGACGCCACGCACCCGAAGACCACCGCCAGCAGGGCCATGGATTCCGGCGTTCGGCTCAGAGGCCGGGCCGAGGCGGCCGGCAGCAGCAACATGGAAGCAATCAGCAGGACGCCCACCACCTTGATCGCAACGGCCACCACAATGGCCAGCGATAGCGTCAGAATGAGCTGCTCGCGTTTGGGGGACAGGTTGCTGGCGTAAGCCATATCGGGATTCAGCGTCGTCGTCAGCAGCGCCGACCAGCGAATGACCAGCAGAAAGATCACCAGCGCCGCGCCGCCCCAGATCACCGCCAGATCCTCAGGCCCGACCGCCAGGATATCGCCAAACAGGTAGGCCATCAGGTCGATGCGGATCCCCTGCAGGAAGGAGACGGCCACCAGCCCGAAGGCCAGGGCGGAATGGGCCATGACGCCCAACAGGGTATCCATCGCGTAGCCGCGGTCGCTCAGGAACGACACCAGCAGCGCCATGATCAGCGCAACAACCAGCACACCGCCGAAGATCGGCGTGGACAGCGCCAGTGACAGGGCCACCCCGAGCACCGCGGCGTGGGCCGTAGCATCGCCGAAATACGCCATGCGCCGCCACACCACGAAACAACCCAGCGGGGCGGCGGCAATGGCCACGCCGAGGCCGGCGAGCGTCGCCCGGACCATGAAATCATCGAGCATCCTGACGCCCCTTGTCCGCGTTTGCGACCGGGTGGAGGTGGTAGACCGGAGCGCGGCTGCCCGGCCCATCGCCCCCCGCCAGGTGTTCGGGCCCGGCCTGTTGATCGATCCCGAACAGGGTGCGGTATGCCTCGGAGCCGGCCACCTGTTCCGGCGAACCTTCGCAGCGAATCGTATCTTTCAGGCAAATAACCCGGTCGGCGACCTGCATGACGCTGTTCAGCTCGTGGCTGATCAGCAAGACCCCGCAGTTGAAGGCATCACGCACCCGGTCGATCTGCTGGTAGAACGCTTTGGCGCCGGCAAAATCAAGGCCCCGGGTGGCTTCGTCCAGCAACAGCAGATCCGGCTCGTCCAATAGCGCGCGGGCCAGAAGCGCCCGCTGGAACTGCCCGCCGGACAATGTGGCCAACTGCTGCTTGCCGTGGGCCTCAAGTCCGGCGGTTGCCAGCGCGTTGGCGACTTTTCCGGCGGAATGACGTTTGGGGAGGCAAAGGAAGCGGTTCACGGTCATCGGCAGGGTATCGTCGATGTACAGGCGCTGCGGTACATAGCCGAGCCGGATACCCGGCTGCCGCCAGATCGTTCCCGACGATGGCGACATGGCACCGATCAAGGTACGCAGCAGGGTCGTTTTTCCGGAACCGTTCGGCCCGAGAATCGCGACAATTTCGCGGTGATCGACCGCCAGGTTCACGTCGTGCAGGAGCGTGTTTCCGGCAAACCGGATCGACAGCCCGTCCATACTGATCAAGCTCATTCTTTCTCCGACTGGAGGCAGGTTTCACACAGTCCGATGATCTCGAAAACCGTCCGTTCAACGTGAAAGCCGTGACCGGAAAGTTCCAACGACCGATGCAGGGATTCGGAAAGCGCCATTTCGGTGACCAGGCCGCACTGCCGGCAAATGGAAAAACCGGGAAGGTGCCCCGGATGGTCCCCGCATGTGCAGGCTATAAAGGCATTCAGACTCTCGATCCGGTGCGCGAACCCCATGGCTGTCAGGAAGTGCAGGGCCCGATAGATCGTCGGTGCCTTTAGGTTGACGCCGTCTTGTTTCATCTGCGCCTGGACGCCATAGGCACTCAGTGCAAACGGTGAATGCAGCAGGGTTTCCAGGGTGCGCCGACGAATGGTCGTGAAATGCGCTTTCTCATGGGCGCAGACGTTCTCCGCACGCTTCAGTGCGTCAGTCCGGACCGTCGATTGATCACAGGTCAACACCGTCACTCGCCTCATTCCGAATTTTTAAGTATGTTATAACATAACACTTAAACGTCAACATTACTGTGTCAGGAGATTGGAACCTTGAAACTTAGCCGTTTGTTTACGTGTGCCGTCAGCAGTCTGCTTATCCCGGTCGGCGCCAGCGCCGCCGTGCCTAAAGTCGTCGCGGATATCGCGCCGATTCAGTCACTGGTCTCCCAGGTCATGACGGGCGTGGGCTCGCCCGAGCTGCTGGTCCAGTCCGGCGCTTCGCCTCACACCTATTCACTCAGTCCTTCGGAAGCCGAATCGCTGCAACAGGCGGATGTGGTGTTCTGGGTGGGTGAGCCATTGACCCCGTGGCTCGAGGGATCGCTGGAAAACCTCTCTGGTGATGCCGATGTCGTTGAGTTGCTCGAGGTGCCGGGCACGACGACCTACGCCTTTCGCAAAGGTGCCACGTTCGAATCCCACGAGCATCATGGCGAACACGAGGGAGAGGAACACCATGACGACGAGCAGCATGACGATGAACACCAGGGCGAGGAACATCACCATCATCACGACGGGCTGGACCCCCACGCCTGGCTGGACCCGGTGAACGGCAGGGTGTGGCTGGATGCCATCGCCGGGGCGCTCTCCCAGGAGGATCCCGAGCATGCGGCGGTCTACGCACGCAACGCCGAGGCCGGCAAGAAAAAAATCGACGCGGTGATGGCCGACGTTCAGGCGACCATCGATGAGTTGGGCGCCCAGCAGTTCATCGTCTTCCACGATGCCTATCAGTACTTCGAGAAGCGATTTGGCATCGCCGCGGCCGGCGCCATCTCAATCGGTGACGCCTCGAAACCCAGTCCTGCCCGGATCGACGAGATACGGGGCCTGGTGTCCGACTTGAAGGTCAGCTGCGTATTCACCGAACCCCAGTACAATCCGGGCATTGTCCGCAGCGTGTTTGGAGATACCGGCGTGAAGACCTCAGCCGTCATCGATCCGTTGGGATCCGATCTCACGGCCGGCGCCGACCTCTATCCAGAGCTGCTGACATCGATTGCCGGGAGTCTGCGGTCGTGCTTTGGAGGTGGGGCCTGATGCCGGGCGAAAGCCAGACCCAAGGCCAAGAGTGGCCTTGATCCGCGGGAACCAAAAGGCGTCTGTGGTGCCCGTGAAAACACGGGCCAGCGGATCAGGGATTCATTGACTCACGAAGGGATGATGCATCGTTGGAACGCGGCGACCCGACAGGTCGGGGTCGCCGCGCTCGGCCTCAGGCCGCGGTATACGGCTTGTAGTCGGTATACCCCCGTGCATCGCCGCCGTAGAAGAGGCTTTTGTCCGGCTCGGCGACAGGCCAGTCGTGACGGAAGCGCTCCACCAGATCCGGATTGGATACAAAGGGCGCGCCGAAAGCGGCCAGGTCAATCAGGCCGGCGTCGATCAACTCGCCGGCTTTGGCCTTATCCAGTCCACCCGCCAGAATCAGCGTACCGTTATAAGCCTCGCGGAATTTGGCGAGGAAGCCCTCCGGCATGGCCGGTGCTCCACGGCTGGCCTGGTCCATGATGTGGACGTAGGCAATGTTGCGCTTGCCCAGTTCACGAGCCAGGTAGAGGAACGTTTCCTCCTCCCCGTCAAAATCCCCCAGATCGTGCAGACGACCGAACGGCGACAGGCGAATGCCAACGCGCGAGGCGCCCAGCTCGGCAATGCAGGCATCAACCACTTCGAGAGCGAAGCGGGCCCGGTTCTCGACGCTGTCGCCGCCGAAGCGGTCGGTACGGTCATTAACGGCGCCGTTGATGAACTGTTCGACGAGGTAGCCGTTGGCGCCGTGAACCTCCACGCCATCGAATCCCGCCTCGGCGGCATTGGCCGCGGCCCGGGCAAAGTCATCGATCACGCGCTCGGCTTCGGTGGTCGACAAAGCGTGGGGCTTGCTGGCGGTGACGAAGTCGGCCTGGCCATTGGCGTTGTAGCCGAAGGCGGCGGAATGCTCCGCCTGCTGTGTGGTGGCGCTGACCGGCGCTTTGCCGCCTTCCTGCAGCGACACGTGTGACATCCGGCCCACGTGCCAGATCTGCGTGAAGATCGAGCCGCCCAGATCATGGACGCGATCGGTGACTGTGGCCCAGCCCGCTATCTGCTCATCGCTCCAGATGCCCGGGCAATCCACAAAACCGTTGCCCTCGCGGGAAATGGGCGTGCCTTCGGTCACGATCAGACCGGCACTGGCCCGCTGGCCGTAGTAACGCACCATCTCCGCATTGGGAACGTAACCCGGCGCCCGGGCGCGCGTCATGGGCGCCATCACAACGCGGTTTTTCAGCAGGAGACCGGACAGGTCGTAGGTATCGAAAAGAGTTGCCATCGATGTTGCTCCATCAAAGTGGGGATTGGGTAAAACGGCTGGCGTGTTGCGCACTGAATCGTTCACAGCTCAACCAATGCCTTGCCACTGAACTGCCGATGCTTGAGGGCATCGAGCCAGGCTGGCAGTTCACTGAACGGACGGATGTGGCGGGTTTCCGGCTGCAGTTGCTTGTCGGCCATCGCCTGGAGCAGCTCTTCGCCGGCTTGGGTCAACTGGTGCCATGCCTCGTCATTGCCATGGTTGTGAAGGGCGCCCAGGGCGACTTCATGCAGGGACAGGGCTTGGCCAAAGGGCGGGTTGGGCCAGTTCTCCAGTCTTCCTTCGATACAGACGAGATGTCCGTTTGCCTGGAGAGCCGGGACGAGCCGCTCCGCGTGTTGGCTGTTGACCGCGTCGATCACGGCGTGGAAGCGACCCTGGAGCGCTTCTGGCAGCTCGTTGTCGTCGGCAAGCGGACCGTGCCGTGCGTTGCTCGCGCCGAGTGAACGCAAGCGCTCCCAGTGACGGGCATTGCACAGGACCGAGACATCGAAGCCGCGCGCAACCGCCAACTGGACCAGAAAGTGGCCCACGGCACCGCCGGCGCCACTGATCAGGATCCGTGCACCGGAAGAGGCGGGGATCTTGCCAAGCGCCTGCCAGGCTGTCAGCCCCGGGCATGGAAAGCTCGCTGCCGTGTGAAAGTCGAGGGCGTCGGGTATCGGCATCAGCGCGCGGGCCGGCACCGGCGTATAGGCGGCGAAGCTGCCGGGTAGGGCAAGGCTCTGGTGGTACGCCACGCGGCGCCCGACCCAGTTCCCGGAGACGCCGTCGCCCACGGCAACCACCGTGCCTGCGCCGTCGACCCCGGGCACTTTGCCCGCCTCCCAGTTCACCAGGGCGCCGGTGAGCACTTTCCAGTCTACCGGGTTGAGACCGATCACGGCGTTGCGGACCAGGACGTCGCCCTTTGCCAGCGGTACGGTGACCGTGTTCTTCAACGCCAGGTCCTTTGGCTCATCCTGCATCTGCCATGTCCAGGCCGGGTAATGGTCGGGAATGTCATTGATTTGAGACATGCGAACCTCGGTGGTTAGATCGGCTGTCGCCGGGCCCGGTGTCGACCCGGCATTCTTGATTTACTCGTAGGCGCCCGCCGAATAGGTCAGTTCATAGCTGTGGCTGTAGATTTCCAGGATGTTGCCGAACGGGTCTTCCATGTAGACCATGCGATACGGCTTCTCGCCCGGGAAGTACTCGCGCACCGGCATGCGCTGCTTGCCGCCGGCGGCAACGATTTTTTCCGCCAGGCCTTCCACGTCGGGGTCCTGAACGCAGAAATGGAAGACGCCGGTTTTCCAGTACTCGAAATTGTTCTCCGGCTTCTCGGCGTTGTTGAACTCGAAGATCTCCACGCCGATGCGATCGCCGGTGGACAGGTGCGCGATGCGGAACGAGCTCCAACCGGCACCGAAGACATCCGTGCACATCACGCCAATGGCGCTGTCATCTTCCTCGATGGTGGTCGGCGGCATGATCAGGTACCAGCCCAGAACCTCGGTATAGAACTTGACGGCGGCTTCGAGATCCGTGACCGACAGGCCGATATGGGAAAAGCTGCGCGGATAGGTCGTACTCATCGTTAAAACTCCTCTGGAACGTGTCTGACCAGAGTAGGTTTCGCGATGTATAATATAAACAGACGACCACTTATATAGTTGATAACAGTTTCTTATGCTAAGTCCACAATGGTTGCGTTCGTTCGCGGTACTGGCGGAGCTGGGTAACTTCACCCGCACCGCGGATCAGTTGGGCCTGACCCAGGCGGCTGTCAGTCAGCATATCCGGCATCTGGAGGATCGGTTGGGGCCTCTGTTGATCCGGCAGGCGCGGCAAATGGACCTGACCCCGGCGGGACACGCGCTGCTGGCTTACTGCGAAGAACTGGAGCGGGCCGACAAGCGCCTTCAGCTGCGGTTGTCCGAAGGCGACAAAACCCATGGCGAAGTAAGCCTGGTTACGCCGGGCAGCAGTGGGTTGTCCCTCTATCCTCTGTTGCTCGACCTGCAGCAGGAGCACCCGGGTCTGGTGATTCGTCATCGTTTTGCGCCGGACTCGGAAGTGCTGGAAGCCGTGCTCGAAAACCGCTTTGAAATGGGGTTGGTCACCGTGAAACCCGACGATCCGCATCTGGCTTCCTGCCATTTTGCCGAGGAACCACTGGAACTGGTGGTGCCGGCCGGCAAAGCCATCCGGGAATGGTCCGATCTGGTGCAGCTGGGGTTCATCGATCATCCGGACGGACGCGCGATGGCAACGCGCCTGTTGAGCCGCTGTTTCCCCGGCGAGCCCGGCATTCGCAATATCCCGGTGCGGGGCTTTATCAACCAGGTTGGGCTGATCCTGGAGCCGGTCGCGCGGGGAATCGGTTTCACAATCCTTCCCCGATACGCGCGACAGGCTTTTGCGAGGAACGACGCGATTGAGGTGGTGACCTTTGAACGGGATGTGGTGGATTCCCTCTGGCTGATTTCCCGTGCGGAGTGGCCGCTGTCGGCGCGAGCGCGATATGCGTCCGAATACCTCAAACAGCGCCTGGCGGAGAGTTCGCCACCGGCGTGACTGGCGTCCTGAGCGGGTTATGGGCCCCCAGATATCAGGCAAGATGATGGGCTATATCAAGCAATGCATTTGGACTGATATCAGGCGCCTGGCCAGAATACTCCCCAGCTGTCGGGTTGATTAAGCCCGATCGATGATTTGCGATCCAAACGACTGAGGAGATGAGCCATGGCTGATATTGTCTGGCCGGAAAATTACCTGCCGGGAACCACCGATAATTTTGTATCCAACGAAGTCATCGTCGCCGGGCTGAGTGTGGCCGATGTCTGGCCCTATCTGGTGAATACCAACGCCTGGCCGACCTACTACAGCAATGCCTTCGAGATCCGTTTTCATGATGCCAGCGGGCCGGAATTGAGCGACGGTGCGCGTTTCCGTTTCACCACGTTCGGCTTCCCAGTCGAATCCGAGGTTGTTGAGTACGTTGCCCCACGCGGCGATCAGCCGGCGCGTGTCGCCTGGCATGGCTGGGTCGACGGAAACGAGGCCGAGCGCCTTGATGTCCATCACGCCTGGCTGCTAGAAGATTTGCCGGGCGGCCGGGTACGGGTTTTGACTCAGGAAACCCAGGTTGGGCAGCCAGCGCAGGAGCTGGCTGCGACCAGTCCCAACCCAATGCTTAACGCCCACCAGGAATGGCTGGATGGCCTGATTCGTGTCGCGAAGGAACAAGCCACGATCTAATCGGTCGCCTGCTGACGCTCCTCGAAGAGCTCGGCCAGCAAGTTGCGCACCCATTGGTGGACAGGATCCCGGTGGGTGCGTTCATGCCAGGCCAATACCTTGGAGAAACCGGGGATGGGGATTGGGGGCTCAAGCAATGACAGGCCAGGCTCCTCCTTGACCAGCCGATAGGGCACCACGGCAACCAGGTCGCTGACACGCAGGGCTTCGAGCAGGACCAGAAAGCTGGGTACGGAAAAGGCGATCCGCCGCTCGCGTCCCAATTCCTGCAGCATCGTGTCGGTTATTCCGCTGAATCCGCCTTCAAACGAAACCAGCGCGTGATCGAGCGAACAGAAATCGTCCAGCGACAGAGTTTCACGGGCCATCTCGTGGTCTTCGCGCAAGATACAGACATACCTCTCATCAAACAGGTGCCTGGCGCGCAAGTCTGCCGGTGCGCTTTCTGGCGTCATCAGAGCCAGATCCACTTCACCGCGTTCGAACTGCCCCTGAATCTTTGAATGGTCGAGGGCCCGTGCGGCCACGCGTATGCCGGGAGCGAGCGACCGCAGCCGCTCCAGAAACGGAACGACAACCGCGCGTAACGCGTAATCCGTTGCCGCAATGGTGAGGGGCATCTGAACGCTTTTAGGGTCGAAGGCTACCGGCTGGAGCAATTTTTCGATATCGGACAGCACCGCTTTAATGGGCTGGGCCAGCTCCAGTGCCCGCGTGGTGGGGACAACGCCGTGCTGAGCTCGAACGAAAAGCGGATCATCGAAACTCTGGCGCAGACGAGTCAGCATGCCGCTGACGGCCGGCTGCGTGAGCGCCAGCCTTTCTGCGGCTCGGGTAACACTGAGTTCATCGATCAGGACATCAAAGGTTTTGAGCAGGTTGAAGTCGAGTTTGCGAAGGTCGGCCATTCGTCGGGTTCCGGCGTGGATGTACGGCAGATATGGGTTACATGCTATCGGAATGCAACGTTCCCGGGCGATAGTAAAGCAGGGTAAACGCTGACGGGCAGGATGATCGACACCGCGAACGTTCATGGGCGTAGGCACCCAATCACGGGTTTGCTAAGGTCTGAAAAGGACCCTCTCATGTCTCTCGACAGCGACGACAGCGACGACAGCGACGACAGCGACGACAGCGACGACAGCGACGACAGCGATAAAAGGTGCTTCACGATGAGCAACCCCGTGATTCCGGAAACCATGAAAGCCATGGTGCTGACAGGCCACGGTGACGTGGACAAGCTGGTTTACCAGGATACGCCGACGCCCAAACCCAAGCCGGGCCAGGTGCTGGTGAAAGTGACGGCGACCGCCAAGAACAACACGGACCGAAAGGCGCGTGAGGGCCTTTACCCGACCAAGGACAAGGGCGACGTGACGTCTTTCGCCATGGGGGGCGAACCGACGCTGACCTTTCCACGTATCCAGGGCGCCGACATCGTCGGCCAGGTGGTTGCCGTGGGTGAGGGCGTTGATGCCTCCCGCATGGGCGAGCGGGGCCTGCTGGATTTCAACATCTACGCCGACGACCGGCGCGACATCAATCTGACGCCGGATTATTACGGCCACGGCGCTGACGGTGGCTTCGCCGAATACGTGGCCCTGCCTTCCGACCAGTTTCACCATGTGCCTAACCCCGAGCTGGCCGATGCCGAGCTGGCGTCCATGGGCATGTGTTCTTACCAGACCGCCTACCACATGATGACCTCGGCCCGCATCAAGCAGGGCGAGCGGGTGCTGGTTACCGGCGCCAGTGGCGGCGTGGGGACGGCGCTCATCCAACTGTGCCGGATCGTCGGCGCCATTCCATACGCGCTCAGCCAGCAGAGCAAGGCCGAGGCGCTAAAGGCCCTGGGGGCCGAGGCGGTGCTGGATCGATCCGATATGGACGCGTTCGAGGAACGGGTGAAAGCCGTCACCGAAGGCGCGCCCATTGACGCGGTGATGGACCTGGCCGGCGGCGAGATGACCGACCGCTTCATCGACACCATGATCTTCGACATGAGCGCCCGCGGCGACTACCCCAGGCTCAGCATCGCCGGGGCCAGCGCCGGCAATCTGTCCGAAATCATGTGGACGCGCATTTACCTGTACCAGGTCCAGATCTTCGGCGTATCCCATGGCACCCGTGAGGAAGCGGAGCAGCTGGTCGCCTGGATCCGCGGTGGCCAACTCAAACCGGTGCTGCATGCGGCGTTCAAACTCTCCGACCTGCATGAGGCGGAGCGTTACTTCGTCAACCGGGGCAGCGGTTACCTGGGCAAGATCGTGATTGTCCCGGATTCGGAGTGGGGCGAACATGGCTCGAGGTTTGGGTTGTCTTCCTGAGGCAGCCCCGCAGTGCAGACTCCAGCGTTGAAACTCAGGGTCAGGACGCCTTGAGAAGCCCTCGACCGGAACCGACCAGGAGCACCGCGATACCGGAGAGCGCCGCGCTGCCAACGAACGTGGCGGCGATACCCACGTGGTCCAGCAGAAACCCGCCAAACGCTGCGCCCAAAAGAATCGAGGCCTGGATGGTGGCAACGATCAGGCTGCCGGCAGCCTCCGGTGCGTCATCGACGTTCTGCGAAAGCCAGGTCATCCAGCTGATGGGGATGGCATTGTTCAAGGCACCCCAGACCGCCAGGAGTAGACCGGTGACCAACACCAGCTCCCCGAATTCGATCAGCCCCAGAGTGACGAGCCCCATCGTCAACGGCATCAACTGGAGCAGCCGTATGGCGTGACGGGTCGAGAACTTTCCGCCCAACCACGTGCCCGCAAACCCCATAAAGCCAAGTACCAATAACAGAATGGACAGGACCGTCACGTTCACTTGGGTGACGGTTTCAAGAAAGGGTCTGAGATACGTAAACATGGCGAAAGCGCCGGCGAACGTGAACATCGTGGCGGCCATGCCCCGGGCGAAATAGGGGCGTTTGAGAACGTGAATCAGCGTGCCGATGGTCTGTCGCTGATTAGCCGGCAGCGAGGGCAGTGATACCCACTGCCAGACCAGGTTGATGGCAACCAGCGGCACCAGAAGCCAGAAAACGCCGCGCCAGCCCATAAAACCTCCGAGGTAGCTGCCCAGCGGTGCAGCGAAGGCAGCCGCCACCGCCTGCCCGGTGAACATCACGGAGAGCGCGCGAGACACGAACTCCGGCGGCACCAGCCGCATGATGACCGCCGTGCCGAGGGCCCAGAATCCGCCGATGCTGATTCCGAGCAGAGCCCGTGCCAGCATCAGTGCGGCGAAGTTCGGTGCGCTGGCGATCAGGACCAGCGAGAAGAGCATCAGTGCCGTCATCGACAGCAATATCACCTTGCGATTGAGACGGCCGGCCACCGTTGTCATCAGTAGGCTGGCCATCACCGCGAAAAAGCCGCTGACCGAGATTGCCTGGCCCGTTTGGCCTTCGCTGGCCCCCAGGCCTTCGGCGATCGGTGTCAGGAGGCTGACAGGCATAAACTCCGAAGCGATCAGGAGCGCCACACAGAGCGACATGGAAAAGACGGCACTCCACGCGCTCGTTGAGCCGCCCGTGGCCAACGTTTGATTTGAACTCGTCATTGCACTCCCGGGTAGTCGTCGGTCATCGAATTAGCCGGACGGACACTAGTCTTGTCGCCCTTTACCAACAACCGCCGCCGGACGATGGGGCCTATGAATTCAGTGCATCAATTTGGCGTTCTTAAGCCGTTGGAGATCGTTTAAGGTAGGCAATCATGCCAAATGAGTGATAAATGATGCGTGAAGAACTGGGCGATCTCTCCGTGTTCATGACCGTGGCCGAGGAAAGCAGCTTTACCCGGGCATCGGTACGCCTGGGGCTATCGCAGTCCGCCGTCAGTCATTCCGTGCGCCGGCTGGAAGCCTCAGTCGGGGTTAAACTGCTCAATCGTACGTCCCGGCGGGTGTCGACGACGGACGCGGGCGAGAAGCTGTTGGCGACCCTGCGGCCCAGTTTCGGCGAGATTAACGCCCGCATTGAGGAAATCCGCATGCTGGGCGATGCGCCACGGGGCCTGGTGCGGTTGTCCGCCAGTAAGGCGGGCGCGCGGGTGCTCTGGCCGAAGTTGTCGAAGATTGTCCGCGATTACCCCGAGGTTCAGATCGAACTGAACCTGGAAAGCCGACTGACCGATCTGGCCGAAAACCGTTTCGATGCCGGCATCCGGCTCAGGGAGTTCGTCAGCCCCGACATGATTGCCGTTCGGGTTGGTCCGCCCATTCGAATGGTGGCGGTAGCGTCGCCGGAGTACTTCCGTGAACGCGGCGTCCCCGAGCATCCCACCGACCTTGACGATCACGCTTGTCTGCAGCTGCGGTTCCACTCCCATGCGTCGCCCTACGACTGGGAGTTCGAGAAAGACGGCGAAGAGATCGTGAAGAAGGTGTCCGGCCCGTTTGTCTTCAGTGAGAGCGACATCTGCATCGACGCCGCGAAGGAGGGACATGGCATTGCGTTCGTTACGGAGCCGGAGGTCGTCGACGATATCCGGGACGGAACCCTGCGCCGGGTTCTGGCGGATTGGTGCCCGCCCTTTGAGGGCTATCACCTGTGTTATTCGGGACGTCGCCAGATCAGTTCCGCGTTCCGGCTGGTGATTGATCGCCTGCACTATCGCGAGTAGGCGCGACCATCAAAAGCACCATTGATGAATACGATGCATAGCTGCGACCACTTTAACCCCCTATATCCCGGGATTTGTCGACTCTACGATCAATCCTGTTGATAAACAGTGAGCCTGAACAGGAGGACATCATGAGCGACAATATTCAGGGGAAAGTGGCCGTCATCACCGGAGCCAGCAGCGGTTGCGGGGAAGCCACCGCACGTTTGCTGGCGGAACGTGGCGCATCGGTCGTGCTGGGCGCCCGCCGCCTGGAGCGTATCGAGGCGCTCGCCGCGGAACTGACCGAGGCGGGCTTCCAGGCCAAGGCGGTCCAGACTGACGTGGCCGATCGTGCACAGGTCCAGAATCTGGTTGATGTAGCGGTTGAGACCTTCGGCCGCGTTGATGCGATGCTGAACATCGCCGGGTTGATGCCGCTGGCTCCGCTCGAGGACCTGAAATTTGACGAGTGGGAGCAGATGATTGACGTCAACCTGAAGGGCACCCTCTACGGCATTGGCGCCGCTTTGCCTCATATGAAGGCGCAGAAATCCGGCCACATCTTTAACGTGTCTTCCGTATACGGGCACAAACTCGGACCTGACGCGTCCGTCTACTGCGCCACTAAATTCGGCGTTCGTGCGCTGTCCGAAGGGCTGCGTCAGGAAGTGAAGCCGTACAATATCCGCACGACCGTTCTGTCACCGGGTGCCGTTGCCACCGAGCTCCTTGACCACATCAGTGACCAGGAAATCCGGGAGCAGACCCAGGATTTCGTCAGCCAGATTGCGATCCCGCCGGAAAGCTTCGCCCGCATGGTGGCCTTCGCCATGAGCGAGCCGGACGACGTGGACGTTAACGAGATCCTGTTCCGTCCGACGGCACAGCCGATCTAATGCGCTCGGGGCAGGCCGGTTCACCGACTGGTGAGCCGGCCTGATGTCGGAGCCATGTTTTCGTGGGTTTGACGCCACCCGGTCCGGGCATCAGGCGTCGTATCTCAACGCATCCACGAGGACGGCCAGCGCCGGCGACGACTGTTTGCGGTGAGGGTAGAAGACGTGCAGCCCGGGATGCGTCGGGAACCAGTCCTCCAGCACGTATTGCAACCGTCCCTCGGTGACATACGGGCCCACGACATCGTCGGGCAGGTACGCCAGGCCGTAGCCCTCCAGCGCGGCATCGAGCATCTGGTAGGAGTTATTGAACGTCAGCTGGCCGCTAACGCGTACACTCAGTTCCCGGTCTCCCTGGCGGAGCTTCCAGGCCATCAGGCCGCCTTTGGTGGGCAGTCGCAGATTAATACAGTTATGGCTGGTGAGATCCTCCGGCGTGCGGGGCGGAGGTTTTCCGTCGAGGTATTCCGGCGCGCCAACAATGGCCATCCTCAGGTCGGGCGCGATCCGGACCGCAATCATATCCTTGGCAACCTGTCCGCCAAGGCGAACGCCCATGTCGTAGCGTTCCGCCACAATGTCGGCCAGGCCGTAATCGATGGTGATCTCGACCTCCAGGTCAGGGTATTCGTGAAGCACTTTCGAGAGTTTGGGCCAGAGCACGTTACGTGCCGCGTGGTCCGTCGCCGTAATCCGGACTTTGCCAGCCGGTGTATCCCGAAACTCCTCCAGGTTGGCCAGATCTTCTTCGATTTCCTCGAATTTCGGCGCCACTTTCTGGAGCAGTCGCTCGCCGGCATCGGTTGGCGAAACACTGCGCGTCGTCCGTGTGAGCAAGCGAAGGCCCAGCCGTTCCTCAAGCCCCCGCACTCGATGGCTCAAGGCCGATTGTGACAGCCCGAGCTGTGCCGCGGCGCGGGTAAAGCTTCTTTGCCGCGCCACAGCAATGAACGCCAATAGGTCGCTATAACCTTCCTGTGCCATCGAATCCTCAGTCTGTTTCGGGTCGGTGCGGGCGGCCGATTATTCATCATAGCTGTTATAGCGCGCTTGATTAATGAATCTGTTGCATTGGTGCATTCGATATACCCTCGTTAATCGGCGTCCTCCTCTTTGATAAAACTATCAGCTGTCTTTTGAAACGGTTCCGGGCAGCGCCCGTGCGCGTGGCCGGAGCGATCAACCAATGTGTCCCGACCAATACCCTGGGGAGAGTTCTTATGAAAAAACTGGCAGCAGCAACGGCCATTGCCTGTTCCATGACATCTGCCGGCGCCTTTGCGGAGGACTCCGCTGCCACGATGGTGGTTAAGCCGAATGGCTCGCAGGAGACGTTCATTGGACCGGATCAGTACTTCACCGGCCACGCCCGAGTGGACCGACTGCAGAACCCCGAAGCCCCGTCGCGGGTATCTGCCGCGTACGTCTCCTTTGATCCCGGCGCGCGCTCCGCCTGGCACACCCACCCGCTGGGGCAAACACTGGTGGTTACCCAGGGTGTGGGCTGGGTTCAGCAGGAAGGCGGCGAAAAGATTGAGATCAAACCCGGTGATGTGGTCTGGACACCGCCGGGCGTAAAGCATTGGCATGGCGCGTCTTCGGAAAACGCGATGCAGCATATCGCCATCCAGGAGGCGAAGGAGGGCAGCAACGTGGAATGGATGGAGCAGGTAAGCGACGAGCAGTACCTGGACTGACGCCAGCCTGACTGCATTTACTCTCCGGTGGCGGCCCTCTGGCCATGCCCCATTGCGCCGCCAGCCAGTCTTCTCCTCCGATAAGCGGATCGCAAATAAGAGATGCCCAATGAAAAACATGCTTGCCGTACTGCCGATGTCGCTACTTCTTCTGGCCGGGCCATCCTGGGCGGAAGAGCCCGAGGCGGGTCCGTTCATGGAACTGCCGCAACGGGTACCAACGCCTGACGAAGTCAGTGCCGTCTCACCGGCTCTGGCAGCCTACACCAGGAACCTGCTTCTGGATGAGGTCTGGGAGCGGGAAGGGCTGTCCCAGCGCGATCGGAGCCTGGTGACGATCGCCGCGCTGATCGCCCGAAATCAGGTGATCGAGCTGCCTTACCACATCAATCGGGCCCTGGATAACGGAGTCAAGCCCGCCGAAGTCTCGGAAACCATCACGCACCTGGCGTTCTACTCGGGCTGGCCTAATGCCAATACCGCCGTTGGGGTCGCCTATAGGATTTTCGAGGATCGGGGAATTACCGCCGACCAGCTCCCGTCCGCATCCCCGGAGCTGCTTCCGCTGGATAAAGAGGCCGAAGCCAAGCGCCGGGAATACGTTGACAACCTCTACGGCGATGTATCGCCGGGCGTGGTTCATTACACGACCGAAGCCCTGTTTCTGGATCTTTGGCTCCGGCCGGGGCTGTCCCCGAGGAATCGAAGCCTGGTCACCGTCAGCGCGCTGGTGGCGGCGGGCAAGGTGGAGCAGGTGCCGTTTCACCTGAACCGGGCGATGGACAACGGCCTGACGCAGGACGAGGCGTCCGAGGTGCTCACGCAACTGGCTTACTACGCGGGCTGGCCGAACGTGTTTTCCGCCTTGCCGGTGTTCAAGAAAGTCTTTGCTGAACGCTGAGTCCGTTCCTACTTTAAGAAGAACGTTAAGCGGGCAGAAGAATATAAAGACGGAGAGAGCCAATGAAGACGTTGATCGTGAACGGGCAATCGCACGAGCTGGATGTGCCCGACGACATGCCATTGCTTTGGGCGCTTCGGGACGTGGTGCGTTTGCGGGGCACCAAATTCGGGTGCGGCATGGCGCTTTGTGGGGCCTGCACCATCCACATCGACGGACAGGCCATGCGTTCGTGCGTCACGCCGGTGTCCTTTGCCCAGGGCAAGGCCATCACGACGATCGACGCCATTGGCGAGGATCCGGTGGGACGCCGTGTACAGGAGGCGTGGTTGGATCTCGGGGTGGCCCAGTGCGGCTATTGCCAGGGTGGCCAGATCATGAGCGCCACGGGCCTGCTGAAACAGAATGCCAACCCGACCGACGCCGAGATCGACGACGCCATGAGCGGCAACCTGTGCCGCTGCGGCACCTACACCCGGATTCGGGAGGCCATTCACCTGGCCGCAGACGCAGGGGAGGAAAAGGCATGAGCTCATCCTCCGATAACCTGATCGTCGAGAACGTCAGCCGTCGCAGCTTTCTCAAGGGACTCGCGGCAAGCAGCGCCTTTGTGCTGGCCGCCAAGTGGGGCGTCGCCTCGGCGCAGGAGGCGCAGTATGGCGCGGACGCCATGCCTCACGGCTGGGTGGATGATCCCAACGTCTTTATCCGCATCGATGAGGACGGCACGGTGACCATCGTCAATCACCGCGCGGAAATGGGCCAGGGCATCCGCACGAGTCTGGTGATGGTGGCGGCCGACGAGCTCGGTGCCGACTGGGACCGCGTGCGCGTCGAACAGGCGCCCGGCGACGAGGCCAAATACGGCAACCAGAACACCGACGGTTCGCGCAGCATGCGGCACTGGTTCGACCCGATGCGCCGTGCGGCCGCTGCGGCCCGCATGATGCTGGAACAGGCGGCCGCGGACCGCTGGCAGGTGCCGGTGGCCGAATGCAGTGCCGATGTGCAGGTGGTCCGGCATACACCGTCCGGCCGGGAGTTGGGCTTTGGCGAGCTGGCCGTTGCGGCGCGCGAGCTGCCGGTTCCGGAGCGGGAGACGCTTGAACTCAAACCTCGCGAGGCCTGGCGCTACATCGGCAAGAACACGTCGGCTATGAACCAGGGCCGCCCCCTGGCGATCGACGGAGAGGACATCGTCTCGGGGCAGGCGATCTTCGGTGCGGACGTGGATTTTGATGACATGCTCTACGCCGTGATCGCCCGGCCGCCCGTTTACGGCGGCAAGGTCGCCAAGGTCGAAGCTGACGCTGCTAAGCAGGTGACTGGCGTCGTTGGGGTTCAACAGCTCGACGGCACCACCCAGCCCGGTGGTTTCCAGCCGCTGGGCGGGGTTGCAGTGATCGCCGGCAATACCTGGGCGGCTATCCAGGGGCGCAATGCGCTCAACATTGAGTGGGACAATACATCCGCCGGCGACAACGCCCGCTACGACACGGCCTCCTTTCGACAGGAACTGGAGCAGCGCGCCCAGTCGCCGGGCAAGGTGATCCGAACGCAAGGCGATATCGGGACCGCGCTGAAAAACGCCTCCGAAAGCGTCCAGGCGACCTATTTCATGCCACACCTGGCGCAGGCTCCGATGGAGCCGCCGGTTGCAACGGCACGGCTTCGTGACGGCAAAGCCGAAATCTGGGCCCCGGTCCAGAACCCCCAGGCGGCCCGTGATGGCGTGGCCAAGCAACTGGGCCTGGAACCCGAGTCGGTCACCATCAACGTGACCTTGCTGGGCGGGGGCTTCGGTCGCAAATCCAAGCCGGACTTCATCTTCGAAGCGGCGTCCCTGGCGAAAGCCTTCGAAGGCCGGCCGGTTCGCGTGCAGTGGACCCGGGAGGATGACCTGCACCATTCCTATTTCCACGCCCTGTCCGTGGATCGACTGGAAGCGGGGCTGGATGCAAACGGCAAGACGGTAGGCTGGCGCCATCGCACGCTGTCGCCGAGCATCACCTCGCTGTTCGGGCCGGACCCCGAACACAAGGGCGGCTTCGAGCTGGGGATGGGCTTTAACACCATGCCCTTCGACATCCCGGCGCTCCAATTGGAGAATCCGCCGGCCGCGGCCCACGTGCGCATCGGCTGGTTCCGGTCGGTCTACAACCTGCCGCATGCCTTCGCGATCCAGAGCTTCGCCGCCGAAGTGGCGGAAGCCGCGGGCCGCGATCATCGGGATTATCTGCTGGAACTTCTGGGGCCGGACCGCCAGATCGACCCCGAGTCCATCGGCGAGCAGTGGAACTACGGCGAGAACCCGGACCTTTACCCCATTGATATCGGGCGCATGCGCGCGGTGGTCGAGAAGGCCACGGCCGAGGCCGGCTGGGGGCGGGACATGCCCGCCAACCGCGGACTGGGGCTGGCCGTCCACCAGAGTTTTGCCTCTTACACGGCAGTGGTATTCGACGTGGAAGTGGCGGACTCCGGCGACCTCGTCATCCATAACGTGGACATGGCGTTCGACTGCGGCCCGCAGGTGAACCCGGAGCGGATTCGCTCCCAGTTGGAAGGGGCCTGCATCATGGGCATCGGCATTGCCCTGCAGAGTGAAATCACCCTGCAGGGCGGCCAGGTGCAGCAGGACAACTTCCACCAATACCATTTCGCCCGCATGCGGCATGCGCCGCGCAATATCCGGACGCACCTGATCAACGACAATCCCGATATCGCGCCCGGCGGCGTGGGTGAGCCAGGGCTACCGCCCATAGCGCCTGCGTTGTGTAATGCCATTTACGCGGCGTCGGGCAAACGCATCCGGGAACTGCCGGTGGGCAGTCAACTCACGGCGTGAGCATGAAGCCACTGGATCGCCAGGTGATCGAGCAGGGCGTGCAATGGCTCGAGGAAGGCGGGTCTCTATGGCTCTGCACCGTGCTAGCGACCTTCGGGTCATCGCCACGCGAGCCTGGCTCGATGATGGTGGCCCGAAGCGACGGCCGGCACGTTGGCTCGCTCTCCGGCGGGTGTGTCGAGGAAGACTTTCTCGAGCGGCTGGGCCAGGGCGAATTCGACCAACCGATCAGCGTGCTTCGATACGGCGATGAGAACGAGGGCAACCGGCCACGTGTCCGGCTGCCCTGCGGCGGTATCCTGGAGGTTCTGGTTGAGCGCCTGGAACCCCGAGCGTCGACGCGGGCACACCTCCAGGCCATCCTGGCGTCCATGGCCGGACAGCGGGACCTGGAGCGCCAGGTGGAATTGTCCAGCGGCAAGGTCTCACTGGAATCGACAGGGCGCCTGGAAGGACGGGTCGAGCGAACCCGGGACGGCGGCAGTGTACGCATTCGTATCGGGCCGGTCGCACGGCTGATTATTGCCGGCGTCTCGCCGGTCTCCGAGGTCTGTGCCCGCTTCGCACAAACGCTCGGTTTCGAGGTGATCGTCTGCGACCCGCGCGATGGTGTGGGCGCCGTTTTCGAGGACTCCGGTGTCGAATTCCAGGCGATTTTGCCGTCTCTTTTTATCGTCTCCGAAGGCGTCTGCCATGACGCCACTGCCATCGTGGCGTTGACCCACGATCCCCGGATTGACGATCTCGCCATGATGGCCGCCGTTAAGACACCGGCGTTCTATATCGGCGTCATGGGCTCGCAACGCACGTCCCAGGCCCGGGCAGCACGCCTGGCGCGCTCCGGCGGATTGAGCCCGGCGCAGATTGAGCGCATCCACATGCCGATTGGCATGGCGCTTGGCAGCAAGACCCCGGCGGAAATTGCGCTTGCCGTGATGGCGGATATCGTGCGCGTGCGCCAGGGTGGGGCGGCGAGCCAAGAGCGGGAAAGGCCCGGCATCGATCCGGTGAGCGGGCGAGAAGCGCGGGGAACCGAAACAGCATGAGCCACCGGTTTCGGCAGATCACGACGACCGCGCTTACTGTGTTGGCACTGGGGGCGGCCTGCGTCTGGGCTGGAGACTCCGAACCCAAGGGGAACACCATGAAGATACGCATCATCGTCGAAAACCAGGAGATGACGGCCGTACTTGAGGACACGCCTGCGGCTCGCCAGTTCTCCGGGATGTTGCCGCTGGATCTGTCCCTGGAGGACTTCCACGCCATCGAGAAGGTGGCCGATCTCCCTGACCGACTGTCTACGGACGAGGCGCCAGACGGCTACGATCCGGACATCGGTGACATCACTTACTATGCGCCCTGGGGCAACCTCGCGATTTTCTACCGGGATTCCGGCTATGCAAGAGGCCTGGTGTCTCTGGGCCGGATCGAAGGCAGCATTGATGCGCTGCAGCAACCCGGCCCGCTGGCTGCGCGGATTGAGAGAGTCGAATAAGGGCGAAAGGAAAAAGTAGATAACTAAAAATCGCGCTGGAGGGATTGGGTGCCATCGCCGCTCATTCTCTTTGGCTTGCGCTCCGGGTTTCGCCAGATACGGCGCAAAGCAGCCCATAAAGGGCCGCTTTTTGACCATCGGGCCGCGACTAATCCTTCTTCACCGGGCCGGCGAGGTAGATGTCGTCCGTGACCGGCTCAAACCAGTCCACCGGCTTGCCATCGAGTGCTTCCTGGACGGCCACGTGCTGCATGGCCGTTTTGTCCGTGGCGCCATGCCAGTGGCGACGACCACAGTTACACCAGATCAGGTCGCCCGGACGGATTTCGGTCTTGGGGCCGCCTTCACATTGTGTCCAGCCTACACCGTCGGTGACCAGAAGAATCTGCCCGAGCGGGTGAGTGTGCCAGTTGGTGTGCGCGCCCGGCTCGAAGTTGACCACGGCCATACCGACGCGTGCCGGTTCCGGCGCGTTGAAAACCTTGTCGATACGGACATTGCCGGTAAACCAGTCTGCTGGGCCCTTGATGGCCTCGGTTGAGCCGGCGCGATGGATTTGCATGTCTTCTGAAGTGTTGTCGGACGTGCTCATGATAAACGCTCCTTGAGCGAACGGTGTGAGATCGGATCGATACGACAATAGAAAGGTAGCAAGCCCCGATTAAATCGATTAGATATCTAATGCTGAATGAAGCGTTAAGCGGAGCTTAATAATGGCGACCCATCATCTGGATGATCTCGCGGTTTTTGTCACCGTGGGACGTGAGGGCAATTTCACGCGTGCGGCGGCCCACCTAGGCGTCTCGCCATCGGCGGTGAGTCAGACGGTGCGTGGGCTTGAGGAGCGGCTTGGGGTCCGTTTGCTGACTCGAACCACCCGGAGCGTGACCCGTACCGAGGCCGGGGAAAGGCTATGGCGGTCGGTCGCGCCGCTGCTGGCAGAAATCGATGAGCACGTCACCGCCGTCACCGATTACCGGGAGCGCCCGGCCGGTACGGTTCGCATCACGGCGGATGAAGTCGCCGCGCGCTATGTCCTCTGGCCAAAACTCCGGCCGCTGCTCGACACTTACCCCGAACTCACCATCGAACTGGTGACGGATTACGGTCTGACGGACATCGTCTCTGAGCGTTTTGATGCCGGGGTCCGGGTGGGAGGTGTGATCGCCGCGGATATGATCGCGATACCGATTGCGCCACCCATGCGGCTGGTCACCGTGGCGTCACCCGGCTACCTGAAGCGGTATTCCGCCCCTGCAACCCCTGAGGCATTGACGGCGCATCGTTGCATCAATCTGCGCCTGCCGACACAGGGCGGCCTCTATCCATGGGAGTTCGGTAGCGGTGAGAGGGAGTTCCGGGTCAGGGTCAGTGGGCCGTTGATCATGAACAGCGTGCTGCAGATCCTCCAGGCCAGCCTTGAGGGTGTGGGGCTGGCCCAGTTGCCGCAGGGCCTGGTCCAGAAGCACCTCGACCGCGGAGAGTTGCAGGAAGTACTGCAGGAGTGGTCCGAGCCATTCGAGGGTTATCACCTCTATTACCCCAGTCGCCGACAACACACGGCGGCATTCAGCGTGGTACTGGACGCTTTGCGTCTGCGCTGAAGCCGGACCGGCCGGATCGCCGATTAACCGCTGACACCCGAGCCACGCCGACCTCTCGTGCCACTGAATACCAACTCGGTATGGGTCGGGCAGCCCATAGCAGCAATCGTTCTGTGAGCGGCACTCAAAGCGGCGTGTTTTACTTTTAAAGTCGCTTGCTTTTTGCAACTATAAATAACCCAAGTGTGGTCGCTGTCTGCGCGTGAGGGGCGCGGTTGCTCGCCCCCATGGGAAATGAGCTAAAAGGGACGGCCCATGCTGCGATACTCGCCAATCCTCAGGACGAAGCTGTTCTGTCCGTACAAGGCGGATGAGCTCATGGAGCGCTGCCGCCTGCATCACCAGCTCGACCAGTCGTTGCACGATCCGCTTACCCTGATTTCCGCGCCACCGGCCTACGGCAAGACCGTGCAGGCATCGAAGTGGGCCCGTCACTGGGTGTCCGTTTCCACTGGTAACGGCTGGTCGACGACGGTTTTCGCCGCCGCAGTGGACCCAAGCGTTTTCTCAACGGGACAAAGCTATGTCTACCGATACAGGCGTTATAAGAAAAATCCTATCGCACGACGGCCTGGACCTGCTGATCCGGTTCGGTCTGATCGTCGTCCTGGTCGTGCTGTGCGACCGTATCATGGGGCCTTTCTGGAGCATTCTGATCTGGGCCCTGATCCTGGCCATCGCGCTCTATCCGTTGCACCAGAGACTGGCCCGCAGGATGGGTGGCAGGGACGGCCGGGCGGCTACGGTGTTGGTTCTCGGGCTGGTGCTGATTCTCGGCATTCCGGCGGCGGGACTGACCACGTCCTTCGTCAACGGCGTATTCGAGGTCAGGGACCGGGTTGAAAATGACGCGCTGGCCATTCCGCCGCCGGAGGAAAGCGTAGCCGATTGGCCGGTGGTGGGTGAGCGGGTCTACGCCAGCTGGCAGTTTGCGGCCACCGACACCGCCGGGTTTATCGAAAGCCTGCAGCCGCATTTCGGGGAAGTGGCCCGAAAGATCGTTGCCGGCGCCCGATCGGCGGTGGGGGCCGCGTTCCTGTTTCTGGGGGCGCTGATCATCGCCGGCATCATGATGGGCTACGGCAAATCGGGGCATAACGCCATGGAGCGGATATTCGTCCGATTGGCCGGCGACAACGGCCCCGGGATACTCACGCTCTGCATTGCCACGGTACGCTCGGTCGCCGTCGGGGTGCTGGGCGTCGCGTTTATCCAGTCCGTGCTGCTGGGCGTGGGGTTCATGTTCGCGGGCGTGCCCGCCGCCGGCCTGCTGGCCATCATCACACTGCTGCTGGGTATTCTGCAGATCCCGGCCGCGGTGGTTTTCCTGCCGGTGGTGGCCTGGATGTGGATGGGCAGCGACAACAGCGTGGTGGTCAATGTGGTGTTCACCGTCTACCTGTTCATCGCCGGGCTGTCCGATAACGTCCTCAAACCCCTGCTGCTGGGGCGCGGTGTGGATGCCCCCATGCCGGTGATCCTGATGGGGGCCCTGGGCGGCATGTTCACCGCGGGTTTCATCGGCCTGTTTATCGGCGCTGTCGGTCTGGCGGTCGGCTACCAGCTTTTCATGGCCTGGGTGGATCGCGGACTGGCCAGACGGGACCTGGAAAAGACGCCGCCGGCGCCCTGAGTTCGGGATGCTCGTGATGAATCCGAACTGCACCGTCCGCCAGACGCCAATCTCATGACGCGGGTGCCGCGGATCCTGCCCGTTTGCGCGCTGGTGCTGCTCGGCGCCTGCACCACGCTGGGGCCGGATTACCGACGACCGCCGTCAGCGTGGCTGGAACAGTGGCAGCCCGGCTACGGCGACTCGTTGCAAGAGGCGAGCCTGTCGGAAGCTGAACTGGCCTTCTGGTGGCGCCTGTTTGAAGATCCGGTGCTGGAGCGCCTGATCGGCATCCTGCGGCGGGACAATATTTCCCTTCACGTGGCCGGCCTACGGGTAATGGAAAGCCGGGCGCAACTGGCCATTGCCGGCAGTCTGCGTTATCCGCAAGCGCAAACGCTCGACGCCAGTGGCGCTTACACCGAGCGTCGCCCCAGCCAGACCAGCAGCGGCGACAGTGACACCTTCACCAGCTACCAGGCGAGCGTGTTCGTAGGTTGGGAAATCGATTTCTGGGGCCGGTTTCGTCGTAGCATCGAAACCGCGGACGCCGCCTTCTTCGCCTCCGTGGCCAATCAGCAGGATGCGCAAGTACTGCTGGTCGCGCAGTTGGCGGATTTCTACTACCAGTACCGCATCACGCAGGAACGCATCGCCATCGCCGGGCAGAACGCCCGATTACAGCGTCGCAGTTTCGAGATCACGTCGCAGATGTTCGAAAGCGGCGAGAGTTCGGAGCTGGATCTGCAGCAGGCCAAGGCCCAGTACATGCGCACCCTGTCCACGATTCCGGACCTGGAGCTGCTGCTGGTCCGCATCCGTAACAGCCTGGGCCTGCTGCTGGCCCGTCCGCCGGGAGCAATAGAGGAAATGACCGGCGAGCTGCCAGCACTGCCGGAGATCAAGCCCGAGGCCATCGCCGACATCCCGGCCGGGCTGCTGATTCGCCGCCCCGATATTCGTGTCGCGGCCTACCAGATCGCCGCCCAGACCTCACAGATCGGCGTCGCCGAGGCGGACAAGTACCCGTCCATTTCACTGTTCGGCACGCTCGGCTGGCAGGATGCCGGTCTGCCTGCCAGCGAGACTATTCGCACCATCAGCGCCGGTCCGTCTCTCAGTTGGAACCTGCTTAACTACAACCGCTTCACCAACAACGTCAGGGTACAGGACGCACGCCTGCAACAGCTGATCGAGAACTATCACCTGAGCCTCTTGCGGGCCGCCGGCGAGGTGGACGACGCGGTGACCGCCATCGTCAAGAATCACGCGAAGCTGCAATTCACCCGCCAGGCCCTGGCCGCGGCCGAGCGTTCGCTGAAACTGGCGACTTCCCGCTATCAGGAAGGCTACGCCGATTTCCAGCGAGTGCTTGACGCCCAGCGGGCCCTGGAGACCCAGTCGGAACGTAACATCATCGACCGCGGCCAGCAGATCAGCGCGGTGATCGCTCTTTACCGGGCCCTCGGTGGCGGCTGGACGGACATGCCCGTCGCGGACTACCTGCCGCAATCCATCCGCGACGAGATGGAACAGCGGAGCGACTGGAGCAACCTGCTGATCGCGCCGATCCCGGTGGAATCCGACTGGCTAGCCGAAGGCAATGCGGCCGGAGCGGGCGCCACGGCATCGGATAACCCCTAACAGGAGCGCAACGCGTCATGAGCAGCTCACCAAACGATGACCGGGATACCGTGTCCGCGCAGTCGACACAGCCACCCGAATCGCCGGAAACCGAGCCCGCCAGAGACAGGGAAGCGCAAGCGGCGCCGGTACAGGAGCAGGGCGGTAGCCACACCGGGGAGTTGATTGTCCTGTTCCTGCTGGCGCTGTCGTTCCTGTGGTATCTGCTGGCCGACCGCTATACCCCGTACACCACCCAGGCTCGGATCGAGAGCTACGTGGTAGGCATTGCGCCGCAGGTTTCCGGCATTGTCGAGGCGGTGCTGGTGGACAACAACCAGGCGGTGTCCGCAGGCCAGCCCCTGTTCCGGATCGACAGCAGCCAGTACCGGATTGCGCTGCAGGCGGCCCAGTCCCAGCTGGATTCCACCCTGAACCAGGTGGCGGCGGGTGACGCCACGGTGCAGTCGGCCCGGGCGGCTCTGGAGGCGGCTTTGGCGGATCGGGCGAAGGCCGAAAAAGATTATTCCCGACTGCGGCGCATGTACCAGGACGATCCCGGCACCATCTCTGTCCGGCGCCTGGAAATCTCCCAGGCGTCGCTGGAATCGGCCGAGGCGAGGGTGGATAAGGCCAGGGCGGATATCGAGGGCGCGATTCTGCAAAAAGGCGGCGATGACGACCAGGACAACGCGCTGTTGCGCGCGGCCCAGAGCGCCGTGGACAAAGCCGAACTGGACCTGAAAAACACCGAGATGAGCGCGCCCATCGCCGGTCGCATCACCGACTTGCGTACCGACGTGGGCAACTTCGCGGGGATGGGGACACCGGTAGCCACCTTGCTGGCCAGCCACAACGTCTGGATCAACGCCGAGTACACCGAGAACAACCTGCGCTACGTCCGTGCAGGGCAGCCGGTGGAGATCCTGTTCGACGCCATGCCCGGGGCCGTGTTCGACGGCGAGGTGGAGAGCGTTGGCCTCGGCGTGAGTGCCGGCCGGCCACCGCCGCCCGGAGCCCTGCCCAGCATTGAGAACGACCGCGACTGGTTGCGCCAGGCACAGCGCTTCCCGGTGGTGATCCGGTTCGACGAATCCCAGCATCCCGAATTGCCGACGCTGGTGCGGGTTGGCGGGCAGGCCACGGTGGTGACCTACACCGATGACAACAGTCTGCTGAACCCGCTGGGCCGGCTGTATATCCGCATGATGAGCGTTTTTTCCTACGTCTATTAACTTTTTCCACGTCTGTTAACAGAGGAGGCTTGGCCATGCCCGTTTCCCCAGCTTCGAGACGCAGCTGGCGCGTGAGTCTGGTGACGGCCCTGGCGCTGGCGATTGCCTATGGCGCGCAACTGGAGCTGCCCTTTATCGCGCCACTGTTCGCCTTCCTGCTGGCGCTCGCATCCGACCGGCCCATCGGCCTGAAAGGGCTGGTGGGGTTGATGTTGCTGATCGGGATCACCCTGGGCTGTGGCCTGCTGCTGATCCCGCTGCTGGAATACTACCCAGTGACCGGCCTACTGCTGGTGGTGCTGGGCATCTACCTGAGCGCCCATTTGCTGGTGAACCTGGGCAAAGCGTTGCCGGGCATTTTCTTTATGGCCGGGATGACGCTGATTTCCTGCGTGGGAACCCTCAGCTTCACCGCGGCCCTGACGATGGTGGATGCCATACTGAGCGGCGTATTCATCGCCATCGTTTGCCAGTGGCTGGTGTTTCCCTGGCTTCCGCTGCCTTCCAGGCCGGCAGCAACGTCCGCGGCGCATGAGCCGCAATCGCAGGGGCGCGAAACGGGACGGAACGCGGCCCTGCGGACCACCGCCTTGGTATTCCCCGTTTACCTGCTGGCCTTGACCAACCCTGCGATGTACGTGCCTATGATCATGAAATCGGTGTCCCTGGGCCAACAGACCTCGGAGACCGATTTGCACAAAGCGGGCAACGAACTGCTGGGCAGCACCCTTGCCGGCGGGGGGCTCGCGGTGCTGGTTTGGGGGGTGCTGCAGATTCGGCCCAATCTCTGGGTTTTCTTCCTGGCGACGCTTTTGGTGAGTCTGTTCGTGTGCCGGCGGATGCTGGTTCCGGGCACGACCCGGTTCAGCCCCGGCTTCTGGCAGAACGCTATGGTGACCCTGTTTATCCTGGTGGGGCCCGCCGTGCAGGACACCCTCAATGGTAAGGACCCGTACAGGGCCTTTGCCGTGCGCATGAGCCTGTTCATCGCGCTCTCGGTCTACGCCTGGTTCGCCGCACGCCTGATCGAGCGCATGCGGCGGCGTTTACCAACCTCGAACCAGGAGCCCTTATGCTGATCAATCTGATGGTGGGTATGACGGTGATGCTGCTGTGCCTGCTGTTCCAGTGTGCGCTGCTGATCGCCGCCCTGCGTTTCTATATCGGCCATCACGCCTGGCTGGAAAGTCCCCGGATCGGGGCGCGGCTGCTGTTGCTGATGGCAGTGATGGTGTTGCTGGTGCTGGGTAACCTCGCCCAGATCGGTGTCTGGGGCTGGCTGTTCTACGACCTGGGCGAATTCGACGATTACGCCACCGCGTTCTATCACTCCGGCGTCAACTTCGCGACCCTGGGCTACGGCGATATGGTCATGTCCGAACGGTGGCGGCTGCTCGGCCCACTGGAGTCACTGAATGGCATTGTCATGGTCGGGGTGTCCACCTCAGCGCTGCTGTGGACTTTCCAGGACACCTTCAAGGTCATGCGCAGCCGGCGGGTCGGGGCGCCCTGAAGGTCTGTTGCCCTCGGATAGAACCGCGGTGCGCGTCAGCATTCTATGACGTTGACGGCCAGGCCACCGCGAGAGGTTTCCTTGTACTTGTCGAGCATGTCGCGGCCGGTCTCGCGCATGGTCCGGATGACTTTATCGAGGGAGACGCAGTGTTCTCCGTTACCGCGTAACGCCATCACCGCGGCATTGATCGCCTGCACGGCGCCGACGGCGTTGCGTTCGATGCACGGAACCTGGACCAGCCCGCCGACCGGGTCGCAGGTCAGGCCCAGATGGTGCTCCATGCCGATCTCCGCGGCGTTCTCGATCTGCCGGGTCGTCCCACCGGTCGCCGCAGCCAGACCGGCGGCCGCCATGGCGCAGGCCGAGCCCACTTCCCCCTGGCAGCCTACCTCGGCGCCTGATATGGACGCATTCTCCTTGAACAGGATGCCGATGGCCGCCGCCGTCAGCAGGAAGCGCACGATGCCGTCCTCGTCGGCTTCCGGGCACCAGTGCCAGTAGTAGTGCAACACAGCGGGAATGATCCCGGCAGCGCCGTTGGTGGGAGCAGTCACCATGCGTCCGCCGGCGGCGTTCTCCTCGTTGACGGCGAGGGCGTAGAGGTTGACCCAGTCCATGGCGCTCAGCGATGGAGAAATCAGGTCCTTCCGGTCAGCCGACATAAGCAGTGCATAGAGCGATGCAGCCCGTCGTTTGACTTTGAGGCCCCCGGGCAGCGTGCCTTCATGACGAATGCCGTTCTGCACGCACTCCTGCATGACGGCCCAGATCTTGAGTATGCCTTCGCGGATCGCCGACTCGGACCGCCAAACCTGTTCGTTGGCCAACATGATGTCCGCGATGGACAGGCCGTGGGTGTCGCATTGTTCGATCAACGCCGCCGCCGTTTTGAACGGGTAGGGCAAGGCGGTTTGGTCCTCAACGATGCGATCGGCTCCCGCGGCCCTGTCATCGACGACAAAACCGCCGCCCACGGAATAGTAGGTGCGCTCGATCATGAGGTTACCGCTGCCGTCGCTGGCCGAGAACCGCATGCCGTTGGGGTGATACGGAAGGGATGCCTTGCGATGGTAGACCAGATCGCGGGCTTCGATGAATTCGATGACGTGCTTGCCGCAGAGGTTGAGTCGCTCTTCATCCCGGATGTCAGCCACCCTTGGGGCCAACATGGCCGGGTCGATCCGGTCCGGCTGGTGCCCCTCCAAACCCATCAGCACCGCTGGCCCGGTGCCGTGCCCTTTGCCGGTTGCCCCCAGCGAGCCAAACAGTTGAATGTGCACGCGGGCCACATCCGGGAGTCGCCCGTCTTTCTCCAGCCCACGCGCAAAGCGTCGCGCCGCCGCCATGGGCCCCACGGTGTGGGAGCTGGACGGGCCGATACCGATTTTCAGCATATCGAAAAGGCTGATGGCCATGGCGGTCCTCCGTACGTTGTGCTGGAACCGGAGCGCTCGAAATCTTTGGTGTTACAGGGATGATAGGTCGAAATCCCTCGTTCGATCCGCTCCGGCACGACCTGGAAGCATGGATTTGCGACATGAATGCCGCGAGGGGCCGCCAACTGTCTGAATTCGATGGGCGGGTTTTCCGTCCCGGCCTGAACCATGATAGGTTCTTTTCAACACTTTGCGTGCAGAACTCAGACATCGTGAAACGGACGGGTAGACAGTTATGAATGTGATCATCATTGGTGCAGGGATTATGGGAACCACGTTTGCCACTTTGGCGAAATCGCTGGCACCCGAGCTGGATATCACGATTCTGGAAAGGCTGGACGGCCCTGGGGCCGGAAACTCCTGGGTGTTCAACAACGCCGGCACCGGACACGAGGCCAACTGCGAGCTCAACTATACCCCCGTGGATGAAGAGGTGATCTCGGTTGAGAAAGCGCTCAAGATCCACGCCCAGTTCAACGTGGCCAAGCAGTTCTGGGCATACCTGATCAGGAAGGGCGCAATCCAGGATCCGAAATCCTTCATCAACCAGACCAAGCACTGCACCATTGTGCCTGAACCGGCCATCGAAGAACTCAGGCTCCGTTTCAACGAGATGTCCGCTCATCATTTCTTCGAACAGATGCAGTTTTCCGAAGACTTCGACCAGATCAAAAGCTGGATCCCCTACCTGATGGAAGGACGCTCCCGCGAGGAGAAAATGGCGGCGACCGTCATAGAAACCGGCACCGACGTCAATTTCGGCTCGCTCACGGAGCAGATGGCGTCTTACGCCGTGAATGAGCTTGGGGTAAAGATCGAGTACGGCACCCACGTGAAGCGCGTCCATCGAAGCCCGTCGGGAAGCTGGCTGATTGAGACAGAGAAGGGCGGCGATGCCATTCGGCACAAGGCCGACGTGCTGTTTGTCGGGGCCGGTGGCGGTGCTTTCCCGCTGTTGAAGAGAAGCCACCTGCCGTTCCGGAATCGTTTCGCGGGATTTCCGGTGGGCGGCCGCTTCCTGCAGGCCGAGATCACCGAAGAGCAAGCCGACCAGTACCGCGCCAAGACCTACGGCAAGGCCAAGGTGGGGGCGCCACCCATGTCGGTACCGCATCTGGACCTGCGGGTGTCGGAGGGCCGGCATTACCTGCTGTTCGGCCCGTTCGCGTCCTTCAAACCGGTTCTGGAGAAAGGCCGCGGTTTTGGCGATTACCTCCGGTCGATGCGCATCCACGACATCCCGGGTTTGCTCAGCGTCGCCATCGAGCATTTCCCGCTGGTGAAGTACCTGGTCTCTGAAACCTTCAAAGGCAAAAAGAGCATGTTCGAAGAGCTGGAGAGTTTCGCTCCCGGCCTGAGCCGGAAATTCAACTGGAAGCCGGTCGAGGCAGGGCAGCGCGTGCAGATCATCCGGGACGGCGATCTGCAGATGGGGACCGAGATTCTCGTCTCCAGCGACAAAACCTACGGCACATTGCTCGGCGCCTCGCCCGGTGCTTCGGTGTCACCCGAGGTCATGCTGCGCTGCCTGGAGCAGTTGCTGCCCGGGGTAGTGTCGAAAGAGAGCGCGCAGGCGACGCTGAAGGAGATCTTCCCCGAAGATAACCTGGAAACGCTCATCAATGAGCCCGATCGCTATCGGGAAATCCGGGATTCGGTCAACGGGACGCTAGGTATAAAGAGAACCGCAGATTAAGCGGTATAAAACGTTGTCGACACGAAAGGAAGTATAAAATCCGTACAAATGACATTTTAACGTATTTTATAAAGAGTGCTCTATAGTGGTCTGTATATTAAGACTTTATAGATTATTTCTGTGGTGTCGATTTGTTTGATCGCCTGCCGTTTTGATCAAGGAATCGGCAAGTCTTTCGGCGTACCGAATGAGATACCGCCCAATGGCGCGACAGCACGCGACTGTGTTCGAAAACGTGCCGAACGACGGCCTGAACTAAACAGCACATCTGGTGAACCTTGAGGTCGGTGCGTCGCGCTTTATTTAAAGGCACGTCGTGACCAGTGAGCGGCCGTAACGCTCAGCTTGCGCAAACTCTGGCCACCAGGCCGGCGTCACGAACAAAACAGCGGGACACCATTCGAAGGGCTGAATGCTACCAGTGAAAAAACGGAGTGTGGACGCTTGGCGTGAGTTCAGACGCAGTGATCAAAATCTCGCGGTCAGGATGCCAATCCAGTTGATCGGGTAATCGTCGTGGCGAGCACGAAGGAAATGCGACAAGCGATCAGCAAAGTGAAAAACGAAAAGCGAATGACGCACGCCCGTCACTAAAGAGAATCACGTCGGACAGGTTTGGCGATATCCAGGGCGCGATGGGATGTGCGTTCTTAGGTTCCTATCGAACTGTGTCTGCCCACATCAAACTGCGCATAATGTATATTATGTTAAATGGGTAATTCACCCCTCAAGCGCGGTATTCAAATCCCCGCGCCAGGTTCTCCCGAGATCCTGCCCGCCCCGTCTATTAACAGGCACCACCAAGTCCCTTACCAGAGAACGCATCTTCAATTACCTAGCGCCGCAGATCCGCCACGATCGCTGCGTCGTCATTATTGGTGATAAGCACGATCTCCGTGGCCACGCCGGTGTCGTCGAACAGGAAGAACCCCAGGCCTTCGAAATCGCCGTTGGTGCGCCCCGCCGGGCAGTTCGCGGCATTCAGCGTGACGCCAAACAGCCCGTACTCGAGATTGAAGCTTTCGATCTGGCCGTTGTAGGTGCAGCCGTCGGTGTCTGACCCCGTGACATCGCCTGCTTCGGTGACGGTGAAGGACGTGATTTCTGTGCCCTGGTCGGCATTGTCGTACGTGCCTGCAAAGTCGGACGTTTCCATGCAGTAAGGCCGCAAAACGGCATCGTCGGCGGTGTCGCTGTAATTGAGCTCAAGGGTGCCGTTGAAAGGCCCTGTGACCGCCAGGTTCATGCCACTTTCCGGCGTGAAGCTGCCAGCCAGTTCAAGCGACTCGGCGGGGGCCGTTGCGGAGTACAGCGTGGCGTCGCCTGTCACGGTCGAACCGCTTGCCGCTAGATCACCCGCGATGTAATCCGGGCCGCTATCGAGCAGCGCTCGGACACGCCCGTCCGTGCCGATCAGGAACAGTGTGCCGGACGTCTCGCTGCCATCGTCCAGGGAACCGGCGTAGATGCCCGCCGCCCGGGCAACGCCTGGCGACAGGTCGCCGGGGGAAAGGCATACCGCTCCATCGTCCGAATCGCCCTGCCCGCCCGCGCTGGATAACGCCGAATCCTGCAATGACGAACGGTAATCGCTGCCGCTGCTACCGCCACATCCAACCTGAGTCAGGACGAGACTGACGCCGAAAACTTGCCATAGCCGGTTCATCTGAATGATCCCTACGTATCGGCGGGCGAAGGCGCGATCACCCATGGTCGCTCTGCGTTCCGCTGTTCAATTACCGATCAATGTAACAGAATGTATCCGGATGAATAGTTTTCAGATGCATATTTTTCAGTGTTTTACAGTCGTTCCTGTGGGGCTGGCCGGCCCATAACGCGGGATCGACAAAAAAGCCGCCCGGCACAAGTCCGAGCGGCTTTCTTGGGGTACTGCGTGATCCTCGTGATTACTTGATCCAGTGTTTGCCCCAGTGAGTGATGTCGTAGCCTTGCTCAAGACTCAATGCGCGGGCGCCGGCTGTGGGTTCCGCTTCCTCGGCGGCCGCGATTTCGTCGTCGATCAGGCGCGTAGACAGGGACAGCCAACTGGTCACGAAAGCGGTCGCATCGGCGTTCACTTCGAAGGCGCGTTCGTCCAGGTTGGTGATGTCGTCGCACTCGGCGTGATAACAGGGGTCGAACGCGACGTCCACGTCGCCGCCGAACTTCGCGGCCTGCTCTTCCGTTTTCAGGACTTCGGCGCCGGTGAACAGGCCGCCAAAAGGGATGCCGTCGGTGAAGAACTGGGCATAGTCCGAACGGAAGCTGATCTCCGTACCTTCGGATGGCAGGCCGCGCAGCTCAAAGTATTTCTCGAACAGGGCTTCGGTAGCGGCTGATCCTGGAGGGCCTTCGAGGCCGAAATCCGAGCCGTCGCCGTCGTAGATGAAGTAGCCGAAGTTCGGCGACGCGATCATGTCGAAATTGAGGTAGACCTTGATCCGCTCCTTGGCCTCATCCGACAGCTGGTTGACGTACCAGGTCGAGCCGACCAGACCGGCCTCTTCCGCGCCCCACCAGGCGAACCGCACCTTGTTGCGTGGATACGCCCGCTTCATCTGCAGGGCCATCTCCAGCAGCGCGGCGCTGCCCGAGCCGTTGTCGTTGATGCCGGCACCCTCGAACACGGAGTCCAGGTGCGCGCCGACCATCACGACGTTATCCCCGTCACCGCGCCGGGTTTCGGTGATGACGTTGTAGGTCTCGGTCTGCTCGCGCACAACGTTCGACACCATATTGAGCTGCAGGTCGGCGGTCTGGGACCAGCTAACGCCGTTGTCATAGGTGGCGAAGAACACCGGGACGTTGCCGGAATACGCTTCGCCCAAAGTGGCGTTGATCAGACCAGTCCGGTCCTCCGTGTTGCCCTGGTTGAAGATGATGACGCCGGTGGCGCCGGCGGCCGCAGCATTCTCGGCCTTGATGCCGAAGTTGCAGGCGCCCCGTTGCACCAGAGCGATGGATCCGGCCGGGAAGCCTGCGAAGTCTTCCGCCTCGCAGCCGCTGGTCGACGCATTCCCGTCCCCGAGCATCAGGTCCACGGGGACGACGGTTCCGCTGACGTCACCGGGCTCGGTCTGGGATAGATAGGTGAAGTCCTCGTTCCAGACGTAAGTCTGTGGCGCTGGAGCCAGCGCGGCCAGCTCGCCTTCGGCAACCGGATAAAAGGCGGTGAACGGGAAGGTCTGTACCGTGACGTCATAGCCGGCGCTTTCCAGGGTCGTCCGCACGTAGTCCACCGTCGCGTCGTAGCCTGGCAGGCCGGCGGCCCGGTTGCCGTCGTTGGCCTGGGCGATGGCGTAGAACATGTCCTGGTGGTGCATCATGTTCTCAACCCGCATGCAGCGCGGCAGCCCCAAAGGCGTGCTGTTCAGGATGCCCGCACGGCATTCAAAGGGGCTCAGGTGGTCGGGACTCCAGAAGCGGTCGAGGAGATCGTCGGTCGATGTCTGTGTCGTCGGTGCAGCGGAAACGGATAAGGATATGGCCAGAGCCCCAATGCCAGGGGCCAGCTTTGATAATGCCGAAGTCATTGTTATGCCTCCAATCCTGGGAGTTTTGTCTGGCGGGACAGCACACGGCCGCCCTGCCGTGCCAACACCACTGCGTCCTTCGGTGTCGATAAAAGCGTAGACCGGGATTCGAAATGCGTAAAAAATGTTCAGGAATTGATGAGCATCGTGTCTCAGGGCGATGCCAGGGCCATCGCGCGGGGACGCGGTTTGACGGCTGTGGTACTGTCTCCGCCATAGTCTTTGAAGGAAAGGAACATGCAGTCGACGATCGAACTTGCCGAGAAATTGCCCAAGGCGGAACTCCATCTGCACATCGAGGGCAGCCTGGAACCGGAAATGATGTTTGCCCTGGCCGAACGCAATGGCGTGACGCTCCCCTACGCCGACGTCGAGGCCGTGCGGCAGGCCTACCAGTTCAATAACCTGCAGGAATTCCTGGACCTTTACTACGCGGGCATGTCCGTACTGCTCAAGGAGCAGGATTTCTACGACCTGACCTGGGCCTACCTGGAACACTGTCACCAGGACAACGTGATCCACACCGAAATCTTCTTCGATCCCCAGGCTCACCTGGAGCGTGGCGTCGATTTCGAGACCCAGTTCAACGGCATCTACCGGGCCTTGTGCGATGGCCGCGACAAACTGGGCATCACGTTCCGGTTGATTCTGTCGTTCCTGCGCCATTTGAGCGAAGACAGCGCGTTCGAGACCCTGGAACTCGCCACGCCCTACCTGGACCGGATCGACGGCGTCGGGCTGGATTCCTCGGAAATGGGCCACCCGCCGGAGAAATTCGAACGGGTTTTCCGCAAGTGCCGTGAGCTGGGCCTGCGCATCACCGCCCACGCGGGCGAGGAAGGCCCGCCGGATTACGTGTGGCAGGCGATCCGACAGCTGGAAATCCAGCGCATCGACCACGGCAACCGGGCCCTGGAAGACGAGGCGCTGACGCAGCTGATCGCGGAGAAAGGCCTGACGCTGACCGTGTGTCCGCTCTCCAACCTGCGCCTGTGTGTGGTGGACGACCTGGCCGACCATCCGCTGCCGACCATGTTTGAAAAAGGCCTCCACGTCACCTTGAATTCAGATGATCCCGCTTACTTTGGTGGCTACGTCAACGCCAATTTCCGGGCGATGATCGAGCAGGCGGGCCTGACCCGCGACCAGGTCATTACCCTGGCGCGCAACAGCATCGAAGGCAGTTGGCTGGACGACGCTGACAAACGGGCCGCCCTCACCCGTATCGATAGCGTCTGCGCCGAAGCCTGACGCCCACGACAGTGCGCCGGTGATTCCGGCGCCATACCAGGGAACGGACGCACATGACGGACTGGCTGATTGCGAACCCCGCGGCTGGCGATGGCCAGCGCGGCGCCGATTTCTGGTGCGAGCACCTGGCACGGGTCGGCATTGAACAGCCCGAGGTATGTGACCTGGATAACCAGGCGTGGGTCGAACGGGTCAGCGCCGATGACCGCGTCCTGGCCGCCGGCGGCGATGGCTCGGTGAACGCCGCCGCGCAGATCTGTCTCCGCACCGGTGCGAGTCTGGGCATCCTGCCGTCCGGCACGGCCAACGACTTCGCCCGCAACCTGCAACTGCCGGAATCGCCGGAGGCCCAGTGCGAGTTGATCGCCAGCGGCGAAACCCGGCTGGTGGATGCGGCCGAAATGGCGCGCTCGGGGATCTTTCTGAACGTGGCCCACGTCGGGCTGGGAACCTGGCCGGTGCGGGATTCATCCAAGCAGGCCAAGCGTTTCCTGGGTCGTTTCAGCTACGCCGCCACGTTGCTGGGACGAGCCATGGACAAGCGCGGTTTTCGCGCCGTGATCGAGTGCGAAAGCGGCAAGGTCATGGGGCGCTGGTTGTCCGTCGCCATCGCCACCGGCGCGTTCTTCGGCGGAGGTTCGAGTATTCCGGATGCGTCGGCGGACGATGGCCAACTGGATATCGTCGCGGTCAAACCCCGCTCGCTCTGGAAACTGTTCCTGGCCTTCCTCTGCGTGCGCCTGTTAAGACGCTCTCCCAACCAGACCGAAACCATCGTCCACCTCAAGAGCCCCTGGTGCGAGTTGCGCACGCGCAAGCCCAAGACCGTCACCGCAGACGGGGAAGTCGTGGGCAAGACGCCGCTGTCGATCCGCTGCCGGCCGTCCTGTCTGCGGGTCTGCTGTCATCAGGTGGTTCACACCTGAGCGCCCCGGTGTGATCAGGCCGATCGCCCACGCAGAGCGCAACAAATTGAAACGAAAGGCCTTCCAGTCTCAAATTTGCTAGACTCAGGCGGCTTTACGAGTCGTCGGTTAAAGTTTGACCGCCGTATAATGAATTTGAACCCCTGCTGGATGGAGGAACGGATGATGAAAAACAGGGACCGTCTGCTGATTGGCGCGGCCGTTTCACTGCTGCTGGCAGGCTGTGCAAGCACAGACGGCATTACCGTCAAAGGGGCCACCGATGACCTGGAAGACCGGGTGCTGGTGACCTCGCAACTCTACGACGAGCCGTATACCGGCTTCCCGTCACCGACGGATTACTATTTCCAGGCGGCCATCGACAAGCAGTCCGGTGACAAGCTCTACGTCCTGCAACTGGCGGTGAATGCCGAGAACTGGCGCCGCTGGGATGAGGTGCAGTTCAGTCGCGACGGCCAGATCGTCACGCTGCCTGTGAACTGGCAAAATCAGGACATGACCTGCAACGACTACGGCTGTGCCTATGCCGAACTCGGCGTGGCCGGTATCGATGAACCGACCCTGCGCTACATTGCCGACCAGTCCGAGCCGGTCAAGCTGGTGATGCGTTCATCCAGGATCGACGATACCCTGACGCTGGAAGTCAATCCACGGGAGGCCCAGGCGTTTCTCAAGGAAACCGATCAGCTGCCGATTTAGTTTCAATCAAGGAAGCCACCGACCGACTGAATAATAGCCGGACTTCCGGCTTCAGAGACCCAGACGGCCAACGCCGTCCGGGTCTGTCCCGCGTCAGGAACTTCCGGCAGGCGCAGTGTCCAGGGCGCCATTCCGTCGGCCGTCAACAGGTCCAGTACAACGAAGTCGTGGGTCAGTGTGCGACCTTCGTTCTCTCCCGCCTTCACCGGGGTTTCGATACCCATTCCCAGATACGCCGCATGCAGGGTCAGCGCCTTACCGCTGCCGTCGAAAGACGCCGTCAGTCGCCGGTCCGCGTCGAGTGACGCCTGGAGGATGCCCACGCGCCCGGGCTCAGAGCTCCAGTTCTCGGCGCCGCGAAACCAGGCGCGCCACTCGCGGCTGTTGATCACGATGCCCGGGGTATAGACCTGGCTGACGGCGCCGCTGCGCACGTAAGTGCGTTGACGTTCGGAGAAGGCGGCATCCGCCAGTCGGTCTTTCCATCCGAGCTGATCCCAGTAGTCGACGTGGAAAGCCAGCGGAATGAAATCGGAAAACAGGCCCGGGCGTTCCGCGAGAGACTGCAGCCACAGGTCGGCCGGCGGACAGCTGCTGCAGCCTTCCGACGTGAACAGCTCCACCGTATCGGTGGCGGTGGCCCGGCTCTGCCAGGATCGGGTCGCCTCGGCGAAGGCGTCTCCAGCCATGGCGACGAGAAGCAACCCGTACAGGGATTGTCGGAACATGCTCGATTCTCCCGCTGCTTTTTGAGCGTTGGAACGCCTCGGAGCCGCCGGGTTCCGCAGGCCATCGGTCCGGCGAGCAAATTCTGCAGGCAAGTCCGGCATTCCTTGCTTAGGATTATCGCTGTATTCGCCTTTTTACGGAGACCCGGGTACCCTTGCGCGCAGCACGCCCGATGTCACAGGAATGACGTTGTCCTGAATGAAAAACCTAGCGCCCGTTACGTTTATTGTCAGCATCATGCTGGTGCTTCTGAGCATCTTCATGAGCATTCCTGCGATCGCCTTTGGGAGTAGCGCTTCCTCCAACGCCGAAGCGTTCAGCTATCCCGCGGCCGGCATCTTCGCGGCCGCCCTGCTTGGCCTACTCGCCACCCGACGCCAGTCCCATCGTCTGCAGCCGCGCTACATGTTCCTGCTGACGGTCAGCAGCTGGCTGATCATTTCCCTGCTGTGCGCCCTGCCCCTGTACCTGAGCGATCTGCGTCTTTCCATGACCGACGCGGTATTCGAGAGCTTCTCCGGAATCACCACAACCGGCTCGACCGTTCTCAGCGGCCTCGACGCTATGGCGCCGGACATTCTGCTGTGGCGGTCGATCATCCAGTGGATTGGCGGCATCGGCATCATCGGCATGTTCGTCGCGGTCCTGCCGTTCCTGGGGATCGGCGGGATGCGGCTGTTTGCCACCGAGTCGTCGGAGTGGACCGAGAAAGCCCTGCCGCGCATGAAGAGCCTGAGCCGCGGCCTGCTGTTCGTTTACTGCGCGCTGACGGTTGTCTGCGCACTGGTTTACTGGTCGTCGGGCATGGATCTGTTCAACGCCATCAACCACGCCTTCACCACCATCTCCACCGGCGGTTACTCCACGTCGGACAGCTCCATGGGACAGTTTGATTCCAACCTCATCCTGCTGGAGTCGTCGCTGTTCATGGCCCTGGGCGCCATGCCCTTTTTCCTGTTCGTGCGCGAGCTGCACGGTCAGCACGGGGTGTTGCTGAAAGACCAGCAGGTTCGCGCGTTCGTGGGATTGCTGGTGGCCGCCGCCCTGATCATGACGCTCTACCGGCTTTGGCTGCACGAAGATCATCCGCTGGACCTGTTCGTCTCGGCGCTGTTCAACGTGACGTCCATCGTCACCACCACCGGCTACGCCTCCGAGGACTACCTGCTGTGGGGGCCGTTCACCAGCGTGGCGTTCTTCTTCCTGACGTTCGTCGGGGGCTGTTCCGGTTCCACCAGTGGCGGGATGAAGATCTTCCGCTTCCAACTGTCGTTTATGGTGCTGCGTGAGCAGTTTCGCCGGTTGTTGCATCCGCGCGCGGTGCTGACCCGGAATTTCAACGGCCGGGCGGTCAGCGACGAGATCATCGCCTCGATGATCGCCTACGTGTTCGTGTTCCTGGTGTGCATGGCGATCATGACGCTGAGCCTGTCACTGATGAACATTGATCTGACCACCAGTCTGACGGCGTCGATTACCGCGTTAACCAACGTCGGTCCGGGGCTGGGCACGCTGATCGGCCCGGCGGGTAATTTTGCCAGTCTGCCGGATGCGGCCAAGTGGATTCTCAGTGCGGGGATGATTCTGGGGCGGCTGGAACTGCTGAGCGTGATTATCCTGTTCTCACCCGCCTTCTGGCGCACCTGAACCCGACGACGCGGCCGGGCTGGTTGCGCTGGGCGGGGAGGATTCGGGAGAGGCCCCGTCGCCCACCCGCATCAGGGCGGAGACGGCCATGATGGCCAGGGCGGCAATGGTGACGCGGACGATCAACGTCTGTGTCGTGATGCGCCGCCCTCGCCTGCGGCGACCGAAGAACATCAGCCCAGTTGCAGTTGTCGGGTGATGAACTGGCCGATATCGAGGATTTCCTCCAGGCAGACGCTGTGGTCCATCGGATAGGTCTCATAGCTGGCGCCGTACCCCATCTCCTGCAAGGTCTCGTAGCTCTTGCGCCCCAGGCTCTCCGGTACCATCGGGTCGTGGGTGCCGTGGTAGATGCGGATCGGGGTGGCGCGATTGGCCTCGGATGGCTGGATCGATGAGGCAGTCGCGAAGTAGGTCGACAGCGCCAGGATGCCGCCCAGGCGTTCCGCGTAAGTCAGCCCCACTTCGTAGGCCACGGCGCCACCCTGGGAGAAGCCGGCCACGATGATGCGCTGGCTGTCGATGCCCCGGTCTTTCTCCCGCTCGATCAGTTCCACAATCGCCTCGGCGGACTGGCGCAGCTGCTTCTCGTCCACGGTCCGGTCGATGTCCATGGCCATGATGTCGTACCACGCGGGCATGCTCATGCCGCCGTTGATGGTGACCGGCAGGTTGGGCGCGTGGGGGAAGATAAAGCGGATCCGCGCGTTTTCGGGCAAACGCAGCTCCGGCACCACCGGCTCGAAATCGTGACCGCTGGCGCCCAGGCCATGCAGCCAGATGACGGCCGCATCGGGATTGGATTGGGTTTCGAGTTCGATGGTTTTCAGTGTGGTCACAGGCACCTCAGCGTTGTTGGGTCAGCAAGCGCACATCCCCGATGCGCAACGGCATCCGGACGCCGTTCAATGGCCGGGATTGTAACGGATCCAGTGCCAGGTCTCATCCGCCTCGTTGGGAACCGGGTGTTCCAGTCGACTTTCCCGGACGTGGCGGATCAGGGCCGGCAGGAACATCAGGAAGTGGATTTCCAGGGCATCATGATGCGCCCGGATTTCCTCGATGACGCCGGCGAATTCGTTCTTGAAGCGCACCCGCTGGGCAATCCGGTCCAGGGCAAAACCGACCTGCTCCAGATCCGCGTAGGCGCCAAACCAGTCCTGATCGACGATGCGCTCAACCACATCCGCCATGGGCTCGGGCATCATCTCCAGGCCGTCCTCAAGGTCATCGTAGGCGTCATCGACAAACTGATCGAACGGGATGGCCGCGAACGCCGACCAGTGGCGGATCAGGAAATGATCATAGAGCACATCGAGGGCAATCCCCGCAAAGCGCCGCCGTTTGGCGGAGAACAGCGCCTTGGAGGCGCGCACTTCCGGATGCTGGTCGGTGAAGCGATCGACGCTCCAGTGGTTCTGCAGCCCCTGGTGCACGGGCTCCGGCAACGCATCGAAGGAAACCCCGCGGGCGAAGTCCCCCAGGAGGTTGCCAACGCGTGACGGCACGGTGGGCTGGGCCAGGAACAGGTGCGACAGATGATTCATGGTGCGTTACGACCGCTCGGATTCGGTGGTGGCTTTGAGCATACTCGTGACCGGGTTCGCGTACATTGCCAGCAGGAACGGATGCAGGGCCGCGTCGGCGCTCTCCAGCCGGCGCTCCAGCTCGGCACGGGCGGCTTCGATGTCGGCTGGTGAATAGGCTTCTGCGGTTTCGATCGTTTCCGGCATCGCCGGTTCCGTCTGATGGCTCAGACGATGGGTCTGGCTCATCTCGTATGCGATGAGGTTAGACGCGTGCAGGTGATAGTGCCGGTGCATTTCGGCATCGATGCGCTCTGCCAGCTCCTTGGGCGTGTCTGCGGCGTCGGTAATCGGGGTGCCGAAGTGCACGTGGACGTGTCCCTTGAACCCGGTCAGCCCCAGCATGATCTGGTCGGTGTCCTCGTTCGCGTGCTTCTGATAGGCGCCGGTGCGGGCGCGTTCCTCCAACTCGCGGGCCTTGGGCACGTCGCAGGGGTCGTATTCGTAGGCGATGGACACCGGCACGATGCGCAGCTCGTTCATGCACTCGGCGAAGCTCTTGCCGGTTTTCTTCTGGCTCATGTAGAACATCTTGACGATCGCCGGGTCGGTCAGGTCCAGTCCATCCTTGGCGCGCCCCTCGCGCTGGGCGATCCAGATGCTCTGGTTGTCCTCGATCGAGTGATGGATGAACGCCGACAGCGTCTGGTAGGTATCGCGCATCTCCCGCGGGCTCGACATGTTGCGCTTGACCACGAAACTCTTGTTCAACCGCATCATCTCGGCGAACAGGCGGTTTTGCAGCAGGTTGTCGCCGATGGCGATGCGCGTGGTGCGCATGCCGTTTCCGTGCAGCAGGTAGTTGACGATCATCGGGTCGAACACGATGTCCCGGTGATTGGAGATAAACAGGTACGCCTTGTCCCACTCCAGTTTGTCCAGGCCGGTCTGGGTGACGTGGGTGGTGGTTTTCTCCACCAGTTGCTCGGCGAACGGATAAAGCCGGTTCTGCACGCCATCGATGGTGTCGGCATCGCCGAAGTGACGCAGCAGCCAGCGGCGGATCCATTGGCGCATCAGGCCCGGTGCGATCCGGTTGAATGTGGGCGCCTTGAGGCGGCCGATCAGTTCCAGGAATTCCCGGTCATTGACCAAACGGTCCAGAGCGCTCCGGGTCTCTTCATCCCGGTAGGGCCGAATTGAATCAAAATCCTGCATGGTGTCCTTAACTTGGAAGCCTTTACTGGGCGGGTGTCGGCGCTGCCGAATGTTATTGGCGTTTAACGCGGCATTGTAGCGCGTCATGACGCGGGGCGCATTGTACCTTGCTCGCGGCTAAGAAAAAGGTCAGGACTCTGGTATCCTTGCCCGCTGAATTCATCCGCCCCGAAGCGCCTCTATGACCCTCACGGACACGCCGCCCACCACCGACACCCACAACCTGATGGATCGAGCCCGTGAGGTGTTGCATGACATCTTCGGCTTCGAAACGTTCCGCCCGCTGCAGGGCGACGTGGTGGAAGCGCTTGTAGGCGGCGAAGACGCGCTGGTCCTGATGCCGACCGGCGGCGGCAAATCCCTGTGCTATCAGGTGCCGGCGATTGTGCGCCCTGGCGTCGGCGTGGTGATCTCGCCGCTGATTGCCCTCATGCAGGACCAGGTGGCGGCGCTCAACCAGCTGGGCGTGCGCGCGGCGTTTCTCAACTCCACACAATGGCCGGACGAGGCCCGCGACATCGAGAATGCGCTGGTGCGCGGTGAACTGGATCTGCTCTATTGCGCGCCCGAGCGCCTGATGCAGCCGCGCATGCAACAGCTGCTGCACGAGGCGCCGATCTCCCTGTTCGCCATCGATGAAGCCCACTGCGTGTCGCAATGGGGGCATGATTTCCGGGAAGACTACCTCAGCCTGGACATGCTGGAGCGGGAATACCCCGCCATTCCCCGCATCGCGCTGACGGCCACGGCCGACGAGCGCACCCGTCGTGAGATTGCCGAACGCCTTCACCTGACCGGTGCACAGCGCTTCATCAGCAGCTTCGATCGCCCCAACATCCAATACCGAATCGCGCAGAAAGATAACGCCAACAAACAGTTGCTGGCATTTATTGAAGAGGAGCATAAAGGCGATTCCGGCATCGTCTACTGCCTCTCGCGCAATAAAGTGGAAGCGACGGCGAAGATGCTGAGCGACAAGGGCTACATGGCGCTGCCCTACCACGCCGGTTTGCCCGCGGATACGCGCGCCTCGCATCAGGAACGCTTCCTGCGTGAGGACGGCGTGATCGTGGTGGCCACCATCGCTTTCGGGATGGGGATCGACAAGCCGGACGTGCGATTCGTCGCCCACCTGGATTTGCCCAAGAGCATCGAGGCCTACTATCAGGAAACCGGTCGGGCCGGTCGCGACGGCGCGCCGTCCAATGCCTGGATGGTGTACGGCCTGCAGGACGTGATCAAGTTACGCCAGATGCTGGAGGGCTCCCCCGGCAGCGACCAGTTCAAGCGCGTCGAGCGCCAGAAGCTCGACGCCATGCTGGGCCTGTGCGAAGTCACCAGTTGCCGGCGCCAATCGCTGTTGCGTTACTTTGGCGACGAGCTGGAGCAGCCCTGCGGCAATTGCGATACCTGCCTGGAGCCGCCCCAGACCTGGGATGGCACGGTCGCCGTCCAGAAGGCCCTGTCCTGTGTCTTCCGCACTGGCCAGCGGTACGGAGTCAACTACCTGATCGACGTGCTGCGCGGCGCGGACAACGAGCGCATCCGCAGCCAGGGCCACGACAGGGTCAGCACCTTCGGCATCGGCGAAGACCTGTCCGCGCAGCAATGGAAGAGCGTCTTCCGACAGCTGGTCGCCAACGGTTCGCTGCAGGCGGACCCGGAAGGCTATGGCGCGCTCAGCCTCACCGAGTCCGCCCGCCCCCTGCTGCGTGGTGAAGAGACCGTCTGGCTGCGCAAGGACCCCGAGCGCAAGCGCCGCAGCAAGGGCAGCGGTGGCAGCCGGCGTGAAGTCGCGGTCAGTGACCCGGCCGGCTGGGACGCACTGCGCGCCCGCCGCAAGGAACTGGCGGACCAACAGGGCGTGCCGCCCTACGTGATCTTCCACGACGCCACGCTGCTGGCCATGCTGGAGCACAAGCCCAGGGACATTGAAGCCATGGGCGAGATCAACGGCGTCGGCGCCGCCAAGCTGGAGAAGTACGGGCAAGCGTTCCTGGAAGTGATCAGAACGCTGGACTAAGCGCGCTGCGCGCCCGGAGTGTGAAGGTGGCGGCGGATGTGAAGGTGGTTTCAGTAATGTAGCGGGAGCTTTAGCTTCCGGGCCGCCCAGAGGGCGGCCTGGCGCTCATTTGGCTCTTACACCTACGAGGCCGGAGCCTCGAATCCCTTCTTCCGCAACCGGTACTGCGCCAGCGAACGCGCCACGTCGCTGCCGGTACGGTCACGCATGATGCCTTCCAGGGTAAACGCCGCCCTGCCCGTTTCGTCGGCTTCCTGCCGAATCCGCTCGCGGGTTTTCCCGTCCATGTGCAATTCGATGGTCACGTCCGAATTGGCCGGCTCCAGGAATTCCAGCGTCATCTCCTTGAGGATGGGAACGTAGTCCGGCCCCAGGTCGAACAGGGTCAGCACACCGCCGGGAATTTCCGCCACCAAGAAATAGGCGCCCGCATAGAGGGAACCGAAGTGGTTGCGGTTGCCCTTGACGGCAATGGAAGCGCGCACATAACCGGGGCGCACCTCTTCCACCCGGAATCGATTGCGCGGGGCGAACGGAATGGCCATGCCGACCAGCCGGTTCACGAGCCGGAAGCCGCCCTCCCGTTGCAGCCGCGTCAAAGGCTGGTCCCAGCCTGCCTCGGGGTCCAGTCCGGCCAACCAGTCTCCGGTCAGGCCAATCAGGCGGTCTTTCAGACTCATGTCGGTATCCTTTCAGCGTATCCGGGGAAAGCGTCACAGATTGTTGGTTGCTCGGCAAGATTTGTCAGGATTTTATGTTTCCCGCCCCTTCCCCGGCGCGTCAGGGTCTACACTGGGACATTTCGTACAGCATAGGATGTGCCGTGTGTTGCGATTCGGATCAGTCGCCGGTCGAACCGACGTCGTCAGACACGCTCTGAAGCAGGCGGGGGCGTTTGTTGTCCTCTGTTGGGTAAGCGGTGCCCTATACGCCTCCGGATCGCCCTCTCCCACCGCAGACGAAGACGCTCAGGACGTTCTCCTCTGGTACCGCAATTACGACAGCCCGGCGATTCGAGGCCTGCTGGAACTGGCGTTGAACAAAACGCCGGAGTACGGCCCCTATCACCTTGTCCGCAGCCAGGAAATGAACCAGGGGCGCGCCCTGAGAGAGATGGCGCGCGACAACCGGAAGGCCGTCCAGGTGGCCAATGTCGCCACGACGCCGGACCGCGAGGACAACATGCTCGCGGTTCAGATCCCTATTGATGGCGGCCTGTTGGGATACCGCGTCTGCGTCACCACACCGCAGATGCTGGATCGCTTCGAGGGCGTGGAACGGCTGGCGGATGTCCGCGAGCGCCACATCCGCTTCGGCCAGGGGCGTCATTGGCCGGATACCCGTGTGCTGGAAGCGAACGGCCTCGACGTGGTCACCCACACCCGCTTCGAGACCCTGTTCGAGATGCTCGACAGCGGTCGGTTTGAGTGCTTCGCGCGGGGTGTCAGCGAAGTGGTCTACGACCTGAAGCTCCAGAAAGACCCGCGCTTCGTCGTAGAGCCGACCCTGATGTTCACCTACACCATGCCGTCCTATTTCTTTGTCGGCAGCGGCGATTATCCCCTGGCGGTGCGCATTCAGCTCGGCCTGGAACGCTCGATTGCCGACGGCAGCTTCGTGGAATACCTCAACCGCTACTTCACCGAACCCCTGGAGGCCCTCAACCTGACCGGGCGGCGGGTCTTTCACCTGGGAAATCCCTGGCTGCCGGGTGGCGCCTATGGCATCAGCAAGGACGTGCTGCAGAACATGAAGGTCCAGATCCAGTTGGGTGACACCCGGTCGCCGGATCTGGAGCCCTGATGGCCGCCGTTGCGCGACCACCCTGGCCGGTTCACGTTCACACGACGAAACGCGCCACGTTGTCGTGGAGCTTGCCGCCGATGTCGTCGATCTTGCCGCTGTAGACATCGTTCTCCGAGGCTGCGGCGGCGGCCTCCTGGCCCTGATCGGCGATGCGGTTGATCGAGGCGTTCAGTTCCTCAGTGACCGATGTCTGCTCTTCCGAAGCGGTGGCGATCTGGGTCGTCATGTTGCTGATGGCGGTAATCGCCTCGGCGATGCGGTTGAGGGAATCCATGGCGTCCTGGGCCTTCTCCATGGACACGTTGGAGACCGCACGGGATTCCTGCATCACGTTGACCGCGTTGCTGGCGCCCCTCTGCAGCCGCTCGATCATGCTGTTGATCTCTTCGGTGCTGTCATGGGTGCGGCGCGCCAGATTGCGTACCTCGTCGGCCACCACCGCGAAGCCACGACCGGCCTCGCCCGCCCTGGCCGCCTCAATGGCGGCGTTGAGCGCCAGCAGGTTGGTCTGTTCCGCGACGTCCTGAATGACTTCCAGGATCGTGTTGATCTGGGTAACGTCCTGGCCCAGGGTCTCCACCGCTTCGGCCGCGGAACCGATTTCCGTGGCCAGGCGCTCCACCGCGTCGCGGGACGCCTTGACGGTTTCCTGGGTTTCCTGCGCGTCCCGGTCGGCATTGCCGGACGCATCCGCCGTTTGCTGGGCGTTCTGGGCGATCTCGTTGGCGGCGGCAGACATCTCGTTGATGGCCGTGGCCACCATGTCGATTTCTGTCTGCTGCCCTTCCACGCTCGAGCGGCTGGCGCCGGCGGTCTGCTTCAGCGAGCCCACCGCGTCCCGGAGTTCGACGGCGCCACGTTGCACATCCCGGACGACGTCCTGCACGTTGCTGATAAAGGCGTTGAAGTTCTCGGCGGTCTGCCCGAACTCGTCCTGGCTGCTTACCTCCAGCCGACGGGTCAGGTCCGCCTCCCCGCTGGCGATATCCTGCATGGCATCGCGCAGGTTGCGCACCGGCTTCATCAGCAGGCGTACCACCACGTTGAGCAGGATCAGGGTCACCACGATCCCGACCACGGCGACAATAATCCCGGTGATCCGCGCGCTGTGTACCGGCGCCATGATCCTGTCCTCGTTGGCCACCGTGCCCAGGTACCAGTCGACGCCCTTGGCGTCGGCGATGGAATGGAAACTCACTCGCCAGTCGGCGTCGTTGAAGTGGTAAAGATGCGTGGATCCGTCCAGGCGCGGTTTTTCGCCGATCAATGCCTGGACGTTCTTGCCGACCCGCTCGCGGTTCGGGTGGTAGAGCACCTTGCCGTCGGCATTGATCAGAACGGCGTAACCGGTGTCCGCCAGGGTCACGGCAGACAGCAGCTCATCCACCGTTTCCAGGGTGATGATGCCGGCGGCGACGCCTTTGTAGGGGCCGGATTTGATGGGCGCCACCGGAGAGATGATGCCCTTGCCGGTACCGGCGTCCAGGAAGACTTCGGTGAACGTCGGGCTGCTGGCGCTCATGCCGGTCTTGTACCAGGGGCGCGTACGCGGATCGTAGTCGTCCGGCAGCATGGCGGACAATTCCTTGGTGGCCTGCAGGCTGTAGCCGTCCGCACGGCCAATGGAGATGTCCTTGAAGCCACCGCCGAGGGACGCCGTGTGCAGGATTGCCCGGGCCTGTTCCTCGGTGTCCGCGCCGGACAGGTTACGCGCGGCCCCTTCGACCATCGCGAGGCGGCTGTTGAGCCATTCGGAAATGCTGGCCTGGGTCTGGGCGATGGAGTCATCCACCAGGGCCTCGACATAGGTTTCCGTCGTCGAACTCAGGCGTCGATCGCCGAGAATGGCGTACACGCTGATAACGAGGATGAACAGAACGGCGACAGCCGTCAGCAGCTTTTGCCCGAATGACATACTGCGCATCGTTTGAACTCTCCTGATCGAAGTAACCGGCCCGCACCGAACGGTCGCGCGGAGGGGCTTTCCGGAATCATTGTGGTTGTCGGTGGGCTCGGCAGGCCCTGTGGTACTTATCGGCCTGAGGGCTCGGGACTTAAGCCCAGTCTGGTTGGATTGTTTCCCGGCCTGTCAAAGCGACGACCGGCAGGAGGCATGAACCTCGCGCCGGTCGTCCGATGCCCTGCGCATCGCTCTAGACGTTGAAGCGCTCGACGTTGCCGTGCAGGTGCTGGCCGATGTCATCGATCTTGCCGCTGTAGACGTCGTTCTCCGAGGCTGCGGCGGCGGCCTCCTGGCCCTGGTCCGCGATGCGGTTGATCGAGGCGTTCAGCTCCTCGGTGACCGATGTCTGTTCTTCCGAAGCGGTGGCGATCTGGGTCGTCATGTTGCTGATGGCGGTAATCGCCTCGGCGATGCGGTTGAGGGAATCCATGGCGTCCTGGGCCTTCTCCATGGACACGTTGGAAACCGCACGGGATTCCTGCATCACGTTGACCGCGTTGCTGGCGCCCCTCTGCAGCCGCTCGATCATGCTATTGATCTCTTCGGTGCTGTCATGGGTGCGGCGCGCCAGATTGCGTACCTCGTCGGCCACCACCGCGAAGCCACGACCGGCCTCGCCCGCCCTGGCCGCCTCAATGGCCGCGTTGAGCGCCAGCAGGTTGGTCTGCTCGGCCACGTCCTGAATCACTTCCAGGATCGTGTTGATCTGGGTAACGTCCTGGCCCAGGCTCTCCACCGCTTCGGCCGCGGAACCGATTTCCGTGGCCAGGCGTTCCACCGCATCGCGGGAGGCCTTGACGGTTTCCTGGGTCGCCTGGGCGTCCTGGTCGGCGGTGGTCGAGGCGTCGGCGGTCTGTTGCGCGTTCTGAGCGATTTCGTTGGCTGCGGCGGACATCTCGTTGATGGCCGTGGCCACCATGTCGATTTCCGTCTGCTGACCTTCCACGCTCGAGCGGCTGGCGCCGGCGGTCTGCTTCAGTGACCCCACGGCATCGCGCAGTTCGATCGCGCCACGTTGCACGTCCCGGACGACGTCCTGAACGTTGCTGATAAAGGCGTTGAAGTTCTCGGCGGTCTGGCCGAACTCGTCCTGGCTGCTCACCTCCAGCCGACGGGTCAGGTCCGCCTCCCCGCTGGCGATGTCCTGCATGGCATCACGCAGATTGCGCACCGGCTTCATCAGCAGGCGCACTGCCACATTAAGCAGGATCAGCGTCACGATGATGCCGATCACCGCGACGATGGAGCCGGCGATGCGCGCTTCCTGCACCGGCGCCATGATCTTGTCTTCGTTGGCCAGGGTGCCCAGGTACCACTCCACGCCGCGGGCGTCGTCGATGGCGTGGAAACTGGTGCGCCATTCCGCGTCATTGAATTCGTAGTGGTGGGTGGACCCGTCGAGTTGGGGCCGATCGCCGATCAGTTCCTCGATGTTCTTGCCGACCAGCTCGCGATCCGGATGGTAAAGAATCTTGCCCTCCCGCGTGATCAGGGTGGCATAGCCGGTATCGGCCAGGGTTAGCGTGGACAGCAGGCGGTCAATGGTGGCCAGGGTGATGTCACCGCCGACCACGCCCTGATAGGTGCCCGATGTCACTGGCGCCACAGTGGAAATGATGAGGTTACCGCTGCTGGCGTCCTGGTACGGCTCGGTGAACGTGGCCCGCCCGCCGGTGGAATTGGCCAGCTTGTACCAGGGGCGGACGCGGGGATCGTAGTCGTCGGGCAGCGTCGCCTGCGCCTTGGCGGTGGGCATCAGCATGTAACCGTCCGCCCGACCCACGTAGACGTTCTCGAACCCGCCGCCCTGCGTGGCCGCCTGCAAGACCGCACGCGCCTGGTTTTCCTGACTCATGGGAGCCAGGCCGCGGGCCGCACCCTCGGTGATATCCAGACGGCTGTTCAGCCACTCCGCGATGCTGGCCGTGCTCTGAGCCACCGAGTCGTCGACCAGGGCATCAACGTAGGTTTCCGTGGTACCGATCAGACGCCGGTCGCCCATGACGGCGTAAACACTGATCACCAGGATGAAAAGGACCGCGACGGCGGCTAACAGCTTTTGCCCGAATGACATACTGCGCATGAACGGGGTTCTCCCATGGACTATCGAGTGGGTCGCACGCCGTCGTTTGTTCTTTATCGGGAGTTATAGGACGGCCCAGCCTGCAACAGGTGTTATAGGTGTTACCCGTTAAGATCGGCCGAATGGATGAGAACTTTAGCGATCACAGTAGTGACAGAATGTAACGCTTGCGGGAAAGGAAGCGTCCGGCCGAAAGAAAATATCGGCCGGACAAGGAGTTGGAAGGGAAACCTCAGACGATAAAGCGGTCGACGTTGTCGTGCAGGTGGCTGCCGATTTCGTCGATCTTGCCGCTGTAGTGGTCGTTGTCGCTGGCGGCGCGGGCGGCCTCCTGACCTTGCTCGGAAATGCGCGTGATGGACGCGTTGAGTTCCTCGGTGACGGACGTCTGCTCTTCCGACGCCGTGGCGATCTGGGTGGTCATGTTGCTGATCGAGGTGATCGCCTCGGCAATACGGTTCAGGGCGTCCATGGCGTCCTGGGCTTTTTCCATGGAGACATTGGAGATGGCGCGGGAATCCTGCATCACCTTCACGGCATCGTCGGCGCCCTTTTGCAGCCGTTCGATCATGCTGTTGATCTCTTCGGTGCTGTCGTGGGTGCGACGGGCCAGGCTGCGGACTTCATCGGCCACCACCGCGAAGCCACGACCGGCTTCGCCCGCCCGGGCCGCCTCGATGGCGGCATTCAGGGCCAGCAGGTTGGTCTGTTCCGCCACATCCTGGATGACCTCCAGGATGGTGTTGATCTGGGTGACGTCCTGGCCCAGGCGCTCGATGACTTCAGACGCAGAACCGATCTCGGACGCCAGGCGCTCGACGGCATCGCGGGACGCGGTCACTGTCTGGCGGGTTTCCTGGGCATCAGTGTCGGCGGTGTTGGCGGCATCCGCCGTCTGCTGGGCCGACTGGGCGATCTCGTTGGCGGCGGCGGACATCTCGTTGATGGCGGTGGCCACCATATCGATTTCGCCCTGCTGATTCTCGACGCTGCCACGGCTGGCGCTGGCGGTCTGCTTGAGGGAGCCGACCGCGTCGCGCAGTTCGATAGCGCCACGCTGCACGTCCCTTACGACCGCCTGTACGTTGCTGACAAACGCGTTGAAGTTCTCGGCGGTCTGGCCGAACTCGTCGCGACTGCTGATTTCCAGGCGCTTGGTCAGGTCCGCTTCGCCGCTGGCGATATCCTGCATGGCACCCTGCAGGTTGCGTACCGGCGCCATCAGGCTACGCAGCATGAAGTGCAGCACCACCAGGGTCAGCAGAATGCCCACAACGGCAATGATCGAACCGGTGACCCGCGCATCGTGAACCGGTGCCATGATCAGGTTTTCGTTGGCGACAGTACCCAGGTACCAGTCGACCGCCCGCGCATCGTCGATGTGGTTGAAGCTTACCCGCCAGTCTTCTCCGTCGATGGTGTAGCTCCGGGACTCACCATCCAGCTCTGGCGCTTTGCCCAGCAGGCTCTTGATGTTCTTGCCCACCAGCTCAGCGTCCGGGTGGTAAAGAATGGTGCCCTGACGGTTGATCAGCGTGGTGTAGCCGGTGTTCGCCAGAGTCACGGACGACAGCAACTGATCGATCGTCTTCAGGGTGATGTCGGCCCCGACCACGCCTTCGAAGGTGCCGGATTTCACCGGCGCCGCGGCGGACAGGATGATGCCGCCGTCGGTGACGTTGACGAACGGCTCGGTGAAGGTGCCGCTGCCCTTCTGGCGGGCCAGCTTGTACCAGGGGCGCGTGCGTGGGTCGAAGTCAGCCGGCAGTGTGGCGTCCCGGGCTTCGGTGGGCATCATCATGAAGCCGTCGGCGCGGCCGATGTAGACATCGTTGAAGCCGCCACCGCGCGTGGCCGCCTGCAGGAGCACGCGGGCCTGGGCCCTGGAGTCCACTTTCGCCAGGGCCGCGGCGGTGGACTCGGTCATGTCCATCTTGGCATTGAGCCATTCGGCAATGCTGGCGGTGCTCTGGTTGACGGAATCCTCAACCATGGCTTCTACGTAGGTTTCGGTTGTGGTGACCAGACGACGGTCGCCGGTCAACGCGTACAGGCTGACAACGATAATCAGAAGAATGGCCACGGCGGTCAGCAACTTCTGGCCGAATGACATACTGCTCATGGGGAGCGTTCCTCAAGCATCAGGGGTTGGCATCAAGGGGGTTGGATGCTGGCGTGAAACCGCCGGCGGTGACCGCGGCAACTCCGGCGACAGGCCGGGAACGACGAGCATCCCTGTGATGGATGCGCGAATGTTACCGCAAGGTCATCTTGGGATCTGTTATGCTAAACCCTTATTGAACAGCCTTTTTTGTAACGCTCTGCAACAGCCTCCAACCTGCCCGGGAGACGCCTGAATGGCCCACGAAGAACTGCACCTCAATCTTCGCAATCTGACACCAGACGACTATCCGCAGCTCAAGGGGCTGATGGATCTGATCTACGACGACATCGGCGGGGCCTGGCCGGAGGACACGATCCAGGGGCTGGTGGAACAGTTCCCGGACGGCCAGATCTGCATCGAGGACAGTGGCGAGTTGATCGCCGTGGCCCTGACCGTGTGCGTCAACTACGAGCGCTTCAGTAACCCGCATACCTACGACGACCTGATCCTCAAGAACGAACGCATCCGCCATAACGCCAAGGGCGATGCGCTCTACGGTCTCGACGTGTTTATCCACCCGGACTATCGCGGCTACCGGCTCGGTCGCCGGCTCTACGAAGCGCGCAAGGAACTGTGCCGGTCGCGCAACTTCCGCGCGATCCTCGCTGGCGGGCGCATCCCCAATTACCACAAATTCTCCGACCAGTTCACGCCGGCCGAATACATCGAGCGCGTGGACCGCAAGGAGATCTACGATCCGATCCTTACCTTCCAGCTGTCAAACGATTTCCAGGTCACCCGGTTGATGCACAAGTATCTGCCGGAGGACGAGAAATCAATGGGTTATGCCACACTCCTCGAGTGGAACAACATCCTGTTCACACCGCCGCAGCCGGTGCTGCAGACGCGCAAGACCCAGGTGCGGATGGGTGCCGTGCAATGGCAGATGCGGGAGTTCACCTCCGTGGAGGAAGTGCTCAAGCAGGTGGAGTACTTTGTCGACGCGCTGTCCGACTACAAGAGTGACTTCGCCCTGTTCCCGGAATTCTTCAACGCGCCGCTGATGGGCCTGACCGATCAGTTGGACCAGACCCGCGCGATTCGTTTCCTGGCCGGATTCACCGAACAGTTCCGTGACCAGATGTCGGAGATGGCGGTCAGCTACAACATCAACATCATCACCGGCTCCATGCCGCTGCTCGATAATGACCGTCTCTATAACGTGTCCTACCTGTGCCACCGGGACGGGCGCGTCGACGAGCAGCGCAAGATCCACATCACGCCCCACGAGCGTCGCGACTGGGTCATCGAAGGCGGCAACCAGTTCCAGGTGTTCGATACCGACGCCGGGCGCGTGGCCATCATGATCTGCTACGACATCGAGTTCCCGGAGCTGGGGCGGATCGCCGCCAGTCAGGACGTGGACATCATCTGCGTGCCCTTCTGGACCGACACCAAGAACGGCTACCTGCGCGTCCGCCACTGTGGCCAGGCCCGTGCGATCGAGAACGAGTGCTACGTGGTGATCACCGGCAGCGTCGGCAACCTGCCCAAGGTCGAGAACCTGGACGTCCAGTACGCCCAGTCGTCCGTGTTCTCGCCGTCGGACTTTGCCTTCCCGCACGATGCGGTGATGGCGGAGACCACGCCCAACACCGAGATGATCATGTTCTCGGACATGGACCTCGAAAAGCTCAAGCTGGTCCGCAACGAAGGCTCCGTCACCAACCTGAAAGACCGCCGTACCGACATGTACAGCGTGGGTATGAACGACGATTAGCAGCACCGTTGCCACGCCAGGGCGAAGGATCATTCGCCTGGCGTGGCACAAAACGTCACAAATGGTTACTCTGGGTCTACTTTTGGCCTGGATCGACACCCGTTAGACTTGAACGGTGATTCAAAACGCTTATTGTTCCGAAGGGACTGGATTGCGGTATTGGGCAAGCCTGACTAGAGTTTGAGCAATATTGACAGATCAACGCCTTTCGGACTGAAGACGTGCTGACCGCCCGGCGAACGACTTCGCCACCTGACTTTAGCGGAAGCACCCTGTCCCGAACCAAGAATCAAGCGAGCCGTGACGACGGTCTTAATCCAATGGATCTTACAGATAGACAGCCCCTGCCCGACCTGACAGCGCGCTTCCGCTACAAGAAGAGCCTGTTCAGAAAAGAAATGGTCGAGACCCGCCTGTTCGGGCTGGACCAGTACGGATGCATTCTCAAGACGGACAAGGTTTTCGAGCCGGGAGACACCATCCAGTTCGACCTGGTGATGAAGATGCCGTTCGAAAACATCAGCGCCGAAGGCCTTGAAGGGCTGGTCGTCGAAGTGCGAAAACACTGTAGCAACTTCTTCTACTCGCTTGATTTTCTTAATACAGCCGAAAAAACCGACGCGGACATGCGGGGGAAGCTCGAGCGCATCCAGGAAGTACTGGCGCGCAAGCAGACCCTGAAGTCCCGCCGGGAGCAGCCGGGCACGACAGGCGCCACCCAGACCGCCTGAGTCGCCTGCACCCGTCGAGCCAGGCTCGGCCGGTTGTTGAAATGGTCACAGGGACGGGGCCGGACTCCCCTTCCCCAGATGTTGTTACCGCGGGTGATTCGTTGACCGTCGGTATTGACGCTATCGATTGTGCAGGCACCGACCCACGCGTCGGCGGCCGTCCAGAACCGTGTAATGCCGCAGTCTGAAAACCATAGCAAACGGGGAACCAAGCCATGGCAAAGAAAGAAAAGGCAGGTGTGGACAAGCTGGTCAAGAAGGTCAACAAGGAATTCGACAAGACCTCCAACCAGATCGAGAAACTGATCAACGACGCTTTCAAGCAGTTCGACGCCCTGCAGAATCAGGTCCAGGAACCCATCAAAAAACTGCTCGATGAAATCGAGAAACTGCGGGAGCGCGAAATGAAGCGCTTCAACGACGAACTCGACCGTCGCCTGCAGGACTTCCACGACCTGCAGCACCACCTGCTTGAGCGGGTCGGGCTGGCCAGCAAGGAAGTCGAGAAGAGCGCTACCAAGGCCATCGAGTCCGCATCCGAGAAGGTCGAGCAAGCGACCCCGGCCAAGGCCAAGACCGCCAAGAAGGCCAGCAACGGCTCCGGGAAGACCGCGAAGAGCGCGAGCAAGAAGGCGCCCGCCAAGTCTTCAGCCAAGCCTTCCTCCAAGGCCCCCGCCAAATCCTCAGCCAAAGCGCCGGCCGCCAAGAAAGCTGCCAAGCCGGCTGCGAAGAAGCCAGCGGCTGCCAAGACCAACGCGGTGAGTCAAACCGACCTCACCAAGGTCAAGGGCATCGGGCCGGCCACGGCAAAGAAGATGCAGGCGATGGGGATCACCACGATCCGTCAGATCGCGGAGCCCTCCGCCGACGAGAAGGAGAAGATGAAGCAGTTCTCCAGCATGCGCGGCTACGACAGCTGGTCGGCCGAGGCCAAGAAACTGCTCGCCTGATCCCCTTCCCTGGTGGCGGCCCGCCCGGGCCGCCTCTGTTCGATCCGGTTATTCCAGCGTCCATGAACGCGCGGTGTTATGCCCGGCATGCCAGGCGGCTGCCGTCCGGCGCTGCAACGCGTATCATACGTCGCCTCCCGAGCTGTTAAGGAACACGGATGCAAACGCCCGAACAACCCGTCCTGCGCGATATCGTCCTGGTCGGCGGCGGCCACAGCCATGTTGGCGTGCTCAAACGCTTCGCGATGAAACCGGTGCCGGGCGTGCGCCTCACGCTGATTGCGCGCGACACCCACACGCCCTATTCCGGCATGCTGCCCGGCTATGTGGCGGGCCACTACAGCTACGATGAGGTCCACATCGACCTGCGGCGTCTGGCCGAGTTTGCCGGGGCGCGCTTTTTCCACGACGAAGCCGTCGGCATCGATCGGGATTCACAGCGGGTCCTGTGCCGCAACCGCCCACCGGTGGCCTACGACCTACTGTCAATCAACATCGGTTCCGCGCCCCGTCTGGCGGATGTGGAGGGCGCCGACCAGCACGCGCTGCCGGTCAAGCCGATCCGGGATTTCAACGCCCGCTGGCTGGCTCTGCTTGAACGCGTCCGGCAGCACCGCGGGCCGATGAGTATCGCCGTCGTCGGAGCGGGCGCCGGCGGCGTCGAGCTGATGCTGGCGCTGCAGTACCGGCTGCGCAACGAGTTACGGGCCCAGGGCAAGGACCCGCGGCAGCTCCAGTTCCATCTGTTCGACGCCGAATCCACCCTGCTGCCGACCCACAACCGTCGAGTGCGCCAGCGCATGGCTGACGTGCTGGACGATCGCCAGATCCAGTGCCACTTCGGCGACCCGGTTGTGCGCGTCTCCGCCAGTCAGTTGCACACCGCCGGCGGTTCGTCCCAGGCGGTGGACGAAACCCTCTGGGTCACCCAGGCCGGCGGTCCCGCATGGCTGGCTAGCACCGGGCTGGCTTTGAACAATGACGGCTTCATTCGGACCCGCGACACGCTCCAGACCGAATCCGACGATCGCATCTTCGCCGCCGGCGACATCGCCGACATGACCCACTACCCCCGGGAAAAAGCCGGCGTCTTTGCCGTGCGCCAAGGCATGCCGTTGGCGCGCAACCTGGCCCGCGCCGCCCTCGGCGAGCCGTTGCGACCCTTCCGTCCGCAGGCGCGCTGGCTGGCGTTGATCAGCACCGGGGACCAGTACGCGATCGCCTCCCGCGGCAACGTCAGCCTGGCGGGGCGCTGGGTCTGGCGTTGGAAGGATCGTATCGACCGCACGTTCATGGCCCGATTCAATGACCTGCCGGCGATGGCGGAAGAATCCGGTGCGGCGGACACCCGGGCGGCGGCCAGCGAGGAAGACGCGGCCCAGGCCATCTCGGCCGTCGCCATGCGCTGCGGCGGCTGCGGCGCCAAGGTGGGCAGCACCGTCCTGTCCCGCGCGCTGGACAGGATTCGGCCGGTGGATCGCGACGATGTCCTGGTCGGCCTGCACTCGCCGGACGACGCCGCCATCGTCGCGGTACCGCCCGGCAAGGCCAGCGTCCAGACCATCGACTTCTTCCGGGCGTTCGTCGACGACCCCTATGTGTTTGGCCGCATCGCCGCCAACCACAGCCTGGGCGATGTTTTCGCCATGGGCGCCGAAGCGCAGACCGCCACGGCCGTCGCCACCGTGCCCAGCGGCGTGGAGTCCAAGGTGGAAGAGCTGGTTTACCAGATGATGAGCGGTGCGGTGGATGTGCTGAACGCGGCGGGCTGCGCCCTGGTCGGCGGCCACACCGGCGAAGGGCGTGAGCTGGCGCTGGGTTTTGCCGTGAACGGCCTGGTGGATCCGGCACAGGCGCTGCGCAAGGACGGGCTGCGCCCGGGCGATGCGCTGATCCTCACCAAACCGCTCGGTACCGGAACGCTGTTTGCGGCCTACCCGCGCCTGAAGACCCGGGGCCGGTGGATCGATAACGCCCTTGAGCAGATGCAGCTGTCCAACCAGCGCGGCGCGCGATGCCTGATCGAACACGGTGCCCACGCCTGCACCGACGTGACCGGTTTCGGCCTGCTGGGCCACCTGGTGGAGATGACTCGGCCGTCGGGCGTCGACGTCACACTGGACCTGTCCGCCCTGCCGCTACTGGACGGTGCGGAAGAGACGCTCGCCGAGGGCATCCTCAGCTCCCTGCAACCGGCCAACGTGCGACTGCGGCGCGCGCTCCGGAACCAGGAGGCAATGGCCGCACACCCGCGCTACCCGATCCTGTTCGACCCCCAGACAGCCGGCGGGCTGCTAGCTGGCGTACCGGCTGACCAGGCGGAGGCCTGCGTCGAAGCCCTGTGCGAACGGGGCTACCCGCAGGCCGTGATCATCGGCACGGTGACCGAATCCGGCGACGACCTGGCGCCGGTGGAGCTGGTGGCCAGCGCCTGAGGCGCGGTGTCGCCTGCCCGCCCGGCTTCATTTAGCAACCTATAGGCGGTATTCTTGCGCCAATCTCTGGCCGGGGAACCGCCCGACGATTCCAGCGCCGTGGAACGGCTCAATGAAAACAACGGAGACTTGCTGATGCTGAAACAGATTCGACGCGCCCTGCTGCTGTCGGCGGCCCTGGTGGCGCCGGTGATGGCCGACACGTTTGTCTTTACGGCGATTCCGGACAACGACGAAACCAAGCTGCGCGAACGCTTCCAGAGCGTGGCGGACTACCTGTCGGAGCAGCTGGACGTGGACGTGCGCTACGTGCCGGTCAAGAGCTACGCCGCTGCGGTATCCGCGTTCCGCAACAACCAGGTGCAGCTGGCCTGGTTTGGCGGTCTGTCCGGCGTCCAGGCACGCGCGCTGGTGCCCGGCTCCGAGGCCATCGCCCAGGGTCAGGAAGACACCCAGTTCGTCACCTACTTCATCGCCCACGAGAGCACCGGCCTGGAGAAATCCGACGACTTCCCGGCGGCCATCGCGGACAAGACCTTCACCTTCGGTTCCAAGGGCTCCACGTCCGGCCGCCTGATGCCGGAATACTACATTCGTGAGGCTTTCGGCGAAGCGCCGGAAGATGTGTTCAGCCGCGTCGGTTTCAGCGGCAATCATTCACGCACCATTCGCCTGGTTGAGTCCGGCACCTACCAGGTGGGCGCGGTGAACTACTCCGTCTGGGAAAGCGAACTGGAAGCGGGCAAGATCGACACCGACGCCGTCCACGTGATCTGGGAAACCCCGCACTACCAGGACTATCAGTGGACCATCCGCGGCGACGTCAACGAGCGCTTCGGTGATGGCTTCCAGGCGCGGGTTCAGGAAGCGCTGGTCAACATGGACGATCCGGAGCTGCTCAACAAGTTCCCGCGCTCGGCGTTCATCCCGGCCAGCAACGCGGATTACGACTCCATTCGCGCCACCGCCGAGAAGATCGGCATCATCGACTAATGGATGCCGTGCACCTGCGCAACCTGAGCGCCGCCTATGGCGGACGCCAGGTTCTCGGCCCCATCTCGCTGGACCTCCGGCCGGGCGAACACGTCGCCCTGGTCGGTGGCAGCGGGGTGGGCAAGTCGACCCTGCTCAATCTGCTGTACGAGCAGGTCCGCGACCGCGCCGCGCTGGTGCCGCAGGAACAGGGGCTGGTGCAGTCCCTGTCCGTTTTCCATAACGTCTACGTGGGTCGGCTGAACCGCCACTCGCGCTGGTACAACCTGATGAACCTGGTCTGGCCGCGCTCGGCCGAAGTGGCTCAGATCGAGCCGCTGCTGGACAAGCTGGGTATGGCCGACAAGCTCAAATCACCGGTCGAAGCCCTCTCCGGCGGCCAGAAGCAGCGCACCGCGGTGGCCCGGGCGCTGTACCAGCAGTCGGACATCCTGCTGGCCGACGAGCCGGTATCCGCCCTCGATGGGCCGCTGGCGCACGTGGTCATGGGCTGCATGACCGAGCATTACCCCACCAGCGTCATCGCCCTGCACGACATCGACCTGGCGCTGCGCTACTGCAATCGCATCGTCGGCCTGCAAGGCGGCCAGATCGTGCTGGACGACGCCAGCGACCGGCTTAGCGCCGGCGACATCCTCCCGCTTTACTGATCGTTCAACGGATATGTTGCGGGCGCCTTCCGTCAGAATCACCCTCGCATTCCTCGCCGTCGCGATCCTGTGCCTGTTTGCTGCCGACCTGGCAATCACCACGGTCAATCCATGGGAAGATCTGGCGCACCTGTTCTTCGGCATCGTCACGCCGGATTTCTTTTCCCTTGAGGCCATTGGCACCGCCTTGCTGCGCACCCTGGCCTTTGCCTTTACCGGCGTAGCCCTGGGCAGTGTGGCGGGTTTCGCGTTGGCGCTGGCCTTCCGCTTTCGCACCGTGCGCGTCTTCTGCGCCTTCATTCGCGCGATTCACGAACTTTTCTGGGCGCTGATTTTTCTGCAGTTCTTCGGCTTCCACCCGCTCACTGGCGTGCTGGCCATCGCCATTCCCTACGCCGGCATCTTTGCCAAGGTCTACTCAGAGATCCTGGATGAGACGGACCCAACCCCGCACAAAGTGCTGCCACGCGGCGTGAACGCCCTATCCGCCTTTGTCTATGCACGGATTCCCGACGCCCTGCCGCACCTGATCAGCTACACCTCCTACCGGCTGGAGTGCGGCCTGCGTTCCAGTGCGGTGCTGGGCTTCGTCGGGCTGCCCACGCTGGGCTACTACCTGGAATCCTCGTTCTCCCAGGGGTACTACTCCGAAGTCGGCGCCCTGCTCCTGCTGTTCTACGTGCTGATTGCCTCGCTGCGGCTTTGGGCGCGGCCGCGGCTGATTCCGCTCTACGTGATCGCCGCCCCGTTCTTCCTGGGTGACGGGCTGCCCATCGTCTGGGGCAACGTGGTGCGCTTCTTAACTCAGGACATCGTGCCGTCCCCGCTGCGGGACGGTGACGGAATGGCTGCGTTCGGCCACTGGCTGTCGGAACTGGCCATCGACCAGGCGCTGCCCGGGATCTGGCACACGCTGGTGCTGACCCAGGTGGCGCTGGCGCTGACCGGGATCGTCACGCTGCTCGCCTTCCCGCTGATCTCGAATCACTTCGGCGGGCCCATCCGGCGCGGCTTCGGCCACGTGTTGCTGGTGATCGCCCGTTCCACGCCGGAATACATGCTGGCGTACATCCTGCTGCAGCTGTGGGGGCCGTCCATGCTACCGGCGATCGTGGCGCTGGCGATCCACAACGGCGGCATCATCGGCCACCTGATCGGCCGGCGCAGCAATGAACTGACCCTGCGCCCGGACGCGCCCCACGGCCTCGAGCGTTACGGCTACGAATTGCTGCCGCGGCTGTACAGCCCGTTCCTGGCGTTCCTGTTCTATCGCTGGGAAATCATCATGCGCGAGACCGCCATCCTCGGCATCCTGGGGATCTACACCCTCGGCTTCTATGTGGACAGCGCGATCCAGAACATCCAGTTCGACAAGGCGCTGATCCTGATCCTGGTGACGGCCGCCCTCAATATCGGCATCGACGGCATTTCCCGCCGGGTGCGGCGTTATCTCAAGCTGAGGGTATCACTCACCTGCGAAGGCCATTGAAGTAGCCGAATCGCGACGGTGTCAGTGGCGGGTGCGGAAGACGGGATTCATTGGCAGAGGCAGAGCTTGCTGGCCGGACTGGAGCGCGAGCGTCCAGGCCATGTCCGGGTCCTGGCTGCACAGGGGCGCTTCGAACTCAGCGACGTAGGTATCGCCGTTGGCTTGCAGCGGCACCGGGTATTCCCCCATGTACATGCTGTGACCGGACAACACCGCGACCAGCGCTCCCTCGGGCAAGGCGCCAGCCGGAGCCTTCACGCGCAGGGCCAACTGTTCGGGGGCATCCGGATTGCGGCGTTCGAGGCTGACCTGCCAGCCGTCACCGGAGCCGGACCACTGGCATGGCCCGCCCGACAGGTCGCAGACATCGGCCGCCGTGTCTTGTGCCGATGCGGCGGGCTCGGATTGCAGCGTCCGCAGATACTGCGGCCCGAACACCATCAGGCTCACCGCCCCAACAATAATGACAATAACCAGTAAAGCCCGCAGCACGGCAATGAGACTCCCCAACTCGACAGATTCACGGCGACGCGATGATCGGCATCGACCCATTGGGCGGGCATTTTCGCCGAAAAAACGGGAGCTGGCTACGGCGGTCAAAGCTTCCGCTGCGGCAGCGCGGATCAGCGCATGCGTTCGGAGACGGCGCGGAATCGCGACAACACGCTTTCGATGCGGGACAGGGACTCCGTGACCGAGGGGCGCTGGTCGCCGGCAAACTCGATGCCGTAGATCGTGCCTTCGTCGTCCACCCGGGCGTTGCGCACCACACCCAACGCCTGCTTCACGGTGATGTCGCCCACTTCCGTATCCAGCCGCAGGCTGAACTGGATGATGTCCCCTTCCTCGAATTCCTGTTCCGCAATGATGGCCATCCCCATGCGACTGAAATCACGCACCGCGACGTCCAGCCAACGGTTGGTAAACAGGTGTCGACGCACCCGGATGCGCGCACCCATCCGGATAAAAGGAAGCCGTTCTCGCCGTCGTCGTTCGGTCATGCCGTCCTGCCTGGTTGTGCCGTTCCGTTTCCCGGACATCGTCATTTTTAGCGGACCTTATCAAGCCAATCGCTGCACGAACGTGGAATATTTCCGAAAAAGTGCATTTTTCACAATTCTTTGCACAAAAACGCCAAACGTTCGACGCCAAAGCTCCTCAAAAATCGCCAAAAACTGGAACCGGCGTCCTGAACTACGCTCTCCGGGTACGTGGTTTCCCGTAGATCCATGATTTGTATCATCCCGGCACGCCTTGTCGCTGTACTCTGTTGGGATCAGGAACCGTGCGCGATGGCTTACGAATCGTTTAGAATGGCCGACTGCCCGCCAAGGGCCGGTCACCCTTTCCATTCCAGTCAGGCAACGAGCGTTGACGGTTGCCCCAGCCGAGACAGGAGCGCGCGTGCATCCGGATATTTCCGTCAGGAACGTCTACAAGACCTACGCCTCGGGCCACCAGGCCCTGAAAGACATCAACCTGGACATCAACCGGGGTGAGATCTTTGCCCTGCTGGGGCCCAACGGCGCGGGCAAAACCACGCTGATCAGCATCATCTGCGGCCTGGTCAACCACACCAGCGGCACCGTGCTGGCCGACGGCCACGACATCGTGCGCGACTACCGCGCGGCCCGTTCCAAAATCGGCCTGGTGCCCCAGGAACTGAACACAGACGCCTTCGAGACCGTGTGGGACACCGTCTGCTTCAGCCGCGGCCTGTTCGGCAAGGCGCCCAACGACGCGCACATCGAGAAGGTGCTCAAGGACCTGTCCCTGTGGGACAAGCGCGACTCCCGTATCATGGCGCTGTCCGGCGGCATGAAACGCCGGGTGATGATCGCCAAGGCCCTGTCCCACGAGCCGCAGATCCTGTTCCTGGACGAGCCCACCGCCGGGGTCGACGTGGAGCTGCGCCGGGAAATGTGGGAGATGGTGCGCGGCCTGCGTGAGAACGGCGTGACCATCATCCTGACCACGCACTACATCGAAGAAGCCGAGGAAATGGCCGATCGCATCGGCGTGATCAGCCAGGGCCAGCTGATCCTGGTGGAAGAGAAGAACGCCCTGATGCGCCAGCTCGGCAAGAAGGAGCTGCGGCTGCACCTGCAGGCCCCGCTGGAGGCCGTGCCCGAGGGGCTGTCGGATCTGGACCTGGAACTGTCCGACGACGGCAGCGAGCTGGTCTACACCTTCGACACCGCCGAAGAACGCACCGGCATCGCCACCCTGCTCCGCCGGCTCGCCGAACAGGGTATGGACTTCAAGGACCTGCGCACCCGGGAAAGCTCCCTGGAAGATATTTTCGTCAACCTGGTGAAGGCGAACTCATGAACACCCACGGCATACGCGCAATCTACAAATTCGAAATGGCCCGCATGTGGCGCACCCTCATGCAGAGCGTGCTGTCGCCGGTCATCTCCACCTCGCTCTACTTCGTGGTATTCGGCTCCGCCATCGGCTCCCGCATGGGCGACATCGACGGCGTCAGCTACGGTGCCTTCATCATCCCCGGCCTGATCATGCTGTCGCTGCTGATGCAGAGCATCTCCAACGCCTCCTTCGGCATCTACATGCCCAAATTCTCCGGCACCATCTACGAGGTGCTATCGGCGCCTGTGTCGTACGTGGAGGTTGTGGTCGGCTACGTGGGCGCGGCGGCCACCAAGTCTGTGATCCTGGGGCTGATCATCCTCGCCACCGCCCGCCTGTTCGTGGATTACAGCATTGACCACCCGGTGTGGATGTTCCTGTTCCTGGTTTTGACGGCCATCACTTTCAGCCTGCTCGGCTTCATCATCGGCATCTGGGCGGACAGCTTCGAGAAGCTGCAGATCGTCCCGCTGATGATCGTCACCCCGCTGGTGTTCCTGGGCGGCACCTTCTATTCCATCAGCATGCTGCCGTCGATCTGGCAGACCATCACCCTGTTCAACCCGGTGGTCTACCTGATCAGCGGATTCCGCTGGGCGTTCTACGGCATATCCGACGTGAACGTGGTGGTCAGCGCGGGCATGACCTTCCTGTTCCTGATTATCTGCATCGGCATCATCGCCTACATCTTCAAGACCGGCTACCGCCTGAGAAGCTGATGATGAAGCGACTGTTTGTCTGGACGGGTTTTCTGGTGGCCACCCAAATCGCCCTCGTCGGCTGCCGCGCCACCGCCGAAACCGAGCAGGCGCTGGAAACCGCGCGCCTGTGCCTCGAATCCCGCAAGGGCGTGGTGCCCATTACGGTGGAATTGGCGGTCACCCCGTCCCAACGCGAACGCGGCCTGATGGGCCGCGAGTCCCTCCCCGCCGACCACGGCATGCTGTTCGTCTACAAACAGCCTCGCGCCGCCGACGCCACCTTCTGGATGTACCGCACCTTCATCCCGCTGGACATCGCCTACATCGACCAGACCGGCGAAATCAAAGCCATCCGCAAAATGCTCCCCTGCACCGCCGACAACCCCAGCCGCTGCCCAACCTACCCGGCTGGAGCAGAGCACGTCTGGGCACTGGAAATGAACCAGGGATTCTTTCGGGAGCAGCAGGTTCTGGTTGGGGATCGGGTGATCCAGGTCGCCAGCGATGAGAGCTGCCCGGTTCAGTTGCCTGAGGCTGCCTGATCGACGCGTCGCGGATAGCCTGCGACCGTTATTTGGCCACGCACTGAAAAAGCGCTCGCCTTATTTGTGCGTAAGGGCTGGATCTAAAAGTGGTGCCCGGGGCCGGGCTCGAACCGGCACGACCTAGCGGTCAAGAGATTTTAAGTCTCCAGTGTCTACCAATTTCACCACCCGGGCAGAGGGAGTGCTGAAAGGAGGCGGGGATTGTATAAGTAGCTGTCTGGGATCGCAATCTTACCGTCAAAATTGAGCGTTTTCTGCACGCTTTCCCTAGGCATTCACCTCTCCTTCTGCCTTGCGTCCCTATCCTGGCACGTCACTGCCACGCCGTCATAGACATAGCCCGCAATGCGCGGCGCCTTCTTGAGGTATTGGGTGTTCATACGCTCGATCCGGAAGCCGGCCTGCTCGATCAGGCGGTTAATGGGCCGGTTCAGGTGGCAGCCACCGGCGATAGGCATCCAGAGAGGATTGATGCGGTCCTGCCAGCGGCGTACGCCCGGGTCCGGGGCGCGGCCGTGTTCGCAGAACAGGAGCTGGCCGTCAGGCTTGAGGACGCGGGCCATCTGGTGCAGCGCACGGTGCCAGTCGGGAATGGTGCACAGGGTGAAGGTCAGCAGCACGGTGTCAACGCTGTTGTCCGCCAACGGAATCCGTTCGCCCGGCAGATCCAGCCATTGCACGTCGACCGGCGCCCGCGCGACGTTCTCTGCGGCAATCCGTCGCATCCCTTCGGACGGCTCCAGGCCCCATACTCGGTCCACCCTGTCGGGATGGTAGTACGGGAGATTTACCCCCGATCCCATGCCCACTTCGAGCACCGTGCCGCGGCACTGGGGCACCACCTGCTGACGCAGTTTCATGATGGGCCCGATGCTGCAGGCACAGTTGATCAGATGAGGCAGGACATGAGATTCGTAGAGCGACATTGGACGCCTCCAAATTGCACACTAATATTGAGGATGTCTTTGACCTCATTGAAGTTCATGTTCTTGATTTGTATCAATGCGTAAGACAACACGACAGGTAGGCTGAACGAGCTCTTCAGAAGCCGGGGGAATGTGCCCTGCTTCGATCCTATCCAATGCCGGTTACAACAACTCCTCAGATGGCATTTTGTATTCGTTTGAGCGGCAGTTCCAGCCCGTCCTGGTTTGCCATAACTACCCATTGTGCCGGAGGTCCCCGTGGATCTTGATCCGATACTCCTGTCGAGAATCCAGTTTGCATTCGTCGTCTCGTTTCACGCCATATTCCCGGTTTTCACGATCGGTCTGGCGTCGTACATAGCGGTCCTGGAAGGACTGTTCTACCGCACCCAGAATCCCGCCTGGGAAAAGCTTTCCGCGTTCTGGACGAAAGTCTTCGCCGTGGTGTTCGGCATGGGGGTGGTCTCCGGCATCGTGATGTCGTTCCAGTTCGGCACCAACTGGAGCAACTTCTCGCAGGCGTCGGCCAACTTCATCGGGCCGCTGCTGAGTTATGAGGTGGTCACGGCCTTCTTCCTGGAGGCGGGCTTCCTCGGGGTGCTGCTGTTCGGGCGCGACAAGGTGCCGCCCGGCGTTCACCTGTTCTCGGCCCTGATGGTGGCGCTGGGGACCTTTATCTCGGCATTCTGGATCCTGGTGGCCAACAGCTGGATGCAGACGCCGCAGGGCGTGGAGTTCCGCGATGGCATGTTCCACGTGCTGTCCTGGTCCGAAGCAATCTTTAATCCCTCTTTCCCCTACCGCTTTACTCACATGGTGATGGCGTCGTTCCTCACCGGCAGCTTCGTCGTGGCGGGCGTCAGCGCCTGGTACCTGCTGCTCAGGCGCGAGGTGGAAGCCAACCGTAAGGCGCTGTCCATGTGTCTGTGGCTGATCCTGTTCCTCGCGCCGGCGCAGGCCGTCGTGGGCGACTTCCACGGCCTCAACACGCTGGAGCACCAGCCCACCAAGGTGGCGGCCATGGAAGCCAACTGGGAAACCCAGGCGGACGTCCCTCTGCTGCTGTTTGCCTGGCCGGATAACGACACCCAGAGCAACCTGGTGGAAATCGGTATCCCCCATATGGCGAGCCTGATCCTGACCCACGACTGGAACGGCGTGGTGCCGGGTCTCAAGGAATCGCCCCCTGACGAGCAGCCGCCGGTATGGATCGTGTTCTGGAGCTTCCGGGTCATGGTGGCCATGGGCATGCTGATGATCCTGTTCGGTCTCGGCGGCCTGGCACTGCGGATCACCGGCAAGCTGTACAGCACCCGCTGGTACCTGCAGGGGCTGCGATTCATGAGTGTGGCGCCCTTCCTGGCGGTGCTGTCCGGCTGGTTTGTGACCGAAGTGGGCCGCGCGCCCTGGCTGGTCTACGGCATGATGACCCAGGCCGAGGCGGTCACCCCGTCGCTGACCGGCGGCATGGCCCTGTTCACGCTGATCGGCTACATCGTGGTCTACGCGATGGTGTTCACTGCGGGCGTCTATTACCTGTTCCGGGTGCTGCAGATGGGTCTGGAGGACGAGGATCAGGTCGACGAGGAACACGACCGGCCCATGCGTCCGTTGTCCGCCGCGCACGTTACCTTCGAGTCCGGTGACTATCCTGGCAAAGACGGGCCGGGCAAGGATAACCCCGGCAAAGACCGCGATTTTGACGCCACTCCCCTGAACAAAGGAGGCCACTAATCATGGCAATGTTGGACCTGCCCCTGATCTGGGCCGTGATTATCGGCTTTGGTGTGATCATGTACGTGCTCATGGACGGCTTCGACCTGGGCCTCGGCATCCTCTTTCCGTTCGCGCCGGACGAGCAGGCACGGGACGTGATGATGAACTCGGTCGCCCCGGTGTGGGACGGCAACGAGACCTGGCTGGTGCTGGGCGGTGCCGGTCTGCTGGCCGCCTTCCCGCTGGTCTACTCGATCTTCCTGCCGGCGCTCTACATCGGCGTGTTCCTGCTGTTGGCGGGGCTGATCTTCCGGGGCGTGGCGTTCGAGTTCCGCTTCAAGGCGCGCACTTCCCGCTATCTGTGGAACTGGGCGTTCGCCGGCGGCTCCATGGTGGCGTCGTTCGCCCAGGGCTGCGTCGTGGGCGCCTACATCCAGGGGTTTGAGACCCAGAACGGCGTCTACGTGGGCGGCGCGCTGGACTGGCTCACGCCGTTCACCGTGCTCACCGGCCTGGGGCTGATGGCCGGCTACGCGCTGCTGGGCAGCACCTGGCTGATCCTCAAGTCCGAGGGCTATATCCAGGAATGGGCCTACAAGATCACCCGCCCGCTGCTGTTGGCGGTGCTGGTGGTGTTCGCGATCGTCAGTGTGTGGACCCCGTTCGTCGACGAGCTGGTGCGTGACCGCTGGTTCTCCACCATCGAGGTGATCTGGATCTTCCCGGCGCTGGCCCTGTTCTGCGCCTTCCAGATCTTCCGCCACGTGGGCAAACGCAGCGAAGGCATGCCGTTCGTCGCCACCATGGGAATGTTCGGCTTCACCTACCTGGGCCTGCTGGCCAGCCGCTGGCCCTACGTGGTGCCGCCCGAGTACACCCTGTGGGACGCCGCCTCCGCGCCGGAATCCCAGCTCTTCCTGCTACTGGGTGTGCTGTTCGTCATTCCTATCGTGCTGATGTACACGGCATGGTCCTACTGGGTATTCCGCGGCAAGGTGAAGGCCGGTGTCGGCTACCACTGAGGCAACGGCGGACACTCAGACCACCTCCGGCGCCCGCGCCGGGGGTGATGCTTCGATCCCTCGGGAACGGCAGCGTGCAGCCCGGCGCTGGCTGAACGAGCTGGCCGCCGATGCCCGACCCCAGGTACGCCTGGCGGTGATTGGCGGGATGGCCGCGGCCATCGCCATGATCGTTCAACTGGGCCTGACCGCCTGGCTCGCGGCCCAGGTCATCACCGACCACGTTCCCATGGAAACGGCTTTCCCCATTGTCGGCGGCATCCTGCTGGCCATTGCCCTGCGCGGCGGCTTCCAGATTCTGCGGGACAACGCTGCGGCGGCCTCCAGCCGCATCATTCGTCAGCGTGTGCGGCAGGATCTGCTACGCCGCTGGCAGTCGCTGGGGCCGGTCGGCCTGTCCCGGACCAGCGCCGCCACCCTGGCCAGCGAGTGGCTGGAGCAAGTGGAAGCGCTGCACGGCTATTTCGCCCGGTTCCTGCCGCAGATGGTGCTTTCGGTGCTGGTGCCGCTGCTGATCCTGCTGGTGGTTTTGTCGATGGATGGCATTGCCGCCGGCTTCCTGTTGCTGTCCGCACCGCTGATTCCGCTGTTCATGGCGCTCGTGGGCATGGGCGCGGAGCACCTGAACCGCCAGCATTTCGAGACACTGGGCCGGCTGTCAGCGCATTTCCTGGATCGCCTGCGTGGGCTCACCACGCTGCAGCTGTTCGGCCAGACCGAGAAGGCCACCCACGAGGTGGCCGAGGTCAGCGACCGGTATCGCCGCGTGAACATGAAGACCCTGCGGATCGCCTTCCTGTCCTCCGCAGTGCTCGAGTTCTTTTCCTCGGTCGCCATCGCGGTGATCGCCATGTACATCGGCTTCGGCCTGCTGGGTTACATCGACTTCGGCGGCGCCGCCGAGCTGACCCTGTTCACCGGACTGTTCATTCTGCTGCTGGCGCCCGAGTTCTTTCAGCCGTTGCGCCAGCTGTCCCAGCATTATCACGATCGCGCCTCGGCCCTGGGCGCGGCGGACAGCCTGCTGCAACGCCTGAACGCGCAGGAAGGCGTCGCTCCGAAGCCCGTGCGGCCCAGCCAGAGCCAGCCGGTCGCGGCGGCGGGCATCAGGCTGGACCACGTGTCCCTGGCCTTCCCGGATCGCCCGCCGCTGTTCCGCAACCTGTCGCTGACGCTGGACGCCGGTTCGGTGATCGGGCTGGAAGGCCCTTCCGGCAGCGGCAAGTCCACCCTGCTCCACCTGATCGCCGGTTTCGTCGAACCGGACGCGGGCGATGTGCGGGTTTTTGACGAAGCGCCCGGGGCCCGGCCGTTCGGCTGGCTTGGGCAGTCGCCCTTCCTGATGACCGGGAGCTGGGCAGACAACCTGCGCATCGTGGCCCCCAAGGCCGACGACAGCGCGCTGTTGGACGCCCTGAACCGGGCCGGCCTGCGGCCCCTGGTGGACGACCACCCGCAGGGACTGAACGCCCCGGTCTCCGAAGGCGGCGCGGGTCTGTCCGGCGGTCAGCGGCGGCGTCTGGCATTGGCCCGCATTTTCCTGGCGGATTACCCACTGGTGATCCTGGACGAACCCACCGCCGGCCTCGACGAGGAGAGTGAAGCCGAAGTGATCGATGCCCTCAAAACACTGGCGCAGGATGGCCGCACCCTGGTCATGGCCAGCCACCACCCGGCCCTGCTGGCGATGGCGGATCGGGTGATCCGCGTCGAGAAGGGAGGCGTGGCCGATGCGTGATCTCTGGCCCTGGCTCAAGCTGGTCCTGAAACGGCGCGGGCGACTGTTCGTGGGCGGACTGCTGATCCTGCTGACGGTGCTGTCCGCCATCGGCCTGCTGGCCCTGTCGGGCTGGTTCCTGACGGCGTCGGCCATTACCGGCGGCCTGCTGGCTCTGGGTATCAAGGCAACGCTGGACATTTACGCACCCGGCGGCGGTATTCGCGCCTTCGCGATCACCCGCACGGTCGCCCGCTACGTGGAGCGGGTGTTCAACCACGATACGGTGCTGCGGCTGCTGGCCGATCTGCGCGTGCGACTGTTCGCCACGCTATCCCGGCAGTTGCCCCACGAACACCTGTTCAGCCGCGCCTCGGACCGGCTCAGCCGGATGGTGCAGGACATCGACGCCCTCGACAACCTCTACCTCCGGCTGCTGGCGCCGGTGGGCGTGGGCGTCGTGGCGATTGCCGGCGTCGCGGCGCTGGCGTTGCTGGTCAGCCAGGCCCTGGCTCTGTATCTGGCGTTGATCCTGCTGGCGCTGGGCGTGACCGTGACGGCCTTCCTGGCGCTGTCCAACCGGCGGCGCAGCGCGCGGCGGGTTGACGATCTGGAGGCCCTGCGCGGCCACCTGATCGACACCGTCGAAGGCCAGGCCGAGCTGCGGGCCGCCGGCCTGCTGGGCGTGCAGCACAGTCGACTGATGGCCGACGACGATCGCATGATGGGGCCGCAGTACGCGTCCGAGCGCTCAGTGGCGCGCGCCCAGGGCCTGGTGACCTGGGTGCTGCAGGGTGCCTCATTGCTCGCACTGGTGATGGGTTTGATTGCCTTCGAGGCGCAAACGGTCACCGGGCCTGTGGCGATTCTGGTGGCGCTGGCCGTGCTCGGGCTGGGCGAAATCTTCACCGCCCTGCCGCCGGCGTACGCGGACTTTGGCGGCACAGTGGCGTCGGCCCGGCGCCTCAACAATGAAGTGAAGAATGAAACACCGGAGACGTCGCGTTCGCTGCTGTTCGAGCACCCCGGCGAGCTGGCCTGGCGCCAGGTGTCCTACGCCCATGGCGAAAGCGGACCGCTTTTCCGCCAGTTCGATCTGGCGCTCGAACCCGGCGATCACGTGGGGCTGATCGGCACCTCCGGCAGCGGCAAGTCCACCCTGGCGGATCTGGCGGCGGGCCTGCTGACGCCGGACGACGGCGAGATCCTGGTGAACGGCCAGGTCTGCTGGCCTATGGACGGCCTGGGATCCCGGCGTGGCGTGGCCTACCTGACACAGAAAACCCACCTGTTCAACGGGACCTTACTGGATAACCTGAAGATGGCGCGGCCGGACGTGACCGCGGGCGAGATCTGGCATGTGCTGGAAGTGGTGCATCTGGCTGAAGCGGTGGACAGCTGGCCGCTGGGGCTGATGACCTGGGTGGGTGAAGCCGGGCGGCAACTGTCCGGCGGCGAGGCCCGCCGGGTGGCCCTGGCGCGCACGCTGTTGCTGGAGGCGCCGATCGTGATTCTGGATGAGCCCTTCACCGGACTGGATCGCGGCACCGCGGAGAAAGTCTCCGCCGCCCTGGCCATTGAGCTGAGCGGCAGGACCGTGGTCGGACTCGCCCACGATGCCAACGCCCTGCCGCCCATGCACCGGACGATCCCGGTGAATCCGCCGGGCGCGTGAACGCCCAGCCGTGGGCTATTTGCCGTCGATGACCTCGAACGTGAGCCCGGCCTTGGCGGTCAGGCGATCGAGCAGCGGTTGGCCGAGCAGCGATGCCGGTGTCCAGAAACCGCCGGCCTGGCGCTCGCTGGCGTCAATGTCGAAAGCCAGGCACATGGCCGCCTCACCCAGCATCTTGCCGGTGGAGCCATAGCCGGGGTCGCGATCGCCGGTCACCTTGGTGCGGATCAGCTTGCCTTTCTCGGAAATGCCGACGAAGCGCAGATCGTAGAACCCTTCTTCCTGGGCCTTGGGGCTGGGTCCTTCGCCCGGTTTGGGCAGCACGAACTTCTCCAGGGCCCAGCGGGCCGGCCTGATCGCCGTGGCCGCCATGAAGCCACCCAGGCCGGCGGCGATGCCCAGCGCCGTTGCCCGCCCTTTCAGGCCGCGCCCGGTCAGCATGGCTTCGTCGTAGCCGAATTCGCTACCGTAGGCGGCGCCGGTCAGGGCGTTGGTGCGATGCACGACCCGTGTATTGATGGCGCTCATGATGAACGGCGCGGTCCAGGCGCCGTAATCCTCGTCGTATTCCGCGGCCTTGACGTTGTGCTGACGAAGCTTCGGTCGGAACTCGGGCGGGCAGATCGAATACGGGTTGGCCAGTTCCTTGCGCAGTGCGGGATCGGCCAGCGCTTCCTTGGTGACGTTGACCAGGCTGGCCACGGTGCCGCCCGACATGCCGCCCTTGGCCACCTTGACCCGCATCTTCACGGTGTTGCACGGCGTACCGAACCGCTGCTGCGCCTGTTGCTGCAGGAAATACACGCCCAGGTCCGAGGGAATCGAATCAAAGCCGCAGCAGTGCACGATGCGGGCGCCGGTTTCCTTGGCCCGGGCTTCGTACTGCTGCACCATACGGCGGATCCACTGCACTTCGCCGGTCAGGTCACAATAGTCCACGCCGGCCTCGACGCACGCCCGTACCAGGGGCTCGCCGTAGAGCGCGTAAGGGCCGACGGTGGAGATCACCACCCGGGTGCGGGCGCACATGTTGGCCAGCGAGGCCTCGTCCGAGGCGTCGGCCACGACCACCGGCAGCTCCTTGGCGGCGTCGCCCAGGCTCGATTTCAGCGTCACCAGCTTGGGCTCGGAACGACCGGCGATGGCCCATTTCAGTTCGCCGTCCACGCCGTACTGCTGCATCAGGTAACGGCTCAGGATCTGGCCGACGAAACTGGTGGCCCCGAAGACCACAATGTCGAAAGCTTTCTCGCTCATAATGCGTTCATCTCCTGTCATCTATGACTTGAAGTTATTTTTTATCTTTCTGTTTTAACGATTTTTTCAGACCTTCCTCACCAAATCTTGCGGACCACCATGATCTTCATGAACAGCGCCACGCCCAGCCCCCAGAAACCGTTCAGGATGAGGCCGCCGACCCAGGTCTGGGGCGTCACGGGAATGCCTTTGAGGGGGAAGACGACCAGCATGGCGACCGCCGTCGGGCCGATGGCGCCAAGCAGCACGGCGAGGCTCCAGTGCGGCCAGGGCTTGAGGTGACGGATCAGCGCCCAGATCGGAATCGCCCACAGCCCGCCGAAGAAGGCCAGCGACAGGACCGACGGCACGCCCAGCGGCGGCACCGGCGCCAGGTTATAGGGTTCTGCCGGCACCACACCCGCGAGGTAAAAGACGCTGAACAACCCCTGGTGAAAGATCAGCGTTGCCAGTACGCCCGCGATAAAGGCCTTGATCCATTCCATGCCTGCTTTCCTCTGTTGATGGTTCCCGGTTTTCGGTGCGTTATCCGTTCAGTGTGTTCGCAAAGCACCTAGAGCTGCACGTACGCATGGGCAGCCCAGGTGGCTCAGTATATCCGGCCGCGCCGACCCAGCTGATACCGGGCAAACGCCGGCAACGCATCGCATACGGCGGCCAGCACACGATTGAAGCGCCCCGGCACACACACGGCCTTACCCGCCAGCGCGGCCTGCAATCCGATCCGGGCCACCGCGTCCGCATCCTGCCAGAAAATACCCGGCAGGCGGCTCACCTGCTCCCGGGTTCCCTGGACATCGTGGAACTCAGTGTATGTGAAGCCCGGGCACAACGCCGTGACGCGGACGCCCGAACGCCGGAATTCCATGTCGGCGCTTTGCGAGACGTCCAGCAGGTAGCGTTTGATCCCGGTATAAAGCATGCCCGACGGTGGCGGTGCAAACGCGGCCAGTGACGCTACATTGACAATGTTTCCATAACCACGTTCCACCATGCGTTGGCCCAGGCGTATCATAAGCTCTGTCGGCGCGGACACCATGACCTGGATTTCCCGCTGCAGCGTCGCCCAGTCGCTGGCCACCAGACTGGTGCGGGCGGCGAAGCCAGCGTTGTTGACCAGGAAGTCCACCTGCAAATCGTCCCGGTCCAGCGTGTCCAGCAGCGCCTGTACGTGGGCGGGCTCGGCGAGATCTGTCGGAATGACCGTGCACCGGGCCGCAAACCGCTCGCTGAGCGTTTGCGCCAGCGCGTTGAGCCGGTCTTCCCGGCGGGCGGTGAGAATCAGGTCGTATCCGGCCTCCGCGAGGCGGTGGGCAAAGCGTTCGCCGATTCCGGCGGAGGCGCCGGTGACGAGAGCGGTTCGGGGCATGGCGGGTTCCTTCTCAACGGCCTGTTGGATTTCCGGGAATGCAGGTGTGAAACGGCAGTTCGGCCAATCGCAAGGCCGCCCCGGTAACTCACACTGTGCCTGCGTACCCTGTCATGTAACGGGTGCGGAGTGAACACAGCAAGCCATGAATGTGGGGGAATAACAGCATGGAGGTCACGGTTTGACGGTCTTTCTCTTCCTGTGTGTCCTGGCGCTCACCGTCGTCGCAGCCCTGCTGTTTTTCCGGCTGCGCCAACAGGCGCGCCTGCTCGAAGACGCCCGGGAGCGTATCGCCGCCCTGGGGCAGCCGCTGGACGAGAGCCTGGAAGAGCCCTACCTGGTGCTGACCGTACGGGTGCTGGACCCGCTGAGTGTGGCCCGGCGGGAATCCCGTTCGGCGCGCATCATGGCCGACCACATGCCCAACATGATCAGCCGCCGGGTTTATCAGGAAGTCATGCGCGAAGTGGGTGCCGAGCTGACCTCCCGGGGCATCGAGGCGGAAATGAACGTGGAATACCGGTGACAGGAGCCCGCGATCAATGATGACTCTGGCGACGATGATCCTGGTTCTGACCACGGCCCTGATACTGGCCCTGGCCGTACGTGAGGCGCACCGGCAGGAACGCGCGCTGGGCAGACTCAGCCGCTCGCTGGTGGCCGCCGAATCCCCCGTCAAACGCCGGCGCTTCGACTGGATCGAGGCCGATAACCGCCGCCGGCTGCTGCGACAGTCGGTGGAAGAAGGCGCCAGCGCCGTGGAGGTCGTGCACCGTCTGGTCACCACCACCACGTTCGAAGCCATCGACCGGCTTGCCCCCAACGACGTCGTGCGCCAGCGCAGCCAGCGCGCCCGGGAAATCCACGACGGCACCTCCCGCACCGTCTACCGCTCCATCCGCGTGGCCAACCGTCACGTCCATGCCCTGGCCAACGTCATCATCGGCATCAACCGCGGCCGCCTGCGCCGTCCTCGCGACAAACGCTGATCGGGCTTCTCCTTCGGCGACGAACTGCCTAGAATTCCGCACCATCGTGTTTTTTCGGAGACAGTCCGCCATGCCGTACCCGACGGAGTTGCGATCGGTGCTGGGAAGCCTGCGCCGCATCGAATCCAGTAAAGTGTTCCAGACGTCGGTCATTGCCATCATCATCCTCTCGGCACTGACCATCGGCGCCAAGACCTATGATCTGCCGGAACTGGTCGAACAGTCGCTGCTGTTCCTGGACAGCGCGATCACCGTGTTCTTCCTGCTGGAGATCGTGTTCCGGTTCATCGTCTACCCGGACAAAAAACGCTTCCTGCTGGACGGCTGGAACCTCTTCGACACCATCGTCGTCGTGGGCAGCCTGGTGCCGCTGGACAATTCCGACGCCGTATTGCTGGGCCGGCTGCTGCGGGTGTTCCGCGTGTTGCGTCTGGTGTCGGTAGTGCCGGAGCTGCGTTTCCTGATCAACTCCCTGCTCAAGGCCATCCCGCGCATGGGCTACATCGCCCTGCTGATGTTCATCATCTTCTACATCTACGCCGCGATGGGCTCGCTGTTCTTCGCCAGGATCAACGAGGAGCTCTGGGGCGATGTGGCGGTGGCCATGCTGACGCTGTTCCGGGTGGCGACGTTCGAGGACTGGACCGACGTCATGTACGAAACCATGTCGGCCTACCCGCTGAGCTGGCTGTTCTACCTGACGTTCATCTTCCTGACCGCGTTCGTGTTCCTGAACATGATGATCGGCGTGATCCTGGAAGTGATGAGCGCCGAGCACAACAGCCGCGAAGCCGAGCAGGCGCACCGCGAACGGGACGACATGGCCCGCAAGCTGGACGACGTGCAGCAGCAGCTGAACGGTCTCACGGAGATGCTGAACAACCGACTGCCCGCCGATCCTGGCGGCGAGCAACGGCATCGGGGCTGACGCGTGCGCTTTTGCGCAGCCGCTCAATTGTTAACCGCTCGGCAGCGGCGTACAATGACAAATGACGACATCAAGTTCGCCATATGGCGGAGGCTGACATGACGGGTAAAGCGCAACTGGAAGAAAGCAACGTCGCATCGGGCGGCAAACAGGCAAGCGGGACCGCCGGGGTCTCGCCCGAGGAATTTGCCCCCAACGCCGGCAAGTTCGTGATCAAGCCGTCGGCCGGCTCCGGCAAGAGCGCGGCCAAGGGCGGCGTGGCTTCCATCGCGCGGGTTCGCAAGGGCGTCGGCGTCGCCACCCTGGAGCGCCTGAAAGCCAAACTGGCGATTTCCGACCGGGAGCTGGCGCGGCTGCTGCGGGTGTCCGAGCGGACCCTGGACCGCCGCCGTCAGGAGCGCAAGCTCGACACCGACCTGTCCGATCACACGGTGGCGCTGCTGGACATTTTCTCGGCCACGTTAAAGCTGTTTGAAGGCAACGAGGCCGCCGCCCGGCGCTGGCTCAAGTCCCCGGAACGGGCCCTGGGTAACAAAATGCCGATGGAGCTGATCGAACTGGAGGCCGGCCGCAATGTCGTCAAGGACCTGATCGGCCGCCTGGAGCACGGCATCTTTTCATGAAGTTCGTCCGGATCACCAAGAGCCGGCACCGGGACACCGCCTTTTCCGGCGAAGGTGCGCGGCTCTATGGGGGCCGGTGGAACGACAAGGGCCATCCGGCGGTCTATCTGGCGGACAGCATCGCCCTCGCCCAGCTTGAAATCCTGGTCCACCTCAAGTCCGAGGATTCGCTCAAGGACTACGTCCTGCTCGAAGTGGATGTGCCGGACACGCTCATCGCGTACCTCGACGACGAGGACTACCCGCAGGACTGGAACGACCTGGAACCCCAGGCGTCGACGAAGGACATCGGCACCGCGTTTCTTGAGCAGCAGTCGGCTGTAGCCCTGGTCATTCGCTCCAGCGTCGTGCCGCAACAATTCAACGCCCTGTTCAATCCCGAGCACCCCGAGGCAAAAGCCGTCAGCGCCGCCGCCCGGGCCATACCGATGGATTTTGATCCGCGCCTGGTCCCACGCAACAGCGACTGATCCGCCGGCTATTTCTCCAGCGCCACCCGCAATCCCGATGTCCGCGTCACGCCCCGGCCGATCGCTTCCCGGAAGACACCGTCGTCCGGCACCAGCAGGCTGAACCAATGCCGCGCCCGGGTGATGCCGGTGTAGACCAGTTCACGGGTCAGCACCGGGTTGCTGCGCTCGGGCAGGACCAGGCAGGTGTGCACGAACTCGGAGCCCTGGGATTTGTGCACGGTCATGGCGTAGACCGTCTCCACCGCATGCAGGCGGCTGGGCAGCACCCACTTGATGCGACCGCTGCCGTCGTTGGCGGGAAAAGCCACCCGTAGCAGCGGCCGTTCACCGGGCGCGGTGGGCAGTGCCAGGGTAATGCCGATATCACCGTTCATCAGGCCCACGCTGTAGTCGTTGCGGGTGACCAGCACCGGTCGGCCGGCATACCAGCTCTCCGTCGCGGGAATCAGTCCCGCCTCGTGCAGGGCGCCGGCCACCTGTTCGTTCAACCCTTCCACGCCATAGGTACCGCGCCGGAGGGCGCACAGCATCTGGAACTGGTTGTGGGCTCGCAGCACCTCGCGGGCCCAGGCGTCGAGCGCTGCCTGCTCGGCCCCGAACGCCGGGCGCGTTTCCCGCATCCGCGTCAGGTAATGGGCGTACCCGACCGGTGGTGGCATGTCCTGGCCACGGTCCTGTCGACCTTCGCCGGCGTTGGGAAACGCCTCGGGGCTGCCGGTCACGCCCTGGCGGCGAATGGTCGCGGCCGGGTCCCGGGGCACCGGCACCCGCGCGATGTCCGGGTAGCCCGCGTCGAACAGCCGCGACACGTCCGCCGGCGAGGTGCTCTGCCCGGCCCGATTAACCGCCGTCGCCAGTTGGCCGATGCCGCTGTGGGCATCGAAGCGGTAGCTGTGGCGCAGCAGCGTGATGCCCTGCTCCAGGTCGCCGCCGGCGGCATCCACATACTGTGCGTCGATGCGCTCGCCGGCCACCCGGTTGAGCCAGTCGGCGGTTTGCGGCCAGTAGCCGCCCTCGCCCGCGCGCTGGCACAGATCGCCCAGCACCGCGCCGGCATCCACCGAAGCGAGCTGGTCTTTATCCCCCAGCAGGATCAACTGGGCGTCCTCGGGCAGCGCATCCAGCATCTGGGCCATCATCTCCACGTCCACCATGGACGCCTCGTCGATCACCAGTACATCCAACAGCAGTGGGTTCTGGCGGTTGTGCCGGAAATGCCGCGAGCCGGGAATGCTGCCCATCAGCCGGTGCAAGGTGGTGACTTCGGTGAGGATCGCGCGGCGCAGGCGTTCGGCGTCGCCGAAAGCGTCCAGGTCGAGGCTGTCCACCGCGCCGGCGATGGATTCGTTGAGCCGGGCCGCGGCCTTGCCGGTGGGCGCCGCCAGGCGGATGATCCGCTCCCGGGCGCCCTCGCCCTGGCTCAGCGCCACGTGCTGCAGCGCAGCCAGCATGCGCACCACGGTGGTGGTCTTGCCGGTCCCGGGCCCACCGGTAATCACGCTGAAGCCGCGCCGGGCGGCGTTGGCGCAGGCCACGCGCTGCCAGTCGGTCGTTTCCCCCGAGCCGGCCGGGCCGAACAGCCGCGTCAGCGCGTCGCTCAGGTGGCCGGCTTGCGGGGAATCCGCCGCTTGCAGGGCCGTTTGCCGCTGCAGGCGGGCAGCGATATGGCGAGCGATGGTCCGTTCGTACTGCCAGTAGCGCCGCAGGTACAGGCGCAGACCGTCCCGCACCAGCGGTCGGCTGTCATCCTCGTCCGCCGCTTCCCCTTTGGCCACGAGCAGAGGGTGCTCAAGCGCCCGATCCCATTCCGCCTCGGCCACGCCCAGCAGCACTTCCGATGGCAGAAGCCGGTTCTCCGGCGCCTCCTCGTTTTCTGGTGGCAGCGACAGCAAGGCGTCGTAGCCCTGGCGGTTCAGCGTCGCCAGGTCCAGGCACACATGCCCCCGGCCCAGCTGGTGCGAGGCCAGCGCCACCGCCATCAGCAGCAGCGGGTCCGCCGGTTGCCCGGCCTGTTGCGCCTCGCGGGCCAGCAGTTGTACCAGCGACAGATCGAGCGGTCGCAGCCACTCCATGTCGACCCATTGCTGCAGGATCCTCTGCACGGTGTCGGCATCGGCCAGCGGCGACGCATCGAAGGCGAAGGTCTGTTGCGGGCGTTCGTCGGTCATAGGCTGTCCGCCGTCTCCTTGTTGAGGGTCTCGCCCCGGAACAGTCGATCAAGCGCCTCAATTAATGCTTTGGGCGGCCGCTCGCTGTAGACGCCCCGGGACTCGGCGCCATTACCACGCAGGAACATGTAGACAGCACCGCCGATGTGGGCGTCGTAGTCGTAATCCGACAGCCGGGAGCGCAACAGACGATGCAGGGCCAGCAGGTAGAGGCAGAACTGCAGGTCGTAGCGGTGCTCGGCGATCACCTCCGCCAGGGCCCCCTCGTGGTAGTCCTCGTCCCGGGTGCCGATGAAGTTGGACTTGTAGTCGGCCACGTAGTAGCGCCCGCCGTGCTCGAACACCAGGTCGATAAAGCCCTTGAGCATGCCGTTGACGGTCATGGGCGAGGCTTGCGGGCGCGAGCGTCCGTCCAGGGTGTGCTGGCGCACCAGCGCGTCCAGTCGCGGGATATCCAGATCGCGGCTGGCCATCCAGAACTCCATCTCCGGCACCATCAAGGGCTCGTCGGTCAGCGTCAGCGTGCCCTGGCTGCCATCGGGCTGCACCGGCAGCGGCAGATTCGCCTGGACCAGGTCGGTCAGCCAGTGGCCCAGCGGTTGCGCCCAGGGGCCACAGCCGCGGATGTCGCAGCGCCGTACCAGCATCTCCTGCAGCGCTTCGGGCTCGTTCACCACGCTGCTGAAACCACTGTCGGCCGCCCACTCCAGCAGGCCGTGCAGGAAAGTACCGGGCCCCGCGCCGCGGTAGAAGCGATGCAGCCGCCGCTCGCTGGCACTGGGCTGACGCAGTGGTCGCCAGCCTGCCAGGGCCAGGTCGCGCTCCTCGGCGAGGCGCTCGGCGTCGGCGGTTTCCGGTTCGGGGCCGGGCGCGCTGAACTCCGTCTCCGGCTCGAGCGTGCTGGGCTGCTGGTAGCGGATGGCGGAGTAACTGGCGATCCACCAGTGCTCGCCCGGCTGGCGTGCCGGCACCCGCGCCGGGCCCGGTATGGGCGCGGTCGGTGGCGTATAGCGGGTATCAACCGGCTCGGGTTCTGCTTCCACACGGATGGCCGCGTGGTCGCCGGCCAGGGCCTGCAGCGCGCTTCCCCAGTCGCCGGCCTCGCCATCGTAGCCGCTCAGCACGGCCAGCGCGCTCTGGGGCGTTTCCTTGCCCAGCAGCGGCGCGCCCATCCAGGTGGCGTAGCGCGCGCGGGTCAGGGCCACGTAGAGCTTGCGGATGTCCTCGCCCAGGCGCTCCTCGTCGGCGGCGGCAATGACCTCCGCGTCGGGCTTGAAGGTGAGCCGGATGTGACCACGCTCGTCGTGCCAGCGGATCGGCAGACGCGACGGATTGACCGGCCGGGCGGCGGAGGCGAACGGCAGGAACACCAGCGGGTATTCGAGGCCCTTGGATTTATGGACGGTAACCACCTGCACCAGGTCAGCGTCGCTTTCCAGCCGCACCTGGCGAGTGTCGGCATCGGCGGACGGGTCGGCGATCATTTCGGCAAAATGCCGGATCAGCGCCTGTTCGCCGTCCACCTGCTGGCTGGCCTGCTGCAGCAGCTCGGCGATGTGCAGCACGTCGGTCAGCGCGCGCTCGCCGTTGGGTTCGCGGAGCAGCCGGGCCGGTACCTCGAACGCGCTCAGCATGCGCCGGATCATGGCCAGCACGCCCTTCTGCTGCCAGATGCGGCCAAACGTGCGGAAACGTTCGATCTCGGCTTCCCAGGCCAGTTCGTCCTGGCGCAGACGATCCAGTTCGGCCCAGTCCAGATCCAGGGTTGAGCTGGCCAGCGCCGCCCGCACCGGGCGCTCTCGTTCGGGCTCGGCGCAGGCCTCCAGCCAGAGCAGCACGTCCTGGGCCTGGACGGTGTCCAGCACCGAGGCACGATCCGACAGGTAAACGCTCTTCACCTGACGCTCGCCCAGCGCCGTTCGCACCGCGTCCGCTTCGCGACCGGTGTTGACCAGGACCGCGATATCACCGGCCGCGAGCGTCTGGATGTCGCCCGAGGCGTCGCGGAACCCCGCCAGGCCGTCGCGGCCCAGGTTGAGCAGGCGCACGATCTCGCTGGCACAGGCCTGGGCGGATCGGGCGGTGGCGTCGGCCTTGTTGCCTTCGGGATCGCTGTACCAGACCGTCAGGGCCGGCGGAGACTCGCCGTCGACCACGAAATCTTCCTTGCGCCCCTGGGCCTCCACCGGGTTGAACGGCAGCGGGTTGTTGCCGTCCGGCGAGCGGAACAGGAAGGCGCCGCGCGGGGACGTGGCGTCGGCGTGCTCGAACACGCGGTTGCTGGCCTCGACCATCGCCCGGGCCGAACGGAAGTTGCGCGCCAGCGTGTAGTGGCGGCCGGCGGTGGCCAGGCGCGCCTTCAGGTAAGTGTGGATGTCGGCGCCCCGGAACGCGTAGATGGCCTGCTTGGGGTCGCCGATCATGAAGAAACCGGTTTCCGCGACGTTGTCGGCCACGTTATAGACGGCGTCGAAGATGCGGTACTGCACCGGGTCGGTGTCCTGGAATTCGTCGATCAGCGCCAGCGGGAACTGCTGCCGGATCGCCCGCGCCAGGCGCTCGCCGCCCTGCCCCTGCAATGCCGCATCCAGACGGCTGAGCAGATCGTCGAAGCCCATCTCGGCGCGGCGCTGTTTCTCACGCTCCAGGCGCTGACGGCTCCACTGGGCCGCGTGGCGAATCAGCGCTTCTCGGGGGATCTCCCGTTCGCGTTCGGCGGCCAGGGCCTCAACGATGGCCACCAGCGGCGCATCCACCGGCGGCGCGCCTTTCTTCCAGCAGGCTTCGACGCCGGCCGATGTCAGTTTTTCCCAGACCTTGTCGCTGACGCCTGGCAACGCCATGCCGTCGGCCTGGGCCCATTCCGCGAGCCCGGCCAGCCAGCCTTCCAGCCAGTCGGCACGCAGCTGGCGACCGTTGATATGCCCGGCGGTCTTGGCCTGCTGGAATCGCTCGCGAAAATCCTCGATCGCCTCGCTCAGCTCGCCGCGCGCCCGCTGGAACAGGCTCGCCCGTTCCGCCATGGCCGGCTCGATCAGGGCTTCCGGCGAGGCGTAGACGGCCTCCCCGTCGTCCGGCGCCGACAGCAACGGGCGCACGGCGTCGTGCAGGTCATCCGGCGTGCGCAGCTGTTGCAGATAGGTCTCCACGCCCGCCACCGACAGCGGATTGACGAAGGTGCGCCAGTAGTCGCGAACTACATCGGCCTGGAGCTCCGAGTGGTCGGTCTCCAGGCTCTGGTGGAACAGGCCGCCGCTGTCGAAGGCGTGTTCGCGCAGCATCCGGTAGCACCAGCTGTGGATGGTGTGCACGGCGGCTTCGTCCATGGATTCCGCAGCGAGTTCCAACAAGCGCGCGTTAGAGGCCCACAGGGCGTCGTCGCAGGCGTTGCGCAGGCGCTTGAGTGGGTCGGTCTCGTTCGCCCGCATCGTCGCATCGATGCCGGCCGGATCCTCGCGGAACAACTGCGCGGCTTCGGCCAGCCGGGCGCGGATCCGGTCGCGCAGTTCCTTGGTGGCGGCTTCGGTGAAGGTCACCACCAGGATGTCGCGGGGCGTCAGGCTGTGCCCCACCTCGGCGATGGGCGCATGGCCGAGCACCGCGCGCACGTACAGCAGCGCGATGGTGAAGGTCTTGCCGGTGCCGGCACTGGCCTCGATCAGGCGGCTGCCGTGCAGCGGAAAGGTTAACGGGTCCAGGCGGTTGTCGGTCATGGCGTGTCCTTGGCCGCGCGCGCACTCGCACTGGAGGCGCCGTGGACGTTGTCGCGGATGGGGCGATACAGACGGTCTACCAGCCGTGCGAATTCGCCGCTCTGCGAGAGGCCGTCGAAATCGGGATACAGGCGTTGCAGGTAGGCGCTTTCGTCCGCCTCGCCGGTGGACTTGAACTGGGATTCGTAGGCGCCCCGCGCGGCCCGCTGCATGGCGTCCTCGCCCTTGTTCTCCGCGCCCAGCCAGGCAAAGGCCGTCTTCGGCGCGACCGGCAGCGGCGTGCGATGGGCGTCGAGCCACAGCTGCATCATGTCCTGCAGGCGGGCCTCGGCGGCCGAGGCGTCCGAGCCGGTAAAGGCCACGTCGCCGGCCTGGCTCAGAACGTGGGTCGTCACCGGTCCGCGCACCGCGTTGGCGGCCAGATGGGTCACCCAGGGGCGCAACAGCTGGTGCCAGCGGTAGCGTCGATCCGGGCTGGTCAGGTTGCTGCTGCTCAGGTGCACCTGGATGCGCTCACCCTGCCCGTCCACCCGCAGGTCACGCACCCAGTCTTCCAGCCAGAGCGTGTCGTCGCCCACCTCGATGGACAGGCGCAGCGGTGTCAGCGCTTCGACCTCCGGGAAGGCCGCAAGCTTCGCCTGATAGCGGTCGAACAGTTCCGGCAGCGGCGCGATGGCCTGGCGCACCTGCAGATCCGCCAGGCTCTCCGACAGCGCCAGCTCGCCGCGGCCGATGGCCCGCTGGGCCGTCTCCAGCAACCGGGCCGGCAGGTTCTCGCGGTCGTCGGTCTGGCGCAGGACGCCCTGGATCAGGGTATCGGTCAGTTTCCAGCGAGCCAGGCCATCCAGCACGATGGGTTCCTCGTCCTCGCTCTCCAGTTCGTTGCGCTCGAAATAGACCCCCAGGCGCTGCTGGAAGAACACCGCCACGGGCTGGCGCAGACATTGGCTCAGCTGCACCAGGCTCAAGGGCTGTTCAAACACGCTGGCCGGCAGGCTGTCGAGACTGGGCAACGAGGCCGGCTCGATCGGTGCGTCCCGGTCCAGCGCCGCGCGCCATTCCCGGGCGAACGTGAACAGAGAGGCGTCGTCCCGGAAGTAATGGGTGCTGAACGGTTGCAGCGGGTGCTCGGTAGTCAGGGCGTGGGTCAGAGCCGGCCCGCCTTCAGGCACCGGCCGGATCGTGTCGATGTGGTCGCGGAGCTGCGCGACCAGCACGGACGGCGGGCGTTCGGAATTATCGTGGATGCTGCGGCCGATCCAGCTGATGTAGAACTGGTCCCGCGCCGACAGGAACGCCTCCAGGAACAGGAAGCGGTCGTCCTCACGCCGGGACCGGTCGCCGGGGCGGTAATCCCGGGCCATCAGGTCGAAATCCATGGGCGGCTGGGTGCGCGGGTAGTCCCCGTCGTTCATGCCCAGCAGGCACACGCGCCGGAACGGGATGGCCCGCATCGGCAGCAACGTGGCGAAATTGACCTTGCCCGCCAGGAAGCGCTGGCTCAGGCCGCCCTGATCGAGCTGTTCCAGCAACACGTCGCGCACCACGTGCAGCGGCAGCGGTGTATCCAGTTGCGCCTCGTGGCAGGCGTCGAGCCATTGTTCGACGGCGGTTTCCAGTTGGGTGAACAGCAGCACGTCGTCGCCTTCCGGCTCTTCAAAGAAATCCCGCAGCAGCTGGTTGAGGATGCCCGCCCACTCGTCCGGCGTGCGCGCTTCCCGCAGGCGCGCCCAGTATTGCTGCAATTGCTCGAGGAACAGGTTGAGCTGGCCGGCCAGGCGGCTTTCCAGACCGCCCACTTCGCTGAATGGTTCAATGCCCTGCCAGGCGCCGCCGTCACCGGTGGCGTAGCCCAGCAACATGCGCTGCAAACCGAACAGCCAGCTGTTGCGGAACAGGCCCTCGGGGAGATCCAGCGACGCCCGGTGCGCATCGTCCAGCCCCCAGCGAATGTTGGCGCCGCGAATCCAGTCGTGCAGCTGCGGCAGGTCGTCCTCGGTCAGGCCGAAGCGGTGGCGCAGGGGCGCGACGTCGAGCAGGTCCAGCACGTCGCTGACACCCAGCCGGGACTCGGGCAGCGACATGAGCGCTTCCAGTGCCACCAGGACCGGGCTCTGGTGACGCTGGCCCTGGTCGGAAATCGTGTACGGGATGTAGCGATCGTCGTCCGGGTCCAACTGGCCGAACACCGCCTCGATGTGCGGCGCGTAGGCGTTGATGTCCGGCACCATGACGATGATGTCCTGGGGCTTGAGGCTGTCGTCGGCGCTGAACGCGGCGAGCAGCTGATCGTGCAGCACTTCCACTTCGCGCAACGGGCTGTGGGTGCTGTGGAACACGATGGAGGTGTCGTTGCTGTTGCTCTCAGCGTTGCGCGTTGCCTCGTGAACCGGGTTCAGGTCGAGGATGTCGTTCTGCAGCTGGTTGAGCAGGCTATCGCCGTCGCTGGGGCGGAACAGGTCCACCCGGTCCAGCCAGTGGGCGTAGTGCTCGGGCGCGTCGTAGCCGTCCAGCAGGCGGATGTAGTCGCGCCCCTGCTTGCCCCAGGCGGCCAACAGCGGCTGGGCGTGGAGGTGCAGGTTATGGTCGTCGAGGGTGGACGGCGTCCCGGGTTTGCGGTCGCGGCGGCGGCGCTCGGCGCGCAGCAGGTCCTTGTCCTCGATGATGTCCGCCCAGTGGTACTGGCACGGGTTATGGACGCAGAGGATCACCTGACAGCACTGCCCCAGGGCGCTGAGCACGTCCAGGGTCTGTTGCGGCAGGGAGGACAGCCCGAACACGATCACCCGGCGCGGCAGGCCCCGAGGCCGGTTGCTGTCGTTCAGGGTGCGTGCGGTTTCCAGGAACCGGGTGTGGACTTCGGCACGGCTGGTGTTGGCGACGCTGGCCTCGATGTCGTCGATAAGATGCCGCCAGAGCGCCGGTTGCCAGCGCTGTTCATCGGGCACCGGCTTGGTGTCGTTACCGGGCACGCGGATCAGGTCCTCGCCGCTCGCCCAGTCGTCCAGCCAGTCGGCGCGATACACCTGGTACTGGTCAAACAGGTCGGCCACTCGCTCGGCGAGCTGGTACTGGCGCCGCTCCGCCTCACTGCCCTGCAGGAATCGCTGCAGGGGCTCGAACACCGGCTCGTCGGCCAGCTCGGGGATCAGGCGCAGCAGGCGCCAGGTCATGCGGTCCTTGTCGAACGGCGACTGCTCGGGCACCTGGTCTTCGCCCAGCACCGTCCGGTAGACGTTCCAGAGGAAGCGCGACGGCAGGGAAAATTCCATGGCGGCGGCAATGCCGTTGCCCGGCAGTTCCGGGTCGTCCGCATCCCGCGCCAGGGCCAGCTTGAGCCACTGGGCGATGCCGTTGGAGTGAACCAGGAACACTTCGTTTTCCAGGGGCGCCAGGGGGAACTTGCGAATCAGCTCCACGGTGACCGCGCGCAAGTCTTCGAGCTTGTTGGCGTGAATCACCTGAAAGCCGGTGGGCAACGCTGAACGGTTAACTGCCTGCATCGTCATTCCCTGGAATCCGCGCGCTACCGAATCAGCCGGGCGGAGTGGTTTCTGAAAACGTCGCCCATTGTCGGAAATCTGTCGCGCCAGCACAAACTGAAGAAACCATAATAAAGCCGTCATGCGCCTGCAAATCAACTGCTTGGCCATCATAGTTCACGTGGCAACGGCACTCACGGTTTGTGGTTACTGAATTCCTGTGCAACGTTGAAAGAACGTTAATGACGTTCAGCGCCGTCCGGATATCGCATCGGACAGCAAGGAGGAACCGTTATGTTGTATTGGGCACTGGTTTGTTTGGTGATTGCGATCATCGCCGGCGTACTGGGATTTGGCGGGATTGCCGGAACCGCGGCGGGCTTTGCCAAGATCCTGTTCTTTATTTTCCTGGTACTGCTGGTGATCTCGGTGTTGGCGAATCTGTTTCGGGGTCGGGGGCCAAGGCCATAAATTGCGAGAAGCGAATGGCCTGCGCCTCGCCTCAATGACGGCAGCAACCGGGAGACCGGCAAGGATCAACAGTCGGTAAACGATGTCTTCGGGAGTCTTCAGGAAAAATTGGAGGCGCGGGTCGGAATCGAACCGGCGTCGACGAGCGGACCTACATGCCCCCTTCCTTCGAACGCGGCAAATTAATAGACGGTTTTTACCCGGAAGCTTTCTTGATGGTCTCCGAGATTAGTTTTGCCACCTCTGTGACCTGCTCCTCATCAGAGAATCTACCAACACTTAAGCGAAGACAAGACGAAGCCCGTGTATCGGACAACCCTATGGAGCTCAGAACATATGAAGCCTGAATGATCCCGCTATTGCAGGCGGAGCCAGTTGACGCACAAACCTTAGGCTGCAGCTTATTGATTAGGAATTCAGCGTCCTTGCCAGGAAACTCAAGGTTAAGATTGCCGGGGTGTCTATCATTCGGATCACCGTTGATGGTGAATTCGACTCCTGCTTTCCGAAGTTCGTCTAACATGAGCGCTGAAAGCTCGCTCAGCCTCAATCGATTTTGGGCACCTTCTCTTTGCACGATTGAAGAGGCCATACCAAACCCCACACAAAGCGGTGTTGGCAAAGTCCCGGAACGCATCCCATCTTGCTGTCCCCCACCGTGAATGAGTGGTGGCAACTCCGCTTTTATCGAGGAATCGATAAACAGCGCTCCGATGCCTTTGGGGCCATAAATTTTGTGAGCTGAGAGGCTCAGAAGATCTACCCCTAAGTTCATGATATCAATATCAAAAGCTTCCGGAGCCTGCGCGGCATCACAGTGAAACAATGCCCCAACCTCATGTGCTTTGCGGGATAATTCACTGATATTCTGGATGGTTCCTATTTCGTTGTTCACCGCCATTACGCTAACGAATAGCACATCTTCCGTCAGCAAATTTCTGTACGCGGATTGATCAACTTTTCCAGACGAAAGCACGGGTATTTCTCGGACTTTGCAACCGTGTTGCTTTGCAAAAAAGTCGGCTGCTTCTTTTACGCACTTATGCTCGATAGCGCTTATCAAAATCGTCTTCCGATTCGTTGTATTGGCTGCAACGACGCCAAAAATCGCGTGGTTATTAGACTCTGTTGCGCCAGAAGTGAAGAGCACCTCCTCTGGAGAGGCTCCAATCAGCGAAGCAACGTCAAGTCGCGATGTTTCAACCGCATCCAAACCCTTCCAGCCAAGAACGTGATTAGATGAATGTGGATTACCAAAGGAGTCTGTAAAATGCGGCAGCATCGCCTGCACAACCCGCTGATCAGTTGGCGTAGTTGATTGATAATCAAGGTAAATTGAATCAGAAACGCGCATATCACCCTCGCTGACCAATAATTCAACTGGATACTGTCTCCAGTTCAATATTCCGTTGACCTTACGTTTGCCCACCATTATTGTCGATACTGGAGAGACGATCCAGGGGAAAAAATGTTTAACAGTCCACTCTACACATCCGGATACCAACCACAATTCTCCGGCCATGAAACCTTCCCAATGCGCTACGGATGGCTCAAAAAAGCGTACGATGCCGTGAAAGCCTCTCAAGAGAGCGCACACGACCACTCAGTTTTCAATGACGAAGGCGCTATCGCAAGGTTTGGCGTGGGCAAAAATATGGTTGCCTCGATTCGGCATTGGGCAACGCAATGCGACGTCATCAAGCCGGGCAATAAAGGTAATCAGGCAGAAGTCAGCGAAATCGGAAAAAAAATATTTGATGACAATGGGTTAGATCCATATATGGAGTATCCATCCACCCCATGGTTACTTCACTGGAAGCTGGCATCTAACAAGAAACTGACCACTTGGTTCTGGGTCTTCAGCCACTTCCCAACAGACAGCTTTGAACGGGACAACATCGTTCAGGCTCTCGAAAAACTCGGCAACGAGCAAGCTTGGTCCAGAATGTCCAAATCTACCATCAAGCGTGATGTAGAGTGCTTTGTTCGAACCTACGCTGCCAAACCAGCAGCCGGGAAGCAAACCCATGAAGACACCATGGAGTCTCCGCTGACCGAGCTGAGCCTTCTTAAAGCGATCGGCAAGAAAGATGGGTTCCGTGTCGTTCGTGGCCCGAAGGCGACACTGAGTGATGGGGTCTTTGCCTACGCAGTCGTCAGTTTTTGGAACAGCTTTTCAACAGCGAATACCATTTCCCTCGAGGCGCTCGCACACCAGCCGGGTTCACCCGGGAAGGTCTTTCAGTTAAGCGAGGACGATTTAACCGATCGACTAACCCGCATCGAGACGGCGACCAATGGACAATTAAAGTGGTCCGAAACCGCCGGCCTGAAACAGCTCGTTCGATCTGAAAAAATGCCCGATCAAGATGCGCTTCAATTAATCGACATCGACTACCAAGGCGAATACGAAGGAAAGGTTGCCTAATGCCGCTTTCAGACACCGTTTACGTTGAGAGGCGTTTCCAGCGCTCCATTCGGATCGACACCGACTTACAGAATCCCGACGCTCTTACCGGCTTTATCTGTCCTGAGTCTTCGGCCGCTGTTCTTTCAACGATGGCTACCCATATTACAGAGAGTGAACAGGCGGCATTTACCTGGACCGGCCCATACGGCAGTGGAAAATCAAGCCTCGTTATTGCATTGAGCGCACTCACCGCTAAGAGTAAGGCCCAACGTGATCAAGCAAAGCGTGCAGTTGGCGCATCAACCGCTCAAAAGGTCTGGAGCGCCCTTCCAGCTGGAAAACAAGGCTGGACTACGATCCCCGTAGTCGGACAAAGAGCCTCTGCTCGAAAGGTTATCGGGGAAGCACTCATTCAAAATAGGTTAGCCTACCTGGAACCGGATGAGGGTTGGGACGATACTAATATCGTCCAAACCCTTCTAAACGCGGCAAACAATATACCCGGTAGATCCGGGCTGATTCTGTTCATTGACGAAATGGGCAAATTTCTCGAAGCAGCCGCACGTGATGGCTCGGATCTGTACCTATTCCAGCAACTAGCCGAGATCGCTTCGCGCTCTGGCGGCAAGCTGGTCGTCATCGGTATTCTCCACCAGGCCTTCGCAGAGTATGCCAATCGTCTGTCTCGTGACGCACGGGATGAATGGTCGAAAATTCAGGGCCGCTTCGTAGACCTCGCGGTCAACACCGCTGGCGAAGAGCAAATCGAACTATTAGCCCGAGCGATTCACTCTGATCACAATGCAAAAGCCGTTGGACATGAGTCGGCCGTTACCGCAGATACCATCCGCTCACACAAGCCTGGCGTGAGTGAGAATCTCGGAAACATGCTTGAAAACACCTGGCCTTTGCATCCGGTTGTCGCTGCCCTACTCGGCCCAATTTCTCGCCGGCGTTTCGGGCAGAACCAACGGAGCCTCTTCGGTTTTCTGAACTCTGCGGAGTCTAATGGCTTTCAAGACTTTCTTAGAGGAGCCAATGGCGAGGAAACATACACCCCTAGTCGACTATGGGATTACCTCAGAGTTAACCTAGAGCCGTCGATCATTGCTTCACCGGATGGCCATCGTTGGGCCATGGCGGCAGAAGCCTTGGATCGCTGTGAGGCCAATGGTGGGAGCCCTATCCACATCGAACTACTCAAGACTATTGCAGTCTTGGACCTCTTCCGTGAACGTTCAGGCCTGTATCCCAGCCAAGAACTCCTGTACACCGCGGTAGGTGCTAACGTAAAAACCATCGATTCCTCGCTTGAGGACCTGCGGCGCTGGTCCTTCGTTATCTATAGAAAGCATCTCAACTCCTACGCGATCTACGCTGGAAGTGACTTCGATATTGAGTCTGCCATCGAGCAAGCCCTGCAGGAAGTTCAAGACGTCAATTTCGAAACCCTGCACCGCATGGCTGGCATGCAACCTATTCTTGCCAAACGTCATTATTTCGAAACCGGTGCGCTGAGGTGGTTTGACGTGCAACTTGGTTCTTTGACGGCGGCAATCTCCAACGCGACGCAGTTCGTCCCACATCAGGGAACAATGGGCCTTTACCTGTTAGCACTTCCGACAGAGGGCGAAGATCGTCAGAGCGCGCGTACCCGTTGCAAGGAAGCCTCGAAGAAGGCTGCGAAGGACAGTTTAAACGTTATTGTAGGCTTCCCCCTTCAAGCTTGGACCATCATAGAGCTTGCTAAAGAGCTAAAAGCTCTCGAAAAAGTGCGCGAGGAACATACAGAAATCCAGGGCGACCTGGTTGCCCACAAAGAGGTGAGAAGCCGACTCATTGCGCTGCAAAATCAGCTAGAAGCCGAGCTTCAGCAAGCAATGCTGAATGCCGTCTGGTTTGAAAACGGGAAAGAACTGGAGCGCATGACTATCAGGGCACTCAACAACAAGGCGTCCGATGTTGCGGAATCCCTCTACCCAGATACTCCACGAATCAGAAACGAACTTCTGAATCGAACCAAACCATCCAGTAGCGCCATTGCCGCACAGAATGCGCTGCTCAAAACCATGGCCTCTAACCTCGGAGACACACGACTCGGCATCAGCGGCTACCCGGCTGAGGGCGGCTTATTCGAGTCGTTGCTCGAACACACCAAGCTTTATGGGCGTGTAGGGTATGCCTTCGACTTTGTTAAACCGAGCTGGGAACAAGACCCCGCGAGGCTGCATCCCTCCTGGAGAAAGGCTGAAGAGTACTTAGAAGAAAACTCAGACCGCTCTGTTGGCATCGACGAACTTTACGAGATCTGGGAAGCCCAACCCATTGGCCTGAAACGTGGCCTGATGCCCGTGCTCGCCGTTGCATTTATCCTCTCGCAGCGCAGCAATCTCGCCTTTTATCGCGAAGGCATTTTCCAGCCCCTGTTTACTGATTTGGATGTCGACTACCTGGCAAAAGACCCGGCCTCCATCCAAGTAAGGTGGATGGACCTCAGTCACATGTCGAAGGGCCTCCTTTCCGGCCTGGCTGAAGTCGTCCGTGAACTGGACCAGGAAAACCAGCTCAAAGAGCTAGCGCCTATCGACGTCGCCCGCGGCTTGGTCGCGATCTTTGATCGCCTTCCGAATTGGACCAAGCGAACCCAGAGACTTTCTGCTACCGCTATGAAGGTCCGGACTATTTTCAAGCATGCGAGCGATCCGAACCAGCTGCTTTTTTCCGACCTACCTGGGGTCCATAAATCAAATGCCGATATCCAGAATGAAGATGTAGCAAATGCGGTTATCACAACCGTTCGCGAGGCTATGAAAGAGCTGGTCGACGCCTATCCCAAAATGCTGGAGCGCATGTCGAGTATTTTGCTAACAGAACTGCAGGTTCCCAGCGACTCACCTCAGGCTCTTAGCGAGCTTCGAGCCCGAGCAGAAAACATCAAGCAAATGTCTGGTGATTTCCGGCTTGATGCATTCACTAACCGGATTGCAAGGCTAGACGGCACTAACGAATCTATTGAAGGTGTAGGCAGCCTGGCCGCTAATAAACCACCCAGAGATTGGGTAGACGCCGATCTCGATTCGGCGTTCATCGAAACAGCAGCACTGGCACAAAAGTTTGTCAGAACGGAGTCCTACGCCCGGGTTCAGGGCCGCAAAGATAAACGCCACGCCATGGCCGTCATCATTTCAAAAGACGGGCAGCCGAAACCAATGGAAGCGGACTTCCAAATAACGGAAACCGATCGCCCAAAAGTCGATGAACTGGTATCACGACTAAGGGAATCTGTGCAATCCAACAACTCCAACAAAAAAGCTGTAATTCTGGCGGCTCTTGCTGAGTTGAGCAGTGAATACATGAACCTAGCGACCGACACCGAACAATTGAGTTTTTTGGAGGAAACCGATGTCACAGCATGAGAAACACGTGCTCGGCCTTTCAGGTGGCAAGGACAGCGCGGCGCTGGCAATCTATATGCGCCAAAATTATCCGGAACTAGACATCGATTACTTTTTTACTGACACCGGCAAAGAGCTTCCCGAAGTTTACGAGTTTCTTGGAAAACTTGAAGGATTCCTTGGGAAACCTATTTTAAGACTCAATCCAAATCGCGATTTCGATTACTGGTTGAAACAATACAACAACTTTTTACCGTCAGCTCAGACCCGCTGGTGCACGCGCCAACTCAAGCTAAAGCCTTTCGAAGATTGGATTAAACCATTCCTTGAGGAAGGTATTACGGTACACAGCTATGTCGCGATTCGGGCTGATGAACCCTATCGCGAGGGTTATAACGCCAAGCAGGACAACCTTAAGATTCACCTTCCCTTCAAAGATGATGGAATCGACAAGCCTGGCGTAGCTGAAATCCTGGAAGGCTCTGGATTAGGCTGGCCCAAATATTACGAGTGGAGGTCACGGAGCGGCTGCACATTCTGCTTCTACCAGCAGAAAATTGAATGGGTACGCCTGAAAGAACGTCACCCTGAAGCGTTCGAAGAGGCCAAGAACTATGAAAAGGATGCTCTCGAACATGGCTCACCTTTCACTTGGAGCCAAGGAGAATCTCTGGACGAGCTAACCAAGCCTGAACGGATTCGGCAGATAAAGGAGGATTACGAGAAGCGGCTTTTGAAGATCAGAGCGAACAAACGGCAGAATCCGTTGCGACCAGAGTCAGAGTTGATTGATATCGACGATGTGTATGGTCAGCCGAAGTTCTGTGTGGCTTGTCATAAATAATAATGTGACAAGTTAACGCCTCTATTAGCAAAAATGCGGCGCGAACTCCGAATCGAGTCGCGCCTAATTGGTGATTAGTTAAGTGACTGAAGTCGCTCGGCAATACTCCCCACTAGGTTGTCATAGCGCTCTTCTAGAATTTCTTCATAAGTCCAATGAGTTACGCAATCCCCTACTCTGTCCAAACTAGGTATCCCTGATCTGCCCAACGGAAGTTAATTTTAATTCCTAGGAGGAGAGCATCTCTTGAACATGCTTGGCCAAGTTTTTCAAAGCCTCGGGCTTCAAGCGCTTGATGCGGGCCACGATGTCCGTGAGATCGAGCTCATCAAGGCGTGCTTCGACACATGAGATTAGCGTGGCCACCGTTTCCTCTTCCGCTGTAAGCAAACCTTGTGGTGCGACTCGCAGTTCGCGCAGTTGTTGCTCACATTCCGCTCTCGATAACTGACCTGCTTGCTGTTCAAGGTCCGCAAACTGTTTCAACCAGCTCAAGGCCACCTCCCGGGCTTTCACCTGCTCTAGCTGAGCAACGCGCGTTTCGAGCAATTCTCGGGTAGCGTCCACGGTATCAAGTTCTCGTTGACCGAGATAAGACGGCAGTTCGTTTCCCAAAGCCTGGAGTTTTTGGCGGGTTTCTTCGAGCGAGAGTGCCTGAATAGCATCCTCATTCGGGATAAACCCTCGCGCCCAGAGTGCGGCTTTGTCCCGCACCGAAGCAACCCGCTCACTGGCAAAGCGTTTGTAGATGACGTGAAAGCTCCAGAGCGGCTCAACTTCTTCTTCCTCGCACCACCGCTCGAGTTCATCACACCGTTCAGCAATGGCTCGAGCCAACGTCGCCTCGATCTGCTCAGGGCCGCCTGAAACTTCGTTCCATGCCTCGAAATCTCCGCACACCTTATCGAGCTGACGCCTGGCATCTTCGATGTCACCGAGGTCCCGTTGTTCGGCAAACACATCACGCAGTCGGTTCACTTGGGAGCGCAGCTGGTAGGCCGAATCCAGGGAATGGATCTCTGCGTCGTACAACTGGGCGAGAGCATTTCGGTGCTCGCCCACCGTCTCGGATGCCCTTGCATCGAGGCGCTTAAGCTGCTCTATCAGGTCATCTACTTCCGGATCTTTGAGGGCCCGGCCGCCTTCGACAAGGAGATCGATGAACCGCTTCACTTTGTCGCGGAGGCCGTCCAACTCAATGATGGAGGATTGCGACGATATGGCCGTGACCTCCACCAATTGCTTCGCGTCGGCCAAGGCGCTTTGGTATTGGAACCGCTCTTCCACGTGGGAGATCGAGTGGATTTTCTGCTGTTCAGCTTCCGCCGCCAATTTTGGCAACTCCAACTTCGTAAGAGTGCTCTTGGCCTTCTCCATCTGTTTTCGGTAGTCAGCCACTTGCTGTGGCGAACGACACACCGCTCGTTCAATCCAGCGAGCCCCTTCCTGAGCGACCCATTGCCGGGCCACCTGCAAGAGGCTCTCGACCTCTTCAACGTGGGAGTCTTCCCATTCCCCGCTAGTGACGAGGTCGTGGAAGCCAAGAATTCGATCGCACGCGGCCAGGCCGTCAATGGAGTTCTCTTTCCGCAATCGGCGTTCAAGCTCTCGCTGGATTTCTTCGGAGCGATGCTCAAACGCCGTCAGCTGCGTTCGAGAGGTCTGCGCCTCATCGACGAGTTTCTCAAATTTGTAGAGCAGCTCATCGGGAACCGGATCCTCTTTCTCCATCAGCCGGGCTTGGCGATGGAATTCAAGCCGTTCCTTGTGCCGAGACACGTTTTGCCAGCTATCGATCAGGCCCTGCCAGCGCTCCAACGCCCCCTCACTGATCTCCTGCAAGGTTGATTGCGCAAGGACTTTTGGATCGAAGTCAGATGCTTTCAGGGCGTTGCCGAGCCAAGTCGACGTATCGCGGGGCTCCCCCGCCACCGAGATCCGCCAGCGCGGTACTCGGCGGCCCAAAAAGAGCCCGAGTAGCAGGCTGGCAGAAGCCACGTTCAAACCAAATGGTGGCGAAAACAACGCTTGTCGCGTCTGCTCCAAGCTGCGCTCAGGATCGGCCCTATGCCAGGCATCCATCTGCTCCAGCACCGCATTGACCTTGGGGTTACCAGGCACACTGGACACATTGCCGCCTTGGTCCAAGATCCGCCACGCATTGCCGAGCACACGGGCTGCACGATTTCGGAGTCTTGAAGGGCGTGATTGAATCCATTCGTCGTTTAGCTCGGCCTTCATGAGGGCTCGAACCAACTCCAAACCGTCTTTCTTAGCCTGACTGCCTGCGCCGGATCCAGTTGCAAAGCCGTCGAAGGGGAAGGGAATAAGGCCGGGATAGCATGCGGCAAAGAGTTCTTGCCCCGCTTTGGTTAATCGCCGTGCTTTTAGTTCGCCAAACCCTGCGGCCTGTCGATGACCTTCAGCGAGTGAGGCAGCTGTCGCTTCTTGAGCAACACTTTGAGCGCGGGAGAGTTCGGCGACCACAAAACGGCGATATCTCTCTTTATCCTCGGCCGATAATCCCCGCTCCAACACCCAATGACGCGTCAAGGCCTCAGCCAAACGGTCTTTTGAATCTGGCAGGTAAACCACCCATATCGGGGCCTGGGCAACGCCCTGTTGCGTCAGTTCGTGATCGAAGGTATGTGCGACGGTATCCCGGAGCTTTTCCAACGACTCATCGGACGAGACGTAGGTGTAGATGATGCGACCCTTGGCCTCGTTCACATCGGAGGCGCGTGACCAATCTCTAAAGGCATTGCCAATGGTCTCGGTGATCGTCTTGGTCGAAGCAAACAGCGGATCAAACTGCCAGTCCTGGGTGGTGATCGACTGCTCCTGCGCAAAACTGGTCTCCACGTAGGTCAGGTTGCAGAGCGTTCGGCCAAAGTTCACGAACAGATTGCCCGTTTCGCCAATGTTGGGATCGCTGCAACGGCTGCGCATCAAGCGCTTGAACTGTCCACGGGTGGCCGCATCCTGAACCAACTCGTACTGGCCGAAATCGGGGTTCCACTCCAGCACACCCAGATCTTCGGTCAGGTTGGCTAACGTCTCAGTCAATACCGCGTCGGTCACACCGGCAGCGAGGCACAAGAAATAGTTATACGTCTCGCGGCTGGGAAGACGGACGCCGAGCTTCAGACCTACGGCCGAGGCGGCCAAAACTTGTCGTGCCGGGTGGCTTAACAGGGCCTTGCGCTCTTCCAGAATCCCCTGCAAGGTTTCTGCCACGGTACCGCCGCGGGCCTGCTCGGCTGCGACGAATTCCGGCAGCATCCCATTGAGCAGCAGGTCCGCCGCCGATATCGTGGTTGGGATATTGTTGGAGGCTAGGCTCGGCTGCTCGCCGATTCGCTCGATGGCCTCTTTCGCGATGTTGAGGGCCGAGCGCGACTGCACCACGTCCTGCTGTCGTGTCAAAAACCAAACGGCAAACGGATGCAGTGGCCAACAGCCTGCGGCAATGACGTGCTTAAACTTGTCGGCGTCCTTCCAGACCGGGAAGCGACTGGCCTTTGGAACAGCCTGCAGCAATAGACCATGTTCGGCTTCAATATGGTCTCCCTGAAAGACACGCTGCTCGACAAAGTCGGCCTGCTTTTTCTCGATTAAGTGCGCAAAGAGGGTTTCAAGGTTGGTCGAGAGATAGGATTTTTTGGCCGCCTCAAAGCGAGTGATATAGCGCTGAAGATGCATGAGATCCCGTCGATCCAAACGGCTCACATAGGCTTTCAGATCGTACTGAATGAAGCCCAAGAACCGGGCCCGTCCGCCGGCGTCCTGAATCCCCTGGAACAGCTGTTGAAGCGCCGAGTCCCCAGCCAGATGCGGATGCTCCGCCGCATACTCCAAAAACCGCCCAAATTCATCGAATAAGATAAAGAGACCGCTGAACGGCCCATCCCCATGGCAGTAATGGGTGGTGACGGCGGCAATCAAGTCTTGAATCGATTCGTTGCCCTCGACCGGAATGTGGGCTCCATTAGCGGCTTCGTAGAGACCATCAACCGCCGTGTAGGTTGGCTCGTCGCGCTCGTTCAGACGTTCAAGAATCGCCGCTTCATCCAACCCAGACAGTGCTTGCGCGAAATCAGATTGGCGCAGGGCATAGTTGCGCAGCACGAAATTAGCCGCAATCTTAAACCGAGGTGATAACTCTTCGATGACGGAGAGGTCGCAGCCAGCGCTTTTGAGCTGCAGGATGATCTGCCGGGCAATCTCCGAGCCCAAATTGAAATTCGCCATGCCGTCGAGCGGCACCACCAGCGCGGGCCTGTCGAGCTGAGTCAGCGACGCCGAGAGTTTTTGGCCCACTTCGTCATCTGCCCGAGCAACTCTCTCAGCGATGGTGGCAGAGTTCGGTGCCGTGGGATTAGCCAATAACTCTGCTAAGGTGACCGCCAAGTGAGACTTACCGGAACCATAGCCTGCAATGGCCAGTGAGAAAGGATTCCCCTGCTGCTCGCTACCTTGGGCAATTTCTTCGACGAGATTGGAGAGGAACGTGGCCGTATCTTTCAGGACGTAGCCGTCGGCGGCGCTGCTCGAATGGACGGCGTGATAACGTGGGCCATGAAACACGAAATTGGTGGCCGCGCGCTCGGCGCGTTCGGGGTTGTCCTTGATCCAGCGAAGTTGAACGGCTCCTTCAAAGAACAAATCGTCCCGAAACTGAACGGCGTCTCTTACAAGCACGCGATCGTTATTATTAGATAAGCCGGTCATACATAACCTCTAACGCATCATTCGTTATCATCAGGCGGGTCAGGATCGGCGCTCCCGTTTGCCGATCCACCCGAAGCAGCCCGGCACTCTCTGCCGAGGCTAAGAAATCGCTCTGTTCCTCGGTATTCCAACCCGTGGCAGCCATCAAACCGCTTTCCGCTTCGAGCTCACGCAAGGCCACTTGGCTTTGGTCGGGACACACGTCGTCCCACACGAGCAACAAAAGCGCACCTAGGGTGTCGAAATACGCTGGCTGCAACGGCATCTTGCGAAATCGAATGCGCCCCTCTTCTTTCTGAATGGCTGCGGCTTTGCCCAAGGCGGCCGGATCGGCGTAAGTGCGTACCAATGGGCCTAAGACATCTCGGCTACTGCCGTATTTGTTGTCGAGGTAGGCTTCGAACTGGGCGTCGTCCAAATCTTGGCCAAGCGCGGTCGCTACCTCGACGAACACGGTATGCCAGGCTTCGGCGCCACCGCGAGCGCGGCACAACAGCAGGTGCAACGCCCACTGAGTGGTTTCTTCGATCAGGTGACTGTCCTCGGCCACGACTGTCTGACCCAGTGTCGTCAGTTCAACCTGAACCCCTTCGCCGGCCTTATTCACGGTGGTAATCAGTCCCATGCCGCGGGCGTATTGCAGTAGAGGCCGAACCTTGCCGGAGCTCTTTCCGGTAGGGATACCGGTTTGCTGCGAGATGGCGTCGATGCTCGATGCGCCGCTACTGACTTGCGCAAACCTCAGTAATGCACTGAGATAGTGGCGCTCCGGCTGAAAGGTCATATGAAAGCTCAGCGGTAAACGGTCTTTCACAGCGCTCATGAGACGCTTCCCAAACGATCACTCAGAGCGGTCACCGACACTTTGCGAACCGTGACATGCAGATCCCCGTTCGGATCCCGCTCATAGCCTGCCGAGAGGCACTCACCTTTTTTTAGCGCAGATAGCTTAGTAGCCCAGTCGTCCATGGAGCTGTTCGGGATCATATTCCGCAAAATCGTGGCATAGGTCTTAAGCTCCGTAGAAGCGGGCGCAAAAAAGAGCTTGTGGGCCGCTTGGAACAATCGGTCTCGCTCATCGTTACTGAAATTGCTCAACGTTTGAGTGGCCAGGATCATGGACGCACCGAACTTGCGACCTTCCCGGAGGTATTTCTCCAACGGGGATCCTCTGCGATGATCCAGATTCTGGACCTCGTCAAGCACCACCGGTAGCGGTCGCTTCTTGGAACCCTTTCGTTTCATGAAATCCCAAAGATCCCACAATACGAATTCAATGATGAGACGTTGGATGTCCCGATCGATACTTTGCAGCTGCAAAACTTTCACGGTCCGTTGGGAGTCTCCAAACATTTCCTCCCAGGCATTTTCAGTGGCCCCGCCAAAAGGCTCGGTACGCGCCAGCGGCATGATCTTATTTGCTAGCAAGTCTTCCTCATCATCTTTTAGCTGATCATAGAGGCGCTCGAGAGTGAGGTTGCCTGCTTCTACACCCTGTTCAATACTGCGGATTAGAGTGGACCGCTGTTGTTCTCCCAAGGAGCTATACACAGCTGTAAATATGCTTGCGATCCGCTTCGCCACCTCGAAGGGCTTTTCGGGAATTGAACCAACGCCATCAAATTCTTCAGACTGCCGTCTAAATGGATCTAACGGGAGCTTTTGCCCCGCCTTCACAATGTAACTTTGAGGCGCAGCTACGCTCTTAAATTCATCTTCGAGCTGATCCGGTTTAAAGCCTTCCGTGTAATCAATAACCAGCGAATTCTGTTTAGCCTTCGCCATTTCCAGCAATAAGGCTTGAATGGCATAAGTCTTGCCATTGCCCGAGCCACCAAAGACCAGCAAGTGCCGATTGGGCAACTGATGATGGCCAAATTCCCAATACACCGGCTGGCCTTCTCCGCCGTGCGCGGTCATCTCTTGCCCAATCAAGAGACGCTCGGGAACCCCGGATGACAGATTTTGTGAGGGCTCAGCCGAAGAGGTCTCCTGAGTCTCCACACCCTTTGGGGGTGAAGCCGCCTCGGATTCAGGGGTCTCCGGCTTAGTGGTGTCCATTACCGGCCTCTCCGCAATCGGTGATTGCTCATTGGCGACTGTTTGTGGTGTCGCTTCTTGCGGCGATGTGGAGCCAGACTGCAATGCCGGGGAATCGAAATGCAGCTCCGAGCGACCCTCGTCGAGTTTTGAAGCATCCGACGCTTCATTGCTGTCAGGCAGGTGGCCAATCTGGGCCGCTGTGGACGGCCATATCTTGTGCTTGACGTCGATGCCTCTGCTAAGCAACGCATTCAGCGCAGCTTGCTGACCAATGGCCGCATGGTAAACCTCAAGCTCAAGCGGCGCTTTACGCCCCTTCAACGACAGGTAGCCCGCCGAACGCGCTTTTCGTAACTCAAGCCCCTCTGCGACAGAGCGCTGATCGTTGGTCCAGAACGTCGCGCCAACGGCGCGCCACTTGATGACGAAATGCCCTTCCGCCATTCGTTCAAGGGCATGCTCCACCCTGTCCGTATCCGACGGTTTGATGTTCAAGACATTGCGCACCACCAGCGCACGATGAAGCTGCGCCCACCAATAGCGTCGATCAAACGCTGCAGGCGGAACCTCCGCGCTGACAGGTAGAAACAAACGACTGAGGTGGGTTAGCCCGGCCTCCGCTTGGGTCACCGATTCTTCCACATGATGGTTCGCCTGTTGGGCAACCTTGCACTCCACGACGGTCGCGTCGATTACCAGTGTGCCCTGCTCTACTCTGGCCTCAAGCAGCAACAGGTCCGGCCGGAGTCCGTCAGGTGCGCCGTCGAACCAGTGCACAAACGAGTCCAAGGGCAAGGCCGCAGACACCAGAGACGTAGAGCGGTCCAAGTAGAGGCAATTGGCCATCGCATACCCGATGACATCCCGCATCACCCCTTCGCTCCCCAAAGCACTGATCAACGACAGCCCCGTCACCGACTGTGCTTCGTCCATGAGCTTGTGAGCCACCGTGTCGCAATACTCGGCGGACCAATCCCTATAGATCTGTCCCAGCCGTCGGGTAACGCCAAGAGCCAACTCTCCGGTGGTGTTGCTTTCAGTGGAAAGCGTGAGGTTCAGCTCGCCATAGGAACCGACCCCAGAGACAAAGCCCACGAGCTTCCGTTGATCTTGCGGGGTTACGCCATCATCCAAGATCAGCGCTTTGTCGACGAAACGATCGACACAGGTCACCCACCGACAACAACGATGCATTTCCCGAGTAAACGTCTGCTCCAATTCGCCATACTCAACCTGATTAAAAATCACATGATGGCTACCCGGATGTTTGGGGTTATTTAAACGAGCCGTAATTTCTGCGTGGTACGCAGCCACTTTGAACCGTTGATTGCTGACCAGGCCGCGACGGGAATGGGGATCCGACGGGCTGGCCAACCTTGGATGCTCGCAGATGGGGAATTTGCCGACTTGGCCGGTCTCCCAATCCAGCTCGAACGGGGTCGTCGGGTCTGCAGAATCACCTCCACATTGGTCATCGAGGAAGTCAAACAAAAACCCGACGTCGTAATCACTCTGCACCAATTCCAATAAGTTTTGGACTTCGTCGCGGGTGCGCGCTGGACGATAGGCAATCTTAAGTTTACAGGGACGGCCATGACCTACCTCGGTCCCATTCCATCGATCCTGCCAACGCCGCAATACCTCTTGTGTTCGAGTTGCCGAAGGTCCGCGACCAATGACCCGCACAGTGACCACGAGGGGAACGTTAATTGCCTCAGACTGGGCTTTGATTTCTGCATTAATATAACTATCTATGCCGGCCACAATGGGACGCAGATCTTCCACATTCGCCGCAATAATGGAAATGCGGTCGCCCGCAAATGAGTGAATTTGACGATAAGCCTTGAGGGTGCGGTGTATTACCCGAGACTCGGGCGTGGTTCGCAGATACGTCGACAATCCCTCTTCTGGCGATGCCTCTTCGGAGCGCATTTCCGCTTGAGCCGCCAGCGTAGGCGTTTGCTTCGGTTTCTCGCCGAGCCGGTGAATCAAGCCAAAAGATCGCAGATTAGTCGTTACTCTTCTCGACGTATCGAAAACCAGACCGTAAAGCGGTCGACGCACTTCAATCAATCCCAACAATCGATCAAAAGAAGCTTTCCCTGCTTGAGGATCTTTCTGCAGTAGAATCCCAAGCGTTTCGCAGAGCCCATCGCGCAGGAAGATCTCACGAGCCTGCACGGTTTCCGCAATCGCGGGTGTGATACCGGTTGCCACCAGCGCAGGAACAAACGGACTCGAAGACGATAGCCCCTCGGGAACGCAGACGAAGGCTTGATAGAGTCGTCTTAGGAGATCATCCCCCAAGACACGCCGTTCTGCGTCTCGGTTTAACGCCAATTTTACCGTCTTTTTGTAGCTCCTCACGAGATCATGCAGGGGCTTTTCAATCGCAGCGAAATAACCTCGTGTTGCGAGCGCTAAAATGAATTCGCGGTAGGTCTCAGACAGTTGAGACAAAGCCTCGCGAGCCTCGTTTTCTAACTCAGCTTCGGGGAGGCCCTCCAAGACATCGTAGATCGAGGAGCCGGATGACATGCCAGAGGACAGGAGTCGATGGGCTTCTTCATCGTCAATTGCGAAGTACAGCTCGTCCAATGCCGAGCCCATATGAATGACCGGCAGTCTCAAGCTCGGTGTTTTCTGAAGGTGTTCGTGCATGATCTTGCCACAATGAAGCCGAACACGTTCTTCGTGATTGGGCGGTATTTGCCACACGAACACCTGCTCCACGGACAGGCGGCTGACTTCGGCTTCGGCGGTAACACGAAACGTTAACTGACTTTCCTTGTTGCCCTTGGTCCGAATATCTTCCGGCTTGCCATCGCGGCCAAAAACCACGGACAGAGGCACGATTTTTTTCTCGGAGTCCTCATCATTCGGGTCTGAATTCAGCTCCAACTCAAACCCTCTGAGGAAGCCGTCAATGCCCCCGATCAGCCCACGGTATGTCTCTATGGCATCGCTCGTGTCCGTTCCCTGCTTGGGCGCATCAAACTCGAAGCGCTCAATCGTTATGCGAATTTCCTTCAGGTGCAACGGAGCCCAATCGGTTCCACACCCCTTGGCATAAGCCTCGAGCGTCGAAAAAACCGCATTCGCCAACGTGGAAAACGCAGAGCCTCGCAGATTCGTTGGCTTATTGCGGCGATTCGACGTTTGCCTGGTCTTTGTCTTAAGGATTTTGATAACGGGCGCAAAGTCGGTATGCAGAAGCTTGTCTTCAGACTCAGGCGTTCCCCGTTGAATGAACTCCTCGAGCGTTTCGAGAAAGTCTTCCTTGGAACTGTATGGCTCGTGATTGATCACCGCCGGCGCCACCGATAAGCCTTCTTTCGCCTTTTCGAGGTTGTCCAGGGCCTTCTTACGCCCGGCCGCTTCTCGGTAGGCATCCCGCTTAAACAGACTCGACGCGTCGTCGAGTAAGGCCAGACGCTTGGCCGGATTCGCGGGTGAAAAAATCGGCGGAATACCCCAGACCGGGAGCTGTTCATAAGCCAACGCCAAAGCGTCACTCGCGAAGTCACATTGGCGGGCCTTGGGAAGCAGATCCTTTTCCAGGAACTCGGATAACCGAAACAGGTTTCTCGGCCGAATTTTAAAGAGCTTCTCAAAAAACGCGTTGAAGTCTTGAACCGTCTGGCCATCGGCATCGGGCAAACTCGCCGCCGTTAAAAAGCGTTCCACCCAGAGGTCATAACGGCTGTTCAGGCGTTCCCGCAACAGCACACTCTCGTTAACGACGTTGAAGTCGGCCAACCCACCTCGGTCTGTCGCGTGATCGATACCAGCCAAGACCACGAGCAGAAGGCCCTGCCCCCGGGACGCGGTTAAGTTGCGGTAATGAGTAAGACGGTCTTCCGTATCCACCCAGCCTTTGTCTGTGAGCCGGTCGGCCTCCTCGACGTACTCCTTGGCTCCGTTCTCCCGCCAGTGTGCGTCAAGCCCATAAGCCACTTTCAGATGGCATTCAATCTTCTCTGCCTTAGACGCAACGTAGTCCTCGAGTTGCTCGAAGATCGCGTGGATGGCGTGTGGCGGCATGGATTGGGTAAACACCCTGAGTTCCGCCGGCTCACCTGGGGGCAATGCCGCGAGCTCGCGCTCTACTTGGTCCTGTACATAATCGACGACGGTCTGGGTATAAAATTTCATGTTTTTATCTTAGCCGGGTTCTTAACAAGAGGCGTTGCATCAGAAAGAGGGATTAAGAACCCCCCACGCTTTAGCTCATCTTCGAGCCAAGCGGCACAATCGTTGGGGACGGTCGGTCGAATGCCAGCGCTGAGCGTAGACAGTGCTTCTTCGATTTGAGCCGCACCCGCGGCGATACCAAAGTGACGGTACAAACGCTGAAGGAACTCGTCGAAAGGAAGGCGCTCCCCCGGTTCGAGCAAGACCGCCACCAAGCTCTCCACTAGTGAGGCCGGCAGCGTAAACCGCATGGGACCTTTGGGTGGCACAATCAGCCCGATTTGTTTACCGAGCGATCGAAAGAGCTTGAATCCATGGACATCGGCCCCTCTCAACTCCTTCTCCGCCACTTTCAGGTCCTTAATCGGCGGAAGATCCTTCGCTCGCACCGCGCCATACAGCAATTCCTCGGTCGCACCAATGGAGGCGTTGGACGCTTTACCAAGGTCGGTTCCGACGCCCGCACTTGGGCTGACGGTTATCCAGCTATACCCACCTCCAAAGTGGTTTTTGCCCTCACCCGATCGCCTCCCAACCCACCGAACGGCTTGACAACACATGCTGCGCAAGACGTGCAGACAGCAGAGGTTTTGAAGCACGCGCATTTTTTTGAGGGCGTCTTGGTTGGACAGAACGACATTGCTCAACTCCCAAGCAAAGAGTGACGCTTCTCGCCAGCTCGCTTTATGTATCCAACCAAAGGCTTGATGAGAGCGCTTTTCGTTAATTACCGGCGCTTGCTGTCCGGCGTATTCAACGACCGAACCAAGCTGAGAAATAGGCCCATCAATGGCGGACAGGGAGCTACTTAATCCCTCTGCCAAGTGATTCCGTACGGCCGACCAATCCACGTGATTGTATTGTTCGTTCAGCCACTGCGAGACTTGCGGCTCTTGCGCCCGCTGCAGTACGTGCCACAGCTGCAAAAACAGAACTTCGCCACCACGAGCCATAAAATTATGACTACCGGTCGAAAAGTGCTGTTCCGCCTTCTCCCAGGTCTCGACGTTTTTCGCTTTCGCCGCGGTATGACGCCAGTCAATCTCTCGGGCCAGCAAAAAGTCGGAGGCCGGGATAAAGCTGTGCGTCACCCAGGTCCGTTCACCCGCAACGCCAACGAACCCCGAGAACAGTTGCTGCAATACACGCACCGCCTTTTCGCTGTTTTCCCTGCTGTCGCTCTCGATGTTGGATTTCAGGTCTTTAATCAACCCGGAAAATCGATCGACGTGAGTGGAGTGACGAGTTTCCAGCTTCGACGTTGGGAAAAAGGAAAACAGCTTTACGGCAAGCCGACTCTCAGGAAGGTATTTCAACCCGCCAAAGTGACCTTCGGGTAGATCCGGCAGCCCTTTTCCAATCTCACCGGCGTCGCTTTGCTTTTCAGAGCTAAAACACAACAAAAATTCTGCCAAGTACTCCAACGGTGTCTGATCTTTGTAGAATCGACGACCGAACGCACGCACCGCAGGATTGCTATCGGTTCTCTCGTCTAATCGAATGTCGGGAAATCGTGTTGTGTTCATCACTGGTAAACCAATTTCTGGCCGCCATTGATCGGCGTGAATTTATGGGTCCGAAGGTCACCTTGGGCGTCAATTTCTAAAAGCTCAACGGTGTCGCTCTTATGCGGGATATGTTCCAAAAGGTCGCTGCGGAATTGCTCCAAGCTCGCCCCGTGGATGGCGTCTAGGTCGCTGGTTAATTCCCCCTGATCTTTGCTGATGATGTAATCGAGCAAAGGTAGGGGCAGCGCCAATCGCGCCTTTGTGGATCCGTAGGTGAGAACGGGCAAGCCACTGACCCGGTCTAGTTCGACGGTAAATTCGTCCAACGAAATTTTCCCGAGCACGATTTGAACCGACTGGAACACCTTCTCATCGGGGCGCCTCAAGGTAATAAACAAACTATCGCGCCGATTTCGTGGTACAGAGGCACCGATATACTCTTCTATCAACACGCCCAACACTTGCTTCAGAAAACGCTGTTTTTCCATGCCGGCGAGGGTGTGGTTCGCTTGCCACTCGCGGAGTTTTCTGAGCATCGGGGACTGCAAGAAATCGTCGAAAAACACCTCCACCGCCCCCTGATGTTCTTCACGAGGCGTGCCGAACATGTAGGTGAGACGTCGGATTTTTCGTCGAGCGCTCCCACCTTCTGAACTGTCTAATCGAGACGCAAAATGCGTCTTCAGTTCAGAAAGTTGGGAGGGATAATTCCAAACAACGCCAAGCTTGCCTTCGTGCAATTGGTGATCGAACGTTGGCGACGCGGCAATACCAAAATGCAGGTCAGCCATTTGGCGGAGACAGGACAACGCATCGGCCGCTTGGAGGCTGAAGGCGCTGCCATGGCCAAAAAAGTTTTCGCTGAACACGCCACGGAAGGTGGTTTGTGGATCTTGCCGGACTTGTCCGCACGACAGCCCTCCGGTAAGACTGAAGCTCAAATGAGCCGCGATCTGACGCATGGTCATCCGCCGGCCATACGCATCAAGTCGACGATAAATGTCCCCGACGCGTTCGCCCACGGTGCTCGCGCACTCGCTCATCACATCAACATTGCGCCGGATCGGACAGCGATCTTTCGCTTTGCAACTGCGGCACTTCTCCCAGCCCGAGTGGGAGACGAGCTTTGACAGCAGACGCTCAGCCGTATTGACGTTACTAAGCATACTTAGGTTGGCCACATACACGCGCTTTTTACCGTCGAGATTCAGCAAATTCGCGTCTGTGAGCTTGTCTTTAAGGAGTGGTTGGTTCAGACACTCCAGGATTTTTTGTTGGGCTTCCCGATCTCCGTGGCCCTCTTTTGCCATCAGCTCCGTAAAGGAACTGAGAAGGGGCCCGGTGTTGCTCACGATTAATGCGCTGCCCGATTGGCTGAAGGCATTGGTCAGCTTCTCAGTTCGGCTTTGCGCGGACAGCTCGCTCATATCCTTTACAATCGTGAGTTTGTGGCCATCGAGGGTGACAATCTCCTCTTCCTCCGGCGACTTGGCCGCCGGCTCAGTGTCCGGAATCTCCAGCGCACGCTTCCAGACATCCAATGCCACTGTCGATTTGCCGTCACCCGCGTGCCCGGTCAATACCACCACGACATCACTTTGACCGGTCAACAACTCTCGGATGCTTGAGACTAGATCCAGCTCAACGTGCAGCTCGGTAAAGTAGGGACTGGTTGCTTGGGCTTCGGCCAGCGCATACCGATTGTCTGCTGAGATGTTGTGGATGCTGTTCAAATAGCGAACGAACCCATCCGCGGCTTCGGCCCCGTCGTGTCTAGCGGCGCCTTCATAGGCAGTCTCAGCCCCTGCGCTTAGGGGTGTTGGCTCGTCTGCCGGTATGGACTCGACAGGCTCCATGACCTCTGCTTGCTCGTCTTCCTCACAGAGCAAGCTCGTAAAGGCCCGTCGAACGGTCGACGCAGAGACGGTCGAATCGTCTTGGATCTCAAGCATGGACTGCAAGGCTCGCTGGAGACGGTCGGCTTGATCCGACTTTAAACCACTCTCAAGCAAGCGTGGCACGTCATCGGCAGAGGCAGGCCGCTTGCCCGTTGCCCACTCTACGAGGGTAACCGCCAACGAATAGAGATCGCCCGCCGGTGACGCTAAATACCCTTCTTTGGTCATCAGGGCCCGGGCGGCATAACCTGGAGTAGCTCCGAGCACTTTCTTACCAATAGAACTTGCCATCCCGAAATCGATCAGTTTCGCGAACTGTTTGTTCGCGTTAAATACAATGTTTCCAGGCGTGACATCGTTGTGGGTGATGGCAACTCGCAGAACGTCCTCGTCATCATCACGCCCCGGCTCATGTAAGCCAGCCAGAGCCTGCAGAATCTGGTCAGCCACGGTAACAAAGGCCGCGGGATCGGGTCGTTCGCCACTCGCAATCAGACTCTTGAGAGTGGCCCCTTCGACATACTCCTCGACGATGCACCAGTAAGTGTTGTTCCACTGCAGAAATGAGCTGTAATCGGCCACAAAGCGGTTTTGCTTTGCCGCCCGTAGATAATCTCGTTCGGCCAGGACTTTTTCTCGGGGCACATCGGCGTTGAAGATCTTTAACGCGGCCAAAACCCCAAGGCTGTCCCCCAAAAAAACGTCGCTCGTACCGCCACATCCGAGACGATCGACCAGCGACCAAGTGTTGTGTGAGTCCCCAACTTCTGGCGCCTTTTGTTCCTCCCTCGGTATGGCTTCGGACGGTTCATGGGCGCTGTCCCCAAGCCACTCGGATAACTCGCTAAACACGACCTTCGCTTTGGGCCGATTACTGAAATCGACCACTGTCATTCGCTGAAAGAGCTCGCGCAATTCAACTATCTCTTCACCAGTCGTTTTATCCAGCAGTTCACCAAACGTCTTCCCCAGGCTATAGACGTCGAAACCAAAATCCGTTTCTCCTGCCAGCGCCTCAGGCGGAAAGTACCGTTTCTCATAGTCAGAGAAGCCGCCCCCCATCACGGTGTATTCGGCCAAAGGATCGAATGCCAAATCAAAGTCGGTGAGCTCGACGTGATCATCACGTCCAACGATGATGCTGCGCGGAGTTACGTTGCGATGAACGAGAGTCGCCTCGGAGTCATGAAGGTGGACCAAGGCTCCGGCGATGTCGCGTACCACACGCACCGCAAAGTCCGAGCTTACGCTTTCATTGGACGCCAAAACTTGATCGAGCGTTCTGGCATCGCCCCAGGGACAAACCTCGACAACCAGCCCCTTTTCATTGGGCTGCCGATGAACAGGACGAATATTAGGATGATGCGGTAAGTGTTGGAGCACATCGAAGCTACGAAATTGTCGCTCCTGCTCTTCCGGAGTTTCGGCGGCCAATCCAAACACCCTCAATCGATAAAGCGCGTCACCGCGTTTGGGGTTGGCCTCGGCGAGATAACTGACATAACGTTCGTTGTGCTCAACTTCATGCAGAACTCGATACCCTGGGATCTGATCCGCGTAATCGTCTCGCTGACGACTCACTTCAAAGGTTTTGTCCCAGTAGTTCCTTAACTTTCGAAAACTTTGAAAGCTAAGGGTCGCCCGGTCATTGGCCTGATCGCGATTCACTCGCACTCGCAGATATTTCGCCAACTCCGCCATCCCCACAAATGTCAGGTGGTCAGGGAGCCGCTTGTGTTGGTCAAGTTGACGAATGATTTCGTGGGCACTGTCTGCACCTTCGACTGACGAGTTTTCAGACGTCAACACCACGATCGACTGAACAAAGGGCGGTCTTGCCGCGGGTAGCTGTTTCTCGTTGAGAGATCTAAAAACCTTCGCCTTAGGCAGATTCACCTCGTGCGGATTTCGCTTTGCTTCTCCACCTCTAAACCAAAAATTTGGCTTAACCTCAATCTCCCCGCGCCAATCTTTCAGCTCGATTACTGCAGCAAAGCTCTCAGAGATAAACAGTGCATCGCACTCGTACATCCGACGCCCGGGATCCGTAATGTGAATGCTCGGATACAGCTCATAGTGCTCTGAAACAGGCAATCGCTGCTCTAATTCTGCAAACGCACGACGCTCATGCTCAAATTCCGAGTGGTCAAAGGGCTTCATACTTTCACCTGAACCAAAGAATCAAACATCGCAGCCCCGATAGGTTCGGCTCCGATATGAATATGACAAGAATGCTGTCCAACGCGGTGTTGAACGGAGCGCTCGATGAGCGCCAATGAAGATAATAAATCGCTGTTCTGGGGAGACTGACTAAAACGCCCATTCAACTTAAAAACATACAACGGTTGGCGTAACTGATTCCGATCAATCTGATGAGCAAATGCCTCGAACAATCCATAAGCCGGTCTATGACCAACAATCAACCGCCTTTTGATTACTAATGTCGTTGGTGCTGTACAAGTTTTTAACGACCGGAATATGGCTATTATTTAATGGAAAACATAACATAGATGAAACTTGCGTTGCTATCTAAAGCCCTCAGAGATCGGGATTTTCGAAAAAGCCGCTTGGGTAAGCCAATTCAATGCGACCTGAGCCGACTCCCCCGACAGACGTCCGTAAGCAATCAGTTGTGCCCAATAGCGATAATCATCGATCACCCCATCACTTTTGTGATCGACCAGTAAGGCTGAGTTTACTCTGTACGCTACGAGGTCGACCACACCGCTCACCACCTGACCTTCATCGTTCAAGCCAAGGACTGCCAGCTCACTCTCGCAGCCGTTGACGTGGCCCAACAGCTCCGGCTGCCTGACATACACGTGGTACAACCGGTGAACTTACCCCCCCACCTCATTGGCCGGAATGTGATTCCCACCACTGAAGTTAAGGGCTTGTTTGTAGTGCGTGGTTTTCGGCGCGGGCGACGGCGGGGTTGGCACTTTGCCTTTATCCAGAGACGCGCCTACCGTGTGTTCCCACTTCGCGAGCAGTGTTGCGGGCGGGATCTTTATGGTCAACCTGTCGGCTGGAGCGCCTCGTAGTCGGTTGCGCCGCGCTGCATCTCCTTGGGCGCCCCCCTTCTCAACAAAGTACCATTGCTCATGCTTGGTTTTCGCTTGGGACAAGAGCGGCGCGATATAACTGAGCATCGCCCCTTCGTTGTAGTTACACCAGTACGGCACGATTAACTGTTCTCTTGCCCGGGTGAGCGCCACGTAAAACTGATTTTGTCGGTCTCGGTCAGCTCGTCCGCTATGAGCTTAGCGAACCTCTCCTTGATGGTCGGGTCATCAAACTGAGGCAATATTTGCACAAAGCTTTCCTGAAGAATGGTGTCTATACTGTCATCTGGATACGCCATACTGATACTGGGAAAGCGCGGCTTGCTGGCATTTCCTCACCCAGCACCATCACGACTAGCCACTCCAGCCCTTTAGAGAAGTGCCAGCTTTTCAGCACTACGGCATCCTCAGCCTGGGGATTTGCCGTGGGTTATTCGACCTTTTATACCTGGATGGAGAATCGCCTGAAACTGCCCACGACCCACCGCCTCGTGCCGGTGGCCGGCGTCTTGGGCTACAAAATCTATATTGGACGCGCTAAGGCGCGCGCGCAGCACCGAACCGAAGGGAGCATGTTGCGGTCACGGAAGGCCGCCTGTGTCGTGCAAGGACTACTGACATGCGTTCTGTATCAATCGCCGACTTTATCGCCATTGTATACGGCAATGACAGCGCCCCTCCCCGACCACTGTGCGCCGCCAGTGCACCCAACGCGACTCAGGGCTGGCCTCTGATCCCAGGGACCTACAAGGCCGGGAAGCCGAGGAAAACCGACCTCGACACCTATGAGGCCGAAATAACCCGGCGCATGGGCGGCACGTATGCCGCCCCCCCCCCCCCCGAAGAAGCCACCACCGTCAATGATGTAACCGACGAAGACGACTTCATCAGTGCCGTAGCGAGGCAACTGAAATGGCTAAACGAACTGTGAACACGGATTTGAAGCAGTACCGTTGCCTATATATTAATACCGATGGCGTCTACATGGTGCGCCGCTGGGCTGCCCTCAACGCCCGCTGGCAACTGGAACTGACCGAGCACAACCAGGACGAGTTCGCTCAGAAGATTCTGGACCTGTCCACACCCAAGCCTGCCGACGAGGTCATGCTGCTGTCGGACTATCTGCGCTATTGGCGCACGGAGATGTTGGGGCACCACCAGACAGCAAAGGCCGGATCGTCTGGGGCGAGTGCTTGGCCAAGGCCAAGCGCGGCGCCAAAAAAGGCGATCCGATTGCCGAGCCGACGCGCCGCGACTACGCCCAGGCCTGCCAGCAGCTAGAGGCCGCAGAGGGTGCCGACATTCCCCTCAATGACCCTGAGCTGTTGGTAAAACTTCGAACCCTGCTTCGCTGTGGCTCGACAAGGCGAACCACTACAATGGGAGGCGCAACACCCTGTCCCATGTACTGGCCTACGCCGTGAATCAGGGCAAGCTGGCACGAAACCCCGTCGCGACATTGAGAAGGCCGGCACGCAGGAGCGCAATGTGCTGATTCCCAATGAGGCGTATGTGGCGATCACGGACAAGCTGCGGGTGCATAAGTTCAACCGGCGAGCCCACGACGGCACGTGGCAGGTCAAAATCTGCGACCTTATCTACATGATGAGCCAGCAGCCCATCGACGTGTTCGGACTCAAAGACAGCCAGGCCGAGGTCTACCCGGCCCCACAGGAAGTGATCAAGAAAGATGAGAAAGGCGCTGTCGTGGACCAATACCAGGTTTACGGCATGCTCCGGATCAAGCGGCACAAGACCGACATCGGCATCGACATCGAGATGAACGAAGAACTGGCGGACCTGATCACCTGGTTCAGGGACTTCAAACGATCCCAGGGCATCATCAGCGAACACCTGATGGTTTACCCCATGTACCTGGACGTCCGCAGCCGCGCCAAACCCGTGAAGCATCGCTTCATGCAGTCCGCCTGGCGAGATGCCTGCGTGAAGGCCGGCTACGGGGACCAGTACCAGCTACGAGATTTGCGCAAGAAAGGCCTGACGAACGAGTTTATCCAGCAGGGCGAGAACGACAAAGGCGGCCATACCACCCAGGCCATGAAGGAACATTACCGGCTAATCACACCACCGAAGCGGGCACGCTCAACACTGAAATACATCGGCAAATCCGAGGCCGGATAACACGGAAAATAATTGCACTTTTGTCGCACTATTTTCGCACCGACAAAGTTCGGTCTCGCCGAATCTCGTAAAACACTAATTTACAAGGTGAAAATTGGAGGCGCGGGTCGGAATCGAACCGGCGTACACGGAGTTGCAGTCCGCTGCATAACCACTCTGCCACCGCGCCGGGGAAAGCCTTGGAAACGGGCTTTTGCTCTCAGGAGGCATTGAGAGACTTGGATTGTGATTTCCAACCGATGGAACCGGAGGGAAATTGGAGCGGGAAACGAGATTCGAACTCGCGACCCCAACCTTGGCAAGGTTGTGCTCTACCAACTGAGCTATTCCCGCTTCTCAAGAAACCTGAAATCAGGTTTCTGATAACCCTGTGCAGCGCTGAGGCTTATCAGGGTTTCAACGTCTGGGGCGTTGTTCCCGTCGCCGTTGAAGTGGCGCATATATTAATGGATCTCGGCGGGGAGTCAACCCCTTTTTTAAATTAATGTTCGCGTCTAACTGGTTGATTATTCTTTAAACAAGGCTCATTTCGAGCCTTCCTCCGGAAACATCTGTCCCCACGCGGCCTTGAGGTACAGGATCATGGACCAGAGCGTCAGGATCGCCGCGATGTAGAGCAGCAGCTTGCCGAACTGCGCACCGATGGTGCCCAGGGGGAACGCCAGCAGCATGATGATCGACACCATCTGCGCGGTCGTCTTGATCTTGCCGATATAGGACACCGCCACGCTAGCGCGCTTGCCCATCTCGGCCATCCACTCCCGCAGGGCGGAGATGACGATTTCCCGGCCGATAATGATCATCGCCGGCAGCGTCAGGCTGATGCTGTGATGCTCTTCCACCAGCAGCGTCAACGCAACCGCCACCATCAGCTTGTCGGCCACAGGGTCAAGAAACGCGCCGAACGGCGTGCTCTGATTCAGTTTTCGGGCGAGGTAGCCATCGAGCCAGTCGGTCGCGCCCGCCAGGGCAAAAATCGCGGCGCTGACCATGAACCGCCAGTCGAACGGCAGGTAAAAAACAATGACGAAAACCGGAATCATGACGATCCGGGACATCGTCAGTACGTTGGGTAAGTTCATGCTGCCCTACTCGTTGTGCAATGCTGCGTAGATCGTTTCGGCCAGGTTGCGACTGACGCCTTTTACCTTGGCGATTTCGGTGATGCTGGCCTTCCTGATTTCCTGGATGCCGCCAAAATAGCGGATCAGCTCGCGGCGGCGCTTGGCGCCCACCCCTTCAATGCCCTCAAGCGTGGACTGGCGACGCCTCTTGTCGCGCCTGGCCCGGTGACCGGTGATGGCAAACCGGTGCGATTCGTCGCGAATGTGCTGGATCAGATGCAGGGCCGGCGAATCCGCGGGCACGCGGAATACGGCGTCGGTCAGCGCGTCGATCAGCTGCTCCATGCCCGCTTTCCGGGTCACGCCCTTGGCGACACCGATCAGCGTGATATCCGCGATGCCCAGGCTGTCGAACACATCCCGCGCCACGTTGAGCTGACCCTTGCCACCATCGATAAACACCAGGTCGGGGCGCTTGCCGTCGCTGGCTTTCATCTTGCTGTAGCGGCGTGTCAGCACCTGGCGCATGGCGCCGTAATCGTCCCCCGCCGTCACGTCCTCGATGTTATAGAGGCGGTAATCGCTTTTCAGCGGACCATTCTCGTCAAAAACGACACAGGATGCGACGGTATTCTCGCCGTGACTGTGGCTGATATCAAAGCATTCCATGCGCGTCGGCGTTTCCTTGAGCTCCAGTAAGTCACGCAAAGCCAGCAGCCGGCGGTACACGGTTTCCTTGCTCGCCAGATGCGTCATCAGCGTCTGTTGGGCGTTGGTCGCCGCCAGATCCAGCCAGCGACGGCGCTCTCCGCGCACGTTGCGGCGGATTTTCACCTCGCGACCGGCGGCTTCGCTCAGGGCCTGGGACAGGACGTCCTGTTCGTCGATTTCCACCGGCACCAGCACTTCACGGGGGAATTCCCGCTGTGCATCGCCGCCGAAATAGAACTGGCCGAGGAAGGCGCTCAGCAATTCGCTTTCGGACTGCTCCAGCGAGAATCGCGGGAAATAGTCCTTGGTGCCCAGCACTCGGCCACCGCGCACGACGATCACCACGACGCAGACGATCCCGGCGTCCTGGGAGATCGCCAGCACGTCCGCGTCTCCGCCGCTGGCCTCGATGGACTGCTGTTCCTGCACGTGCCGCAGGTGGTTGATCTGGTCGCGGTAGGCCGCTGCCTTCTCGAACGCCAGCGACTGACTCGCTTCTTCCATGGAGCGCATCAGATCATCGATGATCGCCGGGTTCTTGCCCTCCAGGAACATCGCCGCGTGGCGGATGTCGTCGGCGTACTCTTCCGGCGTCACGAAGCCCACGCAGGGCGCGGTGCAGCGGTTGATCTGGTACTGCAGGCAGGGGCGCGAGCGGTTGTTGAAGTAGCTGTCGCTGCAGTTACGGATGCGGAAGATCTTCTGCAGGACGTTCAGGCTTTCCCGCACCGCACCGGAGCTCGGATAGGGACCGAACCATGCCCCTTTGCCGCGCTTGGTGCGGCCCCGCCGAAAGGTCAGTGACGGGTATTTGTCGTGGGACGACAGATAGATGTACGGGTAGGATTTGTCGTCCCGCAACAGAATATTGTAAGGCGGGCGCAGGGACTTGATCAGGTTCTGTTCCAGCAGCAGCGCCTCGGTCTCGCTGCCGGTTACCGTGACTTCCACCTGTTCGATGCGCGCGACCAGGGCCTCGGTCTTGGTGGACAGGCCGCTCTTGCGGAAATAGCTGCTGACGCGATTCTTGAGGTTCCGCGCCTTGCCGACGTAAAGCACCTCACCGGACGCGTCCAGCATCCGGTAGACTCCGGGGCGTTCAGTAAGGCGTTTGAGGAAGGTCTTGCTGTCGAAGCCGGTGGGCTGCTCAGACTTTGTCGGCATCGAGTAACCCGAGTCGGACCGCCATCAGGGCAAGCTCCACGTCGCTGGAAATATCCAGTTTCTCGAAGATGCGGTAACGGTAGCTGTTGACCGTTTTCGGGCTCAGGCAGAGCTTGTCGGAAATGTCCTGCACTTTCTGGCAGTCGACCACCATCATGGCGATCTGGAGTTCGCGCTCGGACAGCTTGTCGAAAATCGACAACTTGTCGTCATCGGCCGCGTCGCCGCCCAGTTGCTTGAGGGCCATCTTCTGGGCGATTTCCGGGCTGATGTAGCGCTGACCGGTGTGAGCCATGCGAATGGCGCGCACCATCTCCTTGATGTCCGCGCTCTTGGTGATGTAGGCCGACGCCCCGGCCTGCATGACACGGGTGGGATACGGATCGTCGGCGCAGGCGGTCACGACGATGACGCGGACGGAATCGTCGATGCGCAGGATTCGACGGGTCGCTTCGAGGCCGCCGATGCCGGGCATGCGAATGTCCATGAGGACGATGTCCGGCACGTCGGATCGGACAAAGTCCACCGCGTCCTCACCCGACGGTGCCTGTCCGATAACCTCGATGTCGGTGTTGTCCGCGAGCATCCGCGTGATGCCTGACCGGACCAGTTCGTGGTCATCTACAACCAGGACCCTGATCAAAACCCACCCCGCACGTTTTTTAGCTGGTCTGTTTGGCTATTCTTTATATCACCGCCCCGTAGGCAGCGGCGCAGCGAGCACTGCACGTTCAATGATGTTCGCAACACGAGATTCGCGACCCCGAGCCATCGCCCTGCCTGGCAGGGGCAATCTCACCGGCGTTGTCCGTCCGCCGGCGACAAAGCGAAAACCAAATCGAAATCAGTAAGAATTGTAGCGTCTTCAAGGGGCCGGGGATAGCCGTCGAATCGACTATTTCCAACCACCTGCACGCGACGGCACTCACTGGCGCGGCCCCAGTCCCGCGGTATTTTCCACCGGATTGAACCACACCACCAGCTCCCCTTTCTTGATCGCGGTCATCACCTGCTGCTTCTCGTTGAACGGTGATTCGACGTCATTGATGCCGTGATAGCGTGTGCAGTACTCCTCCACCAGGCCTTCGAGCTGATCTTCGGTGAGCAGGTTCGTATCCACCACGAACGGTTCTTCGCGGGGATCGGACTGCGGCTGCTGTTCGGTATCGTCTGTCATCGGGCTTCCCATTGTCGCCACTGACGCCAGAGGGGCGCGCAGCATGCGGTACAGATTCGCGGTGTGCTGTACCTTACCAGATCGAAGAGCATGGTCTATGATGCCTCACCCCTTTGTATCACAGTGTGTTTGATCGTGTTCAATCGTTCCGTCTTCCAGCTTACCCTGCCGGTGCTTTTTGGCTACGTGCCCCTGGGCATGGCCTTCGGCGTTCTGTTCGTGACCCAACTCGACTACCCCTGGTGGGGCGCGACCCTCATGTCGGTGGCCATATACGCCGGGGCCGGGCAGATTCTGGCGATCAGCCTTTTGGCCGCCCACGCCGGATTACTCGAGGTCTTCGTCGCCCTGTTTGTGCTCAACGCCCGTCACCTGTTTTACGGCCTGTCCCTGCTGGGGCGCTTTCGCGGCGCCGGCTGGCGCAAGGCCTACCTGATCTTCGGGCTGACCGACGAAACCTATTCCCTGCTCACCAGCCGGAAGCGCCACGACAACGGCTCGGACGAGCAGCGCAAGGACGCACTCATCACCTTCTACAACCAGTGCTACTGGATCCTGGGCAGCACCCTCGGCGCCCTGCTCGGCCGCGCGGTGGAATTCGACAGCACCGGCATCGAGTTTGCTCTGGTGGCACTGTTCATCGTCCTCACCATCGAGCAATACAAGGGGCTGGGCGAGAGCCTGCCGGTGTGGATCGGTGCCGCGTCTGCCGGGCTTTGCCTGGCCGTGCTGCCGGCGGATCAGCAACTCATCGGTGCCGTGGTGGTCGCTACGCTGACGCTACTTGGGCATTACCGTCTGAATCAGCGGCGGACAGCCGCGGACGATGCGCACCGGAATGGAGGACACAGCCATGGATAGCATGTTGAGCGCCGACAGCACGGCGTACCTGCTGGCCTTTATCGCCGTGGGCACGGCGGCCACGTTTGCCACGCGGGTGATTCCGTTCGCCTTCTTCTCCCGGCACAGCGAACACCCGCTAATCCAGCATTTGGGCCGCTACCTGCCCGCCGCGGTCATGTCGCTTCTGGTGGTGATCTTCCTGCTGCGCTCGGGCCACTGGTCGGCGCCGATGCTGGGTTTGGATGCGCTGGTGCCGAGCCTGGTCGTGGTGGCCCTGCACCTGTGGCGCCGCAATGCGTTGCTGTCAATTATTGCCGGGACCGCCTGCTACATGGTTTTCCAGCAGTCCGGCCTGTTCTGAATTCGGGGCCGCTATCCCGGCGACCCCGGTTATCCGCCAGTTCTCCTGCCCTCCCTAGCCGTGCTTCGCCCAGAAGGTCTCGTGCACCCTGGCGGCCTCGTCCTCAAGCAGCGGCCCGATCACCTCGACCGGACGCTGTCCCGATTCGAACACCCGGCGGCACGGCAGATCGAGGGTGGGATTTTCCGGATGATTGCCGGTGATCGCCTTGAGTCGCTTCTCGCTCACGCCATACACGACGCGCCCCAGTCCCGCCCAATAGGCGGCGCCGGCACACATGGCGCAGGGTTCGGCGGACACGTACATGGTGCATTGGGCCAGGAAATCCGGGCGATACGCCTTGCTGGCCCGGGTCATCAGCACGCGTTCGGCGTGGCCGGTCATGTCCTGGTCCGGCAGGTAGGCGTTCACCTGCTCCATCAGTACCTGGCCGTCGGCGTCCACCAGCAGCGCGGTGAAGGGATGGATGCCCTGCTCGGCAATCGACTCCGACAAGCGGATGGCAGATCGAAGAAATTCCAGATCGGTTTCTGTATAACTCACTTTAATAAAACCCTATAGAAATCTGTTTATAAACGTTTTAACAAGACACTACTTCTTTTTGGGAAGGCTCCAGCCAAAGAAGGCCTGCTGCACCCACTGCACGGATTTGAAAAGCAGCAGACTGACAATCGCCAGGAAGAACAGGCCGGCAAACGCCTGGGGAATCTTGAAGAAGGACGTGGAGAACTGGATGAAATAGCCCAGCCCCTCTTCCGCCGCGACAAACTCCGCCACGACGGCACCGATAATCGCCAGGGTGATGGCGACTTTCAGACCGGCAAAGATGTGAGGGATGGCGTAGGGAATGCGGATCTGCCAGGTCTCCCGGCGGATCGGCGCATCCAGCGACCGGCTCAGCTCGATCAGTTCCGCCGGCGTCTCGTTGATCCCGGTTGCGGTGGACACCACCAGCGGGAAGAACGTCAGCAGACAGGTGATCAGCACCCGCGACGGGTCGTCGGAGCCCATCAGCACGATGATCAGCGGCGCCACCGCCACCACCGGCGTGGACTGGATCACCACCAGCAGTGGGTACAGCGTCCGGGACAACAGTTCCGAGCGCATCATGGCGATGGCGATCGGAATGCTGATGGCGATCGAAATGGCGAAGCCCATCAGCGCCACCCGCAAGGTGGCCCACAGGTGGGTCATCCAACGGCTGAAGTCCACGTCCAGAAAAGCCTGGAAGATCGCCGACGGCGCCGGCAGGACAAACGCCGGCAGCTGCGCCAGACGGCAGACCAGCTCCCAGGCCAGGATCAGGCCTACGAAGAAGAGACCGGGGGCAACCCGCATCAGCGGCTGGCGAAACCTCATGTCAGACGGCTGCTTCGGGTTCATAGATATGCTTCCTTATGCGGTCGGTCAGGTCGCTGAAACGGGGTTCCCTGATGGTGTCCGCGCTGCGCGGGCGCGGCAGGTCAACGTCGATCAGATCAAGCACGGAGCCTGGGCGTTTGCTCATGACCAGCACCCGGTCCGCCAGCAGCACCGCCTCGGAGATGGAGTGCGTGATGAACAGCACGGTTTTGGGCTGCTCGCTCCAGATCTTGAGCAGGTCGAAGCCGATCTGTTCGCGAGTCATGGCATCCAGGGCCGAGAAAGGCTCGTCCATCAGCAGGATGTCGGGATTGAGCAGTAACGCCCGAACGATCCCCACTCGCTGCTGCATCCCGCCGGACAGCTCGTCCGGCATCTTGTCGGCGAAGGCCTCGAGCCCCGCGATCGCCAGCAGTTCTTCGGCACGCTTCTCGTCGATGCGACTGTAACTGCCGTACTTGTGCTTGAGCGGGAACAGGATGTTCTTGCGCACCGTGAGCCACGGCAGCAGCGTCGGCTTCTGGAACACGATGCCGACGTCATCACGGGGGCCGTTCACGGTTTTGCCGAACACGCTGACCTCCCCGTCGCTGGGGATCAGCAGGCCCGATACCATGCGCAGCAGCGTCGACTTGCCGCAGCCGGAGGGCCCCACCACCGCCACGAATTCGTGACGGTGGATTTCCAGATTGATGTCACGTACCGCCATGGGTGCGTCCGGGCTGGGGTCGTAGCGATGCCCGACCCCGTCCATCTTCACGAAGGCGCGTTCATGTTGCTGGGTCATGTTACTTCGGCTCCGGGGCAAAGCCGCGGTTGACGGAGGTTTCCGGGTCCAGGGAGGATTCCGACAGGTCGTTGGCCTCGGCCACATAACTCCAGGTCGCCGCGATACGTTCCGGTGCGAACACGCCCACGCCGTCCTGCTCGGTGGCGTCGTTGAAGACCAGCTTCATGGTGTCGCGGATCTGGCCGGCCGCGACCGCCGGGTCGACTTCGGCAACCATGGCGTGAAGGTCCTCACCCGCCTGCTCCGGGTTATCCCGGGTGAAGGCGACGGATTTGGCGAACGCCTTCAGAAAACGCTTGGCTACGTCCGGTCGCTCCTCCAGGAAGCGGTCGCTGGCCAGGATGGCCGAGCTGTAGAGTTCCAGGCCGGCTTCCGACCAGGGCAGCACGCGGATGGCCTTGCCAGCGTCGGCGGCCTGGCTCTGGAACAGCGCCACATTGGTGACCCAGGCGATGATGGCGTCGGTGTTGCCGGTCATCAGCATGGGGCCCAGCGCGCCGGGATCCGTCTTGGTCAGGGTCACCGCGTCGGGTGCCATGCCGTTTTCTTTCAGCACGATGGGCAGAAAGGCATTGGAAGACGTGAACGGCGATGTGGCGACCTTCTTGCCTTTGATATCGGTAATGGACTCGATGTCGCTGTCGTCCAGCACAAAAAAGGCGTGCGGTGCCTGCGTGAACAGCGGATAGACCGCGCTGACGGGCACGTCATCCTGGGCTTTTGCCGCCATCAGGGCGCCGATATCCGCGCTGCCGATGTCCGATTGGCCGGTCGCCATCTTGGTCACCGCGTCGGTGGACCCGCGGCCACTGGCAATGCTCACCTCCAGGTCTTCGTCGGCGAAGTAGCCTTCCTGGATACCGACGTACACGGGCGCCTTGTCACCGCCCGGCAGCCAGTCCAGCTGAAACACCACTTTGTCCGCCGCGGCGGCCATCCCACTGCCGCTCAGGGCGGCGGCCAACACCAGCATTCGGGAACTCTTCATCATCATGTCCAGGCTCCAGTCAGGGTCTAGGTTGCTTTGGTCGTTGATTGCGTTGTTGCTTTGTTTGTTGATGTCGTTATGGATCGTTCGGGCGCGGCCAGACGGGCACGCCCTCGCAAGGCCTGCCGACGATCCGCCAGTCCAACCAGGACAATGCCGGATGCGATCAGCAGGAAACCGGTGAGATCGGTGAACGACGGCGATTCGCCGAGCAGGAAGAAAGAGGCGACAATGCCAACCGCGGGCACCGCCGCTGAATTGAGGGACAGGGTCACCGCCGGCAGGGAGCGCATTGCGCCGACCTGCGCAGCCACGCACAGTCCCGAGGCGATGGCGCCGCTGAACAGGACATTCCAGCCAAAAGCGGCGCTCCATTGAACGTCGGACAGGTCTTCCAGGGCGAGTGCCAGCGGCGTGAGCGACAGCAGCGACAAGCCGATCTGCCAGGGAATCAGGGACACCACATCGCCGTGCCAGTGATGGCGCCGGACGTGCACCAGCCCCGCCGTCCAGACGATGGTCCCGGCGACAATCAGCCCGATGCCTTTCAGCGTTTCGGCGTCAATCAGGGCAATGGCCAGCGGATTGACGATGGTCAGCAGACCCGCCAGCCCCAGACCAACGCCAAGCGCCTTCGGCAGCGACAGACGCTCACCCAGGAACAGCGCGGCGGCGGGCACGACCCAGATGGGCGTGGTGTACGCCAGGATCACAGCCCGTCCGGCCGGCAGGTACTGCAGCCCCAGGGTCACCAGCGTGATAAAGCCCATGTTCTGGAGCACGCCCACTGACAGCACCACCGGCCAGTCACGTCGATGCGGCATGCGCAGATTCCCGGACAGGAACGCGATTAGCAGCATCGTCGAAAAGCCCAGGGACATACGCAGCACGGTGTAAATCAACGGAGGGCTCTGGGCCAGCCCGAGCTTAAGCACCGGAAAGTTGCAGCCCCACCCCAGCGCCGTAAAAGCCAGCAAGGCATAGCCGATCCCCCAACGGTAGACGGCATGGCCCTGCTGCTTATTCGCCGAATGGCGTGATCCTGGCATAGCTCTCATCCAACACGGTTACGACGCTGGTTCGCTGGCCTCTGCAACGGCCACCGGTCTTTACTCACTTGCCCGTTTGGCCAACTTTACGTCGCTATTTGAGGCCTGGTATTTCGAAGCCACAGGCGGACTTAAAAATAACCTGACCAGATATTCAGCATTTTTCGAATGCAATCGAGGTGCCAGTTCCAATGGACCGCACCACCGCCTTTTCCGCACTGGTAGATGACCAAAACGCACCGAAATGAGACATTCTGAAAGTCGATTGCACCCTATGGGTTCCAGGTGCACTGATCGCCTCACCGGCCGGTTTGCAAGAATCGAGTGTTCGCCAAGTTGTCCATTCGGTCAGGAATGGCACGCTTTATGTATGGTTTTCCTGACTATTTGTTCAGGAAATTACCGGAGGCGTTATGAACGTTAGTCCCGAAAACACAGGCGGCCCGGCCAGCGCGGTACCGATCATTGATCTGTCGCCGGAACAGGCAAGCCACCTAGCGACTTCCCTACGCGAGGCCTGCCTGGAGACCGGCTTCTTCTATGTGTCCAACCACGGCATAAACCCGGCGCTGATCGAGCGGGTCTTCGCCGCCTCCCGGGCTTTCTTCGATCAGCCGCTCGATATCAAGAACCAGGTGGACAAGGCCCAATCGCCGGCAAACCGTGGTTACGAGCCACTGCGTGGGCAAACTCTGGAACCCGGCACTCCGCCGGACCTGAAGGAGGGCTTTTATATCGGTGAGGACGTGCCTGCCGATGACCCGCGCGCCCTGAACGGCGAATTCAACATCGGGCCGAACCTGTGGCCGGAGGATGTGCCGGACTTCCGTGCGGCCATGACCGAATACTTCGAGGCCCTGACCGTACTGAGCGAGCGCATCATGCGCGGGCTGGCCCTGTCGCTGGAGCTGCCGGAGACCTATTTCGACGATTTCTGCCGGGAACCGCTGGCCACGCTGCGCCTGTTGCACTATCCGCAGCAACCGGAAAAGCCGGAGCCGGGCGAAAAAGGCTGCGGCGCGCACACCGATTTCGGCGGCATTACGATCCTGCTGCTTGATGACAACCCCGGCCTGCAGGTCTGGGACATCCGCAACGAGCGCTGGCTGCCGGTGGACCCGATCCCCGGAACCTTCGTCGTCAACCTGGGCGATATGGTGGCGCGCTGGACCAATGACCGTTACCGCTCGACACTGCATCGCGTCGTCAATACGTCCGGCCGCGAACGCTACTCGGTGCCTTTCTTCTACAGCGGTCGATTGGGGCACGAAGTGCGTTGCCTGGAAAATTGCCTCGACCAGGGCGAATCGCCCAAATATCCGCCCACCACCGTGGCCGATCACATGCGCGAAATGTACCGGAGAACCTATGCCTGAGATGCCGTCAAAACCGACGATGGTGCTGATTCATGGTGCCTGGGCCGGCAGTTGGGGCTGGAGCCGGGTCGAGCCCTTGCTGAACGCCGCCGGCTACCCCACCCTCGCCGTCGATTTGCCGGGCAATGGACAGACACCGGGTCCGGCCACCCTGGAGAACTTCGTCGATGTCGTGAGCACGGCGATTGGGTCGGCCAAGGTGGTGCTGGTCGGTCACTCCGGCGGCGGTGTCGTCGCCACCCAGGTGGCGGAAGCCCTCGTCGATCAGGTGTATGGCGTGGTCTTTATCGCCGGGATGATGCTGCCCAGCGGCACCGGTTTTGCTGATCTGGTCAAGCCGGTCCAGCAACGCCTTCCCCACGCCGCCGGCATCGGCCCTCACCTGGACTGGTCCGAAGAGGGAACCGTCAGCGCGGTCCCGGAAGCAGCAGCCCTGGACATTTTTCTGCAGGATTTACCGGTTGAAGACGCCTCAACGCTGGCAGCGCGACTGACGCCCCAGCCGGAGTCCGGCCGCGCCATGGTGCCGACCTGGAGCGCCGGTCGCTTCGGCCGTCTGCCGCGACTCTACATCGAGGCGGCGCAGGACCGTTCGGTGATACTCGAAGTGCAGCGGGAGATGCAGGCACGCGTACCCGGGGCACGACGGGTCACACTGGACACCGGGCACTTCCCCCAGGCTTCCGCACCGGAGGCGGTGGCTAACGCCATTCTGGAGTTCGTCGAGGCACTGCCCAAACCCACATAGCGGCGCCTCCGTTTCTGGGGCGCCCTGATATCCGTCGGGTTCTAACCGGTGGCGCCCTGTTCCTTTCCGCCCCATCCAATCCTTTCCGTATCGCAATCCAGTGACCGGGCCCCGTATGGCGCGGGCTCAAGGGCATTTCGCGGTGACTATCGCAGGCCGCGCTCTATCCAAGGCTCCAACTGCGCTCTACTATTAGACCCCTTAAAGATCATAGAGCCCTCAAAGACCAGCGGCAGCCAACCAACGGACGAAAAACGCGGCATGAAAGAAAAGAGCGACAACTTGCGCATTCGGGCGGTAGCCCGCGACCGGAGCAATCCCGCCCAGGAGGTGGTGGTCTACCATTGGGGCCGAATCCTGGTCTTCCTGGTGATTGCCGCCGTGGTCCTGGTGGGACTGGGGCTCTACCTCTGGTCCTGGCTCGGCAGTGGCGGGGATGATCCCATCCAGGAGCGCCTGGTGGCCGCCGGGCAGGTGCAGGAACGGGAGCAGCCGGATAGCCAGAGCGCCTCCGAAGCGTCGCCGCCTGAGTCCGACGGCCCCAAGTTCTACTTTAAGCCGGAGCCGGTCGAGATGCCCGCAGAGGTCCCGGCGGAGGCAACACCTGACGTTCGCGACGTGGATCCTGTAAGCGAAAGCGCCGGGTCGCCCGAGCAAAGCTCAGCCCCGGATGTTGCTGCGGCCAGCGGCTCCGATAGCGCCAGCACCAACGACGACGGCATCGAAGCCCAGCCGGACATTGACGAGACGTTACCACCGGAGAACGTGATCGACGATCCGGCCGCGGCGGCGCCATCCGATGACGCGCCTGCTGCCCCGGAGCCGCAGGCCACACCGGAATCGACGGCCGATGCGGAGTCCATGGCTGATTCCGAGTCGATGGCTGAGGGCTCTGCTGCCAACGGCAACAGCTACGTGGAGATCGCCTCCGATCACTTGGCACGGGCCCAGCTCACATCGGCGCTTGACGGTCGCGAACCCACCGATGTGATGCCCATGACGGTCCGGATGGGCTCGGAGGACCTGATTCGGGTGTACTACTTCAACGAGTGGCGGGGCCTGAAAGGCAGGACCGTGTATCACGACTGGTACCGTGGCGACGAGCGCATGGCGCGGGTGGAGATCGATGCGTTCCTGGACAGCATGCGCGCCTCCAGCAGCAAACGCATCAATCGCCAGATGCTGGGCGACTGGCACGTGGAAACGGTGACCGACAGCGGCGAGGTGCTGGGTATCGGCTACTTCCGGGTCACCGAATAGGCCCCGGTCAGCCGGGACGACGCACCAGCAGATAGATGTCCATGATCCAGCCGTGCTGCTCGCGTAACGCGGCTCGGCGGGTCAGGATGGCGTCGCTGACGTCGGCCAAGGGGCCGTCGATCAGGCACTGCTTGTCCATCCCCAGGTAAGCGCCCCACCAGATGTGCAGGTCCTCGCCTGGAAGCAGGGACTCGAACGCCCCGCCGCTGTCCAGCATCACGGCTACCGACGCTGCATCCGTCGGCCAGCCCCGTTCCCGCAGACGTCGGCCAGTCGTAATCTGCACCGGCTCCGCCAGGGTGTTGAGCGGGATGCGGTGTTCGGCGGTCAGCACCTGCAGGCTGGTAATCCCCGGCACCACGTCCACCGTTCCATGCCCTGATTGCAGGCGATCGGCGATGCGCAGGCTGCTGTCGTAAAGGGACGGATCGCCCCAGATCAGCATCCCCACCCGACCGCCGTCCGGCAGGTGCTGTTCGATGAGACGGCCCCAGACAGCCGCGATGGCCGCATGCCAGTCGTCGACGGCGCTCAGGTAATCGCGCTCGCCGTCACGCCTGGGCAGGTCGAACTCGACGATGCGCGTCTCTGAAGAAGCTTCCAGCAACTGATCGCACAGCAGGCGCCGCAGATCCACCAGATCCGACTTGGCTTCCCCTTTGCGCGGCAGGAGGATCAGGTCGGCCCGATTCAGGGCTTTTACCGCCGCCAGTGTGACGTGATCCGGGTTGCCGGTGCCAATGCCGATCAGGGACAGCTGGATCATGCGGAGCCCTCCGGCGGGTTGGCGCCGCTCGCACCAGTGCCGGCAAACGGCGAGTCCGACGATTGCGGACGGAAGCGACGATCATAGCCGGCGGAATACAGGGCACTCTCCACGAAATCGTCCGCGGCCAGAGCCGGTCCGACCAGAATCAGCGCGGTGCGGTTCATACCGGCATCCCAAGCCCCGGCTACTTCGCCGAGCGTGGAACGCACCACCTGCTCGTCCGGCCAGCTCGCGCGCCAGACAATCGCCACAGGACACTGGACACCGTAATGCGGAGCGAGGTCGGCCACCACCTGCTCCAGATTATGGATCGACAGGTGAATCGCCAGGGTGGCGCCGGTACGGGCGAAGTTGGCCAGGGTCTCGCCCATCGGCATGGCGCTGGCGCGGCCCGGCGTACGGGTCAGGACCACGGACTGGGCGACGCCGGGCAGCGTCAACTCCTGGCCTAGCGTGGCCGCCGCCGCGGCAAAGGACGGCACACCCGGCGTCACGTCGTAGGGAATGTCGAGTGCCCGCAGGCGACGCAACTGTTCGCCCAGGGCGGACCAGACCGACAGGTCACCGGAGTGCAGTCGTGCCACATCCTGCCCCGCTTCGTGGGCGCGGCGAATCTCGTCGATGATCTCGTCCAGCGACAGGGGCGCGGTATTGATGATCCGGGCGTCCGCCGGGCAATGCGCCAGGATGTCTTCGGGCACCAGCGACCCGGCGTAGAGGCACACCGGGCAGGCGGCGATCAGGTCGCGGCCGCGCAGGGTCAGCAGATCCGGCGCGCCGGGGCCGGCGCCAATAAAATGTACGGTCATGGAGTGTCTCCTTGGGCCACCGCGCAGGTGGCTTGCCGGTCCTCCGAGATCACCCGGGGACCCAGTAATTTGGCGTTCTGCCCGGCGGCCAGCAGGGCGACCGCTTCGGCGACACTGCCGGTGCCACGTGTTTCCAGGCTGCGGGGCGATTGGGTCAGGGTAGTCGCATCCGCCAGCATCGCATCCGGCACGGCGATCACCCGCAGTCCTTCGGACTCGGCCAGCCCCTGCACCGCCGCCAACATGGACTCTGCCGCGGCCAGACAGTCAACCGGGCCATGGCGTTGACGAACCTGCGCCAGGGCCTCGGCCAGTGACTCCATCGGGGCAGCGCGACGAAAGCCGAAACCCGCCACGTTCATCGAACGGTGCGCCACTGGACGATGGGGTAACTGGCTTTCCAGCCCCGTCGGCCGCCGATGGGCGCGGCGGCGGCCAATTCCAGCCGCAGCAGCTCGCCGCCCTGCTCTTGCTGCCAGTGAGCCAGCAGGGCCTCGGATTCCAGGGTCACCGCGTTGGCGACCACACGCACACCGGCCGGCAACACCCGCCACAGGGTATCGAGCAGCTCTTGGGACAGACCACCGCCAATAAACACGGCGTCCGGCGCGGGACGGTCCCCCAGCACTTCGGGAGCGGCGCCTTGCGCGACGTCGAGCCAGTCGACACCCAGGTTCCGGGCGTTAAGCCGGGCCCGCTCCGCCCGTTCCGGCGACCGCTCGAAGCCCACCGCCTGGTTGGCGGGATGCGCCAGCAGCCATTCGATGGCAATGGAACCGGAGCCGGTGCCGATGTCCCAGAGCCGCTCACCGGCCCGGGGCGCCAGTGCCGACAGGGTCACCGCCCGCACCGCCTGTTTCGTGATCTGGCCATCGTGCTCGAAGAAGTCGTCCGCCAGGCCCGGCACCAGCGGTAATGCGGGCCCCTCGCCCGCCACTTCCACGCCCACCGCAACCGGGTGGCGGATGTCGTCGGGTAGACTCCCGGCACCGGCCAGCGTGCGATGGCGTTCCTGATCACCCCCCAGGGCTTCCAGGACAGCCAGCGTCGACCCGGCGAAGCCGTACCGTTCCACAAGTCTCGCCAGTTCCGCCACCGCCTCGCCGTCACGCAGCAGGACGATCAGCCGACGACCGGGCTGCAGATACGGGCGAATGCGCGTCAGCGGCCTCGCGTGCAGCCCCAGGCACTGGCAGGTTTCCAGCGCCCAGCCCAGACGCGACGCCGCCAGGCTGAACGTCGACGGGGCCGACTCGGCGCGCCATTCCGCCGGGTCCAGGTGCTTCGACAGCGTAGTGCCGGCGCCGAACCAGAAAGGATCGCCCGACACCAGCATGACGACTCGCCGGCCCCGCTCGGCCAGCAGCTGCGGAATCCCGTCGGCAAACGGGACCGGCCACTCCCGCACGCTCGCTTTCAATTCGGGCAGTAGCCGCAGGTGGCGTTTGGCGCCGAACACGACGTCGGCGTCTTCCAGCGCGTTGCGACTTGCCGCTGAGAGTCCGCTTGTGCCACTCTCGCCCCAGCCTACGATCGTCAGCCACGGAGCGTTCACGTCAGCCATCATGAAAGTCCTGATTCTGGGAGGCACCACCGAAGCCAGCGCCCTGGCGAGTGCCCTTGCCGAGCGTTCCATTCCTGCTGAATTCAGCTACGCCGGCCGGGTGGCCGCGCCCCGCGAACAGCCGATCCCCACCCGCGTGGGCGGCTTCGGCGGTGCTTTCGGTCTGGCGCGCCACCTGCGCGCGGGTGGCTTTTCTCACCTGGTCGACGCAACCCATCCCTTCGCCCGGCAGATGAGCCTCAACGCCGTTGCGGCAGCTCGCGACAGTGGAGTCCATCTGATCGCCCTCACACGTCCGCCCTGGACGCCGGAACCCGGTGACAACTGGGAGCATGCGGCCGATATCCCGGCGGCCGTCGAGGCCCTGGCCGGGCCGGCGCAACGCGTCATGCTGGCCATTGGCCGTATGCACCTCGACGCTTTCCTCGGTCAGCCCCAGCACCATTACCTGCTGCGACTGGTGGATCAGCCGGACACGCAACCGCCGCTGCCCCGTCACACGGTCACCGTGGACCGCGGACCGTTCACCATCGCAAATGACCGGGCGCTGCTGCGTGGTCACCGTATCGAGCGCGTTGTGTGCAAGAACGCCGGTGGCAGCGGCGCGGCTTCCAAGATCGTCGCTGCCCGCGAGCTCGGTATCCCGGTGCTGATGATCGACCGCCCAGAGCTGCCGGCCCGCCGCGAAGCCCACCGTATCGACGCCGTGCTGGACTGGCTGGCTCACGACACCGACCTCGGCGTGTAGACCAGCGCCGCGCCGTCGCGCTCGATCCGCCGGGTCTGACTGGACCCCACGATCACCAGCGTGCGCATGTCCGCCATCTCCGGCGTGGCCTCGGCGAGCGTGGTCACCCGGATGTGCTCATCCGGCGTCGAGACGGCCCGGGCGAACACGATCAGTCGCTCCGGCTCGCAGCTCTGGCGCAGAATCTCCAGCGTCCGCACGAAGCCTTCCGGGCGCGACTTCGAACGCGGGTTATAGAACGCCATGGCGAAATCCGCTTCGGCGGCCAGGCGCAGGCGCTTTTCGATCAGTGACCAGGGCTTGAGGTTGTCCGACAGGTTGATGCAGCAAAAATCGTGGCCCAGGGGCGCACCGGCGCGGGCACTGGCGGCCAGCATGGCGGAAACCCCCGGCAGCACCCGGATATCCAGGTCGCGCCAGGCGGCATCGCCCTGCTCCACCGCCTCGAAAAGGGCCGCGGCCATGGCAAAGACGCCGGGGTCGCCGGACGACACCACCACCACGCGGTGACCGTCGGTGGCCATCTGCAGGGCGTGTTCGGCGCGGCGGATTTCCTCACGATTGTCGGAACCGTGACGCACCAGGCCCGGGCGCGGCGCGACGCGCTCCACGTAGGGCACGTACCCGACCACATCCGTGGCCTCGGCGAGTGCCGCCGACACTTCCGGCGTCACCAACGCCTCGGCGCCCGGCCCCAGCCCGGCGATGACCAGCGAACCGCTCATGGCCGTCTCCCGTTGCCGTGAATCACCAGGATGGAGAAATACGGCGCGCTGTCGCCCGCCTCGGCGAACGGGATCACCCGTTCCTTCGACATCGCCGCGTACTCGATCAGCCAGGCGTCCGCCTCGCGGCCCGCCTGGGCCAGCGCCCGCCGGACCTTGGCCAGGTTGCGGCCGATCTTCATCACCACCAGCGCGTCGGTCCGGGCGATGCGCTCGGCCAGGGTGTCCTCCGGCAGCGTTCCCATGGCGACGGTCAAAACGTCATCGCCCCAGGTGATCGGCTGCCCGGTGGCGGTCCAGGCGGCGGACATGCCGGTGATTCCGGGCACCACCGACACCGGTACGACGTCCCGCAAACGGGTGTAGAGGTGCATGAACGAGCCGTAGAAAAACGGGTCGCCCTCGCACAGGACCACCACATCGTGTCCGGCCCGGGCAATCTCGATCAACTGGGCGACGCTGCCCTCGTAGAAGTTCGACAACAGCTCGTTGTAGCGTGGGTCGTCGAACGGAATCTCGGTGGTGACCGGGTATTCCATCGGCAGCTCGACGGCGTCGGCGCTCAGCATGCCCTCAACGATGCTGCGTGCGTGGCCGGTGCGGCCCTTCTTGCGGAAATACGCCACATGGGAGGCCTGCCGGATCAGGCGGTCTGACCGCACGCTCATCAGGTCCTGGGCACCCGGGCCCAATCCTACGCCGTAGATGGTTCCCATGGTCATTCCGTTCGGTTGGCAATGGCGTTTATGGCAGCCACGGTGACGGCGCTGCCGCCCAGGCGGCCGCGCACGATGCAACAGGGCACCGCGTCGCTTTCCCACAGGGCTTCCTTGGACTCCGCAGCGCCCACGAATCCCACCGGGCAACCGATGATCGCCGCCGGCCTCGGGCAATCCGGGTCTTCCAGCATGTTGAGCAGGTGAAACAGCGCGGTGGGTGCGTTGCCGATTGCCACCACGGCGCCTTCGAGATAGGGACGCCAGAGCTCCAGCGCCGCCGCCGACCGGGTGTTCTGCATGTCCCTGGCCAGCCCCGGCACCCTTTCATCGTGCAGGGTGCAGATAACGTCGTTGTCCGCCGGCAGACGCTTGCGGGTAATGCCCTCGGACACCATGCGAGCATCGCACAGGATCGGCGCGCCCTGCTCCAGCGCGGTCCGGGCACGCTGGACGGCGTCGCCCCGGAAATGGACGTGGGGCGCGAGTTCAACCAGGCCGGCGGCGTGTATCATCCGCACCGCCACCGTTTCTTCGTCCTCCGAAAACCGCTCCAGGTCGGCCTCCCGCCGGATGATGGAAAAGGACTCCCGGTAGATGGCCGGGCCGTCTGTCTCATAGACGTGAGGCATTCCTGTTCTCCAGATATTCAATAACGTCGTCTTCGCTCAGGCCGACCGCAGCGGGTTGGCCGTCGGCCCGACCGTTCAAAATCACATCAAAGCGCCCGTCCCGTCCGCGCAGGCAGACCTCCGCCGGTTGGCGGCGGGCGCAGCCTTTGTCGCAGCCGGAGACGTGCAGATTGCCCTCGACACGCCCGCTCAGGCGCTCCGCGAGCGCTTCGGTGGCCACGTGGGCCTGTTCACAGGCCGGGGCACCGGGGCAGGCGTCCACGCTCAGGCGCGGATCGCGGTGATCGCTCAGCAGGCCCGGGGCGCCCCCAGGACCGGCGCCCTCCACCAGCAGTCGGCGCCAGGGCGTCACCCGCACGCCGGTGACCGACGCCGGAGCCAGGGCCGCGCGCAGCTCAGTGGTCTGGGTTCGCCCAAACGGCAGTCCGTAAACCTGCCCCGCGGGATGCGCTCCCAGCGCCAGCGGCGTTCGAGCCGGCGCCGGGCTGACCGTCGGGCGCGACCAGTCCGGCAACGGCGCCCGATGACGGCACATGCGCCCCGCAGCCGCGCCACCGCTGCCCACGAACCACTGGGCCAGCGCGATCAGCTGTGTGACGGCTTCGGTCACGTCCGGGACTGGCAGGCCCCGTGAGTAACCGTCCGCCCGCACCATCAGTGCGCCTTCGGTCGTGCGCTCCAGGTGAAAGTCGGCCGAAGTGTCCGCCAGAATGGGGGCGGGTCCCGCATCGAGCGCGAATCCTACCTTATCGGGCAGCGCCGGTAACTTCGCCATCTGTTCAATGAACGCATGACCGGCGCGATCCGTGTCGTCGCCGGGTTCCCAGTCCGGCGCCAGGATCAGGTTGCGGCGGCTCTCGGCCTCTTGATCCGGATCGACCAGCTCATGCCCGGCCAGCGCCTCCAGCAAGGCCGGCCAGTCCGACTCGGACACGCCGCGCAGCTGCAGGTTGGCGCGGTTGGTGAGCTGGATCTGGCCGGAGCCGTAGGCATCCGCCGCGTCACACAGTGCCAACGCTTGGTCTCGGGTCAGCCGGCCGTGGAAGGGCCGCACCCGCACCAGCAGGCCATCGCCGGACGCCATCGGCCGCCAGGCGCCCGGGCACCAGCCCTTGATACGCGCCTCAGCCACCATGACCCGCGGCCTCCGGCGCTGCGGCACCTTCCTTGGATTCGTCGATTTCCAGCAGCAGATCCTGCAATCTCTCGGCGTGCTCCCCTGGCTCTTGCCACAAACCGCGCTGCGTGGCTTCCAGCAGCCGTTCGGCCATTTCCTCCAGCGCCGATGCATTGTGATCGCGCAGGAAGCGCTGATTGTCCGGGTCCAGCACCAGCGCATCGGTGACCTGGGCGTACTGGTAGTCGGCCACCAGATCGGTGGTGGCGTCGTAGGCGAACAGGTAATCCACCGTTGCCGCCATTTCGAACGCACCCTTGTAGCCGTGTTCGCGCATGGCGTTGATCCACTTGGGATTGAGCACCCGCGAACGGATGACCCGGTTGAGCTCCTCGTTCAGGGTCCGAATGCGCGGGCTGGCCGGATTGGCGTGGTCGGCGTGGTAGATCGCGGGCGCCTCGCCGCCCAGGGCGCGACTGGCGTTGGCCATGCCGCCCTGGAAGGCGTAATAGGTATTCGAGTCGAGAATGTCGTGCTCGCGGTTGTCCTGGTTCTGCATCACCGCCTGCAATCCGCCGAGCTGGTGCTCGAAGGCGTCCCGCGCGGCGACGCCGGCTTCGTCGGACTGGCCGTAGGCGTAGGCACCGGCCTTGACGTAGGCCTCGGCCAGATCGTCGGCGCTGTCCCACTGGCGGCCGTCGATCAGGCGGTTGAGGCCGGTGCCGTAGTCGCCCGGCCTGCTGCCGAACACGCGGTAGCTGGCCTGGCGGAACGCCTCGTCCGGCGCCATGCCCTGATCCTGCAGTTGGACTTGCCGTTCCTGTATGGCCCGGCGCACGGTATTGTCCTCTCCCGGCTCCTCGTAGTCGGCCACGGCGCGCACGGCGGCGTCGAACAGGCGAATGACGTTGGGAAAGGCGTCGCGGAAGAAACCGGACACCCGCAGCGTCACGTCCACCCGGGGGCGCTGCAACAGCATGGTGGGGATCACTTCCACATCGATCACCCGCTGGGAGCCCAGCGACCAGATCGGCCGTACGCCCATCAGCGCCAGGGCCTGGGCGATGTCGTCACCGCCGGTGCGCATGGTGGCCGTGCCCCAGATCGACAGCCCCAGGCGGCGCGGAAAGTCGCCGTTGTCCTGCAGGTAGCGCTCGACGAACGCCTGGGCGGACTTCTCCCCCAACCGCCAGGCCGCCGGTGACGGGATCGAGCGATTGTCGACCGTGAAGAAATTGCGCCCGGTGGGCAGTGTGTCGAGCCGGCCGCGACTGGGCGCGCCACTCGGGCCCGGCGGCACGAAAACGCCGGACAGCCCGTCCAGCAGCGACTGGATTTCCAGTTCCGCACTGCGCTGGATCGCCTGCCAGACCGTGTCGCGAGCGTAACGGCATTGCTCGGCGGTGTCCGGCAGGTCGCGGGCCAGTGCCTCCAGCGGGCCGGGCTCCAGCACGTAATCGGCGATCAATCGTTCCCCGAGCCATTCCAGGCGTTCGCGGGTATCGGCCCCGGTGCGCCACGGGGACGCATCCAGATCCGCCAGGATGCCAGGACGCGGCCCCGTCCAGGGCGAGGCGTCGGCGGCCAGCGGATCGAACGGACTGTCGCCCGTCGACAGCCCGAGATCCGTCACCAGGTTGTGCAGGAAGCCGCGATACGCGGGCGTCTCGCCCCGTGGCAGACGCAGGATGGCCAGCAGCGTACCCGCCAGCTTGTCGGGACCGGGCAGCGTGCCCAGAACGTGCAGGCCATGGCGGATCTGCGCTTCCTTGATGTCGCACAGGTAGGTGTCCAGCTCGTTGAGCAGGGCGTCGTCGCACTGGGTGTCGATGTCCTGCGCCAGCTCGCGGTCGATGCCCGTGGCCCGCAGGTGCCCCACGATCTCGCGGCGCAGCAGGTCCTCCCGGCGCGGGTCCATGCCCAGGGCCTGGTAGTACTCGTCGGTCAGCCCTTCCAGTTCAGCCATGGCGCCGTAGAGTTCAGCCCGCGCCAGCGGCGGCATCAGGTGGTCGATGATCACCGCCTGGGAGCGGCGTTTGGCCTGGGCGCCCTCGCCCGGATCATTGACGATGAACGGGTAGAAATGCGGCGTCGGCCCCAGCGCCACATCCGGCCAGCAGTCGGCGGACAGCGCGGTGCTCTTGCCCGGCAGCCACTCCAGGTTGCCGTGCTTGCCGACGTGGATCACCGCATCGACCTGATAGTGCTCGCGCAGCCAGCAATAGAACGCCAGGTAGCTGTGCGGCGGCACCAGGTCGGTGTCGTGATAGGTCTGGGTCAGGTCGTCGATAAAATCCCGTTCCGGCTGAATACCGACAAACGTGTCGCCCAGGCGGATGCCGGCAATCATCAGTCGGCCCTGGCGGCATTTGGGATCGGACTCGGGCGCGCCCCAGCGTTTCCAGATCGAGCTTTGCAGGGTCTCTGGCAAGGTCCGGAACCACGCCAGGTACTCGTCGATGCCAATGCTCTGCCAGCAGGGACGCTGATCCAGGGCATCGCGGTTGTTGGTGACTGCGCCCTGGAGCGCCTCGATCAGCGCGTCGCCGTTGTCGGGAATCCCGTCGACCGGATAACCAGCGGAGGCCAGCGCGCGCAGGATCTGCACCGTCGAGGCGGGGGTATCGAGCCCCACGCCGTTCCCGATGCGACCGTCGCGGTTGGGATAATTGGCCAGCACCAGCGCCAGGCGCTTGTCGGCATTCGGCGTCCGCCGCAGGTGACAGAAACGATACGCCAGCGCCGCCACGAACCGGGCGCGTTCCGGGTGCAGCACATGACGCACCACCGACATCTGGCAGCGATCGCTGTAGTGGGCCTCGGCCTTGAAGCCGATGGCCCGGGTAATCACGCGGCCGTCCATTTCCGGCAGCACCACCTGCATCGCCACGTCGCGGCTGCGCAGGCCGCCGCTCTGCGCCAGCCAGTCCTCCTCGGTGCTGCTGGAGAGCATGGCCTGCAGCACCACGGGCCGTCCCTCGAACAGACTGTCGGCGTCAAGGTTGCTCAGGGCGTCGGTGTCGTCCGGGCTGCGGTTGACGGAAAAACCGGTGGTGTTCACCACCAGGCCGGCGCCGGTCTGCTCGATCAGGTGGTTGACGAAGGCCACGCAGGTGTCTTCCTTGAGCGAGGCGACCGCAACTGGCAATGGGTCCAGGCCGGCGTCGGCCAGTGCCCGGATCAGGCCGTCAATCACTGCGGTGTTGGCGCCCTGCAGGTGACTGCGGTAGAACACGAGCAGGCAGACCGGTCGCTGATCGCGATGCTGTGCCCGCCATTCGCTGAGGGTGGCTTCCTGGCCCTGCCCACCCGGGGCGTAGAGCAGCGCGTGGGGAATGGCCCTCGGTTCGCGCCATTCCAGCACCAGATCAAAGCAGTGGGCACCCAGGAAGCGCAGTAACTGCTCGGCGTTATCGACTCCGCCCTCGCGCAGAAAACGCCAGGTACGGTGGGCATCGTCGAAAACAACAGTGGATGCCTCCAGCAAGGCGTCGTCCGGCGCATCGCAACCGGGCACCACGATCAGGTGGCGCCCCGGCTGGGCCGCCGCCCAGGCCTGCAATCGCTCAAACCCATACTGCCAGTAGCCGCTGCCACCGAGCAGTGACACCACCACCACGCGTGCGTGCTCCAACACCCGGTCTTCATACAGGTCGTAGGCCGCCGGCTTGGCCAGGTTCATCCAGTTGGCCAGCCGGACCGACGGATAGCCGTCGCCCAGGCGATCGACCGCCTGCGCCAGCGCCGACAGGCTGCTGTCGGCGGCGGAGAGGATGACGATGTCCGCGGGACTCTGCTCCAGATCGACGATGCCCTCGTCGTCGACAAAGCCTCCGGGTTTGGCGGCGAACAGGTGCATCAGGCGGTCGCGGCATTCTCGGCACCGGCCAGGGTGCGCTGCAGGGCGTCCCGGTCCAGATGTTTGCCAATGATGACCAGCTGCGTCTGGCGGGCTTCATCCTGGGCCCAGAGCCGGTCGAAATGGCTGTCCAGGCGCTTGCCGACCGCCTGCACCACCTGCCGCATCGGCTTACCCGGGATGGCGGCGAAGCCTTTGGCGCGATAGATCGGATACTCACGCAGGATCTGCTGGAGTGCGGTGTCCAGGGCCTCGGGGTTCACCTCGCCGAGCGTGATCACGCAGGAGTCGAAGTGGTCGTGGGCGTGATCGTGGTGGGCGCCTTCGGCGTGGTAGCGATCGTGATGATTGTCGATCTCATCGATGGACTCCTCGCTGGCGGCACCGATGCCCATCAGGGCTTCCAGTTGGGCGGCGTCCTGCGCCAGGGAGGCCTGGTCGATGAACAGGGTCTTCACCGCCTCCGGCACTTGCCGTGCGATCAGACTTTCGACGCGCTCCCGGTCGGCTCCGTCCAGCAAGTCGGTCTTGCTGACCAGCACCAGGTCCGCAGCGCCCAGCTGGTCGTCCAGCAGCTCGCGCAGGCTGGGGTCGTGATCCAGATTCTCGTCGGCGCGGCGCTGGGCCTCGACTTTGTCTTCGTCGCTGGCGTAGCGGCCGGCGGCGACCGCGGGGCCATCGACCACCGTGATGATCGCGTCCACCGTGCAGTGCTGACGCACTTCCGGCCAGTTGAAGGCCTGCACCAGCGGCTTGGGCAGTGCCAGGCCACTGGTCTCGATCAGGATGTGGTCGATGTCGTCGCGGCGCTCGACCAGTTTCTTCATCACCGGCAGGAATTCCTCCTCCACGGTGCAGCAAATGCAGCCGTTGGCCAGCTCGTAGATGCCGCTGTCGTCGCCTTGCACGGGCTGGGCGTCTTCACAGTCCAGGGCGCAGCTGCGCAGCAGGTTGGAGTCGATGTCCTGTTCACCGAATTCGTTGACGATCACGGCGATGCGCTTACCGGTGACCTGGCGCAGGATACTGGCCAGCAGCGTGGTCTTGCCGCTGCCGAGAAAACCGGTGACGACGGTGGCGGGGATCTTGTTCAGTTGCATGATTCAGACTCCAGGTTGGGCGCCGCCTTGCTCGGCTCCGGTCGGACCGGACCCAGCAGCCGGGCAATCGCCTCGGGATTGTTCGGGAAAAACAGATGCAGATAAGTGGCGGTCAGGCGGCGCTGGCGATAAATGGCCTCGCCCGGCGCCGGGTGCCGCTGCCGTCGGCCGTGGGCAATGGGCTCCGGCGTACCCTCGGATACCGAGCGGTGATGGGCGTGGCCGCGCACCGGGCCTTCCGGCAGCTCGGCGGTTTGCATGCCCTGGCAGCCACGGCGGCCGCGCATCCAGCCGGAACCCGGCAGCAGGCCCAGCATGGTGTGGGTGGCGTCGTCGTAGTCGGTCAGCGTTTCCAGGCAGTACAGCAGGCCGCCGCACTCGGCGAGGATCGGCTTGTCCGCCTCGAAGAAAGCCTGGATGGCCGCCTTCATGGGTTCGTTCGCCGACAGCTGCGGGCCGTAGAGTTCCGGGTAGCCGCCCGGCAGCCAGAGCGCGTCGCAATCGGGCAGCTCGCAGTCATGGACCGGCGAGAAAAAGCGGATGTCTGCGCCCATACGCTTCAGCACGTCGAGGTTGGCCTCGTAGATAAAACTGAATGCGGCATCCCGGGCCACGCCGATGACCTGCCCTTCCAGGCCGCGCGGCGGTTTCGCCTCGGGGGTCCGACAAGCCTCGAACGTCACCGGCGGCAGGGCCAGCAGTTTGTCTGCCAGGCCTTCGGCCATGAGTGCCTGGGCGCCAGCCTCGAATCGGTTTTCCAGGTCGTCGCGGATTTCGTCGGCCTGGACCAGCCCCAGGTGGCGCTCCGGCAGCGCCATGTCGGCGTTGCGGGGTACAGCGGCCAGCAGCGGCACGGCGTCGGGCAGCGCCGCCTCGATCAGTTCCCGGTGACGCTGGGAACCGCAGGCGTTGGCGATCAGGCCGGCAATGGTCACGTCGTCGCGGAAACCAGCGATGCCGGATACCAGAGCCGCCGCGGTCTGCGCCATGCCCTTCACGTCCATGACAATGACCATCGGCACCCCGAAGCGGGCGGCCAGGTCGGCGCTGGACGGTTCGCCATCGAACAGGCCCATGGCGCCTTCGATCAGGATCAGGTCCGCCTCGCAGGCCGCCTCGAACAGGCGCTGGCGACAGTCGTTCTCGCCCGCCATCCACAGATCCAGCGGCTCCACCGGCTGGCCCGAAGCCTGGGCCAGCACCTGGGGATCCAGGTAATCCGGGCCGGTCTTGAACACGCGCACCACCTTGCCCTGGTTGCGCAGCATCCGCGCCAGGGCCGAGGTGACGGTGGTCTTGCCCTGCCCGGACGCCGGCGCGGCAACAAACACCGCCGGGCAGGCAGCTTGGGTGCGGGGTTCCGGTCGGCTCATCAGAATTCGATCCCGGCCTGGGCCTTCACGCCGAGCCGGAACGCATGGCGCTCGTCCTGCACGGTGCTGATGGTATCGGCGATGTCCTGTAGCGGCTGGGCCATGGTGCGCCCGGTGATGATCACACTCTGGTGACGCGGCCGGTTGCGCAGGGCCTCGACGATGGGCTCGGGCTCCAGATAGCCGTACTTCAGCATGTAGCTCATCTCGTCGAAGACGATGATGTGGTAGTTCGGGTCCTGCAGCAGACCTTCGGCGACTTTCCAGGCGGCCTGGGCGGCTTCAATGTCGCGCTCGCGATCCTGGGTTTCCCAGGTGAAACCATGGCCCATCACGTGCCAGTCCAGCCTCGGGTGGTCGCGGAAAAACAGGTATTCACCGGTTTCGCGGCGGCCCTTGATGAACTGGATGACCGCGCCCTGCTGCCCGTGGCCGAGGGAGCGGGCCAGCGTGCCAAAGGCGGAGCTGCTTTTGCCCTTGCCATTGCCCTTGAGCAGGATCAGCACGCCGCGTTCTTCGGTCGCCTTGGCGATGCGGCCGTCCACCACGTCCTTCTTTTTCTGCATGCGTGTGGCGTGGGTGTTGTCGGTCATGAGGCCTCCATCAGGGGCAGCGTCTGGTAGACCGCGCCCAGTTGTTCTGCAATGCGTTCGCCGCGACCGCGTTTGACGGCCGACTGTTCGGTATCCACCACCACGCAATCCCCTAGCGTAGGGAGATCATCGAGCGGCTGGCGCGTGCGCCCATCGGTAATCAGGTAGGTGCGGATATGCAAACCCGGCTCGCGGCGCTGCCATTGGCCGATCAGGCGGGCAGCCCGGGCAATGGCTTCGCGGATGGGCGTCCCGCCGCCGCCCCCGGTGGCATCCAGCTGCGCCAGCATCCGCTTGGGCGCGCGCCGACGCGGCAGGATCGGGGTTACGCCGTTACTGCCGAACCCCATCACGGCCACCTGCTCGCGCGCGGCGTAGGCCTTCTGCGCCAGGGATTCGACCACGCCCTTGGCCCGTCCCAGGGCGCCACGGCCCAGCGTGGAGGCCGATGTGTCGAGCAGCACCAGGTGCAGGCGCGGCTGACCGGTGCGGGCGCGGCGGAACTTGAGATCGTGCCAGGGCATGCGGCCTCGGTTGGCAACCAGGGTGGCGAACCAGTCGGGGCGCCTTGTTTCCCGACGGGCGCGTTGCTGCCCCGCCTGCTCGCCGCTGTGGTCGCGGGATGCCTGGCTTGAGGTCGCCCCTTTCGCTCGCGGTGCGCCCGGGATCTCTGGCACGGCCCACTCCGTCGCAACGGTTTGCTGCGCCTGGGGCGGCATGGCGCCCCACTGCCCCTGCCCCCGGTTCTCGCCAGAACCGGCACTGCCCTGTCCGCCTTCGGTATCCGGGCCGGACGAGCGATTGCCGGACGGTGGCGTCGGCGGCTCGTCCGGCGGTGTGGTGCGTCGATGCGCCAGGACCCAGGGTTCCACCGCATCGAGATCCTCGCGTTCGACCCGATCCATGCCCCGCCAGGCGGCATGGGCCTGGGCGGCGCGATGCCAGGTCACATCCGCGCGCAGGCCTTCCACGCCGGCCGCCTCGCAGCGTTGGGCGATGTACTCATACGCGGCATGATCGAGCGACACGGACGGCAACCGATCCCGGGCCGCGGCCAGGCGATCGCCGAGCTGGGCCTGCTGCGACCGGAATTCGGCACAGAAGGCGTCCGGATCCCGCTCGAACGCCTCGCGCTGCTGAACGATGGCGATGCGGTCGGTCACCGGAATGGTGCCTTGCATCTCGACGCACAGCCCGAATCGGTCGAGCAGTTGCGGGCGCAATTCGCCCTCGTCCGGGTTCATGGTGCCGATCAGGGCGAACCGGGCCGCGTGGCTGTGGCTGATGCCATCCCGCTCCACCACGTTGATGCCGCGTGCAGCCGCATCCAACAGCAGGTCCACCAGGGCGTCCGGCAGCAGGTTCACTTCGTCGACGTACAGCACGCCGCCGTCCGCCCGGGCCAGCAAGCCCGGTTCGAAAGCCACGTCCTGATCCGCCAGCACGCGTTTCAGGTCGAGGCTGCCGATCAGGCGATCCTCGCTGGTACCCAGAGGCATGTTCACGAATGGCGGACGAACCCCTTCGCTCGATGGCGGCAGGATGTCGGCCAGGGCCCGGGCCAGGGTCGATTTGGCGCTGCCTCGGGGACCGCTGATCAAAACGCCACCGACTCGAGGGTTGATGGCGTTCAGCAGCAACGCTGTCTTGAGATCGTCCTGGCCGACAACGGCCGAGAACGGAAACTCAGGCAGGAACTTGTTCATGATGGATGCGACCTGTCCGTGACAGGTAATTGAGGGTAACCGCGCACAGCACGCCAATCAGGAGCCAGAACGCCAGATTGGAGAGGCCGGTTGCCCAGATGAATTGATGGTGGAGCTCGTTCAACGCTGTGACGGCGTCCGGATCGGGATGCGAGAACATCGGGCCCTCGTGGGTGGGCACGAAAAAGTGCGTCACCAGCAACAACGGCACACCCAGGATGCGCTGCCAGCCGCCGGCCAGGAAGAGGATACCGAGTCCGGCGACGGTCAGCAGTACCGTGGCAACCCACCAAAGCTGGCGCGATTCCAGGGCGGCGGCACTGGCACCCGGCACTTCCGGCGGCAGCCCAAGCGACGGGGCCATGAACACGGCGACAAAGCCGAGCGCCCCCAGCAGGAGCCCGCGACTGGCGTTGGGCGTCATGCGGCCGCGTTCACGCAGCTGATTCATGACCACCAGCAGCAGCGCGGCGAAACCGATACCGGCGCAGATGTTGGAAACCGCCGAGTAGAACGTGCGCTCGAAGCCGTCGGCCGGGGCCCACTCGTCACCGCCGTGGTGGTGATGGTCGCCCGCTTGGCCGTGCTCGTGAGTATGGCCGGCCGCCTCATGCGGATGGGCGCTTTCCGGCTCGGCCGGTTCGCTGACCTCGTACTGTTCGGCCGCGAGAATGATCGGTGTGACGCCAAAGGATTGAAACGCGGTCATGGCCAGACCGGCGACAACGCCAATAACGCAGGCGCTGAGTATCAATGAGCGGAACATGGATTTCCCTCCAGCAGGAAATAGAACGGTCGTTGTGCCAACGCCGGGCGCTGCGGAAGACTATCCATGAACGGATAGCCTACGATCGGACAGCGCTCAGTGGCAGGGGAAAACGAACGTGTGCCGGGTATCGTGCGCGGCGTTGTGGGCCGCGCTCATCGGCAGGAAGCCAACGGCGTAAAGGATCAACGCGCCGAAGACCGCAACAGCGCCCTGCTGGACGGCCGATGAAACCCGGGAACCGGAAACCGATTCGCTGGAGGATGAGGAAAACGCAGACATATCAACTCCTTGGTGCCCGCCGCACCACTGGTGGATAGCAGGAATGACAGGCCGGTCTTCGGGCTTAAAACGGGGCGCCTTTTCGAGCGCCATCATCTGCACCTTCCCGGCGTTGGCCAGTGGCATGTTGCAGACTACGCGTTTATTACCGATGCGGGGGCAGCGATGGAATGGGCCTGAGGCCGCACCATACTTCCCGATTATCCCCTGTGGCAGGGGCACCCGTCTTCGAGGTGGATATCGTAATTCAACGCCCCGGCGGGCGCAATGTGGGACCGCCGGACCGCCCTATTTTCGGGGTGTTCTGTGGGCCAGCCAGTCGGCCAACGGGTGGCCATCCGGCAACGCTTTTTGCCAGCCGTCGTGATGCACCAGCTGCTCCAGAGGCAGACGCGAACGCCAGCCCCTGGCCTGCAGCTCGGGCTGCTCGAGAAACTCGCTCACATACCCCACACACAGATACGCCAGCGGATAGACGTTCTCAGGCAACGCCAGCACCTCGGCCAACCGCTCCTGGTCGAGGATGCTGACCCAGCCGACGCCGATGCCTTCGGCACGGGCCGCCAGCCACAGGTTCTGCACCGCCAGGCAAGTGCTGAACAGGTCGGTTTCGACGATGCTGTTGCGCCCCAGCACCTTGGGGCCGCCGCGGCTGCGATCGCAGGTGATGCAGAGGTTGAGCGGGCTGTCGAGGATGCCCTGCAGTTTGAGGCTGCGGTAGGTGCCCTGGCGTTCGCCCTCGTAATTGTCAGCGGCCCGCTGGTTCTCCTGCTCGAAGTTCTCCAGCACCCGGCGACGTACCTCGGTGCTTTCGATCACCAGGAAATCCCAGGGCTGCATAAAACCCACGGACGGCGCGTGGTGGGCCGCTTCGATGAGCCGCCCAAGCACCCCGGGCGGTATCGGATCGGGCAGAAACTGGGAGCGAACATCGCGACGCTCAAAAATGGCGCGATACAGCCCCTGGCGCTCGGCGTCGGTGAAGTCGTTGGCGGAATCGGTCATTCGGTTTCCTTCGGCAGACCCAGCCAGTGCCGGAGTCTCTCAGTGTCCAGTTGCTGGTCGAGATGGTCGGCGAGGCGATCGAGCTGGGCAAGCCGGTGCTGCTGGTAATCCACCGCCGCGGCCTCACCGCGCAGCCCCCAGGCGGCCAGCAGGGCGTCGCAGGCCTCAGGCCGGTCGAACAGCCCGTGCACGTAGGTGCCCATGATCTGGCCATCGTCGCTGACGGCGCCATCGGGGCGACCGCCCAGGTTGAGAATCGGGCGTTCCAGCGCGGCGCCGGTGGTCACGCCGTTGTGCATTTCATAGCCGGTCAGCGGGGCCATATCGTCCCCGCCCGGCAGCCGCAGCTCGCCCGCTACCTCGCGCAGCTGTTTGCCGGCCACCATCCGGGTGTTCAGCGGCAGCAGGCCCAGCCCTTCGCTGTTGCCCGGCTCCCCTTCCAGGCCGTCGGGGTCGGCAACCCACTCGCCCAGCATCTGGAAGCCGCCGCAGATGCCGAACACATGCCCGCCGTAGCGCAGATGCCGGCGGATCGCCCCGGGCCAGCCCCGCGCTTTCAGCCAGGCCAGGTCGGAGCGCGTACTTTTGCTGCCGGGCAGGATGATCACGTCCGCCGGCGGGATGGCTTCGCCCTCCCCGACGAAGCTCAGGTCCACGCCCGGGTGCAGGCGCAGCGGGTCGAAATCGTTGTGATTGCTCATGCGCGGCAGACGTGGAATCACCACCCTGAGCTGGCCGTTGCCGGCAACGGAGGTCAGGTTAACGCTGTCCTCGGCGTCCAGCAGCAGACCGCTCAGGTGCGACAGCACACCCACCACCGGCTTGCCGGTCCGCTCTTCGAGCCACTCCAGGCCGGACGTGAGCAGGCCCGGATCGCCCCGGAACCGGTTGATCACGAATCCCGCAATGCGGTCTCGTTCGCTCTCAGACACCAGCTCCAGCGTGCCCACCAATTGCGCGAATACGCCGCCGCGTTCGATATCCCCCACCAGGAGGACCGGGCAATTCGCCGCTTCGGCGAACCCCATATTGGCAATATCGTTGGCGCGCAGGTTGATTTCCGCCGGGCTGCCGGCGCCTTCGGCGATGATCACATCGTAGCGCGCGGACAGGTCACGCCAGGCCGCCATCACTGACTTGGCCGCTTCGGCCTTGTAAGCGAGGTAATCCAAAGCATCCATGTTGCCGTGAACCTGGCCGCGCAGGATCACTTGGGCACCGCAGTCGGTCTGCGGTTTGAGCAGGACCGGGTTCATGTCGCTGTGAGGCTCCAGGCCACAAGCCAGGGCCTGCAATGCGGTGGAGCGGCCGATTTCGCCGCCGTCGCGGGTCACCGCGCTGTTGAGGGCCATGTTCTGGGGCTTGAACGGGGCGACCGAGACGCCCTGTCGCGCCAGCCAGCGGCAAAGCGCCGCCACAACCGTGCTCTTGCCGGCGTCGGACGTGGTACCCTGCACCATCAATGTGGTCATCGTGCCGTGTTCCTGACTCTTTCGGATTGGATTTCCTGCAGCGCCTGCTGCAGCCGGCGCCAGTCGGATTCGGTTGCAGGCAGGCCAAAACGCAGCGCGGCCGGCTTGGTGAACCGGCGCACGTAGACACCTCGCTGGGCAAGCGCATCCGCCCAGGCGTCGGCCGCGATCGTTGGCGCGTACTGGAACAGCGCCGTTCCCTGAACAACCGGGAAGCCGTGCCGGGCCAGCATGGCCGCCAGACGCTGACTGTCCGCGCGCAGGCGCTCGACCGTCTGCGCCTGCCAGGCCGCATCGGCAAGTGCCCGGGCCATGATAAAGCGGGCCGGTGTGCTGAGCGCCCAGGGCCCAAGATCGGTTGCCAGCGCCGACACTATGTCCGCATCGCCCAATGCGGCACCGGCCCGGATCCCCGCCAGGCCAAAGAACTTACCCAGGGATTTGAGAATCACCAGTCCCGGACGGTCAGCCACCGGAGCCAGGCTTTCACCCGGTTCGTCCGGGAGCAGGAACGCCTCGTCCACCACCAGCCATCCACCGCGGGATTGCAGGCGTTCGTGCCAGTGCAGGAGCCGTTGCCGCTCGATTCGCTCGCCGCTGGGGTTGTTGGGATTGATCCAGACAACCACGTCCAGCTCGTCGAGCCAATCATCGGCACCCCCGTCATCCTGAGCCAACGGGACAACCGTGTGGCCGGCCTGGGCCCAGCAGCGGGCGTGCTCCTCGTAGCCCGGGACCGGAACACCGACGCGACAGGACGGCCGCAGCCTCGGCAACCGCTGGATGGCGGCCTGGGTCCCGGGGATGGGAAGACATCCGGCGTTATCGGGAGCGCCAGACCAGAGACGCACCGCATCCCCCAGGCCGTCGTCGTCCTCGGGAAGCCGCTGCCAGACCGTCTCCGGCAACGCCGGCACCGGCCAACTGACCGGGTTGATTCCCGTGGACAGATCGAGCCACTGTTCCCGGGGAATGTTCCATTGGCGGGCCACGGCGTTGAGCCGGCCACCGTGCTCCAGGCTGGGCTTTCCGGACATGGCCATAGGGTCAGCCCGCCGCCGCCATCAGCAACACCGCCCCGACCCACAGGACAACACCACGATAGACAAGCCCAATCGCCGCGCCGATCGTGGCCGCGCTGGCGATCGGGCCGACACCCAGGCGGGGACGCGCCCGCATCCCCTCGCTGTACGGCGCCGGCCCACCCAGATTCACGTGCAACGCACCCGCGCCGGCCGCCATGACCGGTCCCGCATTGGGGCTTTCCCAGGTCTTGCCCTGCTCCCGCCAGCAGCGCCAGCCGTCCGCCGTGCGCCCGACCAGGGCATAGGTCAGGGCCGTCAGTCGTGCCGGTAGGTAATTCATGGCATCGTCGAGACGGGCGGCAAACCGGCCAAACCGGTTGAAGCGTTCGTTGCGGTAGCCCCACATGGCGTCAAGCGTGTTGACCATACGATGCAGCAGCACACCGGGCAGGCCGGCCAGCAAATACCAGAACAGGCTGGCGAAGACCGCGTCGGCGCCGTTCTCCAGCATGGATTCAGTGGCGGCGGTGGCCACACCGGTCTCATCCAGCGCCCTCGTGTCGCGACTGACGATTCGGCCCACGGCCTTACGCGCGCCTTCGATGTCCTGGCGTTCGAGCGGGGCCCGCACGGCTCGCCCGTGCTCCGCCAAGCCGCGCAGGGACAGGCAAAGCCAGAGCGCGACGGCTTCAACGGCCAGCAGCAGGCTACCCGAGAGTGAGGCGCTGACGGCCCAGGCCAGGAGGGTAACAGGCACCAGCAGCAGGCAGGCGGCGATAGCACCGCGCGCGACGGATCGGGGTTCACGGTTCCAGCTCGCCTCAACGCGGGCCGCCAGCCCGCCGAACAGGACAACGGGATGCCCTCGCCGGGGCTCTCCCAGCCAGTGATCCAACAGCAGGGCGACGACAATGACACCGGCGGACGCGATCAATTCCGATAAACCTCAGCGAAGCGATTTCCCGGGCTAATGACCCAGGACAAGTAATCTGACAGGGCGCACAGTCTACTCGACCGGGACCGCCTTGACACCACTTCGGGGCCGTTAGACCATCGGTCGCCTTTGAATCTCGCAGGAATCACCATGACCCTACCCGCCCCCTGGATCACCGCGCCCCACGCACCCGATCAGACGTTCACCCGCCGCGCACAGGAACATCAGCTCGCGCTGACCAAACCGCCGGGTTCGCTGGGACGCCTGGAGGACGCCGCCATAGCCCTGTGCGGCCAGCAACGGCGCCTGGACCCGGCCGTCGATCGCGTACACATCGCGGTGTTTGCCGGCGATCACGGCGTCTGCGACGAAGGCATCTCCGCCTTTCCCCAGGCCGTCACGGCGCAGATGATCGCGAACTTCGCCACCGGCGGTGCCGCCATCAGCGTGCTGGCGCGGCAGCTCGGCGCGGCGCTGGAAGTGGTGAACCTGGGAACCGTGGGCGAGGTGCGGGCCGATGTACCGAACATCATCCACGCTCCCATCGCGCCAGCGACGGGGAATATTGCCCGCGAACCCGCCATGGACGACCATCAGATCGCCGCCGCCCTGCAGGCTGGCGACCAGGCCGCCGAACGAGCCGCTCAATCCGGTGCGCAGCTGTTTATCGCCGGTGATATGGGCATTGGCAACACCACCACCGCGGCCGCGCTCGCCTGCGCCATTCTTGAGCAGCCAGCGCGCGCGCTGGTCGGTGCCGGCACCGGGCTCGCGCCGGACGGCGTGCGCCACAAGGCGGATGTCGTTGAGCTGGCCCTGGCGCGCCACGGCCAGGACCGGGATCCCCTGGCCCTGCTGCAGTCCCTGGGCGGATTCGAGATTGCCGCCATCGCCGGCAGCTACCTGGGCGCCGCCGCGCGCGGCATCCCGGTACTGGTGGACGGTTTTATCGCATCGGTGGCGGCTCTGGTTGCCCTGCGCCAACAGCCGGGCCTACGCGCCTGGCTCCACTACGGTCATCGCTCCGCCGAACAGGGTCATCAAAAAGTACTGGACGCCTTGGAAGCCCATCCCTTGCTGGATCTGGGTATGCGGCTCGGGGAAGGCAGCGGTGCGGCGACAGCGGTCACACTGCTGCGTTCGGCCTGCGCCCTTCACAACCAGATGGCCAGCTTCGCCGACGCAGGCGTCAGCGACGGGAGTGACCAGTGAACGACACCACGTTTATCGACCTGATCCGCCATGGCGAGCCCCAGGGCGGCCCCATGTTTCGTGGCAGCAAGGATGACCCGCTGAGCGAGCTGGGCTGGGAACAGATGAAGGGTGCGGTGCCAGAGGATGAAACCTGGGACGTGGTCGTGACCTCCCCCCTCAGGCGCTGCTGCGAATTCGCCAAGCAAGTGGCCGGTGAGCGCCGGATTCCACTGGTGACTGAACCGCAGCTTCAGGAAGTTCACTTCGGTGATTGGGAAGGCCTGACAGCGGCCCAGATCGAATCGGCCTTCGGCGATCATCTGCAGCGCTTCTGGGCGAACCCGGTGGCCAACACCCCGGGTGGCGGCGAGGCGCTACCGGCGTTCTACGACCGGGTGGGCGCAGGCTGGCGCCAGTTGCTGGACGATCAACGAGGGAAGCGGGTGCTGCTGGTTTGCCACGGCGGCGTGATTCGCATGCTGCTGGCACGGGTGCTCGGCATACCGCTGGAGCAATCGTTCTCCGGCTTTGCAGTGCCCTACGCCTGCCGCAGCCGCATCCGGGTGGACCGCAGCGAGCACGGCGAATTCAGTGCCCTGCTGAGCCATACGCCGGCGGTCCAGGACTGAGCTAGCCGGCAGCATCAGCATTGCTCGGGGCTGGCATTAAGGGACGCTAGCCCGGCGCCTTCAGGGTGAGAGGGAGCCCCGCCACGCTCATGACGACCCGGTCACAGGTCTGCCCCAGAGCCTGATTCAGTATCCCCAGTTCGTCGCAAAAACGGCGGGTCAATGAATCCATCCCAATGGTGCCCAGCCCCACTTCATTGCTGACGATCACAACATCGCCAGGATACTCGGCGAGCGCATCGACGAACGCTTCCCGCTCAGCCGCCAACACGTCATCCCCCTGGTACAGCACGTTGCTGAGCCACAGGCTCATGCAGTCCACCAACAGGCACGACGGCTCCGGCTGGGACTGTTCGCGCAACACACGTCCGAGACGGACCGGCTCCTCGATCAAGCCCCAGTGACTGGGCCGGATCGCCCGGTGACGCTCGATCCGTTGCGCCATCTCGCCATCGCCCGCGGTCGCCGTGGCCACGTAGATCACGGGCGCGCCTGAATTCCCGGCGATATTTTCCGCCATGGCGGTCTTGCCGGAGCGGATACCTCCGACAACCAAAACTCTTTCTGGCATGTTGATTCCTGGACTTTCGCTTGGATGAGCGGCCGCTGCGACCGCCCTGTCGGCAGGCGCCCAGATTACCACGAGGCAGACCCTCCGACCTGTCAATTCCCGACTTTCCCTTTAGAATGCCGGATTCATCCGTTAACCGAGGTCCCCGTGAGCGCATCCCCGTCCCGACTCAACCAGGAATGGCAGACCTTCTGGCTGGCCGTGAGCTTCCTGACCCGCATTCCGCTGCCGATTCGCATCGATTACTCGCAGCAGCGCATGAACAACAGCAGCATGTACTTCCCGCTGGTGGGGCTCATGCTCGGGGCCATCTATGCCGGAGTGTACCTGGCGCTGGGCGCGCTATTCAGCCCGCTGGTTTGCGTATTGCTGGTGATGATCCTGCACCTCTGGCTGACCGGTGCTTTCCATGAGGATGGGTTGGCGGACACGGTGGACGCCCTCGGCGGAGGCTATACGCTCGAAGATCGCCTGCGCATCATGAAGGACAGCCGCATCGGCACCTACGGCGCGGCCGCTCTGGTTATGGCGCTGGGCCTGAAGGCCGCGCTGCTGCTGGATGCCCGCTCAATCCCCATGGCCCTGCTGGTCGCCCCGGCGATCTCAAGGCTGACTCCCCTGCTGCTGATGCGCGCGCTGCCCTATGTGACGCTGTCGGAGCAAAGCAAAACCAAACCGGTGGCCAGCGGCTTTCCCGGCACGCGACTGGCGGTCGCCACAGGCATCGCCGCGCTGATTGCGCTGACGGCAACGCCCTGGATGCCGGGCATCGTGATGACGGGCCTCACAGCCACACTCGGCGTGGCCATGCTCTGGGGCCTGTATCTGAAATCACAGCTGGGTGGATACACGGGCGACGCGCTGGGTGCTTGCGTGGCGCTGTCCGAACTCGTGCTACTGATGGGGTGCACGGTTTGACGCCGTGAAACCCGCAATATCGTTAACGCGAAACCCGCGGGCAACCAGGACCTGCTGATCACTTGGCCGAGGATGGTCAAGCCAGAAAACGTTAGAAGGTATAAACCGGGAAGATAAAAGATAAGGAAAGGAGAAAAGTGGCGGTGGGCCAGGGATTCGAACCCCGGGAGGGCTATTAACCCTCGGCGGTTTTCAAGACCGCTGCATTCAGCCACTCTGCCAGCCCACCGCTGCGCCTTGGCGACACTGCCTTGCGACAGCGGGGAGCATGATACCGGAATCGTTTTAGCTGTCAACGCCTTGTCATCGATTCATCGCAAAGTGGTATCAGCGCTGAACCATTTCGTCGAACGCTGGTCAAAAAGCCCACAGAAACACGATCAATTGCCGATTTAAGACATTGAAATGTGCGGTTTTGCCTTTATCATGAATGTAGGTTCTATCTAACCGTTCCACCATCTGACTGGAGATAATGATGGACGACAGACGCTTCCAAGTTCGTAATGGCCAAGGGAGTGCTTACGCGCCCAGCCAAGCGGGGCGCGCTACCCAGATTGATGCGGATGCCCAGAAGGTATTACGCAACACCTACTCCCTGCTGGCAATGACCCTGCTGTTCAGCGCCGTCATGGCCGGCGTTTCCATGGCCATCGGTCTGGGCCGTGGCGCCAGCCTCGTATGCAGTCTGGGCGCTCTGGCTCTGGTCTGGCTGGTGCTGCCGCGCACGGCAAACAGCTCAGCGGGCATCGGCGTGGTCTTCGCGTTCACCGGTCTGCTCGGCCTCGGCCTCGGCCCTGTTCTGAACCATTACCTGGCTCTGTCCAATGGCGGCGCCATCATTATGCAGGCGCTGGGCGGCACCGCTGTGGTGTTCATGACCCTGTCCGCCTATGTCCTGACCACCAAGAAAGACTTCAGCTTCATGGGCGGTATGCTGATGGCGGGTCTGGTCGTGGTTGTGGTCGCGGCCATCGGCTCGATGGTGGCCGGCATGTTCGGCGTTGACGTGGGCGCCTTCAGCCTCGCGATCAGTGCGGCGATTGTGCTGCTGATGTCCGGGTTTATCCTGTACGACACCAGCCGCATCGTGAACGGCGGCGAGACCAACTACATCATCGCCACCACCGGGCTGTACCTGAACATCTACAACCTGTTCGTCAGCCTGCTGCACATCATCGGTGCTTTCAACGACGACTGATCCGTCCGCCGGATCGTCTGACAAAACCCCGGTTCTGCCGGGGTTTTTTCGTCCTGGCCAGCTATTTGAGGATATCACCATGCCCGCGCCCGAAGCCGCCCGCTTCGCCCTGGTCATCACGGGGGCGCCCTACACCAGCCAGGCCCCGCAAACGGCCTTGCAGTTTGCCCGCGCCGCCGTTGCCCAGGGCCATACGATCGACCGGGTTTTCCTTTACGGTGACGGCGTTCATCTGGCCTCTACCCTGACCTGCCCACCCAGCGATGAAGCCGACTGGCCCGCCCAGTGGCAGGCGTTCCTGAAAACCCACGCCGTACCGGCCACCTGCTGCATTGCTTCCGCCCTGCGGCGCGGGCTATTGGACGAAGGCGAAGCCAGGCGCTACGAAAAAGCCGCCGCGAACGTCGCGGCGCCGTTTGTGGTCGCCGGTCTGGGGGACTGGCTCGAAGCCACGAGCCAGGCCGACCGAACCCTCTATTTCAACGGGAGTCACTGATGGAGCGCCGCTACCTGTTCATCATCGACCGCGCGCCCTACGGGGACTGGAGCGGCCGGGAAACGCTCGATATGGCGCTCTCCGCCGCCGCTTTCGATCAACCCGTTTCCCTCGCCTTCTCGGGCCAGGGGGTGCACTGGCTGCGCGCAGAGCAGGCGCCGCAAGGTATCGAGCAAAAGACCGGATCGCGCAACCTTGCCGCGGCCAGCCTGTTTGGTATCGAGGCGCTGTACGTGCCGCAGTCGGCGTTTGATCGGTTCGGTACCGCGTTCGATTCCGGGCTTGAAATTACGCCCGTCGCCAGTCTGGCCGAGCTGGCGCATCAATTCTCCGACGTGGTACGCCTGTGATGCCGACGCTTCATATTCTCAACAAGGATCCTGACCACCCGCGCTTCTCCGCCTGCATCGACGCCCTGCGCCAGGGTGATACACTGCTGCTCACCGAAAACGGCGTACTAGGCCTGCTCGACGAGGCGCTGCAAACGCCCGCCGATGCGAACATCAAGGCACTCGCGCCGGATCTCGCTGCGCGCGGCCTGGAGACGGCGCCGGTAAAGCCCAACGTCGCCGCCATCGAATTCAGCGATTTCGTTCCTTTGACCCTCAGCTTTGAAAAGGTAGTGTGCTGGTAATGTCGTTTGTAATGCCCGCCCGTAACAACGAAGGTTTTCTGGAAGACCCTTCTCTCTGGACGCCGCCGGTGGCGGAAAGAATCGCCGCCGAATCGGACATTGCGCTGACCGATTCCCACTGGGAAATCATCAATATGCTGCGGGATTTTTATGCGGAGCATGAAATGGCGCCGCCAGCAGCCCGGTTCTTCGTCAAAGCCGTCAAACAGCACTTCGGCGAAGAGAAAGGCAACAGCATCTACCTGATGCAGCTGTTCCCGGGCACCAGCGCCGTCAAGGTGGCCAGCCGGATTGCCGGCCTGCCGCGCCCGACCAACTGCCTTTGACGATGGATAACGGCTTCCGAGTCGCTGTATCGGGCGCGCCTGGACAACAATGCCCGGGCGGCTGGTCGCGATAAAGCCATGAGGCAAGCCGAACAGCCTGCCGTGAAGTGGATCTTGAAATGGTTCGCGTCGTTATTCGCCTGAAGCCGACTTGTCCGGGCGGGCGGGGCCGTTGCCCTCTCGCCCCTGCGCGTCGACGGAACCAAGGAAACTGCTGAGCCCGTTTTCCACCAGGCCGGAGCCAAAGCGCAAGAACGTACGGGTCGATTCCTTAAGCGTGCTCTCCGGCAGATCCATAACGCCTTCCCGCACACCCTCGCGAACGCCTTCCCGAACGCGGTTTTCAACCCCCTGACCGACCTCCTTCAGCTCCTCCACCTTGCGATCCAGATAGGGGCGCAACACCCAGCGGTAAAAGCCGGCCAGTACGAGCAGGACCGTTAACCCGGTGACAGCCACCTGCAATAGGATTTCCTGCCAGATCGGCATCGTCGTTTCTCCTTCGCGTATACGGTTTCAGGGGCGCACGTATCGGCCGCTGTCGGGTCAGCCCGGCCAGTAGTGCAGGAAGCCCAACTGCACGATGCCGGCCACCGCACCCAGCAGCCCACCAACCAGCATCAGGTACAGTTCTTCCTCCTTGAACGCCGGCCGAAGGATGTCCTGGAATTCAGCCGGCGCCAGGGATTTCATCTGTCGGGCCAGCACACCGGCCACGATCGGCGCACGCTCGCGGTTGAATGCCGGATCGCAGAACACATGTCCGGTCGCCAGCACCGCCTTGTCATTCATGGCCTTCTTCAGCTCGGTGTAACCGGTCATCCCTACGCTGAGCTGAGCCCCCAGCTTCATCAACAGCGATTGATCGAGCAGCGGACGCAGGTGCTTCTGGATAATGGCGCGAGTCCTGCCACCTTCCCGGCCGTGGATCATGGCGTCCGCCACTTTTTCCACCGTCAGCAGCTCTTCGGCCACCAACTGGCTCCACACCTCGCTGATCTCGTCCTGACGGCGCAGGAACAGCCCCTGAACCTGCCAGCCAAACACACGTAACGGCTTGAGGGGACGGAAGATCAGGTTGATGGCAATCCAGTTGGTCAGGAAGCCAACGCCGAATCCGGCGAGCGGCAGCAGCCAGGGATAGGGAAAGGACAGCCAGGCCGGAAGAATGGCCGCGCCCAGCAAGCCACCGATCAGCGCCCCTTTGTTGATGACGGAGCGAAGTTCGACGGCGCCGGCCTGCTGGAAGATCCGGTTCATGAGGTCGGGATGCTGCTTGAGCTCGCGACTGAGCAGCGCCTTCAGATCGACGATCTCGCTCAGGTCGTCGCCGAAATCCTCAACCAGCGACTCGATGCGCCCGGGCAGTTGCTCGCGGGCCCACTGGTAGATGCGGTTACGCACGAAGTTGGGCAGGTTGTCCCAGAGAATCGGCTGCACATCGTACATAATCTCGTCGATGTACTCGTCCAGCCGCGGGGTGACCTGTGACACCACCTGTTCCACGATGCGCTGGGGATCGAGCTTGTCATAGACCAGCGACAGATCGCCGAACTGCTGCAGGGTGCGGTCGACACAGATATGGGCCATTTTCTCGGCCTTACGGGGAATGACACCCTGCCAACCGAACCAGCGGCCGATGCCCATATACTGCACCGGGTAGAACGACATCTGGATCGCCAGCCAGTTGGTCACCCATCCGACGAAGGCCGCCATCAGCGGAATGGTCCATAGCGCATTGTCGCTGATCATGGGCTCCCCAGTCCGTTTCTCCACTCAGCCAGGCAATCGCCTGTAGCTCCCTGCGAGGACAACGACGCAGGCACTGGCGCTGCGTTCGGACCCTCACTCTGGAGTCGATCATGCTCGATGCGATCAGGAACTGCATTGGCCGTCCCGCCGGGAACAGCGGGACGTGACTCCCAGCGGACGCTGGTGGGCAGGCGACGCAAGGGTGGTTCTCACCCTCGCGCCACCGGGGTTACTGGTAGTAGGCGTTTTCGGTGTAGCTGTGGTCGGTCACGTCGCGAACCGCCGTAAGCTCTGGAACGCGCTCCACCAGCGTGCTTTCCACGCCCTGCTTCAGCGTCAGACTGACGGCGCTGCAACCCTGGCAACCACCCCCGAAACGCAAAACGGCAACCGAGCCGTCCTCGATCTCCACCAGTGACACTTCGCCGCCGTGGGACGCCAGGCCCGGGTTGATCTCCGAAGCCAGGATGTAGTTGATCCGGTCCGGCAGCGGCGCGTTCTCGTCGACGTTCGGCACCTTGGCATTGGGAGCCTTGATGGTCAGCTGCCCGCCCATGCGGTCAGTGGCATAATCCACAAAGGCTTCCTCAAGGAACGGCACCGAAGTGTGATCCAGGTACAGGGTGAACTTTTTCAGGTCGACCTGCTCGTCCGTGGGCACCACCTCGTTTGGCGGGCAGTACGCCAGGCAGGTTTCAGCATGCTTCGTGCCCGGTTGGGTCACAAAGATGCGAACGCCCATGCCTTCGACATCCTGTTTCTCGATCAATTGCGCCAGGTAATCCCGCGCAGAATCGGTAACGGTAACCAATGCCATCTCTTTAACCTGCTTGAGAATTTGATTTCATTTTAAGGCACGCCGGAAAAACATAAAAGACCTAGTGTTTTACTCAGATTTGCGTGCCCCAATAGTCATTGGGTATGGATATGCTGCCAATTAACTGAATTGCAACCGATGCCGGGACGCGCCAGCGCAATTTTGCTATCCTTTCGCGCCCTGAATACGTCAACACAACCCGGACATACCCTGATGAGTGATCGTGAGACCCGACTGAAACAACTCCACAACGCCCTGCAGGAACGAATCGTCGTTCTGGACGGTGGCATGGGCACCATGATCCAGAACCTGAAACTCGAGGAAGCCGCTTTTCGCGCCGAACGCTTCGCCGACTACGATCAGGATGTCCAGGGCAACAACGATCTGCTGAACCTGACCCAGCCGGCGCTGCTGCGTAATATCCACGCCGATTACCTGGCGGCGGGCGCCGACATCATCGAGACAAACACGTTCAATTCCACGCGCCTGTCCCAGAGTGATTATGGACTGGAGGACCTGGCCTACGAGCTGAACGTCGCGGGTGCGCAGCTGGCACGGCGGATCGCCGACGAATTCACGGCCAAAGAGCCGCACAAGCCACGCTTTGTCGCCGGCGCCGTTGGCCCCACTTCGCGCACGGCGTCCATCTCGCCCGACGTCAACAACCCGGGCTACCGCAACATCGATTTCCAGACGTTGCATGAGAATTACTACGAAGCCGTCAAAGGTCTGGTGGAAGGCGGCTCCGACCTGATCCTGATTGAAACCATCTTCGACACCCTGAACGCCAAGGCGGCGATCTACGCCACGCAGCAGTATTTCGAAGACAGCGGTATCGAACTGCCGATCATGATCTCCGGCACCATCACCGACGCCTCAGGCCGCACGCTCTCCGGCCAGACCACCGAGGCCTTCTGGAACTCCATCGCCCACGCCAAGCCGCTTTCGGTTGGCCTGAACTGCGCGCTCGGCGCCGATGCCCTGCGTCCGTACGTGGAAGAGCTGTCCAACCGTGCCGACGCCTACGTCAGCGCGCATCCGAACGCGGGCCTGCCCAATGAGTTCGGCGAGTACGACCAGACGCCCGAGGAAATGGCCGAGATCATCGAAGGCTTTGCCCGGGACGGTTTCCTCAACATCATCGGCGGCTGCTGCGGGTCGCGGCCGGATCATATCGAAGCCATTGCCGATGCGGTGGCCAAATACCCGCCGCGCCGGATCCCGGAGATCAAGCCGGCGCTGCGCCTGTCCGGCCTGGAGCCCTTCACCGGCGACGAGAACACACTGTTCATCAACGTCGGCGAGCGCACCAACGTCACCGGCTCCAAGCGCTTCCTGCGCCTGATCAAGGAAGAACAGTTCGAGGAAGCGCTCAGCGTCGCCCGCGACCAGGTCGAAAACGGCGCCCAGATCATCGACATCAACATGGACGAGGGGATGCTGGATTCCCGTGACGTGATGGTCGATTTCCTCAAACTGGTGGCGTCGGAGCCGGACATCGCCAAGGTGCCCATCATGATCGACTCCTCCAAGTGGGAAGTCATCGAGGCGGGGCTGCGCTGCATCCAGGGCAAGGCGGTGGTCAACTCCATCAGCCTCAAGGAAGGCGAAGAGGAATTCATCGCCAAGGCGCGCTCCTGCCTGCGCTATGGCGCCGCCGTGGTGGTCATGGCGTTCGACGAGGACGGCCAGGCCGACACCTTCGAGCGCAAGACCGAGATCTGCAAGCGCTCCTACGAGGTGTTGACCGGCATCGGCTTCAATCCGGCGGACATCATCTTCGATCCGAACATCTTTGCCATTGCCACCGGCATCGAGGAGCACAACAACTACGCGGTGGACTTTATCGAAGCCACCCAGTGGATCCGTGCAAACCTGCCCCACGCGTCCATTTCCGGCGGGGTCAGTAACGTCTCCTTCTCGTTCCGCGGCAATGATGTGGTGCGCGAAGCCATCCACTCGGTGTTCCTGTACCACGCCATCAAGGCGGGCATGAACATGGGCATCGTCAACCCCGGTCAACTGGTGGTTTACGATGAGATTGATGACGAGCTGCGCGAGCTGGTCACCGATGTGGTACTCAACCGCCGGGACGATGCCACCGACCGGCTGCTGGATGCGGCCGAGCGCTACAAGGGCGTGGTAGGCAAGGCTCGCGAGGAAGATCTGGCCTGGCGCGAATGGCCGGTCGAGAAGCGACTGGAGCATGCGCTGGTCAAGGGCATCACCAACTACATCATCGACGACACCGAGGCCTGCCGCCAGAACGCCGACCGCCCGATCGAGGTTATCGAGGGCCCGCTGATGGACGGCATGAACGTGGTTGGCGATCTGTTCGGTGACGGCAAGATGTTCCTGCCCCAGGTGGTCAAGAGCGCCCGGGTGATGAAGCAGGCGGTGGCGCACCTGATCCCCTATATCGAGGCGGAGAAATCCGAAGGCCAGCAGGCCAAGGGCAAGATCCTGATGGCCACGGTCAAGGGCGACGTCCACGATATCGGCAAGAACATCGTCGGCGTGGTGCTGCAGTGCAACAATTACGAGGTCATCGACCTGGGCGTGATGGTGCCCTGCGAGAAAATCCTGGAAACGGCCAAGGCCGAAAACGTGGACATCATCGGCCTGAGCGGGCTGATCACGCCGTCGCTTGACGAAATGGTGCACGTTGCCCGCGAGATGCAGCGTCTGGACTTCCAGATTCCGCTGATGATCGGCGGCGCAACCACCTCCAAGGCTCACACGGCGGTTAAAATCGAGCCCCAGTACAAGAACGACCTCGCGCTCTACGTGTCCGACGCCTCACGCTGCGTGAACGTCGCCTCTCAACTGCTCAGCCAGACCCAGAAACCGCCCCTGAGCGAAGCGACCCGCGAGGAATACGACACCATTCGCGAGCGTCGCAAGAATCGCGGCGAGCGCACCAAACTGATCGACCTGTCCGCCGCACGCCAACGGGATACCGGCATCTCCTTCGAGGGCTACACGCCAGTGCGGCCGAGCTTTACCGGCCTGCGCACCTTCGAGAGCTACGACCTGGACGAGCTGGTCGACTACATCGACTGGACGCCTTTCTTTATTTCCTGGGACATGTCCGGCAAGTATCCGCAAATCTTTGACGACCCCAAGCGCGGGGAAGCCGCCCGCACTCTCTTTGACGATGCCCAGGCCATCCTCAAGCGGATCCTCAATGAAAAGCGCCTCACGGCCAAGGCGGTGATCGGCTTCTGGCCGGCCAACCGGCGCGGTGACGACATCGTCGTCTACGCCGACGAATCCCGCAGCGAAGAACTCACCACCCTGCACCACCTGCGCCAGCAGGACGAAAAGGCGCCGGGCAAAGCCATGCTGGCGCTGTCGGACTACCTGCTGCCGGAAGACTGCGAGCGCTGCGATTACGTGGGCGGCTTCGCGGTAACCGCCGGCATTGGGGCCGAGGAATTAGCCGACGAGTACAAGGCGGCCAACGACGACTACAACGCCATCATGGTCAAGGCACTGGCGGACCGTCTGGCCGAAGCCTTCGCCGAGCGCATGCACGAGCGCGTGCGCAAGGAGTTCTGGGGCTATGCGCAAGACGAATCCCTCGATAACGACGCCCTGATCCGCGAGCGCTATCGTGGCATCCGCCCGGCGCCGGGCTACCCGGCCTGTCCGGATCACACGGAAAAGGCTACCCTGTTCGAACTACTGGAAGCACCGGCCAACGCCGACATGCACCTGACCGAGCACTTCGCGATGCTGCCGGCGGCGGCCGTCTCCGGCTGGTACTTTGCGCATCCGGAGTCGAAATACTTTGCCGTCGGCAAGATTGGCCGTGACCAGGTTGAGGACTACGCTCATCGCAAGGGTGTGAGCAAAGCGGAGGCCGAGCGCTGGCTGGCGCCAAGTCTGGCCTACGACCCGGCGGAATAAACGCCGCCGGACGCGCCCGCCCAATCTCACGGCCCGCCCATCGCACGAAAGTGATCAGTTGAGGGACGCATGGCGCAATCGGACGGTAATCGGGACAATCAATCGGAACGCCCCAACAGACGACCCGGCGTTCTGAAGGTGATGCAGAGTATTCTCGCGGGCGCTTTCGGTGTGCAGAGTAACCGTCGGCGCGAGGAGGATTTCGGCAGCGGCAGCCCGCTGCCCTACCTTGTCGGCGGCATCCTGTTTACCCTGATCTTTGTGATCGGCGTGGCGCTTATCGTGCGCTGGGTGCTCAGCACCCAGGCCTGACACCCGGACCGATAGCCGGTTACTGGCCGCTCACCCAGAGCACCGCAAACGCCACGGCCAATAGAATCAGGGCAACCGCCGCAACCGCGTCGACCTGGCTGTCTGTTCGCGTCGATTTCTTGCTCATGATGGCACTCCTCGCCGCATCCGTTTTGTTGTTATCATGGGTGATGTGTTCGGCGCCTGCTTGTTAACGGGCGCCTTGACCATAGCTGCTTTACGCCGGACATACCCGGCGCCTCCGGAAGCCTGCGCAACCATGGTGAACTCACGTTAAGCCTATGTTTGAACGGGACTTCCTTCCACCGGGTTTTAAGTCCGTTGCGCTATTAGCATATTGTTAAATAATCATTTAGTGCATAAGGCAAAGCTGCTATCTTAGCCGCCAAATTGGAATCAGTGTCCCCAGGAACAGGTTTATGTACGTTTATGACGAATATGATCGGCAGATCCTGACAGAGCGCGTTGCTCAGTTCCGGAATCAAACCGATCGCGCCCTGGCCGGAGAACTCAGCGAAGAGGAATTCCTGCCACTGCGTCTCCAGAATGGTCTGTATGTCCAGCGCCTCGCCCCGATGCTGCGGATTGCGGTTCCCTACGGCATGCTGCGCTCCGACCAGCTGCGCCGCCTGGCCCGCATCAGCCGTGATTACGACAAGGGCTACGCGCACTTCACGACCCGTCAGAATGTGCAGCTGAACTGGCCGGCCCTGGAAGATGTGCCCGACATCCTTGCCGAGCTGGCCGAGGTTGAGATGCACGCCAACCAGACCAGCGGCAACTGTATCCGCAACACCACGACCGACCAGTTCGCCGGCGTCCAGGCGGACGAGATGGTTGATCCGCGTCCCTATTGCGAGCTGATTCGCCAGTGGTCCACCTACCACCCGGAATTCGCGTTCCTGCCGCGCAAGTTCAAGATTGCCGTCAACGCATCCGACGACCATGACCGCGCGGCCGTACAGGTACACGACATTGGCCTCGAGTTCACACGTAATGACGCCGGCGAGCTGGGCTTCCGCGTCTATGTCGGTGGCGGACTGGGCCGCACACCGGTTGTCAGCCCGGTCATCCGCGAATTCCTGCCGGAAATGGATCTGCTGACCTATCTGGAAGCCGTACTGCGCGTCTACAACCGCTACGGTCGCCGCGACAACAAGTTCAAGGCCCGCATCAAGATCCTGGTCAAGGCAATGACGCCGGAAGCCTTTGCGGAAAAGGTCGAAGCGGAATGGGAGCACATCAAGGACACCCCGTCACAGCTGACACCGGAAGCCATTGAGCGGGTCAAGGCCTTCTTTACGGAGCCGGATTACGCGTCACTGGACGATAACCCGGATGCCCTGAAGGCCCCGCGCGAGGAAAACAAGGCGTTCGACGCCTGGGTCAAGCGCAACGTCGACGCGCACAAGAAGCCGGGCTACAGCATTGTCACGCTGACCATGAAGAAAACCGGCGTGCCGCCGGGCGACGCCAGTGATCGCCAGCTGGAACAGATCGCCGACCTGGCCGACCAGTACAGCTTCGGTGAAGCGCGGGTGACGCACCAGCAGAACGTGGTGTTGGCCGACGTGCGCCAGGATCAACTGTTCGAGCTGTGGCAGGCCATCCGCCCAATGGGCTTTGCGACGGCCAACCTGGGCACCCTGACCGACATCATCTGCTGCCCCGGCGGCGACTACTGCGCGCTGGCCAACGCCAAGTCGATCCCGGTGGCCGAGGCGATCCAGCGTCGCTTTGACGACATGGACTACGTCTACGACCTGGGCGACATCGACCTGAACATCTCCGGTTGCATGAACGCATGCGGTCACCACCACGTGGGCAACATTGGCGTTCTGGGTGTCGACAAGAAAGGCCAGGAGTTCTATCAGATTTCCCTGGGCGGCTCGTCCCAGCGCGACGCGTCCCTGGGCAAGATCCTGGGCCCGTCCTTTGCCCGTGAAGAAATGCCGGAAGTGATCGAAAAGATCATCAACGTCTACGTCGACAACCGGACCGAGGAAGAATCGTTCCTCGACACCTATCGCCGGATTGGTATTGATCCCTTCAAGGAGCGCGTCTATGCCTGAGCTGATTCGCCACGATGGCATCCACAACGATGAGTGGACGCTCGTATCCAAGCCTGAGGAAGGCCAGGACCTGAGCCTGCCGGATGGCCCTGCCCTGCTGCCGGCGGCCGTCTGGAAAGAGAACATGGACCGCTTCGCCGGGCGCAACGACATCGGCATCTGGTTCGACAGCCACGAGGAACCGGAGGTGTACGCAGACTTGATCGGTGATCTGCCGGTGATCGCTGTGAACTTTCCGAAGTTTACCGATGGTCGCGGCTACAGTATCGCCCGACTGCTGCGCGAACGCTATGGCTACGAAGGCGAACTGCGTGCGGTGGGTGACGTGCTGCTGGACCAGCTGTTCTACATGAAGCGCTGCGGCTTCAACGCCTACGCGCTGCGTGAAGACAAGGACAGCGCCCACGCTGAATACTGCCTCAACGTCTTCAGCAACGCCTATCAGGCCGCTGTCGATACAGAGCAGCCGCTGTTCCGGCGGCGCGCTTCCTGAATCCGGTAGCACACAAAAAAGACGGCCCGCGGGCCGTCTTTTTTTTCGCTCTGAACGGGGATCACTAGAGAGCGTGATCCAGCACCAGGCTGCCGGAAGAGGCGCCCGTCAGGAACGCATCCAGTGCCCCTTTCAGGTCCGCCTTGCCAAGATCCTTCGCCGACGCCTCTGTTTCGGGACAAGTCCACTCGCTGGCAAAACGCGACCAGATCGCCTGTTTTGAGGCCAACGGAATCTCCACCGAGTCCACTCCCAACAGGTTAATCCCGCGCAAAATGAAAGGCAGCACGGTGGTTTCCAATTGCGGACCGGCCACCAGGCCGCAACAGGCTACGGAGCCGCCGGGAAAGACCTGTTTGAGCAGCTCCGCCAGCGGCCCGCCGCCGACGGTATCCACCGCATGGGCAAAGCGCGGCTTGAGCATCGGCTTCTTTTCTGCGGCGAGCGCATCACGCCCCACCACTTCGGCGGCGCCCAACCGGGTCAGGTGCTCAGCGTGTTCACTTTTGCCGCTGATGGCGGTGACACTGAAACCCAGACGTGACAGCAACTCAACCGCCACCGACCCCACCGCGCCGCTGGCACCGGTTACGGCGACGACGCCCTGGTCGGGCTGCGCCCCCATGCGCAGAAGCTTATCGACACAGAGGCCGGCGGTCAGCCCCGCCGTGCCGTATATCATAGCTTTGCGCTCGTCCCAGTTCGCCGGCATCGGCACCACCCAGGCGGCCGGCACGCGGATATACTCCCCAAAACCGCCGTCTGTATTCATGCCCAGGTCGTAACCGGTGACAATCACCTTGTCGCCAACAGCCGGTTTACTCAGCGAGCTTTCCACGACCTCGCCGGCCGCATCGATGCCGGGCGTGTGCGGAAACTCTCGGGTGACCCCCTTGTTGCCCGAAGCAGACAGGGCATCCTTGTAGTTCAGGGCGGAGTGCGACACGCGGATCAGCACCTCCCCTTCCGGGAGCTCACCGGTGTCCAGGCTCTCGATATCGCCGACGTATTGGCCGTCTTGTTCGTGTACTCGCCAGGCTTGAAAGGTGCTCATCTCAGATCCTTATTGTTGACTGAGTGAATGTGTCATTACTGGATGTTGCGATGACGCAACGTGCTCAGGAGCTTCCAGACACTGTGCTCGATTGCCGCACTGGCCGCCAGTCCGAGTTTCTCCGGCAGCGTACGCTTGCGGCGGAAACTTACCGAGACTACTTCGGCGCGATCACAGGCTTCAATGAGGTATTCGTCAGAGGTTTTCACCTCATCGATCAGGTGAACGTCCAGCGCACGCCGGCCAAACCAGATATCGCCGTTGGCAACGGCCTGGATGTCCACGGACGGACGCCGTTCACTGACGTAGTCCTTGAACAGCACATGCGTATCTTCCAGGTCTTCGAGAAACTTCTGCCGGCCCTTGTCGGTATTTTCGCCGAATACCGTCAGCGTGCGCTTGTGCTCACCGGCCGTCAGAACCTCAAAATCCACATCGTTCTTCTTCAAAAGACGATGGAAGTTTGGTAGCTGGGCCACGACGCCGATCGAGCCAAGCACGGCAAACGGCGAGGCAATGATGCGGTCGGCAACGCAAGCCATCATATAGCCACCGCTGGCCGCCACTTTGTCGACGCAGGCCGTGAGCGGGATCTTCTTCGCACGGATACGATCCAACTGCGCTGCCGCCAGGCCGTATGCGTGGACGAGGCCACCGCCACTTTCCAGCCGAATCACCACTTCGTCGCGCTCCGGCTCAGCCACGCTCAGCACGGCGGTAACGGCCTTACGCAGGGAATCGTTGTCGCTGGCCTTGATATCGCCATTGAAATCGATCACGAATACCCGGGGTGACTCGGGTTCGTCCCCTGTCTCGCCGTCTTTCGCGGCTTTCTTCTTTGCCTTGGCTTCGGCCTTCTTTGCTTTCTTGCGCCCCTTGAGCCAGGCCTTGCGATCCGACTCGCCCATCAGCTTCTGCTGCAGGTTCTCCTTGAGTCGCTTGTAGCCCTCGTTGAGACGCTTGAGATGCAACTCGCCGTCCGGATCGTCGCTGTCCTGTTTACGATGAGCGGCGGATACAATCACTGTCACAATGGCAAGAACCGCCACCACAAAGGTCACGGTCTTGGCCAGGAACAGCCCATAATCGGTCAGAAATTCCAAATCGGTTCTCCATCAGCCGAAATACGGTAAGAAACACGGTAAATAGTATGATAAATGCCAGTCATACTGGCAGATTTTCATCAAATGGTCAGCGATTGTAACCGACCTGCCACCGGTCAAACGAGGCCCCTGTGAACGAAAATTCAAACAAGCGTTCGATCGAGCTTGACAGCCTCTGCAGCGGTCCCTAAAGTCGAACTGGTTTCGCCGGATAACCTGCCCCGCAGCCCCGGCTCCTCGCTTTTAGACGCACACGAAAAGGGTAAAACAATGTCTGTAGCTCAGGTTTTCCAGAAGCTGGAACAGAACTTCAACGCGGACGCGGCTGCCGGCCTCGATCTGGTTTTCCAGTTCAACATCGAAGACGACCAGAACTATCACCTGATCATCAACGACGGCACCTGCCAGCTCCAGGAAGGCGATCACGACGATCCGTCCGTCACCCTGATCATGAATGCAGAAACCCTCCAGGGCATCGTGTCCGGTGAAACCGACGGCATGCAGGCCTTCATGTCCGGTCAGCTGCGCGCTGAGGGCGATATGATGCTCGCCACCAAGCTGGGTGAACTGTTCAAGATGTAAGTCGTCGCCCTGACTGACGATTCGGGCCGGACGCTCTCAGCGAACGGCCCGATGCCTCTCCTCCGTTTTATTTGCTGCCCGTGCCTGTTGACCAGCTCCCGGCCTCAAGCAAACCTTAATCAAGTCCCCGCTTTCGGAAACCATTCGTCCATCGCCGTCCGCGCCGCGTCATTGCCCGGAAGCGCAACCAGGCCAGTGCTGGACAAGCGGACATCGAACACCGCCCCATCACGCAGCGGCATAAACGTCGCGTTACCATAAACGGCCTTGACGAAGGGCAACCCGACATCCTGATCCAGCAGCCAGCTGTCGAACCACGACGGCTCGCCAAGCGAATAGACCGTGCGCTCGCCCGTGCGTTCCTGCTCCAGGCTGACATAACGACCGCTCAACCGGTCCAGGCGGTAGGCCGGTTTGACGCCGAGCCACGCCAGCGGGCCTTCCAGCCTTAGAATACGGGCATCCACCTGCCATTGATCACCGCGTATGACTACTTCCATCGGCGGCCGCTCGTTGCGCTCCAGTCGTACCCGCCAGGTTTGCGGCCCGGTCTTGGAGACGCCGATGGTGGCAATGGTCTCGAGACTTTCCAGCGACTGATAATGACGTAGATCCAGGGCCAGCAGGCCAATATAGGCGCCGGCCGCAATCAGGAAGATGGCAAACGTTCCCTTGAGCCAGCTGAAGAACCAGCGGGGGCGAATGAAGAAGGCGAGACCAATAAGGGCAAGAAGGCCGCCAACGGCGGCCAGGGTGAGCAGGGAAAAATCCTGGGGCATAGACGCTTCTCTTCCTTTATCGCCCCGCGACGAGGCAATCGGACCGACGATCGTGTCGGCCCGAAGGAAGGCTCGTCGTTACAGGCCCACGTCGGCCAGGGACGTTTCCGCCAGCCTCAGCAAATCCTGGTTGCGCTCCTCGCGGGTGCCAATGCTTTCGATATAGTATTCCAGAGATGTCAGGGCGTCGGCCAGTGCTTCCAGCACAGTTGGCACCGGTGCTTCCCTGGCATCCAGCAGCCGGGTCTGGATCGAGTCGGCAATCCGGGCCAGCACGGCGGCGCCGTCACGGTCTTCCAGCATCATGAAACCACCCCAGATACTGCGCAGCGTTGCCGGCAGGTTGGCCAGGTGCAGCTTATCGTAATCCGATTCGATAAAGGCCGTGATCGCGCGTTTGGCCAGCGTGAGCGCTGCCCTCGCCTCATCGGCCACCACGATGTAGGCCTCACTCAGGTAGGTCGACTCTTCGCGACTGGCCTTGACGATCGCCAGGGCATCGGTCTCGCTGGTGATGCCGCGGGTGACCATCTGCATCGCCGCGTCCTCGATGCTGAGCACCGCATTGGCCAGGTTGTAGAGTTCGTCGTCACCCGGCAGACGGTTGTCGGCATGCCAGCTGCGCAATTGCGCCGCTTCCTTGCGTGCCAGGTCCGCCAGTTTGCTGAGATCCAGAACCGACAGCGTGTTCGCCAGCTGCTCCAGGGATCCGGCTATGGCCGCCAGTTCGTTCAGATCCGGCTCAATACCCCGCTCGATGATATCAACCTTGTCCTTGAGCTGATTGAGCTCTTCGCGCAGCGCGTTGGACAGGGAGCGCAGCACATCGGTACCCGGACCGTAAAGGCGCTTGCGATGGGATTCCAGGATATGCTCGGGGAGATCGGTGGGCGCAACCTTATAGCTGTCAAGGATCTGGGAGACTTCGGGGTTAACCGAGCCACTGCGGAACAGGATGTAGACCAGGTCCTTGAACAGGGAATCCGGCGCATCCTTGTTGATGGCCACCTTGCCGATGTAGACGATTTCACGGGTGTACTTCTCGATCCGCATGAGCAGGCGCTTACGAGACTTCCCGTATTCCATGGCACGATCCTGCATGGTCTCCACCACGACAGCAAGCAGACACCAGAGCTGACCCATGGGGGCGCCGTCGCTGAGCCGGGCAAAGCCCTTCGCCGAACGGGCAAGCAGCTTCTGGCTAATGCGCAGGTTGCGTTCCTTGATCACACCGAGCAAGCCGATCTGGAACATCAGACGCATACGGCGGGCGTGAATGTCGAAATCGTCGTCACTGTCTGACAGCGGAGCAAGTGTCAGACTCGCGCAGAAATCAGGTCGTTTGCGCGCGTCGATGTCGAAGAAGCAGGATTCCGGGTAGGGTTTCTCGCCCCGGGCAATTCGGAGATCGTTGGTGATCGGCAGCAGCAGCTCAGGATGGTCCGCCCTCTCCTGGTGGTAATACTCAACATACCGCCTCAGGATAAACAGAGCACTGCTCAGGGCCGCCAGCAGACTGTTCTTGTCGTCGCTGGCACCCACCGGGACATCATTGGCAACCGCCACCGCTTCCTGACAGAGCAGCGTCCCGCCACGCAATTCAACGAGAACAAAAATGCCACGCAGCTGATTCAGAAAATCGACGCAGTTCTGCAGGTCTTCGCCACTTTCCCTGTTTTCCTGAAAGCGTTCCAGGCTCCCCTCAGCCTGTTTGATGGTCTGCTCGATTTCTTCCTTGACCAGATCAAACGACTGAGACTTCGTCGCCAGAGACGATTGCACCATAAAATAACGCTTCCCATAGATAATGCGGAGAGCACCGCTTCCCCTGCCGAATCATTCAGGTGACGACTCTGTCCGGAATCCGGCACCACCTGTGGCTATTCTTGTTCGGCGTGCGTGCAACGGCGGGTCTGGCTTGGTCCCCGGCCTGTCGATACGCCTGAATCCAGCTCTGCGGCAAACCCGTTATTGGCCTCTTTATCGACCGTACAGAGCTGAAAATATTCGAACTAACGTTTACTTATAACACAAATCTCAAGCACCTCAAGAAAGGCTCTGTGTACTTATTTTTCTGGCTTTTACACGGTTGGCATTGACTCTTTCCGGCCCTCGGCCTAGCCCACGGACTCGACTTCGCCGTCGATCCGGTTCCAGATGGCTTCACCGCCGGCCTTGGCCACCACGTCCAGCAGGCCGCTGTGCGCCGTCATTTCGTCGTCACTGGCCCGAATCACGCGGGTCTTGCGCCGCTCCGCGGACAGTCGGCGTATACCGCCAGCCGCTTCCTCACCGTCCTCGCCATTACCGGCATCCAGCGAAAACGCGGTTTGCCCGCCGGTGAGGAGCAGAAAGACGTCAGCCAGGATCTCGGCATCCAGCAGGGCCCCGTGCAGTTCGCGGTTGCTGTTGTCCACGCCGTAACGCTTACAGAGTGCATCCAGGTTATTCTTCTGGCCCGGGTGCCGCTCCCGGGCAACGGCCAGGGAGTCCACCACGCCGCAGTGATCCTCGACCTTCCAGCCCGTGCCCAGTTGGCGGAACTCGTGATTGATGAAGCCAACGTCGAACGCCGCGTTGTGGATGACCAGCTCAGCGCCCTTGATGAATTCAAAGAACTCGGTCGCCACATCCCGGAACAGCGGCTTGTCGGCGAGGTATTCGTTGGTAATCCCGTGGATGGCCATCGCCTCGGCCTCCACTTCCCGCTCCGGATTGATGTAGACGTGATAGTGGCGACCGGTCAGCTTCCGCTCAACCATTTCGACACACCCGATTTCGATGATCCGGTGCCCCTGCTCCGGGTCGATACCCGTGGTTTCCGTATCCAGTACAATCTGACGCATTTCGTTTCCAGATAATCCTATTGAATCAATTGACTGCCGCGAGTTCTTCAACGCCTTTATTAGCCAGGCCATCGGCCCGCTCGTTGCCGGGAATCCCGGCGTGCCCCTTCACCCAGTGCCAGTTGACGTCGTGGCGCTGTACCTCGCCATCAAGTGCCTTCCATAGATCGGCATTCTTGACCGGCTTTTTTGCCGCGGTCTTCCAGCCGTTCTTCTTCCAGTTGGCCATCCATTCGGTGATGCCTTTGCGAACGTACTGGGAATCGGTATAGAGGTCGACTGCGCAGGCCCGCTTGAGCGCTCGCAACCCTTCGATCGCGGCCATCAGCTCCATGCGGTTGTTGGTGGTATTGGCCTCACCACCGTGCAGCTCGCGCTCGGCATCCCCGTAACTCAGTACCGCGCCCCATCCGCCGGGCCCGGGGTTTCCTTTACAGGCTCCGTCGGTATAGAGCACTACGCGTTTTGTCATAACTACTGTTCCTGATATCGAGAATGCGTGTCCTGGCAAAGGGTATGCTTGCGCGATGCCTGACGATCGCGCCGGGAAAGCCCCGTGGAGCCCATTGCTCCGGCGACCGGAAGAACCACGGGTTTCGGCTGGCGCCAACGGAGGCGTCGGACGCGGGCGGCCGGCATCCGTTTCTCGGCGCGAATACAGTAATAGGCCCCCGCCGGAAGGTGCAAACGTTCTCCCAGCCGATCGAGACCCGCCAGCCTGTGCAGCGCGCCGGCGCCGGCCAGTGGTGGTCTGAAAAAGTGTGTGTCGGTACTTTCAACCGAAAACTGCAACAGGCTGAGCCAGTCCTCCAGCCGATTCGCAGAGATGAATCGACCGCTCCAGGGTGCCTGGCGACGCCGTGACACCAGCTTGCGGGTACCCCAGATGCTGAATGGATTAAAGCCGATCACCACAAGGCTTCCCGAACTGCGCAGCACACGAGCGGCCTCGCGCACCACCTGATGCGGTTGATCGGAAAAATCCAGGCTGTGGTGCAGGATCACCAGATCCATCGAATCACTGGGAAACGGCAGCTCATCCGCATCGCACACCACGACGCCTTCGGCCAGTTCCCGGCACCAGTACGGCGTGGTCAGAACACGTTTGCTGAAATCGCTCGAACTGGCCAGGGGCAATCGATGACTGACAGCGACCAGCAATTGGTGCGCACCGGCCATTGCTGCGACGGCATTGTCCAGGTGGCGCCTCTGGTCCGCCAGCAGCACACGCCCGAGCGGGCTCTGGAACCAGGCTTCGAAAGCGTCCCGCTGGGCTGTGTAATCGACGGCTGTATCTCGGGCCATGGTTGTGTTCCGGTCAGGGCTGTGGGGTTATGCCGGTCGCGCCTTCCAAGACCGACAACACCTCATTAGCGACCACGTCGGCTCGTTGTCAGGCATTCTGCTCCATCCAGCGAGAAAAACCCAATTTGGGCGCTCCGGGTCGATCCTTTATGATAACAGTGTCTTCTACCGGTGGATAAGCCCGACGGCCACCCGGTTCGTTACAAAGAACATCGCGAGGGTTGCCCGGCTAGATTGCGTCGGGGCGGCCCTGCAAACGACCAACAGAGGCACATCCATGCTTTCGATCGTCCCCATCCCCGCTTTCAGCGACAACTACATCTGGTGCGTGACTGACCGGAACAGCGGTAAAGCCCTGGTCGTCGACCCCGGCCAGGCCGCGCCGGTCGCCGACTACCTGCTGGCCAATGATCTGACGCTCGACAGCATCCTGATCACCCACCATCATCCGGATCACGTCGGGGGCGTCGCCGAGCTTGAGGAAACGTTCCAGCCCCAGGCCATCTATGGCCCGGCCAATTCCCCGTTCCAGGGCTGCAGCGTCACACTGACCGAGGGCGACCAGGTTCTCTGGCAGGGCCTGACCTTTGATGTGTACACCGTGCCCGGCCATACACTCGACCACATCGCCTACCACACCAGACAGACCGACATCGGCGATGCGCCGGCGCTCTTCTGCGGAGATACGCTGTTCGCCTGCGGTTGCGGCCGCCTTTTCGAGGGGCATCCGGCACAGATGCGCGAGTCGCTGGACAAGCTGCGTCGCCTGCCCGCTTCGACCCGGGTCTACTGCGCCCACGAGTACACGCTGGCAAACCTGCGCTTTTCCCGTGACCTGCTGCCGGACGACGAAGGGCTCCGGCACTTTGAAATCGCCTGCAAACAGAAACGAGACCGCGGTGAACCCACGTTACCGACTACACTGAAAGACGAGGCCAGCCTTAACCCGTTCCTGCGCTGGGACGACGATGCCGTGGCGACCGCCGTCAGTGCCCGGGACATTCCCGTCGACGGGGAACTGCAAGGCGCTGATCGCGTATTTGCCCAGGTGCGGAAGGCCAAGGACACGTTCAGGGGCTGATCGTCGTTACATGATCTGACGCGGACGTAATAAGCGCTTTCTTGACCCCCTGAAATCGGTTCCCATAGAATCCTGCGAAGTTTTGCTGTCGCTCCCGGCAGCCGCGCAACCCTGCGATGCCGACGGGCACCACACTATTGGACGCATTATGACCTTCGCCAGACTGACCTCTCCTTTCCTGATCGCCTTGCTCATTACCGGATGCCAGACCTTTACCGGCAAGGCCGACCAGGATCTCAGTGAAGGCGAGCTGCTCGAATCCGAACACGTCTCGGTCCCCGCCGGCGATGACGAGCTGCAGGCCTCCGTAGAGGGGCAAGCCGACGGCGACACCACCCAGTTGGATGACTCCATCGAGCCGTCACTCAAGTCCCAGGCCGCCAAGGCCCGCGAGCGACTGGAAGAGCCCACCGGCAAGAAAGTGGCCGCCGATAGCGTCGAGCATGACCTGTGGAGCCGCCTGCGCGACCAGTTCGGGCTCGACCTGACGCTCGACAACGATCGCATCGAACAGCAGTTGAGCTGGTACGCCCGGCACCCCCAGTACATTGACCGGGTTGCCAAACGGGCCCAGCGCTATCTTTATTACATCCTGGAACAGGCGGAGGAACGCAATCTGCCCGGTGAGTATGCCCTGCTGCCGGTGGTGGAATCCGCCTTCGATCCGTTCGCGTATTCCCACGGCCGGGCTGCCGGCCTGTGGCAGTTTATCCCGTCCACCGGCCGGGTTTACGGCCTGAACCAGAGCTGGTGGCACGACCAGCGCCGCGACGTCCTGTCAGCGACCAACGGCGCCCTGGAATATCTGGACGCCCTCGCCAATCGCTTCGACGGCGACTATCTGCTGGCGCTGGCCTCCTACAACAGCGGCGCCGGCACCGTGAACCGGGCGATCCGCCGCAACAAGGCAGCGGGCCGCGCCACCGATTACTGGGCGCTGAGCCTGCCCCGGGAAACCCGGGCCTATGTGCCCAAGCTGATTGCGATCGCCAAGATCATTGACGATCCGGAGTCCTACGGCATTACCCTGCCGCCAATTGCCGACGAGCCCTATTTCGAGGTGGTGGACACCGGCTCCCAGATCGACCTGGCCCAGGCAGCGACGCTGGCTGGCGTCGATATCGAGGAAATCTATCTACTCAATCCGGCCTATAATCGCTGGGCTACATCACCGGAGGGGCCGCATCGCCTCCTGGTGCCCAAGGATCACGCCGAACAGTTCCGTCAGGGCCTGGCGCAACTGGATCCGTCCCAACGCGTTTCCTGGAAAAACTACCGGGTGCAGAGCGGTGACAGCCTGATCAAGATTGCGCACCAGTTCGGCACCACGCCCGACGTCATCAAGCAGGTCAACCACATGAGCTCCAACCTCATCCGGGTCGACCAGCGCCTGTTGATTCCCACGTCCACCAAGGGCACCGATGCCTACGCCCTAAGCGCCGCCGAGCGCCTGAAGGACAAGCAGTCGGCGATTGGCCAGCGCACCAGCGGAACTCGAATCAATTACGTGGTCAAAAGGGGCGACACCTTCTGGGATATTGCGCGGGAGCATGGCGTCAGCGTACGGCAGGTCACCAAGTGGAACGGCATGGCGCCGGGCGATCCGTTGAAGCCGGGGCAACGACTGGTGATCTGGTCCGACAAGCCGGGATCGCAGCTTTACGCCATGGCCGGCAGCCGGAAAAACGCCGACATGGTGCGCAAGGTGGGCTACCGGGTGCGTAAAGGCGACTCGCTCGCACGCATTGCCAGCCGTTTCAACGTGAACGTGAAAGACATTGCGAGCTGGAACAGCCTGGACATCAACAATTATCTGCAGCCAGGTCAAAGTCTGGTACTCTACGTCGATATTCGCCGAAGTCCCTGATCGACAAGCACATTGATGTGATGGCGGTCAGGCCCACTGAAAAGAAGAGCGGAATTCATGATCCGATTTAGCCAGACCGTCATCGCCCTGTTTCTCAGCCTGGCCCTCCTTCCGGCCACCTACGCCGCCGACCCCGTCCATGGCCTGGCGATGCATGGAAAGCCCAAGTACGGGGCGGATTTCAAGCACTTCGATTACGTTAACCCCGATGCGCCGAAAGGCGGCACCTTGCGCCTTGGGGTGGTCTCCAACGGCTACGACTCCTTCAACCCGTTCGTGCTTAAGGGCGTTGGCGCCGCCGGGCTGCAAACCTACGCCTATGACACCCTTCTCAAGGCCTCGGCCGACGAGCCGTTCACCATGTATGGCCTGATCGCCGAGTCGCTGGAGACACCGGAGGATCGCTCCTACGTCATCTTCCACATCCGCCCGCAGGCCCGTTTCTCGGACGGCCAGCCGATTACCGCCGAGGATGTGGCCTATAGCTACCAACTGCTGACCGAACACGGCCACCCCTTCTTTCGCAACTACTACGCGGAAGTCAGCTCTGTCGAGGTGCTGGACAAGCTGAGCGTGCGCTTCGATTTCGGCGACACCAGCAACCACGAGCTGCCACTGATTCTCGGGCAGATGCCGATCCTGCCCAGGCACTACTGGGAAAAACATGATTTCGAGTCCGCCGACCTGACCATCCCGGTCTCCAGCGGCCCCTACACCATCGGCAAGTACGAGCCCGGACGGTCCGTAACCTACGTTCTCAATAAAGATTACTGGGCCGACGATCTGCCGGTGAATGTCGGCTACAACAACTTCGACCGCATTCATTACGACTATTACTCCGACGACACCGTTGCCCTGGAGGCCTTCAAGGCCGGCAACTTCGATTTCCGGGTGGAATCCTCCGCCAAGAACTGGGCCACCGCTTACGAGGGCGATGCGCTGGCTTCCGGACGCATCAGCAAGGAATCCATCCACCACGGCCGTCCGGCGGGCATGCAGGGTTTCGCCATGAACACCCGCCGCTTCCCGTTCAACAACCGCAAGGTTCGTCAGGCGCTGGCTTATGGCTTCGACTTCCAATGGGCCAACACCAACCTGTTCTACGACCAGTATTCCCGCACCGACAGCTATTTCGAGAACAGTGAGCTGGCCTCGACCGGACTCCCGACCGGTGACGAACTGGCGCTGCTGGAACCCTTCCGGGACCAGTTACCGCCGGAAGTCTTCACAGAAACCTACGAACCGCCGTCCACCGCCGGCGATCACACCCTCCGGGACAACCTGCGCACGGCCATGAAGCTCCTGCAGGAAGCCGGCTTCGAGATCCGTGATGGCAAGATGGTCGAAACCTCATCCGGCAAGCCCCTGCGCTTCCAGATTCTGCTCTGGAGCCAGTCCTTCGAGCGGGTGGTACTGCCGTTCAAGCAAAACCTGGCCAAGTTGGGCATCGATGTGGAAGTGCGCCTGGTGGACACCAGCCAGTACATCCGCCGCGTTCGTGACTTCGATTTCGATATGATCGTGCAGACTCTGGGCCAGTCTGACTCACCGGGCAACGAACAGCGCGACTACTGGTATTCCGGCAACGCCGATCAGGCCGGCTCGCGCAACTACATGGGCGTGAAAGATCCGGTGGTTGACGCCCTGGTCAACAAGCTGATCCAGGCCACCGACCGGCAATCGTTGGTCACCCGGACCCGGGCGCTGGACCGCGTGCTGTTGTGGGGCTTCTACGTGATTCCCCAATGGTACCTGGACGTCGATCGCGTGGCCTACTGGAACAAACTGGCACGCCCGGCCAACACCCCCAAGGCCGGCGTCGATGTGTCGCGCTGGTGGATCAAACCCTGACAACCTTTCGCAACCACGAGGAAGCTCCCTGACCGATGGGTGTCTACATCCTGCGACGGCTGTTGCTGATCATTCCCACGCTGATCGGCATCATGTTGCTCAACTTCGTCATCGTACAAGCCGCCCCCGGCGGCCCCATCGAACAGTTCATCGCCCAGATGGAAGGCATGGACTCCGGCGCCCTGGCCCGGGCCGGCGGCGGCGGTGGTAGCGAAGTCAGTGACAGCGGGAGCAACGGCCAGTCCCGGGGCACCAGGGGCATCCCGCCCGAGCTCATCGCCGAGATGGAGACGCTGTACGGGTTCGACAAGCCGCCGACAGAGCGCTTCTTCAAGATGCTCGGCGATTACGCCACCTTCAACTTCGGGGACAGTTTCTTCCGCGATCGCAGCGTGATCGAGCTGATCATCGACAAACTCCCGGTGTCGATCTCGCTGGGACTCTGGTCGACCCTGATCATCTACCTGATATCGATCCCCCTGGGCATCCGCAAGGCGGTGATGGACGGCACCCGCTTCGACGTCTGGACCAGCTCCACCATCATCATCGGTTACGCCATTCCGGGGTTCCTGTTCGCCATCCTGCTGATCGTCCTGTTCGCCGGCGGCAGCTACTGGGACGTCTTTCCGCTGCGCGGCCTCACCTCGACCAACTTCGACGAGATGACCTGGTACCAGAAAATCGGTGACTATTTCTGGCACCTGGCTCTGCCGGTCACCGCCAACGCCATCGGCGGTTTCGCCACCCTGACGCTGCTGACGAAGAATTCCTTCCTCGACGAAATCGGCAAACAGTATGTGGTCACCGCGCGCGCCAAGGGCCTGGAAGAACGTCGCGTGCTCTACGGCCACGTGTTCCGCAACGCCATGCTGATCGTGATTGCCAGCCTGCCCGGGCTGCTGCTGGGACTGTTCTTCACCGGTTCGCTATTGATCGAGGTGATTTTCTCGCTCGACGGCCTCGGCCTGCTGGGCTTTGAGGCGGCCCTGAACCGGGACTACCCGGTGATCTTCGGTACGCTCTACATCATGACCCTGATGGGCCTGATCCTGAAACTCATCAGTGATCTGACCTATGTGCTGGTTGACCCGCGCATCGACTTTGAAAGCCGGGAGGGCTGACCGTGGCATTTCAGCTCTCCCCCATCCAGCGCCGTCGCCTGCAGAATTTCCGCAACAACCGGCGCGGCTATATGTCGCTCTGGCTGTTCCTGTTGTTGTTCACCATCACCCTTTTCGCGGAACTGGTGGCCAACGACAAGCCTCTGGTCGTGACGTATGACGGTGACGTCTATTTCCCCGTGGTTCAGACCATTAACGAGGAAACCTTTGGCGGCTTTCTACCCACCGAAGCGGACTATCGCGACGACTTCATTGCCGACGAGATCAACTCGAAAGGCTGGATGCTGTGGCCACCGGTCCGCTTCAGCTACGACACCATCAACTACAACCTGAAGGTTCCCTCGCCGGCGCCGCCTTCGGCCGAGAACTGGCTGGGCACCGACGACCAGGGGCGCGACGTCGTGGCGCGCCTGATCTACGGCTTCCGCATTTCCGTGCTGTTCGCCCTCACCCTCACTCTGTTCAGCTGCCTGGTCGGAGTCATCGTCGGCGCCGTGCAGGGTTTCTACGGCGGCAAGGTGGACCTGCTGGGCCAGCGATTCGTGGAAGTCTGGTCGGGCCTGCCGGTGCTGTATCTGCTGATCATTCTCTCCAGCATCGTGCAGCCCAACTTCTGGTGGCTGCTGGGCATCATGCTGCTGTTTTCCTGGATGGGGCTGGTGGACGTGGTACGCGCCGAATTCCTGCGCGCCCGCAACTTCGAATACGTCCGTGCGGCCCGGGCCCTGGGTCTGAGCAACCGCACGATCATGTTCCGGCACATGCTGCCCAATGCCATGGTGGCCACCATCACGTTTGTGCCCTTCATCCTGACCGGAGCCATCACCGGCCTGACATCGCTGGATTTCCTGGGCTTCGGTCTGCCGCCCGGTTCACCCTCGCTGGGCGAGCTGATCGCCCAGGGCAAGGACAACCTGCAGGCACCCTGGCTGGGGCTTTCGGCCTTCATCACGCTGTCCGTCATGCTGACCCTGCTCGTGTTCATCGGTGAAGCGGTACGCGACGCCTTCGATCCGCGGAAGAACTGATATGACCGACTTCCTCGACGTACGCAACCTGTCCATCGCTTTTGACGGCAAAGCGGTGGTGCACGATCTGTCGTTCCGGGTGCCGGCCGGCAAGACCGTTGCCCTGGTGGGCGAGAGCGGCTCCGGAAAGTCCGTATCGGCGCTGTCGGTGTTGCGGCTGCTGGACGAACGTCACGCCACCTACCCCAGTGGCGAGATCCTGCTCGACGGTGAAAATCTGCTGGCCGCACCCGACAAACGCATGCGCCAGATCCGCGGTCGCCGCGTGAGCATGATCTTCCAGGAACCGATGACGTCGCTGAACCCGCTGCATACAGTGGAGAAACAGATCGGCGAAACCCTGGCGATCCATCAGGGCATGCGCCCCAACCAGGCACGCGCACGGACGCTGGAACTGCTCGAACTGGTGGGCATTCCCGATCCGCGCGAACGTCTGGCGTACTACCCGCACCAGCTCTCCGGCGGGCAAAAGCAGCGGGTGATGATCGCCATGGCCCTGGCCAATGCGCCGGACCTGTTGATCGCTGACGAACCCACCACAGCGCTCGACGTCACGGTCCAGCGCCAGGTGCTGGAACTGCTTCGCTCGTTGCAGGAACGCCTGGGCATGGCCGTGCTGCTGATCACCCACGACCTGTCGATCGTGCGGCGTTATGCCGACGAGGTAGTGGTGATGCAGCATGGGCATCAGGTGGAGGCCGGCCCAACCGAAACCATCTTCGAATCCCCCCGGGACGCTTACACGCGACAGCTTCTCAGCGCCGATCCCGGGAAGGCCCCCTCAAGCCCTTCGACGACGGCCAGGACATTGCTGAGCATGGATGGCGTCGGGGTACGGTTCCCGCTGCGCAGAGGCTTCTTCGGCAAACCCAAAGCCTGGTTGCACGCGGTCCGCGACGTCCATATCGAACTGCGTGAAGGCGAAACCCTGGGTATCGTTGGCGAAAGCGGCAGCGGCAAGACCACCCTGGGCATGGCCCTGATCAAGCTGGTACGGAGCGATGGCAAGATCCTCTACCGGGGCAAGCCGATCAACAACCTGAACCAGAAGCAGTTCAAACCGCTGCGCAAGGATATTCAGATCGTGTTCCAGGACCCCTACGGCAGCCTGAGTCCGCGGATGTCGGTGAGCGAGATCGTCGGCGAAGGCCTGATGGTGCACGCTCCGGACCGGCAAGCCGAGCACGAGGACATGATCGTCCAGGCCCTCCAGGATGTCGGACTGGATCCGGCATCGCGGCACCGCTACCCCCACGAGTTCTCGGGAGGCCAGCGCCAGCGTATCGCGATCGCCCGGGCGCTGGTGCTGCAACCGTCCCTCATCGTCCTGGACGAGCCCACCTCGGCGCTGGACCGCACGGTGCAGAAGCAGGTTATCGAGCTGCTACGCTCATTGCAGCAGCGCTACGGACTCAGCTACCTGTTCATCAGCCACGACCTTGCCGTGGTACGGGCCCTGAGCCACCAGGTGCTGGTGCTCAAAGGCGGAGAAGTGGTGGAGTACGGCGACGCCAGGCAAGTCATGGAAACGCCGCAGGCGGAGTACACGCGTAATTTGCTGGAAGCGGCCTTCTTCTATCACGCCGAAGCGCCCGACGACATCCATACCGGGGCCCGCTGAACGCGGACCTTAGACGAATAGCGACTTAAACGCTGCGGGGCAATCGGAGACAATGCCCCAATCAACGAATCAGGAGATCATTCATGGGAATCCTTAAAGGTAAGCGCGCCCTCATCGTCGGCGTGGCCAGCAAGCATTCAATCGCCCACGGCATCGCCGAGAGCTTCCACCAGCAAGGCGCAGAACTGGCATTCACTTACCAGAATGAAAAGCTCCAGTCCCGCGTCGAGGGTTTCGCCAAGGAATGGGGCAGTGAGCTCACCTTCCCCTGTGATGTGGCCAACGACCAGGAAATCGAAGCGGTATTCACCGAGCTGGGCAAGCACTGGGACAAGGTGGACATCATAATCCACGCGGTCGGCTTCGCGCCGCAAAACGAGCTGCACGGTAACTATGTGGACGTCACCACCCGCGAAGGCTTCAAGATCGCCCACGACATCAGCTCCTACAGCTTTGTCGCCCTGGCCAAGGCTGCGCGCGGCATGCTCAGCGACGACGGTGCGCTGCTGACACTGAGCTACCTGGGCGCCGAGCGCGTTCTGCCGAACTACAACGTGATGGGTCTGGCCAAGGCGTCGCTGGAAGCGAACGTGCGCTACATGGCGGCCAGTCTGGGTGCCGACGGCGTCCGCGTGAACGGCATTTCCGCCGGACCGATCAAGACCCTGGCGGCTTCCGGCATCAAGAGTTTCCGCCGGATGCTGCAGGAAAACGCCAACCGCGCGCCGCTCAAGCGTAACGTCACGACCGAGGAAGTGGGCAACACCGCCGCTTTCCTGTGCTCGAACATGGCCAGCGGCATCACCGGGGAAATCGTCTACGTGGACGCCGGTTTCAACATCACCGGCATGGGCGCGCTGGAAGAATAACCGCCCTGCTGCGTGCCGGGGCCCATCGTCCGATGGCCCCGGTATCCGTTCTTTCCGGCGGCGCTACCGCGCTAATCGTCGTCCAGCGCCCGGACAATGGTTTCCAGCCACTCCAGAATTTCGGTATCATCCGACTCCAGCACTTCCAGCCCGACTGTCCAGCCGCGCTCGTCTTCGCGACGACACCAGACCACCTCGACCATTAACCGATAGACGGCTTCGTCAGCGGCGCGCTTCAGCGTCACCACCGCGGGAAGAATGGCCCCTTCCGGGACCGGCTCCGAGGCCGCGACACGGATTCCCCGGGCTGACAGATCCACGGTATAGCAGGACAGTGCCCGTGGCGCGTCCGTGGCGTCCGTCGGCCCCGGCGATTCCAGCTCCAGGTGAACGCTGACCCTGCCACTGATGCGAAACTCGCGGCGCTGCTCGTGGTCGGTTTCCGGACCATCGCCGAATTCGTAGTGGCCGAATTCATAGTCTCCGATCGCCATTATCGCCCCACCCTGATTCTTCCCACGACCCGGGACAAGGTATCCTCGAAATCCGCCTCACTGCTCATCAGGCGTGCCTGGTTGCTCAGAATACACTTGACCAGGGTGTCGGTGGTCATTTCCGTCCGGTTCAGGCCCAACCGGTCGACGAAGATCAGCTTGCCAGTGGCGTTGAGCCGGACAGCCAGTTTCAGCTTGCGCGGTTCATCGCTGGGCGAGTCCGGATCCGGCGCCAGGGTAATCCAGTTACCCAGTTTGAGGGAATCCACCTGCTCCCGAACGCTCGCCAATCGCTCGGCGTTGCGCTTTTCCTCCTCGGCCGCCTGCTTCTCCCGCGCTGCGGCTTCCTCACGTTCCCGGGCCTGTTGCTGTTCCCGGGCCACGCGTTCCGCCTCTTCCTGGCGCCGTTTCTCGGCCTCGGCGCGCTCGCGACGCACCTTCTCGGCCTGGGCTTCGGCCTTCGCCCGGGCCTCGCGACGCTTTTCGACCTGGCTGCGCAGCACCTGCTCCAGCTTGTCCAGCGTCTCGCTAACCACCTCGGCAAACGGGTAGATGGCCGGTAAAGGACGCAGGCGACCCGCCGCCAGGTCGTCCTGGAAAGCCTGCCACGTCATCAGGCCGAGTTTGACGCCCTCGCCGTTGGTCCAGAGAATTTCCTGGGAATCCTCGAGAAAGGCGAAACAATGCATGCGCTGTTCGGCCTCGCCTTCGCCCTCGACAAACCAGCGGCCTTCCACCGCGGCCGTCTCGGCGCGTTCAATGGTGGGCGGATTCAGCCAGCGCGGCTCGAAAGTAAAGTTCCCGACTGCTTCCAGCTCCACCGGGGAACCGCGCAAACGAGCCACCATCAATTCCTCGACGCCTTGCAGGGCGCCGGCAGGCAGCGGCTCGTTCTGGACACGATTCCAGACTTCGCCGATCTTGTCGCCAAGCTGTTCGCCCACGTGATACAGCTTGTCGCGGTCGCGATCAGACAGGTTGGGGTCGGCGACCCAGACCATCCACTCAAGCAACTTGGCGGCATGTCGGGCGTTCTCGCTGCCGACACCGTCCTGCCAGGCGACCTGGCGCAGCAGCGGAAGCCAGTAGTGGGTAATGAATTCGGTGACCGCCGCGGGCAGTGCCCGGCGGGCGATCGCACGGCCGACCAGGGCACGGGCCACCTGTTCGGCGGCGCGCTGCCGGGAAGCCCCCTGCTCCGTTTCCAGTAGCCGCTGGCTCAGACGATCGATGCGACCGTCCTTGCCGGATTGTTCCTTGCGCCAGTCGGCCGTGAAGGCTTCAAAGGGCGCCAGCGACTGCGCCTGGAAGCTCTGGTCGACGGCGAACTGCAACTGGTCGAGCCGGGTCAGCACCTGGCGCGCCGCCCGACCGCCGGAGTCGCTCCAGCCACGCAGCGTGTGAAGGCTGTCCACCCAGTCGTGGACCGGACAGTTTGGTCCGATGGCGGCCGCCCCCTGCTCGGCGATCTGCCAGGCCACCAGGAAACGCAGCCGTGCCACCCGGCGCACCAGTGTGGGATGCAGACCGGATTTGGCGAGGAACACATCCATCATGCGATCGGCCAGGTAGGCGGCGTTGACCTGGCGCACCGACCAGCTCATATCGATCGCCTGCAGTACTTCAATCACACAACGGTCCTGCTGCTCCCGCCAGCAATCGGCCAGCACCGGCAGCCAGTCAGGCACCGGCTCTTCCCGCGTCAACGGATAAGGCAGATCCGGCACACGGATACCCTTGAGGATCGCCTGGATCAGATCCGGATTGGGCTGTTGTGCGCCGCCGGCCTGGCGGGATGGGGGTCGAACCATGAAGATCAGATATCCTGTAATGCCCCGGCCCGGCGAGAATGCCGACCCTCCGTTGCCTGAATCAGGCATGGGCAGGAAACGGTGTGCAAGAGGGCGTATTGCAGCATGGCTTGGCAAAGGAGTCCACCGCTCACCGGGGACGACTGTGCCAAAGCCGTCGCATAACGAGCGAGGAAGCCATGACAAACGCGTCAGTATAGGTCATCCCTAACGGCGCGATACACTGAAATAGCACGGTTTTCAATTGCATTGGAGTGACTAATATCGCAACATAAACGCCCTTTTCAAGGTGTCTCCGCCCGGTTACGACCAAGGCCCTCCCCTGAGCCTGGAGGTCCGGCGGAACCACCTAACGATAATAATCGCCGGCGGCCCGTGAGCAAGCGGCCTCGCGGTGGACGGCGGTCCACCTCCTGCCACACTCTCACGGAACATTTCCTTCGTGAACGCAGAGTTGCGTTAACGGCTGCCGAATCGGGAGACGACAACGACATGTCTGACAAGCAGATTGAAAACATCAACGTGGCCAGCAACGACCCGTTGATTACCCCCGAAGCGCTGAAACAGGAAATGCCCCTGTCCGACCGCGCCGCGGAAACCGTGGCGAACGGTCGCGCTACGATCAACAACATCCTGGACCGCAAGGATCATCGCCTGTTCGTGGTGGTGGGCCCCTGCTCGATCCATGACGTCAAGGCGGCCCGCGAGTACGCGGAAAAGCTCAAAACCCTGAGCGAAGAGCTGAGCGATACCCTGTACATCGTCATGCGGGTCTATTTCGAGAAGCCTCGCACCACGATCGGCTGGAAAGGTCTGATCAACGACCCGCACCTGGACGACTCCTTCGACATCGAGCAGGGTCTGCATATCGGGCGCCGTCTGCTGCTGGATATCGCCGAGCTGGGTCTGCCGACCGCGACTGAGGCGCTGGATCCGATTTCACCCCAGTACCTGCAGGACACCATTTCCTGGTCCGCCATCGGCGCCCGCACCACCGAATCCCAGACGCACCGAGAGATGAGCTCGGGCCTTTCCATGGCCATCGGCTTCAAGAACGGCACCGATGGCAGCCTGGACGTGGCGATCAACGCCATGAAATCGGTCTCCCACCCGCACAACTTCCTGGGCATTGACCAGCAAGGCAAGGTCTCGATCGTACGCACCAAGGGCAATGCCTATGGCCACGTGGTGCTGCGCGGTGGTGGCGGCAAGCCCAACTACGACTCGGTCAACGTCGCCCTGTGCGAGCAGGAACTGGAAAAAGCCGGCCTGCGCAAGTCCCTGATGGTCGACTGCAGCCACGCCAACTCCAATAAGGATCCGGCCATCCAGCCGCTGGTCATGCAGGATGTGACGCACCAGATCATCGAAGGCAACCAGTCGATCCAGGCTCTGATGGTGGAAAGTCACCTTAACTGGGGCAGCCAGTCGATTCCGGAAAAGCTGGAAGACCTGAAGTATGGTGTCTCCATTACCGACGCCTGCATCGACTGGGAAACCACCGAGAAATCACTGCGCGACATGCACGCCAAGCTCAAGGACGTGCTGCCCAAGCGCACCCAGTAAGACGAAGAACGGCAAAACGAAGAACGGCCGGTCCCTCCCGGGGCCGGCCGCCTCACTCCTCACCTGTCCTGCTTGCCCGATATCCGCTCCGCTAGCCCATCCAGCTCAGTCGATCACGCAGCTGCACCACATCGCCAATGATGATCAGCGTGGGTGGTCTGACGGTACTCTCCTCCACCCGTTCAGAAATAGTGTCCAGCGTGCCGGTGAGCACCGCCTGCTCGGGCGTGGTGCCTTTTGACACCAGGGCTACCGGCGTCGTACCCGCCATGCCGTGCGCTTTGAGTTCGCGCGTGATGATCGGCAGCCCCACCAGCCCCATGTAGAACACCAGCGTCTGATTGGTCTGGACGAAATCCCGCCATGGCAAGTTGCAGCTGTCGTTCTTGAGGTGCCCGGTCACGAAACGCACCGACTGCGCGTGGTCCCGGTGGGTCAGCGGAATACCGGCGTAGGCCGCGCATCCGGAAGCCGCGGTAATACCCGGCACCACCTGGAAGGAGACGCCGGCCTCGGCCAGGGTCTCGATTTCCTCGCCGCCGCGACCAAAGATAAACGGGTCTCCGCCCTTGAGCCGTACCACCGTGCGCCCCTCGCGGGCCAACTCCACCAGTCGCTGGTTGATCTGATCCTGTGGCAGGGTGTGCCTGGAGCGCTCCTTGCCGACGTGAATCATCTCGGCGTCCGCCCGCACCCGGTTGAGGATTTCCCGGGACACCAGCCGGTCGTAGAGCACGACGTCCGCCTGGGCGATGATGCGCAGGGCTTTCAGGGTGAGCAGATCGGGATCCCCCGGTCCGGCTCCCACCAGATAGACCTCACCCTGTCCGCTCTCGGCGGACGCACGCTCCAGGCTCTGATCCAGTGCAGCGTGCAGTTCCGCCTCCGGCATCTGATGAGCCCGGTTGACCAGCGGTCCTTCCAAAAGGCGATACCAGAAATGACGGCGTCGGTGAGGTGTGGCCAGGAGCGACGACAGCTCGCCCTTGCCCGTCATGCCTTGCAGGACGTTGGCCAGCCCCTCCGGCAACAGCGTATCCAGCCGCTGACGCAACCAGTTGGCGACCGTGGGCCAGCGCCCACCGGTGTCGACCGTGATCCGCAAAGGACCACGTTGGATCGCCGCCGGAAACTGGACTTGCGCTCGCGGCTCCTGCCCCGGCATCCACACCGGCACCAGCCGATCCACCCGGTCGAGCCACTGGCGGTCCTCGTCCGCGGCCCCGGTATCGATCAATACCAGGCCGTAGTCATCACCGGTCAGGGCCGCATCCGCCGGCCAGTCGGGGAGACATTCGCTACCTGCCGGGGCTTCGTCCGGCAGCGTCGAGTGGTCGATCCAGACCACCCGAGCCCCCTGACCGGCACATTGACGCGCCTTGGCCAGCAAACGCGGCCCCTTGCCAATGCAGGCCACCACGGCGAGATCGATGCGAAGCGAAACCGTAAGACTCAACTGCTTGCTCTCCTTCTTCCACGATTAGCCCGGACCGGTCCGCCTGGTGCGGTATCAGGGCTTCAGTACGTCCAGTCCGCCCATGTAGGGCTTGAGGACCTCGGGCACGCGTACGCTGCCGTCGGCCTGCTGATAGTTCTCCAGAATCGCGATCAGGGTGCGGCCCACCGCCAGGCCCGAACCGTTCAGCGTATGCACCAGCTCCGGCTTGTTGGTTTCCGGGTTGCGCCAGCGCGCCTGCATGCGGCGGGCCTGGAAATCCCGGGTGTTGCTGCAGGACGAAATCTCCCGGTACTTGCCCTGCCCCGGCAGCCAGACTTCCAGATCGTAGGTGCGGGCTGCGGAGAAGCCGATATCACCGCCACAGAGCTCGACCACCCGGTATGGCAACTCCAGCTTCTGCAGGATGGCTTCGGCATGACCGGTCAGGGTTTCCAGCGCCTGCTCGGAATCCTCCGGCCGTACGATGTGGATCAGCTCCACCTTGTCAAACTGGTGCTGGCGAATCATGCCGCGCACGTCCCGGCCGTAGGATCCCGCCTCGCTCCGGAAACACGGCGTGTGGCACACCATCCGCAGAGGCAGCTCATCCGCCTTGAGGATGTTGTCCCCGGCCAGGTTGGTGGCGGGCACCTCGGCGGTCGGAATCAGGTAGAGCGGATGCTCCCCCTCCATCTTGAACAGGTCTTCCTCGAACTTGGGCAACTGGCCGGTACCGAACAGCGTGTTGGCGTTGACCAGATACGGTAGATAGGTCTCCGTGTAGCCGTGCTCGTCGGTATGGGTATTGAGCATGAACTGCGCCAACGCCCGGTGAAGACGGGCCACGCCCCCACGCATGACCGCAAAGCGCGACTGGGCAAGACGGGCCGCCGCATCAAAATCAAGGCCACCCAGCGCCTGGCCGAGGTCGACGTGGTCTTTCGGTTCGAAATCGAACGCCGGCAGCGAGCCCCACTGACGCAGTTCGACGTTGTCGTCCTCGTCCTTGCCAGCGGGTACGCTGTCATCCGGGACATTGGGAATGCCGGACAGGAACTCGTTCAGTTCCGCCTGGAGTCCGCGCAGCTCGTCTTCCGCTTCGCCACGCTGTTGCTTGAGGTCCTCGACCGCATCGAGCAGCGGCTGGATATCCTCACCGGCTGCCTTGGCCTTGCCGATCGCTTTCGATCGCTTGTTCTGCTCACTCTGAAGCTCTTCGGTGCGGACCTGCAGGGACCGGCGACGGGATTCCAGCGACTGGAACGCCTCGATATCGAAGGTGTAGTTGCGCACGGCGAGCCGGCGGGCAATGTCTTCAGTCTGGCTGCGAACGAGTTTGGGATCGAGCATGATCGTCCTGTTAACTTCGAGTGAATAGAACGCACCGCCATCGGCTGGCCGACGCCGGCGCTGACGTTGCGCATAGTATACCTTCAGGAATTTCCTGTACCACCGCGATGGGTCGCACAGTTCACCGGAATGGCAATCAGGACGGGTGTTTGCCGGCGGGATAGCGCTGCTGCGGGCTCGCCTCGTTGCGAGCGTCCAGCCTTTCCCGTTTTTCCCGGAGTTTGATTTCCAGGCCGCGGGGCGCCGGCTGGTAATAACGTACCCCATGCAGGGCTTCGGGTAAATACGCTTCCCCGGCGGCAAACGCATCCGGCTCGTCGTGCGCGTAGCGGTATTCGGCACCGTGCCCCATGGATTTGAGCAGCGAGGTGGGCGCATTGCGCAGGTGAACCGGCACCTCGTAGTCCGGTTGCTGGCGGATGTCCGCCATACACTGGTTATAGGCCAGCTCGACGGCATTGCTCTTGGGCGCCAGGGACAGGTACGTCGCCGCCTGGGCCAGCCCCAGCTCGCCCTCGGGCGACCCCAGCCGCTCCTGGGTGTCCCAGGCATCCAGACTCAACCGCAATGCCCGGGGATCGGCATTGCCGATGTCCTCGATGGCAATCCGCACCAGGCGGCGGGCGATGTAGAGCGGATCGGCACCGCCATCCAGCATCCGGCACATCCAGTACAGCGCGCCGTCGGGATCGGAGCCGCGCACGGATTTGTGCATGGCCGAGATCTGGTCATAGAAGACGTCACCGCCCTTGTCGAAGCGACGCAGGCTGGACTGCATCACCTGTTCCAGATCCGCCTCGGTCAGCTCGGCGACGCCCTCGCCATTATCCTGAGCCAGGTCGGACGCCACCTCCAGAATGTTCAGTCCGCGCCGGGCATCGCCGTCGGCGGCGGTGGCGATGACGTCCAGCAGGGCTTCCGGCACCGCCAGGCGCCCGTTCAGCCCGGTCTCGCTGTCCAGCGCCCGGCGCAACAACGCCTTCAGGTCGTCCGCTGCCAGGTTCTTGAGCACATAGACCCGGGTGCGCGACAGCAGGGCGCTATTAAGCTCGAAGGACGGGTTCTCCGTCGTCGCACCGACGAAGATCACGGTGCCATCCTCGATGTGCGGCAGGAAGGCATCCTGCTGACTCTTGTTGAAGCGGTGCACCTCGTCCACGAACAGCAGCGTGTCACGACCTTCCACCTGCTTGCGGTTGCGGGCTCGCTCCACCGCATCGCGTATGTCCTTGACGCCACTGAGCACCGCCGAGAGGCTCTCGAAGGCGATGTCCGCGGTGTCCGCCAGGAGCTTGGCGAAAGTGGTCTTGCCCACGCCGGGCGGGCCCCAGAGAATCATCGAATGGAGCTGCCCGTCTTCCACGGCACGCCGCAACGGTTTGCCCGGCCCCACCAGGTGCTGCTGACCGGCGTATTCCGCTAGCGAGTGAGGCCGCATGCGAGCGGCCAGGGGCTGGAACCCCTTTTCCTCGGCAAACAGCCCGCCCTGCATTACTGGGCGCTCTTGATGACGTCGACCGAATCCGGGTAATCGAGCGTAAAGGCCGCGTCGGCCACCGGCTCGTTCACCTGGACGTTCTCGAAGCGGAGGATGCTCACCTGGTCCAGGGAATCCTGCAGGCGCATTTCCGAGAGAACATCGTCCCGGAAGCGCAGGCGCAGGGACAGGAACAGGGAATCGGCGTTGCGTGGCTCAAGCACGTAATCGTCCACGCCGGGCGTGTCGTCCGGCCGCGTTACGCGGTAGGCCTCTTCCAGGTTGTCGACTTCACCGCTCAGCAGCAGGGCCGGCGTCGACGTCATTTGCTGGTCCATATCCTTGACGGTCACCTGCTCCAGGTCCGGATCGTAAACCTCCACCTGCTTTCCATCGGCCACGATGGTCTGGGCAAACGGGGTTTCCGCTTCCCAGAAGAACAGCCCCGGACGCTTGGCTTTCAGGTTGCCGTGGGACTCCTGAACCTGGGTACCGGTGCCATCGACGACCACCTGGATGAAGTCGGCCTGGTAAGTCCGGTAGCTGGCCAGCTTGCCGGCCAGGGCTTGCGCCGCCTGGGAATCGGCCCAGGTCGGAGATGCCAGGGCAAACAGGACAGTGGCCATGGCCAGAATGCGGCCGCAAATGCTTTTCATGCAGTAAAACTCCTCATGCGATACGACGTCTAGTCTCGCGGGGGTGGCGGCGCCAGAACCTCTCGGGCGCCGTTGTGACCGGCAGGACTGACCACGCCGGAGGCTTCCATGGCCTCCACCAGGTTGGCCGCCCGGTTGTAGCCGATCTTGAACTTGCGTTGCACCGAAGAGATGGAGACACGACGGCCCTCGGTGACGAAAGCCACGGCCTCGTCATACAGCGAGTCGCCTTCGCTGTCACCACCCCCTTCCGACAGGGTCGGCACACCAGGCAGGCTCTCGCCTTCGGCGCCATTAAGTACATCGTCCACGTACACCGGCTCGCCACGCTCCTTCCAGGCATTGACGATGCGGTGAACTTCGTCGTCGTCGACGAACGCGCCGTGCACCCGCACCGGCAGGCCGGAGCCGGGCGGCAGGTAGAGCATGTCCCCGTGGCCGAGCAGCTGCTCCGCCCCACCCTGGTCCAGGACGGTGCGCGAATCGATCTTGGACTGGACCGAGAAGGAAATCCGCGTCGGGATGTTGGCCTTGATCAGGCCGGTGATGACATCCACCGACGGGCGCTGGGTTGCCAGGATCAGGTGGATACCGGCGGCCCGTGCTTTCTGGGCAATCCGCGCGATGAGCTCTTCGACCTTCTTGCCAACGATCATCATCATATCGGCGAACTCGTCGATCACCACGACGATGAACGGCAACGGCTCCAGGGCCGGGCGGGCTTCCTCGGCGTTATCCAGGTGCTCGTCCGGCGTCCAGAGCGGATCCGGGATCGGCTCGCCGGCTTCGATGGCGTCTTTCACCTTGCGGTTGAAACCGGCCAGGTTGCGCACCCCGAGGGCAGCCATCAGCCGGTAGCGACGCTCCATTTCCGCCACGCACCAGCGCAGGCCGTTGGCTGCCTCTTTCATATCGGTAACGACCGGCGCCAACAGGTGCGGAATGCCGTCGTAGATGCTCAGTTCCAGCATCTTCGGGTCCACCATGATGAAGCGGACCTCGTCCGGCGTCGCCTTCAGCAGCATGCTGAGGATCATGGCGTTGACCCCGACGGACTTACCGGAACCGGTGGTACCGGCCACCAGCAGATGCGGCATCTTGCCCAGGTTGGCGGTCATCGGATTGCCGCCGATGTCGTTGCCCAGCGCCAGGGTCAGCGGCGAGGACGGATCCTCATAGGCCTTGGACGACAGCACCTCGCGCAGCCGCACCATTTCCCGCTCTTCGTTGGGAATCTCAATACCCACCACGGACTTGCCGGGAATAACTTCCACCACCCGCACACTGAGCACCGCCAGCGAGCGGGCCAGGTCCTTGGCCAGGTTGGAAATCCGGCTGACTTTCACGCCAGGCGCCGGCTTGATCTCGAACCGGGTGATGACCGGCCCGGGATTGACCTCGACCACTTCCACCTTGACGCCAAAATCGGACAGCTTCTCTTCCAGCAGCCGCGACATATGCTCCAGAGACTCCTCGGAATACCCCTTCTTTTTGTTGGTATCCGGCGGATCAAGCAGGGTCAGCGGCGGCAGCGGACTGTCGATGTTGTCGAACAGCGACGGCTGACGCCCGGATTCCTTCTTGTTGGCTGACGCCTCGTCCTTACGCTGGAACGGCGAAATCTTCACCGAGCGGGATTCCGGCTGGGCCGGCGTTTTTTGAGCGGGAGGCTTGGCTTTGGCGACCGGTGGCGCCGGCGTCTCTTCGCGTGCGGAAAAGCCGCTGTCGACGGGCGTATCGTCGGCTGGCGTGGCCGCCAAACCATCCACACTGGGCTCGATTCGCTGAGGCTGGGTGTCCTCGAAGGGGGCGTCGGGTTCGGAGCGGCGGAACAGGTTACGCAGGCGCTCGAACAGGGAAGGCCTGTCGTCTTCCTCGGCAACGCGGTCGTTAATCAGTGGCGGTTCCCGGCGCTTCGGCTCGGGCTCAGGCAAGTCATCGTCGTCATCGCCCGAGGTATCAAACTGGGTGCGGACCCACTCCACCGACTTCAGCGTATAGTCGCCCAACTGGTCCATTAACTGGAACCAGGACAGCCCGGTAAACACGGTCAGGGCAAACAGGAAGATGGCCACCAGGAGGAGAGTCGCCGCCGGCAGGTTAAAGGCCCCCACCATGGTTTCCGAAACCTCGACGCCGATGACGCCACCGGCGCTGGCGTCCAGCCCCATGATGGAGTACATCGACAGCAGGCTCGTGGCGCTCAGGACAATAAGCACAAAACCGCCAAAGCGCAGCGCCAGCAGGGGCCAATGCAGCTCCAGCGGGTCGTTGCGATGCTTGACCAGCAGGAAGGCATAGAAAGCCACCATCGCCGGAAACAGGAAGCCCACCTGCCCGAAGAAATCGATCAGCAGACTGGCGATCCAGGCACCGGTGCGCCCTGCGTAATTCACCACCGTGACGTCGTGCCCGATACTGGCCCAGCCAGGGTCTTTCGGACTGAAACTGACCAGCGCCATCAGCAGGTAAATGCACAGGGCCACGAGGGCAATCAGCGCCCCTTCGCGACCACCCTGCGCCAGCAGTTTGCGAAAGCGCTGCTGCTTTTCCGTCAGCTGAGTCTCTTCGCTCGCTTTTTTCCGTTCTGACATGGACTGACTACGGCTCATTCAGAGCAGGCTTCCTTCTGTTATTAGCGCGTCAATGCGTCCAACCCGCGGGCCAGATCGGCCTTCAGGTCGTCAATATCTTCCAGCCCGACCGATATCCGGATCAGGTTTTCCGTGATCCCCGCCTCAGCCTTGTCTTCGGCGGACAGGCGGCCGTGAGTGGTGGTGGCCGGATGAGTCACGGTGGTGCGGGTATCCCCCAGGTTACCGGTGATGGACATCACCTGCGTCGAGTCGATGACCTGCCAGGCCTCCTCGCGAGCGCCCTTCACCCGAAATGACAGGACGCCACCGAAGCCTTTCTGCTGCCGGCGGGCCAGTTCATGCTGGGGATGGGACTCCAGGCCCGCGTAGAACACGCGCTCCACCGCCGGGTGCTGTTCCAGCCACTGGGCCAACTCTAACGCACTGGCACAGTGGGCGCGCATACGAATCGGTAACGTTTCCAGACCTTTAAGGAAGACCCAGGCGTTGAATGGACTCAGGCTGGGACCGGCCGAGCGCATGAAGCCGTAGACTTCTTCCATCAGCGCGTTGGAACCGATGACCACACCGCCGATACAGCGCCCCTGGCCATCGAGGTACTTGGTGGCCGAGTGAATCACAATATCGGCACCGTATTCGAACGGCCGCTGCAGGATCGGCGTGCAGAAGCAGTTATCGACCACCAGCAACGCGTCGTGGCTCTTGGCCAGCGCCGACAGCTCCTGCAGGTCCGCCACTTCACACAACGGGTTGGACGGCGTTTCCAGGAACAGCATTTTCGTTTCGGGGCGGATTGCCGCACGCCAGCCTTCCATATCCGTCAGGCTGACGAACGTGGTGTCCACGCCGAAACGGGCCAGGTACTTCTGGAACAGCACATTGGTGGTACCGAAAACGCCGCGCGAGCACACCACATGATCTCCCGCCTGCAGCAGCGCCATGCAGGTACTGAGAATCGCGGCCATGCCGGATGCCGTGCCCACGGCCCGCTCGCCCCCTTCCATCGCCGCAATACGCGCCTCGAAGGACTGGACCGTGGGGTTGGTGAAGCGGGAGTAGATGTTGCCCGGCTCCTCGCCACCAAAGCGCGCCGCGGCCTGGGCCGCGCTGCCATAGACGAAGCTGGAGGTGGGAAAAATGGCATCGCTGTGCTCAAGCTGGGCGGTCCGCATCTGCCCTGCCCTCACCGCTAACGTGTCGACGGACACGCCCTCAAGGTCGGTTTCCGGGATCAGGTTATGCTCCTCACGGATCTTGGTCATCGGGGCCTTTCCTCAAGCTCAGTCTTCGTCGTTGTGCAGGTCGATAATGCCGTTTTCGGTGCTCATCGCGGTGCTTTTCTTCGCCCTGGAGCTTTCACTGCGCTGGCTTTCCAGGTTGGCGAGATAAGCCGCGTCGATGTCGCCGGTGACGTACTTGCCATCGAAAACGGAGCACTCCCAGGCTTCGATTTCGGGATTGACGTCATTGACGCAGGTGATCAGGTCGTCCAGGTCCTGGTACACCAGCCAGTCGGCACCGATCATGTCCTGGATTTCCTCGATCGAACGATCGTGCGCGATCAGCTCGCTGGCCGCCGGCATATCGATGCCGTAGACGTTCGGATAACGCACCGGGGGCGCTGCGGACGCGAAGTACACCTTGCGCGCTCCGGCGTCGCGGGCCATCTGCACGATTTCTTCACAGGTGGTGCCGCGCACAATGGAGTCGTCCACCAACAGCACGTTCTTGTCCTTGAACTCCAGATCAATGGGGTTCAGCTTCTGGCGCACGGACTTCTTGCGCATCTTCTGGCCGGGCATGATGAACGTCCGGCCGATGTAGCGGTTCTTGATGAAGCCTTCGCGAAACTTGACCCCAAGGCGGTGCGCCATCTGGATGGCCGAGGTCCGGCTTGTGTCGGGGATCGGCATCACCACGTCGATATCATGATCGGGACGCTCGCGCAGAACCTTGTCCGCCAGGGTTTCGCCCATGCGCAGGCGCGCCTTGTAGACCGACACCTTGTCGAGAATGGTATCCGGACGGGCAAAATAGACGTGCTCGAAGATACACGGGATCAGATGCGGGTCCCTGGCGCACTGCTGGTTGTAGAGCGTGCCGTCGGTCTCGATGTAGACCGCTTCGCCCGGCTCGATGTCGCGAACCAGTTTGAAGCCGGCGGCGTTCAGGGCCACGCTTTCGGAGGCAATCATGTATTCCTTGCCGGCTTCGGTCTCGCGCACGCCGAAACAGGCGGGGCGGATCCCCTTGGGATCGCGGAACCCGACGATGCCGTAGCCGGTAATCATGGCAATCACCGCGTAGGCACCACGACAACGCTCGTGGACAGCGCTGACCGCGGCAAAGATTTCGTCCTTGGTCGGCACCAGCTTGCCCTGCTTCTGCAGCTCGTGGGCGAACACGTTGAGCAGGACTTCGGAATCGGAATTGGTATTGATGTGGCGCAGGTCGGTGCGGAACAGATCCTGACTCAGCTCGTCGGCGTTGGTCAGGTTGCCGTTATGAGCCAGGGTAATGCCATAAGGGCTGTTCACATAGAAAGGCTGGGCCTCGGCTGAACTGGAACTGCCGGCCGTGGGGTAGCGCACGTGACCAATACCCACGTTGCCCACCAGGCGGCGCATATGGCGGGTGCGGAACACGTCCCGCACCAGGCCGTTGTCCTTGCGCAGATAAAAGCGCTCGTCCTGGAAGGTTACGATGCCGGCCGCATCCTGCCCCCGGTGCTGAAGAACCGTCAACGCGTCGTACAGCGTCTGGTTGACGTTAGAGGTACTTACGATACCGACAATGCCACACATGGGTGTTTACTTCTCCAGTACAGAAATCATGGCTTCGTTGCCCGGTTGTGCCTGAACCGTGGAAGCGGGTTCCCCGGCCGGTCCGAGCCATCGTTCAAACTCATCGCCCAGCATGCGCCGGGACCACTGCTCCACCAGGGCCAGCCGGTCAATCATGATCGACTCTCTCCACCAGGTATCCTGGGACAATGGCGTATAACGCACGAAGGCAATGGCGACAATTACGACCAGAACGCCACGCAACAGGCCAAATCCCATTCCCAGTACACGATCGGTAGCGGAAAGACCGGTGGCGCGGACAAGTTGTCCGATCAGGTTATTGATCACGGCACCCACGATCAGGGTACCAAAAAACAGGATGGCAAACGCGGCAATCAGCCGGACCAGCGGGGTCTCGACGGTGCTCTCCAGCAGCGACTGCATCTGCGGGTGAAAGGTGCGCGCGATGATAAAGGCGCATACCCAGGTGACCAGGGACAGCGCCTCCCTGACAAAACCGCGCTTGAGGCTGATCAGGGTCGAAACCGTGATGATTGTGATGATGACCCAGTCTATCCAGATCAGCGCGTCCATGGTCGACCCACTAACGAATTTCAGAAGCGCGGATTCTAACAGGAAACCGGGTCACACCAAACCTTGAAGCCGTCGCCGGAATGTGCGTCCGAAGCGCGTTCCAGCGCTACTTATCACCCGACATCACCAGACTGTTAAGGGCAAACGTCTTGTCCAGGCGCTGTTTGGCGGAACGGGCTTCGTCTTCGCTCACGAAGGGGCCGGAAAACACCCGGGTCAACGTCAGGTCACCGCGCTCAACGCTCTGGGTGTAGGCCGCGTAGCCCTGCTCCCGGACCTTGTCGCGCAACCGCAAGGCATTTTTCTCATTGCCAAAGCTACCCAACTGGACCAGCCAGGCGCCTTTCAGCACCTGCTGATAATCGGCTTTGTCGGCCGGTTCCGGCTCGGCGGGCTCGGCCTGGCTGTCCGCCGCGGCAGCCGGCGCCTCCTCCTGGCGCTCCACTGGCTCCGGTTCGGGAGCAGGTTCCGGTTCCGGTGCCGCCGCAACGCTCTCGACGGTCCCGGAAGCGGTTTCCTCCGACGGGGATTGGGGCGACTCCACCACCGGCGCCGACTCTTCGATGGTGTAACCTTGCGAGTTACCGGAATCGGAGCCGCCATTGGCAATGGCTCCACCGGTGCCGGAGGGCTCGGCATCGCCCTGGGCATCGTTCATTTCAACGGCAGGAAAGGCCGGTTCTTCCGGCAGGTCGATGGTTCGGGTGGTTCGCTCTGTATGCGGCTCGTCGAACAGCATCGGGACAAAGATAACAGCCAGGGAAATCAATACCAGTGCGCCAACGATACGCTGTTTGAGTCCATCCACAGGAAGCGATCCTCTGTATTCGCCAAGAGTCTGACCGGATACTAACGCCCGCGGCGACCGAACACAAAGGGCTGCCGGGAGCATGAAGTAACTTTAAGGAATGGGTACACCTTCAGGACAGATCCGCTCAGCCCAGGTGCTGTCGCGCCTCGGCAACGGTAAAGAAAGAGCCGAAGACGACGACAACGTCCGCCGGATCGGCGTCAGCGATGGCGGCGTCGATGGCGGCACTGACCGACGGGCAACCACGAACCCGGTCGTGTCCGGCCAGAACCGCCTCGAGGCGGCGCTCAAGCCCTGGCAGATCCAATCCTCGGGGAACCGTCAGTGGGGCCAGATACCAGGTGCCGATAACGGATGAGACGGCGGACACCACGCCAGCGGAATCCTTGTCTTCCAGGCAGGCATACACCGCCCTCACCTGACCCGAGACACCCAGTTTCGCGATCTGCTCCCGGAGCCAGCGCGCGGCATGGGGGTTGTGACCGACATCCACGATCACCCTCGGTGACGATCGCAATGTCTCAAAACGGCCCGGCACGGCTACCTGTTCCAGCGCCTGGGCAATCGCTTCTTCACCAACGTCCGGCTCCAGTATACGGAACCCCTGGACCGCCGCCGCCAGACTCCCTACCGGCAAGCCACCCTCCGGCAGCGTCACGCGCCAGTCATCGGTGACCACGCAGGCCCTGCCATCGGTGTTGCGATCAATCCGGTAGTCTTCGCCCAGGCGGCGAAACCTGACCTTCTGCGCCGCTGCCTGCTGCAGCACAGAGCGCGGCGGATTAGACTCGGCGTAGATCGCATCCTGACCAAATCGCAGGATGCCCGCTTTCTCGAAGCCGATCTGCTCGCGGTCGTCGCCCAGCCAGGCGGTGTGATCCAGGTCGACGGAGGTGATGATGGCCAGGTCGGCATCCAGCACATTGACGGCGTCCAGGCGCCCGCCCAGACCGACTTCCAGCAGCCAGTCCTCGACGCCTGCCTTTTCGAAGGCAACGAACGCCGCCAGGGTGCCGAATTCGAAATAAGTCAGCGAGACGTCCCGGCGGGCCGCCTCCACACGCTCGAAGGCGTCCACCAGGGAGGCGTCATCGATGTCCAGACCATTGAGCCGGACGCGTTCGTTATAGACCTGCAGATGCGGCGATGTGTAGGCACCCACAGAGCGCCCGCGGGACAGTAAAAGGCGCTCCAGTGCTGCGACCGTCGTGCCCTTGCCGTTGGTTCCGCCGATCGTAACGATCCTTGCACCGGGGTGACGCGGAAAGAGCCGGCGCAGGACCAGGAGTACCCGGTCCAGCCCCAGATCGATGTCCTTGGGATGCAGTGCTTCGAGGTAGGCGAGCCACTCGTTGACAGTGGCTCCGGATTCAGGCGCTCGGGGCATCGGGGATTTCAGTCTCTTCACCCGGCTCTGGCTCGCGCTCCGGATCAGGCTGCGGCGCCTCCTGGCCCGTGAACTTGGCCAGCACGCTGGCCAGGCGGTAACGCATATCGTGGCGCCCAACGATCATGTCGATGGCCCCGTGTTCAAGCAGGAACTCACTGCGCTGGAAGCCTTCCGGAAGCTTTTCACGCACGGTCTGCTCGATTACCCGCGGGCCGGCGAAGCCGATCAGGGCGTAGGGCTCGGCCACATTCAGGTCGCCCAGCATGGCCAGACTGGCGGACACGCCACCGAAAACCGGGTCGGTGAGCACGGAAATAAAGGGGATGCCTTCCTGCTTCAGGCGCTCCAGGGCCGCGGCGGTTTTGGCCATCTGCATCAGCGACAGGATGGCTTCCTGCATACGGGCGCCACCACTGGCGGAGAAACACACCAGAGGAATACGCTCCTCCAGGGACACATTCACGGCCTGGACGAACTTTTCGCCCACCACCTGCCCCATGGAGCCGCCCATGAAGTTGAATTCGAAGGCGCAGGCGACCACCGGCAGTCCCAGCGTGCGACCACGCATGGCGACAAGCGCATCGTTCTCCCTGGTGCCCTTCTGCGCCTGGGCCAGACGGTCCTTGTAGCGTTTGCTGTCCTTGAACTTCAGGCGATCCCAGGGTTCCAGATCAGCGCCGATCTCGTCGCGCCCATCGGGATCCAGGAAGATGTCCAGCCGGCGACGTGCGGACACCCGCAGGTGGTGTTCGCACTTCGGGCAGACATCCAGGTTCTTGTCGAGTTCTGGCTTGTAGAGGAAAGCGCCGCACTTGGGGCATTTTTTCCAGAGGCCTTCGGGAACGCTCGTCCGCTGCTTGGAGTCCGAGCGAATCATGCTCGGCATGATCTTGTCCAGCCAGTTACTCATGATGTCTTCCTGTTAGTCTGTCCTGTTCTGCGAGCGCGGCCGGTTTCTGCAGCTTCAGGAGGCCAGCTCGTCCAGCGCTTCACGCATCGGTTTCAGAAGTTGCGTCAACGCCGCCTTGAGGGCGTCGATGTCTTCCTGATTTTTGGCAATTGTATCCACCAGGACACTTCCCACAATTACACCATCGGATACCCGCCCCACAGCCGCGGCCGTCTGTGCGTCGCGAATACCGAAGCCAACGCCAACCGGCACCGCCGTCAGCGAATGGATACGATTGACCTTCTCGGCCACGTCGGCCACGTCGATACGTGACGCGCCCGTTACGCCCTTAAAGGAAACATAGTAGACATAGCCGGAACTGTGCTCACTGATGGCGCGGATACGGTCTTCGGTGGTGGTCGGCGCCAGCAGGAAGATCGGATCAAGCCCGGCTCTGGCGAACAGCGGCGCCACATCATCCGCCTCTTCCGGCGGCAGGTCGACCGTCAGCACACCATCCACGCCGGCATCCCGTGCGGCCTCGGTGAACGCATCGTAGCCCATGGCCTCCACCGGGTTGAGATACCCCATCAGCACGACCGGGGTGTCCGGGTCCTGCTCGCGGAAAGTCTTCACCATGCCAATGACCTGACGCAGCGAGGTGCCATGGACCAGGGCTCGCTCGCACGCCAGCTGGATAACCGGGCCGTCGGCCATGGGGTCTGAGAAAGGAACGCCCAGCTCGATAATATCGGCTCCGGCGGCGACCAGGGCGTGCATCAGCTCCACGGTGTGGTCGGGATGCGGATCCCCGGCGGTAATGTACGGAATCAGCGCCTTGCGGCCCTGGCCCTTGAGTTTCTGCAGGACTGTCTCAATACGACTCATGCGGCTTACCGACTCCCTTAAATCTCGATTCCGTCCAGCTCGGCGATGGTATGGATATCCTTGTCGCCACGACCGGATACGTTAATGACAATCATCTGATCCTTGTCCATGGAGGCCGCCAGCTTCACACCGTAGGCCACGGCGTGGGCGCTTTCCAGGGCCGGCATAATGCCTTCCACCCGGGTCAGTTTGCGGAACCCGTCCAGGGCTTCGTCGTCGGTGACCGCGACGTACTGTGCACGGCCCACGTCCTTGAGCCAGCTGTGCTCCGGACCCACGCCCGGATAGTCCAGCCCGGCGCTGACCGAATGGGTACCGGCGATCTGCCCATTCTCGTCTTCCATCAGGTAAGTGCGGTTGCCGTGCAGAACACCCGGACGTCCACTGGTCAACGGCGCGGCGTGCTGACCGGAATCCAGCCCCAGGCCCCCGGCCTCGACACCGTACATGGCAACGGACTCATCCAGCAGGAAGGGATGGAACAGACCAATGGCATTCGAACCACCGCCGACACACGCGACCAGAGCATCCGGCAAACGACCGGCCTGCTCCATGGACTGGCGGCGGGTTTCGCGCCCGATAACCGACTGGAAGTCGCGCACCAGCATCGGGTACGGGTGCGGGCCGGCCACCGTCCCGATGATGTAGAAGGTGTCGTCGACGTTGGTGACCCAGTCGCGCATGGCTTCGTTCATGGCGTCCTTGAGGGTCTTGGTGCCACTGGAAACGGCGTGCACTTCAGCGCCCAGCAGCTTCATGCGGTAGACGTTCAACGCCTGGCGACGCACGTCCTCCTCACCCATGAAAACGTGACATTCCAGGCCCAGGCGGGCGCAGACGGTGGCCGTGGCCACGCCATGCTGGCCTGCGCCGGTCTCGGCAATCACCCGCTTCTTACCCAGAAAACTGGCCAGCAGCGCCTGCCCGATCGTGTTGTTCACCTTGTGGGCGCCGGTGTGATTGAGGTCCTCACGCTTGAGCCAGATCTGGGCGCCACCGGCCTCGAGGGTGAGCCGTTCGGCAAAATAAAGCGGGCTTGGCCGGCCAACATAGTCCGCCAGATCCTTGTCAAACTTGGCGATGAAGTCTGGATCGTTGCGCAGCTTGAGGTACTCGGTCTCCAGCTGCATCAGCGAGTCCATCAGGGTTTCGGACACGAAACGGCCACCGTACGCGCCAAAATGCCCCCGGGTGTCCGGGAGGTCTCGGAGCATGTCTTCAGTCAGCTTTACCGACACGATTCACCTCTCTGATAAATTCAATCACGCGGGCCGGGTCCTTGATGCCCTTGTCGCTCTCGACCCCACCACTGACATCCACAGCCCAGGGTCTTACCGCCGCTACCGCGGCCGCTACGTTAGCAGAGTTCAGACCACCGGCCAATATCAAGGGCTTGGGGCGGTTTTCGGGGATCAGCGCCCAGTCAAAGGTCTGCCCTGTCCCGCCGTACCTGTTGGGGTCATACGCATCGACGAGCAATCCCGATGCCTCGGAAAAACGTTCGTAGGCGGACTCGATATCCTCACGAGCCCGCACCCGAACCGCTTTGATCCAGCGACGACCAAACTGCTGACAGAAAGCCGGGTGTTCATCGCCGTGAAACTGCAACAGGCTGATACCGGTCTCGTCCAAGACCCGGCGCACCCAGTCTGCTTCCGGATTCACAAACAGCCCCACGGTCTCTACAAACGGCGGCAACGCTGCCAAAATCTCCCGTGCCGGCCCGATATCCACCGAACGCGGACTGGGCGGATAGAACACCACACCAATCGCGTCGGCACCGGCTTCAACGGCGCTCGCCGCCTGGTCCGGCCGGGTCAGTCCACAGATTTTAATGCGAGTCCTCATGACACCTCGCTCTGATGTCGCTGGAATTCCGGTCCTTCAACCAGGGCTTGCTGTTCGTCGGAGAACCAGGGCTGCATGAAGTCTGGCCCCGGCGCCTCGGACGGGATACCGGCTTCCGCCGGATAACCGACGTTCACCAGATACAGCCCATAAGCCGGCGCGGTAATATCCGCTTGTCGTCTATCCTTCCGCGTCAGTATCTCACGAATCCACTCCGGTCGCTGCTTGCCGTTGCCCACCGCCATCAGGGCACCGGCAATGTTACGGACCATATGATGCAGGAATGCGTTGGCCTGGATGTCGATCACCACATAGTCCCCGTGACGGCTGACCCGGATGAAGTGCAGGTTCCGGTGCGGCGTACGCGATTGGCACCCTGCCGCCCGAAACGAACTAAAGTCTTGCTCGCCGACCAGCGCCTGCGCAGCCTCGTGCATGCGCTCCGCATCCAGCGGGCGAAACGTCCAGCTGACGTGTTTGCGCAGCAGCCCGGGGCGAACGGGGTGATTGTGAATGACGTAGCGGTAGCGTCGGCTGACGGCGCTGAAGCGCGCGTGAAAATCGTCGGCCATCTTCCCGGCCCAGCGCACCGCAATGTCGCCCGGCAACGCCGTATTGATGCCCATGATCCAGGAACGGAAGGTGCGCACCGACGGCGTTTCGAAATGCACCACCTGGGCGGTGGCATGGACGCCGGCGTCGGTGCGTCCGGCACAGATCAGGTCGACCGGGTGATTGGCCACCCTGGACACCGCCTCCTGGAGGTGCCCCTGAACCGATGGAACGCCGCTTTTCTGGTATTGCCAGCCGTGAAAGGCGGCACCGTCGTATTCAAACAGCAGAGCAACGCGACCATCGCCGATCGGCGCTGCCTGATCAAAGGTTGTGAACGAGGGATGCAAGGTGGACTCTTCCGCTTGATGCTGATCCGGAAACGAAAACGCCGGAAGTGAAACCACTTCCGGCGCTCTCAATCAGGCGCTGGTTTAGCAATGCGCCCAGTATAACGGATCAGGACAGGTTTTTGAGCAGGTCCTTGGCTTCCGTCTTCTGGTCGTCGCTCCCTTCAATGGAAACCTCTTCCAGAATGTCCCGGGCGCCGTCGGCGTCACCCATCTCGATATAAGCGCGCGCCAGATCCAGCTTGGTGGCCGCCTCATCGGTGCCAGCAAGGAAATCGAAATCGTCCTCGTCGTCCAGGGCCGCTTCATCAAAATCCATCGAGGTGGATGAACGCTTCTCGCTCCCCGCATCCGCCTCACTCAACTCTGGAATCTCCTCAGCGTCGGTTTCCTCGACGGATTCCTCGGCTGTCGGGATCGACTCATCGTCTTCGCGGGTCTCCAGTGACTCATCCAATTCCGGAATCTCCAAGTCGCCGAGTTCGTCGTCAGAACCTTCCTCCGGCGATTCCGCCACTTCTTCCATCAAGGCGAGATCCTCGTCGGAAACATCCAGCTCAAGCTCATCGAGCGTATCTTCCGAGTCGCCATCCGTCCTGGCCGGCTTTCTCGCCAAGCTCTTCTTCACCGGCCACCTTTTCAAGCTCGGCGTCGAGGTCATCCAGGAACGACTCATCCAGCTCGCCGTCCTCGTCCGAGGCCAGCTCCGGCTCCTCTTCCAGTGCCGGCGCCTCATCGTCGCTGGTAGCCCGGTCGGAAGTCGACGCCTCGGCTTTATCGTCGAGATCGCCTTCCAGCAGGGAATCGTCCAGCTCAAGCGAGCCGAAATCGTCTTCCGAAAGGGATTCTTCAGCGTCGGCGACGCTCTTCTCGTCTTCAGTCAGATCGTCATCCAGGCTGAAGTTGAAGTCGAGATCATCCTCGGACGCGGTCTCCGGCCGGGATTCGCCGGTCGTCGGCTCTGCCACTTCATCATCGTCCAGACCCAGATCGGTCAGGTCGAAATCCGATGCGGCGTCATCGCCTGCTTCTTCAGGCGTGGATTCCGCCGCTTTGCTCTCCTCAACCGGTTCCTCTTCCAGGTCCAGGGTGTCAAAGGAGAAATCATCCGCGCTTTCGCTGAACTCGTCTTCCGTCCGGGCTTCACCGGCTTCTGTCGAATCATCCGACTCGAAGCCCGCGAAAATATCTTCCTCGTCCTTGTCTTCAGCGGCACTTCCGGACCGCAGCTGGGATTCCAGATCGTCGATGCTGGGCGTGGCCTCTGCCTCTTCCAGCTTGCCGCGAAGCGCCTGCGCCTCGGTCATCGCCGACTCGTCGTCCAGGGCCTCCAGTTCGGCAAACTGCTTCTCGAACGCGTCCCGATTCTCGGATTCAGCGTAAACGGCGAGCAGCTTCAGTCGCAGGTCGCTGCGGCTCGGTTCGCGCGAAATGGCGGACTCCAGCACCTCGGACGCCTGGTCGGTGCGCCCGTACGCCATATAGGCATCGGCTTCGGCCAGTGCATCCCGCTCCTCGTCAGCATGGTCAGCGGCACCGCCGAGATCCAGCGTGTCATCGTCGCCGTGCCCGGCGTCCAGTTCGTCTTCCAGCGACGGCTCCTCCCTGGAGCGCCGACGGGCTGCCATGGCAACCAGCAGCAGCGCCAGGATGGCCACGCCACCGCCGACCATCTGGTACTGACGATTGTTCATGAACTGGTCCATGAGGTTCGCCACGAAGCCTTCATCTTCAGTGACCGGCTCGGCTGCAGCTGGCTGCTGGGCTAGCTCTTCGTCCTGTGGCTCAGCCGCGGACGGTTCAGAGGCGACCGGCGCCGCAGGCTCACTCGACTGGGCATCACCCGTCATCTCATCGTCGGCCGCCATGGTGTCGGAGGACGACTCGGCGGTCGCCGCCGCGTCGTCACCGGTGGCCGTCGGCATGGCCTCCGTTTCGCCTTCGGCAGCCATGTCGCCCGTAGTCTCTTCACCTGCCGGAGCTGTTTCGCCGGCAGCAAGCGGGTCTGCTTCCGACATCTCGCCGGACTCGTCTGCTGCGGCAGCCGCATCGACCGCCGGGGCGGCGCCGTCCTGGCCTGCACCCACATTCGCCGGCTGGTCACCCGCTTGCGCCTGGAGCTCGGCCAACTGGGCGTTTTTCAGTTCAACCAGCCGCTGCATGGTTTCAAGCTGGGACTGGAGGTCTTCAACCCGGGAATTGAGATCCGCGTTCTCGCGCTGCGCCTTGTCGAGCTGCTCCATCACCACTTCGGTGCTACCTTCGGCACCGCCGGCGACGCCGTCAGCACCGCCGGAGGCCGCGCCTTCTTCAGGGCTGACGGCATCGTTATCCGCCACAAGACGCAGTTCGTCACCGCTGTCCGCCGGCGTGGAGGCCACCGCTCCCGGCTGCTGGCCGGTCGCGTCGACGCTCTGTTGCGGCTGCTTGAATGCGTTATTCTGCGCAATGACTTCCTGGACAGCCTGGCTGTTACTGCGCACCTCTATCTGATCCGCCGAGGGAATACGCAGCACCTGGCCACGCTTCAGCCGGTTGATGTTGCCGTCAATGAAGGCATCAGGATTCAGATCCTGCAGCGCCAGCATGACTTGTTGCGGCGAGTAGCTGGCATCCGGACGAACCTGCTGGGCAATGCCCCACAGGGTGTCGGAGGGGCCTGTCGGGCCGAACGTCCGGGCCGACGACGAGCCACTGCTGCGGCTGACCGTTGCGGCCGACTCCTGGCGCGGGCTGGCCTGTGCCTGCGTGCTCCGGGTCGGTTGCGATGCCGGCGCCTGCACGGTCTGCGCCGGCGTTTCACCGACCTGATCGGCATACACCTGGGGATCCAGCAGCATGGAATACTCGCGCAGGAGCTTGCCGCTGGGCCAGGTCACTTCGATCAGGAAGTTGAGGTAGGGCTCGCGAACGGCCTGCCGGCTTGTGACATTGACCACAAGCTGGCCGTTGGGCGCCGTCACCACGTTGAAACTGAGATTGGTAAGGAAAAAGTCACGATCGATACCCACCCTTTCAAAAACCTGGGGTGGAGCGAGGTCGACGAAGACTTCGTTGGGACTCAGATCGCTGCTGTTGCTCAGCTCGATTTGAGCGTCGAGGGGTTCATTGAGATAGGATTGAAGTTCCACTTCTCCAAGCCCGAGCGCGTTAGCGACGCCTGAGCCGAGCCCTCCCACCAGAGCCAGCGCAACCGCAAGTTTGCGTACTTTCATGCTTTTTCCTTACCAGTCTCCGTTATTCGTTACTGCCGTCTAAATTCAGACTCGGACGAGGTTGGATGACTTCCGTCTTTCGCTTTTTTATTGGGCATCGATCTGATTCTAACGTTTGCGAAAGTATTGTTGATAAAGCCCCCTTTATCAATCAATCAGAGATAATGTTTGTAATTGTTGTTAAACAAATGTTCGGAACACCCTGTACCGACTGATGAATTTTGTTACTGGCGGCACACTCTGCCTTACATTCCGCTACCAAATTCCCTTGTTACATTTCGGCCGCATCGCTGATTCACTTTCAATAAACGAGCGCCCGAAAATAACAGGGGCGAAAGCCTAATGCAGCCTTCGCCCCCAACACAAATCCTGAAAACAGGACGTGGTTTGCATTTCCACGCCGGGTCAGCGACGTGAAAATGCCACCTGTCAGCGTTCCTGCAGGATACGCAGCATACGACGCAGAGGCTCCGCAGCGCCCCACAACAGCTGATCGCCCACGGTGAACGCGGAAATGTACTGCGGGCCCATCGCCAGCTTGCGGATACGACCGATGGGTACGCTCAGCGTGCCGGTCACCTTCGCCGGTGTCAGCTCTTCCATGCTGACTTCGCGATCGTTCGGAACCACCTTGACCCAGTCATTGGACTTGGCCAACAGCGACTCGATCTCACTGACCGGGATGTCCTTGCGAAGCTTGATGATCAGCGCCTGGCTGTGACTGCGCATGGCGCCGATCCGCACACAGATGCCATCGATGGGAATCGGGCTGTCGCTGCGACCGAGGATCTTGTTGGTCTCGCTCTGGGCTTTCCACTCTTCCTTGCTCTGGCCGCTCTCCAGCTGCTTGTCGCAGTAGGGAATCAGGCTGCCGGCAAGCGGGACGCCAAAGTTGTCGGTGGGAAACTCACCGGAGCGCATGGTTTCCGTAACCTTGCGGTCGATCTCCAGAATCGCCGAGCGCGGATCCGCCAGCAGGTCAGACACGTTGCCGTGCAGCTGCCCCATCTGTTCCAGCAGCTCCCGCATGTTCTGGGCGCCGGCACCGGAGGCCGCCTGATACGTCATGGGGGAAATCCATTCGATCAGGTCATTTTCCAGCAGGCCGCCCAGAGCCAGCATCATCAGACTGACGGTGCAGTTGCCGCCAATGTAATCCTTGACGCCACGGGCCAGCGCATCGTCGATAACGTTGCGGTTAACCGGGTCCAGCACGATGATGGAATGGTCCGCCATGCGCAGTGTGGAGGCGGCGTCGATCCAGTAGCCTTCCCAGCCAGAATCACGCAGGGGCTGGTAAACCTTGCTGGTGTAATCGCCGCCCTGGCAGGTCAGGATGACGTCCATTTCCCGCAGGGCGTCCAGGTCAAACGCGTCCTTGAGGGCGGGCACATCGGCCTTGCCCACGTCGGGCGCAGCCTGACCAGCCTGGGATGTGGAGAAGAAAACCGGGTTGATGTCGGCGAAATCGTTTTCTTCCTGCATGCGCTGCATGAGGACGGATCCCACCATGCCGCGCCAACCAATAAGTCCAACTCGCTTCATGTGCGACTTTTGAACCTCGTTCTGTGCCGGCCCGCGTCCCCTTTCGCAGGGAACGGACCGGATGAATGATCCTGCGACGGCAACATCCAGCCGTCGTCAGGTCTGTGATGATCGTCCGCTCAGAGCGCCGCCAGAACCGCGTCACCCATTTCTCGGGTACTGACGCGGGTGGCCCCCTCGGACATAATGTCGGCCGTGCGCAAGCCCTGATCGAGCACTTTACTGACAGCGCTCTCGATAGCCTGCGCGGCCTCTTCCGCACCCAGACTGTAGCGCAGCATCATGGCGCCTGACAGGATGGTCGCCAGCGGGTTGGCAATGCCCTGGCCGGCGATGTCCGGAGCGGAACCATGGCAGGGCTCGTACATGCCCTGCTTTTCCGCATTCAGCGATGCGGACGGCAGCATGCCGATGGAACCGGTCAGCATGGCCGCTTCGTCGGAAAGAATATCACCAAACATGTTGCCGGTCACAATCACATCGAACTGTTTGGGCGCCTTGACCAGTTGCATGGCGGCGTTATCGACGTACATATGCGACAACTCGACGTCCGGGTAATCCTTCGCCATGTCCGTCATCACCTCGCGCCACAGCTCGGTGACTTCGAGCACGTTACATTTGTCGACCGAGCACAGCTTGCCACCACGCTGCTGGGCCGCTTCAAAGGCAACACGACCAATCCGGCGGATCTCGGATTCACTGTAGACGTAGGTGTTGTACCCCTGGCGCTCTCCGTTATCCAGCTCGCGCACACCGCGCGGCTGTCCGAAATAGATGCCGCCGGTCAGCTCGCGCACAATCAGGATATCCAGCCCGGAGACGACTTCCGGCTTGAGCGAAGACGCTGACGCCAGTTGCGGATACAGGATGGCCGGACGCAGGTTTGCGAACAGCTCCAGGTTGGAACGCAGGCCCAGCAGCCCTTTTTCCGGCCGAATGGCGATCTCCAGACCTTCCCACTTGGGGCCGCCCACGGCACCCAGCAGGATGGCATCGGCCTTCTGCGCCTTGTCGAGCGTGCTGTCGGGCAGAGGCACACCGGTGGCATCAATCGCCGCACCGCCCACATCCGCTGTATCGAAATGCAGATCGAGCTTGAAACGCTCGTTAACCGCGTGCAGCACGCGCTCGGCTTCAGAAACAATTTCCGGCCCGATGCCGTCCCCCGGCAGCAGCAATACAGACTGACTCATATCCTTGGTTCCCAAACTGGTTTATGAATTGGCGAATGAATCGAACAGCCAGGGCGAGCGCTGGCGACGCGCCGATTCGTATTCCCGGATGGTGTCACTGTCTTCCAGCGTAACGCCGATGTCGTCCAGACCATTCAGCAGGCAGTGCTTGCGGAACGGATCCACGTCAAAACTGAAACGTTCTCCAGACGGTGTCACCACTTCCTGGCTATCCAGGTCCACGTCCAGGGAGTAACCTTCCTGTGCCTCTACGTCCGCGAAAAGACGGTCTACAGTTTCCTCTTCCAGAACAATCGGAAGCAGACCATTCTTGAAGCAGTTATTGAAGAAAATATCCGCAAAACTCGGCGCAATGATCACGCGGAACCCATAATCATCCAGAGCCCAGGGTGCGTGCTCACGACTGGATCCACAACCAAAGTTGCGACGCGCCAGCAACACGCTGGCTTCTTTGTAGCGTGGCTGATTGAGCACAAAGTCCGGATTGATCGGACGCTGGGAGCAGTCCTGGTCCGGCTTTCCCTCGTCGAGGTAGCGCAGTTCGTCGAACAGGTTCGGCCCGAAGCCGGTGCGCTTGATCGACTTGAGAAACTGCTTGGGAATGATCATGTCCGTGTCCACGTTGGAGCGATCCATCGGGGCCACGACGCCTTGATGTCGGGTGAATGCACGCATGGTGTTGACTCCTCAGTGAACGAATTCGCGAACGTCGGTGAAATGTCCGGCAATGGCCGCCGCGGCCGCCATGGCCGGGCTGACCAGATGCGTCCGGCCGCCGAACCCCTGACGCCCTTCGAAATTACGGTTGGACGTAGAGGCGCAGTGTTCGCCCTGACCCAACTTGTCGGCGTTCATCGCCAGACACATGGAGCAGCCCGGATCGCGCCATTCCAGCCCCGCTTCGATGAAGATCCTGTCCAGGCCTTCCTGTTCCGCCTGCACTTTGACCAGGCCTGAGCCCGGCACCACCATCGCCTGCTTCAACTGCGACGACACCTTGCGGCCCTTGACCACCGCCGCCGCTTCGCGCAGATCCTCGATGCGGGAGTTGGTGCAGGAACCAATGAACACGCGATCGAGCTTGATGTCGGTGATCGCCGTGTTCGGCGCCAGCCCCATATACTTGAGCGCCCGCACGATGCCCTCGCGCTTGATGGGATCGGCTTCCTGCTCGGGATCGGGCACCTGATCGCCCACGCCCACGACCATTTCCGGTGACGTCCCCCAGGTGACCTGCGGCTGGATCTCGGAGCCTTCCAGCTCGATCACCTTGTCGAACTCGGCATCGGCGTCACTGTGGAGGTCGCGCCAGGCGGCAACCGCTGCGTCCCACATTTCGCCCTTGGGTGCATAGGGCCGCCCCTTGACGTACTCGATGGTCGTGTCGTCAACCGCGACCATGCCGACCCGGGCGCCCGCTTCGATGGACATGTTGCAGATGGTCATGCGGCCTTCCATGGACAGGTTGCGGATGGCTTCGCCGCCAAACTCGATGGCGTAACCGGTACCGCCAGCGGTGCCGATCCTGCCGATGATGGCCAGCACCACGTCCTTGCCGGTCACGCCCGGCCCGAGCCGCCCGTTGACCTTGACCAGCATGTTCTTCATTTTCTTCTGCACTAGGCACTGGGTGGCCAGCACGTGCTCCACCTCGGAGGTCCCGATGCCATGCGCCAGTGTGCCGAAGGCGCCGTGGGTGGAAGTGTGGGAGTCACCGCAGACAATGGTCATGCCCGGCAAGGTGGCGCCCTGCTCCGGCCCAATCACGTGCACGATGCCCTGGCGCTGATCCTTGATCTTGAATTCCAGGATGCCGAACTCGTCGCAGTTCTTGTCGAGGGTTTCCACCTGGGTGCGGGATACCGGGTCAACGATGCCGTCGATACCGCGCGCCCGGTCCGTGGTGGGAACGTTGTGGTCGGGCGTAGCCAGGTTCGCGTCCAGGCGCCAGGGACGGCGACCGGCGAGGCGCAGGCCTTCGAACGCCTGCGGAGACGTCACTTCGTGCAGGAGCTGACGGTCGATGTAGATCAGCGCCGAACCGTCATCACGCTGTTTGACCAAATGGTCGTCCCACAATTTGTCGTACAAGGTCTTTCCAGCCATGGGGCCTCCCTCAATCGCGGCGTTGCCACCGCGCCTCATCAGATGATCGTTATTGATGATTTATGATAAACCCACGCCTGTGATAACCTCAATTCATGTTTTTTATAGTTTGAATTCCAGATAGGAATCCAGCCGTATGGACACCCAGGCCCTCGCCGCCTTCGTCGCGATCGTCGACCATCAGTCGTTCTCGGAAGCGGCGGAAGCACTCCACCTGACGCAACCGGCCGTCAGCAAACGGCTAGCCTCGCTGGAAAACCAGGCCGGCATGCCCCTGATCGAGCGCGGTCAGCGCAGTTTCGCGCTCACCGAAGGCGGTCGCCGGCTCCTGCCCTACGCCCGGCGCATCCTCGACGAACTGCATAATGCCCGGCTGGACCTGTCGGCCGCCACCGGCCGTATCGGCGGGCGACTGTCCGTCATCGCCAGCCACCACATCGGCCTGCACCACCTGCCGGCCTGGCTGCGTCGGTTCAACCGGGATTACCCGGATGTCTCGCTGGAACTGCAGTTCATGGACTCGGAGAGCGCCTTCGACCAGCTCAAACGGCGCTCCTGCGAGCTGGCCTTCGTCACCCTGAGCGACGCGATGGACCAGCCTTTCGACATCAAGACCCAATGGCTGGACCCGATGGCCTTCGTCGTTGGCAACGAACACCCGCTGGCGTTCCGCGATCCGGTCGCACTGGCGGATCTCTCCGGCTACAGCGCACTCCTGCCGGACACCGGCACGGCCACCTATCGGGTGATCAGCCGCCTGTTCATGGCCGAGAACCTCACCCTACGCCCACGCATGCCCACCAATTACCTGGAAACCATCAAGATGATGACGAGCGTGGGGCTGGGCTGGAGCGTACTGCCGCGGAGCATGCTGGACGCGTCACTGCATGTATTGCCTGTGGCGCATGACGTAAGCCGGATGCTGGGTGCCATCGGGCTGGCCGGCCGCAGCCTGAGCCCGGCGGCCGAGGCGCTGCTGTCGATCGCCGAAGAAATGAATTAAGACGCCGCTTGCGACATGGCCGGCGGCGACCGCAGCCAGACACCAGCGATCACCAGGGCCAGCACGATGGCCGCTGCGCTGCCCAGGAAAGCCGCTGCGGTGCCGTGCCATTCGACCAGCAAGCCCGACATCCAGGCCCCAGCCGCACCGCCCGCGCCGTAGGTCAGACCGCTGTACAGTGCCTGCCCCTGGCCGTGGTGCTGATGACCGAAATAGCTGTGGATGTAGTTCACCGACACCGCATGCAGGGCGCCGTAGGATGCCGCGTGCAGCAACTGGGCGACGATCAGCACCGGCACCACGTCCGAATACTCCGCAATCAGTACCCAGCGCAGCAGGGTCAGGCCAAGGGCCGCCAACGCAATGGCGCGCATACTGAAGCGATGAAACAGCCGGTGCATGATCAGGAACAGCCCGATCTCCGCCGCCACCCCCAGCGACCAAAGCAGGCCGACGCTGAACTTGTCGTACCCCAGACTTTCCAGGTGGATACTGAAGAAGGTGTAGTAGGCGCCATGGGACACCTGCAGCAGGAAATTCATGGCAAAGAAGGCCACGACAGTCGCCTGGAACACGATCGCGCTGATCCCGCCGCGCGTGCGCTCGGGGCGCACCTCGCCCTGGGTCGACGGAACACAGAACGACGCCACGGCAATCCCCAGAAACAGCGGCATCAGGATCGCCGGCAACCAGCGCAGGGACACGTATTCCAATACCAGGCCAATCAACGCCACGGACGCGATAAACCCGACGCTGCCCCAAAGCCGCACTCGCCCGTAACGGGCCCGGTCGCGCCCCAGGCCCTGCAGGGTAATGACCTCATAAAGCGGCAGGATGGCGTTCCAGAAGAAGGTGAACGCCAGCATCACCAGCATCAGACCGTAGAAATCGGGCTCCAGGAAGACACCGGCAAAGCAGACCAGGCCCATTACCGATCCGAGACGGACCAGGCGAACCCGTTTACCGCTGCGGTCACCCAGCCAGCCCCAGACATTGGGGGCGATGATCTTCGTGAGCTGGATCGTCGCCATCAACGCGGCGATCTGGAGGTAGGAAAAGCCCCGGTCCTCGAGGTAAAGCGACCAATACGGCAGCATCGCGCCCAGCAACGCGAAAAACCAGAAATAAAGGTTGGACAGACGCCAGTAGATAGTCGCTCCCGCTGGGCCCGGTGGGTTGTGCATCGACGGGCGCTTAGCGGCCCGTCTTCTCGATATCCGGTGTCTCGATGCTGACGTCACCGTTCTGGGCCCGATGACGCAGGTAATGGTCCATCAGCACCAGTGCCGTCATCGCTTCGGCGATCGGCGTGGCGCGAATACCGACGCAGGGATCGTGACGACCGGTGGTGACCACTTCGACCGGATTGCCGTGCACATCGATGCTTTGCCCGGGCAGGCGCAGGCTGGATGTGGGCTTGAGGGCAATGCTGGCGAGCAGCGGCTGGCCGGAAGAAATCCCCCCCAGCACGCCGCCGGCGTGGTTCGACAGGAAGCCGTCGGGCGTCATTTCGTCCCGGTGTTCGGTGCCCTTCTGGGTGATCGCACCGAATCCGGCGCCAATCTCAACGCCTTTGACGGCATTGATGCTCATCAACGCATGGGCCAGGTCCGCATCCAGCCGATCGAATACCGGCTCGCCCAGCCCCGGCGGCACGTTCTCGGCCACGACGTTGATGCGTGCGCCAATGGAGTTGCCTTCCTTGCGCAGGGCATCCATGTATTCTTCCAGCTCGGGCACCCTGGAAGCATCCGGGCAGAAGAACGGATTCGCGTGCACCTGATCCCAGTCCAGGTGTTCGATGGTGATCGGCCCCAGCTGGGACAGATAACCCCGCACCGTAATGCCCAGACGCTCGTGTAGGTACTTGCGGGCAATGGCCCCCGCCGCCACACGCATGGCGGTTTCCCGCGCCGAGGAACGACCACCACCGCGGTAGTCGCGCACACCGTACTTGTGCATGTAGGTGTAGTCGGCGTGAGCCGGGCGGAACTGATCCTTGATTTTGGAGTAGTCCTTGGAACGCTGGTCGGTATTCTCGATCAGCAGGCCGATGGGCGTACCGGTGGTCCTGCCCTCGAACACACCCGAGAGGATGCGCACCTCGTCCGGCTCGCGACGCTGGGTAGTGTGGCGGGACGTGCCCGGCTTCCGGAGATCCAGGTCCGCCTGCAAGTCCGCTTCGGTCAGCGGTAGCCCCGGCGGGCAACCGTCGACAATCGCCCCCAGGGCCTGGCCGTGACTTTCACCAAAGGTGGTGACGGTGAAGAGCTTTCCAAAACTGTTTCCAGACATAAATCAGCTTCTTGCAGTGATTACTTTAGATAGTTTCCAGGCGTCGACCCACCCCCGACCAGTATCAGGCGGATGGCAGATCCTCACGGCTCAGCACAAAAACGCCGTCGCCGCCATGCTCGAACTCAATCCAGGTGAACGGGATATCCGGCCGCGCCTCCTGCAAGGCGACCCAGCTGTTACCAACCTCGACCACCAGCAGGCCGTTGTCGGTCAGATGATCGCGGGCCTTCTCCAGAATGCGGTAAGCGATATCAAGCCCATCGTCACCAGCCTCCAGTCCCAGGCGCGGTTCGTAGTGGAACTCGTCCGGCATGTCGGCCATGTCTTCGGCGTCCACGTAGGGCGGATTGCTTAGGATCAGGTCATAACGCCCTTCCACCTGGTCGAGAACGTCGGACTTGAGGGCCCTCACCCGATGCCCCAGCCCGTGCATGGCGATATTGCCGTGGGCCACATCCAGAGCGTCGTCGGAAATGTCCGCCAGGTCGACTTCGGCGTCCTCGAACACGGTCGCCGCCGCGATACCAATGCAGCCGCTGCCGGCGCACAGGTCCAGGATCCGGTGGACCGGCTTGTCCCCCAGCCAGGGCTGGAAGCCGGCCTGGATCAGCTCGCCAATCGGCGAACGAGGCACCAGCACCCGCGCGTCCACCTGGAACGGTAGCCCCATGAACCAGGCTTCGCCCAGCAGGTAAGCCACGGGCACCCGCTCCTCAATGCGCTGCTGCATGCGATCCAGGATGAGCAGCCGTTCGTCACGGGTCAGGCGTGCGTCCAGGAACACTGTGTTGTTCTCCAGGGGCAAGCCCACACTGCGCAACACCAGATGGACGGCTTCATCCCAGGCGTTATCCGTACCATGGCCGTAGTAGATATCGGACTGGGCGAATTGGCTTGTGACGTAACGCAGCAGGTCACGGACGGTCAGTAATTCATCGACGGGTTCGACAGGCACCGAAAACAATTCCTTGGACTATTTCGAAAGCCCGTATTATACGCAGGTTTGCCGGCTTTTGTGGCACTCCGGGCGTCAGGGCGCCATGATACCGGAGGTATTTTGGTCGTTTTCGAAACGGTCCAGCGCCGATTCCATACGCTCGCGGCCGATCTGAATCATCTCCGGCGCCTTGTGATAGTCGTAAGTACGGCAGGACGCCTTGGGCACGTTCACCAGCATGTCCGGCGGATATCCGGCGATCTTGTACTGGATCAGGGCGTTCTGCATGGTTTCGATGGTCATGTTCATGATGTCGAACTTGCCGATGCCCAGCTTGTCCCAGGCAATGGTGCCATGACCGTCCTCGCCGGCCTGCACGCCTTCGGCCTCCTCCTCCAGATCTTCCTTCGCCTCGGCTATTGGCTCGGGATCCGTCGCACCCTTCGGGCCCAGCGAGCGCAGCAGGTCCCAGTCGAACCAGCGGCCAGCCTTGGTCCGCATGCGGTCCAGCCAGACTTCCAGGTCGCTTTCCGGGTCGTCCATGTAGACACTCTTGGGCAGGCGGTAGCTGCTGCGGTCTTCGCCGGCGAGGTTGACGGCAAAGATATAGTCCGCATGGGCCGCGATGGTGGGGATGATGGGAAGCGGATTGAGCAACCCGCCGTCCACCAGCACGCGCCCATTGAACACCACCGGCGTCACCACGCCGGGAATGGCGATCGATGCCCGGATGGCCTGGTGCAACGAGCCTTCCTGGAACCAGATCTCCTTGTGGGCCAGAAGGTCGGTCGCCACGGCCGTGTAGGCCATCGGCAGATCCTCGATCAGGGTATCGCCGATGATGTCCCGGACGACGGAAAACACCTTCTCGCCCCGAATCGCGCCGGCCGGCGACAGGGAAACGTCCAGCAGCCGCAGCACATCGAGCTGCTTCAGCCCCGTCACCCAGTCCTTGTAATCCTGCATCTTGCCGGCGGCGTACACGCCGCCGATCAGCGAGCCCATCGAGCAGCCGGCAATGGCTACGATGTCGTAACCGCGCTCCTCCAGCACCTCCACCGCGCCGATGTGGGCGTAACCCCGGGCGCCACCGCTGCCCAGCACCAGGGCGCAGGTCCGGCGGCGTGGCTCGGCGTCGGCGTTCTCGCCGTTCTCGACGGACTGACGCAGGCTTGTGTCTTCCCGCTCGGTCATGGTCTCAACCTCCTGTGGCGGACGCTTCCTTGATAACAACGATCTCGATCCGGTTGCCGCCGCCACGGCCGGTCTGGATGGCCGACTGGGCCGGCCCGGCATTAATCAGGAACTGCTGCTCGCGGGGAATGCCGATTTTTTCCAGCAGCGCCTGCATGGCATCGGCCACCCGGGATGAGCGATCGAGCGCATCGCCCACGGTTTCATCGCCGCCCAGAACCACATGACTCGTGATCATCACCGTCGAGCCCGGGGCCTCGGCCCAGCCCACCAGTTTCTGGCGGGTGTCCGGATCCCAGTCGAATCGATAGGTGATGTTGCCGCTCCAGGGCACCTGGAGCGGGCCGAGGATACGCCCGGCTTCCGGCGACAGGGAGACCGCGTCAGCGCTCTCCTGCACCGCCAGCTCCTCCAGCCATACATAGTCCCGCTTGTTACCGCGGGTAATGCTGTAGAGCAGCACCAGCCTGAGGGTCCCATCGTCATCACGATAGGAATACGCCGCGTACCCCTGATCCTCGTCGCGACCGTAGAGCGTCGCCTGGCGAAAAACCCGGTTGGCCCAGACGTTACTGCGTCCGCAATCGCGCCCGGAGCAGGTAAACAGCGTCCGCCCTTCCTCGCGGGCCAACACTTCGCGATAAAACTCGCTCACCCGGTCCAGTGATGAGTCCGGATCGATCTGCAACAATCGCCCGCTGCCCTCGACATCCAGACGCAACTGACGCTCCGCGCGGATTTCGTCATTCACTTCCCGCACCGGGCTGAGCAGCACGTGGTGGTTGGGCGCCTCGATGGACACGTCTGACTCCACCGTCGCCATCGGGAACGGCGGCAAACGCTCGGCCAAGGCCAGACCACTCGCAACCATGCCAAGCAGCGCAATGGCAATCCGGAAAACCAGCCCGCGACAACTCATGACTTGAGAAACGCCCGGATTGCGTCGGTCACCGGAGCCACATCGCCATCCAGGTGGCAGTGGTGTGAGCCCGGAACGGTGACGTCCTGAAGATTCCGGATCAGCTGCGACCGCTGCTGCCACTTTTCACGACCGCCCAGCAGTCCGGACTCGGCCCGGAGTAAAAGCGTCGGCGCCTCGATGGCTTGCAGGAACGCGTGTACCTGGGCCTCGTCCAGGCGACCGGGTGACGGAAAGCGCAGTCGCGCGTCCGTACGCCAGCGGAAACCGCCATCGACCTCTTCCAGATTGCGCGGGACCAGCAGGTGGGCGGCTTCATCGCTGAGCGGGCTCAACCCGCCGGCCCGCACCTTGGCGGCGTCCTCCAGGGTCCGGTAGGTCGCGGCCGCACCGGCGCCGCGCAGGCGCTTGCGAATAGCCTTGCGGAGCTGGCCGGGAGAATCCCCGGCCGCCTGGGAAAGGGGGCCCAGACTGTCGATCATCACCAGCTTGTCGACTTTTTCAGGGAAACTGGCCGCCACGAGCGTACCGATGATACCGCCCAGGGAATGGCCGACAATCGCCACCGGACGCTCGAAATGATGATCGATCAGTTCCACCACATCCGCCGCATAGTCCAGCAGACTGTAATGTTCTCCGGGGCTGCGATGCTGGGAGTGGCCGTGGCCGGGGAGATCGATACCGTAAAAGGGGCCGATGTCGCCAAGCGCTGGCGCCACCCGGGTGAAGGTTGCGGCGTTGTCCAGCCAGCCATGCAGGCCAAGGATGGGGATTCCGCTGTCCGGCAATGCGACGTTGCCGTGCCAGGTCAGCCCCGCCAGTGTCAGGTGGCGCAATGGCCAGGCGGTTTCCTTGGGCCGGGCTGTTTCCTCGGGAGAGTACGCCGCCTGGCCCTCGCGGGCGGGCACGACGGTAGCAGGCTTGTTCATAGGCGTTGGCTGGCCGTTACATGGTGTGGGTCGGACGATCAGAGCCCAGCGCACCCGCCAGATAGGCCTCGATCTTGTTCTTGGCGCTCTCGTCGTCGCCATTGAACTGCACGCCGATGCCCGCGGCGCGGTTGCCCTGCGCCCCCTTGGGCGTAATCCAGACCACCTTGCCGGCGACGGGAATTTTCTCGGGTTCGTCCATCAGGTTGAGCAGCAGGAAGACTTCATCGCCCAGCTGGTATTGTTTCTGGGTGGGAATGAATAACCCGCCGTCCTTGATATAGGGCATGTAGGCGGCATACAGCACAGCCTTGTCCTTGATCGTCAATGTCAGAATGCCGCTGCGCGCGCCAAAACCTGGACCCATAAATCACCCTTTCGTTATTTTTCACCCGCGGCCGTAAAGCGCCCTGCGCCGGACAGGTTCCCGACCACGGATGCCAATCCTTGAATCTACAGCAATGTTAGCAGCCTGACAGCCTGTGACGAAGCCTTCAGGAAATAAATAAGGCGTCAGCCGGCGCGTCGACGTTTCCGGGGCATCAGGGCGAGCCACTGCAGCAACAGCCGCTCGATCTCCAGTTCCGGGTTGAGGTTGTAACTTAGCCCGGCACGGCTCTCGGTCAGCTGCGCCAGGATATCGTGCGCCCGGTGGGGTGGATTCTGTTGCGCCAGGAAGCCCAGTACGTCCGCCATCGCCGCATCCGTCGCCGCGCCGCCCACGCTGATCCGCGCCAGATCGGCCGCCCACCCGGCCATCAGGTCCAGACTGTTTTCCAGACCCAGTTTTACAAACGGCTTGGCCGCGTCTTCGGGAGGCAATTTGAGTTTGAGAAACTGGCGAAAATCGGCCAGGCACTGGTCCACTGCGGCCACATAGCCCTCATCCAGGTAGCGGCGCGCCAGCAGCGGTGCTCCGCCGGAAAGCTGCAGCGCCCGCTCCATGGCTCGCTCGTCGGCTTCCACGGCCTCATCCCCGGCGACTGAGCGCACCAACCACGCGGCGGCGTCATCCATCGACGGGCCACCGAGCAACGTTGACTGGCAGCGCGAGCGAATGGTCGGCAGCAGCGGCTTTCCGGCCTGCTGGAGCAGGATCAGGGTCACATCGGGATTGGGCTCTTCCAGGGTTTTGAGCAGCGCATTGGCGGAGTTGATGTTCAACTGATCAGCGCTGTCGAGAATGATCACCTTGTTGCGCGCCACCTGGGGCGACGCCACGGCGAAATCGCCCAACGCCCGCACCTGATCCACCTTGATCACCTTGGAGTCCTCGGGCCGGTAGGTGCGGATATCCGGATGCGAGCCCGCCGCCACCAGCTCGCACTGTTTGCAGTGGCCACAGGGCTTGGCGGCTTCGCCACTGCCTTCGCAGACCAGGCGCCGAGCCAGCTCCTGGGCGAAAACGTCCTTGCCAATGCCGTTGCGACCCTCCAGCAGGATGGCGTGAGGCAGGCGCCCTTCCTGCCACCGCTGCACCAACCGGTGCCAACTGTCACTCAGCCACGGCAGACTGTCGATATCCGTGATCACGTTACCTCCGGGATGGCCTGTTCAAGTCCTGCGACGCAGCTGCCGAAGCAGGTTCCGCAGCCGGCGCCGATCCGCCCTGGTCAGCGGCGCCGGGCCATAATAGTGATTGTTCAGGGCGCGGGCAAAAGCCAGGTGCTGTCGGGCGTCATCCGGATGCCTGGCCGCCGCGGCCTGCGCCAGCGCCATGGGGGTCGATGACCGATCCGCCTCGACGCCGTGTCGGCGCAGTTGCCGCCGCCATTGCGCCATCAGGCGAGCTTCCGGCCGATAAACCCCGGGCCGATGCTGGCGCCAGAGACTCCACAGTGCCGCCGCCAGCACAATCGTTCCCACCAGGCCCGCCGTCAGGTAGCCCAGGTCTTTCAACGACAGGTTGCCGGGCAGGCGCGACATCAGGTTCATCTGGGTCTGGCCCTGGTAGCCCACCACCCAGCGCTGCCACTCGTAGTTGAGCAGATCCAGGCGCAATGACACCCACTGCACCAGCGCAATATCACCGTAGCGTTGCGGGCTGGTCCACTCGTTCTCCAGGAACGAACCTTCCTCGGCGACCGCATCCCGCAGCCCGGATTCTATGCGCTGGGGCGATATGGCGGCCGTGGGATCGACCCGGAACCAGCCCCGCGACGGCGTCCAGGCCTCGACCCAGGCGTGGGCGTCGTACTGGCGGACGATCAGATAGTCACCGTCCGCACCCGGACTGCCGCCCTGGTACCCCACGACGATTCGCGCCGGAATGCCGACTGACCGCAACAGGAAGGCCGTGGCGCTGGCGTAATGGGCGCAGAATCCTCGCTTGGCATCAAACAGCAGGCTATCGACGCTATCGTCCGGCATTTCCGGCGGTCGCAGGGTGTAGAAATATGCCTGATTCCGGAAACGCTGGAGAATCGCCTGGATCAGCGCGCTGTCGTCCGCGTAGTCGGCTCGCAATTGCGCAGCCAGCTCGCGGGCTCTCGGGTTACCAGCGGCCGGCAGGTGCAGGTAACGCTGCTCGTCGCGACGCGAGAGGGCCTGGATCAGCTCGCCACCGTCGTCCGGATCCAGGGCCAGACGATAGCGAATACTGGTGTCCGCCGGACGACGGAACCGGAACAGGCCGTCAGCCGTAGGCTCGATGTTGGTCGACACCGCCCGGGAGTCGTCCAATGCAAAGGCCCAGCGCTGGTAGGTGGGCTCCATCAGCACATCGTACTGACCGGACTGAAGCGGTCCGACACCGCCATCCGACAGGACCCGCCCCGCCCGCCGACGCGGCTGCACCTGCCAGGGCTCCCAGCGCCCGTCGACGAAGTGGTCCAGGATCAGGCCGCGCCAGTAACGCTCCCGGTGCGGCGGCAGGCCATCGGCAAACGTCACCCGGAAAGCCCGCTCGCTGCTCTGGGCCAGGTCCGATATGGAACCCGGCTCCATGGTGTCGGAAATGCCGGTGCGCGCCTGATTCGAAACCAGCGGCACGCTCCACAGGGGCGACATCCGGGGAAAGAAGATGAACAGGATCACGACCACTGGCAGGGTCTTCAGCAGCAAACCGCCCAGGCGCTTCCATCCGGCTACCGGTGCATTGGGAGCCTCCGGCGCGTTCAGCACCTGCAGACCAACCAGCAGGATGAGAATCCCCGCGAGATTGAGCAGGGTCCACAGAATGCCCTGCTGGAACAGGAAATTGACCGCCGCCAGGTAGCACAGGATGAAGAACAGCACGTAATAATCCCGCGCGGTACGCGTTTCCAGCCACTTCAGCCCGACGGCAAGCACAAAGAACGAGGCGGCGGTTTCGACCGTGAAGCGCCCCTGCACCGTCGCCACGTAGACGCCGATCAACCCCAGCATGACCACCGTCCCCCAGAGTTTCCCCGGCAGCGCCACACGCCCCTGCTGGGCCAGCCAGCGCCAGCCGGCCAGCACCAGGCAGGCGACCGTCAGCCAGATCGGCAGCCGGTCCCACTGGGGTGCCAGCAGGACCACGAAGGCGCCCAGCAGCCAGATCAGCGCGCGCGCCGGCAGTGTCGTTGGGGCAGTCTCATTCATGCGGCGCTCGCTCCTTCCGGCGCGGTGTCGAATCCGAATCGCCCCAGCGCACGCAGGCAGCGTTGGCGATGCAGCGGTCCGCTGTCCGGTTCAATGGTCTGTCCCGGAAGCACCAGCCCAAAGGGCTGGCGATCGTGGGAACGGGATTCAACCAGCGCTGCCAGGTAGCTGAGTCGCAGCTCGCGGTCGGCGCCCGGAAACTGGTCGTAGTCCAGCCATTGCGGGTCCCGGTGCTCCCCCTCCCACTCGGCAATGACCATTTCACCCGTGCGGGCGTAGCGCTTCCAGAGGACCCGCTGGCTCAGATCGCCCTGCCGCCAGGGGCGGATGTTGGCGTCGACCATGTCTGTCGTCTGGTTATCGCGGCGGGATGTCTCACCACCGGCATCACCGCCGGGCTCGTAAGGGGGCATGACCGGCTTGGGATAAACCACCCCCTGCCCCTGCGGCCGCATCCAGGACCAGGCCGTCAGCAGGCCGAAAGGGAAACGGGTATCCACCCGGATATCGGCCATTTGCACCGGTCCGCGGCGCAGACCGGTGGTCGCCAGTTCGACCTCGCTGATGGCGCCGGCATCCACATGGATGGTGTGCGCGTCGTGCTGTTCCGGTGCCAGGCGAATGGCGAACGCCGCCTGCTTTGCCGTCGCGCGCAAGCGAAACGCGATAGGCTCGCCGGGAAATCCTTCCCCCGCCTCAACCAGGGCGAGATGCAGTCCGGACAGGTTGCTGTGGGTCTGATGCATGGCGGCGACAAACAGCGCGCCGAGAATGAACGTCAGCAGGTAGATCAGGCTGTTCTGATAGTTGATACCGGTCAGCAGCATCACCACCAGCAGGATACCGAACACCACGCCGGCACCCGAAGGCAGGATAAAGATGTTCTTCTGGGTGAACTGCTGATCGTCAGAGCGGGGAATGCGGCGGTCGATCCAGCGCCGCCAGCGTTGCCTGAGTCTGCCGATGATCATCCTTTGCGTCTCAAATCTTTACGTCTCAAATAAGGGCCCGATCGATACGAGCTGGTCACATTTTCAGCACAACGCGCTTGAAAACCCGTTCGCGACTTCAAATACTTTACCAGAGGACACGCTCTTTCTCCCTCACAGGAGCACACGATGACCCCACAACAACGCCTGGCAGCCGCAATGGCCGCCGTCATGACCGCTCCAGCCTGGGCCGGTGTCGAGTCCATGACGTCGCAGGAGATGGTCGATACCTACATCGAGGACTCCGCCATCATCGTGGTGCCCCGGGCCCGCCAGAAAGCCGAGGCGGAACGGCAGCGGATTATCCGCTCGCTGACCATTTCACCGGGCGAGCCGGTCATCGAGGAGTCCGAGGAACAGGCCTACGCCTATATCCTGCGCCGTGGGCAGTACGACCGGCAGTCGGACAACCTGCGTCAGGCCGAGTCCGAAGCGTTGCGACAGTTCCTGCTGTTGCCGATAGAGGAAGCCGAACGTACCCAGCCGGTGGCCCATTTCACACCCGTCATCCCGCCGGTGATCTACGGTCGGCAGGTGGAGATTCCCGACGAGCCGTTCAACCAGACCTTCCTGAACGACCAGTTAAGCATCGGTTTCGACGGCGAGAACGTTAATTTCTCCATTGGTAATCCGCCGGGTATCGACCAGATCCTGGTGCCCTACGCCATCGACGAAGGCCCCGTCCAGCTGACGCCACGACCGGGCGGAGGGTTCGATCTCTCGATCGCGGTGCCCGATCCGCAATAACCTTTTGTGCCCGCATTAATGCCTTTCTTCCCGTATTCGCGCCATTCCGCCAGCATCCAGGCTGTATCCCCTTCCCTTATGGATTGAATCAACGTTTGATAGCCCCACGAAAAACGCCCCGCGATGCGGGGCGTTTTCGGTTTCAGACCGAAGGTCGGATCAGTGACCGTAAACCTTCATGTTGGTCTGGGTGACCGCCAGGTTGTCCATCGCGATGGTCCCGATGTTGGTGCCACCGATCAGGGTCTCGCCGATGCTGATATCGGCCACGAACTCGGGAATGCCGATTTCCAGCGCCTCGCCACTGGCCGCTCCAGCCACGCCGGTGGCCTTGCCGACAGTCATCTGGGCCACCGCGAAGGTGCCGGCCAGCGGACTGGTCGATGTGCCCGGAGAGTCAGCGTAGGTCGCACCGAAGGTGTTGGCGCCAGTGACGGTCAGGTCACGGATGCCCACACCCAGGAAGTCAACATCCATATCCATGTCGGTGATGTTGAACGCCACGTCGGTGATCAGCGTGTCGGTGGCCGTGTCGACGCGCAGGTCGAGCTGGGCCAGCAGACCGGTGATGCCGATGTTGGAGGCCAGCAGCGTGCTGTTCTGGTCCGCGTCGGAGGCCGCCGCGTTCAGTGACGCTGACTCGATGCCGATGGCGAAGTCGATCGGATCGCCGCTTACGCTGCCCACATGAATGAAGGCGTCGCCGTCGGCTTCCACGTCGATGTCGATCTTCAGGTCATCAAGGAGACCGTCGACGCCATTGACGTTGCCGTTGGCGTCGGTGGTGATGGCACCGCCACCGATGTGTACGCCGTTGACCGCGAAGGTCCCTTCATCCGTGTAGGTGAAGGCGCCCACATCGACCTTGGTTTCCAGCTCGATGGTCACACCGGCCTGACCGGTGACGTTGCCCATGGCGCCGTCGTCCAGGGCTTTCAGCTCTGCCTGGGCGGCGAACGGCGCGGCGGCAACGGCGGTTGCCAGTGCGAGTTTCTTCAGGCCTTTCATATGTTTCTCCTTAACGGAAAATTGTTGTTGTTCCAATGCGGATTGTTGTCTTTTGTTTCCGCACGGTCCCAGATTAGAGGCCCAACTCTGGTCATTCCGTGACCACCTTCACACCGATCGATAATCATATTGTCGAACACTTGGATGATATGGAATCTGCGACCCACGGCACCCTTTTCAAGTGGCTACCTTCGAGTAACTCTACCGGTGTGATGAAAGGTGTCGCGGAAGGCGATGGAAAGGTCGCAGACAGGCCGACGGACGCAACGAGGAGGTAAACGTCAGTCGCCTTCGACGAAGGAAACCTCGTCCCGGGCCTTGAGCTCGATATTGAAAATCGATGGCTCCGATTCGACGATCAGGGGCTCACCGAAACGCGCCTTGCCCGACTCCAGCGTGTAAGGTGTGACCTGGGCCAGCGTGGGTCCGAAGATATGCTCCATCTCGGCCACCAACACATGGTCAGCCTCCCCTTCGGCGTTCGGGTTCTCCGCCACGTACACCAGACAGGTAGCGCCGATGCTGCCTTTCTTGACCAGCACCCGCAGGCTGCGGCGCATCACCTCCACCGCTACGTTGGGTGGCATTTTTTCGATTCCGGATATGCGGATGGTGCGGTAGGCGCTCTTGCGATCCGCCACCACCGCGAAAGCCTTGACCGGCTCACCGGCCGAGAGGCGCTCCCCGGCATCGCCCATGGCCCTGTGGTACATCTCGGCGAACTGCTCTTGGGCAAAGGCCTTGACGTCCTGGTCGGTAAACGTCGACGGCTCGGCAGCGGCGGCCACCCAGCCGGAAGCCAGCATCCAGGTGATCAGAAAAAACCCGCGAAAACCGGTACAGCGATCGGGAAACCTTGCCATGATGAACTCCTGAGTTGTTGTTATGAGTGTCACCCTGCAACGACGTTTGCGGTATCATGCGCTTCGCGACGCCCCGCAAACTCAAGCTTTACAGGTTCAGCGTGTCATCTTCCCCAAAAGCATTTTCCATTTCTGCCAAACACGCGGCACTTTGGGTGACTCATCTTTCCACCCAACCCGGCTTCTGCTTCCTCCCCCGCCCCGATGGCTCCGCGTTCCTGTCCGCCTGGCCGGAAAGTCAATGGTTCCTGCCACGGGCCGCGGAAGACTGGGAAGCGGTATGCCAGGCCTTGCGCCAAGCCGAGCGCGACCTTACGGCCAACCCGGATCCTTCACGCGACGACACTGGTGAGGTTTTCTCCGGCGGTCTGATCGGCTGCCTCCATTACGAAGCCGGCCGCCACACCGTGCCCGGCTTTCAGGCCACGCGCCACGGTGCATCGACGGGTGATGCCGGCTGGGTCGGCCTGTTCACCTGGGCCCTGGAACTGCCGGCGCAGGACGGCGAACCGGCGCTGCTGAGAAGACTGCCCTGCTGCTCGGCAGAAACCACGGAGCGCCTGAACGCCATCGTCAATGGCCCGCCCCCGCAGCCATCCGGCGGCCAAGCCTTCCGGATGACATCGACTTTCCAGCCCGTCCAGACCCGCCCGGCGGTCATGGCCAGCGTCCGCCGCGTCCTGGACTACATCCAGGCGGGCGACTGTTACCAGGTGAACCTGTCCCAGCAGTTCGAAGGGCGATACGAAGGCGCGCCCTTCGCCGCTTTCGAGTCGCTGCGCGAGGCCATTCCGGTCCCCCATGCCGGCTATGTCGATGCCGGTCCCTGGCAGGTGCTGAGTATCTCGCCGGAACGCTATCTGCGCATCGACGGCGCGCAGGTGGAAAGCAAACCGATCAAGGGCACCCGGGCGCGGGGCGATGATCCCGCAGAAGATAACCGTCTGCGCGAAGAGCTGGTCAACAGCCTCAAGGACCGGGCGGAAAACCTGATGATCGTCGACCTGATCCGCAACGACCTGTCCCACTTCTGCCGTCCCTATTCCGTGCGCGTGCCGCAGCTGTTCGACGTGGAGAGCTACCGCAACGTGCATCAACTGGTGAGCACCGTGACCGGGGAGCTGAAGGATGATGTCCTGAGGATCGACGCCCTGCTGTCGGCGTTTCCGGGCGGCTCGATCACCGGGGCGCCCAAGCGTCGCGCCATGGAGATCATCGATGAACTCGAGCCCCATGAGCGGGGTCCATACTGCGGCAGCGTTTTTGCCCTGTCGGCGGGGGGCGTGCTGGAGTCGAATATCGCCATCCGCACGCTGATGACCGACGCCGGGGGGCGCATTCGCTGTTGGGGAGGTGGCGGCATCGTGGCCGATTCCGACCCGGGCGCCGAATACGAGGAGTCGGTGACCAAGGTCCAGCGCCTGATGCAGACGCTGGACTCGTTATAACGCCTGTTTTCTCAGTGGCGATCGCTGTTCAGTGGCGTTCGCTCAGCTCCAGGAACTTGGTGCGCAGGTCGTCGTAGTTGTGCACCGCCGGGAACTGCGGAAACTCGTCGATCACGTTCTGCGGAGCGTGGAAAAGGATGCCCGCCTCTGCCTGCTTGAGCATGGTGGTGTCGTTGTAGGAGTCGCCGGCCGCGATAACCCGGTAGTTCAGCAACTGGAAGGCCCGCACGGACTGGCGCTTGGGATCTTTCTGGCGCAGCAGGTAATCGGTGATACGGCCGTCTTCGTTCACTTCCAGCTTGTGGCACAACAGTGTCGGGTGCCCCAGTTTGGCCATCAGCGGCATGGCGAATTCATAGAAGGTGTCAGACAGGATTACCACCTGGAATCGCTCTCGCAGCCAGTCGATGAACTCGCGCGCACCCTCCAGCGGCTCCAGCGTATCGATCACCGCCTGGATCTCCGGCAGGCCGTAGCCGTGCTCATCCAGCAGGCGCAGGCGCTGCTGCATCAGCACGTCGTAGTCGGGAATGTCCCGTGTGGTCGCCTTCAGTTCTTCAATTCCGGTTTTCTCGGCAAAGGCGATCCAGATTTCGGGAATAAGCACCCCTTCGAGATCAAGGCAGGCAAGTTCCACAAGACACTCCTAACGTTGGCGGCCCGGGGGCCATGAATCATGGTTTCGAATCACCGGTGCTTCGCCCGGGGCATAAACAACAGCCTTCCGCCGCGGTACCGGCGCGCCCTATCATATGAAAAAGTGATGCTGATTGCACCGAAGATATAACCTTATGAAAGCTGGTTACTTTTGATTGAGGGTCCCGGGTGGTATTTTCTGTTCACCATTTCAGAAACGATGAACATGATGGAATCCATAAAAGAACTGAATGAGAGACTGAACGACCAATCACCGCGTTCCATCCTCAAGCACGCGCTGGGTAGCTACGACTCCATCGCAGTATCCTTCAGCGGCGCGGAGGATGTCGTCCTGATCGAGCTGGCCCACAAACTGACCGATAACCTCAAGGTTTTCACCCTCGATACCGGTCGTTTGCACGCCGAAACCTACGCCTTCATCGAGAAGGTGCGCAAGCACTACAACATCGATATCGAGATCCTGTTCCCGGACGCCGCCGAAGTCCAGGAGCTGGTTTCGAAGAAAGGCCTGTTCAGCTTCTACGAGGATGGCCACAAGGAATGCTGCGGCATCCGCAAGGTCAACCCCCTGCGGCGCAAGCTCGCCACCGTGGACGCCTGGATTACCGGCCAGCGCAAGGACCAGAGTCCCGGCACCCGCAACGATGTGCCTGTAGTGCAGGTGGACGATGCCTTCTCCACGCCGGAAAAACAGCTGATCAAGTTCAATCCGCTTGCCAACTGGTCGTCCAAGGACGTGTGGGACTACATCCGCATGACGGAGGCGCCCTACAACGAACTGCATGAGAAAGGCTTTATCAGCATTGGTTGCCAGCCCTGCACCCGCCCGGTCCTGCCGGGCCAGCACGAGCGCGAGGGCCGCTGGTGGTGGGAGGAAGCCACCCACAAGGAGTGCGGCCTGCACGCCGGCAACCTGATCGCCAGCGCCAAATAATCCGGGCGCCGAAGGCATAAACACAAACGGGACCCAAGGGTCCCGTTTCTTTTTTGGGTTTGCCGTCAGTGTGTCGGCAGCTCAACGTCCTGGAACAGCGCCTCGATATCGGCGCGGCTTGACTGGTGCGTGGCGGCATCGACCCGTTCGGGGGTCAGGTGCGGCGCAAATCGCTGGATGAACTCGTACATGTAGCCCCGCAGGAAGGTGCCCTTACGGAAACCTATCTTGGTCACGCTGGGCGCGAAAAGGTCCCGAGCATCCAGCGCCACCAGGTCGCTGTCGGTGCGCTCGTCGTAGGCCATGCTGGCGATGATCCCCACACCCAGACCCAGGCGCACATAGGTCTTGATAACGTCCGCATCCGCCGCCGTGAACACCACCTTGGGTGTCAGGCCCTTGCCCTGGAAGGCCTCGTCCAGCCGCGAGCGGCCGGTGAAGCCGAACACGTAGGTCACCAGCGGGTACTCCGCAACCGCTTCCAGCGTCAGCGGCTGGCAGCGGGTCAGCGGATGATCCCGGGGCACGATGATGCTGCGGTTCCAGCGGTAGCACGGCATCATGATCAGATCGTTGAACAGCTCCAGCGCCTCCGTGGCGATGGCGAAATCCACCGCACCGTTGGCCGCCATTTCCGAGATCTGCATGGGCGTGCCCTGGTGCATATGCAGGGACACTTCAGGATACGCCTCGATAAACCCGCTGATAATCGGAGGCAAGGCATAACGCGCCTGGGTGTGGGTGGTGGCGATGCTCAGGTCGCCCTTGCGCTGATTGCTGAATTCCTGGGCGATCTTCTTGATGCCCTCCACCCGTCGCAGGATCTCGCCGGCCTCGCGAATAATGGTTTCCCCGCCGGGGGTAATCCGGGTGAGGTGCTTGCCACTGCGGGCGAACACTTCGACGCCCAGCTCGTCTTCCAGCAGTCGGATCTGCTTGGAAATACCGGGTTGCGAGGTGAACAGGCTCTGCGCTGTCGCGGACACATTCAAATCGTGATGCGCCACCTCCCAGATGTAGCGCAGCTGCTGTAATTTCATTGACCCTTTCGCTCCATCGTCTTTCTTATTCGAATAAAAATATAAGTAGAAATTCTTTTTAAGAATAGATCCAAAGGTCTACAGTTGGAAACCCTGTAGGAACAATTGGTTCTGGACGCTCTTGTCTTCGTTGTTGCTTCCGGTCTGCGAAGGTCCACGGTTTTCAGTGTAGATCATAATTTATGGATATCGTCTTCTATATTCTCGCCGGTGCTGGCGTCGGCCTCGCCGTCGGCCTGACCGGCGTCGGTGGTGGCTCGCTGATGACGCCGCTGCTGCTGATGTTCGGCTTTCCGCCACACGTCGCCATCGGCACTGACCTGATCTACGCCGCGATCACCAAGGGCACCGGCGTGTTCGCCCATCATCGTCAGAAAACCATCGAATGGCCCATCGTGCGTCGCCTGCTGCTGGGCTGCGTGCCGGCGTCGCTGGGCGCGATCGTGCTGCTGTCGTTCTTCTTCACCGACCCGGACGAATACCGCAACCTGCTGGTCTCCACCCTGGGCACCATGCTGATCCTCACATCGGTGGTCCTGATCTTCCGCCCCTGGATCCTGCGACACCGTGGCGACGATAGTGACGCCTCTTTCCTGGTGCGCCACCGCAACGGACTGACGGTCATCGCCGGTGTTTTCCTGGGTGCGGCCGTCACCCTGTCGTCGGTGGGCGCCGGTGCCTTCGGTACGGCCATTCTGATGCTGCTGTACCCACACCTTACGGGCGTGCGTATCGTCGGCACCGACCTGGCCTATGCCGTGCCGCTGACATTCATCGCCGGCATGGGCCACTGGCACCTGGGCAACATCGACTGGCAACTGCTTGGCGCCCTGCTGATCGGCTCGATTCCGGCGATCCAACTCGGCACACGGCTGGCCCGCAAGCTGCCGAACCGGGTGCTGCAATCCACCCTGGCCACCATCCTGTTGGCCATCGGCCTGAAGTACACCTTCTTCTGATCCGGATAACCGGGCGCGCCTCGCTCCCGCTCGGCGTTCCGGTCCAGGCTCCATTGCAACGCCTTGACTTCCCAGCGGTAACACCGACAATCGGATAGGCAGTCCGGGGATCGACAGGCCATCCCCGAGCCATTCCGAACGGACCGGACCCGCGACCCAGATGCTGCTGACCACGAAATTCCTGCGCCCTGCAAGCGACCGTAACGCCGTCCCCCGGGAACGGCTGCTGCGCACCTTGCAGAGCCGCGCGGGCAAACGGCTCAACCTGATTATCGGGCCCGCCGGCTACGGCAAGACGACGCTGGCGAACCAGTGGTGCACCCAACAAACCGGCGCGGTGGGCTGGCTCTCCCTGGATGCCAACGACGATGAGCCCAGGCGCTTCTGGCAGTATATGGCCGGGGCCCTGAGCCATGCCGGACTGGCTGACCTTGATGACTGCCAGTCATTGTTCAGCCAGGCCGATACCCACGACTTCGAGGGGGCCATCTCCGGCCTCATCAATCACCTTGTTGCCCATGCCCGTGAGGGCGTCAGCCTGGTTCTCGACGACTACCACCAGATCCAGTCGCCGGTCATCCATCGTCAGCTCACCTATTTCATCGACTACCTGCCGCCGGGCATGAACCTGGTCATCGTGTCCCGATCCGAGCCTGAGCTGCCCGTAGCGCGCTGGCGCGTGCGCCAGTGGGCCGACACCATCGAGCCTCAATTACTCGCCTTCTCGGAGGATGAAGCGCGACGCTTCCTGAGCGAGTTCATGGCCCTGGAACTCGACCCTGCCGAGAGCCGCCGGATCTGGCAGAACGCCGAAGGCTGGGTGGCCGCCATGCAGCTCAGCGCCATCGCCGCAGGCACAGCGTCGCAGGCCCCGGGGGAAACCATCGGCCGCCCCCCGTCGTCCAGCCGTGAGCTGAACGAATACATCATCGGCGAGATCCTCAACCAGCAGCCGGCGGAAGTACGCGACTTCCTGCTGGACACCGCCTGCTGCCTGCGCCTGAACGCCTCGCTCTGTAACCACGTACGCCAGGCAACGGACAGTCAATCGCTGCTGGAACGACTGAGCCGCAGCAACCTGTTCCTGGTGCCGCTGGACAGCCGCGACCAGTGGTTCCGCTACCACGACCTGTTTCGTGAGGCGCTGTTCACCCGCCTGCAGCAGACCGCCCCCGAGCGAATCGAGCCCCTCCAGGCACGGGCGATCGACTGGCTGCTCGACAACGACGACATCCAGGAAGCCATCGCCCAACTGGTACAGCGCCGCGACTGGCCCTGGCTGGAACGGGTCCTGGCGGAGCACGGCAACCACCTGATCCACGGAGGCTTCCACCTGCCGGTGCTGGAATGGCTGGACAAGCTGCCCAGCGGGGCCGTCGAGGCGAACCCGCGGCTGTCAATGCTGCAGATCTGGGGGCATTTCTTCGCCAACCGGCTCGATGCCATCGAGCCGCGCCTGGAGCAACTGGAAAACCGGCTCGACCGGCGCGTCGCCGACGCCCACCCCGATGCCGAAGGCGCCCTGGGCCTGCACAGCGAGATTGCGCTGATCCGCGGCCACCTGGCCCGTACACGCGCCGACCACGACAGCGCCGCCGATCTGACCCGTCAGGTCCTGCGAGACATCGACCATACCCAGATTCCCCTGAAATCCGTCACCTATTACGGCATCGGGCTGGACTGTTTCGGCCGCGGCGATCTACCGGCGGCCGAAGACGCGCTGGCGTCGGCGGTGTCGTATGGTCAGCTCGAGCGCAAGGCTTCGACGGTCCTCTCCAGCGGCGGCCTGCTGGCCTGGATCCGTTTCCATCGCGGCCACATCGACCTGGCGCTGGAAAGCTGTCGCGCGGTCCGCCGCTGGATCGACCAGCACTACACCGATCCCCGCCAGCCGACGCTGATCTCCTGCTGGCAGAACTGCGCACTGATCGAGATCCATCGCGAACGCGGCGAGCTGGAACATGCCGAGGGCTACCTCAAACCGCTGTTGTCGCACCTGGAGACCGGCACCGAACCGGGTCAGCACATCATCATCCAGTACGCCCGCGCCCGGCTGGCGTTTACCCGGGGCGACCTTGCCGGCGCCCTCACCGCCCTCGATGACGCCCGGAACATGCTGGCCCAGCGCGGCGATCGCATCCTTTTCGAACCACCCAACCTCGAAGCCATGACCGCCCGCGCGCAACTCGGCCTGAGCGAACTGGACGCTGCCCAGCGCTGGCTCGAACGTCGTGATGCGGGGCGTTACCGCAACCCGCTCAATGCCGAGCAGGACAACATGACCGCCGCCCGGGTACTGATTGCGCTCGGCCGGCCGGCGGAGGCCCTGCCCCTGCTCGCGCCCCTGCGCCTGTCCACCGAGCAGGGGCAGCACCACAAGCACCTGATTGAGGTGCTGACGATCTATGCCGACGCCCTGGCGGCCGAAGACAAGACGGCGGAGGCCAGCGCGATGCTGACCGAAGCCCTGCGCCGCGCTGCGCGCCAGGGCCTGTACCGGCTATTCGTGGAAGAAAGCGCCCGCATCCGTCGCATGATCCGCGCCCTGGATCCCGACACGATGCCAGGAAACTTCCTGTCAGGGCTTCAGGCGTTGCTGGACGCGAGCGATGCGCCCGCGTCAGAGCCGTCCATACGCTCGGCGCCGCAACCCGGGCTGGTGGAGCCGCTCAGTTCGCGGGAGATCGAAGTGCTCGGATTGATCAACGAAGGGCTGGCCAACAAGGACATAGCACAGCGGATGCAGGTGGCCAATGCCACCGTGAAAGCACACATCCGCAATCTCTACAGCAAGCTGCAGGTGAAAAGCCGCACCGAAGCCCTGGCCCGGGCACGCCAACTGGCGCTGCTGCAATAACCTGCGATCCTGTGCGCATCGTCACAGTTTTCGCCCATTAATCGGCAGCACTACGCCCTTTGGACGATCCCTCTACGCCCCGCCCGCCATAGAATGGCCCTGTCGGTGAGGGCAACCTCACGACGGAATCTGAAACTTCAGGCCTTTGGATTCCATGTTTCGTGTTGCTTTAACCCCGGGGCATCTGGCCCTGTTTTCGGAAGGCGTTCTCCACATCGGATGAACGCCTTTTTTTGTGCCGTTTTATCGCTCCAGCGGCTAATTACACCGTCAGGGCGAAATAACACGGCGGAACGGAGGCAATGCATCGAGTAGAAGCTGGCCGTAACGCCGGGTGACGATGCGCCGATCGAGAATGGTGATGCGCCCCTTGTCCGCTTCGGTCCGCAATAACCGGCCGGCCGCCTGGACCAGGCGAATCGAGGCGTCAGGCACCGTGATTTCCATGAACGGATTGCCGCCGCGGGCGGTAACCCACTCCGCCAGGCTGGCATCGATGGGGTCATCGGGTACCGAGAACGGCAGACGGGTGATCACCACGTGCTGCAGGTAATCGCCGGGAAGATCGATCCCTTCGGCGAAGCTGGCCACACCAAACAGCACACTGGGCTTGCCGGCATCGATCCGCTCGCGGTGGTGGCGCAGCACTTCGCCCTTGGCCATGTCGTCCTGGGTGGTGATCAGTTCCGGCCACTCCGGTGACAATTTATCCCGCACCGCATTCATCTGACGGCGGGAGGTGAACAGGACCAGCGTGGCAGAGCCGTCCCGCCAGAGCTCGGGCAGGCGCTCCACCAGGGCGCCGGTGAAAGCATCCGCGTCGGTGGGCAGCGCGCTCATCGAAGGTACTTCAACGGTGGCCATGTCGGCGTAACGGAACGCACTGGGCACCACCAGGTACTGGCTGGCTTCCGGCAGGCCGGCACGGCTACGCAGACGGTCAAACTTGCCCAGGGCGGTGAGCGTCGCGCTGGTCAGGATCACACCGTGGGCACGGGACCAGAGACGCCCGTAGAGAAGATGGTCGGCCAGCACCGGGCTGGAGTAAAAGGTGATGTCCTCGGAATGCTCGAACCGCTGGCGAATGGCCCAGCGCGCCGGCGGCGGCCCTTTCTCCTGGCGCTCGGCCTGCCAGGCCGACCACAGCCGGTGCTGATCCTCCGCGCGACTGTGCAGGGAACCGGCCACCGGGAACCAGGCTTCGGCGGTCTGCCGGTCCACGTCGTGCTCGCGCTTGTCGTCGAACGCCTTCTGCATCTCGTCGACCAGCACACCCAACTGGCGGGTCAACAGCGCACACGCCGCCCCACCTTCAACCGCGGCCTTCGCCATATCCTCGGGCAGCTCGCCATCGGGATAGCGCCACTGGGCCACGTTGCGCTCGTCCTCGAAGGTCCAGTCGATGGTTTTCTCGGCCAGATCATAAACCTGGGTCAGCACGTTATCGTAATCCCGCGAGGCTTCACTGATCCGGTCCAACGTCTTGGAGGCCAGTGTGTTGGCGCCCAGGTGCGGCTTCATTTTCACAATGACCTGGGACAGCTGCTTCAGCCAGCTGCGGGTGCTGTTCAGTCCGACGGACGCGGCGAAGTGATTGAGCGCCTTGTCCGGCAGGTGATGGGCCTCATCGAAGATGAAGACGGCATCTTCCGGTTTGGGCAGGATGGCGCCTCCCCCGAGGGCCAGGTCCGCCAGCACCAGGTCGTGGTTGGCAACAATCACATCGGCGTCGTCGATCCCCTTGCGGGCCTCGAAGAAGGCGCAGGAATCGAAGTAGCTGCAGTGGCGGTTGGTGCACTGGCGGTGATCGGTGGTGACCTGGCGCCAGAGGTCGTCGTCGATCTGCTGGGGCCAGTGGTCCCGGTCACCATCCCACTCACGGGAGGCATAGCGCCCGAGCATGTCCTCGAAGAACTCCCGGCTGCCGGGTTCGTCCGCCGGTTCCCGTTCCAGCAGGAACAGCGGCATGGTGTCGCTGTCCTTGACGCCTTCATCGTGCAGGCGACCTTCCAGCCGCGACATGCACAGATAGCGGCCGCGGCCCTTGGCCAGGCTCCAGTTGAAATCAATGTTGGTGTGCTTGCGCAGGTCCGGCAGATCCTTCTGCACGATCTGGTCCTGCAACGCCACGGTGGCCGTGGAAATCACCAGTTTCTTGTCGAGGGCCTTGGCCATGGGGATGGCCGCCAGCAGGTAAGCCAGGGTCTTGCCGGTACCGGTACCCGCTTCCACCACGCAGGAAGAAGCCGGCGACGTACGTTCACCGTCGTTCTCGGTAATGCTCCCCAGGTAACGGGCAATTTCGGCGATCATCAGCCGCTGGCCGTAACGGGCCTTGATGGACTTGCCTTCGAGAAGATCGCGGTAACCTTGCTGGATGCGCTGTTTAACGTCGTCGGATAAAGCCATCAGCGCGGACTGACCCAATCACGGACCACGCCAACGCGGAAGGTCTCACCGTAAGCACTGAGCACCACGCCGTCGGAGGTGATCGCCTCCACCCGGATGCCGGAAAAGGAATCCCCGGGACGTAGGTAATTGTCGTTGATCATGACCCGACGAGCGGCCGGATCGGAAGCATAGATATGACTGCTGAAGCGCAGGTCAGGAATCTTGCGCTGGAATGACAAGGGTTTCTCCACCAGGTGTTCGACGGGCGGACCGTCGGCAAAATCAAAGGTCGGGGCCTGCTCAAAGGCGTCCCCTTCGGATTCGGAAACCGCCGCCCGGTGCGGCACGATAAGCGTCGCCCGACGGGTTGCCGGAACCGCTTCATCGGCTTCGGGGTAGACGTCTTCGGCGTAGTTCGTTGCCGGTCCCGGCTGGGGATCGGCCGGCGCGACGGTCTCCGCCACCGGTTCCGGCGCGGGCGCTGGTTCAGCCGGTTTATCGGACGCCGTCCTTTCCGGAGACGGCGTGGGTGGCGACTCAGACGCTACCTCGGCCGGTGTGGGCTGGGTCACCGGTGTCGATGCCGCCGGCTGGTCGGCATGGCGCCCGCTGCCCGGCCAGAAAACCGCCGCCAGTACGGCTGCGTTGACCAGCAGGGCCAGGGCCACCCACACGCCCACCGGAATGCGGCGGCGTCTGGGTTTGTGGATCATCTGCACCGACTGGGCCAGGTCGGGCACCCGCCCCTGCTGTCGGTCGCTCTCCGATTTGCGCAACGCGTCGAGGATATAGGACATAGCGTCACTTCACCTCGGCGGTCTGTCGTCGCGCCGGCGACAGGCGCGGGATGGACGGATACAGGTCGGAGTTCATCTGGATCAGGGTCTTGGCGCCGGCGATGCCGTCCGGGATCAGCCCCTTGAGCGACTGGTACCAGACGATCTGGTCGTGCAGGCTGGCGGCCATCAACTCATCCTGTCGCGACACATTGCTTTCCAGGGTACTGATCAGTTCCATCAGCTTTGAGCTCAACCAGGCTTCGGGGCTGACCGCCTCCTGAGCCGGCACCAGAGGCGATTCGTAGGGCGGCAACCGCCAGACCAGAGAGTAATCACCCAGCCAGTAACGGTCGACCCGCTCCGACGACATACGCAGCGTCTCCTCACCTATGACCAGGCTGGCCTGCCCGCCATCCAGCGATATCAGGGTGGCGAAACGGGCGCGCCCCTTGTCGTCGAACAGCCGCAACACAACCGGCCGGTTCAACTGACGGATGCTGCGCCAGTTACCCTGGCGGTGCAGGCAGCGCAGGCCGACGGTTTCGGCAAAATCGCAGGCATAGGGATAGGACGCCGATTTGTAGTCAAACCCCCAACGGGAGAAAAGTTCACGATAGGCCGTGGTCTGATCGGCGCCCCCGTTTTCCATCAGCGACAGCCAGTTGGCAGGCACAGTGTCATCCTGTACCGCCGTCTCATTCGCCGCAGCAAAGGGCTGGTCGCCTGACTCCGCGGTCGGTTCGATATCCGTGGTTGCTTCATCAGGTTCCGGACCGGGCTCGGTCTGGCTGATTTCCGGGGCCGGCGGCGTTTCCGGCTCATTTTCGGCCTCGCGCTGAACCTCGCCGCTTTTGGCGACCGGTTCCGCCCCGGGGCTCAGCGGGTCGACCAGGTGCCAGCCGAGAAAGATCGCCAGCATCAGGACCATGGCGGCAAAGGCCGCATAACCCAGCTTTACCCGCCGCCGGGTTCTGCCACCGCGCTGTTTGCCCAACACCTCACGCGCCGCCTGTGCGATGTGGTCGCGCCCCACGTGGTGGGTTCCTTCGGAATAGGCCCCTAGCAACGCCCGGTCGCAGATCAGGTTGATCACCCGTGGAATACCGCCGCTGAGCCGGTACAGCTGATTCATTCGCGGCAAGGTAAAGAACTCGCTGCGTTGTCCGGCTACGCTGAGGCGATAACGCAGGTAGGCGGGCAACTCCTCACGGCCAATGCCATCGAGGTGATAGCGGGCGGTGATTCGCTGCGAGAGCTGGCGCAGCTCCCGGGTATCGAGCATTTCCTGCAGTTCCGGCTGGCCCAGCAGCACGATCTGCAGCAGCTTCTTTTCGGCGGTCTCCAGGTTGGTCAGCAGGCGCAGTTGCTCCAACACGTCGGCGGAGAGATTCTGGGCCTCGTCGATAATCAACACCTGGTGGCGGCCGTTGGCATGGGCCTCCAGCAGGTGATGGTTGATCAGATCGTTGAGGCGCTTGATGCTGCAGGCCGACGCGTGCGGAATACCCAGCTCGTCGCAGATGCTGGACAGCAGTTCACGGGCAGAGAGCCGGGGATTGAGGATCAGCGCGATGTCGACGTGCTCGGGCACGTTCTCGATAAAGCAGCGGCAGACCGTGGTCTTGCCCGTACCGACTTCACCGGTGATGACGATAAAACCACCCTGCCCCTGGACCCCATACATCAGATGGGCCAGCGCTTCCTTGTGCCGCTCGCTGAGATAGAGATAGCGCGGATCGGGCGCAATCGAAAACGGCGGTTCCCGAAAGCCGAAAAAGTCGTAGTACATGGAAGTCCAGTCAGGTCACAGGATATTGCCGGCAAGCCCGTATAATACCGCCAGGGTCTGATCACTGTCACCCACCATCCGGACCAACGGGCACCCACCTTCCGGGCCAACGGAAACCTGGTCCGCCCTCGCGCCTGGCACCCTTGCAACGGAGCCGCGACCGACTCCGACAAGAGCGTTTCAGTGCGGCCTAGAAATCATCGAGCATCAGATCTTCATCATCATTGGCGAAGGGATCGGACTCGACCTTGCCATCATTGATCAGGAATTCACGCCGCTGCAGGTAGGCGTTCCGGATAAAGGTGTAGCTGTCACCGGAAATAAAGCCTTCCGCCGGAATCAGGTCGGCGCGCACATCGACCACCTGAACACCGCGCAGGTAGTAGTTCTCCGGTGACTCGATGTAGTCCCAGGTGCTGGGCATGACCGTCAGGTCGCCGGCGAGGCCGCCAAAGTCGCGGGCGCTCGACGGCCCCAGGAACGGCAGCACCATATACGGCCCGCTGTTCACGCCCCAGTAGCCCAGGGTCTGTCCCAGATCTTCCGGACGCTCGGGCAGACCGAAGGCCGTCCCCACGTCAATCAGGCCACCCAGCCCGAAGGTGGTGTTGTAGGTGAAACGCCCCAGCGCCACCACTGCGGACTCCCCCTTCAGCTGCAGTACGCTGTTGACGAAGTTGTTCAGCTCACCCAGGTTGGTGAAGAAGTTGGTGACGCCGGCATCGACAAAATCCGGCGTGATGAAGCGATAGCCTTCGGCCACCGGACGCAGGAACCAGTCATCGACGAACTCATTGAATGCGTAAACGCCACGGTTCCAGCCTTCCCAGGGATCCCTCTCGTCGGCACTGGCGGAACCTTCCTGCGCCGCCAGCGGACCGGCACCCAACAGGGCCAGGAGCACAGCGGCCTGGCGCGCCTTCCGTGAGCGGGTGAACAGCTTCGGGATCTTCATTTAGCTTCCTGATGTTTTGACATGTAAAAAGTTTCGCTGAAAATAACCCGCCTGAACGAGAGCGGTCATCCGCATTTCTCACGATTGAACGCACAAGCTCCGACTGAGGACAGACTCGATGTCAGAACCTGGAAACCTGGTCCATAGCCTGGACCTCTCCCTGCGCTGGGGCGATATGGATGCCTACGGGCACGCCAACAATACGGTCTATTTCCGCTTTTTTGAAGAAGCCCGTATCACCTGGCTGGGCTCGATCAGCATGCGCGACCTGCCGGACGGCACCGGCCCGGTCATCATCAAGACCAGCGCCACCTTTCTCCGGGAACTCACCTACCCGGCGGCGGTGACCGTCAAAACCTACGCCGGCAAGGCAGGTAACACCAGCCTGGAAACCTGGTACGAACTGGTCGACAGCGAATCCGGGGAGCGTTACTCGGAGGGCTACGCCAAGATCGTCTGGTTCGACCATTCGACGCGACGCTCAGCGCCACTGCCCGATAAGCTTCGCAGCTACGCCGCGTCATCCGCCTGACGCCGGCAACCTTTATGGCGCACCTCACGCCAAACGTAAGAAACCCGCCATCGGCGGGTTTCTTACCTGACGTCCAGCTCAGCGTTTGCGAACGATCACGCTGCCGATCGAATAACCGGCGCCAAACGAACAGATCACGCCCAGGTCGCCGCTGGACAGTCCATCGTGGTGCAGATGGAAGGCGATGATGGAGCCGGCGGAACTCGTATTGGCGTATTCGTCCAGGATCACCGGCGCCTCCTCGAGGGTCGCGTGCCGGCCCAGAACCCGTTTGGCAATCAACTGATTCATGTTGAGATTGGCCTGGTGCAGCCACATCCGCGTCAGGTTCTCCGGCGCCAGTTGCTGGTCGGCCAGATGCGCCTGGATGGTTTCCGCCACCAGCGGGGAAACCTCCTTGAACACCTTGCGGCCCTGCTGGATAAACAGCTTGTCCGGCTGCCCCACTCCGGACTCGTCCGCCCGGTTCAGAAAACCAAAGTTGTTGCGGATATTATTGGAAAACTGTGTCTTGAGACGGGTGCCGAGGACGTCAAAGCCCTGCCCTTCCGCCACACGATCGGACCGTTCCACCAGGATCGCGGTGCAGGCATCGCCGAAGATGAAATGGCTGTCCCGGTCGCGGAAGTTGAGATGCCCGGAACAGATCTCCGGACTGACCACCAGCACTGCATTGGCACTGCTGGTTTCAACGGCGTTGGCAGCGGCCTGCAAACCGAAGGTGGCGGAGCTGCAAGCGACGTTGACGTCGTAGGCAAAACCGTCAATGCCCAGGGCCGCCTGCAGTTCGATGGAAATGGCCGGGTACGGCCGCTGCATGTTGGAGCAGGCGACGATCACCGCGTCCACGTCGGAGGCCTCGCGGCCGGCCTGCTGCAGCGCCTCGCGAGCCGCCGCCAGGCCCATTTCGCACTGGACGCTGGGCTCGTCGTTGCTGCGGTCGGGAATCGAGGGGCACAGGCGGTTCGGATCCAGGATGCCTTCCCGGTCGATGACATGGCGCCGCTTGATACCGGACGCCTTCTCGATGAACTCCGGCGACGACGGCTGCAGAGCCTCACACTCGCCACGCTCGATCTCATCAGCGTGCTCCCGGTTGAACAGCTCCACATAGGCGTTGAAGGCGTCGACCAGCTCGGCGTTGTCGATGGTCGCTGGCGGCGTATAGAGTCCGGTTCCGCTAATGACGGCTTTGATCACGTGTAACCCCACAATTCGTTTCGTTCTTTTTCACGGCCCGGTGGCAACCGGGCACGGCATCGTTGTCTGCACCAAATACTAACACAGCGCAGGGCAACGGCACCCTTCCCGGTTCTCCGGCATCAGCCGTCGATGTTGACTCCGATCAGGTGCTGACTTTCTCCCACTGCCGTTCCAGGCGCTGGATGGAAACCGTCACGGCCGTGCCCAACTGCTGGGCAAAAAACGATACCCGGTACTCCTCCAGCATCCAGCGATACAGCTCCAGCTCCGGGTCGCTGACACCCTGCTTGTCGTGGGCTTCGAGACGTTTGGCGTAGCGCGACCAGAGGCCGTCGAACTCGTGCAGGAAGGTCCGTTCGCGCCCCATTTCCCGGGCCATCTTCTCAAGCCGGCGATCCACCGCTTCCAGATAGCGGGGATACTCCTGCAGCCACACTCCCGGCGTCTCCACCAGAAAACCCGGGAACACCAATTGCGCCAGCTGAAATTTCACATCCGCCATACTGTTGGCCAGCGCCAGCGGAATCTTGCCCTTGAGCTGCTTCATCAGACCGTTGTACTGCTTGAGAATCCCGTACATCAGCTTGGTACGCTGCTCCAGGAAGGGAATGAAATCCCCTCTCCCGGCCTCGAACACGGCGTCGAAGGCCTCGGCGTCACGCGGCAGCGTCGAGGTCAGGAAGTGATCGATGGCGCTCGACAGCAACAGGTCATCACGCAGGATCTCCGCCTTGCCCACCGGTGCAAACAACAGCGCCGCCTGTTTGAACTCGGGCAGTTTGCGTTCGATGCCTTCCAGGGTGCGGCCGAAGCGGTTGATGATCAGCCGGGCCACACCACGTCGGGTCATACGCTCGGCGGTCAGCGGATCCAGGCAGCGGGTCTGGCGTACCTCGCGCCCCAGATCCTCCAGCGCCGGGTAGACCCGCACCTGCATCCCACTACGCTCGGTGTCGACAGACACCGGCAGGCTCCCGAAGCTCCAGAGTTCGGAGGGCGCCGACTCCGGCTGGTCATCCGTCTCGGGCAGTGACGACAGCGCCTCCTCGGCCTGACGTTCCAGCCGGGACTGGATGCCGGCCACGTCACGCCCCTCCGCCAGCGCCTTGCCCTTCTCGTCCACCACGCGGATATTCATGCGCAGATGGGACGGCAGCTCGGCTTCCGACCAGGCTTCGGGATCGATGCGCACTCCGGTCATGCGGCGCAGTTGATCCGCCAGTTTCTCGGTTAGCGGCTCGTTGGACGGCGCCATGTTGGCCAGGGCCGCGTCGACAAAATCCGGCACCGGCACAAAGTTACGGCGGATGGCCTTGGGCAGCGCCTTGACCAGATGGATGCACTTCTCCCGCAGCAGTCCCGGGACCAGCCAGTCGACCCGATGAGACGGGACCTGCTTGAGCGCCATCAGCGGCACCTGCAGGGTCACCCCGTCGTCGTTGCGGGTGGGTTCGAACTCGTAGCTGAGCGGGTAGCGCACCCCCTCCCACTCCATCTCGTCGGGGTAGTCGTCGGTCAGCCCCGCATCCGGCGCCCGCTGCAGGATATCGGCTTCGGTCAGTTCCAGCGCTTTCAGCTCACCGGCGGACAGCCCCTTCCACCAGGTTTCGAAATGCTGGCCGCTGACCACCGTATCCGGCAGGCGTTCGTCGTAGAAGGCCACCAGGGTTTCCTCGTCCACCAGCAGATCGCGACGGCGGGAGCGGCGTTCCAGATCCTCGACCGTCTCCAGCATGGCCTGGTTGCGGGTGATGAACGGCGCGCGGGTACTGTAATCCCCTTCCACCAGCGCGCGGCGGATGAACAGCTGGCGGGCTTCGGCCGGGTCCACCTTGTCGTAGCCAATGCGCCGCCGCGGCACAATGTCCAGGCCGTAGAGACTCACCTTCTCAAAGCCCACTACCTGGGCCCGTTTGCGCTCCCAGTGCGGCTCGAAGTAATGGCGCTTGACCACATGCGTGGCCAGCGGTTCCACCCAGTCCGGCTCAATGCGAGCCAGGGTGCGGGCAAACACGCGGCTGGTCTCGACAATTTCCGCCGCCACAACCCACTTGGGAGCGGACTTGCTGACCTTCGACCCGGGGAACAGGGTCACCTTGCGATTGCGCGTGGCCAGGTACTCCCGCTTCTCGTACTTGGTGGCCACCTGCCCCAGCAAACCGGACAGGACCGCCTTGTGCAACGCCTCGTAACTGGCGGTCTTACGGTTGAGCGTCAGCTTCTGCTCGCGGCACAACAACGTCAGTTGGCGATGAATGTCGCGCCACTCGCGCATCCGCATGTAGGACAGGAAGGTTTTCTGACACAGCCGGCGAAGCTGGTTCTGGGACAGTTCCTGGCGCTGTTCCTCGTAGAAGTTCCAGAGGTTGAGCAGCGTGACAAAATCGGATTCCTTGTCGTTGAACGGCGCGTGCGCCTGGTCCGCGGCCTGCTGTTTTTCCTGCGGGCGTTCGCGGGGATCCTGGACACTCAGGCCGGCAATGATCACCAACACTTCCGCCAGACTGCCCTGTTCGGAGCCGGCCACCAGCATCCGCGCCAGGCGGGGGTCGACCGGTAGTCGAGCCATGGTGCGTCCCAGCGACGTCAGCTTGCGCTTGCCATCGACCGCGCCCAACTCTTCGAGCAGCTTGTAGCCGTCGTTGACCAGGCGATTATCCGGCGGCTCCAGGAACGGGAAGCTGCGGATGTCTCCCAGCCCGGACACCGCCATCTGCAGGATGACCGACGCCAGGTTGGTGCGCAGGATTTCCGGATCGGTGTACTCGGGCCGGCTGAGGAAATCCGCTTCGTCATACAGCCGGAAGCAGATGCCCGGCGCCACCCGGCCGCAGCGCCCCTTGCGCTGGTTGGCACTGGCCTGGGACACCGGTTCCACCGGCAGACGCTGGATCTTGGAGCGCACGCTGTAGCGGCTGATACGGGCCACACCGGTGTCGATGACGTAGCGTATGCCCGGCACCGTCAGGGACGTCTCGGCCACGTTTGTGGACAGCACAATCCGTCGCCCGGCGTGCCCCTGGAAAATACGATTCTGTTCACCCGCGCTGAGCCGCGAATACAGCGGCAGCACTTCGGTGTGCCGCAAGTCCGCATGGCGCAGGGCCTTGCTCATATCGCGAATTTCCCGCTCCCCGGGCAGGAAGATCAGCACGTCACCCGGTCGCTGCCCCTGCTCACGCTCGTGGGCCTCGATTTCTTCCAGTGCTTCCACAACGCCGTCCGACCAGCCCTGGTCCTTGTCGTCGTCGCCGCTGACCAGCGGACGATAACGCACCTCCACCGGGTAGGTGCGGCCGGACACTTCAATCACGGGCGCATCGCTGAAGAACGCGCTGAAGCGATCCACCTCGATGGTGGCGGAGGTGATGATCACCTTCAGGTCCGGCCGTTTGGGCAGCAGGTTGCGCAGGTAGCCCAGCAGGAAATCGATGTTGAGGCTACGCTCATGGGCCTCGTCGATGATCAGGGTGTCGTAACCGTCGAGAAAGCGGTCGTGCTGGATCTCGGACAGCAGGATGCCGTCCGTCATGACCTTGACCAGGGAGTTCTCGCTGGTCACGTCCGTGAAGCGCACCTGGTAGCCAATGCGGTTACCGACGCTTTCCCCGATTTCTTCGGCAATGCGGGACGAGACGCTACGCGCCGCGATGCGGCGAGGTTGGGTATGGCCGATCAAGCCCCGGGTGCCACGACCGGCGTCCAGGCAAATCTTGGGAATCTGGGTGGTTTTACCGGAGCCGGTTTCGCCGGCAATGATGACCACCTGGTGCTCGTCCAGCGCGGCGCGGATGTCGTCCACCCGTTCGGAAACCGGCAGTTCCTCCGGGTAGCGGATGGACGGGCGCAAGCTCTGCCGGCGCTCGAATTCGGCGGGGCCCTCCTCAAGCCAACGCTCGATGCGCGCGGTTTCCTTGGCTCCCGGCTTGCCCTTGCACCGCGCCAGAGTCTTGCGGATGCGGGCGACGTAGCGTTGGGGCATGGCGGCGAAACGGGCGTCGAGCTCGGCGCCGCGGGGCAGTGTTGTGTCGGTATCGGGTGAAATCGTCTTGCTCATTAAAAAGGTGGGCTGCTGAATTCGATGAAAACGGGTTTACCTTACCAGACTCTTTCGAACCCGGCTGCTTGGGAACACCTTACCCCTCAACAAAAAACCCTGTCACCGGCCATCACCGGGACAGGGTTATTAGAGACGGCGGATAGCGCCTTAGCTGGCTGTCGCTTCGTCACGCAGTTCGCGGCGCAGGATTTTGCCGACGTTGGTCTTCGGCAGCTCATCGCGGAACTCGAAGAACTTGGGCACCTTGTAGGCGGTCAGCCGCTCGCGGCAGAATTCCTTGAGCTCGGACTCCTTCAGCTCCGGCGAGTTGCTCACCAGGAACACCTTCACCGCCTCGCCGCTCTTCTCGTCGGCCACACCAACGGCGGCACACTCGACCACTTGCGGATGGCTGGACACCACGTCCTCGATTTCGTTCGGGAACACGTTGAAGCCGGAGACGATGATCATGTCCTTCTTGCGGTCGACGATGCGGATGTAGCCGTCTTCCTGGATCAGCGCGATATCGCCGCTGCGGTAAAAACCGTCGTCGGTGAAAGACTTCTTGGTCTCTTCCGGACGCTGCCAGTACCCCTTCATCACCTGCGGACCTTTGACGCACAGTTCGCCGGGCTCGCCGATGGGAGTTTCGTTGCCTTCCTCATCGACGGTTTTGATCTGCGTCCCGCAGATCGGCAGGCCGATGGTGCCGAGCTGGATCGCGCTGGGCGGGTTGAAGGTGACCACCGGTGAGGTTTCGGTCATGCCGTAGCCTTCGGTGATCTCACAGCCGGTGACCTGCTTCCAGAGCTTGGCGGTGCTGCTGGTGAGGGCCATGCCGCCGGAGGCGGTCATCTTCAGGGCGCTGAAATCCAGGGCCTTGAATTCCTCGTTGTTGCACAGGGCGACGAACAGCGTATTCAGCCCCAGGAACGAGGTGAACTTGTGGTTCTTCAGCTCCTTGACGAAGCCGGGGATGTCACGCGGGTTGGGAATCAGCACGCTGTGGGCGCCGGACTCCAGCATGATGCCGCAGTTCAGGGTAAACGAATAAATGTGGTAGAGCGGCAACGGAGCGATGACGATCTCCTGCCCCTCTTCCACGTTGTCTTCCATCATCGGCCGCGTCTGCAGCAGGTTGGCGACCAGGTTGCCCTGGGTCAGCATCGCACCCTTGGCGACGCCGGTGGTGCCGCCGGTGTACTGCAGCACGGCGATGTCGTCTTTCTTGACCTGGACCGGCGTCAGCTTGCACTTGGCACCGGCGGACAGGACGCGCGGCAGGCTGTGGGCGTTGGGCAGATTGTATTCCGGCACCATCTTCTTCAGGTGCTTGACCGCGGCGTTCATCAGCATCCGCTTGAGCGGTTTGTGCATATCGGCGATCTCGGTCACGATCACATGCTCAATGCCGGTGTGCGGCAGAACCTTCTCGGCCTTGTCCGCCATATTGGCCAGGACGACCAGGGCTTTGGCGCCGGAATCGTTAAACTGGTGTTCCATTTCCCGCTCGGTGTACAGCGGGTTGGTGTTGACGACGATCAGGCCAGCACGCATGGCACCGAAAACAATGACCGGGTACTGGGTCACGTTGGGCATCTGGACCGCAATCCGGTCGCCCGGCTTGAGGTTCGTCTTGTTTTGGAGCCAGGCGGCAAAATTGCGGGACTGGGTGTCGAGATCCCGATAGCTCAGGGTGACGCCAACAGCGCTGAAGGCCGGACGGTCGGCGAACTTCCGGACGGCGGTGTCGAACACATCGAGCATGCTTTCGTACTTGTCCAGATCGATCTGGTTGGTGACGCCGGGCGGATACTTGTCCTGATAGAACTGCTCCAAATCCATCACACCATCTCCTGTTTATTGCAATTATGTTTGTAGTGACTGACTCGATCAGTTGTCGCTACCGGTGCAGGAAACGGCCCGGCAACGCCTGATTTCTTCTCGCTTTATCGTTTTCTGTTTGTGCTCTTTGTGCCCGCGTCCGCCCGCTGGTGTGCCGACAGTGACAGCGATCCGATCCAGCGACAGCAAAGGGTCTCAAAAAGTGTCGAGAGAATACCAGTTTTCCCCGGAATGAGGTAGACACGCGGCCTGCACCGGGCATCCCTGCAGCGCCATCTGGCCCACCCGGCGGTCGGGCGGTAAATCGGATCCGGCGATGCCGGACCACTGTATCGCCCGGTCCAGGTTGCTCTGCCAATCCATCGCCCGACGGGGTGGGACAATCGACGACCGTCCGGTATTCAAAGAAGCATAAAAGCCGGGATCCGTCCAAGCCATGCCCCGCCAGGCCGACCGATCGGGCGGAGCGGCGACGGCTCACGATGCGGGCGAAACCCTGCTAAGCTGGCGAGACTCAGGAGCTCATCAAAGGCTCAGCAAGGAACCGCCGGAAAGGACACACTCATGGAGTATCTGGAAAACATCGTTTACGACGAGATTCAGGAGGGCGACTCCGCCACTTACACCCGCTCCCTGACCGAGGAGGAGCTGGTGCTGTTCGCGGCCGTTTCCGGTGACGTGAATCCGGTTCACCTGGATCCGATCTTTGCCGCCAACAGTCTGTTCAAGGAGCGTATTGCCCACGGTATGTGGAGCGGTTCGCTGATTTCGGCGGCCCTGGCAACCGTTCTGCCCGGGCCCGGAACCATCTACCTGGAACAGAACCTGAATTTCAAACGCCCGGTGAGGCTCGACGATACGTTGACCGTCAAACTGACGGTCACCAGCAAGGAACGCCGCAACCGTCTGCGCATCGATTGCCGGGTCACCAACCAGCGTGACGAGGAGGTTGTGGTCGGCGAAGCCCGCGTCGTGGCGCCAACGGAGAAGCTCGCCCTCCCCAAACCCCAGCTCCCCACGATCACGATTGGCAACGCGCCGGATTAGCCGGCGCTAACCGGCCTGCCCGTCCCGAAAGCCGCTCACCGGCAAGGGAAACGGCCGCGAACAGCCAATGTAAAAATCAGCGACAGTTGTCCCCCAACCTGCCCGGCCGGGCCCGATCACGTCGTTTCCACGGCCGTTCAGGCGCACCGGTCACCAAAGTTGATACCAGACGGCATCCCGAACCGGAGTGAAACAGCCGTCGGCGGCGGCTAATGTCGACGTGATTTACACATGCGTCCGCCGAAGGTGTGGATGGGCCTTGGCGGCTTAGGTCGGTTTTATCTACTCACCTGTTTTTTATGATTTTATAGAAGGCTGGCAAAGGCCGTGCTTTGGTCTGGGTGCGGTGTAATTCTTCGCTGAAGGGTAAACCGTTCGATATGCCGAGCTTTGCCGATGCGCCTCAACCGCATCGGCTTTTTTTATGCCCGTTGTTATCGCGCCCGCGACGGATAGGCACGAGGGCCCGCCGCCGATGCCCGGGCACGCGGCACTACTTGCTGCAGCACGACTTTGCTGCGGTATTACTTGCTGAGGTAGCGCATGGCATTCTCCAGGCCGTCGATGGTCAGCGGATACATGTGATCCCCCACCAACTGCCGTGTCATGCCGATGGAACCGCCGGACCCCCAGTAGTTCTCCGGCAGCGGATTGAGCCAGACGACCTTGTGGAAATGCTCCTGCACCCGCTGGAACCAGACCGCGCCGGCCTCCCCGTTCCAGTGCTCGATCGAGCCGCCGGGATGGGAGATCTCATAGGGCGCCATGCTGGCGTCGCCGACAAAGATGACCTTGTAGTCCGGAGTGTATTTGTGGAGCACATCCCAGGTCGGCGTGGTCTCGTTGAGACGGCGCACGTTGTTCTTCCACACGCTCTCATAGATGAAGTTGTGGAAGTAGAAGTACTCCATGTGCTTGAACTCCAGGCGCGCCGCCGAGAACAGCTCCTCGCACACCCGAATGTGCGGATCCATGGAGCCGCCCACATCAAAGAAGATCAGCACTTTGACGGCGTTATGACGCTCGGGCACCATTTTCAGGTCCAGGTAGCCGGCGTTACGGGCCGTGGAGCGAATGGTGTCGTCCATATCCAACTGGTCGGCGGCGCCCTGTCGAGCAAATTTACGCAACCGTCTCAACGCCACCTTGATGTTACGGATACCCAGGGTGATGCTATCGTCCAGGTCACGGAAGCCACGTTTCTCCCACACCTTGACGGCGCGGCCGTGACGCCCCTTGTCCTGGCCGATGCGGAACCCTTCCGGGTTGTAGCCATAGGCACCGAAGGGTGACGTCCCGCCGGTGCCGATCTGGCGGTTGCCGCCCTGGTGGCGCTCCTTCTGGTTTTCCATGCGCTCCTTGAACGCCTTGATCAGCTCTTCCAGGCCGCCGAGGCTGTCGATCTTCGCCTTTTCTTCCTCGCTGAGCTGTTTCTCGAACTCCTTGCGCAGCCAGTCTTCGGGAATCAGCTGCTGCATCAGGTCGTCGAGATCCTCGATGCCGTTGAAGTAGGTGGCGAAGGCCCGGTCGAACTTGTCGTAATGGCGCTCGTCCTTCACCAGGCACAGGCGCGCCAGGTAATAGAACTCCTCCATATCGGCAAACGCCAGGCGATGCTGCAGTGCGTCGATCAGGTCCAGGTATTCACGCAGACTGGCCGGCACCCGGGCGCGGCGCACCTCCATGAAAAAATCAATCAGCATAGTGTCCTCCTTCCAGAGGCCGAGCCATTAACCCCGGCGACGCGCCATAAAGGCCAGTTTCTGCAGCAGGTGGACGTCCTGTTCGTTCTTGACCAGCGCGCCGTAGAGCGGCGGCAGCGCCGACGAGGTGTCCTTTTCCTGCAGCATCTTCGCCGACAGCTCGTCCGCCATCAGGAGCTTGAGCCAGTCCACCAGTTCGGAGGTGGAGGGCTTCTTCTTCAGGCCGGGCACTTTGCGCACATCGAAGAAGACTTCCAGGGCATCCCGCACCACTTCCTGCTGCACGTCCGGGAAATGCACGTCCACGATCTGTTTCATGGTGTCGTGATCCGGGAAGCTGATGTAGTGGAAGAAGCAGCGGCGCAGGAACGCGTCCGGCAGTTCCTTCTCGTTGTTACTGGTGATCACCACGATGGGCCGCTTCTTCGCCTTGACCTGCTGCTGGGTCTCGTAGACGAAGAATTCCATGCGATCCAGCTCGAGCAGCAGATCATTGGGAAACTCGATGTCCGCCTTGTCGATCTCGTCGATCAGCAACACCACCTGGTCTTCGGCCTCGAAGGCTTCCCACAGCTTGCCCTTGACGATGTAGTTGCCGATGTCCTTGACCTTTTCATCGCCCAGTTGGGAATCGCGCAGGCGGGAGACGGCATCGTATTCGTACAGGCCCTGCTGCGCCTTGGTGGTGGACTTGATGTGCCAGGTGATCAGTCGCGCGCCGACGCCGGCGGCCAGTTCTTCGGCGAGCATGGTCTTGCCCGTGCCCGGCTCCCCCTTGATCAACAGGGGGCGCTGCAGGGTGATGGCTGAATTGACCGCCATCTGAAGATCATCGGTGGCGACGTAACTCTCGGTACCGGTAAATTTCATGGGTGTCTGTCCTTCTCGCTGTTATTGATCCGGTTATTCTGGTTTCAATCCGGTCAGACCACCGGGCCCTGTCGTATCCGGCCCGGCTGGCGTTGTCAGTTTTTCTTGTTGTCGTCTTTTTCAGCCTGGTCGTCTTCGGGCGACTCGTCCGGCGACGCGGATTCTCCGGAGGACTCGTCATCCCCGGGCAGGTCATCATCGATGTCCGACAGGTCGAAATCCTCCAGCGTGTAATCGTCGCTGTTCTCTTCCGCCGTATCCCCGGCCAGGATGTCGTCCTCGCCCGCCGCCAGGTCAGCCTCGTCCCGGCGCGCCTCCTCCAGGAACTGCTCGATATCGTCCATCGGCTCGTCCGCCTCTGCGGAAGGCGCGTCGTCGCTGTCCTCGACGGCATCGACGACGGGAACTTCCTCCGGCTCGACGGGCTCCTCGGCGATATCGAGCGTGGGCACGCCGTCATCCGGTTCTTCGGAGTCCGCTACCTCTTGCGCCGACGTTTCCTCCGCCGGTTGTGGTTCTTCGGGCTCGGGGGTCTCCATCAGCGGCGGTTCGGACGATTCGCCTTCTTCCTCGTCGCCCTCAGCGTTCGCGACGGCGGCGTCTTCGTCGATCTCCTCGTTCTCCGGCGCGACGGCGTCTCCCGCCGCTGAATCGCCTTCCGGTTCCTCATCGCCGGCACGACGACGGGAACGCATCACCAGAGCGGTGATGGCCGCCAGAGCGGCCACTCCGCCGCCGGCGCCCCAGGCCCACAGAGGCACCGCAGCGAGGATGGACGGCTCGTCGCCTTCGTCCTGCGTCATGTCCTGCTCCGCATCCGGGCCAGCCGTTTCCTCATCGGCTTCGCCAACGGGCTCCGGCGCCGGGGTTTCGACCTGGGAGGTGTCGATCGGCAGGTCAATGGCCGGCTGGGACTCCGCGGTGTCGCCGGCGTCTGGCGCGGAAGCCTGATCCGATGCCGTGACCTGCTCGCCGGAAGCGCTGTCCGCGACCGCCTGGTCAGCCGATTGCCCGGCTGTTTCCGGCTCACCCGTCCCGGCCGCTTCCGAATCCGCACCGATGGGCAACGGCGCTGGAGCTCCGGCGCCTCGGGATTGCGCGGGCGGCGTCGTCACCGTCTCGGCGCTGAGCGATGTATAGGCCACTTCATCGTCGCCCTGACGCGGGAACACCGCCTGGAACGAGCCGGGCGCATAGTTCAGGTCCTGGCCATTATCGGATTCGGCCCGGAAACGGACGTCAACGCTGTAGTCCCCGTCCCCGGCCGTCGCTTCGATGGTCTTGTGCCAGATTTCTCGCTCGGCGTCGTAAGGCACCGTATCGAAACCGGCATCACCGCCAGCGCCGGGTGGCGACACCCTTACTCCGACCAGCGCGCTGGTCGGCTCCAGGCCCGGATGCTCTGGACGAATAGTGAGTTCGTATCGGCTGTTCGCGCCCTGGCCTTCGCCCTCGACGGTCACGCTCACCGGCGGACGCAGAGCGATCCGGGTATGGAACTGGCGCGAGAACGTCTTGCCGTCAGCCACCAGCGTCAGATCGTAGGTGCCGGGCTGGCTTAGTTTCTCGATACTGTCGGAATAGACCCCGTCGGCCGGCGGCGTCTCGCCAGACAGGGGCTTGGTGCCGGAACGGCCGTCCTGGGTAGCCAGGGTCAATGACACATCGAGAACGCCCAGGAAATCGGGATTGGTGATGGGCTGCTCTTTCTCATAGAACGCCGCTTCAACCGCCACCGGCTGGCCTGTGTAGAAGAAACTCGGCAGCGGCGACACGGCCATGCGCAGGTCGCTGACGACCGTCACCCGCGACTGCTCGCCCAGATCCCCGTCGATCTGCCACTCGCCGGCGGCGGGCTCAGTCAGGGTAATCAGGTCGTACTGCGACTCCCGGTACCACCGCAGGTTGGCGGCACCGGAGGCCCGGGGCAGTCGTTCACCGTCCGGCGTGACCAGCGCCAGTGGCTGGCCCGCTTCTTCGTGGAAGATCAGGGCGGTGAACTCCTGCACGTCGTCGCTGACGGTGAAGCGGTTGTCGCGAATCGGGACTTCCGGCTGCGGGGCGGCGGCGTTCAGTGTCTCGGCAAATACCCGGTTGAGGGCATCGGCATCGGGCGCGACGGAGAAGGTACCGCCGGTTTCCACCGCCAGCCGCTCGAGCAACGCCGTATCGGCGTTTTCCGACAGCGCGATGGTGTGAATGGTGGCACCCCGGGAACGGATGCGATCGACCACATCGTCGAGGATTCTCTGTCGCTCGCGGGCGTTGGCCTGGCCGTCCGCGGCAATGTCGACGCGGCCATCGGTCAGCAGAATAAAGTGGGTGTTATCGAAGCGGCGGTCGCCATAGAAATCGTCACTGGCCACTTCCAGCGCTTCGCCGATGTTGGTGCGCAGGGCCACGGAATTGATGCGGCTGGACCGTTCGATGGCGGTATCCCGCCAATCGGGCGACACCTCGGCTGACGGCACCAGCATGTTGACGTACTGACCGAAAGTCCACACGCCGCCACGGGCGTCATCCGGTAGCAGCCGGGCCAGCAGACGTACCGCGGGTTGCCGAAGGTTTTTCGGGTCGCTGTCCTTCATGCTGCCGGAGATGTCGACGACAATCCGGACGTCCTTCGCGGGCGGCAACTGCGGTTTATCGGTCGTTGTCTGTTGGGCACGGCTTACGCCGGCGACGACGCAAAGGCAGATCGCCAGCAGGATTGCAGCGGCGCGAAATCGAAAAACACTCGTCATAATTGGGCTATCTGTCGTGTCTGAAAACGGATCGACGCAGGTTAGCCTATCCCCATGGCGTCAGAAAAGACCACAACGACGCTGGACGGACAACGATCAGGCTTCGCGCCGCCAGATGCGCACCCGGACCAGGTCAAGAATCCAGATCACGAACACGCCGGCCGCCACCAACGTCATGTTGGAGAACGCCCGGGTCGCCTCGTCGGCATTGCCCAGGATCGACTCGTAGCCGCCATGGAGCCAGGCGGGGATCCACCAGTTGACGACTTCCGGGGACTGCACCGGCGTCAGCAGCAGCACCGCCAGGCAGGCCAGGATCAGCGTGCGCACGCCATAGACCGGCAGGCGTTTCAGGCCCCGCCCCATGAGGTAGAGGAAAATCAGGAATCCGACCGCGTACACGGCCCAGAAAATGACGTAGGCCGCCTGGGCCTGTGCATCCACTCCGATCGGTTGTTCAATCACTTAAAGTACCCAATGAATGATGTGTTCTTCCCAGTCGTCCTCATCGACGGCTGCGTTGGAAACCGTACGCTGTCGCACCGACACCTGCGCCCGGTGTACCGAACCCGGGTCGCCGGAAACCAGCGGGTGCCAGTCCGGCAGTGGTTTGTCTTCCGCCAGCAGGCGGTAGGCGCAGGTTTGCGGCAGCCAGTGAAAGGACGATACCGATTCCGGTGTCAGCACGATGCAGTCCGGTTCTTTCGCCTGACGTTCACTGTAGACGGTGCACTGACAGGTATCGCCGTCCATATACTGGCACGCCAGATCGGTATAGTAGACATCACCAGTATCGGCGTCTTCCAGCTTGGTCAGACAGCACTTGCCGCAGCCGTCGCAAAGCGATTCCCACTCGTTGCGCGACATTTCGTCGAAACGCTTACGTTGCCAGAAAGGAATCGCGGCGATCATTACGCTTTCTTCAGTTGCTGCTTGAACTCAACGATGTACGCGTCCTGCTCTTCCGGCATCTGCAGGAAGAAATCCTTGTCTTCGATGGCCTTGAGCACTTCCGCGCCGGAGGTGCGGGCCAGCTTGCGCTCCGGCGTCATGATCAGGTCCATGGCGTGCCGGGGAACGCCAAAAATCTCCCGCAGGGGTTCGGGCAAGTCATCCCAGACCTGACCGCGCCGGACGTACAGGTAAGTGTCCTGCTTGCGGGTGCTGGCGAACACCGATACAAACTCTCGTGTCATGATTCCTGTGCTCTTGATTCTAGTACGGTCGAAACTTCATCCAGGACCGGCGCCAGCAACTCGCCGCGCCAGCCCTCCAGGAAGAAGCGGGCGGCCTCGTCGTCCGGGTGCCAGCGGCGAATGCAGGCCTCGATACGGCGACGCGGCGCCAGCAGCTCAATCGGCACGGATCGCGCCTCTGCCACCCCCCGCATCAGGCGTTTGACCTGCTTGAGCAGGCCCTGCTCGTCCCGGGTCAGGGGCGGTTCAATTCTATCAGCAATTGCATCGGCGGACCTGCCCTGCTCCACCAGGTTCAGCAGGGTGTCGCCGTAACGGCGAACCACCACCGGGGGCATTTCCTCGACGGCCGCCAGGCCACCCTTGCTGGCGGGCATGCGCTCCGCGACGCGAATCAGCAGGTTATCGGACAAAACCCGGTTGCGCGGACGGTCGCGGCGACGGCACTCCGCTTCCCGCCAGTTCGCCAGCTCGCGCAGGACGGCCTGCTGTTGGGCTTTCAGGTGCCAGCCACCGCGAATGCGCAGGTAGTAGTCGGTGGGCTCGGTCTGGGCGGACAGGTCGGCGGCGAAACGGGCACTTTCCTCCCGCCACGCCTGATACAGATCGCGGGCTTCCAGGCGTTCGCGCAGCTGTTCGTACATCGGCGCCAGGTAGCGGATGTCCTCCAGCGCATAGGCGCACTGAGCCTCGCTCAGCGGGCGCGCCAGCCAGTCGGAGCGTGTGGCGGACTTGTCGATCGCCACATCGAACAGCTGCTCCACCAGCTTGGCGTAGCCCACGGAAAAACCGAGCCCCGCCAATGCGCAGGCCAGCTGCAGATCGAGCACGCCCTGCGGCTCCAGGTCGAGCCAGTGACGGAACAGCTCCAGGTCCTCGCTCATGGCGTAAAGCAACTTCGGGCGCTGATCATCGCCAATGCAGGCACGGAAACCGGACGACGCCTCGGCAACCGACGGCTCGACCAGGCGCAGATCGTCGCCAAGCCCGACCTGGATCAGCCCGGGTATCGGAAAAAAGGTGCTGACCCGTTCGAATTCGGTATCCAGGGACAGCGGCTGGTCCGGCGAGGCCGCCAGCCATTGGTCCAGCTCCGCCGGCGACTCGATCCAGCGTACACGGCTTGCTTGGGTCATGGGACATCCTTATCGGATTGGGTAGGCAAAGACATGAAGGACCGCGGGGTCATTCCGCCAGGGGTTTGCGCCCGCGGAAGGCATGACCCAGGGTGAAGCCGTCGACGTAGCCCAGTTCGCCACCGACCGGGATACCATGGGCAAGCCGGGTGATAAGCACGTCCTGGCCGTCCAGCCGGTCGGCGATGTAGTGCGCGGTGGCCTCGCCCTCGACGGTGGGATTGGTGGCCAGGATCAGCTCCTTGACGCCCTCGTCGCGAATGCGACGCAGCAGGCGCTCGATGCCGATCTCTTCCGGCCCGATGCCATCGATCGGCGACAGGTGGCCCATCAGCACGAAGTAGCTGCCTTCGTAGTAACCGGCCTGCTCAATGGCCAGCAGGTCGGATGGGCTCTCTACCACGCAGAGGGTGCCGGTGCGGCGCTTCTCGTTGGCGCACAGGTTGCAAAGCTCGGTATCGGCGAAATTCTGGCAGGATTCGCAGCGGCGCACGCCGCTCATGGCGTTCTGCAGCGCGCCCGCCAGCCGCTCGCCACCTTCGCGGCCACGTTCCAGCAGATGGAAGGCCATACGCTGAGCCGTCTTCTGGCCCACGCCGGGCAAACAGCGCAGGGACTCGACCAGCTCGTCAACCAGGGGACTAAATGCCATTACAGTTCCTCAGGATGGAGTCCGTGCGCCTCAGAACGGCATCTTGAATCCGGGCGGCATGCCCATTTCCGACGCCATGCCGGACATGCGTTCCTTCTGGTTTTCCTCGACACGGCGCACCGCGTCGTTGACGGCGGCCGCCAGCAGGTCTTCCAGGATTTCCTTGTCTTCCGACAGCAGGGACGGGTCGATATCCACCTTGCGCACGTCGTGGCGACCGGTCATGGTCACCTTGACCAGGCCCGCGCCGGCTTCGCCGGTCACCTCGGCCTTGGCGGCCTCTTCCTGCATGCGCTTGAACTCTTCCTGCATCTGCTGGGCCTGTTTCATCAGGTCGCCCATACCTTTCATCATGACAGATACCTCGGTATTCGAATGTTTCCGGTGCTGGTGGATTGAATGCGGCATGAAGGTGCCGATTTCAACCCGGAGCCGCGGTACAGCTCCTTAGACACACGCCTATTTCACGGGTTCGATGCTGCCTTCGACAATCGTGCCGTCAAAGCGCTGCACAATATTCTGTACGATCGGGTCCTCGGCAATGGACGCCTCGGCGGCCTGTTGCCGGGCCACCCGGGCGCGCTCGGCGAAGGCCGCCGGCGTTTCCGGGCCGGACTCCCCTTCCTCGACCGTCAGCTTGAGCGACTCGCCGAAAAACGCGTTCAGCGCCTCACCGATGCGTTCCCGGTGGCGCTCAGTCAGCAGACGCGCATGACCGGAATCCAGGGTCAACACGACGCTGGCGCCCTCGCGCCGGAACGCCGCCTGACTGGCCAGGTTGCCGGCCATGCCGGACAGTCCAAGCACCCGGAAATCCCGCTGCCATTCAAACTCGGCCGGATCGACGCTCGCCCGCGTTTCCTCGTTCGCAGCGGCGGCATCACCAGCTTCGATGGCCGCCGTCGCAGTTGGTCTGGCGGGTTCGGCCGCAGCTGGCGCAGGCTCGGGAGCCGGCTCCGGCATCGGGGCAGACTCAGGCTCAGGTTCAGCTGGCGCCGGTGGCGCCGCGTCCATGGACATCGACTCGTCGTAATCGCCTGAGGTCAGCGACGGATCATCATAGGCACTCAGCGGAACGTCCTCGGGGCCGCTCTGCGGCTGAGGCTCGGGAGTCGGCTGAGGCGCAGGCGCCTGTGCCTGAGTTGGAGCCGGATCGCCCCGCTCAGGCTCCTTTTCATCTTCATCGGCCGCCGGCGTTTCACCGGCTGCGGGCGCTTCACCGGCCGAGTGCCCTTCGCCGGCCGCGGGCGCTGCCGCTTGCGGCTCCGGTGTCGGGGCCGGTTCCGGCTGTGACGCCCCCGCGTTGTCAGCCGGTGGTGCCGGGGCCTCCTGGCGCGGGCTCGCCGGCTCGGGTGCAGCGGATTCGGGTACAGAGGGCCGGGAAGCCGGTTCTGGTGCCGCCGGCGCAGGCGCGGGTTCGGAGTCTTCCTGGGCGCCGCTGCGCTCGTCCAAGGCACCCTGGCCCTGCGAGCGGATAGTCGGCGGATCGCGCCGCTCGCTACCGGGGCGGAAGGTGAGCATCCGCAACAGCGCCATTTCAAAGCCCATACGGGCGTCCGGCGTGATGGTCAGGTCTTTGCGGCCGATCAGCGCGGCCTGATAGAAAAGCTGGGCATCCTCGGCGCTGACTTCACGGGCGATGGATTTGACCTGGTCCGCATCGCCCATGGCGTTGTCGGCGCTGCCCGGCACCACCTGCTCCAGGGTCACCCGATGGAACAGGGACAGGAGATCGCTGAGGATCACCGCGTAGTCCGGCGAGAATTCGGCGATCCGGTTCACCTCGGTGAGCATGGCCGGGCCGTCCCCCTTGACCAGGGCGCCCACGATCTTCTGGATGTCGCGCTGGTCGATGGTACCCAGCATGGCACTGACATCGCTCGCCGCCAGCTTCTGGTTGCCAAAGGCGATGGCCTGGTCCGTCAGACTCAGGGCGTCCCGCATGCTGCCGTCCGCAGCGCGGGCCAGCAGCCACAGGGCCGGATCCTCGAACGGGATCTGCTCCTGTTCGAGCACGTGGTGCAAATGGCTGACGATGTGCTCCGGCGTCATCCGCTTGAGATTGAACTGCAGGCAGCGCGACAGGATCGTCACCGGCAGTTTCTGCGGATCGGTGGTGGCGAACAGGAACTTGACGTGATCGGGCGGCTCTTCCAGCGTCTTCAGCAGCGCGTTGAAACTGGAGTTGGAGAGCATGTGCACTTCGTCGATCAGGTAGATCTTGAAGCGGCCGCGTGTCGGCGCGTACTGGACGTTGTCCAGCAGTTCGCGCATGTCCTCCACTTTGGTACGGGAGGCGGCGTCGATCTCGATCAGGTCGACGAAGCGCCCGCCGAGGATTTCCTGGCAGGTGTTGCACTCGCCACAGGGCGATGAGGTGATTCCGGTTTCGCAGTTCAGGCAGCGCGCCAGCAGGCGACCGATGGTGGTCTTGCCCACACCCCGCGTACCCGTGAAAAGATAGGCATGGTGCAGCCGTTCGTGGTCCAGTGCGTGCACCAGTGCCTTGAGCACGTGCTCCTGGCCCACCATGTCCTGAAACGTTTTTGGCCGCCATTTCCGGGCCAGAACCTGATAGCTCATCGAATGCGTCACGTCCGGTTTAAATCGGGCTTAACGATAGCATGGACAGCCCTTGATAAGAAGGAACGCCGGCGCGCCAAAGCCGCTGATGACACGCATGAAACCGCGCGATCAGGCACAACGAATCGACCATCGCAAGCGCGCTGGATACATCAGGAATAGGAGAAACAGGGGAGGAAAACTGGGGGTGGCTCCACCAGCGACACTCCGGCACACAAGTCCACCGCTGCGGCTGCTCCCTTCCGGGCCTGACCGGGTTCACGGTTTATCGTTGCGGAGGCACCAGCGGAGCCACCATATCGATCCAAGGGTGTTCCCCTCAGATGCGGCGCGCATGTTATCAGGCCCCTTCGGGCGCATCAACGACTTTTTCAGGCAATCGGGCCCAGCCGCGTAATCCCTGATCTGCCGGACACGAATCTACAGCGCCAGGCCCTGGATCGGGTCACGCCGGAACCAGCAGGCGATGCTGTACCGCGTGCGCTGGGCGGTCAGCACTTCGTGGGGAACATCCTCGCTCATGAACAGCGCCACGCGCCCGGCTTCAGGCAACACACTGCCGCAGACCTCGTTGGGGTTTTCCCGGTTGTAGATCTGCAACAGCCCGCCGTCTTCCGGCCGCCAGTCGTCGTTGAGGTACAGCACCAGGCTGACGATGCGCGACGAACGCCCACGGAAGCTGTCCAGGTGACGACGATAGAAATCGCCCGCCCCATAAGTGGCGTAATGGCATTCGAATCGCTTCAAGCCAATGAACAGACGCTGGTTGAGCCCCTGCTGGAGCGCATTCAGCAAGCGCCACAGGTCGCCCTGGGCAGTGGTCTCGCCATTGAGCCAGGCGATGCGGTCGCGCCGCACCGAACGGTCGTGGGCGTGATCCTTGCCCCGCCCCACCCCGGCCCGGTCGAGGGCCTCGGTCCGGTTGAGGGTTTCCACTTCCTGGCGCAAGGCCGACAGGGTCTCGGTCGACAGGTGCGGCAGCAATGACTGGGACGTCCAGCCGAACTCGGCCAACTGCCCGGCCACGTCGTCCAGCCACAGGTCCAGGTTGGCTGGTGGACGGCCGGCCAGCAGATCCCTGGCTTCAGCGGCGTCGAACGGCAGGTCGGACATGACAGTTTCCTCACGGTAGATCGGCGGAGTTTACGATGAAACCCGCCGATCCGCCCGCTTTTTATCCGACCTACCGATAAGCAATGTTGCCTACGGATCAGGGCCGCTCGATCTCCCGAAGCTTGCCGGTAGCGCACTCCGCCAGGGAGCGGATAGCGTCGCCGTCGAAGGCATCGACCCGGATGACGTCGTACAGGGCACCCAGCGCTTCGAGCAGGGCCTCACGTTCGTCTTCACGCACGTAATTCTTCTCGATCGCCCAATCCACCAGCTCATCCCGCTGGTGGGCCATGAGCATCTCGATATCCTGCAGCTCATCGGGATCGGTCTTGCGGATGGCGTCGTTCAGGCGATCCCGGGTGTCGCGGGTTTCGTTGGCCAGACGATAGGCGTGCAGCACGCGTCCAACCGGATCGTTCTGTTTCTCCGGCCGGTAGACACCGCGCACGATACGCTCACGCATGGGACCGTCGCGCACGATGGACAGCGCCACGCGCTCACCCAACCGGTCGTCCGGCGGACTCAGGCGGGCACCGGTCGGGAACACCAGTACCTTGAGCGGCCAGCGCAACGCCTTGACCGGGAAATTCTCCACCAGTGCCTTCATGCTGGTCTGAAAATCGAACAGGCAGCGCTGCAGCCCCCACTCGACAACCGAGCGGTTGTCCTCCGGATAGCCTTCCTCGTGCCACTGCTTGATGATCGCGGACGCGTAATACAGCGCTACCAGACAGTCGGCCATGCGGCCGGACAGCCGCTGCCGGGCCTTGAGCCCGCCACCGATGGTGAGCAGCGTGACGTCGGTCAGCACCGCAAAGGCGGAGGCAAAACGCGCCAGCTGGCGATAGTAGCGCTGTAAACCGCCCCGGCCGGGCACCGGCTCCAGCCAGCCCTGGCTGAGCCCCAACACGAAGGTGCGCAGGCCGTTGCGGGTGGTGTGCGCCATGTGGGTATAGAACACGTCATCGAAGGCGTTCACGGCTTCCCGCTCGTCGTCCATGCCGGCGGCTTCGATTTCCTGGACGATGTATGGATGGCAGCGGATCGCGCCTTGCCCGAAGATCATCAGGCTGCGCGTGAGAATGTTGGCCCCCTCTACCGTGATGCCGATGGGCACGGCCTGATAGGCGCGCGCCAGGAAGTTGCGCGGCCCGGTGATGACGCCCCGGCCAGCCACCACGTCCATGGCGTTGTTGATGACTTTGCGCATCAGGTCGGTGTTGCGGTATTTGAGGACCGCCGACGGCACCGCGGGCCGCACGCCCCGGTCCAGCATGCCGGAGGTCAGCAGTCGCGCCGCATCCATCATGTAGGTGTAGCCGGCGATGGGCTCCATGGCCTCCTGCACGCCTTCGAAATGACTGATCGAACGGCCGAACTGTTCGCGAATGCCGGCATAGGCGCCGGTGGTCAGGCTGGCGAGCTTGCCGGCCCCCGTACCCAGCGCCGGGAGCGAGATGGAACGGCCGATGGAGAGGCACTCCAGCAGCATCGTCCAGCCCTGGCCGACCATGCCTTCGCCGCCGATGACCTGACTCAACGGGATGAACACATCCTCGCCCCAGGTGGGCCCGTTCATGAACACGGTGTTCATGGGCAGATGCCGGGCCCCGTGGTGGACGCCGTCCAGGTCGTGGGGAATCATCACGCAGGTCACACCCAGGTCCTCATCGCCGCCCATCAGACCTTCCGGGTCATAGACCTTGATTGCCAGCCCAATCAGCGTCGCCACCGGGGCCAGCGTGATGTAGCGCTTGTTCCAGGTCACTTTCAGGCCCAGAACCTCTTCGCCATTCCACTGCCCACGGCAGACGATACCCTTGTCCGGGATGGCTCCGGCGTCGGAACCCGCCACAGGCGACGTCAGAGCGAAGCACGGGATCTCCTCGCCCTTGGCCAGGCGCGGCAGGTAATGCTGTTTCTGTTCGTCGGTGCCGTAATGCATCAGCAACTCGCCGGGCCCCAGGGAGTTGGGCACCATCACCGTCACCGCCGCAGAGACGCTGCGCGTGGAAATCTTCATCACGACTTCCGAGTGAGCCGTGGCGGAAAACCCCTTGCCACCGAATTCCTCGGGAATCACCAGACCAAAGAAGCCTTCCTGCCGGATGAAATCCCAGGCTTCCCTGGGCAGGTCATAGAGTTCGTTGGTGATCTGCCAGTCGTCGAGCATGCCGCACAGGGTATCGACCGGGCCGTCGACGAAGGCCTGCTCCTTCTCGGTCAGGTGTGCGTGGGTGGTATTGAGCAGCCGGGACCAGTCAGGGCGACCTGAGAAAAGCTCGCCATCCCAATCGACACTTCCGGACTTGAGGGCCTCGGCCTCGGTGTCCGAAAGCGCTGGCAGACGCCCCTTCACCCAGCCCAGCAGCGGCCGGCTCAGTTTGTCCCGCCGCAGGTTGCCGGGCATGACCAGCACAATGGCCAGGGCCAGGCCGGCACCACCGAACAGGATGCTCAGGATGTGCCAGTGATCCTCGTACATGCCGAACAGCGTGGCCACGGCCATGATCACGGCAGCGACGGCGCCGCCCAACCCGAAGTAAATCAGCACCAGGGCGCTGATCAGCAGAAACAGGACACTCATGCAGGCTCCTCCTTTCACCAACACGGTATAGACGACCGGCTGTGGGGCTGGCGTAACCCTAAATTCCCATCAGGGCTGGCCAGGTGCCGGACGCCACCACTATGATCACAATCGATCCGAGACTCAAACAGTCCCGATGACAGCATATGCGTACACAGGATGTATCTGGATGACTTCAAGCAAAGCCGAGCCTATTTTTGCCACGTCGATCACGGTCGGCGATCTCGACGCCATCGACATCAAGCACCCGGCATTCAGCGCTCGGGTCTTTCTTCAGGGTGCCCACCTGACCCATTTTGCCCCGACCGGCGAATCGAACTGGCTCTGGCTCAGCCCCGACACCCGCTTCACGCCGGGCAAGGCCATTCGCGGCGGCATCCCGGTGTGCTGGCCCTGGTTCGGCGACCCCGCGCGGAACCCGCCCGCGGTGGTCCACCGGATTGCATCCTCACAGGCCCACGGTTTTGCCCGCGCCACCCCCTGGACGCTGCTGGACATTATCGAATCCGAAGACTCGGTCGAGCTGGCCCTGACCCTGGACGCGGCCGACGTCTCAGGTAAAGAGGCCTCCCGTGAACACGGCGACTGGCCCCTGCGCGGCGAGATCCGTTTCCGCTTTTCCCAGGCGCAATGCGTCGTGACGTTAACCACGCATAACACGGGCCAGACCGACATCACCTACACCGAAGCGTTGCACACCTACCTGCCCTCCGACGCCGTCGACAGCACGGCACTGGCGGGCCTCGACGGTGTCACTTACACCGATACGCTGGATGACTGGCGCGAGAAAACCCAATCCGGCCCGGTGCGTTTCGAGGGTGAAACCGATCGCATCTACCAGGGCAGCAGCCCCATCCTGGTGCAGGCGCCCGGCGTCACTACGCGCCTGGAAACTCAGGGCAGCCTGTCGACCGTGGTCTGGAATCCGGGTCCCGAGAAAGCCCAACGGCTGTCGGATTTTCCCGATGCGGCCTGGAAAACCATGCTGTGCGTCGAAACCGCCAATGCCTATCCGGACTGCGTCCGTTTAATGCAAGGGCAATCGCACACGACAGAACTGGTGCTGACGCGGGAGTGACACAGAAGGCACGCATCCTGCACCGTACGGGTCAGCCCCCGTCACGGACAGCCCCATAACCGGCTGATCCGAAACAGACAACCACAACAGCGAGGCAAACCTGGAAGCGCCGATGAGCCTGAGATCGTTTATCAAGGACAAGCTGGTCTCCCAATCCCTCGACGACCAGATCAACCGGATCCGCAAGCCACTGGGCTCCCTCGGCTACGACCCCTGGGGCATCCATAACGACACCCTCAAGATCGGCTTTTCCGTCGCCCAGAAGGTCTACAGCAAGTACTTCCGGGTCGAGGCGGAAGGTGTCGAGAACGTGCCCGCTGAAGGGCCCGTGCTGCTGATTGCCAACCACAGCGGCCAGTTGCCGATCGACGGCATCCTGATCGCCTTCGCCCTTGCCTCGCGGCAGGATCGTCCGCGCATTCCGCGGGCCATGATCGAGCGCTTCTTTCCCACCGTGCCCTACGTCGGCAACATGCTGAACCAGCTTGGCGCGGTGCTTGGCGATCCGGTCAACTGCGCCAAGATGCTGGCCAACGACGAGGCGGTGATCGTCTTTCCGGAAGGCATCCGCGGTTCCGGCAAGCTCTATCGCGATCGTTACCAGCTCAAGCGCTTCGGCAATGGCTTCATGCGTCTGGCCATGCAGTACAACGCCACCGTCGTGCCGGTCGGCGTGGTGGGCTGCGAGGAGACCATCCCGGCTCTGGCCAACTTCCGCCCCCTGGCCAAGGCGCTGGGGCTGCCGTATGTGCCCGTGGCGGTGCCGTTTGTGTTGCCCGCCAAGGTCTACCTGAAGTTCGGCAAGCCCATGTATTTCGACAATGCCGACATCCCCGAGGAAAAAGTCACCGAGCGGGTCGAGGTCGTCAAGGCGGAGATCAGCGAGCTGATCAACCAGGGGCTGAGCGAGAGGAAAAGGTTGTTCTGATGGCCAATTCAAGCAAACCCGCAATCCTGGTCACCGGTGCCGCCGGCGCGCTCGCCCAGCAGGTGATCAATCGGCTGCGCGACGACTTTCACCTGGTGGCCGTGGACTTCCGCGAGCAGGTCTACCTGGGGGATGACGTTCCCAGCTACTGCATCGACTTCAACAAACGGGTGTTCGAGGACCTGTTCCGGCGCTACGACTTCGAGGGCATCATCCACCTGGGGCGAATCATGTCCAGCCAGGAAACCCGGATGCGACGCTACAACGCCAACGTGCTGGGCAGCCAGAAACTGCTCGACCTGGCGCACAAGTACGGCATTCATCGGGTGGTGATCCTGTCCACCTACCACGTCTACGGCGCGACGGCCTACAACCCCGCGCTGATCGACGAGCAGGCCCCGCTCAAGAGCGCCGGCCTGAGCATGGACCTGATCGACTCGGTGGAACTGGAAAACCTGGCCAACATCTACCTCTGGCGCTACCCGGACCTGAACATCACGCTGCTGCGGCCCTGCAACATCGTCGGCCCGGGCGTGCGCAACTCGATCAGTACCTTGCTGGCGAGCCGTCGGGCGCCAGTGCTGGCCGGATTCTCGCCGATGATGCAGTTCATCCACATCGACGACATGGCCGACGCCATCGTCCTGGCCTATCGCAAGAGCCACCGCGGCGTCTTCAACGTAGCGCCGGACGACTGGATCGCCTACCAGCACGCCCTGGACCTGAGCGGGTGCCGGCGGGTGCCGATTCCGTCGATTCCACCGTCTCTGCCGCGGACAATCGCCCGACTGCTGGGCCTGAAAAGCTTTCCGTCGTACCTGATGAGCTTCTTCAAGTATCCGGTGATCATCGACGGGCGGGCTTTCCGGGACACCTTTGGCTTCAAGCCGAAACGGCCGCTGAAGGAAATCTTCCGCTATTATCGGGAGAACAAGCACCCGGTCTGAGGCACGGTCGCCCGACCACATGCAAGCCCGGATGGTTTGCCTCTATACTGATTCGAAAATAAACGATTCCAGTCTGTGTTTTGGGAGCTCACGGGACGAGTGCAGCCATGACCATCGACTTCAGCCTGGTGAGCCATTCAGCTGCCGCTCTCGCTTTCGCAGCCCTGGCGATCCTGGTCAGCTCGAAATACCTGCGACGCAACACCGACCGCGCGCTGATGCTGGCCGCCATGGTATCAACCATCTGGGCGGCCTCCCTCGTCGGTCAGCTGATCTGGAATCAGCCGCCTTTCTTCATCCGCTACCTGCTCGAACTGGTGCGCGACGGCGCCTGGGTCGCGGTGCTCTTCGCCCTGATCCGTGACGGGAGCCGTTCCGGCGTACTGGCCGGTCGGTTGCGCCGGGTGCTGGGCACCAGTATTGGTCTGTTGATCGCGGTACTGCTGATCAGCGGCCTCTTCGAATACGCCCTGGGCTGGCAACTGCTGGACGGCAAGACCAAGATCGTCGGCCAGATCACCCTTTCGCTGTTGGGGATCTGCCTGATCGAACAGATCTGGCGCAACTCCCTGACCTTCGGCCGCTCCAGCATGAAGTACCTGTGCATCGGCATCGGCGGAATCTTCGCCTACGACTTCTTCATGTACGCCGATGCCCTGCTCTTCGGCCAGATCTCCAACTCCTTCTGGTCCGCCCGCGGCGCGGTCAACGCCTTCCTGGTGCCGCTGTTCGCCGTCAACGTGATCAACACCCGCAAGCAGCCGGTGGATTTCCAGCTCTCACGCAACGCCGTGTTCCACGTGGGTGCCCTGGCGTTCGCCGGGAGCTACCTGCTGTTCGTCGCATTCGGCGGCTATTACGTGCGGGCCCTGGGCGGCGCCTGGGGCGAGGCGCTGCAGGTTCTTTTCCTGTCGATCTTCCTGGTGCTGTTCGCCGCCCTGCTCAGTTCCAGCCGTTTCCGCGCCCGCCTGATGATTTTCATCAGCCAGAACTTCTTCGACTACAAGTACGACTACCGCGAGGAATGGCTGAAGATGACGCAGATTTTCGCCAACCTGACGGAAGATCCACCGCTGCCGGAACGGGTGGTGCGGATCATGGCCGACCTGGTGGAAAGCAACGCCGGCGCCCTCTGGGTTCGGGACAACGACGGCAACTACGTGCTCTACTCCAGCGTCAACATGACGCCGCCGCGGCACACACTGATCGACGGTGACGCCAACATGATCGGCTTCTTCAGGGAGAAGGAGTGGATCATCGACCTGTCCGAATACCATCAGGACCCGGTGCGCTACGAACTGCTGGAAATCCCCGACGCCGTTCTGCGCTTCCCCGATGGCTGGCTGATCATCCCGCTGTACCTGGGCGAGGAGCTCTACGGCATCTGCCTGATCGGCTCGCCTTACGCCCGGGTCGAACTGAACTGGGAGAACTTCGACCTGATCCGCGTGGTGGCGCGCCAGACCTGTAACGTGCTGGCCCAGGCGGATGCACAGAACCGACTCTCGCGGGCCATGCAGTTCGAGGCGGTATCCAAGACGTCCGCCTTCCTGGTGCACGACCTGAAAACCATGATCGCCCAACTGTCGCTGATGGTGCGCAACGCCGAGAAGCACCGCCACAACCCGGCCTTCGTGGACGACATGATCAGCACCACCCAACACGCGGTGACGAAAATGTCAGGTCTGGTCGACCATATCCGCCGGCCGGCGCGGGAGGACTTACCGGTACAGTCAATCGAGCTGAACAACCTGCTGTCGGAACTGGTCCACTATCACGCCCGCAGCGAACCACACCCGAGCTATCAGCCCGGCGACCAGCCCATCTGGGTAGAGGGCGACCCGGAGCAGCTACACAGCGTGCTCGGGCACATTATCCAGAATGCCCAGGACGCCACACCGCCAGCCGGCGAGGTGGCCCTGACGGTCAAGCAGAGTTCCGACCACGTGGTCATCTTTATCCAGGACACCGGCTCAGGCATGAGCGAGGAGTTCATCAAGATGAAGCTGTTCAAGCCGTTCGAAAGCACCAAGGGCCTGGCGGGCATGGGCATCGGCGCCTACCAGGCCCGGGAATACGTGCGCCAGATCGGCGGCAACATCGACGTCACGAGCGAGCCCGGGTTGGGTTCGTGTTTCACCGTGCGTCTGCCGCTGGGGCGGCCGGACACCCGCGCGTCGGATTCCGAACCGACCGAACCGAAACTGGCGGAGAGCGGCTAGAGCATTCACTGATCGACTGAGCGTCGGTTTTCGAACGCATTTTAAACAATTGTCAAATTTTCGGCATTTTTGCCGACAAAACCACACCAATGTTTATTTCGCGTCAAAATACAGCCAGAATCAGTGCTAGACTCATCTAATCAATAATCGAAAAACTCGTATCGTGGTGTTCAGGGCTTATCGCCTTCCAGGCCACGCCGACGCAGGTCAGGCGGGCTGCAGCACCAGACGTCACAGATCAGATAAAAGGATTTGGTTCGGTCGTGGATAAACGTCTACTGATTGTTGAGGATGACCCGGGTCTGCAAAGCCAAATGCGCTGGTGCTTCAACGACAGCATCGAAGTCATGGTGGCCAGCGACCGGGAATCCGCATTGACTTCGCTACGCCGCTTCGAGCCGCAAGTGGTCACCCTGGATCTGGGGCTCCCGCCCGACCCGGGGGGTGCCAGAGAAGGTTTTATCCTGCTGGAAGACATCATTCGCCTGGCGCCCAACACCAAGGTCGTGGTGGTTACCGGCCGGGAAGACCGGGAAAACGCCGTGCGGGCCATCGGCATGGGGGCCAGTGACTTCTATCAGAAGCCGCTGGATCCCGACATCCTCACCTTTGTCGTCAACCGCGCGTTCCGTCTGGCGGAGCTGGAAAAAGAAAACCGCGAGCTGGTGCTCAACCGCAACGGCACCTCCATCAAGGGGATTGTCGCCGCCAGCCCGCAGATGATCTCCCTGTGCCGCATGGTCGAGAAAGTCGCACCGGCGGACGTCACCACCCTGATCATGGGCGAGACCGGTACCGGCAAGGAGCTGCTGGCCCGCGCCATCCATGACCTCAGCCATCGCGCCGGCAGCACCTTTGCGGCCATCAACTGCGCCGCCATTCCGGAAAATCTGCTGGAAAGCGAACTCTTCGGCTTCGAGAAAGGCGCCTTCACCGGCGCCACCCAGAGCAAGAAGGGCAAGATCGAGATGGCCAACGGCGGCACCCTGTTCCTGGACGAAATCGGGGACATGCCCATGCCGCTTCAGGCCAAGCTGCTGCGGTTCCTGCAGGAGCGCGTCATCGACCGCGTCGGGAGCGTCAATCCTGTGGAGGTCGACGTACGCGTCGTCTGCGCCACCCACCGGGACGTGGAACAACTGGTGGCCAGCGGCGAGTTTCGCGAAGACCTGTACTACCGCATCAGCGAAATCACCCTGGAAGTGCCCGCCGTACGCGAGCGGGACGGTGACGCCATCGTGATCGCGCAGTCGCTGCTGAAAACCCTCAGCCGGCAACTGGAACGTCCCCAACTGGGCTTTGCCGACGATGCCATCCAGGCCATCCAGTGCTACGGCTGGCCCGGCAACGTCCGCGAGATGATCAACAAGATCAAGCGGGCGACCATCATGGCCGAAGGCAAGCGCGTGACCGCCAAGGACCTGCAACTGCGCTCGGAACAGGTGGCCCACGACGGCAACGTCCTGAACCTGCGACAGGTCCGAGAAGAGGCCGAGCGCGGCGCCATCAACCATGCCCTCCAGACCAGCAACTACAATATGGCTCAGGCGGCGCGGCTGCTGGGGATCACCCGGCCCACGCTCTACAACCTGACCGACAAATACAAGATCGAGACCTCCCCCGCCGTCTCAGACGCGTGATGCGGGCGGGCAAGGACTTTCCGGCGAGTGCATGACAAGGACTTTTCCATGACCCTGAAGATGTTGTTCCGCATTACCCTGCTGGCTTCGGCGATGCTGTTGTTCCTGACCGGCTGCAGTGACGGCGAAGAAGAAATGAGCCAACAGGAGATCCAGTACCTGAGCCACCTGGATCAGGCCCGTTTCTTCCAGCGCCAGGGCGAACTCAAGGCCAGCACCCTGGAAGCCCGCAGCGCGATCGAGCTGAATCCCGGTGAGGTCGAACCCTACTTCATCATTGTCGACAACCTCGTGGAAGCCGGAGACGCGGTGACGGCCGCCCGCCAGGTCAAGGAGATCGACAAACGACTCGACGGTGAGAACACCCCGGACAGCGTCCACAACCGCATCCAGTTGATCCTTTCCCGCACTCACCTGATGCGCCGCCAGAGCGAAGCGGCACTCGAAGCGCTCAAGGGCCTTCACAATCCGGACCGCACCCAGGCCGTCCAGGCGGACCTGCTTCGGGGCGATATTTTCCTCGACGAAAAGCAGCTGGATTCTGCCCAACAGGCCTATCAATCGGCCCTCGACGCCGACGGCTCTTCGGTCCCGGCCCTGATCGGGCTGTCGAAGGTGGCCCATGCCCGGGATGACAGCGCCCAGGCCGATCAGCGGATCGCCAAGGCTACCGAGATTGACCCCAACTACCCGGAGCTGTGGCTGTGGAAGGCCCAACTGGCCAAGGCGCGGGAACAGTGGAACACCTCCGAAGAAGCCTACATCCGAGCGTTGGAAGATATCGGCCAGTACGACATCATGACCTACCGCAAGTACACGACCATCTCCTCGCTGATCGAAGTCCTGCGGGAACAGGGTAAATCGTCGGAAGCCTTCGTCTACGAAGAAATCCTCGCCAAATCGGCACCGGGTACCGTCAAGAGCAACTTCGCCGCCGCCCAGGAGGCCTATCACCAGGGCAACCTGCCGGAAGCCGCACGCTACCTCAACGAGATCCTCAAGCAGGTGCCCCACCACGTCCAGAGCTCGGTCATGCTGGGCATGATCCGTTTCCAGCAGGGCCGGGTGGAAGAAGCCGAAGAGCTGCTCGCCCCCATCGCCCAGGCCCAGGATTCCGCCGCTGCGAGCAAACTGCTGGCGGCCGCCCAACTGCGTCTGCAACGCCCCGAACAGGCCCGGGAACTGCTTGAAAACCTGAGCGACGAACAGGCCGACCCGGGCGTACTGGCGCTGATGGGTATCGCGTCACTGGCCGCCGGCGACACCGTGGCCGGCCGCGAGTACATCGAGAAGTCGCTTGAGCTGAATCCCGAGAACACCGACCTGCGGTTGCGCTACGCGCGCTATCTGATCGGCCAGGGCCAGACCGCGGATGCCATCGAACAGGCGTCGGCCGTGATGGATACAGCGCCAGACAACGACCAGGCCCGGGCCCTGATTGTCGACGCCTACGCCAAGGCCGGTGATATCCCGGCCGCCGAGGAATCGGCCGCCGCCTGGGTCAAGGAACAGCCGGACAACGTCAGTGCGCGGATCATCAGCGGTGGTCTGGCCGCCGCCGGCGGCGATAACGACCAGGCCCGACAGTATTACCAGCAGGCCCTGGAACTGTCCGATACCGACCCACGGGCCAATAACGCGCTGGGGGCCCTGGCGGCCACCGAAGGCAACCCGGAGGAAGCGGCCAGGCAGTTTAAGGCCGCAATTGCCAGGACTCCGGACAACCGCCAGTCCATCCAGGGGCTGGCCCAGGTCAGCTCGCCGGACGCGCTGCGCCAATATCTGGAGTCGGTCGCCCAGGAACACCCGGACGCCGTGGCACCACGCCTGGCGCTGCTGGAGCTGGCGCTGCGCGCCCAGAACATCACCCGGGCTGACGAGCTGGCCGCGCGCCTGCTCGAACCGGTCAGCGAGACCGAGCTGTCACCGCACACCCAGGCGGTGGCCGACATCTACGGCGGCGTAGCCGGGACCAAGCTGCAGGAAGAGGACACCAGGGCCGCCCTGGCCATCATGCAACGGGCCCAGGTGCTTTTCCCCGACAACGAGAAAGTCACCCTGCAAACCGCCAGGGCGTATTTCGACGCGGGCAACCCGGACAAGGCCCGGGAGCTGATCCGAGACGCGCGACTGGCTCACCCGGATTCCGCGACGCCCTACCTGGTCGAAGCGACCTACGAAAAGGAGCAGGAAAACTACGGCAAAGCGGCCGACCTTTACGAGCTGGCGCTGGCCAAGGACGACTCCCCTCGCCTGACTTTGCTGTACGTGGGCGCGCTGCAGCAACATGGCCAGAACCAGCGCGCGATCGACACCCTGGAGAACGCGACCGGGCGCTACCCCGACAACCCCTCCCTGGAGCTGCGTCTGGCGATGGCGTACCAGTCCGTCGGTGAGAGCAAGAAAGCCATCGACGCCTACCAGTCGATTCTCCAGGGCTCACCACGGAACGTCGTGGCGCTCAACAACCTGGCGTGGCTGTATCATGAATCCGGGAAACAGGACGCCCGGGCGCTTGCCGAGAAAGCATACAGTCTCGAGCCCGACTCCGCCGCGGTCGCCGATACCTACGGCTGGATCCTGTTCCAACAGGGGAACCATACGGAAAGCCTCCCCGTGCTGGAAAAAGCCTACGCCCTGTCACCGGACACCCCGGAGATAGCCCAGCATCTGGCGGAGGTTTACCGCACCACCGGGCGCTCCGAAGACGCTGAGAAGATTCTCTCCCGGCTGTAACGGCGGGCTCGAGGCCGTCAGCATTCTTTACAATGCCGTTTTTGTACACACGTACTAGTTTGATGATTTTTTGATCATTCCAGGCGAATGGCACGCTACTGGCTCAGTTTTTCTGGTATCCGAACCGGCAGGAGGAGGCTCCGCCATGGGTATCAGAACCGCAGGATTGGCTCTCGCAGTGACAACAGGGATGCTGCTGGCGCCGACGCTCAACGCAACGGTGATCAACGCCGTTGATATCGCTTCCGGTTACGGCGGCGGCCTGACCTTCACCGCCACGGGTGGCGAGTTGGGCACCAAGACCGAATACGGCGTTACGGCAGCCGGCGTTGGCGTAGCCGGGGATGCCTCCGGCAACGAGATTGGCCTGCGTGAGAGCCTGACCGCCAGCTCCGCCAGCGGCTTCGAGCTCGGCGGCTTCACACTGGCGTTCCTGTACGATGGACCGGAATTTTCCGACGTCGAGGAAATTGCCCGGATCACGGCCTACTTCCTTGATGGCAGTTCCAGCGTCGCGATTCTCAAAAATGAATACATGAGCCCCGGCGATGAGTTCCTGACGCTAACCATCGACGGCAGCAGCAGTTCCGCCGCCATCACCGCGTCCAGCGCCGAAACCGGCTCGCCAGGGCTGGTCTCGGTGGGATCGATATTTGGCAACACCCTGATCGGCTCACTCACGTTCGATGCGCTCTACTCCGATACGTGCGGTATCGGCGCCTGCACCAACCAGAGCGACTTTTCCATCATGCGCATCATGACGGTACCGGAGCCCGGAACCTTGGGATTACTGGCACTGGGACTGGGGCTGCTGTTCCTGGCCGGCCGTCGCCGGAGCTGACATGACACGCATCAAGCTGATCCCGGAGCCTGTTCCGGCCCCGGGATCAGCCACGCCTGCACAATCCTCGCTCATGGTTTATCGGAATAACGTCACAGCCCAAAGATCAAAAGATTCCTAAATTCACGTGGCAGGCGTCGGTGAGGGGAACAATACTTCTTGTAACCTATTCTCGCTGCGCTGATTTCAGGTGACTTATGCTCAACGGAAAACATTTCCTAATAGGTGGCACCCTCGTTTTCATGCACGGCTGTCAGTTATGGCCTTCTGACGATGTTCAGGACTTACCGCCAACCGCAGCCATACCCGCCAGCAGTGAGCCGGGGTATGTTCAACTGAGAATCTGGACGGGCATCAGCGGCTCCGATGTCGCCGACCTGACCAGCATCGAGGCCTACCCCAACAACCCGAACAGCGTCGAAGAGATCACCAGCCTCGTTAATGAAGGGGCCAGGGGCACCAACTACGGCAGCCTGGTCAAAGGCTACATCGAAGCGCCCAGCAGCGGGGAATACACCTTTCACCTCGCGGGTGATGACGAGACGCAACTGTGGCTGAGCTCCGACGAGTCTTCGGGCAACATCCAGCAGATTGCATCGGTTCCCAACTACAGCCAGCCGCAGGTGTTCGACAAGTACGCCTCCCAGACGTCCGGCGTCCAGACGCTGGAGGGGGGGCAACGCTACTACTTCGAGATCCGGCACAAACAGGGCAACGGCGGCAACCATTTCGCGGTAGCCTGGGAAGGGCCGGGCCTTTCCCAGCAGATTATCGGCAGCGAATATCTCTACAGCGAAGGACAATCCAGCAATTACGATGACCAGAGCGCCGCGGAATCCTATTCCCTGGGTTACCGGGTGGGCTATTTCGACGCCGAGCAAGGGCTGGCCTTTGCCCCGGACTTCCCGCCCATGGACAGCGACCTGGATGGCATCTACGACAACTGGGAAACCGTCAACGGCCTGGACCCCAGCAACTCCGACGACGCCGCTTCCGACCCGGACGGCGACTTCCTGACCGCCGCCGACGAGTTCCTGATCGGAACGTCCGAGAATAACGCCGACACCGACGGTGACGGCATCCCCGACGGCCAGGAGTTCGCCTACAACCTGGATCCGCGAGATGGCACCGATGCGGCCAGGGATGCCGATGACGACGGTTACAGCAACCTCGAGGAATACCAGGCCGGCACAGACCCCAACAGCAGCGATGAAGTGCCCGAAGAAGACGTTCCGGATACTGGCACCGGGGCTACCGTTGCCGGTTTCGTGGGCCAGTACTTCGATGGCACCGACTTTGACACCTTCGTCAGCTACCGGACCGACGGCGTCGTCGATTTCGACTGGGGCAGCAGCGCCCCGATCAGCGGCGCCCCGTCCGATCAGTTCAGCGTGCGCTGGGTGGGCCAGTTCACCGCGCCTCACGGCAGCGGCTCGCGGGACTATGAGTTCATCACCAACACCAATGACGGGGTCCGTCTCTACCTGGATGGCGAGTTGGTGATCGACGACTGGTCCGAACATCCGACCACGGAATTCAGTTACAGCCGAAGCCTGGCCGCCGGCGAAACCGTGCCAATCACCATGGAGTACTTCGAAGGTTCCGGCAGCGCCGAGGCCCATTTCACCATCATGGATCAGGCGGACAACAGCGAGGTGGACGTCCTCGGAACTGTCATCACGGCCGAGCCGGGCAGCGCCAGCACGCTGGACTCCGACGAGGACGACATCCCTGACGCCTGGGAGATCGCCTACGGGCTGGCTCCTTTCCGGGACGACGCCACATCCGTGTCCAATGACAGCGGCGTGACCAACCTGCAGGCGTACGAAAGCGGTCTGGATCCCTACACCCTGGAGTCGACTTCCGGCGACACCGGTGGCGATGAAGGCGAAACCACCGAACCGGAACCTCCGGTCACCGATGTGACCGGCGAAGTCACCCTGTCCTGGACCGCGCCTTCGACCCGCCTGGACGGCTCGTCGATCGACCTCAGCGAGATCGATCACTACCTGATCAACTACGGGCAGTCTTCCGGTAACCTCGATCAGTCAGTGGAAGTCTCATCCGCGGACACGTCCTACACCTTCGACGGGCTGGACAGCGGCACCTGGTACTTCACCGTTCAAACAGTCGACAGCGATGGCCTGACAAGCCCCGAATCGGATGAGGTGTCTCAGACTGTCGAATAGTGTTTAGCCCATCGCCCCTCAGCCACCGGGGCTACGGGAACCGTAGACACGATCGAGATAGGCTCGCGCCTGGGACTGGATCCCGGGCGCGGCCGTTTCCAGCAACTCCGTCCCGTCGCACGCCTGGCAGGTCACCCCAATCACCAACAACGACGCGTCGCTGCGCCGGTTGAACATGCCCGGCAGCTGGGCCAGTTTGGCCTTGAGCTCAGAACTCTCCCAGCGGCCTTCCACGTAATAGCCATAAGCCAGATACACCGGCTGCCCCTGCCCCCGCTCAGCGATGGAAAGCCCTGCCAGGGTGCCGGCCGGCGCCTCCCCCAGGCTGAACGTCCGATCCGGGATGAAATGCTCGGCGTCATACAGTCGGTTGCCGTACTGCACCACCTCAGCTCCCGGGCGCTGGAAATCGTAGCTGTACAGCCCCACGAAGTAGCGCGGGCGCTGTGCGGCGTCGGAATCCTCGATGCCGTCCCGCTCGACGTACGTTGCCTCGAAGCGACGATCCGGCTGTTCGATGATGGGCTGCCAGCCGGCCAGGTTGCTGGAGAACAGCGGCATCCAGCCATCCCCATCGACAAGCTGGATATTCCGGTGCGTGGGATCGACCGGGCGATGCCCCTCGGCAAAGCTGGTCGGCAGGAAAAGCGCAGCCAGCGCCAGTAGCGGTACCGAAGAGGCGACCAGCCCGGAAAACACCCGCAGCCGCCCTGCCCCGAACTCACTGCGGCTTGCCGGGTCATCAGTGCGTTCATCCCGGCGGGCCTCACGGTGTTCCAGCCAGCGCGCGATCAGGAACACCGGGACCAACGTGCCGGCAAACACCCACCAGCCAAAGGTATCGTGATGATTCACCAGCGGCGACGTCATGTCTGAGGTGTAGCCCACGTAGATGATGACGAACACTCGAATCCAGTTCGCCGCCAGCGCCAGCGCCACACCGACCGCAACCAGGATCACGCGGCTCTGCAGGTGGCGCAGGTTAAGCTCACCGTAGAGGAACGTCAGCGTCAGCCCCACCAGCAGATAGCGCAGCCCGGAACACCCATGCGCGATCTCGAACGCTCCTACGCCCGGGAAATAGACGAAAACGCCCTCCACCGAGAAATCGATGCCCAACTGCGAAAAGAAGAGCTGGTTCACCGCCACCGTAACCAGCTGCAGCGGCCAGGCGAGGTAATCCAGGAATGGAATTGTAAAGACGATCAGGCCGACGGGAATCAGGAAGGGAATCGTCTGGCGCCAGCCCCACTGAACGAGCAGGCCCGAAAACAGGATGGGCAGCAGGGCCACCTGCTGGAACGCCTCGATCAGGAGCAGGCTGCCAACGGCGTAGACCGCAACGCTCAACAACAGGGGCAAAATCCAGGGCCAGTAGAAACCGGTGCGGGGGCGAACCTGGCGGAGTTTGCGGTACGTCAGTCCAAGGCACACCGCCAGGACCAGGAAGCCGTGGGAATAGGCCTCGTTCCATTTTGTCCAGCGTTCGACGATGCCGACCAGCGCCGGCCAGGTCCCAACGGTAAACGCCAACAGGAAAATGATCGGTGACCAGACACTCAAACGTGAACCGATATCGGTGCGCGCCATACAGAAATCCCTAGACTGTCCCGGAAAAACGGAGGCGGGCCCTGCGCCCGACCACCGTCAGAGTCGTTCCTTGAGCCGGTACAGCCCTTTGGCCCAGGCACTGCGTACCAGCATGACGGACACCAGCTCGCAGCTGTCCGTCGCGATAGGCCTTTTATAGTTACAGTTCTTGCCCGATCCGGCCAGCAAATCGAACTGGTGCACCGCGTCATCGTGGAAAGCATCCTCGATGGCATAGCCCAAGTGTAACGAGCCCAGCGCCAGCTTGCGGTGAAAATGTTCGAGGAAGCCGGACTGGATATTGTAGAGACAGCCCCGGTAAACGACGTTATACAGTACGGAGACCGGTTGTGGGCCGCTCCAGAGAATGCTGAGCCGCGGTTGGCCGCCTTCGAGAGGCACGTTTTCCAGAAAGCGCCGGTGGAACGCCAGGCTCGCGTCACTGAAACACGGCTGGCCCCACCGGTCGCGATGAAAGCCGTTGAGCAGCTCGAAAAAGCGGTTGATGTCGTCCGGGAAAGCGTTGGTCTGCCGGACCTCGGCAAGGCCCTCAAGCACCTTACGCCGATTGAAAAAGCGCAGCCGGGTGTTGCGGCCAAGGTTTGTCTGGTAAGCATCGAAAGGGCCGCGGGTGTCGATCTGGTAGGCGGTATCCCTGGCCACCTCCCGCCATAGCCAGCCGCGCTCCTCGGCCAGGCGTTGCAGACACTGAAAGTCCACCGACGCCTCGGGCACGTCACGGAACACCGCCTCGCTCCAGGCGGTCCGGTCAAGCACCTGCAACGGCGCGTCACCGGCTGCCGTGTCATCAAGACCGAAACCGTTGTATTCCGTTCGTGGCGTCGACAGCCGGCGATAATTCGTGCCCACGAACTGCAGGCAGCGCACGGGCAACACACCCTTGAAACGATAGCGGTCGATATAGAGACCGGAGCCATCCTCGGCTGGACGAGCCACTTTCGAGAAGCCGGGAGTTTCTCCCCATATCGCCCACCAGGCGTCCTGCCATGCCCGGGTCTGGAAAAGACTCATAGCCTCGGCATTTCCTCATGCATGGGGCTGACCAATCGTTGTCGAAAAACCTTACATTCCTGTAAGAATTCACCGGTTTCGAGTGAGGTTATCACATTGTTCTAGAAGTGCGTTATCGCCTATGGCACTCCTGATGCTGCTAATGCCACTGGACATCGCGTTCGGATCCAGCGGGAGGTTATGGTCCCATGAAACTGACAACCCAGGCATTACGCTCGGCAGCTTTTTTCCTGACGTTTACCGGCGGTTTACGCCGCATCGTGGTTTCACTGTTACTCATTGTCAGCGGGCTGACGCTGGCCGGCCAGGCTCTGGCCGTCCCATCGCTGATGGTCAGCTCCTTTCCCAACCGCTCTGCGCCAGCGAGCCTCTCGGGAGCGGAGCTGTCAGGGCTGACCTATATCTTTACGACCACGGAATCCGGCATCACGAAGGTGGACTTCTATCTGGACAACCCACCTCCGTCATCCCCCCGCAAGACCGAGTTCGTCAGTCCCTATGACTTCAACGGCACGGCGCCGAACGACACGGCCATACCTTTCGACACCCAGACGATCAACGATGGCCAGCACACCGTTTACGCACGGGTCACCTACAGCGGTGGCGTCACGGAACTGGTGTCCGCCGCCTTTGTGGTGGACAACGCCGCTCCGGCGTTCGAGTTCTCGACCAATACCCTGAGCTTCACCGCCGCCGAGGGAGACAGCGACACGCTGACCGCCTCGGTGGGGCTCGATACCGCCGCCGGCACGACGGCGGATTTCAGCATCAGCGACAACGCCACCTGGCTGTCCGTCAGCCCCACCTCCGGCACCACGCCGGGTAACCTGACGGTCACAGCCTCGCCGGACGGCCTGACAGCCGGCTCCTACAGCGCCGTGATTACCGCCTCGGGCGACAATGTCGCCAGCGACCAGATCAACGTCAGCCTGGAAGTGACTCCCGCCCCCAGCGGCGATTACAACCTGCTGGTCAGCACCAATTCGAGCCGCAGCGGTGCCTCCGCACTGCAGGGCGCGCAGGTGGCCGGCGACATTTTCGTGTTCGTTCCGGACAACGGCAGCATCAACCGCGTGCAGTTCTATCTGGACGACGCCACCAAATCCGGCAGCCCGATCCAGACCGAAGGCCTGCCGCCTTATGATTTTGCGGGCACGGCGCCCAACGACACCGCTTATCCGTTCGACACCACCACCCTGGCGGACGGCAGCCACACCATTACCGCCGTCGTCCGGGATGACGCCAACACGCTCCACGAGACCACGGTTTTCTTCGAGGTGCTCAATGACGCGGTGGCGCTGAGTTTTTCACCCACGACCCTGGCCGGATCCCGGCACATCGATAACGACGATGTGCTGGAGCACACCGTCAGCCTGTCCGCCAGCGACGACTCCGGCGCCAACTTCGCGCTGTCATCCAACGCCGCCTGGCTGAGCGCCAGCGGCAACTCCGGCAGCACACCGGCCCAGGTCACCGTCACCGCTTCCCCGGTTGGCCTCAGCGTCGGCACCTACACCGGCACTGTCACCGCAGATGCGGATGGCTATGCCGATGCGAGCCTGACCTACACCCTGACCATCACCGACGATCCGGACGGTCTGGTCGCGGCGCCGGCCAGCCTGACCTTTAGCGGCTCCCCGGACTCGCCCATCGCCTCGCAATCGGTGGACATTTCCCACTCCATGAGTGAGACCCACGATTTCACCGTCAGCACCAACATGCCCTGGCTGTCGGCGTCGCCCCCGTCGGGTACCACGCCCCAGATCATCCAGGTCAGCGTGGATGCCTCGGGCATGGCGGCGGGCAATTACGCCGCCACGGTGACGATCACGGCCTCCGGATTCCCGGACCTGGACATCCCGGTCACCCTGTCGCTCTCCAGCAGCGGTAACTGTGCCCCCATCTCCTGCACCGACGTCCGCGTCGAACTGCCCTACCAGCTCAGCTTTACCGAAAGCCAGGGCTACCTGATGGACAGCAACGGACTGGGCACCGGCTTTACCTGGATCGACCAGCCCGATTCCGGCAACGGCTATGTGCCCAGCAAGCTGGAGATGAACATCCTCGAGGGCGTGCTTTTGCTGACCACCAATTCCGGCATCCAGTACGCCGGCAATAACAACCAGGAGAACGCCCTGGGCGTTGGTTTCGCAGCGCCCAACCAGATCACCCGCATTACGGCGCAACTCCTGGACGTCCCCGCCGGCAGCGGTAACTACGAGCAGGCGGGGCTCTGGTTTGGCAACGACCAGGACAACTACATCAAGCTGGTCGCCCTGTCCCATCCCGCCGGACCACGTATCCACTATTTCATGGAGGTGGGTGGCCAGACCGTGGCCGAGAGAAACATCACCGTGAGCAACCTGCCCGGGCGCGATGTCACCTTCACCATGATCGTGAATCCCTACTCGCAGACGGTGGAGTTACGCTATCAGCTTGATGGCGGCACCAGTGTCCAGGCGGTCACCCTGACCCCGCCGGATGAGTTCTTCAGCTTCGATGCGGCCGGCATAGACCCGCAGATCGGCACCCGCAGCTTCACCGGCATCTTCGGTACCCATCGCTATGCGTCCTCACCGATGGTCTACCGGTTCGACGACTTCACGCTGGAAGTGGGCGGCACACCCCTGTCGCCGGATTCCGGCATCGAGTTCCTGCGCAACAGCTACGACCTGGACTACCCGACCTCCATGGTCTGGGGACCGGACGACCGGCTGTACGTGTCACAGCTCTTCGGCAGTATCCAGGCGCTGACGTTCGATGAGGACTACAACCTGGTCGATACCGAAACCATCACCTCGCTGCAAGACGCCCTGGGTCCGCGCCTGACCCTGGGCATCACGGTGGGGCCGAACGCGACCGCGGGCAATGTCGATCTGTGGCTGGCCCACTCCAGCCCGTCGATCGACGACGGCGAGCCCAACTCGGGGATGATCACGCGGCTGTCCGGCAGCGGCTTTAACCAGGTCGACAACATCATCACCGGCCTGCCCCGGGCCAAGGCCAACCATTCGATCAACTCGATTCACTTCGGGGATGACAACCGCCTGTACATCGCGGTCGGAGGCAATACCGGCGCCGGTGCCCCGAACAACTCCAACTCGGAGTTCGGGGACATGCAGGAGCAGCCCCTGAGCGCGGCCATTGTCGTGGCGGATGTCTTCGCCGCCGGGTTCGACGGCACCTGCGCGAATACCAGCAACATTTTCGGGCCCCCACCGTGTGACGTGGAAACCTACGCCACCGGCCTGCGCAACAGCTACGACTTCGTATTCCACAGCAACGGCAGCATGTACGCCACCGACAACGGCCTGGGCGTAACCGGCACCTTCCCGCCCTCACCGGAACCGCCCTGCCTCGGGTTCGGCAGCACCGGCAGCTACCTGAACGGCGGCCACAACCCGGGTGAACAACCGGACCTGCTGTTGCGGATCGTCGAAGGCATGTACTACGGGCACCCCAACCCGTACCGCGACGAGTGCGTGTTCAAGGACGGCTCGTACCAGGGCGTTGCGCCGCTGCCCAACTACACCGAACCGCTGTTCAACCTGGGTGACCACAAGTCCTCCAACGCCATCATCGAGTACGACGGCGCCAGCGGCTGCGTAGGCGAGTTCCTGAACAACCAGTTGCTGGTCACCAACTACTCCATCGGCGACGACATCTACCGCGTGCTGCTGAACGAAAACGGCCTGCAGGCGGTGGAAGGCGCACCGCTGGTCAGTGGCTTCAACGATCCTCTGCCGATGACCCGCTCGCCGGAAGGCGTGCTGTTCGTGGGCGAGTTCGGCGGCGGTAAGGTCACGGTCCTGCAACCGGAAAGCCTGGGCTGCTGGGAAACACTCGCCCCGTTACCGGCACCGGTGCTGGATGCCGCTGCGGCCTCCGTCAACGGCCAGGTCTATGTGGTGGGCGGCAAGAACGGCAGCGGCCACCTCAATACGCTGCGCATCTACAACCCGGGCAGCGACAGCTGGAGTACCGGCGCATCCCTGCCAGGCGAAGGGGTTGAGAACCCGGCGGTGGTGGCATCCGGCGGCCAGATCTACGTGTTCGGCGGCTCCACGGCCCCATTCTCCGGCGCCGTCAACAACGCGGCGGTCTACAACCCGGGCAGCAACAGCTGGACCTCCCTGGCCGACATGCCGACGGCACGCGGCGGCGCAACGGCCCAGGCCATGAACGGGCTCATCTACGTGATCGGCGGCATGAACGCCCAGGGCTCGTCCCTGAACAGCGTGGACATCTACAACCCGTCTTCCGGCACCTGGCAGACCGGCCCGTCGATGAACGTACGGCGCGACAACGCGGCGTCGGCCCTGCTGGACGGCAAGATCTACGTGTTCGGCGGGCGGGAACGCAACGCCGACGGCAGCGTGCCCAACAACACCCTGGTGTCCGTGGAAATGCTCACTGGCCCATCGGCAAGCTGGAGCCTGCAGACCCCGATGCCCACCGGCCGCCGGGCCATGGCGATCGGCACGCTGAATGGCAAGGCACAGCTGATGGCCGGCGAGTCCAACCCCGAATCGCCCTCCGGCGTGTTCGAAAACAATGAGGAGTATGACCCGGTATCCAACACCTGGCGTCCGCTGACCCAGGTACCGACGCCCAAGCACGGCGCCGCGTCGGCCACGGTGAACGGCCAGGTGCTGGTCATTGGCGGCGGCGTCACCAGCGGCGACTCCTACACCTCATCCGTCGAAGGCATGACGTTCTAGGCAAACCTCTTCCCGGCGGCGCCGTCGACAAAACGGCGCCGCCGGGAGCACCTTCAAAAGCCCACGCCCCCCGAAAAATCCCCGCCCAGACGGTTCTTACGCCGGGGGCATTGGTCTATACTCAATCCCAACAATTAAAGGCGCGCTTTATCGACTGCAGGGAAGCCAATGCCTCCAGTATCCATCATTATTCCGGCCTTCAACTCCCAGGACTACATCGCCGAAACCCTCCGCTCCATACTCGACCAGAGCTACCAGGATTTCGAACTGCTGATTGTCGACGACGGATCGACCGACAGAACGGCAGAGGTGATCGGGACGTTCGAAGACCCACGCATTCGCTACATCCACCAGGCCAACAGCGGCCGGCCGTCGATTCCCCGCAATCGCGCCATTCGCGAAGCCCGGGGCGACGTGATTTTTATCTTCGACTCGGACGACCTGATGCTGCCGGACAAACTTCAGCACACGGTCGACGCCTTCGACGCCGCTCCCAGCGCGGGCATGGTGTTTACCGGATTTGCCTGCATCGATGAAGGCGGCCACGTCATCGACCCCGACTTCCTGGCGCCCTATGAGACACTCCACCAGTTACACAAGACCCAAGTCCGCGATGGAGCCTGGCTGATCGAATCCCGAACCGCTCTGCAGGGACTGGCACGCTCGAACTACGTCGGGACGTCCGGGGTCGCCATTCGCCGCCAGGTGTTCGACGCGGTCGGCGGATTCGACGAAGAAGTCCGCAACGCCGACGATGCCATCATGTGGCAAGCCGTGGCCAGCCAGTTTGATCTCGTATTCCTGCCGGCCATCTATCACCAGTACCGCGTGCGTTCCGGCAGTATCTCCCTGCGCAATATTGAAGACCGTGCGCCCGGCATCATCAAAGCCATCACCAAGATGAAACGCTTTCATCAGCACGACGCCACCGCCCTTGACGTCCTGGATGGCAAGATAGCGCGCTATTACCACGACATGGGCTATTCCTACTTCAGCCAGCTCCAGTTGCGGGAAGCGCGGGAAGCTTTTCGTAGCGCCCGGCGGCTGCGGCCGAGCAACGACTCGCTGTTCTACATCGCACTGAGCTACCTGCCGGCTCCGGCCATCCGCTGGCTCAAGAAAATCAAGCCACAGAACCGCTACTGACGTGTCCATCGCAACCACGCTCCTGAAAGGCTCCGTCACGCGAGTGTCGCAGACGTTCGTGTCGATCGCCGTCGCATTCTTCATGATGCCGTTCCTGATCCACGAGCTCGGGGATCACTGGTACGGCGTCTGGACCGTCGTTGGCAGTCTGGCGGCGGCCTACCACCTGTTCGACATGGGCATGGCCACCGCCGTAACGCGCTACGCCAGCCGCTTCCTGAAACTGGACGACCACCACGAAGCCAACCGGGTCGTCAACACCGCCCTGGCCATCTATCTGGTGATCGCCGCCGTCATTGCCGTGGCCAGTGTCGCCATCGGCTTCGCCAGCCGCTGGTTCTTCGACACGGAGGCGGACAAGGACATCATCCAGCTGTTGGTGATGATCATCGGCGTGTCGGTTGCGCTGGAATTCCCGTTCAACGCCCTCGCCGGCGTTGCGGGCGCACGGTTGCGCTTCCATCAGGTGGCGCTGGCCCGGATCGTGACCACACTGATCGGCGCCGGCCTGAACGTCTGGTTCATCAGCCACGGCTACGGCATCGTGGCCCTGGCCGTGATCACCTTTGCCACCGCGCGCCTGTCCAATTTGCTCTATTACCTGATCTGCAAAAGCGCCTTTCCGCAGCTTCGGTTCCGGCGTCGATTCATTACCCGGACCATGGGCAAGGAATTGTTTCAGTACAGCGCCTGGTCCTTCGTCATCGCCATTGCCTACCAGCTCCGCAATAATGTCGACAACTTCGTCATCGCCGGCTTCCTCTCCGCCGCCAGTGTCACGCCCTATGCCATCGGCGTGCGCCTGGTGGATTACCTGGCGCAGTTCCTGAGCCAGGCCACCAATATGTTCGTGCCGGTGTTTACCGGGTATCACGCCAAAGGCGAGCAGGCGGAAATGAACAGAAAGATGCTGTTCGTCACCCGCATCAACCTGGTGCTGGCGATGGTGGCCGGCGGCGGACTGGTGATCTTCGGCCAGGCCTTCATCGCCCGCTGGATGGGGCCGGATTACCAGATCGCCTACTGGGTTATGGTCGTCTTGTTGGTCGGGCGCATGATCGGCTTTGCCAACCATCCCCTGAACTCCGCCATGTACGCCATGAACCGGCATCAGGTCATCGCCAAGCTGGATCTCGTCGAGGTGGGCTGCAACCTGATCCTGAGCGTGATCCTGGTTCAATTCTACGGCCTGATGGGCGTGGCCTTTGGCACCATGATTCCCCTGCTCGTCTTGCGGATCGTCTTCCTTCCCGCCCTCGCCTGTCGCGTCCTTGGGATGCCGGCATCCGAGTACTATGCGAGCCTGGCGCGCCCGATCGCCGTCATGCTGCCGACACTGGCCATCGCCTATTATCTCGTGGGCCAGGCCGGAGATCTGACCAGCTACCTCACCATCTTCAGCTACGCGGCAGCCGTCGCCTTTGCCACCACGCTGATCGGCGTCAAGCTCAGCTTTTCGAGGGAAGAGAAAGATATACTGAGACAACTGATCCCACAGCAGCGCCTTAAAGCCCTTTTGTAGACCGGTCCGCTGCGGATTCGGGCCTGAGAAAGAAGGGTCAACACTAAAACGCTAGATTGGATGGACTCCTGGAATGGCACGCTCCACGGAACAACCGCTGGTTACGGTCATCATTCCCGCCTTCAACGCGGAACAGTATCTCGATGACACCCTGCAGAGCATAGAGGCACAGACTTACGCCAATATTGAGATCATCGTCGTCGATGACGGATCCACCGACAGCACGGCGGAGCTCGTCCAGGCCCATGCGCCACGCGTTCGCTATATCCATCAGCCCAATAGCGGGAGCTGTGCCGCGCCACGCAATAATGGCCTGAAGCACGCGCAGGGAGAGTTCATTACCTTCTTCGACGCGGACGACATCATGCTTCCGGAGAAAATCGCGCAACAGGTCCGCCAGTTCCAGGACCACCCCGACGCCGTTGCGGTCATCAGCAACTACCGGAATTTCACCGATACCGAGACGTCGGTGGACCATTTCGCCACCTGCCCAACGATCACCGCGCGACTGGCCGACTCGGGCCAGCAGGCCATCACACTCCCGTCCACCGAATGCCGCCGAATCCTGATCGACGAAAACTTCACGATCGCCTCATCGCCCCTGTTCCGCCGCTCCGTGGTGGACGCCGAACAGGGGTTCGACGTGTCCCTCAGGGCCTGTGAGGACTTCCACCTGATCTATCGGGTCGCGCTGAAAGGCCCTCTGGTCGTCGTGCCGGACGTCGGATTCGAGAGAAGACTGCACGACCTGAACATGAGCGGGGATCCGGAGCGGATGATGTTCAACTTCATCCGCAGCCGGGCGAGCCTGGTGCATCTGGAAACCACCCGGGAACTTCAGGACACCCTTGCGGATCTGGTACGTCATATGAAGCGGGAATTCCAGACCCTGCTGATTCGCAAAGGGAAACTGCGAGAGGCGTTCGGCCTGTTTTCACAGACCCTACCGCCAACCAGCCGCCGCGAACTCAAGCACGATGTGTTTCAGGGAACAAAGCTTTGTCTCACCGCCCTCGGATTACGCAAGGTGGAATGGCCGTCCTGACCGGATGAGTCATTCCCGCAGCAGGACGGCCGCAACGCGTTAGCGACGGGGGTGGTACTCGTTCACCCGGCCTGCCAGCGGATATTTATCGGCAATCGTGTTCCCGGACACAGGAACCAAAGACTTGCTTTCAGACTTCTCCTCCAGTTTCCGGTTCACCATATTCAGCAACACCACCGACAACCCGCCGAAGAAGTACCACTCATAGCTCTTCAGGCCATAGCTGGCGAGGCTGAACAGCAGGTTCATCAACAGCCAGACCTGCATGGCCTCGTTCGCCCGGAACAGGAAATCGTCCTTGGAAATCGTCCGTATCAGCCGCCCGGCCTTGAGGAAGTTCCGGATCATGGCCTGCAGGTAGAGAATGAACAGGATAAGACCAATCAGGCCAATCTCCTGCCAGATTTCCGCCCAGAGGATATGGGAAATCTGATCCTTACCGGCCACGTTCCAGTTGGCCTCCCGGGACGTGCCCAGGCCGTGCCCGATGATCGGGCGGTTCATGGCGACTTTGAAGTCGCTCACCCAGCCCTCGATTCGCCCTTCAGCGGAGGCCGATTGGCGAGTGTCGTGGCTGACGAGCGACAGGTAGCGGTCACGTTGGATGTCATTCAGGTTCAGAAAAATCACCGTTAAACCGGCAATCCCTATCATCGCCAGCAACGCCTTCCTCTTACTCTTCAGAAAAACGCCAAAGGCAATAATAGCAATGGCCAGCACCCCTGAGCGGGATAACGTAAGCCCCATGGTGTACAAGAGAACCGGGAAAAGAAGAACGTATAACGCGAACATCTTTCGGCTGATTGGAGCGACAACGTAATGCAGAAACGGTAAGACCGTCGCGATGATGAAAGCGAGGCCGTTTGGGTTGACTGTGTCTGACGGTGCGCCGGCAAGGCGACCGGCGTAATCCCCATCGCCGAGATAAGTCGCCGACCCCAGATACCCGGTCGTCACGTGCATGATCAAGGGCTCAAGGATACGAATCGTATTGCACGCAATAAAAACGAAGATAACCGTTTTTAAACGACGCTCATTTGAGACGAGATTGACGGTAAAGAAATAGAATATCGCGCCTTTTATGAATGCCACCATGCCGTTGTTGATGACAGAGCCAGGCCATTCGACGACGGGCAAGGTCAGGATCGCAAACACGAAAATAGCGAGCAGATACCTGGAAGCTGAATCCAGCCGCGTATCTTTTGTGGTCTTTACGCTCAGAATCAGGAAAGTGGTGAGGCCGACCAACAAGAAATCGAATCGAATGACGCCGAGAAAGCCCAATCTTGCCGGTAGGTGCAAAAAGAAGCTGATCAGGTAGACGATATACAGTCGGAATGCCAACTGCGTTTCAACGTCCGGGTCGCCTTTCATTCTTGCCTTTCGCAGCGTCATTGAGTGACCTTGGTGTAGAGCGCTTCAATTTCGGCTATCGTTCTACTGATATCGAACCTTTCAGCCGCTAAGGGTGCGAATCGCTTAAATTCCAGATCGCCGTCAGCGACCAACTCAGCAATGGCATTCGCCAGTGCCTCCGCGTCGCAGACCGGCACCACCTTCGCCGGCGTGTCCTGCAGAACCTCACGAAGCCCCAGACAGTTGGTGCCGACGAACGGAACACCTGCACTCAACGCCTCCATAGGCTGAAGGGGGCAGGCTTCCCAGAGTGAGGGCATGGCGATAACCCGGCATCCTTTCATCATTCCGGACACATCGGCCGTAAACGGAATGAACGAAAACGAAGCACCCAGCCCACGCCGGTCGATATCAATCTGCTCTTCCCTGATGAAGGCTCCTGATCCAAAACAAGCCACATGCACATTCTGCATGAGACCGTCTTTCTTTATGATTTCAATGGCATCGACGAGCACTCGAAACCCTTTTTGCCCCATGAAACGTCCAAAGAAACCGATCACTGGAACCTCGGGATCCAGATCGAGTGTCTCATTAAGGTTCTGAGGAGACGCTGAAACGAAACAGTCCGACTTGATACCATTGTAAATCACAACGGTTTTTTCGGTCGGAAGGCCGGGAAAAAAGTCACGCAGATTGGATTGGGCGTCGCTGGACACCGAATGCACTGCTGCACACCGGCCCAGGGAAAAACGCAAGACAGCCTTCTTGAACCAGCCTTTGCGACCCTTGAACTGGGCATCGTTAATAACATCATGCGAGGTGCACAGTAGCGGCTTTCGAGAGAGGATGCTCGGCAAGGTCGCGATAATATTTGACGTGAAGCCATGGGCATGGATCAAGTCAAATGACTGGCTTTTAACCAGTTTGAGCGAGGCTAAAAGCATGTTTTTTCCCTCGGCACCGTCAGGCGGGACAGTGACTATCGTTGCCAGACGTTCGCTGAGTTCCTCGCGAAGCGCTTTCATCCCCTCGGTTTCAACGGCAACGATAGAAAACGAAAACCGATTAGGTGGCAATTCATTTAAAACATAACGCAGGAAAGTCCGGATACCGCCAACGGGCCAACGAACCACAAGGAGAATCCTTACGGGACCGTTTACGACTACACTTGTTCTATTCGTCACCAAGAACTTCCTTATCGTGTTTATGCAAAATCGTTCCTAATAACTACGGCAACTTGGTGTAAGCTTTTTAAGAGTAGGTAAGCACAGGATCTGACGGCCTTTTCATTGGGATTGGGTAAAGTCTACAGCTGCATATTACCGAGGTGTATCATGATTCTGCAATTGCATTCGTTACGGCAAAAAATGCTGGCTGTCGCGATATTTGGTTTCTCAGCAAGTGTCTTCGCAGCCCCTTCCGTCAACTCAGTCTCCGGTGAGTTCACGAACGGTGGAACGATTACAATACAGGGGTCGGGTTTTTCCAATGCAGATGCCGTAACAGTGCTCTACGATACCGTCGATAATCAGTCTGTTTATTCAGCTTTAAGCGATGGAGCGGCTATTTCTGAGGACAACAGCCCTTGGACCCACACAAACGTATACGGCACTCCGATAAGCATTACGCGATCAGGTGACATGCGTTCATCAGATTCCAGTGCGGTTTATTACGGTGAAACAAAGTCTTACTTGGGTTGGCCGGCCGCACTCGAAAATCAGCAGAACAGAAAAATCTACATGTCATGGTGGTTCAAGCCCAACCAACGGGCCGACAGCGGCGGCTCGAACAAATTTGCCAGGGTTTGGGACCTAAGCGATGGAACCGGCACGAGGATCTCCTGGACTCAAATGCACATGACATTCAACGACGTGAACGACACTTCACCAAACTGGGCAACTACTCAACCGAACGCAAACGAGTGGAACCACCTTGAAATGTACGTCGACGCGGACTCCGGACTGATCCGCACCTGGCTCAACGGCGAACGCAAGCACAATGTGACCACATTTGAGAAAGCCAGCAACTCATCGGGATTAAGTGTCGGCTTGGTTGGGTTCGACCCAAGTATTGCCAGCAATTACGGCAACCTGAACTTCCGTATGACCGACATTTACGTTTCCAAGTCACAGGCCCGAGTCGAAATCTCTGATTCACCTACGTGGGATCCAACCAGTCACCGTGAATTGTTGAAGATCAACTCTTGGGATAGCGGTGAGATTCAAGCCGAAATGAATCTGCTCGGCTTTGACTCCTTCGCTAATCTTTATATTTACGTTGTCGACGAAAATGGTGATGCAAACCAATCCGGGTTTCCTGTCTGTGAAAAATGCCCTAGCGAGCCAGAGTCTTTGACCGTAGAGTAGATCGAAACCACGAAATATTCTCTCTGTGATGTAGAACGGTTGCCTTTCTTATCGGTAAAATTAAGTTAGGCAACTAGTCACAACGCTCTCGCATTTACGCTGGCTGAAAGGATTCCTTCGTTGAAAATTTTTCTGATTTACAAGGAAGATTACCCTTGGGACGTTCGAGTTGAAAAGCTGGCACTTGCACTGTCGGAATTCGGTCACTCGGTAACAATAATTTCAAACAACCATAAGCAAAACCAAAGCGAAAGCCTTCAGGGCGATATCGCGATACGCAGACTCCCTAACATCAAGTGGCTACCCAGCAAATTAATCAAGCTGGCTTTCTTGCCAGCCTGGTTCAACCCGATTTGGTTAATTTCAATTTTACGTTACTCAAAAGGTAGCGATTCGCCGCTTTTCATCATCAGAGACTTGCCCCTTATTCGCACAGGTATACTGTGCGCCAGACTCAGGCAAGGTAAAGTGATGCTGGATATGGCTGAGGTCTATCCAGAGATGTATGCATCTTCACGACAATTCTCCAGGAAAAACTCGTTGGAGAAACTTGCCAAGCATCCGGCGCTGGCGGAACGGTATGAGTCTCGAACCCTGCCAAGAGTCGACCACACTCTGGTAATGATTGAAGAATCTCGCAATCGCCTTCTTGGCAAAGGCATGTCTCCAGAAAAAGTTACGATCGTCAGCAATACTCCTCCGCAAAACAAGTACAACAGCCAGGTTCATGAGCATGAAGGTCATCAAATTCGCCTCGTCTATGTCGGCTTTCTTACCCGACTCAGGGGGCTGGATCTTCTAATACAGGGCGTAAAGCAGTTTATTGAGCTTGGGTACGATAAAAGCGATATACGAGTGGATATTGTTGGGAAAGGAGCCGCCCGTCAGGAACTCATTGATCTAGTCGCCACACTCGACGTCGGAGAATGCGTCAAGATCCATGGTTGGCTGGAACAGGAAGACGTAGATCGCTTGCTGGGAAATGCCAATGTTGGCGCCCTGACTTATCGGGTCTGCGGCCATTGGAACCACACCATCCCCAACAAAATCTTCGATTACATGCTCGCCGGTCTCCCTGTTCTCACAACGCCGGTCATACCGATTAGGCGGATCATCCAGGAAGCCGACTGCGGGCTGGTCTGCGAAGGAGATGATATTTCGAAAGCTATCGCTCTGAATCTCGAAAAACTCAGAGATCCCAGTCTACGGGAGCTTCTTGGCCGAAAAGGCTTTTCAGCCATTCAGGAGCAATACAACTGGGAGCAAGATAAAGCCAAGCTGGAACAGGTGGTCCGCGATCTCGCTTCAGAGCAACCAGCATCAAGTGCCCGTCAGTCGGCGCAACGCAGTACGAGCCAATGACTGCACGAAGAAGTGAAATGGGTACTTGTAAAAGTTCTTAAGGAAGTAACGATAGCTGGAATAGCGGAACGTTTTACGGGCCGCTTTATAAAGCTCGACATACTCCGATTCGGTTTTTGGTCGGCTTTCGAGGTTCGCGAAACGGTCCCAGGAAAGCAGAGAGTCAATCTCCTTGGCGTCTTCCTGGCCAGCAGCCTCCAGCGTCAGGCTGTCGCCAATCACCATGGGTACAAACTCGAATGCAGGCTCGGCCCCCTTTCGAAGGACCACGTTTGCGATCCCGGTGAGCTTGGTCTGCCGCCCCCACAGATCGAAGACAAAATTCCCCAAAGAATAGAAAATCAGGCCGTTCTTGTAACGCTCAATTGGCTGCAACACATGGGGATGATGGCCGAGAACAACATCAACGCCACTATCAATGAGCGCTCGACCAAACGCCACCTGCTGTTCGGACGGGAAGTCTATAAACTCAAGCCCCCAGTGCATCGAGCACACAAGAAACCCGTCACACTCGCTCCGCAAGGATCTTACTTCCTCAAGCAAATCCGCAAAATTTTCGCGCAAACTGTATTTAACAGGATCTTTCGTCCATTCTTCCGGCCGCATGGAGAACGCCACGAATAAGCTTCTTTCGCCAGTTTCGTGGACGTATTCATGGCAATTGGTACGACTCGATTCATTATCCAGTCCAATAACCGACAAGCCCTGTTCATGGAGTGAGGCCGTCATGTCTTCAAAGGCATTGCGGCCATGCTGCATTGCATGATTATTAGCCACTCCAACCACGCCGATACCTGCACTTTTCAAGTACCCGAGATGGTTCGGATTCCCCCTCATTTCAAAAGACGGCAGCCAGAAGCGATTAAAGCCTCGGTTGGTTGTTACCGTCTCCAGATTAGCGAGCGCGACGTCGGATTTCCTGAAGTATGGTTGCGCCGCCGCCAGGACGTTCGCCCCCTCCTTTTCGAAAGCCGTGCGCATACCATGCCCGACACACACAGGATGATCCCCTAGCGACACATCACCAACGGCTGAAAAACTTAAACTGGCGACGCTCTGATCCGTCATGACACTACTCCCGAAGAATGAAAAGCGGTGGAACAGTCGAGACCTTCTGCGTTGAGATACTGGGAAAAATAACCATTCTTACCAATCGCCCGGGGTTTCAGACTGGTATCACGCCATTCGACAGTCATGGATACGCTGCAGCGCTTGAACAGTTGCCTTTCGACAAATTCGCATAGGTGCTGTTGATCGTCCGGTTTTGGCTCCGTCGTTACCGCAACAATGCCGACCTCATGCTGCTCGATGGAAAAGGAGTACAGTCTGTTTTCCGCTGCCATGTAAGCATCCATTATTTTTGCAAACTCGACAGCGTGAAATTTTTTCATCCCCTCGCCATACGCGAACCGGTTGAGCGCACGTCCTTCGAGGCTCATCAGTGCGAGGTTATCGCCCAAATCTTGGCAACCTGCTCCACTTACTTCGCCAATATCTCCGATTCGGTAACGGGCGACGTCCTGTGACGCTCTTGCCACATCCGTGATTAACAGTTCCTGAAGATCGTTCGTCTCAACAACCAACCACGGATTCACCAAATGCCGATGCCCCGATCGGCATTCGAATGCGACTATGTCAAACTCTGTCGCTCCGTATTCTTCGGCAACCTTGCAGTTGAAGGACTCCTCGATAAATCGCTTCTGGCTCGGAAGTACGGTTTCAGCTGTACAGACCACCAAAGATAGTCCCGTCGGTCGGATCTTTTCACGCTTCAGAATTCGGGCGGCCTCAAGAATCAGCGAGGCATACCCGTAAACATAATCTGGCTTCCACTTCAGCATCGCTATAACCGCATCGGTCGCGTGATCGCCCACAGGGTGGAACACACGTCGATTAAGCACGAAATCACGAACCCGGTTTTTTATCCCGCTGTTCGGGCGACCCCATAGCCTGGCTTCTCTCATGCCAAGCCGGACGCCATAGTGACGGAAGCAGTACTCCCGGACGCCAAGCATGCGTGCCAACTCCACGGTATCGAGCTCCACATGGGTGGGGTCACCAGTGGTCCCCGCCGTGTGGCGAGAGAAGCTGCCTTTAGCTTTACGACCTGTAGAAGGCTTCCCAAGGCTTTTTTTACCCATGACCGGAGCGGTCCTGAGCCCTTCCAAAGAATCAATGGGCTGCCCTTCGGCGTTCAATGGCTTGTTATCACGTAGCTGCTTGTCCAACATCCGGCGCCTGTCGTGCTCGCCCAGCGACCAGAGCGTCGCTACCTCTTGGTAACGGCGCTCCAGATCGATACCGAGGACACGGAAAAACAACCGCGTTAGATAAAACCGGAACCGTTTCGCCATATTTTCCAGAACGCCCGCGGGGCGCTTGGGTGTCATCGCATCCTGTCGCTCAGTGGGTCGCATGGCTATACAAGCGTCCGGCTATTCAAATACGTCATCCCATAAAGATTCTTCTCAAACAAATCCCACAATTTGTTCGCCGGATACCGATTAATCGCCCACGGATCCGCCAACGGATGCCGGCTGGGAAAGGCCGCCACCGCCACTTGGTATCCTGCCGCCTGGATCGCTGACTTCACCTCTGAATTGAAATCGATGGGCTGTCCGTTGGGATAACAGAAGACCTGGGCATCCACACCTAACTTTTCGCGAATCAGCTGTCTCGACAGTTCAAGCTCGGTGGTCAGGGCATCCTGCCGCAGCTTGGTCAGTATGGGGTGGCTGTAGGAATGACTGCCGATGTCCAGCCCCTCTTCCACCATCGATTTGACCTGCAGCCAGTTCAGCCCCTCGTACTCCGGCGGTGGTCCGGCGGGGCGGGCGACGTCGAGTTGCTCAAACAGGTTCGCGATCAAGGTTTCTTTCTGATCGTTCGGGATCGTCAGGCAGTGGTCAGCGATGGCATTCCAGGCCTGATTCCGATCGCTTGATATATCCAGGCTTGCGTCCATCCCCGTAAGGGTGACCGGGCCCTGACGCGCCGTTTTATCGATGGCGTAGCGCACTTGATCTGGCCACAACCAGAGATCGTGGTTGACGAAGCCAGTGGTGATAAACAGCGTCGCCGGTATGCCCTCTTCCTTCAGCACCGGAAAGGCGTACTCCGCGAAATCCGCGTAGCCATCATCGAAGGTCACGACGACGGCGTGATCCGGCACCGTGCCGCTGTGGTGTGCCTCGATAAGCTGGGTCAGGTTCATGGGATGAAAATCGCGCTTGATCATCCGCATCTGATCCCGGAACTGGTCGACGTGGATCTTGCCCGGTTCGTCATGGGGCGAGATGCGGTGATACATCAGGATGCGCGGATGCTTTCGCGCCAGGAACCGGGCCAGGCGGAGCCCTCCAATCGGTCGGCTCACCTTATAGATCAGTTGGTTAACGGTCATACCTGCCTCTTACGCCTTCCCTTCTCTCAGACCCGCCGCAACATCAACTTGGCCAGGGACCGCCACCCCTGCCAGTAGAAACAGTCCCGAAGCAGCCCGCGACCAACGTCCAGGAAGGGCTCCAGGAAGGACTTTTCAGCGGCGGCAATGGACATGCCGCGGCTGATGTACATGTCGGCCCACGCCCTCGATTCCAGACGCTCCGGAATCACGTTGGGGTTTGCGCTGAGAAACTTCTCGAGGATCAGGAAGGCGTTGTCATAGCGCCCCCGGTAGTTTTTCGACATCTGCCCGGCCCAGATCCGGTAGATGTAGGTCACGTCGTTGACGTACTGGAAGTCCCAGTCGACGGAATAACGCAGCCAGAGATCCCAATCGATGCCCATCGGCAGCGACTCATCGAAGCGGCCGTTTTTCTCAACACAGGCCCGACGGATGACGGCCGTGCCGAATGGTACGAAGTTCTTGATGATGAGCTGCTCGGTCACACGGCCGCTGTGACGCTCGTAGGGCTGCGCCTTGTTGATGTGCGCGCCCTCCTGATCGATATAGGACACCTCGCTGTACACCACGCCCACGGCGGGATCATCGAAATACGCCATCTGCAGCTCAAGCTTGCGCCGGGACCAGAGGTCGTCGGCGTCGCAGAAGGCGATGAAATCCCCCCGGGCCTCTTCCAGACCCCGGTTCTTCGCGCGCGGCTGACCCTGATTTCCGGTCGGGATGTAGCGGACCCGCTCATCAGTCGCAAATGCCTGCATGGCCTCTGCCGTGTTGTCCGTGGAGCCGTCGTCCACGACCACCACTTCCAACGCCTGCCAGCTCTGATCCAGTACGGACTGGATCGCTTCCGGCAGGTAATGCCCCATGTTGTAGGTGGCGATCACCACGGACACCAGCGGTTGTTCGTTCATACTCATCCCCTGCACATACTCATACCCGACAGATGGAAAACCGGTACTTGCCAGACGGCTCCTGGGGAATGGCCGCCACGTCCTGAATGGTGCAGCGCACCCGTTCGTCAAACACTTCACGCAGCGCGGCCAGCAACGCCGGATCGGTGCCGGCGTCGAACTCGGGCCCCTTCACGCGGTTAATCGTCAGGTTGTCGAGTGTTTCCTGGACGAGCTGCATCTGTTCAATACCCGGAACTTTCGTCAGCGTGCGCTCCACCAGGGAAATGCCAGACACCTGGCCACCGGTCGGCAGTTTGAGGAAGTCCGCCACGCGGCCTTCGAGGCGTTCGAGTATGGGCAGCCCCCGGCCACACTCGCAGCGCCGTTCGGAGTACACGCCGACGTCCTCCACCCGGTAACGAATCAGCGGCATCGCAAAGTTGTTCAGGTCGGTCACGACGATCTTGCCGGGCTCTCCGGGCGCCACCGGTTCATCGTTGGCATCCAGGAATTCGACGTAGACGTGGGGCAGGTTCAGGTGCATGCCGTTGTGCTGTTCGCACTCACAGGCGATCAGCCCGACTTCCTCGCAGCCGTATCGGTTGGTGACCCGGCAGTCGAACGCCGACTCGATCATCCGCCGCTCGTGGTCCAACAGCATCATCGAGGTGGCGACGATGCCGTGCGGGCGCAGATCGTGGATACCGTTGTCCTGCAGATACTGGGCGAAGATGTAGATGGAGTGCGCATGGCCGAACACCGCGCCGGGTTTCTCCCGTCGCCAACGCTCGACAAAGGCGCCCATCGACTCCGGGTTCAGGTCCATCGTGTCCAGGTAGATGGTGCGGTCCAGCAGGTGGTGACGCAGGGTCTGCTTCAGGCCATGGGGCACCGGCGGGTTGCCCCAGACGGACGCCCGCTTCATGCCCAGATCCCAGCCCGCCCAGCGATCCGCAAGCAACTGGGCGGCGTTGCGACGCTCCTGACAGGGCTCGTCGAAATACAGGTTCAGTGAAACGCCGGTGGATCCGCCGGTCTTGGCGGTCACCAGGGAGGCCCTGGACGACGCGTCGCTGATAAAGGCATCCAGGTGGTTTCGGATGCTCTGTTTGGTCGTGACCGGTATGCGACGAAATGCCGCCGGCGAGTCAATGGACTCTGCTTCGACGCCGTATTCGGCCAACAGAGCCCGGTAGAAGGGGCTGTTCCGTGCGGCGTGGCGGATCATGCCCTGCAACCGCTGCCATTGCAGGGCCTCAATATCTTCCCGCGGCCACCATTGCTGCCTTTCAAGTGCCTTCCACTCGGCCAGACGCTGGCTGCGGTCCTTCACGTCCCAGAGCGGATAGAACACATGCTTCGATAGCTGCTCCATCATGCGGCGCGCTCCTCCTTCATCAATGTTCGATACAGCGCCACGTGACGATCCAGCATGGTTTGCACGGAATAACGTCTCATAACCCGCAGCTGCCCTTCCCGGCCCATGGCCTGGCGCAGCTCGGGCCGCTCGATCAGATGCTGCAACCGCCGCGTCATCCCCTCGACGTCCCCCACCTCAACCAGGAAGCCGTTCTCCCCGTCGGACACGATCTCGGGGTTGCCACCGGTCCGGGTGCACACCACGGGCTTGCCGCAACGCATGTACTCGATGATCGCATTGGAAAAACCTTCCGACTCGGAACACAGCACGGCGATGTCGAACGCCTCGATCCAGCGTTCGGGATCCGGTTGGCTGCCGGCAAACTGGACCCGATCGAGCACCCCCAGCTGTTCGGCCAGTGCCTGATACGGCGCCGGATCGCCACCGCCGACGATCCGCAGGACAACGTCACCGCCTTCGGCAACCAGCCCCGCCACAGAGCGAATCAGGTCGTCGATTCGCTTGATGGGCCGGAGGTTGGCGACGATACCGATCACCACGGGCGGCCGGTGTGGAGACAGGATCGCCGGTTCCATGGCGTCCACCGGATACCCGTTGTAAATCACGTGCACCTTGTTGTCCGGCAGGCGTTCGGCGTCACGGGTCAATGTGGCCACCGCCTCGCTGTTGCACACGGCCGCCGACACCCAGAGCCCCGTCAGCCGCAGCGCCCGCAGATACAGTGACGAATACCAGAAGCCCATGTCCCGGCGCGAAATAATGGTTTGCAAACCGGCCAGTCGCATCATCGGCGGGCAGATGACCGAAGCGTCATTGAAAAACACATGCACCAGCCCGAAACCGTCGGCTTTGAGAGTTCGCGCAAACCGATACACCCGCCCCCAGCTCCCGGGGTCCGCCACGCGCCCAACTCCGAGCTCCTCCACCGGGACCGGAAATTCGCCACTGCGGGTGTAATCCGTGCCTCGAAAAACCGCAAAGCGAAGTTCCCAGCCTTTCCGGCTCAGGCCCTCGACCAGCTTGAACACCTGGCTCTCGGTGCCGGCGTGCGGGTGGTTGTACTGATCCATGACGATGCAGAGTTTCATGACGCCACCTGCTCGTAGGCCGACAGGTAGAGGCGCCCCATGGCCTGCCCGGAATAGTCCCTGGAAACCCGCTCGCGGGCCCAGGCGACTCGGGCCTGACGGTCCACCTCCGCCGCCAGGCACTGATCGACGGCCTCCCGGAGATCCTCGCCCCGGTCGAGGCGCACCACGAAGCCGCCTTCGCCGTTTCCCAGAACCGCGGCCATTTCACCGACGTCCGACGCAATCACGGGCACGTCCAGCGCCATGGCCTCCAGCAAGGTGATCGGCAAACCTTCGGTGTAGGACGGCAGACAGATCGCATCGACGGCCTGCATCAACGCCGGCACGGCATCGCTGTAACCGGGCATCATCAATGCCTCCGCGACACCGACCTGCTGGGCCTGACGCGCCAGCGCCGCACGTTCCTTGCCTTCGCCGATGATCAGCAGCCCGGCCTCCGGGTGGTCCGCCCGCAGCGAGGCGAACGCCGCGACCAGACGCTCAAAGCCCTTTTCCCGGGACAGTCGCCCCACCCCCAGAAGCACCGGCGAGTGGGTAGCGATAAAGTCAGCGAAGCCGGCCGGCAGCGGCTGCCCGGCGGCCTGGCGCAAGCCGTCAATATCCAGGCCGTTGGGAATCACCGATGTGCGGGACGAGCGCGACAGTCCCTCCGGGATATCCTTCATCATGGCGTCGGACACCACGATGACCCGGTTCAGTCGCCCCAGAATCACCCGGTCCAACGACTCGTACAGCCAGGACTTGCTGAAGCGCGCCGCCTTCACGTAGCCGTGCAAGGTCGCCACCATCGGCAGGCGCCGGACCGACTGCGGCCACATGCCCATCAGCACGTTGAACTTGTAGCCGTGGGAATGCAGCAGTTCATAGCCCCGTTCCCGCGCCCAGCGCAGGATCCTGAGCGCCTCGGACGGATTGAAGCCGGGCTTCATGCGCCAGCTCTCGACCGGCAAACCCAGCCGCCGCGCTTCCGTTTCCAGCGGCTTTTCCGCCATTCCCGGTTCGCCAGCGCTCAGTATGAGCGGCGACAGGCCGACGGCGATTTGTTCCCGTACCAGTGTCAGCAGCATTTTTTCGGCTCCGTAGAGACCGCCACTGTCGATCAGATGCAACACCCGGGTGACCACCAATCATCCCTTCCTTGGGTTCCAGATCACTTTCTTTTCGCCCCGGACAAACGATCGCGTGGCCCGGTAACACGCCAGATTGAGCAACATCAGGTAATAAGGTGCGGCCAGGTAAAACGGCAGATGCCGCCCATCCCGCTCGCGCTTGCGGCCCAGCCAGGCGCACAGGTAGATGGCCACCAGCCCCAGCAGGCACAGGCCATAGATACCGCCCCGATCCGCCAGCAGCAGCGCGGTGATCGTCAACAGGATCTGCGGCACAAAAGCCAGGTAGCGCAGCAACTTGTGGGACAGCAACTGCCAGGCAAACACGCCGAAGCGCAGCGGGTTCAGGAGCTGCGACATGTCCTTGAGCGCCCACAGTGCGCGAAGGGTCACGCGGACGCGCATGCTGAACTCGCTGGCGCTGTCTTCCAGGGCTTCTTCCTTGAGCAGTGCCTCGGGCTCGTACACCACGCGGTAGCCCTGCTCGACCACTTTAAGAGGCTGGACGAAATCTGGTAACTGATCCGCCCTCAACGGCTGATACAGCGACTTGCGCATGGCGTCGATGCCACCGTCCACGCCAACGATGGAGCCGATGCGGGTCTCCTGGACGCGCAACGCGTTCTCGTACTTCATGTAGGCGCTGCAGCCGTCTCCCACCAGGTGCCCGGCTTCGTTGACGTAGACCATCTTGCCAGTGACGTAGCCCACCTGCTCATCGGCGAAATTGCGAACCAGCCGCGCCACCGCCATGGCATCCCACTGGGAGTTGGCATCGGAGAAGGCGATGATGTCGCCCCGGGCTTCCGGTACCAGACGGTTGAGCCCGGCGGTCTTGCCCTGGCGGGGACTCTGCCGGAACAGGCGGATGTTGAACGGGCTGTCCTGCGCCAGGGCGCCGACAATGGCGTCGGTTCCGTCGTCGGACTCGTCGGAAATCACCAGGATTTCCAGTTTGTCGGCGGGGTACACCAGTGCCTGCTTGTTGCGCAGCGTCGCCTCGATGTCCCGGGCCTCGTTATAGGCGGCGATCAGGATGGTGACGCTGGGCTGGTAATCGTCGTCACGGTGCACGCGACGCTCCGCCCGCCCCAGCACGTAGGCCACCAGCGGGTAGCCCAGGTAGATGTAGAGCAGGAGCAGCAGCGAGATCCAGAAAATCAGGGTGAGCATGGCGGCGTTCCGGGCTCCTGCGGCTAGTGGGGCGCGCCGGTCAGGCGCGATGCGGAAGCCGTTGCGTCAGGCGTTGAGTGGCTTTCCCCGGTAACCGGGTCCGCCGCGGCTGCGGGCTCCAGCACGCCCTGCTCCCGCAGCACGTCACTCATCGGCCCGAAACGGAAGCGGCGCAGGAGTTTCTCCAGCCGCGCCTCGCAAACGTCCAGGTTGTTGTAATGCCGGAAGCGGGAGAACCATTTGACGTCCAGCCGCGGCTGCCCGGGGTCCACTTCCCACGGATGCAGATAGAACACGAACGGCTTGCCCTGGCGGTTGATCTGCCCCAACCCCCACTGGCTGAACCAGTACGGGAACAGCCGGAAGTAACCACCGCCGGCGATGGGCAGTGTGTAGCCGGGAAATTGCAGCGTGCTCAGGGGAAATTCCGCCAGCGTGTGGCCGTCGTCGGTGGTCAGGCGGTGGGGCCAGCGGGGCGTACCCGGCATGCCGTAGCGGTCATGATGCACCGGGAAAATCGAGGAATCCCAGGTAAACCCTTCTTCGCACAGGATATCCAGCGCCCAGCGGGACTGCGCGGTGATCGAATAGCTGGCCGCCCGATAGCCGGTGACGGCTTCCCCGGTAATGTCTTCCAGGATGCGCTTGGAACGACGCGTCTCCTCGCGGAACACCTCCGGCGTCTGGTTGTAGATCAGCTGATGGCTATAGCCGTGGCTGGCCACCTCATGACCCGCCTGCTGGATGCGTCGCACCAGCTGGGGCGAGCGCTCCGCCACCCAGCCCAGGGTGAAGAAGGTGGCCTTGATGCCGTGCTCGGCAAACCGCGCCAGCAAACGGTCGGTATTGGCTTCGACGCGATACTCCATGCGGTCCCAGTCGTCCCGCGATACGGCCTCGGCCAGGGCGGCGACCTGGAAGTAATCTTCGACGTCGATGGTGAGCGCATTCAACGGCGCCCGGCTGTTCCCTGTGGTGGTGGTATTCATCGGAACTGATACTCCACGCTGACCGACACCCAGTTCTCGGTGTATTCCCGGGAGGAAACGTCACTGGTGCGCCGGTTGTGGCCAATCTTGCCGCTGAGGTCGAGGTCCGACAGCAGGCGCGTCGACAGTCCCAGGTCGATGCCGAAAATATGGTCTTCGGTGTCATCGTCCTTGTAGCTCAGCAGCGCCGCGTCAGCGCCCGCGGTGAAGTCGATCTGGCCGGTTACGGGCCGGCGATAGTCGACCACCAGCGCCACGCGCCCTTCGCGGGAGTCGGTATCCAGGTTGTCGGATCGGTTGGCGACGCCGGTCAGCTCAAAGCTGGACCCGTCGCTGTTCTCCCGGTTGTAGCCGGCGCGCACGTCGGTCACTTCCAGGGCGTTGGTGTCCTCGATGGTGTAGGTCACGTCATCGAACTCGAAATCAAACTCGGAGGCCTCGTCGGTAATCTCGCGGCTCGCGGCAATGTAGACCGACGACGACGCGTTGATCTGGCGCTCCATCCGCAGATCCCCGACCCAGCCATCGAATTCGCTTTCCTGGGGGCCGAATTCACGCTCCAGGCGGGTGCCGCCGAAGGAGCCGGAAATTGTGGTGGCGGCGAACTCCTTCGAGAAAAACAGCGTGGCGGTGTAGCGGTCCACGTCCTCGCCGTTGTCGTACTCGGTGCGATCCGCGGACAGGTTGAGCCCGCCGGCCAACGTCTGCGAGAACAGGTGTCGCCAGAAAGCGGTGGTGATGTAACCGTCGCTGTCCCGCTCCTCAGGCTCCTTGTAATCGATGTTCTCGTACTCCACCGAGAAGCTCAGGGTGTCTACCGTCGTCACCGCCCAGACGTAGCGGGGTCCGGTGCGGAATATGTTGCGGCGGGTGCGGTTGTCGGGCGTGTTGGAGGCCTGGTCGTCCTGGATGACGTCCCGGGTTTCGTTGGAGGCGTCCCAGAACAGGCGCTCCATCAGTTGGCAACTGCCCAGCCAGTCGATGCTGGTGTAGGTTTCCGGGTCATAGGTGTCGTCCAGGTAGACGCCGTAGGCCAGATCAGCCGCCAGGTCGGAATTGCAGCGGCCGGGATCGGACCGGTGGCGGATGCCCAGGGTGACCCGGTTCTCCAGATCCGTCTGCTCGTTGGATTCGGAGCGCTCGACGTTGTCGCTCAGCCGACTGTCGGCACCGACGGTGATTCGGGCGGGTTCGGCATAGGCCATGGTGCACACCCCGTAAAGGGCCAGTGTCGCTACGGTAAACAGCCCTCGAATCATCCCTGATTCGGAATATCTAGCCATTGATGACAGCTCCGGCGAATTTCTGGGGACTGAAGGCTCCGGCCGCCTGTTCGACGGCCCCCGGCGTCACTTTGCCGTGGGGGACGACCAGCAGCGAGAAATCACAGAGTTCCGACAGAATCCGCGCATCCGGTGAATCGCTGACCGGCGCCGTATCGAGGATGATGAAACGGTCGGGATAGCGGCGCCGTACCGCCTGCAGGAACTGCTTCATGCGGAACGAGGTGAAGAATTCTGCCGGCGATTCGCGATGGCTTCCGGCCGGTATCAGGCGCAGGCGCGGGATGCCGGTCGGGTAGATGATGCGGGCGATGTCGTAGTCGGACTCGTCGAGGAAATCGGTCAGGCCGCTTTCCGGGACCATGTCCAGCATGGTGTGCAGCGATGGGTCGCGCAGGTTGCAGTCGATCAGCAGCGCCGTCTTGGCCTGGTCGAAGGCAAACGCTGCGGCCAGGTTCAGCGCCATGAACGACGTGCCGGCGGATTCGGTCGCCCCGGACACCACCAGGGTAAAGTTATTGCCGCCGGAGACTTCCAGCAGCTTGGTCCGCAGGTTACGGAAGCGGTTGACCAGATCCCGGTTGGGCGATTCCGGGTAGACGATCCGGCGCTCGTCCAGGTCGTCGTTGGTGAGCCGGCGCGGCTCCTGCATCCGCCGGATCTGGCGGCTGATGACGTAACGGTCGACCGCGCCCACACCCAGTTCCAGGGAGCTGGGAACCAGCAGACGGGAATCGTCCCACTCGCTGAACGGTACGCCGCTGGCCTGCTCGACCTCGCCTTCCTTGCCGCCGGAAGCATCGGCACCCGGCTGTTGTGGGTCCTGCCGCGTCTTGCGCTCCCCCGATTTCTCGGAGGACGCTTCGAATTCGCGGTCCTGATGCGTTCCAGCCATCAAAATACTCCCATGACAGAAGCAACAGCTATTCCGATGTACGCCGCGACGATCAGGATGCAGCCAAGAATAACGGTTACGGTGACGCGCCGGTCCCGACGCATCTCAAACGGTGTTCTCACGTTCGGAATCTCGATCAGCACCGGCAGGTTGATGTCGTCCTCAAGCTGGGACTTGGCACGAACCCTTGGGTCGATCTGCACCAGCCCGGCAATCGCCCCCAGCGGTGCCAGCAGCCCCAGGAACAGACCGGCCATGGCAAACTGTTCGAACTGCGGCCCCTCGGGTCTAAGCGGGAAACGGGCGGTCTCGTTGATGCGGTAGTTCAGACCCTGCCCTTCGATATCCAGGTGCATCGACACCCGCGCCTTCTCGCGCCGTTTTAGCAGGTCGTTGTAGATCTGACGATTTACGTCCATGTCACGGGTGAGCTTGGAGTACTCCGCCTTGTTGGCCTGGATCCGCTCCATGCGGTTCGCCTGCTGGTCGATCAGCCCCTTGAGCGAGCGAATGCGGGTATTGATCGTCTCGATCTCGGTGCGCGCCTGGGCCAGCGACGTGCTCAGTTCCTTGTACAGCGGATTGACCGTCTGCTCGGAACGCGGTGCCCGAGTGTCGTTCTGGGCGTTGGCCATGGCGCGGTTGCGCTGGCGCCGGAGCTCGGCAATCTGCTCCTGCAGGATGACGATATCGGGGTAGGAATCGTGGTATTTCAGGCGCAAGGCATCGAGCTGCTGCTGCAGCGCCGAAATCCGCTGCTGATATTCGTCCTGGGTCTGTTCCTGGCGCAGGGTGGCGTTGACGCTCGACAGTTGCTGCTCAAGGGACGCCACCCGGGTTTCCATTTCCTGCTTCTGCAGTTCGGCCTGTTCCAGGTTGCCGCGCAGGTTGGCCATCTTGTTGTTGGCCTCGCCCTCGGTGCCGTCGACATTTTCCGACAGGAATTGCTTGAGTCGGGCTTCCGACTCGGCCAGCTGTCCCTCGTAGCTTTTCACCTGACTGTCGATGAACTCGTAGGCGCTGCGGCTTTCAGCCCGCTTGCGACTGGCGGACTCCTCGATAAAGGCCTGGCCCAGGCGCTGGGACACGCGATAGGCCTCGATCGGTGATTGCGACACGAAGCCAATGCTGAAGTAGCTGTCCCCGCGAGCCCGCACGCGCAGGTTGCCGCGCAGGCGGTTGACCCGCGATTCCAGCTGCTCCGGATCCAGATTGGCGGCTTCGGGGCCGAAGGTGTCCACGTCCTCCGCCACCCGCTCCATGACCCCGCGGCTCCACAGCAACTCCTGCGCGGCGGAGGCCCGCTCGTTGATTTCGGTGGTCACCGCGCTACCTTCCATGAGCGGCCGGATGATGTTCTCGTCGTCCACGTAGATCACAACTTCCGACGAGTAGCGGTAGGGCCACAGGAAGCCGGCCGCCAGCACGCCGAAGCTGACAATGGCGAAGGCCAGCAGGACGAGCCACTTCCGGGCCCGGACTTCCCGCAGCACTTCGCTGGGTAACTTGATAAGTGGGAGTGCCATATCACTAACCTGACTGTTTCATCTCAAGTGCCAAGCCGTTCCGATAAAGACCCGGCCTCAAGTGCTTCGCCCCATAACGGGCGCGCCGACAGAGCGCCTTGCCGGCGATCAGAAACTGCGTTCCGGCACGGTCAAGATGTCGCCGGGCTGCAGTTTGTAGTTTGTCGCGATATCACCCTCGGTCAGGATGTCGTCGAGCTTGACCGGAATCGCCACCACCTCACTCCCCAGCGGCCGATAGAGCATGGTGTCGTTGAGGGAGGCAAAAGGATTGGCACCGCCGGCCGAGAGCACCACATCGAGCACGGTCATGCCCGCCCGGAACGGCATCGACATGGGCTGCTGCACGGCCCCGGTAATCCGCACGCGGTCGGTGAACTCGTGGCTGTTCATGCCGGTCACCACTACGCTCACCTGCGGCTCCCGGATAAAGCTGGACAATTCCTCTTCGATGGAATCGGCCAGGTCTTCGGGCGTGCGGCCACTGGCCATGATGTCACCGACCAGGGGCACGGAAATGCGGCCGTCCGGGCGAATGGGTACGCTGGTGCTCAAGTCCTCGTTACGCCACACCGTGACCTGAACCACATCACTGGGCCCCAGAATGTACTGGTCGACGCCCTCGTGACTGACGTTCAGCGCCTGCTGGATCATTTGCGGCGACGACGCCGGCTGCGAGGCGCAACCCGCAATGAGAAGGGAGAAAACTACCGCCAGAGCAACATACATCCTTGCCATCTCGTGTCCTCACGACATTTACTGGAAGCAAATTGCAGCCGGCCTTCGTGGCCGACCCCGAAAACTGCATGCGTTGTTCTGTTCCTTGGCCTGGTCGCGTCTACCTTGATCCTTTCTTGAAGAGGATCACTTCGACGGTCTGAATAATGACCAGCAAATCCAGAAGAAGACTCTGGTTCTTTATGTAATAAAGGTCATAGCGAAGCTTTTCGCGAGTGTCTTCTTCGTTATCCGCGTAGGCGAAGCAAAGCTGCGCCCATCCGGTTATGCCCGGCTTCACCCGGTGCCGTTCGTTATAGAACGGAATCTTCTCGGCCAGCTGCTCGACGAACATCGGCCGCTCCGGTCTTGGCCCCACAAAGGCCATGGTGCCGTTCAGCACGTTAAAGATCTGTGGCAGCTCATCGATGCGCACCTTGCGGATAAAGGCGCCCACCCTGGTGACCCGGGTGTCGTTCTTTTGCGCCCAGACCGCACCGTTCTTCTCGGCATCGGTCCGCATGGAGCGAAACTTGTGAACCCGGAACACCTGGCCGTTGAGCCCGACCCGTTCCTGGCTGTACAGCACCGGCGCCTTCCAGCCGTCTTCCAGCTTGATCGCCAGGACCGTCAGTAGCATCAGCGGCGACGACGCGATCAACAGGGTGCCGGCCGCCAGGATATCCAGTGCCCGCTTGCCCAGGCCGGATACCGACGAGACGGTGAACCCATCGGAAAACACCAACCAGCCCCGGGTGATCATTTCCATGGCAACCTTTCGGGATTCCCGCTCATAGAAGGCGGCGCCATCGACGATATGAACGCCTTCCATCTTGCACTCGAGCAGGTCTTCCATGGGCAAACCCTTGCGGCGGTCGTCGACCGACACCACGATCTCCCGCACCGGATTCCCAAGGATGTAGCGATGCAGCGACACCGGCACATTGACCAGATAGTTGGCCGGCACCTCCACCTTCTCGCCGTCCATGGGTACGAAGCCGACCAGGTTGAACCCCTTGCGGTTGAACGGGGTTCGCAGATCCTCAAGCAGCTGTTTGGCCCGGAAGCCGGCACCCAGCACCAATACCTTGCGCTTGAAGGTGTCATCTCCGGCGATCGTGAAGTAGAGCGTGCGCACGATACCCAGCAGGAAGAAGCCGAAGACGGAAGCGGAGCTGATCACGCCGTCTCCCCCCAGATACCAGAGCCAGTTTTCGCTCAGCATATAGGCGGTGAGCGAAAACGGGATGCTCAGCAGCAGGGCCAGGATAGTGCGCAGCATCATGCCCGACAGGCCGTCTTCGAGCCGGGACTGGTGCACCCCCATGGCGACCATCAGCAGCAGGTTCAGGCCGGCAAATACAATGGCCGACGGGTAGATGTAAGGCAGCGATTCGTTAAAGAACTGAAGGTCGCCGAAAAAGCGGAAAAAAACGGCAATACAGAACGCGCCAATCAGAACCAGAAAATCGATCAGGCCCAGAACTGCGAACGGAATGTGAATGTAATGCCTGAAAATTCTGACGTGTGCCACGTCGACTCCTTTGCGATACGCATACCGGAATCTTCCCTGACGCCGGTGGATCGGACTCCAGATACTACGAAGTCTACTGCATTCGCCTGGCTGTGCAATCGTGTGCATTCCAAAACAAATGACTGAGCTATGTAAAATTTTTCGACAACAAAAACCCCGACTCAGGCCGGGGTTCTTGCTCAAAGCGTTCATCAGTCGTTCCGGATTCAGGCCTTCCGGCGACGCATGACACCAACGCCCGCCAGACCAAGACCCAGCAACGCCAGGGTTCCCGGCTCAGGCACTTCGCCAACGGTCACGTTGTCGATACCGTAGCCATCGCTTTCGTTGTTGGAGTAGAACGTAATCTCGCCCAGACCATCGGTGTCGATGAGGCTGACGTAGAAGACCTGACCGTCATCGAGGCTGCTGCCAAACAGCGCCTCGTAGCTGAAGGTCATGCCGCTGACCGTCAGGTAGCCGCCCTCGTCGTTCGGGTCGGTGATGTAGAAGCCGACGGCGTTGTACCCATCGAGAACCGAGAAGGTCATCTCCTGGGAGTCCATGCTGTCGAGCCAGTTGTCATTGTCGGGGCCGGTGGGCACCGCCGACCGGCCGAAGAATGGCGTGCTACCGGCGTCCAGGATGGCCACGCCGCCGCTGCAACTGAAGCCACCGTCATCACAGGACCCGCCGGTGCCCGCCACGTCCTGGGTGAAATCACCCACCGAGGTACTGATCGTATTGGCCTGCGATCCCGTGCCTGCCGTATAGCTTTCAAACCCTTCGGTCAGATAACCGGATTTGAGTTTGCTGAAGAAGGCGCTTTCCGCCGCCTGCGCGGCCGCTTCGCCCTCACCACTGACGGACAGCATCAGCGCAGCGTTGGCCGAAGAGGCAACGCCGGCGACGCCTAATGCGACACCTGCCGTCAAACCGAGTATGCGTTCCATTTTCATTGCACAGCTCCTGTTACAACACTGGTTTTTAGTGATTGTTCACGGCGGCACGTAGCAAGAAGGGAACCAGAATTATCAACCGACTGATTTTTATCGTTTTTAAAGGACGTCCGTACAAAAACTGACACCTGCGCTGTAAATTTTTTGGACATAAAAAAAGAGGTGCCACAAGCACCTCTTTTTTAAAATCTTGCAAAACATCTCATATCACGAACAGATCCATGAATTCGTGTACCGCCATTTGCTCCAGTTTGGGCGGATCCAGGCATAGGGATTCAATCGCCCGGCAACGCGCCGCCGGGAAGCGGGTCGCCAGATTGTGGCGGAATTTCTCCTCCAGCAGCGGCATCCCCTCCTTGCGCCGGCGGCGGTGGCCGATGGGGTATTCCACCGCCACCTGTTCCGTCTTTGAACCATCCCTGAAAAACACCTGCACAGCGTTGGCAATGGACCGCTTGTCGGCTTCCAGATACTCCCGCGTATAGCGCTCGTCCTCGACGACCTCCATCCTGTCGCGCAGGGCATCGATCTCCGGATGGGCCTGGTGGAAATCGTCCTCGTAGTGATCGGCGGTCAGGGAGCCGAAGATCAGGGGCACCGCTGTCATGTATTGCAGGCAGTGGTCCCGGTCAGCGGCGTTAGCCAGCTTGCCCACCTTGGAAATGATGCGGATGGCGGATTCGTGGGTGGTGATCACCACCCGGTCGATGTCGTCGAGCCGGTCTTTCACTTGCGGGTGCAAGGTCACCGCGGCCTCGGCCGCCGTCTGGGCATGGAATTCCGCCGGAAACGAAATCTTGAACAGCACGTTTTCCATGACGTAGCTGCCGAAAGCCTGGGGTAGCGAGAATCGACGCTGCCCTTCCGGTTTGAGCGCCTGGTCCTTGTTGGTCTTGCTGAACAGCACGTCGTAAAATCCCCATTGGGGCGCAGTGAGCACTCCGGGAATGCCCATTTCCCCACGCAGGGCAATGTCCGCCAGCCGCACCGCCCGGGACGTAGCGTCGCCCGCCGCCCAGGATTTCCGGGAGCCCGCGTTAGGCGCATGGCGATAGGTGCGCAGGGCCTGTCCGTCCACCCAGGCGTGCGACAGTGCCGATAGGATCTGTTCCCGATCCGCTCCCATCAGCCGGGCGGCGACAGCCGTGGACGCCACTTTGACCAACACAACGTGATCCAGCCCCACGCGATTGAACGAGTTCTCAAGCGCCAGCACGCCCTGGATCTCGTGGGCCATGACCATGCTGTCCAGCACCTCGCGCATCGTCAGCGGCGCATGACCCGAGGCCACGCGTTTCTGTGACAGATGGTCGGCAACCGCCAGGATCGCGCCGAGGTTGTCGGATGGGTGGCCCCATTCGGCGGCCAGCCAGGTGTCGTTGTAGTCCAGCCAGCGCACGATGCAGCCGATGTCCCAGGCCGCCTTGACCGGATCCAGCCGGAAGGAGGTGCCTGGCACGCGGGCCCCGTGGGGTACCGTTGTCCCCTCAACCAGCGGCCCGAGGTGCTTGGTGCATTCCGGGAAACGCAGGGCCAGAAGACCGCAGCCGAGGGTGTCTATCAGACAGTGACGGGCCGTATCCAGCGCCTCCGGACTGTCGACCCGGAAGGTCAGCACGTAGTCGGCGATCTGTTGGAGTACGTCGTCGTAGTCTGGGCGTTCGTTGAGATCGAAAGTCGCGGACATGCCTGCTATCCCTTCTCCCTGCCGGGGACGCGACTGGCGTGACATCACCCTGCCCCGGCTTTGCAATGACGTGAGGACAGTATGGACCGGATGCCGGGTCCCTTCGAGCGGCCCCGGCCTCTCAAACGGGGAACCTAGAAGGCATCCCCCGGGATGCGCACCCAGCCTTCCATCAGGATGCGGGCGCTGCGGCTCATAATGGCTTTTCTGGCGGTCCACTGACCGTTCACCGATTCGGCTTCGGCGCCGACACGCAAGGTGCCCGACGGATGACCAAAGGTCACGGACGTGCGATCGCCGCCGCCCGCCGCCAGGTTCACCAGGGTTCCCGGAACCGCCGCGGCCGTGGCGATGGCGACCGCCGCGGTGCCCATCATGGCGTGGTGCAGTTTGCCCATGGACAGAGCGCGGACCAGCACGTCGATATCCGCCGCGGCGATTGCCTTCCCGCTGGACGCCACGTAGCCCCTGGGCGGCGCGACAAAGGCCACCTTGGGCGTGTGCTGGCGATTGGCCGCTTCTGAGACATCGCCGATCAGCCCCATTTTGACCGCGCCGTGGGCGCGAATGGTTTCGAAACGGGCCAGTGCCTCGTCGTCGTTGTTGATCGCTTCCTGCAGTTCCGTGCCATCGTAGCCGATGGCCTCGGCGTTGATGAAGATGGTCGGGATACCGGCGTTGATCATGGTGGCTTTCAGGGTGCCGACGCCGGGCACGTCCAGGTCGTCGACCACGTTGCCGGTGGGGAACATGGCGCCCTCACCGTCCGCCGGATCCATGAACTCAACCTGGACTTCCGCCGCCGGGAAGGTGACGCCGTCCAGCTCGAAGTCGCCGGTTTCCTGCACATCCCCGTTCGTCATGGGAATGCGGGCGATGATGGTCTTCTCGATGTTTTTCTGCCAGATCCGGACCGTTGCCAGCCCGTTTTCAGGCACCTGCCCCGGATCGACCAGACCGTTATTGATGGCAAAGGCCCCGACGGCCGCGGTCAGGTTACCGCAGTTGCCGCTCCAGTCGACGAACGGCTTGTCGATAGAGACCTGGCCGAACAGATAGTCCACGTCGTGATCCGGGCTTTCGCTTTTCGACAGGATAACGGTCTTGCTAGTGCTGGACGTGGCGCCGCCCATACCGTCGGTCTGCTTGCCGTAGGGATCGGGGCTGCCGATCACGCGCAGCAGCAGTTTGTCGCGCGCTTCGCCCGGCACCTGAGCCGCTTCGGGCAGATCGGCGAGGTTGAAGAACACGCCCTTGCTGGTGCCGCCCCGCATGTAGGTGGCGGGGATTCTGATTTGCGGTTTATGGGTCATTTTGGTGTTTCCCGGATTCTGTGGACGATATCGGCCGCTGGGTGGGGGATCATCGGCAGCCCTGCGGGCTGCTCCGAAGCTGAAGCGTCGGCTACATTTTCAGGTCACCCCGAGTATGTAGCAGATGCTTTAGCTTCTGAGGCACCGTCAGGTGCCCCAGTCAGCCCCACACTAATAGCTCTTGCCTGGCAGGGACGGTTGCTCAAGCACTCGCCTTATCCGCCTCGGCCTCCAGGAAGTCCTGCGCAAAGCGCTGCAGCACACCGCCCGCCTTGTAGATGGACACTTCTTCCTGGGTATCGAGGCGGCAAATGACTGGAACCTCCTGGCTCTCGCCGTTGGCGCGGTGGATCACCAGCGTCAGCGTCGCGCGCGGTGACGGTTCGCCCTTGACGTCAAACGTCTCGGTGCCATCGATGCCCAGTGTCTTGCGGGTGGTGCCTTCCTCAAACTGCAGCGGCATCACGCCCATACCCACCAGGTTGGTCCGGTGAATTCGCTCAAAGCCTTCGGCAACGATGGCCTCAACGCCGGCCAGGGCCACGCCCTTGGCGGCCCAGTCACGGGAAGACCCCTGCCCGTAGTCGGCACCGGCGACGATGATCAGCGGTTGTTTGCGGTCCATATAGGTCTCGATCGCCTCCCACATGCGCACCACCTTCCCTTCCGGTTCGATGCGCGCCAGGGAACCCTGTTTCACCTCGCCGTTGTCGTCAGAAACCATCTCGTTCAGCAGTTTCGGGTTGGCGAAGGTCGCCCGCTGCGCCGTCAGGTGGTCGCCCCGGTGGGTCGCGTAGGAATTGAAATCCTCTTCCGGCAGGCCCATTTTCGCGAGGTATTCGCCGGCAGCGCTGGACGCCAGGATCGCGTTCGACGGGGAGAGATGATCGGTGGTGATGTTGTCACCCAGGACCGCCAGCGGGCGCATGCCCGTCAGGTTCTTTTCCCCGGCCAGCGCCCCTTCCCAATACGGCGGGCGACGGATGTAGGTGCTCATCGGGCGCCACTCGTAGAGCGGGTCGGACTGCGCCTGGGCCTTACGGGTGACATCGAACATCGGGATGTAGGTATCGCGGAACTGGTCCGGCTTCACCGACGACTTCACGATGGCGTCGATTTCCTCGTCTTTGGGCCAGATGTCCTTGAGCATGATCGGGTTGCCGTCGGCGTCGTGGCCCAGAGCGTCCTTCTCGATGTCGAAACGGATGGTGCCGGCAATGGCGTAGGCGACCACCAGCGGCGGCGAGGCCAGGAACGCCTGCTTGGCGTAGGGATGAATCCGGCCGTCGAAGTTGCGGTTACCGGACAGCACCGCCGTTGAATAGAGATCCCGGTCAACCACTTCTTTCTGGATCTTGGGATCGAGCGCACCGCTCATGCCGTTGCAGGTGGTGCACGCGAAGGCCACCACGCCAAAACCGAGTTGCTCCAGCTCCGGCAGCAGTTCGGCTTCTTCCAGGTACATCTTGACGGTCTTGGAGCCCGGCGCCAGGGAGGACTTCACCCAGGGCTTGCGGATCAGGCCCAGCTGGTTGGCGTTGCGGGCGATCAGGCCGGCCGCCACCATGTTTCTCGGGTTAGAGGTGTTGGTACAGCTGGTGATGGCGGCAATGATGACCGCACCGTCCGGCATCTCGCCTTCTTTCTCTTGCCACTGGCCGGCAATGCCGCGCTGCGCCAGTTCCGACGTCGGCAGGTGCGCGTGCGGATTGGACGGGCCGGCCAGCGTGCGCACGACCTTGGACAGATCAAACGTCAGCACGCGCTCGTACTCGGCGTTCCTGAGGCTGTCCGACCACAGACCGGTGTGCTTCGCGAAGTTTTCCACCAGAGTCACCTGTTCGTCATCGCGACCGGTCAGCTTCAGGTAGTCGATGGTCTGGTCGTCGATGTAGAACATCGCGGCCGTGGCGCCGTATTCCGGCGTCATGTTGGATATGGTGGCGCGGTCGCCCACGGTCAGGCTGTCGGCGCCTTCGCCATAGAATTCCAGGTACGCGCCGACGACCCGCTCCTTGCGCAGGAATTCGGTCAATGCCAGGACCATGTCAGTCCCGGTAATGCCTGGCTGCAGCTTGCCGGTCAGTTCGACGCCGACAATGTCCGGCAGGCGCATCATGGAGGCACGGCCCAGCATGACGCTTTCAGCTTCCAGACCGCCCACACCGACGGAAATCACGCCGAGGGCATCGACCATCGGCGTGTGGCTGTCGGTGCCGACACAGGTATCCGGGGACGCCACGCGGTCGCGCACCTGGACCACCGGCGACATCTTCTCCAGGTTGATCTGGTGCATGATGCCATTGCCCGGCGGGATCACGTCCACGTTCTCGAACGCGGTCTTGGTCCAGTTGATGAAGTGGAAGCGGTCGTCGTTGCGGCGATCCTCGATGGCGCGGTTCTTCTCGAACGCGTCCTTCTCGAATCCCGGATGCTCGACGGCCAGCGAATGGTCGACGATCAGCTGGGTGGGCACCACCGGGTTCACCTTGGCCGGATCGCCGCCCTTCTCGGCGATCGCATCGCGCAGGCCGGCCAGGTCGACCAGGGCGGTCTGCCCCAGGATGTCGTGACACACCACGCGGGCCGGATACCAGGGAAAATCCAGATCCCGCTTGCGTTCGATCAGCTGTTTCAGGGAATCGGTCAGCATGGACGGATCACAGCGGCGCACCAGCTGCTCCGCCAGGATACGGGAGGTGTACGGGAGCTTGTCGTAGGCGCCGGGCTGGATGGCGTCGACCGCCTCGCGGGTATCGAAGTAGTCGTAGTCGGTGCCCGGCAGAGGCTTGCGGTATTGGGTGTTCATGACTTAAGGCTCTTGTGAAGAATGGTCGGAGGGCCTTTGTGTCGGAACCGGCCAGTGCGGCCGGCTCCGGTCTCTCTCATTGGCGCGTCAGGCGCGCTTCTCAATCGGCAGCCACTCTGCGTGATCCGGACCGGTGTAGTCCGCGCTGGGACGGATGATCCGGTTGTTTTCACGCTGCTCCTTCACGTGGGCGGTCCAGCCGGACACCCGTGACATCACGAAGATGGGCGTGAACAGCTCGGTCGGGATGCCCATGAAGTGATAGGCCGAGGCGTGGAAGAAGTCGGCGTTACAGAACAGTTTCTTCTCGCGCCACATGACCTCTTCGCAGCGCACCGAGACGGGATACAGCACCTCGTCGCCCACTTCCTGCGCCAGTTTTTCGGACCACTTCTTGATGATGCCGTTGCGCGGATCGGACTCGCGGTAGATCGCGTGGCCGAAGCCCATGATCTTTTCCTTGCGTTCGAGCATGCCCAGCAGCCCCTGCTCCGCTTCGTCCGGGGTCTGGAACTTCTGGATCAGCGCCATGGCGGCTTCGTTGGCGCCGCCGTGCAGCGGACCGCGCAGCGTGCCGATGGCGCCGGTCACGCAGCTGTGGATGTCGGACAGCGTGGAGGCGCAGACCCGCGCGGTGAAGGTCGAGGCATTGAACTCGTGTTCGGCATAGAGAATCAGCGAGACGTTCATCACGCGCTCGTGCAGCTCGCTGGGCTTCTTGCCGTGCAGAAGCTCCAGGAAATGCCCGCCGATGGAGTCGCAGTCTCCGTCGGTCTGGATGCGTACGCCTTCGTGGGCGAAGCGGTACCAGTAGGTGATAATGCTCGGGAACACCGCCAGCATGCGGTCGATCTTGTCGTCCTGCTCGCTGAAGTCCTGCTCGGTCTCCAGGTTGCCCAGCATGGAGCAGCCGGTGCGCATGACGTCCATCGGGTGGGCGTCTTTGGGAATCTGTTCGAGAACCGTCTTGACAGCGTCCGGCAGCGCCCGCAATCCGCGCAGCCGGCTCTTGTAGGCGTCCAGCTCCTGCTGGTTGGGCAGCTTGCCGCGCAGCAGCAGGTAGGCCACTTCCTCAAACTGGGCATTGTCCGCCAGATCGGTGATGTCGTAACCCCGATAGGTCAGCCCGGTACCTGATTTGCCGACGGTACACAGTGCGGTTTCGCCAGCGACCTGACCACGAAGGCCAGCGCCGCCCAGTTTTTTCTCAGCCATGATGTCACCTTGTCGATCTTTGTTGGGATTATTGGTGTTTGTGGTGTCCGCCGGAGCCTCTGTTCCAGGCCCCGACGCAATCAGATTCCGTATCGCTCACCCTTTCTGCTGGGCGAACAGTTTGTCGAGCTTCTGCTCGAATTCGTGATAGTCGAGGAAATCGTACAGCTCCATGCGAGTCTGCATCATATCCACCACGTCCTTCTGGTCGCCCTTGTCCAGGATGTTCTGGTAAACGGCCAGTGCCGCCTTGTTCATGGCCCGGAAGGCGCTCAGCGGATACAACACCATGTCCGCGCCCGCTTCCGCCAGCTCCTTGCAGTTGTAGAGCGGCGTGGCGCCAAATTCAGTGATGTTGGCGAGGATCGGCACGTCGAGGGCCTCGGAGAAAGCGCGGTAGTGTTCCAGTTCCGTCACCGCCTCAGCGAAGATACCGTCAGCGCCGGCTTCGATACAGGCGCGGGCGCGCTCGATGGCCGGCTCCAGACCTTCACGCTGGAAGGCGTCGGTGCGTGCCATGATGAAGAAGTCGTCGTCGGTACGGGCATCGGCGCAGGCCTTGATGCGGTCGACCATTTCCTGCTGGGAGACGATCTCCTTGTTGGGGCGGTGGCCGCAGCGCTTCTGCGCCACCTGGTCTTCAATGTGGACCGCCGCCGCGCCTGCGCGCTCCATCTCTTTAATGGTGCGGCCGATGTTGAACGCCCCGCCCCAGCCGGTGTCGATATCGATCAGTAGCGGCGTCTGAGTAGCGGCAGTAATGCGGCGCACGTCCTCCAGCACGTCGTTCATGGTGGTCATCCCCAGGTCCGGCAGACCGTAGGAGGCATTCGCCACGCCGCCGCCGGAGAGGTAGATCGCCTGGTGCCCCACCTTTTCCGCCATCATGGCGCAGTAGGCGTTGACCGTGCCGACAATCTGCAGGGGGTTGTTGTCTTCGAGAGCTTTCCGGAAACGCGCTCCGGCGGACACTTGCTGGCTCATAACGGCTCCTGATTCAAAGGGTTAAAGAACCTTCTTTTATTTTTTTCTCGATATTGAGGCGCGCCGCATTGATGTGTCGCTGCATCAGGAAACGGGCCAGTTCCCCGTCCCGCTGGGCGATGGCCTCGGCAATGTTGCGGTGTTCGCGCAAGGCGCGCTGGGGCCGGCCGGTGGAGGTGCTCAGGCGATAGCGGTACATGCGGACCATGTAGTACAGATCGCCCAGCAGCATCTGGCTCAGCTTGCGGTTGCGGCTGCCCATGGCAATGCAATAGTGGAAATCGTAGTCGCCTTCGTGCTGGTAGTAGGCCTGACCCTGGGCTTCTTCGACCATCTGTTCGTGCCGGTCCAGCAGGCGCATCAGATCGTCGATCTCTTCGTCGGTCATGCGCTCGGCCGCCTGCTGGGCGGCCAACCCTTCCATGACCTCGCGAATCCGGTACAGCTCCAGCAGCTCGTCACCGCTGACCGCCATCACCTTGAAACCGGCGTGGGGCCGACGAATCAGCAGACCGCGGGATTCCAGCCGGCCCAGAGCCTCACGCAACGGACCACGGGTTAGTTGGAAGCGTTCGCAGAGTTCCAGTTCGCCGATCTTTTCGCCGGGCGCCAGATCGCCCTTGACGATCGCCGTTTGCAGACAATCGAAGGCTTCGTCAGCTCGGGTTTGGGTTTGCGGGGCAATATCCAGCATCTTTGTCGACAATATCAAAGTGGAATGCTGGAAAATTACGCCCAGGCATGTGCATTGTCAACAATCCGCGCCACCAAAGACGCAGATTGTTGACAATCAGAAGGCCGACTCAGTACAGCGTGCGCTGATCCTTGGGGGGTGGGGTGTACTGGTAAACCCAGGTTTCGGTGAGAGGCTGGTCATCCAGCTTGAGGTAGAGCCGCAGGTCGATGGGCTCTTCCGAATCGTCAGGAACCAGATCGAACATGGCCCGATAACCGTTGATCGAATGCAGCGGTCGCGCGGAGGTGATTTCGATACGCCCCCGGCTGCTGGTGATCACGGGTACCACGTTGGCGTCGTCACCCAGCATATCGAGCATACCGCCGGCGAAATCGATGGCAAAACGCCAGGAAAAGTATTCCCGCTCCTGGCCGACCACGCCGCCCAGGCCCGTCCGGGTCGCCTGTGCGGTCGCCAGTTCATAGGGTTTGACCGGCGGCCGCTCGCCCCAGTGCAGTCGATACGAGAACAGGTGCTCCTGATCCGGTGCCAGCGGCTCCTGCGGGGTCCAGAAGGCGACGATGTTGTCGAAGGTCTCGTCGACCGTGGGGATTTCCACCAGCATGACGCGGCCCTCGCCCCAGTCTTCCCTGGGTTCGACCCAGAGGCTGGGACGCTTCTCGTAGAACACGCCGTCGTCCTGGTAGTGATCGAAATTGCGATCCCGCTGTAGCAGGCCGAAGCCTTTCGGATTGCGGTCGGAGAAGGTGTTCACGCGGATACCCCGCGGGTTGACCACAGGCCGCCAGATCCATTCGCCGGCACCGGTATGCATCGCCAGACCGTCGGAATCGTGGATCTCCGGGCGCCAGTCGTAGTCCATGCGCTGACTGTTCTCCCCCACCTGGTACATGCTGGTCAGCGGAGCGATACCGACGCGCTCCATGATCGTCCGCGGGTAGAGGGCGACGCCCACGTCCATCACCATATTGCGACCCGGATGCAGATCGAAGACATAAGCCCCGGTGACACTGGGTGAATCCAACAGGGCATACACCGTCAGCTTGGCGCTGTTTGGCTTGGGCTTCTCCAGCCAGAACGCGGTGAAATTGGGAAACTCTTCCTTCTGGTCGGTGGCCGTGTCGATGGCCAGGCCACGTGCGGACAACCCATACTGCATGTCGGCCCCGACCGCACGGAAATAGCTGGCGCCCTGGAACGCCGCCAGATCAAGCTTGAAGTTGGTATGGAACTGGATTCGGAAGCCGGCGTAACCCAGATCTTCCGGTAAATCGCCCAGGGGCTCCTCGCCGCTGTAGCTGAAGTACTCGGGGTCGTAGCCAAGCTCCTGAGCCTTGCCGTCGATCACCTCGAAGATGTGGACCGGCGTCTTGAAGAATAACCCCAGGTGGAACAGCTGGGCACGGAACGCCATGCCCTCTTCCTGCCACAGGGACTTTTCAGGCCGGAACTGGATCGCCTGGTAATCGTCCCAGGACAGGTTTTTCAGGGAGCGCGGCAGATCCCCTTCATGGGATTCATAGGGCCGGCCTGCCAGCTCCCGGGCGTGCCCCTTGAGCCAGGCGTAACTGAAGTCCCTGACCTCGCCTATGGGGCGCGCCTGGGCGGTCGCCGAGTGGAACAGGGCGCTCGCCGGGATACCCTGCACGCCGGCGGCGGCGAACATTTTCAACAGCGTCCGTCGATCCATGTCTGCAATTCCCTCCCTCAATCGGGGTCGTTTCCGTTAGGCGGCCGCTCAATCGAATGCAGCCAGCTTCGCAATGCGGCGGCCCCAGTAGCTCTCCGGAGTGGCACGCCAGGCTTCGTGGTGCAGCGCCCCCAGGGACTCCTGGTCGCGGCACAAGTGACTGAGTTCACTGCGGGTCAGGCCATCCGGCCCTTCGTCCACGCATCGCCGCACCAGGCGACTGAGCACTTCCGCCCTCACCTCGCGACGGTGCCGGCCGGCCAGGGCCTGATGCATCTTGTTCAGTCGCGGGCGCAGGATCGCCTCCTCGAAATTGGTCAGCGGCGATGAGTCCGGCTCCGCCTCCCGGCTCAGCTCGGCGTCATCGAGCAACTGGCTGGGGTGCAACTCTTCGGGAATCAACAGCAACCGGCGACGCCGCAGCCGCTCGCCAATGCTGACGCGACTTAGGTACACGCAGGTCGGTGCAGCCAGCACCAGCGGAACAGCCACCGGCAACGACCACAGGAAGAACAACGGATCCAGGCTCCAGGCAAACGCCGACCAACCGGCGCCCACGACGAGCCCCGGCAGCTGCGTCACGATCGCTTCCCGCCAGGAGGTCTCTTCAGTGCGGTTCTGGCCGGCCCAGCTGAGGGACACATTCATCAGGCCACTGAGCACGTAGCGGCTGTGGGCCAGCATGCGCACCGGCGCCAGCAGCACGGAGATAACGATTTCCAACAGCACACTCAGCGCCATTCGCCCAAAACCACCGAACTGACGGGACTTACGGTGGAGCAGCGCGTCCAGAATCGCCAGGAACTTGGGCAGGAACAGCAGCGCCAGCGTGCTCAGCGCCAGACTCAGGGCCCATTCCGGGCGCCATTCGGGCCACAGCGGGAACAGGCCCTCATGCCCCTCTGGGAAATAGTCGATCGGAGACAGCGCCATCTGGGCCGCCTCCACGGTGGTCAGAATCAGAAAGCATAGCCAGAGCGGCGAGGCCACATAGGCCATGATGCCGTTCATGAACGCCAGGCGATGGGCGAAGCGAATCCGCCGGCCCAGCAGCATGATCCAGAGATGCTGCAGGTTCCCCTTGGACCATCGCTCGTCCCGGGTCAGCTCATCCGACAGCGTGGGCGGCGATTCCTCGTAGCTCTGCCCCAGCCCCGGCTCCAGCCAGACTTCGTAGCCGGCGCGCCCCATGTAGGCCGCCTCGACGAAATCATGACTCAGAATCGGCCCGCCAAAGATACCGAAACCCGGCAGCTTGCGCAGACCGCAATGAGCCATGAAGGCGTCCACCCGCAGCACCGCGTTATGCCCCCAGAAGGCGGCATCGCCCATCTGGATGGCCGCCAGCCCCGTGGCGAAGAGCGGCGAGTACATGCGGTTGGCGAACTGCTGCATCCGGGCGAACAGGGACTGGCCGTTGATCAGCGTCGGATTGGTCTGCAGGATGCCGACCTGGGGCTCGCGCTCCATCAACTGCACCATGCGAATCAGCGTCTGGCCGCTGACCAGGCTGTCGGCGTCCAGCACCACCATGTACTTCGAGCGACGCCCCCAGCGGCGCAGGAAATCCGCCACGTTGCCGCTCTTGTAGTTGAGGTTGACGGTCCGGCGACGATAGAACAGTCGACCCTGGGCCCCCAGCTCCTCGCAGATCCGGTGCCAGGTGGCCTGCTCCTCCAGCCAGACGTTGGGGTCGCGGCTGTCGGACAGGATATAGAACTCGAAGTCGTCGATCTTGCCGGCACGTTCGATGTCCTGGTAGACCGCTTTCAGCCCGCTCAGGGTACGGTGCACCGGCTCGTGGTAGATCGGCATGATCACCGCGGTCTTGCCCAGCGGCGTCTGCTCCAACACCTCTGGCCGGTGGCGGTGCAGCAGCGAGCGCCGGTCGCCGCCGGTCAGGCGCAGCACGAAGCCCAGCACCGCCGTCCAGAAACCGACGGCAATCCAGGCATAGAGCAGCGCAAACAGGACCAGCAATCCCATCTCCACGGCGGTGCCACCGTGATAAGGCAGTACCCACAGAAGGTAGTAGCAGGCCACCACGGTCTGCCCCAGCACGAACAGGATCAGCAGGGCTCGCCGCAGGAAGGCAATCCCGCGCCAGCGTACCGGCTTGTCGGCGGCTTGCTCGGCGTTTGCCCCGGTGGCGTCCTGCGATAGCGTTTCAGACATAGGGACTGTACCCGATGCTGCCACGTAACAGCGGAGGCGCCTGCCGGGGAATGGTCGCATCCGGGATGTCAAAATACTCCGGCAGCAGGTTCATGGCACGCTCCATGACCTTGCCATCGGGGTCCTCGCGCAGGGCGCGCTCAACCAGGGACAGGGCCTTGCAACAGTCTTCCGACGTCATCCCGACGCCACAACCGCGCAGATAGGCTATCAGGCGGTCCAGGACCTGCTGACAAACGGCTCTAGGCATGTTCACTCCTCCCGAGTGGTCGATTATTCCTGAGGCTCACGCAGGTCGGCACCCGGTGGCAGTTCGTAGGTCCAGGTCTCGGTAAGCGGCTTGCCGTCCATGCTGAGGAAACCGCGCAGCGCCATGTCGGCCTCCGGATTCGGTTTCACGAGCATGGACAACCGCCAGGCGTCCAACGGTTCGTTGTATTCCACGAAATGCTCGATCACCTCGACGCCGTCGCCACCGCTGACCTGGCTGACGACCGGGGCATCGGATTTGAGCTTGGCCAACTCGCCCCCGGTAAAATCGACGATGATCCGATACGCCCCTTCAACGCTGCCTCCGCCGATACGATCCCCTTCGCCGACAAACGTCTGCAGCGCACTGGCGGTTGGCTCCCGAGCGATTTCCTGGTCCCCGAAGCGCATGGTGTATTCCAGGGTCCGCTCCTGGCCGGCCTTGATCGGCTTACCAGGGCGCCAGAAGGCGACGATGTTGTCGTTCACTTCCGAGCGGGTGGGAATTTCCACCAACACCACCTGCCCTTCGCCCCAGTCGCCGCGGGTCGTAACCCAGGCGCTGGGACGCAGGTCATAGCGGGCTTCCATGTCCTCGAACTGCTTGAAATCCGTATTGCGCTGCATCAGACCGAAGCCTTTGATGTCTCCGGCATACAGGTAACTCATCCGCAATTTGCGCGGGTTGATCAGCGGCCGCCACAGCCACTCGCCGCTGGCGCCGTCGTGAATCAGCAACCCATCGGAATCGTGCACCTGGGGGCGCCACTCTCCCACCGGGCGGACGGTATTCTCGCCGTAGTAGAACATGGAGGTCAGCGGTGCCAGGCCAAGCAGCTCCACATCGCTGCGGAAAAACAGCTGGGCCTTGACGTCGACCCGGGTGCTGTCGCCGGGATGCACGTCGAATCGGTAGGCGCCGGTCACGCTGGGCCCATCGAGCAGCGCGTAGACGCGCATGGTGTCGCTGCCGCCGGCCGGACGTTCGAGCCAGAACTCGACGAAACTGGGCACCTCCTCCCCGGACGGCAGGCCCGTGTCGATGGCGATGCCACGGGCGGATGCGCCGAAACGCTCACCGCGGCCCAGTCCCTGCAGGTAGCTGGCTCCGCCAAACACCAGGAACGGGTTCTGCTCGGTCTCCCGGTGCATGGGAAACGTCAGTTTGAAGCCGGCATAGCCGAGGTCGGCCGGCACGCGCTTGGCAAATGCATCGTTAGGGTAGTTGAAGTTCGACTTATCGAACTCGATGGGCTTTACGCCCTCCTTATCCACCTCGTGCAACTTGACGGCATGGGTGTAGTAGCTGCCGGGCGTGAACAGGTTGACCTGGAACCGGGAAGCGCCCTGACGCCACAGGCTGGCATCAGGCTTGAAGCGGATGGCCTGATAATCGCTGAAATTCAGATCGCGCAGGAACTGGGGGGCCTGGGCCGGTGCTTCGTAAGGGGTGGCAGCACGCGCCTTGGCCATATCCACCACGTCCTCCAGACCGAAGGCCTGGGCGGTCTGTGCGGTGATCATGATGACTGGGGCGATAAGGCAAGACAGCAGTCGTGCTGGAAACATGGACGATCCTTTCTCCGTTGGTTCAGTGGGGCACTGTCACAACCTTGCAGACCATGATGCTTCCCGGTCACAACGCGGTGCCGACTCCCTTGATTCAGCAACCGGGGTATGGCCGTCTATTTCAGTTACCACGCCCGGTGCTGTTGAAATGTAACACTCTCAGTGGCTTAGGCTTCAAGTGACATCTCTGTAAGGCCCCGATCATCAACGCAGGCGACACTGTTCAGTATATGCACAATTTCAGGTTTATTTCAGGATATGTCGGGGACGATGGCAGGAATGTCGTCAGGTTGGCATCGGGTGCTCCGCCGGGGTCAGAGGCCGACGGAGAGAGACAGGGAAACGTCCGGAACGTCCGGTTTATCGGTGGCATCACTGGACGCGCCAAGCATCCGCCCGACACTGAAGCCCGCCTGGATACCCCGGCCCTGGAAGCGCAGTGACACCTCCGCCGCACTGGCCGAACCGGCCCGATCCGCCTGCATGCTGGCGTCCGGAATCCAGCCCCGCAGCAGCGAGAACTGGAGCGCTGATCGCAGGTAGGACACCATTGGCATGGTGAATCGCGGACTGTTGGCATCCAGCCGCAGCCAACCACCCTTGGCGGCGGTAATCGACTGGCCGTTGAAGCCCGAAATCATCGCCGGCCCCACCACCGTAAAGTACTGGGAGTCCGGCAGATCGTCCGGCGTAAACTGGTAGTGGCCACTGAAGCCCAGTTGCCAGTCGAAAAGCTGGCGACTCAGCGAACCGGACAGCACGTACTTCTGGAAACCATCGTTCTCGTCAAGGCCGTCTTCGTCGTCGTAATCCTTGCTGACCATCTCCATGCCGGAACTGGCCGCAAAGCGGGTCGATGCGGTGACATCGAACAACAGCTCCCGCGATGTCGAACCTTCCAAGGTGAACATCGACAGCTGGCGCGACGAATCCTCCACCCACTCGCCTTTCTCGTGATAGGTGGCCTGCTGGTTGCGTACACCCAGTACCGAGTCGAAGTTGATTCCGCTCCAGGAGAACAGCGAGCGGCGACCGCTGAACGTCAGGTTGCGCCCTTCCCCGCGGGCTTCGTACTTGCTCTCGTCGCCGGTGACAGTGCTCTGGTAGGAGAAGGTATCGACGTCCATGCTCAGGCTATTGCCCGCCAGCGGAAACGCATAGTGGAAGGCAAACGCCTCGGCTTCGTTCTGCACCCGCTGGGAACCGGACTCGTTGAAATTGAAGCGCATCGCATGGTTGGCTTCGATCAGGTCATCCGCTTCCAGCCCGATCCGGCCGGAATGGCCTTCGCGGGATCGGGAACTGCTGCCCGCCAACTGCAGGTGCGAGCCGAGCCAGTGCTGCTGAACGTGCTGCAAACTGAAACTGGGCCCCGATTGGCCTCGCTCGGCGGGCTTGGCCGACTCCACCACCGCCACATTGGCGGTACCGGCTGGCGGCGTCCAGCGTCCGAAGGTGTAGGACGGCAGCGACTGGGGCACCACAATGTCGGCAGCACCGGCTTCACCGGCCCGCTCGACCCGGCTCGATGCCGGACGCCTGACAGGGAAGTCGCCATTGTCCGGTAGAGCCACCGTGGCGTCCTTGAAGCGCAGGGTGAGCACCTGCCCCACAATGGGCCGCTGCGGCAACCAAACCACCACTTGGCCACCTTCTTCGCGCTCCAGCACGTCATTGATGCGGTTGGCGAGACCGTCGAGCCGCTCGGGGTCGAGGCACTGGGCCGTATTGGGCTGAACCAGCGCATAAACCCGGGTCACCACCCGCTTGGACAGCAACTGAAGACCGGGCATCCGGACCGATTTAACCGGAACACAGCGGCCGCTGGGCCAGTCGGCGTTGAGGGAAGAGCGTTCTGGCAAGGGGCGTGCCGGCGTCGTCAGCCAACTGTTGGCTGCGGCGGATTCACGGAGGGAGGAGCGATCCTGTGAGATGCTGATCGACGAATGCGGGATACCAGCCCCGATGTCAGCCGGTTCAATGCGCGCAACAGCACCCGCACCGGTGCTGAAAGCACATCCCAGCAAAATCATGAGCGCTGTCAATCTCACAAACAAAGGTCCCCGGCAGGTGGCAAAACGCACCTGTCTGTCAAAGGTTGTCGCTATAAAAGGTTGTCGGTAACCGATCAGAGAAGCCGGCTACTACCGAGTGCCCCAGACGACGCAGCTTGGGGAGGATCTGTGCTCAGAACAGAGCGCTGCACAGGCCGCTCGACATTCTCGAGCCCGGCCTGCTGGCAGTGGCGTTGACTATAGGTAATCCAGCGGAGTGATTCCAGCCCCTGATTTCAATTTTTTACAAATTTAATTTTTTCAGTAAAACAGGCGCTTGTAACGTTATTTATATGTAGATTCTGGAGTCGGTCCGTAACGGAAATACGCAACATGATGACACGTTTTTAATGCGGTCCCGGGCCCGGTGACTCGAAGCGCGGCCCGGATCACTCCGGACCTCGCCACTCAGGCCGCCGCCGAATTCTGCCGAATCCGGACGGACGCTTCAGACAACACCAGAGCTGCAAGGCCCGGCACCAGCCACCCCATGCCCGATTCGCTGAACGGCAGGACGCTGATGGCGTCAGCCGCCCTGGCAAACAGCGCCAGCCCGGTACCGGACAGACCATCGATCAGGCCAACGATGAACATCGGCGTCAACGTCATGGCAAAGGTACGTCTCGGGTTGGCGAGGCTCGGCCGGATCAGGCACAACACAATCAGGCCGATGCACACCGGGTAGATCACCAGCAGCGCCGGGATCGTCAGCGCGATCAGTTGCTCCAGGCCCACGTTGGCGACGAGCACGCACGCCAGCGTCATGGCCACGGCAAACACCCGGTAGGACACCCGCGGAAACTGCTCGTGGAAGTACTCGGAGCAAGCCGTCACCAGGCCGATGCTGGTGCTCAGGCACGCCAGCGTCATGGTGGCGGCCAACAGCCACTGGCCCCAGTCGCCGAAGATACCGGTGATATAGAGGCTGATCATCTGGGCCCCGTTGTCGGTGCCGTAGGCGATGCCGTGGCTGGTCGCCCCCAGGAAACCCAGGGCCATGTAGACCATCGACAAACCCGCCGCAGCGATGATTCCGGCCTTGATGGTGGCTCCGGTCAATGCCTTTTCGTCATGGACGCCACGCCCTTTAAGGGCCGTGATAATCACGATACCGAAGGCCAGGGAGGCCAGCGCATCCAGGGTCTGGTAACCGGCCAGGAAGCCGCTGCCAAAAGCGCCCTGCTCCATTTGGCTGACCGCCCCGGACATCTCGCCCTGGGGGAAAAGCAGCGTGCCGCCGCCAATCAGCAGCAGGACCAGCACCAACAGGGGCGTGATCAACTTGCCCACCGAATCGACGATACGCCCGGGAAACATCGCCGCCAGCAGGCTTAACCCGAAGAACCCAAAGGTGTAGATCAACTGGCTGGCATCGCCGGCCGACTCGCCCAGCAACGGCATCACACTGAACTCATAGGCCACCAGCCCGGTACGCGGCGCCGCGAACAGCGGCCCTATGGACAGGTAAAGCACCAGACCGATCAACGTGGCCAACAGCGGCGGCAGGTCCTGGGTGATCCGGGACAGCCCTCCGCCCATGCGCGCGGCCGCCACCACCCCCAGCAGGGGCAGGCCCACACCGGTGAGCAGGAAACCGGCCATGGCCCAGCCCAGCTGGTCGCCGGCCTGTTGCCCCAGTTCGGGTGGAAAGATCAGGTTGCCGGCGCCCAAAAACAGGGCAAACGTCATCAGCCCAACGTAGAGTACGTCGGAATTATTGACAGGTTTCACAGAAAAAGCCTTGTTGCGTTCAGTCGATTGTGTGGCAGATCAGCACGGCGGGAAGCTCAGGTAAGTCGTGCGCGGGAGTACCGCGACGACGGACTTGCAGTACCGATTCGGGTGGGCCAATACTCAGGGAATCCGCGCCCCGGCGCCATTCGGGAAAGCCCCGATGGCCCCGTGGATTAAGGGAAGGTGACGAAGTGGTAAGCCCTCGATACCTCCATTTGTCACAACAAGTTGGTTACACTTGGCAAACTTTGTGCACAACAGCACTGAGCCTCTTGCGGGACCAACGGTCCCGAAAGGACAGGTTTTCACAAGCCCGATAGAAGGACGACATCTATGATCAGGAAGTGCCTCTTCCCCGTCGCAGGTTACGGTACCCGTTTCCTGCCGGCCACCAAGGCCATGCCCAAGGAAATCCTGCCCATCGTAAACAAGCCGCTTGTGCAGTACGGGGTTGAAGAAGCCTCGGAAGCCGGCATTCACGAGTTCGGTTTTGTCACCGGTCGCGGCAAGCGCGCCATCGAGGACCATTTCGACATCAGCTACGAGCTCGAGCACCAGATCGCCGGTTCCGGCAAGGAAAACCTGCTGACGTCCATCCGTGACCTGATCAACCACAGCTCCTTCTCCTTCACCCGCCAGAATGAGATGAAGGGCCTGGGCCACGCCATCTGGACCGGTCGCAACCTGATGGGCGACAACCCGTTTGCGGTGGTCCTGGCGGACGATTTCTGTGTCGCCGAACCGGGCGACATCGGCGTGCTGGCGCAGATGGCCGAACTGTACAAGCAGTTCCGCTGCTCCATCGTCGCCATCGAGGAAGTGCCCGCCGACGAGACCCACAAATACGGTGTGATCGCCGGCGAGCCCATGAAGGACGGCCTCTACCGAATCACCGACATGGTCGAGAAGCCGGCGCCGGAAGACGCACCGTCCAACCTCGCGATCATCGGCCGCTACATCCTGACTCCGGACATCTTCGAGATCATCGAGAACACCGAACCGGGCAAGAACGGCGAAGTGCAGATTACCGACGCCCTGCTGGAGCAGGCGCGCAAGGGGTGCGTACTGGCCTACCAGTTCCGTGGTCGCCGCTTCGACTGTGGCAGCATCGATGGCTTCGTACAGGCCACCAACCACGTCTACGAGAATATCTACAAGAACGGCGACTGATCGGTCGCCGCGAGTGTCCCGTCTGTTGATTCGCTAACTGACTGCGCGTCACTGAAGGTTCTGGACAAGTCGCCGTTCGCCGGCATGGTGGCGCCATGTCAATAACGGGGAACGCAGGGCCAGGGCCTTCAGCGGCGCGTCTTTCGGGAGGCCCTGAGAGACCGTACTGCTGGTTGTAGTGACTTGATTTGTAACCACCAAACCGGCGCCCCTACGCCTTGCTGCCCGATCTCTCAGGGGCTCAGTAGGTCAGCGAACCAACCAGACGGGACTCCAGGATTCAGCCCAACAGCTGAATGATCATGCGCCGGTTTTCGTCCGTGCTGTTACGGAACCGGCGCAGCAGTTCCATCTCCTGCTCCGACGGTTTCAGCCTGTCGACTTCCTTCTCCAGCGCATCCAGCGCCCGCGTCAGATCCATGTCGCTGTCAAAAGCCAGCCCCGGCAATTCCATCTGGCCGGCATCGGGCGCCTCTTCGAAATCCAGCAGCGCCTCCAGCGGGGTTTCCGTCTTCAGGCACAGATCCATCAGCTCGTCGATGTCGGGGTAGCCGCGGTGGTTGGCATTCCCCTCCTCCCAGCTCTGCACCCGGCGTTCGTCGGTATCGCACAGGCGCGCCACGTCGGCGATGGATAGCTGCCTGGAGTCCCGCAGAGCCTTGATCCGACGATGGAAAGACTTCATGTACCGCATCTGGTGATTCCCTCTGTCAACGATCGTCCTGCCAGGACGGTGCGCGTCCTTCGCGATCCGCCGCTATGCCCTCGATCTGCTCGTCGGCGCCCTGCAGTTCCACCATCCAGTCCCGCTCGGCGGCAAAGCCGGTTTCCAGCGGCCGCATCCGGGCGTGCTCGATCAGTTGCTTGGTGGCCCGCACCGCCTGCGGTCCCTGGCGGAACGAACGCCGTACCCAGTCGTCCGCCAGCAGGCGGGCCTGGCCCGGCTCGCTGATGGCATCCACCAGCCCGATCCGCAGCGCCGTCTGCGCGTCCACCGATTCGCCGCACAGCAGCATACGCTTGGCCCAGACTTCGCCCACCAACCGAACCAGCAGCTGGCTGCCGCCGGCGTTGGGAACCAGGCCGTAGCGCGCCGGAGACAGGGATAACCGAACGCCCGGCTCGGCGATCCGGAAGTCACAGCATAGCGCACATTCCAGCCCGGCGTCCGTGGCCTCTCCGGTCAGCGCCGCGGCCGAAACGCCCGGGAAACGCCGCAATGCCGTGAAGGCCTGGGCGAAGGCACGATTCAGACCCGCACCGGCCACCTTGCTGCCGCTCCCGAACAGACCGATGTCGACACCCCGGCAGAACGCCTCGCCGGGCTCACCGGCGACGACCAGCCCCCGCACCGACTCGTCCAGCAGCAGCGCCTGGATGGCCTCATGGAACACCTGCAGGGACGTTTCATCCCAGGTCCGTGCCTCGGACAGCGGCAGTTCCACCTGCGCCAGCCCGCTTTCGACGATCGATTGCTTCGCTTGTGACTGACTCACCCTCTGCTCCGTTGCCATGCACCCAAACGGTGCCAATACATCATTACACTTGATAGAGCGCCGACCGTGCAATGCCGCGCGCGCCAGGTTCTTTGCCGGTATTATGCGGCACGCCAGAGTGGTCTACACTGCCTTAAACGCCAACCGAAAAAGGCGATCCGGCATGGGCGCGCAGCCTCTCTACTGGCAGAATCTGACGACCGTGGAACTGGCGGACAAAGCCGACCGCGAGGCGGTTGCCATCCTGCCGGTTGCGGCGGTCGAGCAACACGGCCCTCACCTGCCACTGTCCACCGACCTGTCCATTGGTGAAGGCATCCTTCATGCCAGCCTTCCTCTCCTGCAAGACGTTCCCGCCCTGGTACTGCCCACACTGCCGGTTGGGCTGAGCCTGGAGCATGGCGCCTTTCCCGGGACCCTTTCGCTGCGACCGGATACCGCGATTGATGTGCTTGTCGATATCGGCCAGTCGGTGGCGGCCGCCGGTATCAAACGCCTGGTGATCTTCAACAGCCACGGCGGCAACCGCCAGATCATCGACCTGGCCGCGCTGCAGCTGCGTCAGCGCTTCGGCATGCTGGTGATCAAGGCCAACTACTTCCAGTTCGCGCCACCGGAGCACCTGGTGGCCACGGACGAGATCCGTCACGGCATCCATGGCGGCGAACTGGAAACCGCCATGATGCTGCACCTTGCGCCCGACAGCGTCCGCTCGGAGCTGATCCGGGATTTCACCACGCCAGCGGAAACAGACCTCGCCGATTTCGTCTACCTCGCCCCGGAAGGCACCGCCGCCTACGCCTGGATGGGCCAGGACCTGAACCCGGCCGGCGTCGTTGGCCGCGCCGGCAAGGCCACCGCGGATCAGGGCGCCCAACTGGTGGCCCATTTCGCCGCCTCCCTCGCCGACACGGTACGCGAGGCCGCCGCCTTCAATCTGAAATGGCTGCGATCCCGCTGACACGATGACCGACCGTTTCGCCACGCTGCCACAACCCGCCGTGACACCGGGGATCCAAACGTTGCTCCGGCCTCGTATGGTTTCAGGAACCGCCCCCGCGGGCACCCCAATAAAAGCGACGGATACACCGCCAGGACCGACACCATGACCCGACCCACGCTCGATGCCGAAACCGCCTGGACCCTGATCCAGTCGCTGGCCACACAGACCACACCCGGCCCCTGTTTCCTGCCCGGCCGGGAGGAACCGGTGCTGACGGTTGGTGATCGCGGCGACTGGCAACTGCACGCGACACCCGCCGACCGCACCGCCGACGATCTGCTGCAGTGCTTTGTCCCGCTGTGTCTTCCGACCCGGGATCCGGTGGTCTATGCCCAGGTGGGGCAGAGCCTGGACGGCCGGATCGCCACCGTCACCGGCGCGTCCCAGTTCATCAACGGCGATGGCGGGTTGGATCATCTGCACCGCTTGCGCGCGGTGGCCGATATCGTGGTGGTCGGTGCCGGTACGGCCGCAAGCGATCGGCCTCGACTGACAGTGCGGCGCGTGGAAGGCAGCAATCCGGATCGGGCGGTGATCGACCCCAACCGGCGCGTGGATCGGGACCAGTCGCTGTTCGACCAGCGTCAGGCCAGCACCTACTGCCTGGTCCGCGAGCAGGCCGAGCACGCCGACGAGATCGGTATTCCCTGCCCATCCGACTGCATGACTCCGGAAGGCATTATCGCGGTGCTGCGTGAGCGGGGTTATCGACGGATCTTCATCGAAGGGGGCAGTTGTACCGTGTCCCATTTCCTGGAAGCCGGCTGTCTCGATCACCTGCATGTGATTGTCGCGCCGATGATCATCGGCAGTGGCATTCCCGGTATCCAGTTGCCTGCCATCGATTCACTGGATGGCGCCCTGCGGCCGGAATGGGCGTCATTCAACCTGGGGAGTGATTATCTGTTCGACATGCGCCTCAGGTCGCCGGCCGCAGCTGCGGGATCATGAAGACCAGCCCCGGCAGGCTCGATACCAGGAACACAAGTCCATACGCCAGGCCCAGCGCCACGCCCTCCCCGGCCGGATAACCCAGCGACAGCCAGAGAACGCCGGCCACCCCCTCCCGAACGCCCCAGCCGGCCACCGTGACCGGCAGCGTCATGGCCAGCAACAGGATCAGCGCGCAGGGAACAACCTCGGTCGTCGGCATGGACAGCCCCAGGGCCTGGGCAAGGATGACAAAGACGCCGACGTAGCTGGCCAGCACCAGCGTCGACCCGGCAAGCTGCCATGCCAGCATGTCCGGCACCAGCAGCCCGGCTTTCAAAGAGCGCCAGAAAGACAGCGAATGGGCGCGCAGCGACCGCCGCGCCAGCCATCCCAGGCCAAGCAGGAGCGCCAGCCCCACGCCGACTATCGCTGCCTGCACCGCGCCCGGCAGGCTGGCAGCTGATGGGCTCAGCCCCAGTTGCCCGATCGGCATCCAGCGCCAGGCCAGCAACGCCGTCAGGATCAGTACCAGTTGGCCGGAAAAACGTTCGATCATCACCGCATGGGCGGCCTGGGCATGATCCCCATGCGCCGAGCCATGGCGAAGCGCCCGGTTGGCATCACCCAGAACGCCTCCCGGCAACACCTGGTTAATCCAGGTGGCCCGGTAATACTCGCGCACGGCGGCCCGGTAATCGAGCGGCAGACCAAGCCGACGCGCGGTCAACTGCCAGCGCCAGGCGGAGACAAGCACCTGGACCAGGGTCAACGCCAACGCACCGGCCAGCGCCGCGGGCGTCAACTGGCTCAATGACACCTGCCAGTCACTGCGACCGAACACCCACAAGGCACCGATCAGGACCAGCAATGTCCACAGCCAACGGGCCCATGGGGAAGCGAATGCCTGGCCGATCCATCCTCTCATTCCGGCGCCTCCGCGCCCGCCGCTGCCGGCAAGCCAAGCACGTCCCGGTGGGCCACTTCGATCGTGAGCCTATCGGCGGCGCGGTCACTGAGTCGCTGATCCAGCCAGCGCCGCACCCGATCGATGTCCGTCGGGCACTGCTCGGCGACCGCCTGGGCCCAGCCCTGCAACAGGGAGACCTGCAGCGCGCCCTGCTCCGGCCCCAGCTGCCAGTCGGCCGCGGCGGTCTGAACCGTGTAGCCCTGCGCCTGCAGGCATTCCACCAGCACGGGCCAGGCCTCCGGCCCCAGCGCCGGGCCGGCACCCTTGTCCTGGCACTGGTGATCGTTGAACTGTGACCGGATCCAGTCGTCATCGGTCCGGGCCGGCGTTAACCGGAAAGTGCCGCTGTAACTGAGCGCGACCAGCACCGCCGCGCCACACTCGGCGCAGCGCGCGACGAGCCGCTCCAGCCAGGCACGGGAAACCAGGTCGATCAGCGCCGAGGCGGTCACGATGTGGGTGGTCCGGGGAATCAGGCTGTCCAGCGGGCGGTCCAGCCCGGCGCGACGGCACCTGATAGTGTCGATCCCCGGCAGCGACCGGCAGGCGTCGTCCGCCCGGGCCAGATGTGAGGCGTCATGATCGATCAGGGTCCAGCGTTGACCGGCGGGCAAGAGCGGCACCAGGTAACGCAGGTTGGAGCCGGTGCCGCAGCCCAGATCCACCAGCTCATAGCCAGCTCCGGCGGGCAGCCTGTCGCCGATAAATCCGGCGAGTTCATGGGTCAACGCCGGGGAACGTGCGGCGTGATCGACCGACTCCCTCAGGCTGAGCCAGTCCACCTCGAAAAAACCCGCCTGCCTGTGTTCCGACACCGCCATGCACGCCCCCGGTAACATTGCTGTGATTGCTTTCAGCCATAGCGGCCCGGCGCTACGGTTGCGTCAAAGTCTCCAAGGCGGACCGGAACTGGGCGGCCGCATCGGACCACTGCGGCAGGGTCCGGCGTTGCTCAGCCGCCGCCGCGACCAACTGTTGCAGCCTTTGCGGCTGATCCAGCAACTGACTCAGCGCGGCGGCCAGGGCATCCACATCGCCCGGTTCCACCTTGATGGAAGCTGGGTTGTCCGCGGTATACGCCAGGGCGCCCCCGGACGTCGTGATCACCGGCAGCCCGTAGGCCAGCGCTTCGGTGATCACCATGCCATACCCCTCGTACCAAGATGGCAACACGAAGGCATCCGCTTCCCGGTACGACTGGTCGAGGCCGGCGTCATCCAGTTCGCCACACAGATCAATACGATCCTCCAGCCCAAGTGTCTCAATCTGCCTGCGCAGATCCGCCACATAGGCCGGGTAACGATCCAGTGAACCCGCCAGGGTGCAGTGCCAGGCGTCCGACGGGCAGCGCGCCAGCGCCTGGACCAGCAGATCCTGACCCTTGCGGGGCGCGAGGGTGGCGACGCAGAGAAACTCGAACGGCGCATCCAGCTTGACCCGGGGTTCCAGCCGCTGCGGCACATGCACCCCGGGCACCACCACCGCCAGCCTCGCCGGGCTGACGTCATAGTCCGCCAGGCGCCGGGCCGTGAAGTCGCTGGTGACGATTACGCCGGACACCACCGCCAGGGCTCTCCGCTCCGAATCGAAAAACCGCTGGCGCCGGCTTTCGTCCAGGTCCGGCTCATCCGCCAGTGGGTGATGCACCAGCGCCACGATCCGCAGGCGACGGGTGTGGCGCTCGGCCAGCGGCGGCAGTCCGCTCAGCGCCAGCCCGTCGATCACCACGGTGGTCCCGTCCTCCAGCGCATCCAGCGCCTGGTCCATGGCGGATTGGGCGCGGGGGTCGGTCTCGGGAAATTCACCGTCCAGGCCCTGCAGTCGAACCGCTTGGCCGGCGGCCCTGAGCCCTTCGACGATACGCCGGACGTAGGTATAGCCACCGGTACGCTGGTCGGGCGATCCGGGAACCAGGAACGTCAGATCAGAGCTCATTCTCGTACCCCGCCCAGGCGACATGGGATTCCGCCAGCGTGACTTTCATCCGCCGCAGCCCCTCGGCTTCGGGCCCCAGTTGCCCGGCCAGGATGCGTTCGGCCATGCGATCGAAAATCACCCGGGCCATGAATTCGGTGGTGGTGTTGCGGCCGGAGAATTCCTTGTGTTCGTCGAGATTGCTGAGATTAAACTCGGTGACCACCGCCTTGAGCTGTTCGCTGGCCAGACCGATGTCCACCACCAGGTCATCGTCATCCAGTTCGTCCCGGAGGAAGGTTACGTCCACGACGTAGGTCGCGCCATGCATTTTCCGGGCGGGGCCGAATCGTTCGCCGCTGAAGCTGTGGGCGATCATCAGGTGATCGCGGACGGTCAGGCTGAACATGTCAGAAATACCTCCTGATAAACGTTAATAGCAAACCCGATGGCATAACACGCCGGAGTCCGGCGCGGCCACCCGGGCAAGTGATTCCGGCAGATCGTGAAAGGCGCCCTGGGAGTTGATCAGGACATCCAGCTCCGGGGCCGCGAGCAAGCGTAACGCCAGTGCCAGGCGCTCGCCATGATTCCAGCGCGGTGCCTGAAACACGCTGATGCGCCCCACCTGGCTGGAGACCAGCGACAGGCGCCGGGAATGAAAGGCGCCTCCAAGCGTCAGGGGAACCGCCTGATCGCCGTACCAGCTCATTTCCACGATGCGCCCTTCCACACCGGCCAGGCTCAGCGCTACCTGCAGCCCTTCCGGCTGACCGCTGGCATGCACCACCAGGTCGTGATCGTCCGGCCCATCGGCCTGCGCGGACCAGCTGACACCGAGCGCGGCCAGGGTGTCGCGGCGGTCCGGATTGGGGTCGATGGCCTGCACCCGGGTGCCGGGAATCCGGCTGGCCAGCCAGGCCACCAGGCTACCGACCACGCCGCAGCCAATCACCGCGATCCGGTCGCCGACGCGGGGCGATGCGTCCCAAAGGGCGTTGACCGCCGTTTCCATATTGGCCGCCAGCACGCCCCGCTCCGGCGGCACATCCCGCGGCAGCCGCTGCACCGCCGAGCCGGGAACACGGAAGCACGTCTGGTGCGGATACAGGCAGAACACCAGCTCGTTGCGCCAGTCGTCCGGACCTTCGATCACCCGCCCGACATTGGCATAGCCGTATTTGACCGGGAACGGGAACGCCCCCTCCTGGAACGGGCAGCGCATACGCTGGTACTCGGATTCCGGCACGGCGCCGTGGAAGACCAGACTTTCCGTACCCCGGCTGACCGCGCTGAACAGGGTTTCGACCACCACATCGCCGGCGGCGGCCACGCCAGTGCGGTCAATATTGACCGGTCGAATGTCGCCCTGCCCCGGCTCGCGTATCCAGAAGGCCTCGCCCCGGTAACACGCCGCACTCGTCATGAACCACTCCTTCTCATGCCGGACTCCCCGTCCTGCCCGATTCCATGTCACACCCCTGAGCTGCCATGAACCGCCCGGTCGCTGGTGGGCAAACTTTCCCCCGCCCCCAGCGGTCAAACCCATTGACGGGGAGGATTACGCTTGCCGTTTGCGATTGGACGATCCACCTTAATCATGAAGGCGTAATCTTTGCCGAGATGCAAGGTAACGGCACGCGGGCCGTGCCTCAATCCGGATCGTCGCAGGAGTGGTGTATGGATGTATTGCGCCCTGGCCGGCTCAACGGCCGTATCATGACGGAATTGCTCGCGGCCGTCGCCCTCACCGGCGTTGTCGGCATCGGGCTGGGCTATGCGCTGCACCTGCCGGCCGTATTCCCCGCCCTGGCAACCGGCGCGGCCGGCCTGCTCGCGATCGTGGTGGGTCACTGCTGGCACCGCCACCCGGAGTCCCATGGCATGGCCGGGCATGAGTCGCTGGGGCCGGCCAATCGGGTCACCCTGACCCGTGGCACACTGATCTGCCTGATCGCGGCCTTCCTGCCATTGACGTCGATCACACCGGCGCAGTCCTGGACCCTTGCCTGGCTGTGTTTCGTGGCCCTGGTCATGGACGGCGTCGACGGTGCCACCGCGCGCCGCACCGGCAGCCACTCACGCTTCGGCGCGCGCTTCGATATGGAGCTGGATTCAGCGCTGATGCTGTTGCTGTGCGCCCTGGCCGTATCGCTCGACAAAGCCGGTAGCTGGGTCCTGTTGATCGGTGTGGCACGCTACCTTTTCCTGCTGGCCGGCCGTGTCCAACCCAAATTGCAGCAACCACTGCCGGACAGCTTCCGGCGCAAGACGATCTGTGTGTGGCAACTGGTGACGCTGCTGCTGGTACTGCTTCCGCCTTTCCCGACGGCGCTGGCGGCACCCGCGCTGGCGCTGTCGCTGGTGCTTCTGGTTTACTCATTCGGGCGCGATGTGGTCTGGCTGCTGCGTCAGCCGGACGGCGCCACTCACAGCGGAGGACGCTCAACATGCGATCCATGATCCAATCCTGTCTCGCCGCGGCCGTGGGGATGACCCTGGTCGCCCCGTCGTGGGCCGAGCCCCGGACCTTTGACATCGACCCCGGCCACTTTGCCGTCAGCTTCGCCGTCGACCACCTGGGCTATGCATCGGTGCTGGGTTTCTTCCGTGACGCCGAAGGCACGTTCGTCTACGACGAAGCCACCGGCGAATTCGAGTCCGGCCGGGTTGTTGTCCAGGCCGACAGCGTCTTTACCGACAACAAGAAGCGGGACGAGCACCTGCGCAGCGATGACTTCCTCGATGCGAAAGGCCATCCGGAGATCGTCTTCGAGCTGACCGGCTTCGAGGCATCCGGGGATCGTCGCGGCGTGCTCAGCGGCAACCTCACCCTGCGCGGCGAAACCCACCCGGTGGACGTCCAGGTGACCCTCAACAAGACCGGCGATTACCCGTTCGGCCACGGCGACTACACCATGGGCCTGTCCGCCACCACCACGATCCAGCGCAGCACCTGGGGGATGGACTACGGGCAGGACATGGTTGGCGATGAGGTTCATCTCCGGTTCGAGCTGGAAGCCAATGAGGACAGCGGCCTCTTCTGAGCGGTGACAGCCCGTCGGGTGCGGCTGCATTATGTTCGCTTCCTAACATTCTCATGATACACTGCGGCGCCTCTCAACCCGCTTTCGACCGTATCGAGAATGATGATTCCGCAATCCCGCAAAGCCGACCTGCTGATGGTCGTCGTCACCCTGCTGGCCGCCATCGGCTGGATGTTTTCCAAAGAAGCGGTGCAGCTGATGCCGCCGTTGCTGTTCATGTCCCTGCGTTTCTTCATCGCCGGCGCCATTCTGCTGGTCGCCGGCCAGGGACAGATCCGCCGGCTGGCGCCGGACCAACTGCGACGGGCCATCGGCGTGGGCCTGGTTTTCGGCTTTGCCATGAGCGCCTGGATCACCGGGCTGTTCCTGACCGACAACGTCGGCGAAGGGGCCTTCCTCACCAGCCTGGGCGTGGTTTTCGTGCCGATCATTGCCCGGGTAGTATTCCGCGAAATCCAGCCGCTATCCACCTGGGTGGCGTTGCCGGTAGCCATCGCCGGACTGGCGCTGCTGTCGCTGCGTAATGGCTTCAGACCCGAAGCGGGACAGGTGTTTTTCGTGCTGGCCGCATCGGTATTCGCGCTCTACTTCACCCTCAACACCCGCGCCGCCAACACTCGGGTGACCCGCGGCACCCGGGGCGAGGAGCAGCGCAAGGAACGGGTGCCGGCACTGGCACTCACCGCCATCGCCCTCACCACGGTGGGCTTTGTGACCCTTGCCCTCTCCGCGTTGCGCGAGCCCTGGGCCCCGACCTTCTCCGGTTTCCAGCCAATGCTCTGGGTCTGGGTCCTGGCCAGCGCCACCATCGGGACCGCCGGCCGCTTCTTCGTGCAGACCTACGCCCAGAGCCTGTCCGCCAACAGCCATGGCGTGGTGATCCTGGTACTGGAACCGGTGTGGGTCGCGATCTTCGCCGCGGCCTGGTTCGGCGAGACCATGTCCGCGGTGCAGCTGGGTGGCTGTTCGCTGATCTTTGCGGCGCTGCTGTTCAATCGGTGGGGAGCGGTAAAGAAGTTGTTGCTGCGGCGGTGACGCACTGCACCTCTCGCCGGATAACGGTTTGGGGGCTGCATCGCGGCCCCTTCACAACGACGGTCGTGCCTGCGCTTTCCGAAACACAACGAAAAAAGGCAGTGGCTACATCGCTGTAACTCACTGCCTTTATTCGGGAATCTTGGTAGGACCAGGCAGATTCGAACTGCCGACCTCTACCATGTCAAGGTAGCGCTCTAACCAACTGAGCTATGGTCCTGTGCTTCAACGGGGACGAACTATACTGATCCGATTCGGGGCGGTCAACCGCTTTTTTCCCTGGATATGAAAAAAGTGACGGCCCGGCTCGTCACACCTGATAGAAGTCCCGATACCAGTCTACAAAACGGGCAATCCCCTCTTCCACCGAAGTCGACGGACGATAACCCACGTCGTCGATCAGGGCGTCCACGTCGGCGTAGGTGGCCGGTACGTCCCCGGGTTGCATGGGCAGCAGGTTTTTCTCGGCCTTACGACCGATCCGCTCCTCGATGATCTCGATAAAACGGCTCAGCTCCACCGGGTTGTTGCTGCCGATATTGTACAGACGATACGGCGCATTGCTGGTGCCCGGATCGGGGGTTTCTCCACTCCACTCGGCATTCGGTTCCGCCACATTGTCCAGCGTGCGCACCACACCTTCGACGATGTCGTCGATGTAGGTGAAATCGCGTTTGTGGTGACCGTGGTTGAACACGTCGATCGGCTCTCCCGCCAGTATTTTGCGGGTAAAGATGAACAGTGCCATATCCGGCCGGCCCCAGGGGCCATAGACGGTGAAGAAGCGCAGCCCGGTGGTCGGCAGACGATAGAGGTGGCTGTAGGTGTGCGCCATCAGCTCGTTGGCTTTCTTGGACGCCGCGTAAAGGCTGAGCGGGTGGTCGACGTTGTCGTGCACCGAGAACGGCATGGTCTCGTTGGCGCCGTATACGGAGCTGCTGGAGGCGTAGACCAGGTGCTTGACGTCATTGTGACGACAGCCCTCGAGGATGTTCATGAACCCCACCAGGTTGGCATCGACGTAGGCGTGTGGATTTTCCAGCGAGTAGCGCACGCCGGCCTGGGCGGCCAGGTGAACCACCCGCTCCGGCTGATGTTCCCGGAATACGGCGTCCATCGCCTCTCGATCGGCGACGTCCTTGCGAATCTCGGTGAAGCCCGGTTCCGGGGTCAGTCGGGCCAGGCGCGCCTCTTTCAGGCTGACGTCGTAGTAATCGTTGACGTTATCGACCCCAATGACTTCGTCGCCGCGCTCCAACAGACGATGAGCCAGATGGGACCCGATAAATCCCGCCGTTCCGGTAACCAGAATCTTCAAGGCAATCTCCCTATATGCGTTTGGAAATCAAGGATGTGTCGGTGCGCGTGGACAGGACCGCCCGGCGATCCCGGCCCTGCGAGCGCTGAGCGTTTTCGCGACGCTCTTTCGATAGAAGCCTATTCTATCGTCGGACATAAAAAAAGAGCGCCAGATGGCGCTCTTGTAATGTCTCGCTCGAATAAGGCGAACGATCGATCAGAAGTCGAGGCCGGCGCTGATGAAGGGTCCGCCGATTTCGACGTCCAGGGCATCGTCGCCGTCTTCGTAGTCGATGCTGTACTCACGGTAACCCGCCCGCAAACGCAGGACGGACAAATCGTACTGGCCATAGGCCGAGCCATCGAGGATGGAGTCGCCGCCGTAGGCGATGCCGCTGCCTTCCACACCGACGGACAAGCCGGTCAGCGGCAGGTCGAACCGCGCCGCGGCATAGAGCATCGGGATCACGGCGTCCACCTCGGTTTCGCTGACATTGGCTGTATTGGTGGTATCGCGAACGGTGAGCTTACCGTCCAGGTTACGCACCGTCAGACCGCCATCCAGGTTCACCCAGTTGTCGAGCAGCTCGTAGTAGAGCGTCAGATCCACCTGGTCCAGATCCAGTTCAGACCGAACCTCGCTACCAACGATAATACCGTTGTAGTTGGTGGACAGCCGCCCACGACCACTCTGCTCAATCGAGGTGTAGTTCAGGCGTACGTTCGGCAGCAGCGGCACCGGGTGCTCCAGGATGGCCGTCAGGTTGACGTTGTCGTCGCTGTCCAGATTCAGGTCGTCGTCCACATCGACCGTGTCGTTGCCCTGACTGGCGGTACCGGTCAGGTCGGAATCCCAGTAACTGACGTTCGCGCCCAGGCCCACCACATCGGCCAGGGCGGCGGAGCTGAAGCAGGTCATACCGCCGAGTAGTGCAAAAGTAAACTTACGCATGTCTTACCCTTTATTGTCCTGTTTCTTGTCCATGGTTGGGGCGGAATCAGGCTCAGTCGAACTGGATGCCCAGTCGCCCACCGACTTCTTCGTAGGTTTCGATGACATCGCCCAGCCCCTGGCGGAACCGGTCCTTGTCCATTTTCTTGCGCGTTTCCTTGTCCCAGATCCGGCAACCGTCCGGGCTGAACTCATCGCCCAGCACGATCTGTCCGTCGGCCCGACCAAACTCGAGCTTGTAGTCCACCAGCAGCATGCCGGCGTCGTCGAACAGCTTCTTCAGGACGTCGTTAACCTTGTAGGTCAGCGCCTTCATTTCCGCCAGGTCGTCCGCAGCCGCCCAGCCGAAGGTTTCGGCCAGGGACTCGTTGATCATCGGGTCGTGCATCTCGTCGTTCTTGAGGAACAGCTCGAAGGTCGGCGGCTGCAGCTCCTGACCCTCTTCAACGCCCAGACGGCGGCACAGACTACCGGCGGAATAATTACGCACGACGCACTCCACCGGGATCATGTCCAGCTTCTTGACCAGCGATTCCACCGGAGACAGCAGCTTCTCGAAATGCGTCGGGATGCCGGCCGCTTCCAGCTTCTCCATAATGAAGGCGTTGAAGCGGTTGTTGACCATACCCTTGCGGGCCAGTTGCTCTTTCTTCTCGCCATCGAACGCGGAGGTATCGTCGCGAAAGAGCAGTACGAAGCGATCGGGATCGTCGGTGGTGTAAACCGATTTGGCTTTACCTGAATAGAGCGCTTCGCGCTTTTCCATCTTGCTTCTCCGGTATGCTCGACGGCCAAGCGGGCCGTCTCAAACTGTGAATAATCTGGCCTGGCCCCGCGGCCCCAACGGTAAGGAGGCTCCGCGGGTCGAAAACGGCACCGGCCTGTCAGCAACGGTGCCTGATCAGTGCAGCGTCTTAGTCAGTACAGCACGTCATCAGTAAAGATGCTCGAACAGCGTCGACAGCAGCTGCGGGGAACGGTTGTCACCCTCGTAATCCGGCGCGGCGCGGGTTCTGAGATTGACGACGCCATCCTCTTCGCGAATGCTCACGAGGTAGGTGTACTCCGGTTTCGCCGGATCCGCAAACCAGTCGAACCAGCCTGGCTCCCGCTCTTCATCAGTGCGGAAGTCGACATAGAACTGACCGGCGCTGCGGTCGATATCGACAATGGGAATGTCGGCCTCGGACAGGGCCCGGTTCACTTCCGACCAGGCCCGGTCGACGCTCAGCTCCATCTCCACGCGCGGATCGTTGCTCTGCCCGGCCACCATCTTGACCTTGGGTTTGTTGGGGATGTTCAGCGCGGCACGGGAGTAGGACTTGGTGTCTTCACGCTGTTTGAGGAAATCGCCGAGATCCGCCAGCAACGTCTTCTCACGTTCCGCCACCGAGGTTTCCGAAGGCCATTGCATGAGACCGTCGGGCCGCTGATCCACTTCGCGCAGGCGGAACTGGATTTCGGTGGTCTTGCGGCGCACACCCGGTGAGATGCGCGACTGGACGATCGTCAGGTCGTCGCTGCCCTCTCCGGTGATACTCAGCAGCGCCCGCGCCTGTTGGCTGTAGTCCGCCACATCGGACTGCAGCAGGCCGATCTGGGGGTTCTCGCGGTACACGCCCAGGCCTCGCTCGGTCAGGTAGGACGACACCATGGGCCAGACGCGGCCGGGCACCTCGTTGACCAGCAGCCAGATCTGGCCGTTGAGCTCTTCGATGACGTAGTTTTCATCGAGGATCTCGGCGGTCATGTCCGGTGGATTGGGCACATCGAAGGAGCCTGTCAGGACGGTATCACCGGCCTGGGCCTCGGGAACGGGGTACGCGGGCTGGATGCGCCCGCTGTTCTGCCAGTCGGGCACTTTGACCGACTTGCCGGCAGGCGCATCACGGTATTCTTCAGAGCGGTCCTTGATCAGGCTGCAGCCCGAGACCAGGCCCAGCATCAAAGCGCCCGCCAGCAGGCGGGCACGTCCGGGTTCTGCAAACATCAAACGACTCCGGGACGGCCATTCGACGACCGCCCCCCTCTGTTTGGTTGGGTTCAAAGGACGCCTGCGCTTGTCAGCGCCTCCTCGACTTCCCCATGGAATTTGGGGTCAAGCGGCGTCAGCGGCAGGCGAATGCCTTCATCGATCATGCCCATACGATACAGGGCCCATTTGACGGGGATCGGATTGGCCTCCAAGAAAAGCTTGCGATGCAGCGGCATCAGCTTCTCGTTGATGGACTCGACCTTTTCCCGGTCGCCGGCAATGGCCGCCTCGCACAGATCCGCCATGCCGCGGGGAGCGACGTTGGCCGTCACGGAGATGTTACCCTTGCCGCCACACAGCATCAGATCCGCGGCGGTGGCGTCATCGCCGGAGTAAACGACCATACGACCTTCGATCCGACGCACAAGTTCCTCGCCCCGCGGAATATTGCCGGTGGCGTCCTTGATGCCGATGATGTTGGGAATATCCGCCAGGCGCTCAACCGTCTCATTCATCATGTCGCAGGCGGTACGCCCCGGCACGTTATAGAGGATCTGGTCGACCGGAACGGCTTCAGCGATGGTGCGGAAGTGGCGATACAGGCCTTCCTGGGTAGGCTTGTTGTAGTACGGCACCACCAGCAGGCAGGCATCGGCGCCCAGCTTGTGGGCTTCGGTGGTCAACTCGATGGCCTCGCGCGTCGAGTTGCCACCTGTGCCGGCAATCACCGGAATACGACCATTTACACGCTTGATAATGTGCCCGATAACACGACAATGCTCATCGGGATCGAGAGTGGACGATTCACCGGTAGTGCCGACGGCGACAATGCCGTGGGTTCCGTTCTCCAGGTGGAAATCAACCACGCGATCCAACTGTTCCCAATGGACTTCGCCATCGGGGTGCATGGGGGTGACCAGGGCGACGAGGCTACCAGTGATCATAATGACTCCGTTCGCGTAAAACGGTAATGGTAATTGCGGCTGACAACCGAAACAACCATTCTGTATGACCGCTTTACCGACTTTTGGTCGAATAGGCTTGGGAGCCTCTGAAAAAGAGAAAGGAGATGAAATGAGCAGCGTAGAATTGAACCAGCCAGTGCCGGATTTCAAGGCGTTGGCCACCGGCGACCAGGAAATCAGCCTGTCGGACTTCCGTGGCAAGAAGAATGTCGTGATCTACTTCTACCCCAAGGACAGCACGCCGGGCTGCACCACCGAGGGCCAGGATTTTCGCGACCGTCACGATGACTTTGCCGCCGCCGACACTGTGATCCTGGGCGTCTCCCGGGACGGCATCAAATCCCACGAAAATTTCAAGGCCAAGCAGTCGTTCCCGTTCGAGCTGCTGTCCGACAAGGACGAGGCGGTCTGCCAGCTGTTCGATGTGATCAAGCTCAAGAAAATGTACGGCCGGGAAAGCCTGGGCGTCGAGCGCAGCACCTTCCTGATCGACAAGGAAGGCGTGCTGCGTCAGGAATGGCGCAAGGTGAAGGTCAAGGACCACGTGGATGAGGTTCTGGACGCCGCCAAGGCGCTGTAACCCCGAACAGCCGCCCCGGCGGTAAACGGACGACCGGCCTGCATAGCCGGTCGTTCAGGCCTCAGGCGGCGTTCTTGTCCTGATCCTGGGGTGGCAGCGAATAGTGCACCGGCCAGGCCGCAAAGACCGCCTTGAGCATGGTCGCCAGCGGAATCGCGAAGAACACGCCCCACAGGCCCCAGATCCCGCCAAAGAACAGCACCGCAATGATGATCACCACCGGGTGCAGGTTGTTCACCTCCGAGAACAGCAACGGCACCAGCACATTGCCGTCGATCGCCTGAATCACGCCGTAAATCACCATCAGCCAGATGAAATCGCTGCTCCAGCCGAAGGCAAACAGGCCGATCATGGCCACCGGTACGGTGACCACCGCCGCGCCGATGTAGGGAATCACCACCGACAGCCCGACCAGAAGCGACAGCAGTGCCGCGTATGGCAAACCAAGCAGCCGGAAGGCGATGAAGGTCACGCCACCCACGATGACGATTTCCACCGCCTTGCCCCGCACATAGTTGGCACACTGCTCGTTCACTTCGTGCCAGATGCGACGCATCATCGGACGCTGCTGAGGCAGCGTGGAGGCAATGGCGTTGATCAGCAGGTCGCGGTCCTTCAGGAAGAAGAACACCAGGATCGGCAACAGCACCAGGTAGATCAACAACGCCATCACGTCGGGAATGCTGGCCAGCGAGAAGGACACCAGCCACTGGGTGAAGTTCGCCACTTCGCTGGTCACCTGCTGGTACAGGCTGTTGATCGAATCCATCGAGATCAGGTGCGGGTATTCCTGGGGCAGCAGCTCCAGGTAGGTCTGCATTTCCCGGAAAATCCGCGGGGCTTCACCGGCCAGGGACGTCAGCTGGATCCAGATCAGCGGCAGCATGCCCAGCAGGAAACCCACCAGGACACCCAGGAACAGCAGATAGACCACAAGCACCGCCGCCATGGTGGGCACACCCCGATCCGTCAGCTTGGTGACCAACCCCTGCAGGATGAAGGCAATGATGACGGAGGCGATGACGGGAGCGAGGATATTGCCCAGCCAGATGACACCGAGGGTGCCGATTACCAGCAGCAGAAACAGGATGACGGCTTCATCATCCGAGAAATATTTGTGGGCAAGCCCCCTGAGAATTTTGACCATTAACGACTCCGTCTACTGCGATTGGCCACAGCGTATCAGAAAACGAAAGACCCCCTCGTTTTCCTCTGATTTTTCCAGCGCATGTGACGTCAATTTCAGGAAAGACGGGATATCCCGGGCCGATCCAGGGTCTGTAGAGATGACTTCGAGCCGGTCGCCCGGCTGCATGGCATTGAGCTGGAGCTTGGTCTTGAGCAGCGGCATCGGGCACCGAAGCCCGCTGGTATCAAGTAAATGATCTGTCATGGTTTCAATGTCTTGTAAATCTGTCATGATCCACGCTGTTCGGGATGGGTTACACTGCAAGTGTCCCGATCCCCAAGCATTCGGGAGTATATCAGGCCTGCCATGTTTCACACTGCAGTCAACCGTTTTCGACAGCCTCGTTGTATCCACCCTCGACTCAAGGGGCTGACCGCCGCCATCCTGCTCGGACTGGCCACCAGTGTGCCTGCGCACGCGGAAGACAACACCCTGCCCTCGTTGGGCGGCGTCGGCGGCGGGCTGATCTCGGAGCAGAAGGAAGCGGCCATCGGCGAACAGGTCCTGCGCTCACTGCGCCGCTCGACACGGCAAATCGGCGATCCGATCACCCTCGACTACCTGTCGAGCATCGTTTACCGACTGGTCCCCTACGCGCCCTTGCAGAACCGCGACCTGCGCATGGTGGTGATCGACAGCCCCGCGATCAATGCCTTTGCCGTGCCCGGTGGCGTCATCGGGGTCAACGGCGGCCTCTTTCTCAATGCCCGCACCGAACAGCAGTTCGCCGCGGTCATGGCCCACGAACTGGCCCACCTGGCTCAGCGTCACTATGCCCGCCAGCTCGAACAGCAGGAGAACATGACGCCGCTGACCATCGCCGGCATGCTGGCCGGGATCATCCTGTCCGCCGCCACCCAGTCGGACGTGGGCATTGCCACGGTCGCCGGCACCCAGGCCATGGCCGTGCAGAACATGCTCCAGTACAGCCGCTCCAACGAGCAGGAGGCCGACCGCGTGGGCCTCGACATCATGGAGGATGCCGGCCTTGATCCCCACGGTATGCCGGAAATGTTCGAGATCATGATGCGCCAGAGCCGCATCCAGGGGAATGCAATCCCCGAATACCTCTCGACTCACCCCCTGACCCGGAGTCGCATCTCCGATTCCCGCAACCGGGCCAATCAGTTCCCGGATCGCAACTACCAGGACTCCCTAGAATACCACCTGGTGCGGGCACGACTGCTGGTCCACTACGCGCAATCGCCGGAGAAAGCGGTCGAGATCTTCCAGACCTACCGCGACGGAAGCAGCGAGCTGCCGGACGCCGCCGTACAATATGGGCTCGCTGTCGCCTATCTCGGCGCCGGCGACACAAAGCAGGCTGAAACCATCCTGCGCACACTGCTGGAGGAACATCCGGGCCGCATCACCTTCCAGGTTACTCTGGCCGATACCATGATGCGTGCCGGCAAGCTGGATGACGCCATCACCCTGCTGCAGGACGCCCGGCAACGCAACCCGGGCAACTACCCCATCCTGTATCAGCTCGCGGCCGTTCAGTACCAGGCCGATCACGCCGCCGAGGCGGCGGAAATCTACCGGGAGCTGACCAAGCAGTATCCCGACAATGCCGGGCTGTGGCAGAAGCTGTCAGACGCGGAAGGACAGGCCCGGAATATTATCGGCGTGCATCGGGCACGGGCGGAATTCTACCTGTTGATGGGGGACCGCGAGGCAGCAGTGCGACAATTGCGTGAAGCCCGGGAGAAAGCATCCCCGGGTACGCCAACCCACGAAATCATCAGTCAGCGCCTGGCTCAGATATCGCGGAATCGTGACGAGTCGCCGCTGTAGCGGTTCGTGACGCTCAGCACCAAGCAAGCGGCCGCGCAAACGACCGATCAGGCGTTACCGGCCGCTTTCAGGTTCATCGATGCGGTAAAATCCAGCATTCGGCGCAACGGCCGCAGCGCTTCTTCACGCAGGCTTTCATCCACCTCAATCGCCTGATCCCCCCGGCGCAGAACCTGCAGCAGGTTCTCCAGGCCGTTCATCGCCATCCACGGGCAATGCGCGCAGCTGCGGCAGGTCGCGCCATTGCCGGCGGTGGGCGCTTCGATCAGGGTCTTGTTCGGCGCCAGTTGCTGCATCTTATAGAAAATGCCGTTATCCGTAGCCACCACGAAGCGCTCGTTGGGCATCGTCTGCACCGCGTGAATCAACTGTGACGTTGAGCCCACCACGTCGGCCATGTCCACCACGGCCTCGGGGGACTCCGGGTGCACCAGGATGGCGGCATCGGGATACAGTGCGCGCAGATCCTCCACCCCGCGGGCCTTGAACTCTTCGTGCACGATGCACGAGCCGTCCCAAAGCAGCATGTCCGCGCCGGTCGTGCGCTGCACGTAGTGCCCCAGATGCTTGTCCGGGGCCCACAGGATTTTCTCACCTCGGGAATCCAGGTGCTCGACGATGGCCTGGGCGCAGCTGGACGTGACCACCCAGTCCGCCCTCGCCTTCACCGCCGCCGACGTGTTGGCGTAGACCACTACGGTACGGTCGGGATGGGCGTCGCAGAAGGCGCTGAATTCCTCCGGCTGGCAACCCACATCCAGGGAACAGGTGGCTTCCAGGGTGGGCATCAGAACCGTTTTCTCGGGATTCAGGATCTTGGCGGTTTCACCCATGAACTTGACCCCGGCCACCACCACGGTCGAGGCCGGGTGCTGGTTGCCGAAGCGCGCCATTTCCAGGGAATCGGCGACACAGCCGCCCGTCTCTTCCGCCAGCCGCTGAATGTCGGCATCGGTGTAGTAATGGGCCACGAGCACGGCGTCACGCGCTTTCAGCTCGGCCTTGATCTCAGCTTCAAGACGCTGTTTTTCTTCCCCGCTCAGCTCGCGAGGCTCTGCCTCATGGGCGAGGTGTTCCTGGACCAGGATTCTGTCTTGGGCCTTTACCATGAATTCGCTTCTCTCATCCAAAACCGGGCCGGTCGAATGCCGACCTGGACCCGATGCACGCCTGTGTCGTCGTTGCCGGCTTCGGCTGGCCGGTGCACGACTGGATATGGGGGCAAAACGCCAGTATACCACCCCGGAACAGACATCGTTTCGTCACGATTCCATGATAAGGCAGTTGCCGGCCGCTTCACAGAGCCCGCCCGGCCCAGCGGGTTGCCGGGGTCCATTCCGGCAGGATCGGACAAGAAACTCGCCGATCCTGACAAGGATCCAGCCAGGGGATCACGCCCGGGACAAACAAACAAAAAAGGGGAGCCCGTGGGCTCCCCTTTTTCAGACGGTGCGTAACCGCCATATTTGGTGGGTCGTGATGGATTCGAACCATCGACCAATTGGTTAAAAGCCAACTGCTCTACCAACTGAGCTAACGACCCAAAACGGGTCGGGCAACTGCCCGGAAGCACCCTGTTCAGGCTGCTTCGATATAATGGTGGGTCGTGATGGATTCGAACCATCGACCAATTGGTTAAAAGCCAACTGCTCTACCAACTGAGCTAACGACCCAATCGAGGCGCATATAGTACGGATTTTTTTGGCCTTGGCAACCCCTGTTTCAGAGATTTTTTCGGCAATCCGTAAAATTTTCCTCAGTACAACAACAACCTGCTCAACCGCTGAACAAGCTGATCAATACTTGCGCAGCCTGATTATAACTTGGCCAGGTAATCACTCGCCAACTGGGCGGCGTTGGAATCCGGATACTTCGAGGAGACGGACTTGAGCGTTTGGCGCGCTTCAGCGTCGTCGCCCATCCGAGCCTCGGTCACGCCGAGTTTGTAGAGCGCATCCGGCGCCTTGCGATGATCCGCAAAACGGGTCGCGACGATCGAAAAGGCCTGCTTCGCCTGTTTGAGCTGCGGTTTGACGAGATACACCTCACCAAGCCAGTAATAGGCGTTGACCGTCAGATCGCCTTCCGGGTGATCGGAAATAAACGTGTAGAGGCGGTCAATGGCGGTGTCGTAGTCCTTGTCGTCCCGGATCAGCTTGACGATCTCGCTGTACTGCGCCTGTTCCTCCTCGCTGGGTTGGCGGTACTCCCGCGTTTCCTGGGCCGTGTCGGCTGCGGGCGCCTCCTGCTCGGGGGCGGGAGCCTCGGCCTGCTCCGCCTTCTGGCGGGACAGGTCGAGGATCCGCTGATCCAGATCGATGTAGCGCTCACGGGACTGGCGCGACAACTGTTCAAGCTTGTGCCGTTGCTCCTCCACCGATCCCTGCAGCTGCTGCACCTGGCGCTGCAACTGCTGGATCATGAAGTACAGTTCGGCTGTGGCCTGATTGCCGCCCGACTGGCTCTGGGCGGCGGAATCGGCGTTCTGGTAAGCGGGTACGGTTGACTGCGCCAGGGCGCTACCGCAAAGCGACAGCGCCGTGACGGCCATGAGCAATCGCCTCATGTGCCTTACACCTTATCGATCGGTTGAACTTACTGGTAGATCAGTTCCACACGACGGTTCTGGGCGTAAGCGCTTTCGTTGCTGCCCATGGCCGCCGGCTTCTCTTCGCCGTAGCTGACGGTTTCGATCTGATCACGGGATGCGCCGTTAACCACCAGGAAACGCTCGACGGATTTGGCACGACGCTCGCCCAGGGCCAGGTTGTATTCCTTGGTACCGCGCTCGTCGGCGTGGCCTTCCAGGCGTACATTGCGGTTCGGGTTGGACGCCAGGTACTGGGCGTGGGCGATCAGGACATCGCGGGACTCAGCCTTCAGCTCGGAAGTGTCAAAATCGAAGTAGAAGGTGGTGATCTTGCGCATCGCCGCCTGTTCCTGCTGGGCAGCACGCTCCTGCTGGGCCGCGCGCTCTTCGTCGGTCAGCGGTGTGGAGCTGACACCGTCGGAGCCTTCACCGCCATAGACTTCGCTGCCACCTTCCTGATCGACAGCGGAGACATCCGAGTCATAAGCACCTTCTTCCTGCGTGCCGCCGGTTGAGCTACAACCGGCCATAACACCCATGGCAACCAGCAATGCAAAAAGCTTGGAATAGGTACGAATCATTTTCATGTCCTTGATTTAGTTTGTATTAATGCCCGGGAAGCCGAAAAGCCGATCCGGGTTTCTGAAAGCCGACGTCAGTCGATAAAAGGCGACCAGGCCGGTTCGCGAACATCCCCGAAACGCGACGGCAACACGTAGTTTGAGCCGCCGTCGGCCGAGATGACCGCGAGGACACTTTTGCCCCCATCCTGGGTCGCGTAAATCAACAGACGTCCGTTGGGAGCCACACTCGGCGACTCGTCCAGCTTGGTCCGGGTCAGAATGGTCTCCTGACCGGTTTCGATATTCAACCGCGCGATATGGAAAAAGTTTTCGCGCTTATGAACATAGAAAATGTGCTCACCGTCCGGGCTGAACCGCGGACGTGCGTTGTAGCGGCTGCCAAACGTCAGTCGCTGCACGTCCCCGCCGTCGGCATCCATCAGATACGACTGGGGGCCACCCGAGCGATCCGAGGTAAAGACGAACTCATCCCCATCCGGCGCCCAGCTTGGCTCCGTGTCGATGGCCCAGTGGTTGGTCAGCCGCGTCAACTGACGGGTGGCCACGTTCATCCGGTAGATTTCGGCGTTACCGTCGCGGGACAGGGTCATCAGCAGGGACTTACCGTCCGGCGACCAGGACGGGGCCGAATTCAGTCCCGGGAACTGGGCAATGCGCGTGCGTTTGCCGCTGGCCAGTTCCTGGACATAGATGGCGGGACGCCCGGTCTCGAATGAGACGTAGGCCAGCTTCTTGCCATCCGGCGACCAGTCCGGCGACAGTATCGGCTCCTTCGACTTGAGGAAAACCCGGGAGCGCTTGCCATCCACATCGCTGATGTTAAGGCGATACGTGCGCTTGCCGCTCTCCATGTCCAGGGTCACATAAGCAATACGTGTGGAAAACACGCCCCGATTGCCGGTGATCGCCTTGTACACCTTGTCGCTGATGTGGTGGCCCAGGGTACGCAGGTTATCGGCGGACACGGTGGCGGTCTCGCCCAGAATCCGAGCTTCCCGATTCACGTCGAACAGTTCGAAGCGGGCCTGCACCTTGCTGCCGCCAGCGGCGGGCGACAGATTGCCAACCAGCAGGTACTTCTGCCCCAGCATGCGCCAGTCGCGATAGAAGACGTCCTCTCCGGAAGTGGGCAGACTCAGCATCCGGTTGGCCTCCAGCGGAGCAAACTCGCCGCTCATTGCCAGGTCGTCGCGCACGATCTCGCTGATATTCTCAGTGGGCTGCAAACCACCTTCGGTGCCGAAGGGAACGACGGCGACCGGGAGGGCGTTGTCCGCACCCTCGGTGATCCGGATCAAGAGTTCCGCCTGCGCCGGCAATGCCATTGCCGTCGCCAGCAGCAGGGTTACGATTACTCGCATCATTCTGGGCATCCTGTCTGTCTGAAATGCATCCTGGACATGGTCATGGGTTTACTTTCAGGCATCAGCGCAATTTCTCCGGATCGAACTGAATCGAGAAATTCCGGAAATAGGCGTTGAATACATCCGGATCGTTCGGCACGGGGAACCGCTGGACACCGCGCACCGCGCTCAGCGCCGAGTTATCGAAAGCGGTGTTGCCACTGCTCTTGGCGATGCGGACCGAGGCCAGCTCGCCCGTCGGCAACAGGGTAATTTCCAGCGTCGTCACCAACCCTTTCTGGGCAGACGACGGGATATACCAGGCGTTGCTCAGGCGCTGCCGGATCAACGCCTCGTACTTCTCGCTCTCCGACGCCATTTGCGCCTGCTTGGCCCGAGCCGCAGCAGCCGCTTCCTGGCGCGCCTGTTCGGAGGCGGCCTGCTCTTCGGCAGACTGTTCAGCCAGGGCCGCCAGTTGCTCTTCCCGCTTGCGGCGCTCCTCTTCGCGCTTACGTTGCTCGGCTTCGCGACGCTCCTGCTCCAGCTTTTCCTGACGCTTGCGTTCCGCCTCTTCCTGGCGCCGTTTTTCCTCGGCTTTACGACGCTCCTCGGCGGCTTTCTCGTCCGCCCGCCGTTTCTCTTCGGCCGCTTTCTCCGCCTCCAGTTCCTTACGCCGGCGCTCTTCCTCGGCCTTGCGTTTGGCGGCGGCCGCCGCTTCGGCTTCCGCTTTACGGCGCGCTTCTTCCTTGGCCTTGGCGGCGGCTTCCTGCTTTTCCTTTTCCCGGATCAGCGCCTGCTTGCGGGCTTCTTCCTGCCGCTGCTCTTCCTGGCGAGCCTTCTCCTCGGCTTCTTTACGCGCCTCTTCCTGCGCATCCTCCTGCGGTTCGGGCTCAGGCTGGGCCGAAGGCTGCGCTGCGGGTTGCGACGCCTGCTGGGCCGGTACCGGCTCAGGCATGATCAGGCGCGCCGAAATGCTGCGTGGCGGCGGTTCGTGGCTGGGCTCGGACCAGCTCCACCCAGCCAGGGAGAACAGCACAATAGCGACATGCAGGCCGACGGAGATCGCCATCGGGCTGCGCCATGGCTGGCGCGACTGATAATCATTGGATTCGCGAGTATTATCCGCCACTACCGAGCTAGCCTTCCGGTTCTTCTGTGATCAATCCGACACTGGTGGCCCCGGCGCCCTGCAAGGTCGCCATCAGGTTCACTACGGTGCCGTAGTCGATATTGCGGTCGCCACGCACCAACACATCACGCTGGGCACGGCCTGACAGGACCTTGCTCACCTGCTCGCGCAACGCTGGCAACGGCATGGGGTCCGACCCTTTGTCCCCCACTTCCATGTAGTACGCACCATTGGCATCGATGGATACAATGACAGGCTCAACGTCTTTTGGTGCCTGCATCGGGTCCGACGTGGTTTCCGGCAGATCCACCTTCACGCCCTGCGTCATCATCGGCGCGGTCACCATGAAGATCACCAGCAGCACCAGCATGACGTCGATGTAGGGCACCACGTTGATCTCGGCCATGGGCTTGCGACGCGGCGTCGAGGTAATTCCCGTGCTTTTCATCATGCGCCTCCCGGCGGATCAGGCCGCGCGGCCTTTCTCGCTGCTGTGAACCCGGCGATGCAGGATGCTGGAGAACTCCTCGGCAAAGGTCTCATAGTTCTTCAGCAGGGCATCGGACTTGGCGGCAAAGCGGTTGTAGGCGATGACCGCGGGAATCGCCGCAAACAGGCCCATGGCGGTAGCAATCAGCGCCTCGGAAATCCCCGGTGCCACGGTGGCCAGTGACGCGTGCTGCACCTGGGCCAGACCGCGGAAAGAATTCATGATCCCCCAGACGGTACCGAACAGGCCGATGTACGGACTGGTGGAGCCCACCGTCGCCAGGAACGGCAGATGTGCTTCGAGCCGCTCCTGCTCGCGGGACAGGGCCACCCGCATGGCGCGCTGGGTTCCGTCCATCACGGCGTCCGGATCCTGGCTCTGCTGACGCAGGCGCGAGAACTCCCGAAAGCCGGCACGAAACACCGACTCCATGCCGCTGTGAGGCGTGGGGTGGTTGCTGGCGTCGCGATAGAGTTGCCCCAGATCCATGCCGGACCAGAACTGCTCTTCAAACGCCAACTGGGCCTTACGCGCCTTTTTGAACACCTGCAGGCGCTGGAAGACAAACCCCCAGGACATGATCGACGCCAGCACCAGCAGCAGCATGACGATCTGCACCAGGAAACTGGCATTGGCGATAAGGCTCCAAACCGAAAGATGTGACTCCACGTTTCACTCCTGGATCTGTATTCGACCGATCCATCGGACCGGCATGTACATTATTGTTCCCTGACGATGGCCTGCATGGACTCCGGCAAGGCCCGCGGACGCCCGCTGTCCAGCGCCACACAGGCGACCTTGACGTCCGCCTCGGCCAACACGGCGCCGTCGGACTGGCGGATGACTTTCTGGTCGAAACCGAACCAGACACGACCGCTGCCGGTCAGGTCGGCCGTCACCCATAATTCATCGTCCAGCTTGGCGGGCTGACGAAACTGGATCGCCATTTTCTGCACCACGTAGCTGACGTTCTCGTCCAGCCCGCGGCGCAGGGCAATACCCTGGGATCGCACCCACTCGGTGCGTGCCCGTTCCATAAAGTGCAGGTAGCGGGCGTGATACACAATACCGCCGGCGTCGGTGTCTTCGATATAGACCCGTACCGGCCAATGGAATTGGGCGCTATCCACGGCCGTCATGACGCGCCCTCACCCGACTTCGGCGGGGTCACACCGAAGTGCAGGTACGCATGGGACGTCACCATTCGACCCCGCGGCGTGCGGATCATGTAGCCCTGCTGGATCAGGAAAGGTTCAAGCACGTCTTCGATCGTACCGCGTTCCTCGCTGATGGCGGCCGCCAGGCTCTCCACGCCCACCGGGCCGCCATCGAACTTCTCGATCATGGCCAGAAGCAATCGACGGTCCATGTGGTCGAAACCCTGATTGTCCACCTTAAGCATATTCAGCGCGCTGTCCGCCACGTCCAGGGTCACCGAACCGTCGGATTTCACCTCGGCGTAATCGCGTACCCGGCGCAGCAACCGGTTGGCGATCCGCGGCGTCCCCCGGGAACGACGCGCGATTTCCAGCGCGCCCGCCTCGTCCATCGACACGCCGAGCAGCTGGGCCGAACGTTGCACGATATGGGTCAGGTCCTGGGTGTTGTAAAACTCCAGTCGCTGGACGATACCGAAACGGTCACGCAGCGGCGACGTCAGCAGACCGGCCCGCGTGGTCGCCCCGACCAGCGTGAACGGCGGCAGATCGAGCTTGATTGAGCGCGCCGCCGGCCCCTCGCCGATCATGATGTCGAGCTGGTAGTCCTCCATCGCCGGATAGAGCACTTCCTCGACGGCCGCGTTCAGGCGGTGGATCTCGTCGATGAAGAGAACATCGCCCTCTTCCAGGTTGGTCAGCATCGCCGCCAGGTCACCGGCCTTTTCCAGAACCGGACCGGACGTTGTCTTGATGGACACGCCCATCTCATTGGCAATGATGTTTGCCAGCGTGGTCTTCCCAAGCCCCGGCGGCCCGAAGATCAGGACGTGATCCAGGGCTTCCTGCCGACCTCGCGCGGCCGAGATAAAAATCTCCATCTGCTCGCGGACAGCCGGCTGCCCAACGTACTCGGAGAGTAGCGTCGGGCGGATGGCGCGATCCTGTACTTCTTCAGACGCACTGCTTTGCGGTGAAATCAGGCGATCGGATTCAATCATGATGGTGTTTCGCGGGCATGCTGTTGTCTTTTATCTGTCTTCCGTGGCGACGCGTTACTATAAAAACAGGTCCATTTTACAAACGCGAGTCACGCTGTCACGTTACGCTACAGTCAGATTCCATTAAGACATCAACGGGGATGCATGGCAAACGGGCCCGAATAAGGCCCGATGTTTCGGTGGTTTAGCTGGCAGGGATCATATTCTTAAGCGCCAGGCGAATCATCTCCTGGGAGTTCATGCCGGCCTCGGCCACGCGGCTGACGGCCTTTGCCGCTTCCTGGGGTTTGTAGCCCAAGGTAATAAGAGCCGCTTCGGCTTCCTCTTCGGGCTTGTGCGCCGGTTCGCTGGCCGGGTTCAACGACGGCATTTCGGGCGTAATCTTGGGCATTCCTTCCAACTGGCCGAGCTTGTCGCCCATCTCGATCAGCAGCCGCTCGGCGGTCTTCTTACCGACGCCGGGAATCTTCACCAGGGCCGCCACATCGCGATTATCGACGCAACGCACAAACTGCTGCGCATCGAGACCGGAGAGAATCGCCAGCGCCATTTTGGGCCCGACCCCATTCACCTTGATCAGCATACGGAACAGATCGCGATCCAGGCGCCCGGCAAAGCCATAGAGCTTATGGGCATCCTCGCGAACGGCGAAGTGCGTGAACAGCGTGACTTCCTGGCCGGATTCGGGCAGATGAAAGAACGTCGTATACGGGATATCGAGCTCGTAGCCGAGACCGGAACAGTCGACCAGCACATGGCCGGGCATTTTCTCGATCAGTTTTCCCCGGATTTGGGCAATCACGCATTATCTCCTGTTGGGCGAACAGCTGCCGGGCCGAGAATGACAAGCGCCCATCCGCCGCCCGATTCTTAACGGATTCGACCGGCACGTACGCGGTTACCCGAGGCGATACGACCGATGCTCTGACTCATATGGGAGTGGCACAGGGCGATGGCCAACGCATCCGCGGCATCTTCCTGGGGCCGGCGGTTCAGCGACAGGATGCTCTGCACCATGTGCTGAACCTGCGTCTTCTCGGCGCCCCCCTTCCCCACAACGGCCTGCTTGACCTGTCGAGCAGTGTATTCATGAACCGGCAGACCGCTGTTGGCGGCCGTCACGATGGCCACACCCCGGGCCTGGCCGAGCTTGAGGGCCGAATCCGGATTGCGCGCCATAAAGACCTGCTCGATAGCAAACTCATCCGGCCGATACTGGTCGATGAGTGTTGCCAGCCCCTGGTAAATGATCTGCAAACGCTCCGCCATGGGCTTCTCTCCCATGCGAATACAGCCGCTGTCGATGTACTCCGTCACACGGCCGGCGCAGCGTATCACGCCGTAGCCGGTGATCCGCGAGCCGGGGTCCACGCCTAGAATTATGGGCACAACCGGGCTCCCGGCAAGCGCGCGGCGTCAGGCATCCAGCGCGTCCATCACGTCGGCCGGGATGTCGGCATTGGAATAGACGTTCTGCACGTCGTCCAGATCCTCCAGCATGTCGATCAGCTTGAGGATGGTCTGGGCGCTGTCCTCATCCAGGGTGACATAGGTGGCGGGCACCATGGTGACTTCGGCGTTGTCCGGCGCGTGCCCCGAAGCGACGAGCGCCTCTTTCACGTCCAGGAACTGCTCCGGCAGGGTCACGATCTCGAAGGAACCGTCGTCCTGCGGCGCTACGTCCTCAGCGCCGGCTTCCAATGCGGCCTCCATCAATGCCTCTTCGTCCGTTTCCGGGCCGTAAGACAGCACACCCTGGCGGGTAAACAGAAACGCCACCGAACCGTCCGTGCCGAGATTGCCGCCGAACTTGTTGAAGGCATGGCGCACCTCGGCGACGGTCCGGTTCTTGTTGTCCGTCATCGCCTCAACGAAGATCGCCACACCATTCGGGCCGTAACCTTCATAGGTCAGCTCCTCGTAGTTGGTGTCATCCCCGCTCCCGGCGCCGCGCTCGATGGCGCGCTCCATGGTGTCCTTTTTCATGTTGGCGGTCAGGGCTTTATCGATCACCGCCCGCAGCCGCGGATTGTCCGCCGGCTCGGGACCGCCCTGACGGGCCGCCACGGTCAGCTCGCGGATCAGCTTGGTAAAGATCTTACCGCGCTTGGCATCCTGCGCTGCCTTGCGATGTTTGATATTGGACCACTTGCTATGACCGGCCATACATCACTCCTTCAATCGACGGGCCCGCCCGCGGCAACGGGCAACCGAGAGCTACTCCTATCGGGTCTCAAGCAGGCGGGCCCGGTGTACTTCAGTCTTCTTTCTTGGCGTCTCCGGCTTCAGCGCCCTTGGCAACCGCCGGCTTGCGCAGACGGATGTGCAGCTCGCGCAGCTGACGTTCGTCCACTTCGCCCGGTGCCTGAGTCATCAGGCAGGTCGCGCTCTGGGTTTTCGGGAACGCGATCACATCACGGATGGACGAGGCACCGGTCATCAGCATGACCAGACGGTCCAGACCGAACGCCAGGCCGCCGTGGGGCGGGCAGCCGAACTTCAGCGCATCCAGCAGGAAGCCGAACTTGGCGCGCGCTTCCTCTTCGTCGATGCCCAGGATGCGGAAGACCGCCTGCTGCATATCCTCGTTGTGGATACGGATCGAACCACCGCCCAGCTCGGTGCCGTTGAGCACCATGTCGTAGGCACGGGACAGCGCGTTGGCCGGGTCCGCCGCCAGCTCTTCCGGCGTACAGGACGGCGCGGTGAACGGGTGATGGATGGCGGTCAGGCTGCCGTCGCTGCCTTCCTCGAACATCGGGAAATCGACCACCCACAGCGGCGCCCACTCGGCGGTCAGCAGGTTCAGATCGTGACCCAGCTTGACGCGCAGCGCACCCAGAGCCTCGTTGACGATGCTGGTCTTGTCCGCACCGAAGAAGACGATATCACCGTCTTCCGCGCCGACCCGTTCGATCAGTGCCTGGGCCACGTCGTCGCCCAGGAACTTGATGATCGGCGACTGCAGGCCGGCGACGCCCTGGCTCAGGTCGTTGACCTTGATGTAGGCCAGGCCTTTGGCGCCGTAGATACCGACGTACTTGGTGTATTCATCGATCTGCTTGCGGGTCAGTTCGCCACCCTTCGGCAGGCGCAGTGCGGCAACGCGGCCTTTCGGGTCCTTGGCCGGGCCGGCGAAGACCTTGAAGTCGACGCTTTCCACGAGGTCGGCCACGTCGATCAGCTCCAGCGGGATACGCAGATCCGGCTTGTCGCTGCCATAGCGCTGCATGGCTTCGGCATACGGCATCCGCGGGAATTCCGGCAGATCCACCTTGAGCACGTCGCGGAACAGCTCGCGCACCATGCCTTCGGTGACGCCCATCAGGCCCTTCTCGTCGATGAACGACGCCTCGATGTCCACCTGGGTGAACTCCGGCTGACGGTCGGCGCGCAGGTCTTCGTCACGGAAGCACTTGGCGATCTGGTAGTAGCGGTCAACGCCGGACACCATCAGCAGCTGTTTGAACAGCTGCGGCGACTGCGGCAGCGCGAAGAAGGAACCGTCGTGGGTCCGGCTCGGCACCAGGTAGTCGCGGGCGCCTTCCGGCGTGGCGCGGGTCAGGATCGGCGTTTCCACGTCCATGAAGTCGTGGCTGTCCAGGTAGTTGCGGATGTAGCTGGTGACCCGCGAGCGGAAGCGCAGGCGATTGAGCATCTCCGGGCGACGCAGGTCGACGAAGCGGTAGCGCAGGCGCACGTCCTCGCCCACGTCGACGTGCTCGTCCAGCGGGAACGGCGGCGTGGCGGCGGCGTTGAGGATGGTCAGTTCCTTACACAGCACTTCCACCTGCCCGGTCGGCATGTTGGCGTTTTCCGTACCTTGCGGACGACGGCGCACGCGACCGGTGATCTGGATAACGAACTCGCTGCGTACTTTCTCGGCCAGCGCGAACGCTTCGGGCGTGTCCGGATCGACAACCACCTGGGACATGCCGTCACGATCACGCAGATCCAGAAAGATAACCCCGCCATGGTCGCGGCGACGATGAACCCAGCCGCAGAGGGTCACGTCCTGATCGATGTGTGATTCGTTGATTCCACCGCAATAGTGACTGCGCATATCCATTCCTGTTAATCAGTGTTCGAAATGTGTTCGAGACTCAGCCGGCCGCCGACTCAGTCTTGCTTGTGGTTCCGGACTGACCGCTTTTCTCGGCCAGGTTCTTCTTGCTTCCGGTCTTGAAATCGGTCTCGTACCAGCCGCTTCCGGACAGGCGGAAGCCGGCGGCCGAAATTCGCTTGCGAAACGCATCCGCCTCGCACGACGGACACGCCTTGAGCGGCGCGTCACTCATCTTCTGGATCACGTCTTTCTCGAAGCCGCACGCGTCGCAGACATACTCATAAATCGGCATACTCGAATCCCCGTAACATAACCAACAGCAGCGATCTCACAGCCGCCGGAGCACCGGTCCTGCCGGCCTCGTCCGTCGTCACGGAGCGCTGATCACATCAAAGGAAAACCGCCGAGCCTGCACCGCCCTGCCAGACTGCCGACCACAATAGCCGCAGCCCCGCCCGCGAGCGGACCCATCGGTTCTTTAAAGGCCGCATATTATAAACATAACCGCCATCAAAATCAGGCCGCATCGGTACCGATTTGTACACGCTGACCGTCACCTTCAGCCGACCGGCCTGCCTGCAGTCACCACGCGAGATGACGCTCCCGCCCTGTGACGGTAACATGTTGCCTTTTCGGGAGCCCCCACCGGGCACTCCCTGGACCAACTGGAACTGGAGAACGCTGTGTCCGCCCGCGCCGAACAGAAGCTCAAGACCCGCCGCGCCCTGATGGATGCTGCCCTGAGACAGCTCAGCGCGGAACGGGGCTTCGGCAGCCTGAGCCTGCGGGAGGTAGCCCGGGAAGCCGGCATCGCCCCCACGTCCTTCTACCGCCATTTCGCCGAACTGGACGAACTGGGCCTGGCCCTGGTGGATGAAGGCGGCGTGGCACTGCGCCAACTGATGCGCCAGGCACGCAAACGCATCGCCCGCAACGGCAGCGCCATCAACACTTCCGTCGACACCTTCATGGAGTACCTGAGCAACAACGCCAACCTGTTCCGGTTGATGCTGCGCGAGCGCACGGGGGTCTCCAAGACGTTCCGGACCGCCATACAGGCTGAGATTGACCATTTCGTAACGGAACTGGCCGACGACCTGCGACGTTTCGGGGAAGAACAGGGAAAACCGCTGGCCGAGGCACGGCTGGTCGCCGAGGCCATGGTCACACTGGTGTTCAACCAGGGCGCCGAAGCCCTCGACGCGTCACCACGAGAGAAAACCGTGTTGCAGGAGAAGCTCAAGAACGAGCTGAGAATGATCCTGGTAGGCGCCCAGGCGCTGGCACGCCAGGGCGAAAAGGGATTCCGCACCTGACCGGAAAGGGTCAGGACACGGAGTTGAAGGCCGAAATGACGGGGACCAGCTTCTTGCGCATGTCCCGCAACGCCGCCTCACTGTAGGCCGCCGCAGGCACCACACCCCAGACCGGACCCGGCCACGCCGCGTCACCCTCGTAGCGCACCACGTGATGCAGATGGAGCTGCGGCACCATATTGCCCAGCGCCGCGACGTTCAGCTTGTGGCCGTCGAAGACGGTCATCAACGCCTCGCCGATGGCACTAGACTCCCGCACCAGCCGCTGCTGATCCGCCGGCGGCAGCTCGTACACTTCCCTGACTCCCACCCGTCGAGGGACGAGCAGGAGCCAGGGATAGTGGCTGTCATTCATCAATCGCAGCTCGCTCAGCTCGCTCGTGGCCAGCGGCACCGTGTCTTCAGCGAGCTTCTGGTGCAGGATAAAGTCGCCTGCCCCGTCCATGCTTAGCTCCCGGTTGCGGAAAACTGAGTCTTACCTCTACCTATAGCATAGTAAACAAGGCCATGGCGCTCGACCATGTCCGGCGCATAGAGGTTACGACCGTCGAATACCACCGGATGCTTCAGTGCCTCGGCAATCGCGGCGAAGTCCGGCAGGCGGAACTCTTTCCACTCGGTGCAGATGACCAGGGCATCGGCGCCCTTCATCGCCTGCTCCTTGGTGCCGCACAGCTGCAGACCCGGCTCTTCGCCGTAGATCCGCTGGGTTTCCTGCATGGCTTCCGGATCGTAGGCCTGGACCCGGGCACCGGCCTTCCAGAGCGACTCCATCAGCACACGGGAGGACGCTTCGCGCATGTCGTCGGTATTGGGCTTGAATGCCAGCCCCCACAGGGCAATGGTCTTGCCGGACAGGTCGCCGCCGAAGTAGTGGCTGACCTTGTCGAACAGCACGTGCTTCTGGGCCATGTTGACCGCCTCGACGGCGTTCAGCAGGCGCGCCTCGTAGTCGCAGTCGCGGGCCGTGCGGGACAGCGCCGTGACGTCTTTCGGGAAGCAGGAGCCACCGTAGCCGCAACCCGGATAGATAAAGTGGTAGCCAATGCGCGGATCGGAACCGATACCACGGCGCACCGCTTCGATATCCGCACCCAGGCGCTCGGCCAGGTTGGCGATCTCGTTCATGAAGCTGATCTTGGTGGCCAGCATGGCGTTGGCGGCGTACTTGGTCAGCTCAGCCGAACGCACGTCCATGAAGATCATGCGGTCGTGGTTACGGTTGAACGGGTAGTAGACCTCGCGCAGGATTTCCTCCGCCTTGTCGCTTTCGGTGCCCACGACAATGCGATCCGGCTTCATGAAGTCGGCCACGGCCGCGCCTTCCTTCAGAAATTCGGGGTTGGAGACCACGTCGAAATCCAGCTCTTCGCCCCGCTTGTCCAGCTCCGCACGCAGAGCCGCTCGCACCTTGTCGGCGGTGCCAACCGGCACGGTGGATTTGTCCACGACGACCTTGTAGTCGCTCATATGCTGACCAATCGAACGGGCCACCGCCGTGACATATTGCAGGTCAGCGGAGCCATCCTCATCCGGCGGCGTACCGACCGCAATGAACTGCACATCGCCGTGCGCGACCGCCTCAGCGGTATCGGTGGTAAACAGCAGACGGCCTGCCGAGGCGTTATGGGCAACAATCGACTCCAGCCCCGGCTCATAGATGGGGATGATGCCGCTGCGCAGCTTGTCGATTTTTTCCGGGTCCACATCCATGCACAGGACTTCGTGGCCAACGTCAGCCAGACAGGCGCCGGTCACCAGTCCTACATACCCAGTTCCGAAGATCGTGATTTTCATGCACTCTTCCTTTTAAAGCGTTACGAATTCTGTATCAGCCTTTCTGGCGGTCCTGCCAGATCTGCTCCCAGGCCAGCGCGTTCCCGACAATGGTATCGAGGTTGTCGTAGTCGGGCTGCCAACCCAGCGTTCGGGTAATTTTCGAGTTATCCGCCATCAGCGCAGCCGGGTCCCCGGCCCGTCGCCCGGTTTCGTTAACCGGAAAATCGGAGCCGGAAAGCCGTTTCACCACGTCGATCACCTCACGCACGGTGAAACCGCGACCGTAGCCACAGTTGAGCACATCGGACGCCCCACCCTGTTTCATGTGATCCAGGGCCATGACGTGTGCCTTGGCCAGGTCTTCGACGTGGATATAATCACGCACACAGGTGCCATCCCGCGTGCCGTAATCGGTTCCAAAAATCTGCATGCCCTCGCGCGCGCCGGTCACGCACTCGCAGGCCACCTTGATCAGGTGCGTGGCCTCCGGCGTGGCCTGCCCCAGCAGGCCGTCGGGATTGGCGCCGGCAACGTTGAAGTAACGCAGGATCACGTAGTTGAGTGAACTGGCAGCCGCCAGGTCCATGATCATGCGCTCACTCATCATTTTCGACGCGCCGTACGGGTTGATCGGCGCCAGGGGCATATCCTCGGTGAGAATCTCTGCATCGGGCATGCCATAGACCGCCGCCGTGGAGGAAAACACCATGTAGGGCACCTCGTGGCGCTCGACGGCCTTGAGAAGATTCAGGGTGTTGCGGGTGTTGTTGCTGTAGTACTTGAGCGGGTTGGCCACGGATTCCGGCACCACGATGGCCGCGGCGAAGTGCAGCACCGCCTCAAAATCGTGCGCTTCGAACAGGGCTTGCAGCGCCGCTTCGTCCGCCAGGTCACCCACGACCAGCTCACCGCAGGTGACGGCCCAGCGATGGCCGGTGGAGAGATTGTCATAGACCACAACGTCGTGCCCGGCTTCGCCCAGCTGGCGCACCACGTGACTGCCAATATAACCGGCTCCGCCGGTAACCAGAACTTTCATCGCTTTCCCTTTCCGTTCCCGATGTCAGTTGGAGCAGGAGTTGACCCGCGCTAGCCCTGGCTGGCCGGTCCCTGCCCGTTCTCGCCCCTCTGTCCCTGGCGCTTTTGCCGGCGCTGTTCCTTGATCGCTTTTCTTCGTGCTGCAAAGAACGTGCTCATCCGGTCGCTACAGGCTTGCGCCATGACACCGGCGACCACTTCGATCTGCCAGTTCATGGCCTCGCCCTCAAGTACCCGGGCCGACGATTCGACAGCGCCCGCCTTGGGCTCCGTAGCGCCGTATACCAGTCGCGAGATACGGCTGTGAACCAGGGCACCGGCACACATGGTGCACGGCTCGATCGTCACGTAGAGCGTAGCACCGGACAGGCGATAGTTCCCCACCCGCAGCGCCGCATCACGCAGCGCACGCATTTCCGCATGGGCGGTGGGATCGCATCCGGAGATAGGCGCGTTGAACCCGGCACCGATTTCGCGGCCGTCCAACACGACGACGGCCCCAACCGGTACTTCACCGATTGAGGCCGCCTGTTCGGCCAGAGCCAGGGCACGAGTCATCCAGCGTACATCCTCTTGCGCCTGATGACTCGCCTGCTCCGTTACCATCCCGTTAAATTTCCACTCTGGTGAGCGCGACTTATTCCCACTCAATTGTGGCGGGCGGCTTGGAGGAAATGTCGTAGGTGACCCGCGATACGCCGGAAATTTCGTTGATGATCCGGCTCGACACGGTCTCAAGCAGCTCGTACGGGAGGTGTGCCCAGCGGGCGGTCATGAAATCGACCGTCTCGACCGCGCGCACGGCGATGACATATTCGTAACGGCGGGCATCGCCGACAACGCCGACCGACTTCACCGGCAGGAAGACCGCGAAGGCCTGGCTGACCTTGTGGTAATAGTCGGCACGATGCAGCTCTTCGAGGAAGATGGCATCGGCACGACGCAGGATGTCGGCATATTCCTTCTTCACCTCGCCCAGAATGCGCACACCCAGCCCCGGCCCCGGGAACGGGTGACGGTAGAGCATGTCGTAGGGCAGGCCCAGTTCCAGGCCTATGCGGCGCACCTCGTCCTTGAACAGCTCGCGCAGCGGCTCGACCAGCTTGAGCTTCATGGTCTCCGGCAACCCGCCCACATTGTGGTGGGATTTGATGACGTGAGCCTTGCCGGTCTTGGACGCGGCGGACTCGATCACGTCCGGGTAGATGGTGCCCTGGGCCAGCCAGTTGACGTCCTTGATGCGGGTAGCCTCGTCATCAAACACGTCGATGAAGGTATTGCCGATGACCTTGCGCTTCTCTTCCGGATCGGTCACGCCCTTGAGCTTGGACAGGAACAGGTCTTCGGAATCGGCGCGAATCACTTTCACGCCCATGTTGCGTGAGAACATATCCATGACCTGATCGCCCTCGTGCAGACGCAGCAGGCCGTTGTCCACGAACACGCAGGTGAGCTGGTCACCGATGGCCTTGTGCAGCAACGCCGCGGTCACGGACGAATCGACGCCACCGGACAGCCCCAGCAGCACCTTCTCGGAACCCACCTGTTCGCGAATCTGGCGCACCGCGTCGTCGACGATCTGGGCCGGGGTCCAGAGCGCTTCACAGTCGGCGATGTTCCGCACGAAGTGCTCCAGAATGCGTTTGCCCTGCAGGGTGTGGGTCACTTCCGGGTGGAACTGGACGCCGTAGAGCTTGCGCTCGACGTTCTGCATCGCGGCGATCGGTGCGCTTTCGGTGGAGGCCAGCAGCTCGAAGCCATCCGGCAGGGCCACGACCTTGTCACCATGGCTCATCCACACGTCCAGGAGGGACTCGCCCTGCTCGGTGAGGTGATCGGTGATGTCTTTCAGCAACGGCCCCTCGGCACGGACCTTGACCTGGGCATAACCAAACTCGCGCTTCTCGGAGCTGGCCACCCGGCCGCCGAGCTGCTCGGCCATCGCCTGCATGCCGTAGCAGATACCCAGCACCGGGATACCCTGGTCGAAAAGCCCTTCCGGCGGGCGCGGCCCACCCAGGTCGGTCACCGATTCGGGGCTGCCGGCGAGAATGATGCCTTTGGGACGGAACTCGGCGATGTCTTCGGCCGTGACATCGAACGCACGGATTTCACAGTAGACACCGATCTCACGAACGCGGCGGGCAATCAGCTGGGTGTACTGGGAACCAAAATCCAGGATCAGAATGCGGTGGTCATGAATGTTTTGAACCATGAAATCCTCAACTCAGAAAAAACGAACGGGGCACGAGTCAATATCCCGCACCCCGGTAGCGGACTCAAGGCGCCGGCCTCAAGTCCCGAGCGGCGAAGCGGCGCTGTCCGCTTGCCTGTCATCATTCACCGCTGGAATCAGCCGACGCGATAGTTCGGCGCTTCCTTGGTGATGGTCACGTCGTGGACGTGGCTCTCACGCATGCCCGCGTTGGTGATGCGCGAGAACTGCGGCCGTGTACGCATCTCGTCCATGTTGGCGCAACCGGTGTAACCCATGGAAGCGCGCACGCCGCCCATCAGCTGATGCACGATGGCGCGCATCGGGCCTTTGCAGGCCACGCGACCCTCAATACCTTCCGGCACCAGCTTCTCGACACCCTCGCTGGCATCCTGGAAGTAACGGTCGCTGGAGCCCTGCCCCATCGCTCCCAGGGAGCCCATGCCACGATACGCCTTGTAGCTACGGCCCTGGTAAAGCTCAACTTCACCCGGTGCTTCGTCGGTACCGGCCAGCAGGCTGCCAACCATAACGCTGTAGGCGCCGGCCGCCAGGGCCTTGGCCAGGTCACCGGAGAAACGGACGCCGCCATCGGCGATCAGCGGAACACCGCGATCCTTCAGCGCCGCCGCGACATTGGAAACGGCCGTGATCTGAGGCACGCCGATACCGGCGACGATGCGAGTGGTACAGATGGAACCGGGGCCGATACCCACCTTGACCGCGTCCGCGCCGGCGTCCGCCAAAGCCAGAGCCGCCTCGGCAGTGGCAATGTTACCGCCAATCACCTGGACATCAGGATACTTCTCCTTGGTCCAGCGAACACGCTCGATCACGCCGCGGGAATGGCCGTGGGCGGTGTCAATCACGACCACATCAACGCCGGCTTCCACCAGCGCCGCAAGCCGTGCTTCGGTGTCACCACCGGTACCCACCGCAGCGCCGACACGCAGGCGACCCTGCTCGTCTTTGCAGGCCAGCGGGTAATCCTTGGCTTTCTGGATATCCTTGACGGTGATCAGGCCACGCAGCTGAAAATCGTCGTTGACCACCAGCACCTTCTCGATGCGATGACGGTGCAGCAGGTTCTTGACCTCGTCGAGGCTGGCGCCTTCTTTGGCAGTGACCAGCTTTTCCTTGGGGGTCATGATGTCGGACACCCGGGTATCCAGGCCGCTTTCGAAACGGATGTCGCGACCGGTGACGATACCCACCAGGTCACGACCGTCCACCACCGGCAGGCCGGAGATGCTGTTGGCGGCGGTGATGTCGATCAGCTCGCGTACCGTGGTGTCGGGCGAGACTGTGATCGGGTCTTTCACCACACCGCTCTCGTATTTCTTGACCTTGCGAACGGCAGCGGCCTGCTGCTCGACGCTCATGTTCTTGTGGATGATGCCAATCCCGCCTTCCTGCGCCATGGCGATGGCCAGATCGGAACCGGTGACGGTGTCCATGGCCGCAGAGACTAGGGGGATGTTCAGGGAAATGCCCTTCGTCAGCTGCGTCTCAAGGCTGACATCCTTGGGCAGGACTTCGGAATAACCGGGAACGAGGAGGACGTCATCGAACGTGAGGGCTTCTTCGGCAATACGCAGCATGGGACCCGCCTTAATCTAACGTGCTAAATTTCCGGGAGGCCTGTCCCTGAAGACGCCGGCACTGGAGTTGGAAAGGCAGGTCCGGCAGCTATCAGGGAATTCAGATAAAACAAACGCTTCAGCACCTGTATCCAGCTGGCCCGAGAGGGTTCGATTTCCGGTCGGGACTGGAGGAGTTGCCGAAGCGTGTTTATCATCGCTCCCTTTAATCGATCTATTATATGAGGGTGTGAATGTACAGACAACCTGCATTATCACCCTGTTTTATTGCATCCTTTTGAAATTGCGCCTGTTTTAACCACCAAGGTTCTCGGAAAACCCCTATATATTATGGATATAACCGCCACCGCCTCACGCCCGCGCGCGCTTTCCGTCAGCGAGCTGAATCATCAGGTACGACATCTGCTGGAGGTCAGTTTCCTGCAGGTGTGGGTGGAGGGCGAGCTGTCGTCCTTCTCGCGCCCGGCGTCGGGACACTGGTATTTCACCCTCAAGGACGCCAAGAGCCAGGTACGCTGCGCCATGTTCCGCGGGCACAACCAGAAAGTCGGCACCCGCCCCAAGGAAGGCGACCAGGTGCTGATCCGGGGCAAGGTCACATTGTACGAGAGTCGGGGCGATTACCAGATCATCGCCGAGAGCCTGGAGCCCGCCGGTCTCGGCGCCCTGCAGCAAGCCTTCGAGGCGCTCAAGCAGAAGCTGCAGGCGGAAGGTCTTTTCGAGGACAGCCGCAAGAAAGCCCTGCCCGCCGTGCCGCGCCATATTGGCGTCGTTACCTCCCCCACCGGGGCCGCCGTGCATGACATTCTGACGGTGCTCAAGCGTCGCTGCCCGGGGATTCCGGTTACGCTCTACCCGACGTCGGTACAGGGCGCCGGTGCCGCGGACGAGATCGTCGCCGCCATCGACAACGCCCAGCGGCACGGCGTCGCGGATGTGCTGATCGTTGGTCGCGGCGGCGGCTCGCTGGAAGACCTGTGGCCGTTCAACGAAGAGAAGGTAGCCCGCGCCCTCGCCGGCTGCGCCCTGCCCACGGTCAGCGCCGTGGGCCACGAGGTCGACTTTAGCATCGCCGATTTCGTCGCCGATCTGCGCGCGCCCACGCCCTCCGCCGCGGCCGAGCATCTGGCGCCGGACCAGAGCGCCTGGCAGCGCACGCTCGACCAGCAATTCCATCGCCTGGACAGCGTCATGCGCCGCCTGCTGCGCCACGCCAGCCAGCAGTTGGGCCACCTGGGTCAACGATTGCGCGATCCGCGCCGCGAGCTGCAGATGCACCAGCAGCGCCTGGATGAACTTGATCTGCGGCTGCAGGGTGTCCTCGGCCAGCGCCTTGAGCGCCTGCAAGGCCAGGTGCAGCAACAGCGACAGCGGCTCGACGCCCAGAACCCGCAGCGCCTGCTCAACGACCGACTGACCACGACTCGCCAGCTGGGAGAACGCCTCAGCCGCGCCATCGGCTGGCGCCTGACCGAACAGAAAGAACGACTGACTCACGCCGGACAATCCCTGCACCTGGTCAGCCCACTGGCCACCCTGGATCGCGGTTACGCCATCGTCGGCACGCCGGAGAAGTCCGTGATTCGCCGCGCCTCCGATCTTTATGCCGGCGACGGCATCACCGCCCGCCTGGGCGAGGGGGCGATCGAGGCAATGGTGACCGCCGTTCACCCGGACGACACGCCCGCCAGGCCGCTCGACGACGACTGATCCGGCGGGCCGGGCAGCGCGGTTTTCCGGCGCGCCAGCGATGCCTGGCCGCCGTTAGCCCATTGTCTAGTGGCGACTAAAAAACAACCACCTAAAGTGGAGGAAAACCGTCCTTCACAATGCCGATAATAAGCGAGGTGGTTCCATGAGTTACCGTGACGAATTTCGCGCGTCCATTGATCAGCCGGAAGCCTTCTGGAAGGAAAAAGCCCGGCAGATCGACTGGATGCGGCCACCACAACGAATCCTCACCCAGAGCGACGAGCACACTTACACCTGGTTCGAGGACGGTGAACTCAACACCTGCGACCTGGCCCTCGACGCTCACATCCGCAACGGTCGCGGCGACCAGGCCGCGCTGGTTTACGACTCGCCGGTCACGGGTCAGAAACAGACCTTCACCTACGACGAACTGACTGACCGGGTGGCGCGCTTCGCCGGTGCCCTGGCCGAGCAGGGCGTCAGCAAGGGTGACCGCGTGATCATCTACATGCCCATGATCCCGGAAGCCGTCATCGGCATGCTGGCCTGCGCCCGACTTGGCGCCATCCACTCGGTGGTGTTCGGCGGATTTGCGGCCCACGAACTGGCCGTACGCATCGACGACGCCCGTCCGAAAGTAATCCTGACCGCATCCTGCGGTATCGAAGTGCAGAAGGTGATTCCCTACAAACCGCTGGTGGACGCGGCCATCGATGAGGCCCAGCACAAGCCCCAGTGCTGCATTGTGCTGGCACGGCCGCAAGTGGAAGCAACGCTGGTCAGCGGTCGCGATCTCGACTGGCACGAACAGGAAGCCCAGGCCAGCCCCGTAGACCCTGTGCCGGTGAAATCCGGCGATCCGCTCTACATACTCTACACCTCCGGCACCACCGGCAAACCCAAGGGCGTGGTGCGGGACAACGGCGGCCACGCGGTGGCCATGCGCTACAGCATGTCGCTGGTCTACGGCGCCAAGCCCGGCGACGTGTTCTGGGCAGCGTCGGACGTCGGCTGGGTCGTGGGCCACAGCTACATCGTCTACGGGCCGCTGATTACCGGCTGCACCACCATCCTCTACGAAGGCAAACCGGTGAAAACGCCGGATGCCGGGGCTTTCTGGCGCGTCTGTGCCGATCACCGGGTCAACATCCTGTTCACCGCGCCCACCGCCTTCCGGGCCGTGCGCAAGGAAGATCCGGAAGCGGACGAACTGCTTAAGTACGATATTTCGTCCCTGCACCGCATCCTGCTGGCCGGCGAGCGGCTCGATCCACCGACCTATGACTGGCTTCGAGAGAAGACCGGACTGCCGGTACTCGACCACTGGTGGCAAACCGAAACCGGCTGGGCCATCTGCTGTAACCCGGTGGGGCTGCAGACCCTGCCCACCAAACCCGGCTCGGCGACCATGCCGTCCCCCGGCTACAACGTGCGGATACTGGATTTCAACGGCACCCCCTTACCGCCCGGAGAGCAAGGCCTGGTGGCGGTAGGGCTGCCGCTGCCGCCGGGCTGCCTGAGCGGTATCTGGGGCGATCAGGCGCGTTTCGTCAAAACCTACCTCGCCCCGATGCCTGGCTACTACAGCTCTGGTGACGGCGGCTTCATCGACGAGGATGGCTACGTCTTCATCATGGGACGCACCGACGACGTCATCAACGTGGCCGGGCACCGGCTATCGACGGGTGAAATGGAGGAAGTGGTGGCCTCCCACCCGGCCGTGGCGGAGTGCTGTGTGATTGGCGTGCAGGATGAGATGCGCGGGCAGGTGCCGGTGGGCCTGGTGTTGCTCAAGGACGGCGCCACCATCGAACAGGACGAACTGGAGGAAGAGCTGGTGGACATGGTGCGGGAACGCATCGGCGCGGTGGCCTTTTTCCGCCGCGCCATGATCGTCGACCGCCTGCCCAAGACGCGTTCCGGCAAGATCCTCAGGCGTGTGCTGCGCAGCATCGCCGACGGCGATGACTATTCAGTGCCGTCGACCATCGACGACCCGGCCATCCTCGGTGACATTGAAGACCGTTTCAGGCGCTGATCACCGGGTTGCCCTGAACCTGTTGAAAAAGAACAAACTTTCGGTCCGGGCGAGCACCCCGGTCAAATCGGCGCTTACCCGGACCGAAAACAGCAAAAAAGCACCGAACTCCCCGGAAATACCTGTTTTTTGGGCCGAATATTTTCTTTGACGGCCTTTGATCAAGGTCTATACTGAATTTGCTGTGGAAAGACAGCGGTATTCTGTGAAAGCGTTACCACGGTCAGCTTGAATTGCTCTGCGTTGGTCCCTTCCTCGGTACTCTCTGTTGAATCTCAGCACATCCGCTTTTTCTCCGGAAAAGGCCTACCCCGTAACGGGCTTCAATCTCAGAAATACAGGAAAGAAGATAAATGTCGGATACCAAAACTGGCCATGTAAAGTGGTTCAATGAAGCTAAGGGCTTTGGTTTTATTGCTCAGGAAGGCGGCAGTGACGTTTTCGTTCACTACAGCGCCATTAACGCGAGTGGCTTCCGTACACTGGCTGAAGGTCAACAGGTGCAGTTTACTGTGACCCAGGGACCGAAGGGACCTCAGGCGGAAAATGTAACCCCGCTGTGACCCGCACGATTTGGCCGGTCACCTTCGTGGCATGGCTGGCCCATAAAAAAGCCGACACTCCGGTGTCGGCTTTTTCGTGTCTGCCCCGCTGATCAGGCCGTTGCGCGCCCCGCGCTGCCCGACTCAGCGACGGCCACGTGATTGGCCACGGCCGACAACAGCGCCTGCATGATGGCCGACGTGGTGTCCTCGGCCAGTGCCGCGGCACTGTGCGGCTCACCGTTCACCTGGATACGGATGCAGGCCATGGCGTTGGCATTGGTGCCCTCGCCCAGCGCGAACTCATCGTAGGCTTCCACCGCCAGGGTCATGCCAAAGCGCTCCTCCAGCGCTGCCGCGACGGCTTCCACCGCACCCAGACCGGCGCCGGACAGCTTCTCCCGCTGCTCTTCGCCAATCTCAATGGTGGCCTTCACGCTTTCATCGGTGCGGTGCAGGTCGTAGGCCCGCAGACGCCAGTCCGGACGTACCGCCAGGTACTTCTCCTCGAACAGCCGGTGGATGGTATCGGAATCCACCTCGCCGCCTTCGGTTTCCGCGGCATTCTGCACCACCTTGGAGAATTCGATCTGCAGCCAGCGGGGCATCGCGATGTTGTAATCCCGCTCCAGGACATAGGCCACGCCGCCCTTGCCGGACTGACTGTTGATGCGCACCACTTCTTCGTAACGACGCCCCAGATCGCGCGGATCAATCGGCAGATACGCGATTTCCCACTTGTCGTCTTCGCTGTAGGTGGACAGGCATTTGCGGATTGCATCCTGGTGACTGCCTGAGAAGGCGGTGAAAACCAGCTCGCCGGCGTACGGATGACGCGGATGCGTCGGAATCTCGGTACAGGCTTCGACCACATCGGTGATCTCGGCCATGCCGGACAGGTCCAGCTTGGGATCGATGCCCTGGGAGTACACGTTCATGGCCATGGTGACCAGGTCCATGTTACCGGTGCGCTCGCCGTTGCCCATCAAGGTGCCTTCCACCCGGTCGGCACCAGCCATGACCGCCAGCTCGGCGGCGGCAACACCACAGCCCCGGTCGTTGTGGGTGTGCACGCTGATCTGGATGTGCTCGCGGTACTTGACGTTGTCGCAGACCCACTCGATCTGGTCGGCAAACACGTTCGGCGTGGCCATCTCCACCGTCGCCGGGAGGTTGATGATGACCGGTTGGCCCTGATCCGGACGCCAGACATCGTTGACCGCATCCACCACCTCGACGGCAAAATCCAGTTCGGTGCCGGTGAAACTCTCCGGCGAATACTGGAAAGTCCAGTTGGTGTTGGGCTCTTTCTCCGCGTGCGCCTTGACGATGCGCGCGCCGTTCACCGCGATCTCCTTGATGCCCTCACGATCCATGCGGAAAACCTTCTCCCGCTGCACCGTGGAGGTGGAGTTATAGACGTGAACGATCGCATTCCTGGCGCCCTTCAAGGCTTCGTAGGTCCGTGCAATCAATTCCGGACGCGCCTGGGTCAGCACCTGGATGTGCACGTCGTCCGGCACACGGTCCTCTTCGATGAGCTTGCGGCAGAAATCGAAGTCCGGCTGGCTCGCGGCGGGGAAACCGATCTCGATCTCTTTCATGCCGATCTTGACCAGCAAGTCGAACAGGCGCTGCTTCTGCGCCACGGACATCGGCTTGACTAGCGCCTGGTTACCATCCCGCAGGTCAACGGCACACCAGGTCGGCGCGTGTTGGATAACCTGGTCGGGCCAGCGACGGTCGGTCTTGCGTACCGGCTGGAAGGCAACGTATTTGCGATGATCGAAAGCCATGATGATTCCTTGCTGGTTCAAGTGAAATAAAGGCCCGCCTGTTTACGGGCTCGGTATCCTGTGTTCCGTGTCCTGCGGCTTTTGGCCTGGACATGCACCGGGTCAGCGCTTGGCTGCCGACATCCCCTCACCCCGGATCGGTGGCGGGGACTGTCGACAACGGGATACAGGATAGGAAAACACAAGCGCAATGTGCTTGCTAATTTTCTCCGATTACCGCCATTATTGGTAGACCCTGCCACCAAACCAATCGAACTTGGCATTTTCTATCATGAGCGACAAAAACCTGATCAAACTCGATCGTATTGACCGTAAAATCCTCGATGAATTGCAACGCCACGGCGAGCTGAGCAACCAGGAGCTGTCGGAGCGGGTGGGCCTGTCGCCGTCGCCCTGCTCCCGCCGCGTACGGGCACTGGAAGACGCCGGTATCATCCTGCGCCGGGTGACGGTGCTTGACCACAAGAAGCTGGGGCTGGCGTTGACGGCGATCATCCTGATCGGGATGGACCGTCATACGCCGGAGCGCTTCGAGGCTTTCGAACGACAGGTGGGCGAGTACCCCGAAGTGCAGGAATGCTACCTGATCACCGGCCAGGACGCGGACTACATGCTGAAAGTGGTGGTGCCGGACATGGACGTCTACCACGAGTTCCTGCTCAACAAGATCACCCGGATCCAGGGGGTCAGCGGCGTCCACTCCAGCTTCGTGCTGCGGCGTGTGATCGACAGCACCGCCCTGCCGCTGGGCTACCTGTAAACGGCAGGACGTCACGCATCAGCGTTGCGGGCGTGGGACCGGCGGCTCGCCGGACTGGTTCACCCAGATCAGATCGTCCACCGGATAGCCGGCATCCCGCGCTTGGGCCACCAGGCGCTGCCGGGTCGGCTCGTCCAGGGTCGGTTTCCGCGACAGGATCCACAGGTAATCCCGGTCCGGCCCGGTCACCAGGGAGTACTGGTAACCCTGCTTGTCCAGCGCCATCACGACATAACTGGCATAAAACGGCCCGAAGAAGGACACCTTCAGATGCGCGGTATCAGGCTCGCCCACAAATTTGGCGACACCGTCGGCCCGCTCCCATTGGCCCTCTTCCGCATTGAAACCCTCGTTCAGGACATCGATGCTGCCGTCTTCGTTCTCGGTGTAGGTCGCCTGCACGTAGCTCAACCCCTCTTCGAAGGGATGCGGCAGGCGGGCGATTTCATACCAGGTGCCCAGGTATCGGTCGGGCTGGAAACCCGTGACCGGCTGAACGCGATCTGGCACGCCGGTGCAACCGGCCAACAGCACAACCAGAAACAGTGAAAGGGGGTATTTGAGGCTGACAGCCACCGGGAGACTCCTTTTGGTCAAGATTCCATCCTCAAGCCAGTCAGCGAGAGGGTCAGTCTGGAGAAGACCTTCAATCTTCAAGCGCATGGAGGTACGCCCGGACCATCCGTTTCAGTTCATCCAGCAAGGCCCGCCCGCTTGACTCAGGCAAAGTCATGGCCAGCCTCAGCAGACTGCCGCACGCACGGGGCAGCATCATGCTGGCCGCGTGACGGCGCGCCACCGGCAGGTCCGGGAAATGTCTCGCCAGGTAGACATCCAGATCCGCCGCGTTGGCCCGGAGCTCATCAAGATCCAGCGCCTGCAGCTCCGGCATGGCTTCAACGCCCGCCCAGATGGCCTGGTAGGCCGGCTCTTCGCGGTAGAAGGCGAAGTAAACCTCCAACAGCGTTTCCGCCACGGTGTCGGGCCGGCACGCGGCCAGACGCTCACGCAGAACGTGTTCCAGCCGGACCACATGACGCTCGGCGATGGCACGGACGACCGCCGACTTGTTGGGGAAATAGCGATAGAGTGACGCCAGGGACATGTCAGCGCTGCGGGCAATGGCGGACATGCTGGTGCCATCCACCCCGGACTCATGGAAGATCCGCGAGGCATGCTCGAGAATGGCTTCCACCCGCTCCCGACTGCGCGCCTGTCGGGGCGTCCGCCGCTGGCTATGTTCACTGGCGTGAGTCATGGCATCGCACCCTGTCGAGCCACCCCACACAGGCCCACCGTCAGGCCGGCAAAGCGTAGCTCCCGGTCACGTGCGCCACCAGACGCTCTTCCTCGCCGGACAGCAAGCGGACTTCGCAGAACGCCAGGCGGCGCCCCATTCGCAGAACCACGGCCTCGGCGATCAGGTCGGCCGCCGCCGGCTTCTGCAGGAAATTGATGTTCAGGTTACTGGTGACCGCCATTTCCACCCGTCCCAGCGAGGCAAGGATGGCGGCATACATCGAGGCATCGGCCAGCGCCATCTGCACCGGGCCGGACAGCGTCCCGCCCGGACGCACCAGATTGCCGGCAAACGGTACCCGGGTTCGGGCAAAGCCGTTATCGACCGCCTCCACGCGGAAGTCGATGTCCCCCGCCATGGGCACCCCATCGCGAATCAGCGACTCCACCTCGCTGGCACTCAACGTCATGACGTTCTCCTTTAATTATTGTTGCTGGCGCCCTTTTGGTCTACTCAAAAGCGTGCCTGAAAGGCCGGGCACCTTTGCCTGTACGTAACCCTACCGGCTCCGTACAATAACGGGCTGATCGAATGATAGGAATAGCCCGCCGGTCGCGACGACGGCAGCAAGCGCTGCAGTGAACAAGCCGACCGGTATCGCTGACCGATAACCCATATAAAGAATACGGATTCCGAGATGCGCGCAAGCCGTTATCTGATTGCCACACTGAAAGAAACTCCCTCCGACGCGGAAATCGTCAGTCACCAGCTCATGCTCCGAGCGGGCATGATCCGCAAACTCGCCGCCGGCCTGTACACCTGGCTGCCAATGGGGCTTCGGGTTCTGCGCAAGGTGGAACGGATCGTCCGCGAGGAAATGGACAGGAGCGGCGCACAGGAAGTGCTGATGCCAGCCATCCAGCCCGCTGAGCTGTGGCAGGAATCCGGGCGTTGGGAACAGTACGGCGGCGAGCTGCTGCGCCTCAACGACCGGCACGGCCGCGACTTCTGCTTTGGCCCGACCCACGAGGAAGTCATCACCGACCTCATGCGCAACGAGCTCAAGAGCTACAAGGAGCTGCCGGCGAACTTCTACCAGATCCAGACCAAATTCCGTGACGAGCGCCGGCCGCGCTTCGGTGTGATGCGCGCTCGCGAATTCGTCATGAAGGACGCCTACTCGTTCCACGTCGATCAGGCCTCCCTGGACGAAACCTATCAGGTCATGCATCGCACCTACTGCAACATCTTCGACCGGCTGGGCCTCGACTACCGCCCGGTGGAAGCCGATTCCGGAGCAATCGGCGGTAGTTCGTCCCACGAGTTCCATGTGCTGGCCTCCTCGGGCGAAGACGCCATCGCCTTCAGCAGCGGCGGCCAGTACGCCGCCAACATCGAGAAGGCCGAGGCCGTAGCGCCGGCCGGTGAACGTCCGGCGCCAGGCGAGGACATGGCCCGGGTCGACACCCCGGACCAGCACACCATCGCCGATCTGGCCGCCTTCCTGAAGGTGGATGCGGCACGCACGGTCAAGACGCTGATCGTCAAGGCCGCCGCCGATGACGACGGCAACCAGGGCCTGCTGGCGCTGGTGCTTCGTGGCGACCACGAACTGAACGAAATCAAGGCGGAAAACCTGCCGGACGTGGCCGAGCCGCTGACCATGGCGACGGACGAAGAGATCAAGGCGACCATCGGCTGCGGTGCCGGCTCCATTGGCCCGGTCGATCTGCCGATTCCGGTCATCGTCGACCGCAGCGCCGCCCATCTGGCCGATTTCATCTGCGGCGCCAACACCGATGATGTGCACCTGACCGGCGTCAACTGGGAGCGCGACCTGCCCCTGGGCCGGGTCGAGGACCTGCGCAACATCGTCGAAGGCGACCCCAGCCCGACCGGTGATGGCCACCTGGAAATCAAGCGCGGCATCGAAGTGGGCCACATTTTCAAGCTGGGCAACAAATACAGCCGGGCGATGAACGCCACCGTACTGGACGAGAACGGCAAGTCCGCCCTGCTCGACATGGGTTGTTACGGCATTGGCGTATCGCGAATCGTGGCGGCCGCCATCGAGCAGAACCACGACGACAAAGGCATCCTCTGGCCGACGGCTATCGCGCCGTTCCAGGTGGTCGTGGTCACCCTCAATGGGCACAAGTCGCCGGCGGTCCGGGAAGCGGCGGAAAAACTGTACAGTGATCTGCGCGATGCCGGCCTGGACGTGCTGCTGGACGACCGTAACGAACGGCCAGGCGTGAAATTCGCGGACATGGAGCTGATCGGCATCCCCCACCGGGTGGTGGTGTCCGACCGCGGTCTGGAAGCCGGCACCCTGGAATACAAGGGCCGCAGCGATGCGGACCGCCAGGACATCCCGGCCGGTGACGCCCTCTCCTTCCTGGTAGACGCCGCCAAGCCAAAACGCTAGGCGCGCGATGCCGCCGGCGCCCGCGGGCGCCGGCATTGCCCTTTCCCTAAACGGTTTCCCCGGCCGTCGCCGTCAGGCGCTCTCGGCCAGTTCCCCAACCAAACCCGCACTGGCCCTCAGCAGCCGGCACACCTCGTCAGGATCGTTCATCCGCTTGACTTGACTCCAGGCGGCATCCGCCTCGGCGTAAGGGCGGCGCGTGTAGTTCAGCCATTGTTTGATGCGACCGGTGACATAACGCGGCTCAAGAAACGTCTGCAGCGTCTGGCTGTAGTCGATCAACAACGGCACAACATCACGCCAAGGCATCGGATCACATGGCTCTCCCGCCTGACTCGCCTTGATCTGGCGAGCCAGGTCCGGCTGCGCCACCAGGCCCCGGCCGATCATCACGTCGTCACAACCGGAAATCTCGCGGCAGCGCCAGTAGTCCGCCACTGACCAGACATCGCCGTTAGCGATGACCGGAACGCTGACCCGCTCCCGCACCCGGGCGATTTCCTCCCAGTAAGCCGGCGGACGATAGCCGTCCACCTTGCTGCGGGCATGGATGCAGATCTCATCGGCGCCGGCGTCCGCCAGCGCTTCGCCGCAGGCCACGCCCATCGAGCGGTCGTCGTAACCCAGCCGCATCTTGGCCGTGACCGGGATCTCCGCCGGGACCGCCTCACGCACGGCCGACACCAGGGCATGCATCAAATCCGGCTCACGCATGAGAATGGAGCCGCCTTTGTGCTTGTTCACCGTCTTGGCCGGGCAGCCGAAGTTCAGGTCAACCTGGGGCGCGCCGAGCTCCACCGCCCTGGCGGCGTGCCAGGCCACCTGCGACACATGGGAGCCCAGCAGTTGAACCGCAACCGGCACCCCGGCGCGGGTCACCGACCCCTGACGCAGTTCGGGGGCAAAACGATAGAACACCCGGGGCGGCAACTGGCCGCGGGTCACCCGAATGAACTCGGTCACACAACGGTCGATCCCACCGACGGCCGTCAGCAGTTCGCGGATGTAACAGTCGACCAGCCCCTCCATCGGGGCGAGAAACAGGCGCATGGCATTCTTCCGGAAGTATCTGCCGCGCATTGTAGGGATAATCCGGACAAAAAAAAGCCGGTAGCTTCCGCAACCGGCCAAAGAGAGTGTTCGTTGGGTGGGGTAATCGGCGTCCGCTGCCCCTTACTGGGACAACGCGAAATTGGCGTAGTACTCGATCCAGCGGATCAGCGTCCGGTTATTCTGGCCGTGTTTCATGATGGTCTCTCTCCCTGATTCTGATGTCCGGGCTGCATGGGCCCTATGAACATCATTCTAGGAAATGGCCGACCGACAATATAATCAATTGCCTTTAATATTTTAAAAGTAATTTTCTATAGATGGCGATGTGTATGGACGGTGGCATGGCGAGGGGACCGAAAACGGAACACCTGGCACGGCCTGCTTCAGAGGCGGGAAATGGCCTGGAACCGGCCCTGATCGTCGAAATCGATACGGAAGGAGCCGTTCACGCCGTCGCGTAAGGCAAAGCGGGAAAGGATGCGGGCCGGGAACTGGACGGAACGTCCGTCCCGGGACACCGCATGAACGTGGTGGGCCGTGCCCTGATAGAGTCGGATCCACTCTTCAGGGCCGATGGCGATATCCACCACAATGGACTGCATCAACGGTTGCTCATGTCCAGCAACAGACGGTTCAGGCGGCTGACGTAGCTGCCCGGATCCTGAAGCTGCTCACCGCTGGCCAGGGTCGCCTGGTCGAAGAGTACGGCGGCGAGATCGGCGAACTGATCGTCCGATGCTTCCGACTCCAGACGTGCCACCAGCGGGTGCTCCACGTTGATCTCGAAGATCGGCTTGCTGTCCGGCACTTTCTGGCCGGCGGCCTCCATGATCTTCTTCATCTGGGCGCCCATGTCGAAGTCACCCACCACGAGACAGGCCGGCGATTCGGTCAGGCGGTTGGTTACGCGCACCTCCTGGACCCGGTCGTCCAGCGCCGTCTTGATCCGCTCCAGCAGCCCTTTGTGGGCTTCGGTAGCTTCTTCCTGGTGCTTCTTGTCTTCCTCGGTCTCGACCTCGCCCAGATCCAGCTCGCCGCGCGCGACGTCCTGCAGCTGTGTGCCGTCGAACTCAGTGAGGTAACCCATCATCCACTCGTCAATGCGATCGGACAGGATCAGCACCTCGATACCCTTCTTGCGGAAGACTTCCAGATGCGGGCTGCTCTTGGCCGCGGTGAAGCTGTCGGCGGTGATGTAGTAGATCTTCTTCTGACCTTCCTTCATGCGCCCGACGTAATCGGCCAGCGACACGTTTTCAGTCGGCTCACCGCTGTGGGTGGACGCGAAACGCAACAGGCCGGCGATCTTCTCGCGGTTGCTGAAGTCCTCGGCCGGACCTTCCTTGAGCACGGTGCCAAACTCGTTCCAGAAGCCCTGGTATTCCTCCGGCTCTTTCTTCGCCAGCTTGCCCAGCATGTCCAGGACACGCTTGGTCAGCGCGGACTTGATGCTCTCCACGGTGCTGTCGTTCTGGAGAATCTCACGGGAGACGTTCAGCGACAGGTCGTTGGAGTCCACCACGCCTTTGACGAAGCGCATGTACAGCGGCAGGAACTGCTCGGCGTGGTCCATGATGAACACGCGTTGGACGTACAGCTTGATGCCACGCGGCGCTTCGCGGTTGTACAGGTCGAACGGCGCGCGCTTGGGGATGTACAGCAGGCTGGTGTAATCCAGCTTGCCTTCCACCTTGTTGTGGGACCAGGTCAGCGGATCCTCGAAGTCGTGGGCGATGTGCTTGTAGAAGCCCTTGTACTCCTCGTCCTTGATCTCGGTACGCGGCAGGGTCCACAGCGCCGTGGCTTCGTTGACGGTCTCTTCCTTCGCTTCCGGTTCGTTGCCGTCTTCGTCGGCCGGCTCTTCGGCCTTCATGACAACCGGGAAGGAAATGTGGTCGGAGTACTTCTTGATCAGGCTGCGCAGGCGGTGGCCGTCGGCGAACTCGGATGCTTCCGGCTTCAGGTGCAGCACAATTTCGGTGCCGCGCGCGGCGCGATCGGTCTGTTCAATGGTGAATTCGCCGTCACCGGTCGACTCCCAGTGAACGCCCTCTTCCGCCGGCAGTCCGGCGCGACGGGTAAAGACCTCGACGCGGTCGGCGACGATAAAGGCGGAATAGAAACCCACGCCAAACTGACCGATCAGCTTGCTGTCTTTCTTCTCGTCACCGGTGAGCTGACTGAGGAATTCGGCGGTGCCGGACCGGGCGATGGTGCCCAGGTTCTCGATCACGTCGTCACGGCTCATGCCGATGCCGTTATCACTCAGGGTGACGGTATTCGCTTCCTTGTCGTAGGCCAGGCGGATCCTGAGATCGGGATCGTCCTCAAAGAGGCCGTCATCCTTCAGCGCGGCAAAGCGCAGCTTGTCCTCGGCATCGGAAGCGTTGGATACCAACTCCCGCAGGAAGATTTCCTTGTTGGAGTAAAGCGAATGGATCATCAGGTGAAGCAGCTGCTTCACCTCGGTCTGGAAGCCCAGGGTTTCTTTCTGCGTCTCGACCGTCATGGTGGCTGTATCTCCTTGCTCAGTACCTGTCTAAACAGTCACAGGGCCCGCTTGACGGAGCGGGCCCATTGGGTCTGGCAAAGGAGATTGGGGCACTCGCCCCCATTTCAAGAGGATTGGGCAAGCTGACATGCGGCCACCGGATTCGCCCGGCACTTCGCACGGTAATCCGCACCGCAGTCTGCCCGGACAACACCGCTGGCGGGCTCAGTCCTCCATCAGGAAATGCGCCCGGGCGGTGGCAATGGGTTCGTTGCGGGACTTCTGCCAGGCGGTGATCATCACATTGGCGACCCGGTTCCCCTGGCGGGTCAGCCGGCACTCGGCGTAGGTTTCCCGGTCCAGGCCGGCACGCAGGTAGTCGAGGGAGAAGTCGACGATCCGCGGCATGCGCAGCGTGTCCTGGGACATCATCAGATAGATGGCCGCCGACAGCTCCATGAAACCACCGATCACTCCACCGTGGATGGCCGGCAACACCGGGTTACCCAGGTTCTCCGGCTTGCGCGGGAGGCGGAAGATCAGATCGTCGCCGAACCGGTCGCAGGCCAGGCCGATGGTCTGGGCATAGGGAATCTCCGCCAGCATCCGTGAGAAGTCGCCGGTTTCCTGGGTGTAACGAAGGACTTCGGGACTGGTCATGCGTCGTCTCCCGTGATCTGGTCCCGGTACGCTTTGGGCGTGGCTTCCTTGCCAATGCGCATGAAGGTGGCCACGCAATTGGCAATGGTCTGGTTGTCGTGGGCCTGATACGCCTCGCAACGGGTGAAGATGATATTGCGCGTCACGCGATACGCCTCGGCCCGAGCGTATACCGGCTCGTCCGGGACCGCCGGGCGCATGTAATCCACCCGCAAGTCGAGGGTGGGACACAGCTCAAACTCGTCCAGCGCGCACAGCACCACGGAACCGGACGTCGTGTCCATCAACGTGGTGATCGCGCCACCGTGGATGATCCGGGTGTCCGGATTGCCGATGATGCGGTCGCTGTACGGTAGCTTGAGGACCAGGTGGTTGTCCCGCGCTACCTCGACGCTCACGCCCAGTTCCCTGGCCTGGGCCAGGGTTTCGATAAACCGACTGACCCGGTTGAACCGGGTCCGATCGTTCGTCATCTGTTCTACCTTGCAGTTGCCGACGACTCGGCGTCGTCCTTCGATTTGGAGGCTGGATCATCGAACACCTTGCCGGAACGCAGTGCGTCCAGGGCGTCCGACTTGAACTCCCGGCGATAGAGAATGAAAACCACCAGACTGGACGCCACGATAAAGCAGGCGGGGTGGACAAACCAGGTTACCACCGCCAGCGCGTAATAGTACGAACGCAGCCCCAGGTTGAAGGCATCACCGGCCAGGCTGCACACCCGGGCTGAGCTGCGCGCGAAGGCCTCGCGGGCCGCCGGCGACACCTGCTTGTCGTCGTTCAACGGGGCACCGCCAATCAGAACCGAGGCGAAATTGTACATGCGCATGGACCAGGTGAACTTGAAGAAGGCGTAGACGAACACCAGCATCAGCATGAACAGGCGGATCTCCCAGACCACCCGGTTGCCGCTGCTGGCAAACGGCAGGGAACTGAACACTTCCATCACTTCCTGGGTATAACCCATGGCGGTCAACAGACCCGCCAGGATCAGCAGGCAACTGGAAGCGAAGAAGGCGCCATTGCGCTCCAGGTTCCCCACCACCGAAGCGTCGGCGATTCGGTTGCCGCGACTCAGCATGCCCCGCATCCAGTCCTCGCGGTACAGGTCCAGGGTGTTGGAAAGGCAGGGCCGGTCGTCGGCCTTGCGTCGGGAATACTCGCTGTAACCCAGCCAGCACACAAGAAACCAGGCCAGGGCAATCAGGTCCAGAAAAGGTACCATCCGGAAACGATCCGTTATCAGGGTGGTGAAGACGGGGCCCATTTGGCCCGGGGCGGGCCGGAGCCCGATCCTCAAAATGATACAGAATGCCCCGGAATGTCGCCATAATACAGACAGCTAAGCCTGTTTTGCCGGCAGGCACCGAAGACCCACACAACTGTGTTATAACCTGGAACATGAAATCGTTGGATGATGGAGTTCGCTGTGCGATTTAACGTGTTACCCGCTACCCTACTCGCCACCCTGGCGCTCATCCTGACCGGCTGCTCGGTTAACCCGGTCACCGGGGAGAGCCAGCTGTCGCTGATTTCCGAAAGCCAGGAAATGGCCCTGGGCGAGGAGCAATACAAGCCCACCGTGCAGATCCAGGGCGGCGAATACACGGCCGATCCGGAGCTGGCGGCGTACGTGTCGAAGGTGGGACAGAAGCTGGCCAGGGTCAGCGACCGCCCCGACCTGCCCTACGAGTTCGTGGTGCTCAACAGCGGCGTCCCCAATGCCTGGGCTCTGCCCTCGGGCAAAATCGCCATCAACCGGGGACTGCTCACCAAGCTGGAGGACGAAGCGCAGCTGGCCTCCGTGCTGGGCCACGAGATCGTACACGCCGCCGCTCGCCACAGCGTGCAGCGCATGCAGCAGGGCATGCTCCTCAACGCGGGGATCGCCGGCCTGGGGATCGCGTTGTCCGACAACGACTACGCGTCACTGATCATGGGTGGCGCCGCCGTGGGCAGCCAACTGACCATGGCGCAATACAGCCAGGGCCATGAGCTGGAATCAGATCACTACGGCATCGAGTACATGGTGCGGGCCGGCTACGACCCGCAGGCTGCGGTGGAACTGCAGAGAATCTTCGTAAAGCTGTCGGAGGGGCAGAACGCCAGCTGGATCGACGGCCTGTTCGCCTCCCACCCGCCTTCGCAGGAGCGCGTCAACGCCAACCAGGCCCTGGTCGACGAACTGGGCAACCCGGGCGGCTTCCGCGGCAAGCAGGAGTACAGCAATCATCTGGCCTACCTGCGTAGCAAACAACCGGCCTACGACGCTCAGGAAAAGGCCCTGGAAATGGCGCAGGCCGAAAACCTGGACGGCGCGCTGAAGAAAATCAACGAAGCCATTCGTATCGAACCCAACGAGCCCGCCTTTTACGTGCTTCGCGGACAGATTCTTGAGGAGCAGGACAAGTCCACGGCCGCACTGAAGGATTTCGACAAAGCGGTTTCACTCTACCCCGAGATGTTCAGCTACCGCATCCACCGCGGCCTGGGCTACCTCGACGCGGACCAGTTGGATGCCGCACAGGCTGACCTGAAAGCGGCCAACGATGTGGTCCCGACCTCCATCGCCTACCTGCGACTGGGCGATATCGCCGCCAGGCAGGGACGCAAGGACGAAGCGGTCCAGTACTACTCCGCTATCGCCGACGTCGAAGGCGAAATCGGCAACGAAGCCCGCCGCAAGCTGGCCGATCTGCAACAGTCCTGAGAGACGTGATGACGCTCCCTGGCGTCATGTCGAAACGAAAAGGCGCCCACATCGGGGCGCCTTTCTTATGCGGGCATGAACGGGCCGGAACGCCTACTTGAGGCGCTCCAGGCTGTCCCGGGCCACCTCAGTGACCTTATCCCAATCGCCGGCGGCGATGGCATCTTTCGGGGTCAGCCAGCTGCCGCCTACGGCCACCACGTTGGGCAGCGCCAGATAATCACTGGCAGTATCCGGGCTGATGCCGCCGGTTGGGCAGAACACCACGTCACCGAAAGGACCGGCAAAGGCTTTCAGCGCCGGGCGACCGCCCGAGGCTTCCGCCGGGAAGAACTTGAAATGCCGGAAGCCACGCTCATATCCCATCATCATCTCGGAGATGGTGGAAATACCCGGCAGCAGCGGTGCCTTGGCCGTAATGGAGTAATCCAGCAGGCTCTGGGTCAGACCTGGCGTAATGACGAACTGGGCACCCGCCTCTTCCACCTGCCGGTACTGCTCGACGGTGGTCACGGTCCCGGCGCCCACCCAGGCGTCCGGCAGCTCGGCACGCAGCTCGCGGATGGCGTCCAGGCCGTAAGGGGTTCTCAGGGTGATCTCCAGCACCTTGATGCCGCCGGCAACGAGGGCACGACCCAGCGGCAGCGCCTCTTCCGGCTTGTTGATGGCGATCACCGGCACCAGGGGACAGGCATCCAGAACGGCCTGCACCTGCTGACGATGGGCTTCAGTCAATAATGAAGGCATCGAAACAATCTCTCTTTATGAAACGGATTCAGGGGCTCCAGAACAGCGTCAGGCCCGTCGACAGGAAAACCCGGATCGGCATTTCACGTACCGACGGCATGTCGCTCAAGGCCACCTTGAGGGTCTCAAGCTTGTCCTCACCCTTGAGATGGAGCGCGGTCCAGCTGGCCTGTTCCAGGATGGTTCGCGTCAGCGACAGCCGCGCCTGCGGCTGGGACACCGGGTGCAACGCCATGCAGCGATAGGGCTGGCTGGGGTCGAGTGCGCGATCGATCTCCGGCGCGTCCGGGAACAGCGACGCGGTATGCCCGTCATTGCCCATCCCCAGGATCAGCACGTCCAGGGGCCAGGCGATATCGGCCAGGGCCTCCTCCGCCAGCGGCTGGCCGGCATTGGCACTCTCGTGCTTCTGCTTCATCGGCACGAACCGTGCCGCCGACGCGGCACCCTGCAGGAAATGCTCACGCAGCAATTTTTCGTTGCTGTCCGGCGAGTCCGGGGTCACCCAACGCTCATCGACCAGCGTTACATCGACACGGGACCAGTCGAGCGGCTTATCCCTAAGCTTCTCGAAGAAAGGCTTCGGTGTGCTGCCGCCGGACAACGCCAGGCTCGCGCGATCACGCCCAGCCAGCGCCCCTTCCAGTCGCTCGGCGACGCGGTCGGCCAGCTCGGCGGCGACCGCGTCAGGGTTTTCGCCCAGGGCCGGCTCTACGGTGGCCGGCCAGTCAATCTCAGGCATCTTCATACCAGCTCCTGCCATCACGAGTAATCAGTGCAATGGATGCCACCGGCCCCCAGGTACCCGCCGCATAGCGCTTGGGCGGCGATGCGTGCTCTTCCCAGTTGGCGATCACGCGGTCAACCCAGCGCCAGGCGTATTCCACCTCGTCACGGCGCACGAACAGGTACTGGTTGCCCTTCATGGCCTCCCACAAGAGACGCTCATAGGCGTCCGGAATCCGCTCCTGCTGGAACGTCTCGGAGAATGTCAGCTCCAGCGGGCCCTGACGCAGGCGCATGCCTTTGTCCAGGCCCTGATCCTTGGTCAGGATCTGCAGGGACATACCCTCATCCGGCTGCAGACGAATGATCAGCTTGTTGTTGGCCAGGTGCTTCTGGTCCGGATCAAAAATGTAGTGCGGTGCCGGCTTGAAGTGGATGATGATCTGCGACAGTTTCTCCGGCATCCGCTTGCCGGTGCGGATGTAGAACGGCACGCCGGACCAGCGCCAGTTGGAAATTTCGGCCTTGAGCGCCACGAAGGTCTCGGTGGTGCTGCCGCGCACCGCATCTTCCTCTTCCAGGTATCCGGGTACCGGCTTTCCGGCCGCCGTACCGGCTGTGTACTGACCGCGCACCAGGTGGGTTTCCACCAGGTCCGGGGTAATCGGGCGCAGGGCCTTGAGCACCTTGACCTTCTCATCACGGATGCTGTCCGCGGACAGGTCCGACGGCGGATCCATGGCAATGAGGCACAGCAGCTGCAGGAGGTGATTCTGGATCATGTCCCGCATCTGGCCGGCCTGGTCGAAATACCCCCAACGCCCCTCAATTCCGACACTCTCGGCCACGGTGATTTCCACGTGGGAGATGTGATCCTGGTTCCACTGGGAAGCGAACAGGTTGTTGGCGAAACGCAGGGCAATCAGGTTCTGGACGGTTTCCTTACCCAGGTAGTGGTCAATCCGGAACAACTGGTTCTCATTGAACACTTCCGCCAACTGGTCATTGATCTCTTCGGAGGACTCCAGGTCGTGACCGATCGGCTTCTCCACCACGACGCGGGTGGCAGTGTCGATGCACTGGGTCTGTTTCAGGTTGCGGGCGATCATGCCGTAGATGGAAGGCGGCGTGGCCATATAGACGATCAGCGCACCGCCACCGGTTTCACGCCATTCACGCAGACTCACGTAATCGTCGGTGTTGGCGAAATCCAGCCGTTGGTAATCGATGCGCGACAGGAGCTTGGTCATGGCCCCTTCGTCCTGCTCGTCCGGCTTGATGTGTTCTTTCAGCTTGGCTTTCAGCTTCTCGCGGGCGCCGGCCGTGTCCAGTTCCTGTCTGGCCAGAGCCAGAATCCGGGTTTTCGGCGCCAGCAGGCCAGCGGCTTCCAGTTGGTAAAGGGCAGGAAACAGTTTACGCTGCGCCAGGTCCCCCAGTGCGCCGAACATGATCAGGTCGCACTGATTTTCGTTTTTCCGGCTCATTCTTATGACAGTCCTTCAACCTGTTTTCTGGACGATCCTGCAACATCGGCCTGTCGGCCCGACGGGCGGAACCCAGTCCACCCATTCACAGGAATGCGGCAATGTAGTAATTTTGACAAAATAATGGCATCAAAAGCCACCGATTCCAAGAATAATCGGGAATTCTTGACTACTTTACTACACAATGAAAGGGCGAAAACCGGTATAATTCGCGCCGCCAGCCACTTTCAGGCAAGCATTTTCAGTCAAGCAGAGTCTTTGCGGGATAGCCAAGCATGAACAAGAACCACGACGCCACAGCACCCAACCTGCTGGAGCAGATCCAGGGCAAACTGGACACCCTGAACAAGTCCGAACGCAAGGTCGCCGAGGCCATCCTGCGTGACCCTACCGCCGCCACACGCTACTCCATTGCCGCCCTGGCCCGTGCCGCGGATGTGAGCGAGCCGACGGTCAACCGCTTCTGTCGCGGCTTCTCCACCAACGGCTTCCCCGACTTCAAGATCCAGTTGGCCCAGAGCATCGCTACCGGCACACCCTACGTCAGCCAGAACGTGCGCCCGGAAGACGATGTCGCCACGTTTTCCGACAAGATCGTGCTCAGCACCATCGCCAGCCTGGACAAGGCCCGTCAGGCCCTGGACCCGGCGGCCCTGGGTGCGGCCATCGACTATCTGATCCAGGCCAAGCAGATCAACTTCTTCGGCATGGGCGGCTCCGCCCCCGTGGCTCTGGACGCGCAGCACAAATTCTTCCGCTTCAATATTCCGGTCACCTCCTACGACGACGCCCTGATGCAGCGCATGGTCGCGGCCGGCAGCCATACCGGCGACGTGATCGTGGTGATTTCCTACACCGGCCGCACCCGGGAACTGGTAGACATCGCCGAAGCCGGTCGCAGCAATGGCGCCACCGTTATCGGCATTACCGCGCCCAACTCGCCGCTGTCGAAAGCCTGTACGGTGGCGCTGGAGGTCACCGCCCCGGAAGACACCGACGTCTACATGCCGATGACGTCCCGCATCATCCATCTGATGATCATCGACATCCTGGCCACCGGCGTCACCCTCAAGCGCGGCAGCGACTTCCAGGCCCACCTGAAGAAGATCAAGGACAGCCTCAAGCCTACCCGTTTCAGCGCCGAATAACGGCCCTCCGGGGTACGGGATTCAACCAGGAATCCCGTACCCGATTTCTACGCCCCTCCTCCCCCTGAAAACTCACCCCCCTTTTCTCCCGACCCGGATGATGTGGCCCTGACCCGCATTCCCGACCATGAATACGGGTTTACCGATACGGACGGGCGAAAGACCGGAACAGGCTTCCGTCATTCCCCTCGCCCATGGCCCGGGTCTTCCGGCGTTGCTTGCGGGACACTCCCGCTGACCGGCGTCAGGTCTAGCCCCGGCCAACCAAAAAAGACAAGAAGCACAGGACAGATATGATGCAAAACAACAAGAGATCGACCTTCAAACTCTCGCCGGTAGCTGTGGCCATCGCATCCGCTGCGCTGGCATCCCCGGCTCTGGCCGTGGACTTCAGCGGCTATGCGCGTGCCGGAGCCTCGACCAACCTGCAAAGCGGTGGCGAGCAGACCTGCTTCGGCAGTGGCGCCGCCGGTCACTTTGTCGGCCGACTGGCGGACGAGTGCGACACCTACGCCGAAATCGGTCTGGGCGACGAGCTGTACAACGAGGATGGCAAAACCTTCCGCTTCGACTCGATGGTGTCCTACGGTGCCGACAATCAGGGCAACGACTTCCAGAGCTACAGCTATAACGATGCCGGCGGCGGCTACGACGGCGGCAACACATCGCTGCGTCAGCTCTACATCTCCGGCAACAACGTGATCGAGTCCCTGCCGGGCTCCACGCTGTGGGCGGGTAAGCGCTACTACCAGCGTCACGATGTCCACCACCTGGACTTCTACTATCTGAACAACTCCGGCTACGGCGGCGGTGTCGAGAACATCCAGGCCGGCCCCGGCAAGCTGTCACTGGCGTTCATCAACCACGATAACCCGGACGGTGACGAGTTCATCCAGAACAACAAGTTCGACGTGCGCTACGCCTTCCCGGTGGGTCAGAGCACCCTCACCCTGGTCGGTATCTACGGCATGGCCGACCTGACCGACCAGCAGGAAGACGCCGGCTTTGAAGACGAGGACGGCTACTTCTTCACAGCGGAACTCTCAAGCGGCCTGCTGGGCGGTTTCAACAAGTTTGTACTGCAGTACGGTGCGGACTCCATGGGCTTCGGCGCCTTTGAAGCCGGCGGGGGCGGCCGGATCGCCAACAGCAACGTCGACGGTTACCTGGAGGACAGCTGGCGCATCCTCGATCACGGTGTGATCAACCTGGGCGCCAACTGGGAAATGGGCTACTCCGCGCTGTACCAGCAGGGGTCACCGCACGATTCCAGCCAGGACGATGCGGAACGCACCAGCGTCGTGATCCGCCCCACCTACAAGTGGTCGCCGGTACTGAGCACGGCCGTCGAGATCGGTTATGACGACGCCCAGTTCCTGGGCGAGGACGATTCGTCGGATCTGTCCAAGATCGCCATTGCACAGCAGTGGTCGGCCGGCGGCAATTACTGGGCACGCCCGGTGATCCGTGCTTACGCGGCCACCTTCTTTGGTGATCGCGCCGAAGCCGCGCGCGAAGGCGACGGCGTCGACGGCGACATCCAGGTCGGCCTGCAAATGGAAGCCTGGTGGTAATAGCCACCACCACAGCCCCGGCCGGCCCTTCCTTCCCGGCCCGGGGCGGGTAACCGGAAAGCCTCCGTACCAGCCGCGCGGAGGCTTTCTTCGTTTCAGCACCCTACCCACAGCCCCGCCCTACGCCCCCGCCGCTACGCCGAAACCGATACCCGCAAAGAGGATGTGCCTACGTCCCACCGGCACCACCATCGCCGATGCAGTACCAACAAAAACAACCGTACAAGGAATGCATCTCATGACTCAGCATCAATGGATAACGCCTGCCTTGCTGGCCGTGCTGACGCTCGGCGTCTCCGGCTGCAAGATCGAAGGAGACTCCGGCGGGGATTCCGCGGAGGCTCTTATAGATCCCGGCCCCGACGAGGCCATTCTCTATTACCTGCGCCCCGACGACGCTTACGACGGCTGGGGGCTGCATCTATGGAATACCGACACCTGTTCCGGCGCCGCGACGCCAACCGAGTGGACTGACCCACTGCTGGCCGAGGGCGTCAGCGACACTTACGGCGCCTACTACCGGATCGATCTGACCGCGGACGCCGAGTGCCTCAACCTGATCATGCATCAGGGCAACAACAAGGACCTGGGCGGCAACGACATCACCTGGCAACTCGACGAGCTGGGCCGTCGGGTGTTCACTCTCAGCGGATCCAGCGAACTGTCCAGCGAACCGGTCAGCATCGAGGTGTCGCTGGACGGCGCCAGTGCCCACTGGATCGACGCCGACACCCTGGTCTGGGACGATGCCACTGGCGCTGAACGGGTGACCCTTAATTACGACCGCCAAGGCGATATCCGTATTGAAGACGGCCGACTCCAGGGCGGCAGCAGCATCGAACTGGACGCTGGCCACATCAGCTCCGACGCCGCCACGGCCTTCCCGCACCTGGCGGACTGGCCCGCCTTTGCCGTTACGCTGCCGACCACGGAGCAGGCCCGAGTGCTCCAGGGGCAACTGGTCGCCGCCGCCTACGCCGCTGACGGCGATCTGATGGCCGCCACCCGGGTACAGATTCCGGGTGTTGTCGACGAGCTGTTCACCTATAACGGCCCGCTCGGCGCCGAGGTAACTGACAGCGGCGTCACCTTCCGGGTCTGGGCGCCAACCGCTCAGTCGGTCCGGCTGCACGCCTTCGACGCCGAAAAGGATCCCCTCGCCGGCTACCCGGCCGCCATGACCGCGGACCCGGACCATTCCGGCGTTTGGATTCACGAGGCACCCCTTAGTCTCGACCGGCAGTACTATCAATACGAGGTCACGGCCTTTCATCCGGAAACCGACGAGGTCGAAACAGCGCTGACGACCGATCCCTACGCCCACAGCCTGTCCACCAACGGCCAGTATGCGCAGGTGGTTAACCTGGACGACGCCGATCTGAAACCGGCCAGCTGGGACAGTCTGAATCCGCCGGCGGTCGACAAACCGGAAGACATCGTCGTCTACGAGACCCATATCCGCGATTTCAGCGCCGGCGATGCGTCGGTGCCCGAAGAGGATCGCGGCAAATACGCCGCCTTCAGCCACAGCGGCAGTGCCGGGGTGACCCATCTGCAGCGCCTGGCCGATGCGGGCGTGACCCACCTGCATCTCCTGCCAGCCTTCGACATCGCCACAGTCGACGAAGACCCGACGCAGGTGGTCGATATCGACGATCCGTTCAGTCGACTCTGCGATCTGTCACCAACCGCCGCCAGTGACTGGTCCGGATACTGCAATGCCGGCAGCATTCGTTCGGTGCTGGCTTCCTTCGATCCGACCAGCGGTGACGCCCAGGCCCTGTATGGCGTGCTGCGCAACCTCGACAGCTTCAACTGGGGCTACGACCCGGTCCACTACACGGTACCGGAAGGCAGCTACGCTTCTGACGCCGAGGGAGCCACCCGCATCATCGAATTCCGCCGGATGGTGCAATCGCTCACGGCCATGGGTTTCAACGTGGTGATGGACGTGGTCTACAACCACACCAATGCCTCGGGTCTGGCGGACCAATCCGTGCTCGACAAGATCGTACCCGGCTACTACCACCGTCTCGATCCGCAAACCGGCGCCGTAATGCAATCCACCTGCTGTGAAAACACCGCCTCCGAACACGCCATGATGGAAAAGCTGATGGTCGACTCGCTGGTGACCTGGGCCGACGCCTACGGAATTTCCGGCTTCCGCTTCGACCTGATGGGCCACCACATGCTGGACAACATGACCCGCGCACTGGAGGCTGTCCAGGCGGTGGACCCGGACACCTACTTCTACGGTGAGGGCTGGAATTTCGGCGAGGTGGCCGATAACGCCCGCGGGGTCAATGCCATCCAGGCGAACCTGGCGGGCACCGGCATCGGCTCGTTCAACGACCGGTCGCGGGACGGAGTGCGCGGGGGCGGCCCGTTCGACAGCGGTGAGGCGCTGCGAAGAAACCAGGGCTTTGCCAATGGCCTGTTCACCCAGCCCAACGAGCTCAACAGCGGTTCAGAGGATGAACGGCAAACCCTGCTCGCCGGCACCGACTGGATTCGTGCGGGTATCGCCGGCGGCCTGCGTGACTTCCGCTTCGAGACCGCCAACGGGGATGTTCTGAGCACGGCGGAGATCGATTACAACGGCCAACCGGCCGGCTACACGGACGATCCTCAGGAGCTGGTCAATTACGTGTCCAAGCACGACAACCAGACCCTCTGGGATAACAACCAGTACAAGATCGCCGGTGGGGTCAGCAGCGCCGACCGCGCACGAACGCAGGTGGTTGCATTGGCGGTCCCGCTACTCGGCCAGGGCATCCCCTTCCTGCACATGGGTTCGGAAATCCTGCGCTCCAAATCCATGCAGCGGGACAGCTACGACTCGGGCGACTGGTTCAATGCCGTGGACTTCAGCTACCAGACCACCGCCTGGAATCGGGGCCTGCCCCGGGAAGACAAGGACGGCGACAACTGGGACGTCATCCTGGATATCCTCGATGACCCCAACGCGGCACCGACCACCAGTGATATCAGCGACACACTACAAGCCGTCGAGCGGCTGTTGCGCATTCGACGGGATTCACCGCTGTTTCACCTGGCAAGTGCCGACCAGGTCCGTGCCCGTCTGGCCTTCCACAACACCGGCCCTGACCAGATACCCGGATTGATCGCCTTCAGCCTGGATGACGGAACGGCTGCGGGGGATGATCTGGATCCAGATCGCGACGCGTTGATGGTACTGATCAATGCCGCGCCCGGCAGCGTCACGCTTGGCACCGACCTGACCGGGTTTACCCTGCACGACGAACTGGACGGGGCCGTTACCGCCAGCTTTTCCTCCGGCGACTTTACACTGCCCGGCTTGTCCGTTGCGGTATTCGAGCAAAGCCAGTCCGGCGCCCAGGGTAACGGCGTTCCCGTGCCTTAGAAGCAAGCGTCTGAACCGGTTCTTCCGGCGACGGTACATGCCTGTTCGGCAACGCACCTCAAACGGACACAACACGGACCATTCACCCACAAAAAAGGCAGGGCCGAAGCCCTGCCTTTTCTTTTCCGCTTTGCCTCACGGTTCTGCGCTCGCCTGAGCAAGCACCCGCGTCAGATCAATCGGATTCTTTGCGCCGGAGCGCTCCCATCAGGGACGCTCGACTTCGGCACTGTCGCGCAGCGAATCGACGTAGGCCGCGTATTCGCTTTGACCACGCTGCTGGGTCAGGAACTGGTTAAGCGCCTGCATCTGGGTCTCCTGACCGTCCACCTCGCCATCGGTTACCTGACTCAGTGACAGCACCACCGCGCGCTCGGCTCCGCCGACCCAATCATAGGAGGCAGTGTCGCCCTGCGGACGCGGCATGGAGAACGCGGAACGAATCACGTCGAAGTCCACATCGCTGGCGTTACGGGATACCGCTTCATGGGTCATCCATTCAGCATCCGCATCGGCAGCAATGTCGGCCGGCGCGTCGCCGTCCTGCAGGCGGGCCACCAGCGCCTTGCTCCGATCCGCCAGCGCGGCACGGATCTTCTCGGCGCGCAGTTTTTCCTGGATCTGCTCACTTACCGCGTCCAGAGCCAGCTGCTCCTCCGGGTGGTGCTCGCTAACATGGGCCACCACTGCAGTGGTTTTGTCGACATCGATGACTTCGGTGTTGTACTCACCACTCAGCACGTCATCAGAGTAGAGCTGGCGCACCAGCCCCTGGTGATCGAACGGTGCCTGATTACCTTCACGCTTGATGCCGTCACGGGTCTGGATCGTCAGGCCCAACTGCTCGGCGGGCGATTCCAGGGTCGGCTCGGAGTAGGAGATATCCGCCAGTTGGGTGCGGATCTCGGAGAACGTCTGGCCCGCCTTTTCGCGCGCCACTTCCTGCCGGAGCTTGTCCTTCATATCCTCGAACGACGGCGCCTGCGTCTCGCGAACACCGGTCAGCTTGATGATGTGATAGCCAAACTGGGTTTCCACCGGTTCGGACACCTCACCGTCTTCCAGACTGAACAGCGCCTGCTCGAAAGCACTGTCGTAGACGCCCTTACCGGAATAGCCCAGGTCACCGCCCTGAGTCGCTGTGGCGGTGTCGGCAGAATATTCTTCCGCCACCTTGGCAAAGTCTTCACCGTCGGCCAGCTTCTGCTGCACTTCCTTCAGTTTGGCCTGGGCGTCATCGCCGTCCTCGATCAGGATGTGGGAGGCTCGACGCTGCTCGTCGCCACCGAGGTCCGCCTTACGCTGTTCGTACAGATCACGCACTTCGTCTTCGGACACGTCCACCTGACTGGCCAGATCGTCGACCGACAGGGTGATGTAGTTGACGTCCACCGATTCAGACTGGAGGAACTCCGATTTGTGCTCGTCGTAGTACTCCTGGATATCGGCGTCTGACACCTCCACCTGGTCGGCGACGGCGGAAGCCGGGATCTCGAGAGTCTGGAAGGTCCGGGTCTGGGACTGAATCCGCAGGATGGCCTCGGCGTTCTGCGGGTTGACGATGGCACTGGAGGTAATGCCGCTGCGAATCTGGTTGACCACGAACTCCTTGCGCAGAGCCTCGCGAAATTCCGCCACGCCCATACCCAGGTTGCGCACACCTGCGACAAAGGCGTCACGGCTAAATTCGCCGTCGACCTGGAACTGCGACATGGAAGTAATCACGCTGTCGATGTCGCGGTCAGAGAGGATCAGCCCCTGCTCTTCGGCGTCCTGGGTCAGGACCGCCTGCCGGATCAACCCTTCGAGGACGGACTGTCGGATCTGGTCCTCATTAATGAGGGAAGGATCCGGGTTATCCATCTGGGCCAGCTGACGTTGGCGCTGCATCTGGACCGTACGTGTGAACTGTCGCTCGGTAATATCCTGGCCATTCACCGTGGCCACTTCGGGTTCGCCCGAAAACCCGCCGATAATGGCATCGACACCAAACATGGACAGACCGATCACCAGCAGCACGATGATGATCTTGGCAATCGTACTCTGGGCGTTATTCCGGATATCTTGAAGCATGTTCCTCCCAGACGTCAGCGATGACCGGCGGCTCTTGGTCGCCTACCGGATATCCGCGTCAGGCCTCACTTTTGTGTTCTTGGGAAATATCAGTCGCCACCTGGGAACCACTGAGACAGAACGGTGAGAGCGGCGTACTGAACGTAAAAAGGCGCATCCTTCCAGGGATGCGCCTCGAAATCTGTGGGGCAGTCATTCAGTAGATTTCAGCATGATCAGGTAGGTTGAGTTACCGGAAACAAATGCCTTGAAGAAACTACCCCGGCAATGCCCAAAGGACATTGCCGTAGAAGTCGCCTCTTACTTAACGGCGTCTTTCAGAGCCTTACCGGCTTTGAAACCAGGCACTTTGGAGGCCGGGATCTTGATTTCTGCGCCAGTCTGCGGGTTACGACCAGTGCGAGCGGCACGCTCTTTAACAGAGAAAGTACCGAAGCCGATCAGAGTAACCTGATCACCTTTTTTCAATGCGTCAGTGATGGAATCCACCATTGCGTCCAGGGCACGGCCTGCTCCGGCCTTGGAGATATCAGCTGACTCGGCAATTGCATCAATAAGTTCGGACTTGTTCACACTAAACCCCTTCGATTTCAGGTTGGATATGTTTTATGGATAGGTTTGTTTTTCTCGGAGCTTCCCGACTATCGCACAAGCGGCGGGCGAGTTCCATTCTTCGGTTTTTTTATTCCTTTCGGTCATCGGGTGTCGATAGGAATACTGGCAAAAACCCCGGGAGCCCTTGGTACAGGCTGCTTCAGGACGAAACAGTTATACCAACGGGCTCTCCGGCGTGTCAACAGAGTGGCTGGGGTTTAATGCGTATTAATACGCTCCCCGGCATCGCCCTCGTCGTCCCGCTTCTTGGCGCCTGCCGGCTTTTGCGGCATGCCCTCCGTCTCGGGCGTCGGCTGATACGCCAGGGCGACGTCCAGCACTTCATCGATCCAGGTGGCTGGACGGATCTCCAGGGACTCCTTGATGTTTTCCGGTATCTCCTTGAGATCACGAACATTTTCTTCCGGGATAATCACGGTTTTGATGCCGCCGCGGTGGGCTGCCAACAGCTTCTCCTTGAGGCCGCCGATAGCCAGCACCCGGCCACGCAAGGTGATCTCGCCGGTCATGGCCACGTCCGCCCGAACCGGAATGCCGGTCAGTGCCGACACCAGACCGGTGCACATGCCGATGCCGGCGCTGGGGCCATCTTTCGGGGTCGCACCCTCGGGCACGTGGACGTGCAGGTCGTGCTTCTCGTAGAAATCGTCACTGATACCCAGTCCCGCAGCCCGGCTGCGCACTACCGTCAGTGCCGCCTGTATAGACTCCTGCATCACATCGCCCAGTGAGCCGGTCTTGATGACCTTACCCTTACCCTTGGTCAGGGCGCACTCGATGGTCAGCAACTCGCCGCCCACCTGAGTCCAGGCCAGCCCGGTGACCTGCCCCACCTGATTGGATTCCTCAGCCAGGCCGTACTTGAATTTGCGGACGCCGGAGTAATGCTCCAGCAGGTCCGGCGTCAGTTCGACGCTGTCCTTGCTGCCGGATTCCACATGCTCGCGCACGACCTTGCGGCAGATCTTGGCGATCTCACGCTCCAGACTCCGCACGCCCGCCTCGCGGGTGTAATAGCGGATCAGGTCGCGCATGCTGTCGTCGGAGACCTGCAACTCGTTCTTGCGCAAGCCGTTGGCCTTGAGCTGCTTGGGCAGCAGGTGCTGCAGCGCGATGTTGACCTTTTCGTCCTCGGTGTAGCCCGGGATGCGGATGATCTCCATCCGGTCGAGCAGCGCCGGCGGAATGTCCATGGAGTTGGAGGTACACACGAACATCACGTCGGACAGGTCGTAGTCCACTTCCAGGTAATGGTCGTTGAAGGTGTGGTTCTGTTCCGGGTCGAGCACCTCAAGCAGTGCCGAGGCGGGATCGCCGCGATGGTCCATACCCATCTTGTCGATCTCGTCGAACAGGAACAGCGGGTTCTTCACCCCCACCTTGGAAAGCTTCTGCAGCAGCTTACCTGGCAGCGCGCCGATGTAGGTCTTGCGATGACCGCGGATCTCCGCTTCATCACGCACACCACCCAGCGCCATGCGGGTGTACTTGCGGTTGGTCGCCCGGGCGATAGACTGCCCCAGCGACGTCTTCCCCACCCCCGGAGGGCCTACCAGGCAGAGCACCGGGCCCTTGATCTTCTTCACCCGGCTCTGCACGGCGAGGTATTCGAGAATGCGCTTCTTCACCTCATCCAGACCGTAGTGGTCCTTGTCGAGGATATCGCGCGCTTTCTCCAGGTCGTGACGAACCCGACTACGCTTCTTCCAGGGGATGGCCAGCATCCACTCGATGTAGCCGCGTACCACCGTCGCTTCGGCGGACATCGGCGACATCATCTTGAGCTTGTTCAGCTCGGCCTCTGTTTTCTTGCGTGCTTCCTCCGGCAGGCCGGCTTCGTCGAGCTTCTGCTCAAGATCCTCGAAGTCGTTGCCGCCCTCGCCGAGCTGGCCCATTTCCTTCTGGATGGCCTTCATCTGCTCGTTGAGGTAGTACTCGCGCTGGCTGCGCTCCATCTGCTTCTTGACCCGGCCACGGATGCGCTTCTCAACCTCGATCAGGTCGATCTCGCCATCCAGGCGGCCCAGCAGCAGCTCGACCCGCTCGCGCACATCGAGCGTTTCCAGCAGCTCCTGCTTTTCGTGAATCTTGAGCTCCAGGTGCGCCGCCATGGTGTCGGCCAGTCGCTCCAGGTCGTCGATGCCGGACAGGGAGTTGGTCACCTCCGAGGGCACTTTCTTGGACAGCTTGACGTACTTCTCGAACTCTTCGCTCAGCGTCTTGACCAGAACAGACTCTTCTTTCTCCGGCAGGCTGTCCTCTTCCAGCAGCGACGCCCGGGCCGTCAGGAAGTCGCCTTCTTCAATCGAGTCCAGGCGGGCACGGGCGTTGCCTTCCACCAGCACCTTCACCGTACCGTCCGGTAGTTTCAGCATTTGCAGAACGGTGGCCAGGGTGCCCATGTTGTAGACATCGCCCGCCGCGGGGTCGTCGGTTCCGGCATCGCGCTGGGCAACCAGCAGGATTTCCTTGCTCCCCTCCATTGCCGCTTCCAGGGCCTGGATAGACTTTTCCCGGCCGACGAACAGCGGAACGACCATGTGTGGAAAGACCACAACGTCCCGCAACGGAAGCATCGGATAATCGTTCATGGGGGCTTCAGGTATCGATGTCATAGAGAATCCTCTGACTGACGCGTCTTGTAACACGTGTGAACCGACCCGCGCCGGGCGTCACAGCGCTGACCGGTACAAATCCGGTGATGAGCCTCGTCATCCTTTGATTCCATCATGCCACAGAACCGGGTGACTCAGCTGCCTTTGATTCAATGATTGGGGGCGATTCACGCGATTGCAATGCCCTGTCGGGCCGCGTACCGGGCTGATCCGGATAATCGGGTAATTTCTGAGCAGTATCGCGCAATCAGGGCTGACGCCGACTCAGAAGTTCCGGGAAACCGAATCGCTATTGGGTAACGAACGGCCAACGAACAGAAAACCAGCGGACAGCAAAAAGGGGCGCAAGCGCCCCTTTCTGTCTTTCGTGTCGTTCGCGTCTGACCTGAACGTCAGTCTTCCGGAACGGCCTTGGCGTGATCGCTGTTGGCGTAGATCTTGAACGGCTCCGAGTCGCCATTGATGACGCTTTCGTCGATCACGACCTTGCACACATCATGCTCAGACGGAATCTGGTACATGGTATCCAGCAGTGTCGCCTCGAGAATCGAGCGCAGACCACGGGCACCGGTCTTGCGTTCCATGGCTTTTCGCGCCACGGCCCGCAGGGCGTCCTCACGGAAGTCGAGTTCCACGTCTTCCATATCGAACAGCTTCTGATACTGCTTGGTCAGCGCGTTCTTGGGCTCGGTGAGGATCTGGATCAGCGCGTCTTCGTCCAGCTCGGTCAGCGTCGCCACGACCGGCAGACGACCGACAAACTCGGGGATCAGGCCATACTTGACCAAATCCTCGGTTTCCACATCCTTGATGATGTCGCCGGTGCTCTTGCGATCGTCCTCACTGACAACAGACGCCGAGAAACCAATACTGCTTCGCTCGGAGCGCTCACGGATGACCTTATCCAGACCGGCAAATGCACCACCGCAGATAAACAGGATGTTGCCGGTATCGACCTGCAGGAATTCCTGCTGCGGATGCTTGCGCCCGCCCTGGGGCGGCACCGAAGCAACCGTGCCCTCGATCAGCTTGAGCAATGCCTGCTGCACACCCTCGCCGGACACGTCCCGGGTGATCGACGGGTTATCCGACTTGCGCGAAATCTTGTCGATCTCGTCGATGTAGACGATGCCTCGCTGAGCCTTGTCTACGTCGTAATCACATTTCTGCAGCAGCTTCTGAATAATATTCTCGACGTCCTCACCAACGTAACCGGCTTCCGTCAGCGTCGTCGCATCAGCGATGGTAAACGGGACATTCAGCATGCGCGCGAGCGTTTCGGCGAGCAGTGTCTTACCGCTACCGGTCGGACCAATCAGCAGGATATTGCTCTTGCCCAGCTCCACGTCGGCCTTGCCTTCGCCGTAGCGCAGCCGCTTGTAGTGGTTGTAGACCGCCACAGACAGCACAATCTTGGCGCGATCCTGGCCAATGACATACTGGTTCAATGTGTCGCGGATTTCCGCCGGGCTGGGCAGTCGGTCGCTCTGCTCTTCCTGGGCACTTTCCTGGATTTCTTCCCGGATGATGTCATTGCACAGGTCGACACACTCGTCGCAGATGAAAACCGAGGGCCCTGCAATGAGCTTGCGGACTTCATGCTGGCTCTTTCCGCAAAACGAGCAGTAGAGCAACTTGCCGTTATCGTCGCCCCTGCCGTTTCTGTCATCTGCCATTGAAATACCTCTGTCTTGGCTTTCGTGTTCACTGCCGGTAGCACGGGCTTCTTCGCCCTACTACCAACGTACGCCCGCGAGACGTCTTGCGATCACGGTAACTGAATTCAATTTACTGCAAACGGCGCCTGTGATCGCCCCGGCCAATTGCCCGCCAGGGCCGGCCCCAGGCCACCGAATCAGTATTATTTATTCGACACGCGTTTATCAAGTACGGAGTCGATCAGGCCATAATCCTTCGCCTGCTGCGGATCCATGAAGTTATCCCGATCCGTGTCGCGGGCGATGGTCTCCAGATCCTGGCCGGTGTGATGGGCCAACAGGCTGTTCAGGGTCTGACGGATCTTGAGAATCTCACGGGTGTGAATCTCGATATCCGTCGCCTGCCCCTGATAACCACCCAGCGGCTGGTGAATCATCACGCGGGAATTGGGCAGACAGGCGCGTTTGCCTTCGGCGCCGCCCGCCAGCAGGAATGCGCCCATGCTCGCTGCCTGGCCGACACACAGGGTGGCCACGTCCGGCTTGATGAACTGCATGGTGTCGTAGATCGACATACCCGCGGTGACCGAGCCGCCCGGGCTGTTGATGTACAGGTGAATGTCCTTGTCCGGGTTCTCGGACTCCAGGAACAGCAGCTGCGCGACGATCAGGTTCGCCATGTGGTCCTCGACCGGGCCAACCATGAAAATGACACGCTCCTTGAGAAGACGGGAGTAAATATCGAAAGAGCGTTCACCCCGAGCAGTCTGCTCGATAACAATCGGGACGAGACCGGAATTGGTCACCATGGTCGGGCCGTCGTACGGTTGTTGCGTCATGATGTGCCTGAACTCCTTAGCTATTTGAACGATCCAGTCAGTGGATATGGGGACACCTGACCGGAAGTCAACTGAGCGCGCTGCAAATCAGCCCCAGCGTCAATCATGTGTGTTCCGGGCCATCGTTCATCAAGCGCCCTGAATCCCGATCCCCAGATAAAAACAGCCGGCGATACCGGCTGTTCCGTAGTGTAGCCTAACGGTTTCAGGGCGCGATGTCCGCCCCAAAACCGCGGTCATTCGAAACGGTCGGTTAACCCTGTTGCTGGCCAGCCGCTACCGCTTCTTCGTACTTCATCTTCTTCTCTTTGACCTTGGCCTGCTCGAGGACATAGTCAACTACCGCGTCTTCCAGCACGACTGACTCGATCTGCGCCTTCTGCTGCGGGTTGCTGTTGTAATGCGCAATCACCTCGTCCGGGGTTTCGTAGGTGGAGGCGATTTCCTCGATCTTCTCGTCAACCTTGGCCGGTTCCGCTTTGATGTCGTTCTGACGGATCAGTTCCTGGAACAGCAGACCGGTCTTGACGCGACGCTTGGCCTGATCAGTGAACAGCTCGGCCGGCAACTGCTTGGGATCCATCTGCATCTGGCCGCCGAAGCGCTGGACGGCGTCCTGGCGCAGACGGTCGATTTCCTGGTCGATCAGCGCCTGCGGCACTTCGAAATCGTTGTTTTCAACCAGTCCCTCGACGACGTCGTTCTTCACCTTGTTCTGGACAGCTTGCTTCAGCTCGCGCTCCATGTTCTTGCGAACGTCTTCGCGGAAGCCTTCTTCGTCCTCGGCCTGAACGCCGAACTTCTCGAAGAATTCCTTGTTCAGTTCCGGCAGGATCGGCTCTTCAACGGTGTGAACCTTGATCTCGAACTTGGCTTCTTTACCGGCCAGTTCTTCGTTCTGGTAATCCTCAGGGAAGGTGACCTCAATCTCGAATTCTTCACCGGCCTTGCCGCCGACGATGGCTTTCTCGAAGCCCGGGATCATCTGACCGGAGCCCAGAGTCAGACGATGGTTTTCGGCCGAACCGCCTTCGAACGCTTCGCCGTCAACGAACCCCTTGAAGTCGATGGTCACAACGTCCTTGTTCTTGGACTTGCGCTTGACGGACTTCATTTCCGCCTGTTGACGACGCAGGTTGTCGATCATCTTCTCGACGTCTTTGTCGCCGACTTCCGCCTTGGGCTTCTCAACTTCAACCTTGCTCAGGTCGCTCAGTTCGATTTCCGGCAGCACTTCGAAAATCGCCACGAATTCCAGGTCTTTGCCTTCTTCCATGACTTTGGGCTCGAAACGCGGCCAGCCCGCCGGGGATACGTCTTTTTCTTCCAGCGCTTTGACATAGCTGTCGCGCATGACTTCGCTGACCACTTCCTGGCGAACACCCGCTCCAAAACGACGCTTGACGACGCTCAGCGGCACCTTACCCGGGCGAAAACCGTTCAGGCGAGCCGTGCGCGCGGTTTCCTGCAGACGCTTCTGGACAGCCTGATCAATTTCCTGAGCGGGCACACCAATCGTCATTCGACGCTCGATGTTGGACGTCGTTTCTACAGACACTTGCATGGAAGTTCCTCGAATTACCGGTTCAATGTGTTAATGAATACAGGCCAAGCGGAAAGACATCTTTATTGCATCGGGCCGCTTTTCGCTCGAACCTGCGAAACCTAAACGGCCATTTTACCATGCTTTTGGTGGCTGAGAGAATCGCCAAGCCGGTTGAGTTTGCACTTTCCGGCCGGACAGGCACCCGAAAGACAGGGGGGGGGGGAGAAGAAAAGGGATGCAAAACCAGGATGGGTAGTGAAAGAGATGGTGCGAGAGGAGAGACTCGAACTCTCACGGGTTGCCCCACTGGAACCTAAATCCAGCGCGTCTACCAGTTCCGCCACTCTCGCCGACTCACTTCCGCCGGTCCGCTACCGGACACACGAATGCGCTAAACGCTTCGAATCCAGTTTACAGGGGGAGAACAACAAGGGAAAAGTGGGGTGGACGAAGGGGTTCGAACCCTCGACCGCAGGAGTCACAATCCTGAGCTCTACCAACTGAGCTACGTCCACCACATTGTACCGGCCAATATTCTACATCAATATTCAGCCGTAAGATAGTGATAAAGAAGAACTTTATCAAACTTTGCTGCGGGGCTGGCATCGCCTGTCCAGCACATCACCTGCCGGGTAAATGGCGCGCCCGGTAGGACTCGAACCTACGACCCACGGCTTAGAAGGCCGTTGCTCTATCCAGCTGAGCTACGGGCGCTTGACCTTTCGCCCACCTGACTAGGCCAGGTTCTTCCGGGATTGGTCGGGGTAGAGAGATTCGAACTCCCGACATCCTGCTCCCAAAGCAGGCGCGCTACCAGACTGCGCTATACCCCGTTCCAGACGACCTGAACAACAGATGCCTCAGCAAAGTTGGCGCGCATATTACCCGCGGTTTGGCACCCCGTCAACACGAATTCGGCCGATATCCATTTCTTTTCCTTCGCGTTGGACGGAAAGCGGAACCGTGAGACAATGTCGCGCGCTTTTCCCGGGTCGTGCGCCCGCTTACCACAGACCCCTGCCCCTTTTCCCCGGGCCGGAGCCACAGGTAATGCATCGGGGACACCGCGACCCAACAGTCACTCCCGCAGACAGGAACTCCCCCTGCCTGCCAAGCAGATTATACACGCAATGACAGCAGAACTGATTGACGGAAAGAAAATCGCCGCCAAAGTGCGGGAAGATGTCGCTATCGGCGTCCAGGCCCGCGTGGACCAGGGCAAGCGCGCCCCCGGGCTCGCGGTCGTCCTCGTGGGAGAGGATCCCGCCTCCCAGGTCTACGTCGGCAACAAACGCAAAGCCTGTGACCAGGCCGGCATCGCTTCCCTATCTTATGACCTGCCGGCAGACACCACCCAGGAAGCCCTGGAATCCCTGATCGACGAGCTGAACGACAATCCGTCCGTCGACGGCATCCTGGTCCAACTGCCGCTGCCGAAGCACCTCGACGCCGACCCGATCCTGCTGAAGATCCGCCCCGACAAGGATGTAGACGGCTTCCACCCCTTTAACGTCGGCCGCCTTGTACAACGCCTGCCGGAACTGCGCCCCTGCACGCCGGCGGGAATCATCACCCTGCTCGACTCCATTGGCACCCCCTACAAGGGACAGCACGCGGTGATCGTCGGGGCGTCCAACATCGTCGGTCGCCCGATGGCCATGGAACTGCTGCTTCGCGGCGCTACGGTGACCGTCGCCCATCGCTTTACTGACGACCTGGAACGCTTCGTCAGTCAGGCGGATATCGTGATCGCCGCCGTCGGTAAGCCGGGACTGGTCAAGGGCGAGTGGATCAAGCCGGGCGCTACCGTCATTGATGTGGGCATCAACCGTACCAGCGAGGGCAAGCTGATCGGCGACGTGGAGTTCGATGTGGCCGCCGAGCGCGCCGCCTACATCACACCGGTTCCCGGCGGCGTGGGCCCGATGACCATCGCCACTCTTCTGGAAAACACGCTGTACGCCGCCAACGAGCTGCACGACGACTGAAGCGTCGTAACAAACAGTCGGTACGGATCGGCGCGCAACGCGACAGTCCGACAATAAAAAACCCCGCCAGGAGCGGGGTTTTTTATTGTCCGGCCGGTAAGATTACTGGCCGTACTTGGCTTTCGCCTTCAGGCGATAGGCGTGCAGCAATGGCTCGGTGTAACCGTTCGGCTGCTCGCGCCCTTTGAGGACCAGGTCGACCGCCGCCTGGAAGGCGACGCTGTCGTCGAAGTCCGGCGCCATGTTGCGGTATTCCGGATCGCCGGCGTTCTGGCGATCGACCACCGCCGCCATCCGCTTCATGGTTTCCATCACCTGCTCTTCACTGCAGATGCCGTGGTAGAGCCAGTTGCAGATGTGCTGGGAGGAGATGCGCAACGTGGCACGGTCTTCCATCAGCCCCACATCGTTGATGTCCGGGACTTTGGAGCAGCCGACACCCTGATCAATCCAGCGCACCACGTATCCCAGGATGCCCTGAGCGTTGTTGTCCAGCTCCTGTTGAATATCATCCATCGACAGGGACTGCGGATCGGCCATCAACGGCACCGTGAGGATGTCGTCCAGGCTGGCACGGGCACGCTGCTCAAGCTGGGTCTGGACGTCCGCCACGTTGACCTGATGGTAATGCAGGGCGTGCAGGGTCGCCGCGGTCGGCGACGGAACCCAGGCGGTGTTGGCGCCCGCCTTCGGATGGCCAATCTTGGCCTCCATCATGGCCGCCATCTTGTCCGGCATGGCCCACATACCCTTGCCGATCTGGGCCACGCCCTTGAGGCCGGCTTCCAGCCCGATATCGACGTTCCACTGCTCGTACGCCTGGATCCAGGCAGCACCCTTGATGTCGCCCTTGCGGATAACCGGGCCGGCTTCCATCGAGGTGTGGATTTCGTCACCGGTGCGGTCCAGGAAGCCGGTGTTGATGAACACACAGCGTTCCTTGGCGGCTTCGATGCAGGACTTCAGGTTGACCGTGGTACGGCGCTCCTCGTCCATGATGCCGACTTTCAGCGTAAAGCGCGGCAGGCCAAGCGCGTCTTCGACGCGGCCGAAGAACTCGTTGGTGAACGCCACCTCTTCCGGGCCGTGCATTTTCGGCTTGACGATGTAGACGCTGCCTGTGGTGGAGTTCTGCAGCGGACCGTCACCCTTGAGATCGTGAATCGCGACCAGGGATGTCACCAGACCATCGATCAGACCTTCCGGCACTTCATTGCCGTCCTTGTCGAGGATCGCGTTATTGGTCATCAGGTGGCCGACGTTACGAATGAACATCAGGCTGCGCCCTTTCAGCGACAGCTCGGAACCGTTGGCACCGGTGTACACCCGATCGCCGTGCATCTTACGGGTCACCTGCTGGCCGCCTTTCTCGAAGGATTCCTGCAGATCACCTTTCATCAGGCCCAGCCAGTTGCGATAGACAACCGTCTTGTCTTCGGCATCGACGGCAGCGATCGAGTCTTCGCAGTCCATGATCGTGGTCAGGGCCGACTCCATCAGCACGTCCTTGACGTGGGCGCCGTCGTCCTTGCCAATCGGGTGACTGGCATCGATCTGGATCTCGAAGTGCATGCCGTTCTTGACCAGCAGGATGCCGGTCGGCTCGCCAGCGGCGCCGGTGAAGCCCACGAAGCCGGCTTCGTCTTTCAGACCGGTGGTGTCACCGTTCTGCAGCTTGACGACCAGCTTGCCGCCTTCGACGACGTACTTGGCGGCGTCCTTGTGACTGCCCTGGGCCAGCGGCGCGGATGCGTCCAGAACGTTGCGGGCGTACTCGATCACCTGCGCTCCACGCACCGGGTTATAGCCGCGCCCTTTTTCGGCGCCGTCTTCCTCGGAGATGACGTCGGTTCCGTAGAGCGCATCGTACAGGCTGCCCCAGCGGGCGTTGGCCGCATTCAGCGCAAAGCGGGCGTTCATCACCGGAACCACCAACTGCGGACCAGCCATGGTGGCGATCTCCGGATCCACGTTGGAGGTCGAAACCTTGAAGTCCGCCGGCTCGTCGACCAGGTAGCCGATGTCCTGGAGAAACGCCTTGTACTCGCCCATGTTGATCGGCTGACCTTTGCGCTCGGTGTACCAGGCGTCCATCTTCGCCTGGATATCGTCCCGCTTGGCCAACAACGCCTTGTTACGCGGCGCCAGCTCATGAACGATGGCGTCAAATTCAGACCAGAATTTGTCAGCATCAACACCGGTACCGGGAATCGCTTCGTTATTCACAAAGTCGTACAAGACTTTTGCGACCTGCAGGCCGCCGACTTGGACGCGTTCTGTCATCGTTATCGCCTCAGTGGTTTTCTGTGTGCCGGTGGGTGTCTTGCCGCCTCTTTGTGGGCGCTTTGATCACCCTGCTTTATGGGTCGCCGATAAACACACCGGCGACCTGTTACTGTTATTCGAGCGCGCTAGTGTAAGGGATAATACGGACAAAATCATGCACGACGCCAGGAGGTTCCTTCACGGGAATCGTCCAGGATAACGCCCTGTTCCGCCAACTCATCCCGGATGCGGTCGGCTTCGGCAAAATCGCGATTACGCCGGGCTTCAGCGCGAGCTTCAATCAAAGCCTCGATGTCGTCAGCCGTCGGCCCTTCGCCGGCATCCGCCTGGAAAAACGCCTCAGGATCCTGCTGCAGCAGACCCAGGACACCACCCAGCCGAACCAGTACGCCGGCCAGCTCCGCCGCCTTCTGATCGTCACCATCGCGGCGCAGACGGTTGATCTCGGACGCCACGGCATGCAGTACCGTATTGGCGCCGGCGGTGTTGAAGTCATCGGCCATGGCGGCATGGAAACGCTCGTCGAACTCACCCTCGGGCGCATCCGCAACGGGCGCCAGGCCGCGCAGCGCCTGGTAGATACGACTCAGGGCACTGGACGCTTCAGCCAGGTTGTCCTCGGAATAATCCACCTGACTGCGGTAGTGGCTCGACACCAGGAAGTAACGGACCACCTCGGCCGGGTACTTCTCCAGGATTTCGCGGATGGTGAAGAAATTGCCCAGAGATTTGGACATCTTCTCCTTGTTCACGCGCACCGCGCCGGCGTGCATCCAGTAGTGCACATAGGGCTTGCCGGTCGCCGCTTCCGACTGGGCGATCTCGTTCTCGTGATGCGGGAACATCAGGTCCGGGCCGCCGCCGTGGATATCGAAGGTTTCACCCAGGCAGCAGGTGGACATGGCCGAGCACTCGATGTGCCAGCCCGGACGCCCCGCACCCCAGGGAGACGGCCAACTGGCCTCGCCGTCACCGGCCGCCTTCCAGAGGGCAAAATCCGCCGGACTGCGCTTCACCTCGGAGACGTCCACGCGCGCCCCGGCCACCAGATCTTCCAGCTTTTTCTTGGACAGTTTGCCGTAGCCTTCGAACTGCTCCACCGCAAAGTAGACGTCACCGTTGCCGGCCGCGTAGGCGAAACCCTTGTCGATGAGAGTCTCGATCATGCGCAGCATGTCGTCGATGTGGCCAGTGGCGCGCGGCTCCTGATCCGGCGCCATCACGCCCAGCTTGCGCTCATCCTCATGCATGGCGTCGATCATGCGTTCGGTCAGCGCGGTGAACGCCTCGCCGTTTTCCTCCGCCCGGCGCAGGATCTTGTCGTCCACGTCGGTGATGTTGCGCACGTAGGTCACGTCGTACCCCTGGGCGCGCAGGTACCGGGTGATCACGTCGAACGCCACCAGTACCCGGGCGTGCCCCAGGTGACAGAAGTCATACACCGTCATGCCGCACACGTACATGCGCACCTTGCCGGGTTCCAGCGTCTTCAGGGGTTCCTTTTTCTGCGTCAGGGTGTTGTAGACTTCAATCACGTTGTCGGATTCCATGCTGTGGCAACTTACTTTTTGGCTTTGGCCCAGGAGTCACGCAGGGTGACCGTGCGGTTGAAAACGGGTCGATCGGCGCCGGAGCGCAGCTCGTCCAGGAAGAAATAACCTTCCCGCTCGAACTGGTACGGAATGTCGTTGCGCGCCTGCGCCAGGCTCTTCTCGACGCGCACCCCTTCCTGGACGACCAGGTTCTCGCTGTTGATGTGGGTGACGAAATCCACGTCCTTGTCGCTGTCCGGCGCCTCGTGGTTGAACAGGCGGTCGTACAGGTAGACGTCGGCCTCGACGCTGTCCTCCGCGGACACCCAGTGAATCACGCCATTGGGCTTGTAGCCTTCCGGATTCACACCGAGGGTGGCCGGATCGTATTCGCAGCGCAGCTCGACGATCTCGCCGCTGTCGTCACGCACGATGTCCTTGCAGGTCATGACGTAGCCGCCGCGCAGCCGCACCGCCTGATCCGGCGCCAGACGCTTCCACTTGCGCGGCGGCTCCTCGGCGAAATCCTCGCGGTCGATGTAGAGCGTGCGGGTCCACGGCACCTCGCGGGTGCCCATTTCCGGGTCCTGCGGATGCACTGGCAGTGTCAGCGTCTCGCCCTCGCCTTCCGGGTAGTTGGTCAGCGTCACTTTAAGGGGACGCATCACGCACATGGCACGCGGCGCCCGAGCGTTCAGGTCCTCGCGGATCGCGTGTTCGAGCATGCCCACGTCGACGGTGCCGCCGGCCTTGTTGATACCGATCATGTCGCAGAAGCTGCGCAGCGACTGCGGCGTATAGCCGCGACGACGCATTCCGGAGATGGTCGGCATCCGCGGGTCGTCCCAGGACTCGACAAAGCCTTCATCCACCAGCCGCTTGAGCTTGCGCTTACTGGTGATCGTGTAGTTCAGGTTGAGCCGCGCGAACTCGATCTGGCGCGGTTTGCACGGCGCCGAGATGTTATCGATTACCCAGTCATACAGCGGGCGATGGTCCTCGAACTCCAGAGTGCACAGGGAGTGGGTCACGCCTTCCATCGCATCCGAGATCGGATGGGTGAAATCGTACATCGGGTAGATGCACCACTTGTCACCGGTCTGGTGATGGGACGCGTAGCGAATCCGGTACAGGATCGGATCGCGCAGGTTGATGTTCGGCGACGCCATGTCGATCTTGGCACGCAGCACCAGGGAACCGCCCTCGTGCTTGCCGTCACGCATCTCCCGGAACAGGCGCAGGTTGTCCTCGATCGGGCGGTCCCGGTGCGGACTGTCGCGCCCCGGCTCCTTGAGGGACCCGCGATACTCGTTCATTTCCTCGGCGGTCAGCTCGCAGACGTAGGCCTTGCCCTTCTCGATCAACTCGACGGCGAAGTCGTAGATGGCGTCGAAATAGTCGGACGCAAAGCGCACGTCACCTTCCCACTCGCAGCCCAGCCAGCTGACATCGCGCGTGATGGCATCGATGTATTCCTGGGACTCTTTCTCCGGGTTGGTATCGTCAAAGCGCAGTGTACATTGCCCGTCAAATGTTTCGGCAATACCGAAATTCAGGCAGATGGATTTGGCATGGCCGATGTGCAGATATCCATTGGGCTCGGGCGGGAACCGCGTCACCACCTTGCCCTGATGCTGACCGCTGGCAATGGCTTCTTCGATCAGGTTCTGGATAAAGTTGTTGGCTTTTCGGGATTCTGCGCTCATAGATACTCTGAATTGGTGGTCGATGGAAAACCGCTATTATACGCATAGATGACGCTGCATCTCATGCATCCGCCGCCATGCTCGCGTACAATTTGCCTTAAGTTAAAATGACAATCCGGTGCGGGACGCCCAATGCGCCCGGGTGCACCACATGACTGACCGCTATATACAGGAAATCCCGATGATTCTGCTGAAAACCAACCACGGTGACATCAAGATTGAACTGGACCACGACAAGGCCCCCAACACCGCGGCGAACTTCGAACAGTACGTTCGCGACGGCTTTTACGACGGCCTGATCTTTCACCGTGTGATCGGCAACTTCATGGTTCAGGGCGGCGGCTTCGAACCGGGCATGATTCCCCGCAAGACCCGCGACTCAATTCGCAACGAAGCCAACAATGGCCTGAGCAACATGATCGGCGCCGTCTCCATGGCCCGCACCATGGATCCCCATTCCGCCACCGCACAGTTCTTCATCAACGTGGAGAACAACGGCTTCCTCGACCACACCGCGGAAACCGCCGAAGGCTGGGGCTACTGCGTGTTCGGAAAAGTCGTCGAAGGCATGGAGACCGTAAACAGCATCCGCGCCGTGCGCACCACCATGCGCCAGGGACACCAGGACGTTCCGGCCGAAGACGTGGTCATCGAATCCGCCCAGGTCCTGGAGGACGGAGACGCAGCGTGACCACGCTATTCATTTCAGACCTGCACCTGGAAGAAGAGCGTCGGGACATCACCGACGCCTTCCTCGGCTTCCTGAAAGACAGGGCCATCCACGCCGAAACCCTCTACATTCTCGGGGATTTCTTCGAGGCCTGGATCGGTGACGACGAGCGGACACCGCTGCAGGAAGAAGTCGCCGGCGCGCTGCGCGAGGTGACCGACGCCGGCGTCAAGCTGTTCCTGATGCACGGCAACCGGGACTTCCTGATCGGCGAGGACTACTGCGACCGGGTCGGCGGCACCCTGCTGGACGATCCGACGGTGGTGGACCTCTACGGCACCCCCACCCTACTGATGCATGGCGACAGCCTCTGCACCGCGGACGTGGAATACCAGAAGTTCCGCGCCAACATGCGCAACCGGCAGTGGCAGGCCATGTTCCTGCAGCGCCCGCTGGAAGACCGGCAACTGGTCGCCCGCCAACTGCGCGAGATGAGCATGGCCAAAAACCAGGGCAAGAAGGAAGACATCATGGATGTCACGCCGGACGAAGTGGTCCGCGTCATGGAGGAGCACGGCGTGCAGCGCCTGATCCATGGCCACACCCACCGCCCGGCGATTCATGACCTGCAGGCCAGTGGCCAGCCGGCCAAGCGCTATGTACTGGGTGACTGGGACAGCCACGTCTGGTGGATCGAGGTCAGCGCCGATCAGGCGCCGGAACTGAAGAAAGAAGCGTTCCGCTAATCGCGTCGATCTCTCAGGGACACCAGACACAAAAAAGGGACCGCCAGGGTCCCTTTTTTGGTCGCCGGTTCATCCCGGCAACAGGCATGCGATCGGCAAATTAACGCTCGACGAAAGCACGCTCGATAACGTAGTGACCAAGATCACCCTGGCGCGCTTCCTCGAAGCCCTGGGCATCCAGGATGGCGCAGGTGTCTTTGAGCATGCTCGGGCTGCCGCAGATCATGAAGCGGTCGTCTTCCTTGTTGAAGGCCGGCAGACCCAGATCGGACATGAGCTTGCCGCTTTCCATCAGGTCCGTCAGACGCCCCTGGTTGCGGAAGTCTTCGCGGGTGACCGTCGGGTAATAAAGCAGCTTGCCCTGCACCATTTCGCCGAAGTATTCGTTGTCCGGCAGGCTGCTGATCTCGTCCTGGTAGGCCAGCTCCGAGACGTAGCGCACGCCGTGGGTCACGATGACCTTATCGAAGCGCTCGTAGACTTCCGGATCCTTGATGATGCTCAGGAACGGCGCCAGGCCGGTGCCGGTGCTGATCAGATACAGGTTACGACCCGGCAGCAAGTGATCCACCACCAGTGTGCCGGTCGGCTTGCGGCTGACCAGGATCTCATCACCCACCTCGATTTTCTGCAGCTTGGAGGTCAGCGGGCCATCGGGCACCTTGATGGAGAAGAACTCCAGCTCTTCTTCATAGTTGGCGCTGGCGATGCTGTAGGCGCGCATCAGCGGCTTACCTTCCTGCTCCAGACCGATCATGATGAAGTGACCGTTCTTGAAGCGGAAACCGGGATCCCGACTGGTCGTAAAGCTGAACAGTGTGTCGTTCCAATGGCGGACGCTGGTAACCGTCTCACGATTCATATTGCTCATAACGATCTCTTTCCCGAAGCAGCAAATTCTGGGTTAGGTGTTTGCTCAGGCTGAACGTTCAGCCGAGGCCTAAAGTTGAGCACAGCTTACCTCAGGCGTAACCTATCGACAAAATGGGATATTTTCATAACCTTATTCGGATTAATCGATAATGCGCTACACCTTCCGACAACTCGAGGTTTTTCTGGCCGCCGCCAACACCCAGAACATCACGCGGGCCGCGGAATCCCTGGCCATGTCCCAGTCCGCGGCCAGCAGCGCGCTCAAGGAATTGGAGTCGCAGTTCGAGATCCAGCTGTTTGATCGTATCGGTAAACGCTTACAGCTCAATGAGCTCGGACGCCTGTTCCGCCCCCAGGTGGAAGCCCTGCTGTCCCAGGCGCGGGAACTGGAACTCTCGCTCAACCGGCATACCGAGGTGGGCGCCCTCAAGGTGGGCGCCACCCTGACCATCGGCAACTACCTGGCCGTCGGCGTGATGGCCCGCTACATGAAAGCGCAGCCCCACGCCAAAGTGTCCCTGGAAGTGGCGAACACCAGCACCGTGGCGCGTCGGGTCCGGGATTTCGAACTGGACATCGGGCTGATCGAAGGGGAGCTGCAATCGGACGAGCTGGAAGTCATTCCCTGGCGACCGGACGAGCTGGTGGTGTTCTGCTCGCCGGATCATCCGCTGGCCCAATCCCCCAATCTCAGCGACCGCGAGCTGGTTGATGCCACCTGGATCATGCGCGAACCGGGCTCCGGCACGCGGCAAACCTTCGAGCGGGGCATGCACGGCATCCTGCCCGACCTGAACATCCTGCTGGAGCTCGAACACACCGAGGCCATCAAGCGCGCGGTGGAGGCCAACCTGGGCATCGGCTGCCTGTCCCGTGTCTGCCTGGCCGACGCCTTCCGGCGTGGCAGCCTGATCCCCTTGGCGGTGCCCGACTACCGCAAGTTCGACCGCCAGTTCTACTTCATCCTGCACCGGCAGAAATACCGCAGTGCCGGCATCGGCCGCTGGATCGAGCTCTGCCGTGCGTTGTAGACGCCGAAAAATATTCCTATAAAGGTCATTGGAACGCTTAAACGTTCTCAGGCGCCGCCCACCGGACCGCTGTGAAAGCGGAACTCGGTATCCGGCTGTTCAATCAGGTCTTTCTCAATGGCCAGAAAGGTGGCCACGCGATCATCGATGGGCCCGCCCGCCGCCTGGGCGGCCAACTTCAGGTAATCCTGGTAGTGACGTGCCTCGGATTTGAGCAGGCTGGAGTAGAACTCGGACAAACGCTCGTCCAGATGGGGCGCCAGCGCGGCAAATCGCTCGCAGGAGCGCGCCTCGATGATGGCGCCAACGATCAGCACGTCCACCAGACGCCCCGGATCCTCGGAACGCACTTCCTTGCGCAACCCCGCGGCATAGCGCGCCGGGGTCAGGTGGTCGTAGGTCACCCCGCGTTTCTTCATGATCGCCAGCACCTGCTCGAAGTGCCGCAGCTCTTCCCGCGCCAGCCGGGACATCTTATTGAGCAGGTCGGTGTTGTCGACGTAGCGGTACATGAGACTCAGCGCCGTCGACGCGGCCTTCTTTTCGCAATGGGCGTGATCGATCAGCATCAGCTCCGGGTTGTCCAGGGCGTCAGCGATCCACTGATCGGGCGTGCGACAGGGCAGGAATTGATGGATCTCGTCGAGGGCAGCTTGCATGAATTCGGGTACTCCAGCGATTTCGCGGCGCATTATACACAAATGGCCTTTCGGGTCTGGATGACCTGCCGCGCACGGGCCATCTTAACTTTATGAGGGATTTCCGCTAGAATTCCCGGCCGGAACCGAGCCCGGGGAACCAATGATGATTCCCTAATCACCAATAATCCCTGCTCGATACAGGAGCCACTGAATAAGTAACTTGTCCCTTTCTTCAGCGCCGCGCGGGCTTTTGGAGAGAGCGTAATCTATTTATTCAGTGCCTCCTTGTCGCCCGGCAGGGCATCCAACTGATGAGGGTCTTACCGTGTTAGAAGAGTATCGCAAACACGTTGAAGAACGCGCGGCGCTGGGCATTCCTCCCAAGCCTCTGAATGCCGAGCAGACTGCTGCTCTGGTTGAACTCCTGAAAAACCCGCCCGCCGGCGAGGAAGAAACGCTGGTTTACCTGCTGGAAAACCGCATTCCGCCGGGCGTGGACGAAGCCGCCTACGTCAAGGCCGCTTTCCTGACGGCCATCGTCAAAGACGAAGCCTCTTCCCCGCTGCTGAGCAAGGAAAAGGCCGTCGAGCTGCTGGGCATGATGCAGGGTGGCTACAACATCGCCACACTGGTCGAGTTGCTGGACAACGCGGACCTGGCCGAACTGGCCGGTGAGAAGCTGAAGAAAACCCTGCTGATGTTCGACGCGTTCAACGACGTGAAGGACCGGATGGACGCCGGCAACGCCGTGGCCAAGTCCGTCATCGAATCCTGGGCCAACGCCGAGTGGTTCACCAGCAAGAAGAAAGTACCTGAAAGCATCAAGATGGTCGTGTTCAAGGTGACCGGTGAAACCAACACCGATGACCTGTCCCCGGCCCCGGATGCCTGGTCCCGCCCGGACATCCCGCTGCACGCCCGCGCCATGTACAAGATGGAGCGTGACGGCCTGACCCCGGAAGAGCCCGGCGTGACCGGCCCGATCAAGCAGATCGAGGACATCCAGTCCAAAGGCCTGCCGGTTGCCTTCGTCGGCGACGTCGTGGGCACCGGTTCCTCCCGTAAGTCCGGTACCAACTCGGTACTGTGGTACTTCGGCGAAGACATCCCGGGCGTGCCGAACAAGCGCGCCGGTGGTGTCTGTATCGGTAACAAGGTCGCTCCGATCTTCTTCAACACCATGGAAGACGCCGGCGCCCTGGTTTTCGAGGCTCCGGTCGACGACATGAACATGGGCGACGTCATCGACATCCGCCCGTACGAAGGCAAGATCCTGAACGAAGCCGGTGAGACCATCTCCGAATTCGGATTCAAGTCCGAAGTGATCCTGGACGAAGTTCAGGCCGGCGGTCGTATCCCGCTGATCATCGGTCGCGGTCTGACCAACAAGGCCCGCGAAGCACTGGGGCTGGGCGCTACGGACACCTTCCGTCTGCCGAAAGATCCGGAAGCCGGCACCAAGGGCTTCACCCTGGCCCAGAAGATGGTCGGCAAGGCCTGCGGCCTGGAAGAAGGCAAAGGCGTCCGTCCGGGCACCTACTGCGAGCCGGAAATGACCACCGTCGGCTCCCAGGACACCACGGGTCCGATGACCCGGGACGAGCTGAAAGACCTGGCCTGCCTGGGCTTCCAGTCTGACCTGGTCATGCAGTCCTTCTGTCACACCGCGGCCTATCCGAAGCCGGTCGACGTGGAAATGCAGCACACCATGCCGGACTTCATCCAGACCCGTGGCGGTGTCGCCCTGCGTCCGGGTGACGGCATCATCCACTCCTGGCTGAACCGCATGCTGCTGCCGGACACCGTCGGCACCGGTGGTGACTCCCACACCCGTTTCCCGATGGGCATCTCCTTCCCGGCCGGTTCCGGCCTGGTAGCGTTTGCCGCGGCCACCGGCGTGATGCCGCTGGACATGCCGGAATCCGTTCTGGTGCGTTTCAAGGGCGAAATGCAGCCGGGCATCACTCTGCGTGACCTGGTCCACGCCATTCCGCTCTACGGCATCAAGCAAGGCATGCTGACCGTCGAGAAGAAAGGCAAGATCAACGAGTTCTCCGGTCGTATCCTGGAGATCGAAGGTCTGGAGCACCTGACCGTTGAGCAGGCGTTCGAGCTGTCTGACGCCTCCGCCGAGCGTTCCGCGGCCGGTTGTACCATCAACCTGTCCGAAGACTCCGTGGCCGAGTACCTGCGCTCCAACATCGTCATGCTGCGCTGGATGATTGCCGAAGGTTACGGCGATCCGCGGACCCTGGAGCGTCGTGCCCAGAAGATGGAAGAGTGGCTGGCCAACCCGAGCCTGATGCGTGCCGACAAGGACGCCGAGTACTCTCACGTCATCGAGATCGACCTGGCCGACATCAAGGAGCCGATCGTCTGCTGCCCGAACGACCCGGACGACGCCAAGGTGCTGTCCGACGTCGCCGGCGACAAGGTGGACGAAGTGTTCATCGGTTCCTGCATGACCAACATCGGTCACTTCCGGGCCGCCGGTAAGCTGCTGGAGCAACACAAGGGCGCCCTGAGCACCCGTCTGTGGATGTCTCCGCCGACCAAGATGGACCAGGAGCAGCTGATGGAAGAAGGCTACTTCAACACCTACGGCACCGCCGGTGTGCGCACCGAGATGCCGGGCTGCTCCCTGTGCATGGGTAACCAAGCGCGGGTCGCACCGAAGTCCACGGTCCTGTCCACGTCCACCCGTAACTTCCCGAACCGCCTCGGTGATGGTGCCAACGTGTACCTGACCTCCGCCGAGCTGGCCGCGGTGGGTGCGGTACTGGGCAAACTCCCCTCTCCGGAGGAATACATGGAGTACGCCAAGGACCTGAACAGCATGTCGAAAGAGATCTATCGCTATCTCAACTTCGACCAGATGGAGAACTACACCAAGAAGGCCGCCGAAGCCACCGTGGCTTGAGCCTGAACGGATAGCTCCATGGGCCCAGGCCCCGGAAAACGCCAGCTCCCCGAGCTGGCGTTTTTTGTTTCTACCGAAAGAAAAGAAGGAAACGAACCATGGACCCGCAAGCCCCCTGCCCCTGCGGCACCGGCCAGCCTTACGGCACGTGCTGTTCACCGGCCCATTCGGGAACGCCCGCGCCGTCTCCGGAGGCCCTTATGCGCTCGCGCTATTCGGCCTTCGTGCTCGGGCTGACCGACTACCTGCGGCAAAGCTGGCATCCATCGACCCGCCCCGCCTCACTCGATCGCGGCGACACGCCCCAATGGACCGGTCTGACCGTGCTGTCCAGCACCAGCGACGGTGATCGCGGCCAGGTCCACTTCCGGGCCATCTACCGCGAGTCCGGCCAGTGGGGATACCTCGAGGAGAAATCGGATTTCGTAGTCGAAGACGGACGCTGGTATTACCTGTCGGGGAATCCGCAACAGGGCGTGCTCAAACCAGGCCGCAACGACCGCTGCCCGTGTGGCAGTGGCCGCAAGTACAAAGCCTGCTGCCTCAACGCCGTCGATGCCCAATAGCTCGGCGAATTAATCGGGCAGAGTACAAGGCTCCCTTAAAACTAGTGGAGCGGGCCAACGCCTTGATTGGCCAGTTCCGGAAAATCGTCGTACATGGTCAACGGCTCGCAAAGCTCCCTTGCGCCCAGGAATTCCGGTCGGGCCCGGGGCCCAGCGAAAGGTTCCTGCAATGTGTTGTCGATGCTGTTATAGACAAAGAACAGGTTCGAACGCGGCCAGGGCGACATGTTCTCGTTAGACGCGTGCAACGTGTTGCATTCGAACAGTAACAGCGATCCTGCAGGCCCTTTCGGCGCCTGGATACCACCGCGTTCCGCCAGATTGGCCAGTGCTTCCCGGTCGGGCACACCCAGGCGCTGCGCCTTGAGCGAATCCGTCCAGTTCATGTCGGGCGTTTCACCGACGCAGGGTACGAACCAGTGGTGTGAGCCAGGTATCAACATCAGCGGCCCGTTAAACTCGTTATTGTCCGTCAGCATCAGCGACGCACTGACCGCCCGCATACGCGGCATGCCATCCTCCGAGTGCCAGGTCTCGAAATCCGAGTGCCAGTCAAAGCCACTGCCCTGGAAACCGAACTTGTCATTGATCCTGGACTGGTGGATATACACCTCACTCCCCAATAGCTGACGCACCATCCCCAGAATCCGGGGGTCCCGGGTCAACCGGTCAAAGTGTTCGGACAGACGATGCATACCGAATACCGACCGGATGTCACCGGTGTTGGGATCGGCAATCACTTGTTCCGACTCCATCAAGTGCCGGTCTTCCGCCATGGTTTTCAGCTCGTCGAAAAACGGGGCCATCCGCTCCTGCGAAAAGAACCCGCTAAACCAGAGAAACCCATCCCGCTCGTAGCGAGACAGTGCGACTTCATCCAGTGGGCCATCCCAGCGCCATTGGTTGCGTGCATGAACGATGGGGTCTGTACGCACAAACGGCGCCTGCTTCTCCCGCAGGCGTGATGGAAACGAATCGTTTTCAGATGTCATGGCGGGTTCTCCTCCACTCTAATGCAGTGCATTCGAATGTCGGCCGAACCGGTACGACGTCAGGTGAAACGACACTCAGTCAGATGAAAAGGCTGCACCCGACAATCCGGAGTGCTCGAAATTGGAGCAGCATCGGCCCTGGGTGTAAAACGGGTCAGACGAGCCAACACCTCAAGACCTGAGGACGGGCAGCGCGCGCATCAAGGATCGTTATCATTGACATACCTGAGCCGCCATCGCGTTATCCCGACAAAGACAACATCGACATCCAGCGCACCACCGGCGCTGGATACACGCCCAGCAGGATGGTCAGCCCCGCCAGACCCAACACCACCAGTCCGCCGGCGCGAAGGCCCCAGTCGTTGGGCGCGTCCCGGCGGCTCATGCCCGGCTCGACCAGGTACAGCGTGACCATCACCCGCAGGTAATAGAACAAACCAATGGCGCTGCCGACCACGATACCGCCCACCAGCCACCACCGCTGAGCTTCCACTCCCAGGGCGAGGATATAGAACTTGCCGATGAAACCCGCGGTGAATGGAATCCCCGCCAGCGACAGCAAGGACACCGTCAACACCGCCGCGAGATAGGGCCGGCGCCAGAACAGACCGCGATAATGATGCAGGGCCGACGCGTCCTCACCGCTATACGGGCTGGACAGCAGCGTTACGACACCGAAAGCCGCCAGCGTGGTCACCAGATACGTCACCAGATAGATGCCGCTGGTCTCCACCGCCAGGCCGTCGGCGACGACCAGCGCCACCAGCAGGTAGCCGAAATGCGCGATCGAGGAGTAGCCCAGCAGCCGCTTGAAGTTGGCCTGCATCAGCGCCAGCAGGTTACCGGCCAGCATGGTCAGTAGCGCCAGGCCGGCAAGCAGGTCGTGCGCCTCGGTGCCGTGGAAGGCGGGAATCGCGACCACCACCCGCAGCAGCACGATGAACGCCGCTGCCTTGCTGGCCGTGGCGAGAAACGTCACCGCCGGACTGGGGCCGCCCTGATAGACATCGGGCGTCCACAGGTGAAACGGAATCACTGACAGCTTGAAACCCAGCCCCACCAGCACGAAACCAACACCGGCCAGCGCCCAGGGCCCATTGCCCGTCGCCATGGCCGCGACGATGCCGTCGATGGCGAGCTGACCGGTCTGGGCGTAGAGCAGCGCCATGCCAAACAGCAGGAACGACGTCCCGGCCGCCGACAGCACCAGGTACTTGATCCCCGCTTCCAGCGAGAGACGATCGCGGAACGTGTAGGCCAGCATGCCGTAGATCGGCATGGACAGCAGCTCCAGCCCGAAGAACAGCGTCGCCAGGTGATTGGCCGCCGTCAGGATCATGCCGCCCGCCGCCGCGCACAGCAGCAGCAGGTAAAACTCCTCACGCGGCCCGGGATAGCCTTCCAGATAGGCGTGGCAGAAAGTGACGCACGCCAAAGACGAGACCAACACCAGCAGCATACCCAGCAGAGTGACGCCGTCGAACACCAGCAGAGGGGTCGTGGTCGGTCCCAGGGAGCCGACCAGCAACAGCGACAATAACGCCAGGTTCAACCCCAGCGCCGACACCAGCACCGTCACCGCATGCAGTCGCTGCCAGGCGATCCCCAGCATCACCACGACGGCGGTTGCGCTGACCAGGATAACCGGCGTCAGCGCCATGATATCGGCTCGCCCCAGCATCACCACACCTCCGTCAGCGCATCAGCCGCCACCCCGGCCGAGCCGCTGGCAAACAGGGCCCGGACTTCCTCCATCACCGGTGCGGAGGCATCCAGCAAGCTCTGCGGATAAAGCCCGAAGAAAACCACTAACGCCACCAGCACCAGCATCATGCTGTACTCCCGGCGATCAAGTCCGGCCAAGGGATCGCTCGCCTTTGCCGGCCCGAAATGCACCCGCTGCATGATTAGCAGGGAATAGATCACCGCCAACACCATGCCCACGCTGGCCAGCACCGTGATCACCGGCGCTACCGGGAAGGTGCCAAACAGCACCATGAATTCGCCGACGAAGTTGGCGGTGCCCGGCATGCCCAACGACGCCGCCACGAAACACAGGGTGAACGCCGGCAGACTGCCGATGCGCCCCCACAGGCCGCCCATCTGGCCCAGGTCACGGGTATGCACCCGCTCGTAGAGCTGCCCGCTCAGGATGAACAACCCGGCGGCGGAGAACGCATGAGCGACCATTAGCACCACCACACCCTGCAGCGCGATGGCGTTGCCGGTGTAGATACCGATCAGTACGAACCCCATGTGGGAGATACTGGTGTAGGCGATCAGCCGTTTGACGTCCTGCTGACCACAGGCCAGCACCGCGCCGTAGAAGATGCCCACCACTCCCAGGGCCATGGCCACCGGGGCGAAGGCCTGGGACGCGTCCGGGAACAGCGGGATGCAGAACCGCAGCATGCCGTAGGCGGCGGTCTTCAACAGAATGCCCGCGAGATCCACGCTGCCCGCCGTCGGCGCCTGGGCGTGGGCGTCGGGCAGCCAGCCATGCAGCGGCACGATCGGCAGCTTCACGGCAAAGGCGATGAAGAAACCCAGCATCAGGATCATCGCCACGGATTCGGACATGGGCGTCCCCAGCAACTCCAGGTAGCTGAAAGTAAACGTGCCGGTCTGGCGGAAATGGATGAACACCAGCGCAAGGATCGCCACCAGCATCAGCAACCCGCTGGCCTGGGTGTAGATGAAGAACTTGATGGCCGTGCGGATGCGCGTCTTGCCGGCCGAGCCGCTGTGCCCCCAGAGCGCGATCAGGAAATACATGGGCACCAGCATCATTTCCCAGAAGCAGAAAAACAGGAACAGGTCGATGGCCAGGAACACGCCCACCACCCCGGCCAGGATGAACAGCAGGTTGAGGTGGAAGAAGCCCACCCGGTGGGCGATTTCCTTCCACGAACAGATCACCGCCAGCGCCCCCAGCAGGCCGGTCAGCGCGATCAGGATCAGGGACAGGCCGTCCAGCCCCAGATGGATGTCGATGCCGAACCGCGGGATCCAGAGCACGTGCCATTCGATCGCCCAGCGCACCGCCTCCGGCGTGCCGGTCTTGGGCAGGTGATAGTCACCATGCCACCACAACACCAGGGTGGTAACCAGCACCAGCAGCATCGTGGCCAGGGCAATCCAGCGCGGTGCCTTGTCGCCCCAGCGGTCCGCCTGCCAGCACAGCAAGCCGCCCAGGATCGGGATCAGGATCAGCCAGGCCAGAATCATCGTGTAATCGACTCCCCTATCGATGCCATCGGTGAACGCCTCAATAGCCCATCGCCAGGATCAGCAGTACCAGAGTCGCCCCCAGTGCCATGGAAGACGCGTAGGTCCGCAGCCGGCCGGTCTGGGTCCGTGTCAGCCCGCCGTTGAACGTCCGCGCCAGCCATGCCGGCAGCATCAGCAGCGCATCCACCAGATCGCTGCGCAGCCAGCGCACCAGCGTCTTGTAGGGGCGAACCAGCAAACGATCGAACAGCCCATCAAACCGCCAGGCGTGATGCCAGAAATCCCACAGCCAGGCGCCGACGCCCAGCCGGACCTGCGCGGCCAGCCAGTCCCGGCGGAACAGGAACAGCCACACCCCCAGCGCCAGTCCGGCCAGGGCCGTCGCCGATGCCAGCAGCTCCAGAACCGTATGCCCGGATTCAGAATAGGCGCCGGGCCCCAGGGGCAGGACCGAGGCCAGGGGCGGCGTGATCAGCGCCCCGATAAACGTGGACAACACCATCAGCACCACCAGCGGCAGACCGTGCAACACGCCTCGGCCGGGTTCAGCCTCCCGCGCGTGATCACTGCCCGGCTTGCCGTGGAAAGTGCCGACGATCAGCCGCAGCGTGTAGAGCGACGTCAGCAGCGCGCCCACGAGGCCGGCCATCAGGAGCCCGTTATTGGCGCCGGCGAAGGCCTCCCAGAGGATCTCGTCCTTGCTGTAGAAGCCGGCCGTCACCAACGGCAGAGCCGCCAGCGCCGCGCCGCCAACCAGGAAGCCAGCGTAGGGAATGGGCAGGCGCCGCCACAGGCCGCCGAGACGCGGCATCTCCTGCTCGTGGTGGCAGTTGATGATGACAGCGCCCGCAGACAGGAACAGCAGCGCCTTGAAGAATGCGTGGATCATCAGGTGAAAAATGGCCGCCCCGTAGGCGCCAACGCCCAGGGCCAGGAACATGTAACCAATCTGGCTCATGGTGGAGTACGCCAGCACCCGTTTGATGTCCGTCTGCGCCAGCGCCGCAAACCCGGCCACCAGAAGCGTCAGCGCACCGATGACGCCCACCAGGTAAAGGGCCTGGGGCGCCAGCTCGAACAGGCCGTGCATGCGGGCAATCAGGTACACCCCGGCGGTGACCATGGTGGCGGCGTGGATCAAAGCCGACACCGGCGTGGGCCCGGCCATGGCGTCCGCCAGCCAGGTGTGCAGCGGCAGTTGGGCGGACTTGCCCAGCGCCCCGCCCAAGAGAAGCAGGGCCGCCAGCTCGGCCACCGGGTCGCCAACCGACCAGACTTGCGGCGCTTTTTCGAGAATGGCCGGTATATCCAGCGTGCCCAGCTCGGCAAAGATCAGGAACAGGCCGATGGCCAGGAACACATCACCGATGCGGGTCACTACGAACGCCTTGAACGCCGCGGCGCCGTTGGCGGCATTCTCGTAGTAGTAGCCGATAAGCAGGTAACTGCACAGGCCCACGCCCTCCCAGCCCAGGAACAGCAGGAGCAGGTTGTCCCCCAGCACCAGCAGCACCATGCTGAACACGAACAGATTCATGTACGCGAAGAACCGCGTGATGCCGGCCTCGCCGCGCATGTACCAGGCGGCGAACAGGTGGATCAGGAAGCCCACCCCGGTGATCACGCCGAGCATGGTCACCGACAGCCCGTCCAGCCACAGACCGATGGTCGGCTGAAAATCCCCCACCTCGATCCAGGTCCAGAGTGTCAGCCGCTGCGGCGATTCATCCCCGGCCAGGAAGCCCAGCGTTACCACCGCCGTGGCCAGGGCCGCCAGCCCGACGCTAGTGTAGCCGATCAACCCGCTGGCGCGCTCGCCGAGCCGGCGATGGGCAAAGGCCAGGATCAGGCAGCCCGCCAGGGGCAACAGGAAGGTCAGTGGCAGCAGTCCCTGCATCATCCGCGCATCCTGCTGGCCGCGTCCGTGTCGAGCGAGCGGAAGCGCTGGTAGAGCTGGATCAGCAGCGCCAGCCCGACGCTGGCTTCCGCCGCCGCCAGGGTGATCACCAGCAGGAACATCGCCTGGCCCTCGGGCTGCCCCCAGGCGGTGCCCGCGACGATGAACGCCAGGCCGGTGGCATTGAGCATCACTTCCAGACTCATGAGCACAAAGACCATGTTGCGTCGGAACATGAGGCCCGCCAGCCCCAGGGCGAACAGGATCGCCGCCAACACCAGGCCGTGCTCCATGGGAATACCGCTCATGATGGGCCTCCCCGCTCATCCCGCTGCAACGGTACCGTACGCCCCACATGGGAGGCGGTCACCAGGGCGGCCAGCAGCAGCATGGCGGCCAGCTCCACCACCAGCAGCCAGGGGCCGAACAGCGTCGTACCCACCGCCTTGGCGGTGAGGGTCTCGCCCTCAATGCGCTGCCCGGTATCCCCCTGCCACAAGGTAAAGACCAGGATCGCCAGCAGGGCCAGCGACAGCAGCGCCGGCAGCACCCAGGTGCGCGCCTGCAGCCAGAGCCGCTCCTGCTCCGTCGCGCCCTGCCCCAGGTTGAGGATCATCACCACGAACACGAACAGCACCATGATGGCCCCCGCGTAAACGATGATCTCCAGGGCACCGGCAAACGGCGCCCCCAGGGCGAAGAACACCATGGCCACCGCGATCAGGGACACGATCAGGTTCAGCAACGCGTGCACGGCGTTGGTCCCGGTGATCACTCCCAGGGTCGCCAGGATCGCCACCAGGCCACTGAGATAGAAAGCCAGCTCCATGACGGACTCCTCTTCCGATTCGATGCGCGCCTTGGCACCCGACGCCTGTGCTCAGGGCAGCAGGCCCTTGACGTCCACCGGTTCGTCCTCGTTCAGGGCCTTGCCCTTGTCCTTGCCGGCGATGGACAACCCGGCCACCCGGTAGAAATGGGTGTCGTGATCCTTGCCGGTACCGTTGATCAACAGGTCTTCCTTTTCGTAAACCAGCTCCTGGCGGTCGTACTCCGCCATCTCGAAATCCGGCGTCAGCTGGATCGCCGACGTCGGGCAGGCTTCCTCGCACATACCGCAGAAAATGCAGCGGGAGAAATTGATGCGGAAAAACTCGGGGTACCAGCGACCGTCGTCCTTCTCCCCTTTCTGCAGCGAGATGCAGTCCACCGGACAGGCCACCGCGCACAGGTTGCAGGCCACGCAGCGCTCCTCCCCGTCCGGATCACGGGTCAGCACGATGCGCCCCCGGTAGCGCGGCGGCAGCGGCACCGGTTCGTCCGGGTAGCTGAGGGTCTCCCGTTTGCGGAACCCGTGCATGAACACCATGCCCAGCGTCCGCAGTTGGCTCCAGGTCCCCTTTATCAGCCATGTCAGCATGTGCAGCCTCCTAGGCCGGCGATCCCGCCAGGATCACCGCGCCGGTCACCAGCAGATTGATCAGGGTCAGCGGCAGGCAGACTTTCCAGCCGAAACTCATGACGCGGTCATAGCGCGGCCGGGGCAGAGACGCCCGCAGCAGAACGAACAGCATCAGGAAGAACGCCGTCTTCAGGGCGAACCAGACAAACGGCGGCAGCCAGGGCCCATGCCAGCCGCCGAAGAAGAGCGTCACCAGCAGTGCCGAGATCAGCACCATGCCCACATACTCGCCGATGAAAAACATGCCGAATTTCATGCTGGAGAACTCGATGTGGTAGCCGTCCGCCAGTTCCTGCTCCGCCTCGGGCTGATCGAAAGGATGACGGTGCGTTACCGCGATCCCGGCGATCAGGAAGGTGCAGAAACCGAAGAACTGGGGCACGATGAACCACATGCCTTCCTGGGCCTGGACGATCTCGCGCATGTTGAACGAGCCGGCCAGGCCGACCACCCCCATCAGCGCCAGCCCCATGAACACCTCGTAGGACAGGGTCTGGGCGGACGCGCGCATGGCCCCCAGCAGCGCGTACTTGTTGCCACTGGCCCAGCCGCCAAACAGCACCGCGTAGACGTTAATGCCCGCCATGGCGAAAAAGAACAGCAGGCCGATATTGAGGTCCGCCACGCCCCAGCCGGGTGTGATGGGAATCACCAGAAACGACAGCAGCAGGGACGCCATGGCAATGGCCGGCGCCAGCAGGAACAGGGAGCGATCGGCGAACGGCGGAATCCAGTCCTCCTTGAAGAAGATCTTGATCATGTCCGCCACCAGCTGGAGAGAGCCAAACGGGCCCACCCGGTTGGGGCCGTAACGATCCTGCCAGAGCCCCAGCAGACGGCGTTCCACCACCGTCATCACCGCGCCCAGCAACACCACAGCGAGCAGGATCGCGATGGCCTGGAACACCGCGATCGCACTGGCTACCAGGGTGGGGCTGAGCCAACTCATACCATCGCCTCCCCGCCGGAACGAGGCACCGGTTCCAGTGTCACCGTGCAACCTGACACCAGCGCGCTGTCGACTCCCGCAGGCACCAGCACCCAGCCGGCAGGACAATCCGGGTCCAACCGCGCGGAAAGCACCCATTGGCCCTGCCCGTTTGCCAGGCGCACGTGTTCGCCGTCATGCACCCCCAGGGCATCGGCGTCGCCGGCCGGCAGTGTCACCCGGGCCGGGGCGGTGCGCTGCTGGATCGGGCCGGCGCGGGACGAGGTTTCCTCGCCACCGAACAGCCGCGGCAGCGGCAGCACGCGCCATTGCCCCGTAACGGCCGCCGTATCGTCGTCGGGCAACAGCTCGGCGTAATCGTAGCGCCCCGGCTTAAGCGGGATCAGGGGGATGCCGGGATCCCCGGCGCGCAGGTGGCCGCCCACTTCATCGGTGAACTTGTTCCAGGCCTGGGGCGAGTTCCAGCCCGGTGCCCAGGCAAAGGCGACTTCCTGCCGCGGCCGGTCGAATCCGTTATAGCCTTCCATGGAAAAAGCGAACGGCGAATCCGGATCCTGCGGCGCGCGCGGTTCGGATACGCTCAGGTGCGCGCGCATGGCGGTGCGGCCGGAATAGCGATGAGGTTCCCGGGCCAGCTTCACCCCGCGAATGCGGAAGTCAGCACCCGGCGCGGCCTCGCGGATTCCCGCCAGGGCCGGATGGCGGCGGACGCAATCGTCGATCACCTGATCCAGGGTGACATCGCCCGGCGGCTCCCGCCGCAGCCCCTGCCCCAGCGCGTGCAGCCAGCGCCAGCTTTCACGGATCCGGGTTTGCGGCCGGATATAGGCCGGATCGTACACCTGGAAGAAGCGCTGGGCCCGGCCTTCCAGGTTGACCACGGTCCCGTCCGCCTCAGCGAAACTGGCCGCCGGAAGCGCCAGGCTCGCCCGTTCCAGGGTTCGTGTGCGCTGGTGGTCCAGAACCACCAGCGCACGGGCATGGGATAACGCGGCATTCACCCGTTGCTGTGGCAGACGCTGGTAAAGGTCGTTTTCCAGCACCACAAGCGCATCGGCGCGATCCTCGGCCAACTCCGCCAGCGCCCAGTCCAGCGACTGGCCACCGAGCAGCGCCAGGCCGGTGCTGTTCACCTCTCGCCGCACCAGCAGCAACCCGCCCCGGCGGGCACGCCGGGACAGGGCCCGGGCGATGTTGCCAGCGGCATCGATGATGGCGGTCGAGCCCAGCGATCCCCCGCTGATCACAAGCGGGCGCTCGGCCGCCAGCAAGGCATCGGCGACCCGCTGCGCCTGACTCCCGGTCACGCTGTCCAGGTCGGGCACCGCCGGCGACGCCGGGTCGATGCGGTGCGCAATTGCCTGCCCCAGTCGAGCAATGCTGTCCGGCAACCGCCGGAAACTGGCCGTAGCCAGACTGTCCAGCCCGCCTTCCACGGGATAAGCCAGGAACAGCGGATGGCGGGCGTCCTGCGCTAAGGTCATCACCGCTTCGGCGTTCCAGGCAGGAATCCCACGGTCCTGCGCCAGCGCCTCGCGTCGTCCCAGCACCGACTGGCGAACCGAAAGCCCCAGCCGCGCCGCGCTCTCGATCAAGTCCTCGCCCAGAACCAGCACCGCATCGCATTGCTCCACGTCTCGCAGGCTCGGTGTTTCCAGACCGCACGTCCGCTGCACCTGCTGCATCCGGTTCAGGCACGCCAGTTCATCCGCGGCGATACCGGTGGAGAAACTTTCAGCCCCGACCAGCTCCCGCAGCATGTGGTTGCTCTCCAGGCTGGCCCGGGGCGACCCCACGCCGATCACCCGATAGGCATCGCGCAGGGCGTCCGCCGCCCGGTCCAGCGCCGCGTCTACCTCCAACGCGACCGGCGCTTCGCCCGGCTGCGCCCGCCAATGCGGCTGGGCGGGACGGTCGTCGCGATTGACGTAGCCATAACCAAAACGCCCACGGTCACACAGGAAGAAACGGTTCAGGTCGCCGTGATAGCGATTCTCGATGCGGCGAATGTCACCATAGCGCTCCCCCGGGCTGGTGTTGCAGCCTACCGCGCACTGGTGGCAAATGCTGGGGGCGAACTGCAGGTCCCATTTACGCGTGTACTGCTCACTGTGGGTCTGATCGGTGAACACGCCGGTGGGGCAGACTTCGGTCAGGTTGCCGGAGAAAGGGCTCTCCAGCGTGCCCTCGGCGTAGCGCCCGAAGTAGACGTTGTTGTTGGCGCCAAAAGCCCCCAGATCCGTGCCGCCGGCGTAGTCCCGGTAGAAGCGCACGCACCGGTAGCAGGCGATGCAGCGATTCATCTCGTGGGCAATGAAAGGCCCGAGGTACTGATTGCGATGGGTGCGTTTGCGGAACCGGTAACGCCGGCGGTCGTGGCCGGTCATGACCGTCATGTCCTGCAGGTGGCAGTGACCGCCCTCCTCGCACACCGGGCAATCGTGGGGATGGTTGGTCATCAGCCACTCGATGACGCTGGCGCGGAACTCCCGCGCCTCCTCGTCGTCGATGGCAATGCGGGTCTGGTCGGACGCTGGCGTCATACAGGCCATGACCAGCATACCTCGATCGTCGTCCTGATCCTTGAATTGCTTGACGGCACATTGACGACACGCGCCGACGCTGCCCATGGACGGGTGCCAGCAGAAGTACGGGATATCCAGCCCCAGCGACAGGCAGGCATGGAGCAGGTTGTCGGCCCCATCGACCTGAAACGCCTGACCGTCCACATGAATCGTCGCCATGGCCTAGGCCTCCCCAACCGGAATGGGATCGGCATGGGCCGGTCCAGGCTCGTAACGAACGCCCTGTTCGAACTCATGACGGAAATACTGGAGCGCACTCGCCAGGGGCATCGCCGCGCCCGGCGCGTGGGCGCAGAAGGTCTTGCCCGGGCCCAGGTCATCGGCCAGTTTGTCGAGCATCTCCAGGTCGCCGCGCTCACCTTCGCCACGCTCAAGGGCCTGCAACAGCCTGACCGTCCAGGGCAGGCCGTCACGGCACGGCGTGCACCAGCCGCAGGATTCCCGGGCAAAGAACTGCTCCAGGTTACGCATCAGCGATACGATGCTCTGCTGGTCGGTCACCACCGTCAGCAGCCCGGTTCCCATGCGGCTGCCCGCCTGACCGATGGTGTCGAAATCCAGCCCCAGCTCCAGGTGCTCCGGCAGCAGAAAGCCCGTACTGCCACCACCCGGCAGCCAGGCCTTGAGGTGCTGGCCATCCACGACGCCGCCAGCGCGCTCCATGATCTCGGTGCCCGGCGTCCCAATGGGCAATTCCCACAGCCCGGGCCGGTTGACCCGACCGGACACGCCGTAAAGCTTGGTGCCGCCATCGTCGCTGAGATGGCCGGACAGCCCCTGGTACCAGTCCGCCCCATGGCGCATCACGGCCGGTACGTTGCATAGGGTTTCCACGTTGTTGACCACGGTGGGCTTGCCCCAGGCGCCGGACTGGCCCGGAAACGGCGGCTTGGCGCGGGGATTGGCCCGGTGCCCTTCCAGCGAGTTGATCAACGCCGTCTCTTCGCCGCAGATGTAGCGCCCGGCGCCGGTGTGAAGGGCAATGTCGAAATCGAAACCGCTGCCGGCAACATCCGACCCCAGCCAGCCGGCGTCCCGGGCTTCGGCCAGGGCGCGGGTGATCGACCGGGCCGCCTCCATATACTCCCCGCGCAGGAAGATGTAGCCGTAGCGCGCATGGTTGGCGTAGGCCGCGAGGATCATGCCCTCGATGAGCAGGTGCGGAATCTGCTCCATCAGCAGGCGATCCTTGAAGGTACCGGGCTCCATCTCGTCGGCATTGCAGACGATGTAGCCGCGCGGCACGCCATCGCCCCGGAGCGTCAGGCTCCATTTGACGCCGGCGGAGAAACCCGCACCGCCGCGACCGCGCACGTTGGCCGCTTTCATGGTGTCGATCACGTCGTCCGGCGACTGCTGTCGGAGGACGGTCTCGACCGCCGCGTAGCCGTCCCGCGCGCGATAATCCGCCAGGTCCAGCGGTGTGCCGTCATCGTGCAGGCGCCAGGTCAGCGGGTGGGTGTCCTCGCGCCGCTCGCCGGCGCTCTGATGCAGCTGGCAGCGGTAGCGCAGACGTTGCAGGGCGTCGGTCATGGGTAGCCCTCCAGCAGTTGGTCGAGATCGCCCGGCCCCACGGGGCCGAAGGTGTCGTCGTCGATCATCAGCGCCGGACCACGGTCGCAGGCACCCAGGCAGCACACCGGCAGCAGGGTGAAACGGCCATCGCCGGTGGTTTGACCGAAACCGATGCCCAGCCGCTCAATGAAGGCATCGCGCAGGCCCTCGTAATCCGTCAGGAAGCAGGAGCTGCTGTCGCAAAGCAGGATTACGTGGCGCCCCACCGGCTGGCGAAAGATCAGGCTGTAGAAGGTGGCCACGCCTTCCACCGCCGCCGGGGCGATGCCCAGCAGATCCGCGATGGCCGGTATGGCGTTATCCGGCACCCAGCCATGCCGGCGCTGGATGATCTTCAACGCTTCGATGCAGGCGGCCTGGGGCTGTTCGTAGTGCGCCCGCTCACGCAGGATCGCGTCCCGGTCCGTCGGCTCAATCGCGAAACCGTCGCGGGCGATTGTCGTTGTCGGTTCCATCGCCTCCCTCATCGGTCCACGTCCGCCATGACAAAGTCGATGCTGCCCAGATGGGCAATGAGATCGGGCACGAAGCCGCCGCGCATCACCGCCGGAATCTGCTGCAGGTGGGGGAAGCTCGGGGTCCGGATACGCGTGCGGTAGCTGGTCGTACTGCCGTCGCTGGTCAGGTAGTAGCTGTTGATGCCCTTGGTGGCCTCGATCATCTGGCAGGATTCGTTGGGCTTGAGCACCGGTCCCCAGGACACCTGCAGGAAATGGGTAATCAGCGTCTCGATGTGCTGCAACATGCGGTCCCGGGGCGGCGGCGTGGTCAGCGGGTGGTCGGCCTTGTAATCCCCGGCGGGCATATCGTCGACGCACTGCTGGATGATGCGCAGGCTCTGGCGCATTTCCTCGATGCGCAGCTGCCCACGATCGAATACATCGCCGCGGGTGCCCAACGGCACTTCGAAATCGAACTGGTCGTAGCCGGAATAGGGCCGCTGCTTGCGCAGGTCGAAGTTGCAGCCTGTGGCGCGCAGGTTGGGCCCGGTCACGCCCCACTCCAACGCTTCGGCGGCACTGAAAGCGGCGATGTCCCGGGTGCGTTCGCGGACGATGGCGTTCTCCATCATGGCGCGTTCGTACTCCCGCAGGCGGGTGGGCATCCAGTCGAGGAATTCCTGCACCAGCGACGCCCAGCCTTTGGGCAGGTCCTGGGACACCCCGCCGATGCGATACCAGGCCGGATGCATGCGAAAACCGGTGATGCCTTCAATAACCTTGTACGCCCGCTGGCGATCGCTGAAGGTGAAGAACACCGGCGTCATCGCCCCCAGATCCTGCAGGTAGGTCCCCAGGAACAACAGGTGGCTGGTGATGCGGAACATCTCGGCCATCATCACCCGGATCACCTTGACCCGGTCCGGCACCGCAATGCCCGCGAGCTTCTCCACCGCCAACACGTACGGCAGGTTGTTCATCACGCCGCCGGTATAGTCGATGCGGTCGGTGTAGGGAATAAAACTGTGCCAGGACTGACGCTCGGCCATCTTTTCGGCGCCCCGGTGGTGATAGCCGATGTCCGGCACGCAGTCGACCACCTCTTCGCCGTCGAGCTGCAACACCACCCGGAAGGCACCGTGTGCCGACGGGTGATTGGGCCCCAGGTTGAGGAACATGAACTCGCTGCCGGCACGCTCGCGCTGCATGCCCCAGTCCTCCGGCTGGAACTGCAACGCTTCCTGCTCGGCGTCCTGGCCCGCCACCGTCAGGGTGTAGGGATCGAACTCGGTGGCCCGGGCGGGATAGTCCTTGCGCAGGGGGTGCCCCTGCCAGGTGGGCGGCATCAGGATCCGGACCAGACGCGGATGGCCCGCCACGTCGATACCGAACAGGTCCCAGATCTCCCGCTCGTACCAGTTCGCGTTCTGGAACACCGGCGTGCAGGTGGGGATCGACAGGTCATCCTCGGACAACGCCACTTTCAGCATGACGTCCCGGTTCCGGTGCACCGACAGCAGGTGATAGAACACGGTGAAATCAGACGCCGGCAACCCCTGCCGCTGACCGCGCAGGCGCTCGTCCACGGCGGACAGGTCGTAGAGCATGGTGAAGCCGTCGGGCATGGTCTTGAGGAAACGCAGGGCCTCAACAATGCGATCGCGGGACACCCAGACCACCGGCATGCCGGTCAGCGTGCACTGGCCACGCAGAGACGCCGGCCCCAGATGCTGGCCGAGCGCCTCCAGCACCGGGTCGTCGGTGTCATTCGCCTGCGTTGGCCCGTGGACGGGCGTCACTACACTCATCGATACGCCTCCCGAAGGAAAGATCGATCGCGTTGCTTCGTCGACTAGAGATGGTCGGGGCTGCGCAGCTCCGTGGCCTGGATGCGGCGATCCCGGTGGCGCTCCCGCTGGGACGGCATCTCCGCCCGGTAAACGCCCTGGTCTCCGACCACCCAGGACAGCGGCCGCCGTTCCTGGCCGATGGCGTCCTGCAGCAGTTGCAGCCCCTGCAGAAACGCTTCCGGCCGCGGCGGGCAACCCGGCACGTAGACATCCACCGGCAGGAACTTGTCGACGCCCTGCACCACCGAGTAGATGTCGTACATGCCCCCGGAATTCGCGCAGGAGCCCATGGAAATCACCCACTTTGGCTCGAGCATCTGGTCGTAGAGCTGCTGGATCACCGGCGCCATCTTGATGAAGCAGGTGCCGGCAATGACCATGAAATCCGCCTGGCGCGGCGAGGCGCGGATCACTTCGGATCCGAAACGGGCTATGTCGTGCGGGGACGTGAAGGCGGTGGTCATTTCAACGTAGCAGCAGGACAGGCCGAAGTTGTAGGGCCACAGGGAATTCTTGCGCCCCCAGTTGACGACCGAATTCAGAACGTCTTCCAGCTTGCCGGTGAAGACGTTGCGCTCCAGTTGCTGCTTGACCGGGTCTGGCACCCGGCGACGCTGCCCCAATGGATAACGATCAGAATCCGCGGTGGCGTCTTCCGCACTGGTCAGGGTATAGCCCATTTCAGTCCCCCGCTCCGATTCGCACAGGATTTGATCCCGTGGCCCGCCGTCCGCCGGTCACTTGGGCTGGCGGCGCCTGGGCGCCCACTCCAACGCCCCGACCCGGCTGTCGTAGAGCAGCCCGGCCAGCAGGATCACGATGAATATCGTGGCGCCCCAGAAGCCAGTCCACCCCACTTCCCGGATGGACACCGCCCAGGCAAACAGGAACACCGCCTCGATGTCGAAAATGACAAACAGCATGGCCACCAGGTAAAACTTGACGGAAAAGCGCTGGCGCGCGGATCCGGCGCCGATGATGCCGGATTCGAAAGGAAGGTCCTTACTGCGACCGCGGCTCCGGCCTCCGAGGAAGGCGGACGCCACGATCATAAAGGCGCACAGGCCCAGTACGGCAAGAATAAAAACGCCAATGCCCCAGTATTCGGCGATCAGCGCCGTCGATGTCTGCGTCATCGTTTACACCGGTCAAGGCTGGTAGTGGCCTGAATGGCCAGCTCTTCTGATTTTCAGACTAGCAGCCAGTCCGGAGACGTGCGAATTACAGGGAGTCAAGGACTTGGGGAAGGAGCGACCCGGATGACCGGGCCGCAGGGGGCGGATCGTCAATCCCGCAACAGCAGGATTTTGCCGGTGGCTTCGCCGGCCTCCAGGCGACGATGGGCGGCGCCGACGTCACGGAACGCAAACCTCTGGCTGTCCAGCAGCGGCCGTACGGCGTTGTCACGCAGCATCTGCTCCATGTGACCCACCATGCGCGGCTGGTCGTCCATGCCGATGCCGTGCAGCAACGGAATCGAGCGGAACACCACGTGCAGGCTCAGGCTCTTGGCGTGCAGTTGCGACAGATCGTGGGTGGAGCGGGTGTTGATCGAGCACAGGCGCCTGGCGATACCGGTGGCTTCAATGGATCTGTCGAGGTTTTCCCCGCCGACCGTGTCGAACACCAGATCAAAGCCCTTCCCGTCCGTCAGCCGTTCGACATAGTCCGTGACCGACTCGTCACGGTAGTGGATGATGTCATCCGCCCCCAGGGAGTGGGCCAGCTCCGCCTTCTCGGGCGTCGACACCGTGGTGCTGACTCGCGCGCCGAGGTATTTGGCGATCTGGATCCCCACGTGCCCCACGCCGCCAGTGCCGGCATGGATCAGCGCGTGCTCGCCGGACTGAAGCCCGGAACGATCCGCCAGCGCCGACCAGGCCGTCAGGAAGACCAGCGGCAATGCGGCACACTCTTCCAGCGGCAGCGTCATGTCCGGCGTGCGTTTGGCCAGCACACGGGCATCGGCAATCATGTAGTCCGCCAGGGCGCCCTGCCAGCCCTTCACGCCGCCGGCGCAGCCGAACACCTCGTCGCCTTCGACCAGGCCGCTCACGCCAGCGCCAACCTTATCGACAACCCCAGCGACGTCGCCGTTGAGAATGGCCGGCATGGCCGGGCCGGACTTGACGAAACCGGAGCGTATCTTGGTCTCGATAGGATTCAGGCTGGACGCCACCACGCGGATACGCACCTGGCCGGGGCCCGGCTCGGGGGTGTTCACGTCGCGCTCGACAAACACCTCGGGGCCGCCGAATTCCTCAATCACCACGGCTTTCATCATCGGGCTCCTCTTGCAGAATGATTCTTTGAAAACAGGCCTGTCAGACAGCTCAGTACACGATCAGACGAACGAGGATCGCCGCCACCATGGCCAGGGTCAACCATTTGATCCACTGGGCGCCGCGCGGCCCCATGTTGACCTTGACCGCGATCATGGCGCCGGTGATGTTGCCCAGTCCCAGCAACAGGCCGACACCCCAGCGAACCTGGCCGCTGAAGGCGAAGACCAGCAGCGCCGGGATCATGTACAGCAGCACGATGGCCACTTTCAGGACGTTGACCTGACGCAGGTCGATGCGCAGCATCCGGTAAAGCACAACGATGAACAGTGCGCCCACGCCGACCTGGATGAAACCGCCGTAGACACCGATCACGAACAGCGCGAGGTAGATCAGCGGCGACAGCCGGTCCGCGGTCAGCGGCCGGGTATCCAGCCGTGGCTGGGGCATCAGCATGAACACCGACGCGCCCACCATTGCCACCACCAGAACCGCTTCGAACACCGCGTCGGACACGCCGGTCGCCAGCCAGGCCCCGAGCAGCGAGCCGAGAATCGCGGGGATCGCCAGACGCAGGCTGATCGACCAGTTGCCCTGCCCCTGGCGTCGGAAGCTCCCCACGGCCGAGATGCTCTGGAGGGTGATGGCCACGCGGTTGGTGCCATTGGCCACTTGCGGCGGTAAACCCAGGAACATCAGCATCGGCAGGGTCAGCATCGAACCGCCCGCCGACAGGACGTTGATGAATCCCGCGACGCCACCGATCAGGACCAGTCCAACCAGTTCCACTGCACTCATCCGCCGGCCCCTCCCTGATGGCGTTCTACGTCATACGGTTGCGGGCACCCTCCTGCCCCGGCGACTGCTCCAGACCAGCAGGCCGAGGAAAATCACCAGGCCCGCGACGTCGACCCACAGCATTCCGTGCGGCCACAGCATCAGCGCGCCCACCGGGAACATCAGCAGCCGTAGCAGCCACCCCAGACGGTGCTCCAGATACCCTTCCAGACCGGCAATAATGGCATAGATCCCGAACAGACCGAACAGGAAAACCTGAAGCATCTCAACAAGATCACCGGATATCAGCGGCGAATAGGCGAACAGCAACGGCACAATGTACAGCCCCTTGGCGATCTTCCAGGCGGTGAAGCCAGTGCGCATCTGCGGGGTGCCGGCAATGGCGGCCGCGGCAAACGCGGTCAGGCACACTGGTGGCGTCACGTTGGAGTCCTGGGACAACCAGAAGATGATCATGTGGGCCGACACCAGCGCCATGCTGATGGCGTGGGGCGACAGCGCCTGCTCCAGCAATTGCGAACTGAAGGTGTCCGGCACCGCTGCCAGCATCTGCCGGGCCGTGGCCGGGTCCATGGGCGCGTTGAGCAGGTTGAACTGGTCGGGTGCGGCGATCATGAATACCGCCTTGGCCTGTTCCGGCAGGTTGCCCGCGACCATCAGATCCAACAGCTGGCTCTGGGCGATCAGCCCGTAGATGGCCGGCGCCGAAAGGGTCGCCAATACGATGTAGGCCGCGGTCACCGGCAGCCCCATCCCCAGGATCAGCGAGGCCAACGCCACCAGGACGATCGTCACCAGCAGGCTGCCGCCGGCCCAGTCGGTGATCATCAGCGAAAAGGTATTGCCAATCCCGGTGGTCGATACCACATTGACGATCAGGCCGACCGTGATCAGCAGGATGGCCGTGGTCACGATATTACGCGAGCCCTGGGCCATGGCCTCCAGGATATCCGGGATCTTCATCGGCTTGGACGACACCCAGGACGCGGCGATCACCGAAAGGATCGCAATACCCGCCGCGTAGGTGGGCGTGAACCCATACACCAGAGCGGCAACCAGAACCACCAGCGGCAGCAGGTAGTGCCAGCCATCCTTCATGACCTCTTTCAGGGTCGGCATGTTCTCTTCTTCGTCCTCAAGCTTCACCGCATGGCTGCGTTTGGCTTCAATGCGCACGAACATGGCAACGGACAGGAAATACAGCAGCGCCGGAAGCGCTGCAACGGCAATGATTGTGAGGTAGGACACCTGGGTGTAGGACGCCATGATAAACGCCCCTGCCCCCATCACCGGCGGCATCAGCTGCCCGCCGGTCGACGCGGCCGCTTCGACACCAGCAGCAAAGCGCGCCGGGAAACCGGCTTTGCGCATCAGGGGAATGGTGATCACACCGGTGGACACGGTATTGGCCACGCTGGAGCCGGAGACCGAACCCATCAGCCCCGAAGAAAACACCGCCACAAAGCCGGGCCCGCCCACGAAGCGCCCGGCGGCGCAGCGTGCCAGTTCGACAATAAAATCCCCGGCACCGGATTTGACGAGAAAGGCGCCGAACAGGATGAACATGAAGACGTAAGTCCATGAAATCCGGGCGATCGAACCCAGCATGCCCTGCCCGCCCATGTAGGAGCGGAACAGCACGGTCTCCCAGCTCAGACCGGGAAAGTTGAACAGCCCTTCGACGTACTGGCCCCACCAGCCCACGTAGGTCAGCGCGACGATGCACAGGCAGGGAATGAACCAGCCGGTCGTGCGGCGGGCGAATTCCAGGATCAGGGCCACCGCCGTGATCGACACGATCCAGTCCCAGGTGGAAAAAGTCACACCACGGGCGTAGAGCGCATCCTCGAAGCCAATCAGGTACAGGGCACAACCCAGTGCCGCCAGCCCGAGCACAACGTCGAGCGCAAACACCAGTCGCCGCCCACCGGCGGAGCTGGCGTGGATCATCGGCAAAGTGAGCGTGCACAGTAGCCCGAACAGACCGAAGTGCAAGGCGGAGATCCACAGCTCCGACAGAGTGGAGACCGTGTTGAAGTACAGGTGCGAAATGGCAATGACGATCGCCAGGACAAAGATCACCCGCCCCAGTATGGGATGCTCCAGCCGATCACTGGCCTCGTGTGTGCTTTCGTCGCGGATCTTGTCCAGGGAGGATGATGCGTTGGCCGGTTCACCCGGCCGTTCGTCGTTCGATGTCACTCTGACCCCCAACCACGACGGGGCCGGCTTCAGCGGCGGGCCCCGTCCAAGGAATGATGCGGCCCCGGGGCCGCTCCGTTACTGCGCGATCAGACGGTCCGGGATCTCGATGCCCTGCTCCTTGTAGAATCGCGCGGCCCCCGGATGCAACGGCATGGGCAGACCGGCGATCGCCTTTTCCAGGGCCATGGCTTTGGTCGCCGGATGGATGTTGTTCAGGAACGGCAGGTTGGCGTAGATGGTCTTGGTGATCTGGTAGACGTCATCCTCCGACACATCCGCCCGCACCGCCAGAATGTTGGGCTGGGCAATGGTGTTAATCGTTTGGGTCTGGTTGGGATAGGTTTCCGGAGGAATCTCGTACGGCGTCCACAACTCAAACTCGCTGTTGACGCGGGCCAGCTGCTCCTCGGTCACATCCAGTGTGGTGATTTCCCCACCCAGGTTGGCGTAGGCGCGAGTGACCGCCGAGGCCGGCACCCCCGCCGGGATGTTCATACCGTCAATGTTGCCGTTCTGCAGGGCGTCGGCGCTGGGTCCGTAACCCAGGTAGGCCAGGTCCATCTTGCCGACATCCACGCCCAGCGCGCCAAGAATAAAGCGCCCGGAGCCCTCAGTCCCGGAATTGCGGGCACCGATGGAAAAGCTGTTGCCGTAGAGATTGGTCATGTCCTCAATGGTGCCGGTCTTGGCCAGCTCCTTGCGGATCACAAAGTGTTCCACGTTCTGCCACAGCATCGATACCGAGCGCAGGTTCTTGTAGGCCTTCGGCACTGGCCCCGTGCCCTTCCAGGCCCAGGCCCCGTATAGCCCTTGCAGGATGCCGAACTGGGCCTGGTCCTCGTCCATCAGCTTGAGGTTTTCCGCGGAGCCGGCAGAGCTGATGGCAGACACGGAAATTCCGGTCTTGGGTTCCAGCTTCACCTTGATCAGGGTCGACAGGGCCACACCCACCGGATAATAGGTACCGCCGGTGGTCGCCGTGCCCATGACATAATTCCCTTCCGCCTGAACCGAACCGGTGACGCCGAGACTCACAGCGGCAGCCATTCCGATGATCGATTTCAGGAACTGGCGCTTAACCATGTCGTGCTCTCCTTTTATTGGACTTATCAATGAGATCTGCATGCGTTCACTGAGAATAGACGTGCACGCAAACAAGTGCCATGGGAGGAGCTACGACATAAGTCGGTCATATCCCGCACTTTTTAAGGGCATAAAGCGAAAAGAAAGGGAAACGCAAAAAGAACAGCGGACACAAAAAAGGGGCGCCCGCCGGGCGCCCCTTCTCATTTCACACCGGGAGCATTCACCCGGTCAGGCCAGAGTCATCTGCCCATGACCTTGTCGAAGCCGTCCTGGATTTCCTGGGACGGTTCCGGCGTGGCCAGAGACACCACGACAATGGCGATGGTGGCGAGGATGAAGCCTGGAATGATTTCGTACAGATCCAGGATGCCGCCGGACAGGTTGCCCCAGACCACAACGGTCACACCGCCAACGATGATGCCGGCCAGCGCGCCCAGACGGGTCATACGCTTCCAGAACAGCGACAGGATCAGTGCCGGGCCGAAGGCCGCGCCGAAACCGGCCCATGCGTAGGACACCAGCTCCAGTACCTTGCTGTCCGGGTTGAACGCCAGTGCGCAGGCCACCACAGCAATACCGACAACGGCGAAACGACCCACCCAGACCAGCTCGCTCTGAGACGCTTCACGGCGGAACAGCGCCTTGTAGAAGTCCTCGGCCAGTGCGGAAGAGGACACCAGCAGCTGGGAGTCGGCGGTGCTCATGATCGCGGCCAGGATAGCGGCCAGCAGGACACCGGCGATGACCGGGTGGAACAGCGCATCGACCAGCAGCATGAAGGCACGCTCGCCATCTTCCAACGGCGTCTCGAAATAGCCGATGGCGGAGAAGCCAACCAGCAGCGCACCCAGCAGGCCCAGACCACTCCAGACCACGGCAATGCGACGGGCCGTCGGGATGTCATTCTCGCTGCGGATCGCCTTGAAGCGCGCCAGGATGTGCGGCTGACCGAAGTAACCCAGACCCCAGCCCAGCAGGGACAGGATGCCCATCACGGTCATGGCGCTGCCGTCAGCGCTGGTAAAGGCGCTCAGGAATTCCGGGTTCTTGGCTTCCATTGCTGCCTGGGTGGCAGACCAGCCGCCATCGGCGTTAATGGCCATGATGGGCACCAGCAGCAGCGCGGCGAACATCAACAGCCCCTGGATGACATCGGTCCAGACAACCGCCAGGAAGCCACCGAAGAAGGTGTAGGACACCACAGCCACCGTGCCGATGATCACGGCGTTGGTGTAATCGATGCCGAAAACCGTTTCAAACAGCTTGCCGCCTGCAACCAGACCGGAGCTGGTGTAGAACAGGAAGAACAGCAGGATGAAGAACGCGGAGATGATCCGCAGGATACGGCTCTTGTCTTCGAAACGATTCTCGAAGTAGGACGGCAGTGTCAGAGAGTCACCCGCAGCCAGCGAGTAGGTTCTCAGACGACGCGCCACGATCAGCCAGTTTAGCCAGGTGCCAACCAGCAGCCCAACCGCAATCCAGATTGCCTCGTAACCGGCTGCGTACGCGTAGCCCGGCAGGCCCAGCAGCAACCAACCACTCATGTCGGACGCGCCGGCACTCAGAGCCGACGGCATGGGGCCGAGACTCCGGCCACCCAGAACGTAATCCGACAGGTTGGATGTGCGTTTCCATGCGATGTAGCCAATGGCCAGCATCAACAGGATGTAGATAATAAAGGTCACAGTGACCCCGACGTTACTTCCCACCATCTGGTGATTCTCCCCGTCCGCTAGTAAAAAGAACTTCTTTTTATGGTCCTTTCACACCCGCCCGGATACAGCGTGGTGCGATGCGTTATTGGCACTTTCAGCCCTCTTCCAGCCCCCGGCTTGAAGAAGTCGGCCTACACCCTTGTACTCTAGACTGTTTTTGCGTCCAGAGAGCAATAACGCATTCCTTCCGACTGATGTCGTGTTTTATGTCCGGGTTTTGCGTGACAAAGCGCAAGTAAGACTGCGCCTGTTTCCCGTAGCGGTCCCGGACCAACCGTCTGCGGGATTTCATGGCCGGTTCAGCACAAATGACCGGAACCAGAACACTGCCTTTCGACAATCGATGCCCTGCCGGCGCCACTGAGGGATCATGGCGTCAATGGCAGGCTGGTGGAACGGCCCTTCCGCAGTGATGCCCCTCACCCGGGGCGAACGACCGACAACCGGAAAGACGCGGCTTGAAAAGGTCCGAACCTAGTCCGCTAATGTAGTCAGGGAAAGCCCGTACGGCTTGCAGGAAACTACGATTTTTTTGCAAAAAAGTACGTTCAACCCTGTTTGGATGACGTTTGTCATCTCAACGCAACGCCGACGGGGTAATGCCCCGATACTTTTTCATGGCGTTGGTCAGCGCGCCCTGGCTGGAGAACCCGGTTCTCAGGCTGATCTCGGCCAGTGAAAGTCGCGGCTCCCCAAGCAGCTCGGTAGCACGTTCGAGCCTGGCGTGAATGATGTATTGATGCGGGCTCATGCCAGTCATCTCACGGAAGGTCTCGTGGAAACGGCTCACGCTCAGGCACGCTTCACCGGCCAGGTCCCGGATGGTGATCTTACGGTGCAGGTTCTGGCGCACGAAACGGCGTATGGCTGACGTATCCAGGGTCTGCCGTTTGCGACGCGGCTGGTTACCGTTACCCAGGCGCTGCGACAGGCAGTGGATGATGCCGGACGCAAAATGCTCATGCATGGAACGGTTGTCCGGGGCCAGGTTGAGTTCCGACGCGCACAGGTGGATCAGGCTCTGTAGCCGGTTATCCATGTCCAGGTGGAAGGGGCGGTCAAACAGCGGCGCCAGACGGTCGTAATCCGCATGACGGGGATTGGAAAGGGCCGGCACGTGAGGGTCGAGATCGATCACGAGGACGTGATTGTCATCGTTGCCGTAATAATCATGGGTGGTTTCTGTCGGCACCAGGCAGGCACGCCGGCTGTCCAGATCGACGCCCCAACCCTGCCCCGCCAGGCCGGATGCCCCTTGCAGGCCAATCACCACCTGATGGTGCTCGTGCTCGTGCTGACAGGCATTTTCTGGGAGCTTCAGAACTCGCGCGCTCAACATAACCGGGGCCGGACCGTCGGAAAGATTGTCGCCCATTTAAACACATCTGCAAACGCGAATCACCTGCGCCACGCGCTCACGCCGCGAACTCGACACCCGCCTCGCTGCCGCTGCACCAACGTACCCGGGCGGTACGATCGCCGATGCGCGGATGGCGCAGCCGCACTTCGCCGCCGGCCGCTACCGAGCCGTTGCCACTGTAGTACAAGCGTGCTCCGGACTCCGACATGTCGACCAGCGTGCAGACTTCCCCCACATCCGGCATATCGGCCACCGACAGGGATTCCGGTACCGTCAGGCGCAGGTGGCGTCGTTCATGGTAGATCGGAGTCTCCGCCGCCAGAGCCCGCTCCAGGTTATGCCGGTTGTGAATCGGCACCCCCATCTCCAGACGCTCCACGGCGGCCACATGGAGCTTCTCGGTGATCGCCGGCGCCAGGCCCTGCGCTTCACGCTGGACCGCACCGATCGGCCGATGATAATCCCCCATCAGCCGGTAAAGCGCACTGACACTGTCGCCTATTGGCGCCGCGATGCGATCGTCCGGATCGGTGGAAAAAATGCCTCCCAGCTGCCATTCCAGCCCATGCTGGTTGGCCTGGCCGATCATGAACTGCAACGCCAGCTCCGACAGACCGCACTCCGTGACGACGCCACCGACATCACCGTGCATACCCGGTAGCCAGACCTGGAGCGTATGATGCGACAGGGTTGCCGCCTGATGCGACGTTTCCGAGCTGGAGTGGGTCCAGAGGTCCGGCCGGAACGGCGTGCGACATTCGTCAATCGCCATGGCCTGAACGGCATAGGATACGGAATCTGACAGATGGGTATCGTGGAACCCGATCCGGTCTTTTGACCATCGCCTCAAACCGGGCACCGGCAGCCCGTTCGCACCAACGGTGTCGAACACTCCCAGGAAGCGGACCGGGATTCGACGGCTCGACTGCCTCAACTCCTCCACCAGCGCAGCGCGCGGTAGCCGGCTCCGTTCGGCCCCGGACTCCGCACGGTACCAGCGGTGGGCGTCCGGCAGATGGTGCAACTCCGACTTGCCGATCAGTCCCATCACATGAATAAAGTCGGCCAGTCGACGCACGCAATGGGCACCGCGGCTGAACCCGAGCAGGTAAATATCGTCGCTGGGGGCCCAGTTATTGGCAATAAAGCGGTAGGCCTGCAGCAGACTGGCGGTCATACCGTTGCCGAAAAGGCCGGCCAGCCATCGATCGAGACGGCCGCCATTCCCCAGGCCATCGTCGTAGTAGACCACCTGGTCACGCCGGCCGGAGTGGGCCTTGAGGCCACGCACACACTTGAGCACATTGGACGATGCGGGCTGCGCGGGCTTGCCACCCACCTGATTCCAGGTGCCATCGCAGCAAACGACTATCGCTTTGGACATGATCCTTTCCCTCCATGCTTCGCGGCTCGAGGGCCGGAGTCATCGACTGCATACAGGGACGAAAGGGACGGCTGGCTCCGTATCGTTCACCATCCGATGAGACGCGCACTGGGCTGGCGCGAAAGACGGCTGATTATTATTTGCTCACACGCTGAAAGCGTAGCAGACATTCAGGTCGTGGGCATTGAAAGCGGCGATGGCAGGCGGTGAGGCCGTTCAGTCAGCGGAGTCGCCCAGGATACGCGTCAGGGCAGCGCCGAGCGACGCGCTGACACACTCGACGGTCTGGGCGGCATCGAGAACGTGATAGCGCGCCGGCCATTGTTCTGCTCGTGCCAGGTAGGTCCGGCGAATGCGCTCGAAAAAGTCCACCGCTTCCTGTTCGAAGCGATCCAGCTCGCCCCGCTTGCGGGCCCGCGCCATCCCCACTTCGACCGGAGCATCCAGCAGGACCACGTGATCCGGCCGCATCGCGCCCTGGACCAGGTTCTCGAGCTGCTCGATGGCCTGTATCGACAGCCCGCGACCGCCGCCCTGATACGCGTATGTCGCGTCCGTAAAGCGGTCGCACAGCACCCAGCGCCCGGCGGCGAGGTGAGGACGGATCAACTGGTTCAGATGCTGCGCACGAGCGGCGAACACCAGCAGCAGTTCGGTCAGGTCATCCATACGCTCATCGCGCGGCGCCAGCAGGACCTCGCGGATGGTTTCCGCCAGCGGCGTACCGCCAGGTTCGCGGGTGACCACAACGTCTACCTGACGCTGCTTCAGCCACTCCTCGGCAAAGCGGAGCTGAGTCGACTTGCCAACCCCTTCGGTACCTTCAAAGGTAATGAAACGACCGCGACTCATTCCTGCTCCGCCTCGCTGGATGGCGGCGATGAGCGATAGTCATCACGCCGCTGGAGTTGGTACTGACGGACCGCATTCTGGTGTTCCCGGAAGGTTCGCGAGAACACGTGCGAGCCATCGCCCCGGGCCACAAAATACAGGGTATCACCCTCTTCCGGGTGCAGGGCGGCATGAATCGCCTCCCGGCCCGGCAGGGCGATGGGCGTGGGCGGCAGGCCGGCAATCCGGTAGGTGTTGTAGGGCGTCGTGGTACGCAGATTCCGGCGGGTGATGTTGCCGTCGTAGTCATCCCCCATACCGTAGATCACCGTGGGGTCGGTCTGCAGGCGCATGCCCTTCTCCAGCCGGCGCACGAAAACACCGGCAATCTGGCCGCGTTCCCGGGGCACGCCGGTTTCCTTCTCGACAATGGAGGCCATGATCAGCGCCTCATAGGCAGACTCGTACGGCAGATCGTCGGCGCGACCAGCCCATTCTTCATCAAGAATGGACTGCATCCGATCGTAGGCGCGCCGCAGGATATCCAGATCGGACTCATGCCCGGTGAACACATAGGTATCCGGAAAGAAGCGCCCCTCGGGATGCTGGTCCGGATGCCCCAGCCTGGCCATCACGTCTTCATCCGAAAGGCCGGTCAGCTCGCGGGTCAGATGGCCGTGCGCCGCCAGCGCTTTGCGAAGGTCGCGGAAGCGCCAGCCCTCGATGAACTGCACCTGCCAGGTCTTGGTGTCGCCACTCACCATTTTGTCGACCATGGTCAGCGCGGTATCGCCACCGGTGAACTCGTAGGTTCCCGCCTGGACCAGATTCCGATCCCGATGCAAGCGCCCCCAGAGACGCAACCACAGGGAATCGTCCAGCAGCCCTCGCTGCTCAAGCTGGCGCGCCACGCCACTGAAGCTGCTGCCGGGAGCAACTTCAAACAGCACCGGCTGGGCCAGGGTCACCGGTTTTTCCAGGGTCTTGAAACCCTGCCAGAGCCAGATGCCCGCAGCGCCGATAACCAGTACCAGCAACAACAGGCCAGAGAGAAAGACACGTTTCAACAAGATCAGGATCCAACTGCATCCGCCAGAAAGGATCGGATTGTGGCAAGGCGCTCCGTGATAGGCAACCGCTGCTCGCCGATCCGTTCGATTGCGACGCCACCGACGACACTGTTGGTCAGTAAGAGGCCGCCAAACTCCGGGTGCGTCATATCGGCGTCCGTGACCGCTCGCTCCTCCAGCGACAGGCCCAGGTCCGGCAACGCCTCCAGCAAAGCCTCCCGGGCGACACCGGCTACTGCCAGCTCTCCGGCAGGGGGCGTGATGCAAACCGTTCCAGCCAGCGCGATCAGGTTGGTCCGGGAGCCTTCGACAAGGGCGCCATCCACGTCGGTCATGAGCGTTTCCCAGGCCCAGTCCGGCATGGCGCGGCTGGCCATCACCTGCGGCAGGCGGTTGAGGTGCTTGATGCCCGCCAGCAAGGGATCGATAACCAGGGGATGCGACCAGATGTCGACGGCCACCGGCGCCTCAGGCACCGCTGGCATGGGGCTGTGAGAGATGATAAGGCAAGGGTGCGCCGGCTCCGGCGGGCGATAGCCACGGCCGCCAACGCCCCGGGTCAGCAACAGCTTGAGGACCCAGGGTGCGGGCCCGGCGTATCGCTCGACGGCGCGCTCCAGGGCATCGGCCAGTTCGGCATAGGACACCGAAATACCGAGCCGGGCCGCATCGCGCTGCATGCGACGCAGGTGGCGCTCGCCAAGCGAGGCGACGTGACCGTTGATCCGGATGGTCTCAAACAGTCCGTCGCCGTAGGCCAACCCCCGATCCAGGGGAGGCACACCGTCGGCGTCGGCCCAGAGACACTCAAGCACGGTGTGATCAGCCGTCGTGGCGACGGAAAATCAACGTGCCGTTGGTGCCTCCAAAACCGAAGGAATTGGACAGCGCGGCGGAGATGCTCGCTTCGCGGGCTTTGTGCGCGACGAAGTCCAGGTCACAACCCTCATCCGGGTTATCCAGGTTGATGGTCGGTGGTAACACGCCATCGCGCAGCGCCAGCAGCGAGAAAATCGCTTCCACAGCCCCCGCCGCACCCAGCAGGTGGCCGGTCATGGACTTGGTGCTGGACATCGCCAGCTTCCGGGCGTGATCGCCGAACACGGCCTTGACCGCATCCACTTCCGCCACATCGCCCACCGACGTGGAGGTTCCGTGAGCGTTGATGTAGCCAATCTCGGACACGTCAATTCCGGCATCCCGGATAGCGTTGCTCATGGCGCGCTGGGCGCCCTCACCCGACGGCGCCGTAATGTGGTGGGCGTCATCGCTCATGCCGAAGCCGATCACCTCGCCGTAGATGGTCGCACCGCGACGCTTGGCGTGTTCCAGCTCCTCAAGAACCAGCACCCCGGAGCCGTCGCTGAGGACGAAACCATCGCGGTCCTTGTCCCACGGCCGGCTGGCCTTTTCCGGCTCGTCGTTACGCGTGGACAAGGCCCGCGCCGAGCCGAAGGCGGCAATACCGGTGGGCGTGGTCGCCATCTCCGACCCGCCCGCCAGCATCACGTCCGCGTCGCCGTACTGGATCGTGCGCGCGGCGTAGCCGATGTTATGGGTGCCGGTGGTACAGGCTGTGGTGATGGCAATATTCGGGCCCTTGAAGCCAAAACGGATAGCGACATTGCCCGCCACCATGTTGATGACCGAGGCCGGCACGAAGAAAGGCGACACCTTGCGGGGCCCCTTGTCTTCCAGAATCAGAACGTTCTTCTCAATGTATTCCAGGCCTCCGATGCCGGAGCCAATCGCAATTCCGACCCGATCGGGATCGGCCGCGTTCTCGACGTCCAGCCCGCTGTCCTGCACCGCCTGGGTCGCCGCCGCGATGCCGTAGTGGATGAAGGCATCCATCTTGCGGGCATCCTTCGGGCTCAGATAGGTTTCCAGGTCAAAATCCTTGACCGCTCCGCCAATCCGGGTGTTGAAGTCGGTTGCATCGAATCGCTCGATGGGGCCGATGCCGCTCTTGCCTTCGCGGATACCCGCCCAGGATGAAGCCACATCGCTGCCCAGCGGGGACACCATACCGAGACCGGTGACTACGACACGTCGTCCAGAAATCATTGATTCACCTATTGCTTTACGAATGCTGCCGTGGTGCGACCCTTGCCGCTACCGCTCAGCGCTTTCCTTGGGTAGTTATTATCCCGCCATCCCACCCCGCCACCAATCGGCGGAAGGTAGAATGCGTTATCGAGCCGCAACCCGCGGGTTTATCGCAAATACGGGTGACGCTTTTGTGACAGCCCGGCTGCACCGGGGAGGCACAACGAACAATTGGCACGAATCCCGGCGGATTCGCACCAATAAAAAAGCCGTCCTTAATAATCCGACTAAGGACGGCTTCTGCTTGGCTTTCAATACTGGCTGAGTATCAGGTGTGCGCGACGATGTAGTCGATCGCGTCCTGAACGCTGGTCAGCTTCTCGGCTTCCTCATCGGGAATCTCGGTCTCGAACTCTTCTTCGAGGGCCATTACCAGCTCAACAGTGTCCAGTGAATCCGCGCCCAGATCCTCTACGAAAGAAGAAGTGTTCTGAACTTCAGACTCCTTGACGCCCAGCTGTTCACAGACAATCTTCTTCACGCGCTCTTCGACTGTACTCATATTTTCCTCACTTAATTCGCAACCAAGCACTAATTTTGCGTGCAGTTTAGTGTAATCCCCACCCGCAAACAAGCAGGGTTTGAAGCTAAAGACTTGTCGTTCAACGAATTACCACAAGCCCCATTATCCCATGAACATACCGCCGTTCACGTTAATGGATTCGCCGGTGATGTACGCCGACTGCTCGGAGGCCAGGAACCCGACCACCGCAGCGACCTCTTCCGGCTCGCCCAGACGACCCGCAGGAATGACATTCATCATAGCCTCCCGCTGACTGTCGTCCAGTTTCTTCGTCATATCGGTATCGATGAATCCGGGCGCCACACTGTTGACCGTGATACCACGGTTGGCCATCTCTTTCGCCAGGCTGCGGGTCATCCCCTCAACACCGGCTTTGGCCGCACAGTAATTGACCTGCCCTGGGTTACCCATACCGGCAACGACAGAACTGATGTTGATGATGCGACCCCAGCGGGCCTTGGCCATACCACGCAATACCGCCTTGCTGGTGCGGTAGATAGCGCTGAGGTTGGTGTTGATGACCGCATCCCAGTCATCATCCTTCATCCGCATCAACAGGTTATCGCGGGTAATCCCCGCGTTATTGACCAGGATCACCGGCGCGCCGGATTTCTCCGTGATGGCCTTGATCCCGTCGCTGATGCTGTCCGCGTCGGCAACGTTCATCACGATGCCGTAACCGCCCTTCTCCGCCAGCGCCTGGCTGATTGCCTCGGCGCCAGACTCGGAGGTCGCGGTGCCGACGACGGTAGCACCGCCGTCTGCGAGTTGTTTAGCAATTTCCCGGCCAATACCTCGACTGGCCCCGGTAACCAGGGCTACCTTGCCTTGCAGCGACATAACGTCGTTTCTCCTGAAAACTTAACCGTTTACGCCATCCAGCGCTTTTTGCAGCGTGTCCGGCGCTTCAATGCCAAACACGGACAGATTGCGATCGATTCGCTTGGCCAGCCCGGCCAGCACCTTGCCCGCACCGCACTCGATCGCCACCGACGCACCCTCTTCACTCAGATAGCGCACTGAATCGGTCCACAGGACCGGGGAGTACAGCTGCTGCAGCAGGTTTTCCTTCAGCGTATCGCTGGACTGTTCCGGCGCCGCATTGACATTCTGCACCACCGGGATGACAGCGTCGTTGAAATCCACCTCATCCAGCGCCTTGGCCAGCTCGTCGGCCGCCGGCTTCATAAGGGAGCAGTGGGATGGCACGCTGACCGGCAGCGGCAGGGCCCGTTTGGCCCCCTTCCCTTTACAGATGTCGATGGCGCGATCCACGGCCGAAGCGTTACCCGCAATGACCACCTGACCCGGTGCGTTGAAGTTGACGGCCGCGACCACTTCGCCCTCAGCGGCTTCCTCGCAGGCGGCGATGACAACGTCGTCTTCCAGCCCCAGCACCGCCGCCATGCGGCCCTCACCGGCTGGCACCGCACTCTGCATCAGTTCGCCGCGCAGACGCACCAGCTTGACCGCGTCGAAGAAGTTCAGGCTTTCAGCAGCCACCAGGGCACTGTATTCGCCCAGACTGTGACCGGCTAAGAACTCCGGGCGCGGACCACCGGCCACGAACCACTGCCGCCACAGCGCGACGCTTGCCGTGAGCAGCGCAGGCTGGGTAATCGCGGTGGAATTGAGGTCTTCCTCGGGACCGTTCTTGCAGATCGACCGCAGGTCAAATCCGAGGACCTGGGAGGCTTCATCAAAGGTCTCGGCAATGATCGGCCAAGCCTCAGCGGCATCGCCAAGCATACCAACCGATTGTGAGCCCTGACCCGGGAAAAGAAATGCTGATTTCATGGCGCTCAGTCTACCCCTGTTTGGTGTTCTGTAAGATTAGCCAATGGTACAAGCCTTGCAGACACAAAACACGGGGTGTCAGATCATCCATTCGTCCAGTTGCTCATTGATGCGACGAGGCACTTCCAGCTTCACTTCGCGAAACGCCTGGCGAATGGCCGCGAGCATGGCCCGCTCATTGGCATTGCCGTGGCTCTTGATCACCACGCCCTGCAGCCCAAGCAGGCTGGCGCCGTTGTGGCGGGAAGGGTCGATGGTTTTCAGGAGGCGCGTCAGAGTGGGGCGCGCCAGCCAGCCGATGATGCGCCCGTAGAGCGTGCGGGTAAAGGTCTGATCCAGCAGCTCCATGAGCATGCTCGCCACACCCTCACCGGTCTTGAGGGCGATATTGCCGACAAAACCGTCGCACACCACCACATCGGCGACGTCGCGGAACAGGTCGCTGCCCTCCACGTAACCAATGTAATTGAGCGTCTCGCACTGGGCCAGCATATGCGACGCCAGGCGCACCTGCTCGTTCCCCTTGATCTCCTCCTCGCCCACATTCAACAGGGCCACGCGCGGCTCCTGCAGGTTGTTAACCGCCGCCGCCATGAGTGACCCCATGAGCGCGTACTGGTAGAGGTTCTCGGCGCTGGCATCGACATTCGCGCCCAGGTCCAGTACATGGCAGCGACCACGCAGGGACGGAATCAGCTTGACGATGGCTGGCCGCTCGATCCCCGGATACATGCGCAGCAGGGAGCGACCGAACGCCATCAGAGCGCCCGTATTACCGGCACTGACGCACCCCTGGGCTTCGCCATCGCGCACCAGTCGCAGGGCAACGGCCATGGAAGAATGCTGTTTGTGACGCAGGGCGTGGGAGGGGCGTTCGTTCATCCGGACCGTGTCGACGGCCTCGACAATCCGGATACGGGGATGGGGCTCAGACAGAAAAGCCTCAAGCTCACTCTGTTGTCCAACCAGAATGACGCTCAAGGCTTCGTTTTCGCGCACCGCATCAAGCGCTGCGGATACGGCAACAGCCGGCCCGCGATCACCGCTCATGGCATCGATGGCAATGGTGATGGAATTCACCGTTTACCCACTATGCAACATGCAATCAATGAATCAGGGGCCGTCGGCGCCGTCACGCCCGACGATTACTCGTCGCGCGCTTCAACCACCTGCTTCCCACGGTAGAAACCGTCGGGAGACACGTGGTGACGACGATGCACTTCACCTGTGGAGGAATCCACAGACAGGGCCGCAGTGCCCAGCGCATCGTGAGAACGACGCATGCCGCGCTTGGAGCGGGTCTTACGGTTCTGTTGTACAGCCATGGTATAAACTCCTGAGCTATTAAACTATCAATGCGTAAACAATCAATGCGCCGACACCGGACCTGCCCGGTGGTCGACCTGCTCCGCGACGCACTGCGAATCAGTGATCGTCTTTTTTCTTGAGTTCCGCCAGAACGCTGAACGGATTCTCGCGCTGCTCCGGTTCGTCGGCCGGGTTTTCGTCAACCTGACCTTCGAGCGACTCGAGCGTTTCCGCTGCCGGGCACTGATCCCGCTCATGCAACGGATAAGGCGGCATTGCCAGCAACAGTTCGTCTTCGACCAACTGCCAGAGATCCGCCTCAAAGCTTTCAATCAGGAAAGGCTCAAGTTCACGCGGCAACTGACGCGCCTGTTCGTCACTGATCACCAATCCCAGCTTGAACGTGGAGTTGAGCGTGGTCTGCATGGGCGACATACAGCGCTGGCACTCCAGCACAACCGGTGCTTCCAGACGCCCTTCAACAACACGGCGCCGCTCCGCATCCATTCCAAACTGCAAATGCACTCGGACATCGCCTTCCACTTCCTGCAGCAAACCTGCAAAACGAGAGAGGGAACGCAACGCAATGACCCCTTCCAGATTCGCTTTCTGTTCAGCGAATTTGTTCGGGTCAACGATCCGGGGCAGCTCGGCATTCGACATAGGCGCGCAATTTTAGGGCCCAACCCCCGCCCTGTCAAAGGCTTCTGCCCGTTATTTCGGCAACTACCAGCCTTTCCACAACCGGATACAATCAAGGAATCAGGATTTCGGCCATTTCCCGAGTCAGGTATTCTGAGTCTCGCTTTAACCTTTCAACTCTGACGCCCCGGATCGCCATGCTCCCTAAACCGCTGTTGCTCGCCTCATCCTCGCCTTATCGAAAAGCACTGCTGGAACGCCTGCGCCTGCCGTTCACGTGCGCCTCCCCGGATATCGACGAAACACCGCAACCGGGAGAGCGCGGGGAAGAGCTGGCCCTGCGACTGGCCGAGGAAAAAGCGGCCGCCCTCGCCGAGCGCCATCCCGGACACCTGATTATCGGTTCGGACCAGGTGGCGGAACTGGCCGACGGAACGCTGCTGGCCAAACCCGGCAGCCATGAGACCGCATGCCGACAACTGGCGGCCTGCAGCGGCCAGTCGGTCCTGTTCCTGACAGGGCTGGCGCTGACCGATGCCGATTCCGGCAACACCTGGAGCCTGGTGGAACCGTTCCGCGTCCACTTCCGCGACCTGAGCGAGGAGCAAATCGACCAGTACCTCAACGTGGAGCAGCCCTACGACTGCGCCGGCAGCTTTCGAATGGAGGGACTGGGCATCGCCCTGTTCCGCAGCTTCGAGGGGCGCGACCCCAACAGCCTGATTGGCCTGCCACTGATCGCGCTTATTGACCTGCTGGCCGAACAGGGCATCGAACCGATTGCCGCGGCCTATCGCAACTCCAGACGGGACTGAACCAGCGTGTCGGCCAGACCACTGCCAACCGACACACCCAGCTCCTCGATCAACTGCTTGAAGGGAGACGGCCGGCGACTGTAATCGATCAACTCTTCGGCACCCACGATATCGCGGGCCACGTAGCTGGCACTGCCAAGGCCGTCGACCAGCCCCAGATCCTGCGCCTGTTCGCCGGTCCACACCAGACCACTGAACAGCTCGTCGCTTTCCTTCAGGCGATCGCCACGCCCTTCACGCACTTGTTCGATGAACTGCTGATGCGTGGTTTCCAGGACGTTTTGCCAGAAATCGACTTCGCCCGGTTTCTCGGGTGAAAACGGATCCAGGAAAGCCTTGTTCTCGCCGGCCGTATAGAGCCGGCGCTCGACCCCCACCTTGTCCATGAGCCCAGTGAATCCGAACCCGCCGGCCACGACGCCAATCGATCCCACCAGACTGGCTTTATCGGCATAGATCTCGTCCGCGGCCACGGCGATGTAATAGGCGCCAGACGCCCCGATATCGGAGATCACCGCGTAGACCTTCTTGTCCGGGTGCTCCGCCTTGAGACGCTCAATCTCGTCATTCACGTAACCCGCCTGCACCGGACTGCCCCCCGGACTGTTGATGCGCAACACCACCGCCCGGGCATCCGGCGCCTCGAAAGCATCCCGCAGCGCTCCCACAATATTGTCAGCGCTGGCTTCTTCATCGGCGGCGATGGGGCCGTTGATCTCTACCAGAGCGGTATGAGGCCCCGCTGAGGCATCCAGCCCCTCACTCACCGGCCCGCGCAACATGAACAGCAGCGCAAAAAGGTAGATAAAGGTGAGCGCCTTGAAGAAGATCCCCCAACGCCGACTCTTACGCTGCTCCGACTGCAGCGACATGACCAGCTTCTCGATCAGCTTCCAGTCCCGACCCTTGTCCGTGCTCTTGCTTGACGCATCCGCTGTGTTTTGCTCGGAATCCCATCCCGACCGTTTATCACCATCCCAATCAGACATGCTCGCTTCCTTACTGCGTTATCGTTAGACCGTTCGTATCAATCGCCCGCTGGACCCGGGACGCCTTACGCCGATGTGTCGAGCTCGAGAGCCCGCCGCAACCCCGGCACATCCTCGACAACCGCCTGCGGCGCATAGAGCTCGAGACGGTCGCGCTTATGAACACCCCACTCCACGCCAATGGCCGGCATCCCGATTCGCTGGGCCATTTCCATGTCGTAAACCGTATCCCCGATCATCACGGCCTCATCGGGCGCGATATCAAAGTGCGCCAGAATCTCATGCAACATCGCCGGGTCCGGCTTGGAGCGGGTCTCGTCGGCGCAACGGGTGATGGCGAAGTGCGGCCCCAACCCACTCGACGCAAGCGCCCGCGTCATCCCGCGACGACTTTTTCCGGTCGCCACCGCCAACTGGGCACGGCCGGTTTTCAGGTCCACCAACAACTCACCGATCCCGGGGAAAATATTCTGCGGCGCGGTTTTCTTGGTAAAGAAGTGCCTGGCGTAGCCCTCCCGCATCGCCTGCACCTCCGCTTCACTCATACCGGGATACAGCGTCTGCAGCGCCTCCACGATGCCCAGACCGATGATATCGCGATAGGCATCCATCTCGCGGGCCGGGAATCCCAGCTCGGTTGCCGCCTGATGCAGACTGCCGGCGATATGATCGACGGAATCGATGAGGGTGCCGTCCCAGTCAAAAATAACGACTTTCGGGGTCACGAATACTCCTTCTCTTTGCACAATCTGATTCTGGTCTGCCGCCTGGTTACTCCGGACCTGCCGTCTGGGCGGCTCGCCGGGCTTTCAACCGCTCCATCAGCTGCTCGAAGACCGCCTCGTAGGCCGCCTCGAACCTTGCCGTTTCGCCGTTCGGCAGCGTCAGCTCGAGCGCAAAGGCATGGAGCATCAACCGCTGACCACCCTGACTTCGAAATGCCTTGAGACTGACATCATCCATATACTTGTCGTCACCCGCTATCGGATGACCGGCAAAAGCCGAGTGCACACGGATCTGGTGGGTGCGACCGGTGACCGGAAACGCCTGGACCAAGCTGTAGCCGTCGAACAGCTCCAGAACTCGGTAGCGGGTCAGCGCCGTTTTGCCGGCGTCCGACACCCGCACCATCCGCTCCCCCGAACGCAACTCGAATCGCTCCAGCGGGACATCCACCTCGGTGCGCCCTGCGGGCCAATGCCCCGCCACCAACGCGTGATAATGCTTGGTGACACGTTTGGCGCGGATCTCGTCCTGCAGATGCCGCAACGCCGATCGCTTCTTGGCCACCATAATCAAACCGGAGGTATCGCGATCGAGCCGGTGCACCAGCTCGAGAAAGCGCGCCTCCGGCCGCGCCGCCCTGAGCGCCTCAATCAGACCGAAACTCAGGCCGCTGCCGCCGTGCACGGCCATCCCCTGGGGTTTGTTGACGACCAGGAGATCGTCGCTCTCGAACAGGATCGCCGCCTCAACCAGCTTGCGAACGCGGGCACCCGGCACCGGCGCCGGCGGCTTCTCCTGGCTGACCACTGGCGGGATACGCACCTGGTCGCCCGCCGTCAGGCGCGTGTCCGGCTTGGCGCGCTTTTTGTTGATGCGCACTTCGCCCTTACGCACGATCCGATAGACGACGCTCTTGGGCACCCCTTTAAGCTGGGTCAGCAGGAAGTTGTCAAGCCGCTGCCCGGCACCATCCTCATCGATGGACACCCAACGCACTCTGGTCTTGACGGGCTCGGGCGCGTTCGGCGACGCGGACTGTGGCCGGGCGGCGGGCTTGGCCGCTTCGCGCCGGGCACGTCTATCCGTACCAGCGGACGGACGGGCTTTGCGGTTGGCGGGACGCGAACGGCCGGGACGGTTTCTTGCGGGTTTCTGCCTGGGCATAGTGAGGTGGCATTCCGGAGGTTCTGTGCAGGATTGACGGCCCGAAACATTGCTGTTATGTTCCGGCCTGCTTTTATGCTCTAATCGACCTCATACAGTAAGGTAATCGATCCAAGCGAGCCGGAAGTATACCGACACGAGTCAAGACTTTGAATGCTGGCGGCCCGAGACAGACCAGGCCGTCGCGCAGAGAGCAGAAGGCACCGCCTCGACGCCTGTTGATCCATGGGGATCCGGGGTTTGAAGGTGGACATGTTCAATCCGCACGGAAAACCGGCGGGTGACATCGCGAAGAATCATTTGAATCACGCCGGCCCGGGCCGTCCAGCTTATGAATATGACGTGAGACCTTGGAGCCGGTGTGAACTTGAACTGGATAGTATGTTTCAACCGACACTGAATCGTTACGGTTTTTCCCCGCAAACGCAGGAGCAACAAGCCGTGAGTGTTCTCAGACCCCTGGAGCGGCTTGCCGCCTACGTCTGACTGTGTCCGGCTGTTGTCATTCAGCCACCGCTATCCTGCCTCGCCGATGAGCGCCGATTCGGCCGGTTTCCGTCGTAACCGACAGGAAACTCGTTCTTCATGAAAAGAATGCTGATCAATGCAACTCACCCCGAGGAGTTGCGTGTTGCTTTGGTAGACGGACAACGTCTCTTCGATCTCGACATCGAAGCGAGCAACCGGGAACAGAAGAAATCCAACATCTACAAGGGCAAGATCACCCGTATCGAGCCCAGCCTTGAAGCCGCCTTCGTAGACTTCGGCGCCGAGCGTCACGGCTTCCTCCCTCTCAAGGAAATCTCCAAGGAATACTTCAGCAAGTCCCCCAAGGACATTGACGGCAAGATCAACATCAAGGACGTCCTGAAAGAAGGCCAGGAAGTCATTGTTCAGGTCGACAAGGAAGAGCGCGGCAACAAGGGCGCGGCCCTGACCACGTTCATTTCCCTGGCCGGCCGTTACCTGGTGCTGATGCCCAACAACGCTCGCGCCGGCGGCATTTCCCGCCGCATCGAGGGCGAGGAGCGCGCCCAGCTCAAGGAAGCCATGAACGGCGTTGAAGTGCCCCGCAACATGGGTGTGATCGTGCGCACCGCGGGCATCGGCCGCAGCTCCGAAGAGCTGCAGTGGGACCTCAACTACCTGACCCAGATCTGGCAGGCCATTACCGACGCGTCCGCCAGCCGTCAGGCCCCGTTCCTGATCCATCAGGAAAGCAACGTTATTATTCGCGCCGTACGCGACTACTTGCGCCAGGACATCGGCGAAGTACTGATCGACTCCGAAGTGGTGCACGAAGATGTCCTGAGCTTTGTCCAGGCGGTCATGCCCTCCTTCGAGAACAAGATCAAGCTGTACAAGGACGAAATCCCGCTGTTCAGCCGATACCAGATCGAAGGCCAGATCGAGACCGCGTTCCAGCGCGAAGTGAAGCTGCCGTCTGGTGGCTCCATCGTGATCGACCCGACCGAGGCCCTGGTGTCTATCGACATCAACTCGTCGCGGGCCACCAAAGGTCACGACATCGAAGAAACCGCGCTGCAGACCAACCTGGAAGCGGCCGAGGAAATCGCCCGCCAGCTGCGCCTGCGTGATATCGGCGGTCTGATCGTGATCGACTTCATCGACATGACTCCGGCCAAGCACCAGCGCGAAGTCGAACAGAAAGTCCGCGAAGCGCTGGAACTGGACCGCGCCCGTGTCCAGGTGGGCAAGATCTCCCGCTTCGGCCTGCTGGAAATGTCCCGTCAACGCCTGCGCCCCTCCCTGGGCGAGACCCGCAGTGAAGTCTGCCCGCGCTGTGACGGCCAGGGCACCATCCGCGGGATCGAGTCGCTGGCGCTGAGCATCATGCGCCTGATCTACGAGGAGTCCTCCAAGGACAAGACCGGCGAGGTCCGCGCCATTGTGCCGGTGTCCGTGGCGACTTTCCTGCTCAACGAGAAGCGCAAGCAGCTCGCCGACATCGAGGCCCGCCAGGAAGTGACGGTGCTGGTGGTTCCGAACCCGCACATCGACACGCCGCACTTTGAAATCCTGCGTGTCCGCGAGGACGAAGTCAGCGCCGTCGAACGGGGCTCAAGCTACGAGCTGGCCCAGGACTTCAAGGAAGAGGAAACCGTCGAGACGCGCGTCGCCCGCGAACAGCCGCCCCGTGAAGAGGCCGCCGTCAAAGGCATTCGCCCGGTCGCTCCGGCCCCTCGCGCCGCTGAACAGCCGCAGCCCCAGGAGCAGCAGGAAGAAGGACTGTTCAAGCGCCTGTCCCGCAAGCTCTCGGCATTCTTCAGCGAAGAGCCGGCACAGAGTGAATCCGGCAGCGACAAGAACCAGCAGGACCGTCGCAACCAGTCCCAGCGTCGCGACACCGGCGGTGGTCGTCAGGATCGTCGCAAGTCCCGCGTTGCCCGTGACGACAACCGTAGCGGCAGCGGCAACCAGAATCGCCGCCAGGGTGAAAACAATCGTCGCCAGTCACCGGACGAAGGCGGCGGCAAGCGCCGCAGTCGCGGCCGTCGCAGCGGCGACCAGCCGGATCAGTCCGACCAGCAGGGTCAGAACAAGGGCCAGCAACAACAGAAGTCCCAGGACGGCAACAAGGGCGGCGATCGCAAGCGCAAGGATAACCGCCAGTCCGACAAGCGGGGCCAGAAGGACAACAAGCCCAAACCGGATCAGGCCAAGCCCGATCAGAACAAGACGGATCAGGCCAAGCCCGACCCGCAGAGCAAGGAACAGGGCCGCAGCAGCCAGCAGAGTGAGAAGCAGGCCCAGTCAAACCGCGAAGAGAGCAAACCGCGCGGTGACGACAGCAAGCCTCGCAGCGATGACAACAAGCGTCGTCGGCCACGCCGCCCGCGTAATCGCGACGGCTCGCCGGTAGAGCAGCCCACGCGTCAGAGCGAGGAGCGTAAGGCCAACAAGCCACAGCCGGGCGACAGCAAGCCAGCTGAGAAACCGGCGCCCGCTCCGGCAGAAGCGGCCAAAACCGACGATAAGCCGCAGGCCGAGGCGAAGCCCAAGCCGGAACCGGCCAAGGATCAGCCCCGCGAGCCGGTGGCGACCGAAGGCAACCAGACCAAGGATGCCAAGCCTCAGGAGCCGACGGCAGCCAACAAGGCAGACGACAAACAACCGGCCCCGGAGCAGGCAGAAACATCCACCAGCCAGCCGAATAAGCCGGCCGCACCGTCCAAGCCGGCACCGGAGAAGGCCGCCGCAAACGGCAAGCCGGAAGGCTCATCAGGCGGCAAACCGGAAGTCGCTGCCAAGCCCGCGGCCGAGGAAACCGGCAAGCCGGCAAACCAGCAGCCTTCCGAGCCAAAGGCGACGCCGACCAGACCGGAACCCAAACCGGCCGATCAGGTGGCGGACAAGGCCGAGGCAAACGCCGACAAACCGGCGCAGGAACGCCCTGCCCCGAAAACTGAGCCCAAGCCACCGCAGGCCGCGGAAACGGCCAAGGGCGATGCCGACGCGGGCAATCGTTCTGAGAAAGTAGCCGGGGAGCCGAAACCGGAGAAGGCGGCTGAGGAAAAACCGGTTGCCACCAAACCAGGCGATACACCCGATAAAGCCGACACCGGCGACAGCGCCAAGCCAGCGGCGACCGAAGCGGCCCAACCGACTCCCAAGCCGGAGAAGCCGACGCAAGCAGCCACTGGGCAGGATGCCGACAAGGATCAGGCGAAGGGATCGGAAAACAAAGAGGCCGCTCCGGCGGTAACGGCTTCCGGCCGCGCCTACAACGATCCGCGTGAAGTCCGCAAGCGTCAGCGGGCAGCCGAGGCGGCGGCCAAGCAGGGTACGGCTACCGACAAACCACCGGCCCGCGAAACCTCAACCTCTGAGGAAAAGGGCTCGTCCGACAGCTGAAGGACGCCCTGAAGGCCACCGGAGGCCAACGCGCCTCAGGCCCCGCCCGCTCTCGAACGGGCCCCGAATCTTCGGGGCCCGTTTTTATTGTCACTTGATTACCACGATGCGACGACATACTGTGTGCCGCATATTAAGCCGCTATACTCTGTAGCGTCCGATCAGGAGTGAACCCCCATGCTGTCTCCCCAAGAAATCGAAGCGGTCGAAGACATCCTGTTTGCCGAACCCTGGGCCGACGACGCCCTGGACTTCTTCGGCCTGCACGGCGTCGTCAGCGCCAGTGTCGTCGGCCCCAACGAGCTGGACGCGAAAGCCATGTTCCTGATCGCCACGGGACTCGACGAGCTGCCCGCCGCCGGTGTACCGGATGCCTTCCGTCAGGCTGTGGGCAAGCTGGGCGACACCATGGCGGCATCGCTGGATATGGGAGAGACGCTGGAGCTGCCGGAGCCCGAGGACGGCGACCCCATGAACGCGCTGGAAAACTGGTGCGCCGGGTTCGTCGACACCTTTCTGCAGCACGAAGACGAGTGGCTGAGTATTAACGAAAAGGAAGCGGCGGATCTGCTGGTGCCGATGCTGGCGCTGTCCGGCCTGTTCGAGGACGAGGACTTCGAAAAGGTGCGCAACAGCGACAAACTCAGCCAGGAAATGGCCGATGCCATCCCCGACTCACTGACCGATCTTTACCTGCTGTTCCACGCGCCGGAGAAGTAATCCGGAAGGCGCTGCCAGACTGGCTCAAGGTCGTCTGGCAGCACACCCGGCAATCGACCCAGTTCGCACCAGGCCGCGCCGGGAAAATGAAAGTCGCTGCCCTGCGACGCCAGGTAACCCTCCCGCCGGCACAGCTCCACGAGAAAGCCCAGATCCCCGCTGGACTGCCCCGACGTCAGCACTTCCATCCCATGACCGCCAGCGGCGCGAAAATCGCTCATCAGGGCCCGCAAACGCGTGGCCGTCATCTTGTACTTGCGCGGATGCGCCACCACGGCAACGCCGCCGGCATCGATGATCCACTGCACCACCGTCTCCAGTGACGGCCAGCAGGCTTTAACGTCGCCGGGTTTACCGGCCCCCAGATAGCGCTTGAACGCCTGTCCGCTGTCCCGGACGACATCCTCCTCCACCAGCACCCGGGCAAAATGCGGGCGTCCGGGTACGTCACCACCGGCCTGCGCAGTCGCCTTGTCGAGCAGATCATCGACCCGCAGCCTGGTCAGCCGCTCGGCAATCATCCGGGCTCGACGCCAGCGGTTTTCCGCCTGACCAGTCAGGGCTTCGCGCCAGCGCGGGTGATTGTCGTCGAACCCCAGGCCCACCACATGAATCGTCTGTGACCGCCACTGGCACGACAACTCGATACCGGGTACCAGGCAAATGCCCGCGTCGTTGGCCGCCTTTGCCGCTTCCGGCAGGCCCGCGGTGGTATCGTGGTCGGTCAAGGCCAGGTGGGTAACCCCCCGTTCCGCAGCCCGTGCCACCAACTCGGTCGGCGACAGGACGCCATCGGACGCGGTACTGTGGCAATGCAGATCGATACGGGCGGAGTGTGTTGCAGATATGGTCATATGAGGCCGAAATGTTTAATGTACGGCACAGGATACGCGCATGCTCCAAACGGAGCCAGCCAACAGCGCCAACCACGAGGATGAAAGCATGTACTACGCCATTATCAGCCAGGATGTCGACAACAGCGGCCCGCTGCGCAAACAGGCCCGCCCCGCCCATATCGAGCGCCTGCAGGCCCTGAAGGAGGAAGGCCGCCTGCTGCTGGCCGGTCCCTACCCGGCCATTGACTCTCCCGAGCCGGGCGATGCGGGGTTTACCGGCAGCCTCGTGGTCGCCGAGTTCGAGTCGCTGGAACAGGCGCAAGCCTGGGCCGATGCCGACCCTTATGTTGAAGCCGGCGTCTACGCCAGTGTAATGGTCAAGCCTTTCAAGCCGGTGCTACCGTAGGATCCATTGACAGATCGTAATAACCAGACGCTTGATCGCGTTGGGATCTATGACAGAATTCCCGGTTTGAACGGCCTCTGAAAAGTCGCCTTACACGGCGTTGTGGGACTTACCCTTGCCCGCCCCACCGGCAGAATAATAAAGGTCGCACTCCAGGCCTTACCAATGCCCCGGGACGCCCCAGGATTCAGAAAACAAGCAGGAATGATTCATTGTGATTCATAAGCCATTCACATTGACGAAACTCGTCGCAGCCGTCGTACTGACGCTGGTGTCCGTTACCGCCCTTGCCCAGACCCGTTACGTCGACGACGAACTCTTGATCATGCTGCGCAGCGGCGAAGGCAACCAGTTCCGCATTGTCGACAGTCTGCCCTCCGGCACGCGCCTGAATGTCATTGAGGAAGGTGACTCGGGATACAGTCACGTCCGCACCCAGGATGGCCAGGAAGGCTGGGTGCTGACGCGCTATCTGTCGCCCCAGCCCATCGCCCGCGACCGCCTTGCAGCGGCCCAGAGGAAGCTGGAACAGACGGAATCGGATCTCAAGGAGGCCCGGAGCCAGCTGCAGTCCCTGCAGTCGGAGCGCAATGAGCTGGCGACCTCGGAAGAATCATTGCAATCCCGCGCCGGTAAACTCAGCGCCGAACTGGATCGCATCAAGGAAGTCTCTTCCAACGCCCTGACCCTGGACCGCCGCAATCGCGAACTGCAGGAAAGCAATCAACAGCTCAAGAAGGAAGTCGAGGTGTTGACCGCCGAAAATGAGCGCCTTGAAGCCAAAAAAGAAACGGACTTCATGATGCTGGGTGCCCTGCTCGTCGGCGCCGGCGTGCTGATCGCCATTGTCGTGCCCTGGCTCAAGCCGACCCGCAAAACCGATAACTGGGCTTGATGCCCGATGTCGGTGGGGTGGCGCCCGCAGCGCCGCCCCCCCCCTCCTCCCTCACCCCTCCTTAGATTCCGGTTGCCCCATATCTTGTGGCAAAGGAGACGATCACCTACTAAATATTTGGCTTGAAGCCTGCCTTATTGCCGATCGTTCTTTGACGTCCCGGCTTAGGCAACTTATAACAGTAAAAACACAAGCCGAGAGGTAACAGCATGGCCAATACGATGCGTGACTATTCGGAGAAACGGGACTTTCACCGGATGCGGGTCAACACGCCGGTCGAGATCAGTGACTCGCAGGGGCGTCAACTGGAGGGTATCTGCAAGGATCTCAGCGGAACCGGCATGCAGCTCGCGGTTCAGGACGCCATGCCCGTCGGCACCCAGCTACAGACGCGACTGCCGTCGAGCAACGACCGCTTCCCGCCACTGGAAGCCACGGTCGAAGTGCTGCGCTGTGAACTGGATGAGTCCGGCGACGGTTACCTCGTCGGCGCGGCCATCCAGGAAATCAAACGCTGAGAATTAAAAGACAAGGAAAGGCGCAGCGGCGCCGGTCGCTGCCGCTGCGTCAGACAGGCGCCTGATATCGGCGTTACTGCGGTAAAGACAGGGCCTTCTCGGACACGATGATGCCGTTGTTGTCGGCATAGACGTATTGTCCCGGTACGAAGGTGGTACCGTGGAACGTCACCGGCACGTTGAGGTCACCAATGCCGCGCTTTTCCGTCTTGCGCGGAATCGTCGCCAGGGCCTGCACGCCCAGCTGGGTTTCACCGATCACGTCCACGTCGCGAATGCAGCCGTAGATGATGATGCCGGCCCAACCATTACTCGCCGCCTTCTCGGCCAGCATATCACCCAGCAGGGCCGCCCGCCTGGAACCACCGCCGTCGACGACCATCACTCGCCCTTCTCCCGGCGTCGCCACCTGTTCCTTCACCACGGAATTGTCTTCGAAGCACTTCACCGTCACGATTTCGCCGCCGAAGGCCTTGATGCCACCGTAGTTGTTGAAGCCGGGCTCCACTACGGTCACGTCCGGATATTCGTCGCACAGATCGGGCGTTACGATAGTCACGTCGTTCTCCTCCATCTTTCTGGAACGTCTGGATGTCTGAAAGCGTTGCGTCTGAAAGGATTGATCGCCTGGTTTTTGTTTTTCCAGGAGCCAGATACAGGAAAGCCGGTGCGTGGCACCGGCTTTCCTTTCAGGCTCACTCCAGCTCTTCGTCGGCCAGGAAGAACCAGGTGTCGAGCACCGAGTCCGGGTTCAGGGACACGCTGTCGATGCCCTGATCCATCAGCCACTTGGCCAGGTCCGGGTGGTCCGAGGGGCCCTGACCACAGATACCGACGTACTTGCCGGCCCGCTTACAGGCCTGGATCGCATTGGACAGCAATTTCTTGACCGCCTCGTTACGCTCGTCGAACAGGTGGGCAATGATGCCGGAGTCCCGGTCCAGCCCCAGGGTCAGCTGAGTCAGGTCGTTCGAGCCGATGGAGAAGCCGTCGAAATATTCGAGGAACTCGTCCGCCAGCAGCGCGTTGGCTGGCAGCTCGCACATCATGATCACGCGCAGGCCCTTGTCGCCGCGCTTGAGGCCGTTGGCGGCGAGCAGATCAACCACCTGACGGGCTTCGCCCAGGGTGCGCACGAACGGCACCATGATCTCCACGTTCTCGAAGCCCATTTCCTCACGCACCTTCTTGAGGGCACGGCACTCCAGCTCGAAACAGTCGCGGAAGGTCTCGGAAATGTAGCGGGACGCGCCGCGGAACCCGAGCATCGGGTTTTCCTCGTCCGGCTCGTAAAGGGTGCCGCCGATCAGGTTGGCGTATTCGTTCGACTTGAAGTCGGACAGGCGCACGATCACTTTCTTGTCGGCAAACGCCGCCGCCAGCGTGGAAATACCTTCGACCAGCTTGTCGACGTAGAAATCCACCGGCGACGTGTAACCGGCAATCCGCTTCTCGACCGTCTGCTTGATGTCGCGCGGCAGGCCGTCAAAGTTCAGCAGCGCCTTCGGATGTACACCAATCATGCGGTTGATGATGAACTCCAGGCGCGCCAGACCCACCCCTTCATTTGGCAGGGACTGGAAGTCGAAAGCCCGATCCGGGTTGCCAACGTTCATCATGATCTTGAACGGAATGTCCGGCATGGACTCGACGGTGTTTTCGCGCAGTTCGAAATCGAGGCTGCCCTCGTACACCATCCCGGTATCACCCTCGGCGCAGGAGACCGTGACCTCCTGGCCTTCCTTGAGGACATCGGTGGCATCACCACAGCCCACAACCGCCGGGATGCCCAGTTCGCGGGCGATGATGGCGGCGTGACAGGTGCGGCCACCGCGGTCAGTGACGATTGCGGACGAACGCTTCATCACCGGCTCCCAGTCCGGGTCGGTCATGTCGGTCACCAGCACGTCGCCTGGCTGGACGCGATCCATTTCCTGGATGCTGGTCACCACCCGCACCGGACCTTTACCGATACGGTGGCCGATACTGCGGCCTTCCGCCAGAATCGTGCCCTGCTCTTTCAGCAGATAACGCTCCATGACGTTCGCCTGGGCGCGACTCTTGACGGTTTCGGGACGCGCCTGAACGATGAAGATACGGCCGTCATCACCGTCCTTGGCCCACTCGATGTCCATCGGGCGGCCGTAATGCTTCTCGATGATCACCGCCTGACGGGCCAGGTTCTCGACCTCCTCGTCGGTGATGCAGAAACGGTTGCGGTCGGCGTCTTCAACCTTGACGGTCTCCACCGACTTGCCCGCCTCAGCGCTGTTTCCATAAACCATCTTGATGGCCTTGCTGCCGAGATTACGGCGCAGCACGGCGGGACGCTCCGCCTCCAGCGTCGGCTTGTGAACGTAGAACTCATCCGGGTTGACCGCGCCCTGGACGACGGTCTCGCCCAGACCGTAGGAGGCAGTGACGAACACCACATCCTGGAAACCGGATTCGGTATCCAGGCTGAACATCACGCCGCTGGCGGCCGTCTCACTGCGTACCATTTTCTGAATACCGGCGGACAGTGCGACCAGCTTGTGATCGAAACCATGGTGGACGCGGTAGGAAATGGCGCGGTCGTTGAACAGGGAGGCGAACACTTCACGAACCGCGTGCTTGACGTGCTCGTAGCCGACGATGTTCAGGAAGGTTTCCTGCTGGCCCGCAAAAGAGGCATCCGGCAGGTCTTCAGCCGTCGCCGAGGAGCGCACCGCAACGGCCATATTGGGATTGCTCCCCTGCAGCTGGGAGTAAGCCTCTTCCAGCGCTTTTTCCAGCGCCGGCGGGAAAGGCGTATCGGTGACCCACTGACGAATCTGGGCGCCAACCCGTGCCAGTTCGTTGACGTCGTTGATATCGAGTGCTTCCAGCGCTTCGTCGATCCGGTCCTTGAGACCGTCCTTGGCGAGGAATTCGCGGTACGCATGGGCTGTGGTCGCGAATCCACCGGGTACGGTCACGCCTGCATTGGCCAGGTTGCTGATCATTTCTCCCAGCGACGCATTCTTGCCACCAACGCGGTCTACATCCGACATACCCAGGTTTTCAAACCAGATGATGTAATCTTCCAAAGCGCATCTCCCTTCAATTCTTGAGCCCATTCGGCGGGTAGCCATCGAATATGGGCGGTATCATACTGTAACCTTCGTGGATTACCTAGGGATCTTCACGTATAGCTCCCTTATTACTAGCCTTCAGCCCGCCACTGGTGCGGCTTTTGGGCAGGTTAAGGAATCCTTAATCCTGAGAAATCCGAATCGACAGCCCGCAACGGAGCACACCACAGACCATGAAACGGACGGCATTTTTCATTTCCGACGGCACCGGCATCACCGCTGAGGCCCTGGGCAACAGCCTGCTGGCCCAGTTCGAGAAAATCCATTTCGAACGCATCACCGTGCCTTACATCGACGATCTGGAAAAGGCCGCCGCCGTGGTCAAGCGCATCGACAGGATGGCGCAACTGGATGATGCCAAACCGCTGATCTTCGATACCATCGTTGACAGCGTCATCCGTGCGGAGGTGTCCAGAGCTAACGGCTTCATGGTGGATATTTTCGGCACCTTCCTGCAGCCGCTGGAACTGGAGCTGGATGCCTCGTCGTCCTACTCGGTGGGCCGTTCGCACTCGATTTCCAACGAGACCAACTATGAGCGACGCATCAACGCGGTGAACTTTGCCCTCGACAACGACGATGGCGCCCGCACCCGACATTACGACGAAGCCGACCTGATCCTCATCGGTGCCTCCCGCAGCGGCAAAACGCCGACCTGCCTTTATCTGGCCCTGCACTATGGCATCAAGGCGGCCAATTACCCGATCACCGAAGACGACATCCATGACCAGCGCCTGCCATCGGTACTGCGCCCCCATCGGGAAAAGCTCTTTGGATTAACCATCGATCCGGAGCGGCTCGCAACCATCCGCAACGAGCGGCGCCCGAATTCCAGATATTCTTCGGAGAAGCAGTGTCGGTTTGAAATCGAGGAAATCGAACTGATGTACCGGCGGGAACGGGTGCCCTACCTCAACACGACCGCCTATTCGATCGAGGAAATTTCCACCCGCATCATGGTCACCACTGGCATTGAGCGGAACCGGTAACCCGGCTCCGCTCAAACCTCCCTGGCACTCGCTCAGGAGCGCTCAGATCAAAGTTCGCAAATCTCCAGACCGGCATCGCGCAGGGCATCGCGATGCTGGGCGCTGGTGATCACGGCGGTACTCGCCTTCTCCGGCACCAGCCACTCGCCTGCCACGCGCTTCAGATCGTCCAGAGTGACCGCCAAGACGCGCTCGCGGAAACGGTTCTGCTGCTCCGGCGTGCGCCCGAACAGACGGTTCTGGAACGCGTGCTTGGCTTCACCGGCCGGGGAGCGAGGCTTGTCCAGCTGGCCGACAACCCCCAGGATCGCTTCTTCCAGCGCCTGCGGGTCGTGCTCGGTTTGCTGCAACCAATCCACGGCCTGGTCGAAGTCGTCGAGGGTTTCGGTCAGGCGCGGGTCCCGGTACGAGAAAAAACGGAAGGTGCCGTTGACGCTGTCCTGGGCCGCACCGCCGCCATAGGCCCCGCCCTGTTCCCGGATAGCCCGGTGCAGGTAGCCGTTGCGCAGGAATCCGCCCAACACGGTCAGTGCCGCGGCATCGGGGTGATCGATCGGCACGGTGCTGTAGGCCTTGGCGCAGAAGTTCACCTGAGTGGAGGTCACCCAGGCCTGGCGCACGGTTTCGTTGACCGGTGCCACTTCCCAGCGCTCCGCTTCAATCGTCGAAGCCTTGGGCCAGGCTTCCCGCAGTGCTGTCAGCGTCGGTTCGAGCTGTTCCTGCTCACCCACCACCAGGAACTGGCGCGCCTGACTCTGGATACGCTGGTGAATGTTCGCCAGCTTGTTGCACAGGGCTTCCAGCTCAGCGCCGTCATCCAGCGCATCGTCCAGCGCCTTGATGCCCTTGATGGCCGAGAGCCCCCCCAGACGAAAGGCCAGGCGCGCGCCGGGGCTGAGCCCCTGGGCCGCAGCGCCCATCGCCAGGGCGTGCCCGCTACCGGTTACCGCCTGCTCGCGGCGGGCGCGAATCTGAGCGACGGTCTCCCGAATTCGGGCATGCTCGTCGAAACGGGCGTTCTCGAAAATGTCGCGCAGCAGGCGCGTCAGCTTCTCGCGATTGCGCGCCAACGCCTTGCCGCCGATCACCAGATAGCCGGACAGATCCTGCACATCATCGATACGGCCCTTGGCCACAGTAAAGGCGCTGACGCCACCGGTTTCCGCCGACAACCGGTCCTGCATCTGCAGATAGTCCAGTTCGCCGCAGCCGACTTCAGTCAGGCAGGTGGTATACAGCGGCAGCAGCAACAGCTCTTCATCGCTGAACGCGGGCATGGGCAGGACCACCTGCTCGTAGACCAGGCCATTGGTGCCCTGGTCATAGAGTGTTGCGGGAAAATCCTCGGTCATCCGCGCTTCCGGCTCCGGTGTTTGCAGCGGTACGTCGCTGAGGTCCACCTTGGGCAGGATCGAATCGTCGTCTTTGCGATTCTGGCGCGCTTCCAGGTCCGCCGCCCGCTTGACGATGGTCTGGACCTCGTCTTCTTCCAGCCCGGCCTTGCGCTTGGCCAACGCCTCGGCCACCGCGGCCTGCTCGCGCTTCTCCATCTGGTCATCGGGACGCAGGGTCAGGGTGACGCGATGCGGGTTGTCCAGCAACATCCGGCGTACCAGTCGCGGCACGAAGTCCGGATCCTTGATCTTCTCGCGCAGACTCGCCAGCACCGGCTCCAGGTCCAGCAGGTCGACCGGATCGCCGCCGTGCACCATCGGCGAGATCGATGCCATGATCAGCTGCAGGCCGTAGGGGAACTGGTCGCCGGCGATCTCGCGCTGGTGCAATTCCAATTGGTGCAGGATCGCTTCCAGGCGTTCTTCGCTGACGCCGTCCCGGGCAACTTTCTCCAGCGTCTCTTCAACCAGTTTTTCCAGGTCCCCGGCACGGCCGGGCTCGCTGCCTTCAATGCCGCACACGAAGGTCATCTCCCGGTTGGAATCCTCCAGCCCCAGCATGGGCGACGGCGCATGGCCGATATCGGTGGTTTCCAGGGCCCGCATCAGCGGCGATGCGCTGTTCTCAAGCAGCACGTTGGCCAGCAGGTGGGCTTCCAGGTTTTCTTCCAGTTCAAAACTGTGCCCCAGCAACCAACCCATAACGATGTGGGTCTTGTGGTCGGTTTCCTCGCCTTCGCTGATGCTGTAGGCGTCCTCCACCCGCAGCGGGGCGTAAATGCGCTTCTCGTCGCGTACCGGCAACTCCACGTCCTGACGCTCGAAACGGGACAGCACCAGGTTCTCGAAGCGGTCGTGATGCTCGATGGCCGGAATATTCCCGAAAGTGGCGAAGATTGCGTTCGACGGATGGTAATGATGGCGGTAGAACGCCAGCAGGTCGTCGTAACGCAGGTCGGTAATGTGGGTCGGCTCACCGCCGCTGTTGTAGTGGTAGGTGGTGGTCTGGAACAGGTGACTGCTCAGCTTTTGCCAGAGCTGGGACGTCGGCGCGCTCATGGCGCCTTTCATCTCGTTGTAGACCACACCTCGGTGGACCAGCGGCGTGGACGGATCGTCCGGATCCTCGAATTCCAGACGGTGCCCTTCCTGGGAGAAATCCATCTCGTCCAGTTTGGAGAAGAAGACGGAATCCAGGTAAACGGACAACAGGTTGTCGAAATCCTTGCGGTTCTTGGTGGCGAACGGATACGCGGTCCAGTCGCTGCTGGTAAAGGCGTTCATGAAGGTGTTGAGCGACCGGCGAATCATCATGAAGAAGGGATCGCGGACCGGGTAGCGCTCGCTGCCGCACAGGGCGGTGTGTTCAAGAATGTGCGCCACACCGGTTGAGTCCATGGGGAACGTCCGCAGGGCCACGAAAAACACGTTCTCGTCGTTGTCGGAAGCCAGGTGCAGGTGCGTTGCCCCGGTCTTGCGGTGACGGTATTCCTCCACGTCGATGTGCAGGGTCTCGATCCGGTGTTTTCTCACCCTTTCGAAGGCAGGGTGAACGGCTTGGTCGGCGTTCTTGGTCATAACAGAATCCTGAATGGTCATTCGTTCTGGTCGGCTCCGGGCGCCTTTCACGCTTCGGAACCGGCGACAGGGCGACTTTGGTAGACGGAAAAGTCCGGTTTCTTCCGCTGATACTGGCTGAAGCAGGGAGACGACACCATGAAGTCCGCCGAGCTCTCGTTACAGGCGATGGGGATATTCCAGAGCGTGGCGACCCGCAACAGCGCCTTGATATCGGGATCGTGGGACATCGGCTCAAGGGGATCCCAGAAAAAGATCAGGAGATCCACCTGTCCTTCGGCAATCCGTGCACCGATCTGCTGATCCCCTCCCAGCGGACCACTTTGCAGACGCTCCACCGGCAGTCCGGTCTGATCCGACAGCAAGCGCCCGGTGGTGCCTGTCGTCAGCAGCGCACAGTTCTCAAGCGTGTCGCGGTTGCGCGCCACCCAGGCCACCAGATCCGCTTTCTTGTTGTCATGGGCGACCAGCGCCACACGATGAATTGCGTCCGTCATCGAGATACCTACCCTGCATCCTAATCGCTGGTTAATGGGCCACTGGTCGACGAGTCCGGGGGCGACGCAGTTCTGTCTCACGAGCCTCAACCGGGGTCACAGCGGTTATCGTCACATTTACCGGTAGGGTAACACGCACTATCCAACATGACGCCACCGTAAAGGAACCGGGGTGAAGTCAATGACTGAATTAGTTACTCTCTATTGTCAGTCGCTTTTTAACAGGTGGCCCGAGGGGTTGCCGGTTACCGTGTCAGGATTGCTTGCAGGAAAACGTCACGCGCATGAGTGCCCCTTTGTCCCAGATTCCCCCATCCCCCGAGCATGCGGAGCCGGAGCAGCCCGCGCCGGCCTCCACGGCAACGCCGCTGGCTCCCCGTGAAGCTCCCGATTCACCGCGCTCCGAGCCGGAGCCGGGTAGCGCCGAACTGGCGCCCTACTGGGTGGAGCGCAAGCGCTACCTGAAACAACTGCGTAAAGTACCGGAGCTACGCCAGCGCTTCCGCCGATCGCTGCTGGTTTACAGCCTACGCCGGCTGCTGTGGTCGTTCTGCTTCTTCCCGGTGATCATCGCCTTCTGGGTGCCTCTGGTCATGGCCAGCTTCAACCCCGTCATCCTGGTCACCAACCTGCTTCCGCAGCTGGAGGCGTTTATCGCCGCCAATCCGGAAGTGCAGGCCCATACCACCCAGACATTGGTCGTCGCCTGGCTTTCCGTCGGCTTTTTCTTCCTGATTTTCGATTTCATCCTGACGCCATTCCGCTCCCCCTACGATTACGAAGCGGACGTTCACATGCGCGTGTGGGAGGATCGCCAGTCCGCACCCCGGAGCGGGGACGGCGAGCCGCAGCCGGACAATCCATAGCGATCCGGATCGGCCCGCGATAGCGCGGACCGTCAAAGCTCCGCTTGCCACGTGCGAAATCACGGCAAACCTCTGAAAACCGATTACTATTCTGGGAAAGGCGAGGATAGACACACGCCATCCCGTTCCAGGGTGGATCGCCCCTGATGCGGGGCGCCCACACCCGCCTGACAAACCTGGCCCGGACCCACAAGGACTTTGAGGTTGTAGCATGGCACTGAAGAACGCATTGCTGGTGGACGATTCCAAGGTGGCCCGTTTCGCGCTGAGCAAACTGCTGGAAAACCGTTCAATGACGGTCGGCATGACCGGCTCTGCCGAAGAAGCCCTGGATACCCTCAACAGCGTCGGCAAGGACGGAATCCGGCCCGACGTGATCTTCATGGATCACCTGATGCCCGGCATGAACGGGATCGAAGCCACCCGGGCCATCAAGGGCAATCCCGCCACGGCAACCATCCCGATCATCATGTGCACCTCCAAGAAGGCCGACACCTTCTCGGATCAGGCCCGGCGCTTTGGCATCTACGACATCCTCAGCAAGCCGTTGCAGCAGGACCACCTCTACTCGGTGCTTGACCAGCTCACCGCTGACATCGAAAACGATACCCTGCCCACTCCGCCGGCCCCTGAAGACACACTCGACCCCATGCTGGCCCTCGATGACGAGCCACTCGACCTGACCGGACCGGAACCCGCAAGCGTAGCGGCACACTCCGGGACCAGCCAACAGCAAAGCGGCCCATCACCGGCAAGCTCGGAAACCTCCATCGAAGAAGTCGCCCGTTCGGCCGTGCGGACACACGTCAATAACCGCCTGCACGAACTGCTCAGCGGCCTGTTCGACGAGCAATACGACCATCTGGGCCGGCTACTGGAGCGTGAGCGAAGCGTCCAGGCCGATCTGCTGGAAGAGCGCCTGCAGCGGCTCAGGAACGATATTCACGCCGACCTGGAAGAGGTCCTTTCCCGGCAATCGGCACCGCCAACATCAACCGGACTGACGGCGGAAACCCTGGCCGAGCTCAAGGACCACATGACCAGCGTGCAGACCATCGACACCGAGTTCTGGCAGACGCTGCAGTCGGAAGCCATCCAACAGGCTCACGCCATTTCCCGTGACACCGCCGAGGAGATCGCCCGAAGCGCCGTCGAAGCCTATGCCAACCAACATCGCGGCCTCAGCTTACGAGCCTTCGTGAGTGGCCTGGCGGTGAGCCTGGGGCTCATCGGGGCCGGCATGGTGTGGCTTTCCGGAGCGCTCTGAGGCGCTGCCAGTCGGCCCAGCGGTCGATGTCCTGCACCGCTCCCGGGGCCGCCACCAGGCGGGTGTCCAACCGCCGAAGCAGTCGACCGGCGCCCTGGTCCCCGTGTAACCGGGCAATCGCCGGCCACATGGAGCGTGGCAGGTAAGCCGGCGCGCCCGCCATGCCATCCAGGTCCGCAGCCACCGGTCGCCGCCCCACCTCCTCCTCAACGGCCTGGCGCATTGACGGCCAGAATTCCGGATCAATTGCCGGCTGATCCACCAACAGCACGTAAGCGCCCGTGACGCCCCCCGGCAGGCTTGATAACCCCCTTTGCAATGAGCCTGCCTGCCCATCGGCCCAGTCCGGGTTGACCACCCAGCGATCCGGCTGTGCGGCACAGCGAAAGCGGATCAGCGGGTAATGGCCGCCCACCACAACGTGCACCCGGTCGGACAGCTCACGCGCGCGCCGAACCGCCAGCGCCAGTAAGGAATTTCCACACCACGACAAAGCGGCCTTGGGGTGCCCCATACGCCGGGAACCTCCGGCAGCCAGTACCAGCGCTGCCGCAGACACATCAAGTTTGTTGGTCATGAACACATTCCCGCTCAATGTCGGAAGCTAAATACTCACGGGGGAAGGCGAAATTTTGTTAGAATTGCGCCAATCACACGCCTATCCGGAATTAGATTGATCCATGAACCACCTCTTTGTCGACAACCTGACCGTCATCGATTTCGCTTACCTGGACACCCGTCGCGGATTGGTGGGGGAAAGCTGGATTGTTGATATCGTCCTGGCCGGCGAGCTGGACGAACAGGGAATGGTGTTCGATTTCGGATCGGTCAAGCGCACCATCAAGCAGGTGATCGACGAACGCGTCGACCACCGGTTGGTCACACCCATGGATCAGCCTGCGCTGGAGGTCACCGAAGAGGGTGATCGGGTCAGCCTGGCCTGGCAACTGGAAGATGGCGGCCTGATTCGCCATCAGTCCCCGGCCGAAGCCGTTCTCCTGCTTGAGGGCGAACGCGTGGTGCCGTCGGCGGTGTCGGCGCTGCTTGAATCCGAGCTGCGTGCGGTGCTGCCAGGCAACGTCACAGGTATCGAAGTCATCCTGCGGGAAGAAGAAATCGACGGCCCCTACTACCATTACGTCCACGGTCTGAAAAAGCATCTGGGCAATTGCCAGCGAATCGCGCACGGGCACCGTTCGCGCATCGAGATCCGGCGCAACGATACCCGCGACAATGATCTGGAGCGCGAATGGGCCGACCGGTGGCGCGACATCTATGTGGGCACCGAGGAAGACATCGTCGAGCAGTTCGTGGAAAACGACACGGCCTATGTCACCTTTGCCTATGAGGCGAATCAGGGGGAATTCACCCTGACCCTGCCCCGTCGTCGCGTTTACCTGATGAACACGGACTCCACGGTGGAACTGATCGCGGCGCACCTGGCCGATACCTGCAAGCAGCCGCATCCGAACGATCGTATCCAGGTGAAGGCCTTTGAAGGCGTTGGCAAGGGCGCCATTGCCATCCGCTAACGCACCTGGCGCCGCCCTCACGGTAGGCGCAGCGCCCGTCGTTGCGAACACGCCAGACGGGCTCAGAGACAAATTCCAGACATAAAAAAACCGCCCAATTGGGCGGTTTTCTTTATCCCGACCCGGCCCTGATAGACCGTTTCGGAGGGCGAAAGCCATCTTGTGAACGGCTTTCTGTATTGGCGTCCCCTAGGGGGTTCGAACCCCTGTTGCCGCCGTGAAAGGGCGGAGTCCTAGGCCACTAGACGAAGGGGACTAGAAAAATTGGTGGAGCCAAGCGGGATCGAACCGCTGACCTCAACACTGCCAGTGTTGCGCTCTCCCAGCTGAGCTATGGCCCCTCAATTTCAATTTTCACTGCACATCTATTCGCTTACAACCAAAAAACCGCCCGGTGTGGGGCGGTTTTTCGCCTCCGACTCCCTACATGAGCAGGGCTTACGAAGTAGGAAAACCATCTTGTGAACGGCTTTCCAAATTGGCGTCCCCTAGGGGGTTCGAACCCCTGTTGCCGCCGTGAAAGGGCGGAGTCCTAGGCCACTAGACGAAGGGGACTAAAACTTGGTGGAGCCAAGCGGGATCGAACCGCTGACCTCAACACTGCCAGTGTTGCGCTCTCCCAGCTGAGCTATGGCCCCGACAACGGATGCGTATACTAGAGATGCGCCCCCTGCCCGTCAACCCCTGAACCGAACTTTTTTCAGGGGTAACAGGCCGCAGGACAGCGTCTTACGCGTCACCCCCTTGAACGGACAACGCCGCGTATTCTTTCTCCACCCGCTTGGTTTCTTTCTTGGAGAAACCACCCAGCACCTGCAGTGCATGACGCAGTCGCGCCCGGGTCATATCCGGGCCCAGCAGCGCCATGGAATCCATCACCGACCAGGAGTTGGGCGTTCCGGCAATGGCCACGAAAATGGGGAACATGAACTCGCCCATCTTCAGGTCCATGGCCTTGGCCAATCCTTTCACGTCGGCGAAGATATTGTCCTTACTCCAGTGCCGCTGGGCCTCCAGGCGCCACAGGGCAAACTGCAGCACCCGCTTCACCTCGCCCTCTTCCAGCTTCTTGTGCGCAAAGTCCTCAGGCTTGAGATCCATCATGCCGGAGAACATGAAACTGGCCATGGGCGCCACGTCGCTGAACACCTCGGCACGCCCGCGAACGTGAGGGACAAGGGACTCCAGCGCCTCACGATTGAACCACCAGCGCTGCAGGCGCTCGACGAACGCCTCATCGTCGAGGTCCTCACGCAGCCAGAGGCCGTTGAGCCAGCGCAGCTTTTCCACGTCGAACACGGGGCCGCCCAGGGACACCCGCTGGATGTCGAAGTGGTCGATCATGTCCTGGACCGAGAACTTCTCACGCTCATCCGGCATCGACCAGCCCATACGCCCCAGATAGTTGATCACCGCCTCGGGCAGGAACCCCATACGCTCGTAGAAGTTGATGCTGGTGGGGTTCTTGCGCTTGGACAGCTTGCTCTTGTCCGGATTGCGCAGCAGCGGCAGGTGGCACAGCACCGGCATGTCCCAGCCAAAGTACCTGTAGAGCAACTGATGCTTGGGCGCGGAGTTGATCCATTCCTCACCGCGCATCACGTGGGTGATGCCCATCAGGTGGTCATCCACCACATTCGCCAGATGATAGGTCGGCATGCCGTCGGACTTGAGCAGGATCTGGCAATCCACCTGCCCCCAATCGATCTCGACCTGGCCGCGCAGCATGTCATCGATGACGCAGACGCCCTCGTCCGGCACCTTCATGCGGATCACATGCGGCTCGCCCGCTTCCAGACGCGCCCGGACTTCATCCGCCGGCAATTCCAGGTCGCCCTTGATCCCCGGATTCTGGCCTGCGGCCTTGCGCTCTTCGCGAATCCGATCGAGCTCTTCGGGCGTGCGGAAACAGTAGAAGGCGTGCCCCTTTTCCACCAGCTCCTCAGCGTAACCACGGTAATCGGCCTTGCGCTCGGACTGGCGGTAAGGACCGTGCGGGCCACCCACGTCCGGACCCTCGTCCCACTCCAGCCCCAGCCAGCGCAGGGCTGACAGGATATCCTGCTCGGATTCCGCCGTGCTCCGGGTCTGATCCGTATCTTCAATGCGCAGAATGAACTGACCACCGTGCTGGCGGGCAAAGCACATGTTGAACAGCGCCACGTAGGCCGTGCCAACATGGGGATCACCGGTGGGAGACGGTGCAATTCGGGTACGAACAGTCATTGATGATTCCTGTGAGCAGAACGGACGCTCCTGAGCGGGCATCCGCGGAATGGATTCAGATCGCGCATTATAGCGTCCTATACGCTCGCACGCATGAACCCACGAGACCGCTTCTTCGTCGCTTGCTTCGGACTTTACGCGCAACCTGTTACATTATAACATTGCCGAAAATCCGGACTGGAACTCGACATGACCTACGCCAGACACGCTGTAAAACTCATCGCCCTGCTCCTGCTGACAGCAACCGCCGCCGCGGCACAACCCGAGCAGCCCCTGAAAATCGTCACCTCAATCAAGCCGCTGGCCCTTTTGACCCAGGCGGTTGCCCCCGCCGACACAGAGATCCACACCCTGATTCCGGCCGGTGCCAGCCCCCACACCTATCAGTTGCGCCCATCCGACCGCCGGGCGCTGGCTGACGCCGACCTGATCCTGTGGGTGGGGCCGGAGCTGGAAACCTTCCTGGAGCACCTGCTGGAAAGCCCGGAGATGAAGGATCGCACCCTCGCCCTGATGCCGGACGACATCAAGACGCACGAGGGCGCGCATGAAGAGCACGCCGAGCATCACGAGGACCCCGAACACGAGCACCATGACGAGGCCGGACGCGACCACGCCGCCGAAGAGGAGCACGAACATCACCATCACGGTGTCGACCCCCACGTCTGGCTGGACCCGCAAATCGCGCTGACCATGACCCGCGCCATTGAGGCACGCCTGGCGCAGGTACGCACTGACCAGGCCGACGCCATGGCCGGGCGCCTGGCGGACTTCGAGACAGGGCTGGAGATGACCGAGGGCGACATCCGCAACCGACTGGCATCGCTCCACGACGTGGACATTTTCACCTACCACGACGCCTTCCGACGCTTCGCCGAGCACTATGGTCTGCACGTCAGCCAGGCGCTCACGCTGACACCGGAACGCTCACCGGGCGCCCGGCATCTGGCCAAGGTCCGCGAAGAACTGGGCGGTGCCGCGCACCCCTGCCTGATGACCGAGCCCCAGTTCAGCCGTGACTGGTGGCAGGGACTGACCGAAGATCTCAACCTGACCATCACCACCTGGGATCCGCTGGGCTCGGACATCCCGCTGGAGAGGGACGGTTACCTGCAATTCCAGCAGTCGCTGGCCGACGCGGCACTTTCCTGCCTGGGCGAGTAGTTTCAGGCCCACATCCCTACGTCAGCAACCCCAGCATCACCGGCATGATCAGGATAGCCAGCAGAGTCTGGCCACTGATGATGCCGGCCATCAAGGGGGCGTCGCCCCCGAGCTGGCGTGCCAGTATGTAGGCCGACGACGCTGTCGGCAGCGCCGCCAGCAGAATCAGGACCTGCAACATCAGGCCGTCAATGCCCAACCAGGCCGCCAGGCCCGCGGTGACAACCGGTAACAGCACCAGCTTCAGCGCCGACGACAGCACGAACGGCATGGAGGCATGACGCAATGCCTTGAACTGGAGCCCGGCCCCTACCGTAAGCAGCCCCAACGGCAACGCCATACCGCTTAGCGGCTCCAGGAACCGGGCAATGATGGGATGGAAGCCGATGCCCAGGTAACCCCAGATGGCGCCCGCCACCGAGCCCACGATCAGCGGGTTGGTGACGATGGCCTTGAGCATCGGAATCAGCCGCACCGGCCCCTGCCCCACCATCACCGAAAACATCAGGATGCACAGCAGGTTGAGCAACGGCACATTGATCGCCACGCCGACGGCAAACAGGGACAGCCCGTCGTCCCCCAGCATCAGCCCGGCCGCCGCCAGCCCCACGAACGAATTGAAACGGATCGCGCCCTGGTACACCGAGCTGAAAACCGCGCCGGACCAGCGCTGCCAGAGCTGCAGCACGACCATCAATAGCGTGATGGTCGCCGCCATGGCCACCACCACTAGGGCGATATCGCCATAGGCGGACGTCGGTATCTGCGCGTTGCCCAGTTTATAGAGCAGCATGGGCGGGAACAGCACATAGTAGGTGAAGCGCTCCGCCAACGGCCAGAAACCGTCGCCCGGAAAATGCACCCGACGCAGGAACTGACCCAGCAGGATCAACCCAAACACCGGTACCAGGGCCTGTATAAGCACTTCCACGGCTACCTACTCCTTATCCCGCCGACACGCAGTGGGCGCCGGAAAAAGGAAGCCGCGCCCAAAATCAGAAGCTTACCAGTTGCTGCAGCAACTTGCGCCGCATCGCTACCGGCAAAACGGTTCATTTTTTATTCAGTGCCCGACGCGTTATAATCGCGCGCCCGTGAACGAACCCAGCAACATCAGGATGCCCATGCCGTCAGCCGGAATTACCAAGACACCGTCCACCAACGCCGCGCCAGCCCTCAACCGGCGCTTTTCCGTGGCACCGATGATGGATTGGACCACCTCCGCATACCGTTATTTCGCCCGCCTGCTGTCGCGGGACACCCTGCTGTACACGGAAATGGTGACCACCGGCGCGCTGATCCACGGTGACACCGCCCGTTTCCTGCGCCATGAGGAAGCCGAATACCCGCTGGCCCTGCAACTGGGTGGCAGCAACGCCTCGGAACTGGCCACCTGCGCGCGCCTGGCGGGGGATCACGGCTTCGACGAAGTCAACCTGAACGTGGGTTGCCCCAGCGACCGGGTCCAGAACAACATGATCGGCGCCTGCCTGATGGCCCATCCGGAAACGGTCGCCGAGGGCGTATCCGCCATGCAGGCCGCCACCCACCTGCCGGTGACGGTCAAACATCGCATCGGCATCGACGGCCGCGAATCGTTCGACGATCTGTGCCACTTCATTGACGTGGTCGCCAGCGCCGGCTGCCGTACGTTTATCGTGCACGCCCGCATCGCCATCCTTGATGGCCTCAGCCCCAAGGAAAACCGGGAAATCCCGCCGCTGAAATACGACTGGGTATACGCACTCAAACAGCGCTACCCGCACCTGGAGATCATCATCAACGGCGGCATCAAGACGCTGCCCCAGTGTCAGGAACACCTGGAAAACGTCGACGGTGTGATGATCGGTCGTGAGGCCTACCAGAACCCCTGGATGCTGTCGCAGGTGGATCCGGTCCTGTTCGGCCGTGCCGCGCCTTACAGCAATCGCCACGACGTGCTGCGGGCGATGCTGCCGTACATCCAGAGCGAACTGGATCGCGGCGTCTACCTGACGCACATCAGTCGTCACGTGATGAACCTGTTTCACGGCTGCAAAGGTGGCCGACAGTTCCGCCGCCACATCAGCGAGAACGCCCATAAACCCGGCTCCGGCATCGAGGTTTTGGAGCGGGCGATGGCGAAGGTCCCCGAAGAGACGGGCGAAGACATCCTGCAGCCGGCCTGACCCCGACCGTGACGGAGCCGTAACACGGCTTCCGTCCCCTTGTTCCCGCCCAGGCAGATCGCTATTGTAGATTTGTTGGCCAGCCTCCGGTCAACGCGAAGGACGCAGCGCCCGCTGTGACCGCGCCATCCACGCATCAGGACGATTTGCCGCCATGAGTAAACTCGAACAACTCAAGACCATGACCACCGTCGTCGCCGATACCGGTGACCTGGATGCCATCGCCCAGTGGCGCCCGGTGGACGCCACCACCAACCCCTCACTGCTGCTCAAGGCCGCCGACCTGCCGGCCTATCGCCCGATGCTCGACATGGCCATCGACTACGCGCAGCGCCAGGGCGGCAGCGATCGCGAGCAGTTGGGGCAAGCCACCGATTACCTGGCGGTGCTGGCCGGCCAGAAGATCCTGGAGCTGATTCCGGGCGTGGTGTCCACGGAGGTCGACGCCCGACTGTCCTTCGACACCCAGGCGACCATCGACAAGGCACGCCGGCTGGTCGCGCTCTACGACAGCATCGGCGTACCCACCGAGCGCGTCCTGATCAAGATCGCCTCCACCTGGGAAGGCATCCGGGCCGCCGAAGTTCTGGAAAAAGAAGGCATCCACTGCAACCTGACCCTGCTGTTCTCGTTCGCCCAGGCCGCCGCCTGCGCCGAAGCCGGCGCCTTCCTGATCTCGCCCTTCGTCGGTCGCATCCTCGACTGGCATCTCAAGGCCAGCGGCAAGAGCGCCTTCGAGGCTCCCGAAGATCCGGGCGTACTGTCGGTCACGCGGATCTATAATTACTTCAAGGCCCACAATTACGACACGGTGGTGATGGGAGCAAGCTTCCGCAACACGGGCGAGATCGAGCAGCTGGCCGGGTGCGACCGGCTCACCATCAGCCCGGCGCTGCTGGAGTCCCTGCAAGATGACCCGGGCGAATTGCCGCGTATCCTGTCGCCCCAATCCGTGGGTAAAGTGGACGACCGTGTCAGCCTCGACGAGAACGACTTCCGCTGGCTGATGAACGAAGACGCCATGGCCACGGAAAAGCTGGCCGAAGGCATTCGCAAATTCGCTGCCGACCAGGTTGAACTGGAACAACGGGTCCGGCAGATAGCCCAGGCAGCCTGATTGATGATCGATGTATTGAAGAAGCTGTTCTCCGGCGACGCCAGCGGCGTCCCGGAGCCCAATGATCCCAAGCAACTGGCCATTGCGGCCACCGCCCTGATGGTGCAACTGGCGCGGGTCGACCAGTCCGAGGACGACGTGGAGATGATCACGATCATCGACTGCGCCCTTCGTTCCCAGGCCATTACCCGCGAGGAAGCCACGACGATCCTGGCTGATGCCAGGGCCCACGCCGAAGACGCCACCTCGCTTTACGAGTTCACCGAGAAGCTCAACGACACCCTGGACCAGGCGGGCAAGGCGGAAATCCTCGAGAACATCTGGCGGGTCGCCTTTGCCGACGGGCGCATCGACAAGTACGAGGAGCAGCTGATACGGCGCATTGCCGAGCTACTGCACCTGAACCACCGCGAGTACATGGAATGCCGGCACCGGGCTGAACAGGCCATGTCGTCCTGAGCCGGCTGTCAGCATAAGGAAACAAGACTGGAAGGAAGAAGGGAGCTGCCATGCTGGCCATTCTCCACCCCGATACGCCACTGGATGGCGAGGACTATCGCCAGACCCTGGAATTTCTGGAAAACCTGCCCGGCGTCAGCGTTCGCGTCCACGAAATCCAGGGCGCCCACCAAAAGCTCACCGAGGTCTATCTGCTGGGCGACACCAAGTCCCTGGATAAAGACGAGATCGAGGCGCTGCCGGCGGTCGAACGGGTCATCCGTATATCCGACGATTACCGCATCCTCGGGCGGCACCGGGATGACCGGCGTCAGACCGGCTTCACCTACAACGGCGTTCACTTCGATCAGGACAACCTCAACATCTTCGCCGGCCTCTGCGCCGTGGACAATCCGGATCACGTGGAACAGATGATGCAGGCCTTGCAGGCCAATGGCCAGGTCTGCACCCGCATGGGCGCCTACAAGCCAAGGACCAACCCCTACTCCTTCCAGGGGCACGGCCAGGCCTGTCTGCCCTACGTATTCGAACTGGCCGGTCAGTACGGCATCCGGGTGATCGCGATGGAGATCACCCACGAAAGCCACATCGAGGAGATTGATACCTGCCTGGAAAAGCTGGGCCGGCCCACCGGCGTCATGCTCCAGGTAGGCACCCGGAACACCCAGAACTTCGAGCTGTTGAAGGCCATCGGCCGGCAAAAACGCTACCCGGTGCTGCTCAAGCGGGGGTTCGGCATCACGCTGAACGAATCGCTCAATGCGGCGGAGTACCTCGCCAGCGAAGGCAACGCCAACGTCATTTTCTGCCTGCGCGGCATGAAGACCGAAGCCGGCCAGCCCCACCGGAACATGGTGGACTTCGCCCACGTACCGACGGTCAAGCGGCTGACGCGCATGCCGGTCTGCGTGGACCCATCGCATTCGGTGGGCAGCCGGGACTCCGCGCCAGACGGGATTCCGGAAGTCATGCACGCCGCTGCCCAGGGCGTCGTGGCCGGCGCCAACATGGTGCTGGTGGATTTTCACCCGAAGCCGGAAAAAGCCCTCGTGGATGGCCCGCAAGCCCTGCTGATGGACGAGTTACCCGGATTCATTGAGGACATGACGCTCTGCCACGAACTCTGGAAGAAACGGTGCGCCCTCTACGCGGGCTGAGGTTGCACCACGCCATATACCCAAGGGCCCGCACTCGATTATATTGTGCGTCTTTTGTGTCAGGGGATCTTCGCACATGATTATTTACGGCCATCGGGGCGCCAAGGGAGAGGCCCCGGAAAACACCGTTCCCGGTTTCAAGCACGCCTACAGCCATGGTGTCCGCCACTTCGAGATGGACGTGCTGCTTTCGGCGAGTGGCGAACCGGTCATCATCCACGACACCACCACCGACCGCACCACCGGGATTGCCGGCCGGGTTGGCGACATGACGGCCGAAGCGCTGGCCAAGATGGACACCCGCCACAACACCGTGCCCTGGCCCAGCCACTGCGGCATCCCCAGCCTGAATCAGGTGCTGACGGCCTGCCCCGAATTCATGCACCTGCAGCTCGAGGTAAAGAGCGACGATCGACAGCGGATGAACATCCTCTGCAACCGGCTGGCCGAGCTGATCCAGAAAAATCACTGGTATGACCGTGCCGCCCTCACCTCGTCAGACACCTGGTTCCTGCGCGAAGCCAAGCGCCGCGATCGCAAGCTGCGTACCGGGCTGGTGTTCGACAAGCGCTTTCCCAATCCGGTCAAGAACGCCAAGCGGCTTAACTGCGATTACCTGTGCCTGAACGCCCGCCTCTGCTCGAAAGCGCTGGTGGAATCGGCCCACAAGGCCGGGCTGAAGGTCTCCGTGTGGACCGTCAATCGCATCCACGACATGCTGGAACTGGAGAAAATGGGCGTCGACAGCATCATTACCGACTACCCGACCAGCAGCCTGATGTACTTCGAGAACCGTCCGGGCATCGCCACATCCAGACTGCCGGAGCGGCTTGCCAGCGATCCGGAAACCGTTGCCGGCACCACTTGAGCGGTTTGCTTGCATCAGGCGTGGCGGGACATCACGTCAAGACAGGCGTACGGGAAAGGAAGCGTTGCCGGAGCGGGAAGCCGCCCCGGCGACAATGATCAGAAGATCCGGTTCAGGCCGTTCAGGGCCGCCACCCGGTAGGCTTCCGCCATGGTGGGGTAGTTGAACGTGGTGTTGATGAAGTAATTGAGCGAGTTCGCTTCACCTTCCTGGTTCATGATGGCCTGGCCGATATGCACGATCTCGGCGGCCTGATCCCCGAAGCAGTGAATACCCAGGATCTGACGGGTCTCGCGGTGGAACAGGATCTTGAGCATCCCCACCGCCTCGCCGGTAATCTGGGCGCGCGCCAGGTCCTTGAAGAACGCCTGACCCACCTCATAGGGCACCTTGGCTTCGGTCAGCTCCCGCTCGGTCTTGCCCACCGAACTGATCTCGGGAATCGTGTAGATACCGGTCGGCACGTCGGTCACGAAACGGAAGTACTCGTCGCCAATGACATCAGAAGACGCGGACCGCCCCTGGTCGTAGGCCGCACTGGCCAGACTGGGCCAGCCGATCACGTCCCCGGCCGCGTAGATATGGGGTACCGCAGTGCGGTAATGCTTGTCCACGGAGAGCTGGCCGCGGCCGTTGGGCTCCAGGCCAATGTTGTCGAGCGCCAGCTTGTCCGTATTGCCGGCACGGCCATTGCACCAGAGGAAGGCGTCGGCCCGGATTTTCTTGCCGGATTGCAGGGTCAGCACCACACCGTGGTCGTCCCCTTCCACCGATTCATACTGCTCGTTGTGACGCACCAACACGCCGCTGTTGCGCAGGTGATAGCTCAGCGCGTCGGAAATTTCATCGTCCAGGAACGACAGCAGGCGGCTGCCCGGGTTGATCAGGTCTACCTTGACGCCCAGACCGGCAAAGATCGAAGCGTACTCACTGCCAATCACACCGGCGCCGTAGATAATCAGCGTGCGCGGTGTGTGGGAAAGCTTCAGGATCGAATCGCTGTTATAGATCCGGTGGTGACGGAAATTCACATCGGGCGGAAGGTACGGGCGCGACCCGGTGGCGATCACGATCGTCTTGGCGTTAAGGATTTCTTCGCTCTTGCCGCCACGCACCTCCAGGCGATGCTCATCCAGGAATGAAGCCCGGCCGTTGAACAGATCCACCCGGTTACGGGCGTAAAATTCGGTGCGCAGCTTGACCTGCTTGCCCATCACCTTCTCGGCATTCTGCAAAACGCGCGGAAACGAGAACCAGCGCGGTTCGCCGATATCCCGGAACATGACGTTGGTGTTGAAGGTGATGATCTGTTTGACGGAGTGTCGAAGAGCCTTGGAGGGAATGGTGCCCCAGTGGGTGCAGTTGCCGCCGACGGTGGGCTTGTCTTCAACGATTGCGACTCGCTTGCCGTGCTTTGCAGCATTCATCGCCGCGCCTTCGCCGGAGGGACCGGCGCCGATCACAACGACGTCATAATGATGTTCTGCCATACCCGCAGTGACTCCTCTTACTCCATCGTGACTTCTCGGTTCCCCGGACGTAAGAAGGGTGACGCAGGGCTCGACGCTATCCAGAAGTCGGGCCCTGGCACGGCTACACATGGGGGAACGCTGTTGATTATCTGATTGTCAGGGTAGCAGGCCCGCCGGAAAATACGGACAAACGGCCATTGGGATGACCCAACTCAACCTGCCGGGTGGCAGCAAGCCGGCCCCTGACGGCCAGCTATCGGATCAGGGGTAGCGCGCTCAGCGCGCCTCTTTCCCCTGGGTAGCGTCATAGGCCAGAGCCTGGCCCGAAGCCGCTGCAGTGCGGTCGTTTTCTTCTTCGCACTTGTTGCGGTCACCGCCACAAATTTCGCAGGCGCCATCAATACCCATGGCCCCCAGTCCGCCGCAGGTGCCGCTGATCGGCTTGCGACCCATGATCACACCGATCGACATCCCGGCCAGGAGAATGGCAAAAATAGCCAGGACCAATAAAAAAGTACCCATGACCTAACCTCCGTTAATCGATCAGGTACGATGAGAAAGCCGGGGTGTACTTCGTTTCAAACCCGTCTTCCCCTCGATAGATAAAGTATGCGGCGATGTCGTGCTTCACTGCAAATGCATAGCCCTTGTCCTCCCCCATCACATTAAGCGCCGTCGCCATGGCATCCGCGCTCATGCATTGTTCCGTGATCACCGATACCGAGGCCAGCTTATGGCTGATGGGCTTGCCGGTGTTGGGATTGATGGTGTGGGAGTATCGGTGACCATCGACTTCGTAATAGTTCCTGTAATCGCCGGATGTCGCCATCGCGCGATTGTCCAGTGCCACGATGCGCTGGATACTGCGCTCGCCGGACGTCGGTTTCTCAATGGCCAGGCGCCAGGCGTCACCATCGGGCTTGCGCCCTTTGGTGTTCACTTCGCCACCAATTTCCACCAGGTAAGCCTTCACTTCCTGGCTGTCGAGGAAGCGTGCCACGGCATCCACACCGTAACCCTTGGCAATGGCCGACAGGTCCAGGTAGAGCGGATAATCCGACCGGATCGCCGGTGGCGCCGAACGAAGCTGTAGCTTATCGTAACCCACCTCGGACAGGCGCTGGGCCAGGGTTTCCGGCTCCGGCACGGTTTCCGGACGCGCCTCCGGACCGAAACCCCAGAGATTGACCACCGGGCCGATCGTGACATCAAACGCGCCGCCGCTCAGGTCGCTGACCCGATGCGCTTCGTTGAGCACTTCGAACAACGGGCCGGATACCTCAAACCACTGGCTTTTGTTCTGGCTCCGATTGAAGCGGGACAGCTCGGAATCGTCACGCCAGGTGGACATGGACGCATCGACGCTGTCGAGCGCCTGTTCGATGCCGCTTTCCAGGTCCTCCAGGCGGTCCTCGTCCCCGGGCATCACCACCTTGATATGATACTGCGTGCCGAATACCGGCCCATTGAGTTCCCAGATTTCCGGGTCCGACTCAAACGAACAGCCCGCCAGGGCGACGCTGCACAGCAGCGCCACCAAGGCGGGCCCAATCATGCGGGATTTCATGCAGTCGCGTCAGCCCCCGAAGTCATCCAGCATGATGTTCTCGTCTTCCACACCCAGGTCCTTCAGCATCTTGATGACCGAGGCGTTCATGATGGGCGGTCCACACATGTAGTACTCGCAGTCCTCGGGAGCCGGATGGTCCTTGAGGTACTGGTCATAGAGTACGTTGTGGATGAACCCCGTCGGGCCTTCCCAGTTGTCCTCCGGCAACGCATCGGACAGCGCGACGTGCCACTCGAAATTGTCGTTCTCCTCGGCCAGCTGGTCGAAGTCCTCGACGTAGAACATTTCGCGCACGCTTCGGGCGCCGTACCAGAAGCTGATCTTCCGGTCTGAGTTCAGACGCTTGAGCTGGTCGAAGATGTGAGAGCGCATCGGTGCCATGCCGGCACCACCACCGATAAAGACCATTTCCGCGTCGGTTTTCTTGGCGAAGAACTCACCGAACGGACCGAACACAGTGACCTTGTCACCCGGCTTGAGGTCGAACACGTAGCTCGACATCAGGCCCGGCGGGTGATCAGAACCCGGCGGCGGCGTCGCAATCCGGATGTTGAACTTCAGAACACCCTTCTCTTCCGGGTAGTTGGCCATGGAATAGGCCCGCACCACGTCTTCCTTGTTGACGGCCTTGTAGCGCCAGATGTCGTGCTTGTCCCAATCCTCGTGGAACTCTTCCTCGATGTTGAAATCCTTGAAGTTGATTTCATACGGAGGACACTCAAGCTGCACATAGCCGCCGGCACGGAAATCCACTTCCTCGCCTTCCGGAAGCTTCAGCACCAGTTCCTTGATGAAGGTGGCCACGTTGTGGTTCGACACCACTTCGCACTCCCACTTCTTCACGCCGAAGAACTCTTCCGGCACCTCGATTTTCATATCCTGCTTGACCGGAACCTGGCAGGACAGGCGCCAGCCTTCCCGCTCCTCGCGGTTGGTGAAGTGGGTCTTCTCGGTAGGCAGCATGGAGCCACCGCCGTCAAACACCTTGCACTTGCACTGGGCGCAGGTACCGCCGCCGCCACAGGCGGAGGACAGAAAGATGCCGTTACCGGCCAGGGTGCCGAGCAGCTTGCCGCCGGCTTCAGTCTTCAGGGTATGCTCGGGATCATCGTTGATCTCGATGGTCACGTCGCCGGTGCTCACCAGCCTGGACCGCGCTGCCAGGATCACCGCCACCAGTGCGAGCACGATGACGGTAAACATGACCACGCCGAGAATGATTTCAGTATTCATGGTCTCGCCTCAATCTTGTTATCCGTTACCGGGTGATTACAGGGAAATACCGGAAAACGACATGAAGCCCAGCGACATCAGCCCAACGGTGATGAAGGTGATGCCCAGGCCACGCAGGCCTTCAGGCACATCGCTGTACTTCAGCTTTTCACGGATCCCCGCCAGCGCCACGATGGCCAGGGCCCAGCCCAGACCGGCGCCGAAACCGTAAACCAGACTCTCACCAAAGGTGTAGTCCCGCTCCACCATGAACAGGGACGCCCCCATGATGGCGCAGTTGACGGTAATCAGCGGCAGGAACACACCCAGCGCGGCATAGAGCGCCGGAATGTACTTGTCGAGGATCATTTCCATGATCTGGACCATCGCCGCAATCACGCCGATATAGGTCAACAGTCCCAGGAAGCTCAGATCCACTTCCGGCAGGCCGGCCCAGGCCAGCGCGCCTTCACGCAGAACATTGTTGTAGATCAGGTTGTTGACCGGGACCGTCAGGGTCAGCACCACGATGACCGCAATGCCCAACCCCAGAGCCGCCTCGACCTTCTTGGAGATCGCCAGGAACGTACACATCCCCAGGAAGAAGGCCAGCGCCATGTTCTCAACAAAGACGGCCTTCAGGATCAGACTGATATAGTGTTCCATCAGAAGGCCTCCTTGGTGCTTTGACGGGACATCCGGTAGTCCGGCGCCTCAACCTGATCCGGTTTCCAGGCGCGCAGCCCCCAGATCGCCAGGCCGATGATGAAGAACGCGCTCGGCGGCAGCAGCATCAGGCCGTTGGGCACATACCAGCCACCATCATTGACCACCGGCATCAGGGCCACACCGAACAGCGAGCCGGAGCCCAGCAGTTCACGGAAGAAGGCAATCACGATCAGCATGACCGAGTAGCCCAGGCCGTTACCGATGCCGTCGAGGAAGCTGAGCAGCGGGCCGTTCTGCATCGCAAAGCCCTCTGCGCGGCCCATGACGATACAGTTGGTGATGATCAGGCCAACGAAGACCGACAGCTGCTTGCTGATCTCATAGGCGTAGGCCTTGAGGATCTGGTCCACGACGATAACCAGCGAGGCAATGATGGTCATCTGCACAATGATCCGGATGCTGTTCGGGATCTGAGAACGCACCACAGAAACAAAGAGGTTGGAAAACGCGGTAACCGCAATCACCGAGGCACACATAACCATGGTGACACTCAGGCTGCTGGTGACCGCCAGCGCCGAGCAGATCCCCAGGATCTGCAGAGCGATGGGGTTGTTATTGAAGATCGGTTCAAAAAGAACCTGCTTAGCTGAAACGTCCGCCACCGTCAGACCTCCCCTTTACGAAGCTTGTTCAGGTAGGGCGCGAAACCACGCTCGCTCATCCAGAAGTTGACCAGATGCTGTACACCGCGGCTGGTCAGCGTTGCACCGGACAGGGCATCGACCTTGTGCTCCTTGTCCGCCGCGTTGGCGTCGACACCGCCCTTGACCAGCTGGATCTCTGGCGTCTCGAGATTGTCGCCGTAAACCTTCTTGCCAACCCACTGCGATTTCCACTTGGGATTGTCCACTTCGCCACCCAGACCCGGAGTCTCGGCGTGCGCATAGAACCCCAGGCCCTCGATGGTGTTGGCATCCCCTTCCAGCGATACGAAACCGTAGAGGGTGGACCACAGGCCGTAGCCGTGGATCGGCAGCACCACTCGCTTGAGATTGCCGTCTTCTTCCAGCACGAAGACCTTCGCAATGTCCGCCTGACGCTTGATGCCGGCCACATCCTCCGACGCGGGGATGTTCTCGGACATGGACGGATCGGAAGCCGCCTTGTACTGGTCGTACTTCATCGCGTCGTTCAGGCCGATGGAATCGGCGTCAACGTAGTCACCAGATTCCAGATCCACGAGCCTGACGTCAAATCGCTGGAACTGTTCCTCAATCTGGTCCGGAGTCGCGCCCGGCTCGAGCATCCCGGCCGCGGCCAGGATGTTGGTTTTCATATCGAGGTTACGGTTGGTCACCTGGGCCGGCTTGAGTATGACCGCCGCGGAAGACACCACGACGGAACAGACGATGCACAGCGCCAGGGCTACGATAACCGTGCGGGATACGGTTTCCTTTTTCTTAGCCACGGGCGAGCCTCCGTTTGATGTTGGCCTGCACGACGAAATGATCCATCAGCGGGGCAAACAGGTTAGCGAACAGGATGGCGAGCATGATGCCTTCCGGGAAGGCCGGGTTGACCACGCGAATGAGCACGGTCATCAGGCCGACCAGAATGCCGAACGACCATTTACCCGTGTTGGTCATCGCTGCGGATACCGGGTCCGTCGCCATGAACATCATGCCAAAGGCAAAGCCACCGATCACCAGATGCCATTGGGGCGGCACCTCGAACATCGGATTGGTGTCCGATCCCACCGCATTGAGCAGCAACGTGGTACCGATCATGCCGATCAGGACACCGCCCACGATCCGGTAGGAGGCAATTTTCATCACCAGCAGGACCGCACCGCCAATCAGGATGGCCAGCGTCGAGGTTTCACCCATGGACCCCTGGATCGTACCCAGGAACGCCTGCATCCAGGTCATGGACTGCTGCAGCGCTTCCATACCACCGTTGGCAGCCACACTCAGGGCCGTGGCACCGCTGAACCCGTCGACCGCGGTCCACACCGTGTCACCGGAGATCTGCGCCGGGTAGGCGAAGTACAGGAAAGCACGACCGGTCAGGGCCGGGTTCAGGAAGTTCTTGCCGGTACCGCCAAACACTTCCTTACCGATCACCACACCGAAGGTGATGCCCAGCGCCACCTGCCACAGCGGGATGGTGGGCGGGCAGATCAGCGCGAACAGGATCGAAGTCACGAAGAAACCTTCGTTGACTTCATGGCGACGCACCGTTGCGAACAGTACTTCCCAGAAACCACCGACCACGAAAGTAACGGCGTAAACCGGGATGAAATAAGCCGCACCGTAGACCAGGTTGTCCCAGATCGAGCCGGGATCGTTGCCGGCCAGCGCCGAAATGAACGCCGTGCGCAGGCCACCGTCGCCCATCAGGGCATCCGGGTTGGCAGCGAGAACGGTATTGGCCTGGTAACCGATGTTCCACATACCGAAGAACATGGCCGGCCAGACGCAGAACCAGACGGTGATCATGATGCGTTTCAGGTCGATACCGTCACGCACGTGGGACGTCGTGGACGTCACCGACGGCGGCGTATAGAAGATCGTGTCGACCGCTTCGTAAAGCGCGTACCAGCGCTCGTACTTACCACCTTTCTCGAAGTGGTGCTCGATACCGTGGAGAAATTCTTTCAATGCCATGGTGTTAGCCCTCGATCTCGATGCGGGTCAGGTTATGACGCAGGATGGGGCCGTACTCGTACTTGCCGGGACAAACGAAGGTGCACAGGGCCAGGTCTTCTTCGTCCAGCTCGAGACAGCCCAGCTTCTGGGCCATCTCGGTATCGCCCACGATCAATGAGCGCAGCAGTTGCGTCGGCAGGATGTCCAGCGGCATGACCTCTTCATAGGATCCCACCGGGACCATGGCCCGCTCGCTGCCGTTCGTTGTCGTCGTGAAATCAAACAGGCGGCCTTTGGCCAGCTTGGAGAGGTAGATGTTCAGAACCGAGAACTTGCGGGTACCGGGTGACAACCAACCCATGAACTGGCGCTCGTCGCCCTCTTCCAGCAACGTGACCTGGTTGGCATAGCGCCCCAGGTACGCACAGGGGCCTCGGCCGCTGCGGCCGCCGAAGACCGAGCCGGAGACCTTGCGTACGTCGGAATTCGCCGTTTCGCATTCGCCCTCAAGCAGCTCGTCGAGGTTCGCTCCAATGCGGGTACGCACCAGTCGCGGCTGTTTGGCCTTGGGGCCACCCAGGGCAACAACACGTTCGGTGGGCAGCTCGCCGGTCTGGAACAGGCGGGCAATGGCCATGACGTCCTGATAGCCGATGGACCAGACCACCTTATCGCCGACTACCGGATCCAGGTGATGGATGTGCGTGCCGACGTTACCCGCCGGATGCACGCCGTCGAACTGTTCGACCTGGAAAACGTCGTCCTTGGGCACCGGCACGTTGGACCCCGGCTTGCCACAGACAAACACTTTGCCGTTGGTCAGCCTGCTGATAATGCGCAGGCCGTTCTCGAACGCATCCGGATCGTCGTTGATGATCACGGTGGGGTCGGCGGCCAGCGGGTTGGTGTCCATCACCGACACAAAGATGGAATGCGGCGCCGTGTCGATGGCCGGCACCTTGCTGTAGGGACGGGTGCGGAACAGAGTCCACAAGCCAGACTCCACCAGGTTGTCGACGACCTGCTGACGTTCGAGCGAGCCCAATTGGCTGGCTTCGTAACGGGCAAAACTTTCCGACTCGTCTCCATCGATCTCGATAACGACCGACTGGAAAACGCGACGCTCACCCCGATTAATTTCCTTGACCACACCAGCTGCCGGCGCGGTGTAACGAACGCCCTCGGTCTTCTTGTCCGTAAACAGCAGCGAACCGCGTTTGACGCGATCACCCTCCTGAACCGCCATGGTCGGCTTCATACCGTTGTAGTCAAAACCAATCAGCGCCGCGTGGCGCACAGGCTTGCCGTCGGTAATTTTCTGTTCAGGAGCGCCGCTGATGGGAAGATCCAGGCCTTTTTTGATCTTAATCATTTAGCCCCGTCCAATCATCAGAAACTAGATAAAGTGGATTCGCCACGCCTGGCTAAAACTCCGGAATCACCAGGAACGACGGCTTCGGCGCCGTAACAGTGACAGCAGACACCGGGCGAACCGGCGCTCGTTGAGGAGAGTGAAATTCTGTTAACCAGACGTACCCAAAATCGCGCCAATTATAGAGATTCAAAGAATTCATTTCTACCTGAGAGCGCATTGCTATCCACGCCCATTTCGCGATCTCGGTCAATTAAACAGCCATCCCCGAAAGCTGGGTGCACCAGTCCTCAGGCATGAAAAACCGTCGATTTACTTTACACCACCCCCGCCAAACGAATGCCTGATTCAGCGCTTTATCAGTAGGTTATAAAGTTGGCACGCCTCGCGCTAGGAGTGCATTGAGGGTCTGAACCGGTTCCCTTCAGACCACGTACGCGACCTTTTCTCACAGGAGTTGAGGAATGAGAAAATACCTACCAACAATCTTCGCGGCAGTTGCTTCTGCTCTGCTTTTCGTGTCGTTGCCAGCCGCAGCCCTGAACATCGGTCCGGGGGATGCAGCGGGTACAACGAACGTTAACAGCAATTGCGAACCGGACTGTGTCGAAGACGTTTTCGGTACCAGTGACCTGACTTTACTCTACAAATCGGAAGTGGACGACGGTGGCGAAGAGGGAACATTCGCGAGTTCTTATGAAACAACCTGGGACGGCAGCGATCCAAGCGACGGCATGATCGAGTACGTCGGCGGAGCAAGCATCATGTGTGGCGAGTGCTATCTCGTCGTCAAGGATGGCAAACATGAGCCCGCCCAGTATTTCTTCAACCTGTTTGCTCTGGGCTGGAACGGTACCGACACCCTTTACCTTTCCGGGTTCTGGCCAAACGGCGGCGCTATCTCGCACGCTTCCATCTGGGGTGGCGACACGCCGATGGAAAGCGTTCCGGAACCAGCGACCCTCGCCCTCCTTGGCATCGGCCTGGTTGGGTTCGCCGCACTGCGCCGCAGACAACCGGCACGAAAGATCGCCCACTGACCCAAACGCACGTAAAACCATGCGAGGCAGGCCCAACGGCCTGCCTCTTTGCTTGGTCGAAATCCCTAGTCGAAAGCCCTGGCCGAAAGCGTCAGCCTGTTTGACACCTCAAACAACAGACACAAAAAAGCCCCGCCGGGATCCGGCGGGGCTTCGTGTCGAACAACCGTATTCCGGTGTCGCTTTCCGGTTTACCGAACCCGCGACGGGAAAATCGGGTAGGTCACGCCGGCCATCTGGTTCACGCAGCGAACCACCTGGGCGCTGTAGCCGAACTCGTTGTCGTACCACACGTAAAGGATCAGGCGGTTGCCGTTGGCGATGGTCGCCTGTGCATCCACGACACCCGCGTGACGGGAGCCCACGAAGTCGGTGGAGACCACTTCCGGTGAGTTGACGAAGTCGATCTGCTTCTGCAGCTCGGAGTGCAGCGCCATTTCCCGCAGGTATTCGTTGGCCGAATCCACCGTCACCTCTTTGTCGAGGTTCAGGTTCAGGATCGCCATGGAAACGTTCGGCGTCGGCACCCGGATGGCGTTGCCGGACAGCTTGCCCTTCAGCTCGGGCAGCGCCTTGGCCACGGCCTTGGCGGCGCCGGTTTCCGTGATCACCATGTTCAGGGGCGCGCTGCGGCCGCGGCGTGAACCCTTGTGGTAGTTATCGATCAGGTTCTGGTCGTTGGTGTAGGAGTGGACGGTTTCCACGTGCCCGTCAACGATACCGTACTCATCGTGGATCGCCTTCAGCACCGGCGTGATCGCATTGGTGGTACAGGAGGCTGCGGACAGGATGCGGTCATCCTCGGTGATATCACCGTTATTGATGCCGTAGACGATGTTCTTGATGTCGCCCTTGCCCGGCGCGGTCAGGATAACGCGGCTGGCGCCCTTCGACTTCAGGTGCAGGCCCAGACCTTCCTCGTCGCGCCACTTACCCGTGTTGTCGACGATGATCGCGTTGTTGATGCCGTACTCGGTGTAATCCACCTTGTCCGGACCGTCGGAGTAGATCACCTTGATGAAATTGCCGTTGGCGATCAGCGCGCAATTTTCCTCGTCCACGGTGATGGTGCCATTGAACGGGCCGTGCACGGAGTCACGACGCAGCAGACTGGCCCGCTTTTCCAGATCGTTCTCGGCGCCGCCCTGGCGAACCACAATGGCACGCAGGCGCAGGTTGTTGCCGCCGCCGGCCTTCTCGACCAGGATCCGCGCCAGCAGGCGACCGATCCGGCCAAAACCGTAGAGGACCACATCCTTGGTGTCCTTGCAGGATTCCTCATCGCACTGTTCCGCGTACTTGCCGACGACTTCTCCGACTTCGTCACGCAGGAACTGCTCCAGGGAACGGCCTTCGGCCTGCTCCTTGAATCGCACCGCCAGCTTACCGATATCAATGTGGGCCCGCCCCAGTTCAAGCTGGTCCAGCGTCTCCAGAATCGGCAGCGTGTCCTGGACGGACAGCTCGCTGTCCTCGACCTGACGCACAAAGCGATGCGCCTTGAGGATGCCGATGACAGATTGATTGATGATCGCTCGGCCGTAAATGGACGTAACGACGTTGTTCTTGCGGTACAGGCGGCCGATCAGGGGAATCATCGCCTCCGCCATGGATTCTCTCTCGGTCCAGGCGGACAGGTGCTCATTCATCTGCTCGTGACTCACGCGTAAACCTCTACTGTTTGGCGCTTGAATGGGACGACCGGGCCGGCCGCCTCCCGTGAATTGGGCGCATATTATCCAATGTAAGGAGTTCCCGAACAAGCCCGCATTCCCCGCGCCAGGCCGCATCACCATGACAGTCCCTTAACCGACGGCTAGAATGTCGCTTCCTTCGTTCAGGGCGACTCCGATCTGCCTGTCATCGACAACCTTGATTCAGCCAGGAACCACGCGATCCATGACACAGCCCAGCCTTATCGCTCCCGAGATGCCCACCCAGCCGGCCAGCCACGAGATCTGGAGCGGCCTGCACGGCGCCAGCCAGGCCCTGGCGATCTGCGAGGGCGCCCGGCAGCACGACGGGCTGACCCTGGTGATCACGGCCAGCACCGACGAAGCCATTCGCCTGGAACAGGCCCTGCGCTTTTTTCTGGGGCTGCCGGCGGACGATGACCAGACGACCACCACGGCGGACGGCCTGGAGTTACTCTCGCTGCCGGACTGGGAAACGCTGCCCTACGACATGTTCTCGCCGCACCAGGACATCATCTCGCGGCGCATCCGCACCCTGCACCGCCTGCCCCAGGCCCAGCGGGGGCTGCTCGTGGTGCCGGCACGTACCCTGCTCCACCGCCTGGCTCCGTCGTCGTACCTGCAGGGCAACACGCTGTTGCTGGAGATCGGCCAGTCGCTGGACATCGATGCCTGGCGCAACCAGTTGGAAGCGGCCGGCTACCGGCACACGGAGAACGTCTACGAACACGGCGAGTACGCGGTACGCGGCGCCATTCTCGACATCTTCCCGATGGGCGCCACCCAGCCCTACCGGATCGACCTGTTTGATGACGAAATCGAAACACTTCGCACCTTCGATCCGGAAACCCAGCGCTCGGTAGACCGTATCGAGCGCATCGAACTGCTGCCGGCCAACGAATTTCCCTGGCACAAGGAAGCCCGTTCCACGTTCCGCAACCAGTGGTTCGAGCACTTTCCCCACGCCGACAAGGACGCCCCGATCTACAAAGACGTCAGCCAGGGCATCACACCGCCGGGCATTGAGTACTATCTGCCGCTGTTCTTCGACGCCACCGCCACCCTGTTCGACTACCTGCCAGGCAGCACCCGCGTGGTCACCCTGGCCGGTCTGGAAGACGCCCTCGACCACGCCCGCGATGAAGTGGAGCAGCGCTACGAAGACCGCCGCTACGATCGCATGCGCCCGATCCTAGAGCCGCGCCAGTTGTTCATGGCGAAGGACGAATGCTACGGCTGGATCAAGCGCTTCCCGCGCGTCTCGGTGCAGACCGACCCGGCCGACGCCGGGGCCCGCGAGCGCACCTGCCACAGCGCCGCGCTGCCCTACGTCGCCATGGACGGTCGCGCCAAGGATCCCGCACACCGGCTCAAGGCCTACCTGGCGGATTTCGGTGGAAACGTGCTGCTGTGCGTGGAATCCGCCGGTCGGCGCGAGTCGCTGATCGACAACCTGGCCGACTACGACCTGCGCCCGGACACCCTCGCGGACTGGCAGGCCTTCTGTGACCAGTCACCGGCGCTGGGCGTCACCATTGCCGCCCTCGATGCGGGCTTTGCCCTACCCGATCAGCACACCGCGCTGATTACCGAAACCGAGCTGTTCGGCGAACGGGTGCTGCAGCAGCGGCGCCGGGAAAAGCCGACCGAGCTGAACGACGCCGGCTACCGCGACCTCTCCGAACTGCGCATCGGCTCGCCCGTGGTGCACATCGATCACGGCGTCGGCCGCTACCAGGGGCTGCAGACCATCGCCGTGGACAAGGACAACGCCGAGGAATTCCTGACGCTCGAATACGCCAACAACGCCAAACTCTACGTGCCGGTATCCAGCCTGCACCTGATTTCCCGCTACGCCGGCGCGGAAACCGAGCTGGCACCGCTGCACAAGCTGGGCACCGACCGCTGGAACCAGGCCAAGCAGAAAGCGCTGGAGAAGATCCGCGACACCGCCGCCGAACTGCTCGACGTCTACGCACGCCGGGAAGCCCGCAAGGGCTTTGTGTTCGACGACCCGGCGGAGAACTACCGCGCCTTCGCCGCAGGCTTCCCGTTCGAGGAAACGCCCGACCAGCAGGCCGCCATCGATGCGGTCATGGCGGACATGGTCAGCGAACGCCCGATGGATCGACTGGTCTGCGGCGACGTGGGCTTCGGCAAGACCGAGGTGGCCATGCGCGCCGCCTTTATCGCCTCCTATTCCGGCAAGCAGGTGGCGGTGCTCGTCCCCACCACCCTGCTGGCCCAGCAGCACTACGAATCCTTCCGCGACCGCTTCGCCGACACACCCGTCAACGTCGAACTGCTGAGCCGCTTCCGCACCGGCAAGCAGGCCAGCCAGACGCTGGAGCACGCCGAATCCGGCAAGGCCGACATCGTGATCGGCACCCACAAGCTGATCCAGGGGGACGTCAGGTTCAAGAACCTGGGGCTGGTGATCATCGACGAGGAACACCGCTTCGGTGTGCAGCAGAAAGAGCGGCTCAAGGCCCTGCGCGCGGAAGTGGACCTGCTGACCCTGACCGCCACACCGATTCCCCGCACGCTCAACATGGCCATGGGCCATCTGCGGGACCTGTCGATCATCGCCACGCCGCCGGCGCGGCGCCTGTCGGTAAAAACGTTCGTGCGCCAGCGTGAAGACGCCCTGGTGAAAGAAGCGATCCTGCGGGAAATCCTGCGGGGCGGTCAGGTCTACTTCCTGCACAACGAAGTCAGCACCATCGAGAAAACCGCCGAAGAGCTGCGCGACCTCATCCCGGAAGCCCGGGTCGGCGTGGCCCACGGCCAGATGCGTGAGCGGGAGCTGGAACAGATCATGTCCGACTTCTACCACAAGCGCTTCAACGTGCTGGTATGCACCACCATCATCGAAACCGGGATCGACATTCCCAGCGCCAACACCATCATCATCGAACGGGCCGACAAGTTCGGCCTCGCCCAGTTGCACCAGCTGCGCGGTCGGGTTGGCCGCTCCCATCACCAGGCCTACGCCTATCTGCTGACGCCGCCGCCCAAGAGCCTGTCGTCCGACGCGGAAAAACGCCTGGAGGCCATTTCCATGGCCCAGGACCTGGGCGCGGGCTTCATGCTGGCCACCCAGGATCTGGAAATCCGCGGCGCCGGCGAACTGCTCGGCGAGGAACAGAGCGGCCAGATCGAGAGCATCGGCTTCACGCTGTACATGGAGCTGCTCGACGAAGCGGTGAAAGCTATCCGCGAGGGGCGCACCCCGAACGCCGAATTACCCTTGAGTCACGGCACCGAGATCAACCTGCGCATTCCGGCGCTGATTCCGGACGACTACCTGCCCGATGTTCACAACCGGCTGATGCTCTATAAGCGCATCGCCAGCACCAGGACACAGGACGAGCTGAAAGAGCTGCAGGTGGAAATGATCGACCGCTTCGGGCTGCTCCCCGACCCGGCCAAGAACCTGATGCGCCAGTCCCAGCTGCGAATTCGGGCCGAAACCCTGGGCATCGCCAAGATCGATACCGGCAGCGAATGGGGCCGCCTGGAATTCGGCAACAACACGCCGGTGGATCCGTTAATTCTTGTCCAGAAAGTCCAGAGCGCGCCGCATTCCTATAAACTCGAGGGCGCCAACACCTTCCGCTTCCGGCTGAAGGACACCACAACCGATGGTAAACTGGCCGGCGTCTCGGACATGCTGGGCGAACTGGAAAAAGCGCCCGCCTGACCGGCCACCGCACACGCGGCCAGCTGTGCTGGCCCAGAAACGGAGTACGGAGTTTTGCAGGATTTCCAGACACGCTGGCTGGCGCCCCTGGCGCTCGCCCTGACCCTGTTTGCGCTGGCCGGCAAGGCCGCCGCCGATGACAACCTCTATCGCGCCGAGCTGGTGCTGTTCGAACGCATTGGCGCCAGCGATGACCTGGCCGAGCAGATGCAGACCCGCCAGCCCCAGGAAAACCCCGACGTGACGCGCAACCTCTGGGTCACCAACACCAACGGCCAGGTCGTTTCCGACCTGTCGCTGGTGCCACGCAATCAGCTTTACCTGAGTAGTGCCGCCAGCCGCCTGGAGAACAGCGGCGGCTACCGGATCCTGATGGCCACTGGCTGGACGCAATCGTTCCCGCCGGACTACAAAGGCGAACCCATGCGCATCGAGCTGGGTGATGTGATCGATTCGGCCGGTGACCGGGCAGTGGAAGGCTACATCGATATCGACCGGGTTCGGTACCTGCACGTCACCGCACACCTGAACCAGTGGCAGGCCGCGTCGACAGACCGGTCAATACAGAACGACGCCACGGCCGATGGTCAAGGGCAGGATCTATCCGACAACCCGTACCTGGCCGATGGCAGCCAGGATGCTGCGAATGACAGCAATGGCCAGCCGGGCCGGGCCCAACCGCAGCGCGAATTGCTCACCTGGCTGCACCAGACCCGCCGTATGCGCAGCAAGGAAATCCACTACCTGGACTCCCCCACCCTCGGCCTGCTGATTTACTTCCAGCCGCTGGACGCTCAATAAGGGGCATCAAGCCCCTGGCGAGTAACCGCTCCCGATCAGCTGCGTCAGGATCTCCCTGACGCCTGACATCCCCTCATCGATGGCAGCCTGGATCTCATCCATGGTGATGATGTGGTCGGACTTGCCGGCCGCCCAGTTCACCACCAGCGCCAGACAGCCGTATTCCAGCTCCAGTTCCGCGGCCAGCGCCGCTTCCGGCATGCCGGTCATGCCGATCAGGTCGCAGCCGTCCCGCTCCAGCCGACGCACTTCCGCCGCCGTTTCCAGACGTGGCCCCTGGGTCGCGGCGTAGACGCCGAAATCCAGGCAGTGAACACCACGATCCAGGGCCGCGGACTTCAGCGCCGCGCGCAGGGCTTCGGTGTACGGGAAGGTGAAATCGATGTGCGTGACGTGCTCCAGGTCGCCCTCAAAGAAGGTGCTGGGGCGCCCCCAGGTGTAATCGATCAGCTGGTCCGGAATGACAATCTGCGCCGGCCCCATCGCCGCGTGAATACCTCCCACCGCGTTCACACCGATAACGGTGCGCACACCGGCTTCACGCAGCGCCCAGAGGTTGGCCCGATAGTTCACTTGGTGGGGCGGGATGCGGTGCGGATTGCCGTGGCGCGCCAGGAAAATAACCGGAACGTCGTTGAGTCGGCCGTGCACCAGCGGCGCTGACGGTTTGCCCCAGGGCGTTTCCATCTCCTGCTGACCCGTGATTTCCAGGCCGTCCAGCTCGGTCAGTCCGGTGCCGCCAATAATGCCGATCACGGCCTTGTCCCGGTTTTCGTTGGCGCTCATCAGTCTGCGTCTCCGTATGTGGTGCGATTGGCCTGGGTGTCCGCCTCAAAGTGTTCCAGATCATCCGCCTCGCGGTAAGACGGCCGATTCTGCGCCGAATCCTCCCTCTCGTCGCCGGCGCCTTCCTGGTCACCGGTTTTATCCTGGGCCAGACGCAGCGTGTCCGCCACGTGCAACGTGCGCGTCGGGAAAGCCACCTCGGCACCGTAACCGGCGATGATCTCGCTGATGCGCAGCAGCACATCCTGCTTGATCGCGTGGAACTTCACCCACTCGACGGTCTTGGTGAAGGTGTACACCATGATATCGAGAGAGGAGTTATTGAAGCGCAGGAAGTTCACGATTAACGTTTGATCGGTATCGATTTCGTCGTGCTCTTTCAGCATGTCCCGGATATCGTGGACAATCGCCCCCATTTCGCTGACGTCCAGATAGCGGATGCCGATGGTTTCGTTGATGCGTCGGTTGGTCATGCGCGACGGGTTTTCCACGGAGATGGTGGTGAACACCGCGTTGGGCACGTAGAGCGGGCGTTTGTCGAACGTGCGGATGGTGGTCATACGCCAGCCGATGTGTTCGACCGTGCCCTCGATTTCCTGGTCCGGCGAACGGATCCAGTCCCCCACTTTGAACGGCCGGTCCATGTGAACCACCAGACCGCCGAACAGGTTGGCCAGCAGGTCCTTCGCCGCAAAACCGATGGCGATACCGCCGATACCGCCGAACGCCAGCACCCCGGAAATGCTATAGCCCAGGGATTCCATGACGATCAGTACGGCAGTGACCACCACTACGGCCCGGGCCAGCTTGCTCACCGCCATCACCGTGGTGTAGTCCATCGGACGGCGCATTTTCGACGGCGACGCCAGGATGGTTTCCGCCTGCTTGACAAACCCCCACAGCGTCCAGACAAAAAGCCAGATCAAGCCAACCTTGAGAATCGTGGCGTTGGCCTTGAAGATTTCCGCGTCCGAATAGCGGTGGGCCAACGTCGCGGCCCAGTAGACTCCCTGCAGCCACACGAAACCGACGGCGGGTTTGCGCAGGGCGTGCAGGAAGGCATCGTCCCAGAGATTCCGGGTCTTGCCGAACTTGCTCTCCAGCCGCAGGATCACCCGGCTGACAATGAACGCCACCACCGCGGTGGCAAACACCAACGCGAAAACGGCAATGGCCACCCGCCACTCAAGCGACAGCAGCGTGTAATTCTCGATCCAGCGCTCCAGACCTTGCGGTGCGTCTTCCAAATCCTGTCTCCCTGAATACAGCGCCCCGGGCGGGGCCGACATCAACCCTCGATCAGCACAGACGTGCCGGGGCGAACACAATCAAACAACTCCAGGACGTCGGCGTTACGCATGCGCACGCAACCGTGAGAGCGGGGTTCGCCCATCGGTTCCGAGTCCGGAGTGCCGTGAATATAGATATAACGGCGCATGGAGTCGACCTGGCCACCGCGGTTGCGGCCAGTTTCGCGACCACAAAGCCAGAGGATGCGGGTGAGGATCCAGTCGCGCTCGGGATGCGCTGTCGCGAGCTCGCTGGAATACACCTCCCCTGTGGGCCGGCGCCCCCGGAAAACCGCTCCAAGCGGCTGCTCAGCGCCGATACAGGCGCGCACGTAATGGTCGCCGCGCGGCGTGCAGCCGGAACCGTCGGCTTCGCCGGGACCGTTGGCGGCCGTGGACACCGCGTAGGTACGAGTCGAACCGTCCGCCATCTCGGCAACCAGGGTCTGTTCGGGAATGCGGATGTAGAGGTGGTGGGCTAACGCCATGAAGTCTCCGGCTGGTGTCCAGTCGCGTCAATGATACGTCACAGGCGCGGACAGTACACCAGGCCGCTTCGGGGAGGCAATTGTCGAAGGGTGAGACAGACCCGCCTACGGCGGGCCGTGATCGGGTCAGGCCGTGCGGGAGACCGACACCGGATCGTCGGCTTTCAGTCCTGCGGCGAGGAAGGGCACCAGGCGCGCGGCGATTTCCTGGACCGTGGTGTCCACGCCCAGCTTGTTCTCGAGGATTTCCCGCAGGGCGTCGCTGCTGGACATGGTGAAGGCGGTCGCGCCCAGCATGAACTGGATGCGCCAGTAGCGGTCCACCGCCGACAGTTGCGGCGTACCGGCCTTGAGCAACGACATCAGGCGACCGAAGGGCTCGCTGTATTCCGCTTCCAGGAACTTGCGCAGGTGCCCCTGGGACTGGGTGTAGGCCAGACCCAGCAGGCGCATGAAGATGGAGATGCCCTTCTCGTTGCGGTGCGGCATCCGCACCGCGCTTTCGGTCAGCACCCAGAGAATCTGCTCCAGCGACGCCGGCTGGCCGGCGCAGCGGCGCTCCAGATCATCGAAGGCGTTTTCAAGGGTTTCCGAGAACGGCGTCAGGAAGCGGGCGAAAACGGCCTGGATCAGCGCGTTCTTGGACCCGAAATGGTAGTTGACGGCGGCCAGGTTGACGCTAGCCTTACTGGTGATCATCCGCAGCGAGGTTTCGGAAAACCCGCGCTCTGCAAACAGTTCTTCTGCGGCATCCAGGATGCGATCGACGGTATCGGACTGCGCCATAATATTCTGCCAGGGTATAAAATAGACAAACGAATGTTTAAAACATACGTTTGACACCTGATATTGTCAAGCCGTGCCGAATCTATTGCCAGGCGCCCTGACCTGGCTCGATCGAACGGACACCTACTGCTCCCTTCTATAAGCGGCCCTCGTTCTACAAGCAGCCGCCTTACACAAACAACAAAGCGCAGGGTCAATGACACCTGCGCTTCGATTTCATCCCTGGCGAACACGCGTTGCGTGAGCCCGAGCTTACTTGTCCATGGACGTCGCCGCAATGCGATGAATGGCGAGGTCGGCGCCCTCGTACTCCTCTTCCTGGGACAGGCGCACGCGGCTCACCGCATTCACGATACCGTAGACGATGAAGCCACCGACCAGCGCCACGATCACGCCCGCCAGCGAACCGACGATCTGCGCCATCAGGCTGACACCGCCCAGACCACCCAGACCGGCCTGGCCGAAGATACCGGCAGCGATACCACCCCAGACACCACACACACCGTGCAGCGGCCAGACACCCAGAACGTCGTCCAGGCGGGTGATGCGGTTCTGCGCCCACTCGAACAGGAACACAAAGAGTGCGCCGGCCACACCACCGGTGATCAGGGCGCCAACCGGATGCATCAGGTCTGACCCGGCGCACACCGCCACCAGGCCGGCCAGCGGCCCATTATGGATAAAGCCCGGGTCCTTGCGCCCCACCAGCATGGAAACCACGATGCCACCGACCATAGCCATCAGACTGTTGACCGCCACCAGACCACTGATGCCGTCCAGGGTTTGCGCGGACATCACGTTGAAGCCAAACCAGCCAACCGTGAGAATCCAGGCGCCCAGCGCCAGGAACGGAATGTTGGACGGCGCGAAGGCCACCACACGACCGTTGCGATAGCGCCCGGTCCGCGCGCCAAGAACCAGGACCGCGGCCAGCGCGATCCAGCCGCCCACACCATGCACCACCACGGAGCCGGCGAAGTCATGAAAGCCGGCGCCGACCTGAGCCTCAAGCCACGCCTGGAAACCGTAGTTGCCGTTCCAGACGATGCCCTCGAAGAAGGGATAAACCAACGCCACGATCAGCGCTGAGGCAATGAGCATCGGGTAGAAACGCGCCCGCTCGGCAATGCCGCCAGACACAATGGCGGGAATCGCCGCGGCAAACGTCAGCAGGAAGAAGAACTTGACCAGATCGTAGCCGTTGGCCTGGGTCAGCTCCGTCGCATTGGCGAAAAAGTCCGTCTGATAGGCCACCGTGTAGCCGACGAAGAAATAGGCCAGCGTCGAGACCCCGAAGTCCGTCATGATCTTCACCAGGGCATTGACCTGGTTCTTGTGGCGGACGGTCCCCACTTCCAGGAACGCGAAGCCGGCGTGCATGGCCAGCACCATGATCGCCCCCAGCAACAGGAAGAAGGTGTTGGCGCTCTGCAGCAGCGTCTCGACGGCACTCGTGACTTCCACGATAACTTACTCCCAAATTCGATGGATGGTATTTAGATCCGGAGGCAGGCCTCCACGCATCATTGGGGAGCGCAGGGATACAAGATGTGTTCCAAAATGAGTCACAACGAGTCAGAACAGCGAGTTATGCGGAATAAACGAAGGCGGGATTAGCGTTAGCAGCAATATAAATCGAATAAAACGCACCGTTTCAGTGCTTTATGCACGGATATGACGCGATAACGCACCGGAAGGCAGCAAACCGATTACCGTGATCCGCCCTAAAACGGCTCATTCGAAGTCGGTATCAGGCTTCGGGCCCCTCCGCGTCCTCAGCATCGTCGGGCTCTTCGTCCGCTGATGCCTGAGTCGAGGCGTCCTCCGCCGGCCCGCCGTCGAGCCATCCCTGGTCGATGGCGTGCTGATGATCGTCGAAGTAACCGGCCTGCAGGCGATCGTAGGCTTTCTCGGCTTCCAGCATGTAGATCAGGTAGAGACGAAAGTGCTCGCGCCGGCGCAGGCTCTTCGCCAGGATGCGTTTTTCGGAGAGATTGACCAGCCCGCTGAATCGGGTCGAGCGCAGGGCGGGGTTGAACTCGGCCATCATGGCGCACTGCCAGGCCAGCCCCTCCTCGCCTTCCAGGTGATTAATGTGGCTGCGGGCTTCCCGCAGCCGGTGCTGGCGTCGCAGCAGCAGTTCCATATAACTGGGTTTGCTGGAGAAGATGCGCCGGATGAACGGCACCCCGGCCAGGGCGATCAGCACGAAAGCGCCAAAACCGGTGCCCGCCACCCAGGCCGGCACAATGCCGGGAATACCGCACAGGAACACCGCGCCGGCGAGCGTTGCGGAGAACAGCCACAGATCGCGACGCCGACGGGCGGCGGCCATGGAGAAATTGTCCGGCCAGTCGGGCATGGACAGGGTCGCGAAATCCAGCAACAGGACCCGCTCACACTGCCGGAGCAGGCGCCGCCGGTTGCCCCGACGCACCATGACCTGCTCCCGCGATTCGCCCGGCCCGGATTCATCGGCGCCCTCGTCCCGGTCATCGATCACTTCATCCGCGGGCCGCGGCGATTCGGTCTGGGATTCAGCCTCTGGCGCCGTCCTCCCCCGGGATTGAGGGGCCTGTTCCGGCATCAGTTGCTTATCGGGGGCAGGCGTCGCCTCCGGCGGGACCGGGTCCGCCGGACGCCCGGGCTGCAGCACAGGCGTTGGCCGCTCTTTTGCGTTGCTTACTGCCATGCCCGTGCTCCTCCACCCCGAATCCGATCCATACCTGTTCATTCTGTTATCGGCCGGCTGCCCGCAACCTTGAGGATAAACCCAACGGCATGCTTCGCGCTTGGCAGCTTCCGGCAGCCCCGCTATCCTACGGCTCCGAATCCATACAGCGGGAGTTGCCATGTTTACCGGTATTGTCCAGGGCCAGGCCCACGTCGTTTCCGTCGATCAGAAGCCGGGGCTGGCCACCTACGTCCTCGAATTTCCCGCTGACCAAGTCGAGGCGGTGGCTATCGGCGCCTCCGTCTCCATCAACGGCACCTGCCTGACGGTGACGCGACAGGCCGGCAACCGCCTCTGGTTCGACGCCATGCAGGAGACCCTGACCCTCACCACACTCGACAGTCTGAAGGCAGGCGACCGGATCAATTTCGAGCGCGCCGCACGGATCGGCGACGAGATCGGCGGCCACCTGCTGTCCGGCCACGTCCACACGGTGGCGGAGGTGTCACGGATCGAGGCGCCGGAAAACAACCGCACCCTGTATTTCCGCGTGCCGGCCCATTGGATGAAGTACATCTTCGCCAAGGGCTACATCGCGATCAACGGCGCCAGCCTCACCATCGGCGAGGTGGAGGGCGACACCTTCAACGTCCACCTGATCCCGGAAACCCTGCGAGTCACCACGTTCGGCGACCTGACGGTCGGCGACAGCGTCAATATCGAGATCGACAGCCAGACCCAGACCATCGTCGACACCCTGGCACGACTGGGTTACGACCGCCCGCCCTCGGTCTGACGCGGCGCGCACTCGAAAACCACGAATTTTGGGTCCGCCGCCCGCTGTCGAACCTGCCGGAACTGGCGTTTGAGCTTGACGTGATAGCCCAGGTGCCGGTTCCCCACCACCAGCAGGCGCCCCTCGCCGGTCAGGGCGCGCGCGGACTGCCGGAACAGGCGCAGGGCAATGTGATCGCCCACCGTCCCACCCTCATGGAACGGCGGATTGCACAGGATCAGATCGAACCTCTCCCCTTGGGGCACACCATCGACTTGGTGGAACCGGGCCGTCGTCCCCGGCAGCGCCCGGTCGTGGTTATGGCAGGCGCTGGCAATCGCCTGGCTCGACACATCACAGAAGGTCACCGCCAGATCCGGCCGCAAATTCAGCGCGCTCAAACCAAGGACGCCGTTACCGCACCCCAGGTCCAGCACCCGGGCGCCGGTCGGCAGAGCCTGGACCTGTTCCCGGACAACGGGCAGGAACATCTGGGTGCCGATATCCAGGCGCTCGCGGGCAAACACCGCCGGCATGCCCTCCGCGTCCCAGCCGTCCGCCGTGCGATAGCCCCGCCACAGCCCTGTCCAGCCATCCAGCCGAGGCTCGCCGGGGCGGGCCAGCACCACCCGCGCCTTGCGCCGGGCCGGCTGCGGCTCGTTCGAGCCCATCAGCCGGGTGAACCGATCGGCGCAGCCAGCGGGCATGTGCTTGATCATCGCAGCACCGAGCACGAGCCCATCCGGCGCGAGCACCTCGTTGGCCCAGCGCAGGATGTATTCCAGGTAGTCCACCTGGCGCGGCAGCTTGACCAGAATCTGGTCGAACGGCCCCTGGGGCGGCGCCCGCCAGTCGTCTACCCGCGACACGTCCAGGCCATTGGCGTGAGCGTTGTGGGCAATGGCTTCCCGGCTCAGGGCGCTGTCGGCCAGGCTCACCGGCTGACAGTCGGCCAGCCCCAGGGTCAGTGCGCCAAAGGCGTCATCGACGATGGCCACCCGTGGCGCTGGCCCGTCGCCGCGGTGGTTGGCATAGGCTTCCAGCAGCAATTCATCGGCCGCGTCCCAGGCGCGCAGGTCCTTGTGGCCCTTGCCGGGGCGCGTGAGCGACAGCTCTCGATCAGCCAGTTTCAACCGCGTTTCCGATGACACCATTCAACCTCAATCCAGTTCAGCATTCACTCTCCCCGAAGCGCGCCCCTTGCCGGCTAGGCTGAATACTCTAATCCTTGCCGGTACGGTAGGGAGGCAGTGGGCTCCCCGTGCCACATTGGCCACCGCGAACCACTCCGGGACTGCGCATGCTAACGCATTCCCGGCCAAAGGGCCCGGCCCCGGGCAGTTCGGGATCATCGGCCCGATTGGAAGGTGGGCCCTTTCGATTCAGGTTGATGAGGGACGCCATGTCCCTGTGCCCCTTACCCCAGGGGCTTTTTTTTTTTCTAGCGGACCTTTCGGGCATACCGCCTCAGGCCGGATCCGGGTGATAGCTGCAGACGCGGTTGCGGCCGGACGCCTTGGCTTCGTAGAGCGCCCGGTCGGCGCAGGCCAGCAGGATGTCCAGATCGGGCCCGGGGCAGTCCCGCAGGCGCGCGACGCCCAGACTGACGGTCATGGAAATCGTTTCCGCCTGACCTGAAACCCCGTCCACCTGTCCGGGAAGGACCAGCGGACTGGTCGCCACCAGCGCTCGCAGGCGCTCGGCGATGTCCCGCACGTTGCCGCCCTCCTCGTCCTCCAGCAGGATGGCGAACTCCTCACCGCCCACACGCGCGATCAGGTCCACTTCGCGGATGGTGTCCTGCGCCCGGGCGACAATGTGCCTGAGCGCCTCGTCGCCAACGCCGTGACCGTGAGCGTCGTTGATGCGCTTGAAATGATCCACATCGAACAGGATCAGCGCCGCGCCGGTGTCGCGGCGGGTCACCCGCTTGAGCAGCCTCTCACCCTCGTCGAAGAAATGCCGGCGATTGCTGATGCCGGTCAGCGCGTCGGTGTTGGCCAGTTCCTGGAGCTGGCGGATCATCCGCTCACGCTCGGCGCGCAGGCGCTCGCGCATGGCGATCTCGTCGCGCAGACTCTTGTTGGCCAGCTCCAGATCCTCGGTGCGCGCTGCCACCCGATCTTCCAGGGTGGTGTTGAGCAGTCGCAACTCCTGCTCCTGGCCCTTGAGGCCCTGAATCAGCCGGTTCATGGCCCGGGACAGCACATTCACCTCGTCGAAATCGTTCCGCGGCGAGATTCGCGCATCGCGCCGGCCTTCGTTGATCGCTTCCGCCTCGTGGGTCATGTCCAGCAGCGGGCGGGACACCCGCTGCGCCGCCAGCCAGGCCAGCATGCAGAACACCAGCGCCGACAGCAGGCCGGCGACGATGATGCCGTTGCGGATGTGGTTAGCGGGTTCGAAGGCACTGCGCGCCGGCTTGCGCAGCAACACGGCCCATTTCAGCCCCTCATACTGGGCGTGATCCCGGGTCTGGCTGTACCCCACCAGGTAGCGTTCGCCGTCGGGCCAGGTCTCGACCATGTGACCGGTCTCGCCACTCAGGGCAGCGCGGGCGGCGTTGGTATCGAGGGTGGTGCCCACCGTACCGGGCGGACCCAGCAGGACCTGGCGGTCGATGGAGACCACCAGCAGCTCGGCGCCCAGGCGACTTTCCAGTGGCACGATGATGCCGCGCTCAATTTCCTGGATCCAGGACCAGTACAGGTGCGCGCCCAGCACGCCAATCTGCTCCCCGGAGACCGACGAGTACACCGGAACCGCCACATCGATCAGCCGTAGCGGCGCAGCGCCGGCCGACGCCAGGATCTCGGCCAGCATTTGCGCGTCGTGCACGTCGCCCAGGTAGGGACCTTCCAGCCCGGCCCGGAACCAGGGGCGGTCCGCCACGCTGGCCCCGGCCAGCACACCGCCGGAGCTGACCAGCACGCGGCCGTCCACACCGGCCAGCCCCAGCCAGGCGAACTTGTCGTAGGTGGCCTGGAGCGAGTCCAGCATGGACCGCACGTGAGCGTACTCGCCCTTCCCCGCGTCCAGCGCCAGTACCCCGGAAAGCCCCAGCAGATCGCGATAGCGCTCTTCCAGCACCATCTCCATCTTGTCGCGCATCTGCAGGGAGACTTCCTGGAGGTTGGACCCGACGCGATCGCGCAGCTCGCGCACGGCAATGTCCTGCGCGAACGCCACGATGATCAGCGTCAATGTCACGGTCAGCAGACCAAACAGCAGCGTCAGCCGCGTCTTGAGATTGTTGTTGATGGCACAAACCCGGCGCAGGGGGTGAAGGCCTGATCATCCTGATGACCTCACTCGATTCGCCCGGCGGGGCGTCCTTGACGTCCGGGCACCATTGGTGAAGGCTATCCGGGCCCGTTTCGAACGCGACTCCATGCGGCTGCCGGAAGCAGCACCCATAGTTTAGTTCTTCATATACCCATTTTCCCGAAAGGATCCGCCATGACCGACAGCAACGCGCACCGACCGGTTGCCGACTCCGCCATCGAGGACCACGTCTACAAGGTCTTCCCCAACGATCTCAACGCCCACCAGACCGCATTCGGCGGCATGATCATGGCCAAGTGCGACCGGCTGGCGCTGGTGGTGGCGGAGCGGCATTCCGGGCGGGTCTGCGTAACCGCGGCGGTGGATTCCTTCGCTTTCCGCGCGCCGGCCAAGGGCAACGACACGCTGATCTTCCGCGCCTCGATCAATCGCAGCTGGCATTCGTCGATGGAAATCGGCGTGCGGGTGGTGGCGGAGAACAGCTACACCGGCGAGGAACGGCACATCGTGTCGGCCTACTTCACCTTCGTCGCCCTGGACGACGCCGGTGAGCCGGTGGATGTGCCGGAAGTACTGACGCAGACAGACAGGCAGGAACGCCGCTATCGCGAAGCGGATTTGCGGCGGGAAGCACGCCTGAAAATGCGGGCCGACATCAAACGCGCCCGGGCCAACGACCCCAGCGCGCCCTGACCGAACAGCCTCTCACAAGCGGGATTCAGTGGCGGCTGGCCCGGGCCGCCACCTGGCCCGGCAGCGGCTGATCGCCGACCGGTTGCCATTCGGGCACTGGCGTCCGGCGCGGCTGCGGCTCGCTTTCGACGATATGCGGGCGCTCGGACCAGTGCAGGATATCCAGCGAACCGTCGAATCCTTCCACCAGCGCCGTGCAGTGCTCCACCCAGTCGCCGTCGTTGCAGTAGAGACCGCCCGTGCCCTGACGAAAGCCGGCCGAGTGGATATGGCCGCAGATGTAACCGTCGTACTGGCCACGTTCCGCGGCGGTCAGGGCCGCCATCTCGAAACGCTGGATAAACGCCTTGGCCTGGCCGATGCGCGTTTTCACCCAGGCCGCCAGCGACCAGTAGGGTTTCTTGCGCAGTTTGCGCCATAGATTAAACCAGCGGTTCAGGCGCAACAGCAGGCCGTGAGCCCGGTCCCCCACCAACAGCAGCAGCGGACTGCAACGCACCACCTGATCGAACTGGTCGCCGTGGCAGACCACGAAACGGCGGCCGTCGGCGGTGGTATGCACGGCTTTGTGCAAAAGCTGGATACCGGCCAGGGTCTGGCCGCAGAAGTTGCGCAGGAATTCGTCGTGATTGCCAGGCACGTAGATCACACGGGTCCCGTCGGCGGCGATCCGGACCAGCCGCTGAACCACTTCCTGATGGGACTTGGGAAAATGAACCCGGCGCTGCATGGCGATCAGGTCGATGATATCGCCCACCAGGTAAAGCGTTTCACATCGTACGTTGTCGAGAAAGTCGAGCAGGTATTCGGCCTGACAATCGGCCGACCCCAGGTGAACGTCCGAGATAAACACGCTCCGGTATTGGTGCATCCGCCTCCCCCTCGCTGTGGCGCATTGGTCTGACACCGCCAGCGTCCCGCCATGGCGTGACAGCGCCGTGACGATTCGGGGACAGTTGCATGAAACGGCCGGGGAAGGCGCTTTTGTCCGCCCGCTAATGGGACTATGCTGGAGGACACATCTTGGCAACGGGAGCCCGCCCCTTCGCCGGCGGCGCCCGTCCAGAGGAGGTCGCATCGATGTTGCTCAAGCACCTGCCCACCGGGCATCTGGTCGAAACCAGCGATCTGACCACGCTGACCAATCCCTGCAAGGACACCGTGGAGGCCCGCTTCCTGTGGGGCGAGGAAACCCAGGATCCGGAAGCGTTCAGCAAACAGGCCCTGGTGTTTCCCTCCGGCGAGCAACTGCCCCACTGCTGGTGGGACATCCACTACCAGGAGGAAAGCCTGGTGCCCCACCGCGCGACGGCGGCGGAGCGAACACCGGGTTATTACGGCGCCTGACGAGGCGCCTCAGGACGGGCGCGGAATGCTGAGGATCTCACCAAAGGTCATGTATTCACTGCCGCCCAGGCGCCCGATCGGCTGAATCGCTTCGGCATCGATCCTGAAGCGGTCCTTCTCATCGCGTGTCGCGGCAGCATCGTCCACATACAGTTGGCTGACCTGGCCGAAGATCACGGACTGACGATTGGGCCCCAGCTCCTGCAGCTGGTAAAGCTCGCACGCCAGCGCGATCTTGCAGTCCGCCAGACGCGGCAGATCGAAACCGTCGAACGGCACGGTTTTCAGGTCGTTCTGGGCCACTTCGGACACGCCATGAGGGAGACTCCGCGCCGTTTCGGTCATGGTGCGGGCCAGTTCATCGTGCGCGATATGGATCACGAACTTCTTGCGCTCCTCGATGTTGACCCGGGTGTCCTTGAAGTCGCCGTCCGGCTTGCGCCCCACCGAAAGCATGATCAGCGGCGGATTGGAGGTCACTGCCGTGAAGAACGAAAAGGGCGCGAGGTTGTAGTCTCCCTCCGGGTTCTCCGACAGCACCCAGGCCACTGGCCGCGGAATCAGGGACTGAGTCATGCAATGGTAGACCCGGTCGCTGGGCATCTCCGTGAAATCGATAATCATGGGTAGGAACTCCTATCTATGAAGGGAACATGTCATGCTCTGGAAGGAACCTGTCGTGAAAGAAACATGGCCTCACGAGGAAAATTCATCGCGACGGGAACGCGCCCGGGGCACGCCGCGGCTCAGCGGCGAAAGGCCCGGTAGACGCTGAAGCGTTTGTCCTCGCCCAGGGTTTCACAGGGACCGACGTGGCGCTCGATCAGTTCCGGGTACGGCAGGAAGCTGTTGGCCACGATACGTAATTCGCCCCCGGGCAACAAATGGCGTGCCGCGTCCCGCAGGAAGGCTTCGGTCATCGACGTATCGGTGCGCACACCGCTATGGAACGGCGGGTTGCTGACCAGCAGGCGGTAGCTATCCTCGACCGCTGCGAGCCCGTCCGACGCCCAGACTCGACCCCCAACCCCGGCTCGGGCGTAGGTAGCCCGGGCACAATCCACGGCCTGGTACTGCACGTCCACGGCATCCGGGTTGAGCCCGTCCTGACGCTTGGCCAGCCAGGCGCCGATAACGCCCGCACCACAGGCGAAATCCAGAACCGGCCCACGCACCGCCTGGCCATTGAAAGAGCCCAGCAGCAATGCGGTCCCTTCGTCCAGCCGGCCATCGCTGAAGATGCCGGGAAGTCCCGCCACACTCAGTTCCAGACCACCGACGCGCACTTTGTGCCAACTGCGCCAGGCATCGATGTCGAACCCGGACAGCCCGGCCGGCACCGGCGCTTCCCAGACCTGGCAATGGCGCGCACTGTCAATTTTGGTGGCGTCGGGAAAAGTAAACTGCATGACCCGGGCGCCGCCGGCAATGCCCTCTTTCTTCTCGCCGATCAAAAACACCCGGCCTCCGGCTTTTGCCAGATGCCCCGCCAGCGCCAGGCGCAGCTCCAGTTCCGGACGCGACTTGGGCATGAAGATCACCACCGAGTCCACGCTGTCGCCCGCCAGTGCATCGTCGTCGTAGCCGAACAGTGGCGTCCACCCCTGCAGGCCCTGCCAACGCTGGAAAGTACCGAAATGCTCGGTGATCACCGGCCCGGGTTCGACGGGCAGATCGGCGAGGATCGCCGCATCGTCCGGGCCAATCAGCGCCACCCTTCCGCTCAGGGACTCTCGGTTTCTTAGCAGGACATCGTGGGTATTGATCATGTGCTTCCCGTCAACCAGTTACCAGGAGCGCTACTTTACCGGATCACCTGCGCCGGGTCGCGCCCGACTTGTCGAGGCCCCATCCAGGTAGAGGCCCGCTCCAGGCCTCGCCTCCAAAACGTCACCTACTCGCCACTGTAACGGAATGTCAGCCGCCGATAGTAGCGCGCCGCCACCATCGGCGAGTCCGGCACATCAAAGCGCGGAACCGCGCGAATGGCCTGCAGGGCACTGGCATCCAGTTCCGAGTTGCCGGACGATTCCGCCAGCCGCGCCGACAGCAGGTATCCCGACGCGTCCAGCTCAAAGGCGATGACGCCACTCTCATAGGGACGCGCGCCCAGCGGCCGCCGAAAACGCGCGTCCACCTGCGCCTGCATACGCTGGAGGTAGCGGTTCACCATCTGGATCCGGCGCTTCTCCAGTTCGCTGACCGGACTGCCCGCATCGACGCCGGACAGTTCCCGGTCCGACAGGGTGTCCATGCCACTGGTCGCCTTGGCCGCATCCGGCTCGCGTCTGGGAGCCGATTCGTTGCTGCGCGCGGTGGTGACCGGCGGTTGCGCGGTTTCGGCGGCGGGTTTCTCCGGTTGCCCCCGGGACAATTGAGGTTTGGAGGACTCCGCGGCTTCCACCTTGGGTTGGGCCGCTGGCTCCTCCCCCTGGACAGGCTGCTCTTCCACCGGCGACTCGAAATCCGTGCCCCGAAGGTCGGTTTCCTCGGCATTATGGCGTGGCAGATGCTGACGCTGCTCAGGCTCGGGTGTCGGCGGCTGTTGTGGCACCGTCTCAGGTTCCGGGGGTGCAGGCTCGACCATGGTCACGGTCAGGGATGACGTGGGCGCAGGCGCGTCGGAACCTGGCCAATCCAGGCCCGGCCAGGGCACCAGCAACAGCAGGTGGCAGACAATGCTTAACCCCAGCAGCCACAGGAAGCGGCGCCGGTAAAGGCGGGCGTTATCAGGGTTCGGGGGAGACGCGTCGGCTGCCGTCATCGTGACCTGGGCCGGGAAAAATAACCAATGGGATCATCTTTCCACAGCCACAGGGGAATGTCGAACCATCCTGCGATGGCGCGCCACGACGTGGCGAGGCGGTCACTGAACTGACGGCGCCGACCTACTTGCGGCGGCCAACGATGCCGACTCTCAGGGCATCCTGGGGAGACATGTCCCAGTCTTCCTGGCGGACCTCGTTGGAGGTGTTGTGGTGAGGAGTATCCGAGGACACTGCGGCGTTCTGTTTATCGTCCCTGCTGTTCTTCAAGCGATCGAACATCTGCTGCATCTTCTTTCGCATGGTGCATAACCTCTGTCTGTCACACGACGCCAATGGCCGCTCCCAAGAGACCCGAGACCGATCTGGCAAACCGGCGGCAACCTTCCGTGATTGCGCCGTCACCCGGCCATTCAGGCGACGCGGACGAAATCTGATTCAAAACCGGATTCCATTATCGCGCCGGAACGGGGACGATATAGTGAACCGTTTCACGTCATTTTACAATTAGCCTGTTTTTACAATCCGTTACAGGCAATGATCCGGAGCACGGGATGGCGTTTCGGGACACAGGACGCAGCCCCGGTTTCCACGGGCCGTCCTAATCCGGTAGGTTTTCAGGCCATCCATTTCCACACGGGGAACAGACAATGCGCGTACTGGTAACCGGCGCCAACGGCCACATCGGCAGCCATGTGGTGAAGCAACTGCTGGAACAGGAACATACGGTGCGGGCCTTCGTTCGCCCCAGCGCCGACCTGCGGGGGCTGGAAGGTCTGGATGTCGACCGGTTTCCCGGTGACATTATGGACGCCGACTCGGTCCAGCAGGCGGCCGAGGGCATGGACGCCATCATCCACATGGCGGCGGTCTACAAGACCATCGCCGAGTCGCCGGACGAGATTGTAAAACCGGCGATCGACGGCGCACGCCATGTGTTTGACGCGGCACAGGCCCACGGTATCGAACGCATCGTCTACACCAGCTCTGTGGCATCGGTGGGCTTCTCCTACGATCCCTCGAAGCTGCGCACCGGAGACGACTGGAACCATGATCCCAACAACCCCTACTACATCGCCAAGACCCGCAGCGAACAGGCGGCCCAGCAGTTGGCGGAAGAGACCGGCATTCACCTGGTGGTGATCTGCCCCGCCATCGTGCTGGGCCCTGGCGACTACCGCATCACGCCGTCCAATCAGTTGGTCATGGACTGGCTCAACGGCAAGGGCCAGACCTATCCCGGCGGCCTTAACCTGGTGGACGTGCGCGATGTAGCGGCGGCGCACGTGGCCGCCCTCACCCGGGGCGAAAACCGGCGTCGTTACGTGGTGGGCGGAGAAAACATTGAGGTGAAAGCCATCGCCGCCCTGCTCAAGCAAATGACCGGCATCAAGCCGATTCACTTGCCGATCGGACGTGGGCTCCTGCTGTGGAGCGCGAAATGGACCGAGCGTGCCTGCCGGCTGCTCAAGCTCGCCCCGCCGTTCACCTACGACCTGGTGTACGAGGTGGCGGAGCGCTACGCCTACATCGATACCCGGGAAACCAACCAGACTTTGGGCCTGGCGCCAAGACCCGCGCGGGACACCCTGCGCGACGCCATCGCCTGGCTACTGGAACAGGACCGATTAAAGCCCGAGGTGGCCGAGCGGGTGCGTCAGGCCCTGCCAGCCTCGCCGTCAATCAGCGCACCCAGCTCCTCGCGGTAGCGGCGTTGGAGACGGGACAGGCGCCAGTCCGCAACGACACCGACCGGGCTGGATACCGGAGCCGCCAGCAGGCTTGCGAGCGTATCGGCCGCGGCGCTGGCTTCGTCTTCGACCGACGCCCGATCCCCCGGATACAGGCAGGCGGCGGGCACGTACTCGGGGTAAGCGAGACGGTCCGGCGCCAGCGGCAGGCAGCCGGCGGCCATGGCTTCCAGCATCGCCAGCCCCTGGAAATCGTGGAGCGCCGTCGAGATCACCACATCCGCCTCGCGCAGCAGCGCATCGTACGCAGCACGATCCGGCAGGAAACCCCAGGCGCGGATGCGATCCGGAAACCGCTGGCGAATGGCCTCGAAGGCCTCCGGCCGGCGACGGAACTGCTCCCCCACCACACTGATCCGGAAATCCAGTTGCCGGCGATCCAGCTCCGCCAGCAGTGCGAGCAGGCGATCCGGCCCCTTGTCGTATTCCCAGCGATGATTCCAGAGCAGATGCGGCTGAGTCCGGTTCATGTCGGTCTTGCGTTCGACGAACAGTCGATCCGGCACCGGCACCGGCAAAACCGTCGATTTCACCCGAATGCGCTCAACAACGCCGCCAGGCACACGGTCCGGTAAACGCTTCAGCAGCGCCGCCACACCGTCCAGAAAACTGGTGCGGTTCCACTCACTGTTGAACGCGATGCGATCCGCCGCCAGGGCGCTGTAGAGGGTCACCATCTGGTGGTCCACGCTGCTGTGCTGATCGCCGGAGTCGGGATAGGCAAACTGGTTCTCGTGCATGTAAAGCAGGACCGGCGTCCGCGCCAGGTGGGGATGGAACGCCCGCAGGCCAGCCAGATCCACCATTGAGGTGGCGACAATGGCATCCCAGGATTCCGACAGGGCCGGCTCGTCCAGCCAGCTCAAAGCGTTGCCGCGAATGCGCCAGCGGAAATACCGGGGCGGCAGGATCAGGCTCTGCCAGTCAAAGTCGGGCTGGCTCGCCACCAACTGCTCGCGCCAGCTTTGGTGACTGCCGGCGTCGTAGCCGGACAGGAGCAGGAGGCGCGGACGTGACGATGAAGGGGTTGTCGAAGTCATGGGCGCATTCTACCGGACACGGGCCCGTACGCATGCCCCCGCGCTTAACAACAAACCCGACGATCAGCGGGAATGCATCGGCGGTTTTGAGGCGGCAGGGGCAACGCCCGGTTGCGACGCGTCTCCCAACGTAGGCCCACGAGCCGGTCGGCGGCGATGGCGGCTCATGACCGCCCGGACGAGATTCAGTTGGCGCAAGGTCATCGGTCAGGCGCAGCGGCCGAGCGCAGGCTATGGGGCCCGCGGCAGGAAAAGCAGGCCATGAAGAGCCGATAAAAGGAGAACAGGCAAATGCAAAGCAGGCAGACACCTGCGACCGGGGATCGATGCGTCATGGAGCGTGCGTTCAAATGAGGGGCCTTTCATCCAAAACATCATTAAACGACACTGGTGTGACAGTTTGGCGACAGTTGTGTGGGCGTGACCGGACTCGCGGTACGACAGCCCGGGCTCGGGTTATCCCTTGTCACGACTTTCCGGAACGTTGCAAACTGGGTAAAGACCATTCCCCGGGCGGCTTGCTTCTGCCCGCCCCAGCCAATTCGGAGCGACTATCCTGAACGGGTTCAAGATCGACAATCGCTATAACCAGTTGCCAGAGCATTTCTATACGCGCCTGCAACCCACACCGCTGCAAGAACCGAAACTGGTCTGTTTCAACGACGAGCTGGCGGCATCCATGGGCCTGGATCCGGCGCAAAAGCAGGACTGGGTCGCCGTGGGCGCCGGTCAGAAGCTGTTCGAAGGCATGGACCCGCTGGCCATGAAGTACACCGGTCACCAGTTCGGGGTCTACAACCCGGATCTGGGCGACGGTCGCGGCCTGCTGATGTGGGAAACCACGGGTCCGGATGGCCGCCGCTGGGACTGGCACCTGAAGGGCGCCGGCACCACGCCCTACTCCCGTTTCGGTGACGGCCGGGCGGTATTGCGCTCGACCCTGCGCGAGTACCTGTGCAGCGAGGCCATGCATCATCTGGGCATTCCCACCACCCGCGCCCTGTTCATGGTCAGCGCCAAGGATCCGGTCATGCGAGAGTCCATCGAGACCGCCGCCACGCTGATGCGGGTGGCGCAGTCCCACATCCGCTTCGGGCATTTCGAGTACACCGCTTACCACCAGGGCCCGGACGACACACGCGTGCTGCTGGATCACACCATCCGCCTGCACTTCCCGGAGCTGGAAGCGCTGCCCGAGCCGGAACGCTATCGGCGCTGGCTGGAGGAGGTCGTCACGCGCACGGCCCGCCTGGTGGCCCAGTGGCAGGCGGTGGGCTTCTGTCATGGGGTCATGAACTCCGACAACATGTCGATCATCGGCGACACCTTCGATTACGGCCCCTACGCCTTCCTCGACGACTTCGACGCCGGCTTCATCTGCAACCATACCGACCAGGGCGGGCGCTACGCCTACAACCGTCAGCCGCAGATCGGCTTCATCAATTGCCAATACCTGGCCCAGTCGCTGGTGCATGTCATGGAGGCGGACGAGTTGCGCAAAGCCCTGCGCTGCTACGAGACCACTTACAACAGCACCTTCGAATCGCTGATGAAGGGCAAACTGGGGCTGGAAACCGAGGACGAGGGCGACATGAGCCTGATCATGGACCTGTTCAGCCTGATGCACGAACAGCGGGTCGACTACACCCGCTTCTTCCGCGGCTTGTCCACCCGACACAGCCGCGGCGATGCCCCGGTGCGGGACCTGTTCGTGGACCGCAGCCTGGCCGATGACTGGCTGGCGCGGTATGAAGCGCGACTGCAGCAGGAAACCGCCGCGGGATCGCAGCGCGAGAAGGCCATGTGCGCGGTAAACCCCAAATACATCCTGCGCAATTACCTGGCCCAGGAGGCCATCCAGGATGCTCAGACCGGCGACTACGAGACCACCCACCGGCTGCTGGAAGTGCTCAAGCGCCCCTTCGACGAACAGCCGGAAAACGAGGCCTACGCCGCCCTGCCGCCGGACTGGGGCAAGCACCTGGAGATCAGCTGTTCTTCGTAGAGTTTTCTTTGGCAGCCACTGGGCCCCAATGATCGGGAGGACCATGCCATGGCAACCGCTTACAAGGAGTATCCGGAATACCGCCTGGCGGAGATCCACGTGGAAGGACGCGTATCGATGGAGGATTTCGAGGACATCGCCGGCCGCCTCGAAGCGTTTATCCTCCACCATGGGCGCGTTCGCCTGATGGAAGTGGTGCGGGATTTCGACGGGTTCGACCTGTCGATCCTCAAGGATGCAATCCGCTTCGACCGGGAGCACCTGAAGGACTTCAGTCACTGCGCAGTGGTATCCGATTCTGGCTGGATCGGCCCCTTCGCCCGGATGATCGCGCCGTTTCTCAACATGGAGCTGCGCGTGTTCGGGATCGACCAGATCGAGGATGCGCGGTGCTGGCTCCGGGAAGCGGAATAGGCACTGACTCCGACCGCTGCCGGCATAGCGCGATCGTGCGCAGCAAGGATTCCGGACGGTGCCGACGGCCCGCCTCAGTAGTGCGGCGGCGGCACTTCCTCCTCTTCGCGACGGATATTGGAGGGGGAGACGTCGTCCAGCTGCTTCTTGAGCAGTTGCTTGGCTTCCCACAGTTCGCGCATGTCCAGTTCCTGCCGCGAAATCTGGTCGCTCAGCGTGGCGATCAGGTCATCCTGGAAAGCGACGCGGGTTTCCAGTTCAATCAGTCTCGTCTCAAGCTGTTCCCAATTCATGTGAAGTACTCCTGTTCCTTCGGGCCCCGGGCTGGGTCGTTTGCAAGGGGATCTGTTATCATGCTGCGCTTGCGGATGCCCCGGCGCCATGATCAAGCCGGGCCCCGCGACTCTGGTTTTGTCTGATCGCCTATTTTACGCGAAGGCTGCGCCTTTTGGTTCCCCATGGCGTACCGATCAGACGCTTACGATTTGACTGATTTATTGATGGAGATTTGTTCGTCCAATGCGTAACCCACAGAAAGCGATACTTGTTGCTCTGTTGATCGCTATTCCCGCTCCGTTTGTCCTGGCCTTTTTCCTGGTTACCTTCACGCCGGAACTTTTCCAGATCCTGTCCCAATCCGGCTCCAGCGACCTGGCCAATGAGCCTACCTTCGTGCTGGGCAGCGCCCAGGGCATTGCCGCTTACGTGATTTCCCTGGTGCTCTTTGGCATTGCCGGCTTCCTGACCGTCGCACTGGTGCAGCGTCAGTCCAGCGGCAGCGGCAGCAACACAAAGGCCTCGCGTCCGGCCGGCGACGGCTATGAAGAGGAATTCGGACCCGAGGGTGATGAAGAAGGCACCGTGAAGTGGTTCAACGTGAAGAAGGGCTTCGGCTTTATCATTCGCGAAAGCGGCGACGAGGTGTTCGTGCATTTTCGTGCCATTCGCGGCCGCGGTCGCCGTGTCCTGCGTCAGGGCCAGCTGGTGCGTTTTGACGTCGTCGAGGCCGACAAGGGCCTGCAGGCGGATAACGTCAGCATCCTGGAAGACTGATTGCCCGAGGAATCCCGGTATCTTGCCGGGATTCCTTCCCTCCCCGGCCGGCTCCCACCTGGCCAGACGAAATACCAGTTTCCCTTAACGCTAATTCCAGACGACCTTCTGCTCGCCGCGCTCGTCGATACGCCACCACTTTTCGTCCTGCACCGGCTCCCCTTCCTGCCAGTCGCCCGGACTGCAGCGCACTTCCTGCTGCAGACAGTTCCAGGCGTCCCGCGCGCACTCCAGATCCGACGTCCAGGGAAGCTGCTCCCCTTCCAGCACCACACTGGTGAAATGTTTGGAGAAGGCCCCGGGGTAGCAAGTCACCCTCACCCGGCTGCCCTGGTATTCCCCGGCGCCTTTCTGAACGCCGCGATTCCCGACAGGCGCCAGCGAGAGTCCGGAAAGGGACTGTCCCAGCCAGTCACCGATGCGGCCCGGTTCCAGCTCGCGAACGTAGATTTCCAGATCTTGCATCCCAACACTCCCTAACCGACAGGCGGACAATAGGGGCCCGATAACATCGCGCCCGGTACGAACAAGAGCGTCATGATGCCGAAGCCGTCGCTACTCGGCAATCTTTGACCCGGCGGTCAAGGCGAGATGGATCTCCCGTGCGACGTGACGCTCCTCGATTCGCTGTCGCCGACCATCCAGGCCACGTTCGTGCCAGTCGACGTCGTACGCCGCCTGCTCGATTTCCACCTGACGGATCTGTTCCGTCACCGCGTCAGAGGCATCGGCCGATCCCCGGGCGCCCAGCAGCGCCCGGTTGAGATCCTCAAGTCGGGCATACGTGGCGCGGCATTCCGGGCTGCCTTCGCGCGCCTCCAGCGCCGCCCTGGCCGCCGCCGCATGCAGCCAGCGCAGGGCTCGGCCAGGGGTTTCGGGGACATCGGGAAAACCGCCCCGCGCCGCCCGGAGCATGGCGTCGGGCTGGATCTCCACCTGCCAGTAGCGCTCAATCTCAGGCTGGTGCGCCCGGAGAATGCTCAGCCGCTGGGCCACATCACTGGGCGGCATGGCATGGGGTTCCAGTTCGCGGCCCGTTCGCGCCTTCAACGACGGCACGAGGCCTTCCCCGGCGTTGCGGCTGACGATCAGGATCGGCCCCTGATGACCCAGCACAATGGGGCCGGCCGGGTGAGCAGGGTCGGCGATGAGGAGATCGAGATCGGCCGGCGACATATCGTCGAGGATGAGCGCCGGTGCCGGACCGTCAGGCTTCAGGGCCGGCATCCCGGACGCCATGATTTCGGCTTCCTGACGCAAATCCAGCCAAAGCGACGGGAACGGCCAACGCACCACCTGTTCCTGAACGAACCGGGTCTTGCCCGATCCCTCGGCGCCGCGCAGCCAGATAAAGGCTCGGGTGGATTGCGCCAGGCGAATCCCCAGGTGATCTCCAAAGGCGATCCAGTCCGGCGCCACAGAGGCAATGGTCAGGGTCCGCTCGGTGTCGGGTTGCAGGGGCAGGCCATGCTGAACGCCCGGATCATTGTCCGGGGTTTGAGAGAAACAGGCTCGATACGGATGGGATCGAGGCACTCGGCTTCGAGACATACAACGCTCCTTGTCTGACTGCACGGTCCGTCATGAGAGGTTTCAACCCGGACCGACGAAAAGGCGGCACATCCTTGCGCCGCCCGACGCGCCCTTCAGACGCGATTGTAGGTATCTTCAAACCGTACGATATCGTCTTCCCCGAGGTAACTGCCGGTCTGGACCTCGATCAACTCCAGCGGGATCACGCCCGGGTTCGACAAACGGTGGCGGTGGCCCAGCGGGATATAGGTGGACTGGTCCTCGGTCAGCAGGATCTCCTCATCGCCACGGACCACCATGGCCGTGCCGCTGACCACCACCCAGTGCTCAGCCCGGTGGTGGTGCTTCTGCAGCGACAGCGAGGCGCCCGGCTTGACGGTGATCCGCTTAACCTGGAACCGCTCGCCCATGGCGATACCTTCATAGGTGCCCCAGGGACGGTGCACTTTCTTGTGGAAGCGGTGCTCTTCCCGGCCCTGCGCCTTTACCTGCGCCACCAGTTTCTTCACATCCTGGACCCGGTTGCGGTCGGCTACGAGAACGACATCGTCGGTTTCTACAATGACATGGTCGCTGATGCCCAGGGCGGCGATCAGGCGCCCCTCAGAGTGGATGTAGGAGCCCGAGACGTCCTCGGTGATGACATCGCCCCGAAACACGTTGCCGGATTCATCCTGAGGCTGGATCTCCCACAGCGCGGACCAGGAGCCCACGTCGCTCCAACCGGCGTCCATCGGCACCACAACGGCGTCCTGGGTCTTCTCCATCACGGCGTAGTCGATGGAATCATCGGGACAGGCCGCAAACGCTTCGCGCCCCACCCGGACAAAGTCCATGTCACTTTCACGCCCCGCATAGGCTGCCTTGCAGGCCGCCAGCATCTCCGGCTGATGCTTGCCCAGCTCTTCCAGATAGCGATCGGCGCGGAACAGGAACATACCGCTGTTCCAGAAGTAGCCGCCCTCATCGAGATAGCGCTGGGCCGTGTCGGCGTCCGGCTTCTCGACAAAAGCATCAACCGTCGAATAACCGCCCTCATCGGCGCCCGCCCGGATGTAGCCATAGCCGGTGTGAGGCGCCGTGGGTACGACACCGAAAGTCACCAGCTTGCCGGCCTCGGCTGCTTTGGCACCCACGGCCACCGCCGCCTCAAAAGCTTGGCGGTTGCGCAGCACGTGATCCGACGGCATCACCACCAGCAGCTCGGAGGGATTGCCCTCCGCAGCCGCCAGCGCCGCCAGCGCGATGGCCGGCGCCGTGTTGCGGCCGACCGGCTCAAGCACGATACCGTCGGTTCGTCCGGCGGCCTGCTGTTGCAGGTGCGCGGCCACGACGAAACGATGCTCCTCGTTGGTAATCGCCATAACCCGGGTCGACGGATCAAGTGACAACCCGCGATCAATGGTTTCCGCCAGCAGGGATTCTTCGGACACAACCGGCAGGAATTGTTTGGGATAGGCTTCACGGGACAACGGCCACAGACGCGTCCCCGATCCGCCTGAAAGAATAACGGCAAGCATGGCGATTCCTTGTCAGAAACTTTGCGAGGATTCTAACGTAATTCAGACGGATTTGCGTGGCTATGCCGACGACAGGACACGCCTATTAGCCGCTGAAACAGGCACTATTAACGAGAAATAATCTAACGCGAAACAATCTGGAAGTAGTCCTGTGCGGAGATTTGAGCACAGAACCCTGTGCAGCGGAAATCACAAGCAAGAAGAAGTGTCTGACATTCAGCGTCGACCATTGATTATGCCGTACTGAAACGTGCTTCAAGAAAAGTCGTACCGGCAGAAACAAAAAGACCCCAGCTATGCCGGGGTCTTTTTATCGGCTTGCAGTTTAGTCCTGCTGCCAACCCTGAACGGCTTCTTTACCGTACTGGTCGCGCCATTCATTCAGTGTCTTGTGGTTGCCACCACGCGTCTTGACCACTTCACCGGTGTGCGGGTTTTTGTAGGTCTTCAGCGGACGCTTGGGACGTGAGCTGGCGGCCGCGTCGGTTTTGGCACCGGAAACGGACGGATCAATCGCACCCAGAACCTGCAATACATCTTTGGCGGACTTGTTGTAATCCTTCATCAACCCGCGAATCTTTTTCTCGAACTCGAGTTCACGCTTGAGCGCATTGTCTTCCTCAAGCTTGCTCAGTTCATCAGCGAGCTTATCCATAAGCTGTTTTTTCTGGTAGTACTCGTTGATCTTGGCCATGGGTATATCCTTAATGATTCACTTCAAAGGCGTCCACTTGAGTCTTGCCGTGGAGCGTCGGTTACTGTGAAGTTTCTATTATTCGAAAGGGAAAGCAATGGACGGCTTTCACCGTTCTTGCCGAGCAAATATCTGACGGTCGAATAATAGTGTAGTGTTGGCACCAAGGCAATTCAAACAGGTAAGTAAATGTGAGCATTTAACGAAAAAGAGGGCCACTATTTCTGCCCTCTCATGTTCAATGACCCGATTTCCTTAACATATGTTAAGGGCTCTAAAAGAACTAAAGCCTCAAATCCGACTCGGCTTTCGGAAACATCCCTTTCAGATCGTAGAAAATACCGCCGGACCGCAAATACCCACGAATAGCATCGCTGCCCATTTCGATATATTCACGATGCGGCACAGTCATTATCACCGCATCGTATGTCGACGGCTGGGGAGACTGGCATAAAGCAATGCCGTATTCATGCTCCGACTCTTCGCTGCTGGCCCAGGCATCCGACACTTCCACCTGGCAACCGAAGTCCTGCAGTTCCCGCACAACATCAATCACTTTGGTATTGCGCAAATCCGGACAATTTTCCTTGAACGTCATGCCCAACATCAGAATGCGCGCGCCGGCGATGGTATGACCTTTCCGGATCATGGCCTTGACCAGCTCCGACGCCGCATAGGCACCCATGGCATCGTTGATGCGGCGCCCGGCCAGGATCATTTCCGGGTGATGCCCGATGGCCTGGGCTTTATGGGTCAGGTAATACGGATCCACACCGATACAGTGCCCGCCCACCAGGCCCGGGCGAAACGGCAGGAAATTCCATTTGGTGCCGGATGCGGCGAGCACTTCATGGGTATCGATTCCGAGGCGGGAAAAGATCATCGCCAGTTCGTTCATCAGGGCGATATTCACGTCCCGCTGCGTGTTCTCGATCACCTTGGCCGCTTCGGCGACACGAATAGAACTGGTTTTATGGGTGCCGGCGGTAATCACCGACGCATAGAGCGTATCCACTTCATCGGCAATCTCGGGAGTAGACCCCGAGGTGACTTTCTTGATGGTGGTCACCCGGTGTTCCTTGTCGCCGGGATTAATACGCTCCGGGCTGTAGCCGGCAAAGAAATCCTGGTTGAACGTCAGACCGGACAAACGCTCCAGCACCGGCACACAGACTTCTTCCGTCGCCCCTGGATAAACGGTCGACTCGTAAATCACGATATCGCCCTTTTTCAGAACCTGGCCAACGGTTTCGCTGGCTTTGATCAAAGGGGTCAGGTCGGGGGTTTTGAATTCGTCGATGGGGGTGGGGACGGTGACGATGTAGATCTGGCAGTCAGAAAGATCACTCAGCCGACTCGTAAACGTCAGCCCCGGAGCCTGGGCCAGCTCCTCTTTCGTTACTTCACGGGTTCGATCATAACCGTCATTAAGCTGGGCTATCCGGGCAGAGTCAACGTCAAAGCCAACAACTGAATATTTCCCGCCAAACGCCGCAGCAAGAGGAAGCCCAACGTATCCCAAACCGATTACGGCCAACTTTGCACTCATTATCGATCATCCACTCAATTAAATTCCCTTTTCAGGCAACGCCTGGATCACGGAACTGTGATATCCAGAACTATACGGCGAACGAACCTGGACCACCATCTCCCAACAGCCTCCCATTTTGCCCTCCCAACCTTGAGCGACTCGTCAGCGATCACATCGGCTAGAACGGCTACCTTACTCGATCTCCGCGCCCCTCTCCGCGAAGGGTCAAGTAAAGATAGCGGAAATAAGAAATGATGCTTAATGATTCCAGCATCGCCGCATCGGTCTCTGCGAGCAAACGAGGAGTCGACATGTCAATCCCTCTGATCTGGGCTAAGCCTGTAATACCTGGCCGCACACTCAACACACCACGAAGACGTCGTTCTTTTATCAGCTCTGACTGGCTGAACAAACAAGGTCTGGGTCCAACCAGACTCATTTCCCCTTTAAACACGTTCCAGAGTTGTGGGAGCTCGTCCAACTTAGTTCGCCGCAGAAAACGTCCAAATGGAGTAATGGCATCGACACTTGCAAGATGGCTCGCAACCGACTGCGTGCCTACAGTCATCGTTCTGAACTTTAACAAGGTAAATGAACGACCGTGTTGCCCTACTCGCTCTTGACGAAAAATAGGGGATCCTGTATCACACAAACCGAAAACATAGAGAGTCCCTATAACCGGTGATAGCACCAACAAACCAAGCAAAGAAAAGAAGAAGTCGAAAAATCGGAGCATATTGTAGTTTCGCCTTTGAATGACTCTCTGGCACGTTCTCAAGAGCAGACTAGAGATGATGTAACCATCCTTACGATTGGATAGCGCCAGAACTGGCCATTGTCTTTCGTATGCCTTCTTCAAATTCTATCGGAGCCTTCCAACCAAGGACCTCTTGCGCCTTGCTTGAGTCCAGTTGAAGTGAGCCTGTCAGTCTCTCGATCATTGCCTCTTTCTGGGCAAGGCAGACCAAAGGCCTGACCCATCGCCAGGGAAAACGAAATAGACCCGCTCGGCGTCCCAAAGCAGCCCTCATCAAGCGAATCAGCTCCGAACTAGAAGGATCGTACCCGTCACTCAAAAGGAAAAGCTGACTAGACGCAAAATCGACAGCCAACACCGTAGCGAGAAAATCACATAGATTATCGATGAACAGAAAACTTCTCGCGTTTTCTATTCCGCCGAACGGAAGTGGCCATCCTGACGCGGCCAACCTCATCAATATCTCGAAGTTGCCCTTTACACCGTATCCGTAAATCAGTGGACAACGCACGATAATAACGTCCATATCCGTCGAGCGGGCTATTTCCATCAGCCCCTGTTCAGCATCCCATTTTGACCTCGCGTATGGATCCTCAGGGCTGGGAACACTGCTCTCATTAAAAGGGCCGCGCCCGGAGGTCGACTCACCGTTTACTTTGAGCGAGCTTATGAAAACAAAGCGGCTCACACCGGCCTCGGCAGCCAATCGTGCCACTCGCAAAGTCCCCTCAACATTGATTCTATAGACCAGCTCTTCCGCCACTCCCGCAGATGACGTCAAAGCTGCACAATGAACGACGCTCCCCATACCTGCCAGCGCGTCGGGCCAATGGTCATCGTTCGATAAATCACAACCGGCCATGCAGAAGATATTTTGTGCCGGAGATTCAATCCGCTTTCGGCAGGCAGCTCGAACTTCAAACCCTGATGACTGCGCGAGATACCGGATCAGTGAATCCCCAACGAACCCGGTTGCGCCCGTTACAAGCACCTTTCTATTGATACCACCGGAACCCACCTCAATCACACGGAATCCCCTTGTGCCAATGTAAGAATGTCACTGGCCATATCATCCATAATGCGTTCACGTGCAAATTTCTCGATAAATAAGGGACGCTCATAAGGCCGAATATCCAAAGCCTCGAACGCACTGACAGCAGCGTCAACATTGGTGGGATCAAAAACACAAGCCCCCTCCACTTCAGTTTCGAGAAACTGGCGCGCATACCCACTCACACCGGCAAGCACCGGTTTACCAGTAGCGGCATACTCGAAAATTTTAGAGGGCAGAACTCTTTCAAAGGCCGGCACGTCATTGAGGTGTAGGAAAAGCACGTCCGCGCGCCGATATTGCTCCATCAATTGCGACCGCGGCACCGCTCCCACAAAAGTGACATCGGCCCCAACATTGGCACAACTCTCCATAAGCCTCTGTAGAGTGCCTCCGTCGCCAATGACGGTAAAATGTGCTCGGCCCTGAAGACGTTTTGCAAGGTCCGGAACCACCATCTCCAGCCCCTGCCCCGCACCAATGTTGCCAGCATACACAATCTCTACAACGCGCACTCCAACCGCTGGGGGCTCAGCACACTGGAAACGGGCAGCATCGAGGAATTCCTGATCCACCCCATTGGTAAAAAAACGATAGTCCCGTCGGTTGTAACGAACTTGGAAGTAGGTAAGAAATCCACGAGATACCAGATTGACCCGATCCGCCTTATCGATGGCGTATCGTTCGAGCCTACTAAACACCCGTAGCATGGGGCCGACCAGAGGACGGGGAAACACGTCGCCAATCGTTTCCACGAAGATGTCCCGAATATCCAGATATAACCGGGCCTGGAGTCGCGAAGCCAGATAACGTCCAAGTACCGCCGTCATTAACCGCGATGATGTGGCAATCACAACATCGTACTGAGCGCTTTTGGTCGCACGACGGCTCAAACGAGCAAACCGGATAAACGACCGAATCTGCCCCAAAATACCCCAGCGTTGTTTTGGTAAAGATAGGCGAGTCAGTGAATAACGGGGATCCTCTGCTCCTACGTTCTCCGGGGTATGGGAGCGATACCGGTTAGGTTCGGTCGTCAACACATCGATCTGAATATCGGTGCCTGTCTTTCGAAGCATCGCCTCAACGAGCGCCTTGGCGCGAAAAGATCCCGCAGAAAGATCAGGCGGGAAATAATAAGTCACCAGTAAAATTTTCAAAGGCAAGCGATAAAACTCCAGATCTGCTTGAGCGAACATCTAGACATTAAGCGGTCAACGTAATTCCCTGTATACACTTAACAAAATCCTACTCTCTTCTGCCCAGTCGAACGTTTTGGCAAAGCTCTTTCCCTCCTCCGACAACGTACACCTGAGCCCCTCCTCACTGTGTAGGCGACGGATGGCCTTCACCAGCACTTCAACACTATCCGGCTCTACCCATAAACCACCTTTGCCTTCGACGAAAGCTCTCCAAACCGGAAAGTTCGTGGCTATAAAGGGCAGTCCCCAAGCCATGTACTCAAAGAGCTTGCTGGGTCTCGCCGTTGCGTGGTCACCAACGTCACTCAATACGGCAAGCCCCGCATCCGACCGCACCATGTGCGCAAATACGCTTTCATGCTGCTGCATGCCGAGATAGTCCACATACGCCCATCCCCGTCTTTCCTCTGCCCGCACGAGACAGGGCTCTAGCTCTGGTCCCATCAACCAAAGCCGCACAGCAACGCCTTCGCTATTAAGACGATCGAGCGCGTCGACCATGACGAACAACCCGCGGCCTGGTGACAGCCCGCCCGCGTAAACGAGACGAAACACTTGCTCATCACGCTGCACCTGCCCCGCGGTTACCAAAACGTCCTGACGCATCTTCTCCGGAATAGACGGTGCGTTACGCAGCAGGTGTGTCCTGGAAGAAAACGTAGACAGTTGGTTGTCCTGGGTAACAAATGCAGCCTGAACCAAACGGCTCAGTGATCGCTCTGCGAAGGATATAATCCAGCTTAATGGCCTACGAAGGTATTTGGGCAACCACTGCCTCGCCATCAAGCGGCGGGAATAATCTTCATGGGTGTCGTAGATCACTCGTTTGCCAAGCAGCCTCAAGCAAAAAGCAAGCGGGATCATATCCGGGTTGTGGAGGTGATAGATGTCTGCACGAATCAGAAGGGCTTGCCAAAGTACCAAAGGCAACTTCACAAAACGCCCGATCCGACTTCCGGCACGCGGCGCCGGGATGTAGGTCACACCGTTCTTTTCTGCCTTACCCTGCTCGCACCGCATCAAAGCGGTCACGGCGTAGCCTGCCTCAGCTAGAGTTTCAGCTTCGCGTACTACCCGATTCCCCCAATTCCTGTGAACCGGGGCCAACATCAATACAGTAGGGTGCCTGCCATCTCGCTGAGCCATCTTATTTGAGCCGGTCAGCAATGCCTGGATGATCTGCCAGCCACTGGTCTGGGTTATCACAGAACGCCCGGTATTCCAGCATCACGTCATCCGGTCGACCGGTCATCATCAGGTTACCCCGCTCCAGCCAGACGACCTGATTACACAGCTTACGAATCTGGCCGGCACTGTGGGACACCATCACCACGGTATTGGCATGCTCCCGCATCTGGCGCATTCGGGCCTCAGCCTTGTGCCTGAACGCATCATCGCCAGTCGACAATACCTCATCCAGAATCAGTACGTCGGGCTTGATCACCGTTGCGATACCGAACGCCAGGCGACTTCGCATGCCCGCGGAGTAAGTTCTTACCGGCTCTTCAATAAAGTCCCCAAGCTCAGCAAATTCCACAATTTCGTCAAAGTGCTCACGAATCTGACGCCGGGACAACCCCAGCAACGAGGCGTTGACCATCACATTGTCCCTGCCCGATAGCTCGTTGTTGAAGCCGACTCCAAGAGACAACAGCTGCGCCTTGCCCTTCCGCTCTACCTTACCTGTATCAGGCTGCAGAATTCCCGCCAATAGCATTCCCATCGTGCTCTTGCCGGAACCATTTCGCCCGACCAGTCCCACCACATCACCGCGATGAATCTCCAACGACACGTCTTTCAAAGCACGAAAATCGCCACGATGCCGGTCTCGACCAAACCAGTGATGTACCTTCGATACCCGTCTGTATGCCAGGGATACGGTATCCACGGTAATCACGGGCTTGTCGCCGGGCGAGTGCTGCTGACCTGTTACCGATTCCTGCAAGAGTTGGGATTCCGGCCCCACATCCTGATCGTTGTCCTCGTCATGTCCGGTACCGGATGGGTCTTCTAATGCCTTTTTGTTATCCGGCACAGCCGGCTCTTCTGGCGCCAGGTTCAGAATCCGCGTTCCTTCCCAGGAAGGCTTTGGCAACCCCGCCGGATGCGCTGCAAAATAAAAGGGTGCAGGAGCAACCAGACCGTCGATACCCGGAAGTCGGTGGGTCTGGGCCTCTGCTCCCGTTTCAGAAAACGACATGATGCACGGCTCGAGCTTCTCGGCAGGATCCGCCGAAAAATTGCAGGCCCCTGCGTAAAAACGACCATCGGCATACCACAGGCCTCTCGCCTTGATGGGTCGCGTTTCGCCTTCAAGCAACGGTGCGAATACGCGAGTTTGCGGAGCGCCCCCCGACCCCAAAGGCTGAATCCGCAACGCCGCATCCTGAACATCCAAAACTGCTAGTGCCCTTGGGCTGAGAGCTCCCGAGTGGGGCGTAGGCAGCCCCTCAGCCACAACCTCCCCGGTGTCGTAACGAAACACCAGCCCTTCATCCGTCCCATTTGCAAATGCTACGGTGACCAGCACATCGTCGTCAGGGCCTTCAAACAACCCCCTTATATGTCCTGCTGAGTGGGAGACCCCAAAATGGTCCGGCGCAAGCGTCCACAGATGCCGACGCGCCAACAAATGACCATCGAGATCCAGCTCGTCCACGCAGGCCAGCTTGTTGAACGCCACCAGCAACCGCTCCCTTTTTGCACAATAGAACAGAGCGAGAAGGCCATCAGCGGGACTCTGAGCGAGTTGCCAGTCTGGAAGCCGAAGGGTTTGAACAAGAACAAATATAGGCGCCGCCTCGCCGGCGTCGCGATCAACCTCATAAACCCGAATCGACGTGGGTGTTGCAACGTAAAGGCGCTCGCCGACAGCGCATAGCCCACGAAGTTGAGGTGCGAGCGGCTCGTCCGACAGGTCTTCAATCTGCACGTATTCCAGCCCTCGAGCCGGGCTAAACACCCCCAGGGCACTGCGATTACTCAGACGCGAATGCAGCGAAACAATAAACTGACTCATGAACCGATTCACAAACTTTTGATAATGCTGTTAGAAGATCGCCGCAAATACATCAACCCAAGCTGCAACACCAAGATGGCTCCCCCCATCCATCCCAGCCAATGCCACGCATTAAAGAGCTGACCATCGAGGACAACGCCCCGCATCGACTCAATCACCCAGGCCATCGGGTTCAGGTTAAAAAGGGTCTTGGCCACTTCCGGAACATTCTGAGCTTCGAGCACCCGCGAAGCTGGATAAAGCACAGGGCTCAGGAAAAAACCCGCTCGCAGCAAATATCCGACAAACTTCGCGGTATCCGCCAGAAAAACCTGGGTCACCGCCATGAGTACACCCACCGCATAAGCCAATAGAAATATCAACACCAGCAAAGGCACAATCGCCAGCGTTTGAGCCCCCAATGCGGAATAGGACCAAAGCGACACAATCGCCATGCCGATGGCAGCAAAAAAGAACTGCACTGCGCACGGGACCGCTATCAGAATCGCCATCGGCGTACTGGTCTGGCGGATAATGCCCCGTTTCCCTGTGATCGCGCCAACGCACGAGGATACGGAACGGGCAAAGAATTGCCAGGATACGATCCCACACAGCACAAAGAGGTGATAATTTTCTCCACCTCTCTGAAAGACAACCCGAATGATGAAGTAATAAATCATCATCATCACCAACGGATCCAGAAACCACCACAACCAGCCGAGTCGGGCAGACGCCACGGTCGATTTGATGTCCATGACCCAGAGCGCGGCCAACGCATGGCGATAGCGCCGCAAATCAGTCATCAATTGGAGCATAGTTGCTCCCTGGCACCTTCTGCTTCCTCTTGCGCCGCAACCACAGCCCGGAACGTACGCTCGCAGTTGCCACCGTCACGGTATTCGAACAATTGGGCGACCCGGCGCTTTTGCTCGTCGGTGATAAAACACTGATTCGCCAGAGTCTCACGAAGCTTGGAGAGGACCTCGTCCTGAGTTTCAGTGATGTCCAGCGCCAGTTCATGAGCGTAATCGAGGTGTGGCGGGCCGGGCGGCTGAGCTTCCCACTCCACCCGATCAAACATGTACCCGATGACCGGCTTATGCTGGTAGAAGAAGTCGTACATGACACTGGAGTAGTCGGTAACCAGAACATCAGCTTCGACAATCATTTGGTGCAGAGGCTCATCCAGGTTCCTCAGAATGTGCACCCGCCCTGCTCCACTCTCAAACTCATCAATAAAGTGCATCATGTTGAAATGGGGGCGAAAGTACAGTTCAAAACCGAACTCCTCCAGCAACGCTGCCAGCTCCGGACTGGTCACCAGACTGTTCCACGCGTGGTAATAACGGCTGGTGCGAATAGCATCCTGCCCCCGCAACCAGCGCCGCCAGGTGGGGGCAACCAGGATCTTGCGTCTAGGCTCTGCCGGTGGCTCGGTCGGCAGATTATCGAGGCGCGCGATCCCGGTCAGCATCAACTGGTCTGGTCGAAAGCCGTAGTGAGGCTCTGTAAGGAAGGCTTGCTCAATGCGATTGGAAATGACGATCTTCGAAAAATAGGGATAGTTGGCACGGGTATAATTCATCGTCTTGTTCCCCGCCACACCATGCTGCAGGAACACGTTCAGCGTGTCCTCATAAAAGCGCGGAAACAGTTCAAATGGGTAAGCCAGCCCTCGAAAGCTATCCGTTGACAACAGAACACGTGCGGTACAAAGCAACCACGCATGTCGAAATGAATACCGGTCGACCACCTGCCCCAATCCAGAGACCCGATCACGGTGGGGTGACCGCTTATCAATCACATAATACAGCGGCACCGACGGTTGATTTTCACGAACGTACTTGAAAAAAAAGTACCCGTTGTCCTCCGCGCTACTCCCCACGCGCTCATCCATCAACCAGTTGGATTTTTGCGTGGGCGTCACCCATCCGCGAAGGCCGGAAAGCACACGCGCTACCAGAAACAGAAACATGGGCCGCCACTGGGTGTGCCGGAGTACCCGAACAACCCGAAGGCCTGATAACGCCAGTCCGCTAAGACGTCGAAACACCCTTGACCGCTGCAGTTGGGCCAGCTTCTCGTACTGGCCGACGCCTTCATACTGAAGCTGCATCATGGGCTCGAAGAGTTGCGCTTTCACGACTTCGGACTTCAAAAGATGAAGATAACGAGGCGAGTGCGGAGCCGTTTCGTAAGCCACCAGCGCTTCATACTCCCTCCCACTGAGCATGATGATGCGTATTTGCTCATGAAGCGAGAAGTCATCGGCGGACCGCATATCGGCTGGAGAGAGCTTGCCAATCAGTCGACCTACGATGTCAAAAACGGCCAATTGTTCATCGTACGAGGCCTGATTAATCACCCTCTTGAACCGATTCCCCACCAGTTTTCTGACTTCAGATCGCAACAGCCGCTTATAAATATGCAGTGCGTCTTTCTGGCCAAAAGACGATTCAAGCCCTTCGGTGACGGCAACGCGATCTTCGAAGAACTGTGTGGATATCCGACTCGTGCGGGAATCCGTTCGGCCCCGATAGTTATAAACCACCTCAGGCACAATCGAGATCACATCGCAATTCAGGTACATCCTCGCCATGAAATCAAGGTCTTCGCCGGCCGTGCCCTCCGGAAAACGCATGGCATGCTTTTCAATAGTTTCGCGACGGATCAGTCGATTGCAGGCGCTTATGTCCTGAATCAGGGAGGGCATTTCCTCGAGAGTCGTCCGTTCAATCAAACGGTTGAACTCTCGCTGGTGCACAGGCACTCCGACCCAGCGACGCCACTGACTGAACGACTGCTGAATGCCGCAAACCATGTCGCTGTTACAGCGCTCTGCCACTTCGACCATGTTTTTAAGTGCATCGACTGGAAGTGTATCGTCAGAGTCCAGAAATGATACGTAGCGGCCATTAGCATGATCAAGTGCTAAGTTACGCGCCGCTCCTTGCCTTTTTCGATCCTGCCTAAACAGTTGGATGAATGAATGTTTTTTTGCATAGTCTTCAACAATTCCGTCACCGCCGTCTTCTGACCCATCATCAACGACAAGAATCTCAACTTTTTCTTGCGATTGACTTAAAACTGAGTCTAAGCATTCTACAATAAAATCTCTCGTGTTATATAAAGGAACTATCACGGAGACAAGAGGATACGCAACCTTTAACACAAAACATACCCTTTATATTCAGAAACGATCACTACCCACAACACCTTTAAAGACTTTTATTTTCTCACGACCAACCTGATCACATTTAAAGGCAATCGAAATGCATCCCAAAAAGGGTTCTTGATTGCTTTAGCGATATATAGCGACAAGCGATACACGCGAGAACGCTGAATCTTCTTCAACTTTTCTTCATTCTTTTTGTATTTGGCCAACTCACGCTTGACTAACTTATATTTGGCCATGGGCTGTTTTGCGAATTCCCGCTCCTCAACTTTAGAGCGGTACAGTTTAGTTTCTAGCCAGTTTTCGGGAACAAAGCCCTCTCGCACCCCTTTGATAAACTCCTGATCATAAAGCTCAGCGGACAGCAGGTAGTCGTCTTTATGTTCGAAGGTTTCACCAACACTATTCAATACAATATCTGAATAAATAGAAAACCCCCATGGAGCATGGGCAATAACTTGCTCGGTATGAATCGTTTTCTTGAACAAGAAATCCTGATAAAGCCCTTCTCCCTGAACCAAGGCTTTGAGCCAGTATTCAGGGCGTGCAACACAAACTAACGGCATACCTTGCTGCTTAGCGAGAATAGAAAACCGCAGATCAACCATTACATCAGGAAAAAAATCTTCACTGGTCACCTTTAGCCTATCAGTATGAAACGCGAACGTACCGGAGCCTATCAAGTTAACAAACCGATCACTATTAAGCTCTTTTTGGAACGGATACATTGCATACCTCTCATAGTACCATTCCGGATATTCAGGCAAAATCGACGCATGAACAGAAACGCCCACATTGTCGTTATACTTTCGCAATGTATCAACCATGACTGAAACATAGTCCGGTGGATACAAAATATCATCGTCAAGGGTAAAGAAATAACAACTACCCACATCACTCAAGCTGAAGATCTTTCCATTGGCGCTCAAATCCACAAAATCTTCGCTAAGAAAGACAGAAAACTTACTAGATTTTAAAAATTCGGGGACTTCCCCATATCCGTTCAAATAAACATATATATGATCAAATTGATCTTTTACACTTTCAATGCTTTCACGAAAAACATCTTCCCTAGCTTTAAAACTAGCCACGCCCGCAACAACACCCCACCCCTCGCTAAAGGAAACCTTTCTTTTCCTTCTTATATACAGGAACGGATCGCTTTGTTTTAAAGCAACATCCCTATTCAATCGTCTTAACTCACCGTTCCTCTTCCTCTCTACAGATAATTTCTGGAACAAGTCATCCGCCTTTTTACCCAGGGAGTCAACGGAAAACTGAAGAAAATCATACCGGGACAAATACTCCCTACTACGACTTGCGAAATCAATTAACTCTTCAAGAGTTATCTCACTGTTTGCGTACAACTGAATAGCTTTATATAAATCAGCAGCCTCACGATCGGAATCATCATTAGCAACCGCGGTTCTCAAGCTACCGTCTATTATTGCCCTACACTGACTTTTATCTACCGGCGACAAAGGCACATCTAAGTCGCCAGCTAGCCGCTCGATTGTTTGATCAGTCTTTGAAAACCAGTCATCGTAATCGTAAATATATAGCTCAGAACCTGCATTCAATATCGCATCAGTATATCGCGAGATCCATATAAGACTGGAAATCTCAGCAGGCACGCCATAAGCCTTTTTGAAAGACTCAGCAACCTCAGAGGGGCGCCTCAAGCTCACAAGGTAAAGCGGATGTACATCGAGATCTTTAAAAATCCTCTTCCAAAGAGGCAGTAACTTTGCAGTTACAGGCTCCTTAAAGCCCCAAAAATGAGATCTCCTCATCTCACTCTCAACATGAGCTTGTAAAATTTCCCTAGAATCTTTCGTGAACTGGCTATCAAGCCAATTGTCAGGCATTGGCAAGAAGCTCAACGCGGAGCCATTTCGATTAAAATAGCGAAGTATAGAGCGGCTTTTCTTTAAGATGTTGGTATCTTCGAAGGCCCCCTTTTTGTTTGTTTCATTAGGGCCAACAAGATCGCCGGATACGGAAACCCCCAAAGAAGATGCTAGATTCATCAAAAGAGAAGTGCCGCTCCTTCCGGCACCCAACACAACAACAATTCTTTTGTTAACTAGCATCGATCCCCCAAAAAACTCTCTGATTAAACGCCAAGCAAGATCACTTAACTTCCACTACCACTTAATACCCTTGAAGATAACATCTTTGCGAATTGAGCCCTTATGTCTTTCGACCACACGGAACATATCAGCCATCACCTCATCGGTCAGATAATGCGGCTTCACACCCAGCTCGATCAGGCCTTGATAAGTCGGATTGTAATAATGCTCTTCAGCTTCTTTGCGAGGGTTCTCAAGGTGATCCACCTGAACGTCATACCCCAGTTGCTGACCAACCCGCTGAACTTTCTCTGCAAGATCATTCGCTGAGAAGGTTTCCATGATCTGGTTGAAGATCCGAAGTTCACCAGCCTTTGCCGGGCTCATTTCCGAATGATGGACGCACTGCAGCGTATCCTTGAGGTTCAGGTAGCCACGCGTTTGTCCGCCTTTGCCGTAGACCGTCAGCGGATAGTCAACTACTGCCTGGACGATAAAGCGGTTGACGATGGTTCCGAAGACTTCGTCGTAGTTGAAGATCGTGTTCAGGCGCGGATCGATGGCGGCCTCTTCGGTTTCAATACCATAGACCGGGCCTTGCATGAGGTCCGTTACCTTAAGATCCCACATGCGAACGCCAAACCAGAGAAGATCGGTATCCATCACTTTGGTGGTGTGATAAATCGAACCTGCAGCGCGAGGGAACAAGAACTTTCCTTTCCGGCCCTTGTGCTCGATTTCGAGCCAACCTTCTTCGATGTCGATGTTGGGAGTGCCGTATTCGCCCATCGTGCCCAGTTTGATGATGTGGGTGTCACGTGAGAAATCACGGACCGCGAACATCAGGTTATTCGTGACGCGCAGGTTGTTGACGATCGTCTGGTCGGCATGAGCATAGTCGATCAGTGAGAACGGCGCTGAGGGCTGCTCCGCGTAATGAATGACCGTCTCGGGAATGCCGGTGAACGTCTTGTTCACGCACCAGTTGTAACTAACGGAACCGTCAAACAGTGAACGCATCACCTGAGGCTCGGCCAGATCGCCGATTACCACTTTGATCTCGTAGCCAGTTTTCTCGTGCCAGATCTTGGCGCGCTCCATGAGCGTGGGGACCGGGTAAAGCATGCCCACATCCAGATCCTGGCAGTTGTTGCGACGCAGATAGTTGTCCACGACGGTCACCTCATGACCGCGCGCAGAGAAGTACATAGCTGTCGGCCACCCCAGGTATCCGTCACCACCAAGAATCACAATATGCATATAAAACTCCAGAAATCTTATTAAATCAGTTTGTTGCCATAAGACCGCACGGCACAAGTGGCATCAGAGCAATTTGTTGTCTGTCAGGAATTGCGCGAGCTCGTCATGATCCAGCGCGGCTTCATTAGCTGAGTTGTATGGGTTTTCCACTTTGTCAGACACGATGCCTTCATAGCTGTAATCGATGTCGGCAAACCGCTTCATGATCGCGGGCTTGATGACAAAATACCGCTCAAGCTCAATCGCCCTTCCCGTCTCTTCGCCGGTCATGAGTTCTTCGTAAAGCTTTTCTCCAGGCTTAACGCCTATTTCCTGGATCTCAATACTCTTTGGATCATGTCCATAGTCAGCAGCCAGCTTATCAATCATGACCTCCGCCAGATCCTTGATCCGGATCACCGGCATCTTGGTCACAAAAACCTCGCCGCCTTTGGCCAGCATCGCGGAATCGATGATCAGTTGGACGGACTCTTCCACACTCATGATAAAGCGCGTCATCCCCTCATGCGTCAGCGTCAGAGGGCGGCCATTGCGGACCTGTTCGCGGAAGATGGGAATAACGGAACCCCGGGATCCAAGGACGTTGCCGAAGCGGGTGGAGGCGAAAATACAGCCGGACTTGCGGAACTCGACGTTGGCGGCAGTCGTCAAACGTTCTCCCATCAACTTGGAAGTTCCCATGACGTTAGTGGGGTTCACCGCCTTGTCCGAGCTCGTGAAAATCACCTTTGAAACGCCCGCATTCACCGCAGCGCGAACAACATTGTCGACGCCCATGATGTTGGTTTGGACCGCCTCATGGGGTACCTGCTCACACAGGATAACGTGCTTGAATGCTGCAGTATGGAAGACGATATCAACACCTTCCATTTTCCGCGTCAGCGCACTTTCATCCCGGATGTCACACAGGAAAAAATGGACGTGCGAATGGTCACGATACTTCTCGGTCTGATAGAAAAGCTCGCTCTCGTTGTTGTCAAGCACGACCAACTCGTTGACGCTGTACTTATGAATCAACTGATTCACCAGCTCCTGGCCAACCGTGCCGCAGCCACCTGTAACGAGAACGGTCTTGTCCTTAAAAAAATCAATCATGCCTGTCTCTCTATATATCTTCTATTTAATGACGATTGAGCAGTCCGCAAAAGTCCATCACACGGGCGTGATCGCGAAACGATGCCAATAAGCTCTCAAACTGCTTGTGCGGAACCAGAACGACAACAACATCAGCCTGCAGAGCCGATTCCGCGCCAACTAATTCGACGGAAACCTTCAGCTCCGCCGGGCGCCTTGCAAGGTTTGGCTCGACTGCAAGTAAGGTAAGGTCACTATTTTCTGCCAAAATGTTGGCTATCTGAGCAGCCGGGCTATTCCGCATGTCATCCGTATTAGCTTTGTATGTCAGGCCGAACAGGCCGACGGACACGTTTTCTTTATCAGGCTGCAGGGCCGATAGCTGTTCTTTGATTTTTGCAATGACCTTTCCTGGCTGATCGTCGTTCACATCCCTGGCCTGGCGGATTAAACGCGCTTCCGATGTCGCCTGGGAGACCACAAACCAAGGGTCGATGGCGATACAGTGGCCGCCCACGCCCGGCCCAGGGTTCAGGATATTTACCCTCGGATGCAGGTTGGCTAGCCGAATCAGCTCCCAGACCGAAACACCCAACTTGTCACAAATCACCGACAACTCATTGGCGAATGCTATGTTTACATCCCGAAAGCTGTTTTCCGCGAGTTTGCACATCTCCGCGCTACGAACATCCGTTGTGATGCACTTCCCGGACACAAAGAGCTCGTAGAGCGATTTTGCCCTGTCAGCGCAGCGGCTGCTGAGCCCGCCAATGATGCGATCGTTATGGACCAGCTCGTGGATGACCTGCCCCGGCATCACCCGCTCTGGGCAATGCGCAATATTAATGTCAGCCGAGTCACCCGCAGTTTGAGGAAACGAAAGATCAGAACGCGCTTCTGCAAGCATCTCCGCCATGCGTTCAGTCGTACCCACTGGCGAAGTTGACTCGAGAATAACGAGGTCGCCCACTTTAAGAACCGGTGCAAGGCGCTCTGCGGCCTTGTCGATATACGACAGGTCCGGCTGATTCCCGGAAACCAAGGGGGTGGGGACAGCAATGAGGAAAGCGTCGGCGGGCTCAGGCTCGATCGTCGCCTGCAGATAACCCTCTTTCACTGAGGCGTGCACGAGCATATCGAGATCAGGCTCCACAATGTGGATCTCGCCCTTGTTGATGGTATCAACAGCGTGCTGATCGATATCAACGCCAACGACATGTTTTTGCCGTGAGGCGATCACGGCCGCCGTTGGCAGGCCAATATAACCCAACCCAATGACGCAGATTTTATGGAAACTCATAGTAGCCGCTCTTTGTATTCAGCGTCGCGGCGCCACGGCATTGAAATCAGCAACATTTTGTGTCCAGCATACAGTTTGTTCAGCGACGCCCGGCATAATGGCGCCCCATTCTATAGTTCGCGGCCCTTTCGTGCCTTACCCCACTCGATGATCGCGTTCGCGATTCGCCCACATGCATGACCATCTCCATAAGGGTTGTGCGCCAAGCTCATGGCCCGGTAGGCAGCTGAATCACTCAGTAGCATTGAGACTTCGGCAACGATTTTATCGGCGTCTGTGCCAACGAGTTTAACCGTTCCCGCACTGACAGCCTCAGGGCGTTCCGTATTCTTGCGCATAACCAGAACCGGCTTTCCGAGAGAAGGCGCCTCTTCCTGGATTCCGCCGGAGTCCGTCAAGATGATGGCGGCGCGCTTCATCAGATAGACGAAAGGCGTATAACCAACCGGTTCAATCAGATGGGCATTCGGCAGGCCCTCCAGATATCGGAGCACCGGCTCTCTGACACGAGGGTTCAAATGAACTGGGTATAGGAGATCGACACCCGGATTTTCCAGGGCAATACGCCTGACAGCCTTACATATGGACTTAAAACCGTCACCGAAATTTTCACGCCGGTGCCCGGTAATCAGTATCATTCGCGCATCGTTGCGCAAAAAGGGATACTCATCCTCACATTCCCGATGCAAATCTCCATCGGCCTCCAGCTTCGAGGACATGTCGAGCAGCGCATCAATCACCGTGTTGCCCGTAATAACGATGTCTGCTTTATCGACACCTTCTTGACGTAAGTTAGAGGCGGCCTGCGATGTCGGCGCGAAATGCAGAGACGCTAATGAACCAGTAATCTTCCGGTTTGCCTCTTCAGGCCACGGCGCGTATAAATCGCCCGTTCTTAGGCCCGCTTCCACATGCGCGACAGGGATCTGCTGGTAGTACGCTGCAAGTGATGCCGCCATAGTCGTCGTAGTATCGCCGTGGACCAGCACTATATCCGGTTGCTCGACAGACAACACAGCTTTCAACCCAACCAATACAGACGCTGTGACATCAGCCAGATCCTGCCCAGGAACCATGACGTCAAGATCGTGATCAGGTTTAATGCCATAGAGTCCCAGAACCTGATCCAGCATTGCTCTATGCTGCCCGGTCACACAAATACGCGAATCAAATCGGGGGTCGTCAGCTAGAGCCCGGACAAGTGGTGCCATTTTTATCGCTTCAGGGCGCGTACCAAAAACACTGAGCGTCTTCATTTACTCTCTCTTGCAGATCCTGCCTGACGGGCCACGGATGCGACATTCCAACTGTAAACATTTCCTGACGGAAAAACAGCGGCGGACTATACCACATGAAGCACTCAGGATCTGCGAGGCCGACCGGGCACGAATAACCGTCACAGCAGGCCGGGACACACAGAATAAACGGTTGAGCTAGATAGGTAGGCGGCGCACATTAGCCTGCATTGTTGTTTCCTCTGGCTCCAGCGCTCTACGACACCAAAGCGTGTCCTCCAATGCACCGTTTGGCTGATACCCTGTTGGCGCAGAATGGAGAATCTGGACAATCTTGTCGCAGTCAAACCGCTGGCTAGCACTCTCAAGCGCCTCAAGAAGGGATTTCATGTCAGGCCATGGGAGTGCATGCTCTCTCGCCATCATAATTCTCGGGTGCACAGTCGCCATGGGAGAGTCGCCAATCAACAATTCCTCGTATAGTTTCTCGCCAGGTCGGAGACCAGTAAAGACGATTGCAACATCACCATGAGGGTTGGCTTCCGTTTTTTCAGTCAACCCCATCAATCGCACCATTTTCCGTGCCAGGCTCGATATCTTCACCGGCTCGCCCATATCAAGTACGAAAACGTCCCCGCCCTTCCCCATCGCACCGGCCTGGAGCACCAGCTGACTTGCCTCGGGAATCGTCATGAAGTATCGGGTGATCTCAGGGTGCGTCACCGTTACTGGACCACCATCCCTGATCTGGTCACGAAAAAGCGGTACAACAGAACCTGACGATCCCAACACGTTACCAAAGCGAACCATGGAGAATACGGTATCTGTTTGACGCTGAGCCATTCCCTGCAACACCAGCTCAGCAAGCCTTTTGCTACCGCCCATTATGTTGGTCGGGCGTACCGCCTTGTCTGTGGAAACCAACACGAATCTCTCTACGCTTGCGGCGACGGCTGCCTCAGCGCACCGCCAGGTACCGATAACGTTGTTCTGGACCCCTTCGACGACGTTGTGCTCTACCAAAGGTACATGTTTGTAGGCCGCGGCGTGATACACAATGTGGACCCCGAAACTACGCATAATAGCTTCGTTTCGCCTTCTATGAACGACGCTTCCAAGCAACGGGTAAATATCCACGCCCAGATGCTCGACCTGGTTGATCGAGCGCAGCTCTCGATCTATGTCATAGAGTGCGAACTCGGATTGCTCCAACATCACAATGCTGGCCGGACGATTACGAATAATCTGACGACACAACTCTGAGCCTATCGACCCTCCGGCACCGGTGATCATGACCACTTTATTGTCGATACTGCTCGCTACAACCGCGTCATTGGGTTTTACAGGGTCACGACCTAAGAGATCGGCGATATCAAGATCGCGGACATCATTAATTCGTGCCTGACCGGCAACCAACTCCGACATTGATGGTACGGTCTGAACCGGGACTGATAGCTCTTCAAGCGATGTAATCAGCTTACCCCGACTAATAGGCCCATCATCCTCCAGCGCCAAAAATACCCGTTGAACCCCCTGCTCACGAACCGCTTTTCGAATATGCCCTACGCCATAGACCTGCATACCCGAAATTTGCGTCTTGTGCTTTTGCCCATCAAGCGATACAAACCCCATAGGGCGGTACTCCGTACCCTGAAGGAGAGCATGATGAAGCTGCAATGCCTTGGGGCCAGTGCCGACAATCAGTACACGGCCTTTCGTTTTCTCTCGAGAGCGATTAATAAGTGCTCTAACGCTAAAGCGGCTACCAGCGATCAAAACGAAGAGCAGAGCACCATAAATCACCGGCACGGAACGGGGGACCATCGCGCGAAATCCATATCCGGTAAAAACCAATGACATGGCAGAGATGACCACGCCCAAAAGCATCACCATTAAAACCTTTTCACCGATATAGCGTATGACGGCCCGATAAAGGCCCAAACGTATAAATGCAAAAATGGTGATGCATGCGGTCGCCGCGAACGCGAGATATTGACGACCATCAGGTAACCAACTCAGATCCTCAAATCTCAAAGCGTACGATGACCATAGGGCAAGAGAGACAAAAAAGAGATCAGAAACGACAGAAACCAAGCGCTTGTAGGGACGCGGCAACTCAAAAAGCCATTGTTTTAGGCGCGAAAACAAGCCCTTCATATAAGTCTCATCCTGACAGTGGATCCATGATCAAGCACTATAAACCCAGATAGAAAAAGAAAAAACCAACACTCCGATCCATCGAAACGGCAAAACTAAGCGCTAGCATTTCCGATTCAGGCTCGGGAGCAGCGCCCTAACCCCAAGACCAAAACCGCGCCAGACAGCTCTATCAGAGCACTAAACCGCGTAGCGACGCCATTAACAATTGGCCAGAAAATAGCCAGTCGTACTCAATACCTAAAACGACCAAACCCGAGGAATCAGCGCCACGGCTACGACGCCAATCACTACACTCAACGGCAAGCCAATTCTCAGGTAGTCCGAGAAGCGATAACGCCCCGGCCCATATACCATGAGATTAGTCTGATATCCAAGCGGAGTAATAAAAGATGCTGACGCGGCAAACATCACAGCCATCGCAAACGGAAGTACACTGACGTTGAGCTGACTAGATACTGCGAGCGCGATCGGAAACATGAGCACTGCCGCGGCGTTATTCGTAATCAGCTCGGTAAAACACACCGTCAGAACATAGACCACAGCCAATGCAACCCAGGGCGACACGGACGCACTGGCAAGCGCGTTTTCCACCAGCAAGTTAGCCACGCCTGTTACGGTCATGGCACTACCCAAGGCAAATGAAGCAGCAATGACCGTCAATACCGGCAAATCAAGGCTTCTCCGTGCCCGACTGGCGGTGAGACACCCAGTTACCACCATTCCACCGGCAGCCAAAAAGGCAGCTTCCATAATAGAAAGAAAGCCGGACGCGCTTGCCAGCACCATCAACGCCAGCACTCCCAGTGCGACAGGCGCTTTACGAAAGTCAGGCGGCGTCGAATCGTTCAGGGCGCTTACAAGCAGGAAATCGCGACGAAAACGGTACTGCTCAACAAACTCATGACTAGCTTCCAACAGAAGCGTATCGCCCACTCGAAATTCGATATCTCCAAGCTTTCCGAGAACACGCCTTCCCTCGCGGGAGACTGACAAGACGACGGCATTAAAACGAGTTCTGAAGCGACTATCCCGAATCGTCTTGCCGACGGCTGGAAATTCAGGCCCAAGAACAACCTCAACCAAACAGCGCTGATGGTTCGCAAAATCAAGCTTATGAACGCCAGCCTCCGCCGGCTTCAGCCCACGGATACGCCTGAGCTCAGCAGCACACTCTGGCGCGCCGACAAAATAAAGACGATCGCCTGCCTGCAATGTTCGACCAGGCTCCACCGCTGTCAGCAAACGTCCGCTCCGGTCTATTTCAGCCAGATAACCATAAGCGAGCGCTCTCAATCCGGCTTCTGCAATGGTTTTTCCGACAATCGGGCCTTTTTCAAGGACCTCAACTTCAACACCATATTCGCGGACTTCTCTGAGCTCTTCGCTTACCCCCCCACGGTCAGGCAATAAACGGTTGCCAAATATGACAAGATAAAAAAGCCCTACCCCAAAAAGCGGAACACCGACCACCGCCACATCAAAAATACCCAAATGGATATCGAGGTGACTCTGCAAAAGTCCGTCAACAACAAGGTTTGTGCTTGTACCAATTAAGGTACATGCACCACCGAGAATAGCGGCGTAACTCAGTGGTAAGAGCAACTTCGATGTGGAAACCCCTAGACGCTGCGCCCAATCCTGGACTGCCGGAATAAACATGGCCACTACAGCCGTGTTATTCATAAATGCGCTGAGCAATCCCGTCGGAACGATCAACCTCAAACGCACCAGCCTTTCATTTTTGGGGTGCCCCAGAAGGATTCTGGCAATCCACTGAACAGCACCAGTTTCCTTAAGGCCGGCGGCTACAACATACAACACCGCAACGGTAATGAACCCGGGGTTCGAGAAGCCTCCGAGCGCCTCCTGCGGCGACAGAATGCCGGTCACAAGCAGCAAAGCCAAAGCCGCCATCAGAATGAGATCAGCTGATACCCGCGTCAACGCCAGCGCCAGCAACACACAAGCAAGGGTCGATATCGTCGTAATGGCTTCCCACGTCATATCCGATCAACGCCCTCAGGCAAGCATCTCAAGAGATCAGCTCCCGGTGCACTAGATACGCAATTAGGGCATCAACACATTGCTCAACGCTGCTGGTTGACGAATCAATTCTCACTTCGGGGCGCTCTGGTGCCTCGTATGGCGAATCTATTCCCGTAAAGTTTTTGATATCTCCCCGCCTGGCTTTCTCGTAGAGACCTTTCGGGTCTCGCTGTTCACAGGCTTGTATTGGTGTATCCATAAAAACCTCAATGAATTCACCTGCGGGGAATAACTTGCGAACCATCCTGCGATCAGCATTAAACGGAGAAATGAACGCGCTGATCACAATGAGGCCCGCATCTGTAAACAGCTTACTAACTTCGCCAATGCGCCGAATGTTCTCCTCACGATCCTTGTCAGAAAACCCGAGATCCTTGCAAAGCCCGTGACGAACGTTATCGCCGTCCAAAAGAAAGGTGTGATACCCCCTCTCGAATAGAGCAACATCCAAGGCATTGGCTACGGTTGACTTCCCTGAGCCACTTAGACCTGTAAACCACAACAAACAAGGCTTCTGTTTTTTTGAGGACGCGCGTTCGGCCCGGGACACTTTGTGATGATGCCAAACTATATCTTCGGTCAACTCGGTACCCTCTCAACGATCCTCTGGAAACCCCCATAGCAACTGCTCATAACGACGAGACTCGAAATACCATACCGGGACCACTTCAATTCTAGCTTCCTCGAACCCATAACAAAATTGGCGCCAGCTAACAGCCTTACAATAGGAAGTTTATATGCACTACCCGACTTTGCCCGATGATGCAATCTAATCGAAGCTAACCCAAACCTTAGAGGATAGAACAATACTAGGAGTAGTCGCCATGAAACCACAGCTGGGAAGCCAAAATACCGGCTAGAGAGTGAAATCATGGTACTGGTTACTTCACCTTCCCCAGTCAAACCACTTGAGAGACTCATCGACAACTAGCCGGAACGTACAGTGGTGATCCGGAAAACGTACAGTCCCAAGTTATAGTGCCGGCACTTGTGATCGCCGAGAAGATTAATCTCTCGCCAGCTATCAACTTGGAGGCCTTATTTCCAATGTTCACGGTAACAACGCCATCTTCGACTTTAGTAGAACTCACATATTCGCCAACCACCAAATTCGCAGCTGGTAGGCCATGGGTACCACTATCAATTCCGTTAAAGTCGCCATTTTCCATATAAATAGTCGCAATAATGCCTTTTCTCAAGCCTTCAGATACTGAGATGGCTTCACCGATCTGCGCTCGAGCTGTATAGTTTTGGTAGGCAGGGATTGCAACTGCTGCCAATATTCCAATGATCGCAACAACGATCATTAACTCAACTAACGTAAAACCTCTGGAGTGCTTCATCTTCTTCTCCCTAATTACCTAATCGAGCAGAAAGCAAGATGTACGCCACCCCAAAAATAGCTATCAAACAATGAGTTACACTCCGAAACACTTGTCGGATGGCGACATAGGGCCAAAAGTGCCACATTTCGTCAGCCGTAAAAGAAACTAATACATCAGACCCAAACTTTGAATACGTTAATATTTAAGCGCTTGGCCACAAACATCACACCCAGGCAGTTCTGGAGCAACACCCCAAATAGTGCCGCCACAGCCGTTCCCACCACTGAAAAGAACGGCACAAGCAACAAACTGCAAGCACAATTTAGCAAAACAGAAAGAACAAGGGACAGCCGCATTAACGACTCATTGCCACTCATTACAAGAAGTGTTCCCACTGGTCCGGTCACGAGATTAACCAACTGACCGAAAGCCAATATAATCAACACATCATGCGCTCCAACAAATTGATTGCCAAAGAAGCCAAGAATTTCCTTGGAAAAAGAAAACACTATAATGAAAATAGGAAAACCAAAGATCCACAACGAAATCAATGAATAACGAGTCAGCCGAGCGACGTCCTCAAAACGACCGTCATGGTATAGGCGAGCAAACTTAGGCCCCAAAACAGCATTAAACGCCATTAAACAGAACCCTATAACCACAGCGACACGCTGGGAAGCGGAAAAGAAAGCCACTTGATCAACAAGACCAAAGACTCCTAACATCAACTGCGCTATCGACTGATTGAAAGCCGATAAAAAAGACACCAACCACAATGAAGCCGAGAACAGACGGACACCACCATTCAAAAAAGAGGCCTTCTTTTCTGGCACGCCTGCCAGGCAACGCCGCACGAATATATATGAAACAACCAAGGCCAATAAGCAACTCAATACATAAATTACCGCCGCCTTGAGGGCGGAATTATCGTCAACATACATCAGCGAAAAAACAAAAACTGTAGGAACAAAAGTCATTAGAAAAAAAGATGACCAACCAATCGCACCAACGCCCCTCATAACCTCCGCCTGAACATGCGTTAATGCCAACAACGGGATCCCGACGGACATAACTGATAAAACGAACGCGTAAGTCTTTGGAAGCGAAAAAACATAGACTGCAGAGAAAAGCGCGCCAGAAATTAAAGCGAGCAACAAAAACGAAAAGAGCGCAACCCTCGCCAGGGCTTGACGATACACGCGCCAAACCGCTCCACGCCCTCCCTGATCCGCCTCCGCCGCCACAACCCTTACAATAGAATGATCAAATCCAAGCTTTCCAATTACCACCCCAAGGGAACAAATGGCCAAACCCAAGAAGAATAATCCCGATTCAGTTAGCGGCATAGAGTTCGAAATCAAGACAGCAATCAGAAAAGTGGCGACAGCAGCCATAATACGTGCAATCAACGCCACCCCCGCACCAGTAAGCAGCGTTCGCACTGAAATAGAATCCAACGCATTCAAAATAAATCACCACACTTATCTAGTATCACACTAGCAATCACTCTACTCACCAGCACCAAGCCGACAAGATCGTATAGACACACTATGCGAGACTCTATAACATACTATCTTGCAGCCAACCATCAAAGGTTACAGGAAATGCAACCCGTTTTTATCGTGGGATGCCCCAGAAGCGGCACTACTCTGGTACAGTCGCTTATCGGCACTTCGAGAGAAATCTACACACCTCCAGAAACCCACTTTTTTTCAGGGATTCGTTTTCTAAGAAAACCAAATCCAAGTGTCTTCGACATTATAGTATCTAATGTAATAGGAAATCTCAGTTTCAAAAAAGCGACAGGAAGATATACTGGTTTTTTCGCTGATGAAACTTCCGCATGCGAGAAGCTGCATAGCACACTCTCCAGGATAGCTTTGAGCAACGGAAAATCGCAGTACGCCGAAAAGACGCCAGCACATCTTCACGCGATAAAATTAATACAGTCAAAACTGGAAAATGCAAAGTTTGTATTTGTAACACGCTCCGCACTCGGTACCGCAGCATCTTATCAGAAAGCAGCCAAGAACTGGAGAAAAAGCGGAGATGAGACGGATATCATTGGTTCATTCGGACGATGGGTTAGAGACACGTCGATAGCCCAAGAACGCTGCAAAGAGGTCAACGGCATAATCGTTGATTATGACCGTCTCGTATCTTCAAAAACTCGGCATGACGAAATTGAAAAAATCGAGAGCTATCTTGGAATAACCCTTTCACTCGACAATGATGCGATAAAGGAGTCTGCGAAGCGCGTCGTTCATAAATGGGAAAGTTGGAAACTTAACAACCTGAACAACTCATCAATCAATGCAGCGCAACCCAACCTTTCCGACGAAGATATCTCTACCCTGAAAAACGCAATCAACAACCTGCAAAAAAGACTCAGCGATGAAAAAAAGCGATAGATCAAGGCTGACATTCTACCCCCGACAGTCGAAAAACCCATATTTAGAAAGAATGCTTGCGCTTTTTGCGGCAGCTGGAAAGGTAGAGCCAAGACCTTTGTCTTTAAGAAGTATCATCTTACCATCGAGAACAGGAACTATATTTTTCTTAAACTGGATCGAGAATCTTGCCGTTATAGGCTCAATTCCAGGACTCGTTGCTACAATCCTATTTGTAAAAATAATAAAAATGAGAAACGCAAAATTAATTTGGGTAAAACATAACATTTACCCGCACTCCTCGGGGCGCATCAATAAAGATATAGCGAGGGCTTGCCAAAACTTCGTAGAAAGAAATGCCGATGCCGTTATTTGCCATGGAAAGAAACATTCATCAGACTTTTCGCTTAGGTACGTTCCACATCCCCTTCCTGTGATAAAGCAAACGATGAGAGCCAGTTCCAGTGGAGATTACTATATTTGCTTCGGCAGGATGATGCCCTACAAGAACATTGATAGACTAATCCGCGATTGGCCGAAAAACATGAAACTGGTTATTTCGGGAGAGTTTTCTGCCAACTATTACAAGACTATATTTAGACTCTGCCAAAACCTCGACAATATATCCTTAGAAAACACTTACCTGAGCGATCAAGAATTAGCTGAACGGATCAGCTTCAGCAAAGGCGTTATCATCCCCAATGATGGCAATACTTCAATTATTAGCGGAGGGATACTACTTGGGCTATCGCTGGGAAAACCAACTTTCACAAAATCACGACGCATGTTTGAAGAGTTCGATGCAAATACAACAGGACTTTATCTCATCTCCGATTGGTGCGACATCCGCTCAAAAGTTCTACCCACGAAAAACTCCATCATTGCGAGTAGCCGAAAAATATATGGTGATGATGCAATCAAAGACCGTCTACGACAGATACTAAAGGACTTATCGCAAGACGACTAGCTCGATTTTTCGAGTACGCTTACTACATATTCGGAAACATCAATAGTGCTTTCGATCAGAGTACCGTGTAAAGATTTGACCTCCCCTTTTGACAAAAGCCTCATCTCGTCAACTGCATCTTTTATCTTTTGGAAGTCGAGATGAAATACATTCTTTAGCAGTCGATATTTTTCTTCTTGCTCATTACAGTAGCCACGCCCAGTATTAGCAGCATATATAGCCGGCACACCCATAGTAACGGACTCGGAAGCCATTGTTGCGCTTTCACCTACATAGAGGCGACAGAGACCAAGCACATGATGAATGTTCTCGACGTCGCCAGTGTAACTCATCCCCATCAACTCAGGAGGCAACCGATCTTCTGAAGAGATAAGAACCTTCCCAAACTGAGACAAGTACTCAGCAACGCGCGTCAATAAATCCAAGGACCATCCGCTTTCACCAATATCGTGATTGGCTTGCCAAGAAACAACGCGAATAAAATAGGTATCACCAACGGCAGATAGCCCATTTTCAATCGCTATATCGCGATTCGCCGTAAAATAATGCGGATGCAGGTAAGACAGCTCGTGATACCCTCTATAACGGGTAGCCGTTGAGGGCAGCCAAGATTCATAACATTCAGGCACATATACAGCCGAAGCGAACGGGTAAGTTAGAAAATTCTGAAGCACCGCATTTTCTGTGTCGTAAAAAACAACAGAACGAGTTCGCGTAAAAAAACCCACTTGCGCAATGAATATCCCCCCAATTGCCACCATTACATCAGGCTTTTCTTGAAGGACCAGCTTGAACAATGAATAATTGCGCCGAACCAACTCTTTGAGTAAACCCAAAACTCCTTTCCCGGCTTTTCCATCTAGCAAGTCGGCATGTGTAATCCCCATACGATCTAACAGCTGTGATGTAACCTCTTTATTTCTACTAGTCACCACCACATCATGACCATTTTGAGCCAGCCTTTTGATCGGATTTCGAAAAAAGTGCGCATGGGCGGGATGGCAAACATCTATAAGAATCTTCATCTAGAGCCCGCCTTCCTCGCGATCACTGGAAGAGGAGTCCTTGTACATCAATTGAGTTATTTGTTCGGAGACCAGGCCCATAAAGAAGATAATGATCGAGGTACTAAATAGAAGAGCACTCATATTAGTAAAACGCCCCTGACTTATCAGGGTGAACATGTAGTAACCACACCCCAGAAAGAAAAAAAGAAAGCTGGCAGGAGTAAAGAGCTTCAAGGGCGAATAAAGCGTTCCTACCTTGAATATAATTAAAAGAAAGCGCAGTCCGTCCTTTATAATATTGATATGGCTCTTTCCCTCTCTACGCTTTACATCGATAGGCTCATAAGCGACTGCGTAACCAGCCCTGAAGAAAGCCATCGTGCTCGTTGTAGGATACGAAAACCCGTTCGGAAGCAACGTAATGAATTCCCGAAAACGCTTTAGTCGTGCTACTCTGAATCCGGATGTAAGATCCTCAATTTTCTGCCCGGTCACGTAACTTGCAAGCCTGTTATAGAACCTGTTCGCCATGCCTCGACCTACGCTCGCCTGGCCTTTCTTTGAACGAGCCCCAACTACCATGTCGAAACCCTCGTCTAATTTACGTATCAGCCGAGGAATCTCTGCCGGGTCGTGCTGACCATCAGCATCCATAAATACGACAATCTCACCAACAGCGGCGCGAGCCCCCGTCTTGATCGCCGCTCCATTTCCCAAGGAGTAAGGATGGGAGATAACCTTCGCTCCAGCTTGCGCTGCGAGCATTGGAGTCTCGTCAGTAGAACCATCGTCTACCACCAGGATCTCAACAATGTCACTGATGACATTTAAGCGAGATACCACGGAACCAATGGTATCCGCCTCATTCTTTGCAGGTATTACAACTGAAACCTTATTCATGATTCGCGGACTCACTTCTAACCGTGGCAATAAACTCATTAATATCCGTCAGCCGCGGAGCCTCGGCCAACGCACGCCCTCTCAAACCACCAGAGAGAACTTGTTCTCGGGCTTTTAGCGCATAATCCAAGGACTGATCGTACACCTTATTGGTCGCCAAATAAGCAGCCATATTCATCAGCTTCTGGGGATCAGAGCGGCTTGAAAGGGAGCGTTCAAAGCTAGCCATTGCTAGCTGCAATTCCCCACCTTTAATCTGAGATACACCCTTAATATAGTACAGCTGAGCATAGGCCTGAGAGGCTGGCACATTATTTCTAGGTTGTTCCAAGAGAGCATCGACATAATCTATAACAAAGCGACTATCTAATCCTTGGCAGTCTGATTTAGACGACCAACTCTCTACATTTTGAAGCAAATTAAAGTATGTCGGTCGATACAACTCAGTCTCGGCCAACGATAACAACTTACTTTTTTGTTGATCAGTAACTCGACTCACACGACATTTGACAAGAGTATAAGTAGTATCAAGAAAGAGATCGTCACTAATTCTATTAACCGCATCCTCAAGCAAATTGAGAGACGCCTCTCCCTGGCCAGCATCGTATAACATCTTTGCCGCCTCTACTTGCGCTCTAGGGGAATCCGGCATCTTTGTCGCCCAAACCATTGCCATTGAAGGGTAACTGGACCACAGTGTCGCACCGTACCAACAAAATGCAGCAAGAAGAAGGAGGATAGAAGAAAAAACCGCCCCAGAGATTAAAGGACGTAAGAATCTAAACCCATAGTAAGTTAGAGGTAGGAATAAAAACACACTGCCCAAATAGGTTCGATGCTCAAACATCAACTCCAATCCGACTGTCGTGGATTCAACGAGCTGACTGGCAAAGAAGAACAGAATAGCAAGAGACACTAGCGGTGCTTTGCAGCGAACTACAAGCGCCAACACAATGGAGATGAGGACACCCACCCCCCCGATAACGGTTGTAACTGGAGAAAATAGACCACTGCTCGCATTAAAGGTGTCATGAAAGACCCCTGTTGTATAAAGGTGCGGAACGAAAAGGTGGTATAGATAGACCCAGACTACGCGAAACTCGGTCATGAGACGTTCTACGGGGGTAAACTCTCGAATGGGGAAATTAGAGTTCCAGCCATTCTTCGTCGCCAAGTATGCAAGCCCCACGATAACAAGCACAAACGGTAGCTTTAGATAGATAAGATACCAATATTTATTTAGCCGCTGGAAACTAGAAGATTTAAAGATAGTGGCTTCAATAACCAATAGAAGCACCGGCAACAGAGCGCCATTTTCTTTCGACAGGGCAGCTAACATACCCAGCGCGGGCAAAATTAGGCTTAGCAATACATAGATCTTTCGATCGTTGCCTGTGCCAATCAGCGCGCGGCATTTAATGTATAAAATGATTGCTACTAATGAAAACAAAAGCGGTAACTGCGCCATCCGTTGCACAACGTACAGCGTTGTCGATACAAAATACGGATGAAGCAACCACATCAATGTTGCAATTAGGGCTGCCCAATATATATGGGGACTCGATTGCACGTCCCGCTTACCAACAACAGCAAGCAAGCAAATGCACGCCCAGAATACTAATACCCCATTCAACAAATGAATCAAGACATTGGTGTATTTAAACGAGTACGCCGGAGCAGGCCAACTATTTGCGTCGATGAGAAAACTAATTAAAGAAAGCGGCCTACCGGTTGGCCCGGCTATTCCGCTTAAGCTGTATTGAAGAAATGCATGCCAGTTATCGATTGTGCCGAACGCCCCCAGCAAGCTGAGGTTATTGTAATCATCAAAAATAAAGGGGCCATGCAAGCCGGGCGAATAAACAAAGAAAACAGCCCCGAGACTCGCAAAAAAAAGAAGCCCGACGGTAAGCTGTGAACGATTTATATCCAGCATAATTCTCCACTACGCAAAAAAAGCCCGCGCCGTTGGCGCGGGCTTTCATTCAACCGATGACCGTATTAGTTACGGCAGCTCGTCGGCACGTATTTGTTGTCGATGGCATCAGTACCGCCCGGCTTACAAGTCCAAGCAATGCTACCACCAGAAGTCACGGCAGAAATCAGCAGCGTCTTGTCATCAATAGTGGCGTTGACGTCGTTACCGTATCTGATTTCGATCTGACCGTAGTCGCCGCCGCCGTATGCTGCGTTCACGTTTTCAACATAGGTACCGATGATGGTGGACTGACCCGCGAGACCTGCAGAAGCGTTTGAGCTCGGGAACTCACCACGCTGGTTGTAGAACTCAGCCAGGGCAGTTTTGGCGCCAGCGGCCAGGCTCAGACCTTCAGAAACCTGTGAACGGATGGTGTAGTCCTGGTAGGCCGGGATAGCAACGGCGGCCAGAATACCGATGATCGCAACAACGATCATCAATTCAATCAAAGTAAAACCCTGTTGTACGCGCTTCATATACTTCTCCGAATTTTGAATTTCCTTGACGCCCCTAAAGGGCAGCCTGCGGTACGGCAAGCAGATGCCGTGCCAGTTGCAATAAAATGTAAAAAATCCATTTCTTTCAGAACCCTACATCAAAGATAGGCGATCACACAGTGTTAGCCGACCGGTCTGCGTGCCCCACTGCGCCACCAATTGACACTTTGCGTCACACAAGCAACCACTTCGCGCAGGTTACAGACTGACATCACAAGCGCCTTTCAAATCAGGTAACCGCGATCTAAACTTGGCAATCAATCTTTTCCTAGCAACTTGTCGACAGCACTGGAATTTATGCCACCAAACAACCAGAACGTCACGCTCACGGGTCTCGCACGACGCTTTGTGGAAGATGGTCTGCTAGACGAATCCGCAGCGAGAGATGCATTCATTCAAGCATCGAACAACAAAATCCCACTCATCACTTACCTGGTCCAGAACAACCTGGCCGATAGCCGTGGTCTTGCCTACTCCGCAGCCATGGAGTTTGGGGTTTCGGTGCTCGATCTGAGCTCATTCGCGCCCGAGATGCTGCCAGAAAAGATTGTCGACGAGAAACTGGTCCGCAAACACAGTGCCCTCCCCCTCTACAAACGCGGCAAGCGGCTTTTTATCGCGGTTTCAGACCCCACGAACATCCAGGCTCTTGATGAGATCAAGTTCAACACCGGCCTGAGTACCGACGCGATTCTTGTGGATGACGCCAAGCTGCGCGAGATGATTGATCGGTACCTTGAGTCCAGCGATGCGACAATGGGAGATCTGGAAGACGCTGATCTGGAAGGTGTTGATGTCGAAGGCGGAGAAGATGACGATGACGACGCGGTCAGTGCAAGCGACGTTGATGACGCGCCAATCGTAAAGTACGTAAACAAAGTGCTTCTCGACGCCATTCGAGGCGGAGCCTCAGATATCCACTTCGAACCCTATGAGAAAACCTACCGCGTTCGCTACCGGACCGATGGCGTGCTCAAGGAAATGTCGAAACCCTCCATAAAGCTTGCACCCAAGATTGCTGCACGGGTGAAGATCATGGCCCAGTTGGACATCTCGGAGCGACGCGTCCCCCAGGACGGCCGGATCAAGATGAAGCTGTCCAAAACCAAGGCCATCGATTTCCGGGTCAACACCCTCCCTACCCTTTGGGGCGAAAAGATCGTTTTGCGTATTCTTGACCCCAGCTCCGCCAAGCTGGGGATCGACGCCCTCGGCTACGAGGACGAACAGAAGCAGATGTATATGGAAGCCCTGGAACAACCACAGGGCATGATCCTGGTTACGGGTCCGACCGGGTCCGGTAAAACCGTCTCCCTATATACCGGCCTCAACATTCTCAATACGCAAGAGCGGAATATCTCTACCGCTGAAGATCCGGCGGAAATTAACCTGGAAGGCATCAACCAAGTCAACGTTAACAACAAGGTGGGCCTGGGCTTTGCCGAAGCGCTACGCGCTTTCCTGCGCCAGGATCCGGATGTCATCATGGTGGGTGAGATTCGGGATCTCGAGACCGCTAACATTGCCATCAAGGCGGCTCAGACAGGCCACCTGGTTCTGTCGACCCTTCACACCAACAGCGCTCCTGAAACGCTCACGCGAATGATGAATATGGGCGTACCGGCGTTCAACATCGCAACTTCCGTCAGCCTGATCATTGCCCAGCGACTGGCTCGACGTCTCTGTAGCTGCAAGGAGCCAGTCGAAGTCCCCAAGGACGTGCTTTTGAAGGAAGGCTTCACAGAGCAACAAATCGATACAGGCTTTACTTTGTACCGTCCCAAGGGCTGTGATAAATGCAATGGTGGATATAAGGGCCGCGTCGGCATCTACGAGGTCGTCAAGGTCACAGAGAACCTCGCCAACATGATTATGGAAGAGGCGAGCTCCATTCAGATTGCAAAACAGGCTCAGGCGGAAGGCTTCGCGAACTTGAGACAGTCCGCAATTAAAAAGGTCATGGACGGCGTGACCAGTCTCGAAGAAGCGAACCGTGTGACGAAGGATTAACGATGGCAGAAAACGCGCAGAAGCTTGCGACTTACATCTGGGAAGGCAAGGATCGCAAGGGGAATAAAACCAAAGGCGAGGTCGCCGGTGTTAACCAGGCGCTGGTCAAAGCCCAGCTCCGAAAACAGGGCATCATGCCCGATAAGGTCAAGAAAAAGCCGAAGCCACTGTTTGGCGGAAGCAAAAAGATCACCCCGTTCGACATCGCCATGCTGACCCGGCAAATGGCCACCATGATGAAAGCTGGCGTGCCACTCGTACAAAGCTTTGACATCGTTGCCGATGGCATGGAGAACAAAGGGCTTCAGGATCTGGTGATTAACCTGCGCAACGATGTCGCATCGGGAACCAGTTTTGCAGGGGCACTGCGTCGTCACCCCAGACACTTCGACGACCTTTACTGCAACTTGGTGGATTCCGGGGAGAAGGCCGGGGCACTGGAGCAAATGTTGGACCGAATTGCCACGTACCTGGAGAAGACAGAGATACTTAAGAAAAAAGTAAAAAAAGCGATGACTTACCCAATCGCCGTCATTGTGGTGGCCATCGTGGTAACCGCCATCCTGCTGGTCAAGGTAGTCCCACAGTTTGAGTCCTTGTTCCAAGGATTTGGCGCTGACCTCCCAGTATTCACCCAGTTCATCATAGAAATCTCGGAGTGGATGCAAGCTTGGTGGTTTATCGTTCTGCTCGGTATCGTAGGCACGATATTCGCCTTTAAAGAGGCTAAGCACAGATCCGCAAAATTTTCCGACTTGGTGGACAAATACGTACTAAAACTACCCATCATCGGCGAGATCTTGGACAAATCAGCTGTAGCCAAATTTGGGCGAGTACTATCGACTACCTTCGCTTCTGGCGTCCCGCTCGTAGACGCGTTGGACTCGGTCTCAGGCGCCACCGGTAACGCCATCTACCGCGACGCCGTGACCAAGATCAAGGAAGAAGTCTCCAGCGGCACCCAGCTTCAGGCGGCAATGCGATCAGCCGGCGTATTTCCCGTTATGGCCGTTCAGCTGACAGCGATTGGCGAAGAATCCGGTAACCTCGATTCGATGCTGGAGAAAGTCGCAGACCACTACGAGTCCGTCGTCGATGACATGGTCGACAACCTTACTGCCCTGATGGAACCAATGATCATGGCCGTTCTCGGCGTGCTCGTCGGCGGCCTTATCATCGGCATGTACCTGCCGATTTTCCAGATGGGCCAAGTGGTTTAAAACACCCTTCATCCAAATTCGTCCGCGCCACTGGCCAGCTCTCTAGCCGGTGGTGCGGACGCCTCGACTTCAAGTTAATACGTTCATGCCAACTCTCGAAGCCCTGTTCTCATATCCGGCTTACCTTTACCCGGTTCTTGTATTCCTAACCCTCTGCATCGGCAGCTTCCTGAACGTCGTCATCCTCCGCCTCCCCAAGATGATGGAGCAGGACTGGCGCTGCCAGTGCGAAGATTTCCTGGAGGTGCCAGAGGGCGAACGCAAGGACGATCGGAAGATCACCCTCGCCTCGCCCAATTCCACCTGCCCCTCCTGCGGCCACGAGATCAAGCCCTGGGAAAACATTCCGGTCATCAGCTACCTGCTGCTACGTGGCAAGTGTGCCGCCTGCAAGTCCGGCATTTCCATTCGCTACCCGCTGATTGAGGCGGCCACGGCCATTCTGTCCGTGTTTACTGTGGCCTGGCTGGGTGCGACGCCGGCCAGCCTTTGGGCGCTGGTGCTGGTCTGGGCGCTGATTGCGCTGACGGTGATCGACTTCGACACCCAACTGCTGCCGGACAGCATCACCCTGCCCCTGCTCTGGCTGGGCCTGATCCTGAACTATTTCGGCGTGCTCACCGACTTCCAGAGCGCGTTCTGGGGCGCGATCTTCGGCTACCTGTCCCTCTGGTCCATCTACTGGCTGTTCAAGATCGTGACCGGCAAGGAAGGCATGGGCCACGGCGACTTCAAGCTGCTCGGTGCCCTGGGCGCCTGGCTGGGCTGGCAGTTGCTGCCGGCCGTCATCCTGCTTTCCTCCGTTGTCGGCGCGGTGATCGGGATCAGCCTGATCGTGTTCCGGGGCCACGGCCGTGAAGTACCGATTCCGTTCGGGCCCTACCTGGCGATTGCCGGTCTGCTCGCGCTGTGGTTCGGGCCAGAGCTGCAGAGCTTCTGGTTCAACTTTCTGGGCGTGTAGGAGATCGTATGCGCGTTATTGGTCTGACAGGCGGGATCGGCAGCGGCAAATCGAGCATCACAGCGTTGTTCGAGGCGCACGGTGTCCACGCGGTGGATGCGGACACGGTCGCCCGGGGGGTCGTCGAGCCCGGCCAGCCGGCGCTGGAGCGTATCGCTGAGCACTTCGGCCGCGATATTCTCGACGGCAGTGGCGCCCTGGACCGCGCTGCGTTGCGGCAAATCGTGTTCGAGCAACCGGCCGAGCGGGAGTGGCTTGAGCAGCTCCTGCACCCGATCATCCGGCAGGAGCTGATGCGCCAGCTCTGGTTGAGCGAGGACGCCGCGCCGCCTGCCGATTATGAGGCGGGTTACGTTCTGCTCGTCTCCCCGCTGTTGCTGGAAACCGACCAGAACCAGCTGGTGGACCGGGTCATCGTGATCGATGTGCCGGTCGACGTGCAGATCGAGCGCACCATGGCCCGGGACGCAAATGACCGGGACCAGGTGGAGCGGATCATCGCCGCCCAGATGGATCGTCAGGAGCGGCTCAACCGCGCGGATTTCGTCATAGACAATTCAGGCGCGCTCGACGAAGCTGAAAGTCAGGTGGTGCGCATCCACCAGCAGCTTTCTGAGGCCTGAACGCGACAAGGACAGCCCATCCGTGACCCGAGCATGCATTTTCTGCGAGATTGCCCAGGGCAAGGCCCCCAAGGCGCTCGTCTATGAAGACGATCACTGTCTCGCCTTCATGGACATCCACCCGCTGGGCGACGGGCACGTCCTGGTCATCCCGGTTGAACACGCCGTTCAGATCACCGATTTGGCTCCGGAAACCTCCGAGCACCTGTTCAACGTGGCCCAACGGATCCTGCGAGGCCAGCGGCGCTTGGGCTTGGGGCTGAACGGCACCCATATTCTGCTCAACGATGGCGAGGCGGCGAATCAGACGGTTCCGCACGCCCATATTCACGTGATCCCCCGCAAGAAAGGCGATAGCTTGCGTTCGGCCAGCCGGTTGCTGTTGCACGTCACCGGACTGTTCGGCCCCAGGGCGAAACGGACCACCCTGGAGCAACAGGCGAAAGCGTTGCGATATGAGCTCGATGGCAAAACCCCGGACTAGCCCACCGCCCCGCGGCCTCTGCGGTCTTGTCTGCGTCTTCGCTCTCTTTGGGTCGGTATCAGTGGGCGCAGCCACCAACGGCGAAGAGGAAGCCTACACGGCGCCGCTGACGATGGACGCGGTGCCGGCGGACTACTACACCTTCTCACCCGACGAAACCAACTATCCGCTTGTCGACTCCTGGTGGATCGACGCCTCCGACTGGGTCATCCGCCAACACCAGCGCCGCTCGGTGCAGGTGCAAAGCATGGGCGCCTGGGCCGACCGCACCCTGTCCGGCGATGCCTATGCCCTGCCCGCCAATGAGAGCTACCTGCGCATCGGTTTCGCCACGCGCTCGGAAACCGGCGACCTGGCCCAGATCGAACCTGAGGCCCGGTTCCGCCTGGACCTGCCCACGGTCGAGGAAAAACTGCGACTGGTCATTGAAAGCGAGAGCGAGGAGACCAAATCCCTCGCCGAGCGGGACCGGGACCGCCAGCTCACCGATGCCGAACGGACCGACACCGAAGCCACCGGCGCGCTGCGCTACATCACCGACCTGACGGACATGATCAACCTCACCAACGACGTGGGCGCGCGCCTGCGCCTGCCGCCGGACGCCTTCTGGCGGGCCCGCGCCAAGGGCGAGTTTGAGCTGTCGCCGGCGTGGCGCCTGAACATTGACCAGCGCGTCTATTACTTCCACCAGGATGGCTGGGGCGAGAGTACCTGGCTGGGGTTCCGGCGTCGTATCGGCGAGTGGAATTTCCTGAGCGCCTCGGAGTTGCGCTGGGTCCATTCCGACCGGGAGTTTGAGTTCTCGCAGATCCTGAGTATGGTGTCACGGCCCAACAACCGGGCCGAACTCAACCCGCGCCTTGGCATTCTCGGCGAAAGTCAGCCGGACTGGCGCACCACGGAGTATTTCGGCGACTTTACGTACCGCTATCGCCTGTACAGCACCTGGTTATACGGAGAGGTCATCCCCGCTGTGAATTTCTACCGCGACGACAGTTTTGACGCGACCACCTCGCTCACCCTGCGGATCGAGATGTTCTTCGCAGGCAACATCCGATGAGCCGTCATCCATCCCGTCCGGCGCAGGACGCCCTGACACTCGAGCCCGTTGCCATCACCCGCTCCTGTTTCCGCGACAAGTTCGGCGTGCCGCGACAGCCCGGCCTGACCCGCCACGCCTGGGCCGACCTGGTGATCCAGCCGCCCTATAACCGCGAGGACGCCTTCCGCGGCCTGGAAAATTGCTCGCACCTGTGGCTGACCTTCCAGTTCCACGAAGCCGTCCGTGCCGAGTGGCGTCCGACCATCCGCCCGCCGCGCCTGGGCGGTAACCGGAAGATCGGCGTCTTTGCCAGCCGCTCGCCATTCCGCCCGAACAGTCTCGGGCTGTCCGTGGTGCGCAACGAGGGGCTGTCCCGCCGGGAGGGCAACCTGGTCCTGCGGATCCGCGAGCACGACCTGATCGAAGGCACGCCCATCCTGGACATCAAACCTTACCTGCCGTTTGCCGATGTGGTGGCCGACGCCCATATCGAATGGGCCTCGGACGCGCCCACCGAGCGGCTGACGGTGATCTTCTCGGATGACGCCGAGCGTCAGCTTCAGGCGCTGGACGGCGACCGCTATCCGGATTTCCGCAGCCTGATCGAGGACGTGGTGGCCTACGATCCGCGCCCGTCATTTCGTCGGGGCCGGATCGAGGAACGGGTGTACGGCGCGCACCTATATGACCACAATGTGCGCTTCCGCTTCGACGACGGGCACGTAACCGTTTTGACGGTAACTCTGCTAGACTGAGATTCCAGCCAATCGGGGCTGAAACTGGAGGCTCAGTGATTCGGCAACCGCGATTTCCGGGATCGATCAAGGTTCTGGAACGATACTTGCTTGCACATTCGAACCAGGAATTGCCGTAGTCGCAGCACTCGACCAGGGAACCGGTAGCGTGGCATTGAAACTATCCCTCAAGAAACTTGGCATTCGGCCATTGGCGGCCCGGTTGCTGGTTTATGTTCTGACATTCAGTTTCCTGCTCTCACTGGGCGCTACCGGAGCTCAAATGGCCGGCGAATTCGAGCGCCGCAAGAGCGACCTGAAGGAAGTCCAGAACCGGGCCGCCGAGATGCTGATTCCGGTCCTTAGCAGCAACCTCTGGATGCTCGATTTCGAAGCGGTGAGAACCAGCCTTGACGGCCTGATGGCGTTTCCGTCGATGCAGTACGCCGAAGTCCGGTCCGAGACCGGCGACGTGTTCCGCGTCGGCACTCCGGTCTATGACGAACGCCTCGAACAGCACTTCCAGATCAAGCTGGCCTCCGGCGAACGAGCCGGTCAGGTGCTGGGTACGCTGACCATCGCCTCCTCCCTGCAAACGGTCTACAACGACGTGGTCGGCCGTGGCCTGCTCCTGCTGCTATTCCAGACCCTGATCGTCATGCTCGGCACCCTGGGCCTGCTGGTGATCATGCGCCTGACCCTGACCCGGCACATGGAAGCCATCGCCGACTATATCAAGCGCCTCAATTTCGACGCCCTGATCGCCCCGCTTAAACTGCGCCGCAAGCCACCCCGTCGCCCCGACGAACTGAGCGAGGTGGAACACGCCCTCAATGTGATGCGCAACCAGTTGCTGGAAGAGGCCCGGGACCTGCGCCAATCCAACCTGCGCTCCCGGGACGAACGCGACGAAGCGGTGCGCGCCAACCACGCCAAGAACCTGTTCCTGGCCAACGTCAGCCACGAACTGAGGACGCCCCTGCAATCGGTGCTGGGTTACGCCAGCCTGCTGGACGACACCGAACTGGATAACGAACAGCGTGATTTTGTACGCACGCTGCAAAGCTCCGCGGAAAGCCTGTCCGCCATCATCAACGATCTGCTCGACATCTCCAGCATGGAAGCGGGCAAGATGGTGCTGGAGGACATTCCCTTCGACCCGCGCGACACCCTCAACGATGTGGTGATCATGCTGGGCGACCGCGCCCGCGAGAAGGGGCTGGCACTGGAGCTGCGAGTGGACGAGAACCTGCCCTCGGCCCTGCGCGGCGATCCGATCCGGCTGCGCCAGGTGCTGCTGAACCTGGCCTCCAACGCCATCAAGTTCACCGACTCCGGCCATGTGCTGATCAGTGTCGAAGTGCTTGGCTACCGCAATCACCAGGTCCAGCTGCGAGTGGCGGTGGAAGACACCGGCGTAGGCATCCACTCCGAAGACCTGCCGCTGGTCTACGAGCCTTACGTGCAGCTCGGTCAACGCTTCCGCCGCCAGCTTCCCGGCGCCGGCCTGGGTTTGACCATCTGCCGCCAACTGGTGAATCTGATGGGCGGCCGGCTCGATGTTGAGAGCCGCCCCAGCGAAGGCTCCACGTTCTGGATCGAGCTCAACCTCGCCGTCGCGCCGGACGCCACCGCCCGGGTCCGCCCGGATTCACGCATGATCAGCGGCAAGCGCCTGCTGGTGGTGGATTCCTACGCCCTGTCTCGCAAAATCACGCTGGAAATGCTGTCGCGGCACGACGTGGACATCGAGGCGGTACGCTCCGCCGCAGAAGCGATCCTGGCGCTGCGTCAAAGCAGTGAGAGTGGCGCGCCTTTCGATGCCATCATACTCGACGGCTTCGTGCCGGACATGGACAGCGATCTGCTGTGCCAGCAGGTGCGAGAGAATCCCGAGTGGAAGGACGTGCGCATCCTGGTGCTGTCTTCCAACCCCCAGCGTGGCGATGCCGAACATTTTCGACAGGCCGGCGCCGACGGCTTCCTCAGCAAGTCCCTGCGTGAATCCTGCCTGACGCCCATCCTGCACCAACTGTTTTCCGACCGCGCGAACCGCGAGCGCACCTTCCTCACCCGATTCTCCCTGCAACCCGGCCCCGAGCAGCGCGACCGCGAACCACTGCCCAGCCACAGGATGCGAGTGCTGCTGGTGGAGGACAACCCGGTCAACCGCACCCTGACCCGGCGCCTTCTGGAAAAGCTCGGCTGCGAGGTAACCACCGCCAACGACGGCGAGGCGGCCCTGGGGCTGATCCAGTGGCACCAGTTCGACATGATTTTCATGGACTGCGTCATGCCCCGGGTGGACGGTTTCGAAGCCACCCGCCGCCTGCGCCAGCGCGAAAAGGAGCTGAACCAGCCGGCCGTTCCGGTGGTGGCGCTGACCGCCAGCGCCATGGAGAAGGACGAAGAGAAGTGCCGCCGCGCGGGCATGGACGCCTTTGTCGCCAAACCGGTCAACATGGAGATGCTCCGGGCGGTGCTGGAGCAATTCTGCCGGAGTGCAATCGACGTCTGAGCCGGTTAACATGACGCTCGATGGTACGGTTACTCCTTGACCAGCCATCACGAAGCCATTGATCGCCAACCGGTAATGAACCATCCATGCTTGTAACCTGTCCAACCTGCAAGACTGAGGCGGAGTGGGATACCAAGAATCCCTACCGTCCCTTCTGCTGCGAACGCTGCAAACTGATTGATCTGGGCGCCTGGGCGAATGAAGATTATCGCATCCCCGCCGAAGACGCCCGTCCCGATGACCTGCCGGACGATGAGGACGATACCGATCTGCTGAAGCACTGATCGTTCGGGCGTTTGTTCTGCGGGAGTACAAACGGCCTGAGCGCTATCGGTGACTCGCGGCAAATGACCAGACCGTAACAGAGCTTTAAGTTGAGCGGCCCATAGCCCATCGCTAGCATGAGCCGCAGGTTTCATCGGAAGAAACGATTAACGATCCAACAGAAAAGACAATGGCGTCGAGCTATTTGCCGACGAGCCATCGACACAAAAGCTATCTACCAAAGAACCATCTATCAAAGAACCATCAAGAACGAACGATAAGGACACATCCATGAAATACAGCCGCCTTTCAGCTATGGCATTCACCCTGGCCGCCGCCGCAGCAACACCTGCGATGGCCGCGGATTTCGACCTCAGCCTGACCAACGATTCCGCCAAGGGCCAGATCAACTTCATGCCGAACACCGCCGACCTGCAGGCCGGTGCCGGTTACACCTACCACGACGGCAGCCGTCACATCGTCAACCTGGACGTGCACGCGCAGGGCCGCACCGCCGTTGGCAACCTGCCCACGACCGCCGGTATCGGCTTCAAGGGCATTGGCTGGGACGACGATGACCTGGACGGCGGCGCTGTCGGCATCGGCGGCTTCGCTACCATGAACATCCCCCGCGTACCCGGACTGTCGGTCAATGGCGCACTTCATTACGCTCCCAGCATTCTGTCTTTCGGCGACTCGGATGACATGACCAGCGTCGAGGCGCGCGTCAGCTACCGCGTCATCCGCAACGCCGAGGTCTTCGGCGGCTACCGCTACCTCAACACCGATCTGGATTCCCACGGCGATATCAACCTGGACGAAGGCATCATGGCCGGCATGAAGCTCTACTTCTGATCGCGCGTACGGTGCAATCGGCCAGCGGGCTATCTGTTCAGTAACGCTGTCCAGCAACCCTGTTCAGTCATCATGTCCAGCACCGATTTCCAGCATCGGCCGGGGCCTCCAGAGGCCCCGGTTTGCATTCCGTGCCCTCCCTCACTTTTTCCACCGCTCGCGATTGTTACCCTTTGTAAAAACAACAGGGAAACAATCACCACATGCCCTCCTCTATCCGGTTTCGTAAGCGGGCGTTGACCCGCCTGCTCCTGACGACGTGTCTGACTCTGACCCCGGCACTGCTCATGACGGCCTGCGGTGGTGGAGGTGACGACGCCGTTGAGGAAGCCAGCCAGCGACCCAACAGCTTCCCCGGCACCAAAAACCCCGCCGATGGTTTTTCCGAATCCAGCACCGGCGACAGCAACAACGCCAACGGCCTGGCCAAAAACGAGGTGCGCATTACGCTGGAGGTGCCCTCACTGCTCGCGCCCTCGGCGCCCCGGTCCCGACGCAACCTGCGCCTGGTGCAGCCGGACCAGGTGCGCGTCTACCGCACTGACCACACCCTGAATCCGCTCAGCTCCACCGACACCCGCACCCGCCAGGATGACGACGGCTTCACCGTCATCGCCTTTACCGACGGCCAGCCGGTCGGCCCGGACGTGCTCATCGAAGCGGAATACGGTGGCACCACCCTGCGGGCCTTTGCCACCGACCGGGACCGGGATGTGAAGGTCAATCCGTTCTCAGAGTATCTGGTGCGCCACGGGTTGGGAGGTTACAACGCGGCCGAGTTCGCAACCGTCATGGACTGCGTCGAATCCACCGACAGCGACGGCCTGTGCATCAACAAGTTCGTGTGGTCGACACTGGCCGACCAGGTGCAGGACTTCGAAATCGATATTCCGGACGGCACCGACCTGGAAGGCGCCCTGGCGCAGCTCCACAGCCGCGCCGACTTCGCCGGCTACGTGGCTGACATGGCTGGACTGGCCCAGGTGGCGCCAACATCCACCAGCGCCATCTCTGCCGATTCGGTGACCATGAACAGCGTCTATTTCGGCCTTGAGCTGGGGCGCAGCAGCCGTTTCTCCGACACGCCGGCCGCCCAGTGGGCCACCCAACGCGCCTACGAAGAACGCATCGAGAACGGCGGCGTCGCCTACATCTATCCGGCACTGAGCCTGTCTTCCCTCGCCGTCTTCGACATCAATGTCACCTCCATGGCCGGCGACGTGCCCTATGAGCGCAGCACGGTGACCCGCTTTGGCGATGGCGACTTCGACGCCCGCGGCCGCTCTTTCTGGGGCATCAACAGCCACGCCACCTCACCCAGCGCCGCCAGCATCGTTGACCGGGACCGGTTACTCGCCGGCCAGTCGCTATACCAGAGCATCACCGACAGGAACAGCGCCATGCCCGTGGGCTGGACCCGCAATCCCTTCTTCCTCGATGCTCATATCCTGTTGTCCGATGACTACCCCGACAGCCTGCTGTCCGCCCGTTTCTCCGGCGGCAAGGCCATCGAGCTGGAAAGGGACGGCGAGGATTACCAGCGACTGGAGACGCTGGAGGCATACTACCTGTCCGCCTTTGACATCAGTCTGGCCCAGAGCGAGGCGTTCGATGTCGCAACCCTCAAGGACGACTACAACGTCGTCAGCTTTTCCGCCGAGCTGGGAGACGTGACCCAGCCCTTCCGCGTCGAGTCGCTGGTCGGCACCTGGAGCGGGACCGGGCCGGGCGACTACACCCAGGCCGCGGACGCGCGAAGCCTGCATCGGAATGCCAGCGGCGCCGTCGGCATGTCCGCCCCCGACCGTTCGGACACCGCCCACGTGGGCCGGATCGAATCCCAGCTCAGCGCCGGCGACGTCTACAACGGTCGTCTGGCCCTGCTGTACGACGGCATCTCCGGCAGCATCCGCAACCAGGAGGGGCTGGGCGCGAGCAACCCGCAGGCCAGCCTGCTCGCCTTCAACCTGGACAACCCCACCCATGGCGAAGGACTGCTGCTGGCACTGGAACCCGGCAGCGGCGGCCCGGCCGAAGCCAGCTACCGCCTCAACGGCACGCTCGTGGGGCTGGGCGGCGATGCCCAGTTCCTGCACCATATCGACGACGGCGTGCTGTCCATCACCAGCGTCGCCGACGCGGAAGCGGTCGTGGTGCTGAAGGGATTCCAGGTCAGCGAGACCATCAGCTCCGCGCAGCTGCAGCCACCGACGCGACTCGAGGCCGGGAATATGCCACTGACCTACACGGCCAGCGCCGATCGGCTCACCTTCAGCAGTGGCGATGGCAGCCTCGTCCTCGACGGCTTCATCTCCAGCGACCGGGAGTTTGTGGTGCTGCGTCTGCACCAGACGCTGCCCGGCGGCGAGGCGTTCCTGGGCCTGTTGCTCGGCGCCCGAAACGACGGTTGAAGCGATTCTGAAAGCCTCTGCCGGACATCCACAAACCTCCGAAATTACGCCGGTTACCGATCTAAACAGGCGCAATGTCGTAACCTGTTACAATTGGCGTCATACAGCTGTAAATGGAGGAAACGATGCTGGCAGGTACCCAACTGACCGCCATGCTGTTCGGCCTGGCCCTGGCCTTCGCAGGTGGAGCCCTGCACATCCCGGACAACACCCACGAAGACGACACCGCGGATATTACCCTGGACGCCTTGCCCGAGCTGCCGGACTGGGCCCACGCGCCGCTGCCGGACTTCACCGGCTACCAGGACACCGCTGAAAAGAAGGCGGCCTTCTTTTCATACCTGTACCCACGCATCGTGCTGGCCAACACCCGCATCCTGATGCTGCGCGACAAGCTGGATTATGCCGCCACGCTCGAAACGCTCGACGAGCCGGAAGCCCAGTGGCTCGAACGTCAGGCCGACCGTCTGCGTGTCGACGCCGAGACCGGATCCGCCGAGCAGTTCGAGATGCTCAAGCGCCGCCTGGATGTGCTGCCGCCGTCGCTGGTCATGGCCCAGGCGGCCAACGAATCGGCCTGGGGAACCTCACGCTTCGCCCGTGAAGGCAATAACCTGTTCGGTCAGTGGTGCTTCTCCAAGGGCTGCGGACTGGTCCCACTCGCCCGCGCCGACGGCGCCAGCCATGAGGTTGCCGCCTTCGAATCGCCCTATGCGTCGATTCGGGCCTACATCACCAACATCAACCGTCACGACACCTATCGCGCGGTGCGCAACGAGCGCGAGCTGGCGCGCGAGGAAGGCCGTTTCCCGGACGGCAACGAACTCGCCCGGGGCCTGATCGGCTATTCCGAGCGCGGCGCCGCCTACGTCAAGGAAATCCAGGCTATGATTCGACACAACAACCTTGGATACTATGACCGTGAGTTTCGTGAACTGATCGGCAAGGACACCGGCATTCCTGCACTGATGCAACTGGCCACCGGCGAGGAGAGCCGCTTCGAAACCAGTGGTATCGCCAGAAAAGAGGGTTGATCGTGAAACTACCCGGGCGCGAAGAGCTGTCGCGGTGGTCCCGACACTACTCCGACAGCGACTTCCAGCAGACACTCCGCCGGCGCACCGCGGCGCTGGGACGCCGGCCCGTCGAGCTGGGTCTGACCCTGTTCTACACCCTGCGTTCGCCGGGCACGCCGACCTGGTGCAAGGCGGTCATCTCAGGCAGCCTGGGCTACTTCATCAGCCTGATCGACGCCGTTCCCGACCTGACACCGGTGCTCGGCTACACTGACGACGTGTCCGTGATGCTGGCCGCGCTGGCCATGCTCGGCGTCCACGTCACCCCGGATATCCGCCGCCAGGCCCGCGCCACGACGCAACGGCTGTTCGGCGACGGCGACAACGCCCCTTCTCAAGCCTATCCAGCCAACACCGCAGACAACCCGCGCTGAACGCGCACCAATAACGAGAACCCACCATGCTGAATTTCCTGCCTGCAACCCTCAAGGGCGTCCTTGCCGCGCTCTTGATTCTTGCAGACACCCTGGTCCTGATCCCGTTTCTCCTGTTCGTCGCCTTCGTCAAGCTGATCATACCGGTGAAGCGGGTACGCACCGTCTGCACGGTGATCCTGAACTGGATCGCCTATATCTGGATCGGCTTCAACAACCGCCTGGCCGACGTTTTCCATCGCATCGAATGGCAGGTGGAAGGAGTGGAGAACCTGTCCCGGGACAACTGGTATTTCGTCACCTGTAACCACCAGTCCTGGGCGGACATCCCGATCATCCAGTATGTGCTGAACGACCGTATTCCGCTGCTCAAGTTCTTCCTGAAGAAGGAACTGATCTGGGTGCCATTACTGGGCGTTGCCTGGTGGGCGCTGGATTTTCCGTTCATGCGTCGCTACAGCAAGGAGCAGGTCGCACGCAATCCCTCGCTGAAGGGCAAGGATCTGGAAACCACTCGCGCGGCCTGTGAGAAGTTCCGCTACACGCCGGTCACGGTGTTCAATTTCATGGAAGGCACCCGATTCACGCCGGCCAAACACGCGGCCCAGAACTCGCCCTACCGCCACCTGCTCAAGCCCCGTGCGGGCGGCACGGCGTTTGTGCTTGGCGCCATGGGTGAAATGCTGCACACCCTGCTGGACGTCACGATCGTTTACCCGGACCAGCAGCATGGCTTCTGGGACTACCTTTGCGGCCGTATCAGGCGGGTGGTGATCCGGGTGCGCACCATCGACATCCCGCCCCATTTCCGCGGTATGAACTATGCCAACGACGAAGCCCTGAAGCGTGCATTCCAGGCCTGGGTGGACGACCTCTGGCTGGCCAAGGACCGGCAGATCGACGAACTCGTCAACGCCGGCCAGTCCACGCCCCACCGCGACGATACGCCCATGCCGGCCTGATGGGCGTCGGCTGATCGTTGCGAGCGCCCGGCTAACCGTTACAGAACGCCCAGCTCGCGAGCGCGGACTATCGCCTGGGTGCGCGAGCGCACGCCCAGCTTGGCGTTAATCCGGCGGGCGTGGGTCTTCACGGTATGCAGGGAAATATGCAGCCGGTCGGCGATGTCCTGGTTGGAGAGCCCGATGGCGATCAGCTCCAGAACGCCTCGTTCGCGCTCGCTGATCGGCTCCTGAAGCTCCTCGCCGGAACCTGCATTCGGCCTTTTTTCCACGCGGAAATACCCGCGCAGGGCATCGTGGAACGGGCTGTCACCGGACGAAGCCAACACCTTGGGCAGCAGCTCCCGCAGGGGCCGCTCCACTTCCACGAACGGGCTGATGTAATCCTCGGGCGCCGCCTCCTGCAACGCCTCGCGCAGGGACACCAGAGCCCGGTCGGGTTTGCCGGCCCGATCATGGATCAGGCTCTGCAGGATCTTGCCGTAAATCAGATGCCCCAGGGGGCGTTCGGTTTCCCGACCCGCCTGCTGGTAACGGTCCAGCTTGGCCTGGGCCACCTCGAGACGGCTGGCGGCAATATCGTGACGGATCCGCAGGGTTTCCAGCAGGCCCGGCAGCATGGGGAACAGCTCGGGCACCAGAGGCGCATCGCCCTGGGCATCGCGCCGCTCCAGAAGTTCACCGATGTGATCGCACTGGTCCGTGTGCAGCCAGCAGGACACCTGCAGGGCGTCCAGCACCGGCCGATAGACCACGTCGTCCACCTGCCAGAGCTGCATGGTCCGCTCGGCCTGACCGATCCAGCCAAAGGCCTGTTCCAGTTCGCCCCGGGCTTTTGCGATCAGTGCCCGCAAGCCCATGTTCAGCAGGACGCCCAGATCACGACACTGTTCGGCCTGTCGCGCGGAGCGAACCAGGCAGGCCTCGGCTTCATCGAAACGCCCCTGGTGCCAGAGCACCAGCGCCAGGCTGAGCTGCAACCGGCTTTCGCCGACCCGAGGCGGCTGGTAGGGAACACTCAGGGCCACATCGATACCGCGCCGGATCAGGGTTTCGGCGCGCTTGATGTGACCGCGGCCCAGCTCGATCCGGGCATGGTCGTAAACCGCCAGGATCTCGCAACCGGCATCGCCGGATTCCCGCGCCAGCCGCGCCGCTTCACGATTGGCATCACGGGCCTCGGTGTAACGCTGGTCGGCACAGAGCGCGCTGGATCGGATCCACAGGGCCATCATGCGGGCATGGTCGGACAGCTCGGGGTCCGCCACCGCTTCGTAGACGGCGTCCAGGGCCGGTTCGATCACTCCCCGCCCCCGCAGGATAAAGCCCTGCAGGGTCGCCAGACGCCCCCGGAGCGCGGCCCGGTCTTCCGGATCGAGCGCACCAATCAGCTTTTCAGCGTGGGCAAACTGGCCACCAATGGCGTGTACCCAGCCGTAAACTAGGCGCAGTCGCGGGCTCTTTTCCACCAGGTGCATGGGCAGGTAGCGGCGCCAGTTCAGCAACGCCCCGGTGTCCTGCCCCACCAGCAGGGCTTCGGAGCCGGACGCGGCGATATCGAGGGCGCGATCGGCGTCCTGCCCTCGCAGGGCGTGGGTCAGCGCTTCGCAGAGGTCGCCCCGGGCCTCGAACCAGCGGCTGGCGCGCACCGCCCGCCCGCTGCGGCCGCAGAGCTCCTTGCCCAGTAGCCAGTCCCGGAACAGCGGATTGAACCGATACCAGCGTGCCTTGCCCGCCACCGGCCACACCGGCAGCCCTTTCTGGCACGCCACCGAGGGCAGCAGATCCAGCTCGCCGGGGCCGTCCTTGACGGCATCGAACAGGGCGTCGCTCACCAGCTCCGGCTCGGCCATCTGGAACAACAGCGTCTGCGCCTCCAGCGTGAAACGCGCCATCAGCCCGTCCTTGAAAAAACGGGCCACCGCCGGGCTTTCCAGGATGGTGCGCGGCGTCGGCCCGTCGTCGTCAAGCTCCAGCCGATAGAGCTGCAGCGGGGTAAGCCACCCCTCGGAAAGATGATGCAGGTGTTCGACGGCGGCCTTGGAAACTCGTCCGGCCGCCAGCTCGGCGTCATATAGGGTCAGGGTTTCTGGCAGGGACAGGGATAAGGCGTCCATACCCAACCGGACCATCTGACCGTTCAGGGTCGAGGCATGGGTGGAAAACGGGACCTGCTCACGGGACAGAAGCGCCAGGGACAGCCCTTCCGGCAATTCCGCCACCAGTTGCTCGACCATGTCCAGGGCCGCCGGATGACTCAGCCAGTGGACGTTGTCCAGCACAACACAGTCGGGCACGCTCGCCGGCGACTGCCGACGCTGTTTGGCGTAGAGCTGACAAAGATAGGACAGGCGATCGGGGAAATCGCCTTCGTGAAACGCGGTGCGGTCCAGGCGCTGGTCCTGCCCCAGCGCCAGTGCCAGGAGCGCCAGGAGGCGGGCGGGATCATTGTCCCGCGATTCCAGGCTCACCCAGGCCGCCGACTCGAAGGCTTCAGCCAACGCGGCACGGACGGCTTGGGTCTTGCCAAATCCAGCCGGCGCTTCCACCAGCAGCACCCGCCCCGGCGCGACGGCTGCGGCGACACGCGCCTGCAGCGCTGGACGGGCGATGCAACGGTCCGGAGCGACCGGCATACGAATACGGTGGCTGAGGAGATCCCAGATCAGATCACCGGGAGGAACGGCACGGGCCTGCCCGGCGAAATCGTCATTCGCCGCGGGTACGTCTTGAATGCTCTTCACTGTCTGCCCCAATTAATGCTGCGCGATCCAGGCCAACCGCACAAATGTGGTGTTGCTTTCGCCCTCCGTTTTTCTTGTTATGGCGAATCTTTTTGTTTTGTCGAACCTTTTTATTATGTTGAATCCTAGCTTGCGATATCGAACCTCGTCAGCTCGCATCGTTTTATAACTAACCAATAGAATAGCTTATTATCTTATTACCGTTTGTTTTTGTTCTGCATGTAGATTAATACAGAATTCGCCCATAAGGCAAAGCCGCTGTAATTAATTCTTACGGCACCGGAAACGTTTAATTGGGGACAACGAAAAAGCCCCGGCACGGAGACCGGGGCTTTGCAGGGATCGTCGATCCTAGCGAGTACCGGCGCGGCGCAGGGCGGCCGGCGTATACTCTCGGGAGTGGCGCTGGGTGCCGAACTCGTACGGGTTTTCTTCCTCGTTGGTCAGCCCCAGGGCCAGGTAGCGGCCGGACAGGGTGTCGTAGAGCGTCTCGATCGCGTACCAGGGCACCTTCTGGTCATAGAAGTACATGCTGTGGGCTTCGGCAACACGCCAGAGTTCGCCGCGGCCATCGTAGTGATCGATCACCGTCGCCTGCCAGCTGTCTTCGTCAATGTAGAAGTCCCGCTGGGCGTAGATGTGACGCTCCCCTTCCTTGAGGGTCGCGCGCACGTGCCAGACCCGGTGCAGTTCGTAGCGGGTCAGCGCCTGGTTGATGTGGCCGGCCTTGATGATCTGGTCGTAGTCCAGATCCCGGTCCACCAGCTCGTAAGAGTTGTAGGGGATGTACATCTCCTTCTTGCCCACCAGCTCCCAGTTGTAGCGGTCGGGCGCGCCGTTGTACATGTCGAAATTGTCGGACGTCCGCATGCCGTCAGCCGCGGTACCCGGGCCGTCGTAGGCCACCTGGGGCGCCCGGCGCACACGCCGTTGGCCGGCGTTGTAGACCCACGCGCGACGCGGCTCGGTCACCTGGTTGATGGTTTCGTGAACGAGCAGAACATTGCCCGCGAGACGGGCCGGCCCGGTGATCGCCTGCTTGAAGTAGAACAGCACGTTCTGGTCCTCTTCAGGATCGAAATCCTGCAGGGCGGCCCGCCAGGTCAGCTCATCCTGGAAATGCACCACGCTGTAGTTGCCATCGGCGGTCGGGGTGACCTGGCCGACGTTGCGGGACACGGAACCACCCCGATAGCGGGTGATGTGGTTCCAGATGGCCTCCAGGCCATTCTGCGGGACCGGGAACGGCACGCCGTCGGTGTAGTTCTCCATACCGTTGCCACTGGGCACCAGCTCGGTCTGGGTGGCGTTCTCGCGGGTTTCGTTATAGATCTCCTGCGGATACGCCGAGGTGCGGTGGGTCGGATAGACCGGGATGAAGTAGTCGTCGTACTTCTTGATCATCTTGACCTGGCCCGGCGACAGCTTGTCGGCGTACTGGTCCACATTGCTCTGGTCGATGCGGAACTGCTCCTGCTCGTCCGGGAACGGATTCACATAGATGCCGTCCCCTTCATAGCCGGCCGGGACCTGTTGCAACCCGCCATCCCAGGCCGGAATCTCACCGCCGTTGCCGGCCTTCTCGGCACCGATCGGCGTCAGCGAACCGCCCAGCTTGGCGGCTTCCTGCTCTGATACGGCTGCGTAGGCACTGCCTGCAGCCATGGAGGCGGTCAGGATGCCCGAGACGATCAGTTTCGTTTTCAGTTTCATTGAATCTACCTCGTTGTTCGCGTTCAGGCCGGATCAGAACGATACCGAGACGCTGGCGGTCACGTTATCGCGGTCGGACAGCTCGTTGTATGGCGTACCCCCGAAATAGTTCGTGTAGCCGATCGTGGCGCTGTACCGGTTCTGGTAGACGCCGGTAAGCGACACGCCCACGGCTTTCCGGCCTTCCAGGAAGTTACCGCCGGGCGACGGCGCGTTACCGTTGACGTCGTGCGAGAACGCCAGTTGCGGGCTCAGGTTGATACCGGCGATGGCGTTGGGATAATCCCACACGAAGCGGGTGCGATAGCCCCAGGAGAAGGACGTGGTATAGCCCTCGTTGTTGCAGTAGTTGGTGTTGATGTTCAACGCCTGGCAACCGCCGCCGTCCAGCTCACCGATACCGAAGGTACCGGAACGGCCATAGCGGGCCTCATCCAGATCCGGCAGGCCGTGCACGTAGGTGGCGCCCACTTCGCCAACGAAGGTCAGACGGCTGGCGCCCATGACCTGGTCGAAGAATTTGATCAGCGTCATCTGGGCCTGGGAGACTTTATAGCGGTCGTAGCCGCTGACCGCTTCACCCGACAGGTCAGCACCGTTGGCTTCCGCCTCGCGCTGAACCTGCAGCAGACTGGCCGGATCGCCGGTGGCCGGATTCTCCAGCTGCAAACCACCGTAGATCAGCTCAAACGCGTTCCACTGGATCGGCATGTTGTCACGGAAACTGTACTCCGCCCCCAGTGACCAACCTCCGGGGATCGTGGTGTTGATACTGATCCCGTAAAGGTTGATGCCCTCTGGGTACTCGATGAAATATTGCGGGAACTGCTCGCCGTTGGCGGGATCATTGACGATACCGCTGACGTACGGCAGCCGGCTGTGGTAGCGAATGTAGTAGAAACCCAGCTCGGAATCGTTCAGCTCGGGCACATACCAGCGGAAAGCGGCACCGAACTGGTCGCGCTCGTCCGGCTCGCGGTCGCCGGAGCGGTCGGCGATGAACCCCTGCTGATAGGCGTCGTAGTCCGACAACTGCCCGGCCAGAAGTACCGGTCCACAACCGTCGGCGGCGAAATCATTAGTGGAGAAGAAGGTGCCGCAATCGTCCGGCCTTACCTTTTCCCAGTCCGTCTGCAGGAAGGCTTCGAAGGTGACGTTCTCGGTCAGGCCAATGGAGCTGTAGAGCATTTCCACCGGCAGCAGCGCATCTTTGACCTCGGCACCGGGCGCACGAATGGCGTTCACATCCACCGGGTTGATGACGTTGACCCCGCCCTGGATGAAGGTGCTTTCGCCCCAGCTCAACACCTGGTTACCGTAGCGCACGCTGACCGGGGTATCACCGAAGTACCAGTCGCTGAACACATAGGCGTCGAGGAATTCACCGCCGGAGGCGTTGTCCTTGGCCTTCTCGTTCAATTCACGCTGGTTCCCGACCGGGTCCACCGCCCGCGACTCGTCCTTCAGCTCGAAGTCGTACCAGTAGCGGCCGCGGACGAACGCACCGACGCGCGTCAGGTAATCGTTGTCGAGATAATAGTTCAGGTACAGCTCGCTGGTGCCCTTGACGATCTTGCTGTAGGTGTCGCCCTTCTCGAAGTTCAGGTTGCCGTCGTCGTAGTTGTTGGTCGACGCACCGATATTGGCATTGGGTTGGCCCGGCGCGTAGGACGGCCCGAGGTTGCCCTGCGCAATCAGGCGCCTGTCCCGCTCCTCTACACGCCAGCCCACGCCGGCGGTCAGGGTGGTGTCAAACGACGCCTCGACGTCGCCCATGTAGAACTGGAATGCGCTTGCGGGTGCGGAAAGCGTTGCGGTAATCGCTGCCGCCAGAGGCAGTTTCGCCCATTGCTGCCGCGGCTGTACTCTTCTTGTCATTGGAAGGCTACTCCATTGTTTTTATGAGTCTTTGTTATGAGTCGCTGTTCTGATTGTTCGTCGTTACGCTCTATGGTTTCGTCTTCACGTTCAGTCGTTCGTTTTCAAACCGGGTTATTCGTCTTCAAACCAGTCGGTTGGTCGTCACGATGTAGGAAGCCCCACGCACAGTGCTCGTGATGATGGCACTATAGCTAAGGCGCAGGTCGCTTTGATCAGTCAAAAGTATGATTTTACGAACCTGTCCCTGGCGGGAAGCCGCGGTCTTGGCGGGTTCCGTTCCATGGACACCCCTGGTCCGGACAGTCAGTGTGAATATAGACGCTAATCGGAGGTTCAACCACCGATGCAACAGCGGGTCTGGCCAGGCTTCAGGCCGGGTCGTAAGCAAGGAAGGCAATGACGCCCCGACAGGTCTGCCGGGGCGGAAGGGGTGGCGATCAGAGCATCTCGATCGCCATGGCGGTGGCCTCGCCGCCGCCAATGCACAGGGCAGCCACACCCCGGGATTTACCCTGACGCCGCAGAGCGTGCATCAGAGTCACCAGCAGCCGGGAGCCGGTGGAGCCCACCGGGTGGCCCTGGGCACAGGCACCGCCGTGAATGTTGACCTTGGCGGGATCCAGTTCCAGCTCACGGATCGGCATCATGGCCACCATGGCGAAGGCCTCGTTAATCTCGAACAGATCCACGTCATCCTTTGACCAGCCCGCTTTATCCAGCAGGCTCTTGATAGCGCCGACCGGCGCGCATGTGAATTCGGAAGGGTGTTGCGAGTGTGTGGCGTGGGCCACGATCCGGGCCATGGGCTGAAGGCCCCGGTGCCCGGCTTCCGATTCCCGCATCAGCACCAGCGCCGACGCGCCGTCGGAGATGGAGGAGGCGTTGGCCGCAGTGACGGTACCGTCTTTCTTGAAGGCCGGGCGCAGGGTGGGAATCTTGTCCAGGTTAGCCGTCAGCGGCTGCTCGTCGTCCTCGACAACCGTCTCGCCTTTCCGGGTACGGACCGTGACCGGAACGATCTCCTCTTTCAGCAGGCCGTCGCGAATGGCCTCCTGAGCGCGCTTGAGCGAGTTGATGGCGTAGTCATCCATCTCTTCACGGGTATAGCCTTTTTTGTCCGCCATATCCTGGGCGAATGCCCCCATCAGCCGGCCGGTTTCGGCATCCTCCAGACCGTCCAGGAACATGTGGTCCTGCGGCGCCGGGCCCGGGCCCATGCGGTAGCCCTGACGGGCTCCCTGCATTACGTAAGGCGCGTTGGACATGCTCTCCATGCCGCCGGCCACCATGATGTCGTTGCTGCCTGCCTTGATCAGATCATGGGCCAGCATCGCAGCTTTCATACCGGAGCCGCAGAGTTTGTTGATGGTGGTGGCGCCAGCGCTGTCGGGCAACCCGGCCTGGCGCATGGCCTGCCGCGCGGGGCCCTGCTTGAGGCCAGCCGGCAGCACGTTTCCCATAATGACTTCCTGTACGTCACCCGGCTGCAGGGACGCCCGGCGTACCGCCTCGGCGATGCTGACGGCACCCAGCTCAACCGCACCCACGCCGCTCAGGCTGCCCTGGAAACCGCCCATGGGCGTACGCACGCCGCTGACAATCACGACTTGATCGCTGTTCATTGTTGTTCCTCATCTGTGGTCTGAAAGCCCGATTGATCGGGTTATTGTTATGGGCCTGAGCCGCACTCAGCACCAACCGGCGTCAAAATCCGTCCGGGCCCTGGAAATCGTCGCGGTGTCCCCTCACCGCAATCGAGTCCGCCTACCTGTCATTAAGCTTTGTGCGGTGCTTCCAGATACTCCTTGGACTGCATTTCCAGCAGGCGTGACTCGGTACGTTCGAATTCGAATGAGAGGCGGCCGCCGGAATAGAGTTCGTGGATCGGCGCGGCGGCGGAGATGATCACCTTGACGTTACGGTCGTAGAACTCATCCACCATGTTGATGAAGCGCCGCGTCTGGTCATCGTTTTCACGCCCCAGCACCGGGACGTCGCTGACGATCACCGCATGGTATTCACGGGCCAGCTCGATGTAGTCGTTCTGGCTGCGCGGCCCGTCACACAGGGCTTTGAAGTCGAACCAGATGACATCCTCGGCGCAGGACAGAGCGTGCATCTTGCGGCCGTTCACTTCCAGGTCGACGTTATCGCGGTATTCATCGGCCAGGTTGCGAAAACTGTGACGCAGGCTCTGGAACGCTTCGTCGCCCAGGGGCGAGTGGAACAGCTGAGCCTGCTCCAGGGTGCGCAACCGGTAATCCACACCGCCGTCGACGTTCACCACATCGGTGTATTTGTTGAGCAGGTCGATCGCCGGCAGGAAGCGGGCCCGTTGCAGGCCATCCTTGTAAAGACCATCAGGCACGATGTTGGAGGTGCACACCAGTGTGACGCCATTGCGGAACAGCGTATCCAGCAGCGAGGCCAGGATCATGGCATCGCCGATATCGGACACGAAGAATTCGTCGAAGCAGATTACCGCGGCCTCGTCGGCAAAGCGCTGACCGACCGTTTCCAGCGGATTCTTGGTGCCTTTCAGGGTTTTCAGCTCGTTGTGGACGCGCTGCATGAAGCGGTGGAAATGCACACGCATCTTGCGCTCGAACGGCAGCGCCTCAAAGAAAGTGTCCATGAGGTAGGTCTTACCGCGCCCCACACCGCCCCAGAAATACAGGCCCTGGACCGGTTCCTTGTCGCCACCGCGCAGCTTGCGCTTGAGGCGGCTGAAGGTGCCTTCGCGCTGGCTTTCGGATTCCACCAGTTTGTCGTACAGTGCCTGTAGACGCCTCACGGCGTCGGCCTGTGCTGCGTCCTTCTCGAAGCCGTCTTTCTGGAGGTCGTTCTGATATCGTTCCCAGGGGGTCATGCTGTGCTCTTGTCTCGCTTTCAGAGGCTGGTCAATAAAGCGCCGTATTGTCGCTGATATTGCCGATCATCTCCACATTGAACGCGATCGGACGACATGATGCCGGACATGCCGGTCGCCTCAACGAACGTTTCAGTGATCCCGGCCGCGCCAACGGCGGTCTATTCGACGATTGGACAACCACGCGGGCATGGGCGATAAACCGGTCAGACGGTATACTCAAAGCACTTTACTTTTCGAATTCAGGGTCAGGGACAGTATGACGCAACTCATTCTCATCGCTTTAGCCACTCTCGTTGTCGGGCTCATTGTGGGCGTGCTGATTGGCCGCTCCGGCCAGAGCACCAGCTTGCGCCAGCGCCGGCTGGAACAGCAGATTGACGAGTTGCGCAGCGAATACACCCGCTACCAGGCTCAGGTGAATGAGCATTTTATGGAGTCCGCTCACATGATGCGCCGGCTCAACGACGTCTACCGTGACGTCAGCCAGCACATGGCCCGCGGCGCCAACCGCCTGTGTCACGATGAGGACTGGATGGAAGAACTGGGCAAAAAAGACGAAACCGCCCGCCTGGACAGCACCAAGGACAGTGGTTTCGAGCCGCCTCGCGATTACGCGCCCAAGAGCGACCCCAAGGAAAAAGGCACGCTGGCCGAAGACTATGGCCTGCGCGAGAAAAGCAAGTCCGAGTAATTCTATCCGCCCCGGTGCACAGCCACCGGGGCGCCTCCCTCACACCGGGTTATCGATGTCGATGAAGGTGTGTTTGATCCCCAGTTCCGACGCCAGCCGCTCGCCGACAGCCTGCACGCCATAACGTTCGGTGGCGTGGTGCCCGGCGGAATAATAGTGGATTCCGCACTCCCGGGCGGTGTGCACGGTCGGCTCCGAGATCTCACCGCTGAGGTAAGCATCGGCGCCGGCCGCCAAAGCCTGATCGATGAAGCCCTGCGCAGCGCCGGTGCACCAGGCCACACGCTTGATCTGTGCAGGCCCTTCCCCGACATGCAACGGGCGCCGCGCCAGCCGCTTCTCAAGATGCCCCGCAAACTGTTCGGGGGACAGGGCTTCCGGAAGCTCACCGATCCAGACCAGACCACTGTCCGACTTGAGGGGGGCAGCCTCGGTGATGCCCAGAACATCCGCCAGTTGGCGGTTATTGCCCAGCTCCGGATGCTCATCCAGCGGCAGGTGATAGGCCAGCAGGTTGACGTCGGCTTTCAGCAGGCTCTGCAGGCGCCGCTTCTTCATGCCGCCCACCCGCTGGTCCTCGCCTTTCCAGAAGTAGCCGTGGTGCACCAGAAGCAGGTCCGCGCCGGCGTCCAGGGCGGCGTCGATGAATGCCTGGGAGGCGGTCACACCGGTGACCACATGAGCCACCTGGTCGCGCCCTTCCACCTGCAGGCCGTTGGGGCAGTAATCCTTGAAGCGGCCGGGTTCCAGCCACTGCTCTACGCGTTGGACGATGGCGTCCCGTGAGACGGTCTCGGTCATGATCGACCTCCCCTGGATTGGATAGCTGGAAATATACGATACCCCTGGCCGACCTGCGCCGGCCAGGGCGAAGGGATCACACGATGTCCGGCAAGGCCCCGAGCAGGCGGCCGTTCTGTTCGGCCGAGCCGATGGTGATCCGCAGGAATGACTCGATGCGCGGCTTGTTGAAGTGCCGCACGATGATGCTGCGTTCGCGCAGGGCCGCCGCCAGGTCGGCACCGGCGTGAGCTGGGTGGCGAGCCAGCACGAAGTTTGCCGCCGACGGGAGCACCTCGAAGCCCAGCGCCTGCAGCCCCTGGGTCACCCTCTCCCGCTCGCCGATGACGTAGTCCGTCGCCCGACGGAAATAGGCTTCGTCCTCGTAGGCCGCTACCGCCCCCACCAGCGCCAAACGGTCCAGCGGATAGGAGTTGAAGCTGTTCTTGATCCGCTCCAGCGCCTCGACCAGATCTTCATGACCGATGGCAAAGCCGACCCGGAGCCCAGCCAGCGAGCGCGACTTGGACAGCGTCTGGGTCACCAGCAGGTTGGGATAGCGATCCACCAGGCTGATGGCCGTCTCGGCCCCGAAGTCCACGTAGGCCTCATCAATGACCACCACCACGTCGGGGTTGCCAGCGACGATCTGCTCGATCTCCGACAGGGTGAGTGCCTTGCCCGTGGGCGCATTGGGGTTGGGGAAGATGATACCGCCGCAATCGCCCCGGTAATCCTCCGGCCGGATCGAGAAATGCTCGTCCACCGGCACCGGTTGCGCATCGATGTTATAGATCCCGCAATACACTGGGTAGAAACTGTAGGTGATGTCCGGGAACAGGATCGGTTTGCCGTGCTGGAACAGACCGTAAAAGATATGCGCCAGCACTTCATCGGAGCCGTTGCCCAGGAAGACCTGCTGAGTGGATACCCCGTGGTAATCCGCCAGCGTTGCTTTGAGGGCATCGCCGTTGGGATCCGGGTAGAGGCGCAGGCTATCGCCGGCCTCGGCCCGGATCGCCTCGATCACCCGCGGCGATGGTCCCAACGGATGCTCGTTCGTATTGAGCTTGATCAGGTCCGGAAGTTTGGGCTGCTCGCCCGGCACATAAGGCACGAGATCCTTGACCAGGGGACTCCAGAATCGACTCATGACCGACCGCCCTCGCCGTCTTCACGCACCCGGTATTCCGCCGAGCGGGCGTGCGCCGTCAGCCCCTCGCCGCGCGCCAGAACGGACGCGACGCGCCCCATAGCGTCAGCCCCCTCGGCCGAGAAACCGATGATTGACGAGCGCTTCTGGAAGTCGTAGACCCCAAGCGGCGATGAGAAACGCGCCGTACCGGAGGTCGGCAGGACGTGGTTCGGCCCGGCGCAGTAATCGCCCAGGGCTTCGGCGGTATAGCGGCCCATGAAAATGGCACCAGCGTGACGGATCGACGGCAACAGCGCTTCCGGATCGGCGATGGACAATTCCAGGTGTTCCGGCGCAATGCGGTTGCTCACCTGCGCCGCCTGCTCCAGATCGTCTACCAGGATCAGAGCCGCCCGGTCGGACACGGACGTGGCGATGATTTCGGCACGCTCCATGGTGGGCAGGAGTTTGCGGATGCTCGCTTCCACCCGGTCCAGGAAATCCGCATCCGGGCTGATCAGGATCGACTGGGCCTGCTCGTCGTGCTCCGCCTGGGAAAACAGGTCCATGGCAATCCAGTCGGGATCGGTCTGGCCGTCGCAGATCACCAGGATCTCGGACGGGCCGGCGATCATGTCGATACCGACGGTGCCGAAGACTTCGCGCTTGGCGGTGGCGACGAAGATGTTGCCGGGGCCGACGATCTTGTCCACCGCAGGAATGGTCTCTGTGCCGTAGGCCAGTGCGGCTACCGCCTGGGCGCCGCCAATGGTGAACACCCGATCGACGCCGGCCACCCGTGCGGCCGCCAGCACCAGCTCGTTCACCGTGCCTCCGGGGGTCGGCACGACCATGATGACTTCGCCGACACCGGCCACTTTGGCGGGAATGGCGTTCATCAGCACCGATGACGGGTAGGCGGCCTTGCCACCCGGCACATAAAGGCCGGCGCGGTCCAGCGGCGTCACCTTCTGTCCCAGCACGGTGCCGTCCGCTTCCTCATACTGCCAGGAGGACGCCTTCTGGCGTTCGTGATAATCACGAATGCGCTGCGCCGCCGCTTCCAGCGCCTGGCGTTGATCGTCCGGAATGTTGGCCAGCGCCTGGGTCATGCGCTCCGCCGACATTTCCAGTTCCGCCATGGAGCCGGCGTTCACCTGGTCAAAACGGGCGGTCAGTTCCAGAACGGCCTGATCCCCGCGGGTTTTGACCTCATGCAGGATATGCCGGACCGATTCGTTCACCTGATGATCGACGCTGTCATCCCAGGCGAGCAGGCGATCAAGCGTGGACTGGAAATCCGCATCGGCGGCGGACAGGCGACGGACATTTACCTCGGTCATAACACATCCTCTCGGGATACGAACAAAGACAGATCTTCGGGGCGGGCGCGCCGGTTCAGGCGTCGCTGCGCCGGGCCACGGCCTCGCCCAGTTGCTCAATGATAGGGTGCAGGGCCCGGTGTTTCATCTTCATGGAGGCGCGGTTGGCCACCAGGCGCGTGCTGATGTGAGTGATCAGCTCCCGCGGCTCAAGGCCGTTGGCTTTCAAGGTGTTACCGGTGTCGACGATATCCACGATCTCGTCCGCCAGGTTCAGGATCGGAGCCAACTCCATCGCGCCGTAGAGCTTGATGATATCGGCTTGCCGCCCCTGGGACGCGTAGTACTGACGCGCCAGATTGACGAACTTGGTGGCCACCCGGACGCGTCCCTCGATCGGCGCCTGCCCCACCGGGGCCGCCGTCATCAGTTTGCAGCGCGCGATGTTGAGGTCCAGCGGCTCGTACAGGCCGGCACCGCCATGCTCCATCAGCACATCCTTGCCAGTGACACCGAGGTCGGCACCACCGTACTGGACGTAGGTCGGCACGTCCGTGGCGCGGATAATCAGCAGCCGCACGTTGGGATCGGTGGTGGGAAACACCAGCTTGCGGGAGCGATCGATATCATCGATCGGTTCAACGCCCGCCTCGGCCAGCAATGGCAAGGTCTCCTTGAGGATCCGGCCCTTGGAGAGCGCGATGGTAATACTGTCGGTCATAAACGGTCCCGGGTTACTGCGATCAGGCTGGCAGCCGTCGAATGCTCGCGCCGAGCAGCTGCAACTTCTCTTCGATACATTCGTAGCCGCGATCGATGTGATAGATACGGTCGACGATGGTATCCCCTTCCGCCACCAGGCCGGCAATGACCAGACTGGCGGATGCGCGCAGGTCGGTCGCCATCACCGGCGCTCCGTTGAGGCTTTCCACGCCACGGATGATCGCCGTGTTGCCTTCCAGGGAGATATCCGCCCCCATCCGGCTCAGTTCCTGGATGTGCATGAAGCGGTTCTCGAACACCGTCTCGACAATCGCGCCACTGCCCTCGGCCACCGCGTTCATGGCGGCAAACTGCGCCTGCATATCCGTGGGGAACGCCGGATACGGCGCCGTGCGGATATTGACGGATTTGGGCCGGTTGCCCTTCATGTCCAGCTCGATCCAGTCCTTGCCGGTGGAAATGTGGGCGCCCGCTTCTTCCAGTTTCAGCAGGACCGCTTCAAGCAGATCCTCGCGGGTGTCCTTGAGCTTGACCCGCCCGCCGGTCGCCGCCGCGGCCACCAGGTAGGTGCCGGTTTCCACGCGGTCCGGCAGCACGTCGTAGTGGCAGCCGTGCAGGCGCTCGACGCCGTTGATCTCGATCGTGGCCGTGCCGGCGCCTTTGATGTCCGCGCCCATGGCGATCAGGCACTCGGCCAGATCCACCACTTCCGGCTCACGCGCGGCGTTTTCCAGGATGGTCTTGCCGTCGGCCAGTGCCGCGGCCATCATCAGGTTCTCGGTGCCGGTAACCGTGACGGTATCGAGGAAGATGTGCGCGCCCTTGAGGCGGCCGTCGCAGCGGGCATTGATATAGCCGTTTTCCACCTTCACTTCAGCGCCCATCTGCTCCAGCCCCTGGATGTGCAGATTGACCGGGCGGCTACCGATGGCACAGCCACCGGGCAGCGAGACTTGCGCCTGACCGAAGTGCGCGACCAGCGGGCCCAACACCAGGATCGACGCGCGCATGGTTTTCACCAGCTCGTAGGGCGCGTGAAATTCCTTGATGGTGTTGGCGTGGATCTCCACGCTCATTTTCTCATCGATCATCAGCTCGATGCCCATGCGGCCGAGCAGCTCGATCATGGTGGTGATGTCGTTGAGATGCGGCAGGTTGCCGACCGTAACCGGCTCGTCGGCCAGCAGGGTAGCCGCCAGGATGGGCAGTGCCGAATTCTTTGCGCCGGAAATCCGGATTTCGCCGTCCAGCGGTTTGCGGCCGCGGATGAGTAGTTTGTCCACGAGTTTTGTCCTGTAAGATTAGGGTCGCGCGATGGCGACACGCGGCCGGCCGGAATTGCCGGACCCGCGCTGAATTAGGCCTTGCGGGCTTCCCACTGGGCCGGAGTGAACGCCTTGATGGTCAGGGCGTGAATCGTTCCCTCCGCCAATGGCTCGTTGAGCGCAGCGTAGACCAGCTGCTGCTTCTTGACCGGTGACATCCCTTCAAATCGTCCGCCGATGGCCACGACCAGGTAGTGGTTGCCATCGTTCTGGACCTGAATTTCACAGTCAGGCAGCTCTTTGCGAACCAGCTCTGCGACGTCCTCCGCCTGCATGGTATTACCTCAATCAGTGTGCGAGTGGTTGCCCGCGGCGCTATCGCGCGGGTCATCCGAAAGTCAGGAGCGGAATTGTAGCGAATTCCGGCGGAAGGCTAAACAAGGGAAGAATGAAAGGTCGTCAATCGGGGCCATAGAGACACCGATTGACCGGGTAAGGCGGAATCCGCTGGGGACGTTCAGGAGCCGGAGACGCGCGACGGCGAGCCATCCAGTTCCAGGATGTCGTCCACGCGATTCAATCTTGCCAGGTCCAGCAGCCTCTCGCCGATACCGGAAAAACGCACCCCACGACCCTGCGCCGTCGCCGCCCGCTTCCAGCACAGCATCAGGGAGAGCACCACGCTGCTGGCCTTCTGGACACCCTCAAGGTCGTACTCGACGGTGCCCGAGGCGCTGCCCACATGGCGCTCGCCGTCCCGCCGAACCGCCAGCACGCCGGCTTCGATGGTGTCATCGGCGACACGGAAAACGGCGCGTTCCGCATCGGCCGCGGGCTGCGCCTCGACGGCGGTCACGATTTATCCACCTCTTCGTCCAGCTTGAGCTCCTCAACGGTATCAGACCAACCGTCGATCACCGCCTGCACGTTGTTGCGGTTTTCTTCCATTTCCTGGGCAAAACGGTCGCGGAAAGCCAGCCCGATGTTGACCCCTTCGACGATCACGTTCTCCATCATCCAGCGATCGCCATCACTCTTGTACATGGAGTAGACAACCGGGTAGCGGTTCCCCGCGGCGGTCTCCACTTCAAGCTGAACCGACGCCCGGTCCGGATGATTGGGGTTGACGGTGGCTTCCTGGACGGTGATATCGAAATCTTCGGCTTCGACCAACGCCTTGGCGTAGCTGTCAAACAGGCTGCGCTTGAATTTCTCGACGAAAACGTCGCGCTGCTCCGGGCTGGCCTGTCGCGCATAGCGCCCCATCACCCGGGCCGCGATCCGGCGAAAATCGACGAAATCCTGCAGCGCCGTCTCCAGCTTGCCATAGAAAGCCTGAGGATCCGTGCCGTAGAGGTCGCGATTGGCGTCCAGTTCCTTCACCAGTTGCTGGGTACTGTCGTCCACGTACTGGCGCAGATCCTCATCCGCCGACGCGGGCAAGGACGCCATCATGGTGGCCAGTGCCAAGAAACCAAGCCAGAGCGTTTGCACTGCTTTCATAGTCTGCTCCTGATCGCACTCGCCCCTTACTTGCCGGAGGCGAAATTGGAAATAAGTCGTTCGATGTTCAGCGCGGACTGGGTGCCATAAAAGGTATCACCATCCGCCATATACGATGTATCGGCACCGATGGACACATCGATGTACTTTTCGCCCAGCAGCCCGGCGGTGCGAATAATGGCGGAACTGTCGGTGGGGATGATATCGACCGATTTGTTGATTTCCATCTCGACCCGCGCCTGATAGGTGTCCGGATCCAGACTGATGCCGGTCACCCGGCCGATGGTGACGCCGGCCATGGATACCTGCCCGCGGACGGCAAGGCCGCCGATGTCATTGAAATTCGCATACACCTTATAGGTGGGTTCCGACGACTGGAGCGTCAGCCCGCTGACCTGCAACGCCAGGAACAGCAGGGCCGCACAGCCCGCCACCATAAAGGCGCCTACTACAATTTCCACGGTTCTCTGACGCATCAGATATCTCCGAACATGACTGCTGTAAGAATGAAATCAAGCCCCAGAACGGCCAGCGAGGAATACACCACCGTCTTGGTAGTGGCCGAGCTGATCCCCTCGGACGTGGGTACGCTGTCATACCCCTGGTAGACCGCGATCCAGCTGCAGACGAAGCCGAACACGATGCTCTTGATGATGCCGTTCACCACATCCTCGCCGAAGCTGACCGAGGACTGCATGTTGGCCCAGTAAGAACCTTCGAACACACCCAGCCAGTCCACGCCGACCAGGTAACCGCCCAGGATGCCAACCACAGAAAAGATGATCGCCAGCAAAGGCAGCGTAATAAAGCCGGCCCAGAAACGCGGCGCAATGACCCGGCGCAGCGGGTCGACACCCATCATCTCCATGCTGGAGAGCTGCTCGGTGGCCTTCATCAGCCCGATCTCGGCGGTCAGGGCGGAACCGGCGCGCCCGGCGAACAACAGTGCCGTGACGACCGGCCCCAGTTCACGCACCAGCGTCAGCGCCACCATCTGTCCAATGGCCGACTCGGAACCGTAATCGGTCAGAATATTGTAGCCCTGCAGCCCCAACACCATGCCGATAAACAGCCCGGACACCACGATAATGGCTAACGACAGCACCCCTACCGCATAGATCTGGCGCACCAGCAATGGAAACCCCGTGGACGGGTGCGGCACGGCGCACAGGCTGCGCGCCAGGAACTGGCCGGAGCGCCCCACCGACGCCACCACACTCAGGGTTCCGCGCCCCAGCGCGGCCACTCGATCAATCATCGGGACACCCCGCCGGACAGATCCTCGGCAATGGACGCCGCCGGATAATGGAAAGGTACCGGGCCATCGGGCTGCCCCTGAAGGAATTGCTGGACACGCTCGGACGGGTGCGCCTGCAACTCTTCGGGCGAGCCTTCACCGATGACCTTACCGTTGGATACGATACAGGCGTAGTCGCAGATGCTCAGGGACTCCGGCACGTCGTGGGAAACCAGCACACTGGTCAGGCCCATGGAGCGGTTGAGCTTGCTGATCATCTCCACCAGCACGCCTTTGGCGATCGGGTCCTGCCCGGTAAAGGGTTCGTCGTACATGATCAGTTCCGGATCCAGGGCAATGCTGCGCGCCAGGGCGACGCGCCGGGTCATGCCACCGGACAGCTCCGAAGGCATCAGGTCGCGGGCACCGCGCAACCCTACGGATTCAAGCTTCATCAGCACGATGTCGCGGATCATGTCTTCCGGCAGATCGGTATGTACCCGCAGCGGAAACGCCACGTTTTCGTAGGCACTCAAATCGGAAAAAAGCGCGCCGCTCTGGAACAGCATGCCGATGTCGCGGCGCAGCCGGTAAAGCGCCTTACGGCTGAGCTGATGAACGTTCTGCCCGCCCACCAGGATTCGACCGGATTCGGGCCGGAGCTGTCCGCCGATCAACTTGAGCAATGTGGTCTTGCCGGTACCGCTGGGCCCCATGACCGCGGTGACCTTGCCGCGTGGAATGCGCAGCGACAGGCCGTCAAAAATGCGGCGATCGCCGCGCAGGAATACGAGATCCTGAATGTCTATGTATGCGGACTCTGACGTCATCGAGAGCTTTCCCAGTAGGCATCACGGGCAACCGACGCCCTGCTGCATCGACCATTCCCACGGCGCATTGTTCCAGACAGCCCACAGCGCTGCATTAATACCGCCTTAAATCCCCTCCACAACGGGAAAAACGGGCGCGCAACGGAATGGGACTGGCCGCAAAGGGCGCTACATTATGACAAGTTTGCCCGAAGCTCAAATATCCCCGGACAAGATCCTTGCCCGCAACTCCCCCTTTCTTACCCGTTACTGCCCCACACCCCAACATGATGGTACGCGGGGAGCCCGGGACCGCGGTTGCGACAAGCCGGCTTCTCGCGCACAATCTGCCGCCACTGCGAAGGTCCCCGGTCCGCCGGCCAGGACCCGGTTTTCACAACGGAATGACCCTATGTCTCTACTCCCCTACATTGGCGCCCTCGTCGCCGGCCTGGTGCTGCTGATCTGGAGCGCGGACCGGTTTGTCGAAGGCTCCGTTGCCCTGGCTCGCAACCTGGGCATGTCGCCGATGCTGATCGGTCTGACCATCGTCGCGTTCGGCACGTCCGCCCCGGAAATGCTGGTCTCCGCCACCGCTGCCCTGACCGACGCACCGGCGCTGGCCGTGGGCAACGCGCTGGGCTCCAACATTGCCAATGTCGGGCTGGTACTGGGCATCACAACGCTGGTGGCGCCGATTCCCCTGAAACGGACCGTCCTGTTTCGCGAACTCCCCATCCTGCTCACGGTCACCATCCTGGTTTACCCGCTGCTGCTGGATGGCGCCCTGTCCCCCATGGACGGCGTGATCTTCCTGGTGATGCTGGCCATTGCCCTGTTCCTGCTGAGCCGCAACAACGCCCCCGGTGACGCCCCGGAATTCCTGGAGGAAGTCGAGGAAATGCCCGACATCCAGATCAAGGGCGCCGTTACCTGGTTCGTTGTCGGTCTGGTCATGTTGATCGTCAGCTCGCGCATCCTGGTCTGGGGCGCTACCGAACTGGCCCTGACCCTGGGCGTCAGCGAACTGGTGATTGGCCTGACCATCGTCGCCATCGGCACCAGTCTGCCGGAACTTGCAGCGTCCGTGGCCAGCGCCCTCAAAGGCCACCACGACGTGGCGCTGGGCAACATCGTCGGCTCCAACCTGTTCAATCTGCTGGCGGTACTGGCAATGCCGGCACTGCTCAACCCGCTGCCGATTGAGAGCGACGTTCTGATCCGGGACTACGGCACCATGGCCGGGCTGACTATCCTGCTCGCCGCGTTCGCCTATGGCATGCAGAAAAAGGGAAAACTGGCCCGCTTTGAAGGTGGTATACTGCTGGCCGGATACATCGCTTATACCGTCGTACTTTACCACGCAGCACGTTAAGGATTGCCCGGACTATGACGACTTCTTTCATCGACTCAGCGCGCCGGGCGATCGCCATCGAGCGAGAGGCGATCGACGCGCTGTCCGAGCGCATTGATCCGACATTTGAACACGCCTGCAAGCTGGTCATGCAATGCCATGGCCGGGTCGTGGTCACCGGCATGGGCAAGTCCGGGCACATCGGCAAGAAGATCGCCGCCACCCTGGCCAGTACCGGCACGCCCTCTTTCTTCGTTCATCCTGGCGAGGCCAGCCACGGCGACCTGGGGATGATCACCGGTGACGACGTGGTCCTGGCCATTTCCAACTCCGGCAAGACCGCCGAGGTGCTGACCATACTGCCGCTCATCAAGCGGATGGGCGCACCGTTGATCAGCATGACCGGCGACCCGGAATCCGTACTCGCCAAGGAGGCGGCGGCCAATCTGGACGTCAGCGTCCCCCGCGAAGCCTGCCCCCTGGGACTGGCCCCGACCAGCAGCACCACCGCCACCCTGGTCATGGGTGACGCCCTCGCCGTGGCCTTGCTGGAAGTCCGCGGCTTCAGCGCCGAAGACTTCGCCTTCTCGCACCCGGGTGGCAGCCTGGGTCGCCGCCTGCTGTTGCGGGTAGCGGACATCATGCATACCGGTGACCGGGTGCCCCGCGTCAAACCCGATACCCTGCTCAGCGGCGCCCTGCTGGAAATGTCGCAGAAAGGCCTGGGCATGACGACGGTAATCGACGACTCGGGCACCATGATCGGCGTGTTCACCGACGGCGACCTGCGCCGTGCCCTGGACCGCAACGTGGACATTCACGGCACGCCGATCCGCGACGTGATGACCGTCGGCGGCAAACGCATCCGTGACGACCAGTTGGCCGCGGAAGCACTTAACGTCATGGACGAGGTCAAGATCACCGCCCTGCCGGTGGTGGATCGCCACGGCAGCCTGATTGGCGCCATCAACATGCACGACCTGTTACGCGCAGGCGTCCTGTGACACCCCCATCCCGACACGATTGCGCCGACCGAGGAAGGCCCATGGAAAGACCGCTGCCCGATGACCTGATGACCAAAGCCGCCCGAATTCGCCTGCTGGCGCTCGACGTTGACGGCGTGCTGACCGACGGCCGACTCTACTTCACCGCCCAGGGCGACGAGCTCAAGGCTTTCTGCACGCTCGATGGCCACGGCATCAAGCAACTGCGGCGCGCCGGCATCGACGTCGCGATCATCACCGGGCGTAACTCCCCGCTGACCGCCCGCCGCGCCCGCGACCTGGGCGTTGAACATCTGCAACAGGGGCGCGAGGACAAGGAAGCAGCGCTGAAGGAGCTACTTGAGGAACTCGCCATCTCCGCCAGCGAGGCCGCCTATATCGGCGATGATCTGCCCGACCTGGGCGCCATCATGCACGCCGGTCTGGGCATTGCCGTCCCCAACGGCCACTGGTATGTCCGCGAACAGGCCGATTACTGCACTGAAACCGGTGGCGGCGAAGGTGCCGTGCGTGAAATCTGCGACCTGATCCTGCAGGCCCAGAACAAACTGGCGGAAATGCACCAGACCTACCACGCCGACGGACACTGATCATGCTCAGCCGCCTTAACCAGATCCGCCTGCGCTACGTCGCCATCGCCGTACTGGCCGCCGTGCTGATCGATCTGCTCTGGCAAAGCGACGAAAAATCCCCGGACAACACCGCCGAGCAGCTGCGCGGACCGGACGAGCCCGACAGTTTCGTGGTGAACGGCGCTTACCAGGCCTACGACGAGGAAGGCCATGTCAGCGTTACCATCACCAGCCCGCGCATCGAACAGTTCGACGAGCAGAATCGAGCCCACATGCAGGAGCCGCGCGCCACGCTGATCGATGCCGAGTCAGGCATCCCCTGGAAGGTGTCAGCCGAGGAAGGCAACTACCGCCTGGAGCGCGACGTCATCGACCTGACCGGCAACGTGGTCATCAGCCGGATCCTGGAATCCGGCAAGCAAGGCAAGCTGGAAACCCCCCATCTTACGCTGGATAACGATAAACGCATTGTGCACACTGACGCCCCGGTGATCCTGACCGACGCCCGGGGCGTGACCCGCGCCACGGGCATGAAAGCCTGGATCGACAAACGGATCGTCAAACTGCAATCACAGGTGGAAGGACAGTATGAGTTGCCATCAGCGCAGTAAACGCGCGCCCCTGCGCCGCCTTCTGGGCGCCGCGCTCCTGGCGCTGGCCGCAAACGCCCAGGCTTTTGACCTGAATTCGGACAGCCCGATCAAGGTATCGGCGGACAATGCCCGACTCGACGACGCCAAGGGTACGGCGGTCTACACCGGCGGTGTGGTCGTGCGCCAGGACGCCACCGAGCTGACCGCGGACCGGGTCGTCCTCTACCGCAGCCAGGGCGCGCTGAACCGCATCGAAGCCTACGGCAAGCCGGCGCACTACATACAGCCGCAACAGGGCGAAACACCGAAAACCGACGCCGAAGCACTGACCATCATCTACGCCGCCGGCGAGAACCGGCTGACCTTTGAGGAAAAAGCCGTCATCCGCCAGAACGGCAACGTCTTCAAGGGCGAACGCATCGACTACGACACGGCCAGGCGCGTCGTCACCGCCGGCGGTGGCAGCAAGTCCGATGGTGGCGATGGACGCGTGGAAATGGTTATCCAGCCACGCCAGGGCAGCGGAACCTCGGAGGCCGGTAACTGATGGCCATACTGCGTGCGAGCAATCTGGCGAAGAGCTACAAGCAGATTAAAGTGGTCAAAGACGTCTCACTGGAAATCCGCAGCGGGGAAATCGTCGGCCTGCTGGGCCCCAACGGCGCCGGCAAGACCACCTGTTTCTACATGATCGTGGGCCTGGTCAAGGCGGACAACGGCCGGGTCAGCATCGATGAGAAAGACATCACACCCCTGCCCATGCACGGCCGGGCCCGTTCCGGCATCGGCTATCTGCCCCAGGAAGCCTCGGTGTTCCGCAAGCTCAGTGTGCGCGACAACATCATGGCGATTCTGGAAACGCGCAAGGGCCTGTCCCGGGCGGAGCGTGATGAAAGGCTGGAAAACCTGCTGGAAGAGTTTCACATCACGCATATCCGGGACAGCCTGGGCATGGCGCTGTCGGGCGGGGAACGCCGGCGCGTGGAGATCGCCCGGGCGCTGGCGATGGAGCCGGCCTTCATCCTGCTGGACGAGCCCTTTGCCGGCGTCGACCCGATCTCGGTAAGCGACATCAAGCAGATCATCCGCCATCTGCGCGACAAGGGCATCGGTGTGCTGATCACCGACCATAACGTGCGCGAAACCCTGGATATCTGCGAGAACGCCTACATCGTCAGCGGCGGCCATATTATCGCATCCGGACAGTCTGAGGAGATCCTGGCCAACCAGCAGGTCAAGGAAGTCTACCTGGGCAACGAATTCCATATGTGAGCCCGTCAATCGGGTATGGGTATCGCAGTGGGCGCCAAAACGCTAAACTCGAAACAGGGTCGGCAAACCTCTCGGGGCATATCCGCCGACCAAGACATTGTCATCGGGACACCCATAGCAGTAAACTTCGGCAAAGAATTTGCTTGGCAAGCCGGACCGACCTCTGACACGAGCGTTTTCAAGGTCCGGAGACATCCGGACAGGTCTTGCCCAGGCGCAATAACTCAGTCGATGGCCACAGGGTGACGGGACTAAATCAATGGTAATGAAAGCTTCGCTTCAGCTGAAGCTGGGTCAACAGCTCACCATGACACCCCAGTTGCAACAGGCAATCCGCCTGCTGCAACTTTCCACGCTGGACTTACAACAGGAAATCCAGCAAGCGCTCGAATCCAACCCCATGCTGGAAACCTCGGAAGAGGAAGACGGCGCCGCGGATAGTGAGAGCGACGGCGAGGACGCGTCCGCTGACGGCAAGGGCGAGGACAGCAACGACACCGCACAGGACGACGATAGCTGGGACGAGCCGGCCGAACCCGACTGGAACACCGAGACCAACCAGGAAATCCCCGATGACCTGCCGGTCGACACCGCCTGGGACGACATCTACCAGTCCGCCCCGGCACCGGCAGCACGCAGCGAAGAAGACGACGACACCGACTTCGAATCACGCAACTCCCCCGCCGAGACCCTGCAGGACCACCTGCTCTGGCAGCTCAACCTCACCCCCATGGGCGAGCGCGACCGCGCCATTGCTCACGCCCTGCTCGACTCGGTGGACCCGCGCGGCTACCTGATCTCGACACTGGAAGACATCCACGCCGGGCTGGTCGACGACAGCGAGGAAGATCCGCTGGAACTGGACGAGGTCGAGGCCGTACTGCGCCGCCTGCAACACTTCGACCCGCCGGGCGTGTTCGCACGGGACCTGCAGGAGTGCCTCCTGATCCAGCTCAACCAGCTGCCACCGGAGACGCCCTGGCTGCCCCAGGCACGCCTGGTGATCAGCCACTACATCAACCTGCTGGGTAATCGCGATTACGCCCAGTTGCTTCGCCGCAGCCGCCTCAGCGAAGAGCAGCTGAAGTGCGTGCTGGCGCTGATCCAGACGCTCAACCCGCGGCCGGGCGACTCTCTCGACCAGGCCGAGCCGGATTACGTGGTGCCGGATGTGGTGGTGTCCAAGCAGAAGGGCCGCTGGCGCGTCGAACTCAATCCCGAAATTGCCCCGCGCATCCGGGTCAATGCCGGCTACGCGGCGCTGATCCGCCGGGCCGACAACAGTGCCGACAACACCTACCTGCGCGATCAGTTGCAGGAGGCCAAATGGTTCATCAAGAGTCTGCAGAGTCGCAACGAGACCCTGCTGAAAGTCGCCACCCGGATCGTTGAACATCAGCAGGGATTTCTGGATCATGGCGAGGAAGCCATGAAGCCGTTGATCCTTTCGGACATTGCCCAGGCAGTGAGCATGCATGAATCGACCATTTCCCGGGTCACCACCCAGAAATACATGCATACGCCGCGCGGTATCTTCGAGCTGAAGTACTTTTTCTCCAGTCATGTGAGCACGAACGAGGGCGGTGAATGTTCCTCCACGGCAATTCGTGCCATGATCAAGAAACTGGTCGCCGCCGAAACCCCGAAGAAACCCCTCAGCGACAGCAAGATTGCAGCGCTGCTCGGGGACCAGGGCATCAAGGTGGCACGACGGACGGTCGCCAAGTATCGCGAGGCGATGCACATTCCGCCGTCCAACGAACGCAAGAGACTGGTCTGAGACGCAAGCGCCCAGGGCCAGCCAGAGTCGGTTTTCAAACGTCGCTGAGTGCGACGGGCTCAACGTCGGGAGCTTCTCTGCTCCCGGCCATATCGACAACAGGAGAAGCCTATGCAACTCAATATGTCAGGTCACCATGTCGAATTGACTCCCGCTCTGAAAGACTATGTCTCCGGCAAGTTTGAAAAACTCGAACGCCATTTCGACCACATCAGCAACTGTCAGGTGACCCTGTCCGTGGAGAAGCTGCGCCAGACGGCCGAAGCCACACTCCACGTCATTGGTGGTGAAATCCACGCAAAGGCTGAAAACGAAGATATGTACGCGGCCATTGACGGCCTGCTCGACAAACTTGATCGGCAGATCCTCAAGCACAAGGAAAAGACCGTTGATCGAATGCACGGTGCTGCCGGCCGCTAGCCGTTCCATCCAAGGGAAAGCATTCCATCCATGACGGAATCACCATTAACCATCCAGTCCATCCTGGTTCCCGAGCTCACCCTCTGTGGTGTGCCGGGAACCAGCAAGAAACGCATCCTTGAGTTGATCGCCGAGCACGTAGCCAAGCGCTACCCCGAGCTCGACGAGACCCAGACCTTCAATAACCTGGTGTCCCGGGAACGGCTGGGCAGCACCGGTATCGGTCAGGGCATTGCCATCCCCCACTGCCGTCTGGACGGCTGCAATCATGTGGTGGGTGCCCTGCTGACCCTGGAGGAAGGGGTTGCGTTCGACGCCATCGACAACCAGCCGGTGGATCTGCTGTTCGTGCTGATCGTCCCCAAGGAGGCGACCAGCGAGCACCTGGAACTGCTGAGCCAGCTGGCCGAGAAGTTCAACGAGCGCAGCTTCTGCGAACGCCTGCGTCAATGCCGGGACGCCGACGAGCTGTTCCGCGTCATGACGCAACCCGAGTAACCATTCGCCGATTCGACGAAGGCATTGCATGAAACTGATCATCGTCAGCGGTCGTTCCGGATCCGGCAAGAGTACGGCACTGCACGTGCTCGAGGACCTGGGCTTCTACTGTATCGACAACCTCCCCATCGGCCTGCTGTTCCCGTTGACCGAGGAAGCCAGCAATGCCTCGCCGGACAAGCTCCGCAATATTGCCGTGAGCATCGATGCCCGCAACCTGGCCGATGAGATTGCCAACTTCGACGAGATCCACGAGCGCCTCAAGGGCGCCAGCCTGAACGTCGAAATCATCTTCCTCGACGCCACCGACCAGGCCCTGCTGCAGCGTTTCCACGCCACACGCCGCAAGCACCCGCTGAGCAATGTCCGCACGTCGCTACGCGAGGCGATCAACCACGAGAAGGACTTGCTCGACCCCCTGGCGCAGTTGGCCGACCTGTACATCGATACCACCGAGCTGTCGATGTATGAGCTGCGCGACATGGTGCGTCAGCGCGTAGTGGGGCGACGCGACCAGGAACTGGCCCTGCTGTTTCAGTCGTTTGGCTTCAAGCACGGCGTACCCGTGGATTCCGACTACGTGTTCGACGTGCGCTGCCTGCCCAACCCCTACTGGGACGCCAGTCTGCGCGACTTCACCGGTGTCGATCCTCAGGTCCAGGCTTTCCTGGAGGGGCAGCCGGAAACCCGGGACATGCTGGACGATCTCAAGGAACTTCTGGAGAAGTGGTTACCGACTTTCCGGTCAAGCAACCGCAGCTACATGACCATTTCCATCGGCTGCACCGGCGGTCAGCATCGCTCGGTCTACATCTGCGACCAACTGGGGCGTTATTTCCGCGAGCAATACGGCAACGTGCAGATCCGCCACACGGAGATGCCGCACCTGCACACGGCGGCCAGTGACGACACGCCATGATCCGGGAGCCCATCACCATCATCAACAAGCTCGGTCTGCATGCCCGGGCCGCAGCCAAGCTGGTCAGCACCGCGTCGGAGTACGACAGCCAGGTGCTGATCGCCAAGGACGGCCGGGAGGTGGACGGTAAGAGCATCATGTCGGTGATGATGCTCGCGGCCAGCCGCGGCACCGATATCGAGCTGGTTCTCGACGGGCCCGACGAACAGGCGGCGCGCGACGCCCTGGTCGAGCTGATCAACGATTACTTTGGCGAAGGCGAGTAGATCCGACGCCGACACGCGCACTCGCCCAACCGCCCCACGGACGCGGGATTTACCTACACCAAGTTCTCACGTCTGCAACGTAAGTCCGCTATACTTAGGAACTTCTGAATAAGTCCTGGGGCGTCTCGGCGAGACCTTCCAGGACTTATCCAGAAGATCCTTATGGCAGCACCCGAGGCGATCCGGACAGCCCGCCCAGGCCCAAGATGGCCCGAGACTGTCCGCGCATGGCCTCGGCCCGGATTCATGGGACCTTCATGACAGACGCAGTCGAAAACAGCCAGGCCAGGCAACGTCTCCGTACGCTCGGCGAAGCCCTCGACAGTGGCGCCCTGCAACAGGTGGCGCGCATCCTCAATGGTGGCCTCAGCCCCAGCGATATTGCCCACCTGCTGGAATCCTCCCCGCCGCGCCAACGGGCACTGCTCTGGAATCTGGTGGACAAGAACCTCGAAGGGGAAGTCCTCCAGTACCTCAATGACGATATCCGAAGCTACTTCCTGAGCAAGCTCAACGCCCAGGAACTGGCCACCATCATCGAAGACTTCGAATCGGACGACCTGGCGGACCTGCTCCAGCAGCTGCCGGATACGGTCATCCAGGAAGTTCTCGACACGATGGACGAACAGGATCGCCAGCGGGTTGAGGAAGTCCTCGCTTACCCGGAGGACACGGCCGGCGGCCTGATGAACACGGACACCATCACGGTGCGTCCGGATCTCAGCATCGACGTGGTGCTCCGCTACCTGCGCCGCCATCGCGCCCTGCCGCCGATGACCGACAGCCTGATCGTGGTCAACCGTCGCGACGAGTACATCGGTGTGATGCCCATCACCAAGATGCTGGTATCCAGCCCCAGCGCCACCGTCCGCGAGGTGATGGACACCGATATCGAACCCATTCCGGTGACCCTTTCCGATACCCAGGTGGCCACCCGTTTCGAACGTTACGACCTGATTTCGGCCCCCGTGGTCAGTGAAGACGGCAAGCTGCTGGGCCGGATCACCATCGATGACGTGGTCGACGTTATCCGCGAGGACGCCGACCATTCGCTGATGAGCATGGCCGGCCTGGACGAGGACGAAGACACCTTCGCGCCGGTGATAAAGACCACCAAGCGCCGCGCCGTCTGGCTGGGCATCAACCTGATCACCGCCTTCATCGCTTCGGCGGTCATCGGCCTGTTTGAGGGCACCATCTCCAAAGTGGTGGCGCTGGCGGTATTGATGCCCATCGTTGCCAGCATGGGCGGCATCGCCGGCAGCCAGACCCTGACACTCGTCATTCGTGGCATGGCGGTGGGGCAGATCAGCGGAGCCAACGTGCGCTGGCTGCTGAACCGGGAGTTCCTTGCCGGTGTCCTCAACGGCATCCTCTGGGCGCTGGTGGTCTCGGTGGCCGCCACCGTGTGGTTTGCCGACCCGATGATCGGCGTTATCATTGCCTCGGCCCTGATCATTAACCTGATCGCCGCCGCCCTGGTGGGCACGTTGCTGCCGCTGTTCCTGAAAGCGCGCAACATCGACCCGGCGCTGGCCGGCGGCGTGATCCTGACGACGGTGACGGACGTGGTGGGGTTTCTTTCCTTCCTGGGGCTGGCCACCCTGATTTACGCCTGAGCGAACCGCATCGCCCGGGCCAAGAACCGATGGACACAGCATGACGACAGAGCACGATCATTACGACCCGGACGAGGTCGAGTTCAAGAGTAAATCCGAACTGAAGCGGGAAATGCACGCGCTGCAGGCCATCGGTAAGCAGCTACTGGCACTCACCCCGGAACAGGCCGAGGCACTGCCCATCAGCGACACGCTGCGAGCCGCCATTGAGGAATCTCGCCGCATCCGCCAGAACGAGGCCAAGCGCCGCCATCTTCAGTACGTCGGCAAGGTAATGCGCAACGAGGAGCACCTGGATGAGGTGGTGCGCGCGCTGGAAGCCCAGAATGCCGGCAGCGACGAGCATACCCGGCGCCAGCATCTGGCTGAGCGCTGGCGTGACCGCATGATTCAGGAAGGCGATAGCGTCGTCGGCGAGTTCTTTGACTACTGCCCCGCCTCCGACATGCAGCATTTGCGCAACCTGGCACGCAATGCCCGGCGGGATGTCGCCAAGGAGAAGAATACCGGCCAGTCGAAGAAGCTGTTCCGCTATCTGCGCGAATGCATCGACGATCAGGAAAACCCGGGCGGCGCGTAGACGTTTGGCCGCCTCACACCGCCCCGGCTAGAGTGACAGAAACGGCTATTATAGTCGGCGATGCGACCAGACCGGCATCCGGTCGCGAGTGACCGTCAGCCTTTGCGAATCCAGGTTGGCGGTCGCCAGTGTCATACCCTCACTGACTTCCACCACCATCGCTCCCCAGGGATCGACCACCATGGAATGGCCGTAGGTACGACGCTTCTCATCGTGCTGTCCGCCCTGCCCCGCGGCGACCATCCACACCTGGTTCTCGATGGCCCGGGCCCGCAGCAGCGGGTGCCAGTGGGCCGCCCCGGTCTGGTAGGTGAAAGCGCTGGGCAGGCTCACCCAGTCGGCCCCCTTGGCCCGCAGCTGGCGGAACAGTTCCGGAAAGCGCAGGTCGTAGCAGATCGCGAGCCCCAGCTTGCCAAGCGGCGTGTCGACCACCACGATCTCGTCGCCGGGCTCGAAGGTATCCGACTCGCGGTAGCGGCCCTGGGCGTCTTCCACCTGAGCATCGAACAGGTGGATCTTGTCGTAACGCGCCACCTCGTCCCCATCCGGATTGACCACCACACACGCCGCACGAACGCGCGCGTCCAGGGGAGTTCCATCCGGGCGGGCGGCGATGGGCATGGAGCCACCGATAATCCAGAGCCCCAGACGCCGGGCTTCGGTCGCCAGGAACTGACGGATAGGCCCCGACGGTTCACGCTCCTTGAGACCCTGTTCCAGCATCTGACGGGTCTTGAGTACGGCAAAGTTCTCGGGCAGCACCGCCGCGGTCGCCCCCTTCCGGGCCGCCGCCTCCAGCAGATCCCGGGCATCCGACAGGTTCTTCTCCAGGTCGTGACCACTGACCATCTGCAATACAGCAACCGTTTGAGTCATCGCTCAACCTCCTGACGCGACCCGCCATCCGCTGGTCGGGTCCTGTCCATTTTGCCTGGGTTTCTTCGGGTAATCGGGTGTCTTCCAGGGAGACTCTGAATAAACAGCGAAAGCGGGGCCGGCGTCAAGCGCGAACGTCGAATACACACGGCATCTGCTGCTGGGGTCGCCGGTGTCTCAGTCGCCGGTATCAAATACGTTGCGCAGATCCACCTGAGGATCGTTCCAGGGGCCCTGCACACTGTAGGTCGCACTGGTCAGACGGCTCAGGGGCTCACCCAGCACTTTGTCGAGCACAAAGAGGGCCCCGCCCACCGGCGCCGCCGCGCCCATCAACAACGCGGCCAGGGGCAGGTTCTGGGTCAGTGGCAATACCACGACCAGGCGCATATCCAGGGTTTCGCGAATCATGTCGGTGGTCCCGGTGATCTTGAACGCGCCCGATGGCCCCACCACCTGGAGTTCGGGATCCAGGGTCAGGGTGCCGTCCCTGAGGTTGGCGGTCCCGGAGATCGCATCGAAGGCGACACCGGCCTCGTAGAGATCCGAGAAATCCAGGCGCAGACGACGCAGCAGGGTATCCGAGTTGAGCACGCCGAAGATCCGGAAGATCTGGGCCATGTTGTTACGTTCGAGAATGACGCCATCATCGAGCCGGAATGCCAGGCTGCCCCGGACCGACTTCAACGACGCCCGGTCCGGACCGCCCGGCCACTGCAGGTCGATGTCCACGCGCGTCTTGTTGTTCTTGAGCGGCACTTCCCCCTCGATCCAGTCGCTGAGGTCCGCCAGGTTCTCACCCTCCAGCACGCCATTGACGTGCGTGGTCTCCGGCGAATCCGCCGAACCCGCGCTCCAGATGAGATTGCCATCCAGGGCCAGAGAGCCCACCTGCCCATGCAGGTCTTCCAGTTGCAGCGCCTGGGCCGCGGGACGCACCCTGAACGACCAACCGCCGTAATCGCGGTCGTTGAGGACCACCGAGTCAATATTCACATCCACGTCCGGCCAGTCGGCAACGCCCCTTTCCCGGAACCCCGACGCGGCCTCCTCCCGATCCTGATCGGCATCCGTGTTGTTCTCCCGGGCGAGACTCAACTGGTCCAGGTCCACGCTGATTGGCCTGCTGTCGGCCGGCAGACGAACCTGCCCGGTCACATCCGGCCCACCCAGCCAGATCAACCAGTCATCCTGATCGGCCCGAGCGGTCACGATGACGTCATCGAAGCCTTGTCCCGCGGCCTCCACCCGCCCCGCAGTCAACGCTATCCGCTGCAGCCATGCGGGCGCGGAACCGACGCCGGCATCCCCAACCCGCTGTGAGAGTGCGTGGCGGTCCCAGGCTGACGACCACTCGGCCACATTGACCCGCGGCAGGTGGCCGATGATCTCCAGTCCCGGCTCACCGGACAGCGATGTCGAGTCGGTACCAAGCTCCAGGCGCCCCCGCTGGAGCTGCCCTTCCTGCCAGCGCAGGCGATAGGCCACCCGATCTTCCCAGTGCCCCGAAACCTGGTATCCGCCTTCCTGTCCCCAACTGACGATCACTGACAGAGGCGCCGGCTGACCCATGGCCTTGCCCAGCGGTTCGGGCCAGTCGATGGACAGGTTGGAGAGCGACGACTCGATACCCAGCATCGAGGCGCCGTCGGCACCCAGTCCGAGCGTTGCCAGGTAACTAGCACGACCTTCCACGCCGGGCAGCGTCTCCATGCCAACGCGTTCGGCCAGGTCGTTCACATCAAATCGACCACGCTGGCGAACCTGCAGCGGCGCGTCGCCACCGTCCTGCACCAGCGACAACTCCACCGGCCGCCCCAGGAACCGCGCATTCAGCGCATCGCCGGAAAAACCGCTGCCGCTGCGATAGCGGAGGGCTCCGTTGATCTGCTCCCAGGCCACGTCCAGGCTGTCGTAGGTAACGCGACCATCGGCCACCTTGAGGGCCAGGTCCAGATCGGCGTCGGTGCTGTCATCGTCATCCAGGGCGAGCCCCAGCCCCAGGTCCAGATGGTAGTCTCCCGCGACGCTGACGCCGCTGACCGCGTCTCCGGCCAAACCGCCCAGGGGGGAATTCTCCAACCAGTACGGCACCCGTTCGCCGCTGAAGGCGGCGGCTGTCTGCACCGACAGCCGGGCGGGACTCGCGTCCCCGTCCACCTGCACGCGACTGGGCTCCAGTTGCAGGCCGCCGGTGACACCGGCATCCAGCGTGATGTCGGCCTGGGCACCCTGCACCTCAACCCGACCGCTGGCGCCGGTGACCTCCGGCCACTGGTCATCGTAGCGGATGCGCGCATCACGGAACCGGTACGCCATGGACGTCGTGAAACTGCCCGGCGGTGACCCCGGGTTCACCTGCCCGTGGCCGTAGAAAACGCCCTGCTCGATATCCGCTTCCTCAACCGCGCCGGTCAACCACTGGTAGAATTCCTGATCCACCTCATGGACCGGCACAAAGTCGGCAATCATCGGCGCGGTCATGTTCCGACTTTCCACGCGCATGGACAGAGTATCGGCGCCCGGGTCGTTCAGTTCCAGCTCAAAGGCGCCTTCAATGCGGGTATCTCCCTGGTACTGCATTTCGATGCGGTCCGACCAGACCCATTTGCGACCGCCATCGATCCGCCAGTTCACCCGGGCCTTGAAACGATCCAGCGTCCAGGGCGCACGAAACAGCTGCGGGAAGCCCACTTCCGCATCCGCGCTATCCACCAGCACATGACCTTCATCCGGCGTCATCTCCAGGTGGCCGTCCAGCCCCTTGGCGCCGGGCGCTCCGTCGTAGGCGCTGATCGAGACATCGTCGAGATTTGCGCGGAGCTGGAAGGACCTGAGGGTGTCGGCCGTCAGGGCCGCGTTCTCCAGCGTTCCGGCGGGTTGGTAGTTGGCCAGAGCCCGGGTGATCCGCGCGTCCAGCGGGGCAATGGCCTGGGCCATGTCCGAGAGTATGCCGAGCGGGATGCGGTTGGCCCGGGCCTTCCACTGATCGCCGCGAACCAGGTCCAGATCGATACCGGACGCGCGCTCGCCGGCCCAGGACCAGCCCATGTCGCGGATCGCCAGCGCCCAGCCCGCATCGTCGGTACGGCGCCAACCCACGTGGGCACTCAGGTCCTCGATCGGCGCCCGGCTTTCGCCTTCGGACTTGAACCGCAGGTGCGGGATAGCGACCTGGGCGTTGACGGAGATGATCCGCCCTCCCCGGAAATGCAGCCAGCCCTGGCCGCCCGCCTCGAAACTCTCGATGGCCCGCTGCTCCCACTGGTAACGCCGGATCAACGCGTCGAACAGGCGCCCGGAATCCACATCGACAAACAGCGTGCCGTCGAAATCCCCACGGAAGAAATGCTTGCCCTCAAGGTAGAAGCTCGCCAGTTGGGTGTTGGCATCGGGCTGCATGGCGCGACCGGAAGCGGCGAAAACGCCCTGCTCGTAGCTCAGGTCCACCTGTGGGATAAAAAAGGTGCGGCGCTCCTCTCCGGGCACGGCCAGTCCCAGCCGCACCTGATTCAGCTGCACGTAGGGGTCTGACAAGACCTCACCGAGCCGCTCGATCCAGACCTGCAAGTCCAGTGCGCCGGCGTCGGGTTGCGCGTCTTCGGCGGCCGCCAGGGAAACCCCTTCCAGGCGCACCGATCCGTCACTGGTCTGCTCCAGCGTCAGGTCGAGGCCGCTGGCCACCAGGTCGCTGAACACCAGACGCTGACGGGCCAGGGACGTTAACGAGTCGAGACGGATATTGACCTGATCGACCCGGGCCACCACGGAGGCGCCGTCCCCGGGGGCCAGGACGCTGAGCCCGGACACCGTCAATTCCGGATCCAGCCCCTCCCAGCGCCCGACCAGGTGATTGATGCGCACCGGTTGCCCCAGGCGCGCGGAAAGCTCCGACTCAACCGTCTGACGATAGCTCTCGATGGAGCCCATCAGCTGGCGCCCGGCCACCACGTAGAGCGCAGCCAGGATCAGGATCAGCAGCACCAGCCCCCAAACCACGGTGGCCAGGCGCGACAACCAGCGCAACAGGGTGTGTTTCATTGCCTTTTCGGTATGACCCGGAACGTCCATGCACCTACCGCCATACTAGCCGTGAAGAGGCCGGCCGGGTGCCCGGCGGGGTGTTGTTCCGGGCAAGGAAGATGGGAGTGCCACCCCGGCGCCGTCAGAGGAGAACCACATCGTATTGCTCCTGGCTGTACAGGGGCTCCACCTGGAAGCGGATGCTCTTGCCGATGAAGGTTTCCAGATCGGCGACATTGTCGGATTCCTCATCCAGCAAGCGGTCGACGACGGATTGCGATGCCATCACGAGGTAACTCTCGGACTCGTAGGCACGGTTGACCCGCATGATTTCCCGCAGGATCTCGTAGCACACGGTCTCGCTGGTCTTGAGGAAGCCACGCCCGTCACAGATCGGACAGGGCTCGCACAGCACCTGCCCCAGGCTCTCAGTGGTCCGTTTGCGGGTCATCTCCACCAGGCCCAGTTCGGATACGCCGGTGATCTTGGTCTTGGCGTGATCCCGCTCCAGCATCTTCTCCAGCATGCGGTGCACCTGGCGCTGGTGCTCGGAATCCTCCATGTCGATGAAATCGATGATGATGATGCCACCCAGGTTGCGCAGGCGCAGTTGCCGGCTGATGGCCCGCGCCGCCTCCAGGTTGGTCTTGAAGATGGTTTCCTCGAGGTTACGGTGACCCACGAACGCGCCGGTGTTGATGTCGATGGTCGTCATCGCCTCGGTCTGATCGATGATGACGTAGCCACCAGACTTGAGCTGTACCTTGCGGCTCAGCGCTTTCTGGATCTCGTCCTCGACGCTGTACAGGTCAAAGATCGGGCGCTCTCCCGGGTAATACTCCACCTTGTCGGAAAACTCCGACACGAACTCTTCGACGAATTCGATTACTCGCTGGTAGCTCTCCCGCGAATCGATCCGGATTTTCTCGGTCTGCGGCCGGATCAGGTCGCGGATGGTGCGGATAAACAGCGGGAGATCCTGGTAGACCACCGACGGCGCCTTGCCGGTGGCATTGCGCTCGATCACCGACTGGTAGAGCCGGTGCAGGTAACGCATGTCCCCCAGCAAATCCTCTGGTGACGCGCCTTCGGCGGCTGTGCGGATGATGTAGCCGCCGCTGCTGGCGCCCAGCTCTTCGGCGCTCTGCTCCACCAGCGCCTTGAGCCGGTTGCGTTCGGTCTCATCCTCAATGCGCTGGGAGATCCCGATGTGCTGGACCTCCGGCATGAACACCAGATAGCGGGACGGAATGGACAGCTGGGTGGTCAGGCGGGCGCCCTTGGTGCCAATCGGATCCTTGGTGACCTGGACCACGAGCGACTGGCCCTCGCGCAGCAGCGAGCGGATATCGGGCACGGTCTTCGGTGTGTCGGCCTCGGTGTCGTTGTTGTTACCCACCACCATGACGTCGGAAGCGTGAATGAACGCCGCGCGCTCCAGACCGATATCCACAAACGCCGCTTCCATCCCGGGCAGCACCCGTACCACCTTACCCTTGTAGATGTTGCCGACGATGCCCTTGCGGCTGGTCCGCTCGACGTAGGTTTCCTGCAACATGCCATTCTCCACGAGCGCCACACGGGTCTCGACCGGCGTCACGTTGATCAGGATTTCCTCACTCATACCGACTTCTCCATGGTGGACGACCAGCACTGCCACACGGGCTGCCCTGCTTCCTCGAACAGCTCGGCGGTTTCCTGCAAAGGCAGGCCCACCACCGCACTGTAACTGCCCCAGAGCCCATCGACGAAGATCCCGCCCTTGCCCTGGATACCGTAGCCGCCCGCCTTGTCCCGGGGCTCTCCGGTCTGCCAGTAGGCCGCGATCTCAGCCTCATCGAGGGACCGGAAGCGCACTTCGGTAACCACCAGACGCGCGTAACACCCGAAATCGCCAGCCAGCGCCACCGCCGTCATCACCTTGTGGGTGCGACCAGACAACAGGCGCAGCATGTCCGCCGCGTCCCGCTCATTGACGGGCTTGCCCATAATACGGTCATCGCAGACCACCGTGGTGTCGGAGCCCAGCACCAGCGCTGAAGGATCCCCGAGCCGGGCCAGTCCCGCCTCGGCTTTCTCGCGAGCCAGACGCTCCACGTAGATCTCGGGGCGCTCATCAGGGCGCGGGGACTCATCGATATCAACCGGTTGCACGGTAAATGAGAGTCCCATCTGTTCAAGCAGTTCCCGGCGACGCGGGGAGGCGGAGGCCAATACAACAGACCGCATGATGTTCCAGGTCTCCTCGGATCAGGCCAGTTTCAGGTTCAAACGGTCGAGAATAGCGCACACGACCGGCCAGACAACAGCACTGGTGAGGGCGGGCAGCAAATAGGTGAAGCCCGGGTTGTCCGCGCCCAGCAACTGGTTGGCAAAATGCACGCACATCTGGTTGATGCCCAGCAGCAGGAACACCATCAGGCACTGCTGGGGCAGCGGGAACATCCGCAGCCGCTGGTGCGTGGTCAACACCAGGAAGGCGACCAGCGCCATTGAGAAGGCATTGATGCCCAGCGTGCTCGATTCCAGCACGTCCAGCAGCAGCCCCAGGACCCAGGCCACCAACACGCCAAAACGGTTGGGCGCGCGGAAGGTCCAATAGAAGACGATCAGCCCCACCCACTCGGGGCGCAGGATCAGCCAGTCCGCCGGGAACAGCGAGATGGACAACACCAGAGCCACCAGGGCGCTGACGGCAAACACCGGATAACTGATAACCGACAGACTCATGGTGCCTCTCCTTCGGCGGCCGTCTCTTCGGCGACAGGATCCGCCGGCGGACAGTCGATGTCGCTGGCGCCGTCTTCGCACGCCTGCAACTGCCGGCGGTTAGTGGGCTGGAACACCACCAGTACCTGGTCACTCTGGTTAAGCTGCGCCGCCGGCTCCGCCTGGATGCTGGCGAAGGGCTCGCCGGGCTCACTGTGGATCCGGATGACGGTAGCCACCGGATAACCTTTGGGGAAACGGCCGCCGAGGCCGGAACTGACCAGCTCATCGCCTTCGCGGATGTCGGCGGTATCCGGCACGTGCACCAACTCCAGGGTATTGGCGCTGCCTGTACCCAGGAGGATGGCACGCACACCGCTGCGAAGCACTTCCACCGGCACCGCGTGGCTGCTGTCGGACACCAGCAGTACCCGCGAGGTAAACCGGCTGGTCTGGATCACCTGCCCCATCAGGCCGTTGGCATCGAGAATCGCCTGACCTTCGGTGACGCCGTCGCGCTGGCCTTTGTTGATGATCACTTCGTGGGAAAACGGATCCGGGGACACGCCGATGACATCCGCCACCACCACGCTCTCGTCCAACTGGGCCGACACGTCGTTGAGACGGCGCAGCTCGATGTTGTCCGCCGCCAGGGAGGCATACTTGATCGAACGACGCTCAAGAATCAGCAGGCGCGCCTTCAGGGATTCGTTTTCCTCGAGCAGCTCATCGCGGCTGGTGAAGACGTCTTCACTCCACTCGCTCAGGCTCTCCGGAACATGGCCGAGCCAGATGACGGGCGTCAGGGCCGATCCCAGCCAGCTACGTACCTCGTCCACCCGTTCGAAACGGGAATCGAGAACCACCAGCACCAGAGACAGCACCACCACGAGAAACAGCCGGATTCCCGGGATGGGACCTCTTGCAAACAGTGTCTTGATAGCTCAGTTCTCCCCCATAAAACGACAACCGCCGCTGCGACAAGTCGTCAGCGGCGGCCATAAATGCGGCGCGTCCGAGCGCGCCGTCTGGTTCTTTACTGACAGGCCGATCAGCCTTCGTGCGAGAACATGCCAATGCCGCCGCGGTCAATCACCTCCAGCGCCTTGCCGCCGCCGCGGGCCACACAGGTGAGCGGGTCCTCGGCGACAATCACCGGCAGGCCGGTCTCCTCGCTGATCAGCTTGTCCAGGCCTCGCAACAGGGCGCCACCGCCGGTCAGCACGATGCCTCGCTCGGCGATATCAGACGCCAGCTCGGGGGGCGACTGCTCAAGAGCGCTCTTGACGGTCTGGACGATCTGGGCCAGGGATTCCTGCAGCGCCTCGAGGATCTCTTCGCTGTTCAGGGTGAAGGCCCGGGGCACGCCCTCGGCCAGGTTGCGGCCGCGCACGTCGATTTCGCGGATCTCAATGCCTTCATAGGCACAGCCGATTTCGTGCTTGATGCGCTCGGCGGTGGAATCGCCGATCAGGCTGCCATAGTTGCGACGCACGTAGGTCACAATGGCCTCATCGAACTTGTCGCCACCAACGCGCACCGACTCGGCGTAGACAATCCCGTTCAGGGAAATAATGGCGATCTCGGTGGTGCCACCACCGATATCGACGATCATGGAACCGCTGGCTTCTTCCACCGGCAGACCGGCACCGATCGCCGCTGCCATTGGCTCCTCAATCAGGAACACCTCGCGCGCGCCCGCACCCATGGCTGATTCGCGGATGGCCTTGCGCTCGACCTGCGTCGATTTGCTCGGCACACACACCAGAACACGCGGGCTCGGTGAAATAAAGCTGTTCTCGTGCACCTTGTGGATGAAGTGCTGCAGCATTTTCTCGGTCACAACGAAATCGGCAATCACACCGTCTTTCATCGGACGGATCGCGGTAATATTGCCCGGCGTACGACCGAGCATACGCTTGGCCTCTCCCCCAACGGCGGCGACCATCTTCTGGGCATTATTGGTGCGAATCGCTACAACAGACGGCTCATTCAGCACGATGCCGCGGTCACGAACATAAATAAGGGTATTGGCCGTTCCCAGGTCGATGGACAAGTCACTGGAAAAAAGACCACGTATTTTCTTGATGAGCATTAGCGTATTTTCAACCTGAGGAGTGCAGTCGCAAAAATGAATGCGGCAACTTTAGCAGTGGGCCCGAGGTCAGGCAAGGCTAATACGGGCCAGGAACGGCGCCATGTCTGGACCAGACGCCGACGGCGTTGACGCGCGACCGACTGTGACTGCCAGACCGCTTTTCCGTTCCCCAAAACCTCCCGATGACAGCGCAATCTGTTACCATACTGCGCCATCAAGTACATGGTAAGTGGAGAGTTCACGTGGCCATATCCCGCGATGAGATCGAAAAAGTCGCCCTGCTGGCGCGCATTCGTCTGGAAGACGGTCAGGCAGCGTCCCTGGAACGGGACGTCAGCAACATCCTGAACCTGGTGGATCAGCTCCAGGCCGCCGACACGTCATCGGTGGAGCCGCTGGCGCACCCGCTGGACGCCACTCAGCGCCTGCGGGCCGACGAAGTGACCGAACAGAACCAGCGCGAGGCCTTCCAGGCTATCGCCCCGGCCACCGAGGATGGTTTGTACCTGGTCCCCCGCGTCATCGAGTGATACGACGCACCGCCCTCGCCTACTGACGAACTGCACTGTTACGGACACGCATTATGCACGACAAGACTGTAGCTGAACTGGCCCGCGACCTGGAGCAGGGCACCGTTTCCAGCGTCGAACTGACCCAGCACTTCCTCGACCGCATCCGCACCGAAGACAAGTCGACCAACAGCTTTATTACGGTGACCGAGGACGAGGCCCTGCGCGACGCCCGCGCCGCGGACGAGCGACGCGCCCAGGGTAACGCCACACCCTGGACCGGCATTCCCTTCGCCCACAAGGACATCTTCTGCACCAACGGCGTGCGCACCACCTGTGGCTCGCGCATGCTGGAGAACTTCGTTCCGCCCTACGACGCCACCGTCAGCGCCCGTTTCCGCGACGCCGGTGCGGTATGCCTGGGTAAAACCAACATGGACGAGTTCGCCATGGGCTCCTCCACCGAGAGCAGCTATTTCGGTGCAACCGTCAACCCCTGGGGCGAGCAGCTCGTACCCGGCGGATCGTCCGGCGGCTCCGCCGCAGCGGTTGCCGCGCGGCTGGTGCCGGCGGCGACCGGTACGGACACCGGCGGCTCCATCCGCCAGCCGGCCGCCATGTGCGGCATCACCGGTCTCAAGCCAACCTACGGCCGGGTGTCGCGCTACGGCATGATCGCCTTTGCCTCCAGCCTCGACCAGGGCGGTACCATGGCGCGCACGGCCGAGGACAACGCCCTGATGCTCAACGTCATGGCCGGTTTCGATCCAAAAGACTCTACCAGCGTCGACCACAAGGTGCCGGATTACACCACCACCCTGAATGAGCCCCTCAAAGGGCTGAAAGTCGGCCTGCCCAAGGAATACTTCACCAACCAGCTGGACGGCCGTATGGCCGAGCAGGTCCGCGCGGCCATCACCGAGTACGAGAAGCTGGGCGCCACGGTGCAGGAGATCTCCCTGCCCAACACACACCTGGCCATCGCCGCCTACTACATCATCGCGCCGGCCGAGGCCTCCGCGAACCTGTCACGCTTTGACGGCGTGCGCTACGGCCACCGCTGCGAGAACCCGCAGGATTTGATGGACCTGTACACCCGCACCCGCGCCGAAGGCTTTGGCGAAGAGGTCAAGCGTCGCATCCTGGTGGGCACCTACGCCCTCTCCGCCGGCTACTTCGACGCTTACTACCTCAAGGCCCAGAAAGTCCGCCGACTGATCCAGCAGGACTTCGTCGAGGCGTTCAAGTCCGTGGACATCATCATGGGCCCGGCCGCACCGACCCCGGCGTTCGGCCTGGGCTCCAAGACCGACGATCCGGTCAAGATGTACCTGGAAGACATCTACACCATCGCCATCAACCTGGCGGGGGTTCCGGCCATGTCCGTGCCGGCGGGTCAGATCGACGGGCTGCCGGTAGGCCTGCAGTTGATTGGCAACTACTTCGATGAGGCGCGCCTGCTCAACGCCGCCCACCAGTTCCAGCAGGCCACAGACTGGCACACACTGACGCCCGCGGGCTGAACCAGAAGGAAGGACGACACATCATGCAATGGGAAGTTGTGATCGGGCTGGAAATCCACGTTCAGCTCGCCACCCAGACCAAGATCTTTTCCGGCACCAGTACCGCCTACGGTGCGGAGCCCAACACCCAGGCCAGCGCGGTTGACCTGGCGATGCCCGGCACCCTGCCGGTGGCCAATGAGCAGGCGTTCCGCTACGCCACCATGTTCGGTCTGGCCATCGACGCGGAGATCAACCGGCGCTCCGTGTTCGAGCGCAAGAACTATTTCTATCCGGATCTACCCAAGGGCTACCAGACCACCCAACTGGCCGAGCCGATTGTCGGCCCGGGCCACGTGGATATCCGCCTGGACAACGGTGCCGAGAAGCGCGTACGCATCCATCACGCCCACCTGGAGGAAGACGCCGGCAAGTCCCTGCACGAGGACTATCACGGCATGACCGGCATCGACCTCAACCGGGCCGGCACGCCGCTGATCGAGATCGTCACCGAACCGGACATGCGCAGCGCCGAGGAAGCCGTGGCGTTCGCCCGCAAGCTGCACGGTCTGGTGTCCTCACTGGGCATCTGCGACGGCGACATGTCCCAGGGCTCCATGCGTTTCGACGTGAACATCTCCGTCCGCCCGGAAGGCACCGAGCAACTGGGCACCCGCACCGAGACCAAGAACCTGAACTCGTTCCGGTTCATGGAGGCCGCCATTCACCGGGAAGTCGAACGCCAGATCGACATCCTCGAAGACGGCGGCGAAATCGTTCAGGAAACCCGCCTCTACAACGGTGAACGGGACGAAAGCCGCTCCATGCGGACCAAGGAAGAAGCCAACGACTACCGCTACTTCCCCTGTCCCGATTTGCTGCCGGTGGAAATCGACGACACTTTCATCGACAGCATCCGCGCCGCCATGCCGGAACTGCCGGACGCCAAGGAAGCCCGTTTCAAGGCCGACTACGGCCTGTCCGACTACGACGCAGGCCTGCTGAGCAACAACGCCGCCACGGCCCTCTATTTCGAAACCACCGCCAAGTCCGGCGGCGACGCCAAGCTGGCAGCCAACTGGATCCTCGGCGAACTGAGCGCACGCCTCAACGCCGCGGAACTGAACATCAAGGACAGCCCCCTGCCCGCAGAGCGCCTGGGCGCCCTGGTGCAGCGCATTGCCGACAACACCCTGTCGTCTTCCGGCGCCAAGAAGGTGTTCGAGCTACTCTGGAACGGCGACGATGCGGATGTTGATGCCATCATCGAGCGTGAGGGCCTGAAGCAGGTTTCCGACACCGGCGAGCTGGAGAAACTGGTGGACGGCGTCCTGGCGGATATGGGCGACCAGATTGCCCAGTATCGCGCGGAAGAGGATCCCAAGAAGCGCAAGAAGCTGATGGGTGGCTTCATGGGCCCGTTGATGAAAGCCTCCAAAGGCCAGGGCAACCCGAAGCTGCTCAACGAGATCCTGCAGAAAAAGCTGGACAACTGAACCCGATCCGGCCGCAAACCATAAGGCATCTCGCGGTGCCTTATGGTCATTCACCGTTTCCCCGTTCCGACACCCTCCCTTCGCTAGAGCCTTAAATTGCGGCAAGACCCTGCCGGCGACACCGGCAACGTCATCGAATCGTGCGCCCTGTAGGATATATCTCAACCCTAACGGTGCGACCTCGCCCACAAATCCGACGACAACAACGACAGACCGCTTGCTCCAATTTTCACTTAGGTCTATGCTTTCAAGCCGTTAGCGACGAGTTGTTAAACCGGGCTCACCAAACCGGCTCCAGACCGGTCAGTGATATCTCACGGAAATAATCAGATAATACTTATGGGCAGTGCACTTTCTTCGCTACCGTCACTTCGGAGTGGCCTTAAAGCCATGGGCGGCAAACCCAATCTACGTCAACAGCAACGCATCGCGACCCGCCTTGAGGTCATCGTCAGCGATCGTGAAGGCAATACGCTGACCTGTCACACCGCCAACCTGTCCCGCGCCGGCATGATGGTGGAATGCGAAAGCGAACGGCTCGACACGCTGATTGCCGATAAACGCAACATTGCCCCCAAGGACCCGGTGGAACTCGACGTCCGCTTCTCCATCCCGGTGGTTACGGTCCAGTCGGTCACTGTCGAGGCGCGCTGCTACGTCGTGCATATTCGCAGGGTATCCCGCAGGATGTATCACCTGGGTCTGCAGTTCAGTCAGTTCGAGGGCAACGGCCACGATTACGTGGACCAGTTCGTAGCCCGCGAACTCAATCAATAGACAGGCACCCTTCGCGCCCGAATACCCGCCCGAAAACAACGCATTCGGGCATATTGTTATGCCGCTAAACTATAGTCCCTCGCCTTCTTATAGCGCGGGCATCTCTGATATAGTCTCGTCCCATATTCCGAGCCCGCACCGTCTGTGACACTCCCGGCTCAGGGCGGCTCCAGTCGACGACTGTTTCGATCACTTATAATCAATATGCATCCCATGCAACCGGTAACTGGATCATGACCACGTATAACCTGACGCATCTCAAGCAACTGGAAGCTGAAAGCATCCACATCATTCGGGAAGTGGCCGCGGAGTTCGACAACCCCGTCATGCTCTACTCCATCGGCAAAGACTCTTCCGTCATGCTGCATCTGGCCCGCAAGGCCTTCTACCCGGGCAAGATCCCGTTCAAGCTGATGCATGTGGACACGACCTGGAAGTTCAAGGAAATGATCGAGTTCCGGGACCGCCAGGCCGAGAAATACGACCTGGACCTGATTGTCCACATCAACCAGGAAGGCGTGGACGCCGGCATTGGCCCGTTTACTCACGGCAGCGCCAAGCACACCGACGTCATGAAAACCCAGTCGCTCAAGCAGGCATTGAACAAGTACAAGTTCGACGCCGCCTTCGGGGGCGCCCGCCGGGACGAAGAAAAGTCGCGCGCCAAGGAGCGGGTCTACTCCTTCCGCGACGAATACCATCGCTGGGACCCCAAGAACCAGCGCCCCGAGCTGTGGAACATCTACAACGGCAAGATCAACAAGGGTGAAAGCATCCGGGTATTCCCGTTGTCCAACTGGACCGAGCTGGATATCTGGCAGTACATCTATCTCGAAAACATCGAGATCGTTCCGCTGTACTACGCCGCTGAGCGCCCGGTGGTTGAGCGTGACGGCACCCTGATCATGGTGGACGACGACCGCATGCCGCTGGAAGACGGCGAGAAGCCGATGATGAAATCCGTGCGCTTCCGGACCCTCGGCTGCTATCCGCTGACCGGCGCCATCGAATCCAAGGCCGACACCCTGACCGATATCATCCAGGAAATGCTGCTGGCGAAGAGCTCCGAACGCCAGGGCCGCGTAATCGATCACGATTCCGCCGGCTCCATGGAGCAGAAGAAACGTGAAGGTTACTTCTAAGCCGAACGCCGACAGCCAGACAGCATCTACGGGAACAGAATCATGTCACACCAGTCCGATTTGATCGCAGAAGACATTCACGCGTACCTGAAACAACACGAAGAGAAAGAGCTGCTGCGCCTGCTGACCTGCGGCAGCGTCGACGACGGCAAGAGCACCCTGATTGGCCGCCTGCTGCACGACACCAAGATGATCTATGAAGATCATATGGCCAGCCTCAAAGCCGACAGCGAAAAGCTGGGCACCACCGGCGAAAAGCTGGACCTGGCCCTGCTGGTCGACGGCCTGCAGGCGGAGCGGGAGCAAGGCATCACCATCGACGTGGCCTACCGCTACTTCTCCACCGACAAGCGCAAGTTCATCATCGCCGACACCCCGGGCCATGAACAGTACACGCGCAACATGGCCACCGGTGCATCCACCGCACAATTGGCGATCATGATGATCGACGCCCGTCACGGCGTCCTGACCCAGACCCGTCGCCACACCTTCATCGCGTCCCTGCTGGGCATCAAGCACATCGTGGTGGCGGTCAACAAGATGGACCTGGTGGACTTCAGCGAAGAGCGCTTCGAAGACATCAAGCAGGATTACCTGAAGTTCGCCGAGAAGCTGGGCCTGCAGGACATCCGCTTCGTGCCGATTTCCGCACTGGAGGGCGACAACGTCGTCAACCGCAGCGAGAACACCCCCTGGTTCACCGGCCAGCCGATGATGGAAATCCTGGAGTCGGTGGAAGTGGCCCGCGACAAGAACCTGGAGCACTTCCGTCTGCCGGTGCAGTACGTCAACCGCCCCAACCTGAATTTCCGGGGCTTCAGCGGCACCATTGCCTCCGGCGTGATTCGCCCGGGCGATGACATCATGGCCCTGCCATCGCGCCGCACCAGCAAGGTCAAGGAAGTCGTCACCTTCGACGGCAACCTGGACAGCGCCTACATCGACCAGGCGGTCACCCTGACCCTGGAAGACGAGATCGACGTCAGCCGTGGCGACATGCTGGTCAAGCCGGGCGACGAGCCGCTGGTGAGCAACAAGTTCGACGCCCACGTCGTGTGGATGATCGACAGCCCGATGGCTAAGGATCGCCTCTACGACATCAAGCTGGGCCCCAACTTCACCTCCGGCTCGATCACGGCGATCCACAACCAGATCGACGTCAACACACTGGATGAGGCCGCTGACCGGGATCACCTGGATCTGAACGAGATCGGCCTGTGCGAAGTCACGCTGAACCAGCCGGTGGCGTTCGACCCGTACCCGCGCAACCGGGCAACCGGTGCATTCATCATCGTCGACCGCCTGACCAACGTCACCATTGGCGCCGGCATGATCGCCGGCCTGGCCAGGGACAGCGGTGACAGCCTGCAGCCGGTCACTCCGGAAGAACGCGAGCGTCGGTTGGCCCAGAAGCCGATCATCATCGGCTGTGCCGGGACCCAGGCGCCGGAACTGGCGCGTGCGGTGGAACGCAAACTGTTCGACCTGAACCGCACCAGTGTGGTCCTCAACGAAGACACTGCGGGCAACGCCGACGACCGCCGCCGGGGAGCGCAGCTGCTCACCGCCCACGGCCTGATCGCCGTTGCCGTCAACATCGGTGACGACATCGCCGGCGCCACGGCCACCGCCAACGCCGACAATAACGTCGCCGAAGTGGCCGACCGCATCGTGCAGGAGCTGATCGGCAAGAAGCGGATCTGATAAGCTCCCCCGCACATTTATGGCAATATCCGCCATAATGGCAAACACGGCCATAACCCGTTCGCGCGGGTTGTGGCCGTTTGCTTTTTAGCGGTTTGTTTCTAGAAGAGGACAATCATGGCCATCAAACAGCTGCGCGTTACTTTTGCCAGCCAGATGCAACCGGGACACGAAGCCCAGGTCCGCCCAGGCCCGACCCTGCCGGAACCCGGCGGCGACTACGAAGGACTCCACAAGCAGCTCAAGCGCCTGTTCAACGCCAAACCCGGCAAGAAGTACGGACGCTTCTCCGACGACATCGGCGAGAGCCCGGCCAGCGCCTGGTTCCGGGATTACCTGGAAGGCAAGCAGACCTTCGAAACCCTGACCGACAAGCTGTACGGCCAATGGCAGGAACTTCTCACCGGCTGCCAGGAGGAGTACATCGGCCACCTGATGCTGGTACACGAAGCGCTGGCCGACGGCGAAGTCATCTACCTGTTCGCCCTGGAAAGCGACAGCGCCCTGCGACTGGATCACGAGCAGAAGCTCGACGCCATGGACGTACTGAGCCTGTCCCGCCTGAACCTGGCACTGCGGCTCGAAGTGGACGACTGGCTCGGCGACCAGCCCAGCGAAAACTGCCTGACCCTGGTTCACGCCCGCGGTACCGGCGAACCCGGCGAGCTCTTCATTCGCCTGTGCGGATTTACCAACCAGGTGGACGTGGAGAAAGAAACCCTGACCTTCCTCAACGCGGTGGAGGCCTTCGCCTCGCAGACCGAGGAGCCGGAAAAGGCCGGCCAGGTGCGCGCCCGGGCCTATGAGTTCTGCAAGGAACAACACGCCCTGGGCGAACCGGTGGCAATCGAGGCGCTTTCCGGCTATCTGGACGAGGACCAGCCGGACCGTTTTCGCCAGTTCGCCTCGGAGAAAGAGGAACTGCCCGAAAACGGCGTACTGCATCCGGATCATCGCAAGGTCAAGAAACTGGTGCGGATTGCCGGCTCCGGCGGCGGCATGAGCCTGTCGTTCTCATCCGACCTGATGAACCAGGCGGTGTACTACGACAAGGACCAGGACGCCCTGACCATCACACGCCTGCCCAAGGCGTTGCGTGAGCAGCTGCAACGCTACCTGGAGAGCAAAGCCGAGCAGGGTTGACGATCAGTCTTCGCGAGCGGGCTCAACGAAATCTTCAGGGCGGGCCCGCTCGCGGTTGCGACGCACTTCGCGCACGTCGTTCATCCAGCTTACGCCGTCGATCAGCTCACCGGTTGCCACATCGAACGGCGGATACGGCAGGTTGCGGTCATCGCAGTAGCGGGTGATCTGGGGCTGGCACCAGCGGAACAGCAGACGCTCGTACTCCGCATCCGACAACCGGCGGCGGTCGAACAACCCCGCTGCGGTGCGCTGACGCTGGGCCTCCGCCAGGATGATGGCGCAGGCGGACGACACGTTGAGCGATTCCACCATGCCCATCATGGGCACAATAATGTGCTCGTCGGCGCGGTCCGCCGCTTCCGCCGAAACACCGTCAAGTTCGTTGCCCAGCACGATGGCGCAGGGCCCGGTGTAATCCACATCGCGGTAGTCCACCGCCCGCTCCGAAAACTGCGCGGCGTAGATCCGACGGCCCTGGCCGCGCAATTCATCGATGGCGCCATGCATGTCCGGATGGGTGTGGGTGGTGACCCAGTTATGACTGCCGCCAGCGGTCTTGCGGAAGGCGCGATACCCCTCCTTCGGCCAGACCGCGTGCATATTGGCCACGGCGAAGGCGTCGCAGGTGCGGATGATCGCGGAAATGTTGCGGGGTTTGTGGATCTGGTCGGTCAGCACGTGCAGATCCGGCTGACGGCGATCCAGAGTCTGCTTGATGCGGGCGAGTCTTTCCGGCGTCATAGGCGTTCCCGTGGACCTCAGTCCTTGTTGCGGTTCTGGCCGGGATTACCGGGGAACGGAGTCACCGGGCTTTTAACGCGCCCCATGGGACGCTCCGCCTCGTTCGGTTCCATTTCATCGATGCGGACGATCGCATTCATCGGGATGTAGGTGCGCTGCACCCCTTCGAACTCGCCGCGCAGCTTTTCCTGGGACGGGTCCACCACCACCTGACTGCGTTCGCCGAAGGTCAGCGCCTCAACCTCCAGGAAGCCGAACATTTCGCTGGGATAGACATGCCCGGCGTAGATTTCGAAAACATCGTCCTGATTGTAGAAAATGATCTTGTAACACTTCTTGGCAACCATTCCGGCAACTCCAGCGAACGTCCAGCCCACTCCCCGGCCCGGAAACAATCTCCACCGGCGAGAGGGACACGAAAAACAAGGCCGCGTATGGTAGCACGACCGGGCAACAAGGGCAGTCAGCCTCTGGTTGCGGATTGATCAGGCCGTTATAATAGCCCGTTACCCTTTATCCAACGATTCACTGACCAACGACCCACTGAGTTCCATGACCAAAAAGCTGTTTATCAAGACCCATGGCTGCCAGATGAACGAATACGATTCATCGCGCATGGCCGACCTGCTGAAAGCCGGCGAAGACGTTGAAATGACCGACTCCCCGGAAGACGCAGACATTCTGCTGCTGAACACCTGCTCCATCCGCGAAAAAGCGCAGGAGAAGGTCTTTCACCAGCTCGGTCGCTGGAAGCAGCTCAAATCGCGCAAGCCGGAACTGGTCATTGGCGTCGGCGGCTGTGTCGCCAGCCAGGAAGGCCAGGCCATCATCGACCGCGCGCCCTACGTGGACATGGTGTTCGGCCCGCAGACCCTGCACCGGCTGCCGGACCTGATCCAGGAATCCCGTCACGGCGGCGTGGGCGTGGTCGACGTCAGCTTCCCGGAGATCGAGAAGTTCGACAACCTGCCAACGCCCGGAGCCGAAGGCGCGTCGGCGTTCGTCTCCATCATGGAGGGCTGCAGCAAGTACTGCACCTTCTGTGTGGTGCCCTACACCCGCGGCGAGGAAGTCAGCCGCCCGCTGGACGACGTGATTGCCGAAGTGGCGCACCTGGCCAACCAGGGCGTACGCGAGGTCAACCTGCTGGGCCAGAACGTCAACGCCTACCAGGGCGAAACCCACGACGGCGACACCGTCGACCTGGCCGAGCTGATCACCATGATTGCCACCATCGACGGCATCGACCGGATCCGCTTCACCACGTCGCACCCGGTTGAATTCTCCGACGCCCTGATCGACGTCTACGAGCAGGTGCCGGAGCTGGTCAGCCACCTGCACCTGCCGGTCCAGAGCGGCTCCGACCGCATCCTGGCGGCGATGAAGCGCGGCCACACAGCGCTGGAGTACAAATCCAAGCTGCGTCGTCTGCGCAAGATCCGTCCGGACATCAGCTTCTCGTCGGACTTCATCATCGGCTTCCCAGGCGAAACCGAACGGGATTTCGAGGCTACCATGAAGCTGATCAACGACATCGGCTTCGACGTCTCCTTCAGCTTCGTCTACAGCCCGCGCCCGGGCACCCCGGCGTCGGACCTGCCGGACGAGACGCCGATGGACGTCAAGAAACAGCGCCTGAGCATCCTGCAGCAGCGTATCAACCAGCAGGCTCACGAGATCAGCCGCCGGATGGTGGGTTCCACCCAGCGCATCCTGGTCACAGGGCTGTCCAAGAAAGACCCGGGCGAATACGCCGGGCGCACCGAGAACAATCGCATCGTCAATTTCCGCACCGACAATCCCGATGTGGTGGGGAACTTCATTGACGTTGAAATCGTCGAAGCACTCCCCAATTCATTGAGGGGTATGCCGATCGACGACCGGCTCCACTGATCGTTTGATTGTTCCGCGTTCCGGTCCCGGGGCGCGGTCATCCACTGATTTTCCGTGAGGACTGCTTGAACAGCCACGAAGCCAAACAGTTTGACCTGACGCCCGCCGATCCCCGCCGGCTGGCCGCCCTGTGCGGCCAGTTTGACGAACACCTCAAGCACATCGAGAAACGCATGAGCGTGCGGATCGGCTACCGCGGCCACCATTTCCGCGTGGACGGCGAAGCCGAACACGCCAATGCCGCCGCCGAAGTCCTGCGCCATCTGTACCGGGAAACCCAGGCCTTGGACGACATCTCGCCGGACATGGTGCATCTCTACATCCGCGAATCCGGTTTTGAGCGCCTGCCCGACGACCAGCCCTTCGACGGCAGCCAGATCATCATCAAGACGCCCAAGCTGCAGGCCAGGCCGCGCGGCACGAACCAGCAGAAGTACGTGCACAATATCCGAACCCACGACGTCAACTTCGGCATCGGCCCGGCCGGTACCGGGAAGACCTGGCTGGCGGTGGCCTGCGCGGTGGAGGCGCTGAAGGATGAACAGGTCAAACGCATCCTGCTGGTCCGCCCGGCTGTCGAGGCCGGCGAAAAGCTGGGTTTCCTGCCCGGCGACCTGGCGCAAAAGGTGGACCCTTACCTGCGCCCGCTGTACGACGCGCTCTACGAGATGCTCGGCTTCGAACAGGTCACCAAACTGATCGAGAAGAGCGTGATCGAGATCGCGCCACTGGCTTTCATGCGCGGGCGAACCCTGAATAATGCCTTCATCATTCTCGACGAAAGCCAGAACACCACCCGCGAGCAGATGAAGATGTTCCTGACCCGGATCGGCTTCGGTTCCACCGCCGTGATCACCGGCGATACCACACAGGTCGACCTGCCCCGCGGGCAGCATTCCGGTCTGGTGCACGCCGCCAATGTGCTGCGCGAGGTGGCCGGTATCGGCTTTACCCGTTTCGACGCCCGGGACGTGGTGCGCCATCCGCTGGTACAGCGCATCGTCGAGGCCTATGACGATCACGACGAAGACATCTCGAACGGGGCCAACCAGCCGTGACCGACCTGGCGGTGGATATCCAGCACGCCTCGGCTGCAGCCGGGTTGCCGGACGACGACAACCTGGCGACCTGGGCCGCAAAGGGCTGGCAGGGTGACGAGGACTCCGAAGTCACCCTGAGGATCGTCGACGAGGACGAGAGCGCGGCCCTGAACGGCCAGTACCGGCAGAAAGACCGCCCCACCAACGTCCTGTCCTTTCCCTTCGAACAACCGGAAGGCATAACGCTCCCACTGGCCGGGGATCTGGTGATCTGCGCGCCGGTGGTCGCCCGGGAAGCGCACGAGCAGGGCAAAACCCTGTCGGCCCACTGGGCACACATGGTGATTCATGGCATGCTCCACCTTCAGGGGTATGATCATATCGATGACCGGGATGCTGAAATCATGGAAACCCTTGAAATCCGCCTGCTTGCGGAGCTGGGCTTCAGCAACCCCTATCTTGCAGAGGACACGGACCAAGACTCATGAGCGACGATCACTCGAGTCGCAGTCAGGGCGGCAAGTCCTGGCTGGAACGCATTTCCCAGGCTTTCTCCAACGAGCCGGAATCAGTCAACGACATCCTGGAACTCCTGCGCAGCGCTGAATCCGAGAACATCATCGACGCCGATGCCATGAGCATCATCGAGGGCGCCATGCAGGTCACCGACATGCGCGTCGACGAAATCATGATTCCGCGCTCGCAAATGGTCACCGTCAAGGCGAGTTCCGAACCGAAAACCTTCCTCAACGACATCATGGAGTCGGCCCACAGTCGCTTTCCCGTGATCGGCGACAACCAAGACGACGTCATCGGCGTTCTGCTGGCCAAGGACCTGCTTCCCCTGGCGCTCAACAACGAGCTCAACTGGAACAAGATCAAGGAAATCCTGCGCCCGCCCACGTTCGTTCCGGAGAGCAAGCGGCTCAACCAGCTGCTCAAGGAGTTCAAGGAAACCCGCAACCACATGGCTATCGTGGTGGACGAGTACGGCGGTACCGCCGGGCTGATCACCATCGAGGACGTGCTTGAGCAGATCGTCGGTGAAATCGAGGACGAACACGACTTCGATGAGGAAACCCACATCAAGGGACGCGCCGACGGCAGCTACGCGGTCAAGGCGATGACGCCGGTCGAGGATTTCAACGAATTCTTTGACTGCGAGCTGGACGAAGAGGAATTCGACACCATCGGAGGGGTCGTGCTGAAGGAGTTCGGGCATCTGCCGCGTCGCGGCGAGGAAGTCGAGTTTGGCGGTTTCCTGGTTACCATCCTGAATGCGGACAATCGTGTTATCCGACTGATTCAGGTCCGCCGCCGTGAGTCCTGACAGCAAACAGACCCGACTCCTGCGCGGTTTCGCCCTGGTCCTGGCCGGGGTTCTGCAAACCCTGACCTTCTCCCCGTTCGGCTTCACCTGGCTGGGTCCGGTATCGGTCCTGCTGCTGCTCGCGATCGTCATGCCCCGCCCGTCGACCCGGCTGTTTTTCTACGGCTGGCTGTTCGGGCTGGGCCTGTTCGGCAGCGGCGCGTCCTGGGTGTACATCTCCATCAGCGAGTACGGCAACACTTCGGCGCCGCTGGCCGCCGTCATGACCGCGATCTTTGCCGCCGGTCTGGCGCTGTTTCCGGCCCTCACCCTGTGGGGCTGGGGCAAACTCGCCGGCGAGCGGGCTCTGCATCGCCTGATCCTGTTCCCCGGTGTCTGGATCATCGGTGACTGGGTGCGTTCCTGGCTGCTCACCGGCTTCCCCTGGCTCTACCTGGGCACCGCGCAGGTGGATGGACCGCTGGCCGGGTTTGCGCCGATCACCGGCGTTCACGGCGTTACCCTGTTGCTGGTCGCGTCCGCCACTGCACTCTACGGCGGCGTCATGCTGTTCCGCCGCCATAGCCGGGCAGGCGCCGCGGCCCTCACGCTTCTGGCGGTATTGCCCTGGCTCGCCGGCCCGCTGCTCCAATCCGTCCACTGGACTAAGCGGGACGCCGAGCCCATGAGCATCACGGCCGTCCAGGGCAATGTGCCGCAATTGATCAAGTGGGACCCGGAGTTCCTGAAACAACAGATTGAAACGTACCTGGGCCTGACCGCCGGGGACTGGAACCAGGACCTGATCCTGTGGCCGGAAACCGCCATCCCCGTCACCCAGGACCAGGCCGGACCGCTGATCGAAAACATCGCCGGCAAGCTCGGCCCGGACAGCACGCTGATCACCGGCATTCCCTGGTACGGTTTCAGCGATGCGCTGGAGGATTACACCTTCCGCAACAGCATCATGGCGATCGGTAACGGCACAGGCATGTACTACAAGCAGAAGCTGGTGCCCTTCGGCGAGTACGTGCCTCTGCAGCAGTATCTGCGCGGACTGATTGGCTTTTTCAATCTGCCCATGTCCAGCTTTTCGCCGGGGCCGTCCGATCAGGCCCCGCTGAACGCTGGCAGCCACAAGGTGATGCCGTTCATCTGCTACGAGATCGCCTACCCGGATTTCGTGGCCCGCAACGCCTGGAACACCGACTTGCTGATCACCATCAGCAACGACGGCTGGTTCGGGCACTCCATCGGGCCGCTGCAGCACCTGCAGATCGCCCGCATGCGGGCTCTGGAAACCGGCCGTTTCCTGCTGCGCGGCACCAACAACGGCGTGACCGCGATCATCGACGACCAGGGCCAGATTACGGAGCGAATTCCCCAGTTCGAAAAGGCCGTCATGCGGGGCGAAGTCTATACCGTGACCGGCAAGACACCCTACATGGCAGCCGGCTCCTGGCCGGCGCTGACCCTGGCGCTGATCCTGATCGTGTTTGCCCGGCCGCGGCGACTGGCTCAGCCAAGTCGACAGACCCACGCCGGGTAGATCGGTTCGGGATGCGGGACGGCGGGCCTATTCCGGCCCCGCCGCCTCACCGCTGACTTCCGGCTCGTGCGGCCAGCGGGCGGTGACTCGCTCGAAGTAATGGGAGTTGCAGGCGTCACAGGGCTGGATGTGGCTGGTTTCCACCAGGCACACCATGTGCCCGCAGGCCACGCAACGCAGCACGCCGGCCGTCGCGATTTCACCCGCGATGTACTGGCCGGGATCGTGGTGCAGCTTGTGGTCCAGCTCCAGGGTGTCCAGACGCGTCCTGTCCGCCACCGAAAACAACAAGTCGAGCAACTGGCGCTCGATAAGCGCCAGATCCAGCCGCAGCCACTCGCCGACGCCCTCCCCGGTCTCTTCCACGAAATGCATCAGGTGCCCAACGTCCCGCTTGACGTAGGCGGCCAGCAAGTCGACCTCTTCGCGGGTCATTTCCTCCAGTTCGTTTTCGAACTCGACCGCCTCGTCCACGCTTTCACGCAGGGCGTCCCAGCTCTTGCGCTCGACCTGATTGAGCTGCGCAACGACCCGCTCCAGCATCCGGTTGTAGACTTTCAGCGCCTGGCCGGTGAATTCCGGCGTCTGCTTCTCGCTCATGGACGACCTCCTCACATGGACCGCCTGACATCAACATACTGCCTGATTGCAGTTTGGCACAGTCTGGCCCCGCGTGCCGATGGCACAGTTCACCACCGCGTCGCGGGACAGGCTACCTGTAAAGCCCCGTGTGCGTTAAAATGCGCCATCTCCCGGTGATGCCAATCCACAGGCGTCACGAACGTGAATTGAGGGTGTGCCGGTTCGATGCCGGACCGCCACGCCAATCGACAACAGGGTAACCTCAGTAATGGCAGGAATGGACGAGCAATATCGCCCGCAGGACATCGAGAAAAAGGCCCAACAGTTCTGGGAAACCAACGACACCTTTTCGGTGAAGGAAGAGCCCGGAAAACCCAAGTACTACTGCCTGTCCATGTTCCCCTACCCCAGCGGCAAGCTGCACATGGGGCACGTTCGCAACTACACCATCGGCGACGTGATCAGCCGCTACCAGCGCATGCAGGGCAAGAACGTCATGCAGCCCATGGGCTGGGACGCGTTCGGCCTGCCCGCCGAGAATGCCGCGGTCAAGAACAGGACCGCTCCCGCCAAGTGGACCTACGCCAACATCGAATACATGAAAGACCAGTTGCGTCAGCTGGGCTTTGGCTACGACTGGAAGCGTGAACTGGCCACCTGCTCACCGGACTATTACAAGTGGGAGCAATGGTTCTTCACCAAGCTCTACGAAAAGGGCCTGGTCTACAAGAAAATGGCCACCGTTAACTGGGACCCGGTGGACCAGACCGTGCTCGCCAACGAGCAGGTGGTGGACGGCCGCGGCTGGCGCTCCGGCGCCGTCGTCGAGCAGAAGAAGATTCCCCAGTGGTTCATTAAGATTACCGATTACGCCGAGGAACTGCTCAGCGACCTGGACCAGATGGACGAGTGGCCGGAGCAGGTGCGCACTATGCAGCGCAACTGGATCGGCAAGTCCACCGGGGTCGAGCTGACCTTCCCGCTGCACGAGCGTGAGGGCGGTCTGCGCGTCTACACCACCCGCCCGGACACCCTGATGGGCGCCACCTACATGGCGGTGGCCGCCGAGCACCCGCTGGCCCTGGCCGCCGCCGAGCGCAACCGCGAAGTCGCCGAATTCGTGGAGAGCTGCCGCACCAACAAGGTCGCCGAAGCGGAAATGGCGACCATGGAGAAGCGCGGCATCGACACCGGCTTCAAGGCCACCAACCCGCTGACCCAGGAACAGATCCCGGTCTACGTTGCCAACTTCGTGCTCATGGAGTACGGCACCGGCGCCCTGATGGCGGTGCCCGGCCACGACGAGCGCGACCACGAATTCGCCGTCAAATACCGCCTGCCGATCCGCCAGGTCATCTCCGCCAAAGACCGGGATATCGATATTCAGGAAGCCGCCTTCACGGACAAGGGCTTTCTGGTCAACTCCGGCAAGTACAACGGTCTGACCAGCGAGGAAGCCTTCGAGGAAATCGCCGACTACCTCGAACAGTCCGGCATCGGTGAGCGTCAGGTCAACTATCGTCTGCGCGACTGGGGCGTTTCCCGTCAGCGGTACTGGGGCGCGCCGATTCCCATGATGACCCTGGAAGACGGCACCGAGATGCCGGTACCCGAGGACCAACTGCCCGTACGGCTGCCCGAAGACGTGGAAATGGACGGCGTAAAATCGCCCATCAAGGCAGACCCGGAATGGGCCAAAACGGTCTACAACGGCCAGCCGGCCACGCTGGAAACCGACACCTTCGACACCTTCATGGAGTCCTCCTGGTACTACGCCCGCTTCGCCTGCCCCAACTACGAGGAGGGCATGCTGAATCCGGACGCCGCCAACTACTGGCTGCCCGTGGACCAGTACATCGGCGGCATCGAGCACGCCATCCTGCACCTGCTCTACGCCCGTTTCTTCCATAAGCTGCTGCGCGACGTGGGCCTGGTGAACAGCGATGAGCCGTTCAAGCGCCTGCTGTGCCAGGGCATGGTACTGGCTGAGACCTACTTCCGCGACGACGCCAACGGCGGCAAGGAATGGATCTCTCCGGCCGATGTCGAAATCGAACGGAACGATAAAGGCCAGGTGGTCACCGCCCGCCTCAAGAGCGACGGCGAGTCGGTGGAATCCGGCGGCATGTCCAAGATGTCCAAGTCCAAGAACAATGGCATCGACCCACAGGCCATCATCGACGAGTTCGGCGCGGACACCGTGCGCCTGTTCATGATGTTCGCCGCACCGCCGGAACAGTCCCTGGAGTGGTCCGACAGCGGCGTGGAAGGCGCCCATCGCTTCATCAAGCGCCTCTGGCGGATGGTCAGCGAGCACGTAGCCAGCGGCAATGCACCGGCCGTGGACGCCGACAACCTGAACGACGCCCAGCGCGACGTGCGACGCAAGACCCACGAAACCATCGCCAAGGTCAGCGATGACGTCAGCCGCCGCCTCACTTTCAATACCGCCATCGCGGCGGTCATGGAAATGCTCAACGAGGTGGGCAAGCTGGACGCGCAGACCGAGGCCGACCGGGCCGTGGTCCAGGAAGCCCTGGAAACCGCCGTCCTGCTGCTGTCTCCGATCGTGCCCCACGTTTGCCACACGCTGTGGGAAAAGCTGGGCCACGAGGAAGCGGTGGTCGATGCCCGCTGGCCGGAAGCCGAAAAGTCCGCCATGGTCCGCTCCAGCATCCAGATGGTGCTGCAAGTCAACGGCAAGGTGCGCGCCAAGGTGGACGTGCCCGCCGACATCGCCAAGGACGAGGTCGAAAAGCTGGCACTGGAAGACGAGAACGTCCTGCGCTTCACCGAAGGCAAGACGGTCCGCAAGGTCATCGTCGTGCCCGGCAAGCTAGTCAACATCGTCGCCAACTGATCGAACCCCTGATTCACCGCCAGGCCGGGAGACGTCATGGCATTGAAACCTCATTACCGGACCGCCGCCAGGGCCGCCCTGCTGTTGTCGCTGAGCGTACTGCTCGGCGGCTGCGGCTTTCAGCTGCGCGGGGCACCGCCCGTGTCCAGCGCGCTCCAGCCGTTGAGCGTCGCCTGCGACAACAGCGTACCGTTTGAGCTCTGCGAAGCGGTGAAAACGCAGCTCGACCAGGGTGATATCCAGACCGCGGAACCGGAGAACGCCGCCTACCAGTTGCAGCTGGGACGCTTTTCCGAGACCCGTCGGGCCAGCGCCATCCAGTTGGATGCCTCCGCGGCAGAGTACGATCTGCGCCAAAGCCTGCGTGTCAACGTGGTCAGTGACGATGCGGTGCCCGTGGTCGCCAATGCGGAGGTGCGCACCAGCGAGTTCTACAGCTACGACGACACCAACGTCCTGGCCAAGCGTCGCGAGGAAGACGAGATCCGCAACACGCTCTACGAGCGCCTGGCCCAACAGGTCCTGTTCCGCATGGCACCGTTAACGCCGGAACGCCTGGAAGCCATCCGTGCCGAGTACCGGGAAGCCCAGTCCGAGGCCGACGACGCGGCTCCGGAGACACCATGAAGACGACGCCGGCACAGCTGGACCAGGTGCTGTCCCGCGGGCTGGCACCGGTCTACCTGGTGTCCGGTGACGAGCCGCTGCTGGTGCAGGAATCCTGCGACAGCATTCGGGCCAAGGCGCGGGAAGCCGGTTTCAACGACCGGCAGATCTTCCACGCCGATCGCAACCTGGACTGGAACCAGGTGGGCGAGGAACTGAACGCGCTGTCCCTGTTCGCCGAAAAGCGGCGCATCGAAATCCACCTGCCCACCGGCAAGCTGGGCGACGGCCGCAAGGTGCTGGAACAGACCCTGGCGTCGCCGCCGGATGACATCATCCTGATCCTGATCAGCGCACGCCTGGACGCTGCCGAAACCCGGCGGAAGTGGTACAAGCAGCTACAGGACAAGGGCGTGCATGTGCCCATCTGGGGCATCGACCCCGACAAGTTCCCGGGCTGGTTACAGCAGCGCGCCAAGACGCGCGGCCTCAAGCTGACCCAGGGCGCCCTGGAAGAGCTGGGTGAACGTCTGGAAGGTAACCTGCTGGCCGCCAGCCAGGAACTCGATCGCCTGGCTCTGCTGGCGCCGGACAAAACCGTTGACGAGGAGATCGTCAACCAGGTGGTGCTCGACAGCGCTCGCTTCAACGTATTCGAACTGGTCGGCGACATCCTGATGGGCAAGGCGGAGCAGGCTCAGCGCATTATCGGCATCCTGCAGCAGGAAGAGGACAGCCCCCTGGGTCTGCTGGCCATCCTCAGTCGCGACCTGCGCATGACCGGCCGCCTGCAGCAGGCACTGCAGCGCGGCGATACCGCCAAGGACTTCTTCCGCTCCAACAACATTCGCCAGCCCCAGCGCATACGGCAACTGGAACAGGCGGCACGCCGCTTGCGACCGCCGCAGATCCGCGCGGCCCTGGTACGCTGCAGCGACATCGACCGCAGCGCCAAGGGCTACGGCGACCTGCCGCCCTGGCACCACCTGCGCACCCTCACCAACGAGCTGGCCGCCCGGCGCTGAGCCGGGAACCTGTCTCCGCCCGCGACAATCTCCGGTTGACAGCTTCCCGAATTCGGGCGCATCGTTCTTCTAAGCGAGATCACCTCGACAGGAGACCCATCGCCATGAGCTGGAAAGACGACCTCCACAAACTCTCGGAATCCGTCAAGCAGCAGCGCGACGAACTGAAACTTCAGCTCCACCTGGCACGCCAGGATGTCCGCGACGAGTGGGACGATATGGAGCAATACTGGGAGCGCTTCCGCCAGAAAATGGACGAGATCCTGCACGATGCGTCCGACGCTGGCGAAGAAGCCTACCGCACCGCCCACGATGTGGGTGAAGATCTGAAACAGGGCTACCAGCGCATACGCGACCGGCTGAAGAGCTAGTCCGGATCAAGACGGGTCTTCCCGCCCCTCTCCTGCCAGCGAATCGACCGCCACAAAAAAGCCGCCTGTCTCCAGGCGGCTTGCTCACCCCGCGGACAAGGGAAGAGACGTCAGAACTCGTCGGCCGTGAGATCCATCATCGCCTCGCTGCCACTGCGGATACCCTCTGCCAGGGAAACCGTCCTGGGCAGCATCCGCTCGAAGTAGAAGCGCGCCGTCTTGAGCTTGCCGGTGTAGAAGCCGGAGGTGTCGCCTTCGGCCTTCGGCGCCGCCGCCTTGACGATACGCGCCCACATGTAGGCCAGCGCGGTCAGCCCGAACAGATCCAGGTACTCGACCGATGCCGCCCCGACTTCGTTGGGATCGTCGACGGCAGCCTCGATCACAGCTTCGGTCACGTCAGCCAGGCGCTCCAGCGAGGCCGCCAGCGGCTCCAGGTAAGGCGCCAGCGCGGCATCGCCCTGATTGGCCTCGATAAACGCGGCCACGTCCTCGGCAAACAGCTCGAAGAAGCGGCCCTCGTTGGCGACGATCTTACGCCCCATCAGGTCCAGGGCCTGGATGCCGTTCGCCCCTTCGTAGATCTGGGTGATACGCACGTCGCGGACCAGTTGCTCCTGCCCCCATTCGCGGATGTAGCCGTGGCCACCGAATACCTGCTGGCCGGTCACACAGGCATCCAGGCCCCGGTCGGTCAGGAAAGCCTTGGCCACCGGCGTCAGCAGCGCCACCATGGCGTCGGCTTTCGCCCGGTCGGCGTCGTCGTCGCTGTACTTGGCCATGTCCAGCCACTGCGCCACGTAGGTGGAGAAGGCACGACCGCCCTCGACGAAGCCTTTCATGGTCAGCAGCATCCGGCGCACGTCCGGATGAACGATGATTGGATCGGCCGCCTTCTCGGGGGCCTGTTTGCCGGTCGGTGCACGGCTCTGCAGGCGCTCCAGGGCGTATTCCCGGGCGCTCTGCAGGGATGCCTCCATGGCGCCCAGCCCCTGGATGCCCACGCCCAGGCGCTCATAGTTCATCATGGTGAACATGGCCGCCAGGCCCTTGTTGGGCTCGCCCACGAGCCAGCCCCTGGCGCCGTCGAAGTTCATCACGCAGGTGGCGGAGGCCTTGATGCCCATTTTCTTCTCGAGGGAGCCGCACGCCAGCGAGTTGCGCTCACCCAGCGACCCGTCCTCGTTGACCAGGAACTTGGGCACCAGGAACAGGGAAATGCCTTTCGGGCCTTTGGGGGCGTCCGGCAGCTTGGCCAGCACGAGGTGGACGATGTTCTCCGCCATGTCGTGCTCGCCCCAGGTGATGAAGATCTTGGTGCCGGTGACGTTGTAGGAACCGTCATCGTTGGGCTCCGCCTTGGTGCGGATGATGCCCAGATCGGTGCCGGCGTGGGGTTCGGTCAGGTCCATGGCGCCGGACCAGACACCGGAGTACATGTTCGGCAGGTATTTTTCTTTCAGCTCCTGGCTGCCGTGGGCGTCCAGCGCCAGGCAGGCCCCGGCGGTCAGCATCGGGGCGAGGCCGAACGCCATGTTGGCGCCCTGGGTCATTTCCTCATACTGGGCAACCAGGGTCTTGGGCATTCCCATGCCGCCGAACTCCGGGTTACCGCCCAGGCCGATCCAGCCCCCTTCGAGCAGCGTCTGGTAGGCTTCACGGAAACCTTCCGGCGTAGTGACCTCGCCGTCCTGCCACCGACACCCCTGCTCATCGGCTTCCCGGTTAAGCGGTGCCAGGACACCGCCGGCAATCTTGCCGGCCTCTTCCAGGATGGCGTCGGCGGTGTCGGCATCCACGTTCTCCGCCAGGCGGGGCATCGACGCCCACAGGGACGGCGCGTCGAACACTTCATTCAGGACAAAACGGATATCGCGCAACGGCGCCTGATAATCTGCCATCGATGAATTCCTCTCTGTGCGAGCGTATTCTGATCTTATGTTGTCGGGGCCGGGCCTGTTAACCCCGAACCCTCGTTGTTCTTCGTTGGAGTCACGTCCACTGGACCACTTGGACGCAGAAAGCCCGCCTCCCCGGGAGAGCGGGCTTTCCATGCCTCAGTCGCCGGCGTCCTTTAGAACGCGAAGTTGTCTTCCGGCATATCCATCAGGCTGTCAGCGCCGGCCAGCATGGATTCGGCGTGGCCTTTGGTGCGCGGCAGCAGGCGCTTGAAGTAGAAGCGTGCGGTCTGCACCTTGGCGGTGTAGAAGGCTTCCTCGCTGGTACCCTCTGCCATCGCGTCCAGAGCCACCTTGGCCATGCGCGCCCACAGGTACGCGAAGACCGCGTAACCGGAGTACATCAGGTAGTCGACCGAGGCCGCTCCGACTTCGTCACGGTTCTTCATGGCGGTCATACCAACCTTCATGGTCAGGTCGCCCCACTCCTTGTTGAGCGCCTGCAGCGGCTCGACGAATTCCTTGAGCTGTTCGTTGTCGGCGTTTTCCTTGCAGAAGACGTGAACCTGCTTGGTGAAGCCTTTCAGCGACTCGCCCTGGGACATCAGCACTTTACGGCCCAACAGGTCAAGCGCCTGGATGCCGGTGGTACCCTCGTAGATCATACCGATCCGCGCGTCGCGGACGTTCTGTTCCATGCCCCACTCGGAGATGAAACCGTGACCGCCGAAGACCTGCATACCCAGGTTAGCGGACTCATAGCCAATCTCGGTCAGGAAGGCCTTGGCGATCGGCGTCAGGAAGCCCAGCATGGCGTCGGCGGCCTTGCGCTCTTCCTCGGTCTTGCCCTGGTGCACGATGTCAGCCTGCTGCGCCGCCAGGTAGATCAGGGCACGGGCCGCTTCCGCGACGGACTTCTGGGTCAGCAGCATGCGACGCACGTCCGGGTGGACGATGATCGGATCCGCCGGGCCGTCCGGGTTCTTGGCACCGTTCAGCGAACGCATCGCCAGACGCTCTTTGGCGTAGGCCAGCGAGCCCTGGAAGCCCAACTCGGCAGCACCCAGCCCCTGGATGGCGGTACCGATGCGGGCGGTGTTCATGAAGGTGAACATGCAGTTCAGGCCCTTGTTTTCCGGACCAATCAGCCAACCCTGGGCGCCGTCGAAGTTCATCACGCAGGTGGCGTTGCCGTGGATGCCCATCTTGTGCTCCAGGGAGCCACAGGACACCGCGTTGCGCTCGCCCACGGAGCCGTCTTCGCTGGGCAGGAACTTGGGCACGATGAACAGGGAGATGCCCTTGGTGCCTTCCGGCGCGCCCGGCAGGCGGGCCAGCACGATGTGGACGATGTTCTCGGCCATGTCGTGTTCGCCGGCCGAAATAAAGATCTTGGTGCCGGTAATGTTGTAGGAACCGTCGGCATTCGGCTCGGCCTTGGAACGAAGGATGCCCAGGTCAGAACCACAGTGCGGCTCGGTCAGGCACATGGTGCCGGTCCATTCACCGCTGGTCAGCTTGGTCAGGTAGACGTCTTTCTGCTCATCGGAGCCATGCTGCTCAATGGTGTTGATGGCGCCGTGGCTCAGGCCCGGGTACATGCCCCAGGACCAGTTGGACGTACCGACCATCTCGCTCATGACGATGCCGATGGAGCTCGGCAGACCCTGGCCGCCGTAGTTGGGATCCGCGGTCATGGAGGGCCAGCCGCCTTCCACATACTGCTGGTAGGCTTCCTTGAAGCCGGTCGGCGTCTTCACGCCGTCTTCGCTCCAGGTACAGCCTTCCTGATCGCCCACCTGATTCAGCGGCGACAGAACCTGCTCACAGAACTTGGAGCCTTCCTGGATAATCGCGTCGACCATATCCGGAGTCGCGTCTTCAGCACCTTCCAGGTTGGCGTAATGTTGTTCGCTGTCCAGAAGCTCGGACATCACAAATTTAATGTCACGCAGGGGCGCTTTGTACTCGGGCATGGGTTCCACCTCGGTTATCAGTCGTGTCCGCCAGCGATGCGACGGATCACCAGCCTGGTTTTACTCGCGGGCAATGACACTGGCATTACCCATCAATTAAACAGTTGTTTGAAACATACGTTTGCAGCAGCGGATGTGTCAAGACTTAGTTACGCAATTTGTGGCGAACCGAATGAGCCGGGCAACGTCATAAAAGAGGCCCTCGGTGGGAGACAACGCGGTTATCCGGGGTTGCAGCGCGAGGTGCGGGAAATCAGGCGGAGGCCAGGAAGGCCGGGGACTGGGGCGATTCGCCGTCGGCGGCTTCGCGAGCGTCGTCCAGACGGGCGACCGAACGGTACGCCGTATCGGCTTCGCGTTGCTGGCGCGCGTTGCCTTCCGACTCCGACGCGCTGTCAGACGAGGCCGCATCCTGCTCGGAATCGGACGAGTTGGCCGACAACTCCGCCCGGGCCTGCATCAGGGTTTGCATGGCCTCGGCCGCAACCTGGCGATCCTGTGAGGAGGGTTCAGCCGGTGCCAGGGCCGCCGCGCGCACCGTGCGCATCTTGTCGATGGTGGCCTGGGGGTTGTTGGGGACCGGCGCGGTGTCGATGGGCACTTCACCGCCGATGGCGTAGTTCACGCCGTCAGGGCCTCGGGAATAGGTGAAGCTGGCCGCGCCGGCATGCTGGCCACCAACCGACTGGTGGGCAGCCTCATGGGCCCTCACTTCGCGATCACGGGCCTTGAGATCTTTCAGTTCGGCGAGTTCGGCTTCATCCAGGCGCTGTCCGTTGCGGGCCTGCGCCTGCTCGCCACGGGGAGCCGCATCCCGCCGGGATGACGATGAATCGGAAGAAGCTGACGAGTCAGAGTCGCGCGAGGATTCGGGACCGCGTGCTGCGGCGGCGGGCGTCTGGGGCGACGCCGCGCCGACCGGGAATGCTGGATTGGCACTGAGTGCAATGGACACCGCAGCAGCTCCTCTGGCAGTGCGGGTCAGGCCATGACGTCGAGGAGGGTCCCTACGGTTTCATCCGCGGTCTTCACGACCTGGGCGGATGCTTCGACACTCCGGGCATACAGCTGCATATCGACGATCGGCTCCGCCAGGCTGTTGCTGGCTTCGGCGTTGGTGCCTTGGGGGCCGTCGGTACCGGCACGGGCAATTTTGCGCGCGGACGTATCCACGCCCATCATGCCGTCCTGAATGCCCTGTATACCGATTGCGAAACTGTTGTTGATCATCATGGCTACCACGGTTTAGACCATGCCAGCATTCAAGCAAAACGCTGGTCAGATTTCAATCAAGTTTTGCAAATGTATGCATTTCGCCAGGGCCCGGGCATCGGGCTCTTCCTGCCATGGCAGCTCCCCGAGAAGCGGTGCCGGCATGTGGCTTTTCAGGTAGTCCAGATTCTCGGGCTCCATGGACATGGGCTCCGGTGAGATCCGGTTGGCCACCCAGCCCGCGACCTTGAGTCCGTCGCGGTGAATGGCCTCCACACTCAGCAGCGCGTGGCTAATACACCCCAATTGCAGCGGGACCACCAGAATAACCGGCACACCCAGCTCCTGCGGCACCCGGGCATAGGTTTCACGATCGTTGAGCGGGACACGCCAACCACCCGCCCCTTCGATCAGCATCAGGTCGGCCGAACGCATTTGCAGTCCCCGGCAAAGGCCGACCAGGCGTTGCGCGGTCAACTGCCGCCCCGCCTGCTGGGCGGCGATGTGGGGCGCAATGGCGGGCTCCAGGGCGATGGGGTTCACCTGGTCGTACGGCAGGGATTCGGTCATCGCCGCCTGCAGCGCCAGGGCGTCCTCGTTGCGCAGGCCATCCGGCGTGGTCTCGCAGCCCGATGCGATGGGCTTCATCGCGAGCGTCCGGAGTCCGGCCTCTGCGGCCGCGTGCAGCAGGGTCGCCGACACCAGCGTTTTGCCGACACCGGTGTCCGTGCCGGTCACGAAGAAAGAGTGTTTTGCCATGGTCTGACGGGTTCCTTTCAATCAATCCCGGCCGCGACGAGCCACCAGAAACCCAGCCTCGTAGCTGGCTGGCGCGGTCCCGTCCGATGCCCGGGGGTAATGTTGGTAGAGTTGCCGGATGCGGGTCGCCCCCGTCATCGACGTGCGGCGCCCCGGCGCCTTGTGGTGCGCCCCCAGGGCCTTGAGTTCACGCAGCAGGTCGGCGGGGTGGGCGTAGTCCAGGCGCAGCGTGCGCTGGTGCAGCTCGCCATGGGGGAAGACGGCCGCCAGCTTGGATCGGAGGTCCGTCGCCGACTCGAAATCGTTCACATGGGGCTGCCCCGGATCGACGGTTTCCCAGGCACTCGCCAACTCCGCCAGGGTGCCGTCGAGCAGTGTCGAACACAGCAGCCAGCCGCCCGGCCGCAACAGCCGGCGACATTCGCGCAACGCCGGCTCCGGGTCGGCACACCACTGAATCATGAGGTTGGAGAAAACAACATCCTGGCTGGCGTCCGGCAGCGGGACGGATTCGGCATCCGCCAGCAGCCAGTCGGCCTCGACGCTGCGGTGGCGCCGGGCGTACTCGAGCATCCCCGGCGACAGATCAACACCGGTCAGCCGCTGCGGGTGCAAATGCGCCTGCAGGACGGGCAGGAAATACCCGGTACCGCACCCCAGGTCCAGCACCCGGCCACACCCGACGGCGTCGGGCGGCAGCCGATCGATCAGTGCCTGCCCCATCGCCCTCTGCAACCGGGCCGCCTGGTCATAGCTCGCGGCCGCGTCACCAAAATCCCGGGCGATGACGCTCTTCCGGCCGCGCAGTGCAGACCCGGAGGGGCTAAACACCGGATCACTGACGGGCATGTTCATGATCAAACTCCTCGATTTCCCGGGCCACCCGCGACAACGCCAGACCAGTCGGCCAATGCGCCATATCAGAGATCCGCTGCCCCCCGTTTCCGTCGAAGGCCGACGCGCAGGCCGGCGGCACCAGGGCGTCCCGCTCACCAAACAGATGCCGGGTCGGCACCACCGGGTTCGCCCAGTCGTCACGCTGGTCGGTGTCCGCCAGCCATTCCAGGGTCTGTCCCAGGGTGACGTCGTCGGTCTGGGGCCCCGCGTCGAGCCAGGGTCGAAGCGACTGACGAGCGGCTTTGTCGTCCGCCAGACCATGGACCATCAGCCCCAGAAAGCGACGCCAATGGCGGGGCGCGTTCTGCGCCAGGCCCTGCCGAAAACGATCGAAGGTATCCGGCGGCATGGCGGTCGGCCAATCGTCACGGGCCACGAAACAGGGGGTCGAAGCCACGGTGATCACACCGCGAATACGATCGGGGGCCCGCCGGGCCATCGCCATGGCGACCAGGCCGCCCAGGGACCAGCCCACCAGCAACGGACGATCATCACGACCCTCCATTAAACGATCGGCCAGTTCATCCACGTTCGCGGATGGGCCCACGGATGAGGTATCCAGGCTGACGGACGTGACATCGTAGGTGCTGCCATCCACCCAGGGCTCGATCATGGACACGGGGGCGCCCCAGCCGCTGATCAACATCAGCGGACGTGTTCCGGACCTCATGCGGCCGAACCGGAAAGCAGTTGACGGCAGTCGGACAAGGCCCCCAACAGGCGATCCAGGTGGGCCTCGGTATGGGCGGCACTGAAGGTGACGCGCAGGCGGCATTCGCCTTCCGGCACCGTCGGCGGACGGATGGCCGTGACCCAGATCCCCCGAGCTTCCAGTTCACGACTCAGCGCCATGGCGGACCAGGCGTCGCCCAGCAGGATGGGTTGGATGGGGGTTTCGGACGGCATCAGGGTGAAGCCCATGGCGCGGGCTTCCCGGCGGAAACGGGCCACCAGGCGGCCCAGATGAGCACGTCGGTCATCGCCCTGCTCCACCAGACGCAGGCTGGTGCAGGTGGCCCGGGCCACCGCCGGCGGCATGGCCGTCGTATAGATGTAGGTGCGGGCTTTCTGGACCAGGTAGTCGACCATCAGCGCGGACGATGCCACAAACGCGCCGCTGGTTCCGACGCCCTTACCAAGCGTGCCGATAACGACCGGCACATCCTCAGGGCTCAACCCGAAATGCGCCACGCTGCCGCGCCCCTGGGGCCCCAGGCAGCCGAAACCGTGGGCGTCGTCCACCACCAGCAGGGCATCGTGCTCGCGGCACAGCGCGACTAGCTCCGGCAGGGGCGCCACGTCGCCGTCCATACTGAACACCCCGTCGGTGACCACCAGCTTGTGGCCGTCGGTCTCCGCCAGCATGGCCGCCAGCGCCGCCACGTCGGAATGCGGGTAACGCCGGACCCGGGCACGGCTCAGAATACAGCCGTCGATCAGCGACGCGTGGTTCAGACGGTCGGAAAAGATCGTATCACCACGACCGGCCAGGGCGCTGATCACGCCCATATTGGCCATGTAGCCGGTGGAGAAGAACACCGCCTCTTCGTAGCCGGCAAAGCGCGCCAACGCCGTTTCCAGCTCATGGTGGGCGCGGTGGTGGCCACAGATCAGGTGCGAGGCGCCACCGCCCAGCCCGGTGTCGCCCAGGGCGTTACGGGCGGCTGCAACCGCCTCTGGATGGTTGGCCAGCCCCAGATAGTCGTTGCTGCAGAACGACAGCACGTCTTGCCCATCAACCACCATGGCCGGCTGTTGTGGCGTGTCCACCACTCGTCGGGTGCGATAGAGGCCATCCTGGCGGCGTTGTTCCAGTTCAGCGCGAAAGTCCCGCACGACGACCTCAGGCAGACTGGCGTTCGGCGGCATCGTAGAACAGATGCCGGTTGCGTTCCTTTTCCATCTCGTCGATCAGGCCCGCTTCGCGTTCCTCGTCGGTGTGGGCCTCGCTGCGCTGTTCGGGACGGATGCCCAGGCGCTTGAACAGCAGGCGATCGTGATCAGCTTCCGGATTGTTGGTGGTCAGCAGTTTTTCGCCGTAGAAAATGGAATTCGCGCCGGCCAGGAAGCACAGGGCCTGCATCTGGTCGTTCATGTTCTCGCGACCGGCGGACAGGCGCACGTGGGACTTGGGCATCACGATCCGCGCCACCGCGATGGTGCGCACGAACTCGAACGGATCCAGATCCTCCACGTCTTCCAGCGGCGTACCGGCAACCTTGACCAGCATGTTGATGGGCACGCTCTCCGGATGCTGCGGCAGGTTGGCCAGCTGCAGGATCAGCCCGGCACGGTCGTCTTCGTCCTCGCCCATGCCCATGATGCCGCCGCAACAGACCTTCATGCCGGCTTTGCGCACGTTGTCCAGGGTCACCAGTCGGTCCTGATAGGTCCGGGTGGTGATGATGTGGTTGTAGTACTTCTCGGAGGTATCGAGGTTGTGGTTGTAGTAGTCCAGCCCCGCCTCGGCCAGCTCACCGGCCTCGGACTCGTTGAGCATGCCCAGTGTCATGCAGGTTTCCAGGCCCAGGGATTTGACCTGGCGCACCATGTCCAGCACGTAAGGCATGTCTTTTTTGGACGGACTGCGCCACGCAGCGCCCATGCAGAAGCGCGACGCCCCTTTTTCCCGCGCCGCCTTGGCTTCGGCCACCACCTTCTCGATTTCCAGCAGCTTTTCCTTTTCCAGGCCGGTGTTGTAGTGGCCGCTTTGCGGGCAGTACTTGCAGTCTTCCGGACAGGCGCCGGTCTTGATCGACAACAGGGTGCTTACCTGGACCTCGTTGGGATCGAAATGTTCCCGGTGCACGCTTTGCGCCTTGAAGACGAGATCGTTGAAAGGCAGGTCGAGCAAGTGGCGGATTTCGGCCAGCGTCCAGTTGTGGCGGATGGCGGATGCGGTCATGTGGGAAAGTCCTGTATGGTTCTTGGTCAGCGGCCGGAAATCGGCTCCGGCGCTTCTTCTGTTCAAGGATTGAGCACATGATAAGGACACTGCGGGAGCTGTCAACCAGACTTGGACGAAAGGTTAACGGCGCATGGACCTCGAAACATCCCTGCCCCACCTGCCTGAGCCCCACGAGCGGGCCCGGTCTGTGTTGCGGCTGCACGGCCGACCTCGATGCGAACACAACCGCCTGCGTGCAGTGCGCACTGCCCATGGATCCGGCAACGTACCAGGCCGGAGCCCAACGTTGCGGGCGCTGCCTGGCCAATCCTCCGGCTTTCGATCGGGTCCGCACGCCCTGGCTGTACGCGTTCCCGGTGAACCGCCTGATCGGCCGTTTCAAGTATCGGGGGGAACGTGTATACGGAAGGCCGCTCGCGGAAATGCTGGCCGAGCAGTTGGCCAATACCGGCACCTGCTATCCAGACTGTCTGCTCCCCGTTCCCATGCATGCCGAACGGCAACGCCAGCGGGGTTTTAATCAGGCGGAGGAAATTGCCTTCTGGCTTTCGGATCGGCTGACGATTCCGGTACGCAGGAACGGCCTGACCCGCACCCGGCAAGCCGACCCGCAATCCGCCCTGTCACGGCGCCAGCGCCAACGCAACCTGCGCGGCGCCTTCCGGGTTCAGGGCAGCCTGCCCGCGCATGTCGCCGTGGTGGACGACGTGGTGACCACCGGCGCCACCATCGATGAGATTGCCCGCATCCTGAAACGCGCCGGCGTGGAGACGGTTGAGGTCTGGGCCCTGGCGCGAACGCCGGTCACCCCGCTGACGACACGTTAAGACGCTCACCCACGCGGCGGGCCAGGGCCAGACTGGCAGTCAGCCCCGGCGATTCGATACCCAGCAGGTGGACCACACCGGATAACCCGTGGGTGCTTTCGTCCTGGATCAGGAAATCGTGAAAACCCGAGTCGGCCGGCCCCAGTTTGGGGCGAATGCCCGCGTAGGCCGGTTGCAACCGTTCCGGTTCAAGGCCCGGCCACCAGCCCTGAATCGAGCGGACGAACGCCGACGCACGGGCCAAGTCCACCCGATAATCCACCGACCCGATCCATTCGACGTCCGGACCAAAACGGGCCTGGCCAGCCAGATCCAGCGTCAGGTGGACTCCCAGCCCGCCCGGCTCCGGCACCGGGTAGACCAGCGTATCGAACGGGTGACGCCCGCTGTAGCTGAAATAGACGCCCCGGGCGTAGTACTGGGCCGGGCTCACCGCCTCCGGATACCCGGACCAGCGCGCCAGGAGATCGATCGCGTCCAGCCCGGCGGCGTTCACCACGCGCGGTGCGGACAGTATCGTGGGCGATTCGCCGCCCACCACCACCCGGTGAGGACCGCAATCGCGATCGGACGTGACCGATTCCACCGGCGCCCGGCACACCAGCATGCCCCCGGCCGCTTCAAAATCCGCCAGCAGCGCCAGCATCAACTGATGGCTGTCGACGATACCCGTGGTAGGCGAGAACAGTCCGGCGCTGGCCCGCACGTCCGGCAGGGCGCTGTGGACCTGCCCGCTATCAGCGGTTTCCAGGGGCACATCGCACGCCTGCGACCGTCGGACGATGGCCTCCAGCGCCGCCTCCTGCTCCGGCGCGGTGGCAATGATCCACTTGCCGGTACGGCGATGCGGGATCCGGCGGGACGCGCAATAGTCGTACAACGCCTGCTTACCGGCGATGCAGGTAGCGGCCTTGAGCGATTGCGGCGGATAGTACAGACCGGCGTGAATCACCTCGCTGTTGCGCGAGGACGTGCCTTCCCCCCAGTGCGGACCGGCTTCGAGCAGCACCACCTCCTGCCCCGCCTGTGCCAACTCCCGTGCGCAGGCCAGGCCGATCACCCCGGCACCGATCACGACGGCATCAACCGAAAAGACGTCTTCTGTCATTGTTCCACCCGGCACCTCTGTGACCATTCCATACAACGGCTACCCGATTGTCGGCGCAACCCCTGGAGAGTGCTACCATGCTCGGTCTTCCTACAAGGACATAATACAAGGAGGATCCGTGCAACCTTCATCCCGCCAGTTGGCCATCGCCGGCCTGGTTATGACGACGTTCTTCTGGGCCGGTAACGCGCTGGTCGCCCGGGGAACGTCCGAAAGCATTCCGCCGTTCGCCCTGTCGTTCTGGCGCTGGATGATTCCCACCGTCTATCTGCTGCCGTTCACGATACAGGCTGTGCTCCGCTACCGGCAGGAACTGCTTGCCAACTGGCCCAAGGTAATCGCCCTCGCCTTTTTCAGCGTCGGCGCCTACAACACCATCCTGTACCTGGCGGCACAAAGCACCGGGGCCATCAACATCGCGCTGGTCAGCTCTACCATGCCCCTGATGATCGTGCTGTTCTCGGCACTGATCCTGCGCACCCTGCCCCACCGGACGCAACTGACGGGGTTGATCCTCGCTTTCTGCGGCGTGCTAACGATCCTCACACGCGCCAACCTGGATACCCTGCTGGGCCTGGACTTCAACCCCGGCGACCTGCTGATGATCCTGTCGATCAGCAGCTGGGCGCTCTACTCGGTGCTGCTCAAACGCTGGCCGCTATCGGTCCCGCTATTTCCACTGCTCTGCGTGCTGATCACCCTGGGTACACCGATGATCCTGCCGTTCTACCTGTGGGAAGTCCATGACAAGGGCGGCTTTGCCCTGAGCACCGGCAACCTGTTGGCGCTGCTCTACGTGGGCACGCTGCCCTCGGTTGCGGCGTATTTCATGTGGAATAACGGGGTTCGCACGCTGGGCCCGGGGGTTGCCGGGCTTTTCGCCTACCTGATCCCGGTTTTCGCGGCGCTGATTGCCGTGCCGGCCCTGGGCGAGAGCATCGAGTCCTATCATCTGGCCGGTGGCGTCCTGGTGCTGGCGGGGCTGGTGGCGGCGTCCCGGCGGTCGCGCACGGAAGCGGTGGCGGATCGGCTGACGCGATAAGTCGCATTCGCAGGTTTCCGCAAAGCGGTTATACTGGGGCCAGAATCGGCGTTGACCTCGCCTCCGAAGGCGTACCTTGCAGGGAGTTGCAGTACCTATGTCGGACAGCAAACAGTTCCTGATCGTCATGCTGGTGGCGGCGATATTCGTCGGTTGGCTGGGCTGGCGCGGCATGGAGGTCATTTCACTGAACAACCACCTGCAGGCGGATCCCAAGCTCAACAGCTACCCCTACCTATTCCGCGTGCTGCGGGTGGATGGCGATACCGCCATCATGAGCTCGCCGCGTTCCTTCGAGGTGAGCACCCAGGAAGCCTTACGTACCCTGTTTCCCGGCATGCGAGCCCTGGGCGACAATCACCGGGACTGGCAACGCGCCGAGCGGGAATTTGCCCATCTTCAGGCCCATGCCGGAAATCTGGTCCTGGCCGACAGCCGCGTTGACCGGATTCGCTGGGAGCTCGACAAAAACTGGTATCACCTCCAGCGAATGCACCGCGACGAGCCCCTCATCCACTGAATCGCCACGGGCTGAGTGAAGCGGGGAGCTGTGGTATATTGCGCTCCCTGAATCCCAAGCGGCTGGAACTATGTCTGACAGTGGATCACCTGCATCCGGACACCCCTACGACGACCTGACGCCTGACGTCCTGCTGGACGCGATGGAGGAAGCCGGTTTCTGGATCAACGGCCGGATTTTCCCGCTTAACAGCTACGAAAACCGCGTCTACCAGGTGGGTGTCGAGGACGCCCCCTCGGTGGTAGCCAAGTTCTATCGTCCCGGGCGCTGGACCCGCGCGCAGATCGAGGAAGAACACCGCTTTTCGTGTGAACTGGTCGAAGCGGAGGTGCCGATCGTCGCCCCACTGGAGCTGGCCAACGGCAAGACGCTGGCAGAGCATAACGGCTTCCTCTTCGCCGTGTTCCCGCAGCGGGGCGGCCAGGCCCCGGATACCAGCGAACCGGACATGCTCTGGCGTCTGGGCCAGTGGCTGGGCCAACTGCACAATGTGGGCGCCCGATGCGACTTCGAGTCACGCCCGACACTGGATATCCTGCAGGGCCTGGAGGAAAAAAGCGCCTATCTGACCGGAAGCGGCCTGATTCCCAACGACCTGCGCCCGGCCTGGGACTCCCTGATTCCCGACCTGATGGCCGCCTGCCGCGCCCGCATTGACGAAGCCGGTCCGGTGGACACGCTGCGCCTGCACGGCGACTGCCACGCCGGCAACATCCTGGTGCGCGACGAGCAGATGCTGTTCGTGGACATGGACGACTGCCGCCAGGGTCCGGCCATCCAGGACCTGTGGCTGCTGCTCAACGGCGACGAACGCGAGCAGTCCCTGCAGTTCGGCGAGCTACTGGAAGGCTACGAAACCTTCCGCGATTTCAACCGTCGGGAACGCTTCCTGATCGAGCCGCTGCGCTGTTACCGCCAGATCGGTCACGCCGCCTGGCTGGCACGCCGCTGGGACGATCCCGCATTCCCGAAATTCTTCCCCTGGTTCGGTCAGCCGCGTTTCTGGTCCGATCAGATCCTCGCCCTGCGCGAGCAGTTGGCCGCGCTCCAGGCGCCGGCCATCAGCCTGCCCGGAGCCTTCTGATCATGGCCGCCGACGAACGCCGCTTCAGCATTCGTGCACTGCTGGTCGTCGCGGCTCTATCCATCCTCGGGACCGTGCTGGTGCTGGAGTTCAGCGGCCGGATCGTGCACAGCGACGACAAGGCGCGGGTGCCGGTGGGCGAATTCGAGGCGATCTACGTGGGCCCCAGGGAGGACTACCGCATGTCGCCCAAACCGTCTCAGCTGCACGCCGAATGTCACGGCGGCTACCTGGCCGTGGCCTCGGACACCGACGCAACCCTCAAAGGCGTCCTGGTGGATTACAGGAATCGCGGTATTCACTGCAATCCCGCACCGCGCCCGGACACCCCAGCCAAGGAGACCGGCACCGACGCCGGAAACAGCGATGAGTAAGTCAGACCAGCCGGAGCAAAAGCCGCTGTTCGAAACCGACCGCATCTATACCGACGCCCGCTCCGAGGGCGGCGACTTCCGCTTTGATGCCGCCGTGGCGCGGGTTTTTCCCGACATGATCCGGCGCTCGGTGCCCGGCTACACGACGATCATCCCGATGATCGGCATCATCACCGAGCGCTTCGCCCAGGACGACAGCCACTGCTACGACCTGGGCTGCTCGCTGGGCGCCTCCACGCTGGCCATGCGCCACGGCGTCGGCGATCGCCGCTGCCGCGTGATCGGGGTCGACAACTCCGCCGACATGATTGAGCGCGGGCAGCACTTCATCGCCCTGGATGACCACCCCGCGCCGGTGGACCTGCGCTGCGAGGACATCCTTGAGAGCGAGCTGGAAAACGCCTCGGTCACCACTCTCAACTTCACCTTGCAGTTCGTCGAGCCGGAACGGCGCCCGGCCCTGCTGCAACGCATCGCCAACGCCACGCGCCCCGGCGGCGCCCTGATCCTGTCGGAGAAAATCCGCTTCGAGATGGACTGGGAACAGGCCCTGCAAACGGACCTGCACCACGACTTCAAGCGCGCCAACGGCTACTCCGACCTGGAAATCAGCCAGAAACGCACGGCCATCGAGCAGGTGCTGATTCCAGAGACCATCACCACGCACCGCGAACGCCTGTTGGACGCCGGTTTCGACCGGGTCACCCTCTGGTATCAATGCTTCAATTTCGTGTCCCTGCTGGCGCTCAAGGCGCCCTGAGCTAGGAGAACCCTCTGTGTTTGACTGGAAACATCGCTTTCAGCCTCTGCTTGCCGACCTGGAATCCGGCGGCCAGGAGGACTGGGCCAACCGCATTGCCGATCAACTGCACCGACGCTTCGAGACCAACCCTCACGGCGATCTGGCACGCTGGAACGACGCGTTGTCACAGCTGCCGGTCCTGCATAACGTGGAAGCCGACCTCAATGCACCGGCGGTCACACTCAAGACCGACGGACCATTGAATCCCACCCAGCAGAAGGATCTCGAAGCCGGCTTGCGCGGACTGATGCCCTGGCGTAAGGGGCCCTTCGACTTTTTCGGCGTGGGTATTGATACGGAATGGCGCTCGGACTGGAAGTGGGACCGCGTGGCGCCCTACCTGAGCAACCTGGAAGGCCGCCGGGTGCTGGACGTGGGCTGCGGCTCCGGTTACCACTGCTGGCGCATGGCCGGTGAAGGTGCCGAGCAGGTCATTGGCGTCGACCCCGGACTGCTGTTCCTGATGCAGTTCTTCAGCGTCAAGAACTACCTGGAAGCCGCCGACGTGCACATGCTGCCCGCCCGGCTGGAGGACCTGCCCGGCAACCTGGAATACTTCGACACCACCTTCTCCATGGGCGTGCTCTATCACCGCCGCGCTCCTCTGGATCACCTGGTGGAGCTGCGCGATACGCTGCGCCCGAACGGCGAGCTGGTGCTGGAAACCCTGGTGGTGGACGGCCCGGAAGGTTACAGCCTGATGCCGGAGGATCGTTACGGAATGATGCGCAATGTCTGGTTCCTGCCCAGTTGCGACACCTTGTTGCGCTGGCTGGATCGCACCGGTTTCCGCGACGCCCGGGTGGTGGATGTCACTGTCACCACGACCGACGAGCAGCGCTCAACCGACTGGATGCGTTTCCAGTCACTGCAGGATTTCCTCGACCCGGACGACCCCAGCCTGACAGTGGAAGGGTACCCGGGACCCAAGCGCGCTACCATCGTCGCCCGCAAGGGTTAGCCCCGTCCGGCAGGCACAGTCTGGCGGACACAAAAAAGGCGAAGCGCCAAGAACGCTTCGCCTTTTTTCGTTGTGGCCCCAGTACCCCGCAGGGCACCAATGACACCTTAGTTATCGCCGAACGGATGACGCATCACGATGGTCTCTACGCGGTCCGGACCGGTGGAGATGATGTCGATGGGCGCCTCAATCTGCTGTTCCAGGAAGCGGATGTAGGCCTTGGCGTTCTCCGGCAGCTGGTCGAGGCTGGTCAGCCCAACGGTGCTCTCCTTCCAGCCCGGCAGCTCCTCGTAGACCGCCTCAATACCGGCAAAGTCGTCGCAGCCGATGGGCGGACGCTGGATCTCGCCGTTCGGGGTCTTGTAGCCGACGCACACCTTGACGGTGTCCAGGCCATCGAGCACGTCCAGCTTGGTCAGGCAAATGCCGGACACGCTGTTAATCTGGATAGCATGGCGCAGGGCTACGGCATCGAACCAGCCACAGCGACGGGCGCGACCGGTGGTGGTGCCAAACTCGTTGCCCTTCTCTGCCAGGTGACGGCCGAAGTCGTCAAACAGCTCGGTCGGGAACGGGCCGGCCCCAACGCGGGTGGTGTAGGCCTTGGTGATCCCCAGGACGTAGTCCAGGAACAGCGGACCGAAACCACTGCCGGTGGCGGTACCGCCCGCGGTGGTATTGGATGAAGTGACATACGGGTAGGTGCCGAGATCGATGTCCAGCAGGGAGCCCTGGGCGCCCTCGAACATGATGTGCTCACCCTTCTTGCGCAGGTCGTGCAGGATATCGGTGACATCGGCGGCCATCGGCAGGATTTCCTCGCCCATCTTGAGCTGGTCCCGCAGGGCCTGGTCCACGTCCACCGGCTCCTCGCCGTAGTATTCGGTCAGCACGAAGTTATGGAACTTCATGATCTCGCGCAATTTGGCTTCAAACTTGGCCGGATCACACAGGTCGCCGACGCGCAGACCACGGCGGGACACCTTGTCTTCGTAGGCCGGCCCGATACCACGCCCAGTGGTGCCGATCTTGTCGTTACCGCGGGCTTTTTCACGAGCCAGGTCAATGCGGATATGGGTCGGCAGGATCAGCGGACACGCCAGACTCACGCGCAGCCGGCTGCGCACGTCGACACCGCTGTCTTCCAGCTCGCGAACTTCCTTGAGCAGCGCTTCCGGCGACAGCACCACGCCGTTGCCGATCAGGCAGGTGACGTGTTCGCGCAGGATACCGGAAGGAATCAGGTGCAGTGCCGTCTTCTTGCCTTCGATGACCAGCGTGTGGCCGGCATTGTGTCCGCCCTGGAAGCGGGCCACCGCGGCCGCCTGGTCCGTGAGCAGGTCCACGATCTTGCCCTTGCCTTCATCACCCCACTGGGTGCCGAGTACGACGACGTTCTTACCCATGATGCTCTCTCATTTCGTCCGACTGACGCGGACGCCCTTATCCGTTTAAAGACTCGACGACCCACTGGCCGTCACGTTTTACCAACTGTCGGCGACAGCCACGGGCTGCCGGAGACGCGTCTGAATCGTCCGGCAGCGCCTGCAGCACTGTCTCGGTCCGGCGCAACTCGGCGACTGCCGTGGCAAGCTCCGGATCGTCGCTGACCGGTGCCCAGATTACGTCGCGCTCGCCCCGATCGGCGCGCTGCCCCAAGGCCACCAGTGCCCGGACGTCGGCACTGAAGCCGGTGGCCGGGCGCGGCCGGCCGAAATCGCGGCCGATGGCGTCATAACGCCCGCCCTGGGCCACCGCCTGACCGTGCCCTGGCGCGTAGGCCGCGAACACCAGTCCGGTGTGATAGTTGTATCCCCGCAGTTCACAGAAATCGAAGCCCAGTTCGACTTCCGGGAACGCAACTGCCAGCGCATCGGCCATACGAGTCAACTCATCCAGCGCGTGCAGGACTGCCTCCGAGGCACCACTCAGCACCGTCCGCGCCTCGTCCAGCACCTCGACGCCGCCACTCAGCCGGGCCAGGGCGCGCAAGCGAGCCGCCGGCGTGCCGTCCTGGCTATCGCCCAACAGCTCGTCCAGCTCGGGAATGGACTTGCGACGCATGGCGTCGAAAATGGCCCGCTCGGTGTCCCGGTCCAGATCCGCATCGGAAATCAGTGACTGATAGATCGCCACGTGCGCCAGATCCAGGTGTACCTTCGGAATACCCGCAATACGCAAGGTCTCCAGCATCAGGCGGATGACTTCTTCGTCCGCCGCGGCCGTAGCACTGCCGAACAATTCACAACCGGCCTGGATCGGCGTGCGACCGGTCAGCATGTGCTGCGGACGCGTGTGCAGGACATGTCCGGCATAGCATAAGCGTGTCACGCCGTCCTGACGCAGGGTATGCGCATCAATACGCGCAGCCTGGGGCGTCATATCGGCACGTACACCCATCATACGCCCGGTCAGTTGATCCGTCAGTTTGAAGGTCTGGAGGGCCAGGTCGTTGCCGGTTCCGGTGAAGAGGGATTCGAGATACTCGATCAGAGGCGGGATGACCAGCTGGAAACCCCAGCGCTGGTACGTATCCATGAGCTCTCGACGCAGGGATTCGATTCTGCCCGCCAGTGGCGGCAGGATATCCTCCACACCATCAGGCAGTAACCAGCGGTCGGATGCTGTCATGAGTCGCTAAAAATCCGTTCTTTTTGCCCGCAGGTACAGGCTACAGAATTTAGGGGGTCCTGCCGCTCTGTCCAGCCATCAGGCGGGTCGCAGCAGGATGTCGATGGGCCTTACAGGAAAAGGACCACAAAACCCGGCAATTCTACACATTTGCCGGGCACAAAAAAACCGGAGCGCGCGCTGGCACTCCGGTTTTCATATCGACCTCAGGCTTACCGGTTAGCCCCGGTACCCTGCAGGTTCTCCATATAGCGCATGAAATCGCTGTTGGAGTCGATGACCATGATGTCATCCTTGTTGGTAAACGTCTTCTCGTAGGCCGTCAGGCTGCGATAGAAACGGTAGAACTCTTCGTCCGCCTGGTAGGCATCGGCGTAGATGCTCGCCGCCTCGCCATCGCCTTCACCACGAGTGGTTTCCGCCTTGGAATAGGCCTCCGCCAGCACCACGGTACGCTGGCGGTCGGCGTCGGCGCGGATGCCTTCGGCCAGCTCGCGACCGCGGGAGCGGAACTCCTGCGCCAGCTTCTCGCGCTCGGTGCGCATGCGGCGATAGACGTTTTCGCTGACCGACTGCGGCAGCTCGATGGCCTTGACCCGAATGTCCAGAACCTTGACGCCCAGTTCGTCGATCAGGGTCTCGTCGATGCGAGTGACCAGCTTCTCCATCAGCTCATCACGCTGGCCGGACACCACTTCGTGCATGGTACGCACACCAAACTCGTCACGCAGGCCGTTGTCGACCCGTGAAGACAGCAGGGAAATGGCGTTCAGCTCATCGCCGCCGGTCGCCCGGTAGTACTGGTCCACGTCCTGGATGCGCCAGGCAATGTAGGAATCCACGTCCAGCGGTTTTTTCTCGATGGTCAGGTATTGACGCGCCGGCAGGTCATTGGTCATGACCCGCACGTCGAATTCCCGCACCTGGTCGATCACCGGCACCTTGAAGTGCAGGCCTGCCGGAATGTCGGTTTCAATCAGCTCCCCGAAACGCAGCAGCACGCCGCGATGGGTTTCCGGGATGATGTACACACTGGACGACACGATCAGCACAACAATCAGCGCGCCGGCCAGTCCGAGAACAGCTTTAGGACTCATGATTAACGCCCCCTCCGCACACTTGAGTTGTTGCTACGCAGCCGGATCTCATCCAGCACCTGATCAGTCAGCTGGTCGATATCGGTGTTGGAACCGGACACATCGGACGAGCTGGCGGCGCCGCTGCTGTCAGTGTTGCTGCGCTGGCCAACCAGACGGTCCAACGGCAGGTACATCATGTTGTTGCTGTTCTCGGTGTTGACCAGCACCTTGCTGGTATTGGCGAACACGTTCTGCATGGTATCAAGGTACATACGATCACGGGTGACCGACGGTGACCGCTGGTAGACGTTCAGCAACTGCACAAAGCGGGCGGTCTCACCATTGGCCTTCTCGATCACTTCTTCCTTGTAGGCATTGGCCTCCTCGATCATGCGCTGGGCGCGACCGCGAGCCTCGGGAACCACCTTGTTGCGGTAGGTTTCCGCTTCCTCGACAAGACGTTGCTCGTCTTCCTTGGCCCGCTGTACCTCGCGGAAGGCTTCCTGGACCGCGGACGGCGGCTGGGTGCTCTCGACGTTCACCTTGACGATCTGCAGGCCGGTACCGTAGCTCTGCAGGAAGTTCTGCAGGCGTTGTTCGACGTTAATCGCCAGAGCGGCACGCCCCTCGGTCAGGACTTCGTCCAGGCCGGCACTGCCCACTTCGTGGCGCAGGGCACTGTCGGTCGCAAACGCCAGGGCCTGGTTGGAATCGCGCACGTTCAGCACGTAATCGCGGGCGTTCTCCACCCGGTACTGGACCTGCAGGTCAACGGACACCAGGTTCTCGTCCTGGGTCAGCATCTGCCCCTGGGATTCGGCTGTCCGGACGTTGGTGACGCGGACTTTGGTGACGTTATCAATGACGGGGACCTTGAAACGCAGGCCCGGATTTTCGGTGGTGTGGTACTTGCCGAAGCGCAGCACGACAGCCCGCTCCTGCTCGTCGACCGTGTAGAACGACTGGTAAACCACGTAGCCGACGATCAGGATGCCCAGAATCGCCAGCACGGCACCAAAGCCACTGCTGCTTCCGCCGTTGCCGGAACCGCCGGACATGCCGCCGCCCTTCTTGCCACCAAGCAGCTTATTGAGCTTGTCCAGCCCCTTGCGCAGCGCTTCGTCCAGGTCGGGTGGCCCCTGGTCGCCACCGCGCCGGCCCCCGCTGCCCCAGGGATCGTTGTCATTCCGGTTACCACCCGGTTCATTCCAGGCCATAATGCTCTCCGTTCGCAATCTCATCGAATGGCTGCAAATACTAGGGATTAATGCGGCCCCGGGCAACACCAACAGCCCGGAACCTCGCGGCTTTTACGCTGCGGCTCCCCTACTTGTACGTTGTCTTTTCTAGGCTGTGTCCGTTATTCGCGATAATTCGTTATATACGGCGATCAGTCGACCGGGGCATAGCGAATCTCGTCCGGGCTGACACCGGCCCGACTCAGCAGCTGATGCCAGTCCCGGGATTCAAGGCGTGCTTCAACCTGGGCGTCGCCGTTGTCCAGGTACTCTTCGCTGAGTACGCTGCCGGCCTCGTGCAGCAGTGCCCGCAGCTTACCATCCCGCGGTCCCAGCAGTATCGAGAACTGCAGGATATCCTCCGCCAGGCGCTCGACCACCGCATCGAAAAGTTGCTCGATGCCGGCGCCGGTCATGGCCGATACCCAGACACGAACCGGTACGCCATCCTCGTTGCGGTCGACACGCGGCGTGAAATCGTCCAGCAGATCGATCTTGTTGAAGACCTGGAGCACCGGGACCTCATGAGCACCGATTTCCAGCAGGACATCTTCCACTTGCTCGATATTCTCATCCCGACGTTCGTCTGCGCAATCAATAACATGCAGCAGCAACGACGCTTCGGTGGTTTCCTCAAGGGTCGCCCGGAAGGCTTCGACCAGCTTGTGTGGCAGGTGGCGAATGAAACCCACCGTGTCGGCCATGACCACCGGCCCGATATCCGGCAGTTCAAGGCGACGCAGGGTCGGGTCAAGCGTGGCGAACAACTGGTCCGCGGCATAAACCGACGCGGTGGTGATGTGGTTGAACAGCGTGGACTTGCCGGCGTTGGTGTAGCCCACCAGGGAGACGGTTGGAATATCCGCCCGTTTGCGCGCACGACGCCCCTGGTTACGCTGGCGACGAACCTTGTCGAGGCGCTTGTGGATCGCCTTGATGCGCGCGCGCAGCAGTCGACGGTCGGTTTCCAGCTGGGTTTCACCCGGACCGCGCAGGCCGATACCGCCTTTCTGTCGCTCCAGGTGAGTCCAGCCCCGAACCAGCCGGGTGGCCATGTGATCCAGTTGCGCCAGCTCCACCTGCAGCTTGCCTTCATGGGTGCGGGCGCGCTGGGCAAAGATATCGAGAATCACGCCCGTGCGATCCAGCACACGGCACTTGAGTTCCCGCTCCAGGTTACGCTCCTGGCTGGGGCTGAGGGCATGATTAAACAGAACAACGTCCGCCTCGGCGCCGTGAATGGCCGCACGAATCTCGTCGAGCTTGCCTTCACCGACAAACAGGCGCGGGCTGGGTTGATTGCGGGAGCCGGTTACCGTGTCGACCGTCTCGACGCCGGCCGACCGTACCAGTTCGGTAAATTCTCCCAGATCCTCGGATTCGTTGTGTGATGAAAATTCGACGTGAACGATGACAGCGCGCTCACCGACGTCAGGACGCTCAAACAAGGAGATGGTTCTCCGGAAAGATTTGCAATTAGGATAGCCCAGCCTGGGCCGGGAGGCCCACTGTGGCAGATTGCGGGCATATAAGGAAGGCAGCCGGCACCATCAGGCATGCCGGCTGCCGTCGCATTGGTCGAGGGGATCAGGCTTCGCCTTCACCCTCGCCAACGGCACTTTGTTGCGGAATACGAACATTACGGGCAGGCACGACCGTGGAAATGGCATGCTTGTACACCATCTGGCTTACCGTATTCTTCAGCAGGATCACGAACTGATCGAATGACTCGATCTGGCCCTGAAGCTTGATCCCGTTGACGAGGAAGATGGAAACCGGAATGCGCTCCTTGCGCAGTGCATTGAGGTAAGGGTCTTGTAAAGAATGCCCTTTTGACATGTTAATTCTCCTGTTTTTTTAATCGCAGATCGTCTGGTATTAGAAGAAGCGGAGTTCCGTTGCGAAAACCACCTGCCGGCGGACTCCCGATCAATCCCGACTGTCGGCACGCTTCCTGTCGGGGCTGATCAATGGGCGCCGGCTGTTTCGAAGCCGGCTGGGCGAACGGAGCTCATTGAGCGCCGGTCACTTAATCAATGTGGTGCGGGATTCGAGGATTTTCAAGGCGCGCTTCAAAGAACCTGACGCCCCACTGTCGATCCAGGCCACATCCGGCCATTTGCGCAGCCAGGTCAGTTGACGCTTGGCCAACTGCCGGGTGGCGGCGACGCCTTTTTCGACAAAGGTGTCGTAATCCACCTCCCCATCCAGCCAGGCCCAGGCCTGGCGATAACCGACACAGCGAATGGACGGCAACCCGGGGTGCAGATCCGGCCGGCGCCTGAGCGCTCTCACCTCGTCAGCAAACCCCATATCCAGCATCTTGCCGAAGCGCAACCGGATTCGCTCGTGCAGCACCGATCGATTGCCCGGCGCAATCGATAGCTGGATAACATTATACGGAAGCGCCCCTGAATCGTCTGCCTGCCAACGCGTTAAATACGGGTAATCCACGTCCCCGGACGTACCACGGTCGGCGGCCCAGGCGGCGGAAATGGGTTGCCCGGTGAGCAGCACCACCTCCAACGCGCGCAAGACCCGCTGCCGGTTATTCGGATGAATCGCCTCTGCTGCGACCGGGTCTTTCTGACGAAGTTCCTCATGCAGAGCCGCCCAGCCCTCGCTTTCGGCCCGCGCCTCAAGTTGACGCCGCAGCGCCGGGTCCGCTGACGGCAGATCGGACATCCCGTGCAGCAGCGCCTTGAAATACATCATGGTGCCACCCACCAGCAGTGGAATGCGGCCCCGGGCCGTGATCTCATCCATCTCGCGCAGGGCATCGGTGCGAAAGTCGGCGGCCGAATAAGTATCGGCCGGATCGCAGATATCAATCAGGCGATGCGGCGCCTGCGCCAGTTCCTCGGTGCTGGGTTTGGCCGTGCCAATATCCATGCCGCGGTAGATCATGGCCGAGTCGACACTGATGATCTCGCACGGGAGAACCTGGCAGAGGGCCAGGGCAAGGTCGGTCTTGCCGGCCGCCGTCGGCCCCATCAGGAAAATCGCCGGGGGTAGCGATGGGTCAGTCGGCATGGGTCAGCGTCCGCGCAGGAAGAGCTTGTCCAGCTCACCCAGGGTGACCAGGGTCCAGGTCGGACGACCGTGGTTACACTGGCCACTGCGTTCCGTGGCCTCCATGTCGCGCAGCAGGGTGTTCATCTCGGGAATGGTCAGTTGGCGATTGGCCCGCACCGAACCGTGACAGGCCATGGTCCCCAGCAGTTCGTTGGTCACGGCCTTGACCCGATCCGACTGGCCGTGCTCCACCAGGTCCGACACCACATCCCGCACCAGTTGCTCGGTGTCCGCGCCCCGCAGCAGCGCCGGGATCTGGCGCACCACCAGGGTTTCCGGTCCCATGCGCTCTATCTGCAGCCCCACCGCTTGCAGCTCGTCGACGTGCGATTCGGCGATGCTGGCCTCGCGCTGGCTTACGGCCAGGGTCAGCGGCACCAGCAGCGGCTGGCTCTTGAGATCCTGCGCGTCCAGCGCGATTTTCATGCGCTCGTAGGTAATCCGCTCGTGGGCGGCGTGCATATCCACCACGATCATGCCCTGGCTGGTCTGCGCCAGGATGTAGATGCCGTGCAACTGGGCAATGGCGTAGCCCAACGGTGGTTCGGTGCCATCGGATTGCGGTGGCGTCGGCGCTGGCTGCGCCGTGAACGGTGCGGGCGCCTCGGCAACGCTGGCCTGGACGCCTGCCTCGGCGGGCGTCGCAGACGTCATGCCGCCGCCACCGTTCAGGGACTGGTAGAACGCCATCTGGTCGTCCGACTGCCAGCCCACCGGCCGTTGCTGACCGGCGTGGTAGCCAATGCCCTCGTTGCCATTGCCACCGAATCCGGCCGGGGAATGACTCACCGGCGCTGCTGCGCCTTCGCTGCCAGCAGGAGCGGCACCGCCATAGGTCGCCTCGCGGCTCAACGACTGGGCGACCGCGCCATGCATATGATCCTGTGGTTTAACTTCACCCAGCGCCCGATGCAGCGTGCGGAAGATAAAGTCGTGCACCAGCCGGCCATCACGGAAGCGCACCTCATGTTTGGTGGGATGGACGTTGACGTCCACGTTGGCCGGATCCAGTTCCAGGTAAAGCACGAACGCCGGGTGCCGGTTGTTGTAGAGCACGTCCCGGTAGGCCTGGCGCACCGCGTGGGCCACCAGCCGGTCGCGGATCACCCGGTGGTTGACGAAGAAGTACTGCAAGTCCGACTGACTGCGGGAAAAGGTGGGCAGCGCCACCCACCCCCACAGACGCAGCCCGGACGCCTCGGCGTCGATGACAACGGCGTTGTCGATAAACTGCTGACCGCACAGGGAGCCGATCCGGCGCTCACGGTCCAGCGGCGTCATGGCCGGGCGCAGGCTCTGAATGCCGCGCTGGTTATGACGCAGGGTGAAACCGGTCTCGAAGCGCGCCAGCGCCTGACGGCGGACGCACTCCTCGATATGCCCGAACTCGGTCTTTTCGGTCCGCAGGAACTTGCGTCGCGCCGGTGTGTTGAAGAAAAGATCCCGCACCTCGACAGTGGTGCCCACGGGATGAGCGGCCGGCGATACCCGGGCATCCATATCACGCCCTTCAACTTCCACCCGGCACGCGGCTTCGGTATCCACCGTACGCGACGTCAGCGACAGCCTGGAGACCGAACTGATACTGGCCAGTGCTTCACCGCGAAAACCCAGCGACGCCACCGCTTCCAGATCGTCCAGGTCAGCGATCTTGCTGGTGGCGTGCCGGCTCAACGCCAGCGGCAGCTCTGCCTCGGCAATACCAACACCCGTATCCCGCACGCGGATCAGCTTGACGCCGCCCTGCTCCACTTCAACCTCGACACGATCGGCTCCCGCGTCCAGGGCGTTCTCAACCAGCTCCTTGACCACCGACGCCGGACGTTCGACGACCTCACCGGCGGCGATCTGGTTTGCGAGACGGGGACTGAGCAGTCGGATTTCGGACATGGGGACGCGGCGCCTCTGTCAGTGGCATGGGTCGGTGGCGTAAGCGCGTCATGATAACAGAGACGGGCGTCCTGTCTCAGGGTCTCGATGCGGGGCGCGGAGATCCCCCGCTTCAGGACGCCGGGATCTTGATCGTCTGACCGACCATCACCTGATCGCTGGACAGGTTATTCAACTCCTTGATGCGGTTGACCGTCGTGGCGTTGCGGCGCGCCACGGCGGAGAGGGTATCGCCCCGCTGGATGCGATAGGACGCCATCCCCTGCCCGTTCCGCTTCTCCCAGGCCAGCAGCGTCCCAGGCGGTGGCGTATCGCGGAAATAGGAGTCAACGCCTTCCCAGATCGCGTGGGCCAGCTTGCTGCGATAGGCCGCCGACTTCAGGTTGCGCTCTTCCTGCGGGTTGGAAATAAACCCGGCTTCCACCAGGATCGACGGGATGTCAGGCGACTTGAGCACCACGAACGCCGCCTGTTCAACGCCATGCTTGTGCAGCCTGGCCACATGCCCCAGGTTCTTCAGGACGTGGTCCCCCACCCCGACGCTGGCATTGATGCTGGCGGTCATGGACAGGTCCAGCAGCACACCGGCCAGAACCTCGTTCTTGTCGTCCAGCGATACGCCGCCAACCCCGCCGATCAGGTCGGAACGGTTCTCGTTGCGGGCCAGCCAGCGTGCGGTTTCACTGGTGGCGCCACGGCGGGACAAAGCAAACACCGAGGCCCCACGCGGTTGCGGCGTACGGAACGCATCGGCGTGGATCGACACGAACAGGTCGGCATTCTGCTTGCGGGCCAGCAAGATCCGCTGACGCAGCCCGATGTAGTAGTCGCCATCCCGGGTCAGACGTGCGGTGAAGCCCGGCTGGGCATCGATAATCGCCTTGAGCTTGCGCGCCAGGGGAAGGACCACATCCTTCTCGTGGGTGCCGCTGGGGCCGCTCGCGCCGGGGTCCTCCCCGCCGTGGCCGGCGTCGATCATGACGATGATATCGCGCTTGCCATCACGGTTCTCCGACAACACCGGCTTGGACGGCTCGTTGCGCTCGGCGCCCTCCTGAATCAGGTCCACTACCAGGCGGTTTCCGTACTCGGCGTTGGGCTCCAACTGGAAGCTACGTGGTTTGACGTCGCGCTTGAGGTCCAGCACCACGCGCAGGTCATCGCCATGCCGTGGGGCACTGCGAATGCGCTGGATCGGGCTACCGGACAGGTCCAGCTTGCTGAAGCTGGTATCCAGTCGGGTGTTCTTGATGTCAATCACCAGGCGAGACGGATTTGCCAACGAGAAAATGGAATGATCCACTTCGCTGCCCATATCAAGCACCAGCCGCGTATGGTCGGGCGCCGGCCAGATGCGAACCCCTTCCACGCGGGTCTGCGCCTGAGCGGTGCCGGCCAGGCACAGCAGCCCGGCCAGTAGCCATGGAACCGTCCTGTCGAGGATGTGCCGCATTTCAGTCTTCACTCTGCTGCGTTCCTTGTCGTTCAGTCAGTCGGGCCGATGTGCGGAGATTGCTCCGCCGACGGCCTCAAGCAGGCGTCGGCCACGGGCCGAGGCCGCCACCAGTTTCGCTTCCCGGCCGCTACCCGCTACCGCCAGGCTGATGGCGCAATCCGCCGCCGGCAGCACGCCTTCACCCTGCTCGGGCCATTCGATCAGGCAGATCACCTGATCTTCCAGGTAGTCCCGGATCCCCATGTACTCAAGCTCTTCGGGGTCACCCAGCCGATAGAGATCGAAGTGATAAACAGGCGGCTGCAGGGTGTCGTAGGGTTCCACCAGCGTGTAGGTCGGGCTCTTCACGGCGCCTTCATGGCCCATGGCCTGGATAAAGCCTCGACTGAAGGTGGTCTTGCCCGCCCCCAGCGTGCCGCTCAGGTGCAACACGCAGCCCTCGCCGGACGCGCCGATGGCTCCGGCCATCAAAGCACCCAGGCGCTGTGTCGCCGCCTCGTCCGCCAGACGGACGGTTAGGACCGCCTCACCGGCGGGTGTCTTGTCCACCCCAGTCACAGCCATTCAACCTCTTCGGCCTGCCCGGCCCTCTTCGTCAACGTTGATGATTATTCGTTTCGCGTCGCCGATCCAGCCACCGGCGTCCGGCTACTGCCAGCTATCGATAGCCCAGCGGAATCAACACGCCCTCGGCTTCGCCCAACACCGACGGCAGCCGGTCGATCAGGTCCATCGGCAACAGGCCCATGAAGCCTTTTTCCAGGGCAGCACGGTCCGCCGCCTCGGCGTGCAGGCTGGCGCCCAGCACCGTAGCCTGCGCGGCAGGCAACCCCTGCGCCACCAGGGCGCCAATGATACCCGAAAGCACGTCACCCATCCCGCCGGTGGCCATACCCGGATTACCACCCTGTACCAACACCGGAAGATCCAGGGCATCGGCCTGGACCAGCGTGCCGGCCCCCTTGAGCAACGCAACGCCGCCATAGCGTGCCTGCAGTGCGTTGACCGCCGCCAGGCGATCGCGGCCAATGGCGCGGTTATCGCACTCCAGCAGCCGGGCCGCTTCCCCCGGATGTGGCGTCAGAATCCAGCTATCGCGTGGGTCGACGGCGCGACTGGCCATCAGGTTCAGGCCATCGGCGTCCACCAGCAGCGGGCCATCGAAAGTCAGTACCTGCTGCAGCATCTGCTGGCCCCAGGCACCCTGACCGGCACCCGGTCCGAACACAATGACATCGGCACCGGAAACCAGCGGCGCCAGTTCGTTGCCGTGCTCCACCCCTCGAACCATCAGCGAGGGGCAGCGAGCCAGGGCTGCGCCCACATAGTCGGGGCGGGTTGCCAGCGTCACCAGACCAGCCCCGGTGCGGGCCGCAGCCTCGGCCGCGAGCAGGCCTGCCCCGCCAAACCCCTGATCCCCGGCCACCACCAGAAGGCGGCCGCAATCCCCCTTGTGGGCGCCCCGTCGCCGGGCGGGCAAATGGCCGGCGACCCGGTTCCAGTCCACCCGCTGCGCGATGGCGGGCACCGCATCATAGATGGCCCCGGGAACCCCCAGATCATCGAACAACAGGTCACCGCAGACGTCCGGCCCACGGCCGGTCAGCAGCCCCGCCTTGAGTCCGATAAAGGTGACGGTCGCCGTTGCTTCCACCGCATCGGTCTCAATCCAGCCGCTGGTGGCATCCAGGCCGGACGGCACGTCCACCGCGAGGACCGCGCAGCCGCTGCGGCGAACGCAGGCGATCACCTGATCGAAGGGCGCCCGCAAGCGACCGGTAATACCCGTACCCAACAGGGCATCCACCGTCACGTCCGCCTGCTTCAGCCAGTCGTCCAGTTGGTCGGCGTCAGCGTCCCGCCCCCACTGGGCCAGGCTCACGCCGTTGGCGGTGGCGGATTCGAAGGCCGTGCGCGCGTCGCCTTTCAGGCGCGCCGGATCGGAGACCGCCACGCAGCGAACCGAAAACCCCTGGCGGTGCGCCGCGTCAGCGACGAGGTAACCGTCGCCGCCGTTATTGCCGGCGCCGCACAACACCAGTACCGAGCGGGCCATCGGCCAATGCCGGACCAACTGGCGAAAGGCGCTGCGGGCCGCACGCTGCATCAGGTCGTAACCGGGCACCCCGTGCTCATCGATGGCACAGCGATCCAGAGCCTGTACACCATCCGCAGCGTAGAGTCTGTCTGGTAAACTGGCGGTAGCCGTCGCGCTCATGGGCCTATTTCCTTGGGTCGTCAATGCGGCCGCCGGGATTCCTGTGCGCCCCGGGACAGAATCCGGTTGAAGTCATCGGGCCAGATGACTGTTAAGCATAGCAAAACGATTCAAAAGGTCATAACTTAATCAATGTTAACCGAAAGCCTCGACAGCCTCGCCCGGCAAATACATGACTGGGCGAACGAACTCGGCTTCCAGGCCGTGGGCATCACCCACCCGGAAACCGGCGAGCATGGCGCGCACCTGCAGCGCTGGCTGGCGGCGGGGCGCCACGGCGAAATGAGCTATATGGCCGACCATGGCCGCAAGCGCTATACCCCCGCGGAGCTGGTACCGGGCACCGCCCGGGTGATTTCCCTGCGCATGGACTACCTGCCGTCACCGGACAGCCCCGCCCGGATCCTGAAGAATCCGGAAAAGGCCTATCTGTCCCGCTACACCCTCGGGCGCGACTACCACAAGCTGATTCGCAAACGCCTGGCGCAACTCGCCAAGCGTATCGACGACGCCCTGGAAGGTCACCAGCATCGCGCCTTCGTCGACAGCGCCCCGGTACTGGAACGCGCTCTGGCACAGCGCGCGGGTCTGGGCTGGATCGGCAAGAACACGATGCTGATCAATCCCAAGGCGGGCTCGTTTTTCTTTCTTGGCGAGATCTTTACCAGCGCGCCCCTGCCGGTGGACCCACCGTTTGCGACCGAACACTGCGGCAGCTGCTCCGCCTGCCTCCAGGTCTGCCCTACGGACGCCTTCGTCGGCCCGCACCAACTGGATGCCCGACGCTGCATCAGCTATCTGACGATCGAGCTGAAAGGATCCATCCCGGAAGAACTGCGCCCGCTGATGGGCAACCGCGTATTCGGCTGCGACGACTGCCAACTGGTCTGCCCCTGGAACAAGTTCAGCAAGCCCAGCGACAAGGACGACTTCCAGCCCCGACACCACCTGGACAACAGCGAGCTGGCAGAACTGTTCCTGTGGACCGAGGCGGATTTCCTCAAGCGCACCGAAGGCTCGGCCATCCGCCGCACGGGCTACGAGGGCTGGCTGCGCAACCTGGCGGTGGGGCTGGGCAACGCCCCGTCAACCATTCCGGTGATCGAGGCGCTGAAACACAGGGCCAACCATCCCTCGGAACTGGTTCGGGAGCATGTGCACTGGGCGCTCAGGCGGCATGGGGTTGCTGACTTAGGCGCCGCTGACGTCGATTACGGTTCCAGACGGAAGAACTGTTCACGATAATGCCGCAGCTCGTCAATGGAGTCGCGGATGTCATCCAGGGCCAGGTGAGTCCCCTTCTTTTTCACCCCCGCCAGGACGTCCGGACGCCAGCGGCGGGCCAGCTCCTTGATGGTGCTCACGTCCAGGTTGCGGTAGTGGAAAAAAGCCTCCAGGGCCGGCATGTAGCGCACCAGGAAGCGGCGGTCCTGGCCGATGCTGTTGCCGCACAGGGGGGATTGACCCGCTTCGAGGTGCTGCTCAAGGAAATCAATCGTCTGGCGCTCGGCGTCCGCCTCCGACAGATCGCTTTCCTTGACCCGCTGGGTCAGACCGCTTTCGCCGTGCGTCCGCGTGCACCACTCATCCATGCTGTCGAGCAGGCTGTCCGGCTGGTTAATGGCCAGCACCGGTCCCTCGGCGATCGTATTGAGGTCGGAATCGGTCACGATGGTGGCGATTTCGATGATCCGTTCCTGATCCGGGTCGAGCCCGGTCATTTCCAGATCGATCCATACCAGTCGATCGGCTGCGGCCATGATGGTTACTCCTGCAGATTTGGGTAATACGGTGTGATTGCCGGGCGCTGGCCCCGTATAATCGGCGCCAACCAGGCTGCCAATGATGGCACATTTAGCCGGACAGGCAGAAACTCCAGCAGGCAAAGACACGACCCATGGCAAAACGTCGGCTCAACAAGCAGCAGAAATGGCGCATCGAGAAAATCCAGGAAGAGCGCGCCGCCCGCGCCTCACGAAGGGAACGGGACATTGACCGCAAACTGCAGTCGGGCGAGCTGGGGGACGAGCAAAGCGGGCTGATCATTGCCCACTTCGGCAAACAGATCGACGTGGAAGTGCTTGAAGGCGAGCAGCGCGGCGAGATCACCCGCTGCCACGTGCGCACCAATCTGGGCCCGCTGGTCACGGGCGACCGCGTGATCTGGCGCCCCGGTGCCGACGACCTGGGCGTTATCGTCGCGCTCCAGGACCGGGACAGCCTGCTGCAACGCCCTGACAAATTTGGCCAGCTCAAGCCCGTCGCCGCCAACATCGATCACATCATCCTGGTCATCGCGCCGGAACCGGAGCCGCACGACAACCTGGTCGACCGCTATCTGGTGGCGGCGGAGAACTGCGACATCACCCCCGTCCTGCTGCTCAACAAGACGGACCTGCTCAGCGACGACAATCGCTCGGCGATCAATGCCCTGCTGGAGCGCTATCGGGGACTGGGCTACCAGGTCGAGCAGACCTCGGTGCACCATGCCCCGGAAGAGGACTCCACCATTGAGCGTCTGCTGAAGGACCGAACCAGCGTGTTCGTCGGCCAGTCGGGCGTGGGAAAATCGTCCATCATTCGCCGTCTGCTGCAGGACAACAGCATTCGCGTGGGCGACGTGTCCGAAAGCACTGGCAAGGGCGTACACACCACGACCACCGCCCGCCTGTTTCACCTGGGCAACGGCGACCTGATCGACTCACCGGGCATCCGCGAGTTTGGTCTCTGGCATATGGATCCGGAGCACCTGGAGTACGGCTTCCGGGAAATCCGGCCGCTGATCGGCACCTGCCGCTTCCGCAACTGCCGGCATCAGGCCGAACCCGGCTGCGCCCTGCTGGAAGCCGAAGCCAGGGGCGACATCAGCCCGGAGCGTATGCAGAGCTTCCGCCGCATCTATACGGAAATGGAGAATTCGGACTGGCAGCAGCCCGGCTGACTACCAGTTCACCTCGTCGGGATCGGCCTCGGGCTGGGGATCGTACCAATCGCCTGACCTGAGCTGGTCCAGGGCCGCGTCGGACTCGGCCTCGGACGGCTCGGTCAGGTCGATGACCGGCTGCGCACCGGCACCGGAATCCGACTGCATTTCCTGCACCGTCTTGTTGTTGAGGACGATGATCGCGATGCGGCGATTGACCGGCGCCCGCGGGTTGTCCTTGTCGAACAGCACCGAATCGCTCAGCCCGACCACCCGACCGATCTGCCCGGAGCGCACACCGCCGGCCACCAGCGCGCGTCGGGCGGTATTGGCGCGATCTGCCGACAGCTCCCAGTTGGTGTAGCCGGGACGACCCACAAACGGTGTGGCGTCCGTGTGACCGGTGATGCTGAGCTTGTTCTGGACCTGGCCCAGCGGCTTGGCCAGTTCGAACAGGATATCCTGCGAGTAGTACTTCAGGCGCGCACTGCCACTGTCGAACATGGGACGCTGGGAGCGGTCGACGATCTGGATTCGCAGCCCTTCGTCGGTGATATCGATCAGCAGCTGATCCTTGAACTTCTGCAGGGTCTCGCTGCTCTCGATCTGCTCCTGGAGATCCTGGAAGAGCTCCTGCATCTGGCGCTGCTCCAGGGTATCCGCCAACTCCTCGATGGTCTGGTCTTCCAGACGAACCTCGGAGTCGGCGACATCGGCCGTGGACGCATCAACCACAGACGCACTGCCGCCCAGATCGATGGGGTTGCGACTGGCCGCCTCGGTGAAACCCACCGGATCCTTGAAGTAGCCGGAAATCGCCTGCTTCTCTTCCGGCGTTGCAGTCATGGTGAGCCACATCACCATGAAGAAGGCCATCATGGCCGTCGCGAAGTCGGCAAAGGCTACCTTCCAGGAGCCACCGTGATGGCCGCCGGAAACCTTCTTGACCCGTTTGACGATGATCGGCTGTTCTTCCACGGCGAACCTCAGTAACCAGCCAGCGGCTTACTTGGAGCGGACATGATCGTTGAGCTCCTGGAACTCCGGCCGCTTGTCACTGGGCAGCGCCTTGCGGCCAAACTCGATGGCCATCTGCGGGGCCTGTCCGGCGACCGTCGCCAGGATGGCGGATTTGGCGCATTCGTAGGCGCGCAGTTCGTATTGGGCCTGGTGTTCCATAGCGGTGGAGGTGGGCCCGACAAAGCCATAGCCCATCCAGATCCCCAGGAAGGTACCGACGAGCGCCGCGGCCACCTTTTGACCGATCATCTCCGGCGGACCGCCCAGCAGACTCATGGTGATCACGATCCCCAGCACGGCCGCCACGATCCCCAGCCCTGGCAGGGCGTCCGCCACCTTGGCGACGGCGTGGGACGGCTCGTGCAGCTCATGCTCGCGATTGTCCAGCTCCTTGTCCATCAACCCTTCGAGTTCGTGGGGCGCCATGTTGCCGGAGCTGATGATGCGCATGTAGTCGGTAATGAAATTCAGCAGTTTCTTCGACTTCATCACCGCCGGATAGCTGGTGAAGATCTGGCTTTCACCGGGATTATCGATGTCTTCCTCGATGGCCATTACGCCCTGCTTGCGCGACTTGTCGAACAGGTCGTAGAGCAGACTGAGCAGATCCAGGTAGAAGGCCTTGTTGAAGGGCGAACCGGTCAGCAACCGCAGCATCCCGGAAATCGTTTCCTTGATGGTGTGCATCGGGTTGGAAATGATGAAGGCGCCGATGGCCGCGCCGAAGATGATCAGCACTTCGAGCGGCTGCCACAGGGCCATCAGCTGCCCCTTGGACAGCACAAAACCGCCCAGCACACTGGCCGCGACTATGATTGCACCGAGGATTAATGCCATTTGCTGCTAACTGCCTCTATTTCTAGCCTGCCCGCCCGGCCCGATAGCCGGTACTGCCGGGATTCAGCCCCTGGCACGCGGATACGATTTGACGGGAAAGGTGAACGCTGGCCCCGCTGACACCGGTCGTGCCCTGGCGCCTGTTGAGGAGCCCCCGGAATGTCGAAAAAGATTCCGGAGCCATTCCAGCACTTTCCTGCATATCGGCACGAACGGCGCCAGCTTGAGCGTCCGTTGGACCGGAAATTTTTCAGAATCATAGCAAGAGCCGGCATTGAGCGCGAAAAATGCGCCCCTGCACAACCCGGTCTATCCTCCCCCCGCGACTCGTCGCCAATCTGTTAAGATGCCGCATCACTGACCAACGATACGGACTGCGAGAGCAACCATGCCCGACCTGCCCCTGGTGATTGAAACAGACACCCTGGCGTCACTGATCGATAACGAGGAGGACATCCTCATCATCGACCTGTGCCATCCGGAGCGCTACGCCAGCGGCCACATTCCGGGTGCGGTCTATGTGCACCCCCAGGAAACGCTGCTGGGCTACCCGCCGGCGCCGGGCAAGCTGCCCACGGTGGAAGCCCTGCAGGAGCTGACCGCCCGGATCGGCCTGACGCCCGACAAACCCGTGGTGGTGTACGACGACGAAGGCGGTGGCTGGGCCGGTCGTTTTATCTGGCTGCTGGACTGCATCGGTCACGAGCACGCGAGCTACCTGAACGGTGGCTGGCTGGCCTGGCAGGCGGAGGAGCGGGAGCTGACCACCGACGTACCGGATCCGCAGCCTGGCCACTACCCGATCATCATCCGCCCGGAACCAACGGCCACGCTGGACGAAGTGCTCAAGGGACTCGACTCCCCGGACCAGGTCATCTGGGACGCGCGCTCGCCCGGGGAATACTACGGTCAGCGCATCGCCGCCGCCAAGGCGGGACACATACCGGGCGCCCACAACCTGGAGTGGACCCAGTTGATGGACACCACCCGGGAGTTGCGACTCAAGCCCGATGCCGAACTGCGTGAACTGCTGGAACAGCACGGCTTCAAGCCATCCCGAACACTGATCACTCACTGCCAGACCCACCACCGGTCCGGCCTGACTTACCTGGTTGCCAAATACCTCGGTTACCCGAAGGTCCGCGCCTACGCCGGATCCTGGGCCGAATGGGGCAACCACCCCGATACTCCCGTGGAGACGTAATCCCGATGCAAGAAAAGCTCTTTGTCATGAGCCAGTACCTGGCGCCCCAGCTCGGCCTGTCCCGGCTGGCCGGACGCCTGGCAGACAACGACCGGGTTCCGGCACTCAAGGACCGGGTCGTGCGCTGGTTCATCGAGCGCTATGGCGTGGACATGTCCGAGGCGGTCGATGCCGACCCAGCCGCCTACGCCAGCTTCAATGACTTCTTTACCCGCGCGCTCAAGCCCGGCCTGCGCCCGGTTGATGACGATGCGAAAGTGATGACCAGCCCGGTGGACGGCGCCATCAGCCAACTGGGCACGATCGCCGACGGGCGTGTATTCCAGGCCAAGGGACAGACCTTCAGCCTGAACGAGCTGCTCGGCGGCGATGCCGAGCGCGCCGCCCCGTTCGAGGACGGCCAGTTTGCCACCATCTATCTGGCTCCCAAGGATTACCACCGCATCCACATGCCGCTGGCAGGCACGCTGCGGGAAATGGTGTACGTGCCCGGCCGCCTGTTCTCGGTCAACCCGGTCACCGCCGCCAACGTGCCCAACCTGTTCGCCCGCAACGAGCGCGTGGCGGCGATTTTCGATACCGAATGGGGGCCGATGGCGATGGTGCTGGTGGGCGCCATGATTGTTGGCAGCGTGGAAACCACCTGGGCGGGCGTCGTCGCGCCCGGCACCGGCAAGGTCAGCAGCGTGGACTATTCGGCGGAAGAGCCGATCCGATTCGAAAAGGGCGAGGAAATGGGCCGTTTCCGCCTGGGCTCAACCGTCGTCCTGCTGATGCCCAAAAACAGCATGAGCTGGTCGGATAACCTGCAGGCCGAAACCGTCCTGCGTATGGGACGCCCCATCGGCCAGCGCGACGACTGATCAGGCGGGCGACTCAGGCCCGCTCGATCGGAAACGCCAGCACATCACTGATATCGCGGGTCCCCAGGGCCCGCATCAGCAGACGATCCAGCCCCAACGCGACCCCGGCACAATCCGGCATACCCGCCGCCAGCGCCTCCAGCAGCGCTTCATCCAGAGCCATCTCCGGCTTGCCATGTTGCCGGCGCAAGGCGTTGTCCGCCTCGAAACGCCGGCGCTGCTCGTCGGCGTCGGTCAGTTCCCAATAGCCGTTACACAATTCAAGGCCATCCAGGTAAAGCTCGAAACGATGCGCCACCCGATGACCGTCCACGTCCCGCACCCGCGCCAGGGCCGCCTGACTGGCCGGATAATCGTGAATGAACACCGCCGGCACGCTTTCCAGTGCAGGTTCCACCTGGTGCGTCATGATCACATCGAGGCAGGCGTCGCGATCCAGTGAGTCGGCGAATGCCGCGTCACCCGCCAACGCCGCCACCCGGCCCCGAAGTTCGATCAGGCTCACGGTAAACGGATCCAGCCCCGCATAACGCAGGAAGGCCTCGCGGTAGGTCAGGCGTTCCGGCTCCGGCAGGTCGAGCCAGCCGCACACCAGAGCCGCCACCTCGTCCATCAGGGCCTGATCGTCGAAATCCGGCCGATACCACTCCAGCAACGAGAACTCGGGATTGTGACGCACCCCCCGCTCACCGTCGCGAAACGCCCGGAAAACCTGGTAGATCGGCCCGCTCCCCGCCGCCAGCAGGCGTTTCATGTGGTACTCGGGCGAGGTCTGCAAAAAAGCCTCGCCGCCACCGCCGCAGCCGGCTACCGGCAACAATCGGGCGGTGACGCAATCGAGATGCAGGTCGGACACGCCATGTCGCGCCAACACGGGGGTCTCCACTTCCAGCACAGCGCGCTCGGCGAAGAACTGGCGGACATGAGCCAGCAGTCGCGCACGCTCGCGCAGCGCCCGCAGGGACGCGGTCGGTGGCCAGGATGGGGAATCAGTCATGTCGTGCGGGTTCAAGATTCGAGGAAGGTCTGAGATCAACCGGCGACGCGGCTTCCCGCAGGAAACCGCATGCACCGACAGGGCGGATCAGTTGGTTTTGACCCGGCTGACGTACTCACCACTGCGGGTATCGACCTTGAGTACTTCGCCAATGGTGATGAACAGAGGAACGTTCACAACCGCGCCCGTGGACAGGGTCGCCGGCTTGGAGCCGCCCTGAGCGGTGTCGCCTTTCATACCCGGATCGGTATCGACCACTTCCAGCTCGACAAAATTGGGCGGGGTCACGGTCAGCGGCGCGCCGTTGTACAGGGTAACCGTGTAGACGTCCTGCTCCTTGAGCCATTTCAGCGTATCCCCAACAGCTTTCTCGTCCGCCGGATGCTGTTCGAAGGAGCCGTCGGTGGCCATGAAGTGCCAGAATTCGCCGTCGGTGTAGAGATACTCCATCTCCTGGTCCATGACGTCCGCCGCTTCGAGGCTCTCACCGGATTTGAAGGTGCGCTCCCAGACCCGGTTGGTCATCAGGTTGCGGAGCTTGACGCGGTTGAAGGCCTGACCTTTGCCCGGCTTGACGAACTCATTCTCGAGCATGATGCAGGGATCGCCATCCAGCAAAACCTTAAGACCACCGCGGAATTCATTGGTAGAATACGAAGCCATGAAAATCTCACCTGAAATAGTGCTGTTGGGAAATCAAAGGGGCTCATGATACAGCGAACCCCCACCCCGGTAGAAGCCCGTGATCTTCGGCAACCCACTTTGACCTGGCAACAGGAGCTGGCGCGGGCGGTCAATAATCCCCAGGCGCTGCTGCAGGAACTGGGGCTACCCGGCGACCTGCTCCCCGGCGCTCACGCCGGCGACCGACTGTTCGGGCTGCGCGTGCCGCGCCCCTATCTGTCACGGATCGAATACGGCAATCCGGACGATCCGTTGCTGCGCCAGGTGCTGCCACTGGAAGCGGAAATCCATTCGCGGGACGGTTTCGTCAGCGACCCCCTGGACGAATCCAGCCACATGCAACAGCAGGGGTTGATTCGCAAATACCAAAGCCGTGCCCTGCTGATGGTAACCGGCACCTGTGCCATCAATTGCCGCTACTGTTTCCGTCGCCATTTCCCCTACGGCGAGAACCGATTGTCGCCGGACGCCCGCGCCGAAGCGCTGACCAGTCTGCGCGAGAGCCCGGAGATCAACGAAGTCATCTTCAGCGGCGGCGATCCGCTGGCGGTCAACGACAATCGACTTGCCGCCTGGGCCGACGACCTGGCAGCCATCCCCCACCTGCGCCGGCTGCGCATCCATTCCCGGCTACCGGTGGTGATTCCACAACGGGTTGATGATCGCCTGCTCGAGTGGCTGTCACGGACGCGCCTGCAAACTGTGATGGTGGTCCACATCAACCACCCGCGGGAAATCGACGATGCCGTGCGGGATGCCATGGCGCGACTGCGCGATATCGGTGTAACTCTGCTCAACCAGAGCGTCATTCTGCAAGGCGTCAACGACCGCCCGGAAATTCTCGCCGAGCTCAGTGAAACCCTGTTCGATGCCGGCATCCTGCCCTACTATCTGCATGCCTTTGATCCGGTCGCCGGTGCCGCCCATTTCGACGTCAGCGACGAGCGAGCGCGCCAGATTGCCCGTGAGCTACTGGAGAGACTGCCCGGATTTCTCGTGCCGAAACTGGTCCGCGAGATTCCCGGAAAAACGAGCAAAACGCCCCTTGACCCGTAGCCAGCGACGCGCCTTTTTGCCGATCCGGGCTAAAATGCCCGGATCGGCAAAAGCGTCAAGAAACACGTCATGACGGGCCAGAAAAAGCCATTCCGGGACACCGAACGCCACTTTTTTGTCAAACAATGTCAACTTGGGACATTCTGGCTTTCTGCAAAGCCTTTGCTATTTTAAAGTCAGGGCGAGGTGTATAAAGATATGACTTTTCGTCCTTTTTCGCGTCGCTCATCGAAGAGCAAACGCCAGCGCCAAGACGCCACCAGGGATGCTGAAAAACAACAACCGCCCGAGGCAGGGAGCCGGACAGACGGTATGACGTCAAAACCCGAACTGACATTGCCCGAGCAGAAAATAGCCAACCTGTCTTTCTGTGATGCGACGCCCAAGGCGTTCGGGCGGTGGGTCCGCGCCTTGCCGGTTGCCAATATTGGTGAAACGTCGCGCCAGCTCTATCACGCCATCATTGAGCTGAATCAGTTGATCATTCCGCCCCAGCAGCGACTCCAGTTGCTGGAGCAGATCCGGCCGCGCATCAACTTCGTGTGCCAGGAACTGTCGCGGCACTATCTCGGCCTGGCCATCGCCCTGCCGGACAAACAGCGCAAGATTGCCAACCTGTCCCAGGCACTGCAGCTCCACCTGGCCAACGGTTACAAGACCACCCTGACCGAACTGGTAGACGCCGGAGCCCTCGACCGGAATCGCCAGACCGTTGCCACCGCCTGCCATCGCATCATCAGCGACCTGGGGTACACGATACTGCGGGCGCACCAGCTTTACTGCCCGAGCCCGGCCCGCAGCTGGCTCGAGTGCCATCGCGTGTTCCGTTTCAGCCGGACCCATCGCCTGCACGATATCGCCGTCGGGGACGACACCCTGAAGCACCACGACGGCAGCACGGTGGCCGAAGCCTACACTCGATTGCTGCTGCTGGGCTGCGCTCGTGCCAACCAGTTACGCCAGAGCGAGCTGACCCAGGTTTTCGAACTGTTCGAGTCGTGGGCGGACCGGGTACAACTGAGCTCATCCGACGTTGCCGGCAACCAGTTCCTGATCAACATGGAACGCGACGCGGCCCCCATCTACACCAGCCTGGTCGATGCCAACGACATCACCGACGATTGCTACGGCCTGGATACCGTCGCCCTGTCGGAAGAGATCAACGACGTCCTGCACAACCGCAGCAGCAAGAACAAGACGAGCGAAGCGAACCTCCCCCTGCCGGCGGCCGTGTCGGACAACCTGCTGACGCACCTTTCCCAGGCCTTTGGCGTGCTGACCAAGCGCAACTACAAACGCATTGAGACCAAGGGCGAGCTGGAAGTCGCCGTGGGTCTTTCCGCGGCCCATTACTACATTGCCGGCGAAGTGTCGTTCAAAACGTTCGTAGCCACCGGCGAAAGCCCGTCGGACGATGCCCACAACTATTTCCTCCGCCAGGCGCGACGACGTAACGACGCCTGGGCAGACGCCCATGACGCGTCCCCGTCCGGCGATTTCCGCTCTGCCTCCGACGCCCCCATCACCTTCCGCGGAGCCGGCGGTTCCCGGGAGACCGAAGAAGCCAGCAAGCGCCCCCGCACCTATCGGACCCCGCTGGTCAACACCAGCCCCGGCGGATACTGCATCAGTTGGTCGGGCGACATGCCGCCATCCCTCCAGGCCGGTGAGCTGCTCGCCATCCGCGAGCAACCCAAGCACCCCTGGAGCGTGGCGGTGGTTCGCTGGATTCGACAGCTGCGTCAGCAAGGCACCCAGATCGGGATTGAACTGCTGGCACCGAGCGCCACTCCCTGCGGCGTCCGGCTGATCCAGAAGGTTGGCAACAGCAGCGAATTCCTGCGCGGCCTGCTGCTGCCGGAAGTCGCGGTCATCGGCCAGCCACCGACACTGGTCACGCCACGCCTGCCGTTCCAGCAGGGTAGCCGCATCGTGCTGCGCCAGGGTGATCGCGAGGACAATGGGCAGCTGTCGAAGCGGGTGTCCGCGACCGGGAGCATCAGCCAGTTCGAGCTGCGCCTGCAGACACCGAACACCCCATCGGAGCCGCGTTCGTCGTCAGGCCCCGCGTCCGGCACCAGCGAGGATGAATTCGACTCTCTCTGGCCTTCCCTGTAAGCTTCACAGTCTGTGACGCCGGTCTAAACTGGCAAATCGGATGCCCGCATCGCTATGCTCTGACTCTGATTCAGGCATAATAGCGATGCGACACCCGAATCCATTCCAATCCTCCCGCTTTCCGCTGTGGGAGGATGAGCTGTGCGAGATGGTTTACGAATGCAGAAGAAGAAAGCGACGGTTCATCTGCTGATCCTCGACCCTTCCCAGAACGACGCCGAAACCCTGGTTAGCCTGCTGAGAAACTCCGGACACGCCACGCGGGCCCATCGGGTCACCTCCGAGGAAGACCTCGAAGAAGCGCTGCGCACCAGCAACTGGGATCTGATGCTGGCCCGGGACATTGAGCAGGAAGTCTCCCCGGACTCGGCGCTGGCCCTGGTCAAACGCCTCGACAAGGACATTCCCTGCATTCTGATCTCGCCGGAGCCGGACCACGACCGGACAGTCGCCGTCATGAGGATGGGCGCCCAGGCCGCCGTGCCGGAAGGTCATCGGGAAATGATCATGCTGACGGTGAACCGGGAGCTGGCCAGCCTGGAAGCGCGCCGCCAGCGGCGGGTTCTGGAATCGCACCTGCGCGAGTCCGAGCAGCGCTGCCAACTGCTGCTGGAAAGCTCCAAAGACGCCATCGCCTACATCAACGACGGAATGCACATCTATGCCAACCAGTCCTACATGGACTTTTTTGGCTACGACGACATCGACGAGATGATCTGCATTCCGGCCCTCGACACACTGGCGTCGTCCAGTCACGAGGACTACAAGATTTTCATGAAGGCCTTCGCCGAGCACAAGGAAGACGGCATGGCCCTGAATTGCATCGCCAAGCGCAGTGACGGCACCGAACTGAAAATTGTCATGAAGGTGTCCGCAGCCACATACGACGGCGAGCCCTGTACCCAGATCGTGGTACAGCCGGAACAGGACAACGCCGAGCTGGAAGAAAAGCTCAAGCAGATCAGCACCCAGGATCTGCTGACCGGCCTCTACAACCGTCAGCACCTGATGGACGAGTTGGGCCGGGTGATCGTCACCGCCGGTGAAACCAACGAGACCGGCGGACTGGCCTACATTGCCCTGGACAACTTCATGCAGGTACGCAGCCAGGTGGGCATCGCCGGCGCCGACCTGATGCTGGGCGACGTGGCCAGCATGCTGCGCGACAGGGTGGACGACGAGATGACCCTCGCGCGGCTCAGCGACGACGCCTTCTGCCTGCTGGCCCTGCCCTGCCAGGAAACCCGCATGGCGGAAATCTGCGAATCCATCCGCAAGGCCATCGAAGACCACCTGTTCGAAGTCTCCGGCAAAACGGTCCAGGTCACCGTCAGCATCGGTATTGCGGCCATCACCGAGAACGCGCCCAAGGCGCCGGACCTGCTGGGCCGGGCCCACACCGCATCGTCGGAAGTGCGCAAGCTGGAAGGGCATGAGAACGGTAATGGCGTGCTGGTCTACAACCCGGCCGTGTACGAGTCGCTCAACGACAACAATTCAGTGGAAGCCATCCAGAAGGCCCTGGAAGAGGACCGCTTCCGTCTGCTGTTCCAGCCGATCATCAACCTGCGCGGCGAAGGCGAAGAGCACTACGAAGCGTTCGTGCGCATGCTCGACAAGGACGACGGGGAAGTTTCCCCCTACGATTTCCTGCCACCGGCCGGCCCGTCCGACATGGCCAGCAAGATCGATCGCTGGGTGATCCTCAAGACCATCAAGCACCTGGCCAGCCATCGCTCCAAAGGCCACGACACGCGGCTGTTCCTGAACGTGACCGCCGAAACCATCCAGGACAAGACGTTTACGCCCTGGCTCAGTGTCGCCCTCAAGGCCGCACGCCTGCCGGGCGACTCGCTGATCTTCCAGATCCGCGAAGGCGACGCCAACAATTACATGAAGCCGGCGCGGGAGTTTGCCAAGTCCCTGCGCGAGTTGCACTGCAAGGTTTCGATCTGTCAGTTCGGCTGCGCGCTGAACCCGTTCAACACGCTCAAGCACGTGGACGTGGACTACGTGAAGATCGACGGCTCCTTCACCGAGGAAATCCAGAAGAACGAGGATGTGAAGGAAGAGGTCAAGGAAATGGTTGCCTCCCTGCAGAGCAGCGGCAAGCTGACCATCATCCCGCTGGTGGAGAACGCCTCGGTGCTGGCCACCCTGTGGCAGGCCGGCGTGAACTACATCCAGGGTTACTACCTGCAGGCGCCGGTTCCGGAAATGGATTACGACTTCGGGGACCAGTAGAGCCCCCGCATTGCGACCGGCGCCTGGACCTAGTCAGATCCCCCGGTTCGCATCGCAAAGGCCGCCGAAACGGACGTTTCGGCGGCCTTTTTATTGGGGTTGACCCGTCTGACCTAGGAGCCCGATGCCTTAACCGCGTGCACCGTATCGCTTTCGCGGAAGCCGATCAGGTAGAGAATCGCATCCAGCCCCAGCGTCGAAATCGAATGGCGCGCCGATTCCTTCACCAGCGGCTTGGCGCGGAACGCCACGCCCAGACCGGCCTGGCTCAGCATCGGCAGGTCGTTGGCGCCGTCTCCAACGGCAATCACCTGTTCCGGCGACACCCCTTCCCGTTCGGCGATTTCCAGCAGCAGCTCCGCCTTACGCTTGCCATCCACGACCTGGCCCGATACCTCACCGGTCACCTTCCCGTTCTCGATGGCCAGCTCGTTGGCGTGAACGAAATCGATCCCCAACCGCGCCTGCAGGAAGCGGGCAAAGTAGGTAAAGCCACCGGACAGGATCGCGGTGCGGTACCCCAGGGCTTTGAGCGTACGGATCAGGTGCTCTGCGCCCTCGGTCATTTTCAGGCGCGCGGCGATGCCTTCCAGCACCGCCTCGTCCAGCCCCTTCAACAGCGCCAGACGCTCAGCAAAGCTCTCGCTGAAGTCCAGTTCGCCACGCATGGCCCGCTCGGTGATCTCGGCCACCTGATCGCCAACGCCGGCTTCCCGGGCCAGTTCGTCGATGACCTCCGCCTCGATCAGAGTGGAGTCCATATCGAACACCACCAGACGACGGTTGCGGCGGAAAATGGAATCCTCCTGGAACGCGATATCAACATTCAGCTCGCCGGCAATCTTGAGGAAGTCCGTACGCAACGCCTCCAGATCACTGGGCGTGCCGCGGACCGAGAACTCAACGCAAGCCAGACGATTGTCCGCCCGGTTCAACGACGGGCGCGCCGACAGGCGACTGATGTTGTCGATGTTGAGACCGTGCCGCGCGGTGATCTCCGAAACCCGGGCGATATGCTCCGCCTGGATGTCGCGCGCCAGCAGCGTGACGATGTAGCAGGCCCGGTTACGGCCCGCCGCCCACTGCTGGTATTCCTCTTCAGTGATCGGCGCGAAATGCACCTGCAGGTCCAGCGCGTGAAGCCGGAACAACAGGTCGCGGATCACGTGAGGCGCGTTCGCCTCCTCGGGAATCTCCGCCAGGATGCCCCAGGTCAGGTGATCGTGGATCACCGCCTGACCGATATCCAGGATGCGTACGTTGTAGCGCCCCATGATCCCGGTAATCTCGGAGGTCAGCCCCGGCTTGTCACGGCCGGACACATTGATCAGGACCAGCTCACTCACTGTCGTCGGCTCCTTGCTCGTCGCCAGCCGGAGCATCCGGCGTGGCGCGAACGACATCCAGGGACTCAACCCGCTGCAGCCCGCGCGGCAGCTTGTGCCCACGCCGGCCACGTTCGCCCTGGTAATGTTCGAGGTCGCCGAACTGCAGGGTCATCTTGCGCTTACCCGCCTGGATCACCAGCTGATCGGCCGGCGAGAAGACGCCCACGGCAACCACCAGCTCCTCACGCGTCTGTACGCGCGCGGACGGTATGCTGATGATCTTGTTGCCCTTGCCCTTGGCCAGCTCCGGCAGTTCTTCGAGCGGGAAGACCAGCATCCGCCCTTCGTTGGTGATCGCTGCAAGGTGCAGATCATCCCCTTCCGGCACCTCCACCGGCGGCATGATCCGCGCGCCCTTGGGCACCGAGACCACCGCCTTACCGTTGCGGTTCTTGCTGATCAGGTTTTCCAACTGGCTGACGAAACCGTAGCCACCGTCGGTGACAAACAGCACCCGCTGTTTCGGATCCCCCATCAACAGCCCCGCAAAACCCGCGCCGGACGGCGGGTTGATACGCCCCGTCAATGGCTCGCCCTGCCCCCTCGCGGATGGCAGCGTATGAGCCAGCAACGCATAGGCCCGCCCGGTGGAATCCAGGAACACCGCCTGCTCGTTGTTGCGCCCCCGGGCAGCCAGGGCAAAGCGATCGCCGGCCTTGAAGCTGAGCCCGTTGGGGTCAATGTCGTGCCCTTTGGCAGCCCGCACCCAGCCTTTCTCGGACAGGACAACGGTCACCGGGTCGTTGGACACCAGATCCACGTCACTGAAGGCCCGGGCTTCCTCGCGCTCGACGATGGGCGAACGGCGCTCGTCGCCAAAGGTCTCGGCGTCGGCCTGGAGTTCGGACTTGATCAGGTCGCGCAACTTGTCCTCCGAGCCCAGGATGGACTGCAGGTGATCCCGCTCCTGGGACAGTTCCTCCTGCTCGCCCTTGATCTTCATTTCCTCGAGCTTGGCCAGGTGGCGCAGTTTCAGTTCGAGGATGGCTTCAGCCTGCTCGGGACTCAGGCCAAAGCGCCGGATCAGTTCGTCCTTGGGCTTGTCCTCGTAGCGGATAATCTCGATGACTTCATCGATGTTCAGGAACGCGACCAGCAGGCCTTCCAGGATATGCAGGCGCGACAGCACCTTGTCGAGGCGGTGCTGCAGTCGGCGCCGAACCGTCGTGGTGCGATAGCTCAGCCACTCGGTCAGCAGCGTACGCAGATCCTTGACCTGCGGGCGACCGTCGATACCGATCATGTTGAGGTTGACCCGGTAGGTCTTCTCCAGGTCGGTGCTGGCGAACAGGTGCGTCATCAGGCCGTCCAGGTCGACCCGGTTGGAACGCGGCACGATCACCAGCCGCGTCGGGTTCTCGTGATCGGACTCATCACGCAGGTCCGCCACCATGGGCAGCTTCTTGCCCTGCATCTGCTGGGCGATCTGTTCCAGCACCCGGGCGCCGGACACCTGGTGCGGCAGCTCCGTCACCACAATTTCGCCGTTTTCCCGGGACCACCTGGCCCGCATGCGCAGGGAGCCGCGACCGGTCTCGTACATCTTCCGGATGTCACTTCGCGGCGTGATGATCTCCGCACGGGTCGGGAAATCCGGCCCCTTGATGTGTTCGCCGAGCTGCTCGATCGTCGTCTCCGGCGCATCCAACAGGCGGATACAGGCCGCAGTGACCTCGCGCACATTATGCGGCGGAATGTCCGTGGCCATGCCGACGGCGATGCCGGTGGTGCCGTTGAGCAGCACGTGGGGCAGGCGCGCCGGCAGGCTGGCCGGTTCGTCCAGGGTGCCGTCAAAGTTGGGTACCCAGTCCACGGTCCCCTGGCCCAGCTCACTGAGCAGCACTTCGGAGAACGGCGCCAGACGGGATTCGGTGTATCGCATCGCGGCGAAGGATTTGGGGTCGTCCGGTGAGCCCCAGTTGCCCTGGCCGTCGATCAGCGGATAGCGATAGGAAAATGGCTGCGCCATCAGCACCATGGCTTCGTAGCAGGCGCTGTCACCGTGCGGGTGGAATTTACCCAGCACGTCGCCGACGGTTCGGGCGGACTTCTTGTACTTGGCCGTCGCCTTCAGTCCCAACTCGGACATGGCGTAAATAATGCGGCGCTGGACCGGCTTCAGACCGTCGCCCACGTGCGGCAGTGCGCGATCGAGAATGACGTACATGGAATAGTCGAGATACGCCTTTTCGGTGTAATCCCGCAGCGAAACACGCTCGAACCCTTCGTCGGTCGTCTGAAATTCAGCCATATCGGCCCCTTTTCCTGGAAGTTTTTCGGTCAGGCCGGTCTGCTGAGACGGCCTGATACGGGAATTTCCGGATCCGGTGCCGGCCCTTCCCTACAGCAAGCGGCCATTATAGAAAGGCCGCGCCTCACACACCAACCCCTGCCCCATTTTGCTTGCCAATCCGCAGATGGAATAGCGGAATCCACGAATGGAGGGGGTGCGGGGTGCTCTTTATTCTCGGTTCGTGGTTGGCGTCGAGCTGTTCCGATCACGGGCATGGCCACCGACCGGAACGGGCGATGTGATCCCCCGACACCGTGATCCCCCAACACATCGGGCGCAGCGGACGCGTCGTCTACTAGAGAAGGTGTTCGTCATTCTATGCAGACACAAACGCTGAAACTGGCACTCCGGGCCCTGGGCCGCTCCATCCTGGCAGCAACCGTCAATGCGGCGCTGGCCATGATGCTGATGCTCCTGGTCGAGTTCGCCATCAGCGGCGACTGGCACCTGGCCGACGCCTACCTGTACGCGGGCCTGCTGATCTGGCTGGTTGTCCTGAGCGGGCAGCTGTTCCGCCAGTATCGTCTTTGCCAGTGCCAGCGTGCACAGAACCACTGAGCCGACGCCGTCGCACCTTCTTAACGCCCTCCCCCGCCTCAATCCCCCGCGCCTCTCCGGGCAGCTGCTATCCTGACATTGAGTCCCACCAGCAGTGACGGGGAGAACAAGAATGAACCTGATCCGTAAACTTGGTCTGAAGACCAAGATCGTATTGCCTTTTGCGCTGACAGCCATCGCCATTGTGGTCCTTGGCGTTGTTAACCTGATGACAACACAAGGACTGGTCAACGACACGGATCGCGTTGCCCATAACTACGTTCCTTCGGTCAGCGCCGCCCTGAACGCGGACCGCGACCTTTACCAGGCCTACACCGCGCAACAGAACCTGATCTTCGCCGCCCAGGCCGGAGACGATATCAGCGGGTTCCTGGCGGGCTTCGAGGAGAACGCCACCCAGGCCATCGAGCGCATGGGCACCGTCCGCGAGCTGTTGGCCGAGGACGGCGTTGACCAGGAGCTGCAGGGCTTCGAAGCCGCCTATCGCGACTGGAAGGCCGAAGCCGACGCCGTGAACTCGATGGTGGAACAGGGCCAGTTGCAGGCGGCACGCACTGCCATGGCCGAGCAGGTCCTGCCCTTGTTCGAATCGCTGCGTACCTATTACGACGTGGCCGGCGCCTTTGCCGACCAGAACGCGGTCCTGACCGCCGAGGAGGCCACCGCGGAAGGCTACCAGAGCATGACCGCCACCGTCGTGGTGACGCTGGCGGTATTGGCCATCAGCGCGCTGATTTTCTTCGTGGCCACACGACTGATCATTGGCTCCATCAACCAGCTTCGCACCCGGCTCGATGACATCGCCGAAGGCGAAGGCGATCTCTCCAATCGGGTGCCAGTCGAGCTGGACGACGACCTCGGCCGCCTGGCCACCAGTTTCAATGCCGTCATCAGTAACCTTCAAGGCATGGTTCGCGAGATCAAGTCATTGTCCACGGACCTCCGCGAAGGCGCGGAGAAACTGGACAAGGCCGCTTCGGAAAACCGCGAGGGCATCACGCAGCAAACCGACGCCATTACCCAGGTGGCCACCGCCATCAACCAGATGCAGAGTGCCATCGAGGAAGTGGCTGGCAACGCCGGTAACGCCGCCGACGTGACGCGCAGCGCCCAGAGCAACACCGAATCCGGCGCGCGCATCATCAAGAATGCGTCGGAGGAGGTGAATCGTCTGTCCGATCAGATCGAGACGGCGGTCGGCGTTATCCGCAAGCTGTCATCGGACTCGGACAACATCACCTCGGTCCTGGATGTGATCCGCGGCATCGCCGAGCAGACCAACCTGCTGGCCCTCAATGCCGCCATCGAAGCAGCCCGTGCCGGCGAGCAGGGGCGAGGCTTTGCGGTCGTCGCCGACGAAGTGCGCACGCTGGCCCAACGCACCCAGGAGTCCACTTCTGACATCCAGACCATGATCAGCACACTGCAGAACGGCGTGGCGGACATTGTCTCGGTGATGGAAACCGGCAATCAGCAGGCGGAGCAGACGGTGAAGCTCTCCACCGAGGCGGAAAACGAACTGGGCTCCATCCTCACGGCCATGAACAGCATCAGCGACATCAACGCCAGTGTGGCGTCGGCCACCGAGGAACAGACCCAGGTAGTGGACGAAATCAATCGCAGCATCACGCGCATCCACGATCTGGCGCAGAACAGCGACGAGCGCTCGGTGGAGATCAACCAGATCAGCGAACTGCTGGCGGGACACGCCCAGACCCTGAATACGCAGGTCGGACGCTATCGGGTGTGAGAGAGACTGTCGGGAACCGGCTCAGGTGGCGATGCCGTAGGTGTTGGCAAACATCAGCGCCAACAGGAGCAGAGACATGCTGAGCGTGATGAACCGGAGTGATCGATTGCGCCTCGCGCGCTCCATAGAGGTACCCTGAGAATGACAAAACATCGCCATCATAAACCAGGCGATGTTTTGTCATCTACCCCCTCGTAACCCCGTGGCGCGAGGGGGTCTCGGCACTCATTTCCGGGGTTACTGGCGAATGCCTTCCACCGAGATGATGATGTCGACGGTGCTGGACTGCGGTCCCAGATCCATCGGGATACCGAAGTCCTTCAGGCGCAACTCAGTCTCCGCCTCGAAACCCATACGGTAGCCGCCCCATGGGTCCTCACCGTGGCCGATCATCTCGGCATCCAGGGTGATTTCCCTGGTCACGCCGCGCAGGGTCAGGTCACCCACGATGTCGGCCTCGCCCTTGTCGTCATCATCCATGACGATGCGTTTGCTCTTGAACGTCGCCTGCGGGAAGTCGTCGACCGACAGGAAGTCATCGCTGCGCAGGTGCTTGTCCCGCTCGGCATGATTGGAATCGACGCTGGCGGTATCGATGGTCACTTCCACGGAACTGTTGGCGGGGTTGGCGCTGTCGTAGGTGAACTGTCCGTCAAAATCGTTGAAACGACCGTACAGGTGGCTGTAGCCCAGGTGCGAAATCTTGAACATGATGAACTGGTGTGCGCCCTTGGTATCGAACGCGTAGGTGCCGTCTTCCTCCGCGGCCTGCACGCCTCCGGCCAGCACCGCCATGGACACCGCTGATGAAATCGCCAGTTTCTTGAACATAGAGTCTCTCCTTGTCTTGCCCCGCAGGGCGCTTTATTGGCTTGCTTGAACTTGAATTGCGGACCACCGGCGAGCGTCAGCCCTGCCCCAGCATGCGTTTCAACGTTGCATCCCGGTCAATGACATGATGCTTGACGGCGCCCAGAGCATGCACGGCCGCCAGGACCACCAGCGCCCAGGCTACCCAGTAGTGGATGCTGCCGGCCACATCTTCCAGTCCTTTTTGCTGCCCCGTGATCGAGGGCACGGTAAACCAGTTGAAGACATCGATACCGGACCCGTCCGCCGTGGGAATCAGGTAACCCGTCACCAGAACCGTGAAGATCAGCAGGTACATCAGGATGTGGGCGGCGTGCGCGCTGACCTTTTCCCAGCGCTTGTGCGAAGGCAGGCTGTGTGGCGGCGGAGAAAGCAGACTCCAGAAGGCCCGCACCAGCATCAGGGCAAACAGCAGGATACCGATGCTCTTGTGGATATGAGGCGCTTCCCGGTACCAGGCGTCGTAGTAGGTCAGGTCAACCATATACAGCCCCAGCCCGAACAACCCGAAAACCGCAACGGCAACAACCCAGTGCATCAGAATCGTCACCCAGCCGAAACGCTCCGGGCTGTTCTTCATCGGTACTGCCATGGCCTTGCCGTCTCCATCAAATCCGTTTGCGCCGGCGGCGACTTCACCCAGATCACCGCCGAACTTGATTTCTCCAAGTCTAGGTAGCTCAACGTCTTCGGCCAACTAAAATCTTCTGCACGCCTCCATCAGATTTTTTGAATAAGCAGTCCGGGCGATCCACCGCTGACGCCTTGTGCCACGGGCACTCCACCATCGTCGAATACGGGTTCTACTGATTGTTGCCTACGCTCATTAACAGGATAGTAAAGCTCTATTGACATCCTGCCGTCAGGCAGGGCCGAGACGCACCCAGGAGCACTTATCATGGAAGTCGAGTTCGACGAAGATATCGTCATCCCGAGCAACAACTGATTGACGGTCCGACACCGGACCCGATCGTGGCAGCCTCTTTTGGCTGAAGTCATCGCGGCCCGCTAATGGTTCGCAAGCTGACTGTTTAATCGCATTTTGCGTTTGCCTCTGGTAACGCCAGACGTTCTTTGGCATTCTGCTGTACCTGAACAAATGGTCATCTTTATTTGTTCAGAAGCCGCCCGTACCAGGGATCGAATAAAGGCGTTTCGGTCCTGATCGTCGCTGGTACCGGCTGTTTTTAACTCGTGCAGTAGATTCGATGTCGACGAGCGTACCCCACACCAGCACCGAGCCGGAGCTGGACTTCCTGACTCCCATGCTTTCCCAGCAGCCCGACGGCTGGACAGCGGAATTCCAGGGACTCACTCTGCGCACCGCGCTGCAGCCGATTTTCAGCATTTCCCACAAACGCATTGTCGGCTACGAAGCCCTGATCCGCGCCTTCGACACGGACAACGCCAGCGTGCTGCCGCTGCACCTGTTCCAATTGCCGGATAACGCCCCCGAGAACGTACTGCTCGACCGGCTCTGCCGCTACCTGCATATCCGTAACTTCGCCGCCCTGCCCGACGACGTGAACTGGCTGTTCCTCAACGTCTCCCCCCAGGTGGTGGCCGGCCGACGCCGGGATTCCTTCTTCGGCCAGTTGCTCTCGCGCATCGGTTTCCCCTCGCACCGCGTCGTGGTGGAAATCGTCGAGCAGCCCACCGACGATGCCGACCAGCTACGGGAAACCGTCAACTACTACAAACAGCTCGGCTGCCTGACTGCCATCGACGACTTCGGCGCCGGCCACTCCAATTTCGAAAGGATCTGGAACCTGTCCCCGGACATCGTCAAGCTGGATCGACAGCTCCTGGCCCGGGCCACCGACGACAAGCGCGCACGGCAGATACTCAAGGGCATCGTCTCCCTGCTGCACCAGTCAGGCTGCCTGGTACTGCTGGAAGGCGTGGAAACCCGCAGCCAGGCGCTGATCGCCATCGATGCGGGCGCTGATTTCGTGCAGGGTTTCTACTTCCGGCGGCCGGATCTGGAGCTGGACGAGGTGATTCGCTCCGCCACCGATCTGGACGAACTGCTGACCGACTACAAGCGCAGCAGCCGCAACGAGATGGACCCGAGTCATGAGCTGTCCGGCTTCTTCGAACCACTGTTCATTGCCGCCGCCGGAGAACTCCAGGCCGGACGGACTTTCGCCGACGCCTGCCGCTCCCTGACCGGACACCACAGCGTATCGCGCTGCTACCTGATTGATGACCAGGGCGTGCAGAACGAGGATACGCTGCGGTCGGATTACCTGATCGAGTGCTTCGACCCGCGCTTCCGCCCGCTGGAGAACACCGCCAACGCCGACTGGTTCCGCCAGCACTACCTGCGCCAGGCGCTGGACCAGCCCGGACAACTGCAGATCACCCGCCCTTATCTGTCGGTGACCGGCGCCTACATGTGCGTGACGCTGTCCCTTGCTTTCCAGTTGGGCTCAACCACCACGGTGCTGTGCTGCGATATTCTGGCGCACTGAGGGATTAACGGTTCGAGGGCTCACGGGGGGATCTGGCGCTTGGGCGGCGCCTCAGAAGCTAAGGCTTCTGCTACATCCATAGATGTCAGACCATAGAATGGTGTAGCCGAAGCTTTAGCTTCGGAGCAGCCCACAAGGGGTGCTTTATTGAGGGAATATCCTGCGAGCAGTCGGCTTTCCGCCGACTCCCCGCACACTCGTCAGACCGGCACGTCCGCCATATTGCCGTAGGTTTCCAGCCAGGAACGACGATCCGACGCGCGTTTCTTGCCCAGCAGCATGTCCATGCGCTCATCGGTGCCGTCGTTGTCGTCCAGGGTCAGCATCACCAGACGACGGGTGTCCGGCGCCATGGTGGTTTCACGCAGTTGCAGCGGATTCATCTCGCCCAGCCCCTTGAAGCGGGTGACGGAGATCTTGCCCCTGCGCTTCTCCGCCTCGATGCGGTCGAGGATGCCCTGCTTCTCGTGCTCGTCCAGGGCATAGAAGGTTTCCTTGCCCAGATCCACCCGGTACAGCGGCGGCATGGCAACGAACACGTGGCCGGCGGCGACCAGCGGGCGGAAGTGTTTGACGAACAGCGCACACAGCAGCGTGGCGATGTGCAGCCCGTCCGAATCCGCGTCCGCCAGGATGCAGATCTTGTTGTAGCGCAGCCCCTCGAGCTTTTCGGACCCCGGATCCACACCGATGGCCACGGCGATATCGTGCACTTCCTGGGACGCCAGGATCTCGCCGGAATCCACTTCCCAGGTGTTGAGAATCTTACCCCGCAGGGGCATCACCGCCTGGAATTCGCGATCTCGGGCCTGCTTGGCGGAGCCACCGGCCGAATCCCCTTCCACCAGGAACAGTTCGGCGCGATTGGCATCAGCACCCGCGCAGTCCGCCAGTTTGCCGGGCAGCGCCGGCCCCTGGGTGACCTTCTTGCGGGCCACCTTGCGGCTGGCCTTGAGGCGGCGCTGGGCGTTGCTGATAAACAGCTCCGCCAGGGCCTCGGCGACGTCGGTGTGCTGGTTCAGCCAGAGACTGAAGGCGTCCTTCACCACGCCGGAGACAAAGGCGGCCGCTTCCCGGGAAGACAGGCGCTCCTTGGTCTGGCCGGAGAACTGCGGGTCCTGCATCTTGAAGGACAGGACGTAGGCGCAGCGGTCCCAGATGTCCTCCGGCGACAGGCGCACCCCTCTCGGAAGAAGATTGCGGAACTCGCAGAACTCGCGCATGGCCTCAAGCAGGCCGGTGCGCAGGCCGTTAACGTGAGTGCCGCCCTGGGCGGTGGGAATCAGGTTGACGTAGCTTTCCATCACCGCTTCGCCGTCTTCCGGCAGCCACTGGATCGCCCAGTCCACCTCTTCGGTATTACCGGACATGCGGCCTGTGAACGGCTCGGTGGGCAGCAGTTCGATGTCGGCCAGGGCCGAGCGCAGATAGTCGCGCAGGCCGTCCTCGTAGCACCACTCGTCTTTTTCGCCGGAGCTTTCCTGGCGGAAGGTGACGGTCAGCCCCGGACACAGCACCGCCTTGGCGCGCAGGTTGTGGCGCAGGCGGCTGACCGAGAATTTGGGGCTGTCGAAGTAGCTTTCGTCGGGTGTAAACAGCAGGCGCGTACCGGTGTTTCGTTTGCCCACCGTATCCACAACCGCCAGGTCGCTGGTCTTGTCGCCGTTCGCAAAGGTCATGCGATGCAGCTGGCCGTCGCGTTTGATGGACACTTCCAGGTGGGTCGACAGCGCGTTGACCACCGAGACCCCCACCCCGTGCAGACCACCGGAGAAATTGTAGTTGCCCTTGGAGAACTTGCCGCCCGCGTGCAACCGGGTCAGGATCAGTTCCACACCCGGTACGCCGTGCTCCCTGTGGACATCCACCGGCATACCACGGCCGTCGTCCTCAACGCTGAGCGAACCGTCGGCGTGGAGCACCACATCGATGCGCTTGGCGAAACCGGCCAGCGCTTCGTCCACGCTGTTGTCGATGACTTCCTGGGCCAGATGATTCGGCCGCGACGTGTCCGTGTACATCCCCGGGCGCTTGCGCACCGGATCCAGACCGCTGAGAACTTCAATCGCGTCGGCGTTGTAATCTTTCTGGCTCATAAGGGGGCTGTGGCTCTCACTCAACGACTTCGGGCGAATCGAACCTCGCCCCGGACAGGCTGTCGCCGGCCACGGCGGGCAAGGTTCCTGAATACCGCCCATAGCTTAGGGATTCGGGGATAAAGATCAACGGTTCTTTTGTTGCCGGCTCAAGAGCGTATCTCTCATGGATGCGGGCGCGTCACCGGGAATGGCGCATCACCACTGACAGTGACCTGTTGCCAGCCGTCCGCCGGAATCGCCGTCACCAGGCAGGGGGTCGTCATCACCTGTGCCGCCATTGCACCCGGCTCGGGATGTTTGACGTTCACATGCAGCGTCAGCGTATCGCCATCCTGGGTTGCCTGGGCCAGGGTCACGGCATGCCCGGCCGTCGTCTGCTGCCCCAGCGATGCCACCAGCAGCCAGCGATCGCCGTCGGCCGGCCAGGACGGCAGCTCAACGCCGGCCTGCGAGCGCAGCTGTTCCCAGTGCGCCGCGTCCTGCGCCAGGATCACACCGGGCGCTGGCAGGCCGCAATGGGCATGGCTGGCCAGGCTTTCCACGCGGGCGGCCCCGCCCCCCGATGAATGCGCCGAGCAGCCCGCCAGGGTCAGTCCCATCACCAATCCGATCGATTGCCATTTCATTGCGCCACCTCCTTGGTCGCCGCATCCGTTGCCTGGCTGACGTCCGTCTTGCGGTTGAGGGAATACCCATCAAAGCCGGTGCGAGGCAGGTCCGACGCGCCCAGCACCGGTCGCTGGAAGCTGGTGGTCATGGTCAGTCCGGACACACTGCTGCCCTGCTTGACGATGACCTGCGGCAGCCCCACCGTCGGGTACTCGGCACAGGCTTCGCCCGGCTCGCAGATCACGCCATTATTGTCCATGTCGGTTCCGGCTCGCAGCAAGTACTCACCATCCGGTACATCGGCAAACGAGAACGTGTAACGGCCATTGACCGGCTGCACGGCCACCTGGAAGCCGACGGAGTCGTCATTGGCGTCGTCCAGCAGAATGTAGTGGCGCCCGGCGTCCCGCGATGCCTCGGGATCGCCCAGTTGCACATTGACCGGAAGGACCAGCGACTGGGCGCCGGTATCGCTGTTGTAGTTCACGGTCACACTGGCCTGCACCGCAGCGTCGATGTCCGTCACCTGCGCCACCAGCTCCACACCTCCGGCAACCGGGTTATCCGAGATCGACAGCCACTCCTGCTGCGGGTTGTCCACTTTGATCGAGTCGACCGTGCTGTCCGCCGGCACCTGGCTCAACATCACGCGGGCCTCAGTCACCGAGCCATCGAACTGGAAGCCGCTGGGATAGGCGGAAAGAAAGGTCCCGAGGTTGCCATTGGAGGCCGCATCCACGGCTTTCAGGGCATTGATCAGCCCGGCCCCGTATTCCGTGGCGTTGCCCAGGGAGTCGGTCAGTTCGCCCCGTCTCAGATACTCCCGCACCGCGTCCAGGGTGAGATTCCCGTCGACACTTCGCATCAGCGCCAGCACGCCGGCAACGTGGGGCGCCGCCATGGAGGTACCGGTAAGCCCGGCATAGGCCGGCTGGAAGCGGGTGCCCGACTGGCTGCCCAAGGCACTGTAGATGGCGTCCGGCTGGCCGTCACTGTTGCCGTCCCGGGTCACATCACCGCCCGGCGCCACCAGATCGAGCCAGCTCCCGAAACTGGAGTAACTCGCCCGCCGATTGCCGCCATCCACCGCCCCAACGGCCAGCACCCGGTCGAACGCCGCCGGGTAAACCGGCTCGCTGGTCCCCTGGTTGCCCGCCGCGGCCACCACCAGGATGCCCCGGTTGCTGGCGGTGTTGATCACCGATTCCAGCGCCGACGACGGCCCCAGCCCCGCCAGACTGAGGTTGATGACGTCCGGCCGCTGCGCCGCCGGCAGGTTGGCCAGATAACTGATGGCGTTGATCAGGTCCTGCGAAGTGCCGGCCCCGCTGCTATCGAGAACGCGGATCGGCAGCAACGTGGCCTGCGGCGCAACGCCGACGCCACCCAGGTTGTTGTCCAGGGCGGCGATGGTGCCCGCCACGTGGGTGCCGTGAAAGCTGGGCCCGTCGTCATTGCCGGGCGTGGCCGGGTTACCGTCGGGGCCGCTTTCGTTGTCGTCATCGTCCGACACAAAATCGGACTGCGCCAGCACCTCCACGTTCTGGCCGCTGCCATTGTCCAGGTCCGGGTGCCAGTTGCCGCCGACCGCCGGGGTTTCACTGAACAGCCCGGTGTCGAGCACCGCCACACGCGCACCCAGGCCCGGGTTACCCAGCGCCTGCCAGGCGGTGGGCAGGTTGATCGCCTGGTAATGCCACTGCTGCGAGGGGTAGAGCGGATCGTTGAGGGCGTTGACCACCTGTGCCCGATAGCGGTAGTTGGGCTCGGCCGCGAGGACACCGGGCGTCTCGCGCAGTTCGCGGATCCAGTCCAGCGTTTGCCCCTTGCGCTGGCCGGTTGTCGACAAAGAATGCAGAGCGCTGGTTTCGCCCTGGCGGAAATGCCAGATACCACGGGCGAGCTCCCGCCGCTGGCCGCTGCCCATGGCATCGACGGAAGTCGACAGGGCCTGGACATCGGCGGGCGACGCCATGGTGACAATGGCCTCGCCGGGCACCCAGTCCGGCTCCGACTGCTCCAGGGTGACCGTGGTACCGGACCCCATGGCGCTGACATAGACCACATACCGCATCGGCCCGCCGGTCATGGCCCGCAAGTCCAGCTCATAGAGCCCCTCGCCGGCGTCCGGCGCCAGGGTCAGCGCGGCGGCGGGCGTCAGGGTGTCGATCTGCCGACCGTCCAGGGCCACTTCGGCCGTCGGCGTTCCTGCGGCGCTGGCCCCATTCACCGCAAACGCCCGGATTGTCAGGATCTGGTCGTCCGCCAGGGTCAGTTGATAGCGATCGCGCTGGTCCTGGAAATAATCCGTGGGGCGGCCGCTGTAGATCCCGGACCCGACACTCAGGTAGCCGGCCAGGATCACCGGGCTGGGGAGCGACTGGGCGTCCGTATCGTTGCGCACCGCGCTGCCGTTGAAGAAATCATCGGCGGTATCGGCATCGATGCGCGTGCGGGATTCAATCTCGATCACGCCACTGACCCGATCGTCGTCGTCACTGCCTCCTCCTCCGCCGCCGCAACCGGCCAGAGTCAACGCGATCAGCAGCGCCCCCAGACGAGGTTTTTCAGAACCTTCCAGCAAACCGACCTCCTTTTGGATACAACCCTGCCAGGCGGGTACGACATCGCCAACCCACTTTGGGAACGCCCATAAAAAACCGCCGCCCGCGACTGCGAACGACGGTTCACGATCTCGCCTGATCAGTTGTAGAAGAACATCGGCACAAATGCCACGATCAACAGGGTTGTGCCCATCACCACGAGGGGCAGCAGCAGGCGCTCGTAGCGGTGCCAGAAGCTGCCGGTGCGCTCGGCCGCCAGCACCTCGGTCTCGCCTACCACCTGCCGCGTCAGCAAGTGATTGAGCGCCACCGGCGGACTCAGATAACCCAGCTCAAACGCCACCAGGCACACCATCCAGAAATGCAGCGGGTCGATCCCCAGATTGATGGCCGCCTGGGCGATGGTGGCCGATACCAGGATCACGGCCCCGAACGGATCCATGATCATGCCGATGAAGGTGAGCATCACCACAATCACCGCCATCACCAGCCAGGGATTGGTCAGGCTCTCCGGGAAGATGGCGTGGACCACGTCCGAGCGTTCCAGAATACCGCCCAGGCAGACCGAGAAGCCCATCAACGCCAGCAGTGCGCCAATATGCACCGCCGAATCGCTGGCCGCCGCCGCGCTGCGGCTGAAAAAGGCCGACCAGCGGCTCTCGTCCGCCTCGCGATTGCCAGCACCGGAATCCATGAACACCAGCGCCAGCATCACCAGTGGCAAGATCAGCGGCGCGCTGTATTCGTTGAAGCCCAGGCCCAACAGGAACCAGACCAGGCCGACGACCACCGCCGCGGTCAGGATATACGGTACCAGCGGTCCAAGACGGCGGCCGGCTTCGGCAAAGGCGCCGGCCTGGGGCCGCGGCCGCCAGTTGCCCTGAGTCTTGCACACCAGCAAGCTGAAGATGCTCGCCGACATCAGGAAGATCCAGAAGCCCCAGCCATAGAGTTCGTCGGTGGTCACTTCCTTGTTGAGCGCCGCCACCACGACGATCAGCAGACAGGGATTGAGCACCACCCCCATGCTGCCGGACATGGCGGTCGTGGCCAGGGACAGCTGCCGTCCGGCGCCAGCCTTGCGCAGCTCATCGTAGATCACGCCGCCCACAGCCAGGATGAAGATGCCCGACGCCCCGGTGAACGCCGTGGGGAAAGCCGTGGCGAAAATCATCAGCGACGCCAGGGCCGGTGCCGGCAGGTGGAACGGCTGGATCACGTTGAGCAGCAGGTCCGGCAGCCGCGTCTGTTTTAGGATCATCCCCACCAGCACGTACAGGCCGATGTTGATGAACATGGACGCCAGGTTGGTCAACTGCCCGAAATAGATCGCCAGGCCGGCGCTGTAACCGTCCACGAAGAAGAAGTAGGCCATGGCGATCAGGCCCATCTGGCAATACAGCGGAATCACCAGGAACGAGGACGGCGTCAGCCCGCCCGCGCGCATCCGCTCCGGCACGTTGGTGAGCCGATAGACGTTGATCGCCATGAACACCGCGAACACCGCTGCCCAGGCGTACTGCAACTCCAGCAGCGTTTCCGACGACGGCGACGCCCCCAGACGGCCGGCGTAGGACACCAGCGAATAGGTCATCAGGCCGTTGACCACCAATTGGAACGTCTGGGACAGCTTCCATTCGCCCCGGTTACGCGGCAGGCGCAGGGCGATGTGATCGGTATCGAACGCCGCGATCAAAGCCGCCAGCGCGAACAGCCCCAGGAACAGAAACTTCGTCAGATCGATGTTATCCAGCAACCAGTGGGCAATGCCCTGCTCCACGACCTTGAAGGCCGTCAGCGCGGTCGTGACATGCTCCTGATTGGCCGCGAACATAGCGTGTTTTTTCTGGCAGAGCTCGAGGTTCTTGCGGAAGCTCTCGCGAAGCTTGTCCGGGTCCGGCGGCGAGGAGAACAACTCGTCCGGGTCCGGCTTGTAGGCGTCCATCCGTTTCTGGACCGCCGCCTCGACGTCCATATCGAGGTTGCAGGAAGGCTCGCTGGCCCAGGGGTCCAGCAGATAGTAATTGGGCCAGGTCTGCTCGCCGATCCACAACATGCGTGAATGCAGCGAGTTGCCCATACCCAGCAGCAGGGTAAACACCAGCAGGGCCAGCAGAATGACCCCGTGCAACCGGTGCACGGGGTACTGAGTGGTGACCCGGCTGGCCGAAAGAGCGCGCCAGTTCATCGTGCCAGACCTGCCTTATTCGCGGTTGCCAGCGGTGCACTCGGACGCGCCGGGATTGCTGGCGCAGCGGACCTTGCTCAGCAGGTGCAGCATCTTGGGATCGTAGACGCTGGGCGCCCCGTTCTTGCCGTCGCGCAGCTCCAGGCGGTTCTCCCGGAACATTTCCTGGTAGCCCTGGATATCCTCGTCGGGAATATTGATCCACTGGTCGTCCGGGATGTTCTTCTCGCTCCTCTTCACCAGCGCCATGGCCTGGGGATACATCGCCCACGCCACTTCCCGCGCCTGCTGCGCCTCGTCGTCATTCAGCAGTTCGTCCCGAGCCACCATCTGCACCGTGAGCTGGGCCAACGGGTAGTCCACGATGCCACCGTCGTCGCCGACGCCCTTGTACAGCTCCAGCGCCTCGTAGGCGAAGGCCGGCGCGTAGGCAGTATCCACCGAGCCGTTGTTGAACTTGCCGGCGAAGTTGGTGATGTCCGAGGGCACCACCGTGGCCTTGACGTAATTGACCATGTGGATCGCGTCTTTCTGGTAATCCAGCGTGGCCATGCGCTTGCCCGCCAGTTCACCGGCGGTGTCGATGGAACGGTCATTGACGAACAGGTAGCCCGCCCCCGCCGGCGCGATGCCCAGGACCTCATAGTCCCCTTCCTTCATAAACCTGGCGGCCTTGGGCTGGGCCAGGGTCGCCAGGACGGTCTTGAGGTTGTCGTAGGTGGGAATGGCACCCACGGCGCTGATGGAACCCGTGAAACGATTGAACCGACGTGTGCGCAGGTCGGTCGCCGCCAGGATGTCGCACTGACCGGACTGGAAGTCTCCGAGCGCCACACCTTCATCGGTGTAGGGTTTGAGCTGGATATCCAGACCGTGGCCCTTCATTTCCAGGGCATAGTCCTTCATCAGGTTGTAAACATCGCCATTGGCGCCGATGACGTCGAACACGCACATGCTGGCGCTCTTCGCCTGCGCCATGGGCGCCACGGCCATTGTCATCAACAGAGCTGCGGTGGTTTTGCGGAACATTGGAAACCTCCAAAGTGACTTCTTGTGATTGTTGAACGTCAAATCAGGGTGCGAACCGGGCACCGCTCTTTCCCCTCAGCGGCGCCGGTCCCTCAGGAGCGCTGGATCAAAGCAGGTCGTCCAGGTCCATGGTCTCAGTGTCCGAGGAGCTCTCCGGACTCAGTTGCCCAAAATAGGCGGCCGGAGTCCGATAGCCGTATTCACGGGTCCAGAGCTTGTCGGACACATGCGTGATCACATTGCGGCCCACCTGGTCCACCAGGCGATAATCCTCGCTCACCTGAATGGTGCTCTCGGCCGCGTCGAAGCGACGAATGACGTCTTCGATCACGTCCCGGCGCCCGGCGGTTTCACCGGCCACGGCCTCCAGGGCCATGGAAGCCCGGAAACCGGCCTCAACCCCCAGCTCGGAGCTGTTCTTCAGCAGTCGCCAGGGATCCGGCGACATCATCGGGCGAGTGTCCGGCAGCAGCAGCCAGACGTTGGCCCGGATGGCGTTGGGCAGACCGCCCCACTTCTCGTTGTCCAGGCACTGGGCAGCGCGTTCCGCCTGGGGCGCGATGTCCTTGGGCACGCCCGCGGCGCCGCCGGAATTGGTGTCGTTGATGATGGCTTGCAGGCCGGTCAGCAGCCCCAGCAGGAAGGTCAGTTCGTCCTGGTCGGCGTAGAGGAAGGGGCATTCCGCTTCGGGATCCGCCGGATCGTACTCGTAGGCGCGCATGGCCCGGTTGAAGGCTTCCAGCCGACGCTTGGCGGTCAGCTCATGCCAGCGCTTGGCCGCGGTGCGCGCGTCTTTGGCTTCGGGCACGTCGTCGTTGAAGATGGCGCGCTCGTAGCGCAGTTCCTGCTCCCAGGCCTGCTGCTCGGAGCAGTTGGCCGCCAGCAACTGCAGCAGCGAGCCGGTGGTATCGGGCCGGTCGGTGACCCGCGAGAAAGAGTAGACCAGCGGATCCAGCGACCGGCCCAGATCGCAGGCCATATCCGCGTCCCCCATTTGCAGGACGTAAGGCGTGGCCTCGGATTCCGAATAGCCGGCAAACACCGCACCGGTGGTCTGGTAGACCGGGTTGTAACCACAACCGGCCAACAGGGCGATCATGCCGAAGGTGAGCAGGAGTCGGGACGTGTGGCCCGAGCGGGTCAGGCCAGGGATGACGAAAGCTTTCATGCCGGATCCTTTCTCTGATTATTGTTGTGCGATGGAGTGCACCGGTCCGTCTGGCCAGGCGCCAGAAACTCGGTCTACTCCCCGGTTTGAGAAAAGGATGCGACCTGGGTCGCACTTAGTGAATGACCGGACTGCCGTGGAAATTGGCCAATCAGGCCAATACACAACACGCCACCCGCGCCACACCCGGCCTGAAAGGCTATGCTCATCAGCCATTTACTCACCGGCCAGCCCCAGCATGGACATCACATCATCAGCCAGGTCATCGAGACTGCGCGGCCCGTCGGGGCGATACCAGGTCACTGTCCAGCTCAGTGCGCCGGTCAGCATGCGCCGGGTCAGGAAAGGATCGGCGGCAGTGGCACCGTTGGCTTTGAGCTCCCCCAGGACTTCCAGCCACATCGCCTCATAGACGTCCCGCAAATGCAGGACATCCTGCTGGGAGGCGGCTGACAGGCTGCGCCACTCGAACACCAGCACCGCCATGGCTTCGCCGGTCTGGCCGTTGATCGATTCCAGCTCGCACCGGATCAGCGCCCGCAGTCGTTCCCGGGGCGTCGCGGCCTGCCTCAGGGCGTGCCGCATCAGCTCCGTGTTGAGGATGATGGTTTCCTCCATCACCGCCTTGAGAATGTCTTCCTTGGAGCGGAAATGGTGGAACAGGCTGCCGGACTGAATGCCCACGGCCGCGGCGAGGTCTCGAACCGTCGTCCGCTCATAGCCCTTTTCCCGGAACAGGCGCGCCGCTTCGTGCAGCAGCCGCCCCCGGGCCCCGAGCGGGTCGGAAATCGTCCCGTTCGCGACCAGTTCGGCCTGGATGGATTGTGGCGTCAAGGGTTGCTTCCTGTGGTTGCTGGAATGAATCCGATACATCGGCTCCTGCGGGAGCCGATGTCTGCTCGGGCCAGTGTACCCGCAACCACCTCATTTACAAACCAAGCGCTTGCTTGGTAGCGTGAAAAGGCGTTAAATCAGTTTTCGAATCATCCATAAAAACAACCGGACGAACCGGCAAGCGTGTCGCGCAGACACAACAGCGCGTAGACACAACAGACAGTGAGAGGACACCCCATGGCAGACCCATCCCGCACCCTGCGCATCGGCTGCTCCGCCGCCTTCTGGGGCGACACGGAAACCGCCGCCCGCCAGCTGGTGAGCCAGGGCAACCTGGACTACCTGGTCTCCGATTACCTGGCCGAAATCACGATGTCGATCATGGCCGGCCAGCGCATGAAAGACCCGAAGGCGGGCTACGCCCGGGATTTCGTGCAGACGGTCATGGGACCGCTGCTGAAGGACATCAAAAACCAGGGCATCCGGGTCGTCAGCAACGCCGGAGGCGTGAATCCCGAATCCTGCCGTGACGCCCTCCAGGCACTGTGTGAGGAACAGGGCGTTGATCTGAACATCGCACTCGTCCTGGGCGACAACCTGCTGCCACAGAAGCAACAGCTCGACGAGCAGGGCATCCGCGAGATGACCACCGGCGACCCGATGCCGCCGATGATGGTCAGCATGAACGCCTACCTGGGGGCTCCCGGCATTGTGACTGCCCTGGAAGCCGGCGCCGACATCGTCATCACCGGCCGCGTGACCGACAGCGCCCTGGTCCTGGCGCCGCTGGTGCATGAATTCGGCTGGGCCTGGGACGACTACGACAAGCTGGCCCAGGGCAGCCTGGCCGGCCACCTGATCGAATGCGGCGCCCAGGCCACCGGCGGCAATTTCACCGACTGGGAAAGCGTGGCGGACGGATTCGCGGATATGGGCTTTCCTATCGTCGAGGTCGAGGAAAGCGGCGACTTCGTGATCACCAAGCCGGAAGGCACCGGCGGCCGGGTCAGCGTCGGCACCGTCGCCGAGCAACTCGTCTATGAAATCGGCGACCCGCGCGCCTATCTGCTGCCGGACGTGGCCTGCGATTTCACCCAGGTCCATCTCGACGATCTTGGCCAGGACCGCGTTGCCGTCTCCGGCGCCACCGGCCGCGCGCCCACCAACCGCTACAAGGTCTCCGGCACCTGGCCCGATGGCCACAAATGCACGGTGACCTTCCTGATCGGCGGCATCGATGCCCCGAAAAAGGCCCAATGCGTGGCCGATGCCATCCTCGACAAGACCAGTCGACTGTTCGAGGAACGCGGCCTGCCGCCCTACACCGAAACCAGCGTGGAACTGCTGGGTACCGAAGCTACCTACGGACCGCACAGCCGCGCCGGGCAAACACGGGAAGTGGTCGTCAAGATCAGCGCGGCTCACCCCAAAAAAGAAGCGCTGGTGCTGTTCTCGCGCGAAATCGCCCAGGCGGCGACCGGCATGGCACCCGGCCTGACCGGCATTGTCGGCGGCCGCCCCACGGTCTGGCCCAAGATCCGCCTGTTCTCCTGCCTGGTGCCGAAGGATCAGGTCGAGGTGAGCGTGGACATGGCCGGCGAGACAACGCCCGTCGCAGTCCGCGCCGACGGCGCCTCCGACATCGACGATGGCGAGGACACGACGTCTTTCCCGACCATCAGCGATACGGACACCACCGTCCCGCTGATCGAACTGGCCTGGGCCCGCAGCGGCGACAAGGGCGACCACAGCAACATCGGCGTGATCGCCCGACACCCGGAATACGTGCCCTACCTGGCGGCCGCCCTGACCGAAGACGCCGTGGCCCATTGGATGGGCCATGTCCTGAACCCACAAAGCGGCCGCGTGACACGCTGGGCCCTGCCCGGCTTCCACGCGTTCAACTTCCTGCTGGAACACAGCCTCGGAGGCGGCGGCGTCGCCAGTCTTCGCATCGACCCCCAGGGCAAGGCCTTTGCCCAGCAGTTGCTGGACATGCCCATCCCCATCTCCCAAGCCGTGCTGAAAGGAAACCGATCATGAGCTACCAATCCGTACTCCGCCCCGGCCTGTTTGACGGCCAGACCCTCGTCGTCACCGGTGGCGGCTCCGGCATCGGCCGCTGCACGGCCCACGAACTGGCGTCCCTGGGCGCCCACGTGGCACTGGTCGGTCGCAAGCCGGAAAAACTGGATACCGTCCGGGGCGAAATCATCGAGGACGGCGGCAGCGCGTCGGCCCATCCCTGCGACATTCGGGACGAAGAGATCGTGGCCGCCACCGTCAAACAGATCCTCGCCGATCATGGCCCGGTAAGCGGACTGGTCAACAACGCCGGCGGGCAGTTTCCCTCCCCCCTGGCCGGCATCAGCCAGAAAGGCTGGGAAACGGTCGTGCGCACCAACCTCACCGGCGGCTTCCTGATGGCAAGGGAACTCTACAACCAGTCCCTGAGCCAGACCGGCGGCGCCATCGTCAACATCGTGGCCGACATGTGGGGCGGCATGCCCGGCATGGGGCACTCGGGCGCAGCCCGCGCGGGCATGGTCAACTTCACCCAGACCGCTGCCGTGGAATGGGCCGCGACCGGTGTGCGGGTCAACGCCGTGGCCCCGGGCTGGATCGCCTCCAGCGGCATGGACACCTATCCGGAACAGATGAAGGCCTGGATCCGCGGCCTGGCCGATGCGGTGCCCAGCCGACGCCTCGGCACCGAATCCGAAGTCAGTGCCGCGATCTGCTTCCTGCTGAGCCCGGCGGCGGCCTTCATCAGCGGGGACACGCTGCGCATCGACGGCGCCGCCTCCCAGGGCGGTCGCGTGTGGCCGCTGCCCAAGGCGAAGAACGTGGCGGTCTTCAACGGCTTCCACCGCGCCGTCACCCCCAAGATTTTCAGTGAAGACTGAGGGAGTCGTTTATGCAGATCCTCGAATCGGCCATTGATCCCCAGTCCGAAGAATTCGCCGAGAACGCCGCAGCGATGCAGCAGCACATCGAGACATTCCGCGACGTCGAGAAGCAGGTGCTTGCGCTGGCCGAATCCGCCCGCGAGAAGTTCACCAAGAAAGACAAGCTGCTGCCCCGCGACCGCATCAACCGACTTCTGGACCGCGGCACCCCGTTTCTCGAACTGTGTTCCCTGGCCGGCTACAAAATGTACGACGACAAGGACGGCAGCCTGGCCGGGGGCGGCATCATCGCCGGCATTGGCACCGTCAGCGGCATTCGCTGCCTGGTGGTCGCCAGCAACTGCGCCATCAAGGGCGGCACGATTACGCCGGCCGGTCTGGACAAGACCCTGCGCCTGCAGCAGATCGCGATGGAAAACAAGCTGCCGGTGGTCTCCCTGTCGGAAAGCGGCGGGGCCAACCTGAACTACGCGACCGACATCTTCGTGCTGGGCGCCCGGGGCTTTGCCAACCAGGCCCGGATGTCCGCCGCCGGCATTCCGCAGGTGACCGTGGTGCATGGCAATGCCACAGCGGGGGGCGCCTACCAGCCCGGGTTGTCCGACTACGTCATCGTGGTGCGCAACAAAGCCAAGATGTTCCTGGCCGGGCCGCCGCTGCTCAAAGCCGCCACCGGCGAGATCGCCATGGACGAGGAGTTGGGCGGTGCGGAAATGCACGCCGAGATCGCCGGCACCGCCGAATACCTGGCCGAGAACGACGCCGACGGCATTCGCCACGCCCGCGAGGTGCTGGATGCCCTGGCCTGGAACGAACATCGGCCACCGGCCCAATCTCCGGACTGGGAAGAGCCGCTCTATTCAACCGACGAACTGACCGGCGTGATCCCGGCCGATCCCAAGAAGCCCTACGACGTCCGTGAGATCCTCGCGCGCATCGCCGACGGCTCCCGTTTCCAGGACTTCAAGGCCGGCTACGACGACCAAACCGTCTGCGGCACGATCCGCATCTGCGGGCATCGCGTCGGCATCATCGGCAACAACGGCCCGATCACGCCGGAAGGCGCCACCAAGGCGGCGCAGTTCATCCAGCTCTGCGACCAGGCGGGCACGCCCATCCTGTTCCTGCACAACACCACCGGCTTCATGGTGGGCACCCACGCCGAGCAGCACGGCATCATCAAGCACGGGTCGAAAATGATCCAGGCGGTGGCCAATTGCCGGGTGCCGAAACTGGCGGTGGTCGTGGGCGGTTCCTACGGGGCCGGCAACTACGCGATGTGCGGTCGGGGATTGGATCCGCGTTTCATCTTCGCCTGGCCCAACAGCCGCACCGCCGTTATGGGCCCGGCCCAGGCCGGCAAAGTCATGCGGATCGTGGCCGAGGAAAAACAGCGGCGCAACGGTCTGGAGCCCGAAGAAAAAACGCTCGATTTCCTGGAGCAGGCGACGGCCAAGAAGCTGGAAGACGGCTCAACCGCCCTCTTCGGCACCGCCCGGCTCTGGGACGATGGCCTGATCGATCCGCGCGACACTCGCAAAGTACTGGCGATGGTGCTGTCGGTCTGTCGCGAGGCGGAACAACGGGAACTGCGCCCCAACAGCTTCGGCGTGGCGCGGTTGTAACAGGACAGCACGAACAATGTAGCCGATGCTTTAGCTTCGGAGGGCCCTCCAGGGCCCCGGCGCTTTACCGAAAGGTCAGATCGAAACCAATGGGTATCATCGCTGGAGAAAAGGACACGGACGTCCTTGACCGCAATAGCGGGCCAGGGATGGCCCTCTAGGGCGGCGGAAGCGATGATGCCCATTGGTTTCACGCCCCGGGGACAAAGCAGGCACCTTCGGCGCCTCCGAAGCTAAAGCGTCGGCTACACAAGAAACAAAGAAACAGAACACAAAGAACAACAGCCACCACAGACACAAGAACAAAGGGTATCCACATGCTATTCACCGAAGAACACGACGCTCTGCGCAAAACCGTCCGCGACTTTGTCGAAAAGGAGATCAACCCCCACTGCGACGAATGGGAAGAGGCCGGCACGTTCCCCATCCATGATGTATTCGGCAAGCTCGGCAAACTGGGCCTACTGGGCATTCACAAGCCCGAGGAATTCGGCGGCATGGGGCTGGACTACAGCTACAACCTGGTGGTTGCGGAAGAGCTGGGCACCGCGCACTGTGGCGGCGTGCCGCTGGCCGTCGGCGTGCAAACCGACATGTGTACACCCGCTCTCGCCCGGTTCGGCTCCGACGAACTCAAACGGGAATTCCTGGCCCCGGCCATCGCGGGTGACATGGTCGGCTGCATCGGCGTCAGCGAAGTGGGCGCCGGGTCCGACGTGGCCGGCATGAAAACCATCGCCCGCAAGGATGGCGACGATTACGTGATCAACGGCGCCAAGATGTGGATCACCAACTCCCCCAGCGCCGATTTCATCTGCCTGCTGGCCAACACCTCGGACGACAAGCCCCACAAGAACAAGTCGCTGATCATGGTGCCGATGAACACGCCGGGCATCTCCTTCTCGCCGCACCTGAACAAGCTGGGCATGCGTTCCTCCGAAACCGCCCAGGTGTTCTTCGACGACGTGCGGGTGCCGCAGCGCAACCGCATCGGCGCGGAAGGCACCGGCTTCATGATGCAGATGGTGCAGTTCCAGGAAGAGCGCATGTGGGGCGCCGCCAATGTGATCAAGGCGCTGGAGCACTGCATCGAGGTCACCATCGGCTACTGCCGGGAGCGCCAGACCTTCGGCCAGCCGCTGATCGACAACCAGTCCATCCACTTCCGCCTCGCCGAACTGCAGACCGAAGTGGAAGCGCTGCGCGCCCTTACCTATCAGGCGTGCGAGCTGCATATCCAGGGCAAGGACGTCACCCGCCTGGCGTCCATGGCCAAGCTCAAGGCCGGCCGACTGGGCCGAGAAGTCACCGACAGCTGCCTGCAATACTGGGGCGGCATGGGTTACATGTGGGACAACCCGCTGTCCCGCGCCTACCGCGATGTGCGGCTGGTGTCCATCGGCGGCGGCGCCGACGAGATCATGCTGGGCATCATCTGCAAGCTGATGGGCATCCTGCCCGGCAAGCACAAGGACTGATCCCATGACGACACTGCCCGATTGCGACACCCTGGCCCTCGATCAACGGGGGCCGGTGCTTCACCTGACGTTGAACCGGCCGGACGCCCGCAATGCCATGAGCCTGGCGATGGTCCGGGACATGGCGGCGGTGTTCGAGGCCATCGCGGATGATGACGCGATCCGCAGCGTGGTCCTGCGCGGCGCCGGCGGTCATTTCTGTGCCGGCGGCGATATCCGCGATATGGCGGCCGCCCGCTCCCAGAAGGCCACGGCGTACAACGATCCGTTCCGCGACCTGAACCGGGCCTTTGGTCGGTTGATCGAGACCGTCAACACGGCTCCTCAGATGGTCATTGCCATTCTTGAGGGCGCTGTGATGGGCGGCGGCTTCGGGCTGGCCTGCGTGAGCGACCTGGCCCTGGCCCGGGATACCGCAAAGTTCGCCATGCCGGAAACCAGCCTGGGCATCATTCCAGCCCAGATTGCGCCGTTCGTGGTGGAGCGCATCGGCCTGACCCAGGCCCGTCGGCTGGCCCTGCTGGGACTGAAGGTCGATGGCCACGAGGCGTGCCGTCTGGGTCTCGTGCATGCCGTGCACGACAGCGAAGAGGCCCTGACCGGTGCGCTCGATGACGCCCTCGCCAGCCTGATCCGCTGTGCGCCACACGCTACGGCGGCCACCAAAGCCCTGTTGCACCGGGTCGGCCACGAGCCGATGCCGTCCCTGCTGGACGACGCCGCGCAACAGTTCGCCGATGCGGTCCGGGGGGAGGAAGGCGCCGAAGGCACGACGGCCTTCATGCAAAAGCGGCCGCCCGCCTGGGCAACAACCGACGACACGCCATGAGGAATCCGGCCATGATCCACAAGATCCTGATCGCCAACCGTGGCGAAATCGCCGTGCGGATCCTGCGCACCGCCAACGCCCAGGGGTACCGAACGGTCGCGGTCTACAGCGATGCCGACGCCAACGCCCTGCACGTTCGTCTCGCCGACGAAGCGGTGCGCCTCGGGCCCGCCACCGTCAATGCATCCTATCTCAATGCCGACGCGATTCTGGACGCCGCCGCCCGCACAGGCGCGGATGCCATCCATCCGGGATACGGCTTTCTCTCGGAGAACGCCAGGTTTGCCGAGGCCTGCGCCGAAGCGGGCCTGAGCTTTATTGGTCCGCCCGCCTCCGCCATTGAGCTGATGGGCAGCAAACGCCGCTCCAAAGTGGCCATGCAGGAAGCCGGCGTGCCCGTCGTACCCGGATTCGAGGAAGCCGGCGCCAGCGATGACGCACTCCAGCAGGCGGCCAAATCCGTCGGCTTCCCGGTGATGATCAAGGCGTCTGCCGGGGGTGGCGGTCGCGGCATGCGGCTGGTCCACGAACCCGGCGAACTGGCCGACCAGATCCAGCGAGCCCGCTCGGAAGCCCAAAACGCTTTCGGCGACGACGAGCTGATCCTCGAAAAAGCCGTGATCGAGCCGCGCCACATCGAAATCCAGGTCTTCGCCGACACCCACGGCAACGTCATTCACCTCGGCGAACGCGACTGCTCCATCCAGCGCCGCCACCAGAAAGTGGTGGAAGAGGCCCCCTCTCCCTTCATGACCCCGGAACTGCGGGCGGCCATGGGCGAAGCGGCGGTCAAAGCCGCGAAAGCCTGCCACTACGTGGGCGCCGGTACCGTCGAGTTCCTGGTGGACCGGGAGCGGAACTTCTACTTCCTGGAAATGAACACACGACTGCAGGTCGAACACCCCGTCACCGAGTTGGTCACCGGCCAGGATCTGGTGCACTGGCAGGTACAGATCGCCGAAGGCGCTGAGCTGCCTCTGCGCCAGGAGGATGTCGCGCTCACCGGCCACGCCGTGGAGGTCCGGCTGTACGCCGAGGATCCCGCCGACCAGTTCATGCCGCAGACCGGGACGCTGGCCGACTACGCGCCGGCCCCCGTCGACGGCGTTCGCTACGACAGCGGCGTGCAGGCCGGCGATACTGTCACGCCTTTCTACGATCCCATGCTGGCCAAGGTGATCGCCTGCGGCAGCACCCGCGCCGATGCCATTCGCCGGCTGCGTCGGGCCCTGGAGGACATGCGCGTGATGGGCGTGACCACCAACCGCGCGTTCCTGAGTCGCATTCTGGGCCACCCGGTTTTCATCGAAGGAGCCGCAACCACCGCGTTTCTGGAGCAGGCTTTCGCCGATGACGAGAGCCTACAGCCAGCCGAGCCGTCCCTGACTGACTTGGGCCTGGCGGCGATCGTCTTTGCCCACCAGTCTGGCGACACCGGGAGCCGTTGGAGCAATAGCCTGCCCACGCCGCTGCCGTTCTGTCTGGCGGCGGGCGACGCGCACCATGAGATTGCCCTGCACTGGCACCACAGCGGCGTTGACGTCGTTCAGGGCGAACGTCGCATCCCTCTCCAGATCGTTTCAATCTCCGAATCCGAGCTGGACTATATCGACAATGGCGTTCGTCAGCGTTGCCAATACCTGCGTGATGGGGATCACCTATATTGGCAGCAGCTCAGCCGGAGCGTCTGCCTTCGCGACGTCACCCACGCGCCTGCCTCTGCTCTTGAGGGCAGCGCGTCGGACCGGGTTCTGGCCTCCATGGACGGCGCCATCATCGACGTGCGCGCGGAAGCCGGTCAGACGGTCAAACGGGGTGATACGCTGGTGGTATTGGAAGCCATGAAGATGGAGCACCCGCTGGTGGCGGAACGGGACGGCGAGATTGCCGCAGTCCACGTCAGCGCGGGTAACCAGGTCAAACGTCGCCAGTTGCTGGTCGAACTCGTCAGCGACGACGCATCCAACGAAGGAGCCACGGCATGAGCATGCATGGCAAAACCGTATTTATTACCGGCGGCAGTCGGGGTATCGGCCGGGCCATTGCCCTGGCCTGCGCCAGGGACGGCGCCAACGTTGTCATCGGCGCCAAGTCGGACCAACCGCACCCGAAACTGCCGGGCACGATTCACAGCGTCGCCGAGGAAATCGAAGCCGCCGGCGGCCGGGCGCTGCCGCTGGTGCTGGACGTGCGCGATGAGACTCTGGTCCGGGAACGGATCGACGAGGCGGGCGAACATTTCGGGGGCATCGACGCCCTGATCAACAACGCCGGGGCGATTCGCCTGCAGGGCGTGGAAAAGCTTCCGGTCAAACGCTACGACCTGATGCATGAGGTCAACACGCGAGCGGTGTTCAATTGCTCACAGGCCGCTCTGCCCTGGCTGAAACAGTCGGAGCGCGGGCATATCCTGAGCCTGTCGCCACCGATCAGCCTGGCGCCGAAATGGTTTGCACAATACGGCCCCTACACAACGACCAAATACGCCATGACGATGCTGACGCTCGGCATGGCCGAGGAATTCCGGTCTTACGGCATCGCGGTGAATGCCCTGTGGCCGAAAACGCTGATCTCGACCGCCGCCATTGAGTTCGAAGTGGGCGGTGCCGCGATGATGGCCCAGGGCCGCAAGCCGGAGATCATGGCCGATGCCGCGGTGGCCATTCTCAATCAGGATGCCGACGCTCTGACCGGGCAGGCGCTGATTGACGAGGACGTGCTGCGCCAGGCCGGCGTGACGGATTTCGAGGGCTATCGCTACGCCCCCGGTGATAAGCCGCTGCTGCCGGACCTGTTTCTCGATTAAAGCTCCGGGCGATGGTTCCGGGGTCGAATAGACGATAACAAGACACACGGAACGACGCATGAGCCAAGACACCATCTCCGTACGCGACATTGCCCGACAACTGCCCGGCGTGGTGCGCCGGGCACCGGCGATTGCCAAGGGGCTGTACTACTACTCCCTGAAGAACGACAGCAAGCCCCTGACCCTGGGCACCCTGGTGGAGCACAATGCCGTAAAGTACGGCACCCGGCCCGCCATCCTGGCCGACGACCGCCGCATCAGCTACGCCGAATTCAACGCCTGGGCCAACCGCATTGCCCACTACCTGCACGCCCAGGGCCTGAAAAAAGGCGACAGCATCGCAGTGCTGCTGGAGAACCGACCGGAACTGCTGGCCACCGTGGTCGGCGCCGCCAAGATTGGTGTCGCCTGCGCCATGCTCAACACCTCCCAGAATGGCAAGGTGCTGGCCCATAGCATCAACCTGATCGAACCGCAGATGATCGTGGTCGGCGAGGAGCTGGCGTCAGTCTTCGAGGGCGTCCGCCACCAGGTCACGCTGGGCCATCCGTCACCCTGCCTGTTCATGCCCGATACCGACTCTCTGCGGGATTCTGGCACCACACCGGGCGGGTACATCAACCTGGCGCAAATGATCAGCGGCTATCGCGGCAACAACCCCACGGTGAAGACCCCGCCCACGCTCGGCGACACCGCGGTCTACATCTACACGTCGGGCACCACCGGGCTACCCAAGGCCGCGCCGGGCTCCCATCGCAAGTTCATCAAAGCCTACGGCGGATTCGGTCTGATGACCCTGAACATGGGGCCCAACGACGTGCTCTACTGCACTCTGCCGCTGTATCACGCGACGGCGCTGCTGGTGTGCTGGGGCTCGGTGCTATCCGGTGGCTCGGCGATTGCCCTGCGCCGCCGGTTTTCCGCGTCCGCCTTCTGGGACGATGTGCGCCGCTACGGTGCCAGCACGTTCGGCTATGTGGGCGAGCTTTGTCGCTACCTGCTCAACCAGCCGCCCGGCCCCAACGACCGGCATCACGGCCTGACCAAGATGATCGGCAACGGCCTGCGCCCGTCGATCTGGAAGCCGTTCAAGGAACGTTTCGGCATCGAAACCGTGGCCGAACTCTACGCCTCCAGTGAAGGCAACATCGGCTTCAGCAACTTCTTCAATATGGAAAACACCGTCGGTTTCACCACCGCGCCCTACGCCCTGGTGAAATACCACGAGGGCACCCGCGACCCGGTGCGCAATGCAAAAGGCCGCATGGAAAAGGTCAAAGCGGGCGAACCGGGCCTGCTGCTGGGGGAAATCACCGCCAAGTGGGCGTTCGAGGGCTATACCCAGAAAGACGCCACGGAGAAATCCATCCTGCGTGACGTGTTCAAAAAGGGCGACGCCTGGTTCAATACCGGCGACGTACTCAAGGAAATCGGCTGGCGCCACCTGCAGTTCGTCGACCGCATGGGCGACACCTTCCGTTGGAAGGGCGAGAACGTCTCCACCACGGAGGTGGAAAACATCATCGACGAGTCCGGAATGGTGGAAGAAGCGATCGTCTACGGCGTGGACATTCCCGGCACCAACGGCAAAGCCGGGATGGTGACCCTGGTGCCCCAGCAAGGCGGCGTCGACGATTTCGACGTCGATGCCCTGTTTCGCTACCTGCAGGATAACCTGCCACCCTACGCCATTCCGGTGTTTGTTCGGGTGACGTCCGCTATCGAGAAGACCGGGACGTTCAAGTACAAGAAAGCGGATCTGAAGACCGCCGGCTATTCCGTGGATCGGCCGGGTGAGCGGGTGTATGCCTGGCTGCCGAGGGAGACGGGCTACACGCAGGTCGATGAGGCGTTGGTGAAACGGATTGAGGGTGGGGAGATCCCTTTTTAAAAGGCGACAACACTGGCGTTCGCCAAACAATGTAGCGGACGCTTCAGCTTCCGAGCAGGCCGCAGGCCTGCCCGATAGACCCGGGGCTCTGACGGGCCCTCCGAAGCTGAAGCGTCGGCTACATTAAAGATCGTGACCGCAGGTCGAGCGATACGATCACAACCTCACAGCTCAGCCGACTTTCAGCACCACCTTGCCCGTCGCCTTGCGCCCGGTCAGCGCATTCAGCGCCCCTACGTAATCCTCAAACGCAAACGTCTCGCTGATCTTCGGCTTGATCTTGCCCTCGCCATAGAGCTTGAGCAGATCCATCATGTTCTGGGCGCTGACCTCCGGTTCCATGCGGGTGAAGTTGCCCCAGAAGACGCCGATCAGCGCACAGCCTTTCAGCAGGGTCAGGTTGGCAGGCACCTTGGGGATGTCGCCGGCCGCGAAACCGATGACCAGGTGACGCCCGTTCCACGCCATGGCGCGCAGGGCCTGCTCGGTGAAGTCGCCGCCGACCGGGTCATAGATCACATCCACGCCCTTGTTGCTGGTCAGCTTCTTGACCGTCTCTTTAAGCGGCTCTTCGGAATAGTTGATCAATTCGTCGGCGCCGGCCTCTTTGGCGATGGCCAGCTTCTCGGCGCTGCTGGCCGCGGCAATCACGTGAGCGCCCATGGCCTTGCCCAGCTCGACCGTGGCCATCCCCACACCGCCGCTGGCGCCCAGCACCAACAGGGTCTCACCCGGCTGGATGTTGGCACGCTGCTTGAGGGCGTGATAGGAGGTGCCGTAGACCATGGTAAAGGCCGCGGCTTCTTCATCGCTCATGCCATCCGGCACCGGCAGCAGGTTGGCTTCGGCGGCGACGATTTCCTCGGCGAAAGCGCCGAAGCCAGTCAGCCCCATGACCCGGTCGCCCGGCTTGAAGCGGGTGACCTTCTCGCCCACCTCGAGTACTTCACCGGCCATTTCACCGCCCGGAGAGAACGGCATGGTCGGCTTGAGCTGATACTTGCCTTCGATAATCAGCGTGTCCGGAAAGTTGAGACCGGCCGCCTTGACGCGGACTTTGACACCACTGGCCTTGGCCTCCGGTGAAGCCACATCCTCGATCACCAGCGTTTCCGCCGGGCCGTATTCCTTACACAGAATGGCGCGCATGGCATGCCCTCTAGTTGTGATTGATTCGGCGAATGGATGCGGTCAAGCTAATGCGATTGTCAGGATGAGGCAAATCAATATCAGTTATTCTTCCGCATAAACAGTATTTATGTGGATCTGAGGAGAGGACGATGGTTTACGTCTGGAGCGGGCTCTTCGCCGCTGTACTGCTGTGGTCGGGGATCGAGCCGTTCGACCGGCTGACCTGGGTGCTGGAAGTCCTGCCCGCCGTGCTGGGCGCACTGGCCCTGGCGGTGACACGGTCGCGCTTTCCCCTGACGCCGCTGCTCTATGTCCTGATCCTGGCCCACTGCGTGATCCTGATCGTGGGCGGCCACTACACCTACGCCAACGTGCCGCTGTTCGACTGGCTCGGCGACCTGTTCGGCTGGGAACGCAACAATTACGACAAACTCGGGCATTTTGCCCAGGGCTTCGTGCCAGTCATGATTGCCCGGGAAATCGTATTGCGGCTGGAGGTGATTCGCCCCGGCGCCTGGACGAATTTCTTCACCGTCTGCTTCGCCCTGGCCCTGAGCGCCTTCTACGAACTGATCGAATGGTGGGTGGCACTGGCCAGCGGCCAGGACGCGGAAGCCTTCCTGGGGACCCAGGGCTACGTCTGGGACACCCAGTCGGACATGCTCTGGTGCCTGAGCGGCGCCATCGTGGCCCTGCTCACCCTCAGTCGCTGGCACGACCGTCAACTGGGGGCGTTCAGCGGCCGCTGACGATCACCACAGGATCGCGGCCGACGCCAGCGCGCCGACCACGATCACCGCGCCCGCCAGCACCAGCCCGAAGCGCTCGAACGATCCGGATTTGCGCTCAGTCCCGGGCAGCCCCTCGCGCCCGTCACGCAGCATGTCGATCATCGACTGGACCAGCGCCCCGTCAAACACGAAGGGGTTGAACCGCTCCATTCCGGCCTGCTCCAACAGGTGGTTGACCTCAGCGTCGATGGGGACGTATTTCATGGACCAGTCGATGAAGGAGCGGCGCTTGATGGGTTCCTCCATCAGCAGGGTCACCTCGCGATGGCGCTCGTCGTCACGCAGCCGGTTGAACAGCTCGTGGACCTTGTCCGATTCGCCTTCCAGGCACTGGAAGAAGAAACCGTCGCCGAAGTACAGACCGCCCACCAGTCCCTGACGTGGGTTATTACGACGAGAGGCCATAAGAATTCTCGCCACATGCGGCTCGACACCCTGGCTGTCCGGCCGGGGCTGGAAATTGGCCTTACTGGCGTAGGCGAGACGAATCAATGCCATTCCGGTCTCCTGTGGTGGGATGTTTCAGGACGCCTTGCCATTCCTACCCCGCAAAGCTGGATCCGGATCACCCACCCTCCAGATTGACCTGCGGAAATTCAGTACCCGCTCGGGGTGAAGCGCTCCGCGATTTCCTGTATCCTGCGCGCCCTTCTGCTCAGGAACTGACCAAACGGTCCAAACCCGCCAGGACGCGCCGACTCAGAACGACCGGTTTTAGAGATGCATCTACCTGATATTCTTTATTTTCTCGAAACCATCGGGATCATCGCCTTTGCCATTTCCGGCATGATCGCCGCACGCAAAGCCAATATGGACCCGGTGGGGATCTTCACCATCGCCTTCGTCACCGCGCTGGGCGGCGGCACCCTGCGCGACCTGATCATGGACAACCACCCGGTGTACTGGATTCGCCACGAGGAGATGCCCATCCTGATCCTGCTCATGGCGGTGGTGTTCAGCTACTACCAGCGACTGGGCCGCATCCGCGAATCCTTTATCCTGCTGCCGGACGCCATCGGCCTGGCCGTTTTTTCCATCCTTGGCGCGCAGTTGGCATTGGACCTCGGTCACTCCTTCTTTATCGCCTCGCTGCTGGGCGTGATGACCGGAACCTTCGGCGGAGCCCTGCGAGACACCTTGTGCAACGAAGTGCCGTTTATCTTCCGCAAGGACCAGATCTACGCCTCCATTGCCTTTGCCGGCTGCTGGGTCTACTTCGCCTGCCTGTGGGCCTTGCAGAACGAAACCCTGGCCCTGGGCATCGGCCTGCTGTTCATTGTGGCGGTCCGCCTGCTGGCGGTGCGTTTCGACATCCGCCTGCAACGGGATGCCAGAACCCACTGACGGATACCGTGAAACGTTGACGCGTTTTTGGCCATAACCCCGGACGGCGGCTAAGATTTCCGTTCCGACTGACGCGGAAAGGATTGTCCCGACCGGCTCCCGGAGCGGAGCCTTAATCAAGCTTTCATTCACCATTCCAAGGCAGACCCATGCTCGAAAGACTGTTCCAGCTCAAGGCCCATGGCACCGATGTGCGTCGTGAGGTCATCGCCGGTATCACCACCTTCCTGACGATGGCCTACATCATCGTCGTCAACCCCAGCATCCTGTCCGGCAGTGGCATGGACTTCGGTGCCGTATTCGTCGCCACCTGTCTGGCAGCCGCCATCGGCACACTGATCATGGGTCTGTGGGCCAACTACCCGATTGCCCTCGCGCCGGGCATGGGCCTGAACGCCTTCTTCTCCTTCACGGTGGTCGGCAGCATGGGTTACAGCTGGCAGGTGGCGCTGGGCGCGGTGTTCCTGTCCGGCTTTATTTTCTTCCTGCTGAGCGTGTTCCGCATCCGGGAATGGATCATCAACAGCATTCCACTGTCTCTGCGCTTCGGCATTTCCGCCGGTATCGGTTTCTTCCTGGCGCTGATCGCCCTGAAAAACGCCGGCATCGTCGTCGATAATCCCGCGACCCTGGTCGGCCTGGGCGACGTCCAGACACCGGAAACCCTGCTCTTTGCCGGCGGCTTCCTGCTGATCTGCGCCCTGTCCTACCGCCAGATCACCGGCGCCGTGATGATCGGCATCATCGCCGTCACGGTCGTAGCCATGATGCTGGGTCTGGTCGAGTTCGACGGCTTCGTGTCCGCCCCGCCCAGCCTGGCGCCCACCTTCATGCAGCTGGACATCGCCGGCGCCCTGAACGTGGGTCTGGTGAGCATCGTCTTCGCGTTCCTGTTCGTAGACCTGTTCGATACCTCCGGCACGCTGATCGGCGCCGCCCAGCGCGGTGGCCTGCTGGACAAGGACGGCAAGCTGCCGCGCCTGGGCCGGGCGTTGATGTCCGACTCCGTGGCCACCATGTCCGGCGCGGCGCTGGGCACCTCGACCACCACCAGCTACATCGAATCCACCGCCGGCATCTCCGCCGGTGGCCGCACCGGCCTGACCGCCGTGGTGGTGGCCATCCTGTTCCTGGCGTGCCTGCTGTTGTCGCCGATTGCCAGCATCATCCCGGCCTACGCCACCGCACCGGCCCTGCTTTATGTCGCCGTGCTGATGACCAGCGGCCTGAAGCTGATCGAGTGGGACGACGTCACCGATGCAGCGCCCGCGGTCGTTACAGCGCTGGTGATGCCGCTGACCTTCTCCATCGCCAACGGCATCGCCATGGGCTTCATCACCTACGCCCTGATCAAGGCCCTGAGCGGACGCTGGTCCCACCTGAACGCCAGCGTGGTGATCATCGCGATTATCTTCATCCTGAAATTCATTTTCCTGAGCGAATAAACCGGCGCAGGGCGCAGCCCGCGCTGCGCCCGCCCGGCCAAAGGTCAATCCCATGGACTACTTTTCCGAAAGCATCAAGCAAGCCATCCGCACCGTGCCGGACTGGCCCGAACCCGGCGTTCAGTTCCGCGACATCACCACGGTCCTGCAGGATCGCACCGCTTTCCGCAAACTGATCGACGCCTTCGTGCACCGCTACCACGGCCAGGAAATCGACGCCATTGCGGCCGTGGACGCGCGCGGCTTCATCATCGGTTCAGCGCTGGCGTATGAACTCAACGCCGGCCTGGTGCTGGTGCGCAAGAAAGGCAAGCTGCCGTTCGACACCCTGGTGGAAGACTACCAGCTGGAATACGGCACGGCGTCCGTCGAGCTCCACAAGGACGCCTTCAAGCCTGGCGACAAGGTGGTGCTGGTGGACGATCTGATCGCCACCGGCGGCACCATGCTGGCGGCCTCCCGGCTGATCCGCCGCATCGGCGCGGAGATCTTCGAGGCGGCGGCCATGATCGATCTGCCCGACCTGGGAGGCTCCGCCAAGCTGCGGGATGAGGGCCTCAACGTCTACACCGTGTGCGAATTCGCCGGGGATTGATTTCAGACAATTGATTCCCGACTCGGGTGGTGGCACTGTGCTGTCCTCAATGTGCAATTGAAGGACAGCACCTGTCATGCACGCCTATCAACATCTCTGGCACACCGGAAACCCCATTGAACTGCCCCTTGGCAAGATCGTCTGCGTCGGCCGTAACTACGCCGCCCACGCCAGGGAGCTGAACAACCCGATTCCCGATACCCCCTTGCTGTTTATCAAGCCGGCGACCGCCGCCACAGCCATGGAACAATCCATCCAGCTGCCCCAGGGGCGTGGCGAGGTTCATTTTGAAACCGAGCTGGCCGTACTGATCGGCAACCCGCTCACCAACGCCACCGAAGCCGACGTCCGAGAGGCCATCCTGGGCTACGGCCTGGCGCTGGACCTGACCCTGCGCGATGTACAAAGCCAGCTCAAGGCCAAAGGGCAGCCCTGGGAGCGCGCCAAGGCCTTCGACGGCGCCTGCCCGCTGTCGCCCTTCGTACCCGCTGAGGCGCTGGATCATGGCGATCCCATCGCCTTCTCCCTCGACATCGACGACCACCGTCAGCAGACCGGCACCACCCGCGACATGCTGTTCCCGCTGGTGCCGCTGATCGCGCACATGAGCGAGCATTTCACCCTGATGCCGGGCGATGTGGTGCTCACCGGCACGCCGGAAGGCGTCGGACCGCTCTATCCCGGCCAGAAGCTGAGTCTGGCCCTGAACGAGAGCCTGATGGTGGAGACCCAGGTCAGCCGTTGACTGCTGGGTCCGACGCAGCCGCGGCAAGGATGTGACGCTTCCCGTCGCCCTCGCACGGCGACGGGGTTAAACTCGGACTCCGAAATCGCCGTATAGACAGGGACCGACCAGCCGCACCCGAGCGGCTGCAACGAGGGTTGGGGTGACCAGTATGGCCAGGAAACCGGTAACGACCCGAGGGGGACGTTTTTTCAAACTCGCCGGCATGACGGCTTCGGTGGCCGGCCAGTACGCCGGACAACGGGCGCGTCGCCTGCTTCGCCGGGAAGAGGATGAACAGGCCCGCAGCGAGCATTACACCCGCATGGCGGGCCAGATCGCCGACACCCTGGGCGAACTCAAGGGCGCGGTCATGAAGGTCGGCCAGATCGCCTCCCAGACCCAGGACTTCCTGCCCCAGGAGTTTTCCGACGCCCTGCAGAAGCTGCAGAAAGAAGCGCCGCCGATGCCGTTCGAGGTCATCGTCGAGCAGATTGAAACCGAGCTGGGCAAGCCTTTGGGGGAGGCCTTCGATTACCTGCAGGAAGCTCCCTACGCTGCGGCCTCGATCGGCCAGGTCCATCGGGGCCGTCTGCACAGCGGCGAGGACGTGATCGTCAAGGTGCAGTACCCGGGCGTGGACGAATCCTGCGATTCGGACCTGCGACAGCTGCGCACCGCGCTACGCCTCGGCGGGCTGCTCAAAATGCCGAAAGAGAGCGTGGACCAGCTTTTCGGCGAGATCCGCGAACGCCTGCAGGAAGAGCTGGACTACGAGAACGAAGCCCGCAACCTGCGCCAGTTCGGCGAATTCCACCAGGACGACGCCAAGGTCGTTATCCCGGCGGTGATCGACAGCCACTCCACTCGCCGGGTGCTCACGCTGGAACTGGTGGAAGGCGACCACATCAGCGAGGTGACCGCCGAGCACTACGACCAGGCCACCCTCAACGACATCGGCAACCGCATCTTCCGCACCATGGCGGACCAGCTATTCCGCTTTAACGCCATCCACGGCGACCCCCACGCCGGCAACTTCGCCTTCCGGCCGGACGGCACCCTGATCATGTACGACTTCGGCTGCGTCAAGAAGCTCAAACCCGCCATTGTCGAGTCCTATCGCAAGGCCCTGATCGCGGCGCTGGAAGAGGACTACGAGGCGCTGGACCGGCACCTGATTGACCTGGGAGCCCGGGTACAAAGCCAGCCGGCGGTGGACGATGCCTACTACGCCATGTGGCGGGACATCCTGATCAAACCCTTCGACACGGACGCCCCCTACGATTTCGCCGAGTCGGAGATCCACAAGGACGTCGCGGCCAAGACCCCGACAGTCTTCAAATACCTGGACTACTTCCAGCCGCCGGTGGAGAGCCTGTTCATCGACCGCATGATCGCCGGCCACTACTGGATGATGAAGCGACTGGGCGTGCAGGCGGCCTTCCGGCCGGAGCTGGAGCGCTACCTGAACAGCGCCTGACGTCGACGGACGGCAAAGCAGCGAACACCTTGCACCGTTGCCGACATCGCTGGACAATCCATCGCCCGTGTCCACCTTTGCAGCCGCACCGCCGGTTCAGGAGCTACCCCGATGAGCGATCAACCGCAACAACCCGACAACAACAAGGATGAGGACGCCGTCGCGTTCGCCGAGGGCCTGTTCGAGCTGGCCCGCAACGGTGGTGCCGGCATGCTCGCCACGCTCCTCCACGCCGGCGTTCCGGTGGGCCTGCGCACCCGCGACGGCGACAGTCTGCTGATGCTCGCCGTCGGCAGCGGTCATGTGGAGACGGTGAAACTGCTGCTCGACAGCAAGGCCGATCCCAACCTCGCCAACCACGACGGGAAAACGCCGTTGCGGGCCGCTGTGGATCAGGACAACGAAGCGCTGGTGGACGCGCTGTTGGAAAAAGGGGCCGACGCGAACAGTCGACCCGAAGGGGCCAAGACGGTGTTGATGGTCGCGGCGGAGCACAACCGCCGGACGCTGGTAGAACGACTGCTGCTGGCCGGCGCCGACCGGGACGCGGTGGATGCCGACGGTCAGACGGCCCTGGATCGGGCCCGGGCCGCCGACGCGCAGGACGTCATCCCGCTGCTGCAGTAAAGCGCAGCCGATGTTTCAGGCGGTTGCCTCCTCCTCCGCCTGCTTGCGCAACAGGAAACGCTGGATCTTGCCGCTGGAGGTTTTTGGCAGTTCAGTGACGAAATCCACCTCACGCGGGTAGGCGTGGGTCGACAGCCGCCGGCGCACGTGCTGCTGCAGTTGCTCGGCCAGATCGTCCACGCCGTCGAACTCCGGCCGGGTCACCACGTAGGCTTTGACGATGGCGCCGCGCTTCTCGTCCGGCTTGCCAACCACCGCGCTTTCCACCACGGCCTCGTGCTCCAGCAGACAGCTCTCCACTTCGGCCGGGCCGATGCGGTAGCCGGCGGAGGCGATGATGTCGTCGTCGCGACCGGTGTAGGAGTGGGAGCCGTCACCGTTGCTGACCACCACATCCCCGGTCAGGTAGTACCGACCGCGGAACGGGTCTTTCTCGTTCCAGGTATAACCCTGGAAGAAGAACAGCGGGGATTGCTCGCGATCCACCGCCAGCTCGCCGGTCTCACCCGGCGCCACTTCGTTGCCCTGGGCGTCCAATGCGACCAGTCGGTATCCCGGAATCGGGTAGCCCATACTGGCATCGCGATGAGGGTGTTCCAGCTCGTGGAAATTGGCGGAGGTCATGCCGGTTTCGGTCTGGCCGTAGTGATCGCACACCGTGCAGTCGAGCGCCCGCGCAACCCAGTCGATCACTTCCGGATTCAGCGGCTCGCCGGCGCTGCTGGCCACCCGCAGCTCGATGCCCGGATAGTCGTTCAACAGCGGTTCGTTGGCCTTCAGCAGACGATAGGCGGTGGGTGCTGCCGCCAGATTGGTAATGCGGTACTTGCGCAGGAACTCGAAGGTGTTTTCCGCGGTAAATCCCGCTTCGTTAAAGTGCGTGGTACAACCCAGTAAAAGCGGCCCGACAATGGCGTAGTAGAGGCCGTAAGCCCAGCCCGGGTCGGCCACGTTCCAGAAATTATCCGCTTCGCGCAGGCCCACCGCGTAACGCATATACATCCAGAACGCCGGCAGAGCCCGCACCGGCACCGCAACTCCCTTGGACTTGCCGGTGGTGCCGGAGGTGAACATCTGCAGGAACGGCGCGTCCGGCCCCAGCCTGATCGGCTCAAAGGCGCCCGGCTGCCGGGCCATTTCCTCGCCGAACAGGAAGTCCGACTGGCCCTCGACCGCCTCGGCGCTCTCCGCCACCAGCATGGTTTTCGGCAATCCATTCACATCAGCCAGCTTCGGCCACTGGGCTGGGTTGGTAACGATCAGCTTCGACTGGGCCTTCTCCAGCCGGTACTCGATGGCGCCGGAACCAAACGCCGTGAACAGCGGCTGGTAAACCGCACCGGCGCGCAGGGTGCCCAATACGCAGACCAGCAGTTCCGGCGTGCGCGGCAGTAGGCAGGCCACGCGGTCTCCCCGACCAATGCCCTGTGTCTGCAAGAAACCGGCAAACTGCGCCGCCCGCCGTTGCAGCTCGGCGAAGCTGACTTCCCCGGCCGTGCCGTCAGCCCGCTCGTAACGCAAACCGATCCGGCCCGGGTCGTCGGCGTGGCGATCGCAGATTTCCTCGCACACGTTCAGGCCGTCGTTATAATCGCCCCGGAAGTTCTGTAAGATCTGATCCACGGAAAACGTACTGGTAAACGCATCGTAGCGGGTTGTGCCCATACTGATTCACCTTGTTCTTGTTTGGTTTGTCAGGGTCAGATTAGGCAAGCCCCCGTGGGAACAGAATGACAGGATCGGGCAGATAACTTGACAAGTTTTGCGCGTACCCGGCAGGCCCAGGAGGCGGCGGACGCTCCGTCCATCAAGAACCTCACCTTTTCGCCGCACTACGCCCAGGCGGCGTTGCGCGGCCTGGAACAGGTCCGGGGGAACTGCGATGCCCTGCTGAGGGAGCGCGGCGTCGATCCCGACCTGATCCGCGAACCCCGCGCCCGTATCCCCACCGATCAGTTCATCCGCCTGTTCCGGCTGGTCTGGAAAGAGCTGGACGACGAGTTCATGGGCCGCACCTCCCGCCCCTGCCGCGTCGGCCACTTTCACCTGATGGGGTCCCTGGCCGTCCACAGCGCCAATCTGGAAGACGTGCTGCGTCAAAGCATCCGCTGCTATCGGCTGTTCTCCGATGATATCGAGATCACCCTCGACCTGGAGGGCGGCGAGGCGGAACTGAGCCTGACCCACCACCATCCCGAGCTGGACCCGGATCGTTTCCTGGTGGAATGGCTGCTGATGGTCTGGCACCGGCTGGTGGGCTGGCTGATCGGCCGCAAGATCGTGCTCAGCCACGCGACCTTCACCCACCCGCTGCCCGGCCACTTCGATGAATACCGTTTCGTGTTTCCCTGCCAGTGCCACTTCGAGCGAGGGCGCAACAGCCTGTTCTTCAGCAAAAACTACCTGACCATGCCGGTGGTGCGCTCGCCGGAGGAGCTGGACGACTTCATTCTGAGTTCACCGCGGGATCTGATGATCTGGACGGCGGACGACGACAGCCTGACCACCCAGGTGCGCCGATTGCTGGAAACCTTCGAGGACAGCCGTCTGCCCAATCTGGACTGGGTGGCGGAGCGGCTGCACATGACCTCCTACACCCTCAGCCGCAAGCTTAAAGCCGAAGGCAGCGCCTACCAGCAGATCAAGGACAACCTGCGGCGGGACCAGGCGGTGATCATGCTGACGCGGCAGAATCTGAGCGTGGCGGAGATTTCAACGCAGCTGGGGTTTGCGGAGCCCGGGGCCTTTTCACGAGCGTTCAAACACTGGACGGGGTTGAGCCCGCTGGCGTATCGGCAGCAGGATCAGTAAAGGTGTTCGTCTAGAGCTTGATGACTGCTGGTTCCAATAATCCTTGCTTATTGCGCCATAGTGGCCAGACCTCCCGGAGCTGGATTTTAAACCTCTCTCCCCCTCGAGGGAGAGAGGTTTGGAGAGAGGGGGAGGCGCCAAACTGAATCCCCGACACCCACTCCGGTTACCGCCACTCCAGCTACAGCAACTCAATCGCCACAGCCGTCCCCTCACCGCCACCGATACACAGCGACGCCACGCCTTTCTTCAGGCCCCGCCGTTTCAGGGCATGGATCAGCGTCACAATGATCCGTGACCCCGACGATCCGATCGGATGCCCCAGGGCACAGGCGCCGCCGTTGACGTTCACCTTGTCCGCATCCAGACCCAGTTCGTTGATGGCCAGCAGCGCCACCACGGCAAACGCTTCGTTCACCTCGTATAGGTCCACCTCGTCTTTCGACCAGCCGGCCTTGTCCAGCACCTTCTGGATCGCACCGATCGGCGCCAGGGTGAATTCCGCCGGCAGACGGGCGTGGGTGGCGTGGGCCACGATGCGGGCCAGCGGTTTGAGGCCACGCTGATGCGCTTCCGCCTCGCTCGCCAGCACCAGGGCCGAGGCCCCGTCGCTGATGGAGCTGGCATTGGCCGCCGTCACCGTGCCGTCTTTCTTGAAGGCCGGTTTCAGCGTCGGAATCTTCTCGGGGCGCGCCTTGCCCGGCTGCTCGTCGGTGTCGACTACCGTCTCGCCACCACGACCGGGAACGGTGACCGGCACGATCTCATCCTTGAACCCGCCGTTCTCGATAGCCGCCAGCGAGCGGTTCAGCGAGGCGATGGCGAATTCGTCCATCGCCTCCCGGCTGATCTTGTACTCGTCCGCGCTGCGCTGGGCGAATACGCCCATCAGGCCACCTTCGTAGGCGTCTTCCAGCCCGTCGAAGAACATCGAGTCGATCACCTGGCCGTGCCCCATGCGCAGGCCTTCGCGCGCCTTGGGCAGCAGGTACGGCGCCTGACTCATATTCTCCATGCCGCCGGCGATCATGACGTTGTTGGTGCCCGCCTTTATCTGGTCGTGGGCCATGATGACCGCTTGCATGCCGGAGCCGCACATCTTGTTGACGGTGGTGCAACCGGAGCTATCCGGAATGCCCGCCGCGCGGGACGCCTGACGCGCCGGCGCCTGGCCCAGACCGGCCGGCAGCACACAGCCCATCACCACTTCATTGACGTCAGCCGGCACCAGGCCAGCCCGTTCAATGGCCGCCTTGATGGAGACCGCCCCCAGTTCCGGTGAACGGACCGGGCTCAGCGCCCCCAGCATGCCGCCCATCGGGGTGCGGGCGGCGCCCACAATCACGACATCTGAATCAGACATAGCAAAATCCTCAATTCCGGTTACTTGCCCAGCAGGGAGCGGGCGATGACTTCCTTCATGACTTCGGAAGTCCCGCCGTAGATGCGTTGTACCCGGGCATCGGTGAACGCCCGGGAGATCGGGTATTCCGTGGTGTAGCCGTAGCCGCCGAACAGTTGCAGGCAGCCGTCCGCCACCCGGCACTGCATCTCGGTGGCGCTGTACTTGGCCATGGACGCCGTGGCGGCATCCAGCTCCCCGGCGCTGTACTGCTCGATGCACTCGTTGATGAACGCCTGGTTCACCCGGTAGTCGGTTTCCATCTCGGCAATGCGGAAGCGGGTGTTCTGAAGCTGCTTGAGCTTCTGGCCGAACAGTTCCCGCTCGTCGGCGTAGGCGATGGTCAGGTCGAGGGCACCGCGGGCCGCGGCGCAGCCCAGCGCACCGATCACCAGCCGTTCCCGGGGCAGCTCGGTCATCAGGTAGACGAAGCCTTTACCTTCTTCACCCAGCAGGGCCGAAGCAGGCACTCGCAGGTCCTCGAAGAACAGCTCGGAGGTGTCACCGCAGTGCTGGCCGATCTTGTCGAGGTTCCGGCCACGGCTGAAACCAGGCAGTGACGCATCCACCAGGAACAGGCTGATGCCGCGGGCGCCGGCCGACGGGTCGGTCTTTGCCGCCACAATCACCATATCGGCGTGCTGGCCGTTGGTGATGAAGGTCTTGGAGCCATTGAGAATGTAGCCGCCGTCGCCGTCCGGCTTGGCCGACGTGCGCATCGCCTGCAGGTCGCTGCCCGCGCCCGGTTCGGTCATGGCGATGGCGCCCACCGCATCGCCGCTGACCAGCTTCGGCAGCCAATACTGCTTCTGCTCTTCCGAGGCGATGTTGGTGAGGTACGGCGCGACAATGTCGGAATGCACCATCACGTTGGTGGCCAACGCGCCGAAGCCCATTCGCGCCAGTTCGGCGCCCACCACAATGGAATAGTCGAAGGGCACGCCCACACCGCCGTAGGCCTCCGGGACGTCGACGCAGAGCATGCCGGCCTCGCCAAAGGTCCGCCACAACTCACGCGGCACGATGCCTTCTTCGTCCCAGGCCTCGTAGTGGGGCTGGACCTGGCTCTCGAGGACCTTGACCACCATATCGCGGAACATGGCCCGCTCTTCCGGTTCACGAATCGGTTTCATGCTGACCTCCGGCCTATTTCGGCGCCATCCGTAAGGCGCAGTCCAGGCGCACCACTTCGCCGTTGAGGATCGGGTTCTTGACCATCTGCTCGACCATCATGCCGAACTCTTCCGGCCTGCCCAGGCGCTGCGGGAACGGCAGCGTCGCCGCCAGGCTGTCCTGCACGTTCTCAGGCATACCAGCCATCATCGGCGTCATGAAAATACCCGGCGCTATGGTGTTGACGCGGATGCCCTGGCGCGCCAGTTCCCGGGCAGCCTGCAGGGTCATGGACACCACGCCGCCCTTGGAGGCGCTGTAGGCCACCTGCCCGATCTGGCCTTCGTAGGCCGCAACCGAAGCGGTGGAGATGATGATGCCCCGCTCGCCGTCGGCGTTGGGCTCGCGCTGCATCATGTCGGCGGCGGCCAGTCGCATGATGTTGAAGGTGCCGATCAGGTTGACCTGGATGACCTGGTTAAAATCCTCCAGCGGCATCGGGCCTTCCTTGCCGACGATCTTCGCCGCCGGGGCAATGCCGGCGCAGTTCACCGCGATGCCGCAGGGGCCGTGGGCTTCGCGAGCCGCGGCGATCGCCGCTTCGGCGCTCTCGGCGGAGGACACGTCGCATTTAACAAAGATACCGCCAACCTCTTCCGCCACGGCGCGGCCGCGCTCTTCCTGCAGGTCGAGGATGGCCACCTTGCAGCCTTCGGCCGCCAGCGCGCGCACGGCGCCTTCACCCAGACCGGATGCGCCACCGGTCACGATGGCGGGGATTCCCTTGAATTCCATATTGGCCTCTTCTTGTTCGATGGTTCTTATTGTTCGAAGGTTCTTGCTGTCAGACACGCAAACGGCGCCTGAATTCAGTGGATGGCGTCAGTGTGAACCAGGCCCCGGAGCGGGACCATGACAAGAATCGGCAGGAAATTTGATAAAAACCGGCGCGTGACGGGACCGGGAGACTCAGAAATAGCCCAGCAACCGACCGCACAGCAGGGCGCCCAACCAGGCCAACAGGGACAACACCGCTCCCAGGCGAATACCGACGGGGAGCGTTGCCTCAAGCGGCAGGTCCGCCACGGCGTGACGCGCCAGCAGGCGTTGCACCACCGCCACATTGGCGCCGCCCAGCCCGATGAGCCCCAATTTGAGCTGGAACAGGGAGGCTGCGGCGTACTCGGAGGCCCGCGCGGCGAACAGCAATAACCCGCAAACAACGGCCAACGCAAGGCCGGCCGCGGCAACGCGCCTCAACACGTGCAGGAACGGCATCAGCGGGAAGCGCCGCCAGCCACCCAGCAGGCGGATATCGAGCGGCACGATGGCTCCCACCAGAAGAGCCACCCCCAGGATATGACCGGTATTCACCAGCGGGTATATCCAGGTGGACTGACGCAGGGCCGCCACCGCCGGCAACTGTTCAAGCGCCGTGAGCAGCGATTCCATCATTCCCGGGGATCGCTGAGCGACTCAGGAGGCACGATCGGGATAGAGGTTGTAGTCCTTGCCGTCGATCACCACCCGCTCGGCCTTGACCAGACGCTCGCCTTCCCGGGCGGAGCGGTGACCGTGGACGGTAATCATCGTGCCCGGCGCCAGCATGTCCCGGGTCAGTCCGACCCGCTCGTTGCGCCAGGGCTGGCCCACTTCGATCACCCAGTCCTCGCCGTCCACGTCGATGGTCAGCTCGCCATGGGGATTGCCCAGCCGGACCTCGGTGATCTCACCGCTGATCTCGAACTCTTCGTCGGTGGCCCAGGCCCAGCCATGGTGCGCCAGGGCCAGGGGCGAGGCCAGAAGGGCCAGCGCCATCCACAGGATGACGGAATGCGTTGGATAAAGTCGCGTCATATCGCAGTTTCCTCCGTACGTCTACAATCCCCGACAACGAACTGAGGCAACACGAATCCTACCGACGGCCCTTTTGCCCCCGGCATCTGAAACGCAGTATGGTCCATGACCGCCGCCGGGCTCAAAAATTCCCCAGGGACAGGCCTTCAGGCCGACGTATCGCCCAGAAGCGGCTAGTCTTAGGAAATCAACAGGTTTCATCCGCCGCAAGGCGTCGACCAGGGAACATGAGCGAGTTGTCCGACCTGATCATCTGCGAGTACTGCGACGCTGTTTACCAGCGCCCCCGGCTGCACGCGCACCAGCGGGCCAACTGCCGGCGCTGCGGTGGCGTTCTGGCGCGGCCGCATCTTTTCCATGTCGATCACCTGCTGGCCCTGTGCCTGACGGCGGTGCTGCTGGTCGTGTTCCTCGGCGTCAGCCCGGTTCTGGTGATCCAGACCCAGGGCCAGGCGCATCCGGCCACCCTGTTTGACGCGGTCTGGGCCCTGACCCGCGGCCCCACCGATCTGCTGGCGCTGGTGGCCGGGTTCTCGGTGATCCTGGTACCGCTGGTTCAGGTGGCCCTGATGAGCTGGATACTGGGATTCGCCCACTTCCGGCAGAAAGCGCCGGGCTTTCGCGGCTGCATGCGCACCCTCACCAGCCTGAGCCCCTGGAGCATGCTGGAAGTGTTCCTGCTTGGCGCGCTGGTGACGGTCTTCAAGATCACTGGCCGGATCGAAGTGCTGCCAACGCTGGGGCTCGCCGCACTGGCCGGGCTGAGCCTGCTGATCATCGGCATGGCGGGGCGCGATATTCACCGCCTTTGGGACGAGCTGCCATGACCCCGCCCACCGCCGATGAGCTGGGACTGCGCCTGTGCCATCACTGCCGGCTGGCCTGCGATGCGACGGCGCAACACTGCCCGCGTTGCGACACCTGGCTGCATCGTCGCAAGCACAACAGCATTGCCCGGGCCTGGGCACTCATGATGACCGCGCTGATCCTGTACATTCCGGCCAACGTGTTGCCGATCATGCACACCAGCTCGTTCACGGGAGATTCGGATACCACGATCCTGGGCAGCGTGGTCACACTCTGGCTGGACGGCGCCTGGGACATTGCGCTGATCATCTTCATCGCCAGCGTCGGAGTGCCGGTGACCAAGTTCCTGGTGCTGGGCCTGTTGCTGCTGACGGTGGGCCGGGGCTCGGAACGCAGCCGGCGTGACCGCACCCGGCTTTATCGCGGGCTTGAGCTGATCGGCTACTGGTCTATGCTCGACGTGTTCGTCGCCGGGCTGCTGGTCGCGCTGGTCCAGTTCGGTGCCCTGGGCTCGATCGAGCCGCGCATTGGCATCCTCTACTTTGGCCTGGTGGTGGTGCTGACCATGCTCGCCACCATGAGCTTTGATCCACGACTGATCTGGGATACGGAACCCCACCATGAGTAACGGAACGACGCCGCAGTCGCCTCCCGAGGCAGACGTCACTTCCCGCCGCTGGCGCCTGTCGCTGGTCTGGCTGGTGCCGCTGGTCGCCGCATTGGTGGGCCTATCGATGCTGATCCGCGCCTGGCAGGACGCCGGCCCCACGGTCCAGGTGTCCTTCGAGACCGCCAGCGGCCTGACGCCGGGCCAGTCCCAGGTCAAGTACCGCAACGTGGTGATCGGCGAGGTCTCCGACATCCAGCTCAGCGGCGACAACCGCAACGTCCTGGTCACCATCGAGCTGAACCACGAGGCGGAGGCCTTCACCCGCGAAGACTCACGTTACTGGGTGGTGCGTCCGCGTATCGGCACCGGTGGCATTTCCGGGCTCGACACCCTGCTCTCCGGCGATTTCATTGCCGCCGACCCGGGCAACTCGGAACAGCGTACCAACCGCTTCGAGGGCCTGGAGTCGCCGCCGCCGGTGACCTACGGCGAGCCCGGCAAGCGCTTCGAACTCAAGGCCCAGGACCTGGGGTCGCTGGATATTGGCTCGCCGGTTTACTACCGCAAGGTTCGCGTGGGCCAGGTGGTGTCCTACGGCCTGGACAAGTCCGGCGATGGCGTTGACGTCGTGGTGTTCGTCAACGCGCCCAACGACCGCTTCGTCACCGGCGACACCCGGTTCTGGAACGCCAGCGGTATCGACATTGGCGTCAGCGCCGACGGGCTGGAACTGGACTCGGAATCGCTGATCTCCGTGCTCACCGGGGGCATCGCCTTCGGCACCCCGGAATTCAGCGCCAACCGGGAACCGGCCCAGGCGGGCACCCAATTCCAGCTGTTCAACGAGAGGGGCGTCGCGCTGTCGCCGGGCAAGGGCCCGGCGCAGATGATCCGCATGCGCTTCGACCAGTCCCTGCGCGGACTCAAGGAAGGTTCTCCGGTGGAGCTGATCGGCAAGGAAATCGGCGAGGTGAGCCGGGTCACGCTGGACTACGACCCGGCGTCTCATACCTTCCCGGTGGTGGTGGACGCCCGAGTCTATCCGCAACTGATGGGCCAGGCCTACGGCAAGCTGCTCAGCGCCATCGGCGAGCCGGTCGGCGGCCCCAGCGAGGTACCGCTGCTGTTCGAGGAACTCGTCAGCCAGGGCCTGCGGGCGGAAGCACGCACCAGCAACCTGCTCACCGGCCAGCTGTACGTGTCACTGGAACTCTACCCGAACGCCAGCAAAACCGAATTCAACGTGGCCAAACGCCCGATTCGCATACCGACGCGCCCCACCAGCCTGGAGAAACTGCAGGAGCAGCTCACCCGCCTGGTGGAACGCCTGAGCAACATTCCCTACGAAAGCATCGCCAGGAACATGGACGGCAGCCTCGACGCGCTGCAGCAGACGCTGGGCCAGATCAACCGCGACGTGCTGCCGTCGGCAGTGGACAGCCTGCAGGGCATGGATCAGGTGATGGCGCAGATGCAGTCCACCCTGACCACCGCCGCGGACGCCCTGGACCCGGACTCGCCGGAACGGGCGCGACTGGGCCACGCGCTGGACGAGGTGGAGCGAATGTCCCGCTCCGTCCGTGAACTGACCGATTACCTGCGGCGCCACCCCGAAGCCATGCTTCGCGGCCGCGCCGCCCCGGCAAGGAGTGAACTGGCGCCATGACCGATTCCTCACGACAGACGACAACGCTCCCCGGCCCAGGCAAGCGGTGGCTTCCCCTGCTGCTGTTCGGCGTGCTGGGCCTGGCGGCCTGCAGCACCAGCCCGCCCGTGCGGCTGCATACCCTGGTGGCGCCAGTCAGCGAGCCCTCCCCGGACACCGCCCGGTCGATCATCGCAATCGAAGCCGTCAGTGTGCCGCCCCAGGTCGATCGCAGCGCGCTGGTGATCCGCCGCTCGGCCAGTGAACTGGAGGTGCTGGAGTCCGACTGGTGGGGCGCGCCCCTGCCCGAGGAAATTCGCAGCGCGCTGACCACCCGGCTCAACCAGCCGGGCGAGGCCGATGGCCCGATTCACGCCTGGATCGAGGTCACCCGATTCGAAGCCGCACCGGATGCCAACGCCTGGCTCAACGCCAACATCCGCCTGGTTAATCGCACGAAAGACGCTTCACCGCGCCAGTTGAGCTGCCATCTCCAGCTCTACCAGACCACCGGCGCCGACGTCACCAGTATCGTGCTGGCCCAGCAGGCCAACCTCGACAACCTGACAGAACGACTGCGCCGCGCCGCCGATACCCTGGTGGCCGGCGACGCCCGGTGTCCCGACTAGGCGTGCGCGGTCACGGCGTGGGGCACGTAGCCGCTTTCCAGCACCGCCTTCTCTTCGTCGCTTAGAGTGATGTCGAGCGCGGCGATGGCGTCGTCCAGGTGACGCTCCTTGCTGGCCCCGATGATCGGTGCCGACACGACGGGGTTGGACGCGACCCAGGCCAGGGCGATCTGCGCCATGGGCGCCCCTCGCTGCTCGGCGACGGCGCGCAGGGATTCAATCACCGGCGTGTCGATGTCGCCGCCCAGCTGCCATTTGACGGTGTTCTCGTCGGTCCGTGAACGCAGCGAGTCACCGCCCTCGCCCTGGGTGGTGCGGCCGGCCAACACGCCCCGCGCCAGAGGGCTCCAGGGAATCACGCCGACGCCCTGATCCGCGCACAGCGGGAACATCTCGCGCTCTTCCTCGCGGTAGATCAGGTTGTACATGGGCTGCATGGTGGCAAACGTCGTCCAGCCATGGCGCTCGGCGGTGAACTGGGCTTTGGCGAACTGCCAGGCGTACATCGACGACGCCCCGATGTAGCGCGCCTTGCCGGCTTTCACGACATCGTGCAGCGCCTCCATGGTTTCCTCGATGGGCGTGTCGTAGTCCCAGCGGTGGATCTGCAGCAGGTCCACGTAGTCGGTGCCCATGCGCGCCAGCGAGGCATCGATGGACGCCATGATGTGCTTGCGCGACAGGCCGCGGTCATTGGGCCCGTCCCCCATCGGGAAGTAGACCTTGGTGGCCAGGACAAAGTCCTCGCGGCGGGCGTAATCCAGCAGCGCCTTGCCCACCACGCGCTCCGATTCCCCCAGGGAATACATGTTGGCGGTGTCGAAGAAGTTGATACCCGCATCCAGCGCCTTCTTGATAAACGGACGGCTGGCCTGCTCGTCCAGCACCCACTCGCGCCAGGTGGGCGAGCCGTAGGTCATGGTGCCCAGGCACAGGGGAGACACCTTCATACCGGTGGAACCCAAACGGCGATAATCCATGGCAACCTCCTTGAAAATGATGGAAAGGCCGACGTTCGACCTGTCCGGGATACAGCGGGATTGGGACGTCGCGAGCTCTGACGGGTCGCGAGTCGATGCAGCGTGGTTCACGCCTACGAAGTGACGATGGATTATGCTGGACCGCCGGACGGCGATCCGCAAGGGAAACGGATGGCAGACGTCAACAAGGCCGGGCTGATCCGGGCAGCCAGCGATGGCCTATCGGTCGTGAGTCCCGATCACCCCGGATCCACGTCCCGGTAATCCTCGGGCACAAAGCGGGGCGTGCACAGCGCGAAGAACACCAGGGTGGTCTCGCCGGTATTGCGGATGCGCTGGGGGCTGCCCGGCGGGATCACCACCACATCGCCGGCGGACACGTCCTCGCTGAGCGTGTCGCCCACCTCGACCCGGCCTTCCCCGTCGAGAATCACGTAGCGTTCCACCTGCGCCGCCAGGGTATGCAGCCGGGTAACCCCGCCCGGTTCCACCCGGGCGCGGGCGATGGATAGGGCCTCGTCGTCGGCACTGTTGGCCATTTCGAGGATGTAGCAGCCTTCCTCGAAGAAGTATTCCTGCGACGGATCGAATCGATGGACGGTCGGGTTCATTCGCTCTCCCGGGATTGTCTGGCTTGCGGTGCGTCCGGCAGCACATCGTCGATCACCGACCGGGCCTGGCCACTGAACCAGCCGACGATGTCTTCCAGCACCATGTACAGCGACGGCACCACCAGCAACAGCAGCGCCGACGAGAACAGGATGCCATAGCCCAGGGAAATCGCCATGGGGATCATGAATTTGGCCTGGACCGAGGTCTCGAAGATCATCGGCGCCAAACCGCCAAACGTGGTACAGGTGGTCAGGAAAATCGGCCTGAAGCGGCGCACGCCGGCGGCGTGGATGGCCTCAACCGCCGAATATCCTTCCCGCTGGCGGGCGTTGGCGTAATCGATCAGCACCAGCGAACCGTTCACCACCACGCCGCCCAGGGCGATGATCCCCATAATGCTGATCAGGCTCAGGCTGTAGCCCATGATCAGATGCCCCAGCACCGCACCGACGATGCCGAACGGAATCGCCGTCATCACGATCAACGGTTGGGTGTAGCTGCGGAACGGCAGCGCCAGCAGCACGAAGATCACCAGTAACGCCAGGGTGACGGTGCTGTAGAAACTGTTGATCGAGTCGCGCATGCTTTCCTGACGGCCGCCGAAGCTGTAGGACAGCCCCGGGAAATCCTGCATCAGCTGCGGCAGCAGTTCGCCCCGCAGCGTCGCCAGCACCCGGTTGGTCTGCTCGATCGGCTCGACGTTGGCGCTCACCGGCATCACGCGCCGGCCGTTCTCCCGGCGAATGCTGGTCAGGGACGTTCCGGGCTCGATGCGGGCCACCTGGTCCAGGGGGACGTACTGGCCGCCCTCGGTGCGGATCATGAACGAGGACACCGCCACGGAACTCTTGCTCAGTTCCGGCGGCAACTGCACCCGCACGGTCACCTCGTTGGCGCCGCGCAGCAGCTTGAAGGCCTCAGCGCCGTAGAAGGCGTCGCGGACCTGGCTGGCGATGTCGCCGGAGGTCAGCCCCAGGGCCCGGCCGGCCTCGGTCAGGTGCAGGCTCCAGCGCGGCTTGCCGGGAGCGTAACTGTCGTCCACGTCGGTAACGTGGTTGATCTCGGCCAGCCGCTGCCCCAACACCGCGGCCGCGCGGTTCAGGGTGTCCACGTCGCTGTGGCTGAGCTGCACGGTCACGCCGGCACCGCCGCCGGGGCCGCCACGGTCGGTATCGAAGCGCAAGGACTCCACACCCAGAATCTCACCCGTCGCCCGGCGCCATTTCTGAGCTGTCTCGGCGGTGGTGATGGGCCGTTGATCGGGCCCGGTCAGGTAAATGCGCGCTTCCACCACGTTGTCTTCGATGGAAGCATACACGCCCTTGCTGAGCGCGTCCCCACCGTTGGCGTCGATGACCCGGCGAGCCGCGTCGGTCAGCTCCGCCCGCACCCTCCGCGCCTCGCTGGTGGGCGCGCCGTACGGCAGAGTGGCGGTGACTTCCACCGTATCCCCCTGCACGCGCGGCATGAGGATGAAGCCCATGCGACCGCTCAACGGATACGCCAGGGTAATCGCCAGCAGCGTCAGTGCCGCCGCCAGGGTCACGTAGCGCCAGCGCAGAGTGACCGACAGCGCGCGACCATAGACCCGCTCGATCAGGCCGCTGAACCCGCGACTGAAGCGCTGCTGGGCGTCATGCAGCCGGGCGCCGAAGCGGGTGCGCGACCCGTCGCGCACATAGGCCAGGTGCGCCGGCAGGATGATCAGCGCTTCCACCAGCGAGATCAGGAACACCGAGCCCACCACCGCGGGAATGACCGCCCAGATCTGGCCGAAGGGACCGGGCATGGCCGCCAGGGGCAGGAAGGCGACGATGTTGGTGATCACGCTGATCAGGATGGGCACGGCGATGTCCTTCGCCCCCTGGGTCGCCGCCTCGACGAAAGGCATGCCACGGCTGCGGTATTCGTAGATGTTCTCTCCCGCCACGATGGCATCGTCCACCACGATCCCCAAAGCGATGATGAATGCGAACAGGGAAATCATGTTGATGGAGACGCCCATCCCCGGCAGGAACAGGAATGCCCCCAGGAAGGCCGTGGGAATCCCCACCGTGACCCAGAACGCCAGTTTGAACTCCAGGAACAGGCTGAGCAGCGCCAGTACCAGCAGCAACCCGACGAAGCCGTTCTTGAGCAACAGTTCCAGGCGCTGCTTGTAGACTTCCGAGGCGTCGCTCTGGACCACCACGTCGATGGCCGGCGGCAGGCCGGCGCGGATGTCCGGCAAGGCCGCGTGCACCGCGTCCGACACGCTGATGGGGGTTTCCGAGCCGACCCGGAACACCTCCACTTCGATGGCGCGCATGCCGTTGAACGACTGGATGTCCTCCACGTCCTCGGAGAAACCGTCGGTGATGGTGGCGATGTCACCCAGGCGCAGGAGGGAACCGCCCTGCCCGGCGCGAATCACGATGTCGCGGAACTCCTCGGCGTGGCTGCGGCGTTCGTCCACCTGCAGCAGGATCTCCCCGGCGGCGGTCTCCACCGCACCGGCGGAGCGGTCGCGGGCGCTCTCGGCGACGATGCCGGCCACTTCGTCCAGGGTCAGGCCGTAGGCGCGCAAACGGTCCTCGGCAATGTCGATGTGGATCTCGTAGTCGCGCACATCGTCCAGGTCCGCCTGGGTGATGCCGGGCTCCAGCAGCAGGCGATCACGGATCTGCTCCGCCGCCGTTCTCAGGCTCTGATCCGGCGCGGCGCCGTAGACCAGCACGTCCAGTACGTCGCGACGCCAGCCACTGTACTCGATCTCCGGTTCCTCGGCGTCGTCAGGGAACGTCTGGATCTGGTCGACGGCGCGGATCACGTCCTGGTAGGTGCGCTGCAGATCGGCACCCTCGATCAGCTCCAGGGTCACTGAGCCCGAACCCTCCCGGGCGGTGGACGTGACGTCCTTGATCCCGATCAGCCCGCGGACCGCTTCTTCCACCGGCAGCACCACCCCCTGCTCGATTTCCTCCGGCGTGGCGTTGGGGTAGGACACACTGATGTCGATGGCGTCGCGCTGGAAATCCGGAAACACCTCCTGGGTGATCCGGGTGGTCATGTACAGTCCGCCCAGGATGAGCACCAGCATCAACAGGTTGGGCGCCACCCGGTGGGCGGTCATGAAGCCGATAAAGCCCTTGGGCCGATCAGACATCTCCGCCTCCGTCACGGCTGGAATCGGTGTCCACTTCCTGGACGCGCAGCGGCATGCCCTCGGTCACCACAGAAATCTGCGAGGTGACGATGCGGTCGCCGTCCTCAATGCCGTCGGTCACCAGCACGCGTTCGCCGTCGCGGTAAGCGATGGTGACCTGGCGCATGGCCAGTTCGTCGTTGTCGTCCATCAGCCAGACGATATTGCCCGAGTGGACCCACTCCGGCTGCAGCGCCACGGCGTCCGGCACCGCCGCGCCCTGGATCTCACCCCGCACGTAGGCGCCGAGCAGCAGGCGGGGCTGGTTGGCTTGCCCGCTTCCACGGGCCAGCGGGTCCTGCACCGCTACCCGCACCTGGGCCATGCGCCCGCCCTCTTCCAACTGCCCCAGCAGTCGCACCACGCGCCCCTCGCGGGACACATCGGTGGGCCAGACGCCCTCGTAACGCAGCTGGACGGTGGAGCCCTTGCTGTCCGATCCGGGGAAGCGCACCCACTTCAGCGCGTTAACCGGCACGGTCAGTTCCAGCCACCAGGTGTCGACGCCGACCAGTTCCGCCAGCGTGGTGCCGGTGGAAACCTCCGCGCCTTCCGCCACGGCCCGGGACAGCACCATCGCCTCGAACGGCGCGGTAATCCCCGTGCGCTCCAGGTTCAGCCGGGCTTCGGCCAGATCCGCCTCGGCCGCGGCCACCGCAGCCTGGGCCGTTTCCAACTGGGGCCGGCGCAGGATCAGGCTGCGCTCGGCGTCGCTGACGTTTTCCCCGAGCAATTCGTACTCGCGCTGGGCCACGGCCTGCTGGCCCTGCTCCAGCGACAGGTCGGCCCGTGCCTGAGTCAGCGCGCTGCGGGCCCGGGTCAGCGCCAGTTCGTAATCCCGTGGATCGAGCTGCAGCAGCGACTCGCCGCTAGCCAGCACACTGCCGGCGTCGAAGTTGTCGGCCAGCGACACCACCCGGCCGCTGACCCGTGGTGTCAGCGTCAACGCATGGGAGGGCTGCACCTGCCCCCAGGCCGTGACCGTCACCTGATGGGACCGACGCTCGGCCACCTCAATTTCCACCAGACGCTTGGAACGCTCCGCCGGCGGTTGCCGGCCAGCCTCTTCAGCGGTGCCCAGCAGCAGCCAGGCGATGCCCGCACCGGCCACCAGCACCCCCAGGCACAGCACGGCCTGGAACAGGCCACGTGCCGGCGTCATCCGACGGTTGGACGACTGGCCCTGATCTCTCAGGGATTTCTGATCAACGCTCATCCGTTGGCCTCGCTTGCTTCCGGTCCGGCGGTGTCCCAGCCCCCGGCGATGGTTCGAATCAGGACAATCCGGTCCAGCAACAGGGCCCACTGGGCCTCGAGCTGCTGGCGCTGCACGGATTGCAGGGTGGTCAGTGCCGACAACACGTCCAGGTACTCGGCGGCCCCGCCGATGTAGCGCTGCCGCAGGCGTTCCACCACCTCTTCGGCCAACCTCAGCTGGCGATTGAGACTGATCAGTCGTTCCTGGTCATAGTGGGCGTTGGACAGCGCCGTTTCCACTTCCGCCACCGCATCCACCACGGTCTGGGCGTAATCATTGAAGGCCACATCACGAGCCGCTGTGGAGCGGTCCACCTCGGCTTCCAACGCGCCGCCCCGGAAGATCGGTACGGCCAGCGCCGCCGCCAGCGAAGACACCCAGTCCTCAAACAGGTCGGATGGCGAAGTGGCGGCGGTTTCCAGGGAGGCGGACAGATCCAGGCGCGGGTACTGCTCGGCTATGGCCACCGCCACGTCGGCGTCGGCCGACTGCACGCGCTGCCAGGCCGCCCGCAGATCGGGCCGCTGGTTCAACCACTGCGACGGCAGGCCCACCCCGGGCATGGGCGGCAGCTCGGTGATGGCGGTGCCCGCTGGCAGGGCCAATGTGTTGGCCGGCTGGCCCATCAGTGCGGCCAGTTGGTGACGCAGATCCTTGAGGGTGGCGCGAGCGGATAACAGGTCGGACACGGACGCTTCGGCCAGGCGGCGCTGGCGCAGGAGCTCGTCGAACTGGGCCTGGCCGTTGCGGTAGCGCACCGAGATCAGGTCGGCCACCTGCTCGTTGGTGGCTCGCTGACGGTCGAGCAGATCGACGATGGCGCGTTGGCGCAGCACCCGGTAGAAGGTGTCGGCGGTGGAAGCGGTCAGGCTGATGTAGGCGGCGTCCAGATCGGCTTCGCTGGCCTGGGCCTCCAAACGCGCCGACTCAACGCCGGCACCGATGCGGCCCCACAGGTCCACCTCATAGGACGCGGAGGCTCCGACGCGGTAGTTCTCGCTGCTGCTGCCATCCTGGCGCGTGATTCCGGCATCCGCGTTGGCGTCCAGCGTCGGCAACTGATCGGCGCCAGCAATGCGTGCGGCCGCCCGGGCCTGACGCAGGCGCGCGCGCGCCGAGGCCAGACTGAAGCTCCCATCCACAGCTGCAGCCACCACCTCGTCCAGACGGGGATCGTCGAAATGGTGCCACCATTGACGGGTCAACCGGATATCCCCGGCCTCGGGCGTTCCGGAAAAACTCGCCGGCAGCGTCACCGGCTGCGGAACGGTTTCCGTGGGCGTGGAGACGCAGCCCACCAAACCGAGTGCGCCCAGCAGCAGGGTCAGGGAGAATCGTCGAGCGGGACCTGGAATCATGCAACCTCTGACAATGGATACGGTTATGCCTTGCGGCACCTCTGACACGCGCCATCATAGAGGAGTTAAGAAACGTTAAGGTTGTCTTTTCACAAAATTTACACGGAGACTTACAAAGACGGCAGGCCTCCGCAGAAGGCCGTTCAGCGGTCCTCGCGGGAACCGGTCCGGCCGAAAACGGACGTCAGCATAACCAGGAACGCCAGCGCCGCGCAGGCCGCCATGGACATCACCACCGCCGGCAGGGTGTGCGGCAGCAGTGCCGACAGGGCACTGAGTGTGCCGGCAACGCCGAATTGGGCCGCGCCAAGCAACGCCGCGGCGGAGCCGCCACTGGTGGGAAAATACTCCATAAAGCAGCTCTGGATGTTGGGGATGATGGCCCCCATCACGCCGATCGTCAGCATCATGGCCGCCAGGAATCCGTAGACCGGCCAGGCCATCTGCGCGGCGACCACCAGCAGCACACCGCCCAGCGCCTGGACCAGCGTCGCCACCTGCAGGATCCGCAGCGACGTGACCCGCGACAGCAGCGCCCGGTTGATCAGGTTAACGCAGAACATGGCCACGATGTTGGCGCCGAACAGCAGCCCGAAGGCTTCCTTCGACTCACCAAAGTGATCCTGATAGATGAACGAGGCGTGGGTGATAAACAGCATCATCACGGAAAACGAACCCACCTGCCAGGCGATGAACGGCAGCGCGGCCCGGTTACGGAGCACCTCGGCGTAGCGCCTGAGCACCCCGCCGGACGACGCCGAACCGGTGTGCACGCTGCTGTGGCGAAACACGGTGCCCAACAGCAGGGGCACCACAGCCACCGCGTAGACGGCCAGAAACAGGAAGATGACGTTCCAGGGCCCCAGGTGCAGCAGCCCGCTGCCGATGCTCGGGGCAATCCCCGGCGCCACCACCATGATCAGCCCCATCATCGAGAACAGCTTGGCGGCATCCTGCCCACTCACCAGGTCCCGCACCAGCGCCGGCACCGAGACCAGCGCCCAACCGGCTCCCAGGGCCTGCACGGCACGGCCGGCGAGAAACAGGGACAGGTTATCGGTGAAGGCAAGCCCCAGGCTCGATGCGACGAAGATGGTCAGACCGGAAAGAAGAACCGGCTTGCGACCGAAGCGGTCCGACAAGGCACCGCCAATCAGTTGGCCTATGGCGAGGCAGAAGACGTAGATCGACACGCTCAGCCCCACTTCCTGCGACGTCGCCCCCAGGGATTGCGCGATGTCGGGGAAGGCGGGCAGGTAGGTATCCAGCGAGAACGGCCCAATCATCATGGTGGAGGCCAGCGCCAGGATCAGTGAAAAGCGAACGTGGGAGTCCTTCGTCGTCATACAGTGTCCATTCGGGGTCAGCAAATCGCGCAGGTGAATCGCAAACTATAGATTGCCCCGCTATCGAAATAAAATCGACAGATGTGCTTACCGACAGCCCCGTCTCACTGTGTACAAAGCGATGGCTCCAGCAGAGCAGCCGGCGGCGGGCGCCAATCCGCTGGTGATGCTGACCGGGCAGGAGTGGCATTGCCTCATCTCACGGGTGGCCATCGGCACCCTGGCCATTGTCGCGCTCGGCCTGGCCTACCACCGGCTGCTGTCACGCCAGCCCTACCCCAAACGCTGGCTCTGAGGCGACGCATTCATTCGACGGAACGGGCGCTGCCCGGCCGTCGACGGCGCTTCCGGCCGGGCCGAGCGGTGGAACACCAACGTGCCCGCCGCCACCAGGGTACCGGCCAGGCCGAGGTTGGGCGGTGTCGCTTCGCCCAGCGCCAGTACCGCAATAGCGGTGCCGACTACGGCGGCAACGGTGCCGATCTGGCTGAGATAAACCGGCCCGGCCAGCTTCTGCAGCACGAAGTAGAAGAAATAGAGAACGGCGAACACCAGAACTTCCACGGCGAGCAGCCCCAGTATGGTAGATGAGCGCATCATGGCCCCGATCTCGCCCACCTCGGTGGCCAGCACGAACGGCAACAGGGACAACCCGGCGCCGAACAGCATGATCGCCGCCAGGAAAATCGGCGAGGTGCCGGCCGGCCAGCGCAGGGTCCGGTAGATGTTGCCGATGGACAGGGCCAGCGGCATGGCCAGGATCAGCATCGCCCAGATCGGGTCGCCGGCGCTGTTTCCCGCCTTGGACACCGCCAGGATCACGCCACCGGCCAGCGCCAGCAACACCCCCAGAAGACGCGGCACCCGCATCCGCTCCATCCCCATCAACAAGGCCAGCAGCCAGGTCAGCAGGATCGGGAAAGCGAAGCTGAGCGAGATGAACCCGGCCCCCACATGGCGCACGGCCAGGAACCCCAGGGCATTAGGCAGCGCCATGAGCACGCCCGTCACCAGGGCGTACTCCAGGGTCCGTCGGTTCAGGGGCATGGCCTGGCGCTGCAGCGCCGTCAGGCCGGTCAGAATGATCCCCGCGCCCACCAGGCCGAGCATGAGAAACGTCAGCCGCGGTGCTCCGGCGCCATCGGCCAGTTTGGCCATCACCAGGGACAAGGCCAGCAGGGTGCCAACCAGCAGCAGACAGCCCAAGGCGAAGAGCCCCTGTCCGTCTCGCGCCTTGTGAGATTGCATCACCTTCGCCATCATTGATCTCCAGAATCTTGGCGTCGAGACGAGTTCGTTGGCAACGCTCGTCCGGGCCGAATCATATTTACCTCATCATCAAGATAAAAATTATCTTAACACCAAGATAAAAAGAGGCACAATGAGTCGTGTAAAGCTGGCCACGAATCAGTGGCAGACGGAAATGCCGGAGCTGGATCTGCTCCCGATGGAACTGCTGGGCCGGTTAGGCGCCGCGACCCGTCAGATCACGCGGGATTACCTGGATCCGTTCTTCAAATCCCACGGACTCCACCAGGGGGAATTCGACGTGCTGGCCACATTGCGGCGCTCGGGCGAGCCTTACTCACTGGGTCCGACCCAGCTGTTCGAGGCGCTGATGATCTCCTCGGGCGGGATGACCAACCGGCTCGACCGGCTGGAAAAAGCGGGGCTGATCCGGCGCACACCGAATCCGGAAGATCGCCGCGGCATGCTGGTCAACCTGTCCGATGACGGGCTGGCACTCATCAACCGCATCGTGCCGCTGCACGTGGATAACGAGGCCCGGGCGCTGACCACTCTTACCCGCAACGAGCAGAAGCGTCTCAACGATCTGCTGGGCAAACTGTTGGAAGGACTGGATCGCACTAACGCTTGAACTTGGTCTCCAGCACTACGGCGGAATTGGTCCGCTCCACCCCCTCCAGATTACCGATGTCATCGAGTACGGTGCTGAGCTCTTCTAGCGACTGCGCCTGCACGATGGCGATCAGGTCGTATTCGCCACTGACCGAGAACAGCTGCGCCACGTGATGGATCTGCTCCAGCGCGGCGTTGGTCCGGGCCGTCAGTTTCTGGCGCACCTTGATCGACACATGCGCTTCCACCCGGTTGGTGGAGTAGGCACCCCCCAGTTCCAGGGAATAGCCCTTGATCACGCCGTTGGCTTCGAGCCGGACAATCCGGTTCTGTACCGTTGAGCGCGACAGATTCAGGGCGCGTGCCAGTTCCGACACACTGGTCCGGGCGTTCTGGCGCAACAGCAGCAGCAATCGCTGGTCCTGGGCGCTGACGGGCTTGTCCATTTCGTCTCCAACATGGTCGCATTGATCATTTTGTTGATCATTTTGCCATAAAGCATCGCTAATTCGATGCTTTTAACGCTGCAAAGTGACACTCCCCCACTTCATAATATGGCCAACAATCTTCAAAGACGGCTGAACTGGCGGCCCCAACCCCCTGAAAAACGAGGTTTTCGCAATGGAAGTCAATCGCGCTCTTTTTGATGACGTCATGGTGCCCAACTACGCCCCGCCCGAAGTCATTCCGGTTCGTGGCAAAGGCTCCCGCGTCTGGGATCAGGAAGGCCGCGAGTTCATCGACTTCGCCGGCGGTATTGCGGTGAGCTGCCTGGGCCACTGTCATCCGGCGCCGGTCAGGGCCCTGCAGGAGCAAAGCGAGCGAGTCTGGCACCTGGCCAACGTGATGACCAACGAACCGGCCCTGCGCCTGGCTAAAAAGCTGACCGACGCCACCTTTGCCGAGCGCGTCTACTTCGCCAATTCCGGCACCGAAGCCAACGAAGCGGCCCTCAAGCTGGCCCGTCGCTGGGCGTTCAACGAGTACGGCGAAGACAAAAGCGACATCATTTCCTTCGAACGCAGCTTCCACGGCCGCACCTTCTTCGCGGTGAGCGTAGGTGGGCAGAAGGTCTATTCCGACGGTTTCGGCCCCAAGCCGGGCGCCATCCATCACGCCGTCTATAACGACCTGGCCAGCCTGGAGGCGGTCATTTCCGACAAGACCTGCGCCGTGATGATGGAGCCGCTGCAGGGCGAAGGCGGCATCATCGACGCCGACCCCGAGTTCATCCGGGGCGTGCGGCAGCTGTGCGACAAGCACAACGCCCTGCTGATCTTCGACGAAGTCCAGACCGGCGTGGGCCGCACAGGCCACCTCTACGCCTACATGGACAGCGGCGTCACCCCGGACATCCTGACCACCGCCAAGGCCCTGGGCGCCGGCTTCCCCATTGGCGCGATGCTGACCACCGCCGCCATTGCCAGCCACCTGAAACCCGGCACCCACGGTTCCACCTACGGCGGCAACCCGCTGGCCTGTGCCGTGGCCGAAGCCACGTTCGATACGGTCAACGACCTGACCCTGCTGGCCGGTGTGCGCAAGCGCCACGACCTGTTCAAGGCTGGCCTGGCGTCGATCAACGCCCGCTACGGCATTTTCAAGGAGGTTCGCGGCAAAGGCCTGCTGATCGGCGCGGAACTGGTGGACGAGCACGCCGGACGCGCCAAAGAGATCCTGCAGGCGGCGATGAGCGAGGGGCTGCTGTGCCTGGTGGCCGGCGCCAACGTCGTGCGCTTCACGCCGTCCCTGCTGATTCCGGAAGCCGACATCGAAGAAGGTCTGAACCGCTTCGAGGCGGCCATCGACAAGCTGTTCGGCCAGGTGGCGAAAGCCGGCTGAAGCGACGCGGAGGACGCACCATGATCATTCGCCCGATTGAGCACAGGGATCTGCCGGCCTTGCAGGCGATTGCGAAGGAATCCGGCCCTGGCTTCACCTCACTGGTGGACGACCGGGATTTCCTGGTGCAGAAGATCCAGCATTCCATCGACAGCTTCGCTGCCGAGGTGTCGGCGCCCGGCGACGAGGGCTACCTGTTCGTGCTGGAAGATCCCGACTCCGGCGAGGTGATCGGCACCACCGGCATCGAAGCAAGTGTCGGCCTGAACAGCCCGCTGTACCATTATCACAAGAGTCAGGTGGTGCATCATTCCCGTGAACTGGGCCTGTTCAAGCGGGTGGACGTGCTCAACATGTGCAACCACTACACCGGTTGTTCGGAGATCTGCACCCTCTATCTGCGCCCGCAGTTCCGCCGCCCCAACGCCGGCAAACTGCTCTCCAAGGTGCGCTTCCTGTTCATGGCCCAGCATCCGGAGCGCTTTGCCGACACCGTCATCGCCGAGATGCGCGGTGTCTCCTGCGAAAACGGCGAATCGCCCTTCTGGAACTGGCTGCGCCACCATTTTGTGGACCTGGAGTTCGGTCAGGTGACGCAGCTGGTGGGCGCCGGCAACAACGGCTTCATCGCCGAGCTGATGCCCAAGTACCCGCTCTACACGCACTTGCTGAGCCCCGAGGCCCAGTCCGTGATTGGCCAGGTTCATGACAAGACCCGGCCGGCACTGAAGATGCTTGAGGCGGAAGGCTTTCGCCACAAGGGCTATGTCGACCTGTTCGACGCAGGCCCGACCGTGGAGGCCGAACGCGACCGGATCCACAGCGTAGCGGATTCCGTCGCCTGTCGCGTCCAGGTGATCGAGGACGGCACCTCCGCCTTCAAGCCCCGGGCGGATCAAAGCAGTCAGGCGTTCCTCATTGCCAACGCCGACGTGCGGAGCTTCCGTGCCACCGTGACCGACCAGGCCAGCTACCTGCCACAGCATGACCTGCTACAACTACCGTCAGCACTCGCCGAATCCCTGGGGCTGCGCGATGGTGGCAACGCGCGTTTCATCCCGATGGCGGTGGCTGCCAACCGCGGCCTGCCCAGTACCGACAGCGCGACCACCACTTCGCAGTCCCAACAGCAACAGGAGCTCAAGTATGCACTCTGACCGCGATACCCTTTTCGAGAATCTGTGGAACAACTACCGCGAAGTGACCCCGAAAGCGGAGGAGATCCATCGCATCCTCGGCGGTACCCAGGGCAGCGAGATCGTCAACGACCACATCGCCCTGCGCACGTTCAACCTGGACAGGGTAAACCTGGACAAGCTGGCCGCCCATTTCCTGGCCCTGGGCTACAAAGAAGGTGGCGAGTACCACTTCGAGGCCAAGAAACTCTACGCCAGGCACTTCGAGCACGAAGACCCGACCGCCCCCAAGGTGTTCATTTCCGAGCTGCTGGTTGAGAAGTTCTCGCCGGGGCTGCAAAAGGCCGTGCACGAGATGGTGGAGCAGGTGGACGAGAACGCCGTCAGCGGCGACGACTTCCTGTATTCGGGCACCCACTGGCAGGTGGATTACGCTACCTACAAGCAACTGCTGGATGAGAGCGAGTACGCCGCCTGGATGTCGGCCTGGGGCTATCGCGCCAACCATTTCACCGTCAGCGTGAATCAGCTCAAGCAGTTCAGAACATTGGAGGAAGTGAACCAGCTTCTGAAAGACGAGGGCTACACCCTCAACAGCTCGGGCGGGGAGATCAAGGGATCGCCGGAAGAGCTGCTGGAGCAGTCCTCGACCATGGCGGACAGAGTGGAGGTATCCTTCCGGGACCAGAAGGCAACGATCCCCAGCTGCTTCTACGAGTTCGCCCTGCGCTACCCCAAGCCGGATGGCCAACTCTATTCCGGCTTTGTGGCCGCATCGGCCGACAAGATCTTCGAGAGCACCGACGCCGGGATGTGATCGTCAGCACAGCTGCCGGGAGCGGATACGAAAAATGGGGCCAACAGATGGCCCCATTTTCGTCTGTGGCGCCCGAGTGATCAGGCTTTGCGGCGACGGGTCGCGCCGAGGCCTGCCAGCCCCAGACCCAGCAGCGCCAGGGTGGCCGGTTCCGGAACGGAGGTTGCGGACATGCTGGCGATTGAGAAATCGCTCTGGTTGTTACAGCTGCCCGCGCCGCAATCGCTGGAAGCCAGCGCCTCATAGGACAGCGAGGACAGCACTTCGGTACCGAACAGCGCGCCCAGGTCCACGGTCGCAGCCGCACCAGCGACCGCCTCGGTGGCGCCGAGGATCAGGCTGTTGCTGAGCACACCGTCAATGAACAGCTCAAGCACCAGATCGTTGGTGCTGGTATAGGTGTTCTGGATGGTGGCCGTGCTGGAACCGCCGCCCAGGAAGGTCGCGGTCAGACTGGCCACTTCTTCGTAGTCACCGTGTTCCGGGCCGTCGAACAGGAAGGCCAGTGTCGTGCCTTCAAAGGTGAAGCCCGTGTCGGATGACGCGGTAACACTTTGTCCAACATCGATTTCATTGCCGCCAGCGCCCGTGCTAACACCGGCACCGGTCACACCGTCAACGGTTTTCAGACCCAGTGAACCGCCGCTCGCGGTAAAGCTGATACCACCGGCCGACCCAGACACGATATCCGATGCGCTGATCTCGGCGGCCGACAGATCGGCGGCCCAGAGACCGGAACACATCAACGCAACTGCTAGGGATGCACGCAACTTCATGATTCTTACTCCTTCCTTGAAAGAAATTCCCCTGGCTCAATGCGAAACCGGTGCCATGTCCTCAGGCCACTGTTTTCACTGGGTTTTAAGGATGAAACACAGATGCACTGTAAATAAAGCCGACGCCGCTGATAGCCACGAGCCGGTCGAAAACCGCTATACCGACGCCAACAGGTCAGCGTCCCAGTGGATCAGCAACGGCTCCCTTCCCCTTGTCGTCCAAGGTCTACCGGGGCAATACTGGGAAAAGAAAGAGGTTTGTTCGTATACCTGAGCAGGACCTGGAGCGTCTCCAGGCGACCCGGGAGAGACTGTTAACCTGGGTTAACACCTGATTAGAATTTCGACAGGGCAGGCATGACGGGACGACGACCGCGCTGGATTGAAGGAGCGCTTTGCCCGCTGGAAGCGCCACGTTTTCTGTGCGACGAGATGCTGCGGGGCTTCGGCCAATGGCTGCGCGTGGCCGGCTACGACACCACTTCCCCCGCCAGCGGCACTCAGGATCGGGACGTGCTGGGCACCGCCATCCGCGAGAACCGCTGGCTGATCACCCGGGATCGGGAACTTGAGCTGCACCGCAACGCCCCGCACTACGTGCTGTTGCTTGAATCCAACGGTATGGATGCGAATTTCCGCGAACTGACCCGCCGACTGAACCTGAACTGGCTGCACGACCCGTTCTCCCGCTGCAAACGCTGCAATACGCCGCTGCGAGCCGGTCAACTGCCGGGTAACGACCTGGAGGAAGCCGGTGACCGTCGAGTCTTTTGCCACTGTCCCGGGTGCCGACATGTCTACTGGGAAGGCAGCCACGTGCGACGCATGCGGGCACGCCTGCTGAGTTTTAACCGCTGGCGCACGCCCACCCGCTTCCTGCCCGGCAACAGCCCGCTGGCGGACTACCCAACGAGCTGACGCCGGTCAGTCGTCGGCGCCAATGGAACGGATCACGCGGCAGGGATTGCCGGCGGCAAAGACGTCGGCAGGAATGTCCCCGGTAACAACGCTGCCTGCCCCGATGACGGAACGCGCGCCGATGGACACTCCGGGACAGATGATGGCACCGCCGCCCACCCAGACGTCGTCATCGATGGCGACCGGCTTGCCGGACTCCAGGCCCGTGCGGCGCTCGGCGGCAGAGAGAGGATGTGTCGCGGTGTAGATCTGCACCGCCGGGCCGAACAGCACGTGATTGCCGATGGTCACCGGGCAGACGTCCAGCACGACACAGTTGAAGTTGAAGAAAACGTCACGCCCCAGCGTGATGTGGCTGCCGTAGTCGCAGTAGAACGGCGGCTCGATCCAGACGCCCTCGCCGGCCGATCCGATCAACTCGCCAATGAGGCGGGTCCGCTCAGCCTGCTGGTCCGGTGAGCTGGCATTGAGGGCCCGGGTCAGCAGGCGGGCGCGGCGCTGATCCGCCATCAGCTCCGGGTCCTTGGCGTTGTACAGCTCGCCCGCCAGCATTTTTTGTTTTTCCGTGGGGCTCTTGGTCATCGTGACCTCCTGGTCCGGTTGGCAACGTCAATCGGGCCAGTCTAGCAGGACGGGACATCCTAGGCAGACGTTTTGGACAACACCCCGAATCCGGACACACGCCGCTCCACCGCTTCAAAGGATGTGATCCGGTGGTGATCGCGATCCCACAGGTTATTGCGCAAGGCTTTGGGCACATCGCGCAGGGTAATCCGCGTGACGTCCGCAAACAGGTGGGCATAGGCCCGATGACACTCGGCCAGCCGGTAGTTCGGAATCGACGCCGACAGGTGGTGGACGTGATGGTAGGCGATATCGGCGGTGAACCAGTTCAGCCAGCCCGGCAGGACCAGGAAGCTGGTGCCTTCGACGGCGGCCCGGCTGTAATCCCAGTTGGACTCGTCCGCCGCCCAGGAATCCTCGAAGTTGTGCTGCACCGTAAACAGAATGATCCCGCCAGCACCGGACAGCGACAGACTGGTCAGATAGATGACGACGAAGACCAACGGCCCGACCGCCGCGCACATAAGCGCCCAGAGGCTCAGCAGCACCAGGTTGTTGGCGGTCATGTGCCGGTAGTCCTTCCAGGTCTTCCAGTAACGTGGCTGGAACTCACCGGCGATCGAGCGCATCGACCGCGTCGGCTGGCGCAGTTTGCCGCGCAGGATAAAGGCAAGCAGCGCCAGGCTGCCTTTAAGCCAGGTGTAGCGCGGGTTGAATATCAGGTAGAGGAAGCCACCCAGCGGCGCCACGGCAATGTGACGCATCAGGCGGTAGCGGGTCTGCTGGGCCGGTGTCAGCGCGTTGAATTCATCCAGCGACAGCGTCGCCAGCGGACCACGGTACTGATCCCAGTTCCCGTTGGTGGCATGGTGGAAAGCGTGATTCTTCGACCACACGTACTGCGGCATGCCGCAAACCACGCCGAGCAGGAATCCGGCGCGCCGGTTGTAGGCGACCTTATCGAACAGCGCGTTATGGCCGCAGTCATGCATCAGTACGAAGACGCGGAGCAGGAACAGGCACAGAACCGCAATACACACGGCCGTCAGCCACCAGGAAATGGCGACGCTTTCAACAGCCAGATACCAGACCAGACCATACGGAACCAGGGTGGTAAGTAGTTGCCAGAGGGCAATGGCATTACTTTTGGCGGAAAAACGCGCAATGATTTCTTTCTTCTTATCGGCTAACGCCTGTAGATCGGACATGATTGATGTACTGCTTGTGAACCCAAACTTTCCCTCCAAACGGCACCATTCCCAAGTTGGCGCGCAGCCGTTCCCTTCCATGGACGGCCAGGACGGCCCGTCCATCGACCATACGATCAACAGAAACCGGCAAGCCCTTACACCGTTGGCCTCGCTGTTATCGTCATTTTGAATGTGCAGGCGGGACAGACGGTGAGATGCGCCAAACTAACACGTCACTATGGCAATAGATACGAAATACAATAACTTATTTGGAAACGCTTTGTTTCTGTGTGATGGGCAGCAACCCGCTACGCCGTCGATAGCACCGCCACTGATCCAGCCGTACCGGGCAAGCGGCCACCCGTGACACCTCCACAATGCCTGGACTTTTCGGCAACCGGATTCAGTCACCGCGCTGGTATATCGCGGTCTCCCGGTAATGCCGATCGACGTCCAGATCCTCCACCGTCTCCACCGCTTCGATGACGTCGATATAGGCCGAAGGAAAACCATGCTCCCGGGCGCCGGCCAGAACGTGCTGCTTGTACCAGCCGTAGGGCCGGTAACCCGCGTCAATGTCGGAGGCCACGTAGAGCCAGACCCTCCGTCGGCTTGCGTCGCCGAGTTCGACAACCACCTGCTTCTCGTCATAGCCATGGCCCAGGCCTTCAATCCGATCCAGCACCCGCTTGCCTTCGTCCGACACGTCATAGATCACACCCAGGACACGATCTCCCCTATCGCCGGTGTATAACGCATCACACTTCCCGGATCCGTCACGACGGCTGACCTTGTGAAAACACAGGCGGTGCTCCGGCAGGCTGGCCACCGCGACCGGTTCGGCCTCGGGAACCCTGGCCTGCAACCGGGCGCGAGACAGGTTGGAGCCATAGGCAAAATAGAACATCGTGCGTTTCTCCCATCGTTATCAATAAGGATCGTTATCAATGCAGGTTTTCAACATGGCGTCTTCAATGCGGCTTTCTCAATAAAGGCTTTCGGTACCGCGCCCGCCATATCGGGAGCCGATTGCGCAATTTTGTCCAAGCGTCGCCCCCGCTCCGGCGTTACAGTATGGATGAAACGGGCCAGTCTCCCATGAGGGAGACAGCCCATGAGCAGACCGGCGTCCAGGGGAAGAACGGTGAGTGTAAGGGTGGAACAGGACAGCCAATTTCGCTTCATCCGGAGCCAGCATCTGCCGGAAGTGACCGCGCTGCAGGCAAAGATGGACGGGTTTACCTACGACAAGCACGCCCACGAGGAATACGCGTTTGGCGTGACCCTCAGCGGTAGCCAGGATTTCTTCAGCAACGGTAGCTTCCACCGCAGCCCTCCGGGCAAAGTGATCCAGCTCAGTCCGGACGAGGTGCATGACGGCCACTCCGGCGGCGACGACCCGCTGAGCTATGTCATGCTGTACATCCACCCGGGGCAGATCGAGCCGCTGATGACAGACGCCGCCGGACGCACGCGCATCGGCGACATCCACTTTAACGAGACGCTGCTTGACGACCCGCTGCTGCGCGACCAGATCATCGGACTGGTGCGCCTGATCGCCGACAACGTGGGCAGTCGCATCGAGCAGGAACACGCCCTGTTCCAGATCGCCTCGCGTATGGTGCAACGTGTCGGCTCGTTCGAGATGGACGCCGTGTCCAGGCGCCCCGACGTGTTGCTGGAACGGGCGAAGGACTTTATCCACGACTGCATCGATGCCGACCTGTCTCTGGAAGACATCAGTGCAGCGGCCCACCTCTCGAAGTACCACTTCCTGCGGCTGTTCCGGCGCCAGTTCGGCATCACCCCGCACCAGTACGTGATCAACTGCCGCATCAACGCCGCCCGCTCGGCGCTGGAGGCCGGCGAGTCGGTCAACGATGTCGTCCACCGTTACGGGTTTTCCGACCTGAGCCACTTCAACCGACGCTTCAAGCGCATCTATGGCATGACGCCGACGAGCTACCAGCAAAGCATTGGCGCCTGACGCCAACGTCACACGACGACCTTTTCAGGAAACCACCATGATCGAGATCCTCGCCTACGCCATAGGCGTGATGTACACGCCTGGGCCTGTGAATCTGCTCGGCCTGAACGCGGGCATCCACGGCCAGTTCCGCAGCTCCGCCGGCTTTTACGTCGGCGTCGGCAGCGCCATGCTGATCCTGTTCCTCGGCTTCGGCCTGCTTGGCGGGGCGCTGGTGCACAGCAGGAGCCTGGTGTTCGTCAGCCTGGCCGGCTGCGGCTACATCGCCTACCTGGCCTTCAAGATACTCAGGGCCAGTGTCGACATCCGCACCGAAGCCAGCGCCAATGCCCTGCGCTTCCGTGACGGGCTGTTTATCCAGCTCCTCAATCCCAAGGGCATCGTCGCCACCCTGCCCATCGCCACCATCCAGTTTCCCGGCGCCGGCATTTACGGCCCGGCGGTGGTGGGCTGGTCCTGCGTCCTGGCGGTGCTGGCCGTGGGCGCTCCCGGCAGCTACGCCCTATTCGGCAAACTGCTGGGTCCACGCGTCGGCAGCCCGGTGTTCTTTCGCTGGTTTAACCGGGTGATGGCGGTGTTGTTGCTCTACGTGGCGGGCTCTATCGGCGTGGAATACGTCTGGCCGGAGTTGGCCGGCTGATCCACTCAGATCAGCCGATAATGCTGCAACAGATACAACCCCGCCATAATCGTGGCCACCGAGAGTACCGTGGAAATGGCGATGATGTTGGCGGCCAGCTTGTCGTCGCTGCCAGCGGCCCGCGCCATGACGTAGCTGACGGCGGCGGTGGGACTGGCCAGGAACAGGTAGAGCATGCCCAGGTCCCGGCCTTCAAAGCCCACCAGCCAGGCCAGGACGGTGAAGAGCACCGGACTCCAGAGCACCTTGATCAGGCTGGCGCTGATGGCCGGGCGCCCCGAGTCCAGCAGTGCGCCCAATGACAGCGAGCCGCCGATACAGACCAACGCCAGCGGCAGCGTCATGGATGCCAGGTAGTCGCCGGACACCATGATCCACTGGGGCAGCGTCACGCCCGCCCAGGAAGCCAGCAGTCCCGCCAGGACGCTGAGAATCAGCGGATTCCGGGTCAGGTTGATGACCACCGACCGCAGGTTGGTCTCAAACGTGGGGCTGTAGATGCCCAGCACCACCACCGACAGGACGTTGAACAACACAATGCCAATACCGGCAATCACACCGCCGGTGGACAGGCCATAGTCACCGTAGTAGCTGGCCGCCAGCGCCAGGCCGACGATGCCGCAGTTGCCCCGGAACGCCCCCTGCACGTAGACGCCGCGATCGGAACGCGGCACCGAGCGCATGGACCAGAACCAGGAGGCGGCGAACGTCAGCATGGTGGCGAGGTAGAAATAGCCGATCAGCTTCGGCTGAAACGCGGTACGCAGGTCAGCACGCAGAATCGAGAAGAATAACAGCGTGGGCATCAGCACCCGGAAGCTGAGATTCGAGGCGGTGCCGATAAAGGCATCGTCAATCAGCTGCAACCGTCGCAGGACCAGCCCCGCCAGCAGCATGGCGAACACCGGCCCGGTGACGGTGAAAACCTGGGCGAAGAGATCCGTCTGCATCGTTCAGCCTACACCGGTGAGAGCAGCGGACGCCCTGCGAAGTGGGCCTTCACATTGTCCACCACCCGCTGCGCCATGGCATTCCGGGTTTCCACGGTGGCACTGCCGTTGTGGGGCTGGAGCACCACGTTGTCCATGGCGAACAGGGCTTCCGGCGCGTTGGGCTCGTCGGCGAACACGTCCAGCCCGGCGCCGGCAATCTCGCCTTCCTGGAGTGCTCGGACCAGGGCCGCTTCATCCACCACCGATCCCCGGCCGATGTTGACGAGATAGCCGTCCGGGCCCAACGCCCGCAACACGTCCGGCCCCACCAGGTGTCGCGTGGCTTCGCCCCCGGGCAGCACGATCATCAGGAAATCGACCTCCCCTGCCAGGGTTTCCAGATCGGCATACCAGGGATAGTCGACATTCGACTGCTCGCGCCGGCCGTAGTAGGCCACCTCGATACCGAACACCTCCGCCCGCCGGGCGATGGTTTTGCCAATGCGCCCCAGCCCGGCAATGCCGAGCGTCTTGCCACGGACACAGCGACTGAGCGGCATATTGCCCTCGCGCTGCCAACGGCCTTCCCGCACCCAGCGGTCGCCCGCCACCAGGCGTCGGACGGTGGCCAGCAGAAGCATCATCGCCATGTCCGCCACATCGTCGTTGAGAACGTCCGGCGTGTTCGCCACCAGCACGCCGCGATCGTGGCAGGCCGCGACACAGAGTCCGTCCGTGCCGACGCCCTGGGAGGACACCAGCTCCAGGTTCGGCAACCGGGCGAGCAGGTCTTCGCTGAAGCCCGCGCTGTTGCCGGTCACCACCGCGCGAATCCGCGGGCCGACGTCGGTCAGCAGTGCGTCGGGATCCTCGGCCAGGTCCATTCGGTGCAGTGTAAAGTGTCGCTCCAGCTCGGCCATTTGTGGCGCGCCGCTGGCAGCAACAATGAGAACGTCCGGTTTTTCCATCACGCTATCCCTCGCGGTTCAGGGCGGTCTGGACGGATGTCCAGAGACACGCCCCACAACGAAAAAGGCCCCGCGGACGCAGGGCAAGGAGAGGATCGTCTACGCCGGGCGTCGGCAAGCGACACCCGGCCTGTCTCCATCGACGGAGTTCAGGATCAACGCTGGTCCTGGCCGTCCACCAGCCGGCGGATCGACAACGGGTTGCCGTCCCGGATCGCCTCGGGCAGCAGCGCCTCGGGCAGATCCTGGTAGCAGACCGGACGCACGAACCGCTGGATCGCGGCAGAACCCACCGAGGTGGTGCGGCTGTCGGACGTGGCCGGGTAAGGTCCGCCGTGAACCATGGCGTGGCACACTTCGACGCCAGTCGGGTAGCCGTTACAGAGGATCCGGCCCGCCTTACGCTCCAGCACCGGCAGCAGTTGGCGGGCGGCATCGATATCGCCGTCGTCCAGCTGCAAGGTCGCAGTCAGCTGGCCTTCCAGATGCTCGGCGACGCGGGCGAAGTCGTCCGCACTCTTGCAGGTCACCACCAGCGAGGTGGAACCAAAGACCTCGGCGGACAGGCTCTCATCGGCGATAAAGTTATCCGCCGTGGTGACGAACAGCCCGGCCTGGCACTGGTTGGGCTGATCACTGCCCTGACCACGCGCGGCCTCCGTCACGCGGCCATTGCCGCTGAGCTGATCGACGCCCTTGCTGTAGGCCTGATGGATACCCGGTGTGAGCATGGTCTGGGTGCCGGCGTCTTTCAGAGTGGCGGAGGCCTTCTCCAGGAAACGGTCGAAGTCGTCGCCTTCCACAGCGAACACCAGCCCCGGGTTGGTGCAGAACTGGCCGGCGCCCATCAGCAGAGATCCAACGAGGCCTTCGGCAATGCTCTCGCCACGGGCCTTCATGGCTTCCGGCATCAGGAAGACCGGGTTGATGCTGCTCATTTCCGCGTACACCGGAATCGGCTCGGGGCGATTGGCGGCGATATTCATCAACGCCGTACCACCGGAACGCGAACCGGTGAAACCGACCGCCTTGATCTGCGGGTGCGCCACCAATGCCTGGCCCACTACGTTACCGGATCCAAAGATCAGCGAGAAAACGCCCTCGTGCAGCTCACACTTGGCCACGGCTTTTTGCAGGGCACGACCGACCAGCTCCGAGGTACCCGGGTGGGCCGAGTGGGCCTTGACGATCACCGGGCAGCCAGCCGCCAGCGCCGAGGCGGTGTCGCCACCGGCCACGGAAAAGGCCAGCGGGAAGTTGCTGGCGCCGAAAACGGCAACGGGGCCCAGCGGGATGTTGCGCATACGCAGGTCCGCCCGCGGCAGCGGCTGGCGGTCCGGCATGGCCGGGTCGATGCGGGCGTCCAGGTAGTTGCCGGCGCGAACCACCGAGGCAAACAGACGCAGCTGGTTCATGGTGCGGCCGCGCTCGCCCTCGATGCGGGCACGGGGCAGACCGCTTTCCGCCATGGCGCGCTCGACCAGCTCGTCCCCCAGCGCGAGGATTTCGTCGGCACAAGTCTCCAGGAACACGGCCCGGGCCTCCGGGCTGGTGTCGCGGTAGCTGGCAAACGCCGCGCGGGCCAGCTCGGCGGCGCTATTCACATCCGCTTCGGTGCCGCCGTTGAAGGCCGGCTCAAGTTTCTCGTCCGTCGCCGGGTTGATGGCCTGGATCGGGCCGTTGGTACCTTTTACGGCGCGCGCGCCGATGAGCATTTCGCCAAGAATAGTCATGTGTCTCTCCGTTAACGAGTGTCCGCACTCCGGGCAAGCCGGAGCCACGTTCATTCAGGCCAGAAGACTGAGAACGACCAGCGGTTCAGGTTCGGTGGTTACTCGAATGCCTGACTGGTCCGGTATTTCTCGTAGAGGTGATAGGCACGGTAGAGGTGCGTATGCATCGCCTTTCTGGCCGCTTCGGGCTGTCTCGATTGGATGGCGTCGAAGATCTCGCGATGCTCCTGCCGCACCCGGTCCAGATACTGCTCGGTGGCCGGGTGATCGAGACTGGTATTGACGATCTTGGCTCTGGGGATGATGTTCTTGTTGAACTGCTCGTAGAACTGCCGGAAAAACGGGTTCTTGGTGGCGTTGGCGATGCCCAGGTGGAAAGCCAGGTCCTCGTCCCGCGCCAGTTCCCCTTTTTCCAGCGCCCGGTCGAAGCGATCCAGGCACTGTTCGAGCTGTTCGAGGTCCTGATCGTCCCGGCGCAGCGCGGCGAATTCCGCCGCCTGGGTCTCGACACTGAGACGCAGTTCCAGGATGTTCAGGATGTCCTCAACGGCCGTCGGATTGATGGTATAGGCGTACAACGTTTCCGCCGGCTGGCTGCGGATGACCGTGGTCCCCACGCCGCGCCGCGTCTCGACCAGGCCCAGCGACTTGAGCTGGGTGATCGCCTCGCGCACCACCGTGCGGCTGACCTCGAACATGTCGCACAGCTTGCTCTCGGTGGGCAGTTTCTCGCCCACGGGAATCTGTCCCTGGGTGATCATCTGCTCCAGTTGTGACGCGACATGTGCGCCAAGGCTGCCCGTGCGTTTGACGGGTTGAACCTTGAGGGTGCTTCCGGTGGTGCCCATTTTTGTTGTGTCCATCATCAATTCAGTTCGGCCGAGTTACATTATCCCAAGAGCGGATCAGCGAACAAGCGCGGGACGCTTGGGGTCGAATGTCCAGCCGGGAATCAGGTACTGCATGGCCATGGCATCGTCGCGCTGGCCCAGGCTGAGGGACTTGAACAGGGCGTGGCCCTGCTCCAGTTTCTCCCGGTCCAGATCGATGCCCAGCCCCGGCCGGTCGGGAATGGTGAGTTTGCCGTCGCGGATCTTCAGCGGGTCACGGGTGAGCCGCTGTCCGTCCTGCCAGATCCAGTGCGTGTCGATGGCCGTGATCTCGCCCGGGCAAGCAGCCGCCACGTGCGTCATCATCGCCAGCGAGATGTCGAAGTGGTTGTTGGAATGCGATCCCCAGGTCATGCCCCACTCGTTGCACAGTTCACCCACGGCGACCGCCCCCTGCATGGTCCAGAAGTGGCAGTCCGCCAGCGGAATATCCACGGAATCCAGGCGCACCGCGTTACGCAACTGCTGCCAGTCGGTGGCGATCATGTTGGTCGCCGTTCGCAGCCCGGTCTGGCGGCGGAACTCGCTCATGGTTTCACGGCCGGACCAGGCACCCTCGGCGCCGCAGGGGTCTTCGGCATAGCTGAGCATGTGCTTGACCGGCGTCAGGTATTCGATGGCCTGCTTGAGCGTCCAGGCGCCGTTGGGATCGAGGGTCAGGCGCGCTTCCGGGAAAGCGTCGTAGAGTGCGGCGATGCACTCCGCTTCCTGATGACCGTCCAGCACCCCGCCCTTGAGCTTGAAGTCGCGGAAGCCATAACGCTCGTAGGCCGCCTTGGCCAGCCTGGCCACCGCGTCCGGCGTCAGGGCTTCGCGGGTGCGGACGCGGTCCCACTCATCCTGCGGGTTCTCGCAGGTCGGATACGGCAGATCCGTCTTGTCGGGATCGCCGAGCAGGAACAGGTAGCCCAGGGCCTCGACCTGGTCGCGCTGACGGCCGTACTGGCCCAGCAACTCCACCACCGGCAGGCCCATGTTCTGGCCGGCCAGGTCCAGCAACGCCGACTCGATGCCAGTGATCACGTGGACCGCCACCCGGAGGTCGAAGGTCTGGTTGCCGCGCACATCATCGGACTGCCCGGAGATGGCGTCACGCACGCGGCTGATGATCGCCTTGTAGCGCCCGACCGACTGCCCTTCCACCAGCTCGCGACAGGCTTCCAGCGTACGGACGATGGCATCGGTGGCCGGGATTTCGCCCAGGCCGATGTTGCCGTCGTTGTCTTCCAGGACCACCACCGTCCGGATAAACCAGGGGGCGTGGCCACCGCTGAGGTTCAGCAGAAAGCTGTCGTAGCCCGCCACCGGAACCACCGACATTTTCTTGATTGTTGTAAACATCGTTCTACCTCGCTCGGTTGGGGGCGGATACTTCCACGCCCCGGAATCGCTGCGGTCAGCGGTTGTTGCTGATGATCGCCGCCAGGGCTTCGCGGTCTGTCGGCGTGGGCATCGTCAGCGGCGCGCGTACGTCACCGGCCGGCTGGCCCACGATGTCTGTACCGGCCTTGATCAGGCTGACGGCATAGCCCTTCTTACGGTCGCGCAGGCGGCAGAAGGGAATAAAGAAATCCCGGATGATCGCCTGCACGGTGGCCGAGTCACCGCCCCGCAGCGCCCGGTAGAACTTCATCGCCATCTCCGGCATGAAGTTGTACACGGCGGACGAGTAGGTGTTCACGCCGATCGAGAGGTAGGCCTCGGCAATGATCTCGGCGGTCGGTACGCCGCCGATGTAAACCAGACGATCGCCGACGGTCTTGATGGTGTCGTTCAGGGCCGCCATGTTGCCGACCCCGTCCTTGAGACCGATCATGTTGGGACAGGCGGCCGCCAGGGCCTTCACGTTGTCGGCATCCAGGATACCGTTGGCGCGGTTGTAGTAGATGACCTGCAGGGACGTGCTGTCGATGACCGCACGGGCGTATTCCACGATGCCTTCCGTCGGGCATTCGGTCAGGTACGGCGGCATCAGCAGGATACCGTCGCAACCCGCCTCCTCCGCGGCCTGGCAGAAACGCTGGGCCTCCGGCACGCTGCGGCCGGCGCTGGCAATGACCGGCACCCGGCCGTCCACCACCTCTACCGCGACCCGGACGATCTCGCGGTACTCCTCCAGCGACAGGGAGAAGAACTCCCCGGTGCCGCCAGCGACGAACACGCTGGACACCCCCTGCTGCACGAAGCGCTCAATGCGTTCGCGATAGGTGTCGGCATTGAAGCGGCCGCTGGCGTCCAGGTCGGTGACCGGGAACGACAGCAGGCCGTCGCTCAGCGACTGTCGGATACGTTCTACAGAAAGCGTCATGGTTGTCAGTCCTCATTGTCCATGTTGTTTCGGTTCGCAGCGGTTCGGGCTCTGGCCGGGGACTGAGTGACCTGTTTATATGACATCATACAACAGGACATCCTCTCTTCAAGTCAGCCTCGTCCAGCCAGCCCGCTCCCGGGCGCGCCAAAGTCAGGGAGCTATAAGCCACTCAGGCGTGAGCGGCTTTGCCCCGGTGTTTCGAGTTTTGCCAGTAAGTGAAAATCAGGAACGCCACAGCGATGCCGATGAAAGCCAGGCTGATCGGCCGGGATACCAGCACGGACCAGTCCCCGCCGGACAGCAACAGCGCACGTCTCAGGTTGGATTCGGCGATCGGCCCCAGAATCAGGCCCAGGATCACGGGTGCGGTGCCAAAGCCGTACTTGTTCAGGAAGAAGCCCAGTACACCAAAGCCCAGCATCAGGTAGACGTTGAAGATGTCGCCATCCACCGCGTACACGCCGATGACGCAGAACACGAGGATCATGGCCATCAGGATCTTGCGCGGCACCTGCAGCACCTTGACGAACATCCGGATGCCGAACCACTGGATCAGCAGCATGAACACGTTGGCCACCAGGAAGGCGATAAAGATCCCGTAGATGATCGGCGCCTGGTCGGTGAACAGGGTCGGTCCGGGCTGGATCCCCTGGATCATCAGACCACCCATCAGCACCGCCGTGGCCGCTTCACCGGGCACCCCGAGGGTCAGCATGGGAATCAGCGCGCCGCCCACCAGCGAATTATTGGACGACTCGGACGCCACGATGCCTTCGTGGTGGCCGGTGCCAAACTTCTCCGGCGTCTTCGACATCTTCTTGGCCTGATCGTAGGACAGGAAAGACGCGATGCTGCCACCGGCGCCAGGGATTGCCCCGACAATCACGCCGATGATCGAACTGGAACCGAGCACCTTCCAGCTGCGGAAGACTTCCAGCCAACGTGGGGCGGCCTTGTCCATACACACATCGGAACGCTGCGCCGCCTTCGCCTTGAAGTAGTCCACCACGTCCGTCAGCACCTGGGACACGGCGAACAGCCCGATCAGCGCCGGCAGCAGGCTGATGCCGGTGAGCAGCGAGAAATTGCCGTAGGTGAAACGGGTCACACCCGCCACAGGATCCGTGCCCACGGTCGCCAGCAGCAGACCGATCAGGCCGGCAATGATGCCTTTCATCAGCGTTTTCGCCACGGAGGCGATGATCACCAGCCCGAAAATGCTCAGGGCGAAATATTCCGCCGGACCGAACTGCAGCGCGAAATCCGCGATGGGCGGCGCCAGCAGGCTCAGCACGATCGCGCTGAAAATGCCGCCGAAGAAGGACGCCACGATGGCAATCCCCAGGGCCCGGCCGGCTTCGCCACGGCGCGCCATCGGGAACGCATCCAGCGTGGTGGCCACGGACGACGGCGTGCCTGGAATATTCAGCAGCGTAGCGGACACCGAGCCACCGGCAATCGCGCCGCACAGGGTGCCCAGCAGCATGCCCATGCCCATCACCGGCGGCATGCCGAAGGTCAGGGGCAACAGCAGCGCAATGGCCATGGCCGCCGTCAGTCCCGGCAGCGCCCCCATGATCAGGCCAAGCAGCGTGCCGCCGGCAATGGCCAGGAGAACGTAGAACTGGAAGACCAGTCCCAGGGCGTCGAGATACTGTCCCATGATTACACCCCCATCGCGCCCAGGGTGGGCAGAACCAGCCCAAACCCTTTGCTGAAGAGAAGGAAGATGGCCACGGACACCACCGCAGAGAATCCGACCAGCATGCCGGCACTTCGCGGCGTGATACGCTGGCGCTCACCGGCGCTCAGCAGCATCAGCGTGGCCACCACGGCAACGATCAGCAGGGCCGTGGAGATCACGTAGCCCAGCGGCTCCAGCACCAGTGAGTAGACCACCAGCTCCGCCAGCACGATCAACCAGCCCAGTACCGCGCCCCGGGTATCTCCGCCTTCATCGGGTTTTGCCTCATGCCGCACCTTGAGGAGCGTGCGAAACAGCGACACGCCCAGGAAGATCAGCAACAGGGTACAGATAGCCTTGGGGAAGAAAGCCGGCGCCAGACTGCCGCCGGCTGCGCTGCCACGAATCCCGAAGGCTTCGTAGAGCGCGAATCCCGCAAAGCCCATCAGCACCGCAGTAAAAACGGCTTCACCAACAGACCTGCTCATAAGTCACCCGTTATTGCTTGACCGACTCGGCAATGGGAATCATCAGTTCCGCATTGTCCTTGATGAAGGCGTCCAGCTCGTCGCCGTACAGCGGCTTGATATCCGTGCCGCCGTTCTTGGCCGCTTGCCGGAACTGCGGATCCTGGACGGCTTTCTTGATGGCCGTGACCCACTGTTCCTCGATGGCCGGATCCAGTCCCTTCGGAGCGGCGATACCGCGCCACTGGTTCAGCTCCATGTCGAAGCCCAGTTCTTTCATGGTCGGTACTTCCGGCATGGCGCTACTGCGCTCACCACCGGTGGAGACAATGGCCGTCAGCTTGCCGGACTCCACCGCCGACATGATCTCGGACGGGTTCAGCACGACCGCATCGACATGACCACCCATGGCCGCTGACACCGCCGCGGAACCGCCATCAAACGGAATGAACTGGAAGTCCATGCCCAGCTCGCGCCCCAGCGCCACAGACGTCACATGAGTCGAAGAACCCACGCCGGAGAAGCCCACCGACAGCTTGTCGCCGGACGCCTGCAGGTCCTCCTTCAGGGATTCGAAGTCGGTCCACTGATCGTTGTCACGTACCGCCAGGACGTAGGGCATCACGGTGACACGGGCGATGTATTCAAAGTCGTTGTAGGAGAAACCGACGTTGCCCAACCCTTCCAGAGTGAAGTTGGCGTTGTTGGGGGTGGTGACGGTGTAACCGTCAGGACGGGACGTCACAGCACGGGAGTAGCCCACGGCACCGCCACCGCCGGAGATGTTGCGAACGACCAGGGTGCCGCCGAGCGCGTCTTCCAGAGCCGGCTGGATGGAACGGACGAAGGTATCAGAGCCGCCACCCGGGCCATAGGGTACGATGAACTCAATGTTTTTCTCGGGGTAACCATCATCTGCCTGCACCAGGGCCGGAACGGTGGCGCTGGCAAGCGCAACGGACAATGCGATGATTGTTTTTTTCATATCAAACCTCGTTAACGTCTTGAATTTGTTGTCGTGACCGAGTGTTTTGCTTTCCGGCGAGTGCGTCGCCTTCCAGATTGTCATGCCCACATCCGGCGAGGAAGGGGCGCGATGGCAGGCCAATATCGTATCTGGCCGGACCATAACCTGTGTTTACTTTCCGAGCACCTCCTGCCCTGTTTCATTCACCGCGACGTTCACGTGACGGTTGCTTGAAGTTCGTACTACGTCATACATCATACAACTTAAAAGTCATCCTCTCCGCTTTACAGAAGAAATGCAACCACCGAAAGAAAAAAATCGACGAAAAATATGGGCGCCTGTTACAGGCGCCCATCGGAAAGGCTCGGTCCTTTTTGACGAATCGGTGGAAAGGGTTGACGACTCAGTGGAACGGGAAAAGGTAGTTCATCCACGCCGACATGCGCAGCAGGATTTTGCGCATGATCGCCACGTGCTCGAAATGCTCGCTGTAGAGGGCCATCTGGCCATAGGCACCGCCGGGCAACGTCTGCCGGTATTTGTCGAAGGATGGGTCCGTGATGTGCACCCGCACCGGCACCCTGCCCGGCGGGGCGTTGTCGATGGCCAGATTGCCAGTGGGCTGGAGCTGGCCTTCAGCCAGAATCGGGATAACGGTGACCACCTCGCCGGAGAAGACCTTGCCCGGAATGCCATCGAACGCCACTTCGGCTTCGTCCCCTTCTTCCAGACGCAGCAGGCTGTTCTGGCGGAACCAGCCGGTGAAGATGTCCGCTTCCTGGTGCACAAACACCAGTGACGGCCGCAACGGCAGATTCACCGCCATCATGCCCGGCCGCAGGAACAGCTGCGACACGTAGCCTCGCGTCGGTGCCCGGACGACCGTTTCCTCCAGATTGTATTGCGCGGCCGTCAGCTCACTTTCCAGCTCATCCACCTGGGCCTCGGCCACGTCCTGATTACGGCGTGGTCCGGCGCCTGTGCGGGCCAGTTGGGTGGCACGATCCAGATCCAGACGGGCGGATTTAAGCTGTGCCTGGAGCGAATCGACCTTGGCCTGGAACGGTGTCGGGTCCAGCCGGAACAGCACATCTCCCTCCTCCATCAGGCGGTTGGGCGTGGCCTCCACACTCACCACCCGGCCGCGAACGGTGGGAATGATCGGCGTGGTCAGCTCGTACTTGCGGGCCCGCTCCGAATACGGATGGTTGTAGTTCATCAGCATCAGCAGCGCGCCGATCAGGAAAATGCCGCCCAGCACCGCGGTCGGCACGGTCCATTTGTTGAGCGGCACCCGGAAGACCTTGAAGACAACGATGCAGATCGCGGTATACGTGAGGATCAGCAGCAAATCCATGTTCAGCCCTCCCCACGATCGGATTCGAGACGCTTCAACCGATCACTGAGTTCTGTGACCTGGCGCTCGAGGCTTTCGATGTGATCGTGACCGGAGCGGCCATCCTGGAAGCCCCAGCCGCGGTCGCTGCGGTAGAGGGTGGCCCAGATCCAGAGGAACGGCCACAGCACATGCAGGGTCAGCAGACTGATCCAGCCGGTGACGTGGATGGCGTCCTGGTGGGGGTGATTGCGCTTTTTGGCAATTTCGTACGGAATATCGTGAATCGCAATAATGCCGTAGAACAGCACCACGACCACAAAGAACAGCATGAACAACGCGAAGTAATCGAGCATGTACGGCTTCCCTGGCCAGCTAATATTAAGAGGTTATAAGCAACCCTTAAAAAGATTAGCAGCAATTCGGCAGAGCGCCGGGAAGACGGTGCCGGGAAGACAGGAGAGCCGTTCAGCCTATTGCAGCGAACACCCCAGACTCATGGCGCGAACCAGCTCTTCGTCCTCCCCGACCCACTGGGGCAGGTTGGCCTGCAGGAATTCGAGCCAGGTCTTCACCTTGGCGTCCAGATACTGGCGCGACGGGTACAGAGCGTGGATGTTGAGGGTTTGCAGCCGGTATTGAGGCAGGACGCGCACCAACGCGCCACTGCGCAACATGCTCATCGCCGAGTACAGCGGCAACGCCACGATCCCCAGCCCTCCGGCGGCCGCCTCGGCGATGGCGTCACCCACGTTGACCTGCAGGGGCGATGCCCCGAGTTCAACGGTCATGTCGCCATCGGGCCCGTGCAGATTCCAGTTGTCCATCGGCAGCACCGGGCTGGCCAGGCGCAGGCAGTCGTGGTGGCGCAGATCCTCGGGCGTGCGCGGCTCGCCCCGGGCGCGCAGGTATTCCGGTGACGCACACAGCACGCTGTAGGTCTGACCCAGACTGCGCGAGATCAGGCTGGAGCTGGGCAGCTGTTTGCTGATCACGATGGCGACCTCGAAGCCTTCCTCCAGCATGTCCGGGATGCGGTTGGCCAGGGTCAGCTCGAAGGACACGTCCGGGTAAAGCTGGCGATACTGATTGATCGCGCGGATGGCGTAGTGCTGCCCCACCCCGGTCATCGAATGCAGCCGCAGGACGCCGCGCGGGCGCGCATGGGCGTCCGAGGCCTCGGCTTCGGCCTCTTCGATGATCGGCAGGATCTGCTGACAGCGCAGCAGGTAGCGCTGGCCGGCTTCGGTCAGCGCCAGACGGCGGGTGGAGCGGTGCAGCAGCCGCGTTTGCAGATGCGATTCCAGATTGCTGACCGCGCGGGACACGCTGGCCGTGGTGGTATCCAGCACCTGCGCCGCGCCGGTGTAGCTGCCGGTTTCGGCCACCTGCACGAAAACGCGCATGTTGTGCAGAATATCCATCGACGACGCTCCCGTCCGTGTGCTTCACCCAGTTGATTCACTCAGCCCATTCAGGCCACTCAGCCGGCATCCGGCTGGACGATCACCGTGGCCGTGGTGCCTGCGGCCAGCACCAGTCCGTCCGGCACCTCATCGATATGGACCCGCACCGGAATGCGCTGCGCCAGACGCACCCAGGTAAACGTCGGGTTGACGTCCGCCACCAGTTGGCGGCTTTGCGGGTTGTCGTGATCGTAGATGGCGCGGGTGATGCTCTCCACATGGCCCTTCAGTATCTCACCGCTCATCAGTTCCATCCGTACGGGATCCCCGACGTGCACGCCGGGCAGCTTGTTCTCCTCGAAGTAGCCGTAAACCCAGTACGAGTGCTCGTCGACCACCGCCAACCGCGGCTTGCCGGCGGTCGCGTAGTCGCCCTGGTGAACGTTGAGATTGGTGACGTAACCGTCTACCGGCGCGCGGATCTGCGTGCGCGCCAGCGACCATTGGGCCTCGTCGAGTCTGGCCAGGGCCTGCTGGTATTCGGCGCGGGCGATGGCGGCGGCGTTGGAGGCATCGTCCAGGCTCTCCCGCGAGACCACCTTGCGATCCAGTTGCACCCGGCGTTTGGCTTCCGCCTCGCGCATGCGCATGGAGGCTTTGCGGGACGCCACCAGGGCTTCGGCCTGTTCCACAGCGATCTCGTATTTCTCGGGATCGATGCGCATCAGCAGGTCGCCCTTTTGCACCCGCTGATTGTCGGACACCGGCATTTCCACCACACGCCCGGACACATCGCTGGCGACGTTGATGATATCGGCCCGAACCCGGCCGTCCCGGGTCCAGGGCGCGTCCATGTAATGCTGCCAGAGTAGCGTGCCCAGCAGGGCTGCGGCGGCGAAGACGAGCAGTGTCACCGCAAGACTGATGACTGTTTTCAGTTTCATGGCTAAATCGAAGATCCGTCAGTGAACGAGTGTGAATGGCCGCGCCATCAGTAGATGAGCAGCGCCATGGCGCAGAACAGGGCCAGGAACAGCGACACCCGGAACAGCGCCGGATGCCAGATGACCTCGTAGGCCCCGAACCGGCGCAGACCGACGTCCAGCCCCCAGGCCAGGGCCAGCGCGCCCACAAAAACCAGCATCAGCGTGGGCAGCAGCAGCCCCTCCATCGGGGTTTCACGGGCCCACTCAAGATTGAGCATGGAGGTCTCCTTCCGCGTTTCCGGTCTGTACGGCGATCTGACGCCGCAGGATGGAATGGCGATCGAGCAACGTGGTGCGAACGAAATGCAGGTAGCTGAGCACCCGGCGCTCGGCCGAATGCTGGAAATGGGACTGCGCCTCGATGCGACCGTGCAGGTCCCAGATCACCCGCTCGACCTGCTCCCTGGCGCGATTCAACGCCCCCGGCGACGGCGTCGCGAACAACGTCACCAGCCGGCGTTCAAGCCCGGCCAGCTCGACGGCCAGGTCATCAGCAACGGGCTGCGCGGCGAGTTCCTGGCGCCAGTTGATCATGGCGTGCCCCACTTCCTGCACGATCAGGCTCCACTGCACCAGGGCGGCCTGCACGTCCGGGCGCCGGGCCGCCAGACCATAGGCCTGGGCCAGGATGTCCCGGGTCCGGCTTTCGAAACGGCCGTTGAGACCATCCAGCCCACCCGTCGCCGCCAGGCCCAGAACGCCGCGCAGATCTTTTTCCAGCACCCACCACATCCAGGCGCTGGCCGGCGGCAGGATCACGCTGGTGGTCACTGCGGCCAGAACACCGCCCATGAACAGCCCGAGGTAGTTGCTGATCACCGTGACCGGCGCGTACTGGGTCGGGTTGGTGGGCACGCTGCCCATGGTGAACATGATCAGCAGCCCCAGGCCGACAAACGCGTAGGCGGGTTTCAGGCTCAGGTAAAGCCCCAGCAGGTAGACCGGCAGCAACGCCATCAACAGTAACGGCAGGCCATCGATCAACGGGAACACGTAGACGCTTTCGATGACCCCGAGCACCCCGCCAATGAAGGTGCCGATGGCCATCTGGATCGCCAGCCGGGTGGGATGGGGCATCCCCGAGGACAGCGCGCATATGGCCGCCGCGTTGGCGATCATCAGCACGCCGGCGCGCCAGTCCAGCGCGAACCAGATTGCCCCGCCCAGGAAGATGGTGATCGCCGCCCGACTGCCGGCCACCAGCGACGCGTAAAGATTGGCCCGGGAGGCAAACCCGCCCCGCACCTGCTCGCGCGCGTGGTTCCGGCTGCCCAGTGTCTGGTGGGCCCGGGCGTAGGCGTGCAGGGTTTCGGCGAATCGGTACAGCAGTTCGGCGGCCGTGTTGAATTCAAGCAAATCGGACTCGGAAGCCCCACCCGCCAGCAACGCCCGGCGGCTTTGCCGGATGCGCTGCATCAGCGGCGCCCGCGCCTGCTCCAGGGCGTCGGCAAACTGGCCGGCTTCCTGCGGGCTCATCAGGCTGTCGGGCCAGGGCTGCAACAGGCCCGCAACGAGTTCCAGGCAGGGCGACAGCGACTCGATTACCGGCTCCAGGGATTCCTCGCGCAAACGCCGCAACTGGCGGTGTAGCGCGTTGAAGCGGGTCAACAGCCCCAGGAATGCGTGGTTCAGGTGCTGCAATCGCCGGCTGCGCAGACGTGTGTGGGGATCTTCGATGGCGGACGCCGAACGGCTCGCCTCCAGCCCCACCGCCTCGGTCGCAAAGTCGGCGTTGACCTTGCTCAGCGCATCGGGATCGCGCCCGTCCAGGTGCGCCAGCACGAAGCCGGCGAACCGGCCGAACCGACTGGCCACGGCGCTGCGCATGGCGGCGTGGCTGGTCTGGGGGAACACCAGGATGCTCACCACGCTGGACACGAACAGCGCCAGAAAGATCTCAAGCACCCGCCAGATGGCATCGGCGATCGCGGTATCCGGATGCGCCGACGCCGGCAGGCCGATCAGTGCGGCGGTGTAGCCGGCCAGGACGCAGGCGTAGAAGCGCATGTCCCGGTAACGCGCCGCGCCGGCGATACAGGCGCCGATCCACAGGGACATGGCGGCCAGGAACAGCCAGCGCTGCTGGGCGAACAGCGCCACCAGCACGATCATCACGCCCAGGCCCATCAGCGAGCCCACCGCCCGCGCCAGACTCTTGGCCATCACCTGCCCGCTCTGCGGCTGCATCACGATGAACACCGTGATCAGGGCCGTGCTGGGCTGTTGCAACTGCAGCAACATCGCCAGCCAGAGAGTGATAAAGGCCGCCAGCAGCGTCTTGAACACGAACAGCCAGCTCAGGCCGTCGCTGCGACGCCATGATCGCCAGGCCTGGCGCCAGTCGGATGCGGCTGGCAACGTCATGCGCTCAGTGGCCATCGTGGGCCGCCGCCTCATCCGCCGGCTGCAGACGGCCCGCCTCGGGGCCCGCAGCCTCGCTCATCAGACCGCCACCGAGAGCCACCTGCAATTCCGCATGGGCCGCCAGCCGCGAGGCCACCAGGCGCTCCACGACCAGCTTCTGGTTGTACAGGTTCTGTTCGGTGTTAAGCACATCCAGGTAGTCGCTCAGCCCGCCCTCATAGGCTTCCAGCGTCAGGTCGTAGCTTTCCTGCGCCACTGCCACCGCCTCCGCGGCCATGGCCTGCTGTTTGTCGAGGGAGTGCAGCCGCACCAATTGGTCGGAGATCCCACGCAGCGCATTGAGCAACGTCTGGCGATAGCCGGCCACGGCCACGTCGTACTCCGCACTCTTGCCCGCCAGGGCACTGCGCCGGGCGCCGCCGTCGAACACTGGCAGGGACAGCACCGGGCCGGCGCTGTAGGTGAACTTGTCGGAATCGAGAAAATCCAGCATCCCGCCCTGCACCGCCGAGAAGCCTACGGACGCCGCCAGATTGACGTTGGGATAGAAGTCCGCCCGCGCGGCGTCGATGTCCCGGGCGTAGGCGGCCACGCGCCAGCGGCTGGCAACCACATCCGGGCGATGACCGACCAGGGCCAGCGGGATGGACTCGGGGATGACCGGCGCCTCGGTCAGCGACAGGGCCGGCCGGTGCAACGCCGAGCCGGCGGCCGGCGAGCGTCCGGCCAGGACCGCAAGCTCGTTGCGGCTGAGCTGGATTTTCTCGTCCAGGTCTTCCAGCTCCTGGCGCATGGCCGGTATGGGCGCCCGCGCCTGGGTCACTTCCAGCTCGGTGCCCAGCCCGCCATCGAGACGCTTTTCCACCAGTTCGAGGATGTGGTGCTGTTGCTTGAGCAGGGAGCGTTTGACGTCGCGTTGGGCGTAATAAAGGGAAAACCGGATGTAGGCACGAACCAACTGGTCCACCAGACTCAGCTGCACCGACCGGGCCTCGGCCACGCTGGCCTGGGCCCGGTTGAGGGCGGCCTCGGTGCGATTGTGCTCGCGCCCCCAGAAATCCAGCAGATAGGAGGCGCCCATCGCCAGGTTATTGTCCCAGGTGCGGCTGTCGGCCAGTTCGCCGGGCCCGTAGAAGTTGTCCGTGGGCCATTGGTGACGACGCAGCCGACCGTCCAGATTCAGCTGCGGTGCTTCCTCCGATTCGGTCAGCCCGGCGTAGGCCATGGATTGGCGGATCCGTGCCCGCGCCTCGGCCAGCGACGGGCTGCGCGCCAGCGCCGTGTCGATCCAGCGGTTGAGCTGCGGGTCGTGCAGGGCCTGCCACCAGTCGCTCTCCGGCCAGGCTGCGTCCTGTCGCGCCGCGCGGGTGGCCTCGCCCAGCGACAGATCCTCGGCCGCGTCCGGATCGGCGGCCGGCCCGAGCCCACGGGAGCTGATGCACCCGGCAATTGTTGCAAATATCACAAAAACACCACAGACACCCAGCCCGCGGCGTATCGACAGGTCTAACACGCTTGGAAACTTCCCGGATCAGCAGAAAAAAGAGGCAAGTAACGATTTGGAGGATCAAAAATACAGGTCGCGAGGGATCAGCAGAAGGCGCCAAGCGGCAAGAGACTGTTGCGCTATTGGTAACAATTCAGGAAGCCATCGCCACAACACCATTATGCGGGACCGCAACGAACAGCCGGGTTCAGACGCTCACTGCTTAACCAATCGGCGACTGAACCCGGCCCAACATGTCGCCTGACAGCTCCGCTACACGGCACGGTCAGGCTTTCCAGAACGGCCTCCGAGCCTCTTCAACCAGGGTGCCGATGGGCAGCCCCACGTCTTTCTCGGCCAGGCCCGCGTCCATTTCCCGCAACTGACGGCGCAGGCGAGCCCGGGCCCGGTAGCGCCGGAGCCATTCCCGCAGGATTGCGCCGGCACGGGCCCTGCGCGTCCGCCGACGCACCGGCGACGACCGCTCGGCGACGGCCTCGAAGGGCGGGATAAACACGGTTTCGCGTTTGCTGGATGCAATGGTCTGCATGACATCTTCCTCCATAAAAAACGAATTGAGGCCGGCCGGTAAATGCCATTAAACTGCGGTAAAGTGGTCCCATCCATCGGTGTTTATGAAAGTCGGCGTTCGTAAAACATGAACATAAAACTCGATAAACTACGCTCGTTCGTGCTGGTGGCGGACGAAGGCAATCTGACCCGTGCCGCCAACCGGCGCCACACCACCCCGTCGGCGGTCAGCGAACATCTGCGCCAGCTGGAAGATCATTTCGGGCTGCCCCTGTTCCAGCGCAACACCCGGGGCATGGCGCTGACCGATGCCGGACGCCGCCTGCTACCGGCCGCGCGTCAGGTCCTGCGGCAAGTGGTCGAACTGGACGACATCGCCCGCGCCCTGCGCTGCGATCAACCCACGCCACTGTCGTTTGCCCTCAACGCACCGCCGGAATACCTCAAGGTGGACCAACTCCTGCGCACCGCCGCTCGCGACCGGCCGGAGGTGGCTCTGGAACTGATCACCAGCTCCTCGTACATGATCCTCGACCAGGTACGCGCCGGTGAGGTGGACATGGGATTCGTGTACGGAGACATCTTCGACGAGCAGATCCTGAGCCTGCGTCTGGCGCCGATTCGGGTGAGTGTGGTCGGCCCGGTGGACAGCGGTCTGGCGCGTTTTCCCATCGATTCGGCCGAGCGACGCGCCCTGCCCTGGATCTGGCCGGCCAACACCTGCCCATTGGCCAACATGCTGCCGGACATCCTGGAGGGCGGTCGCGAGCAGGCCAACACCGTGTCGTCGTCCATCGACGAACACAGCACGCTGTCGATGATCCGCGCCGGGCTGGGCTACGGGCTGGTGGAGCACGAACTGGCCAGCCACTGGGCGGGCCGGGGCAGCGTGAAGGTCTACGACGACCCGCTGCTGACCATCAATCTCAACCTGCTGGTCCGGCGCGACCGGCTGGACCGGGAAGCGGTAAGCGCCGTGGTGCGGCTGGTGGAGCGGATCTGGCAACCCGAGGTGACCGAGCCAGCACCGGCGGGCACCGAAAGCGTCAACGCCTGACCCGTCCCGTCATCCGCTCGTGGCCATGCGGATGCCCAGACCGACCAGGCAGGCGCCGACCACCTTGTCGAGCACGCGACCGAACGACTGCAAACGCCGCTGCATGCCCCGGGTCGCCACCAGCCGCGTGAGCAGTGCGAACCAGGCGACATGTGCCAGCGCGATGAACAGGCCGTAGCCCACCTGCACGGACAGCGCCGTGCTCGACGACACCACCTGGCTGAACAGCGCCACGATGAACAACATCGCCTTGGGGTTCAGCGCATTGCACAGGACACCCTGCCAAAGCAACCAGGCGTCGCCTGAACGACGCTGCGAATCCTCCACAGTCTCGACGGGATCGCCCTGCCCGCGTGACGGCAAGAAGGCCCCAAGCCCCAACCAGATCAGGTAGGCCGCGCCCAGGTAGCGGATCACTTCGATCAGCCAGGCGTGCTGGGCCATCAGCAGGCCGAAGCCCAGCAAGGTGTAGCTCACGTGCACCGCAATACCGAGACCGATCCCCACCGCGCCCAGATAGCCGGCGCGCGGACCTCGCATCAGACACTGACGAACCACGAACGCGAAATCCGGGCCCGGGCTCATCACCGCCAGCAGCGTGATGGTGGCGACGGCGACCAGCTCAACCGATACAGATGGCATGTCAGGCTCCTTTCCATGGCATTGAAAAAGGGCATTGTGGGGGATGCCGGAATGTCGCAGAATCGAAACTTTCTGACCGGAGCTGTGAGGCAGACTCACCGATGAGCCATCGACGCCGACTGCTGCCCGGCCTCCCCGCCTTCGAGGCCGCCGCGCGCCTGAACAACTTCACCCGCGCAGCGGAGGAGCTGCACCTGACCCACGGCGCCATCAGCCGGGCCATCGCGCAGCTGGAGGAGCGTCTGGGGACGCCGCTGTTCGTGCGCCACCCCCGCCGGGTCAGCCTGACGCCGGCCGGGTACCGGCTGCTGGAGGCGACCCGCAACGCCTTCGCTGAACTGGATCGTGCCGCCGATGAGATCGGGCGTGGTGACAGCGCGGATCCGTTGCTGCGCGTGTCCTGTGAGCCCACCCTGTCGATGCGCTGGCTGATGCCGCGCCTGGGCCGGCTGCGGCAGCGGCACCCGGAACTTCAGGTGGAGCTGAGCACCGCCGGCGGCCCGATCGACCTGAACGCCAACGGCTGCGACCTGGCCATTCGCCGGCTCGACTTTACCCCGCCGCAGGAAGCCGTCATCGACGTCCTGTGCCCGGAGCTGGCCGGCCCGGTGTGCCACCCCGAATGCTGGGTGGGCATGCTCGGACAGGACCTCAACCGCGCCCGCTGGCTGCACAGCCGCACACGGCCGTCCGCCTGGAGCGACTGGTGCCGGATGGCCGACCACCCCTACCAGCCCGCCAGCGAGCAAAGCTACGACCACTTCTATTTCACCCTGCAGGCCGCCCTGGACCAACTCGGCACCGCCATCGGCCCGCTGCCGCTGGTGTACGATGACCTCCAGGCGGGCCGCCTCACGGCGCCGTTCGGCATGCGTCCGACGGGTGTGGATTACGTGATGCTGACGCCGCCCGAGGGTCAGAGCGATCAACGCACCCAACGGTTTGCCGACTGGCTCAGGAGTGAAGCGGCCCATATGGCGCGTTTCGAACCGGCGTCGACAAGGCCTCATTCGGCTGGACTGGAAACCGACGGTTAACGGATCGACTGAGGCCCGATCACGCTGCACCATGGCACGCCAGCATGCACCAACAGCGTGCACCGCGTTCCCCTTTCCAGACCCACGATGCATCGGTCCGACCAGCCAAGGCCCCTGGAACCGGCACTTGACGGAAGTGGCACGGAACTTGTTTTGTTCCCGTCACGCAGCGAGAGGTCGGTTTCTGTAACCACTGGTTTCCATAACCACTATCAACGCGCAACAATCTGACAAATGGTCAACTAGGGTTCCGGCCCGTATTCGATACGGGTGACTGGTCCGAGAGTTGACGGCCTTTTCCAAGGCTACACGGCGGGACAAAAGCCCGGGAGGATCGTTCAGTTACTGACGCCTCTCGTGTTTTTTTGACCCCCTAGCCAGGAGGAAAAGGCCATGCTCGAAACGGCATCCCCCCTCTACGACGATCTGATTCCCGGCGGATCCCACTGGTCCTTCATCATGCGCCGCGGTCACGTGCTGCGTCTGATCGACGAGACCGGCCACGCCAATGTCGGCATGCTGATGTACAACCCCGAGAACCCTCTCGAGCGGTACAACATGCCGGACACCCTCAAGAACCAGCACACATTCAAGCTGACCAGGGGGCACGTCCTGCTGTCGGACATGGGCCGGGTGTTCGCGTCCATCATCCGCGACGACCTGGGCTGGCACGACACCGTCAGCGGCACCTGCAACGCCGAGCTCGTGGCGCACCGCTGGGGCCGCAAGACCTATCAGCAAGCCCACAACCAGTATCACCGCAACGGTCTTTCCAGCTTCCTCAACGAACTGGCCAAATACGGCCTGGGCAAGAAGGACCTGACCGCCAACCTCAACTGGTTCAGCCGGGTGAAGACCGACGACGCGGGCAACATGACCTACGTGAGCGATCACTCCCACGCCGGCGCCACGGTCGACCTGCGCTTCGAGATGGACACCATCGTGGTGCTGCACACCTGCCCGCACCCGCTGGACAGCGCGGCGGACTATCCCAGCCATCCCCTGCGTTACCAGCTCTTCAGGGCGTCACCGGTCACCGATGCCGATCCCTGCAAGACCTCGTCGCCGGAGGCCACCCGCGCCTTCGCCAACACCGCCCTGTACCACCTGATACCGTAAGAGGAGCCCGGAGATGATCAAAGAAAGCGCACTCAATCCGGAAACCGCCAGCTTCCGCGAAACCGTCCCGGCGGGGGAATACTTCCTGAAGGTGGTCAAGGCCGGCGAGACCCTCCGCATCCTCGATCTGGAGGGCAACCAGGCCGCCGACACCCTGTTCTACAACGCCCACAACCCCACCGAGCGCTACAGCGTGACGGACACCCTGCGCGCCCAGGGCAATGTGTACCTGACCGCCGGCTCCAGACTGATGTCCTCGGAGAACAACGTGATGCTGGAAATCACCGCCGACACCTGCGGCCGCCACGACACCCTCGGCGGCGCCTGCGCGGCGGAGAGCAATACCACCCGGTATGCCCTGGAGAAGAAGTGCATGCACGCCTGCCGCGACAGCTGGCTGGTCGCGGTCACCGAGCATGAAGAGCTGGGCATGACCAAACGGGACATCACCCACAACATCAACTTCTTCATGAACGTCCCGGTCACCGCCGACGGCGGCCTGACCTTCGCCGACGGCATTTCCGACGCCGGCAAGTACGTCGAGATGGAAGCCAGAATGGACGTGCTGGTGATGATCTCCAACTGCCCACAACTCAACAACCCGTGCAACGGCTGGAACCCGACGCCGATCGAGGTGCTGGTATGGAGCTGAGAGACACCGGCATACAGAAGGTCCTGATCGCCAACCGTGGCGCCATTGCCTGCCGGGTGATCCGTACCCTGCGCGCCATGGGCATCATCTCGGTGGCGGTCTACGCCGAGGCGGACGCGGACTCCCTGCACGTGCGCCAGGCCGATGAAGCCTGGCCCCTGGGGGAAGGCGGCGCGGCCGACACCTACCTGAACCAGGACAAACTCTTCGCCATCCTCGCCGAGAGCGGCGCCCAGGCGGTGCATCCCGGCTATGGCTTCCTCAGTGAGAACGCCGACTTCGCCCGCCGCTGCGATGCCCTGGGCATTGTCTTCCTGGGCCCGACGCCGCAGCAGATGGAGGACTTCGGCCTCAAGCACACCGCTCGCGCCCTCGCCGAGCAGGCCGGCGTGCCCCTGCTGCCCGGGACCGGCCTGCTCAACAGCCTGGACGACGCGCTGACGGAAGCCGAGCGGATCGGCTACCCGGTAATGCTCAAGAGCACCGCCGGCGGTGGCGGCATCGGCATGTCCCGCTGCTACACCGCGGATGACCTGAGCCGCACCTTCGAGTCGGTGCAGCGGCTGAGCCAGAACAACTTCAGCAACGCCGGCGTGTTCCTGGAAAAATTCGTCGAGCACGCGCGCCACGTCGAAGTGCAGCTGTTCGGTGACGGCGCCGGCACCGTGGTGGCCCTGGGCGAGCGCGACTGCTCCGCCCAGCGGCGCAACCAGAAGGTGATCGAGGAAGCCCCGGCCCCCGGGCTCAGCGACAGTGTGCGCCGGCGCATGCACGATACCGCCCGCGCCCTGGGTGAGCGCATCGACTATCGCAGCGCCGGCACGGTGGAGTTCATCTACGACCCGGACTCCACCGAGTTCTACTTCCTGGAAGTGAACACCCGCCTGCAGGTGGAACACGGCGTGACCGAAGCCGTCTACGGCGTCGACATCGTCCGCTGGATGGTGGAATTGGGCGCCGGCACCCTGTCGAACCTGGGCGAGCGGGCCGCGAACCTCCAACCAAGGGGCCACGCCATCCAGGTGCGACTGTACGCCGAAGACCCCAACAAGGACTTCCAGCCTTCGGCCGGCCTGCTCACCAACGTGGTCTGGCCGGAAGGCGACCGGCTGCGTATCGACACCTGGATCCAGCCGGGCACCGAGGTATCCCCGCTCTACGATCCCATGCTGGCCAAAGTCATCGTCCACGGCGACGACCGGGAAGCGTCCCGTAACGCGCTGTTGGACGCCCTGGATCACAGTCAGCTCTATGGCATCCAGACCAACCGCGACTACGTGCAACAGGTTCTGGCGGACGACCGTTTTGTCGAAGGCCGGCTGACGACGCGCAGCCTGAACGAATTCGACTACCGGCCGGCCACGGTGGACGTGCTCAGCGGCGGCACCCTGACCACCATTCAGGACTACCCGGGCCGCATCGGCTACTGGGAAGTGGGCGTGCCGCCCTCCGGCCCCTTCGACAGCTATTCCTTCCGCCTGGGCAATCGCCTGCTGGGGAACGAGGCGTCGGACGCCGGTCTGGAAATCACCCTGCGCGGCCCGACCCTGCGTTTCAACCGGGCCACCCAGATCGTGCTCGCCGGGAGCGAACTGGACGCTACGCTGGACGACGTTCCGGTCGCCTTCTGGCAGGTGCTGGATGTGGCGGCCGGCGCCACCCTTAAACTCGGCAACGTAACGGGCGATGGCGCCCGGGCCTACCTCCTGTTCCGCGGCGGACTGGATTGCCCGGCCTACCTGGAATCCCGCAGCACCTTCACGCTGGGCCAGTTCGGCGGCCACGGCGGTCGCGCCCTGCGGGCGGGCGACGTGCTGCCACTGACCGACGCGGAACCGGTCGCTGCCGCGTCACTGGAGCGGGGCCTGAAACCGGCCATCGGCAAGACCTGGCAACTGCACGTCACCTATGGCCCCCACGGCGCTCCGGACTATTTCACCCAGGCCGACATCGACACCTTTTTCGCCAGCGAGTGGGAGATCCACTACAACTCCAGCCGGACCGGCGTGCGCCTGATCGGCCCCAAACCGGAGTGGGCGCGCAGCGATGGCGGCGAAGCGGGCATGCACCCGTCCAACATCCACGACAACGCCTACGCCGTGGGCACCGTCGACTTTACCGGCGACATGCCGGTGATCCTCGGCCCGGACGGCCCCAGCCTGGGCGGTTTCGTGTGCCCGGTAACGGTGATCAGCGCCGACCTGTGGAAACTGGGCCAGCTCAAGGCCGGTGACAAGGTGCGGTTCGTCCCGGTCAGCCAGGGCCAGGCCGTGGCCCTGCGCGAAGCGCTGGACGAATCGGTGGCAACGCTGACGGCGGCCACCACGCGCATCACCCCCATCCGCCCGGAGACGCCGGTCCTCGCGTCGCTGGACACCGATGCGCACGAAACCGGCGTGGTCTACCGGGCCGCCGGCGACAACTACGTGCTGGTGGAATACGGTCCGATGGAACTGGACATCCGCCTGCGCTTCCGCGCCCACGCCCTGATGCTTTGGTTACGGGAACAGGCGCACCCCGCGATCCTGGAGCTGACCCCGGGCATCCGCTCGCTGCAGGTGCACTACGACAGCCGCAGGCTCAGCCAGCCGGATCTGATAACTCTGTTGACCGGCGCTGAAAAGGAGCTGGAGCAGCAGCCGGAATGGGACGTGCCGGCGCGCATCGTGCACCTGCCCCTGTCCTGGGACGATGAAGCCTGCCACCAGGCCATCGCCAAGTACATGCAGTCGGTACGCAAGGACGCCCCCTGGTGCCCCAGTAACCTGGAATTCATTCGCCGCATCAACGGCCTGGACAGCATCGACGCGGTCAAGAGAACCGTCTTCGACGCCAGCTACCTGGTCATGGGCCTGGGCGACGTCTATCTGGGCGCACCGGTGGCCACCCCCATGGACCCACGCCACCGTCTGGTCACCACCAAGTACAACCCGGCCCGAACCTGGACCGCGGAAAACTCCGTCGGCATCGGCGGCGCCTACCTGTGCGTCTACGGCATGGAAGGACCCGGCGGCTATCAGTTTGTCGGTCGCACGCTGCAAATGTGGAACCGCTACCGCACGACGGACCTGTTCGAGCCGGGCAAGCCCTGGCTGCTGCGCTTCTTCGACCAGGTGCGCTTCTACGAAGTCAGCGCGGAAGAACTGCAGCGGATTCGGCGCGACTTCCCCAACGGCGACTACCCCATCCAGGTGGAGCACACCCGCTTCAACCTGAAGGACTACGAAGCGTTCCTGGCGGACCACGATGACGCGATCCGGTCGTTTACCGCCAAGCGCCAGCAGGCCTTCGACGAAGAACTGCAACGCTGGATCGAATCCGGCCAGATCAACTTCAGCGCCGAGGCGCCCCTGGAGGATGCCGGCGACGACGACCTCGCCGATCTGCCCAGCGGACAGCACGCCGTGGAAAGCCACGTCGCCGGCAACCTCTGGGAATGCCTGGTGCAGCCGGGCGATGCGATCGAGGCCCAGCGCCCGGTGGCGGTGGTGGAATCCATGAAGATGGAGATCGAACTGCTCAGCCCGGTCAGCGGGCGGGTGGTGGACGTTCGCCGCGAGGCGGGCCAGGCGGTAGCGCCGGGCACGCCGGTGGTGATTGTGGAAGAACAACAATGAGTGGCCAACAACCCAAAACGTCAAATAACGGGCTCGACCCGAGGAGAGCATCCATGAAAGCACGACAACTGACGCAACGGCTGGGCGCGGGTCTTCTGACCGCGACCCTGTCCCTGGGCGCCCTGGCCCAGGAGCGGGACTCCTTCAGCATCGCCTGGACCATCTACGCCGGCTGGGTGCCCTGGCAGTACGCCGAGGACAGCGGCATCATGAAAAAGTGGGCCGACAAGTACGACATCGACGTGGATATCGTCCAGGTCAACGACTACATCGAGTCCATCAACCAGTACACCGCCGGCCAGTTCGACGGTGTGGTGGCCACCAGCATGGACGCGCTGTCCATCCCGGCGGCGTCCGGCAAGGACACCACCGCGCTGATCGTGGGCGACTACTCCAACGGCAACGACGGTCTGGTGTCGAAGGACGCCACATCCATCGAAGACCTGGAAGGCGAAACCGTGCACCTGGTGGAACTGTCCGTGTCCCACTACCTGCTGGTGCGGGCGCTGGACTCCGTGGGCCTGGAAGAGCGCGACATCAACGTGGTGAACATTTCCGACGCCGACCTGGTGTCCGCCTTCCTGACCGACGAGGTCCGTCACGTGGCCACCTGGAACCCGTTGCTAACCGAGGTCGCCAACTACCCGGGCGCGACGGAGCTGTTCAACTCCAGCCAGATCCCGGGCCACATCAAGGATCTGACCATCGTCGACAGCCAGACCCTTGAGGACAATCCGGCCCTGGGCAAGGCCCTGGTGGGCGCCTGGTACGAAACCATGAGCATTCTCAAGGCCGACACCGAGGAAGGCCGGGAAGCGCGCGCCATGCTGGGCGAGATTTCCGGCACCGACCGGGAAGGCTACGAAGCCCAACTGGCCGGCATGAAAATGTTCTGGGAACCGCAGATGTCGGTCGACTTCATCAACGGTGACCAGGCCCACGAGGCCATGGACAGCGTTCGCCAGTTCTCCTTCGACAAGGGACTGCTGGGCCAGGGTGCCATGAGTCCGGACTTCGTCGGCATCGAATTCCCCGACGGCAGCGTGATGGGCAGCGAGGACAACGTGAAGCTGCGCTTCAACGACGACTACATGGAAATGGCGGCCGACGGCGAGATCTGATCCCGGCCTTGCCGCAAACCACCGCTGAGGGCACGATAGTCGTGCCCTCTTTTTCGTTCTGCCAGAGACCCGAACCACGCATGCGCCGCACCAAGGAAGACGCCGAGAAAACCCGCCGCAACGTTATTGAAGCCGCCCTGACCCTGTTCAGCCGCGATGGCTATTCCCTGACCACCCTCAGTCGCATCGCGCGGGAAGCCGGCTGCAGCCGCGGCCCCATCTACTGGCACTTCGAAACCAAGGACGATCTCTACGAGGCGGTGCTGGCCTATTCCCAGGAGCCGCTGGAAGCCCTGGTGGCCGAGTGCCATGCCATGGCGGATCACCCCATCCAGGCAATGGACCATTTCATCGACCGCTGGCTGTCCCTGCTCGCAAACGACCGGCGCTACCGGCAATCCTTCGAGATCCTGCTCAACAAGACCGAACTGACCGATGCCATGTCGCGCACCCTGAAGCGCGAACGAGCGCTCACCCAGTCCATCGTGGCCCTGTTCGGTGCGCTGATAGACACGGCCCGGACGGCGGGGCTGATCGACAATCCCGGGCCGGCCGACAAGCTGGGCCTGGTCAGCTACACCTACCTGATGGGCATTACCCAGACCTGGCTGTTCGCGCCGAAGCTGTTTTCCCTCAAGCAGGAAACGGCGTTCTTCCGGCAACAGTTCTGGCGACTGCTGGGATCACAAGCGGGAGGGGGTGATAAGGCGGGGTGAATCGCAAGGGCGAATCACGGGAGCGGCCATGCCAGAGGACCGGTCCGCTCCCTTAAGGCGGCTGCCCGGCCCGCGCACTGACCCGTTCAGCCAGGGCGCGAGACGGTTCTACGGCTGGTCAGAACATCTTCAGGTAGCGGTCCACCTCCCAGGACGACACGTGGTTCTGGTAGCTTTCCCACTCCCCTTTCTTGAACGCCACGAAGCTGTCGAACATCGCCTCGCCGAAGACCTGCCGTGACAGCGGGTCGGCTTCGAAGGCCTCCACCGCCTCGCCGAGGTTCCGCGGCAGGTACTCGATGCCCCGGGCGGCGATCTCGGCGTCGCCGTAGTTGTACATGTTCTCGTGGTGCGGCTCGCCCGCATCCAGCCCCTCACGAATGCCTTCCAGCCCCGCCGCCAGCATCATGGCGCCGCCCAGGTACGGGTTACAGGCAATGTCCGCCGCGCGGCATTCGATGCGCCCGCCGGCGCCAGGAATCCGGATCATGTTGGTGCGGTTGTTGGAGCCGTAGCACTGGAACACCGGTGCCCAGGTGGAGCCGGACATGCTGCCCTGACGCACCAGGCGCTTGTAACTGTTCACCGTGGGCGCGATCACGGCACTGATGGCGCCCGCGTGCTTCAGCACCCCGGCGATGAAGTGATAGGCGATCCGGCTGATGCCGCAATCGTGAAGGTCATTCCCCTGCGGTTCGAACAGGTTCTCACCGGTCTTCAGGTCCGCCAGCGACATGTTGTAGTGGGCGCCGCTGCCGGTGCGGTCGGCGAACGGCTTGGGCATGAAGCTGGCAAAGGCGCCGTGCTTGCGGGCAATCTCGTTGGCCATCATGCGGAAGAACACGAAGCGGTCCGCCATGGTCAGGCCGTCGGCGTATTTGAAGTCGGTCTCGAACTGGCCGTTGGCGTCTTCATGGTCGAACGAATACACGTCCCACCCCAGCTCGTTCATGGCCTCGACGATCTCGTCGACAATGGCCAGGTTGTCCATCATCGAGCGCGGGTCGTAGCAGGGCTTGCCTTCAGTATCCCGGTCGCTGATCGGGGCGAACCCGCCGTCTTCGGTCTCGCGGAACAGGAAGAACTCGGTCTCGATGCCCAGGTTGAAGCGGTACCCCATGTCCGCCGCCGCATCAAGCTGGCGCCGGAAGATGTTTCGGGAACAGGCCTCGAACGGCTGGCCGTTGAGGTACAGGTTGCCCGGAAACCAGGCCAGTTGTCGGTTCCAGGGGCAGATGGCCATGCCGTCGGCGTCGGGCATCGCCGCCACTTCGTCGTCGGAGATGTCCTGGGGCACACCGTCCAGGGCCGCGCCGGTGTACAACTCCGAGCCCTCCATCATCTGGCCCAGATGGGCGATGGGCACGAACTTGCCCTTGCTGATGCCGTGAATGTCCACATAGCTGGCGATGGCGTACTTCACCCCCGCTTCCTCAAGTTGCCGTTTCAAAGCTTCGCTGGATGGTTGATCTGACATGGTGAATGTCCTGTGACAGGGAGAACCAGGTAGCGCCGTGATCGTTGGCGCTGATTTAAATTGGCACGAACTTTCCATTCAACATACATGCCAGCATGTATATATAACGACAGCCAAGCCGCCCGGAACGAATGGCAAGGAGCTACCCAAATGACTGATAAGCAATGGATAAAACGCGAGTTCGCCGTACCAGACTTCCCGCTTTCCGCCGGCGGTTCTCTGCGTCAGGCTCGACTGATTTACCACCAGATGGGCTCGCTCAACGCACCAAAAGACAACCTGATCCTGCTGCCCACGTACTACGGTGGTGCGGCGGCGGGCAACCACCCCTGGGTCGGCCCCGGCAGCCCCCTCGATCCGGATCGGTACTGCATCGTGATTCCCGCGATGCTGGGCGCCGGCGAGTCGTCTTCCCCATCCAACACCCCAGCACCGCAGGCCGGATCGAACTTCCCCACTCTGCGACTGGCGGACAATATCCAGCTGCAGAAGCGACTGGTGGACGAGGTGTTCGACGGCGCCACCCTGGCGCTGGTTGCGGGCTGGTCCATGGGCGGGATGCAGGCGCTGCAGTGGGCCAGCCTCTATCCCGAGCGGGTTCGTGCCGTGGTCGCCAGCTGTTGCACCGCCCGGTGCAGCCCGCACAACGGGCTGTTTCTGGAAGGACTCAAGAGCGCACTCCAGGCTGATCCCCGCCTGAACGACGGTTGCGCCGCGCAGCCAGTCGATGGCCTGAAGGCCTTCGCCCGGGTCTATGCGGGCTGGGCGTACTCTCAAGCGTTCTTTCGCAACGGTGACTACCGGGCGTTGGGATTCGACGACATCGACGCCCTGCTCGCGTTCTGGGAGCAGGATCACCTCGACCAGGACGCCCACGACCTGCTGGCCGTGCTCAACGTCTGGCAACACGCCGATATCAGCGCCGCGGCGGACGCGTTCGAAGACGCCCTGGCCCGCATCACCATGCCCACCCGCATCCTGCCCTGCCGCAGCGATCTCTACTTCACAGAGGACGACGCACGGCGGGAGGCGGCCCTGATGCCGGGCGCGCACGTACAGGTGCTGGATTCGGACTGGGGACATATCGCCGGTGGCCCCGGCCGGAATCCTGCCGTCATGAGGATCGTGTTCGACGCCGTGAGGGCCGTTCTGTCTTCCTGATCCCGTGAACCAATTCAGGGCATCGTGAAAAGGCACGCCCTGCCACGGCGCAAAATATCCGCCATCCGATCCATCACAAGCGCGACGACGCAGAGGGCAACCCCATGAATGACGCTTTCTTTCGCAGCCACGCCGGAGTTGGTCGGGGCTGGCATAAGCCTTGCTCCTCCCCTGGCAGACGACACCTTGATCCGGTCACAGCAACACCGCATGTCAGGGATGCGCAAAACAGTGCTGAAAAATGGGTGACTAGGGTTCCGGTCCGGGCGACAGCTCCGGGCGACTGGTCCGAGAGTCACCGACCTCTGCGAGGTTACACGGCGGGACAAAAGCCCGGGAGATCGAATCGCTGCGATTCCAACGCCGTGTTGCTTAACAGAGGAGACCTTGAATGCGCCTGATCAACCGTTATCCCGGACGCGCCCCGGCGCTGCTGCTGGGTCTGATCCCCTTCCTCCTGATCGTCCTGATCTACGGCATGGCCTCCCAGGCCAGACTGGCCGAGAACCCCAACGACAAGCTCCTGCCGGGCCTGGAACAGATGACCGGGGCGGTCAATCGCATGGCGTTCCAGGAAGACCGCCGCAGCGGCGACTACCTGATGTGGCAGGACACCACCGCCAGCCTGTCCCGGCTGGCCATCGGCGTGGGCGTCGCGGCGTCACTGGCGCTGGTGGTGGGCCTGCTGAACGGCATCCTGCCCATGGCCCGGGCGGGCCTGGCGCCATTGGTGTCCGCCCTGTCAATGATCCCGCCGCTGGCGATCCTGCCCATCCTGTTCATCGTATTCGGGCTGGGCGAACTGTCGAAGGTGATGCTGATCGTGATCGGCACCGCTCCCATCATGATGCGGGATGTGGCCCAGCGGGTGCGCGAGCTGCCCGTGGAGCAGCTGATCAAGATCCAGACCCTGGGCGCCAATTCCTGGCAGGTGGTCACCCGCATGGCGCTGCCCCAGGTCCTGCCGCGACTGATCGACGCGGTGCGCCTGAGCCTGGGACCGGCTTGGCTGTTCCTGATCGCCGCCGAGGCCATCGCCTCCACCGAGGGGCTGGGCTATCGCATCTTCCTGGTGCGCCGCTACCTCGCCATGGACGTGATTCTGCCCTACGTCATCTGGATCACGATTCTCGCCATTGTCATCGACCAGTGCCTGCGGTTCGCCAATCGCCGGCTGTTCCCCTGGTACAACGCCGGAGGCCACTGATGAGCCAAACCACCGACAACGCCTTCATCACCGTCAACAAGCTCTGGAAGGAATACGGCCACCAGGTCGTGCTGGAGAACCTGACCCTGTCTATCGGCGAAGGCGAGTTCTGCACCCTGGTCGGCGCCTCCGGCTGCGGCAAGTCCACCTTCCTCAAGATGCTGCTGGGTCAGGAACATCCGACCCGGGGCGAGCTGAGCCTGAACGGCCAACCGTTCCCGGCGGAGCCGGACCGTAACCGGGGCATCGTGTTCCAGCGCTACTCGGTGTTCCCGCACCTGACCGTGCACCAGAACGTGCTGATGGGGCTGGAGCTGGAGCAGCGCCCGTTCCTCGGCAAACTGTTCGGCGCCGCCAGGCGACAGGCCCTGCACGAGGTCGATGCCATGCTCGACGCTGTCGGACTCAGCCACGCCGCCGACAAGTGGCCCCACGAGCTGTCCGGCGGCATGCAGCAGCGGCTCGCCATCGCCCAGTCGTTCATCATGAAGCCCCGCATCCTGCTGCTGGACGAACCCTTCGGCGCCCTGGACCCGGGCATCCGCGGCGACATGCACGCGCTGATCCTCAAGCTCTGGCGCGAGACCGGCACCACCATCTTCATGGTGACCCACGATCTCTACGAGGGTTTCCACCTGGGCACCCGCCTGCTGGTGTTCGACAAGATCCGCAACGATCCCCAGCAGCCGGAAGCCTACGGCGCCACCATCACCTACGACCTGCCTATCGGCCAGAACGACCGGCAGGTCTATGAATCCATCGAATCGTCCGTGTCGGAAACGGCCCGGGCCCTGTCCGCATGAGGCCATTGTGAAGACCAGCATCCCTCTCGACATCCCTGCGCTGCTGCAGGCCTACCGCAGCGGTGACCTGACGCCGGCCGCGGTCGTCTCCCACCTGTTGGAGCGAGCGTCCCAGTTCAGCGCCCACAACGCCTGGATCCACCTGGCCGGCGAGGACGAACTGACGCCCTACCTGACGCGTCTGCAGCGGAGCAGCCCGGATGAGCTGCCCCTGTACGGCATCCCCTTCGCCGTCAAAGACAACATCGATGTGGCGGGCATGGACACGACGGCCGGCTGCGAAGCCTTCCGCTACCGGCCCGGGCGTCACGCCGCCGTGGTGGAGGCGCTGGTCGCCGCCGGTGCGATTCCCCTGGGCAAGACCAACCTCGACCAGTTCGCCACGGGTCTGGTGGGCACCCGATCCCCGGAACCCTGGGGCGCGTGCCGCAACAGCATCGATCCGGATTACGTCTCCGGCGGCTCGTCCTCCGGCTCCGCGGTGGCCACGGCCCTGGGGCTGGTGAGTTTCGCCCTGGGCACGGACACCGCCGGTTCCGGCCGCGTGCCCGCCGCCTTCAACAACCTGATCGGCCTCAAGCCCACGCTGGGCCGACTCAGCGTCCGGGGCGTGGTGCCGGCCTGCCAGAGCCTGGATTGCGTGTCCATCTTTGCCCGCTCGGCGGAGCAGGCACAGGCGGTCCTCACCGTGGCGTCCGCACCCGACGCCGAGGATCCCTGGCAGCGTCCGGCACCCATTGGCCGGCAACCCATCCCGGCCCGTTTCCGCTTCGGCGTCCCGCAGGACAAGCAACTGGATTTCGATGGCAACGAAGGCGCCCGCCAGCTCTTCAACAACGCCATCCGCGACCTGGAAGCCCTGGGCGGCGAAGCCGTGACGCTGGATTTCCAGCCCTTCCTCGACACGGCCAAACTGCTCTACGAGGGTCCCTGGGTGGCGGAACGCTACCTGGCCACCAGCCCGCTGATTCAGGAGCAGCCGGACGCCCTGCTGGACGTCACTCGCGGCATTATCAGCCAGGGCGCCAACGGCAGGGCCGCCGACGCCTTCAGCGCCCGTTACAGGTTGCAGGCCCTGAAGCAGGTGGCGGACCAGGCCTGGGACGAGGTGGACGTCATGCTGACACCGACTGCGCCCACCATCTACACCATCGCTGAACTGGACGAGGAACCGGTCGCCCGCAACAGCCGCCTGGGCACCTACACCAACTTCATGAACCTGCTGGATTACAGCGCCGTGGCCGTGCCGTCGGGTTTCCTGGAGAGCGGGCTGCCGCTGGGCTGCACCCTGTTCGCTCCGGCCTTCCAGGACGAGGCCCTGCTGGCCCTGGCCAGCCGCCTGCATCCCAGGGGCACTCACACCGTCGGCGCCCTGGGCGACACCTTGCACAGCCCAGCCATTGACGCCTCCGCCGGCACCATCGACGTGCTGGTCTGCGGCGCCCACCTGTCCGGCCTGCCGCTGAACCACCAGCTCACCGAGCGCCACGCCGTACTGCAGGAGACCACCGAGACCGCAGCCGCCTATCGCATGTACCTGCTGGCCGGCGGGCCGCCCCTGCGACCGGGCATGATCCGTGACGAGCACGAGGGCATCCGACTGCCGGTGGAGATCTGGCGCGTTCCAGCCGACCGTTTCGGCAGCTTCGTCGCCGGGATTCCGGCACCGCTGGGGATTGGCAAAGTGGAGCTGGCCGACGGCCGCTGGGTGTCGGGCTTTATCTGCGAACCGATCGGTCTTGAGGGCGCGGAGGACATCACGCACCTGGGCGGCTGGCGCGGGTTTCTGGCATCTCGATGAGTTAAGGTTTGATCAACGGGCGACACCGCTGCCCCGCGTCGAATCGGTAGCGTTTGCGCAACGGCAGCGGCATCAGTGTCCCGCACGCGCCTTGCGAATCATCGCCGCCAGCTCCGGCTCCACCGGCATGCGGCGGAAGGGGCTGACGTTGGCGCCGCCCGTATTGCCTTCCGGGACCAGCCCCAGGGCGGTCTTGGTCGCGGCGCCGACCGTACGGATGACCTGACCCACCGCTTCGCCCGGCGCGTGTTGGCGCAGCGCCCACAGAAACATCAGCCCGTGGACTTTGACGTGCCAGTACGTTGAAGCCTGGCCCACCACATGCGCCCGCTCCAGATAGCGGAACGCCTGCGCCGGATCACCGGCGTTTTCAGCCTCGCGAGCCTGATCCAGCTCAGCCCGAACAAAAGGCGCCACCGCCCGGGTGAAGGTCCGCTTCATCGCACTGCTCTCCTGGCTTCAAAATCTCAAGATACAGTCGTTAGGTCTTCGGCGTCAGCTCGTCGTCCATCGCCGTCGCCGCCTGCAACGCCGGACGGTCCATCAGGCGGGCGGCGTAGCTCTCAAACTCCGGGCGCTTGGGCAATGAGCCGAACTGCATCCCCCACATCACGTGGGCTCCAACGTAGACATCCGCCGCCGTGAACTCATCGCCGGCCACATAGCGCGACCTGGATACCGCCGACGCCAGCACGTCCACGGCGCGGTCGTAGCTGCCGTAGCCCACCATGCGTTGCTGCTCGTCGCTGACTGTTGCGCCCAGGGTGCGGTCGGTAATCGCCGCCTCCAGCGGGCCGGCAGCGAAGAACAGCCAGCGGTAATAGGCCGCGCGCTGGTCGGTCGGCGGCGCCAGACGCGCTCCCGGAAAGACATCGGCCAGATAGGCGCAGATCGCCGCGCACTCGGTCACCACCTGCCCGCGGTGCACCAGGGCCGGCACCTTGCCCATGGGATTGATCGCCAGGTAGTTGTCGGATTTCACGGCATCGCCGTATTCCAACAGCTCCTGGCGATAGGAGGCACCCACTTCCTCCAGCATCCAGCGCACGATGCGACCGCGGGACATGGGGTTGGTGTAGAACACGAGATCGCAGTCGGGGGAATCGGTGATCGGCATGGTGACGCTCCTTGTTGGTATCTGGCGTGATCCAGACAGGTTAGGCGAGATTCGCCGGCAACGTCGTCATGGCCGTTAGAATTTATTGGAATGTGGGTTGTCGAAGATCGACCTCGGCGACGGGTGCCTCAGCCCCCTCTTCGTGGACGGCCAAACAGCTCGCGTAGTTCGTCCTTCGCCGCCTCGAGAATGTCGCGCTGATCCTGAGGCATGGTCTTCCCCGCCCGATTCAGATAGAAGGTCAGCATCGACATGGCGGAGCGATAGGGATCGGATTTGCGCTGCTGGCTGTTCTCGGCGGATTGTTTGAGCGAACGGGCAATCGCTTTGGGATCTTTCAGGGTGAAGACGCCCTGCTCCAGATCGAGGGCGTGGCTGGATTCGGTGACGCTTTGGGACCAGTTTCTATTGGACCTGTGTTTATCCGTTTGCTGCGATCCGGACATCCATCGCCCCCTCTTTCAGTCGGAAAGTCAGTCCTCGCTCCCGGGCCAGCTCCTCTCAAGCCTGGTCCGCGGAAGGCAGGTTCCCGCCCAACATGTTCTCAACCACCGCCGCGTTGTAGAAGGTTTCCATCGTCTGGATCTTGTCGCCCTTCACGCGGAACCAGACGGCCAGCCGCACATCCCCGATCGGCTCGAAATGCGTCTGGTAATCCAGGATCGCGAACACATGCTCGCCATCGGCGCTGAGCTGACGAACGATCAGGTCTTTCTGGATGGCCGCCATGCCGAACTGGTAGGCCAGCATGTCGTCCGGGCTCAGGAAGCGCGTGTTCGGTCCCACGTACTCGAAGCCCTCAGTCGCCAACCAGGATTTCGCCTCATCAAAACGCTGGTCATGAATATCGGCGATGAACTGCGACACGATGTCTTTGGGCTGCATGGGTGGATTCCTCTTCCTGTGTGGGGGGGGCACTTGGCGGCCAGTTCCGCTTAGGCAATGGCGTTAGCTTACCGTTTTCGCCCAACACGCCCAAACGTGCGTTGGCTATCAAGGTTATTTGAAGGGCTTGCCGGCCTGATTGGCGTTACGGTGCCGGCGGATGAGCGGGCCGGCGTCTGGGCCTGGTTACGCTTGAGTTTCCTCAGGAATCAGGGCCAACAGGTCCGTCACCCCGATATCGACGCCCGCCTGCGACAGCAGCGTCGAAACCTGCCCCCGATGATGGGTCTGATGATTGAAGAAATGCAGCAACAGGCTCGCAAACCGCTTGTTACCGGGGATCCCTTTGGTGTTTCTGTAGCTGAGGATCGCCCCGAGATCGTCTTCCGACAGCTCACCCACCCAGCGAATAATCTGCCGATCCAGCCAGTTGCGCTGTTCGGTCAGGCTGCCCAGATCCTCAAAGAGCAGCTGATCCAAACTTGTGGGATCCGGAAGGTCCGCCACCGCCTGCAGCGTATGCTGGCAGGCGGGATGGGTGGCAAACCGTTTGAGCCAGATCATATCCGCGACAAGGATGTGGTTCAGTGTACCCAGAATGGAGCCAAAGAACGCGCCCCGGTCTTTTACCAAATCCGCCGCAGGAAGCCTTTCGGCCGCCTCGTAGATCTTGGCGTTCATCCACTGGTTGTAGGTGGCCAGCAGTTCGAGGTGTTCTTTTTGGCTCATTGGGGAAACCTCTCATTCGTAAGGCCACGCCAAGCATCATGCGGCTTTGGCGCATTCGGTTAGAGCCGAGCCCCCATGCGGTCTGGGGCTATGGGTGCCATGAAGCTTTTACTGGCTGCACCAAATGCCCCATATCATGCCTTCGGAAGTCCTTTGTCGGGAAGTCCACGGTCAACCTGAGCCCCTGGTTATACAGCATTTCTCGCCTGTTCCAGCACGCGCGTGAGCCGATCGAGATTCTGCTCATTTGCTGGCCCCGCCCTTTCTTTAACGGCCTGCGCAGTTTGAGCATCTTCGAACTCCTGATTCCAGGTTACGTGGGTTCCACGACCCTCAGCCGAGAGTTCAACTGTGAGCCGGAAATTGGGCGGGCAGTCATGATGAATGACTATTTTCGAGTTGGGTTCTAGTGTTTCGAACTTGCTCTCGTTCAGGTGCTCGGTTCCATCTGGGGCATGCATAATGAATTTCCAGCGTCCCCCTTCCTTGAACTCATGAATCTCGAAGGTATTTGAAAAGCCCTCAGGTCCCCACCATGCGGCCAGCAATTCAGGCGACTCAAATGCCCCGTAAATTTCTTCTGGGGAGAACGGCAGGGTCCTGGAGGTACGTCGCGTTCTGTTTTCAGTCATGCATGGAACTCCAAGTTGAATGAGATTTGTGCCTCATAACGCTTGCAGCATGCGCGCCCTTGGAATGGAGCCGAAGGCGCAATGTAAAGGGCGTCGCCGTGCCTGCACTGGTTATGTTGCAAACCACCGAATCCCCTCAAGTACCAAGTACGCACACGTCGTTAAACCTACAATCAAAAGTGCCCACACCAGACGACGTGCCCAGGGTTTCGCCTGTGGTTGGAGCAGTACCGGAACAACTTTAGCGGGTCCGTCATCTGACTCGACATGGGTGTTCACCTTTTCCCACGTAGTAGGCGCAAAATAAAGGTAATTGATGCTGACCTCCTTCTTGGGAACGAGAGTTGGGAAGACTATCTCTTTTCCACCACCAGGCAGGTCTCTAATCTGATGATCCGTGTCGGGATACACGTTTACATTCGGCAAAAAGTTATGGCCAAGCCGTACGTTAGTAGCCGCCCGACGACCCGTGTTTTTGATAATCACGGAGTGGGTATGAACAACGGCCCCAGGTGTCCCATCTTCATTAGGACCTAGCTTGTGTGCCGAAATGAACCCCAAGTGAGAGACGAGTTTGGGGCGACTTTCAAGAAGGTGATTGATCAAAACACCCAGGAATAGAGTGATGATCGGCATTCCCACCGCCGCTGCCAGATTCCAATCGATCTCCATTACTCAACCACTCTCCTTGCAACATAACGCCAGCCATAAGCGGCCGAAAAAACCGCCAGGTTTTTGAGGTCCAGCCGACCGCACTGCGGGCGGCGATGCTTGATGGCCTTGTTACTTGTTGCCAGCAATTTCCTCCAAAGCCCTTCTAATGCAAGAGTGATCGCTTTTCACGAGCGCGTAACCACCAAAAGTAAGTAGGCCGCAGGCAACAAAGCCAAATAACGAGAAGCCCTGAACAAACATTAGTGTAACGCCCAGAGCGCCAAAAGCTATTCCAACGCCAGTGGCCAAACTTACATCGCTAAATTTTCCAACGATGCAGGCTTTACCGTCGATTTCCTGAACAAAACCATCGAATCTCCCTCTTCCAGGAAAATGGACGGGACCCGCCCTTCGAATCAACTGGATTCGTGATCCCTCTACGCGGCCATCAATTTCTTTAGGTCGCGAGTACCAAGTTTCATACTCGACGAAACTTGAAGCTCTCGCGAGAATTATGTCTTTGGAATAATCAGAATCGCAGCGATAGTTCATACAAGTAACGCCCGCAGCATGCGCGGCTTTGTAATGGAGGCGAAGCCGCAATGGAAAAGACGTCGCCGTGCCTGCGTTTGTTATGACTTGTTCTGGCGTGATGAAAAGTAAAACCCCACCACAGACCCGATGATGGCACTACCGAATGCCAGAAGCTCTGAAAAATATTGGCTCTTGAGTAAAGCTGCACCCGAAATCATTACCAGCAAAAAAATGGTTAAAAATATGGCTAGCATCGGTGCAATGCGTTTATTCATCCGCTCCGTCAGTGGCTCTGCTTGCCCAATACCACCACACGAACCACACATCAGGCCACGCTGGCCGCGCTGCTGCCAAAAAGGGAGTTCATGCTTTTTAGCACAAGCCAGACATGAAGCTTTGTCCTTGCCATTTGTGCAGGTGCCAGTACCCGAGCAATGCCTGCATTCGTAAAGGGTGGATACCACTTCCAAAATCGACTACTCCTTAGTCATAACAGTACTTAGACCGCGTTCCATAATATTGAATAATCGAGCATTCGGTATAATGTCACGAATTCGCGGCCTTCATCTTTTCTCTTTATTCAACCTGAACAACAGCTTAGCCACTCAGCGGCGTCCCTGCCATGCATTATCGCGACATCTTCATTTCGTGCATCCAATATCCCGCTCACTGACGCCGCAGCGATTCCATCCACTCCAGCACCCCGTCACTCGCCGTCTTGCGAATCACTCTGGCCCGGGACACGCTGGCCTCGCCCGGGTCGATGACGGTGATGGGCACGTCGATGTCGACGCAGTTGACCAGTCCGGCCGCGGGGTAGACCTGGAGTGAGGTGCCGACGATGAGGAGTTGGTCGGCGGTGCTGACGACTTCGGCGGCGGTTTCGATCATGGGGACGGCTTCGCCGAACCAGACCACGTGGGGCCGGAGCTGGCCGCCATTTTCGGCGGTGTCGCCGAGCTGGATGTCGTCGTAGCCGATGTCGTAGACGGTGTGCTCGTCGTGGATGCTGCGGGCCTGGGTGAGCTGGCCGTGGAGGTGGACGACGTGGCTGGAGCCGGCGCGTTCGTGCAGGTCGTCGATGTTCTGGGTGACGATGGTGACGCGGTATTCTCTTTCCAGTTCCGCCAGGGCGTGGTGGGCCGGGTTGGGCTGGGCGTCTTTCAGTTGGCGGCGGCGGTCGTTGTAGAAGCGCAGCACCAGTTCGGGGTTGCGCTGGAAGGCTTCGGGGGTGGCGACGTCGTAGACGTTGTGTTTTTCCCAGAGGCCGTCGTTGTCGCGGAAGGTGGACAGGCCGCTCTCGGCGCTCATGCCGGCGCCGGACAGGACGACGATGTGGTCGGTCATCTTGAGTCTCTCCAGAATCGCGGGGATATCCGGGGACTGTAGCACCGGCCGGTCAGGCTGTGGAGGTCGGCCCAACGAAAAACGGGAGACCGCTGGTGCGCTCTCCCGTTTCCGTCATGCCCCTGGCGAGGGGCTGTGAATCAACCGCTTACAGATCGAAGATCTTGCCCGGGTTGATGATGCCGTTGGGATCGAACACCTGCTTGATGCCCTTGAGGTAGGCGATTTCCGACTCGCTGCGGGTGTATTGCAGGTACGGCTTCTTGGTCATGCCCACGCCGTGCTCGGCGGAGACGCTGCCGTTGTAACGCTCGACGATCTCGAACACCCACTTGTTGACCTGCTGGCACTTCTCGAAGAAGTCTTCCTTGGCCATGTCCTCCGGCTTGAGGATATTGAGGTGCAGGTTGCCGTCGCCGATGTGGCCGAACCAGATGATCTCGAAATCCGGATAGTGCTCGGTGACCACGGCGTCGATCTCGCGCAGGAACTCGGGCACCTTGGAAACGACTACGGAGATGTCGTTCTTGTAGGGCGTGCGCGGGGCAATGGACTCGGAGATGCCTTCGCGCAGCATCCACAGATTTTTGGCCTGGGTCTCGCTCTGGCTGATGGCGCCGTCCAGCACCCAGCCGTTTTCCATGCACTGCTCGAACAGGGCCATGGCGTCGTCCATCACCGCGTCGGACACGGCTTCGAACTCCAGCAGCGCGTAGTAAGGCGCTTCGGTCTCGAACGGCGCCTGCACGTTACCGTGGGCCAGCACGTGCTGCATCGCCTGATGGGAGAAGAACTCGTAGGCGGTGAGGTCGATCTTCTTCTGGAAGGTCTGCAGCACGTCCATGGTGTTGGTCAGGTCGTTCAGCCCCAGCACCAGGACGGTCAGGTTGTCCGGCTTGCGGGTCAGCTTCATGGTGGCTTCGGTGATGAAGCCCAGGGTGCCCTCGGCGCCGATGAACAGGTGGCGCAGGTCGTAGCCGGTGTTGTTCTTCTCCAGGTCCTTGTTCAGTTCCAGGATGTCACCCTTGCCGGTGACCACGGTCAGACCCGCCACCCAGTCACGGCTCATGCCGTAGCGGATGACCTTGATGCCGCCGGCGTTGGTGGAGAGGTTGCCGCCCAGTTGGCTGGAGCCCGCGGAGGCGAAATCCACCGGGTAGTAGAGGTCGTTTTCCTCGGCGAAGTTCTGCAGCTGTTCGGTGATCACGCCCGCCTGGCAGTGCACTACCCGATCGCTGGCGTTGAAGTCCAGGATCTGGTTCATGTAATCGAAGGCCACGACGACTTCGCCGTTGGCCGCCACGGCGCCGGCACTCAGGCCGGTGCGGCCGCCCGATGGCACCAGCGCCACCTGGTTCGCGTTGGCAAAGCGGACGATGGCCTGCACCTGCTCGGTGCTCTTGGGGAAGACGATCGCCACGGGTCTGGGTGCGTAGATCTTGGTCCAGTCCTTGCCGTAGGTGTCGAGATCATCCGGATCCGTGAGGACCTTGCCGTCGTCAACAAGGGAGGTCAGGGCGGAAACAATCTGGTCTGGCGTCATGGGCAGTCTTGGTCTCGTGATGGGAAAAGGCTGACTCCCTGTGCAGTTATCAAAGGCGGGCCCCAGCGGCCTCACCGTCGATTGAGGGATGTCACCGAACACAATGTGAAAACGGGTGATTATGGTATCATACCGGCCCTGTTCTGCGAGCCCGCCCCTTTTCGCGGCCGGGCTGCCGGTTTACTTCACGCGACGAAAGGTCTGTTAAGCCCATGGCAAATACGTCCCTCGACAAAAGCAAGATCCGGATCCTGCTGCTGGAAGGTGTCCATCAGTCTGCGCTGGATACGTTGCACGAAGCGGGTTACACCAACATCGAGTACCTGACGCACTCCCTCGGTAACGAGGAGCTGAAGGAAAAGATCGCTGATGCGCACTTTATTGGCATCCGCTCCCGCACCCAGCTCACCGAGGAGGTCTTCGAGGCCGCCGAGAAGCTGGTCGCCGTGGGCTGTTTCTGCATCGGGACCAACCAGGTCAACCTGAAGGCCGCCACCCGTCGCGGCGTGGCCGTGTTCAACGCGCCTTTCTCCAACACCCGCAGTGTCGCCGAGCTGGTACTGGCCCAGGCGATTCTGCTGCTGCGCGGCATTCCCGAGAAGAACGCCAAGGCACATCGCGGTGAATGGCAGAAATCGGCCAAGAACAGCTACGAAATTCGCGGCAAGAAGCTGGGCATCATCGGCTACGGCAACATCGGCACCCAGTTCAGCGTGCTGGCCGAGTCCCTGGGCATGGACGTCTACTTCTACGACGTGGTCTCCAAGCTGTCGATCGGTAACGCCACCCAGGTCAACAGCCTCAACGAGCTGCTCAACACCTGCGACGTGATCAGCCTGCACGTGCCGGAAACCCCGGCCACCAAGTACATGTTCGGCGCCGAACAGCTGGCTCAGATGAAGCCGGGCAGCATTCTGATGAACGCCTCCCGCGGTACGGTGGTGGACATCGAAGCCCTGTCCGAAACGCTCAAGAGCGGCAAGCTGCTGGGCGCGGCCATCGACGTGTTCCCGGTCGAGCCGAAGTCCAACGACGAGGAGTTCGTCTCCCCGCTGCGCGAGTTCGACAACGTGATCCTGACCCCGCACATCGGTGGCTCCACCGCCGAGGCGCAGGAAAACATCGGTCGCGAAGTCGCCGAGAAGCTGGCCATGTACAGCGACAACGGCACCACGGTGTCCTCCGTCAACTTCCCGGAAGTGGCGCTGCCGTCGCACCCGAACCAGCACCGTCTGCTGCACATCCACGAGAACGTGCCGGGCGTGATGTCCGAGATCAACCAGGTGTTCTCCGAGAACGGAATCAACATCTGCGGCCAGTACCTGCAGACCCAGGAAGACATCGGCTACGTGGTGATCGACGTGGACAAGGAGTACGGCGAACTGGCGCTGGAGAAGCTCAAGTCCGTGCGTGGCACCATCCGCTGCCGCGTGCTGTTCTGAGTCGCCTCGCGGAGCCAGAACGCCAGTGAGAAGAAGGCCGGGCTTGTCCCGGCCTTTTTTGTGCCTGATCGGTCTACCTGATCTGTGTGCCTGCTTTGTGTCCCTGAATTGCGCGCCCGCCCTGCCCGCTTTCGTCGTGGATGACCCTTTCTTAATCCGTTCCGGCCCACGCTGACCTTGTTTCGTCACCGAACACCCCTAAGGTTAATGGGTGTATCGGGAAAAAACGGGCTTTGATTCAGACAGCCGCGTTTCATTCATCGCTTCGTGTTTCATGCATAGGCTGACAAGGAGACGACCATGTCACTGAAGGACTCGCTGTTGAACAAACTGGAAACCCAGACCGAATACTGGAGCAAGCAGATCGACAGCCTGCGCGCCCAGGCCGATGAGAAAATGGCGAAGGCCAAGGACGAGCAGGCGGAAGCCCAGATCCAGGAAGACTTTGCCAAGCGCATTCAGGAACTGGAGGAAAGCGTGGAAAGCGCGCGCCAGAAGATGGGCGAGCTGCGCGATTCTGGGGAAGACCGCCTGAACGACCTGAAGAAGCGGATTGAGGAATGGTTGCCGAGTAACACCAACTAGGCTTGAACTTTAAGTTGCTCAATGTAGCAGACGCTTTAGCTTCTGAGGCGCCGAAGGTGCCTTTTTTGGCGTCCTAACTTCACGGCAGCCCTTCAGGCTGCCCCGAAGCTGAAGCGTCGGCTACACGCTCAAGTAAATGCCAGCTCTGACAAACCATCTGGCATAAAAAAAGCGGAGACCTTCAGGAGGGCTCCGCTTTTTGGTTGGCCGTTTCGGGATTAACCCTGCATCGGCACCAGCGTCAGCTCCACGCGGCGGTTCTGCGCCCGGCCGGAATCAGTGGAGTTGGAGGCAATCGGGTTGCGCTCACCGTAGCCGTTGGCGCGGGTACGCGAGGACTGGATACCCTGGTTGAGCAGGAAGTCCCGCACGGAAGACGCCCGACGCTCACTGAGCATCTGGTTGTAGGAGGCGGAACCGGTGCTGTCGGTGTAGCCGTCGATCTGGATGATGGTCTCATCGTACTCTTCCAGCACGATCGCCACGGACTCCAGCACGCTGGTGAAGGACGAGCGAATACCGGACTGGTCCACGTCAAAGGTGATGTTGCCCGGCATGATCAGCTGGATCTGGTTGCCGTTGCGCTGGACGCGCACGCCGGTGCCTTCCAGCTTGTGGCGCAGGGCCGCTTCCTGGCGGTCCATGTAGTAGCCGATACCGCCACCGGCCGCGCCGCCGGCTGCCGCGCCGATCAGGGCGCCCTTGCCGCGGTCGCTGCTGCTGGAGGTCGCCGCACCGATGGCCGCGCCGGTGACGGCACCGATCACGCTGCCCTTGGTCGCATTCGATACTTTCTCTTCGCCCGTGTACGGATCATAGGTCATGCAGCCGCTCAGGGTTACGACAGCCACTGACACTGCCATGATTGTTTTTTTCATCCCACTCAACTCCTTAACTTCTTCATGGAATCGCTGGAAAGTCACGCTATCGGACTCATCGAAAAGTCACGGTGCCTTCCAGTCTTTCTTTATACACCGGCAGCCTGCGCGGCCTCGGTCCGTTCTTCGCATCCGTCGACGAATGCACTGATGGTCACATTGAACACGGTCGCCTGGAGATCGCTCGCTTCGTTCACCAGGTGATGTCGGCCGTCGGGCAGGCGCCGTTCGGCGACCGACGAAAACTTGTTACGGATGATCCGCAAATTGTGGTGCCAATCCACGGTCATGTCCTTCTCGCCCTGGATCACGGTCACCGCGTAATCCACCGGCTTGGCAGCCTCGATGGCCGGCACCCACTGACGCAGGGCGCTGACCCAGTCCACGTGCACCGCCCGCGCCTGCAACGGATCGTGCTCACGCAGGAAGCGCAGGAAACGCGAGTTGCCGCTGTTCTCCGAGAACATGCGCCGCCAGCGTTTGATAAACGGCCGCGCCAGACTGTGCAGCATCTTCGCGCCGATCCAGCCATTGGGACGCACCAGCGGCGCCAACAGCACCACATGACGGAACTCGGCAGTGCCTCGGGGCACCCGGTGCAACAGGTAATCGATCAGAACGCCGCCTCCGGTGCTCTGCCCCACTGCAAACCAGGGCCCATCGATCCGGCCACGAACCGCCTCCAGGACGTCCAGCAGCACCTGCTGGTATTCAGCAAAACTGCCAATCGCGGCCGGCGTACCGCTGGACAGCCCGTGCCCCGGCTGATCATAGGCCAACACATTGAAACCGGCGCCCAGGCAGCGGTCAATCAACTGGCTGTACAGGCCGACATGATCAAAGTAGCCGTGCAGGATGAACACCGTGCCCCGGGGGCGTGGGGTGCGGTAGCAATGTATGGCGACGCGGTGCTCGCCGGCCTGCAGGTTGCCGACGGAATACTGCACGTCGGGATGCTCCACCCACAGGTCCAGACCGTAGAAGCGGCAGTACGCCGCCACTTCCTGCGACAGACCGTCCTGGAAGGGACCCCGTTCGCGGTCGGCCTCAAAGGCCCGGAGCTGGTTGATCAGGCTGGCCCGATCCCAGTCGGGCATGTCCAGGTTGTCGGTTTTCCAATACACAGTGGTTCGGCCGTTTGTCGCGTATTCTACGTATGGGGCTGCAGGCCCGGTATTACGTCTCTGTCATATCGGCGACGATCTTTCGTCGCCTGTCCCGATGCGCCTACATTAGCACAGGAGCGTCCGCCATCGACCGCCCGTCGTCACGATTGGCTGAAATGAGGAGCCGAAGGATCACGGCGGCCATCTGACAGGGTCGACTTTTGCGGCAGGCTGTAGGACATCGTTTTCAACAGCGCTATTCTTCATCTTCATGATCCTCAACGCCGCCGGGAGAGCACCATGCTGCAAACGGTCCTTCAGAGCGGCCTGCGGCTGGGTATGCAGGCCTTCGTCAAACCGCTGCTGACGCCCGCCCTGCCGGTCCGCATCCAGCGCCGGCTGATCCGCCAGGCCTATCGCCTGAGCACCCCGCCCGCCGGCATACGGTTCACGGACAACGTCATCGACCAGGTGCCTTACCGGGAAGTGACACCCGCCGACTGTACGGAAAGCGCCCTGCTCTACCTGCACGGCGGCGCCTTCCTGATCGGTTCGCCGGACACCCACAAAGGCATCACCGGCCACCTCGCCGCAACCACCGGCGCCAGAGTCGTCGTACCGGATTACCGCCTGGCGCCGGAGCATCCCTATCCGGCGGCGCTCGACGACGCGCTCACCGTGTACCGGCACCTGCTGAGCTGCGGCTACCATCCGGACAAGCTGACCATCGCCGGGGATTCCGCCGGCGGCGGACTGGCCCTAGCGCTGGCGCTCAGGCTCAAACGCGAGCACCTGCCGCTGCCGGGCCACCTCGTTCTGCTGTCACCCTGGCTGGATCTCACCCACAAGAACACCTACGAGCCAGCCGTGGAGCCGGTTCTGCAATTGGGCTGGATCAAGGCCGCGGCCGAAGCCTACCGCGGCACCCATGCCCTGGCCGACCCGCTGATATCCCCGCTGTTTGATGATCTCTCGGACCTGCCGCCCATCCTGATCCAGGTGGGCTCCCAGGAAATCCTGTTCAACGACGCCCAGCGCCTCGCCGATAAAGCCCGGGAAGCCGGCGTTTCCGTGACGCTGGAGATCTACGACGGCCTCTGGCACGTGTTCCAGATCCATGCCGGCGCCCTGTCCGTGGCCAACGAGGCGATCACCAACATCGCGACATTCATCCACCCCAATCGCTGAGGAAGGCACGATGGCAAAGACCCTTTTCATCACCGGCGCCGGTGCCGGGATCGGTGCGGCCACGGCGCGACGCTTCGCCCGGGAAGGCTGGCAGCTGGGGCTGGTCGACCTGGACGGCGAGGCGGTGGCGGCCCTGAACGAAGAGCTGGGCGGACAGCACTGGCACCGCCAACTGGACGTCACGGATAGCGACGCCGTCACGGCCGCGCTCAGTGAGTTCGGCACGCACGCCGGGGGCCGCCTGGACCTGCTGTTCAACTGCGCGGGGGTTCTCAAGGTCGGCGAGTTCGAGGACATCGACTTCGAGTGGCATCGCCGCATCATGGAGATCAACGTGATCGCGCTGATGGACGTGACCCGGAAGGCTTTCCCGCTGCTCAAGGCGACGCCCGGCGCGCGGGTGATCAACATGAGTTCGGCGTCCGCGCTCTACGGCACGCCCTACTTCGCCAGCTACTCCGCATCGAAGTTCGCGGTGCGCGGACTGACCGAAGCCCTCAACCTGGAATGGGAACGTCACGATATCGTGGTGCAGGATATGATGCCGCCCTTCGTGAAGACCCGGATGGTGGCGGAACAGACGTTCCAGGCGCCAATCATCGAGCGATTGGGCGTGAACCTGGAGGCGAAGGATATTGCCGAAGCGGTGTGGCGGGCCGCGCGCGGCAAGGACGTTCACAACCCGGTGAGCCTGCAGTTCAAGTCGCTGGTGTTCGGCAACAAGTGGCTGCCCAACGCGTTCACCCGACAGCTGATCGGGCTGCTCAGCAAGCGCTGATCAGGTCTCGATGTCCCGCAGCCGGATGCGCCCGGCCACCAGGGCTTCCTTACGCTGACGCGGCCACTGTTTGAGGGCGTATTCCAGTTGCGCGGCGCGGGTACGGTTGCCGATGGTTTCCTGGAAAGCCAGGGTCAGCGGTCCCTTGCCACGCAGGCTACGAGCCGCTCGCACACCGCCCGACTGGTGTTCGGCAAAGCGCCGCGCCACGTCGGTCGTTATTCCCGTATACAGCGCGCCTGAGCGGGTGCGCACCAGATACAGACTCCACTGGGTCATGCCGCGGTGGCTTCCGGCGACGGTTTACGGCCGCGCTGCTGGAACCACAAACCGGCGACGATGAGCACCAGCCCCACGTAGGTGGAATGGTAAATCGTCTCGCCCAGGATGAAGTGGATGAACACCAGCGACAGGAACGGCGAGATGAAGATCAGGTTGCTCACCTGCGACGTGTTCTCGGCCTTCTTCATGGCGAACATCCACAGCACGAAGGCAATCCCCATCTCGAACACGCCGACGTAGATCGAGGCGGACAGGGCCACCGGCGAGACGTCGGGCAGACCGTCCGTCAGCAGGCACAGGGCCACCACAAACGGCATCCCGAACAGGAAGTTGAGGAACAGGCCCACCAGCGGATCGCGGCGATCGCGGGTATTGAGGATCCAGTAGAGCGCCCAGATCACCGTGCTGGCCAGCGCCAGGGCGACGCCAATGGGATCGGAGAACTGCAGCCCCAGGATGTCGCCCCGGGTGGCGATCACGACGACGCCGCTGTAGCAGATCAGGCCGGCGATGATGTCCGCGCGACTCAGACGCTGCCCCAGCAGCGGCACCGACAGGTACGCCAGGGTCAGGGCCCAGGTGTAGTTGAGCGGCTGCGCTTCCTGGGCCGGCAGGCGATCGAACGCCCCGAACAGAACGATGTAATACAGCCCCGGGTTGATCAGCCCATAGAAAACAGAACTCAGGTACTGCTTCGGTGTCAGTTGAAAAACCGCCCGACCGCGCCCCTGAATCACCAGGATAACCCCAATCACCACGACCGACGTGCAGCCCGCCATCAGCATCAACTGGAACGGCGTCATTTCCCGCAGCGACAGTTTGAAAGCCGTGGCCACGGTGGACCAGAGCAGTACCGTGGCACCACCAAACATCAAGGCCTGCTTCTGGTTCTTCATGGGGCTTCCTTTCGGCTGATTCGAACACGTTCACGACACGTCGCCCGGTGCGGCGCGGGGTCCCGGGCGAGGCAGGATAACCAAGACCGCCCAACGACGCCACCTCGCGGGATTTCTGTACAAATTATGACCGCAAGATGTGGAATCCTTAATTTGATCCATGACGCAGCCGTGGCACTGTGACCGCAGTTCATCCCGGCCAGGCTGTCGCCAATAACCCCTCTGTGCTGGCCGGAGCGTGCGAAAACCACTCCACCGAAGGAGATTACGATGAAAACCATGATGACTTCCGTTGCCGTTTCCATGGCCCTGCTGGCTGCCGGACCGGCTCTCGCACAAAACACGTCACAGAACCAGGGTTACGAGAACCCAGCAGCGACAGGCACACAGAAAACCAACTACTCCGACGCCGAGCTGAAGAAGTTCGTCACGGTCCAGAAAGACATTTCCTCAATCCGCAAGGAATACATCCCGCAGATCCAGGAAACCGAAGACAAGGCCAAGGTCAAGAAGCTGCAGATGGAAGCCAACGACAAGATGGTCTCCGCGATCCAGGACAAGGGTCTGGACATCCCCACGTACAACGCCATCGCCACCGCTTACAACAGCGAGCCGAAGGTCCGCAATCGCGTTGATGCCCTGATGTAAGCTGTCCGTTCTCCGGACGTAAAAAAACCCCGCTCGCAAGCGGGGTTTTTTGTGCCTGACGGTTGGCTGCGCCCGCCTACTGCATGAGCCCGGGCAGGAACAGCGCGATCTGCGGGAACAGGATCAGCAACACGGTCGACAGCAGCAACAGGATGATGAACGGCGGTGTGCCGCGGATCACTTCCAGATACGGTCGCCTGAAGATCGCCACCGCTGTGAAGATGTCGCAGCCGAACGGTGGTGTTGCGGAGCCAATCGCCGCCTGCAGCGTCACCAGGGTACCCACCAGCACCGGATCGATCCCCGCAGCGGCCACGGCCGGCGCGAAAATCGGAGTCAGCACCAGGATCACCACGATCGGGTCGACGAACATACAGCCGACGAAGTAGGACACCGAGATCAGCGCCAGGATGAAATACGGGCTGTCCGCGGCATTGGCCACCACGTCACCCAGCAGCAGATCCGGAATCTTGGCGAAGGAAATCACCCAGGAGAAGGCCGTACCGGCCGCCACCAGGATAAACACCACCGCGGTGATCAGACCGGTCGACAGCGCCACCGCCGGCAAGTCGCTCATGCGCACCTGCCGGAAGATGACCATCTCCAGCACCAGCGCATAGGCCACCGACATGGCCGCCGCTTCAGTGGGGCTGAACATGCCCGAATAGATCCCGCCGATGATGATCACCGGGAAGCCCATGGGCAGAATCGCCTTCTTCAGGGCCGTCATGCGTTCGGACCAGCTCGCCTTCGGCAGAACGGGAATCTTCAGCTTCACCGAGAGGAAATAGCAGTAGATGGAGAACAGCACCAGAATCATCAGTCCCGGCCCGATACCAGCGATGAACAGGTCGCCCACCGAGGTGCCGGAGACCACGCCGTAGATGATCATGCCGATGGACGGCGGAATCAGCAGGGCGATGTCACTGGCATTGATGATCAGCGCCATCGCGAACTTGTCGGTGTAACCCGCCTCAATCAGCTTGGGCCGCAACGGCTGGCCCATCGCTACGACCGTGGCCTGGGTCGAACCGGACACCGCACCGAACAGGGTGCAGGACATGGCCGTGGTCATCGGCAGCCCGCCACGCAGGTGGCCGACGAACTTGGACACCAGATCCAGCAGACGGTCCGCCGTGTGCCCCTTGATCATGATGTCGGCCGCCAATATGAACATGGGCACCGCCACCAGCACGCTCTGGGAAATCCCGCCAATCATCTGCTGGATGATCACCGAGCCTTCCAGGAACGGGAACTGGGAGAACAGCAGCACCATGGCCCCCACCAGCAGCGGCACCATCATCGGGAACCCCATCAGCAGGAACGCCACCATGACGACCGCCACAATGATGGCCATCACCGGCATGCTCATCCCGGCCAGACCGAGCCACTCCATGAAATCAGCCATTGGGCTTCTCCTTCTGCTGCTGGGTGTCCTGCTGGCTTGTGGAGGCCGAGGCGTTCTGTTCCTGGTAGTAGGCCTGCTCCTCCTCCGACAGACCGGCCTCGATGGCCAGTTCGTCTTCGTATTCGTCCCGGTGGTGCCAGGACAGCCAGGCCCCCTTGCTGATGAGGTTGCGCACACCAGCCAGGAAGAACTGCGCCGAACCGACGATCAGGCCGATCGGGACAATCAGGTAGGGGATCCACAGCGGGAACTGCATCGACGGCATCACCCGACCGGACTGGCGCAGGTTCTGTATGTAGTCGATCGAATACATCGCCAGCAGGGCCAGCAACGCGCAGGAGAAGAAACTGACGATCGTCAGGAGAATTTTCTGCCCTGTGGGCGGCAGCAGGTCATGAACAGCGGAAACTCGGATGTGGCGGGCATTGCGAACGCCATGGCCGACGCCAACGAAGGTCACGATGACTACAAGAATCTGGGCCAATTCGTCGACAAACGACAGACTGTGGCCCATATTTCTGGCAAAGACGCCGACGATACTGGCCGCAGCCATGATGAGTATGCCGACGATCAGGATGCCCTGTTCAATTACATTCAGTCCGGTATCCAGCAAATGAAAGGGCCCTTTCTTTGCCTTTCCATGTTTTGGGCCTTCGGACGCGCCCCTGGATTCAGCCATGGTCTCGCTCCATTTTCTTTTCACGTGAATACAGTATACGTTGTAATAGATGGCAGACTTCAAGAAATATGTCTATTTGATAGTGTGTTATCGTGGCCACATTGGTTAGAACTCTAAAGGAGATAAGAACATGAGAAGACTCATTCGCTGGCTCGGAAGCCTGACAATTCTGATGGCATTCGCCCTTGTCGGGTGTTCGGAATCAGGCGATGACAGCGCCAACCAGGATGCGAATACCCAGCAGGAAAGTTCCAGCTCATCGTCCGAATCCGCGGCCAAGAGTGAGCCGGTGACCTGGCGCTTCGCGCTCGAAGAAATCGAGGGCAGTGTGCAGGATGCCTACGCCCAGGAATTCAAGAAAGAAATCGAGGAAGCCACTGACGGTGGCGTCAAGGTAGAGATCTACCCCTACGGCTCCCTGGGCACGTCCTCCCAGTTGACCGAACTGGTCCAGCAGGGCGCTGTCGAGCTGGCCTTTGCGTCTCCGGGCCACCTGGCCTCTGTCATTCCCGAAGTGGGTATTTTCACCCTGCACTTCGTGCTGTCTGACAACAACGACGTCAACAAGGCCGTACTGTCCAGCGACGAGGTCCACGACCTGTTCTCCGACCGCTACAACGCCCAGGGCCTGGAGCTGCTGAGCATCGTGCCGGAAGGCTGGATGGTCTGGACCGGCAACAAGCCGCTGCGTACCCCGGCCGACTTCGAAGACTTCAAGATGCGCACCATGACCTCGCCGATTCTGACCGAATCCTACAAGGCCTACGGCGCCAACCCGACCCCGATGCCCTATTCTGAGGTCTACAGTGGCCTCCAGCTGAAGCAGATCGACGGTCAGGTCAACCCGATCTTCGCCATCGAGGAAATGAGCTTCTACGAAGTACAGGAAGCCATGACCCTGGCCCACCACGCCCAGTTCATCGCCACCGTGATTGCCGGCAAGGACTGGTACGAGGGGCTGCCGGAGGATCAGCGCACCGCTCTGAACACCGCGCGTGACAACCTGGTCGACTACATCTACGACAAGCAGTCGCAGTTCAACCAGGAGCGTCTTGAGAAGATCAAGAACAACAGCGACATCGAGGTTATCGAGCTGACCGACGAAGAGCGTCAGGCCTTCCGGGAAGCCAGCATGGGCGTTCGTGACACCTACATCGAGGCCGCCGGCGAGCGTGGCCAGCAGGTGCTGGACACCATCACCTCCATGGTCAAGGAGAAAGAAGCGGAGATGGAACAGGGCTCCTGATCCAGACCGCTTCATCGCATTGAAAAAAGGCGTGGCCCTCGGGTCACGCCTTTTTTTATGCTTGGCGCCCCGTCATTCTGAAGCGCGCAGCACCGCCAGTACCTGCCCGTTACCAGACATCAGAAACAGACGGCGCCCCTCGATGGCAAAGCGTTCGGTGCGGCCGAGCGCATCCAGGAACGCCTGTTCGGTTTCCTGCCGTTGCGGGCACATCATGCGAGTGGTGGCCAACGGCCCCAGGCTCAGGGCATCCCGACGTCGTTCAAACGGACCGCTGAAACGATTGCATCCCGCCAGTCCGTACGCACGGCGATCCTCTCCGAAGATGATGTGCACCGGGTCGTGATCGCCCTCCGTCTGGACCGGTTGGCGGTCCAGCTGTCGCAGGACCCAGTCCTGGCCCTGCAGGTCCAGCGCCGGGCAGCGCAGAGAGTCCGCATCCATCACGCCGTTCACCTGCGACACCCTCAGGAAGAGCTGTTCGCCGCCGGCGTCCGGCGCTTCCCGTTGAACCCAGTGGCCATCGACGCTCACCGCCACCCGTTGCGGCGGCTGGCGCTCCGACTGGGCATAGATGGTTTCCAGTTGTGGGTAGGCCTGCTCCATCGCCACCGGCCAGTTACGCATGGTGCGGGGATCATAGGCCAGCGGCGCGTCTGCCATCGTCATGAAACACAGCGCCATGGACCGGTCCTGTTGCAGCGGCGCCGGAGCGTCTTCCCATTCCAGCTCGACCGGCGCCGCCGTCCCGGCGACCGGCAACGCCAGCGTTTTCCCCGACACGATCCGCAGCATCTCCGGCGCAGCACCACCGCCCCGCGCCACCAGGGTCTGATCGCCCGGCACCGGCCACCACTGCCCCCAGTCGATGACCGGCGGTTTGTCGGCAGATCGGGCCAGAGCGCGTTCAAACACACCGTTGGGCCAGAAGACCCAGACCTGGTTTTCATCCTCCGCCACATAACGCCCCGCGGCCAGCTCGCCCGGGATCAGGTCGGGCGCATCCACGGCACCACCGCTGGCGCAACCGCCCAGCAACGAAGCGGTGGCCAGCAGAGTGAGGGTGATCGGGTATTTCATGACAGTGGTCCTTGTGTCCAGGTTGGCGGCCACTACGGGCCGACCGCCACCGGCGCGGTCACCGGGGTCGCATTGAGTTGCCGAAGCGCCACCTTGCCGCGGATGGTGAGATCGGAGATGAACTGGAACTGGTCTCGCGGATCGATCGGGTAAGCCTTGACCCGGTAACGGGTGCCCCAGGGCGTTTCGCTGAGCACAACGATAACCGGCTGGTAGGTCTTCACCCAAGGGCTGGTAAAAGCGACATCGCGCAGGGCTGTACGGACTTCGGCGGCGTCGTGCTCCGGCGCCAGGTAGAACTCGGCCACGCACATCAGGTTGCTGGTGCCGCTGTTGGCGTTGGCGATCAACGCGTCCCAGAGCTTGCTGTGGGGAATCACCACCGCCGTGTCGTCCGCGGTGACGATGGTCGCCGCCCGGGTACCGATGGCGCGGACTTCGCCGTAGCGGCCATCCACCTCGATCCAGTCACCGGGCCGGTATGGCATCTCGTAGAGGGTCACGATACCCGCCAGCAGACTGTTGGCGTAGTCCTTGAACGCGAACCCCAACGCCAGGGCCAGCGCCCCGAAGATAGCGATCAGGTTCTCGAACGTGGGCTCCACCAGGATCGGCACCACCAGGATGATCACGCCGACGATAATCACCAGCCTCAGCAGCGGGGCCACCGCCAGGATGTACAGCCGGGTCTTGCCGGAGAAGCGCGACGCCACCCGCGGCACCGCCAACTGGATGGCGACGATCAGCACCCAGGCGCCAATCGCCAGCAGAATCGCATCCAGCAATGCGCCGGAGGTGATCGCTTCCAGCGCCTTGCCCAGTCCCAGCTCTTCCATCGCTGTCTCCTCTATTAACCGGTGCGGCCCCGCCTCAGAAACCGTCCACGGCGAACCCTTCACTCTGCAGGTAACGCCGCACCGCCGGATAGCCGCCGGCGCTGACAAACCAGCCCCGGGGGTGCGGCTCCACGAGTTCCGCACGGCGCAGGGAATGCAGCGCCAACTGGATGTCGTCATCCCCCAATCCGGTGACCGGCTGCAAGGTGCTTTCATCGAGCCCCTGGTGCAGCAGCAACGCGTGCAGCACGAAAGCCAGCGGGCGGGATTCGCCCGGCGGCAGCGCCGGCAGGGTCAACTGCGACCAGGGCACCACCCAGCAGCGCTCGCCGTTGTCAGTCGCCCCGCTTGCGTCCGCCGTCGCCGCCTTGTCTTCGGGACGTGCCCGCAAAGCACGACGCCACACGGCCCAGGCAACTTCCGGCAGGCCCCGGGACCAGGCCGCCAGATCGCGCAGGAAACCTGATTCGCCTTCACCGTCCGGGGCCGCCACGAGGCTGTCGTCGGTGGTCAGGTGGAAACGGGGCCGCGTGTCGTTCTCCAGGGTGGTCAGCCACTGGCCCAGACGCTCGCTGTCGAAGGCCTGGGCAGTGATCACCGGCACACGCAATTCCGGCATCAGGTGGTTCCAGAACGTCCAGCACCAACTGGACGCGGCCACGATTCCGGGCCCCAGCGATCCCTCGGTAGCGGCGCCCAGCAGCCGGCGCACCAGTGCCAGCCCACCGGGCGTGCGCAGCCAGCAATGGCCCAGCTCCGGCAAAACCCAGGGCTCGTCGCCCTCGAACTGGGCCCACCAGGCCTGCAAGTCTTCCCCGCGGTGGATGCTGCCACCGGGCGGCGGCTGGATCAGGCGCCACTGGCGGTCTTCGGCCAAAGCCTCCAGTGCTCGCGTCACACCCGAGAAAGGCGGCGCTACCAGAAAGGTCACCGGCTGACTGTCACGCCAGCGATTGCGCCACTGGTCCAGGCCGTCGGCAAAGCCGGCCAGACCCCGACGCCAGTCCGGAGACGGTGCCCAGCGGGCGAGTTGATGGTCGCTTAGCGGCTGCAGGGACTCGCCGTTGGCGTCGCGCTCGTCCTGCAGCCAGTCCGGCGCCCGCACCCGGGCGAACACATCCGCCAGGGCATCGCGCAGGGTGCGGTGTACCGAGGTGGTCGGCAGGGCCCACTGATCCCGCGCCACGAGCTGCGGGTGACCGGAATCGGAATCGACGCCCATATCAGGAGGACTGAGGGCGCATGGCAATCAGGCGGGAATCGGCCAGGGCCGCCGTGCGGTGATGCACAATGGCCCGATACTCCGGCGCGGCCACCATGTTAAGGAAAGCCTGGGCCGAGGGATAACGCACCAGCAGCACTTCGTCCCAGTCCTCGTCGTGCGGCGCGATCACCGGCGCCATGGCCTGCCCCATCCATTCCGGCCGGGCACCAACGCGGGCCAGTTGGCCGAGCGCCAGCTTGCTGTAGCGGGCATAGGCTTCGCGCCCGGAACAGGGCCGCTCGTCGGTTTCTTCGGCATAGCTCGCCTCCTCCCGGAAGCGCAGCAGGTTGAGCATCACCACCGGTTCTTCCGGGGAGAAACGTTGCACGAGGGATTCAAGACGATCGCGGGACGGATGAATCGAGGACATAGGTGCTCCTTGCGTCTTTCGGTCTGTGGTGGCGGAGGAGCGCGAGATACCGGGGCGGCCGGTCAGGCTTCGGGTACCGCCCAGTCGATGCGTTGCCGGGCATCGATCGCGCCGCTGCTACGCACTTCCTCCAGCATACTTTCCATCAGGCCCGCCCATTCCCAGGGCGGGTTCACCAGCAACAGCCCCGACCCGGCCATGCCCCGCTCCGGCGGTGTTTCCAGGCGGTACTGGCTGTGCAGCACCTTGCGCACAGGGCTGTCCTGCAGGCGGCGGATCATGGCCTCATGCCGGGCATCCGGCAGTATCGGATACCATACAAGATAGACACCATGGCGGCAGCGCTGCCAGGCCTTGATGACCGTTTCCGCGGTGGTCAGGTAATCGTCCTTCACCTCGTACGGCGGATCGATCAGCGTCAGCAGGCGCGGCTCTTTTGGCGGCAAAGCCCTGAGCAGGCCCGCAAACCCATCCTCGGCCCGCACATCGACCCGGCGTGTACCGGCCCAGTCGTGCAGCCGCTGGCTCTCGCCGGAGTGAAGCTCAAATACGGTGAACCGGTCCTGGTCCCGCGCCAGTTGTTCGAACCAGGCCGGCGACCCCGGGTAAAACCGCAGTGTTTCACCACCCGGCGAATCCGGCCCATCCAACAGGCGCCAGACCTCTTTCCAGAGCGGGTGCTGCAAATCGTCACGACACGCCCACAGTTTGCGGATGCCTTCGTCGGCCTCACCGGTCTTGCGCGGTCGTTCTCCCTCCAGGTCGTAAGAGGCACTGCCGCCGTGGGTATCGAAACAGGCCACGGCGGACGGTTTCTTCTGCAACAGGCGTAGCGCCAGGAACAACCCGATGTGCTTGTGGACATCGGCAAAATTGCCGGCGTGGAAAGCGTGGAGATAACTCAGCATGACGGCATGTGCCTATCCGGTGAAAGCGTTATTAGGCCCCAGGGCCCAGAGCGGAACAATACCTCTTCGCACTAATTGCAATTGCGATCGTTAGTTCTATAATCGCAAATACAAATTAATATCATTAATAATATTCAACGACGCATGGTTGACAGGGAGCACCACTCGATGAAGTCAGGTTTTAACATGAAAGCGCTGTCGTTTGCCGTATCCCTTCCGGTAGCGCTGACCGCATGCAGCAGCCTCCAGGGCAACTCGGCCCAGTCGGACAAGCCCGCCACACCGGCCAACGTGGTCGAGCAATACGCCGACATCGCCCACGCGACCTACGAAGATGCGCTGATCACGGCCCGGGCCCTGGACGTCGCAACCGATACGCTGATCGCCAATCCCACCGAGGCCAATCTGCAGGCGGCACGCGAGGCCTGGCTGGCTTCCCGGGTGCCCTACCAGCAATCCGAAGTGTTCCGCTTCGGAAACGCCATCGTGGATGACTGGGAAGGTGAGCTCAATGCCTGGCCGCTGGACGAAGGCATGATCGATTACGTCGAGACCAGCGATTACCAGTACGAGCTGGGCAATGCCGGCGCCACGGTCAACATCATCGCCAGCGAAACCATCAACATCGGCGGCGAAACCATCGATGTGGCCACCCTCACGCCGGTGTTGCTGGCCGACCTGAACGAAATCGGCGGTTCCGAGGCCAACGTGGCCACCGGCTACCACGCCATCGAATTCCTGCTCTGGGGTCAGGACACCCACGGCTTCCAGGCCGGCAATGGCGAGCGTCCCGCCAGCGATTACGTCCAGGGCGAAGGTTGCACCCACGGCCACTGCGACCGCCGAGCCGCCTATCTGGATGCTGCCACAGACCTGCTGATCTCGGACCTTGAGTGGATGGTGGCGCAGTGGGCACCTGGCACAACCGACAACTACCGTGCCGAGCTGACCGCGATGGAACCCCAGGCGGCGATCCAGAAAATGCTGTTCGGCATGGGCTCCCTGTCCCTGGGCGAGCTGGCCGGCGAGCGCATGAAAGTGGCACTGGAGGCCAACTCGTTCGAGGACGAACACGACTGCTTCAGCGACAACACCCACAACTCGCACTATTACAATGCCCTCGGCATCCGCAACATCTACAGCGGCAGCTACACCCGGGTGGACGGCACCGCCGTGAGCGGCCCATCGCTGTCGGACCTGGTCGCCCAATCCGATCCGGCGCTGGACAAGCAACTGCGTGACGACCTCAACCAGACCATGGCCGCTCTGCAGACCATGAAGCAGACGGCCGAAGCAGACAGCGACGCGATGACCTTCGACATGATGATTGCACCGGGCAACGAGCAGGGCGCAAAAATCATTAACGACGCCATCGTCGCGCTGGTGAACCAGACCGGCGACATCGAGGAAGCGTCCCGCCTGCTGGGCGTGGAGTCGCTGCAGCCGGACGACGCCGGCCACACGTTCTGAGCCCTGGTTTTCCGGGCCCGGTGACTGAGCACCGGGCCCGTGCCGTTTGCACGAGATCCAAAGAGATTGATGAGAGAAGGTTACACCCTGTTCCTGGCCGCGTTTCTGGGCCTGACCGCCTTCCCCGCCGCCGGGGCTCCGCCCATCCAGGACACGCCGATGACCGGTGGTGACGGCTCCGTGAAGCAGTTCGACCACAACGCCTTTTCCCTGCCCCAGGGCAACCTGCCCATGACCAGGCGCCTGGATTTCAGCGTGGGCAACAGTTTTTTCCGCAATCCCTGGGTGGAAGCCCCGGCCAGCACCGACGCCCGCGACGGCCTGGGCCCCCTGTTCAACACCAACAGCTGCCAGGGCTGCCACATCAAGGACGGCCGGGGCCATCCACCCGGCCCGGGTGAAGCGCCGGTCTCGCTGTTCCTGCGCCTGTCGGTGCCCGCCGATCCGCAAGCCGATGCGCAGCTCCTGAAACGGCACGGTTTCAAGCCGGCACCGGTCTACGGCAGCCAGCTCCAGACCGCCGCCATCACCGGCCAGACGCCGGAAGCGGATCTGGTCCTGAGCTGGGAGCCGGTGGAACAAACGCTCGACGACGGCACCGTCATCACCCTGGAACGGCCGGTCTACCGCATCGAGAACCCGCAGTTCGGCCCCCTGCCGGAGAATCTGCTGACGTCCCCGCGCGTCGCCCCGCCGATGATCGGCATGGGCCTGCTGGCCGCCATTCCAGCGGCCGACCTGGAAGCCAGCGTCGACCCCGACGACCAGAACCACGATGGCATCTCAGGCCGCATCAACCGGGTCTGGGACAAGGCCGGCGGCGATACCGTGATCGGCCGTTTCGGCTGGAAAGCCGGCGCACCGTCGGTGTTCCAGCAAAGCATGGACGCCTTTGCCGGCGACATGGGCCTGACCTCCAGCCTGGTGCCGGCCACCGACTGCACGCCGCAGCAGCAATGCGAGTCATTTGCCCACGGCGGCGAGCCGGAAGTCAGCGACAAGGTGGCCCGCTTCATCGACTTCTACGCCAGCAGCCTGGCCGTACCGGTACGGCGGAACATGGAACAGCCCGAGGTGCGCCAGGGCGCGCGAATTTTCAATGACATCGGCTGCGCCGGCTGCCATACGCCGCGCCAGGTCACCGGAACCATCGCCGACCGTCCGGACCTCAGCCACCAGACCATCTGGCCGTATACCGACCTGCTCCTGCACGACATGGGGCCGGCCCTGGCGGATGGCCGGGGCGAGTTCCTGGCCGATGGCAACGAGTGGCGCACCTCGCCCCTGTGGGGCATTGGACTGGCCAAACAGGTCAACCCACGCGCCGGCTTCCTGCACGACGGCCGCGCCCGCACCCTGGAGGAAGCGGTGCTCTGGCACGGCGGTGAAGCCGCTGCTTCCCGCGACGGCTACCGCGCGCTGGACAGCGACGGGCGCGCCGCCCTGATCCGTTTTTTGAACTCGCTCTGACCGGAGATCAACCATGCCTGCATTCGCCCGCCCTGGCCGTCCTCTGCTGGCCGCCGTCTTCGGCGCCTTCGCCCTGACCGCCCAGGCTGCCGACACGCCGCGGGACACGTGGCACGCGGCGTTCCAGTCCGGCTACGACGCCCTGGCCGCCTCCGCCCAGACCCTGCAGCAATCGGCCACGGCCTATTGCGACGCCCCCGACGACACCGGCCGCGCCAGGCTGGTGGCGGACTGGCGCGCCGCGTTCCTGGACTGGCAGGCCATCCGCTTTGTCGACTTCGGCCCCATCGAGCAGGACAGCCGCGCCTGGCAGATCCAGTTCTGGCCCGATGCCAAGAACCTGGTAGCCCGCAAGGTCAGCTACGCCCTCAAGCAGGAAAACGCCGCCGTGCAGGACCTGGTGGACGACTCGGGCGTTGCCCTGCAGGGCTTCCCGGCCATCGAATACCTGCTCTACGACCCGGCCATGCAGGATGGCGACGACGCACTGCCCGCCGCCAACACCTGTCTCTTGCTCACCGCCATCGGCGGCCACCTGGAGCTGACCACCGCCACCCTGGCCGAAGACTGGCGCGCCTTCGGCAACTTCTACCGACAACAGGATCGCTACGAACACCGCACCGTAGAGGCCGCCCTGAACGGCCTGGAAATCCTGCAGGACCGGCGCCTGGCGGATCCGATGGGGCTGCGCGGTAATACCCGACACAACCCCTACCTGGGCGACGCCTGGCGCAGCGGCCAGTCCCTGGCGGCCATCCAGGCATCCATCGAGGGCCTGGACCAATACTTCAAACCCGGCCTGCAGGCGCGGCTGACGGCCGCCGGCCACGCCGACCTGGCACAGCGACTCGATCAGCAGCTACAGAACACGCTCGACGAGTTCCAGGCCCTGCCCACGGCGATGGCCCCGCTGCTGGCCGACGAGGCGGGCTACGCCCAACTGCAGTCGCTGTACATCGAGGTGACCCAACTGGAGCAGGTCCTGGCCGGCCGCATTGCCCCGGCCCTGGGCGTGACTCGCGGTTTCAACGCCAGCGACGGGGACTGATCCATGCTCAGCCGCCGACATTTCCTGCAAGCCACCGCGGCCGGCCTGATGGCGGCCGGCACCGGTCGCCTGACCCTCGCCGCCGGCCTGAACCGTGAACCGCTGATCCTCAGCGCCGTGGACGACCCGGCGGGGAAGCACTTCATCGCCGGCATCGACCTTCAAGGCCGCCCGCGCTTCCGGCTGCCGGTAGCGGACCGCTGCCACGGTGGCTGCGCCCGTCCGGCATCGGACCAGGCGCTGCTGTTTGCCCGCCGGCCGGGACGGCATTTCTACGTGGTCGATACCGCACGGGGCGAGACGGTGGCGACCATCGCCGCCGGCACAGACCACCATTTCTATGGCCACGGCGTGTTCAGCCCGGACGGTCGCTTTCTCTACGTGACCATGAACCACTACACCACCAGCGAAGGGCTGGTGCGGGTATACGACGCCGACCGGAATTACCGTGCGGTGCGGGATATGCCGGTCGACGGCATCGGGCCCCACGAACTGCGCCTGCATCCCGACGGCGAGACGCTGATCGTGGCCCTGGGCGGGATCGAAACCCACCCCGACTACGACCGCATCAAGCTCAACCTGGATACGATGCAGCCGGCGCTGCTGTTGATGGATCGGCACAGCGGCAAGATCCGCGAGCGCCATGAGCCCTCCCACCACCAGTTGAGCTGCCGTCACCTGGATGTCAGCCCCGACGGTATCGTGATCGCGGGCTACCAGTACCAGGGCCCGGAGTGGGAAACGCCGCCGCTGATCGCCCGACTGGACACCCGCCGTGGCACGTTCGACGAAATCTCCCTGCCCGACGACCTGCAGCCGCGCCTGCGCAACTACACCGCCAGCATCGCCTGCTCTCACACCGGACCCTACACCGTCGTCACCGCGCCTCGCGGTGGCCTGGTGGTGGTGATCAACCACGCTACCGGCGCCCTGGTCCGTCATCTCGATGTGGCGGACGTGGCGGGCGCCCTGCCCCTGGCCGACGACTCGTTTGTGGTCTCCTCCGGCAACGGCTCGGTGCAGCGAATCCACGCGGACAGCGCGGGCACCGAAACCCTGTCCCATTCAGACATGCGCTGGGACAACCATCTGACGCTCTTCGGCTGAACGTTCCGGTTAAGCCGTCGCGCTGACGACGGGGCACCGCGCTGCTATCCTTGGCGTTCTTTTGCTTATGGAATCGGAGGCCCCTTGGCAGAGCCGCAGCGCGACACCACAGAAAAACTCTACAGCCTGATCGCCAACGAAGAGGACGCCCGCGTCTGCACGGACATTTCCGACGATGCCTGCCAGGAAGTCCCGCGTAACTTTTTCCTGATCCTGGGCAGCCTGGTGCTGACCAAGCTGGGCGATCTGCTGATCAGTCCCAAAACGGTGCTCGCCTGGTTGCTCGGGGCCGTCGGCGCCCCGGCGCTGGTGGCCTGGCTGGTGCCCATCCGCGAGTCGGGATCGCTGATTCCGCAGATGGTCATCGGCGCCTGGGTCCGCCAGCGCCCGGTGCGCAAGTGGTTCTGGGTAGGCGGCAGCCTGGGCCAGGCCGTCAGCGTCGCCGCCATGGCCGGCAGCGTCTGGTTTCTGGACGGCAACGCCGCCGGGCTCGGCGTCGTGGGCGCGCTGATCCTGTTCTCCCTGGCCCGCGGCTTCTGCTCGGTGGCGATGAAAGACGTGCAGGGCAAGTGCGTGCCCAAGACCCGGCGCGGCCGACTGGGCGGACTGGCCACCACCATCGGCGGCTCGGCCACGGTGCTGCTGACCGTCCTGCTGTTCTGGGAGCGAGGCGAACCGACACTGCCATTCTACGTTTCGCTGCTGGGGCTGGCGGCGGTTCTCTGGGTGATCGCCAGCGTGCTGTTTTCCGGAATCGAGGAAGAACCCGGCGAGACCAGCGGCGGCGGCCACGCCTTGCAGGAAGCCATCAGGAACCTGTCGCTGCTGCGGGACGACGCGCCTTTTCGCCATTTCGTCATCACCCGGGCCTTGCTGCTGTGCTCCGCCCTGGCCTCCCCCTACTTCGTGCTGCTGGCGCAGCAGCAGGACGACAGCGGCTGGTTGCTGGGCAGCTTCCTGCTCGCCAGCAGCCTTGCCAGCTCAGTCAGCGCCACCGTCTGGGGCTGGATGGCGGACCGATCCAGCCGCCAGGTGATGATTCGCGGCGCCGTGATTGCCAGCGGCGTGTGCCTGGTGATCGGCGTGTGGAACCTGCTGACCGGGGAATCGGCCAGCTCACCCTGGTTCTACCCGGCCGCCTTTTTCGTCCTGAGCATCGCCCACGCCGGGGTGCGCCTGGGCCGAAAGACCTACCTGGTGGATATGGCCGGCGGCAACAAGCGCACCGACTACACCTCGGTGAGCAACACCGTGATCGGCGTGTTGTTACTGGTCACCGGCGGCATCAGCGCCCTGGCCTCGCTGATTTCGCCGACGGCGGTGATCCTCCTGCTGGGCCTGATGGGCGCGGCGGGGACGGTCAGTGCGGTGCGCCTGAAGGAGGTGGAGTAACCGGAAAGTGGAGTAAACGGAAGATGGGGTAAGGCCCGGGCCGGGCCCGACGCGAACCCGAAACGCTATCGAATCACGTCCGGATAACGCCGCCGGTCCCGCATCAGACGGTAAATGGTAATGGCGTTGGTGAAGAGCACGAGGCCTTCGGCCAGTGTCCCGCCAACCGAGCCGACCAGCAGGTGGCTGAGCATCCAGGCCACGGCGGCCAGGCCCAGACAGACGCGCATGGGGATGCCCCGCAACAGAAACATGCCCATGGTTCCCAGCACCATGGCCACGAGAGCTGGCAGGTCCGCCCATCCCTGCCAGGTCAGCGCCGCAGCCATGCCGCTGGCCGCCAGAACCAGCGCCATCACGCCCCGGTTGCCCGGATAACGCCTCGCCAGCCCGATACGCACGATCACCAGTACCGTCAGGGCGGCAGCCGTCCAGCTTTCGAAAAACAGAAACTGCAGGGCGAAGGCCACGTTCGCCGCGAGCAGCAGCTTCAGCAGCCGATCATCCTGCTTGCTGGCAAACGCCAGGGCGCAGAGAATCAGCGAGATGAGACCGAAGAACTGGCCGGCCAGGGCGCTGTGGTTTTCCAGCATGGGGAACGTCACTCTCCGGAATGGGCAGCGTGATGCCGCACAAAGATGGGTTCGGATCGATCGACGAGCACCCGGAGGCTACGTGGCCTGCGTCCGGCAGACAACCCTCGCTGCACTCCAGAGCGGACACGCGCTCGCGCCTATCGGGGCCTGATCAATGTGGGAAAGGCTCCCGGCGATGACTGGAAGACCACAAAAAAGGGCCGGCAGATGCCGACCCAAATCCTCACGCCGCAAGGAAGACGTTCTTTGCTATCGGGACATTATGGAGTCACCTCGGTGCGGCTGGCGCAGACGCTGTAGACGCTGAACTCGTCAAGCACCGACAACACTCCGAAGCCGCCGTTGATGATTTCCACCTGATTGAACGGCAGAGAGGTCTGGAACACCAGGAAGCCCTGTTCGGTGCCACCCAGCATGCCGGATACACCCAACAGGTCCAGATCCACACCGATGTCTCCGTCACTGCTTTCCTGTACTTCACCATCCAGTAGGGTACGGACGATCAGGGTGTTGTTGGCCAGGAGGTCCAGCTGCAAGAGCTGTGCGCTCTCGGCAATGGACACGCCCAGCACGTTTTGGCCCGGATAGACGAAACCGGAGGTATCGGCGACCCGCAGCATGGCCTCTGACAGGCCCAGCAGATTGGTGTTGTAGATGGTCGCGGCGTTGCCCAGATCATTGTCGATCACGTTGGCCGCCCCGCTGACGCCACAGGTCGCGCCGCCGAGGACACCGCCCAGCAGACAGCCGGAATCATCCGCCGTGGACGTGGCGTCGTTATCGGCCAGGAATGGGGAGAACGTTTCCCCGGAGATGTCGCAGGCGTACTCGGTATCGTCGATCAGGTCGCAGGCGTCACCCAGACCATCGCCGTCCGTGTCGGCCTGGTCCGCGTTCTGCACCAGCGGGCAGTTGTCGTTGGGCTGGCCCAGCGCGTTCTCGTCTTCGATGCCGTCGCCGTCGGTGTCGGCGTCGCAGGCGTTGCCCGTACCATCGCCGTCCAGGTCTTCCTGGTTAGGATTGGCCACCGCCGGACAATTGTCATCGGAATCCGGCAGGCCATCGCCGTCGCCGTCTACGCTGTCTTCACAGGCGTCGCCGATCCCATCACCGTCGCCGTCCTCCTGGCCGGGATTTGCAAACAACGGGCAGTTGTCAGCGTCGTTATCCGCGCCATCGCCGTCCAGGTCAGCGTCGCAGGCGTTGCCCGCGCCATCGTTATCAAAATCCGCCTGACTGGCATTCGATACCGCCGGGCAATTATCGGCACCGTTGTCGACGCCGTCGCCGTCCTGGTCCGAATCGCAGGCATCGCCGAAGGAATCGCGATCCTGGTTCTCCTGGCCCGGGTTCGGCACGGCCGGGCAGTTGTCGACGTCGTCGTCGAAGCCGTCCATGTCGCCGTCGGCGTTGTTGTCACAGACATCACCCAGGCCGTCGCCATCGGCGTCCTCCTGGCCGGGGTTGGCCACCAGCGGGCAGTTATCGGCGGCGTCACTGAGGCCGTCGTTGTCCGAATCGGTGTCGCAGGCATCGCCGATGCCATCGCCGTCGGCGTCTTCCTGCAATGGGTTGAAGATGGCGGGACAATTGTCCTCATCCTCGGCGATGCCGTCGCCATCGTCGTTCTGCTCTTCCACCACACCGGCTACCGCCGAGTCCGAATCCCCGCTGCTGTCGGAATTACAGCCAGCGAGAACAAAAAGGGTCATCAAGCCCAAGAGTGCGAACCAAAGCTTCCTGTTCAACATGATCACTTCTCCCTTTTCTGCTTATTCGCCAGAGAGGACGTTGAATTCAACGCGCCGGTTTCTCTCGCGACCCTGCTCGGTGTCGTTCGACATCAGTGGTTGCGTCTCGCCATAGCCCGTGGCGGTGACCTGCCCCGGGCGCACGCCCTGATCCAGCAGGTAGTCACGCACGGCGTCCGCCCGTTCCTGGGACAGCTGCTGGTTGTAGGCGGCGGCGCCGACGTTGTCGGTGTGTCCGGCCAGCTCAACCTTCAGGTCCGGCTGCCCCTGCAGGGCATCGCCGGCGCGCTGCAGGATGTCGCGCGCGTTGGCGGTCAGGCGGGCGGAGTTGAACTCGAAGCTGACGCCCCGCAGCACAACAGTCTGGGCCTGGCCCGAATCGACGCAGCCAACGGCATCGACATCCAGCCCCTCAAGCGTGTTGGGGCACTGGTCAACGCCGTCGACGACGCCGTCACCATCGGAATCCGCCAGCTCCTGGACGCGGGTCTTCTCGACCACCACGGTCTTCTCCACCACGCGCTCACGCACCGCGCCGATGGGAATGGTGATCCCCAGCGCAATGTGGATGTCCTGGTAGCCATCGTCGTAGGTGTCGTAGAGGTAGCGGGCATCGGCGCGAACGCGCAGACCGGTTTCCGTGAAGGCCGGGCTCAGGAGGCCCACGCCCACATTGGCAAAGCCGCCAAACTCGCTCTCGTCGTCCCCGTCCACGTCGTTTCGTGAAACGCCCAGGCCGGCGAGCACGAACGGTTGCAGGTCACTGTCGGTGCGGAAGCGGTAGGCCAGGTCGCTGCCCAGCCCCTGCTGGTAGGCGTCAACCCCGGCGTCGTCACCGGTCTCGATGATGTTGGCGAACAGGTGGGGCTCCAGCCACAGGCTTTCGTCCAACTGGAAGCCGTAGGTGGCGCGCACCCCCGAACCGTATTCGTCGGTGCGGTCGTCATCGGTGATCAGATAGGCACCCTGGAAGGAGAACTCCTGGCGGTGACCGTCATCGGGATTCGATGCGGCCAGGGCGATCCCCGCCGGAAGCATGGAACACAACGCACTACAGCAAATAACTTCAGTGATTCGATGTCTCATCGGCTTGTCCCTTTTTTGTTGACTGGCTCTCACTGCAGCCCGGTTTCCCGGTCTGAAGAGCGGTCTTCCTCAGAGTCCATTCCTGCTGCGCTTGTGGCGCCTACCGACTCGGCTTGCCGTTCTTCTTGTGAAAGAGGCATTCGGCAAACGGGAAATGGCCTCCTGTTCTTGAAAATAGTGATCGACATCACAGCGTCGCCATGACCTCTCTGACACGGCGACATGACATTTCAGTCAGCCCAACAAACTGCAAAAGCTAATTGCCAGACAAAACAGCAATTTGATGGGACAGATGTACCAGCTCGCCAAATTGTCAAAATTGGTAAAACCGTGCATTTTGCTATTGCAACCGCGAAAACAATCACTTCGCTATAGCCTATGCGCTCGAGGCGCTCGTTCGGATGCAACATTCGCCAGATTTTTTCGGAGAAGAATCGCTGCAGCTGTGTTACTCCCCCTCAAAACTCCGCCGGTTGACCAGAATGAATGTGACGAATGTCACAGCGGCCAAATCAAATCGCACGGCGGCGGAGCAGGATGGCCGCAGGCCGTCTCCGGTTGGGTCATCGTCAGCGGGGCGTTTGGACGGTCGTTCGAATGGGTGTTCGAGTGGGCATTCGCATGGGTAGTCGTATGGAAAAGGCCATGCGCATCAGGGAGTCGTCGGCATGAGTGTGCAACAGAAGATGTATCGACCGGTTCGCAGCGAGCGCTTCGTCCATACGCTGGTCGGCTGGTATGTCAGGACCCGGGAAGCGGTGGATCTGGGCCCGTTCGGTAACGTTGGCGAAGCGGAATCGGCCCTGGAACGCCACATCAGCCAGTTCCGGGATCTGCCGCGCGCTGCAGCGGAGGACGGCCACAGCCTCGGCATGGAAGTGCACGATCCCGACACCTGCCGCAAGCGCAACTGCGCCATCTGCATGGAGGCGCACATCGCCTCGCAACACCGCTGGCAACCGGCACACTGAACCGACAGTGTCATTCTGACCGATAGCAGCACTCCGAAGGGAGTGCCCGCGACCACCCGGCCACGGGCAATCGCGGGCCACGACGGGCCGTAAAATGCGCGTCGGGGATTACTGGACAGTGGCGATCACGCTGCTGTCGGTGTAGCTCAACTCAACCGTCACGTCGCCGGCATCCACGCTGCCGAATGTCCCTTGCAGAGATGCCCCTTCCACCAGCGTCAGCGCCGTACCGGCGGTCGGCGCGTAGCCCGAGAAGTCCAGCGTCAGGTCGCCGCCGTCGATGTAGACGCGCTTGGCCACGCTCACCTGGCTGGCGTCCTCATCCATCACCAGCGCCAGCTCGCCGCCATCCATGGTGAAGCTTCCATCGATGGCCAGGGCGCCTTCGGCATCCACCCGTGCGGTGCCGTCTTCGACATACAGATCGCCTGCACCGAACGCCGAGGTGGAGGTCGCTTCCAGAACGCCACCCTGCAGCAGCGTGCCGCCGCTGTATCGGTTGTCGCCGGTCAGGGTCAACTGGCCGGTCCCGGCCTTGGTGAGCATGCCTTCACCGGTGATGTCGTTGCGCCACCAGTCGTGAACCGCGAATCCGCCCAGACTGGCATCCATGGTCACCGCCACATCGCCCTCGAAAGCACCGTAGCCGTCGGCAGCGGTTACCAGGTCCAGGCGGCCCCAGCCATAGGTGCCGTCCAGGATCGGGTAGCCCGAGTCGATGGACGTGGTGTACAGCACCGCGCGGCGCTGGGCGTCGGTCAGGTAGGGCTGGCGCGATTTCAGCAGGGCCTCGGCGCCTTCCGGCACGATGGGGGCCTGGCCCGCCAGGCTGGCGTCCTGGGTCATGCCGTAGGTCATGCGGAAGCGGTAGGCTTCCTTGTTGGCTTCGTGGTCGTCGTAGAGGTTGTTGTCGTAGACCTCGATGTTGACATTGCTGCCGTCGATCAGCCCGGCTTCGTCGGTCACCTCACGGTGGGCATACTCGTACAGGGTCATGTCCTCGGCGGCCGCCAGGTCACCGAAATACGACTGCGCCCGCTGGTAGGCGGCGTCCGCTTCGGCGGCGATATCCGCCTGGTTCAGCGCGTAGCTGGCCACGATCATGGAATGGACGCGGCCGCCGATCACGTCCACCGGCGAATGCATGCCGGCGACGATGCGGTCCTCGCCCAGTTGCGAGGCGCGGGTCAGCATCTCCGAGAAGCGCTGGGGCAGCGCATAGGCCAGGGCCATGGACGCCAGGTAACCGGCATTGGTGTGACCGCTGGGATAGCCGCCGTCCTTGCGTCGGTTCTCGGTGGTGGAGGTATAGAGACCGGCGGTCTCCTTGTCCGGGTCGTGGGCGCGGCGTGCGCACATCAGACCGGGCACGACGGCCACACTGGTGGTGTAGGTGTCGTAGGTGTAGATGGTCTCGCTGCCGGAACTGTCGATGCAGCTGTAATTCTGGTCGGTTCCCAGGAAGTCGATGGCACCGTCATCGTCCATGCGCCAGGGACGCGGCGTGGAGAAGGTGTACTTGGAGGCGCTGGTGGACGCCGGCGAACGCTGACGGAAGGCATCCACCAGGCTGACCATCTCGCCCAGGGTGCCGGTGGTGTCGCCGGCGAACATGATGTTGTCGTTGGAATCCGGCGCGTAGTTGGCGTCGGAGAGGACCTGCGCGGTGGTGGGCACGGCAATGTCGGTGTAGGCGCCGGAGCCGGCCACATAGGCTTCGGTCAGCGGGCCGTAGCCGTCGATGATGCTGTAATTCTTGCTGCGGCGATCGTCCAGGAACGCCAGGATGGCTTCCTCGTCGGTCCGGTTGTTGGTGACGTCGATGACGTACTGGATATTCTCCTGCCAGGTTTGCGCATCCACGATCGGGTCGCTCAGGTAGCTGTCCGGGCCGTCGCCGTTGGCGCCCGACTGCCAGCTATCCGACGTGCCCTTCCAGACGTCGTTGATGCCACCCAGCAGGTAGGACACCGGGTTGTCGCCAATGATGTAGCGCAGCGTGCCATCGGCGTTGTTCTCGGCATACTCCACCGACGGCAGCGGGTAATAGACCTCAGGAACCTCGACCACCAGTTCCGCGCCGACCCCGGTGGGCCTGGCGGGTTTGCCGGCATCGGCCGAGCCGTCGTCGTCCGAACTGTCGTTGCAACCGGCCAGCGCCAGGGCCGTTAAGGCGGCCATAGCCAAAGGCAGGCCAGCACTTTTCCACGTGCGTGCGTCACTCATAACCATCTCGCTTTTCATGGGTCTCGAAGGAGGCTCCGGCTCCCGCTCTTGATAACGACGGGTTACCCAGAGCCCGGGGGACTTAGGACGCTAAGCAGTTTTGGTTATAGAACGGTGACGCTTTTGTGAAGATGAAACCGATTCTCGATCTCAATTGACCTGGATCAACGAAGCTTCCACCGGCTCTTTTCAGCTCGGCGGATCGATCATGGATATCCGGCTTGTGACGGGAATACGGGGGAGCCCGGCGGCTCCCCATCATGGAAGGACTGTCTTGAGGACTCGCCGATTCAGCGCGCTTTCAATTAAGGCCCGTTCAAGGCCCCTTGCCATCATTCAACGCCAGGGCCCCTTTGACGACGCGATAGATCACCCAGATGGTGATCCCCAGCAGGATGAACCACCCCACCAGGATCGGCGCTGTGATGATGCCGATGACCGTCCACGCCAGACCAATCCAGAACGTCTTGATCTGCCAGCGAAAGTGCGGTTCAACCCAGGTGCCGGTCACTTCGTCGAGCTTGACGTAATTGATGATGACGCCGATCAGGCCGGTAATGCCGCCCAGAAAGAAGGCCAGGGCCTGCAGGATGTAGACCGCCACCGCCAGGTTGCGGGCGGGATCGCTGCGGCGCAGCAGCGGGTCGTCTTCGGCCGGACGAAAGTCGGAATCCGTCAATGTGCGTTCCTCAGTTGGCTTGGACATACCCGCAGTATATCGGAATCCATCAGGTGCTTGCGCCCGCCTCCGGTACGTGAATGCCGTTAACGATCAGGTGCACGGCGATGGCCAGCATCATCAGCGAAATGGCGCCGTCGATGATGCGCCAGGCGATCGGGCGTGACAGCACCGGCGCCAGCGCGGCACCGCCCCAGGCCAGTAAAGTGAACCACATGACCGACGCGCTGCTGGCGCCGGCCACAAAGCCCAGCGGTTCCGGTTGCTGGGCACCGATGGATGGAATCAGCAGTAGAGTGTCCAGATAGACCTGTGGGTTGAGCAGCGTCACCGCCAGGGTGGTCATCAACACCGCGCCCAGACTGCGGCGCGTGGTTTCCTCGGCCTGCAGGCCGCCGCGCCCCTGCAACGCCCGCAGGAAAGCGGTAAACGACAGCCACAGCAGGAAAGCCACGCCAGCCCAGCGCAGCACGTCCAGCGCCGAAGGCATGGCGACCAGCGCCGCGCTGACACCGAGCATCCCCAGACTGAACAGGATGACGTCCGAACTCATGCACAGCGCCGCCGACCACCAGTGATGCTCGCGTCGGAAGGCCTGCCCCAGCAGGTAGGCGTTCTGGGCGCCGATGGCGATGATGATGCCGCCGCAGACGACGAGACCGGTCAGGTAGCTCTGTAACATGGTGCCTTCTCCCTCAAGTTGCAGGGCAAGGCTAATCGAATCCGGCTATACTAAAAAATCATATTGCTAATACTGCATTAGATTTTCTTATGCTCGACTACAAACTCCTGGAAGCCCTGATCACCGTCGTGGAAACCGGCGGCTTCGAGCGGGCCGGCCTGGCGCTGGGGCTGTCGCAGTCCGCCGTGTCGCAGCGGATCAAGCTGCTGGAATCCCGCCTGGGCCAGCCGGTGCTGACCCGCCACCCCAACCTGCAGGCCACGCCCGCCGGGCGCCGGCTGCTCAACCACGCCCAGCAGGTGCAACTGCTGGAACGTGACCTGCGCCGGCAGATACCCGCGCTGTCGGAAGATCGAACGCGGCTGCGCATCGCGCTCAATGCCGACAGTCTGGCCACCTGGTGGGGCGACGCCATCGGCGCGTTTTGCCAGCAGGAAGGACTGCTGCTGGACATGGTGGTGGAGGACCAGGACGTGGGCCTGCGCCGCATGCGCGAAGGGGATGTAGCGGCCTGCCTGTGCAGCAGCGACCAACCGGTCGCCGGCGCCCGCTGCATCGAACTGGGCCAGATGCCCTACCGCGCCTGGGCCCGGGCCGACTACGTGGAGCAGCACTTTGGTAACGGCCTGACCGCCGAGGCTTTCCGCGAGGCGCCGGCCATCGTATTCGGCCCCCACGACCAGCTGCAGCACCGGTTCCTGGCGCAGTGCGGCTACCACGGTCGTTTTCCGTACCACTTGTGCCCGTCGTCGGAGGGCTTCATCCGGCTGGCCATGGCGGGCATGGGCTATGGGATGATTCCCGACAACATGATCGCCAACCAGGACACCACGCTGCTGGTGCCGGAAGGCGCCCTGGTGAACCTTGATGAGGAGACGGCGGTGACCGTACCGCTCTACTGGCATTACTGGCGGCACGGCGGGGAGTTTATGGAGCGACTGACCGAAACCATCGCCCGGGCTGGCCGGCAACTGCTCCAGCCCATGGCCTGAGGCGATCAGGCGTCGCCGGACCGGGGTCGGTAACCGAGCCGGAAACCGCCCCAGTGGCGGCCGTTGACGTAGATGGGAACGGACAGGTCGTGCATGATCTCGCCGGTGTCCCGCCGATAGGTCTGCAGCAGCATCTGTTCCTGATGCCTGCCGCAGCGCGCGCCGGTGCGGTCGTTGAACAGGCGTTTGCTGCGGCTCTTGACCAGGTCCACCTTGGGATCACCGGTGGGCTCGTGGGCGAAATCCCGATTGTGGGTGGGCACGTAGCCGTCCGGCGCGGTGGCGATGGCAAACACCAGGGCCGGATGGGTGTCTTTAACCGGCTCCTGAATGGCGTGCAGATGCCGGTCGGTGAACCGATCAAAGCCACTGTGGAATTTCTGGGGTGAGGTATCGGGAATGGGCTCGCGCCGGCTGTCGAACAGGGCTGACTCGGTCAGCGAGCCGTCGCTCAGGGCTTTCTCAAACAACTCGCCAATGCGGTCCGCCCCCTGCCGTGCCTGCTCGTAAAACGGGCGGTGGTAGCTGGCCTCGCTGTTCAGGGCGAACACGGCATTAGCGTTCTCGGCAATCTCCATCAGCGTCCCGGCCTGTTGGGCCAGGGCCTGTACGCTGCTGTCACTCTCACCCATTTCGTCGCGCAGGGTGGCGATCGCCTGGAACATCTGCTGCAGGCTGGCTTCGTTGTGCTGATCGCCCTCGGCGATGCCGGCCACCTGCTGCTCCACCTGATCGGCCTGGGCGCGGATTTCGTTGAGCCGCTCACCGACGTTCTCGACGGATTCCAGACCGGTTTCGATGCTGTCCGCCAGAGTCTGGATGCGCTCGACGATGCGCCCGGTATCGGTGCGGATCTCCGACAGCGTTTGCGCCACCTCGTCGGTGGCCTGGGAGGTACGACCCGCCAGCTGCCGCACTTCATCCGCCACCACCGCGAATCCCCGCCCCTGCTCGCCAGCCCGGGCCGCCTCGATGGCGGCATTGAGCGCCAGCAGGTTGGTCTGTTCGGCAATGCCCTGGATCACCGTGGTCACGCCCTGGATTTTCTCGGACTTGTCGTTCAGTGCGCGGATCTGGCTCAGGGTCTCGCCGGATTCCCGATGCACCTGTCGCACGTCCTCAATGGCGCTGGCCAGGGCGTCGCGACCGCTGACGCTCAGCTCGCTGGCATGGCGCGCCATGCTCGCCGCCTGGCCCGCCTGCTCGGCGGACTGCTTGACGGTTTCGGTGATCTGGCCGGCGTAATCCGCCATCTGCCCGGTTTCCTCCACCTGGCGATCGAGGCGCGACTTGAGCTGATCGGCGGCGTGGGAGACTTCAGCGGCGGAGATGGCGTTGGCATCGGCGCTGCCGGCCAGGGAATCGACCACTCCGCCGCCGGCGCGCGAACCGGCCGCCAGCGAGGGGCAGAGCTTCATCAGCGGGCTGGATTCGGGCACCGCGCCACCGGCTTCGGCGTCGACCAGGGCTTTCTCCAGCGGATAGAGCACCCGCACGACCAGCACCAGCGCGGCAATGGCCAGCCCCAGGATCAGGCCGGTAATCAGGGCGATCATGTCCAGCCCGAGAAAATAGCCGGCTAACGCCGGGACCAGTGCGATAACAAGCGCGGCAAGGAGTGCCGTACGACCCATCAATGTCATGGAACCTCAAACCTGTTCGTCGATCAGACCACGTCCAGTGCGGTCCGGATTGTTGTTATTTGACGTCGCAGCCTTCCAGGCTACGAGGGCTTTTCCAGTGTCGTCCAGCGCTGGCCGGACACCAACTGTACTTTAGTTGCTTTTCGCAGATGGCGGTGCAACAGATTGTATCCCGTCGAGAAACAGACGGACGCGCTCGACCACTTCGTCGTCGCGCATGAAGTCGAGATCGTTGCTGTTAAGGATGGGCGAGCGCCCTGTGCGGAGGATGCGATCGTCCTGATACAGGACCAGGGTCAGGCGACCGGAATCCACGGTATCCATCAGATCCGTGCGGAAAGTGTCGGTCCGGTCCAGGCGTACCGAGACTCGCAGATCGGCGGACTCACCTGCCTCGGTGTAACCCAGCGCCTGCATCTGACGGATCACTTCCTGCTCCACCCGGCGCAAGAACCGGCTGCGCCCCGGAGCGGGCCGGATACCGGTCGAGAAGCTGGTGGCAGCATCCGTTACGGACTTCGCGCCCTGGTCCAGAGACAGGGGAGGTTGCGGTTGTAGCGAACATCCGGTCAGCAGACCGGCGCCCAGGGCAAGAAAGGCGAACACGCACGCCCTGGCCGGGAAGGTAAAAGCCGGGATGGCTACCATGATGTCACTCCTGAATCGGCACATGGCTATCATCAGAGCATCGTGGAAACCATCCCGCAACCGGTAGCGTCCCAACGGGACTTACCGGCGGTTCACGATCAGTTGTTCACCGATTCCTTGGCGTCGTCGTAACCGTCTTCGACGGCGTCAGCCGTGTCCTCAGCGGCGTCTTCAACCGCCTCGCCGGCTTCCTCGGCGCCTTCCTTGGTGTTTTCCCAGGCACTGTCGGTCTGGCCGGTGGCGTCCTCGTAGGTTTCTTCCATGCTGTCGCCGGCGTCTTCCATCATGTCACCGGTGTTCTCGGCGGCCTGGTCTACCGACTCCTGCATCTCTTCGGCAGGCGACTCGTTGTCGCTGCAACCGGCCAGTGTCAGACCCACAACCAGTGCGAACGTACCTGCAATCACCTTGTTCATATGCTTTCCCTCAGCAAAGATTTGAATTCCAAACGATCGTTTGACTGCGAGTGCAGTGTAGAGGGCTGCGGCACGTAAACACAATAAACGCACAATTACGCTTTTTTTAGTTATGACAGAACGTTAGGAAACTTATTCCGCTGTGGAGAACACCCGCAACCGGCTCAGGTGAAGCGCCGTTCAGGCCGACACCTGACCACCCTGGGTGACCGGTTTACCATCCACCAGGATCAGGTGATCGAGCCGGATCAGCTGGCCGCGTTCGAGCAGCAGGAACTCCTCGCCGGCGCGGGTGAAAACATCACGGATCCGGTCGTGAAAGGTCTGTATCTGACCGGCTTCATCCCGGAAGATGATTTCCACCACCCGGCGAAAGGTGGCGGTTTCCAGCAGGATGTCGTGGGCGGAACAATCGATGGGCTGATAGGCGTGGGTCATGGGGCATCCTGTCGGTTGTGCCATGACTGCGATGCCCTTAAGGAACCGGCGAGACACCGCCTTAAGACATTCTCATGGTCGTATATAGCCGGACACGGAACATGTCCGGATGGACATGTTCCAGTCTGGTTCAGGACCCCGTTTTTCGCCAACCGGGAAGCCGGCCGGCGTGATCCGCCGCCGGAATCAGAACCACTCGGCCTTCATCTCGTAGCAGGTATCGTCCAGGTTCTTCAGCAGTACGATATCCTGAGCGACCGTTGGCAGCTCCCAATGGAAGAAGTACTGGGCCGCCTGCAGTTTACCCTGCAGGAAATGGTGCGCCTGCTCACCCAGGCCACCCTCAGCCAGCCGCTGTTCCGCCACATTGGCCTGACGCAGCCACATCCAGGCCACGCAGATGTGGCCAAACAGGTGCAGGTAGCAGGATGCGTTCGCCAACACCCGGTCCGGACTCTCTTTCTGCAAGGCGCCGCCCAGCGTCTGGGTGACCTTGACGGCCTGCTGCAGGGTTTCGCTCAGCGACAGCGCCCACTGCTGGCAGCGCTGGGTGGTGGCGGCTTCCAGATCCACCTGCAATCGCTGCATCAGCAACTGCAGACCGTGGCTCCGATCCTGCCAGACCTTGCGACCCAGCAGATCCAGCGCCTGGATGCCGTTGGTGCCCTCGTGGATCGGATTGAGCCGGTTATCCCGCCAGCACTGCTCCACCGGGTATTCCCGGGTGTAACCAGCGCCGCCGTAGACCTGGATCGCCAGATCGTTGGCCTTGGGCCCGTACTCCGAGGGCCAGGCCTTCATGATCGGCGTCAGCAGGTCCAGCAGTTTTCCGGCTTCTTCCCGCGCCGTGGCGTCCGGGTGCGTGTTCTGGTCATCCACCAGACGCGCGCCATACAGACACAGCGCCAGGCCGCCTTCGCTGTAGGCCTTCTGCGCCAGCAGCATGCGACGCACGTCGGCGTGCTCGACGATGGGCACCGGCGGCTGAGCGGGGTCCGGCTCCGACGGCTTGCGGCCCTGCAGGCGGTCCTTGGCGTACTCCAGGCTGTGCATGTAGCCGCGGTACCCAATCACCGCCGCACCGAAACCCACGCCCAGGCGGGCTTCGTTCATCATCTGGAACATGTACTTCAGCCCCTGGTGCGGCTCCCCCACCAGATAGCCGTGGCAGGGCGCGTCGTCACCAAAACTCAGAGCGGTGGACGTGGTGCCGCGGTAACCCAGCTTGTGAATCAGGCCGGCCAACGCCACGCCGTTGCGATCGGTGATGGCGCCATCGTCGTCAGTCCGGAACTTCGGCACGATGAACAGGGAGATCCCCTTGACCCCGGCCGGCGCGCCCTTGATCTTGGCCAGCACCAGGTGAACGATGTTGTCGGTGAGCGACTGCTCGCCGCCGGAGATGTAGATCTTGGCTCCCTTGATCAGGTAATGCCCGTCGTCCGTCGGTGTGGCGGTGGTGCGGATGTCGCTCAGGGACGAACCGGCATGAGGCTCGGTCAGGGCCATGGTGCCGGTGTAGCGGCCGTCGAGCATCGGCGGCAGGTATTTGGTCTTCTGCGCCTCGGAGCCGAACACCCGGATGACGTTGGCGGCGGCCGTGGTCAGGAACGGGTAGCCGGCGGTGCCGGGATTGGCGGCGGTAAAGAAGCCGTTGCAGGCGGCCATCACCGATTCCGGCAGCTGCATGCCGCCCAGGTCGTAGTCGTAACGCCCGGCAATAAAGCCTGCCTCGGCGTAGGCCTGGAACGCCTCCTTGACCTCCGGCAGCATCTCCACCTCGCCGTCGACAAACCGGGGCTCCTCCTTGTCCGCCTGACTGTTGTGGGACGCAAACTTCTCCCGGGCCATGCGGTCGGCGGTTTCGATCACCGCGTTGAAGGTGTCGCGGGTGTGCTCGCTGAAGCGCTCACGCTCGCCCAGGGCCTCGGTGTCCATTACGTCGTACAGCAGGAAATCGAGGTCCTGCCGGTCAATCAGGGTATCGCTCATCGGTGTTGGCCTTGTCGTTTTCAAACAAGCCAAGAGGGTGTCACAGCCGGGGATTGGTGAAAACCGTCATTTCTGACACAATCCTGGCCAAATCCGACACTGCCGGCACGCCCGACAACGTGCCGCCTCCAGGCTTTTCTGAGGCTCCCGATCATGCAGCGCGTATCCATCCTCGGTTTTCCCGGCGCCCTGGCCAGCACCATTACGGGCATGATCGACCTGTTCCAGCTGGCCGGTGTGACCTGGGCGCGCATCCAGGGAGAACGGCCGGAGCGCCGATTCGAGGTACAGCTGCTCACCGAAGACGGCGCCCCCTGCGCCTGCCTCAACGGCATCAGCCTGCTGGCCCACGGCAGCCTGGCGGACAGCGAACCCGGCGAACTGATCCTGGTGCCCACCATCGGCGGCCCGATCGATGCAACCCTGGCGCAGGCGGCACCACAACTGGCGTGGCTCCGGGCCCAGGCCGACCAGGGCCGCACCATTGCCAGCAACTGCACAGGCGCGTTCCTGCTGGCCGAGGCCGGTCTTCTCGATGGCCGCCGCGCGACCACTCACTGGGGGTTCAGCGACCAGTTCCGCCAGCGCTACCCGCAGGTCCACTGCGTGCCGGAACAACTGGTAACGGTGGACGGGCCCATCGCCTGCGCCGGTGGCGGAACGGCCTGGTGGGATCTGGGAATCATGCTGATCGAGCGTTACGCCGGCGCCAGCGTGGCGCGGGAATTGGCCAAGGCCTTCGTGGTGGATGCCGGTCGCCGCAGCCAGGCGCCCTATGCGCCCTTGCAGGGCAAACGCTACCATCAGGACGACGTCATCCTGGCGTTGCAGGACTGGCTCGACGCCCACTACAGCGAACCGCTGGGATCCGACGGCATGGCCCGCCAGGCGGGGCTGGGGGAACGCTCCCTGCTGAGGCGTTTCAAGGCCGCCACGGGTGAGACACCACACCGCTACCTGCAACAACTGCGCATCGAACGGGCCCGGCACCTTCTGGAAACCACTGCCCAGTCGGTCGACCGGATTACGCAGGCGGTGGGCTACGAGGACGTCAGCTCATTCTCCCGCCTGTTCCGCGACGCCACGGGTCTGTCGCCCGGCGCCTACCGGTCACGACTGGGTCGCTGAGCCGTCCAGAAAAGCCACAAAACGGCGGGCCGCGGGAGACAGCGGGCGATCACGGTGGGTGAGCCGGAAGAGAGGTCGTGACAGCGGCGCGATGCCCGGCGGTTCGACCAGGGTGATCCGCCCCAGCTCGATCAAGTCCGCCGCGACGACCCGCGGCACGATCGCCAGCCCGGCGCCACAGGACACGGAGCGTGCGATCGCCTCGTTGCTGCCGGCCTCTATCAGTGACGCCGGTGCAATCTGCAATGCTGCCATCATCCGCTGGGTCGCTTCCCGCGTTCCGGAACCGGGCTCACGCATGACCCAGCGTTCGCGGTTCAGGATATCCAGCCAGGATGCGTCCGCCGACGGTTGTTCCCAGTCCGGCGGACCGATCATGACCAGGGCGTCGTCCTGCCAGTGATCCCGCGCCAGCCGCTCGTCTGCAACACTGCCTTCGACCAGGGCCACATCCACCTCACAGTCAACCAGCCATCGACTCACCAATTCCGTATTACCCGCCCGCACCTCAATGGCGATATCCGGCCAGGCGTCGGCAAACAGCGCCAGGTAGGGTGCAAGCCAATAGCCGGCAATCGTGGTACTGGCGCCGACCACCAGCGCCCCCTTACGCAACCCGACACGGGCGTGGATATCGTCGATGGCCGCTTTCTCGAGAGCGAACAGGCCGCGGGCGTGCTCGAACAGCACCTCGCCAATCTGGGTCAACGCGACGCCCGCTCGCCGTCCTCCCGGGCGCTGCGCCCGTTCGATCAGCGCCACGTCCAACTGGTGCTCCAACTCGCGGACGCCTTTGGAAACCGCCGGTTGGCTGATATGAAGCGCCTCCGCCGCCCGCGAAAAGCTGCCTTCGCGGGCCACCGTATAGAAGATGCGCAGCAGGTGCAGATTCATCGCCATAACCTGAAGTTATTCCAAAATGATTAATATATATTCGTTTTACTTATAAGAAAACCATACCGTGTCCGCACTGCCACTCACCTTTAGAGGACACGACCATGACGGGTCGACTGACGCACGCCCTGCTGACCACGCCCCACAACCCCCTGCCCCGCCTGCGCCATCGCGAGTTCCGGCTGGGGCTCACAATGGTGCTGGCTGTCGCGGCGATCAGCCTGCTGCTGGCGCGCAACGACTGGATCGCCTCCCATGGACTGAGCCCCCTCACGCTGGCCGTTGTCCTGGGCATTGTTCTGGGCAACACCATTTTCCCCCGAATCGCCCGTGAAACCGCAGCCGGTGTGGATTTCTCGAAGAACAGCCTGCTGCGGCTCGGCATCATTCTCTACGGCTTCCGGATTACCTTTCAGGCGATCGGAGCCGTCGGCTGGAGCGGTGTCGTCGCCGACATAGCAACCTTGACACTGACCTTCGCTCTCGCACTGGCATTGGGTCGCAAAGTGCTGGGGCTGGATCGCGAGACCGCCGTGCTGATCGGCGCAGGCAGCTCCATTTGCGGCGCAGCGGCCATCATGGCGACCGAACCCGTGGTCCGGGCACCATCGCATAAAGTCTCCGTGGCCGTGGCGACCGTTGTGGTGTTCGGCACACTGGCGATGTTCCTGTACCCGGCAATGTACCCGTGGCTTGGGCTTTCCGAACACGCCTACGGCGTCTACGTCGGATCGACGGTACACGAAGTGGCCCAGGTCGTTGCCGCCGGCAGCGCCATCGGCCCGGCTGCGGGCAACACCGCCGTTATCGAGAAAATGCTGCGGGTCATGATGCTGGCGCCCTTCCTGCTTTTCCTGGGCCAGTGGTTCCGACGTCGACATAACGATGGCCAGCAGACAAAGGCGGGCCTGGGCATTCCCTGGTTTGCGGTGATCTTCCTGGGCGTCAGTGCACTGAACTCAGTGCAGGTCGTGCCGGAGGCCGTCGTGAAGGAGCTGATCGGTCTCGACACCCTGCTGCTGACGATGGCCATGACAGCGCTGGGGCTGCGCACCCACATCGGCGCGATTCGACAGGCCGGGGCACGGCCGATGGTGCTGGGGTTCCTGCTGTTCGGATTCCTGGTGGCAGGGGGTTACGCCATCAACTGGGGCGTTCTCCAACTGATGGCGTAACCCGGTGCGGGCGGCGTCAGAGGCCGGCCGCCACCTCCGTCCCCTGCCGAATGGCCCGTTTCGCATCCAGCTCTTCCGCCAGGTCGGCACCGCCGATCAGGTGGGAACGGATGCCGGCGGCGGAGAGCTGATCGTGCAGCTCGCGGAAAGACTCCTGACCGGCGCAGATCACCACGTGGTCCACGTCCAGCACGCGGCTTTCGGAAGTCTTGCCGTCCTTGCCGGTTACGGTGATGTGCAGGCCCGCGTCGTCAATGCGGTCGTAGCGGCAGCCTCCCAGCATCTCCACGTCCCGGTGCTTGAGGCTGTTGCGATGGACCCAGCCGGAGGTCTTGCCCAGGCCGCCGCCGACCTTGCTGGTCTTGCGCTGCATCAGGTAGATCTTGCGCGGCGAAGACGTGGGCTGACGCTCGGCCAGTCCACCTTCGCCTTCAAACGCCGGGTTCACGCCCCACTCTTGCTGCCAGTCCGCCACGCTGACCTGTTCGCCCTCCGCCTGGTGGCCGGCGTCGTGCGTCAGGAATTCGCTGACGTCGAAGCCGATGCCGCCGGCGCCGATCACCGCCACGGTCTTGCCGACCCGCTTGTTGTGGCGCAACACGTCCAGGTAACCCAGCACTTTCGGGTGATCAATGCCATCAATACGCGGCGTGCGCGGTTTGACGCCGGTGGCGATCACCACCTCGTCGAATCCGGCCGCTCCCAGCGCATCCGCGTCCACCCGGGTATTGAGTTCGAGGTCAATACCCAACAATTCGATCTGACGGCGGTAGTAGCGCAGGGTTTCGTAGAACTCTTCCTTGCCGGGGATGCGCTTGGCGTAGTTGAACTGCCCCCCGATATCGGCGTCGGCTTCGAACAGGGTGACCTTGTGGCCGCGTCGGGCCGCGGTGGTTGCCGCCGCCAGACCGGCGGGCCCGGCGCCGACCACCGCCACCTTCTTCTGCACCGGCGCCACGGTCAGGGTCAGCTCGGTTTCGTGACAGGCGCGCGGGTTGACCAGGCAGGACGCCCGCTGCGCCTTGAAGACGTGGTCCAGACAGGCCTGGTTGCAGGCAATGCAGGTGTTGATCTCATCGGCTCGCCCCTGTTCGGCCTTACGCACGAATTCGCTATCCGCCAGCATGGGCCGGGCCATGGACACCATGTCGGCCTTGCCGCCAGCGAGAATTTCTTCCGCCTTGTCGGGCGTGTTGATGCGGTTGGTGGTGCACACCGGAATGTCCACTTCACCGTAGAACTTGGCGGTGACTTCGGCAAAACCACCGCGCGGAACGGAGGTGACGATGGTCGGCACCCGCGCCTCGTGCCAGCCGATGCCGGTGTTGATGATGGTAGCGCCGGCCTGCTCGATAGCCTTGCCGAGGGTCACGATCTGATCCCAGGTCTGGCCACCCTCCACCAGGTCCAGCATCGACAGGCGATAGATGATGATGAACTCGGGTCCCACCGCTTCACGCATGCGGCGCACGATCTCCACCGGCAGGCGCATGCGGTTCTCATAGGGCCCGCCCCATTTGTCGGTGCGCTTGTTGGTGCGTTCGCACAGGAACTGGTTAATGAAGTAGCCTTCCGACCCCATCACCTCGACACCATCGTAACCGGCAAACTGGGCCAGCCTGGCGGCGCTGACGAAGTCGTCTATCTGGCGATCCACACCCTTGGTGGACAGCGCACGGGCCTTGAACGGACTGATCGGCGCCTTGGTCGCGGAGGCCGATACGATCAACGGCTGGTAGCCATAGCGCCCGGCGTGCAGTAGCTGCAGGCAGATCTTGCCGCCGGCCTCGTGCACGGCACCGGTGACCTGGCGATGCAGGAAGGCCGTGGCGCGGTTATTCATGGTGGATGACAGCGGCGCCAGTTGCCCCACCAGGTTCGGCGAGAAGCCCCCGGTGACCATCAGGCCAACGCCGCCTTCCGCCCGCTCGGCGAAGTAACGCGACAGCTTGTGGATGTTCCAGAAACGGTCTTCCAGGCCCGTGTGCATGGAGCCCATCAGCACGCGGTTCTTGAGTTCGGTGAAGCCCAGATCCAGGGGTTTGAGGAGGTTGGGATACGCGTCGGTCATGATCGGGTGCCTTCCAGTTTATCGTTATCGGCAAAGCGGTTCTCATCAGCAGCGGTCATGGTAGCATGCCCATCTACGACCAAAGGATAATAAAGACTCACAATTATGACGAAAAATCAGTCAGATCGGGTCCTTCTGGACATCGACAACGGCATCGCCACCGTTACCCTGAACCGGCCCGACAAATACAACGGGCTGGACATGCCCATGTTCGAGGCCATCGCCGCCACCGCCCGCAAGCTCAAGAAAGAGCGCCATGTGCGCGCCATTATCCTCAACGGCAACGGCGAAGCCTTCTGCTCCGGCCTGGACGTCAAACGGGTCAGCAGCAATCCGGTCAACTTCCTCAAGCTGCTGATCAAGCCCGGGCGCAAGATCAGCAACCTGGCGCAGGACGTCGGCTATCTTTGGCGGGAAGTTCCGGCGCCGGTGATCGCCGCCACCCACGGTTACTGTTTTGGTGGCGGTTTCCAGATCGCGCTGGGTGCGGATTTCCGCTTCACTACCGCGGATTGCGAGTTCTCGATCATGGAAACCAAGTGGGGCCTGATCCCGGACATGAGCCTGACGGTCACCCTGCCCGAGCTGATTCCGATCGATCTGGCCAAGGAACTGACCATGACCGCACGCCGGTTCGACGGCAACGAGGCCAAGGCCATGGGACTGGTGTCGCGGGTTTGCGACGACCCGGTGGCCGAGGCCCGACGCTTCGCCGAAACCCTCTGCCAGCAGTCGCCGGACGCGGTGGCTGCTTCCAAGCTGCTGTTTAACCGCGCCTGGCAGGCCGGTGATCGCGAGAGCCTGGCCTGGGAAACCCGCCTGCAGAAAAAAGTGCTGGCCCGCGCCAACCAGCGCGTCGCTGTGGCCCGGAATTCCGGCAAGCCGGAGCAGCCGTATGGGGATCGGCGGGATTTCTGACCGCCGTTTGCGGGGTCGATGACGGCGCCCGGGAGACCCCGGGCACCGTCAATACCTTGGCTTAGTGACGTTTCTCAACCGCTTGCTCGAATTCGTCCCGGTCGATCTGACCGTCCTTGTTCATATCGTGCTTGTCGATGAGATTCATATGGCGCTCGGCTTCCGAGTCGCCAGCAGCGGTCGCGCCATAGATACTGAGTTCATCCGAGGAGATGACACCATCCCCGTCCGTATCCATTTCGTCGAAATGGGGGCCTTTCATGGACATATCCTCGCCGTGCTCCCCCATCATCCCTTCTTCCTGATCCATCGCTTCGTCCGCCAGGGCCGAAGAGGCCGGAATGGCCAGGGCCACAATGGCGATCCATGGGAACATCCTGATCTTCATAACGAACCTCCTGAACGGAACCGGCTTGCCCGGCTCCCGGTGCTCATCAAGACCAAAACGTCGCGTTGCATTTGATCCGCTGAATATCGCGCCGACCGCCCGGTGGCCGCCCGCGCCCCTGTTTACACGTTCGATGACATAGCAGGACTGCCCATCAAGCAAACGTGACTGCCTCTGTTATTGAAGATGAAGGCGGCCAAAACAGCCAGTGAAAAATGGTCGTTCCGCGGGCGCAGGAAGGGTTGCGCCAGCGGCAGAAAAATAATCGCATCCTATCGATCCACCGTAACGGTTTGTCTTGACGTGGGACATTGGGCACGTATCATCGCCTTTCGAGTTCAATTCAGAACCGGTGGATCACGGACGGATCACCGTTCGTCAATGGAGTCATCATGCCTGCCAGTCGACATGTTGTGACGCTTCACAGCCCCGGTCCCGACGCGCTTGTTCCCCTGCGCCCCGGGCGTCTCCCCTATTTCCCCGATCCTCCCAGCGCTCGCTGATCCCAATCCAGTCGTGCCTGATCTGTGCAGGCGACAGGTCTGAGGGCTAAACTCAGGCTGCCCCTGTTTTCAACGCACACGCTTTCGAATCAAGAAGAATGAGGTTTCGATGACCCTCGCGCTGGTCGTTCTATTGCCTTTTTTGGGCGCTGCGGTAACACCGCTGTTTGCCCAGGCGGGTCGTACCGCTATCGCTATTGCCGCCTCGGTGCCGGCTGTGATCGCTCTTGCCGCCCTTTATCCGCATTGGCCAACTCTGGAGGCCGGCGGCATTCTGGTCCAGACCCACGAGTGGCTGCCGTCCATCGGCCTGTCCCTGAGCTTTCGCCTGGACGGCCTGTCGATGCTGTTTGCCCTGCTGATCCTGGCCATCGGTCTGCTGATCATCCTGTACTCCCGCTATTACCTGAAAAAACACGAGAACGTGGGCAAGTTCTACGGGCTGCTGCTGACCTTCATGGGCTCGATGCTGGGCATCGTCATGTCCAGCAACCTGATCCTGATGCTGATCTTCTGGGAGCTGACCAGCCTGGTGTCGTTCCTGCTGATCGGCTTCTGGAACCACAAACAGGATGCACGCCGTGGCGCGCGCATGGCGCTGGCGGTCACCGGTGGCGGCGGTCTGGCCCTGCTGGCCGGCGTCCTGCTGCTGGGCAATGTGGTGGGCAGCTACCAGATCGACGATGTGCTCGCCGCCGGTCACATCATCAAGAACCACGAACTCTACCCCTGGATCCTGACGCTGGTGCTGCTGGGTGCCTTTACCAAATCGGCCCAGTTCCCGTTCCACTTCTGGTTGCCGCACGCCATGCAGGCACCCACCCCGGTGTCCGCGTACCTGCACTCCGCCACCATGGTGAAGGCCGGCATCTTCCTGCTGGCGCGGTTGTATCCAGCCCTGGCGGGCACCGAGCTGTGGTTCTACATGGTCAGTTTCACCGGCATGGTGACCCTGCTGGTGGGTGCCTACGTGGCCCTGTTCAAGCACGACCTGAAAGGGTTGCTGGCCCACTCCACCGTCAGCCACCTGGGCCTGATCACCCTGCTGTTCGGCATGGGCACCAAACTGGCCGCCGTGGCGGCGGTGTTCCACATCATTAACCACGCCACGTTCAAGGCGTCGCTGTTTATGGCAGCCGGCATCATCGATCACGAAACCGGCACCCGCGACATGCGCCAGATCAATGGTCTGTGGCGCTTCATGCCGCATACCGCCACGCTGGCCATGGTGGCCGCCGCGTCCATGGCGGGGGTACCGCTGCTCAACGGCTTCCTGAGCAAGGAGATGTTCTTTGCCGAGTCGCTGGAGCTGAACCTGCCCGGCATCTGGGCCTACCTGCCGCCGTTGGTCGCCACTCTGGCGGGCATTTTCGCGGTGGCCTATTCGGCCCGCTTCATCCACGACGTCTTCTTTAACGGCAAGCCGCGCGACCTGCCCATCTTTCCACCCCATGAGCCACCGCGCTACATGAAAATCCCGGTGGAGATCCTGGTGTTTGCCTGCGTGATGGTGGGCATGTTCCCGGCGATCTCGGTGGGGCCTCTGCTGCACGCCGCGGCCTCCGCCACCCTCGCCGGCGCGGTGCCCGACTATCACCTGACGGTCATCCACGGCTTCAACCTGCCGCTGATCATGAGTTTCGTTGCCTTCTTTGGCGGGCTGCTGATGTATTCCCAGCGCCACAAACTGTTCGCCTTCCACGACCGCTTCAAGGAAGTGGACGAGAAAGCGGTGTTCGAGGCCGTGGTGTCCTGGGTGACCGAACGCGCCCACAACCTGACCGCCCGCATCGAGAACGGCTCGCTGCAGCGCTATGTCGTCCTGCTGCTGGGCAGCGCGGTGCTGGTGGCGCTGTGGCCGGTGGCCAGGCTGGGCTGGTTCATCGGCCCGGCCGGCGTCAGCCCGCTGGACGCGCCTACGGCCGTGGGGGCCGGCATCCTGGTCGTGGCGGCCATCGGCACCGCGGCCATGCACCGCGAACGCGTCTACGCACTGGTCCTGCTGAGCGTTGTGGGTCTGATGGTGGCGCTGGGCTTCGCCCGCTTCTCGGCACCTGACCTGGCCATGACCCAGTTGTCGGTCGAAGTGGTGACCATCATCCTGTTGATGCTGGCGCTCTACTACCTGCCGTCCTGGACGCCTCAGGAAGCCGGCCGATTCCGCCGCTGGCGCGATATCGTCATTGCGCTGGTTGCCGGTGGCGGCATGTTCCTGGTGACCCTGGCCATGCTGACGCGGCCGTTCGATTCGATTTCCAGTTACTTCCTGGAGAACAGCGTCTCCGGCGGCGGCGGCACCAATGTGGTCAACGTGATCCTGGTGGACTTCCGGGGCTTCGATACCCTGGGTGAAATCGCGGTGCTGGGCATCGCCGCACTGGGCATCTTCGCCATGCTGCGCGAAGCCAACCTGGCGGCACCACCCACCGACGGCCAGGGGCATCCCTGGTCGACGGATGCGCACCCGACCATGCTCAAGCAGATTTCCCGGCCACTGCTGCCGTTGGCGCTGATGGTGTCGGTTTATATCTTCCTGCGCGGGCACAACCTGCCTGGTGGCGGCTTCGTCGCCGGGCTGGTGACGTCAGTGGCGCTGATCCTGCAGTATATCGCCAGCGGCATGCGCTGGAGCCATATGCGCATGCCGTTCAGCCTGCGCACGCCCATCGGCCTGGGACTGCTGATCGCCACGGTGACCGGCCTGGCCAGTTTCGCCTTCGGCTATCCGTTCCTGACCTCCACCTTCAGCCACATTCACTGGCCGTTCGTCGGCGACTTTGAACTGGCCTCCGCCCTGGCGTTCGACATCGGCGTCTACCTGACGGTGATCGGCGCTACCCTGACCATCCTGGCCAGTTTGGGCCGGCTTTCCATGAAATCAGACGCGATGCCGGAGGATTCCTGATGGAGATTGTATTTGCCCTGGTGATCGGCGCCCTGACCGCGGCCGGCGTGTACCTGGTGCTGCGCGCACGCACCTTCCCGGTTGTCGTGGGCCTGACCATGCTGTCCTACGGGGTCAACCTGTTCCTGTTCTCCACCGGCCGCCTCGTGACCGGCGGCCAGCCGATCATCGACAGCACGGAGCAGTACTCCGACCCCCTACCCCAGGCGCTGGTATTGACCGCGATCGTCATCGGCTTCGCCATGACCGCTTTTGTGGTGGTGCTGGCTCTGCGCAGCCGGGCGGATACCGGTGACGACCACGTCGATGGCAAGATCGAGGAATTCTGGCCCGAGTCCGGCGCCGAGAAACGTGCCGAGACCGCACCAGAGGAGAAGTCATGAATCACCTGTTGACCGCCCCCATTCTGTTGCCGCTGTTGGGAGGCATCCTCCAGATCTTCATGAGCTTCGCGCCCCTGGGTCTCCGCCGGACGCTGGCACTGGCCACCACGACACTGCTGCTGGTGGTGGCTTTCAGCCTGCTGCTGATGGCCGATGATGGCACCTACCGCGCCTACGCCTTCGGCAACTGGGCGCCGCCCTTCGGCATCGTGCTGGTGCTGGACCGTCTGTCGGCGATGATGGTCTTCATGACCGCGCTACTGGCCTTCTTCTGCCACATCTACTCGACCCGCGGCACCGATGCGGTGGGCCGGCATTTCCACGCCCTGTTCCTGTTCCAGCTGCTGGGCCTAAACATCGCCTTCCTGACCGGCGACCTGTTCAACCTGTTCGTCGCCTTCGAGGTGCTGCTGATCGCCTCCTACGGCCTGCTGATGCACGGCGGCGGTACCGCCCGCACGGTGCCCGGCCTGCACTACGTGGTGCTGAACCTGATTGGCTCATCCCTGTTTCTGATCGCCGTGGGCCTGCTCTACAGCGTGGTGGGCACCCTCAACATGGCGGACCTGGCGGTTAAGGTGCCGCAGGTCAGCGGCAACGACCTGCTGCTGGTGCGGGCCGCGGGCATGCTCCTGCTGGTGGTATTCGCCCTCAAGGCGGCGCTGCTGCCGCTGTGCTTCTGGCTGCCACGGGCCTACGCCAGCGCCACGGCGCCGGTGGCGGCCCTGTTTGCCGTAATGACCAAGGTGGGCATCTACGCCATCCTGCGGGTCTACCTGCTGGTGTTCGGCGACAACGCCGGCCCGCTGGCGCACCTGGGGATGGACTGGCTGTTCCCGCTGGCGCTGGTGACCCTGGCCGCCGGCGTGGTCGGCGCGCTGGGTTCGGACGGGCTGCGCAAACTGGTCGCCTGGCAGGTGATCATTTCCGTGGGCACGCTGCTGGCCGCGATCAGTCTCAATACCGTGGCCAGTACGTCGGCGGCACTGTTCTACCTGCTCAATACCACCTGGGTGGTGGGTGGTCTGTTCCTGGTCGTTGACCTGGTGGCCCGCCAGCGGGGCTCGGCCCAGGACCGCATCGTGACCGCGCCGCGCATGCGCAGCCGTACGCTGCTGAGCGTGCTGTTCCTGATTGGCGCCACGGCCGCGGCCGGTCTGCCACCGCTGAGCGGTTTCTTTGCCAAGGTGCTGATCCTGGAATCGGTGCAACCGGGTATTGAACTGGGCTGGCTCTGGGGCGTGATCCTGGTGGGCGGTTTCCTGACCGTTGTGGCCTACAGCCGCGCCGGCAGCATCGTGTTCTGGCGTAACGTGGAGGGCCATGTTCGCGATCCCGGCCAGTTGACCCTTCCGGTGACCGTCTCCGCCGGTGCCCTGATCGCCATGAGCCTGGTGATCGTGGCCTTTGCCGGCCCGATCAGCCGCTACACCGATGCCACCGCACAGCAGTTGCATACGCCGTCGGCTTACATCGAAATTCTGGAGACACCGATGGTCAACGGGGGAGACACACTATGAACGGTCGTTTCGGACTGCCGCACCCGCTGTTGAGCGTCACCCTGTTCCTGGTCTGGCAGGCGCTGAGCAACGGCATCTCTGGCGCCAGCATCGTCATGGGCGTGCTGCTGGCCTGGTTGTTGCCGCTGTTCACGCGCAACTTCTGGCCCGACAACCCGTCCATCCGACGCCCTTTCCGGTTCCTGACCTACATCCTGCGGGTCCTTTGGGACATCGTGGTGGCCAGCGTCAACGTGGCCTACATCGTCCTCAACCCGGTGCGCAAACCGCGCCCGGCGTTCGTTTCCTACCCGCTGGAACTGAAGCACCCGCTGGCCATTTCCACACTGGCGGGCACCATCTCGCTGACACCGGGCACGGTCAGTGCCGACGTCAGTGACGACGAATCGCTGCTGCTGATTCACGTACTGGACATGGAAGACGAGGCGGCGCTGGTGGAAGAGATCAAGAAACGTTACGAGCGTCCGCTGCTGGAGATTTTCAAATGATTGCCATCGCGCTCAAAGTCACTCTGGGCATGGTCACCCTGGCGACGGTGCTCAACCTGATCCGCCTGATCAAGGGGCCGGATGCGCCCGACCGTATCCTGGCGCTGGACAGCCTGTACATCAACGCCATCGCCCTGATTGTGCTGTTCAGCATGGTCATCCACTCGCGCCTGTACATTCCGGCCGCGCTGCTGATCGCGGTCATGGGCTTTATCGGCACCGTGGCCCTGGCCAAATACCTCAAGCGCGGCAGCGTTATCGAATAGCGGAGGCCCCATGCCCGTAGCACTGGAAATACTGATTGTCGTTTTACTGATCCTCGGCGGCCTGTTTGCCCTGGCCGGCTCCATCGGTCTGCTGACCCTGCCGGACTTCTACACCCGGCTGCACGCCCCCACCAAGGCCACCACCCTGGGGGTGGGCGGTATCGTGTTCAGCTCGATGCTGTTCTTCACGATCTCCGACCGCAGCGTGGACGTGGAAGAAATCCTGATCATGGTGTTCCTGTTCCTGACCGCACCCATCAGCGCCAATATGCTGGCCAAGGCGGCCATGCATCTGGATGTGAAGCGGATGGACGACACCCGGGGCAACCCCTGGGATCAGTAACGCCGCCCGGTCAGGCTGCGGAGGCCTGGAACAGCGCGCCCCAGATCATCGCCAGCAGGAACAGCAGCAGCGCGCCAAACACGCCGATCAGTAAATAGAGACGCCAGGGCCGGCCGGGATTGTCCGGCTCCAGGCGCTGCTCGATGTGCTTGCGCAGCAGCGCGGCGTTGCGGTTATTGGCTTTCCAGGTCACGTCGAAGATATCCCCGACGATGGGGATCAGGCCCACCACAAACTCCAGCAACACGTTGCCGGCCATTTTGAACACCTGACGGGAGCCTGCCCCCAAACGCACCGACTCGACCATCAGGTAGAGCGACAGCAACAGCCCGGCGGCGTCGCCGATCCCCGGCAGCAGACCGATCAACGGGTCCAGCCCGAAGCGGATGCGTGTGAACGGAATCCGGAACTGGCTATCCAATAGCCGAGCCGAGCCTTCCAGCCGCGCCAGGGCCTTCTCCAGCCGCTCGCGTTCGGCCGCGTCGGGCATGGCTCTGTGGGTGTTGTCTGGGTCCATTATTTTTCATCCATGCCGGATCGTTTTCCCGTATAGTAGGCGATCCAGATTTCAGGAGACATCTTTATGCTGAACGTGAACGAATACTTCGATGGCAACGCAAAATCCATTGCCTTCCAGACGGCAGACCTGCCGGCCACCGTGGGCGTCATCAGCCCGGGTGAGTATGAGTTCGGCACCACCAAGAAAGAAACCATGACCATCATCAGTGGTGCGCTGGAGGTTCTTCTGCCGGGTATGGACAAGTGGATGACCTACGGCGCCGGCGAAACCTTCGAAGTGGCCGGACAGGCCAGTTTCAAAGCCAAGGCCGACGTGGACACCGCCTACCTCTGCACCTACGAGTAAGCGCATCCGGCGGGCGATGCCATCAGCGCGTCGCCCCGTATTGCCTGCTCCATTTCCCCGCTTTTTCTCCCCGCAAAATCATACTTTCTCATCCTTGCCTTTTCAGAATTCTGTGGCAGATTAGTTGTACAACCAAAACAAAACTCATTTCCAAAATCTGACGAGGTTGTTTCACAATGGCCGATACAAAAATAATTCCGCCAGTCAGCAACGCATATACCTATCCCCTGCTGATCAAGCGGTTGCTGCTTTCAGGCCCACGCTACGCACCCGACCAGAAGATTGTCTACGCCGACCGCAGTGAGTACACCTACCGCGAACTTGAGAAGCGCATCCACCGGCTGGCCAACGCCCTGACCGAAGCCGGCGTGAAGCCCGGTGACACGGTGGCGGTGATGGACTGGGACACGCCGCGCTACCTGGAGTGCTTCTTCGCGATTCCAATGATCGGGGCCATCCTGCACACCGTGAACATCCGCCTGTCGCCGGAGCAGGTCGTGTACACCATGAACCACGCCGAAGACGACCTGGTGCTGGTGCACGACGACTTCCTGCCGCTGGTCGAACAGGTGGAAAGCCAGCTGGAGACGGTCAAGGGCTACATCCAGCTCAGTGACGAGGCGCAGGCCAAAGCCACCTCGCTGAACAATGTCCATGGCGAATACGAGGCGCTGCTAGCCGACGCCGCCGATCACTTCGACTTCCCGGACTTCGACGAAAACTCGATCGCCACCACCTTCTACACCACCGGCACCACCGGCAACCCCAAAGGCGTCTACTTCAGCCACCGCCAGCTGGTACTGCATACCTTGACCCAGACCGGCACCCTGGGCTTCAACGACCAGATGCCGCTGCTGCGTTCCAACAGCGTCTACATGCCGGTCACCCCGATGTTCCATGTCCACGCCTGGGGCGTGCCCTACGCGGCCACCATGATGGGCATCAAGCAGGTCTATCCGGGGCGCTATGAGCCGGAGCTGCTGGTGGACCTGCTGAAGAAACACCAGGTCACTTTCTCCCACTGCGTGCCCACCATCATGCAGATGATGCTGGCCACCGAGTCGATCAAGACCGCGGACCTGAGCAACTGGCACGTGCTGATCGGCGGCAGCGCCCTGACCGAAGGCCTGTGCAACGCCGGCGCCAGACTGGGTATCCGCATGTACACCGGTTACGGCATGTCAGAGACCTGCCCGCTGCTGAGCACCACCTTCCTGAAGGAAGCAGACCTCGAACTGCCGCTGGAACAGCAGACCGCCAAGCGCATCAAGACCGGCGTCGCCAACCCCATGGTGGACCTGCAGATCGTCGATCCGGACGGCAACCTGTTGCCCCACGACGGCGAGACCAAGGGCGAAGTGGTGGCCCGTACCCCCTGGCTCACCCAGGGCTACCTGAAAGAGCCGGAGAAAGGCGAAGCCCTGTGGGAAGGCGGCTGGCTGCACACGGGCGACGTGGGCACCATCGATCCGGACGGCACGCTGATCATCCGCGACCGCATCAAGGACGTGATCAAGACCGGGGGCGAGTGGCTGTCCTCGCTGGATCTGGAGAACCTGATCAGTCAGCATCCCGCCGTCGCCGCCACCGCCGTGGTCGGGGTCCCCGATGACAAGTGGGGCGAGCGTCCGCACGCGCTGGTGGTGCTGGCACCCGGCCAGGACGCCTCGCTGGAGGACATCCAGGCGCACCTGCAACAGTACGTGGACGCCGGCGAGATCAATAAATGGGCTATTCCCCAGATGATCGATTTCGTCGAGGACATTCCCAAGACCAGCGTGGGCAAGATCAACAAGAAGCTCATCCGCGACGAACTGGCCTGATCATCACCAACACCGGCGCAGCGCCCGCTGCGCCGGTAACCACCTGCTTTCCTTGCCTTTCCGTAACCCTCCAGCGCTTTAAATCGTGCCGCCAAGCCCCTATATATAGTGGTGTCTATGCATCCAGAGGCCTGACGAGGCCCAAGCGGCATCCGCCGGCTTCCCAGCGTCGTCACGCCCGACTCCCTGCCAACAAGGACATGCCGGAGCCACCATGAATACCATTATCAAACGCTTTCTCATCGTCTCGAGTCTTTACCTGCTGGCCCCGTCGGCCGGCGCCCTGGACCTCGGCAGCAAACTGGAGTCCGGCAGCATGCTGTTGCCGGAAGAGTCGGTCGAAGTGACCGGCGAAGCCAGCGCCCTGGTCAGCGACCTGCAGGAACAGCTGGGAGTCACCCAGACCCAGGCCGCCGGTGGTGCCGGAGCACTGATGCAGCTGGCCCAGAGCCAACTGGGCGGGAATTCGTTCAGCCAGGTCAGCGATGAGGTTTCCGGGCTGGGCAGTCTACTGGGCAGTTCCGGAGACGGATCGAGCAACCTGCTGAGTTCGGCCCTGTCCAACGTTTCGTCCATGGACGGCGTTGAGAAAGCCTTCGGAGCCCTGGGCCTGCAACCATCTGCAATCGAGCAGTTCGCGCCGGTCATCCTGGATTTCCTGCAGGAACAAGGCCTGGGCAGCGACCTGCTGGGCAACCTGACCAGCCTGTGGATGCCTGCGGAGTAAACGGAGCCTGACGTGATCAATACCTTCCGGCGGCTGCTGGCGTCGGCCGGTGGCCTGCAGCGAGCGCTGAACGTATTCGGCCCCTACGTCGGGGCCGGCATCCGCGTGGAGCACATCGCACCGGATTTCAGCGAAGCCACGGTGTCCATGAAACTGCACTGGTTCAACACCAACTACGTGGGTACCCACTTCGGCGGCTCGCTCTACAGCATGACCGATCCCATGTACATGCTGCTCCTGATGAACCGGCTGGGGCCGGATTACATCGTCTGGGACAAGAGTGCCCACATCGACTTTCTCAAACCCGGCAAGGGGCGCATGACCGCCCGCTTCCAACTGTCCGACGACCGGGTGGAGGACATCCGCCAGCAGGCGGCGGACGGCAGCAAGGTGCTGCCGGAATGGGCGGTGGATGTGCTGGACGACAGCGGTGACACCGTCGCCCGCGTGCACAAGACGTTGTACGTGCGACGCAAGCGGACCAGCTAGATGGCCCGCGCGTCGGGTCAGATCCGCTGGTCGAGGACCCGCTGCATGATCTGACGGCGGGTTTTCAGGCCCGCTTCGGCGGCGTGCTCATGGGCTCGCTGACGGGCCTCGTCCTGCCCCGAGCCGGACACCACCGCGGTGAAATAGCGGGTCACGGCTTTTTCATAGGCCTGGAAAGCCCCGTCACAGGCGGCCTGGGCTGCATCCGCGATATCCGATGGCGGCGCCGATTCCACCCCAACGTACGGATCGGCCGAAGCCACCATGCAATCCTGATACGCGCCGAAGCGGTTCTGCAGTTCGCCCTGCAGGGTCTGGCGCTGTTTGTCCGTCAGGTCCGGCTGCATCATGGCACAACCGCTCATCGCAAGGCCGACGGCCGCCAGGCCGATCAGCCGGGGACTGCTCACCCGCAGGCTATGCAAAGTCATAGTCACCTCCCTTCTCCAGCGCACGGCGATAGGCCGGACGCGACTGATAGCGCCGCACATAATCCCGGATCGCCGGACGGTCGTCACCCACGATACCGCGCGCCACGGACGCCTCCAACGGGAAACTCATCTGGATATCGGCGGCGCTGAGCTTGTCCCCCAGGAACCACTCGTTGTTCTTCAGGTGGGATTCGACGAAGTCCAGGTGGTTCTTGATCTGCGGGCCGATAAAGATCTGGTTGGTCTTATCGGCAATGCCTTTGGCCACGGGGCGCACGAAGAAAGGCATGGGATTGGTCTTGACCTTCTCGAACACCAGTTTCAGCAGCAGCGGCGGCATCAACGAGCCTTCGGCGTAGTGCAACCAGTAGGTGTAATCGATCCACCGCTGGGTACCGGCTTCGGGTAGAAGGTCACGCCCGTACTGGTGGGCCAGGTAGTCGATGATGGCGCCGGATTCGGCCACCGTCAGCTCGCCGTCGGTCACCACCGGGGACTTACCCAGCGGATGCACCGCCTTGAGACTGGCCGGCGCCAGCATGGTTTTTGGGTCACGCTGATAGTGCTTGATCTCGTATTCCAGACCAAGCTCTTCCAGCATCCAGAGAACACGTTGCGAGCGCGAGTTGTTGAGGTGATGAACAGTTAGCATCCAGGTCTCCCTGACAGTTATTGTTCCGTGGGCGGTGGCCGGTATCGCGACGAGATACGCCCACGCATCTTTGGCGAACGGTTATTCGCACGGCAACGCCGACCGGATCACCCCGCCCTCGCCTTTCGGCTCCTGGCCAGGATCACCAGGCCTATGCCACCCAGGATGACCAGGGAAGCAATGACCAGCCGCGGCGTAATGGGCTCGGCCATAAGCGCCACCCCGAAGGCGGCCGCAATCACCGGCACCGACAGCTGGACACTGGCCGCCAGCGTCGCCGACAGGGCCGGTAACGCGGCGTACCAGATGGCGTAGCCCACCGCCGAGGCCAGAGCGCCGGACAGCACCGCGAGCACGGCGCCATGAAGGTCGACCGACCAGGCCGGCATCGCCACCATCAGGGCCACCAACGCCATGGGCGAGGCGCGCAGGAAATTATCCGCCGTGACCAGCAGGGGCTGGCTCACGCCGCGCCCCCGCAGTGAGTACACGCCCCACGCGACACCCGCGATCGCCATCAACACGGCGGCAAACAGCGGCGGTGCCGTAGCGCCCGGCGACAGCAGGTAAACCAGGCCGCCCACCGCCAGCAGCGTTCCCAACCATTGTACGAGGGACGGCCGCTCCCCCTGAATCAATCCCCAACCGATCATCGACAGCTGCACGCAGCCGAACAGGATCAGCGCGCCCACGCCCGTGTCCAACGACAGGTAGGCGAAGGAAAAACAGATGGCGTACAGGAACAGCATGGCGGCGGACCACCAGCTACCGTGCACCGAGCCATCACGCTTCGCCACACGCAGGCGCACCAGGATCACCAGCATCAGCGTGCCCGAAAGCAGGCGGATAAAGGTGAAGGACGCGGCGTCGATGGTGCCCGCCCCCAGCGCCAGGCGACAGAATACGGAATTGGCGGCGAACGCGAGCATGGCCAGGGCGGTCAGGACAGTAATGCGCAAGGGGCTGCTGGTTACGGCCATACGATCTCCTGTCTTGGTTATGGGTCCGGTTGGGCTGCGCCCGGTCCGGGAGCGGCCTGTCGCTCGACGGCGTCAGGCCGCGGTAAAAGCAAAATCCAGATCCGGCTGGCGACCCGCAACAATGTCCGCCAGAGCCGCCGCGGAGCCACAGGCATGGGTCCAGCCCAGGGTCCCGTGCCCTGTGTTGAGGAACAGGTTACGCAAGCGACTGCGGCCGATGTAAGGCAGATTGGACGGCGTGGTCGGGCGCAGACCGGTCCAGAACCGGGCCTGGTCCCAGTGACCGGCTTCCGGCATCAGGTCCGAGACCCGACGCACGATCGCCTGGCAGCGACGCAGGTCCAGGTCACGGCCATAGCCGTTCAATTCTGCCGTACCGGCGATGCGCAACCGGTCTCCCAGACGGGAATAGACCAGCTTGTACTGATCGTCGGTCAGACTCACCTTATAGGCCCGCTCCGGCGAGCGCACCGGCACGGTAATGGAGTAGCCCTTGGCCGGGTAGATGCTCAGCTTCAGACCCAGCTGGCGCGCCAGGAGTGGGCTGAAACTGCCCAGACTGAGGACATAACTGTCAGCCCGAAGGGTGTGATGAACACCGTTCTCGATCACACGCACACCGGCGACGTCACCGCGACGCTGCTCGAATCCGACGATCTCGGTGTCATACAGGAACCGGACACCCGCATCCGCTGCCTTTTGCGCCAGCGCCTGGGTGAATTTGCGGGCGTCGCCGGACTCATCGTCAGCGGTATAGGTGGCACCCACAAGACGGCCCCGCGCGCCGGCCAGCGCCGGTTCCAGCGCGACCGCCCGGTCGGCGTCGATGACCTCGCGTGCGCAGCCGAACGCCCGCATCTGACTCGCCGGCAACTGGGCCCGCTCGAACTCGGCCGGGTCGGTGTAGAAGTGCAGGATGCCACGAGTGACCTGGTCGTAATCCAGCGCCAGGTCCTCACGCAGCGACTGCAACCGCTCACGGCTGTAGGTGCCGAGGGTCACCAACTGGTGCAGGTTGTAGCGCGCCCGACGCGATGTGCACTCACGCAGGAAACGCGCGCCCCAGCCCCACTGGGCCGGATCAAGGCGCGGCCGGAAGCGCAGTGGTGCGTCCGGCTTGCCCAGCCACGCCATCAGCTTCAACGGCGCTGACGGGTTGGCCCAGGGGGTCGCGTGGGAGACGGAGATCTGACCTCCGTTGGCGAAACTGGTTTCCAGGGCCGCCCGGGACTGTCGTTCGACCACGGTCACCTCGTGGCCGGCCTGGCGCAGGTACCAGGCACTGGTGGTCCCGACAACACCGGCTCCGAGAACCAGAATCTGCATGCAGTGATCTCTCCTGAGGTTTTAAGCAAACAAGTTAAGAGCGCAACGTTCGTCGAATAAACCAAACGTGCGGGAATGATGACGCATCCAACCGGGTTATAAGGCGCCACGTCTGTCTGGCAGGTGATTGTAATACAACAGCGCGAAATACCGGAGCGGCCCGGCTCAACTGGCCCGCTTGCCACGATGCTCCCGGTACATACGGCGCACCCAGTCGATGGACGGGCGTTCCTGGAAGGCGTCGATAAAGTCCGTCAGCGCCGGTGGCAGGTCGTCCGGGAACTGGAACGGCGCCTCCGGCGGACGGGCCAGCGGCCCCAACAGCGAGGCGGCGGTCAGATCGGCGACGGAGAACCGGTCACCGGTGAGATAGGCGTTGTCCGCCACGCGGGCGTCGAGCCGGTCCAGCGCCGCTTCCAGTCGTTCCAGGCTGCGGGCGTAGCCGCGCTCGTTGATTCCCATGCCTTCTTTCATGGCGCGGACGACGACCGGCTGGCTGGCCCGGAACGTCATTCGTCCCACCGTGTTCTGGCCCTCCGTGAGTATATCGAACATCACGTGGGAGTGGTCGATGACGTGGAAATAGGCGGTGCGCCGCAGGTGCGGCCCGATCTCGCGGTCAGCGAAAGCCGCCCATTCCAAGGCCTCTTCGCGCTGCGCATCGTCTTCAGGAAACAGCACCGGCGCCGACGGGAAACGCTCGTCCAGGGTCTGGATGATCACCGACGACTCGTTGATGTAGCGGCCATCCAGCTTGAGCACAGGCACCTTGTTCTGGCGGGTTCGACGGAACACCGCCGGCATGTGGAACAACGGCAACAGGTTTCGGGTCTCGTAGGCGATGTGCTTGTAATCCAGCGCCCAGCGCACCTTCTCGCAGTAGTGGGAAACCGGAAACTGGTAGAGCACGGGTTTCGTCATGAGCGGCTTTCCTGTTGTTATCCGTTGTTATCGATCGTTCTCAGTGCACCTGTCCGGCCCCACTCCGGCCAGTGGATCAACCACCCGCCTTCTTGACCGTCCAGCCTTTTTCCTGGAGCAGGGGAACCAGCAGATCCCGGTGATCCCCCTGGATTTCCACCACGCCGTCTTTCACCGTCCCACCGGTTCCGCACTTGGCCTTGAGCGTCTTGGCGTAGGCCTTGAGATCGGCGCCCGCCAGGGGAATGCCGGTAATCAGGGTTACGCCCTTGCCTTTGCGGCCCTTGGTTTCCCGGCTGACACGCACAATGCCGTCACCGGCCGGCGCCACCGGTTCGCCGCAGCGACAGGCCTCCATCGGCTCGCGGCAACCGGGACACATCCTGCCCTGGTCCGTCGAGAAGACCAGACCACCTGAGGATCGTTTCTTCAAAGCTTTTTCTCCCTTTGCGTGACTCTCCGGCCCTTGCAGGCCGCGCTCAGGATCCGATAAACCAGAACAGGAATGCAAGGAAGAAGCCGCGGCGATAGCGCGGATCAGCCAGCCGTGACAGGCGTGGCTCGTCGCCATCCTCACGATGCGCCAGCCCGGGCGCGATGGATTCATCCACCACGTCCGAGCGGTCCTCGGCGAGAATCGCCCGCGCCCGGAACTCGTCTTCGGCGCGCACCTGCAGCCGCACTCCGCCCATGGCGTCGGAATAGAGCCACTGCATGCCAATGGTGTGTTCATCGGCCACAGTGGCGTCCACGCCTTCCGAATCCAGCCGGGCCCGAGCCACGTGGGCTTCGAAAGGTAACGAATAGCGCGCGACGGTCACCCAGCTCATAGGCGGCCCGTCAGCTCGGCGGGTACCGGTCAAACATGGCGGCGACCACCTCGTCGATCAGCTCGACGCGGTCTTCCGGCGACTGACGTTCGTCCAGGTAACGCCGGCTGACGCCGCGCCAGACAACGCGCTCCGAGGCCCGGTCAACGAACTCAACCACCAGTTTGCCCTGCTTGACCTGTCGCACGTCGGTGGGTGTGGACACGCCCCAACCAAAGTTGCCACGGCCGAAACCCAGACCGTAGCTGAATCCGGAACTCTCCAGCTTCTCGGCTTCCTCAACGCGATAGGTAACCAGCAGATCCGCATTGTCCGCAGGCCCGCGTGTCATGGTTTTCTGCCCCATCTCCCGCTCGACCGCGTTTTCCACCCGGGCACCGTCCAGACTCAGGAAATCGTCTTTCCCGTTGTCCGGTGCGAAGGCCCAGGTCTGGTAGCTGTTGAACTGGGCACCGGCATCATAGTCGGTCGCCACAATGCTGGCGCAGCCCGTCAGCAGCGCCAGGCACAGAACCAAAACCAGATTACGCATCAATGGAATCCTCCGTTTTATTCGCCAGAAAATCGTTCCCGTTCCGGGATATACGTCCCTCACTCTGGTTCGGAGGCATTCTGGTCGGATGCCGGCAGGGTGATGCCTTCGGCACGGCAGAACGCGTTGAATGCAGACCGATGTTCCAGGGGAACTTCGACCCGCATCGTTACTCCTTCACCATAGTTCACGTCCGCCACCTGCGCCTCATGCTGCTCGCACCAGTGTCGAACGGGCTGCTCCAGCGCAAAGTCCAGCTGCGCCTCGATCCGCTCGGTCGGGCGCTGAACCCGTCGCGGCACATCCGACAGCACCGCTTCCGTGGCGCCGGCGTAGGCGCGGACCAGCCCACCCGCGCCCAGTTTGATACCGCCGAAGTAACGGATCACCACCACCATGATATCGCCCATATCCTTGTGCTGAATGACATTAAGGATAGGTTTGCCGGCGGTGCCGGAGGGCTCCCCGTCGTCGTTCATGGCCGCCTGACTGGCCGCTTCGGGACGACCGATCTGGTACGCCCAGCAGTGATGACGGGCATCAGGATAATCGCGGCGCGCCTGTTCCAGGAAAGCCATGGCCTCCTCCCGCGACGACACCGGCGCCACCCGGGCGATGAACCGGCTCTTCTTGATCTCGATTTCCCGCTCGATGGATTCTGCGGGAATGGGATAATCTTTTGACATGTCACCTACGGCAGTAGTTCGATGGGCTGGAGCCGGTAATAAATGGCCCCGGCGAGCACCGATAGAGTAACAGGCAAGACAGGGAACCAACATGCGGGACGAAGACCACGATGCCCCGGGCGCGGCCGCGCCGCCGGGAACGACCAAGGCCGGCTGCGGCATTCGCTATGAGCCAGACGCGCCCAGCGCCGGTATCGACTTCAGTGGTGCCGAGGCGCTGCGGCCGACTCCCGACGACGGGGACACCCCGGACGCGGGCGACTGATCCCCTCAGGTGAACGGCGGCCAGTCAAGGCGCACCACCAGGCCGCCCTGCTCCCCGTTAAAGGCGGTAATCCGACCGTCGTGGGCCTGGACGATATCGCGGGTGATGGCCAGTCCAAGCCCCCAGCCCTGGCCGCCACGGGCCTTGTCGGAACGGAAGAAAGGCTCGAACAGGTTGGGCAGATCCTCCGCTGTGACGCCGGGCCCCTCGTCGGCAATTTCGCAGCGCAGCCAGCGATCGGCAAAGTGCAGCCGAACGGTGACCGTATGCGCCGGTGGCGTCACGTCGATGGCGTTCTGCAGGACATTATCCAGGGCCCGGCCAATCAACCCCTGATCACCCAGAATCGTGGCCTGACGAACGTCGTCGGCAATGTCCAGATGGCAATCGACCCGACGTTGCTCGGCGTAATCGGCGGCGTCCTGCAAGACATCGTTGATGACTTTCACGAGGCTGACCGGCTCCTGCGCCATGGACTGCCCCTGTGCGCTCAGCCGGTGCAGGGTGAGGATCTGCTCGGTCATGGCCTCCAGGCGCTCGTTCTGGCGCAACACCGAATCCATGATGTCCGGGTCGGCGATGCTGTCCCGCGCCAGTTCGATGGCCACCCGCTGCCGTGCCAGAGGCGTGCGCAGGTCGTGGGAGATGTCGCGCAGTAGCTGCTGCTGGCGTTCCAGCAGGGTGCACAGGCGATCGGTCATGGCATTGAACGCCCGTGCCAGGGCGCCAATCTCATCCCGGCGGCGGGCGACCTTTTGGGCCACACGCAACGAGGTATCGCCACTGGCGATGTCCCGGGCCGTGGATTCAACGTTACGCAGCGGGCGACTGATGTGCCGGGCGATCCACCAGCACGCCAGGGTGATCAGCAGGAACGTCAGTCCCAGCTCGAAGGAACGGAAGAAACGCGGATCCAGCCAGCCGTCGCCGCCGGCCTGGGGCCAGACCACCATCCGGTAGCCGCCCGGTGCGTCGATCACCGCCGGCTGGCCAGGCAGGCCGCCGGGCAGGTCCAGCCGGTGGCGGGAGCGGCGCTGATCCCGGAACAGGTCTTCGGTTTCCACCAGGAACAACCGCATGCGCAGGCGCTCGCCGGACTCCCTCAGCAGCCTGCGGGCATCACGCCGCTCGCCGGCAGCCTCCAGCTCCGCCGCCTGCCGTGCCAGTTGGGCCAGATCCTCACGCTGTTCCAGTTGCTTGCGCTCACGGTGCCCCAGCTCCTGCACCGCCATATTGCTCAGCACCACCGCCAGCGCCATGGCGAACCAGATCAGCAGGAAGATGCGCAGGGACAGGGGCCATTGGAAATTCAGCTTCATTCCAGCCCCCGGTAGCTGTAACCGAGACCGCGGACGGTCTCGATGCGTGAACCGTCGCCCTGGTCGAGCTTGCGGCGCAGGTTGCTGACGTGCATGTCCAGGGTACGATCGTGCGGGGTCAGGCGGCGACCGAGCGCCCACTGCATCAGGTCGGTCTTGCGCACGACCGAGCCGGCGCGGCTGATCAGCACCTGCAGGATCTCGTACTCGGTGCCGGTCACCTCCACCGGCTCACCATTCTGGAACACCCGCCGCTGGTCCGGATCAATGCGCAGGTCGCCCACTTCCAGGGTACGTTGGGGCTGGTTTTCATGGTCCCAGGCGACCCGTCGCAGCGCCGCCTGGATGCGCGCGACGAGTTCCCGGGGATTGCAGGGTTTGGGGATGTAGTCATCGGCGCCCACTTCGAAACCGACGATGCGGTCGGTCTCCTCCCCGCGCGCGGTCAGCAGGATCACCGGCAGGCGGGTACGCATCCGCAACTGGCGCAGCACATCCAGGCCGTTGATGTCCGGCAGCATGATATCCAGCACCACCAGGTCGGCCATCTGCTCCTGCGCCAGGGTCAGGCCATCCTGGCCGGTTCCCGCTTCGCGAACCACAAAGCCCTGGCCGCTGAGGTAGCGACTGAGCAGCGTGCGCAATTCCTGATCGTCTTCGATGAGCAGAATCCGGTCCTGCATGCACTCCATCCTTCCGGTCTTGTGTCTACAGTCGTTGTGTACTGGCGATTCAACGACCTGCAGTCTATCACGCGGGCAAAATTCCGCTTTCCACCTTTACCCAACCTTTACGTTGGCCTGACAGAACCTGACACAGGAAAGCGTATCGTGGTCAGTGTCACCGGCAGCAACGCATTGTCTGCCGTCACCAACAGGGAGTATGCCCATGAAAGCGATGAAATCATCCCGACTGATGATCCCGGCCATGCTGGCCGCGGCGATGGTTGCCAGCCCGCTGGCCTTTTCCGGCGAACACCGCGGTCACGACGACCGCCCGCCGATGCACCACGATGGCAAGGGTCCGCGTGGCGGCCTGCAGCAGCGTCTCGATTTCCTCAGCGACAAGCTGGACCTGAGCGCCGAACAGCGCGACCAGCTGCGCGACCTGTTCGACGAAGCCCACGTGGCCCGCATGGAACAGTTCAAGGCCATGCGCGACGGCGAGAAACCCGACCTGATGAGCGGCGACCCCGACAGCAGCGACTACAAGGACGCCGTCGCCGAAGCAGCCAACAAGGCGGCCGAGTTCGCTCGCCAGCGCATTGAATCCCGCGCCGAGCAGTATCGCGCCATCTACAACATCCTCAACGACGATCAGCGGGAAATCTGGGCGGAACTGCAGGCGGAGCGCAAGAAGCACTCGCCGCGTGATGCCGGTCCGCGCCGCGGTGGTCCCGGCCAGGGTCCGGATTGCGGTCCGGGACCGCGTCCACCGGAGCCACCTCAAGACGACGCGTGATCGATCGGCCGGGAATAGCGTATGGTTAGGTGGCCTGTCACAACGAGGAGTCACCTGACCCGCCATGGCCGATTCCACCACCCCGTCCCGCACCGACAACCTGACGATCGAGCCGGTGGCGTCCGTCGACGCCATCGCCCCAGGCGACTGGGATCGACTCAGCGGGACGGGGAACCCGTTCCTGCGTCACCACTTCTTTGCCGCACTGGAACACAGCGGTTGCACCACCGCGACCACCGGCTGGGAACCCGCCCACCTTCTGATTCGCCTGGACGGCCAGCTGCATGGCCTGATTCCCGCCTTTCGCAAGACCCACTCCATGGGCGAATATGTGTTCGACTGGGGCTGGGCCGATGCCTACGCGCGCTACGGCGTGGACTATTACCCCAAACTGCTGATGGCCGTGCCGTTCACGCCCTCCCAGGGGCACCGGCTGCTGCTCTCGCCCACGCTGCGTGACCGCCTGAAGCCCGGTGACCTGAACCCGTTGCTGGACGAGGCTGCCAGAGAGCTGGGGTGTCATTCCTGGCACCTGCTGTTTCCCAATAGCGCCGATCAGCGCCTGCTGGAGGCCCCAAACCGCTTGCATCGGCTGGGTTGCCAGTTCCACTGGTTCAACCGGGATTACCGCAGCTTCGACGACTTCCTCGCCCAGTTGACCTCGCGCAAGCGCAAGTCGATCCGCAAGGAGCGCCGCCAGATTGCCGAACAGGGCATCGCGTTCGACCACTACCCCGGCCACGCCCTGCCCAACTCGGTGCTCGACGCCTTTCACGTGTTCTATCAGGCCACCTACCTCAAGCGCGGCCAGCGTCCCTATCTGAACCGCGATTTCTTCCAGCACCTGCGCGACAGCCAGCCGGAGCAGCTGCACGTCATCATGGCGCGCCTGGACGAGCGGATGATCGCCGGCGCCCTGTTCCTGCACGGGGAAGACACGCTCTACGGGCGTTACTGGGGCTGCCTGGAGGAGTACGACCACCTGCATTTCGAGACCTGCTACTACCAGGGCATCGAACTGGCCATCGAGCGCGGCCTGCGCTGCTTCGACGCCGGCGCCCAGGGGGAGCACAAGCTGGTGCGTGGCTTCGAACCGCAACTGACCCATTCCTGGCACTGGGTGGCACACCCCGGCTTCGCCGAGGCCATTGCCGATTTCTGCGAAGAAGAGGCGATGGACGTGCGCGGCTACCGGGATGCGGCACTGGAGGCGTTGCCTTATCGGCAGGAGAATTAGAGGGCATAGGTGACAGCGCGGTCTCCGCCTGAATCTCGCCGACACAAAAAAATCCTTGCCCCCAAACCGGACATCAGGTTATGTTTTGGCCACTTAAACCTGTTTGTGGTCGAAAGAACCGAATCATGCTGTTCAACTCTGTCGTCGTCATCGTAAAGCTAGTCCTGGTGGTCGTGGTGCCAACCGGGGGCTTTTGCGTGGATGACAGGATGAGCTAGACCACAACCAGTCAGAACACCGAAAGCCCCCGGCACCGAAAGGTCCCGGGGGCTTTTTTTTGCTGCACGAAAAAGGGAAATCAACGTGAACGCTGCACAGCACATACTCGACGCCTTCAAGCGCCATCAGATCGACACCGCTTTCGGCTATCCCGGCGGTTGCATCATGCCGCTATACGATGCCCTGGTCGCCCACGACCAGGTGGGCGTTGAGCACGTGCTGTGCCGTCACGAGCAGGCCTGCGCCCTGGCCGCCGACGGCTACGCCCGCGCCAGCGGCAAGCTCGGTGTCTGCATCGCCACCTCCGGCCCCGGAGCCACCAACCTGATCACCGGCGTGGCCAACGCCCACCGTGACTCGGTACCCATGCTGGTTATCACCGGCCAGGTGCCCTCGCCCCTGATCGGCACCGACGCCTTCCAGGAAACGGACATTCTGGGCATGACCCTGGGCATCGTGAAGCACAGCTACCTGATCGAAGACGCCGAGTCGCTGCCGGGCATCATGGCGGAAGCGATGCAACTGGCCCAGTCCGGCCGTCCCGGACCGGTGTGGATCGACATTCCCAAGGACATCCTGCTCACGGACATTGCGGACCGTCAGGCGCCAGAGGCACCGGTCATGGACGCCGAAAGCGCCGACGCCGGGACACTCCAGCAGATCCTCGACATGCTGCGCCAGGCCCGCCAGCCCCTGCTCTACAGCGGCGGCGGCATCAGCCTGGCCGGCGCCGAGAACGCCTTCCGCAGGTTTGCGAGCGCCTCGGCACTGCCCAACGTGGTCACGCTCAAGGGCATTGGCAACCCGGGCCGCGACAACCCGGACCAGTTGGGGATGCTTGGCCTGCACGGCTCCCGCGCCGCCAACCTGGCGGTCGACGCCTGTGACCTGCTGCTGGTTGTCGGCGCGCGGCTGGACGACCGCGCCACCGGCGTGCTGGACGGTTTCGCGCCCAACGCCCGCCTGATCCACATCGACACCGACGCGGCCGAGCTGGGCAAGCTCAAGCCGGCGGACCTGGCGGTGCGTGGAGACATCGCGCCGATCCTGGACGCGCTGGCCGACGCCCTCGACGATCAACCGCTGGCCATCGACGACTGGCGCCGCCGGTGTTCGGACTGGCGCAAGACCCACGGTTTTCAAGCCGCCACCAACGACGACCCGCACGCGCCGATTTCCGGACCGGGCTTCATCCGTCAGCTCTCGGCGCTGACCCCGCCGCAGACCATCGTCGCCTGCGACGTGGGCCAACACCAGATGTGGGTGGCGCAGCACTTCCAATTCGATCACCCGCGCTCGCATCTCAGCAGCGGCGGCCTGGGCACCATGGGCTTCGGCCTGCCCGCCGCCATTGGCGCCCAGTTTGCCTGCCCGGACCGGCCGGTGATCAACGTGACCGGCGACGGCTCGTTCATGATGAACGCCCAGGAACTGGCCACCATCCGCCGCCACAACCTGCCCATCAAGCTGGTTATTCTGGACAACCAGTGCCTGGGCATGGTGCGCCAGCAGCAGGAGCTGTTCTACGGCAACCGGGAAAGCCAGATCAACCTGGACGACAATCCGGATTTCCTGGCCCTGGCCAGGGCCTTCGACATTCCCACGCTGGCCATCGAACGCAGCGACCAGATTCGCCGGGGCATCCAGACGATCCTCGCCTACGACGGCCCCATGCTGCTGCACGTGGCCATCGACCGCAGCGAAAACGTCTGGCCCATCGTCAAGCCCGGCGCCTCCAACCGCGAGATGCTGGACGAAAGCCAGCGCCCCAACCGCACACCGTCAACCCGGAACAAGGAAAACGCCGCATGACGCCTTCGACGCGCGCCCACTCCACCACCCACTCGATTCGCTGCCGGATGCAGGCGGAACCCGCCGCTCTGGAGCGCCTGTGTCAGGTCACACGGATTCGTGGCTTCCGCATCGAGCAGATGCAGGTCCACAGCGACGACGGTTACCTGGCCATCGACATGGCGCTCAGCGGCTCCCGCGCCATCGACATGCTGCAGGCACAGATCGCCAAACTGCACAGTGTGGAGTCGGTCAGCACGCAGTCATACACCGCATCCGCCACATCAACCACCGAAGGGATACGCCGGAGCGCCTGACGGCAGGGCCTTCCGGCGTCGCTTCCAACTCGGCGTCAGACGATGTGGACCCGGCCGTCGGCGGCTGCAAACGGGTTGGTATGGGTTCCGCTGGCGCCCTGGAGCTGGGCCTCGGGGTGATTTTCGGCCATCAGGTGTTTCATCGTCACCAGGTGTTTGGCGGGACAGTCGACCATCACCAGGTACTGACCGTCGTCGATGGCCTGGTGAAAGCGGCGGATGCGGTAGTGCTCCGCGCCGATGCCACCGAAGCCTCCCAGCCAGCCGCCGGCCAGCACCGCAAACAACAGCAGTGCGATCCAGGCGCTCATGGGCCAGGCCGGAACGCCGATCACCTGGGCCGTCAGGATGAAGGTGAACGCCAGCAACGCGCCGATCATCACGCCCCGTTCGACGTAACGGACGAGATCGGTACGATCGAGCACCCCGGCGCGATGCAGGCTGTGGGTGTAGAGACCGGCTTCGTCCCTGGACACGATGTGGAAGCGCCAGTCGGTGACGCCATGATCGTGCAGGTCTTCGGATATCTCGGACACACTGTCGATGGTCCGGGTCAGGTAATAGAGCCGTTTCATGCTCATCCCTCCCCCATTTGGCAAGGAAATAGTTGCACTTACGACCCGGTTATACGACTTCAACAGATGGCGGCGCGCAACCGTTCAGATGGATTCACGCTAAGCCTGCCTCGTTTAGCAACCGTCGTCATAATGAGGCTGCACCCGGACCAGTGTTTCCCGCTGCAGGCGCCGCAGCCGGTCACTGATCGCCACCGGGTAGGCAACCCCATCCCGGAGCGTTCGCAGCGATGCCGGCAAAGCCGCGACAGCCGCCCGGGCATGGTGGGCGGCATCCGCCAACGGCGCCAGGGCACCCTCAACGCGATGGCCCGCGCGCAGAGTCGACACCAGTAAGGGCTCGCCTTCGGCGGTTTCCTCACGGTGTGTAATGGTGTCCCCGAGGAAGATCCCATCCGCATCCCGCTGCCGGAACACCTGCTTGGGGCCGGGAAACGACTGTTTGCCCGGCGAGTTCTTCATGCGTGGCCGGCCGGCGTATTCGGTCAGCTTGTACGCCAGTTCCAGCGACGGCGCATCCGACGATGCCCCCACCGAAGTGCCCACGCCGAAGCCGTCCAGTGGTACACCGGAGCGACACAGCGCGTCGATCTTGTGCTCATCCAGGCCACCGCTGGCCATGATCGAGATGTGCCCCAGCCCCGCCTCATCGAGCATGCGCCGACAGTGCACCGCCTGCTCGGCAAAATCCCCGGAATCCAGGCGAATGGCACCGATGTCCATCGACGGCTCCGACTTGAGCCAGCGGATGATCGCCGCGACGGCCCGCTCGGTGTCGTAGGTATCCACCAGCAGCGTGGTGCCCGGGAAACGCTCGGCGTAGGTCCGAAAAGCATCCATCTCGCTGTCGCAGGCCTGCACGAAGCTGTGTGCCATGGTGCCGCGGATGGGCAGCCCGAAATCCAGCCCCGCCAGCACGTTGCTCGTGCCCGCCAACCCGGCCATGCGAAAAGCGCGGACGCCGCGATAGGCCGCGTCCAGGCCGTGCATGCGGCGCATCCCGAAGTCCACCACCGGCCGGCCGTCGGCGGCGATGACCAGCCGCACCGCCTTGGACGCCAGCACCGTTTCCAGGTGGACGTAGTTCATCAGCAGGGTTTCCAGGATCTGGGCTTCGGCAATCGGCGCTTCCACTTCCAGCAGCGGCTCCTGGGGAAACACGGGCGTCCCCTCCGGCATCGCCTGGATGCTGCCGCTGAACCGGAAGTTCCGTAGCCACGCCAGGAAGCCATCACTGAACCGGTCCAGCGAGCGCAGGCGCTCGATCTGCGCGTCGGAGAAGCGCAGGGACTCGACCACCCGGGTCACGTGCTGCTGCCCGCAGGCAAGCATGAAATTGCGGTGTTCGGGCAGCTTGCGGAAGAACAGACTGAACACCGCCGTTTCGTTCATACCACGCGACCAATAGGCCTGGGCCATGGTCAACTCGTACAGGTCGACCATCAGGGCCAGGTCGTCGTCTGGCACCATGCTTCGTCTCCTTGGATACGGTTATCTTGAGCCCGCTAAAACGGTTGGGAGCGCCCGATGTCAACGCACCACGCCGGCACCCGCCTCGGCCAGTTCGGCGAACACGTCCTCCGTCCCATCGGCAACCACCGCCCGGGTACCGCTGGCCAGCAGTTCGACGGCGAAGCCCAGGCGCAAGGCATCCAGCACCGTTGCACGGACACAGACATCGAGCGCCAGCCCCGCAACCTGCAGGCGCTCGATGCCGTGACGGGTGAGATACTGCTCCAGTTGGGTGCCATCGAAAGCAGAATAGGCATCCTGTTCGAAAGCGCTGCCCTTGCTGACGCGAACCGCCGTGGCCGGCAGGTCGAGTTCGTCGTGAAAGGCGGCGCCGTCGGTGTCCTGAACGCAGTGGACGGGCCAGGGGCCGCCGCGATGATGGAAGCTGCAATGGTCAACCGGGTGCCAGTCGCGGGAGGCGACAATGGGCCAACCGTTGTCCTGGGCATCGGCGATGGCGGCGTTGACGACGGGGATAATCGCCTCGCTATCCGGCACGGGCAAGGCACCGCCGGTGCAGAAATCGTTCTGGATATCCACCAGTAACAGGGCCGTATGGTCGGGCGCTGCCATCGTGAACTCCTCGACCCGCGTTCAGTCGGGTTCGTCAGGTTTCCGTGGATTCCTGTTTACTAGGATTGGGCCTAAGGCGGGGCATTGCAAGGAAAAGGCCGAGAGCTGGAAAGGAAGTGCCGGCTGCCGCATTGAAACGGCGGCCGGCAAAGCGGCTGACCGGACATTCCCTTGTCCGGCCCTGAGTTGAAGGGTTAGAAGTTGTAGGTGACGGTGCCCATCACGCTGCGCTCGGCGCCGTAGTAGCAGACCGCTTCGGAATAGCAGGAGCCCACGTATTCCTTGTCGAACAGGTTGTTGGCGTTCAGCTGCGCGGTGACGCCTTTTAGCCCCACGTTAGCCAGATCGTACTTGATCATGGTGTCGACCAGGGTGTAGCTGGGTACTTCGAGGTCGTTCGACTCGTTCGCCCAGCTTTCGCCGATGTAGCGGACACCGACACCCAGCTTCAGGCTGTTGAACACACCGTCGAGGAACTCATAGGAACCCCACGCGGATGCCATGTGTTCAGGCGTTGCCACCGGCGTCTTGCCCTCGGTGCCGGTTTCGGATTTCTGGACTTCAACATCGGTGTAGGTGTAGCTGGCCTGCAGGGTGATGTTCTCGTTAACGCGGGTGGCCGCTTCCAGCTCAACACCTTGGGACCGAACTTCCCCGACGGCCTGATAGGCGTTGATGCTCTGGATGTAGTTGGCCACATTATCCTGGTCGATCTGGAACACCGCGATGCTGTATCGATCCGCCGTTCCAACCGGCTGGTACTTGAGGCCCAGCTCATACTGCTCGGCTTCGGTCGCATCAATCAGGTCGCCGTTTTCATCCACGTTGGCGCTAGGGCTGAACGACTCGGAATAACTGACGTAAGGGGCGATCCCGTTGTCGAACAGGTACATCAGCGCCGCACGGCCGCTAAAGTGCTCATCGTCCAGTTGTTCATCACCCGTCGCGCCGGTCAGCAGGTTTTCATACTGGTTCTCGACATCGACCCAGTCGTAACGGCCGCCCACGGTCACGCGCCATTGATCGATCGCCATCTGATCCTGCACGTAAAGACCGGTTTGCTCGAGTTCACGATCATTATCCTGGTAGGGGTTGATCGTTCCGGTGCCGCCGTAAACCGGATCAAACGCGTTGATCGACGGGAAGGTCGAGGCAAACGCCGGCGTATACCCGGCGGTCCAGTAGGCGTCGGTATCACGATGCTGGTAGTCCAGGCCGGTCAGGACGGTATGATCCGTCGCGCCAATGCCAAATTCCGCCAGGAGCTGGTTATCGATGGCAAAGGCACTGAGCTCTTCATCCGCGCCGAAGAACGTACGCGGCAGCTCGTTTCCAACCCAATAGCCCTGATTGTAGACCTGGCCATAGTCGGTTTTGGTGTTCACATAACGGAAGTTCTGACGCGCGGACCAGACGTCATTGAAGCGGTGTTCGAGCTGATAGCCGATCATCGCCTGCTCACGGTCAAATTCTTCGTAGTCCTGTTCGCCGTCGTAGAAATTGTTGGAGATGCGCTCCCCGTTATGGTCGTACAGGGTGCCTTCAGCCGGCAGGCCACCGTAATAACCGCCCTCCGGATCCTTCTGGAAGTACCCCATCAGGGTCAGCGTGGTTGCATCCGTGATATCGACCGTCAGGGACGGCGCAATGGTGTAGTGCTCTTCCTGCACCTTGTCCCACTGCGTGTCGGAATGGTAGACGCGACCGACCAGGCGGTAGGCGGCGCGGCCGGAGTCACCAACTTCGTCACCGATGTCGAAACCGAGGCTGGCCGTGCCCTGGGTACCGGCACCCGCCTGGACTTCATAGTGGGGCTCGAACAACGGCTTTTTGCTGGTCAGCGCAACGATGCCACCCGGGGCTGCGCGCCCATAAAGAACCGATGAGGGGCCCTTGACCACTTCAATCCCCTCAAGGAAGTAAGGGTCCACCTGCATGATGCTGTAGGTGCCCTTGTCATTCAGCAGCTTGAGACCGTCGAGGTACTGGTTGTCGATGCTGTCACTGCCGAAACCACGCAACTTGATGGCGTCGTAGCGGCTGGCCGTGGCGCCGTATTGCTGGGTAAACACACCGGCACTGTAGCGCGTAGCTTCCTGGACGTTCTTGGAGCCCTGCTCCTCGATCTGCTCATCGGTGATGATGGAAATGGACTGCGGAGTCTCGACGAACGGCGTTTCTGTCTTGGTCGCGCCGCGGGTTGCGGTGACCTCCAATGCATCCAGTGTTACCGAATCGTCCTGATTCTCGGCGGCAAAGACCGCAGACCCGCTCATACCGCTCAAGGCAAAGGCGACTGCAAGGGATATCCTGGAAGGTCGGAACATGCAAAAACCTCATTGAAGCTAACGAAAAGTTAATGCGAATTATTCTCTTTTTTATCAAGATTAGGTATGCGGAATGACAGGTATCGTATGCGCAATGCCAAAACCGGTGACAAAAAGGTTTATCGCAGCGCTTTGGGCGATACCCCGTATTCCCGACGGAAAGCCGTGGCGAAGTTGGTGGCGTGACGATAGCCGGCCCGGTGAGCCGCCTGCTGAACACTGAAGCCCTGCTCCAGGTAGCGTCGTCCCAGTTCCAGACGACAGCGGCGCAGGTAATCGAAGACCGACACCCCGAAGGTTGAGCGGAACTTGCTGCGCAGGCTGCTGGCGCTCATGGCCGCCTGCTGGGCCAGGCCTTCCAGGGTGTAGTCGCGGGTCGGTGCAAACTCCAGCGTCTGCCTGACGGCTTCAAGCCGCTGGTACTCGCGGGCGTTGGCCGAGTGGCCCTTCTGCGCCGGGCTTTCAGCCTCCGGCAGGCCGTGGCCAATGAGCTGCAGCGCCAGGCCCTCGAGGATCAGGTTCCGTTGCAGTTCCGATCCCTGAGCGTCAAGGCACTGGTCCAACTGCACCAATAAGGCCGACGGCGCGGACCAGGTCGACACCGGCTTGCGGATGCCCCGGAGAATGGACGCCAGGGTGGAACTGTCAGGCCCCGCCTGTAAAAGGCAGGCCGGGTCAAACGCCAGGGTCAGGGTCTTGAGTCGCTGACCCGCCCGTTGCGTGGCCTCCAGGGCAAACTCGGGGCGCAACTGCAGACTCAGCGCCTCGCCAGTGCCAAGCTCACGGCTGACGGCGCCCACCGAGAGCCCCACTCGTCCCTCAAGAACAATCACGATCAGCAACGGCGCATGACCGCGCGACTGAGAGCTGTAGGTTTGAAAAACGTCCAGCTCGGATCCGGTGAAACGAAAGCCGGAAGGCAAGGCCACCTCATGGATCCGACCCTTGGCAACAACGGTTTCGCTAACAGTCGCTGCGTCCGTCTCGGCCTCCGGTGGCAGGTCGTGGAATCGGTAGTCCATGCCGTATTGCTGGCCGAAATCGAGAAAATCCCGGATTCGGAATGAGCGCGCCAGACCGATACTGGTAGCCGGTTGCATGATCAAACGCCTTTGCGGAACGGAAGAGCGGGCGAACCGGGGCCAAAGGACAGACGCTGTCGCGCGATAGCACCCCGGCACCGGAAAATGACACGCCGCTCACTTTACCGCAAATGGTTCTCATTTGTAACGCTTGCCGCGACCCCACCTCCAAACCTTCTGTTGACCGGGCATGACTTAACTCAATCACCTCCCGGAACTCGTTCGGACCGTCCACGTCTGTGTAGACCGGACACGGCGGGTCTTTCAGGAACCCGCACGAACATCAACGAACCGAAACCGGAATGCCCCATGGCTGTTACGACAGAAGCGAAGTTGTCAGTAACCGAAGGCCTGTATTGCCGTCGTCATCCCCCACCGCCCTGAACCGGATTACCCCGATGGCGCCCGTCCTGCGGGTACCGCGATTCATTCCAGCAACACGTCAAACTCATTCCAACAACACGTCAGACAATGGAGAAACCCACATGATTCAGGTGCAACACCTGACACGTCGGTACGGCGACCTGACCGCGGTCAGGAACGTCAGCTTCGAGATCGGTCACGGCGAAGTGGTGGGCCTGCTGGGCCACAACGGCGCCGGCAAGACCACCATCATGAAAATGCTCACCGGCTACCTGGAGCCCACGTCCGGCAGCGTCCAGGTTGCCGACCTGACCCTCGGCCCGGACACCCGGGCCATCCAGCGGCGCATCGGCTACCTGCCGGAGAACTGCCCGGTATGGCCGGAAATGACCGTAATCGACTACCTGCATTTCCAGGCCGCCCTCCACGATGTACCGGAAACCCGACGCGACAAGGCCATTGCCATGGCCATCCGTCGCGCCGACCTGAAGGCCAAGGCGACGGCCTCGATCCAGACCCTGTCCCGGGGCTACCGGCAGCGGGTGGGCGTGGCCCAGGCGCTGCTGCACGAGCCGGACATCCTGATCCTGGACGAGCCCACCAACGGCCTGGACCCGACCCAGATCCGCCAGATGCGCGAGCTCATCCGCGACCTGGCCCAACACGCCACGGTGATCGTCTCCACGCACATCCTGCAGGAGGTGCAGGCGGTCTGTGAGCGGGTGCTGATCATGCGCGCCGGCGAACTGGTGGTGGATGCCCGGCTGGAGGAACTGCAGCAGTCCGGTGGTCTGCTGCTGAGCGTCGAGGGCGATCCACGAGCGACGCTGGCATCGATCGACACCATCCAGTCGCTGACGGCTGTGCCGGACCAACCCGGGCGCTATCATCTCGACGCGCCGCTGGACTGCGCCCCGCAGGTGGTCGAGAGCCTGACCCGCGCCGGCATTCCGCTGCACGCGCTGGAACCCCAGCGCCGCGACCTGGAGAGAGTGTTTGCCGAAGTGAACGAGGAGGCCGCCCATGTCTGAGCTGATGACCATCGCACGCAAGGAATTCCGCGGCTTTTTCGCCTCACCGGCCGCCTTCCTGTTCCTGGGCGTGTTCCTGGCGGTGACGCTGTTCGTGGTGTTCTGGGGCGAGACCTTCTTCGCCCGCAACATCGCCGACCTGCGGCCGCTGTTCGAATGGATGCCGCTGCTGCTGATCTTCCTGATCGGCGCGCTGACCATGCGCAGCTGGTCGGAAGAACGCCGCTCCGGCACCGTGGAGAGCCTGCTGACCTCACCCATCGGGCCGCTGCAGCTGATCGGTGGCAAGTTCCTGGCCGGCATGGGGCTGCTGGCCCTGGCGCTGGCCATGACCCTGCCGCTGCCGATCACCGTGTCCTTCCTCGGCCCACTGGACTGGGGTCCGGTCGTCGGCGGCTATGTGGCCACCCTGTTCCTGGGCGCCGCCTATCTCGCCATCGGCCTGTTCATGAGCAGCCGTACGGACAACCCCATCGTGGCGCTGATCCTGACCACCCTGGTGTGCGGCGTGTTCTACCTGCTGGGGTCGAGCCTGCTGACCAACCTGTTCGGCCAGCAGATCGGCAGTGTGCTGGAGGCCATCGGCACCGGCAGCCGCTTCGACTCCATCACCCGCGGCGTGATCGACCTGCGCGACCTCTATTACTACGTGTCGATCACCGGCGTCTTCCTGGTGCTCAACCGCCTGAGCCTGGAGCGCCTGCGCTGGGCCGGCAACCCGCCCAACCGCCGTCACCGGGGCTGGACCTGGGTGTGCGTGCTGGCCATCGCCAACTTCCTGCTGGCCAACGCCTGGCTGACACCGGTCACCAGCGCCCGGGCCGACATCACCGGCGGCCAGCTCTATTCCCTGTCCGACGCGACGCATGAGGAGCTGTCCCACCTGCGCGAGCCGCTGGTGATCCGCGGCTATTTCTCGGACAAGACCCATCCGCTGCTGGCGCCGCTGGTGCCGCGCATACGCGACCTGCTGCAGGAATACGCCATTGCCGGCGGCGACAACGTCCGCGTGCAGTTCCTGGACCCCACCCACGACCGGGCGATGGAGGAACAGGCCGCCTCGCAATACGGCATCAAGCCGGTGCCCTTCCAGACCGCCAGCCGCTATCAGTCGTCGGTGGTCAACGCCTACTTCAACGTGGTGGTGTCCTACGGCGACCAGTACCAGGTGCTGGGCTTCAAGGACCTGATCGAGGTGAAATCCCAGAGCGACAACCAGCTCGACGTGGCCCTCAAGAGCCCCGAGTATGCCCTGACCCGCACCATCCACAAACTGGCCAGCACCTACCGCGCCGGCGATAACGCCCTGGCCTCCATCGGTCAGCCGGTCACCTTCCACGGCTACTTCTCGCCGGATCGGCAACTGCCCCAGCAACTGGTGGAACTGAAAACCAATGTCACCGACCTGCTCAGGGAGATGGCCGGCGAAAACAGCGACAAGCTGTCGATCCAGCTCGACGATCCGGACGCCAACGGCGGCCAACTGGCCAACCGGCTGACCGAGCAGTACGGCTACCAGCCGCGCATCGCCAGCCTGAGCGACCCACAGCCCTTCTGGTTCAACATGACCCTGCAAAGCGGCGACAACGTGGTCCCCGTGCCCCTGCCCGACACGCTCGACAAGGCGGCCATGAAGCGCTCCCTGAAATCGGCCCTGCAGCGGCTGACGCCCGGCGTGCTCAAGACCGTCACGGTGGTCACCCCGCCCGATCCGATGGCGCAAATGCGCCAGATGCGCGGCATGCCCAGCCAGTCCCAGTACCGCAAGCTGCTGGATACCCTGGGCGACAATGTCCGCGTCAAGCAGAGCCAGTTGACCGATGGCAAGGTGCCGGCGGAAACCGACCTGTTGCTGGTGCTGGCCCCGCACGACCTCAGCGACAGGCAGCGCTTCGCCATGGACCAGTTCCTGATGCGCGGCGGACGGATCGTGCTCGCCACATCGCCGATCACGGTCAAGGCCGGCCAGTCGCTGAACGCACAAAAGGCCCAGTCGGGCCTGGAAGACTGGCTGCAAGGCATGGGGCTGTCGATCGAGGACAAGCTCGTCGTCGATGCCCAGAGTTCGTCGCTGCCGGTGCCGGTCACAAAAAACGTCGGCGGGATGAGCTACCGCGAGATCCGCATGGTGCCCTACGCCGCCTTCCCGGACCTGCGCGGCGGCGAGCTGAATCCGGATCATCCGGTGACTGCCTCGCTGGACCAGTTGACCCTCGGCTGGGCGTCGCCGATCGATATCGACGCCAAGGCCATGGGCGATCGCCAGGTGGTCGAGCTCCTGCACAGTTCCGACCAGAGCTGGGCGGCCGATACCACCCAGGCGGTGCCGGACTTCGACCGGTACCCGACGTTGGGCTTTGCCGCCAACGGTGAACCCTCGTCACAATTGCTGGCTGTGGCCGTGAAAGGCCAGTTCCAGTCCTACTACGCGGACAAGGCATCGCCGCTGGCGCAGCCGGATAAAGCCGACGACAAACCGGCCAAGGCTGGCGCCCAGGCCCAAAGCAAGCCGCAGGACGACGCGCCCTCCTATACCAGCGTGATCAAACAGTCGCCGGACTCCGCCCGCCTGGTGCTGATCGCCAGCAACGCGTTCGCCTCCGACACCATGATCAACCTGGTGTCCCAGGAGCTGGGTACGGTCTACACCAAGCCCATCGACATGGTGCAGAACGCCATCGACTGGTCGCTGGAAGACCCGGGCCTGCTGGCCCTGCGCGGCCAGACCCAGTTCGCGCGCACGCTGGTCCCCATGGACAACGGCACGCAGCGCTTCTGGGAGTACCTCAACTACGGTCTGGCGGCGTTCGCGCTGCTGCTGGTGTGGCTCTGGCGGCGCAAGGTGCACGCCAGCGACCAGCGCCGTTACCAACGGATTCTTGCGGAGGTTTAAGTCATGGCGAAACGAGTTCGAATCCTGTCCGTGCTGCTCGGGGTCCAGCTGTTGCTGGCCCTGGCCCTCAACCTCACCGACAGCGACATCGGTGAAGTGGCGCCGGAGTCACCGCTGCTGAGCCAGTCCCTCGATCACTTGGACGAGATCCGGATCAACGACGGCAACGACCACTCGGTCACCCTGAAGCACCAGGACGACCAGTGGCAATTGCCGGCGCTGGATGGCTTCCCGGCCAGCAACGAGCAGGCCAATCAGCTGGTGAGCACCCTGGCCAGCGCCAGCCAGGGCATGCCCGTCGCAACCACCGAAGGCGCCCGGGCCCGCTTCAAGGTCGCGCAGGACGACTTCGAGCGCCGGCTCGTGCTCAGGCGTAAGGGCACGGACGTGGCCACCCTGTACCTGGGCACGTCGCCGGGCACGGACCAGTCGTATGTGCGTGTTGACGGGGAGTCACCGATCTACCGGATCAAGCTGGGCACCTACCAGGCGCCGGTGACCACGGACGACTGGCTGGATCGTGACCTGCTGACGCTGCCACTCAATCGGGTCAGCGCGATCGAGGTGAACGGTCTCAAACTGACCCAGGCGGATAGCGGGAAAGACGACGCCTCGCCGTGGCAGGTGGGTACGCTGCCGGATGGCAAATCCCTCGATGCCAAGGCCGCGGCCACTCTGGCGGGGCAACTGTCGGCCCTGCGCATTCACGCCATCGCCGCGGACGCCACCGAGGCCCGCACCGCCCTGGCCCAGCCCGAACTGAGCCTGATCCTGGACACCCGGGATCACCAGGCGATGACCTACAAGCTGGCGAAGGGGAGCGATAAGGACGCGCCCTGGTACCTGTCGGTGTCCAACCGCGACCGCACGTTCCGCATCACCTCGTCCGTCGGTGAAACGCTGGTGCACGACGCCGCACCGACCACCCTGCTGAAAGAGGCGACCTCGACCGATACGGCCGTCAAACCAGTCGGGGAAGGCGGCGGAAAAGCCGGCTGAATTCACTTTTCCCACCTGCCCTGGCGGCCATCCGGCGGCCGGGGCCTTTCCTTCCCCCTCACCACCCAATCAGAATCGGTTCAACGGCACTTTCAGATAGATCTGACCATTATCCTCGGCCGGCGGCATGTGCCCGGCGCGCATGTTGACCTGCACCGACGGCAGGATCAGCCGGGGCATCCCCAGGGTGGCGTCCCGTTCCCGGCGCATGGCCACAAACGCCTCCTCATCGACGCCCTCGTGCACATGCACATTGTGCTCGCGCTGCTCCGCGACCGTGGTCTGGCACACGAACGCCTCGCGGCCCGGCGCCTTGTAGTCGTGGCACAGGAACAGCCGCGTCTCCGGCGGCAAGGCCAGGACTTTCTGGATCGAACGATACAGGGTGCGCGCATCGCCACCCGGAAAATCGCAGCGGGCGGTGCCGTAGTCCGGCATGAACAGGGTATCGCCGACGAACGCCGCATCGCCGATCACGTAGGTCAGGCAAGCCGGCGTGTGCCCGGGCGTATGCAGCACGCGGGCTTCCAGGTTGCCAATCGCGAAGCTGTCGCCTTCGTGGAACAGGCGGTTGAACTGACGGCCGTCCCGGGCGAAGTCGGTGCCGGCATTGAACACCTTGCCGAAGATCTCCTGCACCTCGACGATGCGCGCGCCGATGCCGGTCTGGCCGCCCAGATGTTCGTTCAGGTAGGGCGCGGCGGACAGGTGATCGGCGTGGACGTGGGTCTCGAGCACCCATTCCACCGCCAGGTCGTTGCGCTGCACGTAGTCGATGATGGCATCCGCGGAGCGGACATCGGTGCGACCGGCGGCGTAATCAAAGTCCAGCACCGAATCGATGATGGCACAGGCGCGGCTGTCCGGGTCGCGTACCACGTAGCTGAACGTGTTGGTGGGCTCGTCGAAGAAGGACTGCACGAGCGGATTGCGGAGACTCATGGTCGATCCTCCTGTGATGGATAGCGCCGTGCCGGGCACGTCGTCACCCATTCTGGAATAAGGTTATGCCATTATGAAAGATTGGGGCGGCACCGACGTCCTTCAACGCCTGTCGGCGTCCCGCTAAAGCCGATAGACTGCGTCCTTTACTGAACCAGGGACGTCCCAATGCCTGCACGATTGCGCCGCGCTGCCCTCAGCATCCTCCACGAAACCCGCGTCGTCTACCTGACGCTGCTGAAGATACTGGTGCCCGCACTGATCATCGTGAAGGTCCTTGAATCCATCGGCTTCACCCAGTGGCTGGCGACGCTGCTCGCGCCGCTGATGGGGCTGCTGGGCCTGCCGGAGGAACTGAGCATTGTCTGGGCGGCGACCCTGCTGACCAACATCTACACCGGCATGGCGATCTTCTACAACCTGTCGCTGGATCAGGCCCTGAGCGTGGCCCAGGTGACGGTGCTGGGCACCCTGATGGTGGTCGGCCACGGTCTGCCGGTGGAAGGGGCCGTCGCGCGGCGGGCCGGGGTGCCCTGGTGGTTGACGCTGGTGCTGCGCGTTGGGGGCGCCTTGATACTGGGGATGATTCTGCATCACAGCTACCAGACGTTCGACTGGCTGCAGCAGGACAACACGCTGGTCTGGCAGCCCGACGCCCTCGACACCAGCCTGTCGGCCTGGCTCTGGGCCCAATGCCAGACGCTGATCACCATTTTCTTCGTGATCCTGGCCTTGATCACCCTGCTGCGCGGCTTACGGGCCATCGGTGTCGAACGGTTACTGCATGCCCTGCTGTTCCCGCTGCTGCGCCTGCTGGGCATCGGCCGGGACGCCGCCAGCACCGCGATCATCGGCATCACCCTGGGCCTGAGTTTCGGCGGTGGGCTGCTGATTCGCGATGCGGAGTCGGGCCGGCTCAGCCCGCGCGATGCCTTCCTGACCCTGGCATTCCTGGGGCTCTGTCACAGCCTGATCGAGGACACCCTGCTGGTCATGCTGCTGGGCGCGCATCTGTCCGGCATTCTCTGGGCACGACTGGCGCTGGCCTTCCTGGTGATTGGCGTGCTGGCCCGACTGCCCATCAGCCAGCGCAAATCCGAACACCCCGAAGCCGGTCGCGCCGACGCCTCCTGAGGCGGGCGCTTCAGGCCACCGCCTTCCAGAGCCCGATACTGCTCACCACCAGCAGCACCCCGCCCAACAGACGGAAGAACAGCGGGGTTTCCGAGCGCAGCACGTAGTCGTGGAAACGCAGACCGATCACATGCCCCACAGCGGCACATGGCAGCAGCCACAGGTGATGGATCAGCTGCAGGTCGACCCCCACCGCAATGAACGCCGCCATCTTGATGGTCACCAGGATAAACCAGAGCGCGAACAGCGTGTCCCGCAGCTTTTCCTTGGGCAAGTGCTGCGCCACGACCGCAATGATCAGCGGTGCACCGATCAGCGAGGTGCCGCTGACGTAACCACCGAGCATGAGGAAAACCGTATCGACCCACTTGTTCTTGCTGCGAAACGGCCGGTTGAAGATGTACGAGAGCGAGTAGACCACCACGATGCCGAAGATAATGGCGCTCATCACGTGCGCCGGCAGCGTGATCAGCCCGAATACCCCGATCAGCTTGGGGACGATCATGATCCCCAGGATGCGCCACAGGTACGGCCAGTCCACGGTGCCGCCTTCGGGCCGTTGCGCCACCTGACTCTTGCGGTTGTTCATGACGATGGTCAGGGACGAGAACACCAGCAGGTGCACGGCAATGATGGGCAGGAAGACGATGGGATCGTCCAGCACCAGCAACAGGAACGGCAGCGACAGAACAGCGCCGCCAAACCCCAGCCCCGAGCGTACGAAGCCGCTCCAGACGAAAATCAGGCCAATCAGGACGTACTGAACCAGGGAGAGATCGCTCATAAGCGGGGAAACACGCCTCCGTGCAAACCGACGATTCTATCCCCCCGCGCCGCTCTCGAATACCCTGCCGGGCGTCCTGGGCGACAATTCCCGCACAACGCCGTCGATCTGAGCTAGTCTTGTCGAACGAAGGGGCACGAGCACCTCAATGACAACAACGCGATGTATCCATGAAAGACAAACTCTGGGCCAGCTTTCGGTTCCCGCTGTTTCTGCTGCTGGCAGGCGTCGGTTTGATCCACTGGGCCCTGCTGCAGGTTCAGGAAACCCGAAAATTCGAACAGGAACAGCAGCTGCTGCAGGATCTGAGCGAGCTGCGCGGCACCCTGGAAACCCGGATCAAGGAAGCCATCTACCTCACACGCGGGCTGGTGTTCTACATCGAGAGCCAGAACGGGGAATACACCAACCAGCGCATCGAAGCCTGGCTGGGCAGCATGTTCCAGGCGGGCGAATACATCATCAACATCGGCTTTGCGCCGGATAACCGCATCGAAGTCATCTATCCGCGCACAGGCAACGAAGCGGCCCTGGGTCTGTACTATCCGGACATGCCGGACCAGTGGCCCTCCGTCCAGCGCATGATCCGGACGCGGGACCCCATACTCGCCGGCCCGATCGAGCTGGTGCAGGGTGGCACGGCGTTTATCTACCGCTCGCCGGTCTTCATCGGTGACGACTACTGGGGCCTGATCAGCACCGTCATCGATGCCGAAGCCCTGCTGGGTGACATTCGGGACATTGCCCGACTGCATGCACTGCGCTACCAGTTGCGCCGCTTAAAGGATGACCGGCGCGACGATTCGACCCTGATCTGGGGCGAGCCACTGGACGCCAACGTCACCCGTCAAACATCACGTATTCCCCTGCCCGGCGACGACTGGCTGCTGGTGGGCCAGGTGCTGGAAAACCCGGCACTGCCGCTGTCCTACTACGCCCTGCCCTACACCTGCCTGTTCCTGCTGGCCGGTTTTTCGGGCTACCACCGGTACCGCACGCTGCAGTTCGAACACAAGCAAGCGCTGGTGCGGGCAGAGACCGACCGCCTCAAGAACGAGTTCGTGTCCACCATCAGTCACGAGCTGCGCACGCCCCTGACCAGCATTCGCGGCACCCTGGGGCTGATAGAAGGCGGCGTGGCCGGCCCGCTGACGGACAAGGGCAACGAACTGGTCGGGATCGCCAAGCGCAACAGCGATCACCTGATCCACCTGATCAACGACCTGCTCGATATCGACCGCATCGTCGAGGGGCGTCTGGATCTGAATCCACAGCGCATCGAGCTGAACGGCCTGATCCGCACCGTACTGACCGAAAACGAGACCTATGCAGCCAACAAGCGCATTACGCGTCGTTTCAATGGCACGGACGGCGACGCACCGGCCTGGGTAGATGAAACACGGCTGCGCCAGGTGCTCGACAACCTGCTGTCCAATGCACTCAAGTTCTCGCCCGAGGCGTCCACGGTCACGCTGACGCTGGCGCCGGTCGATCATGGCTGGCAAATGACCGTCAGCGACGAAGGCCCCGGCATTCCCGAATCATTCCAGGATCGCATCTTCAAGCGTTTCACCCAGGCTGACGGTTCGTCCCAACGCCACGCGGGGGGAACCGGCCTGGGTCTGGCCATCGCCAAGGGGCTGGTGGAGCAGATGCAGGGCTCGATCGATTTCGAGACGTCTGAAGCCGGTACGCACTTCCGGGTGATCGTGCCGGCCGCCTGAAAAACATACCGGCAGCCTGAGCAACGTGTGCCAGACCTCTGCGACATTGGTCAAAATCACGGGAGTCGCCCGCGAGACCTGTGGTGCACGTAACCGGCGGAATTGCCGACGATTCATGAGTTCCTCAACGACCCGGCGCATCATCCCCGTTACATCTCATGACAAGCTGTTCAGCTTTTAATCATTGACCTGCCCTTCCGAACCCTCTAGTTTGATCCCTGTTCGACGCCCCACAAGGGCTCATGTCGGACCCTGAAATCGCAAGGCCGGCCACAAGCCGGACAATACAAAAACAAGACGACCACGAGCGCCGAGATCCGGCAACGTGGAAAGGATTTCAACAATGAGTCAATCGACCGCTCCCCTGATGGGATGGTGCCTGTTCCAGGCGCATTCCACCGCGTATCGCAGCACCCCGATCGCCCGCCGATCAATCGAATCCGACCTTCCATCGCGAATCCTCTCGTTACGAATCACGTCGAGCCGCAGCACGGACTTCCTGTCCTCGAGCTGATCGCGTTCCGTTATTTCGTTTCGTTGCGTCCGGTCGTCACCGGCCGTGTCCCCGTGTATCCAGAATACGGTGATTCGCCATGCGTAAAGTCAGTATCAACAAGGTCAGTCTCAACGACGTCTGGGAACGTGATTCCGGCCCGGTCTACATGACCGGCGGCCAGGCCCTGGCACGTCTCCCGCTGCTGCAGGCCCAGCTCGACCAGCAGAACGGCCTCAACACCGCCGGCTTCATTTCCGGCTATCGCGGCTCGCCTCTCGGCGGCTTCGACAAGATCCTCTGGAAAGCCAAACAATACCTCCAGGACAAGCACGTTCACTTCCTGCCCGGTGTGAACGAGGACCTGGGCGCCACCGCCGTGTGGGGCTCCCAGCAGGTCAATATTTTCGAGGGCGCCAAATACGACGGCGTCTTTGCCCTCTGGTACGGCAAGGGGCCCGGTGTCGACCGCACCGGCGACGTGTTCAAGCACGCCAATGCCGCTGGCAGCTCCCGCTTCGGCGGCGTGCTGGCCATTGCCGGCGACGACCACTCCTGCAAGTCGTCCACCCTGCCCCACCAGAGCGACTACGGTTTCATGGACGCCTCCATGCCGGTCCTCAACCCGGCCGGCGTGCAGGACATCCTCGACATGGGCCTCTACGGCTGGGCCATGTCCCGCTACAGCGGCTGCTGGATCGGCTTCAAGGCGCTGGCCGAGGTGATGGATTCGTCCCTGTCGGTCAATCTCGACCTGAGCCGCATCGACATCCGTCTGCCGGATCACTTCACCATGCCCGAAGGCGGGCTCAACTCCCGCTGGCCGGACAAACCGCTGGCCCAGGAAGAGCGCCTGCACCGCTACAAGCTGGAGGCCGCCAAAGCCTTCTGCCGCGCCAACCGCCTGGACAGGGCCGTGCTCTCCGCCAGCCAGCCCCGGCTGGGCATCATCACCACTGGCAAGGCTTACCTGGACGTGATCCAGGCACTGGCCGACCTGGGTCTGGGCGAGGCCGAGCGCGAGGCCATCGGCCTGACCGTGTACAAGGTCGCGATGCCCTGGCCGCTGGAACCGGAGGGCATTTTCGAGTTCGCCACCGGCCTGGAAGAAATCCTCGTGGTCGAGGAAAAACGCGGCCTGATCGAAGACCAGCTCAAGGCCCAGCTCTACAGCTGGCAGGACCAGCAGCGCCCGCGCATTATCGGCAAGCGTGACGAGGCCGGCGCCGAACTGCTGCGTTCCAACGACGAGCTGACCCCGGCCATGGTGGCCCGGGCGATCGCCACCCGGCTGAAGGACCGCTACTGCAACGACACCCTGCGCCAGCGCCTGGACTTCCTGACCGAGAAGGAAAACAGCCTGGCGCAGCCACCGGAGCGTCTGGAGCGCACGCCGCACTTCTGCTCCGGCTGCCCGCACAACACGTCGACCCAGGTGCCGGAAGGCAGCCGCGCCCTGGGCGGCATCGGCTGCCACTACATGGCCACGTGGATGGACCGCGGCACCGACACCTTCACCCAGATGGGCGGCGAAGGCGTTACCTGGCTGGGCCAGGCGCCGTTCACCAGCCAGAAGCACGTGTTCCAGAACCTGGGCGACGGCACTTACTTCCACTCCGGGCTGCTGGCGATCCGGGCGTCCATCGCCTCCGGCGCCAACATCACTTACAAGATCCTGTACAACGACGCGGTGGCCATGACCGGCGGCCAGCCGGTGGACGGCACACTGACGGTCCAGCAGATCTCCCATCAGCTCTACGGTGAAGGCGTGCGCCGCATCGCCGTGGTCAGCGACGACATCGACAAGTACCCCTCCCGGGCCGACTTCGCCGACCGCACCACGTTCCACGATCGCGACGACCTGGACGCGGTGCAGCGGGAAATGCGGGAGATCGAGGGCTGTTCCGTGCTGATCTACGACCAGACCTGCGCCGCCGAGAAACGCCGTCGCCGCAAGCGCGGCACCATGGAAGATCCGGACCAGCGGGTGATGATCCACTCCGACGTCTGCGAAGGCTGCGGTGACTGCGGCGTGCAGTCCAACTGCCTGTCGCTGCTGCCCAAGGAGACCGAGAACGGCCGCAAGCGCACCATCGACCAGTCTGCCTGTAACAAGGATTTCTCCTGTGTGCGCGGGTTCTGCCCCAGCTTCGTCACCGTCAAGGGCGGCAAGCTGCGCAAGCCGGTCGGCGTGGACAGCAACGTCGACTTCCCGGAACTGCCGGACCCGAGCTGGCAGGGCGAGCACGACCCGTACAGCATCCTGCTGACCGGCGTCGGCGGCACCGGCGTGGTCACCGTCAGCGCCCTGCTGGGCATGGCCGCCCACATCGAGGGCAAGGGGGTCTCCGTGCTGGACCAGACCGGCCTGGCGCAGAAGTTCGGCGCCGTGGTCAGCCACATCCGCATCGGCAACCACCAGGAAGACATCCACGCGGTGCGCATCCCGGCGGGTGAGGCGGACCTGATGATCGCCTTCGACCTGATGGTCGCCGCCAGCGACGACGCCCTGGCCAAGCTGGACAACCGGTTCTCACGCAGCGTAGTGAACGTGGAAGCGGCGATGCCGGCGGCGTTCACCCGCAACCCGGACATCCAGTTCCCGGGCCAGTCCATGGAACAGGCCCTGCGCGACGCCTGCACGACCGACGGCAGTTGGTTCCTGGACGCCGGCGGCCTGGCCAAGGCCCTGATGGGCGACGGCATGGCGGTGAACCTGTTCACCGTGGGCTTCGCCTACCAGCAGGGGCTGCTGCCGCTGAAGGCCGCATCCATCGAAGAGGCCATCGAACTGAACAACGTGTCGGTGGACAAGAACAAGCAGGCGTTCCTGTGGGGCCGCCGCGCCGCCCACGACCTGGACCAGGTGAAAACGCTGGCCTTCCCGCAGCCCAAGGGCAACCCGGTCCAGATCATGGAAACCACCGATCAGCTGGTGGAACGCCAGAAGCGTCACCTCACCGAGTACCAGAACGCCGGTCTCGCCGAGCGCTATGAGCGCCTGGTACGACAGGTGGAGAAGGCAGCGGAGAAGAGAGTCGGGCGCGATCCCATGCTGGTCCGCACCGTGGCCGAAAACTACGCCAAAGTGCTGGCCTACAAGGACGAGTACGAAGTGGCCCGCCTGTTCAGCAACGGCAGCCTGCGCCGGCAGCTGGATGAGCAGTTCGAAGGCGAGGTGGAACTGGAGTTCAACCTGGCACCGCCGCTGATCAGTCGCCCCGGCGCCAACGGCCGCCCCCGCAAGCTCAAGTTCGGCCCCTGGATGGAGCGCGTGTTCCATTTCCTGGCCAAGGGCAAGGTCCTGCGCGGCACGCCGCTGGATATCTTCGGCTATAGCGCCGACCGCCGCCTGGAGCGCAAGCTCATTCGCGAGTACGAAGCGGATGTGGCCTGGATCCTGCGCCATCTCAACCGCGACCACCTGGACGCCGCCCGCGCCCTGGCCGCCCTGTCGCAGAAAGTGCGCGGCTACGGGCCGGTCAAGGAAGGCGCCTACGAGGCCACCCGCCAAGAGCGCGACAGGCTGCGTAACGAGCTGAACCCGACAAGCCAGCGGCACCGGCAGATTGCCAGCGCAGCGGCCTGAACCCAACGCGGGCCAAACTGACTAAACTTTAAACAGACCGGGCGCGGCCATCCCGAGCCCGGTCGAACAAAACACCAGCCACCTGTCCGCCCCACAAGGGTACAGGCGGCCCTGGAAGTAAGGTGAGACATCATGAACGTATTCAGCCATCCCGAGTTCGACAACCACGAACACCTGTCCTTTTTCTGCGACCCGGAAACCGGCCTGAAGGCCATCGTGGCGATCCACAACACCTCGCGCGGCCCGGCCCTGGGCGGCTGCCGCATGTTCCCGTACGCCACTGACGAGGAAGCGCTGCGCGACGTGCTGCGCCTGTCCCGCGGCATGACCTATAAATCCGCGCTGGCCAACCTGGACCTGGGCGGCGGCAAGTCGGTGATCATCGGCGATCCGCGCAAGCACAAGACCGAGGCGCTGATGGAAGCCATGGGGCGTTTCCTGGAGCAACTGGGCGGCCAGTACATCGCCGCCGAGGATTCCGGCACCAGCGTGACCGACCTGAAGGTGATGAGCCGCAAGACCAGCCACGTGGCCGGCATCAAGGAACACATCGGATTCGACGGTCTGCCCAGCAATGGCGATCCCTCTCCGGCCACCGCGTACGGCACCTACGTCGGTCTGCGCACGGCCGTCAAACACGGCCTGGGTCGCAGCGACCTGGAAGGACTGAAAGTCGCCGTGCAGGGTGTCGGCAACGTCGGCTTCCGGCTCGCCCGTCACCTGAAAGAGGCCGGCGCCCAACTGTGGGTTCACGACATCCATCAGGACCAGGTACAGCGCGCCGTCGACGAACTCGGCGCGGTGCCGGTGTCTGGCGAGGAAATCCTCACCCTGCCGGTGGACGTGGTGGCCCCCTGCGCCCTGGGTGCGGTGCTCAACGACACATCCATTCCCAAGCTCCAGGCGAAGGTGGTGGCCGGCGCGGCCAACAACCAGCTGGAGCGTCCCGAGCATGATGCGGCGCTGCAAAAGCGCGGCATCCTGTACGCGCCGGATTTCGTCATCAACGCCGGTGGCATCATCGATGTTTTCCATGAACGCACGGATCACGACCACAACCGGATCCGGGCGCATGTGGAATCCATCGGCGCCACCCTTGATGAAATCTTCACGCGCGCTGGCAGAGAGGGCCTTCCTACAGGTACCATCGCCGACCATCTGGCGGAGGAGCGCTTCCGCCATACCCCCGCTCAACAGCAGCACAAGCCGGGCCGACTGGCCAAGGTGAGCTGATCGGTTTGAGTTAAACCGTTGATGAGGCCGGGGCTTTCCCGGCCTCGGTCCCCTGGGAATCCCTGTAAGGACACCGGACAGGGCGGCGTTTCAAGACGCCGCCGACACAGCAGGATTGTGCTTGGAGGATGTGTCTGCCGACATTGCGGGCGTGGATAACACCCGAACAACCATGCGGACGGGGCACCGGTTTCATCCGGTGGCAAGGGCATGATGCATGGCAAAGAACCAATACATGGCCGACACACAGGGATTCACCGACAACAACAATTTCAGTGACAGGAGACTATGATTATGTCTACATCCTCTTCCACCGGCGCAGAGGGCGTTATGGAAGGTTCCAACGCCAAGCGCGGCCACTGGTCGTCGCGACTTGCCTTTATCCTGGCGGCCACCGGCTCCGCTGTGGGGCTGGGCAACGTCTGGAAGTTCCCCTACATCACCGGTGAGAACGGCGGCGGCGCCTTCGTACTGGTATACCTGCTGTGCATTGCAGCGGTCGGCCTGCCCATCATGATGGCGGAAGTCATGATCGGCCGGCGCGGCGGCCGCAGCCCGGTCAACAGCCTGCGCCTGATCGTCGAGCGCGACAGCCTCGGCAGGTTCTGGCCGATTGTGGGCATTATCGGCGTGATCGCCGCGTTCCTGATCCTGTCCTTCTACTCCGTGATTGGCGGCTGGGCCGTCTCCTACGTCGGCACCGCGGCCTCCGGCGAACTGGTGGGCAAGGACGCGGACGCCATCGGCGCGATCTTCTCCGGCCTGGTCAGCGATCCGGGCACCCTGCTGCTGTGGCACACGGTCTTCATGGCGCTGGTGATGCTGGTGGTTGCCCGTGGCGTGAGCTCCGGCCTGGAGCGGGCGGTCAGTATCCTGATGCCGGCGCTGTTCGTGCTGCTGCTGGTTGCGGTCGGCTACGCCATGACCACCGGCCACTTTGGTGAAGCGGCGGCTTTCCTGTTCCAGCCCGATTTCTCCAAGCTGACCACCGAGGGCGTGCTGACGGCCCTGGGCCACGCCTTCTTCACCCTCAGTCTGGGCATGGCCGTGATGATGGCCTACGGCTCCTACCTGCCGAAGAACGTGTCCATCGCCAAGACCTCCATCACGGTCTCCGTCATCGACACCGTCGTCGCGCTGCTGGCCGGCCTGGCCATCTTCCCGGTGGTCTTCGCCAACGGTCTCGAGCCGGGTGCCGGTCCGGGGCTGATCTTCCAGACCCTGCCGTATGCCTTCGGCCAGATGCCGATGGGCAGCCTGTTCGGCGCGCTCTTCTTCATCCTGCTGATTTTCGCGGCCTGGACTTCCGGCATCTCCCTGCTTGAACCACTGGTGGAGTGGCTGGAAGAGCAGAAAGGCATGAACCGCACGGTCAGCACCCTGGGTGCGGGTATCGCCTGCTGGGCCCTGGGTATCGCGTCCATCCTGTCGCTGAACCTGTGGTCTGACGTGTTCCCTCTGGGCATGTTCAGCGCCTTCGAAGGCAAGACCATCTTCGACCTGCTGGACTACCTGACCGCCAACATCCTGCTGCCGCTGGGCGGTCTGCTGGTGGCCATCTTCGCCGGCTGGATCATCTCGCGTCAGGCGCTGGAAAACGAACTGAACCTGTCCGCAGGTGGCTTCGCGCTGTGGTACAACACCCTACGCTTCGTGACCCCGGTCGCCGTGGCCGTGGTGTTCATCTACAACCTGGCCTGATCGCCAGCCAGCCGGAGCCTGCGGGCTCCGGCTTTTCTTTCCCTTCGCTTCCCGTCCTGATGTCGGTTCTGCGTGCCGTCTCTATTTTCCCAGCAGCTCGCCCAGCGGTCTGAGATTGACCACGTGATCGCACAATGACTTGATGATCATGAGTAGCGGCGTCGCCACGATCAATCCGACCGGCCCCCATAACCAGCCCCAGACCAACAGCCCGATAAAGATCACCACCGCATTGAGACTCGATACCTGACTTGTCAGCCAGGGTGTGAGCAGATAGCCCTGAATGCTGGTGATGATCAGCGACACCACCGCGATCAGCACCGCCATATCGAGAGCCCCGAACTGGACGAACGCCGCCAGCCCACTCCCGACAAAAACCAGGAACGGCCCCAGGTAGGGAATGGCACTGGCCACCCCGGCGAGCACGCCCCAGAACCCTGCCTGTTCCATACCCAGCATCAGGAAAGCCAGCCAGGTCAGCACACCGACAAACACCGCGCCCAGGAGCATCACAAACAGGAAGCGACGGACCTGCTGGTGGAACTCCTCCATAATCCGCGCCGCCTTACGCATGCGTCCGAAGGACGGCCCGGAAATGCGCACCACCTTGCGCTTGTACAGCTTGCCCACCGCCAGCAGGAAGTACACCAGCAGCAATACCGAAAAGCACTGGGTGATCAGGACCAGCGCGGCCGGCGATCCGCGCATCAGATAGGCGCGGATATCCAGGGGTTTTTCCACCACTCGCACCGGGGTGACGCCTGGCGGTGCCGATGCGGCGCCTTCGGATTGCTGGTTGGCGGTCTCTTCGATCTGCTTGGCCGCCTCCTGGGCCTTCTCCATCACGCCCTCGCCGTTTTTCTCGGCACTCGCCGCGTCCTGCTGCTGGAAGCGCTCGATCATGGCCGGCACCTTGTCGAGAATGGCGGAGGCTTCCTCCTGCAGTGGCACACTGGCGCCGGCCAGAAGGCCGAGCATCGCGGTCAACACCACAGCCGCGCCAATCGGGCGCGGCAGGCGGGCCCGGTCCAGGAGCGACACCAGCGGATCGAGGGCATAGCTGATCAGGATGCTGACCACCAGCGGCAGCAGGATAGCCTGGGCCCAGTCGATGAAATAGAGGGAGGCGACGGTGGTTAAAACAAGCAGCGCCGAACTGCGTATGTTGACCGCACTGGCCAGGACCGGCGGCCCGGAGCCTTCACCATCGTCCGCCTGGCGGCCGGCACCCGGTCGCGATCCGGCCCCTTGGCCGATGTTTGTGTCCATTCGTTTATCCCGGAGATTGTCGAGTGATCCTGAGTTCAGTCTAACCGCTGATGCAGACTGGAACTGTCCCAGATCAAAGTAAAACCTGCCGACCCGGTTTAACATTTCGATTAGTTCACTAATACACCGTATTGAGTGGAACCGCGGTACGGTGTCATCGTGACGCAAAGGTTGGAAAAATGGATCGGTGTCCGTTGGTGCCGATCATGACAACAGGGTGGTCTCACGTTCCATTCGAAGTCAGAAACCAGACACAAAAACGGGTCGCAGCAACAGGGCGCCCGGACGGAGGCAACCATGGATACCCCAAAGAATCTCGTGAAACGCGAGCCCCGCAAGAGCCTGCTGGTTCTGCTGGTCTCCTCGGTCTTCTCTCTGATAATCGGTATTGTCGCGCTGATGTCGCCCGGCGCCGGACAGACTGACATGGCCGAGAACGTCGGTTGGGTGCTGATCGTCGTCGGTCTGGGCGCCCTGATGGTTTACGTCATCGGGCGGAAGGAGAAGATCCACAAACTGTGATGGCCGGGAAACGGGCGCGGGGACAACCCCGTCGCCCGCCATGCATCACGCCGAGGCGGTTTCCGCGCTGACCGGGCCGGATGTTTCGGCGTCCTCGACCGGGCGCCCGGGCAAAACGGTATTGAGGATGATCGCCGTGAGGCCACTCATGGTCACCGCCGATCCAAGTACATTCTGCGCCATCTTGGGCAGGTTCTGGAACAGGTCGGGTACCGCGCCCACACCCAGCCCCAGACCAAACGCCACCGCCATGATCAGCATGCTGCGTCGATCGAGATCAACGGTCGCCAGGATGCGAATGCCGGCCGCTGCGACCGTTCCGAACATCACCAGCGTGGCCCCGCCGAGCACCGGCTTGGGCAGTTCCTGGAACACCCCGCCAATCACCGGGAACAGCCCCAGGATCACCAGGATAGCCGCCACCCAATAGGCCACGTAACGCGAGGCGATACCGGTCAGTTGAATGACGCCATTGTTCTGGCTGAACGTGGTGTTGGGAAAGGTATTGAACACCGCGGCGATCAGCGAATTGATGCCGTCCGCCAGGACCCCGGCGCGAATGCGCTTGCGATAGGCCAGGCCCCGGATCGGCTGCTTCGAGATCATCGACGTGGCGGTCAGGTCGCCGGACGATTCAATGGCGGTAATCAGGTAGATCAGCGCCACCGGGAGGAAAGCGCCGATATCAAAGGAAATACCGTACTTGAACGGCACCGGCAGTGCGTACCAGTCCAGCTCCGCCAACCCCGAAAAATCCACCTTGCCCAGCGCAATGGCCACGATGTAGCCGACGACCAGACCGAAGAAGATGGCCCCCGAACGCAGGTAGATATTGCGACTCTGGTTCATGACGATGATCAGCAGGAGCACCCCGCCGCCCAGGGCAAGATTGGTCAGACTGCCAAAATCCGGGGCCTTGACGCCGCCGGCCAGATCGGTGATGCCCACTTTGATCAACGACAGGCCGATCGTAGTAATCACGATGCCGGTCACCAGCGGATTGATAAACGTCTTGAGCTTGTGCAGGAACTGGCTCAGGAAAATCTCGATGAACGCCCCGAAGAAACACACCCCAAAGATCAGCGCGAGCATCTCATCGGGACCACCGCCTCGGGCCTTGGCGATAAAGCCCGCTGCGAGAATGGAACTGAGAAACGCAAAACTGGTGCCCTGCAGCGCCACCAGCCCGGAACCGACCGGCCCGATCCGCCGGGCCTGGATGAAGGTACCCACCCCGGAGACCATGAGTGCCATGCTGATCAGGTAGGGAATCTCGGATCCCAGGCCCAGGACGCCACCGATAATCAGTGTCGGCGTAATGATCCCGATGAAGCTGGCCAGCATGTGTTGCACCGCCGCCAACAGGGCGGCGGGCAGGGGCGGCCGGTCGTCGAGGCCGTACAGCAACTCCGGCTGCGGGGCGTTGTTCGCGGGCATTCGGATCTCCAGTTGGTCTCAGGGTCGCATGACCTTGTCGAAGGGGACGGCATTCAATGGCCACTCACCCTGCAACAAACTGACCAACTGGTTAGCTTTTATTGAAAAATCATTAAAATCATTGCTGTAAAAATGGAACGCCGAGACTGAAAAGTCACTGACCTGTGTGCTCTACGTGAATTTACGTACCAAAACAGTGCTTTTCGGTAGCAGGACGCACCCTGATCGCACACTTGCCGACGAGCATTCAACGCGGATTTTGCGGGGCCGATCAGCGTGCTACTATCGACGCGGTTGGCAGATTAACACGCAAGTCACTGCCATGTACCTGAACCTCTTCAGTGTGCATGGTCGTTGAGTGACACCATGCTCACGGCACACGGAGCATTGCAATGAGCGCACTCTGGATCCGCCATCCGCTGGCGACCTTCACCGCCAACGACCAGGACGCCGGCAACGGCATCGTCGTCGAAGACGGCGTCATCACCGAACTCGTTCCTGCCGGCCAACACCCCGAACAACCGGTCGATCTCAACTTCGACGCCAGCGAACACGTGCTGCTGCCCGGGCTGGTCAACACCCATCACCATTTCTACCAGACCCTGACCCGCGCCTGCCCGCCGGCGCTGAACAAGAAACTGTTTCCCTGGCTGCAGACGCTCTACCCCATCTGGGCCGGGCTGACCCCGGACGCCCTGGAAGCGGCCACCGAACTGGCGATGGTGGAACTGCTGCTGTCCGGCTGCACCACAGTGGCGGACCACCACTATCTGTTCCCCGATGGCCTGGAGAACGCCATCGACATCCAGGCCGACGTGGCCTCACGACTGGGCATGCGCGCCACCCTGACCCGCGGTTCCATGAGCCTGAGCACCGACGACGGCGGTTTGCCGCCACCCCACGTGGTGCAGGACGAACACTCCATCCTGGCGGACAGCGAACGGCTGATCCGCCGTTACCACCGCCAGGACGAGCGGGGCCTGCTGGAAGTGGCGCTGGCACCCTGCTCGCCTTTCTCCGTCACACCGGACATCATGCGCGCCAGCGCCGAGCTGGCATCCCGCTACAACGTCAACCTGCACACCCACCTGGCGGAAACCGAAGACGAAAACGCCTTCTGCCTCAAACAGTTCGGCCAGCGGCCGCTGGACTATCTGGCGTCGGTGGGCTGGCTGCACGACCGCACCTGGCTGGCCCATGGCATCCACTTCAACGACGAGGAGATCGCGCGGCTGGGACAGGCGCAGACCGGTGTCTGCCACTGCCCGTCATCGAACATGGTACTGGCATCCGGTATCTGCCGGATCAACGAGCTCAAGGCGGCGGGCGCGCCGGTGGGCCTGGGTGTGGACGGCAGCGCCTCCAACGACCACAGCAACCTGATGCAGGAAATCCGCCAGGCCCTGCTGATCCAGCGCCTGCGCTACCAGGCGGACGAGTTCACCCATGAGGACGCGCTGACGCTGGCAACCCGGGGCTCCGCCGATATCCTGCGGCGCCCGGACATCGGCCAGATTGCGGTAGGCAAACGCGCCGACCTGGCTCTGTTCAAACTGGACGAGCCGCGCTTCAGCGGTGCTCACGATCCGTTAGCGGCACTGGTCCTGTGCGGCGCCAGCCAGGCGGATGCAGTGATGATCGGCGGCGAATGGAAAGTGCGGGACAGGCAATGGCTGGGTGGTGATCTTGCGGCGCTGATGGCGCGCCACCGGGAAGCAGCGCGACACCTCTACGCCAAAGCGACGGGACACTGACGCCGGGCTGCTCCGGAAGGACGATCCAGGTCTTTCCTGATCGAGGCCTTTGCGGATCAAGGCCATCGGCGCCCGAGGCGGGCAACCCGGACACAGACCGGGTCGCCCTTTCCCGATCAGTCCCTGTACCAGCTTCCCGAGGCTACAAAGAACGGATTGAGCACGTCTTCCTTGCCGTAGGTCACCGGCGAACCGTCCAGTTTGCGGACCTTGCCACCGGCCGCTTCCAGCACCGCCTGGGCCGCGCCGGTGTCCCACTCGCAGGTGGGCCCGATGCGCGGGTAGATGTCCGCCGCACCCTCGGCGATGCGGCAGAATTTCAGGGAGCTGCCCGCCTGCACCAGGCAGTGCTCACCCAACTGCTCAATAAACGCCCGGGTTTCGTCGTTCAGGTGGTTCTTGCTGGCCACCACGCGCTTGCTGGCCGGCGGTTCCACCACCGCCAGGCGCTGCTCGTTGCCCTCGGCATCCCGCTTCCCGGCGCCTTCGCCCACGATCCCCCAGTAGACGGTCCCCAGGGCCGGCGCCGTCACCACGCCCATAACCGGCGCGTTGTCCTCGATCAGGGCAATGTTGACGGTGAATTCCCCGTTGCGATTGACGAAATCCTTGGTGCCGTCGATCGGGTCCACCAGCCAGAAACGCTGCCACTCGCGGCGCTCGCTCCAGGGGGCGTTGGCGGACTCTTCGGACAGGATGGGAATATCCGGCGTCAGCGCTTTCAGGCCCTTCACGATGACGTCGTGGGAAGCCAGGTCAGCCGCCGTGACCGGGGACTTGTCGTCCTTGTGTTCAACGGAGAAGTCAGTCTGGTAAATGGCCAGCACTTTCTCGCTGGCGGCTTCGGCGATGCGAATCACTTCGGGCAAGAGGGAAGATAGGGATGCCATCTGTGTCCTTTTCCTGAACGGCGGATTTGAATGCGAATGGGCCCCGAGTTTAACGGAACCGATCACATCCTGCGATGCGCCCGAAGGAGGGCCGCGCCCTCAGCTCGACGGCTCGAACCACTCGTTGGGCACCCGCACCGCCAGCACCTCGCTCTCGACGCAGACCTTGCCGCCGGCGCTCAATGTGCAATGGAGAAGGATCTTCTTCTCGCCCGCCTCGGCCACCGTCGCCTCCAGCGTGATCGCATCACACATGGGCACCGGACGCTTGAAGCGCACCTGCAGGTCGCCGGTGGCGAACCACAGCCGCTCGCCCTCGCCGATGGCCCGACCGGCGTCCCGATAAGCCCTGGCCATGGCGGTACAAATGCAGTGACAGTCTATGATGGTGGATATGATGCCGCCGTTGAGGAAATGCGTGGGGCCGGCGCAGTGATGGGGCTGGGGCGTGAACCGGCATTCGGACCGGTTGTCGTCGACCCAGTAGCTCTTGATCTGCAGCCCCTGGTCGTTGAGGGGGCCGCAGCCGTAGCAATGGTTATCGGGAATCTGGTCCTGAAAGGCGAGTGCCGCCGGGTGGTGCATGGGAAGTCCCCTTGTCCGGGCCACTCGACAAACATGGTCAGCCGGCGGCCACATTGGTTATTGTTGATGCAGCAGGGAGGCTGTGCCGTGTTCCGGTCAGATTCGGGAATCTCCGGCGCCGCTCCCCGATTCAGCCATCTGGGTGCTGCCGCAGTTCAAATAGCTGGAGGATTCAAGCCAATGCTGATCCGGATAATAGCTGAACACAAGCTGGCCGCCCTTGAGATTGTCCACCACACGACGAATCACCTTCTGGCTCACCGCGGGACAACCGTGGCTGCGCCCGATGCGCCCATAGTCGCGCACCCACGACTGAGCCACGTAATCGGCCCCGTGAATCACGATGGCACGCCGCCGTGCGTGGTCGTTGATGCCCTGCTCCAGGCCGTCCAGACGCAGCGCGTAACCGTGCCGCCCCTGGTAGCTTTCACTGGCCCGAAACAATCCGATGCTGGACTGGTAGCTGCCCACCCGATTGGAGAACACCGACGCCTCGGCCAGGCCGGAGTTTTTGCCGTGGGCGACCAGATCCCGCAGAACCAGTTCGCCGCTTTGCAGGTCGAAGATCCAGAGGCGCTTCTTGCTGGACGGAAGGGAAAAATCGATCACCGCCAGCCGGGCGGGCATGTCCATGCCGTTGCTGACGGCGCAGGACGACGCCTGCAACGCGCGGCGCAGAACTTTGTGATTCAGGTTGGGGGCCGACTGACTCAGACGGCTGTAGAGACCGATGTCAAAGGTGGCGGGCGTGCGTGGCATCGACTCAGTCGTCGCCGCCTGGGCAGGCAATGCCGCCAGCGTAGCCATCAGGGCGCCCAATGCGACAGCCAGAACGCGTTGAGTGCGTCTGTGGATCATGTACAAGCCTCTCGGGTGTCTGGAAGTTCAGGCCGCGTGAATCCGCCGCGTCGTTACGACGCCGGTCGGCTTCCGGGGCCGGGCTTCAATGCCGTGCCCCGAAAGAATGGCGCATTCTACCAAGGTTTTTCGTGATGGAAATCCGGCTGTACAAAAACCATACAAGACGCAACGAAAGGCGATGGTTTCCGGCGGCGTGCGGCCTGGTAGCCCTGCTCCACGCCGCCACCGGACTCGCCCTGCACCGCGTCGACCCGGACAACTGCGAGCCCCTGCCGGCAACCTCGCCGTTCCACGCCAGCGTCACGGAGCTGTTCGAGCAGAACACCGACACCACGGTCTGGGAAGGCGACGGCGAACTGAGCGGCCTGATCGAGGCGCTGGCGGCCCTCGAAGACGATGGCCTGACACCCGGCGACTACCATCTGGACGCCCTCCGCCACGCCCAACAGCATTGGCAGACCTGGGGCAACCTGGGAGCATGCGACCGACAGCTGGCCTCCGACGCCTACCTGCGCGCCCTGATCGACCTGCGTTATGGCCGGGCCTTCGAGAGTGGCGGCGCGCCGATGTGGTATTCCGCCAACGTCAGCCGCGAGCGCGACCCGACGCTGCTGGTCGCCACGGCCCTGGCCGGGCTGGACGATCCGTTCTCCGCCATGGCGCAGGCTCGCCCGGACAGCGAGCGCTACCGCAACCTGCGCAAGGGGTACCGGCTGGCACGCCGGTCGCTGCCCGACCATTGGCCGACGATACCGGACGGCAAACTGCTGCAACCGGGCGATCACGGCCCTCGTGTCGAGGCTCTGCGCCTGCGCCTGGAAGCCGCCGGCATCCTGCCCCTGCCGCCACAGCCGGGTCCGTTGCGGACACAATACGACGCCGAGCTGGCCGTCGCCGTCGAGACCTTCCAGAACAGCCACAGCCTGCAGGTGGACGGCAAGGTGGGGCCACAGACGCTGGACCAGCTCAACGTACCGCCCCAGGCACGCCTGGAGCAGATTCGCGCCAACCTGGAGCGGCTACGCTGGCTGGCGCGGGATATGGAAAGCTCACTGGTGCTGGTGGACATCGCCGCCGCCCGCATCGAGTACTACGAGGACGGCGAAAGGATCTGGCAGAGCCGCACCCAGGTGGGCCAGCCGGGACGGGAAACACCTGAGCTGAAGTCGGTGATCACGCACGTCACCGTCAATCCTCACTGGAACATTCCCCGCAGTATTTTCCTGCGCGACGCGTTGCCGGCCATCCAGCGGGATCCGTTTTACCTGAGCGATCGCGGCATCCGTGTATACAACCACGCGGGCGACGAACTGATGCCTTCGGACGTGGACTGGTCGCACACCAACAACCTGATGCTACGCCAGGACCCCGGGCCGGGTAACGCCCTGGGCCGAGTGGTCATCCGCTTCTCCAACCCGTTTGCGGTATACCTGCACGATACCCCGGCGCGCGGCCTGTTCGGCACCACCAACCGGTTCTACAGCTCCGGCTGCGTGCGCGTCGAGGACGCCCAGACCCTGACCCGGCTGCTGTTCCGGCACGCCAGTCGCGAGCGACGCCAGGCGCTGGCGCTGGCGCAGGCATCGGGCGAATCCCACAACGTCCATCTGCCTCGCGGCGTCTATATCCTGATGGCCTACTGGACCGCCGAGGCGGACGCCGACGGGCGGATCACCTACCGGCCCGACGTCTACGGCAGCGATCAGCCGTTGCTGGCACAGCTGGACGGCCCGTCGATCAACTGATGCGCGGGAACACGTCCGGGGTGCCGCCCTTGGACAGCACCCACTGCCACAGTTGGATATCCCGGGCGCGGAAGAGGCCGGCGCAGGATTGCAGGTAGTAACGCCACATGCGATAGAAACGCGGCCCCAGCTCATCGGCGAAGCGCGGCCAGTTTGCCTCGAAGTTGGCATGCCAGGCCATCAGTGTCCGGTCGTAATCGCGCCCGAAGTTATGCAGGTCTTCCACCACGAACAGGTTGTCCGCCGCATCGCCGACCTGGCCGATGGATGGCAGCTCGCCGTTGGGGAAGATGTAGCGGTCGATCCAGGGGTCGGAATAGGGCTTGCGTTCGTTCTTGCCAATGGTGTGCAGCAGGAACAGGCCCTCATCCTTCAGGCAGCGGTGGGCCACCTCCATGAACGTGCGGTAGTTGCGGTGACCGACGTGTTCGAACATGCCCACGCTGACGATGCGGTCGAACTGTTCTTCCACTTCCCGGTAATCCTGCAGGCGGAACTCCAGCGGCAGGTGCGGATAGCGGGCTTTGGCCCAGGCCACCTGCTCCTTGGAAATGGTCACACCCACACACTCAACGCCGTAATGCTCGGCAGCGTAGGCCATGAAACTGCCCCAGCCGCAGCCGATGTCCAGGATCCGCATGCCCGGCTCCAGCTTGAGCTTGCGACAGATCAGGTCGAGTTTGGCTTCCTGGGCCTGGTCCAGGGTTTCGGCGTTGCGCCAGTAGCCGCAGGTGTAGGTCATGCGCCCATCGAGCATGGCGGCGTAGAAATCGTTGCCGAGATCGTAGTGCTGCTCGCCCACCCGGCGCGAACGGCTCAGGGTCTGACGGTTTAGGAAACGGCTCTTGATCGCCTGCCAGACCACCGTGGAGGGCCGCACCCGCTGCTCCAGGTTGGCTTTCATGATGCGGTAGAAAAACTCGTCCAGGGCCGGCACGTCCCAGTCGCCGTCCATGTAGCTCTCACCCAGTCCCAGGCTGCCGCCGGCAAACACCCGCTCGGGTACGCCGGTGTTGTTCAACTGCATGTCCCAGGGGCGATCTCCGCCGATCCGGATGTCCGCTTCGGCCAGCAAATCAACCATCAGGCGATGTGTCGAATTGCTTTCCGAAAGGAACGGTGACTGAGACACTTTCATATCCATGCGCTGGTAACCTCGACTGCCCGGGACCCGGCCTGCTTACCGAATCGTGTGAGTTTTAAAGTCCCCCAAAATAACTTCCGACTATCGATAATGAGAATTAGATCGTTTTAATTAGTGAAACAGACTCACCCTATGGCGCAAAGCACAGCAGGTTGCCTACGGCAAGTCGGTTGAGCCACGGCATCGACCTTGCCCCGGATCCGATAGCCATTGTCATGGCCCGGCGATATCTCATCATTGCCCTATGCCGCCTCATCATGACCCAGCGGCGTTTTTTCGTTGTGCACTGACTTTGCGGACAATTTAAAGTTTAGACAGGTATGGGACAGCGGGATTCGGATGAAGTAGGATCGCAGACCATGTTTGCCCGCACCTTTGCCAACACCCCCTTTAACGTTCCCGCGCTTGTTGCCGCGACCGTCCTGCTGCCGTTCTTTTTCGTCGGTGGCCCGGACTGGACGTCGGGGCCGCTGTTCAAGGCCGCCTGGAACCTGGGGCACATCCTTTTCTTCGCGCTGTTCACCATTGCGGTGCGGCCTCGCCGCTGGTTTGGCGGGGTCTGGGTGTGGGTCGTCAGCACCGTCTTCGTCGCGGGCGTGGGCGTGGTCATCGAGTTGATTCAGGGCAACGTGGGGCGCCAGAGCGACTGGCACGACATCTTCCGCAACCTGATCGGCACCTGGCTGGTGCTGGCCTGGGTCCATCGCCCGTCCCGGAATGTCTGGCGGAGCGGGCTGCTCTGGAGTGCCCGGCTGGTTGCGGTGGTCTTGTTAACCCTGGAACTCAAGGCCGTGGCCGAGGTGGCCCACCAGCAATACCGGATCGCCCACCAACTGCCCACACTGTACAACTTCGACGATCCCCACCCGCTGCACCACTGGCGTGGCCGGGTGCACCGCAGCCGCGAGCACGCGGGGGATTTCGGACACAGCCTGCGCATCGACCTGCTGGGCACCAACCTCTATTCGGGCGCCTCCCTGGACAATCTGCCGGAGGACTGGCGCGACTACGAAGCGCTGGAAGTGGTGATCTACAGCCCGGACGACGCGCCGCTCAACATGACTCTGCGCATCAATGACATCGTCCACGACCGTGGCCACAGCGTGTACAGCGACCGCTTCAACACGCGCCTGCCGCTGGAACAGGGCCTCAACCGTTTCCGCATCCCCCTGTCGGAGATCCGCAACGCGCCCGCCACGCGCACCATGGACATGGACGAGATCCGCCGCCTGGTGCTGTTCACGACCCACCTGAAAACGCCTCGCGAGATTTTCCTGGTGCGCCTGGCGCTGGACTAGGCCGGCGACCCAGCGTTTACTTTTGCCGACGCCTGGGGTAAGACTGATGACTGGGCCGGCCCGCTGTCGTTCCGGCCCGGACAGCACGAGGATGTCGTTATCAAGTCTGCCAAGGACGGTCTGCGTATTCCCCTGCATCTCCGCATCGCCGGCAGTTTTGCCCTGCTGGCCATCATGCTTGGGGCCCTGCTGACGCTGTATTACCAGTCGCGCACCGAGACGCTGCTGATGGATACGGCGGATTCCCTGTTCAACCAGGCCGCCAGCGAAATCACCCGGTCTTTCCGGGAAACCTATCGGCCGGTCAATGAGTTGACCAGCCTGCTGTCCCGTTCGCCGCTGACCAGCGATACCGCCACCGCCGCCCGCGCCACCAACCTACCCATCTTTGCCAGTGCCCTGCGGCGACAGTCAGCGACGGTGGCGATCCAGATCGGCTACGACAATGGCGACTACTACATCGTCCGCGCAGTCCGCTCGCAGGCCATCGCCGACCGCTTCGAGGCCCCCCACGCCACCGCCTTCATCGCCGACTTCCTGGTCCAGGAGGCCGACGGGCAGGCGCTGCTGACGCGACGCTTCCTGCGCAGCGACCTGAGTCAGATCGAGCAGCGCCGACTGCCACCGATGCACTACGATCCCCGGACCCGCCCCTGGTACCGGGCAGCCCAGGCCAGCGACGACGTCATCGTGACCGATCCCTATGCCTTCCACTTCTTCCGCCAACCAGGCCTGACCGTGGCCCGGAGTACCGGTGACCGGCGCGCGGTGGTGGCATCGGACGTTACCCTGCGATCTCTGTCCAGCACACTCAGCGACCTGAGCATCACACCAAGCGCCCAGTCCATCCTCTACTTGCCCAGCGGCGACGTCATGGCGTACGGAAAAGCCAGCCCGCTGGTGGTCAGCGACGCCAACCACAACGCCCGCATGGCCCGGCTGGATGACCTCGACGTGCCTATCCTGCTCAGCGTGAATCAGGAGGGCGACAGCGCTCCGGAGGGCTGGCTGGAGAAAACCGTCGAGCTGCCACTGACCCCGGAGCTCAAACCCCGCCTGGCGATTGCCGCCCCACGCCGGGAAATCCTTGGCGATGCCTATCGGATCTGGGACCGGGCGCTGTGGGCCGCCGTGGCCATTATCGTTCTGACACTGCCTCTAACCTGGCTCATCGCACGCAGCGTTTCCAACCCCATTCGCGCCCTGCAGTCCGCCGCGGCACGGATTTCGGAGGGCGCTTTCGACGCCCGCCTGCCACGGGTCCGACACCGGGACGAAGTGGGCGACCTGACCCAGGCCTTCGACCGGATGCAGGACTCGCTCAAAGATCATATGTCGCGATTGCAGGCCACCACAGCCGCCAAGGAACGTCTGGAGAGCGAGCTGGGCATTGCTCACGACATCCAGATGAGCATGGTGGCCGGCGAAGGCCACCTGGCGCGGACGTTTGACGACTGGCAGGTGGACGCCACACTGCAGCCGGCCCGAGCGGTGGGCGGCGACCTGTTCGACGTTGCCGAGCTACCCGGTAACCGGCTGCTGGTGGCCATCGGCGATGTCTCCGACAAGGGGGTACCGGCCGCCCTGTTCATGGCCCGCACGGTGTCGCTGCTGAAGCTTCTATACGGCCAGGGCCGGCCGTTGGCGGCGCTCATGACCGAACTCAACCGGCACCTGAGCCAGGATAACGAGAGCTGCATGTTCGTCACGCTGCTGTGCCTGATGGTGGATCGCACCAGCGGCCACATCGAGATGGCCAGTGCCGGCCACGACGCACCGGTCATCTGCGACCGGAACCCGGCGCGGCTGCTGGCGGTCGAAAACGGACCGCCCATGGGCCTGTACGAGGACGCCGGGTTTCCCGGCACACAGATCGAGCTGCCTGCCGGTTCCGGCCTGATCCTCTACACTGACGGGGTGACCGAAGGCTTTAACCCGGAGCGGGAGGCCTTCGGCGAGGCGCGACTGCTGGCGTTCGCCAACGCCACCCGGGCATCCGGCCAGCTTTCCGCCCCGGCGCTGGTGGACGCGGTCGCCGACTTCACCGGGGAAGCGCCACAATCCGATGACATCACTGTTTTAACGATCCGCCGTTCATGACCATGACAAACCTGAGTTTGCAACTGACCGACAGCAGCGACCTTCCCAACGCCCTGGCGTGGCTGGATGGCCACTTCGCCGATGCCGGCGCCGACGCCAGCGTAAGTGCTGATCTCAAGGTGGTGCTCGACGAGCAGGTGGCCAACGTCTTCAATCACGGTGCGCCGGCGGGCGGCGACGTGGAACTGGAGCTGGAACTGGAAATCCGCACCGGCCACGTCCTGGTTCGCTTCATCGACAACGGCGTACCTTTCGATCCACTGGCACAGCCCATCGACACCGATTTCGGCGATATCGAGGAGCGCCCCATCGGCGGCCTCGGTGTGCTTCTGATTCGCGAACTGACCGACCGGCAACACTACCGGCGCCTGGGGGACCGCAACATCCTGGAACTCACCCGGACCTTTTCCACACGGACCTGACCGACCCATCAACCACTGCACAAGGACAACACCGTGGCTCTCTCGATCTCGATCACATCTTCCGGCCCAACGGCGCTCAAGGTTTCCCTGACCGGCTCCCTGGACAGCCAGACCGCGCCGGAGCTGGACGCCGCCCTGGGCGAGGCCCTCGACGAGCGGACCCTGACCGTCGCCTTCGACATGGGCGGCGTGGAATTCATCAGTTCGGCGGGACTGCGGGTGATTTTCAAGACCCTCAAGCGGGTCAAGAAGAAAGGCGGGCGGGTCACGGTATCGCGCATGTCGGACGGCGTGCGCAAGGTGTTCGAGATCGTCAAGGTACTGCCGGACCTGGAGGTCTTTGCCAGCGAGCAGGAAATGGACGACTACCTGGCCGCCATACAGAAGAACGCCGCCCAATAAGGCGGCGCTCGATCGCCCGGCGCTACAACGCGGACAACGCCACCTCCAGCGTTTCGCCGATGCGGGCATTGAGCTTGAGGCTGGTGAGCGCGTCGGCACGCGTACGGCCCAGGTTGAGGGTGGCCACCGGCTTGTCCCAGTCGCGGGCGTAGCGGCAGAAGCGGAAGCCGGAGTAGACCATCAGCGACGAGCCGATCACCAACAGGCCATCGCTGTCGCGGAGCGCATCGAGCGCGTCCGTCACCCGCCGCTTGGGCACGAAGTCGCCGAAGAACACCACGTCAGGCTTGAGGATGCCGTTACAGCGCGGGCAATCCGCCACCCGGAAATCGCTGAAATCCACTTCCAGATCGGCGTCGCCGTCCGGCGCCGTGGTGGCGCTGAAGCCGGTGAACGCCGGGTTCAGGACACTGCAGCGCTCGTGCACCTCATCCCGTGGACACCGATAGCCGCAATCCATGCAGATGACTTCATCGGCCCGGCCGTGCAGGTCGATCACCGCTTGGGATCCCGCCCCCTGGTGCAAGCGGTCAACGTTCTGCGTCACCACCTGGCGGGTGTGGGCGCGCCGCTCCAACTCCGCCACCAGAAAATGCGCCGGGTTGGGCCGGGCGTTACGCATCACCGGCCAGCCAATCAGACTGCGCCCCCAATATCGCCGCCGCACCGCATCCGACTCCATGAACGCCTGATGCTGTACCGGCTGCTTGCGTTTCCAGGCCCCCTCCCCGTCCCGGTAATCGGGAATCCCCGAATCGGTACTGATACCGGCGCCGGTGAGCACCATGAGATTGGGGTGGTGGTGGATAAACCCGGCCAGGGCCTCGCCGGCCTGGTGGGCGTCGGCAGGATCATTCAGTGTCGCACTGGACATGGATAAACAGTCTCCATCGAACCGTCACAGAACAGCTCTACTTTAGGGATTGGGCGTCTCGCCGCCAAGGGTGGCGAAATAGATTGCGCACAATCTTTATCGGCGTTATGCTGAATTTAAGTTGTGCACAATTTATTTTTGGAAAGCCATACTACGATAACCCCCTGGCTGCGGAATCGTCCGGAATGCACGGAAACGGTCTCCGCCAGCCCCACCATCAGAACTGAGGAGGTTCTAACCATGTCCCTGGAAAAAGTTGCCTATCGCGCCTATGCCGAAGCCACCGGTGGTCGCGACGGTCGCGCCATCTCATCCGACGGCGTTCTGGACGTTTCCCTGGCCACACCCAAGGAGCTGGGCGGCGCCGGCGGTTCCGGCACCAATCCCGAGCAGCTGTTCGCGGCGGGCTATTCCGCCTGCTTTATCGGGGCAATGAAATTCGTGGCCGGTCGCGACAAGCTGCCGATGCCGGAGGACGCCTCCATCGAGGGCGTCGTCGGTATTGGCCCGCAGGGCGTCGGCTTCGGCATTGAGGTGGAGCTGCGCATCAGCCTGCCGGGTATGGACAACGCCCAGGCAGATGAACTGATCGAGAAGGCCCACCTGGTATGCCCATACTCCAACGCCACCCGCGGTAACATCGACGTGACCCTGACACGCGTCGACTGATACCCGACACGCGCTGGCCGGCCCGCTATTCGGCCAGCGCGTACCTTTCCAGCAGTTGCTGATAGCGAGCGGTGTCCTTGAACGCCCGAATGGCCTCGGTAAAGTGCTCGGCCAGCTCGTCCGCCCACTTCAGCTCGCGACTGAACCCCATGAAAATCGGGCTGCTGTCGACGGCCGGGTCAAGAAACGCCAGTTGATCCGCCACACCCTGATTCAGCGCCTCCTGCCGGATCGCGAACGGGTTGCCGATGGCCAGCTTGAAACGATCGCCGGCCACCATCCGCACCAGCGTCCGCTCGTCGAGCACCGCATCGGTTGTCAGGAAACCCGCATCGTCAAAGGCGTCGCCATAGCTGTAGCCGCGAATCGTGCCGATCAGGTAGCCGGACAGGGTCTGCAGGTCACCGTTGAAGGTGACCTCGCTGCCCTTGCGGGTGAAGAAGTGATTGCTTTCCGAGGCGTGGGACTCACCGGTATAGACCACGTACCGGGCCCGGGCTGGTGTCTGGAAAAAGGTGGTGATCATATCCACCCGACCGAACTCGAGCGACTGCAGAACCCGTGGCCAGGACAAGCGGGTATACCGGATGCGAATGCCCAGATTGCCGGCAACGTGTTCCAGTACGTCAATGGAGATTCCGGTCAGTTGGCCCTGTTCAACAAAATAGAACGGCGGATAATCCACTTCCGCCAGGGCGGCGGTCAATTCGTCGGGGATATCCTCGCGGAGGTCCGCTCCCCGGGTGCCGGGAGCAGCCAGCATAGTGACGATGATCAAAACCGTTGCGTAAAGCGAATGCAGCACCAACATGGCCTACCAGGTCTTGGCATTCCGGGGCTCCCGGAAGGAGCGGGCGTCCGGGCCTGGAAAATGCCGGGAATGATCGCGCTGCCAGTCCCTGCATCACGTTGATGACGTCCACTCCATTATTGGCGCTACAGCCCATGACCGCCAGTTGATCGCTGCCAAGCTTTGCAAAATTAACGGCACATTTGTGCCACTGTTTCTGTGCCGCTGTCTCGGTGCCACGGCATCTCACACCCCGGCAACGGCCTTTCGGGCGGGCCTCATGTCACCGGTTCGCGTGCAACGCACCACCGGCCGGCGAATCCGGCCAGCCGGCCACTTCCGGTGTCTCCGGCCTGCGCTGTACCAGCACGCGGCCGTCACGGATCGACGCCCGTACCGGGGTCTGGTTAAGCAGCACCTCGTAGGGAGATTCGCCGTTGAGCACCACGCAGCGGGCCGGCAAGCCCTCGCCAATACCGTACTCGGGCAGATTCATCACCGCAGCCCCGTTGTCGGTAATCAGCTCCAGCGCCGACTCGACCCGGTCCATGCCCAGCATGTGACAGGCGTGCAGCCCCACGTCCAGAGTACGCAGCAGGTTGCCGTTGCCCATGGGGTACCAGGGATCGCGGATGGAATCCTGGCCGAAGGCCACTTTCAGCCCCGCATCCAGCAACTCCGGCACCCGCGTGACGCCGCGCCGCTTGGGGTAGCCGTCAAAACGCCCCTGCAAATGCAGGTTCTCGGTAGGCAGGGCCACGAAACGCAGGCCGGACTTGGTCAGCAGCCGGAACAGGCGGCTACAGTAGGCATTGTTGTAGGCGTGCATGGCACAGGTGTGGCTGGCGCTGACACGGCGGCCGTAGTCCCGGGCCAGGGCCTCGGCGGCCAGCACTTCCAGGAAACGGGATTCGGGGTCGTCGATCTCGTCGCAGTGGACATCTACCAGGCGGTCGTGGCGTTCGGCCAGGTCCATCAGGATCTTGACCGACTCGACGCCGTAGTCCCGGGTGAACTCGAAATGCGGGATGCCGCCCACCACATCGGCGCCGCGTTCCAGGGCATCGGCCATCAGCGCCTGGCCGTTCGGGAAGGACAGGATGCCCTCCTGGGGGAAGGCCACGATCTGCAGATCGACGGCGTCACGTACCCGCTCGCGCACCTCAAGCATGGCATCGAGAGCCACCAGCGAGGGGTCAGTGACGTCCACATGGGTGCGCACGTACTGGATGCCGTGGGCGGCGAACAGCTTCAGGGTCTGCTCGGCGCGACCGACCACATCGTCTCGGGTCAGCATGGGTTTGCGCTCCGACCAGCACTCGATGCCCTCAAACAGGGTGCCGCTGCGATTCCAGCGCGGCTCGCCGGCGGTCAGGGCGGCATCCAGGTGGATGTGCGGCTCCACGAAAGGTGCCGTCACCAGCTGCCCGGCAGCGTCGAACTCGCCCTCGCCCACCGGCTGCGGCTTCGAATGCGACTGGGCTTGCGGCGCGCCGAAACGTCCGGCGGTGATGGGCAGCCGGAACAGTCCGGCCTGGCCGGGCAGGCGCGCGTTGCAGATGGCGCTGAGCGATTCGGTCATGAAAGGTCTCCTGGATGTGGCTGTACTGCGTCTCCCGCATCCCGCAGCAGTGCGCGGGCGAGTACGAGGGTTTCGATGGATTGCGCGGAACCCGGCGCCAGGCCGGTTTCGCGAAACAGTTTATTGAGACGGTAGCGCACGCTGTTGCGATGCGCTCCGAGGGATTCGGCCGCCGCCGACAGGTTGCCGCCGCTGGCCAGCCAGGCGTCGAGGGTCGGCGCCATCGCCGTGACCAGGTCCGCGCGCTGGTTCAGCGGACCGTCCACCAGTACGGCCACCGCCTGACGACCACCGAGCCGCTCGACCAGCGCCGACCCCAGTGTCTCCCCGTTATCCGGCGTACCAGGTCGGTTCTCATCAGCGATCAGGGCGCGGCAAATCACTTCGGTCACCGTCACCATGGGCAGCGAATAGGGCTGCTCCAGCAACGGCAGACCCTGCTCGTCCGCCAGGCGCATCAGCGGCGCCGGCAACTGGCCGATGTAGGCCGCGCCGGTCAGGATCACCAGACCGGCAATGCCTGCCTCGACGCCCTCGTAAACCAGCTCGGCCAGGTTGTCCGGGCTGCGGTGGCGGCTGATGCCGGTGATGAACACCAGTTCGCCGCCTTTCACCCAGGGACTGAACGACCGGTTCTCCGCCACATAGGGCCAGCGCACCACCCGGTCGGCGCCGCTGCGACCACCGCGTAACTGGATCGCTTCCAGTCCTGGCAGCGAGGGGATCGCGCCGCAGGTAATCGCCATGATTCAGATCGCCTTCAGGCTCTGGGCCCGGCGATCCCGAACCGCGTCGCTGGCCACATGGATCAGCGCGTAGGCCGCTGCCGCAATCAGCACGCCGACCAGCGGCGCGATCCAGGGCGACGTATAGGCCGCCAGCGAACCGATAGCATAAGCCGCCAGCCCGGTGGCGTTGAAGGCCGGCAGTGCATCGCTCATGGGATCGCCGTAGTCCGCCCGATGCGCCACGAAGTAGTTGGCCATGATCACCCCGCCGATGGGCGGAATGAAGGTGCCCAGCAGGATCAGGAACGGGATCAGCCACTCGTACATGCCCAGCACCGCCAGCAGCGTACCAATCGCGGCGCCGATCACCGTCACCAGCTTGCGCCGGCGGGTGTGGAACATGTTGCAGCCGGCCACGGCGAAGTTGTAGACGGTGTTGTCCTGGGTGGTCCAGAGGTTGAGGAAGAGCATCAGGATACCCAGCGTCGCCAGCCCCTGCGCGACCATGATGTCGACGATGTCCGACTGCTGGTAGACCAGCGCGCCGAAGGCGCCCACCAGGGTCATCAGGCCGTTGCCGACAAAGAACGCCGCCAGGGTCGCTATCACCGCCGTTTTGCCGGAGCGGGCAAAGCGGGTCCAGTTGGTGGCCTGGGTGCCACCGCTCACGAAGGTGCCGAACACCAGGGTAATGGCCGCGGCCACACCCATCGGTTCGCTGGGCACAATGGCACTGAGTCCGGCCAGACCGCCGCCGTCGGAGGCGGCAATGGACAGGCTGATGGCAATCAGCACGATCATCGCCGGCACCGCCAGGCGCGACAGCCATTCCAGGCCGCGGTAACCGATAAAGGCACTGATGCAGAAACCGAAGCCAAAAAGGACCATCAGCGGCAGGGTCCAGCTTTCAGACAGGCCGGTCATCTTGACCAGAAGCATCGCCATGGTTGCCGTCCCCCAGGCGTACCAGCCAATCTGGGTGAAACCGAGGATGAAATCGGACAGCTTGCTGCCGGCTCGACCGAAGGCGAAACGGCTCATCAATGCCGTATTGAGCCCGGAACGGGCGGCAATATAGCCGAGAATCGCAGCGTAGCTGCCCAGCAGCAGGTTGCCGACCAGCAGAACCAGCAGCATATCCTCAAAGGGGAAAGCCGTGCCGACGCTGCCGCCGGCCCACATGGTGGCCGTGAAGAAGGTAAAGCCCAGCAGCACCAGGCCCATCGACCAGACGCTCTTGCGGGCCGAGGCCGGAACCGGGCTGAGCGGATAATCCTGCTCTCCGGGCTGAACGGAATGACTCATGGTTGCTCTCCTGAAATAGTCGGACAGGCCTGAAACAGGCAGGCAGCTCTGGAATGAAACGCTTGACCCGCTCAGCGCAACGCCTGTGCCAACTCGGGACAGGATGCCCGGAATGCCTGTTTGCGGCTGTAAACTTTGTGCAGACCGCACAATATTGCGCGAAAAACCAATGACACCCTTTCTCAGGCGCACTGATTAGGTGCGAATTTTCAGGGTATGCACAACAGTGTGCCCGCGATAACCGCTCACAATATGTAGCTATCGAAATATAAGTAAATCTACGTTATTTAAATCCCTCCGCTCAGACCTATACTCATAGGTGTGGATTGGAATAACGTAGAGTCTGTCGAAGGACACCGAAGCATCGGTTCAATACCCATCGACAGGTCAAATCAAACGCAGGAAAGCGCCATGCTCAACACACCCGCCAGCCGACTCCTGATCGCACTCGCGATTACGCTGTTCGTGATCGGCTCCAGTCTGTCCCAACCGTCCGATCTGGCGGTGGATCAGGCCCTGGTCAGCGGTGTGTCATTCGATCTCCAGTCCAACCCCGGCAGCGATTCACCGCCGGCCGAGGATCCCCTGCTGATCACGCTGAGCATCGGTCTGTTCCTGCTGGTGGCGCGTCAGCTCCTTGGCGCGACACCCCGCCCCGCGATCCAGGCCCGCTCGGTCTACTACCCCGTACAACCCCAGGGTCCGCCAGCTCAGCACTGATTCCCCGACATCACGACCGTGTCCGCCAACGACACCGGCGGATCACAACGACGTTTTGACGAATCGTTTTACGATTCAGAGCTGAGAGATTGTTTTATGATGCAGAACTACAAGGCACTTCCGACCCATGAAGTTATCGGTAACCAGCGGATCGTGGATCCCCAGCAGCACCAGGACCTGACGCCGGACGACGCGGCCACCAGCGTCATGCGCGACTTCCGGCACAAGCGCCCGGCCACCATCAGCGCCGACCTGGATGTGAAGGAAGCGCGCTCATTGATGAAGTCCGCCGACGTGCCGCTGAAACTGGTGATCAACCACCGTGGTGAATTCCTCGGCCTGATCGGCCTCAAGGACATCTTGGGCAAGCGGGTCATGGCCCAGGCACACGCCATGGGCATCAGCCAGGACGACCTGCAGGTCAGCGACATCATGCACCCGGCCAGCGAATTCCCCAGCGTCCATATCCGGGACCTGGAGCGGATGCGTGTGGGCGACGTGGTGGAAACCTTCAACCGCGCCCACACCGAACACTTCCTGGTGTTCGAGGATGACGCCCAGCACCCGGGAACCACCTGCCTGTGCGGCCTCGTTTCCGCCAGCGTGGTAGCCCGTCGCCTGCACATCGCCCTGGACAGCCGTGCACGCGCCCGCTCTTTCTCGGACATCGTGCACGCCGTCCACGGTCACTTCGAGTAATACGACCGGCGGTCAGCCGTCAGGCCTGACCGCCCTGCTCCGAGGCCTAGCCCTGCAGTCGCCGGGCCAGGACCTCGAAAGCATCCTCCTGCAGCGGCTGTCGCGCCGCCTCCATCAGCGCTTCACGCGTTACCCCGAGAACCCCCAACTGCTGATCGTTCAGTTGCAGCAGGCGACGGAACCGACGCCGGCGCGCCCACAACTTCAACCAGCGGTCCAATGCCTCAGTCAGTGCCAGCGGCGGCATGGCCGGCATGTAGAACTCGGGCATCCGGACCTGGGCTTTATCCGGCACCGGGGCCTCTTGCTGTCGGGTTTGTTGCTGAATCTCGCACATGGTCTGTCCTCCTCGAGTGTCCCGGCTGCGCCGGTGTTCGCAATACGGTGACCTCTCACCGTTTTAGACAGGTTGCGCGCTTCTTTTTGTTCAAACAATCGAAATATTCTACACTGCACTTTAAATATTTCTGAACGCAGGTGGGCCCATGGGCACCCAAATGAAACCCTCGCTGCCGCGCACGCTACCGCTGCTGGAAAGCGACGTGCTGCGCAGCTTCGTCGCCATCGCCGAAACCGCCAGCTTCAGCCGCGCCGCCCGCCAGGTCTTTCGGACCACCTCGGCGGTCAGCATGCAGATCAAGCGACTGGAAGAAACCCTGGGGCAGAAGCTGTTCGTACGCGAGGCCCGCCGGGTCAGCCTGACACCGGAGGGCGAAACCCTGCTGCGCTATAGCCGGCGGCTGCTCAAGCTCAATGAGGAAGCAGTATCCGAATTCCTGCGTCCCGCCCTGACCGGTACGGTCCGTATCGGCACCACCGACGATGTCGGCACCCGCATCCTGCCCAGCATCCTGGCCGAGTCCGCCCGCTCCCACCCGGCTCTGCAGGTGGACGTGGTGGTCGCCGGCAGCGAACTGCTGCGCGACCGTATCGATGCGGGCGACCTCGACCTGGCGCTGATCACCTGCAACGGCGACGACGGGCAGGCCCGTCACGGCACCGTGGTGCACACCGAACCGCTGGTGTGGGCCCATCGCGACGGCGGCACGGCCGTCGATCGGCGCCCCTTGCCGGTCGCCTTCGCCAACCCCGGATGCGTCTGGCGTGGCGCCGCCCTGGCCGCTCTGGACAAGGCCGACATCCCCTATCGCGTGGCCTACAACTGCGAGCACTGCGCCGGCCAACGCGCCGCCATGGAAGCCGACCTGGCCGTCGCGCCCTTCCCCCGGAGCCTGCTCGAAAAACCCATCCGGGAGGTGCCGGAAAACACCGGTCTGCCACCGTTGGGGCACTACCAGATCGAAATGCTGCAGAACACCCAGACCGGCGAAGCCGTGGACGCCCTGGCGGGCTACGTCGCCAACGCCTTTGCGGGACTGCGAAAAGACAGCTAGTGCCCCGTCCCTTGATGTGAAATCACCACTCCGGCGGGCGGGCGCCTTGGCCAGAGCCGCCATCGACAAGCAGTAGGTCAGTGAGTTAACCAGACGGGACTCTGGCCCGACTGATTCAAAGCAAAGGCTCCACGCTCCTGCGGCGCGCCAATCCGGTGCAAGGCAAAGACCCTGTGCGCCGCGAACGACCACGCCCCGGACGGCACTGGTACGTCCAGAATTGCCAGAAACCTCCTATTTTTCATAGCACTAAAAGCTGACCAGAAAACTGGCACGCAACTCGCTCTCACCCGAATAACTGATCAGACCAGTTGGACCAGTCTGACCCCACATGTCTTTTGAGGGAGAGTGCGCACACCATGTCAACGCTTTCCAGCGTGGCAGCCCAGGCGCTGCAACGGAAAATCACCAGCGCCGACTACGCCCCCGGCAGCCGCCTGCCCTCGCAGCGGGCGCTGGCCGAAAGCCTGGGGATCAGCCGGACCTCCCTGCGCGAAGCGATCTCAATGCTCGAAGCCCTGGGGCTGGTTCGCTCCCATCCCGGCAAGGGGGTCTATGTCAGCGAACGCACGCCCCACAGCAGCGATGATGTGCCCCGCGGACCCGCCGGCGTCACCGCCGAATCCATTTTCCAGCTGCGCTACATCGTAGAGCCGGCCGCCGCCGCCCTCGCCGCCCGACACGGCAACACCGCCGTCGATGAACTGCAGGAGACACAGGACCAGCTGGAGCGCGCACTGACCCGGCTGGACCTGGTGGCCGCCGCCGAGTGGGACCTGGAATTCCACAAGCGACTCGCCCGCCATTCGGGCAATCCGTCACTGGCGGAGGTAATGCAGGAAAGCCGGATCAAGATCGGCTACAGCCTGCGCCTGCCATTCGCCAACACCCAACGCGTCTGGGAGACCGTCGACGAACACCGCGCGGTGATCCAGGCGGTCGCCACCGGCGATGCCGAACAGGCACGCCGGGCGATGCAGCGACACCTGCTCGCGGCGGCCGACCGGATCGGCATCCGCTTCGAACAACCCTGAGTTCCAATACGACCCAACCATCGAGGACTGTCTGATGAAAGCAACCACCCGCAACCGTTCACAGCGCTGGGCCCACCGGCTGCTGGCTCCGCTGCTCGCCCTTTGCGCCGCGTTCGGCGCGGTTACCTCCCACGCCAATACCCTGGACGACATCCAGCAGCGCGGCGTGCTCAAGGTCGCGGTGCCCCAGGATTTCCCACCGTTTGGCAGCATCGGCACCGACATGCAGCCCCAGGGCTACGACATCGATATGGCCAGGCTGATCGCGGAAGACCTCGACGTGGACGTGGAGCTGATTCCGGTCACCAGCGCCAACCGTATCCCCTTCCTGACCACCGGCAAGGCGGACCTGGTGATCTCCAGCCTGGGCAAGAACCCGGATCGCGCCAAGGTCATCGACTTCTCCGAGCCGTACGCGCCGTTCTTCAACGGCGTTTTCGGCCCGGCCGATGCGGCTGTCAGTGGCGCAGACGATCTGCAGGATCAGGTCATCGCAGTCACTCGCGGTTCCATCGAGGATCTGGAGCTGACCAAGATCGCGCCGGACAGCGCCACCCTGAAGCGCTTTGAGGACAACAACGCCACCATCTCCGCGTTCCTGTCCGGGCAGTCCGACCTGATTGCCACGGGTAACGTCGTGGCCGCAGCGGTCGGCGAGCGTACTTCCGGCCGCGACCTGGAGGTCAAGTTCCTGATCAAGAACTCGCCCTGCTACGTGGGTGTCGCCAAGGGCGAGGACGCTCTGATCGCCAAGGTGAACGAGATCATCGAGGGCGCCCATGCCGACGGCCGCCTCAACGACATTTCCGAGCGCTGGCTCAACGCCCCGCTGCCGGAAACGTTCTGATCCGGACCGGCACCAAGCCACGCAACGTCACGTGATTCACTATGGCTTATGAATTCGACTTTGCCGCGACCCTTGAGTACAGCGACCTGCTGCTCAAGGGCGCGGGGTTTACCCTGGCGCTGACCGCCGTCGGCAGCGTGCTGGGCATTGGGCTCGGTATCGCCTGCGCGGTGTGCCGGGCGTGGGGCATCCGCCCCTTCAACTGGATCGCAACGGTGTACGTCGAGGTCATCCGCAACACCCCGTTCCTGGTGCAGCTGTTTTTCATTTTCTTCGGCTTGCCGCAGATGGGCGTTCGCATGAGCGAATGGGAGGCGGCGGTGCTGGCGATGGTCATCAACCTGGGCGCCTATTCCACGGAGATCGTGCGGGCCGGCATCCAGGCGACCACCCGGGGCCAGATCGAGGCAGGCGAATCGCTCGCCCTGAACCGCTTCCAGATCTTCCGCCACGTCGTGCTACGGCCTTCCCTGCAACGGGTCTGGCCGGCGCTGAGCAGCCAGGTCATCATCGTGATGCTGGGTTCCGCCGTGTGTTCGCAGATCGCGACCGAAGAGCTGACGTTCGCGGCCAATTTCATCCAGTCACGGAACTTCCGCGCCTTTGAGACCTACGCCATCACCACCGTCATCTACTTCCTGATGGCGCTGGGCATCCGCCAGATCTTCAATCTGCTCGGGCGCTACGTGATTGCCCGCCGACCGATCACCGGGAGGGCCGGCGCATGACCGAATTCACCCTGCTCGACATGCTGCGCGGCCTCTGGTCGGGCCTGCAGTGGACGGTCCTGCTATCGCTGCTGGCCTTCGTGCTGGGCGGCATTGTGGGGCTGCTCGTGCTGTTCGCGCGCATCAGCAGCCACCGGCTGCTGCGCAGCCTGTCGAAAGGCTATATCGAACTGTTCCAGGGCACGCCGTTGCTGATGCAACTGTTCATGCTGTTCTTCGGCATCTCGCTGCTGGGGCTGGACGTGTCCCCGTGGGTGGCGGCAGCACTTGGCCTGACGCTGTTCACCAGCGCCTTCCTGGCGGAAATCTGGCGCGGCTGCGTCGAGTCGATTCCCCGCGGCCAGTGGGAGGCCTCCGGCAGCCTGGCCTTCAGCTACGGCGAGCAGATGCGCCACGTGATCCTGCCCCAGGCCCTGCGCATTGCCATTCCGCCGACGGTGGGATTCTCCGTCCAGGTGGTGAAAGGCACGGCGGTGGCCTCGATCATCGGATTCGCCGAACTGACCAAGACCGGCACCATGATCGCCAACGCCACGTTCGATCCATTCGTGGTCTATGGCCTGGTCGCACTGGGGTATTTCGCCCTCTGCTGGCCGTTGTCGCTGTTTGCCCGACGCCTTGAAGGAGCTTTCCATGTCACTCGTTAACCTCAATGAAATCCACAAGCACTTCGGCGACCTGCACGTGCTCAAAGGCATCGACATGGACGTCACCGAAGGCGAGGTGGTCACCATCATCGGCCGCAGCGGCTCCGGCAAGAGCACCCTGCTGCGCACCATCAACGGCCTGGAAGCGATTGACGACGGCAGCATCCGGGTGGACGGCGTGGGCCTGGAGGCCGGCCAGAAGAATCTGCGCGAACTGCGCCTGAAAGTGGGCATGGTGTTCCAGCAGTTCAACCTGTTTCCGCACCTGTCCGCCGGCGAGAACGTTATGCTGGCGCTCAAGGTGGTCAAGGGCATCAGCAAGGCGGAGGCCCGGCAGATGGCACTGGACGCCCTGGGCAAGGTGGGCCTGGAGAACCGTTTCGACGCGTTTCCCGATCAGCTCTCCGGCGGTCAGCAGCAGCGGGTGGCCATTGCCCGGGCGCTGGCCATGTCGCCCAAGGTGCTGCTGTGCGACGAGATCACCTCGGCGCTGGATCCGGAGCTGGTCAACGAGGTGCTGAACGTGGTCCGCAGGCTGGCCGACGAGGGCATGACACTGATCATGGTGACCCACGAGATGCGCTTCGCCAGGGATGTGAGCGACAAGCTGGTGTTCATGCACGAAGGCCGGGTGCACGAGTCCGGTGATCCCAGGGACCTGTTCACGGCGCCCGGTACCCCCGAGTTGTCAGCATTCATCCAGTCCGTCACCTGAGCCGGCGGCGGCCCGTTCCGGCGGGTCGCCGTTCTGTTGCCCCGTGGTGCCGTTCGGTCCTTTTCTATCCCTATCGTAACCCGGACAGCCAGGGTCGGGCCTTGCGGCGCGCGGTCGCCATCAGGCAGCCTGATGCACTCCGTTCCACCGGTTAAGGACAGCCCATGGACACCCTCATCTGGGCCCTGGTCGCCCTCGTCGGCACCGCGGTCATCTGGAAAGGCAGCGGCCTGCTGGAAACCGCCAGCGCACGGCTGGCGGCCTATTATGCGCTGCCGGACATCGTACAGGGGGCTGTGGTCGTGGCGATCGGGTCCAGCTTTCCGGAGCTGTCCACCACGGTCATCTCCACCCTGGTCCACGGGGAGTTCGAGCTGGGGGTGGCGGCCATCGTTGGCTCGGCGTTGTTCAACATCCTGATCATTCCCGCCGCAGCGGGCCTGAGCACCCGCAAGCAGCTGCGCGCCAATCGGGATCTGGTGTACAAGGAAGCCCAGTTCTACATGATCGCCGTGGCGGTGCTGACCCTGACGTTCGCGTTCGCCGCCATCTACCACCCGGTCGAAGACGGCGACGCGATCCGGGGCGAGATGACCCGCTGGCTGGCGCTGATGCCGGTCGGGCTGTACCTGCTGTACATCTTCGTGCAGTACCAGGACACGCTGGATCAGTCCCAGCCCTCAGACATCGAAGGCATCGCGCCGGGCCGCGAGTGGCTGCGGTTGGGCGTTTCGCTGATCGTGATCGTGGCCGGCGTGGAAGCGCTGGTGCGGGCCGCCATTCAGTTCGGCGAGATTTTCGACACCCCCAGTTTCCTGTGGGGCATCACCGTGGTGGCGGCCGGCACCTCGATTCCGGACGCCTTTGTATCGGTCCGCGCGGCCCGCGACGGCCGCGGGATCACCAGCATTGCCAACGTACTGGGCAGCAACACCTTCGACCTGCTGGTGTGTATTCCCGCAGGCGTTCTGATCGCCGGTGCCACAGTGGTCAATTTCTCCGTCGCCGCGCCGATGCTGGCCATTCTCACCGCCGCCACCATTCTGCTGTTCCTGATGATGCGCACGCACATGGTGCTGTCCCGTGCTGAGTCGGTGGGCCTGCTGGTGTTCTATGCCGCCTTTGTAGTGTGGATCAGCGCCGAGTGTTTTGGGCTCATCGACTGGGTACCCAGCCTGCCGCCGGCGACCGGCGCCGCGTGAACACGGCTTAATTTGACGCCCGGTAGCGCCTGGGTCAGGGTGATTCCTGCTTCTCCAGTAGCCGCAACCAGGAGGAAACAGCCGCCATGACCGCGCTTCCCGCCGACCAGCAACGCTACCGCCGCTACACCCCGGAAACCACTCAGTACACCCTGGCGATCATTACCGACGAGGATCACGCCTCACAGGTGGAGCTGGAAGACGGCCAGACCGCCTGGCGCTCCACCCTGCGCTACGACCGTCTGTACCGCAGCGAAACCGGCGCCGGCCAGGTGCGCTACACCTTCGAGGACATTCCCGCCGACCAGGGCGGCGAGCATCACCTGATCAGCCTGATCGCCGAGGGCGGGCGCGGTGCCGAGTTTTCCGAGTTGGTGATGTTCGGCAAGCGCTTGCTCACCTTCGACGACCGTACCGGCCTGGTGTGTGAAATCCGCCACGAAAACCAGCTCATCCCGCGCCAGATCCTGATGACCGGTAGCGGCGACGAACGCTTCAAGGGGTTCAAGAGCGAGTGGGCGACCCTGCGGGGCGACCAGCTGGTGGTGGGCAGCCACGGCAAGAATCCGCAGGAGTCCTGGATCAAGCTGCTGGACCGGGATTACCGGCTGCACAGCATAGACTGGCAGGACCGCTACCAACGGATGCGCGAGGCACTGGGTGTCGGCCCGGACGGCTACGTGATCCACGAAGCGGCGGAATGGCATCCCGAGCGTCGGCAATGGCTGTTCTTCCCCCGCAAGATTTCTTCCGAGCCCTTCGACGAGCCGGTCGACGAGCGCACCAAGGGCGGCAACACGCTGGTGATTGCCGACGAAGACTTCACCGATATCCGCACCCTGACGGTCGGCGAGCGGGTGCCCGAGCGGGGCGTATCCTCGATCAAGCTGGTGCCGGGGCGACCCAACGAGTGCATCGGGCTGAAGAGTGTGGAAATCGGCGACCGGACCGAGACCTACCTGTTCAGCTTTGACCTGGACGGTCGCGTGTTGCAGGAGGACACCTTGATCGGGGCCTACAAGTGTGAAGGTGTCGAAATTCTGTAGCGCCCCTTCCGTCTTTCATTCCGCCTTTGCAATCAGTTGACCTGTGACAAGCGACATGCGCTCGAATGCATCGCACCCATAGCCATAGCCGATTTTCTCGTGCATCGTCATATGAATAGCATATCCGTGACAGTTCACAGGTGGCGGAGGAACGCGCATGGAAGTCGTATCGGGTGAGGGAAATACCACAGCGCCGTCGGCCCTGGTGGTCGAAGGAGGCGCTATGCGCGGCATCTTCGCCGCGGGGGTGCTCGACGCCTTCCTGGCCGAGGATTTCATGGATTTCGACTTCACCGTCGGGGTGTCCGCCGGCTCCACCAACCTGATCGGCTACCTGGCCGGCGACTATGGCCGCAACCACACGGTCATCACCGGCCACGCCTGCCGCCCGGAATTCATCAACTGGCGCCGTTTCCTGCGCGGCGGGCACCTGTGCGATGTGGGCTGGTTATGGCACCAGTCCTACCGCGATGTGGCGCTCAACTTCGAGCGCTACCTCAGCCAGGGCATTCCGCTGTGGGTGGGCACCACCGCCATCGAGACCGGCACACCGCGCTACTACCGGATCGACGCCGATAACCTGCACGACGTGTTTACCGCCTCCTGCTCCATCCCGGTGGCTTACCGGACGTTCCCGGAAGTGGACGGTCTGCCCATGACCGACGGCGGCATTGCCGATTCCATTCCGGTGGAGTGGGCCTATGAGCAAGGCGCGCGGGACATCACCGTGGTGCTGTCCCGGCCACAGGGGTTTCGCAAGCAGCCGTCCCGTTTCCCCGCGCTGATGCGCCCGCTGTTCCGCGAGCATCCGGCGCTGTACCAGGCGGTGGTGTCCCGCGCCGCGCGCTACAACGCCACCCTGGACTTCATCGAATCGCCGCCGGACGGCTGTCGGGTCCGCGTGGTCGCCCCGCCCGAGGATTTTCCGGTAGGCAGGCTGACCACCGATGCCGAAAAGCTGGAAACCGGCTACCAGCAGGGTGCGCGCGCCGCCCGGCGCTATCTCGGCGTACCGCTGGGCAGCCAGGCCGATGCTTCGCCGGACACCCCGGATCTGCCGGCGGGCGGCGTCTCCCGGCCGGAGGAGCGACCAGCCGCCCGTTGAGCCCTCAGCGCAATATCAGCCCTCAGGGTAATGTCAGCCCTCAGCGCAGCTGACTGTCCTTGCTGCCACGGCGGTTGTAGCCGCTGAACGACGTCTGTTCACGGTCGTGCTCGGCCTGGCAGCTCACGCACAGTTTCACCCCGGGCAGGGCTTCGCGACGCGCCCTGGGAATAAGGGCATCGCACTCCTCGCAGAACTTGCTGCTCTCGCCCTGGGGCAATTCGCTGCGGGCACGCTGCAGGGCATCGTCGACGGTGCTGTCGATCTGATCCTGAACGGCGCCATCCCGCGTCCATCCACCTGCCATATCCATGACCTCCGCAATGTCTTGAGCGTCGCACCATCGGCGTCGCGTCCCCTACCATCGCGCCGCCTGTCAATTTTTGTCAAGCCGCCTGCAATAGGGCGCATTCCAGCTATGGTTGTAGTAGGGAGTGGCTGAACGGTCCCGGGTACAAGACCCGCCGTGTCGCTCCCCCGAGGCGCGAAGTCACAGCAACTTCGTTCGTCCTCCGGCGGATTCCAGTGCCGGTACAAAGGACGCCATCAGCGCCATTGCCTGCAAGGAGGCTTTCATGGCAGGGAGCGCAGCCCCCTCCTCCCGACAACACCGTCTGAAAACCGCGGCCCTGGTGTCCGGCCTGATCGTACTGGTGCTCGTCGCGGCCGGGTTCACGGTATCCGTGGTCCAGATCCAGTCAGCCATCACCGCCTATGTGGGTGGCGAGAGCATCTGGTCCCGCGCTCACCTGACCGCCGGTATCCATCTTGACGCCTACGCCGCCACCGGCGAAGAGGCCGAACTGGACGCAGGCCATCAATGGCTGCGGATTCCACTGGGTGACATGGCCGCCCGCCAGGCCATGGAAGCCCGCGAGCTGCACCGGGAGGCAGCACGGGCCGGCCTGCTGCAGGGAGACAACCATCCGGACGACATCGCGGGGATGATCTGGCTGTTCCGCTACTTTGGCGGCCTGGCACCGTTCGAGCGCGCCATCCAGGCCTGGCGGGATACCGACCCGTACCTGACCGAGCTGCGCGATATCAGTCTTGCTCTGGCCGAGGAAAGGCGCAGCGTTTCACCGGACCGGATGCGCCTGCTGGCGCTGCGAGACCGGCTATCGCAGGTCAACGACCAGCTCAGTGTGTACGCGCATCGCTTCCGGAGCGCCATGGGCGAGGCCGCGCGCTGGGCCACCCAGGTTCTGTCGATCGCCAGTATCGTGTTCCTCGCCCTGCTGGCGGTCCTCGCCTGGTTGCTGGCCAATCGCCTGACCTTCCTGCTGCGCAGCAGCGACCAGAAATTCCGGGCCATCTTTGAGCAGACGGCGGTTGGCATCCTCCAGGTCGGCGCCGACGGCCGGATGCTGGACGCCAACCAGGCCGCCGCGGAGATCCTTGGGCGTCCGGTGGACTCACTCCGGAGCCATCGACTGGAAGACCTGATCCACCCCGAGGACCGGCTACTGAGTGAATCGTCCCGGCGCGACCTGCTCACTGGCCATACCGCCAGCTACACGGTGGAGCAGCGGCTGCAGAAAACCGGCGGTGATCTGTTGTGGGCGCGCCTGACCGTGTCCCGGATGCAGGAGGGACAACAAGGGCCGGGGTATTTCGTGGTCATGCTTGAGGACATTTCCGAATCGCGCCGCATGGCCATGAAACTCAGTTACCAGGCCACCCACGACGAACTCACCGGCCTGCTCAACCGACGCGAGTTCGAGCACCGGCTGGCAGCCATGCTGGGTCAGACCCGTGCCGAGGGCGGCCAGCACGCCCTGTGTTTTATCGACCTGGACCAGTTCAAAGTGGTCAACGACACGTCCGGTCACGGCGCCGGCGACGAGCTGCTGCGCCAGGTATCGCGGCTGGCCGCCGACTCCGTGCGTGAGCGCGACGTGCTGGCCCGGCTGGGGGGCGACGAATTCGGACTGATCCTGGAGGACTGCGACCTGGATACCGCCTCGGGGATTGCGGAAAAGCTGCGCGCGGCGCTGGAGGACATCGTCTTCACCTGGGAAGGGAAAAGCCATTCCATCGGCGCCAGTATTGGCGTGGTGCCAGTCAGCGCCCAGGCACCGGACATCAGTGGCCTGCTGCGCGCGGTGGATATCGCCTGTTACATGGCCAAGGAGGGCGGCCGCAACCGGGTCTACCTGTCCGCGGAGGACGACCAGCAGCTGCACCGCCAGCAGGGGGAAATGGCCTGGCTCAACCGCATTCAGACGGCCCTGCTGGAGAATCGCTTCCACCTGGACGCGCAACTGATTGTGCCCTCAAGCGGCGCGAAGCCGGGGCTGCGCTATGAGGTTCTGATCCGGCTCACCGGCGAGGAAGGACAGCCAATACCGCCCTCGGCGTTCCTGCCGGCGGCGGAGCGCTTCGGCATCATCAACAAGCTGGATCGTTGGGTCGTCACCGAGGTGCTTAACACCCTGGCCCGCCATCCCGATCACCTGACGCAACTCGAGGCGTGCCACATCAACCTCTCGGGTCGCTCCTTCGACCAGCCGGATTTCACCGGTTTCGTGGTGGCGCAGATCGAACAGTCCCGGGTGCCGGCCCACAAGCTCTGCTTCGAGATCACTGAAACGGCGGCCGCCCAGAATCTCTCGGACGTGCAGGATTTCATGCAGCGCCTGGCCGGGCTGGGATGCACCTTCGCGCTGGACGATTTCGGCACCGGCGTCTCCTCTTTCAGCTACCTCAGCCTGCTGTCGGTGGACTTTCTCAAGATCGACGGCAGCTTCGTGCGCCACATCGGCGACCGGCCAACCGACCGGGCCATCGTCCGGGCGATCCACGAGATCGGACACACACTGGGTATGCAGACCATCGCCGAGTTCGTGGAAACGGAGGCGGTGCGTGCCAACCTGGAGCGCCTGGGCGTCAATTACCTGCAGGGCTTCGGGCTGCATCGACCACGCCCGTTGACGGATTTGCTGCAGGAGCCTCCCGATACGACGGCGCTGCGCGTCGGCGTGATTCCCGGCTAGTATCCCGGCTCAGTTGCGACCGTACAGACGCGGCCGTTCGTAGCGGAAGAACCCGTTTTGCTCCTCCAGGCGGATCGTTCGCGCCTCGGCGGCGAAATAGTCCTGGCGTAACTGGACGAGAGCCTGTTGCAGAGCCTCCCCGTCCAGCGATTGCGTCAGCCGGCCACGCTCGGCCATGTAGGCATAGCCGTTTTGCCAGCGTGCTTCGCGATACTGGTCCTCGGCTTCCAGCTGCGCCACCTGCTCCTGGCTGTAGCCGAGCTGGCGGCGAATGTCGTTGATGCGGGCCTGGCGGGCATCGGCGTCCAGCCCGGCGAGCCTGTCCTGAACCGAGTCCAGCCCGAAGTAGACGTTGGCCACGGTGCCGCGGTCCATGGCCAGGGCTTCCAGCTCCGAGCCGTAGGCTTCGTCCAGGCTGGTCTGCAGTTGATACAGGGCTTCGTTGAGTGAAACGGTCCGGTCCTGATCCAGGCGGCGGATGTCTTCCTTCAGCGCCTCACGCTTTTGTGCCCAGGCGGCTTTCTCGTGCGCCCAGATCACGTCCGCATCGGCGCCAAACAGCGCCCGACGCTGACTCCACAGCGCGCCGTTCTTTTCCAGCGGCGCCATGTCCGCCAGCGCGACCTGATGATCGAGCAGCCAGTCGCGATAACGCTCCATACGGCTGACCGTCCGCAGAACCACCCGCGCCCTGTCGGCAAACGCCCGCTTGATGGCCGCCTCGAACAGCGCCGCGCCCTCATCCGGATAACGCTTGAGCAGCCGGCGCTTGACCTCCAGCAACGAGGCCTGGACCCGCGCATTGGCGATATTGTCGCCGTAGGTTTCCCGCAGTTGCTGCGCCAGTTCGCGGACAAAGCGCTGACGGTCGGACTCGCCCGGCAGCGATGGCTCGGCAGGGGCGACGTCCCCGACGGCCGGGGTCGACACCCGGGATTCCGGTGACGCTGCGGACCGGTCGCTATCCAGACGCTCCACCAGCGGCGATGTGACCACGGCGGCGACCGTGCCGGTAGCCAGCACACAGGCGGCAAACAACCAACGTTTCATAAGGTTTCATTCGAGTGGGATGCGGAAAGCGGGCGGCGCATTGCCGCCGCCCGATGCGTTATCAGAGCAACGGTTGCAGCCTGGGCCAGACCAGGTCGGCCAGCTTGCGCGATCCGTTGGTGTTGGGGTGGATGCCGTCGGCGATGATGTCGCCGTCGCTGATCGACGCGCGCGGATCGACAAACTGGCAGTTGGCCACCGAGAAACTGCAGGCCTGCCCCAGACGGAGATCGCCGTAATCCACGGCCTCCTCCATGCTGTCGAGCAGGAAAACACCGTTCTTGGTGTAGTAGTAGCCCAGGTAGATGACGTTATCGACGCCGTCCGCGTGCATCTCGTTGAGCAGGTTGACCGCGTCCACGTAGATATCGTCCACCAGCGTTTTGCACTTGTCGCTGAGTTGGCCGAACTCGTACCACTGGGTCTTGCAGTCGTACGGATCGAGGGCGATCGCCGGAATCAGGATGTCGTTCCCGCCGCCATCCATCACCACCGTGTCGATGGCCGGATTGTCCGCGTAGGCCTGCCGATACTGGTTCGCCACGGACGTCGCCAGGGCGCCGCCGGTAATCTCCGCACCGGAGAGCGTGTACTGGCGGAAGGTCTCACCCGCTTCTTCCTCGAGGAAATCCTGCAGCTCCCCGGACAGCGCGAAGATCGAGTCGCCGACGGTGACCACCTGGTCATTGTCAGCATCGGTCACGCGGGGATTGCTGAGCAGACTGCCGGCGCCACCACAACCGGTGAGTACGGCCGCCAAAGCGACCGCACCGGCGACCCGCAGGAGATGTTTGAAATAATGTCCGGGCACCATTGGCCCCTGATGTGTCACTTGTTCCATTGTCGTTCCCTGTCTTGTTGTCGTTGTACAAGAACTGCACAGGCACTCTAGCAACACCGTCGGCCGCCACTTTGGGAACTGGTTAACAAACAGACAATCCTCCTTGATATTCCGGCGTCAGCCGCTCATTTTTGACGCACATCATCCCGGTACGCACCATTTTATTGCGCGCGCATTGTTTTGGGGCGTATCGTCTAAACCCTTTTTCTTCCGACCGACCGCCTTCCATGGGAAACAGAAACGAACGCCGACGCTGGCAACTCGTCTCCGGTGTCCTCCAGACCCTGCATCTGGAGCGCCTGGCCAACCGCTACAGCCATCGCTCGGTGGTGGCCTGCTTCAGCTTCATCAACGGCACCATCAGTATCGCCCTGATCGCCTTCGTCGCGTTGGTCACCCAGCAGGCTTTCATCTTCCCGTCCCTGGGAGCCACCGCGTTCATTCTGTTCCATGCGCCCATGGCGTCGGCCGCCTCTCCGCGCAATACGTTCTGCGGGCACCTCGTGGGGGCACTGATGGGCTACGCCAGTCTGCACCTGTTCGGCCTGGCCCATGCACCCTCGGCCATCTTTACCGGGGTGGATCTGCCGCGGGTGGCGGCAGCGGCGATGTCCCTGGGCACAACCGGATTCCTCATGGTGTGGCTGCGCGTACCGCATCCGCCGGCCGGGGCTACCGCACTGATCGTGTCACTGGGGCTGATGCCCGACTTCCATCAGTTGCCGATCGTCCTGGCGGGGGTGACCCTGCTGCTGTTGCAGGCCTTTACCCTCAATCGCCTGGCCGGCCTTCGCTACCCGCTCTGGCGCCATGCACCCGACCCTCCCGGGGCGACCGCCACCGCGGGTCAGTGAGCGTTCGCCGGCCGGCTTGGCCTGACGGCACAGACCGCCTATAACTCTATATAGCGCCGTAATAGCACCATAGAAAGACCGCCGCATCGAAGACAGGGCAGCGTCTGAAAGCGCCTGCGCCGACGTGTGGGCACGACGCGCTGGATGAACGCTCCGTCCAGGCCATCGGCGCTATATCGAGACTGTCCTCAGGGAGGAAGGGTGGGATGGATGTCATCAAGGCGACACCGGAGTACGGGCTGAGCATCGCTGAGCTGGCCCTTATTGCCGGCGAGGGGGTTCCCGGCTACTTCTGGGAACAGGCGCGCCAGCCACACCAGAGCGCCCTGGAATACGGCGCGGAAAAAGCCGCCGGCGGAGCGCAGAACTTCTCCTACCGTAATGTTCACCTGGCCATGGACCGCGATCGCGTCGCCGGGATGCTACTGGCCTACCGCCTGCCTGACTCGGGGGAATTCGAAGACCTCGATGCCCTGCCCGACTTTATCCGGCCGTTGGTCGAGTTGGAGCAACGCGTCCCCGGCAGTTACTACATCAACATGTTGGCCACCTATCCGGCCTATCGTCACCAGGGGATTGGCAGTGCGCTGATGGCCCGGGTCGACGGCTGGGCCATCGAGGCGGGATGCGAGCTGATCAGCATTCAGGTGTTCGAGAAAAACGAGGGCGCCGTCCGGCTTTACCGGCGATTGGGCTATATGGAAGTGGACAGCCGACCGGTGGTCGGCCACCCCAGCATGCCCCACGACGGGCGCATTCTCCTGCTGATCCGCCGCGTAGGACAGTGAACCGGGCAGGCCTGAAAGCCTGCCCGGGAATCGTCAGGCGGCTTCCTGATCCGCCGAATACTCGCCCAGCCGGGCCTGGCTATTCAGCCGCGCGCGTTTGAGAAACGCCTGCTGGGCCGCTTCCAGGTTGGCCGGATCGCCGCCCCAGGCGCGCATGGCGTCTTCCTGCAGGGCCCGGCCATAAGACATGCTCAGGTGCCAGGGAGCCCGCTCACGCATCCGGTTCATGGCGTTGAGGTTGGCGGTCGCTTCTTCCGGCGTCTGGCCGCCGGACAGGAAATTGATGCTCGGCACCGCCGCCGGAACCGTACGCCGCAGGATCCGGATGGTCATGTCCGCCACCTCTTCCGGCGACGCCTTGCCGCGTTCCTTGCCCGGGGTGATCATGCTGGGCTTGAGGATCATGTGCTCAAGCACCACGTTATGCTGGTGCAGGGCATGGAACACGGCGTGCCAGACCTGCTCGTTCACCTGCGCCGCCCGTTCCATGCTGTGGTTGCCGTCGATCAGGACTTCCGGCTCGACGATCGGCACGATGCCGGCTGCCTGGCAGGCCGCCGCGTAGCGCGCCAGCATCTCGGCGTTGGCGGTCAGCCCCAGGGCGGTGGGGTTGTGATCGGTAATGGGATAGACCTCGCGCCACTTGGCGAAACGAGCCCCCTGGGCCTTGTAGCCCTCCAGGCGTTCGGCCAGGCCATCCAGGCCGTAGGTGATCTGGTCACCCGGCGCGCCCGGCAGGTCGCCCTTGCCCTTGTCCACCTTGATGCCCGGAACAATCCCCTGGGACGCCGCCAGTTCCGGCAGGGGCGTACCCTTGTCGTCTTTCTGGCCCAGGGTTTCCTCGTAGAAGATGATGCCGCAGATGTAACGCCCCACATCCGGCGTCGACAGGAGCATGGATCGATACCAGCGCCGGTTCTCCTCGGTGGAATCCACCCCGACCGCGTTGAGCCGCTTGGTCATGGTGCCGGTGCTTTCATCGGCCGCCAGGATCCCGCGGCTGGCATCAATCATGTCTTCGATGGTTTGCTGTAGCTCAGCGCTGCTCGACATGTCTACTCCTCCTTGTGTCTACTCTGGTCCCAAGATACTTGCTGATTTCTGAACAAGCGGCAAGGTGTCCAACAAGGTGTTAATGGAGTCGTCATGGAAGACCGGCCAGCGCCTCGCCCCCTTATGAATAGCCGTTCCGGCCGGCGCCATTCGTCCTAACACGCGTCGTCCGGCCACTGGTCTTCCAGACCCAGGCGCTGGTGCCACTCCGCCAGGGACTCCTCGGGGTACTCGTCATACACCTTGTCCCGCGGGCCCGGCGCCAGCGGCACCCACCCCGGCTTGAAGGCCACCATCAGGTGCGTCCGTTCCGGCGCCTCCGGCAGCTCGGTGTCGATCGCCGAGGCCAACGGATGCACCAGGTCCGGCCAGTTCGGGTCGTACAGCCAAAGATTGCTGCCACAGACCTTGCAGAAATGGCGCTGGCCCGAGCTCTGGGCGATGGTGCCACTTTCAGCATCCGCCAGGCGCGCCCGGTAGACGGTAATGTTCTCCTCACCGGTGACCCGCAGCGTGCGGTAATCGGCACCCAGGTTGATGGCGTAACCACCGCCACCGCCGGTCTTGCGGCAGATGGTGCAGTAACAGAGATTGAACGGATAGAAATGCGCCGACTGCACCGAGAACCTCACGGCGCCGCAATGACAGGATCCATCAAGCTTCATACTGCCTCTCCCGATTGGCCATGTACCTTCCAAGCTACCGCGACTGACAAAGCCTGAAAAGCCGCCGTTAAAAAAACAGCCCGCCGTGTCACATTCCGTGTGGCTGTCTCGTCCTGTTACTGAAAGCCAATCCAACCGGAGGAGCCTCCATGCAAGCACGACTGAATGCCTACAAAGCGGCGCCGGACGCCATCGAAGCCATGACGAAACTGGAAGACTACACACGTCACTGTGGTCTGGAGTACAGTCTGATCGAACTGGTCAAGACCCGTGCCTCGCAGATCAACGGCTGCGCCTACTGCATCCATATGCACACCAAGGATGCCCGGGCGGCCGGGGAATCCGAAGAGCGCCTGTATCTGCTGCCGGCCTGGCGCGAATCGCCGCTGTACTCGCAGCGGGAACGCGCCGCCCTGGCCTGGACCGAAAGCCTGACACGGCTGGCCGACACCGGCGCCCCGGATGCCGATTACGAGCAGGCACGGGCCCAGTTCAGCGAGACGGAGCTGGTCAACCTGACTCTGCTGATCGGCGGCATCAACGTCTGGAACCGCATTGCCGTCGGCTTCCGCAACGTCCACCCCACGACGCCTCAGGCGTCCGCTGAACCGGCGGTGGCATCCTAGGGAGAATCGATCATGCCCAGCGATGGACCGGCCACCGACTTCGAAACCCATCGTCCGACGCTCAAGGGCCTGGCCTATCGCATGCTGGGCACCGTGTCAGAGGCTGACGACGTGGTGCAGGACGCCTACCTGCGCTGGCACAACGCCGACCGGCCGAGCATCGACAACCCCCGGGCCTGGCTGTCGACGGTGGTCAGCCGGCTGTGCCTGGATCGCTGGAAAGAGGCCCGGCACCGGCGCGAAACCTACGTCGGCCCCTGGCTGCCGGAACCGCTGGTGGCGGACGCCGCAGGCCCCGATGCCGACGAGACACTGGCTCGGGACGTGCATTTCGCCCTGATGCTGGCGCTGGAAAGGCTGTCGCCACTGGAGCGTGCCGCCTTCCTGCTGCACGACGTGTTCGAGCTGGATTTCACCCAGGTCGCCGCGGCCCTGCAGCGCAGCGAAACGGCCTGCCGTCAGTTGGCGCGCCGCGCCCGCCGGAACGTCCAGTCGGCCCGCCCGCGGTTCGAAACCAACCCGGCCCAGGGCGAGAAGCTGTCCGCCGCCTTCTTTCGCGCCTCGCGAGCCGGCGACACCGATGCCCTGAGCCGGCTGCTGGCCGATGACGTCCGCCTGCATGCCGACGGTGGCGGCGTGCGCGCCGCGGCGCTGCGGGTAATTCACGGCGCCGATCGTGTCAGCCGCATGTTTGCCGGCCTGGCCCGCAAGCGTAACCAGCCTCCGCGCTGGCGGCGGGCGGTAACCGTCAATGGCCTGCCGGGCTGGCTGACGGTGGAGGCCGACGGCTTCCTGCAGGCTACGGCGGTCGCCTGCCATGACGGCCGCATTACCGAAATTTATGTCGTCCGCAATCCGGCCAAGCTGGATCATTTGGCCCATCACGTACCAGACTCAATCTGCGACACCCCAAACGGGAGAGACGACTCATGAGCCACGACGACGCACTGACCCTGAGCAATCCGGAAGGTCTGTACGATCCCTCCGAAAATGGCTATTCACACCTGGCGCAGGTGGCCCCCAACAGCCGATTGATCCTGGTCGCCGGGCAAGGAGGGGAAAACGTCCACGGCGAACTGCCCGCCGACTTTCACCTGCAGGTCCGCTGGGCCCTGGCCAACCTGAAGGTGGCGGTCAACGCCGCCGGCGCCGAACTCGGCGATGTCGCCAAGCTCACCACGCTGATCGTCGACCACGACGAGGACAAGCTGGCGATCCTGGGCGAGGAGCTCAAAGCCGCCTGGGGCGACGCCGCACTGCCGACCCAGACGCTGATTCCCGTCCCCCGGCTGGCGCTCGAAGGCATGCTGTTCGAGGTCGAAGCGCTTGCGGTTCTGCCGCAGGACGCGACAATGGCGGAAACGCTCTGACGCCATCCACCGCCGGGACTTCATGCGACTCGACCGCTTTATCAGCAAACACACCGGCCTGCCCTTCCAGACGGTGCGCCGTCACATCGCGGCGGGTCGGGTGACGCTCGACCACCGTCCTGTGCGGGCGCCCAATCGCAACGTCGACCGCTTCAGCCACGTCGGCCTGGACGGCCAGGTGCTGCAGGCGCAGACGGCGCATTACCTGATGCTGCATAAACCGGTGGGCTACCTCAGCGCCACCAGCGATCCGGCCCTGCCCACGGTAATCGAGCTGATGCCGGCGGGCGTGCGCGACCAGTTGCATATCGGCGGACGCCTGGATCGGAGCACGTCGGGACTGCTGATCCTGACCAACGATGGCCGCTGGTCGCGCCAGCTCACCGAACCCGGCCTCAAGCTGCCCAAGACCTACCGGGTGGCCACCCGCGATCCCATCTCACCGGACACCGCCCGCCGCTTTGCCGAAGGCATTTACCTGGCCCATGAAGACCTGACCACCTCCCCAGCCCGGCTTGACCCGATCAGTTGCCGGGAGACCCGGCTCACCATTTATGAAGGCCGCTACCATCAGGTCAAACGAATGTTCGCGGCGGTCGGCAACCGTGTCTCCGCCCTGCACCGGGAGAGCATGGGCGCGATCCGTCTGGACCCGACCCTGGCCCCCGGCGAAAGCCGCCCGTTGACCCCGGCGGAGATCGACTCGGTCCGGGAAAACGCCAATATCCGGTAAAATCCGCTATCCTTTTGATTGGCTTGGCATTGCGCGCCGCGCCCGGGCAATGGTGACGGACCACTGGCGATTAACGCTCTCGTCATCCCGCCCACCGTCCGGGCCGTGTACACTCAGGTATTTTTACGGGCATAGGATGTTACTGCATGGTGCTGTCGTTCCCGCGACTTTGGCGGAAGTCTCCCGCCGTCGGCCTGATAGGCCTGTTTCTGTTCCTGCTGCTGGCCGGACCGGTTGCCGCTGAAGAGCCGTCGTCGGCGGAGGCCGCGCCCGAACAGTCCTCATCCGCCGACGCGTCCGACGCCTCCAACGACGAGAGCGCCGAGTCCGAAAAACAGGAGGAGAAGAAGGAGCCACCGCCCGAGCCCAAGGCGGAACCGGTCCAGCCCAACATCGAGGAAGACGAGTCCGAACCGCTGAAAACCCGGCTGCCTTCCAGCGAGAACGCCGATATCCGCCAGCAGATTCAGGCCCTGCGCGAATCCCTCGACGAGCGCCTGGTGGCGCTGGATTCCACCCGCAATCGCCTGGCCTACGCCCAATCCCTGCTCAAGCGCCTGGACAACGAGTACGAGAGTTTCGAGCTGCGCCTGGAGCGGGCCGGGCTGAACCTCACCGAGGAATACGCCAACCTGCTGCAGCAGCGGCTCGACCGCCTGGAGCGCCAGACCATCGCCACCAGCCTGAGTGAAGGCATTAAGGACAAACTGTCCGCCGCCCGGGAAGAGCAACTGCGGCTGGAGGAATACGAGGCGGTCCTCAACCCGGAAGACGATGCCCGCGGCCAGCTACGCCAGAAACGCGCCGAACTGCTGCGCCAGTTGCACGGTGCCGTAACCGATCACATCGACGTACTCAACGAATACTTCAATACCGTGGGCGATCTGCAGACACGGATCGACGCCTACCGCAGCCTGTTGCAGCAGCGCCTGTTCTGGCTGCCCAGCGCGGAAGTCATCAGTGCGGACGTGTTCCTGCAGGCCTTCAAGGGCGTCGCCTGGCTGGTCGGCTCCTTCCAGTGGGACGCCTTTACCGACGCGGTGAGCCAGTCCTTCGACGACCGCGGCATGCGCATGCTGGTTATCGCGCTGCTCCTGGGTGCGCTGCTGTTCAAGCGACGCCGGATCCAGGCGGCACTGAAGGCCACCGGCAAGTACGTGGGCAACGTCGGGCGCGATCGCTTCCCGTATACCCTGATGGCCCTGTTCTACAGCGTGCTGATGGCGCTGCCCGGCGTTCTGGCGCTGTCGCTCGGGGCGCTGCTGATCAAGGAAGGCAACGATTTCTTCAGCGCCGTCTCCCGCGGCCTCGGCGCCGGGGCCTTCATCATGCTGTTGCTCAACCTGGTCCACAAGGTGGCCCGCCAGGATGGTCTGGGGGAGCGGCATTTCAAGTGGAACACCCATACACTGGCCTCGATACGCCGCCAGATTCCCCTGCTGCTGTGCTTCCTGATTCCGGGCACCGTGATCATCGCCACGCTGAACACCAGCGCCGGGGATCCCTACCAGGACAGCCTGGGACGCATCGTCTTCGCCATCACCTCGGCGGCGCTGGCCTACTTCGCCCACCGCATCATCCGTTCGGTACGCCGGGGCAAGCAGGAAAAGAAAACCCTGCGTGTACTCCACTGGCTGGCGGTGGGTACGCCCATCGTCCTCGCCATTGCCTCATTGCTGGGGTACCACTACACGGCGGTGCAACTGGAGCGTAATGCCTTTGTCAGTATCTGCTGGCTGGCGTTCACCACGCTGCTGTACTACCTCGCTCTGCGCGGGCTTTCGGTCCGTGAGCGTCGCATGACCCTGGAGCGTCTGCGCGAGCAGCGGGCGGCCGAACGCAAACTGGCGGAAACCCGGGAAGCCGCGGAAAGCTCTGGCGAGGGCCTGCCGCCCACCCTCGACATGCCGGAAATGGACCTCAAGGACATCAACCAGCAGAGTACCTCGCTGGTGCGGATCATCATCCTGGCCATTGCCGTCACCGGGCTCTGGCTGTTCTGGGACGGGGTTATCCCCGCCCTGCAGCTGTTCGACGACATGACCCTGTGGACCATTTCCACCAGCATCGAAGGCGGCGATCCGCTCCCCATCACCCTGGGCGACCTGATGATCGCCCTGCTGTTCGGCACCGGCACGGTACTGGCGGCCAAGAACCTGCCGGGCACGCTGGAGGTGCTGATACTGAGCCGCCTCAAGCTGGAACCCGGCTCCGGTTACGCCATTACCACCCTGGCCAACTACATCATCGTCTTCCTGGGGGTGATTATTTCGCTGTCGGTGATCGGCGTGCAGTGGTCACAAATGCAGTGGCTGGTGGCCGCCCTGGGTGTGGGTCTGGGGTTCGGCCTGCAGGAAATCGTGGCCAACTTCGTCTCCGGCATCATCCTGCTGTTCGAACGCCCTATCCGGGTGGGCGACACGGTGAGCATCGGCGGCATCACCGGCACCGTCTCACGGATCCGCATCCGCGCCACCACCCTGGTGGACTGGGACCGCAAGGAACAGATCATTCCCAACAAGACCTTCGTCACCCAGGATCTGACCAACTGGACCCTGACCGACGCCATCACCCGGGTCATCATCCGGGTCGGCGTCGCTTACGGCTCCGACGTGGACAAGGTACGCGACCTGCTGTACCAAGTGGCCGTAGACAACGAGCGGGTGGTCGACGATCCGGCTCCGGCGGTATTCTGCGTGGGCCTGGGCGATAGTCGCATCGATTTCGAGGTCCGGGTGTTCGTACGCGACCTGCTGGATTTCATGCCGCTGTACCACGAACTGCACGCCGCCATCACCCGAGCGCTAAGCGATGCCGGTGTGTCGATTCCGTTCCCGCAGCGGGATATCCACATCCGCACCGCCGGCAGCGAACTTCCGGGGACAGAAGCCCCCAGCGCGGGGAGAGCCGGTGCCGCCAGTAACGGCGCAAAGAGTGACGGCACGGAGAACAATCGCCCGGACATCGGCGATACAGACAATGCCGACGGCAAAGACTGAGGCGCGCTATGAACGGCCCCGGAAACGATCCATGAAATGCGACAAACTATGGGTTCACTTCGGAAAAGGTATCGCACTGCCGAATATCGCCGCTCTCGTAACCACGCCGGAACCAGCTCACCCGTTGCTCTGACGAGCCGTGGGTGAAGCTGTCCGGCACCACTGCACCGCCGGCCTGGCGCTGGAGGCGGTCATCCCCGATGGCCGCCGCGGCTTTGAGGGCTTCTTCAAGGTCACCGGCATCCAGGATCTGCCCTTCCGACGCGGCGTGGGCCCAGAGACCCGCAAAACAGTCCGCCTGCAATTCCTGGCGCACCGACAGGGCATTGATCCGGGCTCTTGACTGCCCCTGCCCCGCCTGGCGCACCTGATCGCTGATGCCCATCAGCGTCTGTACGTGATGCCCGACCTCGTGCGCCACCACATAGGCCTGGGCGAAGTCGCCGGGTGCACCAAAGCGGTCCTTGAGTTCCCGGAAGAAAGCCAGATCCAGGTAGACCTGTTGATCACCTGGACAGTAGAAGGGGCCGACCGCGGAACTCGCCATGCCGCAGGCGGAGTTGACCCGGTCGGAGAAGAGCACCAGCGTGGGTTCGCGATAGCGTCCACCCAGGTCAGCGAAGATCCCGTGCCAGGTATCCTCGGTTTCCGCCAGGACCACGGACACGAAGTCGACCCGGTCCTGTTCTGCCTGGGTCAGCTCCCGCGATGACGATGTGGTGGTGGGCGCAACACTGGTGCCCAGCAGCATCGGCAACAGATCGATGCCCAGCAAGCGCGCGCCCACGACGGCCACCACCGCCACGATCAGCACCGTGCGCCCGGTCTTGCTGCGCAACAGGGCCGGCAGGAACCGCAGCAACATCATCCCGCCCGCCCCGGCGGCCGAATAGCCCGCGCTCTGCCCGCGCCGGTCCTCCACGTTGGAACTCTGTCGTCTTCCGCGCCAGCGCATGGCCACCTCCCCGCTCGCCACTCAGGTCAGCCCCGGACAGCGCAGGCTCGGGCTTTCACAGACTATAGCGCAGGCCGCCGGCCGGACTTGGATCTATTGGCGATAAAAAAACCCGGCTGGATCACAGCCGGGCCGCAAGAGGCGGGAGAGGAGTAACGATGACCTGAGTCGCGCACGAAACCGAGACGCCAGACTCGTGCGCGCTTAACCAGAGAAGGGATCAGAAGTTGTACTGAGCCGCGAACAGGATGCGGGTGGCATCGCCGTCGTCGCCGCTCTGATCGTCCACCGCGAAGTGGCCCAGTTCAACGCCGTACATAACATTTTCGACCGGGTTCCACTGGTAGTTCACGAAAGCGGTGCTGCGGGTCTCATCCTGACTGGAGGCCACGGCACCCGCATCGACGGCGTCGTCCAGGTCCATCGAGACCATACCGTAGCCGACATTGAAGCTGCCGCTCCCGGTTTTCACGCCCATACCCAGCGTGGCGCCATAGCCGGACACGGTTTCCAGGTCGCCGTCGGAATCCAGGAACGCGTCGGGACCCGGCGCGATGTAGAGGTAGGAGGTGGTGCCGTCGCTGTAGTTCACCGCACCCTGGATGGTGATGCGGTCGGTCAGGCTGAAGCGGGCCGCAGCGAAGGCACCGTAGCCCATCACCGTGTCGTCGTCGGCGCCATCGTCATAGCCCGCCTGGCGCACCAGCCCAGCCACCGAATAGGACAGGTCGCCAGCCTTCCCTTCATACCGGGCGGTCACCGCCGGCATGCTGTCTTTCTTCTCCAGCCCTCCGGCCAGCACGGTGCGCGGGTCCTCAATGGAGAACGACAGTCCCCCGGTGGTGTAACGCAGCTGCGTGAAGCGAGCCTGAAAGCCGGCCAGACCGTAGGTACTGTTGAAATCGAGCGTGGATGTATTGCCAACAAACGAGGTGTAGTTGGACCACGTCTGCCCCGCCAGAACGCCCTGGTAGGTACCGTAAGCGTGGCGCAGACGCGGACCGCCCACGAAATCCGACTCAATCTTCACGTTCACGCCAGAGGTGTGGCCTATGCTGAAGCCCAGACGGGACTGGTTGGCGTCGGCGTTGAAATGACCTTCGGCGACATCGCTGTCACCAGTGTTCACGTTGCCGATGTTGGCCGCACCGGTGGTGCCGCCGTCGCCCAGGTTGGCATCCAGGTCATAGGCCATATTGAGTCGGGCATACCCGTACATGGAGACGTCGAAATCGCCCGCTTCCAGACTCACGGCATGGGCTCCGCCGGCAACCAGCAAAGCGCCGATTGCACTGAAGCGGGACACCTGTTGCATCAATTTAACTGTCATTCTGAGAAAGCTCCCTGATATTTTTGTGGCCGCCGCCCTTATCCGGTCCGGTCTGGCCTTGTTACGTTGGCAGGCCCGGCAACGCGGTTGCCGGCACCCGCCCGATGAAATGTAACAAGCTTGTAATTCATAGACTTATGCACATTGGTGTGACCCGGAAATCGTCACTGCAAACACGTCCGGACAGGTGTCTGTCAGGCTGGACAACAGGCGCCGTCGGGCATCGCCAGGCTTCGCCGGATTGAGTCAGACTCAGAATGCCCGCGGCGGTCGCCGTCACACGATGGGAAACGCAATGTGCAGAATCCGGAACCCCATGAGTGAGGCACGGCGCCTGGACTGAGCGAAGGAAGCCGGGGAAGCATCGCCAGACGCACGGCTGGTGCCGCGCGCCCGGTTCGGGGAAAGGCGTTTCTGGATGAGTCTGCTCTGGATACTAGAGCGACAGGCCCAACCGGCGCATTTTCTCGTAAAGGTTGGCGCGGGAAATACCCAGCTTGCGGGCGGCCAGGGTGCGATTGTTGCTGCTCACACGCAGGGCCTGTTCGATGGCCTGCTGCTCGGCCTGGGCCAGGGTATCGTTCAGGGGAGGAACGGATTCGCCGGCAAAAGCCACCACCCGGGCCGGCAGCGCAGCCAGCTCATTGAAATCGTCCACTTCGAGCATTTCTGCCGGTGAGAAAATACTGGCCTGCTCCAGCATGTTACGCAGTTCACGCACGTTCCCGGGCCAGGCATGGCGGGCCAACCGTTGTAGCGCAGAGTCAGAAAGCCGCTTGCGGGCGATACCGATGGCGAGGCTGATCTGCCTCAGGAAGGCGTCGCACAGATCCGCCAGATCCTCAGGCCGTTGGCGCAGCGGTGGTACATCAATGGGCAGCACGCTCAGCCGGTAGAATAACTCCGGCCGGAAGTGCCCGGTGCGAACACGCTCCGCCAGACTGACGCTGCTGGAAGCGATAATCCGGAACCGTGCAGGGCCTGTTTCGGATTCGTACTCACGTGCCTGTAGCAGCCGCGAGAGCTTGCACTGCAGGGCCATGGGCAAATCGCCGATTTCATCCAGGAACAGGGTGCCGCCCTCGACCGCCTCGATCTTGCCGGCCTCGCCGAACAGCTCGGCTTCCAGGGTAGCCTCCGGCATGGCGGGCAGGTTGATCGCAACAAAAGGCCGGTCCCGGCGAATGGAAGCGTTGTGAATGGCCTGGGCCAACATGTCCTTGCCGCTGCCGGTTTCCCCCACAAGCAGCACCGTGGTGTCGAGCCGCGCCGCGTGCCTGGCGCGATCCAGCGCGGCCGTCAGGGATACACTGGTGCCAACAAAGTCGGCAAAGCGGTAGCGCGCCCGGCGTCCGGCCGGACAGGTGCCGGTCGGCATCGGCAGCTCGAAAAGCTGCCGGCATTTAGCAGCGAAGTGGCCGATGGCTTCCGGCTGTCGGCTGTGGATGATCCCCATGGCGCCGATCAGCTTGCCGGCGCGATCGCGCAGGGGCATGCGGCTTTCCACCAGCCACTCACCGTTCTGCTGACACAGGTCCAGACGCACCGGTCGGGCGTCCCGGGTGACCTGGCGCAGCAGACTGTCCGGCAGGATTTCCTCGACCGGTCGTCCGTTGAAATAACCCGACACTCCCAGATTCAGGCACTGGCGAAACCGTTGACTGACCCAGCGGATTCGGGCCTGGTGGTCGACCACGATCACCCCCTCGCAGGCGCGGTCCAGCTCGCGCAGCATGGGGCTGTCGATCAGGTCGAACAGGGAGCGGGATGCCTCCAGCACAGCGAGGACGTTCATCGATTGGCGCCCCTTGGTCTTATCGTTTTTTTTGACGATACGTCCGGTAACACCTGAATGGCTCGAAAACGCGGTATCGTTCAGGCTGACGACGTTTCCCAGCTTTCCATCAGAAATGACGTAACGTTCATGCATTCTGGGAAATTCCCGACAGGTCGTCTTGCTCAGAAGTGCGCCGTTTTGGCGGGGGGCTCTTAATCTGCGCTGAGGGCTCTTGCCTTACGCTGAGAGCTGCCACCTTACACTGAGGGCTCCTACCCAACTGACGTCGCTGGTCCGGGTATCGCCCTACCCACGCCCGTCGATGCCCATCCATAGCGCATCGACTAGTACACCCGTCCAGAATTGATGCCTTTTTGCTCCGTGCCCCCATCGAGACGCCCCCGTTCCCGGGGTCCCCACGCCAGCCCAGACAGGCTGACGATCGCCCGATCCCCTTCCGCCCGGCGTCTTCCGGCAACCGTTCGCCCGGATGATAAGCATGCTTCCCAATGGCCCGCATCTTGCAGAATTATGGTGTTGATGCATCAGGGAAACCGCGCCAGGGATGGAAACATCAACCATGCAGAGTGGTTTGGGGCTGGAGTACATCGGTATGACGAACTGGAAGATCTCAACGGACACCTGCCCGCGATCGGATAGGGCAAATCTGTGGCAGCGCGCCATGGACCAACTTTACATGCCGGCCTGCATTTATGCCGAAGGGTTCGAAGCGTTTCACGGCGATGTGGCCTGTCTGAACACGCCCATGGGCGTTGAGTTCGCGCGGATTAGCGGCAGCCCCTTTAAAATCTCGGGCAAGTCCGAAGATCAGCCGTACTCGATGTGGCTGGCGCTGTTGCTCGAAGGCGACTTCGCTCTGCACTACCAGGGCCTGTCCCTGCAGGTCGAGGCCGGTGACCTGATCTACGCTCCGACCGGCGTCGACATGTCTCTATCCATGGCATCCGACTTCACGGTGCTCTACATAAAGATTCCGCAGGACATGCTGCACTCGCGCCTGCTGAACCCATCGCTGATCGACGTCGGCTACATCCCCCGCGACCAGGCGGCCTACCGCGTGTTCACCTCCATGCTCGAATCCCTGAGTCAGCACCTGGATGAGATCGACGCTACCCTGCTGCGGCCGGTGGAGATCGCCATCTCCGAATTCCTGATCACCACCCTGATCCAGCAGAGCAAGGTCCAGGAGTTCGGCAGTACCGCCAAGATGCTGCATTTCCGGCGGATCTGCCAGCATATCGACAACCACCTGTCCGACCCGGCACTGTCCCTGGGCACGGTGGCCGACCAGTGCCACGTATCCGCCCGTTACGTGCAGAAGCTGTTCGAGACTTCGGGGGACAGTTTCGTCCACTACGTGCGCATCCGGCGGCTGGAGCGCTGCCGCTGCGAGCTGGGCAACCCCGAGTACGATCACCTGTCGGTTTCGGACATCTGCTTTCGCTGGGGATTCAACGACGCGGCGCATTTCAGCCGGGTGTTCCGCAAGGCGTTCGGGATGACACCGCGGGAATACCGCCGCAAGAGTTCGGCAGCGCTGGCGTCGTAAGCCGGTCAGAGGCGCAGGCCAGGGGCAATCACCGGAGGATCGCGCCCTCCGGTGATTCAGACGGGTCTAGCGTTTGATCCAGGTCGGCGCGATCTGGGTGCCCAGGCCGGCACCGTAACCCAGGTAGATATTGAGGCCGGCCACCGGCTCAAGGTAGCGGGCATTGACCAGGCCACCGGCATCGATGGGGGCATAGCCCAGCGATTCCAGCACACCGGCCACTGCCACCTTGGCGTCGGCATCGTCACCGGCTACGAATCCGGCGGCCGGGGTTCCGCCGAAGTCGGCGCCGGCGTCGATCACCTGTGCAAACAGCGTATTGAACGCCTTGACCACCTTGGCTCCGGGCGCCAGCTTAGCAATTTCTTCGGCGGCCGAGGTGCTGTGGCCCACGGTCAGGCCCATGAAATCGGCGGTCAGCGGGTTGGTCGGGTCGATCAGGATCTTGCCGCTAACATCGCCAATGCTGGCCAGCACATCCTTGACCGCCTCGAAATAGACCGCCAACACGTAGGCTTCGCTCTGGGTACCGGTTTCCGACAGCGGCAGCACCTTGGCGCCGTGCTCCTCGGCAACCGCGCGGGCCTTGTCCAGGTCACGTCCGCTGACGATCACATCATGACCGGCCTTGGCCAGCTGTTTGGTCACTGCAGCACCAATGTTTCCGTATCCAACGACAGTAATTTTCATAGTTCCAACCTTTTCAGGGTCGATAAGTGGATGGCGACGTCCGTCGCCCGTCAGTGCCTTACGGCCTTGCGGATGGCCATAACGCCACGCTCATCATGCTGAGGGATCCGTACACGCACTTGGGGGTGACGAATTCCACCGCATCGTCCGCTGCATCCCGCGCACCCAGCGCGTAGAGCAAGGGAAGGTAATGGTCCGACGTCGGTATCGAACGATCCGCATCAGTACCGAGGGAGGGATAGTCCACCAGCAAGCGGTCCTGCCCGGCGGCAATGGTTTTCTGGACGAAATCCTGGAACCGCTGCGCCCAGTCGAAGCCTTCATCGGGCAGGTTCCACTTCATCGCCGGCAGGTTATGGACGACGTTCCCGCTGCCAATGATCAGCACGCCCTTGTCGCGCAGGGGCAGCAGCCGCTGGCCCAGCTCGTAGTGCCCGGCCGGTGACAGGCCCACATCCATACTCAGTTGAACCACCGGCACGTCGGCTTCCGGGTAGAGATGACAGAGCACGGACCAGGCCCCATGATCCAGCCCCCATTTGCTGTCCTCAGCCACCGCCATCGGCGCCAGGCAGTCCCGCACCTGCGCCACCAGCTCGGCATCGCCGGGCGCCGGATAGCGTGCATCGAACAACGCCTGGGGAAAGGCCCCGAAATCGTGGATCGTGCGCGGCTCGGGGTTGGCGGTGACCGCTGTACCGCGGGTTTGCCAGTGCGCCGAAACCATCAGCACAGCGCGGGGTTTACCAATGCACCGGCCCAGATCGGACCAGCTCCGGGAAAACTCGTTGCGCTCGATCGCGTTCATCGGGGACCCGTGGCCGAGGAACAGCACCGGCATCCGGGTCTTGGGGGGTAGCTTAGTCATGGTCACCTTCTGTTCGAATGGGGGGATGGGTGGGCCATACGGCGTCCGGGGCCGCCGGGGGAACCGCGTCGATCAGGGCCCTGGTGTAGGAATGGCTGGGGTTGCCGAGCACCTGTTCGGTGGGGCCGCTTTCCACCACGCGCCCCTTGTGCATGACAATCACCCGGCTGCACAGGTAGCGCACCACCGCCAGGTCGTGTGAGATCAGCAGCAGGGAGATCTTGTGCTCCCGGCGCAGGTCGAGCAGCAGATTCATGATCTGCGCCTGGACCGACACATCCAGTCCCGAAACAATCTCGTCGGCCACCAGTACCTGCGGCAGGTCGCACAGGCTGCGGCCGATGTTCACCCGCTGGCGCTGCCCCCCGGAAAGCTGGGACGGATAGCGCCGGGTAGCACTGGGGGCCAGGCCCACATCGCCGGCCAGTTCCGTCGCCCGGTTGGTGCGCTCCAGACGCAGGTGATTGCGGGCGTCCATCGCCTGGGTCAGGGTCAGTCCCACCTGACGACGGGGATTGAGCGCCGAGCGCGCGTCCTGGAACACCATCTGCACCGAACCGATGCGGCGCTGCCACTCGGCCGGGCTGTTACCGAGTTCGCGACCGTTCAGATAGACGGCGCCGCCGGTGGGCTCTTCGATGCCCATAATCAGCTTGGCCAGGGTGGACTTGCCGCTGCCGCTTTCGCCCACCACACCCACGAATTCACCCGGCGACAGGGTCAGGTCGGTGGGATGCAGGGCCTGGGTCAGCGTCCGGGCCGCTCGACCGCGTCGGCCGGCACGGTATGCCTTGCTGAGTCCTCGCACCTCCAGACACTTCATGCTGCTGAGGGCGTCGCCGGTGGCGTGCCGACCGGTCTCCGCCACAGCGGCCGGGGCGAACGACGCCAGCGCAGTGTGAACACAGCGGACCCGGTGCCCTGTCGCCGTGTCCAGCTCGCGCAGGTCCGGCTTGCCTTCCCGGCATGGCTTCGAGGCCAGGCTACAACGCTCGGCAAAGCGGCAGCCGGGCAGTTGCGGAAAGCGCTCCACCGCCGGCATCTGGCCATCCAGGGCGTGCAGCGGTGCCAGGTCGCCATACAGGGGCGGCGTGGCCTGGCGCAACGCGCGGGTATAGGGATGGCGCGGGTTGGCAAACACGGTCTTGGCGGGGCCACTCTCCATGACGTCGCCGGCGTACAGCACCACCACGTCGTCGCAGGCGTGGGTGGCCAGTCCCATATCGTGAGTCACAAACAGGACACCGGTACCGCGCCGCTCCTGCATGCGACGCAACAGCCCCACCACATGGGCCTGGGTGCTTACATCCAGCGCCGTGGTCGCTTCGTCGGAAATCACCAGGTCGGGCCGGCTGGCGAAAGCCATGGCGATCATCACCCGCTGGCACATGCCGCCGGAAAGCTCGAACGCGTACTTGCCGAAAACCGCCTCGGGATCAGGCAGCAGCACCTCGTCCAGCGCCTCGATCACCCGGGCACGGCATTCGCTGCGGGGAACTCCGATGCGGCGCAGGTGCTCACTGAACTGGCGGCCAATGGTCAGCACCGGATTCAGCGCGGTCATGGGCTCCTGCGGAATGAACGCGATGCGCCGCCCCAGCCATTCCTGGTGTCGGACCGGGCAGGCGGCCAGCAGGTCATCCTGGCCGAACAGCAGACGTCCGGCCGTGACATCGAACCCCGCCGGCAGGTGCCGGGCGATCACCCGGCCGATCATGCTCTTGCCGGCGCCCGACTCGCCGACCAGTCCCAGCGTCCGGCCCGCCTGCAGGGTGAAGTTGATATCCCGCAGCACCGCGCTGGTGCCGTGCGCCATTTGCGCCTCGACCTGCAGCCCTTCGGCGCGGAGAATCGGCGCGGTCCCATCCGCCGAGTGCGGACCGCTCAGGAACGACGGCCCCATCGGCGCCGGGTTAATCATCTGCTCGCTTTTCATGCGTTGACTCCCCTGGCCGGTTCCAGCAGTCGCACGTCGATGGATCGGCGCAGGCCCTGCCCCAGGAAGGTGGCGGCCAGCACCGTCAGTACGGTGCACAGCATCGGCAGCAGCAACGGATAGGGTGACGAGTACATGCTGTTGAGCCCGTCGGCGATCATCACGCCCCAGGTGGGCACGCCCGCTCCGGCCGACATGCCGACGAACGACAGGATGCTCTCGGCGACAATGGCAATGGACACCTCCAGGGCCATCAGCGCGATCACGGTAGGCACGATGGCCGGGATGATGTCGCGCCAGATCACCCCCAGGTGGCTGGCCCCGGTAATCCGCGACGCGGTCACGAAATCCCGACGCCGGACGCTGAGCACCTCTGAACGCAACACCCGGCAGAAACGCGTCCAGTCCACCAGGATGATCGCCAGGATCACGTTCTGAAGCCCCGGCGACAGCGCCACCATCAACACCAGCGCCAGTACCACGGCGGGGAACGACAGCCAGACTTCGACAACGCGGTTGATCAGCCAGTCGATCCAGCCGCCGCAGTAACCGGCAACCAACGCAAGCAGGCACCCCAGCACGGCGGCGCCGATGGGCGCGGTCACGGCGATCATCACCACCACCCGGGTGCTGTAGATCAGGCGCGACAGCACGCACTGCCCCAGGCCGTCGGTGCCCAGCGGGTAGTCGGCGCTGCCTGCGTCGGCCCACATGGGCGGCAGCAGCACGTTGAGAAGGTCCTGCTCGTTGGGGTCGTGGGGCGCCAGCACCGGTGCGAACAGGGCGATCACCGAGAGCACCAGCAGCGCGCCGCCACCGGTCCAGACCAGCGGATCGGCCAGCGCCCTTCGGATCAGCACAATGGCTTGGGTCAGGTCGGGCCGGTTCATGGCGTGGCCCTCAGTCGGGGGTTGAGTCGGTACAGCGCGATCTCCGTCATCACATTGACGAACTGCACCGTCACCGCGTAGGTCAGCGCCAGTGCCTGGATCACCTGAAGGTCGTAGCTGGTGATCGCGCGCAGCATCAGGTTGCCGATGCCCGGCAGCCCGAAGATGGATTCGATCAGCAGGGTGCCGCCGATGATGACGCTGGACTGCACACCGATCAGGCTGACCGTGGGCAGCGAAGCGTTGCGCAGGGCATGGCCCATCAGCAATTTCCACTCCGGCACCCCGCGCAGGCGGGCGGCCAGGATGTAATCCTCGGTGTACACCTCCAGCAGGCTGGAGTGCACGATGCGGGCAATCGGCGTGGCGATGCAGAGGCCCAGCGCCGACGCCGGCAGGACCAGGTGCGCCAGGACGCTGCCAAACGCGGCGAAATCTCCCGCCAGCAGCGTGTCGAGAGTGAGGAAGCCGGTAACCCGCTCCACGTCGAAGCCGGGGCCGATCGGCCCGATGAACGGCAGCCAGGCCATGGCCACCCCCAGGGTCACGATCAGGATGATGGCCCAGAGGAAATCGGGGATGGCGATCATCAGGCCGGTGACGGTGAGAATCGCCTTCTCGGCCAGGGTGCCGCGCAGGGAAAAGGCCGCCAAACCGCTGACCAGCCCCAGGGCAACGCCCGCCAGCATGCCGAAACAGAGCAACTCCAGCGTCATCGGCAGGGAACGCAGGACCATCGGCGTCACCGGCTGGCCATTCTGGATGGAAAGCCCCAGGTCCCCCTGGAAAGCGCGTTCCAGCCAGATCATGAACTGGGCCGGGACCGGCTGGTCCAACCCCAGCTCGCGGCTCAGCCGGGCCGCATCGGCATCCGAGGCGCCGGGCGGCAGCAGCATGGCCGTGGGGTCCACCGGAATGACCCGCAGGATCAGGAACACAATCAGGCTGATCAGTACCAGCATGGGCAGGCGCCAGAGCACCTGCTTCAACAGGACCCACACCAGTCCCAGCGGACGCTCAATGCGGCGCCACCGGGCCAGGGGGTTAACAGCTAGGGTCGAAGGCATGGCAACGGACCTCCAGGGTCGGACTCAACGGAAAGCGACGGATGGACTCAAACGGCCCGGAGCGGAATCTGCTGGTCGCGCCCCTGCGCTTTCATCCGCTCCCAGGTCGTCTGGTAGCGCTTGACCACCCAGTCGTTGAAATCCGTCTGTGCCCGCTCCTGCCAGGAGTAACGTCCACGTACCGCGTAGCGGGAGCGCAGCCCCTTCTGCACCTGCTCATCGACGTGCAGATCCTGGGCAACGATGTTGGCGGTGGCGTTGTAGATCATGTCCAGCCGCAGTTGGAAGGAGGGATCGTCCATGGCCCCCGGTGCGCAGAGGATGCCGGTGTCGTTGATGTGGTGCTCGGGGCCGTCCGCCCGCAGGATAAGGAACATCACCAGGTCACTGGTCAGCACCAGAGACAGCGTCGGCGGCACGTTGACGAACAGGAAACGATTGCGTTCGGCGTCGGTCAGCTTGGGGAAAACCGGCAGCACCGCCTTCTGGGTGGGATTGAAGCTGGCATCCGGGTGCAGCGTGCCGTTGGTACGGTAATAGCCGGCCGTGTTCTCCGGCAGATCCTCGGGAAACTCGGCCAGCCCGCTGGGCACGAAATCGTGCAGGGGGCCGTGGTGGAGACGGTTGGCGTGGTAGCCGTCGTTATTGTTCTCCATCATGACCTTCCAGTTCCAGGGATAGCGCACGCCTTCGGGAAGCTCCGGCCCCTTCGCGTTCTCCAGGTCGTAGTTGGCCAGGACGTCGTCACACGCGGTCAGGCGTGGTGCCAGGGGTTCCGCTTCGGGATCGAAATTGGCAAAGATAAAGCCCTGCCAGAGCTCCACTTTGAGGGTCGGCAGGCAGAAATCCTTCTTGTCGAAGTTTTCCGTGCGCTCCATTTCCGGGGCCCCGATCAGATCGCCGTCCAGGCTGTAGGCCCAATGATGGTAGGGGCAGAGGAAGGCGCGGGTGTTGCCCTGGCCTTCGGCAACCAGCATGGCGCGATGCTGACACACCGCCGACATCACCTTGATATCGCCGGCACGGTTGCGCGCCACGATCAGGGGCTCGCCGATAATGGTGGTGGTGAAGTAGTCGCCAGCCTCGGGAATCTGGTCGGCCCGGCCCAGACAGAGCCATTCGTGGTTGAACAGGGCCTCTTTCTCGAATTCGTAGAACTCCGGGTCGGTGTAGCAAAGCGGCGGCAGCGTATCCGCGCTCTCGATGCCGCGGGTGGAGCTGTCCAGTTGGTCAAAAAATGCGTCTGATTGAAAACCAGCCATCCGATCTCTCTCCGTGTCTTGCCATTAAACGTCGTTCTTTAAGGTCATCTTATGGGGCGGCTGCCTGGGCAGCTTGGGTATACGCGCAGCGACTCTTGTCTTTTGGCGCACCCGGCCCAAAAGCCAGCAGGACTGGCGGTTTGCGGCGCGCCGCAGGCAAAAAAAACCCCTCGCGAGGAGGGGAAAAGCGTTAACTCAAAGCGTCCATTTGGCGGGAAGCATCCAGCCGTTCTGATAGGGCTGGTAATGCAGCCGGTTGGCGTGGGCAACGCTGGAAATACCCTGTAACAGGGGCACGCTATAGCCCTGCTCCACCGCCCAGCGGTTGAAGTCCCGGTAACCGGCCACGCGCTTGTCGTAGTCCAGCTCCGACAACAACGGCCTGAGCTTTTGCATGACATCGTCGCTGCGCCAGACGGAAAAGGCCGTCTCGGCGTCCAGGTAGCTGCCGGAATAGAGCTCCGGGTCCGCCGTGGAGTTGGTCCACAGCCACAACACCGGGCCTTCCAGTTCACCCGCCGCGGAAGCCTGGAAGTACTTGCCCATGTCGATCACCTGGAGATCGGCGGCAATGCCGACCTTCTTCCACATCTGCGTGATCGCCCGGGCCATCTGGAAATCCGCCGGCTGAACGCCGTTGGTCGAAAAGAACTTGATCGCCACCGGGTTGTCCGGGCCATAGCCGGATTCCGCCAGGTACGCCATGGCCTGATCCGGGTCGTAGGCAAACTCGAAGTCCGGCTGGTAGGCCGGCGTACCAGGCGGGCTGGCCGTCGAAATCGGCTCCGAGACGCCGTTGAGCAGCGCCCGCGAGAGGGCGTTCTTGTCGATGGCGTGATGCATGGCCAGGCGCACGTTGCGGTCCTTGAGCGGCCCGGTGTTGACCATCTGGATCAGGTAGGTGTCCACGGTGGACGTCAGTGCCGAAGTCACGCTGGGCAGCTTGCCCAGACGCACGGTTTCACGGATCGGCAGCGCGTAGCTGAACGCCACCTGCCCGGACTGGGTGGCCGATACCCGCGAAGTGGGATTCTGGATCACCTGGATGGTCAGGTTCCTGATCTCGGGGGCGCCGCCCCAGTAATCCTCGAACGCCTCCAGCACAATCCGGTTGTTGGGCTGGTAATCGACGAGCTTGTAGGGTCCGGTCCCCACCGGGTTCTTGATGAAACCTTCATCACCAACCGATTTCATGTACTTCTCGGGCAGGATGAAGGAGCCGGCAAAGCCCAGGTACTGCGGCGCCGTCACGAAGGGTTCTTTCAGGTGGATGACGGCCCTCGTCGGGGTCGGCGTTTCCACGTCCCGTATCTTGCCCCAGATGTAACCGAGCTGGATGTTGGGATTGGCCTTGGGACGTTCGAAGAAGGTGAACCGGAAGTCCGACGAGGTCAGCTTGTCGCCGTTGTGGAAATAGACATCGTCACGGAAATCCAGCGCCAGCACCAGACCGTCGTCGTCCAGCCACTCGTAGGCGGTCACCACGCCGGCGCGCAGCTGGGTGTCCTGGGCGTATTCGAGGGGCTGGTCGAACACGCACTTGTACAGGGACGTGGCGTGCGGAATCACACGGCTGGTCGGGTCCCAGCTCTCCACATCGAAGGGGAAGGCCAGAGAAACCGTCTGACCGGCCGCGCGGACCGGGCTGATGCCGGCCTGCGCGAAAAGGAGGCCAAGTGCACTGGCAGGAATCGCTTTGAGCAAGGTTCTGCGTTTCATGGTTGTTGCCTCTCTCACAATGGTGGCGTTTTTCTCGGGTGGCATTCGGCCGGGGCGATGCGGGCCTAGAAGGTGTAGATAATGCCCACCCGGGCCGTGTCCTGGCGGTTGTCGCTGGAGTTCTCCAGATACCAGCCGGCGCCCTGGTTCGCCTTGATCCCTTCCGAGGCGCGCATCCACGAATAGGACGCATAGACCCAGGTCTTCTCCGACAGGTCGTGCTTGAGGCCGAAGGTCACCTGATCCCACTTGTCGTCCTCCAGCTTGGAATGCTGGTAGCCGACGATGGCCAGGGTCTTGTCGAAGACGGGGTAGTAGCCACCGGCCTCGTAGACGTTCTGTTTTTCCTCGCCGTTGTCGTTCTCGAACTTGGTCTGCGTGGAGTTGGCCACCAGCGTCATGTCGCCCACCTGGTAGAAACCGCCGACCCCAATGGTCTCCTGGTCGACCACCACCGCTGAGCCATCGAAGTTCAGGGTCTGCCCGAGGAACTCGGTGACACCGATCTGCAGATCGGGGTAGATCGCGTTGTCCTTGATGTTCAGGTACACCGCCGAAAGCCCCCAGTTACCGCCGAAGTAGGTGGCCCCGAGACTGAACGTCTCGTTGCTGCCGCTATCCTGGAATGCATAGGTCGAGCCATCCGTGCCGTACATGGCCCCAAACTTCAAACCGCCGAAGCTGGGACTCTGGTACTTGACCGACTTGTCCACCCGCCAGCCCGAGATGCGGTCGAAATCACCGTGGTGGCCGGCGTAAACGCTGGCGTAGCCGCCGATGTTCAACTGGTTCAGGTAGTCGAAAATGAAGTCGTACTGACGCCCGAAGGTAAGCGTGCCGTAATCATCGTGCTCAAGCCCCGCGAAAGCCTGGCGCCCCCATGTGGTGCCGTACTGGGAGGTGGTACCGTCGCTGAGATTGAAACCGTGCTCCAGGGTGAAGATGGCCTTGAGTCCGTAATTGAGGTCCTGCTCGCCTTTCAGGCCGAGGCGGTTACCCCAGTTCACCCCGTCGCGCACCCGGGTATTGCTCTCGCCTCCCTCGTCGCTGACGTAGCTGACGTAGCTGACGCCATAGTCGAGCACGCCGTAGAGGGTGACATGATCGGATATGCGGTCGATGATGTTGCCGACCGTCGCCCCGCCGTTGTCCGAATTGCTGCCTTCCGTGCCCTGCTCGCTACTCTCATCAGCCATGGCGGCTGCGTTCATGCCCAGCAAACAGACAAGCATCGCCGCGTATTTTTTTCTGGTCGTCATCTCTGTACCTGCTTTTGGTTATGTGTCATCTGGAGTGAAAAAGGAGGAATCAGTCGTTCATGCGAGGCACCGCGGCCACCGCGATCCGGAAATTGCCCTGGCTGTCGGCGGTGCCGGCATCCCGGTGGATCGAGCGGTCCTGAACCACGTTCTTGCCAAAGCCGTCCACCATGGGCCGGGGCTCACGGTTCTTGAGCCACAGGCGCAGCAGATGGCGGCGGCGTTGCGGTTCCGGGTAATCGAGAAAGCCGGTGCGGGAGTGCAGCGCGGCGTGGTTGGACAGCCACTGGATATCACCGGGCCGGAAGTCCATCTCGATGGCCATGCCGGGCTCGTAGGTGATCTCGTCGAACAGTTCCAGCACTTCCACCTGCGCCTTGGTCAGGCGCGGGACCTCTGGATACTCCTGCGCGGTCAGCACATAGAGCGAACCGGCGTACATGCTGAACACCCCGTCGACGACGCTGATGATCGGCGACGTGTAGGTATTGACCGGGGCGTCGTGGTCCTGACGCTTCCAGTCCCAGTGGAACGGTTCCAGCAGCAGCGGCGCCAGGTCGGGACGCCGGCGCACGATCTCGTTGTAGATCTCGGCGCCGGACACCAGGCAGGACGCCCCGCCCTCGCGTGACGGACGCAGGCACATCAGCCCCACCACATCCGAGCTGTCGGAGTGGAACGGCAGCTTGTCGCGGATCTTGGCGGACAGGGCCGTGGGATCGTCCAGCGACTTGTCCGAGGTGGCGTACACGTGATCAATCACATCGCCCAGCTCGTTCTGACGCATGGGCTCGCCCAGGTGCAATCCGAGGATGTAATAGATCGCCGCGGACAGCGCGTCGGAGTAAAGGTGAGTGCGCAACCCGCGCACCAATACGAAGCCGTGGCCGCGCGACATGCGCTGTTTCCAGTCATCCACGGCGTCGGCGCAGGCCGTCAGCGGGTAGTCCTGCGGTTCGATCTGCCGCAGGTCGGGATTCTGCTCCACCAGCTGTGAGCCCAGCTGCTCCAGTTCGGCAATCTGTTCCTCGCTCAGCCGATAGATCCAGTCCTGTTTCCGGGACAGTTCGTCCCCCCGCCAGGCCGCCGGGCCGGTCACCGGCTCCAGGGTCGTCGCCTCCATCATCTTGCTCACCTCGAATGGTCAGTCAGTGGGTGTTGTCGCTAATGACTGTCTCAGGGAGGCGTGTTGGCGTTCTTGCCCGAAAGCGCATGAAAACTTGGCCGGCATCGGATGCACGGGCAATTACTTGTGCGCATCCAATCAAGACCTCGATCGGGCTCTGCAGGACACTCTGGGGCATGGAAGCAGAAATCAGGCGGGGCGAGAGCATGCAAGCAGTTGAGCGCAAGCAGGAAGCAACGGCAGGGAACGCGGACAGCCAGCGGACGCGGGTCATCGGCCGACGCATCGTCGCCAGCAACGTGGTGATGCTGGAATTGGTGCCGATCGACGGCACGCCGGTGGCGGCGTTTAGCGCCGGCGCCCACATCGAGCTGCTGCTGGAGGCGGGAGCACGGCAGTACTCCCTGTTCAACGCCCCCCATGAGCGCGACGTCTACCGCATTGCCGTACGCCGCGAAGAGGACGGACGCGGCGGCTCCGCGGAAGTGTTTGACCGGCTCGTGGAGGGCGACACGCTGTCGGTCCGCGGCCCATTCAACCACTTTTCAATGGCGGCGGACTCCGGTGAGGCCGTGCTGATTGCCGGCGGCATCGGCATCACGCCCATCCTGGCCATGGCGGAACAGTGCCGCACCGACGGCACGACGTTCGAACTGCACTATGCCGGCCGGGGCCGCCAGCACATGGCCTTCGCCGAGCAGCTGCTGGGCGACGACTGGCAAGCGCAGAGCCGACTCTACGCGCCGGACCTGGACGGCCCGGGTCAACTGGATGTGGCGCAGGTGATCCCCGAGCCCGCCGCTGGCAAGCACCTCTACGTGTGCGGCCCGGCCGGGCTGATCGAGGCCGTTCAAGTGGCGGCCAGGGACAAAGGCTGGCCCGAGTCACGGGTGCACTTCGAACGTTTCGGCGCAGATGCCCCGCAGCCGGCCGACGGCGATCAGCCCTTCGAACTGGAAATCGCCTCCAGCGGCCAGCGCATTGTTGTGGGCGCCCAGGAAACCGCGGCCGACGCCCTGGCGCGCGCTGGCGTGGTGATTCCCACTTCCTGCGGATCGGGGGTCTGCGGATCCTGCTGCACCCGCATCAAGGAAGGCACGCCAGACCACCGGGATCTGTATTTCAGCCCGGAAGAACAGGCCCGCGGCGACCAGTTCACGCCCTGCTGCTCGCGGGCCGTAACGGCGGTGCTGGTGCTCGACCTGTAACCCGCCCTGCCCCTTCACGCACCCGAAACCCCAATCGACAACACAGAAGAGAGATCACGCCATGAGCGAGAAAACCGTAAGTCCGCTTGGTCGCCCGAACCCCATGGCGGGCGAATTGCACACGCTAAGGGCCAACCCGGCCAACTGCCACTGGGGTTACTTTGACCCGGCTCTGGCCCCGGTACTGAAAGTCAAAAGCGGGGACATCATTCAGGCCGAAGCCATCACCCAGCACGCCGGCGACGCCCCGGAGCTGATGATGGACGACACCACCTGGGCCATCTTCAACGGGATTCCCGAAGAGGACCGCTACCCGGGCGTGCACATCATGACCGGTCCCATCTGGATCGAAGGCGCCAAACCCGGCGACATGCTGGAAGTGCGTTACCTGTCCATGACCCCGCGTACCCAGTACGGCGCTAACCTGGCCGCCAACTGGGGCCAGCTCTATCAGGAGTTCGACGAAACCGAGCGGGTCACCATCTACCAGCTCGACCAGAACTCGATGAACGCCCGCGCCCTCTACGCCTATGACGTCAAGGAGAAATACACCACGCCCGGGCGCGTCACCCGCTGCCCCGAGTGCGACCGGCATCAGGCGCTCAACGGCGTGCGCGTGCCCATGCGTCCGCACCTGGGCACCGCCGGCGTGGCGCCGGACGTCCCCGGCCGCATGAGCACCATCCCGCCGGGGCTGCACGGCGGCAACATCGACAACTGGCGAATCGGCGCGGGCTCCACCATGTACTATCCCATCGCCGTGGACGGCGCGCTCTTCTCCATCGGCGACCCGCACGTATCGCAGGGCGACGGTGAGATCAGCGGCACCGCCATAGAGTCGTCCCTGGATGTGATGTTCCAGGTCATCCTGCGCAAGGATTTCTTTTTCCCGTCGCCGCTGCTGGAGGCGCCGGATTGCTGGATCGTCCACGGTTTCGACGAGGACCTTAACCAGGCCGCGCGCAATGCCTCCATCGATACCATCGAACTGCTGACCGAGCACCAGGGGCTGTCCCGCAATGACGCCTACTCGCTGATCAGCGTGGCCGGCGACCTGGGCATCACCCAGGTGGTCGACACCCGGCAGGGGGCACACATCCGCATCCCGCGCAACATCCTGCCACCGCGTGAATGATCCCGAGCGCCTGCCCAAGCCTGGTCCGTCCTTCCTGTCGGGCCAGGCCGTTTCCCGTCTCCCGGGGCACTCTGTGACATCGGGGGCGGCATTCGCAAAACCGCTTATAGGTCGCAAGCTTCCTTTCTGGGATAATCGGAACTCTCACTCTTGCCCAAGGCGCTGCGTTCAACGCGCTGGTCCGGGCCCTCGTTCTCAAGCAAGCACTTAACGGATAGGGATGCCATGACGGCTCAGACACCCTCGCACGGGTTTTCAAAATTCAAGGTCCTGCTGATTGAATTCGCCCTGGCCATGGGAGGATTCGGCATCGGCACCGGTGAGTTCGCCATCATGGGCCTGATGCCCAACATGTCCGCTGACCTGGGCATCACCGAACCCCAGGTGGGCCACCTGATCAGCGCCTACGCGCTGGGCGTGGTGGTCGGTGCGCCGCTGCTGGCGATCCTCGGCGCACGGCTGTTCCGGCGGCATCTGCTGATCCTGCTGATGGCGTTCTACACCCTGGGCAACATCGCCAGTGCCCTGGCGCCGACCTACGAGTCGCTGATGATCTTCCGCTTCATCGCCGGCCTGCCCCACGGTGCCTACTTCGGGGTCGCCGCGCTGGTGGCCGCCTCCCTGGTGCCCGCCAACCAGCGGGCCAAGGCGGTGAGCCGCGTGATGATGGGGCTGACCCTGGCGCTGCTGATCGGTAACCCGCTGGCCACCATGCTGGGCCAGTCGCTGAACTGGCGCTATGCCTACTACTTCGTGAGCATCGTCGCCGCGCTGACCGCCATTCTGGTGTTCTTCTTCCTGCCGCTGAACCGGGACGAGCAGCGCAACAGCCCGCTGCACGAGGTGCGGGCCTTCCGCGGTGCCCAGCTCTGGTACGCGCTGGCCATCGGCGCGGTCGGGTTTGCCGGCATGTTCTGTGTATTCAGCTACCTCGCGCCGACGCTGCTGAACGTCACCGGCGTCGACGAAAACTGGATCCCCATCGCCCTGGCGGTGTTCGGCCTGGGCGGGTTCGTCGGCAACATCCTGGGGGGCTGGCTGTTCGACCGCCTGCAGTTCCGCAGCGTGGGCTGGTTGCTGATCTGGAGCGCCGGCGTCCTGATGATCTTCCCGACGGCCACAGCATCGATCTGGACGCTGCTGGCGGTCTGCTTCATGGTGGCGCTGATGTCCGCACTCGGCCCGGCCCTGCAGACCCGGCTGATGGACGTGGCCGACGAGGCCCAGACCCTGGCCGCCGCCTCCCACCACGCCGCATTCAACGTGGCCAACGCCCTTGGCCCCTGGCTGGGCGGGCTGGCGATCACCGCCGGCCTGGGCTGGCAGTCCACTGGCTACGTGGGCGCCGGCGCGGCAGTGGCCGGCCTGATGATCTTCCTGATGGCCTGGCGCCAGGAGAACAGCGTCACGCCGGTGGCGGCCGAAGCCGGTGATGCCTGACGCGCTCGCCTGCCGTCCAGCGACGCCGCGCTCCTCTGCGGAGCGCGGCCATATTTCACATTGACCACGGTTCGAATCGTCTACACTGGATACAGGTAAGCGGCCACAGGGAGTCGGTCGCTACCCGGCAGGCGTCGCCCTGACGCCCTGCTCGATCAGTGCAGGCCCGTCTCCCGGGCCATCCGGCGATGGAACCGATCATGCTCACGGACAGACGCACTCCCCGCGCAACCAGCGCCGGGCAACTCCCGAGGGGACCGACAAGCACGTCCCTGGTCCAGACCGGGTCGCCACCCGCCAGTCGGGTAGAGCACCATGGCGACTAACAGTCAGGAGACCGTCGGCCATTTCAGGCTGATTCCAGACGTGTCCGAGGCACCCGCCGGAGGTGAGGGGCTGTCCGCCCACCTGACCCGGCACCGGCTGTTCTACCAGATCTGGCTGAGCGTCAGCGCGCTGATCCTGCTGGCGGCGATCTTTGGTTACCAGACGCTGGTGCAGCTACGCCTCGACCCGATTACCACCCAACAGACAGCTACCCTGGACAGCATGCATCGCGAGCTGACCCGGGAGCTGGGCTACCTGCAGCGGGTACCGAGACTGATTCGCGCCCATCCCGACGTCGGTGCCGCCCTCAGCCGCAATGCGCCGGTCGACCGGGACAGGCTGGAGCAGGCGTTCATCTACTTACAGCAACTCTCGCCACTGATCTCCCAACTGCGCTGGATCGATGCCAACGGCCAGGAACAGGCTCGCGTCAACTTTGGCCCTGACGGCGCCCAACCGGCGCCGGATAACCGGCTGCAAGGCAAGGCGCATCGCACCTATGTCCAGGAAACACTGCAGTTGGACGAGCAGTCGGTCTACCTGTCCCCCATCAATCTCAATGTTGAAAACCAGCTGATCGTGCGCCCCTTCGAGCCGACCCTGCGCGCGGCCATACGCACCGGCAGCAACCAGGGGATGTACAGCGGTCTGCTGGTCGCCAACGTGAACCTCGCGCCGCTTCTGGATGACATCCGCCGTCACAACAACGCGACGAGCCAGGTGCAATTACTGGACGAGCGCGGTTACTGGCTGGTTCACGGGGACCCAGGCCGGGAATGGGGGCACGTGCTGGGTCGCAACAACCTGTCCCTGAACCAGGCGATGCCTGAGCTGTGGCAGCAAATCAGCGGGCGGGAGCGGCTATCCGGCGTGATCGTCGACGGCAACCTGTGGTCAGCCCGCAGCGTGGCCATCAATACCGGCAGCGGTACGCCGGAACGGCGGCTGATTGCCCTGACCGGCACACGGGGTTACCTGGCAGGGCGTATCGCCACCACCACAGGGTTGATGGTTGCAGCAACGGCGCTGTTGCTCTCGGCCGTGACCGGTGCCCTGGCCATGCGCCTGTCCGACAGCCTGAGGGCGCAGGCCAACCTCGGCCACCAGTTGCAGCAGGACAAGACCGAACTGAACGACGCCTACAACCAGCTGCTACAGGCCCACAAGGAAACCCAGTACCTGCAGGATGAAGTGGTGGAAGCCCGCAAACTGTCGTCCCTGGGGACGCTGGTCAGCGGTGTGGCCCACGAGCTGGGCCTGCCGGCGGGCAACGCGCTGATCACGATCGACAACGTACGCAACCAGCAACTGGACCTGCTGGAGCGGCTCGCCAGCGGCGCCCGGAACCCCGATGAACTGGACCGGATGATCAGCGCCAGCACCGACGGCCTGGAGCGCGCCCAGTCCGACTTGCGACAGGTGGTCGAGCGCGTCAGCAGCTTCAAGCGCCTCGCCGTCGACCGCTCCCGGGAATCCCTGCAACTGTTCCGGCTGGCCGGGCGACTGGAGGATCTGGTACGCACCATGGAAGCCCAACTGAACGGCCGCAACATAACGCTGGAGCTGCAGGTACCCGCTGACCTGACCTTGCGCTCCTTTCCCGGCCTGATTTCACAACTGGTGCAGAACCTGATCGAAAACGCCGTCACCCACGCGTTCACTAACCAGACCAGCGGCCATGTGCTGGTCTGGGCCCGGCCCCTGGACTCTGAGATGTTTCAGTTGGAAGTGCGCGACAACGGCAGCGGCATTCCGCCCCACATCCGGACCTGCCTGTTCGACCCGTTCGTGACCTCCGCCCGGGATCAGGGCCACGCCGGGCTCGGCCTCTACCAGATCCACCAGTGGGTGACGCTGATCCTGCACGGCCGCGTGAGCATCGATTCCACTGCGGGCAACGGGACCCGCGTGACCCTCTCGCTGCCGGTGTACCTGTCCCGCTGAATCGGGCCGGGCCATGCATTTCCGCCCCTTGCCGAAGCGGGGCCAGCACCGACACCCCGAGGATGCGGTAGCCCCTGTTGCGATTCCCTCCGATCCACCCTATGGCCCCCGATCCAGACTCTCTCAGCCAGCATGGCGCATTGCCATCCTGTAAGTTGGCTTGAGGGTTGCGCGTTGCTGCACCACATTTAAGGGGAGCGTCCAACCCGCGTGGTGGCAACCGCCGCCGGGATCGATAACGCCGCCGCCGAACGGAACACGCGCGACCGGGCGGCTGTCAGACTCTGAAACCAATGATCAGCGAACTGCGAGGAGGTCGTCCCCTGCCATGGAACAGACCGAGCTGGATCGCCGTGCCGGCTGGCTGCGCTCCCCTGTCATGGGCATCGTGGCCAGTATCCTGTCGGTCACCATCATACTGGCGGTGCTTTACGCCTTCGGCATCCACCACCAGGTCGTGGACCTGCTGCGCTGGTTCGACGCCCAGGGCGCCTGGGCGCCGTTGCTGTTTATCCTGATCATGGTGCTGGTGATGGTGCTGCTGTTGCCCGGCGTGCTCTTCACCACCGGCGCGGGGTTCGTGTTCGGTGTGGTGGAAGGCACCCTCTATGTGGTCATCGGCACGGTGCTGGGCGGTTCGCTGGCGTTCTTCATCGCCCGCCACTTCTTCGGCGAGAAAGCGCGCCGGTACGTGATGGCCCGCTCCCACCTGCAACTGATGAGCGAGGAAATGACGCCCCACGACTGGAAGATCGTGCTGCTGACACGGTTGATCCCGTTCTTTCCCAGCAAGATCTCCAACTTTTTCTTCGGCCTGACCAACTTCTCCTTCCGCGGCTTCTTCGTCGGCAGCCTGATTGGCTATATCCCGTTTTCTCTCCACAATGTCTACCTGGGGTCCATCGCCGCCGACCTGACCACCCTGGGCGTGCGTGAGAGCGCCCGTTCGCCGCTGGAATGGACCATCTACGGCGCCGGTTTCGTCGGTACCGTGGTGGCGGTGATTTTCCTCAACCGGCTGGCCCGGCGCGCCCTCGCCCGTTACACGCGCAAGGAGGACATCGTGGAGGATTCAACATGAGCTGGATGAAATGGCTGCCCTGGCGTTTTATCGTCCGCTACGTCGCCCGTAAGCACGACTTCCTCGACCCCATCAGCCTGCTGGCCCGGCTGCACAGCTTCGCCCAGCCATCGGAGGTGGGCGAACCCATCGAACTGCTGCGGGCGGGCGTCGTGTTCCACGCCCGAGGACTGATCAACAGCCGGGTCATCCAACACAATCTGGACTGGGTCTGGCCCTACTGGATCGAGCGCCAGTTCGACCCCACAGACCCGTCGTTCATTCCCCGCGCTTTCTCGATCACCCACATCAACCTGAGCCACCGCAACTGGACCGCCATCGGCCATCCGGATTGCGACGAGTTGCCCATCGTCGACCCGCGCGGCCTGCTGACGCCCTTCTTCGACAGTTGGTCGCTGGACGGCTGGCTGTTGTCCAGCAACGGGCGCTGCCTGCTGCCTTCCCGGGCCCCGGAAGCGCGCCAGCGCCAGGTGCTGCACGACGACGGCGTACGCATCGTCACCGAATCCGCCCAGGACGGCCTGGCCCTGACCACCACCTGCTGGGTGGAGCTCGAGGACGGCATTCCGGTGTGCAAGATGCGCCTGGACGCCCACGCCGAAGTGGACGCCTCACTGGTGCTGTCCCTGCGCCCCAGCAACCCGGAAGGCATCAGCTTTATCCACGAGGCGCACCTGTCCGACGACGGCCACAGCTGGACCGTGGACGGCAAACACCGGGTCGACTTCAGCGAGCCGGCCCAGCGGCATTATGTCTCCGACTACCACAACGGCGACGTCCATATCCATCTGATGGACCGCCAGGAGCAGACCCGCGCCGTGTGCGATGTGGGCATGGTCACCACCGCCGCCCTGTTCCCCGTTGAAGGCGGGCGCATCACCTCCATTACCGCGCGCATTCCCCTGGCCCGCAAAGCCCCCACACCGGCGCTGCCGGACAGCTGGGCCAACGAACTGTCCGGCACTGCCCGACTGCAATGCCCGGACAGCCGCTACCAGTTCCTCTACGATGCGGCGGTGGCGTCGCTGGTGCTGCACTCGCCGGACGACGTCTACCCCGGCCCGTTCACCTACAAGCGCTTCTGGTTCCGGGACGCCGCCTTCATCATCAATGCCCTGCTCAACATCGGCCTGACGCAACGTGCCGAGCGGGCCCTCTCGCGCTTTCCGGAGCGACAGACCACGCTGGGTTACTTCCGCTCCCAGGAAGGGGAATGGGACTCCAACGGCGAGGCCCTGTGGATCATGCGCCGCTTCCTGGAAGTCACCGGCCGGCCCCTGCCCAGGAACTGGGTCGGCCCCGTCAAACGCGGTGCCCGCTGGATCGTGCGCAAGCGACTCAAGGATACGCTGGAAGCGCCCCACGCGGGCCTGCTGCCGGCGGGTTTCAGTGCCGAGCACCTGGGGCCCAACGACTATTACTACTGGGACGATTTCTGGGGCATTGCCGGTCTGGAGGCCGCCTGCAGCCTGCTGCGCCACGAAGCGCCGGACGACAGCGCCGACTTCCGGCGCGAGGCGGACAACTTCGCCCGTGCCGTCGACCGCAGCCTGGAGAAATGCCAGCGCCGCCTGGGTCGGCTGGCCATGCCCGCCTCGCCCTATCGTCGCCTGGACGCGGGTGCCATCGGCTCCCTGGCACTGGGCTACCCCACCCAGCTGTGCGCACCGGACGACCCGCGCCTGCTGGACGGCGCCGACTTCCTGATCGAGCGCTGCTTCGTCAAAGGCGCCTTCAACCAGGACATGATCCACTCCGGCCTCAACGCCTACCTCACCCTGCACGTGGCGCAGGTGCTGTTGCGCGCCGGCGACCCGCGCCACGTGGAGCTGATGGATGCGGTGGCGGAACTGGCCTCCCCCACCGGGCAATGGCCGGAAGCCATCCACCCGGCCACCCTGGGCGGTTGTATGGGGGATGGCCACCACGTATGGGCGTCAGCGGAGTGGGTGCTGATGATCCGCAACTGCTTTGTGCGCGAAGAGGACGACGTGCTGGTACTGTGCGCCGGCATTCCCGAACGCTGGCTGGACCAGGACCAGCCCATCCGCTTTGGCCCGGCACCGACCGCCTTCGGCCCCATCAGCCTGTGCATCCGCCCGGCCGCCGACGGCGCCCATCGCGTGGAGTGGCAGGCGGACTGGTTCAGCGAAGCCCCCACGCTGGACCTGCAACTGCCGGGTTGCGAGGCCACCATCGTGCCAGACGGGGACAGCGCCGTGACGCTGAGGCCGTTGTATGCGTGACGGTCTATCCAGGCGGCAGGTTATCGTCCCGGACGACGCGGGTCGACGCTAAGCGGAAACCCCGTCGTCCTTTATGGGAAACCAGCCGTTCTTCGCGGCGATCACCTTCCTGAGGTTGTCCGGGATACCGATACGCCGGAGCTCGTCGCGCGGCATTTCCGTGCGAATCCGGTCCTGCCGCCCCTGCTCCGCCAACGACACCCAGTCCGCGTTCATGACCAGACCCTTGCCAACGGCAATCAGGAGCAACCCGAGGTCCAGGGCCCGGGAGGCCTGTTCCGGCGTGCGCAATCCCCCGGCCGCCATTACCGGGATCCGTCCATTCACGCGCTCGATAAACTGCTCGACGGTGAGCACACCGTCTGAAGCGTGTCCGGGTTGGTCCTCAAGTAAGTTCGACAGCGACACATGCAAGTAATCCACCCGGCTGTCCGCCAGACGGTCAGCCAGTGCCAGCGTCTCTTCCATGCGCAGGCCGCCCGGGTCGGATTCCTCGGGCGAAAGTCGGTAACCGACCAGAAACGGCTGATTCGCGTGCCTGTCAATTACTCGATTGACCTCCTCAACCAATGCCAACGGGAACCGCATGCGGTTTTCCAACGATCCCCCCCAACTGTCCTGCCGACGGTTGTAGCGCGGCGACAGGAAATTCTGGATCAGGAAACCGTGAGCCCCGTGCAATTCGATGCCATCAAAGCCCGCTTCGATCGCCCGGCGCGTGGCTAGACCGAATGCTTCAATCATGTCTGCGATGTCTCGGCCGCTCAGTGCCCGCGGAGCACGCTCACCGCTGTTGAACGGCCCCGGACTGGCCTTTACCTGACTGGCGCTGACCAGGTCACCATCGGCAATCAACTCAGGCACCGCCTTATTACCAGCGTGGAATATTTGCAGGATCGCCTTACCCCCGCCACTTTTCGCAGATTCGGCAAGATGACGCAGGCTTGGGATAAAGCAATCACTGTGGGCGGCAAATTCGTTCTGAAAGCCAATGCCATTCTCCGTAACGTGGGTGCAACCCGTGATGATCATTCCCGCTCCTTTACTGCGGCGCCGATAGTAGGCCAGCTCCTGATGGGATACCGTGCCATCCCGGTTGCCGGACCAGGTGGTCATGGGCGCCATGACAATCCGGTTGCGCAGTTCGACGCCCTTGGCGAACGCGAAAGGCTCGAACAGATGGGTCAACGGAGTGGATGTTGCTTCAATGGACATAAGGACCCCAAGTAGACCGCCCCCGGCATGGGCAAGGCGGCGTGTTTGATATCAGCAAGCGATGTATCGATGGATGGATTCGGGGATACCCCGGTAGCGAGTCCGCTTACCGGGGCGTTGCGGCGGTGCCCGGCGACTACAGCCGGTCCCTGAAGAACGGGATCACCCGTGACAGGGCCATCTCCACCGGCTCGGGCTGGTCGTACAGGTCGTAGTGGGAATAACCTTCCGCCACCACGATGTGCTTATCCGTGGATGCGGCGCGGCCGTATATCTCCCAGCCATCACGATAAGCACCGAATCCACCCGGCTTGTCGCCGATAACCACCATCAGCGGCTGGGTGAGCAGGACCTCGGCGTTGGTGAACGCGTCCCATCCCATCGCTGCGCTGTTGAACGAGAACAGGCCGCTGGTGGCGCCATTAGGCTGCTGACCGCGCTGCGTCTTGTAGTAGTCAGTCGCTTCCAGCACGTCGATGTCGGTGATCCCCGCCTGGCGGCCTTCCTCAACCGACCCCGGCAGGTAGTTGATGACGTTACGCTCGGCCCCCTGTGCCTCCGCGGTGCGTTGCTGGCCCATGGCCTCCAGTGCGGCGACCGGGTTGAACTCGCTGAACCCTTCCCGGATCAGACGGCCGAAGTTGACGCCCGTGATCGAGGCCAGGGCCTTGATGCGGTGATCGGTGATTCCCGCGTGAATGGTGTAGGCCCCACCCCCACAGACGCCGATCGCGCCGATCCGGTTCTCGTCCACGTAGGGCAGCGTGACCAGGTAGTCGATGGCAAAGCGAATGTCGGACACGCGAATTGACGGGTCTTCGACAAAGCGAGGGGAACCGCCGCTTTCACCCTGAAAGCTGGCATCGAAAGCGAGCGCTACATAACCCGCTTGCGCCAGGGCTGCGGCGTAGACATTGCCCGATGTCTGCTCCTTGCAGCTGCCGATCGGATGGGTGCTGACGATGGCCGGATAGCGCCGGCTCTCATCAAAATCCGGCGGCAAGTACAGATCCGCAGCCGATTCCCATCCCAGGTTCTGGTAGGTGACACTCATGACGTTGCTGGTGCTCATTGGATGGCCTCTGTGTTAAGCGTTTGTCTACGTGGAGATGCTGGACAGTCCGGGGCCGCGCCATGGGACCCGACTCCCGGTACCCATTACTTGAGTGTGCGTTCGAAAAAGGGCGACAGGACGGACACCGCCTCGTCGACAAAAGGGGTCTTGTCATACAGCGACATGTGGTTGGCGCCTTCCACCACGTGAAAGCTCTTGTCGACACTGGCAGCGCGCGCATACAGGTCGTCGCTCATCCACTTGCTGCCGGCATCACTGCCCGCCACGATCTGCAGCGGCTGGGTCAGGAAGGCCTCGGCCTTGTGGTAGGCGTCATAGCTAATGATCTGATTCAGGCTGCGGGCGGTGGCATAGCCGGGCGCGGTCGGATACTGGCAGCGATCGGTGTGGTAATACTCCCAAGCCTCGCGCAGCTCTTCGTTGGGCGCGTCCTCTTCCCGCATCGGCGCCAGGGGAATGGTCGCAATCTCGCCACCGGCGGCGTCGGCCGTCCGCGCGTCCGACCCCGCCTGGAGAGCAGGCAGCGCGTCCGCATCCTGGATGTCGTTTTCCCAGCCGTTGCGGAACATCTGGCCGATGTTCACGGCACTCACCGTGCCTACGGCCTTAATGCGGCGGTCGTTGATCGCCGCGTTGGCGGTGTAGCCGGCACCGGCACAGATGCCCATGGCACCGATCCGATCGTTATCGATGTAGGGGAGCGTGGTCAGGTAGTCGATGACAGCACTCACGTCCTCGGTACGGATGTACGGGTTCTCCAACTGACGCGGTTCGCCAGTGCTCTCACCTTGATAGGAAGCATCGAAGGCAATGGCCACCAGGCCGGATTCGGCGAGCTTGCGGGCGTACAGACCGGCGGTCTGCTCCTTCACGCCGCCGCCGGGGTGCGATACGACGACGGCGGGATAAACCTGGCTTTCGTCAAAGCCGCCTGGAAAGTTCATGACGGCCGACAGGGTAATGTTCTGGCCGTTATGGGTCGGAATACTGATCTTGTGCATGAGCGCTTCTCCCGTCTGGACTGTTGGCGTTGCAAACATAACCGGGAATACCCGCCCTCCCGGACGGGGTGCGGGACAGCTCCCGATTCGTTTGACAGACCCAGTATCCGCCAGACAAAAGACGGAAACTTGCTATTTGCGCCTATATTTTTGCCCAAAACGATGAACTGACTTCTTTACCGGCAATAGATCTCATAGCGGGCGTTATACTCAAGGACGTGAAAAAACACCGGGGAATCCGATGATTGACGACGTAAGAAACCATGCTTCGAGTGCAACGGCCGCGCTGAAATCACTCGAGCAACGACTGCTGAAAATAGCCGGAACCGCCGGTGACTTCTCGACGCTGGTGCCGGCGCTGTCTATCCACCGCCGAGACGCCGTTACCGACCCCGTCCCCTGTATCTACGAGCTGGGTCTGACCGTCACGGTGACGGGCGCGAAGAAGGTGCTCGTCGGCACCGAGGTGTTCGACAACAACCCGGGGCAAGGTCTTCTGGCCTCGGTGGATCTGCCGGTTGTGTCCTATGTGACACGGGCCAGCGACGCCGATCCTTACCTGGGTCTGGTCATACGACTGGATTCGAGCCTGGTGCTGAAAGTGGCTGCGGGCCTTTCCATCGGCCGGGCGCCGCGCAACATAGGGTTTGCTGCCCTGTCGCAGGACCGCCTGGACAGCGGCCTGCTCGGTACCGTCGACCGTCTGGTCGCGTTGACCGACGAACCCAAACTCGCCGCCAGTGTGGCGCCGCTGATCGAACAGGAGATCATCGCCCGACTCCTGCTTAGCCCGCACGGCCCCCTGTTCATGAAGCTCAATGCCAGCGATTCACCCAGCCGTCATGTCGCCCAGACCATGGCCTGGCTCAAGCAGCATTTCATGGAGTCGATCAGCATTGAGGCCCTGGCGGACATAGCCCACATGAGCCCTTCAACCTTTCGCCAGCACTTCAAGGCCGTAACGGGCCTGAGCCCCCTGAAATACCTCAAGCAGCTGCGGCTTCAGGAGGCCCGGCAACTCATGCTCAACCAGCATGTGGACGCCGGGGCAGCCGGACTGCAGGTGGGCTACGAAAGCGTGTCCCAGTTCAGCCGTGAGTACGCCCGACTGTTCGGCGAACCACCGCTGCGGGACATCAGGAGACTGCGCACCGTAGAGACCGGGGCGGGATGACATGGCTATATTGAAATGGCTTCTGGTTTCACTTGCAGTGGCCGCCGTTCTGGCGGCTCTGGTGCCCATCGTCGTCACACAGATCGAGTATTACCAGGCACGCGAGAACCGCCAGCACCTGGATTCGCGGCCGGTTTCAGACGGGGCTGCACGGAGCGCCGTTATCGTCTTCTCCCGCTCAGGCAATACCGCCGTGCTGGGCCAACACATTGCCAGAAAGGAGAACGCGGACTATTTCCGGCTGGAAGCGAGCGCCTACAAACTGGGCCTGATGGGATGGATTCACGCCATGCGGGATGCTCGTAGCAGCGAGGCAGTCATTACCCCGCAAACCGTCGACCTGTCAGGTTACGACACCGTTTACCTGGGCTCGCCGATCTGGCTCTATAGCCCGGCCCCACCCATCTGGGCCTTCGTCGACCGGAATCGCTTTGACGGCCAGCATGTGGTGCTTTTCAACACCTTCAACAGCAACTTCGAGCCAGGCTACATCGACGCCTTCCGGCAAAATGTTCTCGACCGCGGAGCTCGATCCTTCGAACACCGCTTCGTGAAACGCGGTCGTATGGGGCAACAGCTATCCATCGATGAGATGATAGAGGCATTCGACCAACTGTAAATCGGCCGTTGCGCCGAGCGGCCGACTTACCCCATCACATGAAACGCCCACCCATACAACAGCACCAGGCACAGTGCGACGGTCGCCAGGTTGGTGACGCCGTGGTTCTTGCGGAAAGCCTGTGGGTTCCAGTATCGCAACCGCTCACTGTCGAGGTTGGCCAGGCGAGGCAGGAAGCGCGGCACCCGTTGGCAGTAGTCGCGATAGGCCTCGCCGAACACCTCCGGCAACAGCGCCTCTTCCCGCTCGACCCGCGTCACCGCATAGAAGTAATAGATCACGGCGGTCAGCCCCAGTAGCCACGGATTGCCGGTCATCAGCACCACACCGATGATCAGCAGGAAGCGGGTCAGGTACTGCGGATTGCGCACCAGACTGTAAGGACCGCGATCCGCCAGAGTTTTCTGCGTATCGATGCAGGCGAAGCACCAGGCCTGCAACAGGGCACCTACCGTGGCCACCGTGGCGCCCGGCCAGAACCAGGCGGCGCTGATCTGGCTCATCACCAGGGCCAGAAACGCTATCCCCAGCGGCAACCGGGCCTTGCGGAACCCCCGGCGCAGGGTCGGGTTGTGGAAGAAACCTCGCACTGATCGAATCATCCGGCTACCCCAGTGTTTCGGTTTGAGATGATGGCGGTGGTAATGCGTGGCCAGGTATTCGGCGCGCCCGGCATCGAACGAGTCCGGAGCCAGTTTCGCCCAGCTCTTGTAGACGCGGCTGCGGTCAATCCGCTGCAGTCGTTCAGCCAGACGGGACGGCAGTCGCTCGGTAAACACGCAGGAGCCGAAATCGATCAGGCGGGGTTCGCCGGTGTCGTCGCTGACCAGGATATTGCGGGTGTTTCCCAGGTCCATGTGCACCACGCCACGACCGTGCATCTGGTCGACCGCCGCCTCCAGCTGCGGGAAGAAATCCGGCGGCAGGGGCGCTTTGTCCTCGCGGTACTGGCGCAGGGTGGACCCGGCCACGAAGCGGTAGCACAGGGCGTCCCGGTCCAGCCGGAAGGCCTCCGCGGGCATTCCCGGCAACCCGGTCAGCCGATGCATGGCGCGATGTTCACGGGACAACAGCCAGCGCCCCCAGAGGAATTTACTGATCCGGTTGGCGGCGACATCCTTGATCACCCAGTCGCGACCGGCCAGAAGCCCCCGGCTGACATGGGCCTGGCCGCAGCGGCTGCGGTAGAGAGGTTGGGTTCGATAGGGAACGACATCCCGACGGGCGAACGGGGCTTCGCCGCCGGTCAGCTCGGTCCAGTGCAGGTGTTTGTCCATGGCGTCACAGTGACTCCCAGATTGACCTCCGGGGAGACGGCATCAAGCTCGCCCCGACTGCGCGGGTGCATGGCACATTGAAAGGTGGACTCCGGTCATCGATGACGACACAGAGCCGGGCACGACATCAGTATAGAAGTCGTCCGGCGAGGGAGCCAAGGTTGCATCCCTGGCGGTTTGTTCGCACTCTTTGTTCTTTCATACACTTCGTTCTGTTCGCACTCATGTTGCCACGCGCCGACGCACGGCCGACGGCCGCTGCGCCAGGGCAACCACAGGTGTTCTCAAAGGAGACCGTGCATGACCGTTGATCGACAGCACCTGGCCCGGCTGGCCGAAAACCAGCCCCGTTCCGGCGGACGGTTCCGCAACCTGGAACCCACCGTGGCGCACGGCCTGGGAGACTTCCTGCGCTGGCAGCTGGCACCGGGGCGCCGGTTCCCCAAGGGGCGTCGCTACACCCTGTTGTCGCCGGACGCCGGCAAGCTCGCGCACCCACCGGCCCAGCCCCAACTGACCTGGCTGGGCCACGCTTCCTTCCTGTTCCAGTATGAAGGGCTCAATGTGCTGACCGATCCAGTGCTGTCGGACCGGGCCAGCCCGTTTGCCTTCGTCGGCCCCAGGCGCTATACGCCGCCGGCGCTGAGCGTGGAGCAGATGCCAACGATCCACCGCGTGCTGATTTCCCACAACCACTACGATCACCTGGACGAGGCCACGGTGCGCCGCCTGCACCGGCGCTTCGGCGACGATCTGTGCTTCTGCATTCCCCGGGGCCTGCGGCGCTGGTTCGAGAAACGTGGCATCCGCAACATTGTGGAGCTGGGCTGGTGGCAGTCACAGGCGCTTTCCGCCAGCGAAGAGGTGTTCTTCCTGCCCACCCAGCACTTCAGTGGCCGCGGCGCGCGGGATGGCAACACCACCCTCTGGGGCAGCTGGCTGCTGGAGATCGACGGCTATCGTCTCTATTTCGGCGGTGATACCGGCTACGGCACGGTTTTCCAACAGATTGGCGAACTGTTCGCGCCCATCGATCTGGCCCTGCTACCCATCGGCGCCTACGACCCGCGCTGGTTCATGTCGCCGGTCCACGTCGATCCCGAAGAGGCGGTTCGCATTCACCGGGACATCGGCGCGCGTCAGTCCGTGGCCATGCACTGGGGTACGTTCGTGCTGACCGACGAGCCCATGGATGAACCGCCCCGGCGCCTGCACCAGGCCCTGGCGGACCAGGGCGTCGCCGAGGCGGATTTCCGGATCATGCAGCACGGCGAAACACGCGCGTTCCCGATGCAGGATTCCGCCGCCGACCCGCTGGCCGACGGCGCCGCCTGAGTTCTACGCCGTGGCATCGGCGACGGCCGGCGCGTGGTCGCGCAGCAGTTCCCGCACCCGTGCGTCGACCCAGTCCTCCGCCGCCCGGATGGACGCTGCCAGCAACTCGCCGCCGGCTTCCTGATACTCGATGGCGGTGTTCTGCACGTCGGTCAGCCCGATGAAATCGAACGCCGTGCGCACGCTGCTTTCCAGATGGTTCATGTGGGCGAACCGACCGCCTGGATCCTGCTGGTGACCACCACGGGATGAAAGCAGGATGACCTTGCGCGGCCTGTCGGCCAGCAGCGGGGTGAAGGGCTCGTCGTGGTTATCCGGGTCGAAATCGACGGTGCGCCTCACTCTTACGATGTTGTCGATCCACGCCTTGAAGGCCGAGGGCATGCTGAAGTTGTACAGCGGCACGCCAAGCACCAGAACGTCCGCAGCGATCACTTCGTCGATCAGGGCATCGCTTTCCGCCAGCACGTCGTCCATCCAGGGCTGGTACGCTTCCGGCGAGGCAAAGGCGGCTTCAATCCATTCGCCGGACACCGGCGTCGGCGGCTCGGCGCCCACGTCACGGTAGGTCACGACGTCCTGCGGCCGGGCGGCGAGCCACCGGGACACGAAACGGTGGGTCAGGCGGCGTGAGTGGGAGCCATGTTCGTGGGTGCCGGAACGGCCGGGACGGGCACTGGCGTCGAGATGTAGAATGCGGGTCATGACGGTCTCCTGTTGATGTCAAAGAAACGCAACGGGTTGAAAACACTCAACCCGATGAAAAGCGCTCACCAGATGAAAAGAACTCACCTGCCGTTGACAGGGAACCTCAGGAGACCAAATACTGGCAAAGCCGACAAACGATGAATATTTGCAGCCACGACAAAATTTAACTCATCCATGAAAACGCGCCGACTGCCCTCGCTATCCGCCCTCCGCGCCTTCGAGGCCGCCGCCCGCCACCTGAGCGCCAAGCAGGCGGCTCAGGAGCTGTCGGTGACGCCCACCGCCGTCAGCCACCAGATCCGGCAGCTTGAAGACACGCTCGGGGTATCGCTTTTCGTGCGCAAACCGCGGCAACTGCTGCTCACCGCTCAGGGGCGGGAACTGCTGACGTCGTTGACCGATGCCTTCGACACCATGGCCGATGCGGTGCAACGGCTGCAGGCGCCTCCGGAGCGTCGCGCCGTGACGATTTCAACCACGCCCGCCATCGCGGTGCGCTGGCTATTACCCTGGGTCTGCCAGCTCAAGGACATCCGGCCCCGCATCGACCTTCGCGTCCACGCCACCCACGACCTGACGCCGCTGGACGGCGTGACGGCGGACCTGGCCATCCGCTACGGCACGGGCCCATGGCCGGGTCTGGTGGCGGAAAAGCTGTTCGACAACACGTTTGTCCCCGCCTGCAGCCCATCGCTCGGCCTCACCGACCCCGCCGACCTGCCCCGGCATACGCTGATCCACTTCGAGCCCCAGACGTCCCGCAGCCTGCCACTGGACTGGCGCACCTGGCAGGCTGAAGCCGGCGTACCCGGTCTGGACGTGAGCGCCGGGCTGGTGTTCTCCGACGAAACCCACACCATCCCCGCCGCGGTCGGCGGCCAGGGCATCGCCCTGATGAGCCGCACGCTGATCGCGGACGAACTGGCCAACGGGCAGCTGGTGGAGCCTTTCGGCCCGGCGCTGCAAGGGGAACCTTTCCAGCTGGTTTACCCGGAGGCGCGGCGCCACGATCCGACCATTACCGTCGTTCGCGAGTGGGTGCTGGGATTGCCGGGACTGGACCGCTTTGTCGCCGGAACGCCCGGCTCCTGACGGCGTCGATCTAGCGCCTTCAGGCGGTGTCCACCGGCAGGCGCATCGACTCACGGACCTCTTCCATAACGATGTAACTCTTGGAATTCTTGACCCCGGGCAGCACCAGTAGCATGTCGCCCAGCAGCGCCCGGTATTCGGACATGTCACTGATACGGGCCTTGATCAGGTAGTCGGCATCACCCGACACCAGGTGGCACTCGAGCATGAACGGCAGGTTCTCCACCGCTTCGTTGAACTTCTCGAAGGCATCCCGGGACTGGTAGGACAGGGAAATCTCCACGAACACGAGCATGGACAAGCCCAGCAGGTCCGGATTCAGCCGGGCGTAGTAGCCCTCGATGTAACCGTCTTTCTCCAGACGCCGGACCCGCTCAATGCAGGGTGTGGAACTGAGCCCGACCCGCTCCGCCAGCTCGACGTAACTGAGCCGGCCGTCGTCCTGGAGCGCGGCCAGGATGCGGCGATCCAGCCGGTCCAGAGTGCGTTTTCGGCTTCCGGTCTCTCTTGCAGCGGTTCTTGGCACGATTCGGCCCTCTCGTCTGTATTATCCCCATTATCGACAACATGATCAGGGCGATGCACTGGCATAGCAAGCGATCACAGCTGGATCTGCTGGAACCGACGCATATACACGAAATTTCCATGTCAGGCCTGTACTACAATGCACCGGACGACACGGTTGCCGAGGCCGCCCGCTTTCGCCGACCGCCCCAATGACCGACTACGAGGAGCCTATTCATGTCCGATATCGAACGCCTGCACTCCACCGAGCGGATGAGCCGCATCGTCAAGCATCAGGGCGTGGTCTATCTGTGTGGCCAGACCGCCGGCGATGAGAACTGGGATATCGCGGAGCAGACCGAACGCTGCCTGGAGAAGATCAAGGGCCTGCTGGAGGAAGCTGGCAGCGGCGTGGACCGGATGCTGTCGGTGACCATTTACGTGCGCGACATGAAGGACTTTGCCGCCATGAACGAGGTCTGGGACAACTGGTTCGCCGAACTGCCCAAACCCGCCCGCGCCTGCGTCGAGGCGCGAATGGCGCGTCCGCCCATCCTGGTCGAGATGTCGGTCGTCGCCGCCGAAAACGCCTGACGTTTGAGTACCGGCCGCACGCCTGTCCCGGGCGTGCGGTCGTGTTTTTTTCCTCCAAGGGCACCCTACGCCTGATTCCCCTTTTACGTCGCGCCTCTCGCGCCCGCGCCTGCCCGCCACCCCCTCTTCATCAGCAAGCGCCACGAAAACCCAGGTTTTATAACTTAAAAAATAGAAAAAAGCAGTTATATCATCTGCAAAAACTCTTTTTTTGAAGCATTTTCATCCACGGCTTGCATTAGAATTTTCCCAAAGACACGACGGCCCCGGAGCGGCTGTCCTGGAAACTGGGGGTTCACGCAGCATGAAGATTGCGGTTTTGGGTGGCGGTGTGGCGGGCGTATCCTGCGCCTGGTATCTCGCCAATTCGGGGCATGAGGTCACGGTCATCGAGCGGCACGAGGCGGTCGCGGACGAAACCAGCTTCGGCAACGCCGGCATGCTGTCGTTCGGCTATACAAGCCCCTGGGCCGCTCCGGGCGTTCCCTTCAAGGCACTGAAGTGGATGATGCAGGACATGGCGCCGATCCTGGTGAGCCCCAGCGCGATGAACGGGCGCACCGCCCAGTGGCTGATCCAGATGCTGGGCCAGTGCTCGGAAAAGGCTTATCGGATCAACAAACAGCGTATGCTGCGCATCTCGGAGTACAGCCGCACCTGCCTGGACGACCTGACCCGGCGGGTGGCTCTGGATTTCGACCACCGCAGCCAGGGCACCATCGAGCTGTTCCGCGAGCAGCAGAAAATGGACAGCATCGGCGCCGACTTGGCGTCGCTTCGGGCATGCGGCGTCACCCACGAGGTCATCGACCACGCCGGCTGCATCCAGCACGAACCGGCCCTGGCCAACGTGGCGGATAAGTTCGTCGGCGGCCTGCGTTTTCCCCAGGACGGCACCGGTGACTGCAACCGGTTTACCAAGGGGCTGGCCCGTCACTGCGCCGACGCCGGCGTCGAGTTCCTACTGGGCACCACCATTGACGGCCTGGAGCGATCCGGCGACACCCTCACCGGTATCCGCACGTCGCGGGGGCGGATTGAGGCGGACGCCTACGTGATGGCCCTGGGCAGCTACTCACCGCTGCTGCTCCATCCCCTGGGCTTCCGGCTGCCGATCTACCCCATCAAGGGCTATTCCCTCACCCTGCCGCTGCTGGACGCCAACAGGGCGCCGCAATCGACGGTGATGGACGAGTCCTTCAAGGTGGCCGTCACCCGCTTCGACGACCGCATCCGCGTGGGCGGCACCGCCGAGATCGCCGACTTCGACCTGAGCCTGCAGGCGAAGCGCCGCAAGCCGACCGCGTTCGTGGTGAACGACCTGTTCCCCGGCGCCGGCGACCTGGACAACGCGTCCTTCTGGTGCGGGCTGCGCCCCATGACGCCGGACAGCGTGCCGGTGGTGGGCCAGACCCCGATCCGCAATCTCTACATGAACACCGGGCACGGCACGCTGGGCTGGACCATGTCCCAGGGCTCCGCGCGTCTCGTCACCGACGTCATCAACGGGCGCCGCCCGGACATCGACACCGACGGCCTGTCCATCCAGCGCTACCTCCACTGACGCCAACCGCCATCGCACGAGGAATCCCATGGCCCGACCCGCCGTTGCCGACATCGATCTGGACAGTATCCGCGCCAACTTCCGCCTGGCCACCACGCTGGCCCCGCAGGGTAAAGCGCTGGCCGTGGTGAAGGCAGACGCCTACGGCCATGGCGCCGTGCGCGTGGCCCGCAGCCTGGCGGACGAGGCCGAAGCGTTTGCCGTTGCCTCCATCGAGGAAGCCAGAACATTGCGCCATGCGGGGCTGCCGCATCCGGTTCTGCTGCTGGAAGGGTTCTTCGAGGAATCGGAGCTGGACGAAATCGCCCGCGAAGGCTATTGGAGCGCGGTGCACGATACCGCCCAGATCGACCGGATTGCCCGGACTGACCTGCCCCGCCCCATTACCGTGTGGCTGAAGGTGGACACGGGGATGCACCGGCTCGGCTTCAGCGGCGCGGAAGCGGTGGCGGCCTACCAGCGGCTGAGCGGCCTGCCCCAGGTCGAGCGCGTGGTGGTGATGACGCACCTGGCCAACGCGGATCAGGCGGTGACGGACCGCATATCCGTGGCGGACCAGATCGAACGGTTGCCGCCGGCGTTGCGCGCGCCGGGCATCGAAACCAGCGTCGCCAATTCGGCCGGCCTGCTGGACCACGATCTGGCCCGGCTGGACTGGCAGCGGCCTGGCATCATGCTCTATGGCGCCTCGCCGCTGGCGGTGGAGAACGATTACAGCCAGCAGCTGCAGGCGGCCATGACCCTGAAGAGCAAGATCATCGCCATGCGCTGGGTCGAGCCCGGCGAGCAGGTCGGCTACGGCGGCCGCTTCGTCGCCCGGGATCGCCGCCGCATCGGCACGGTCGCCATGGGCTACGCCGACGGCTACCCGCGCCAGGCGGCGGAGGGCACGCCGGTTCTGGTCGACGGTCAGCGCGCCCCGCTGGTCGGCCGGGTGTCCATGGACATGCTGACCGTGGACCTCACCGACCTTCCCAACGCGCGGATCGACAGCGAGGTGGAACTCTGGGGCAAGCGCCTGTCCGCCAACGAGGTGGCCGAATGCTGCGATACCATCGCCTATCACCTGTTCACCGGTGTCACCGCCCGCGTACCGCGCGATTACCGCGGACGCTGATCGGACACCGACAACCGCCAGTTACTGACTGTCAGCCATGAGGGACGCCATGGGCCGGTCGATGCAGGCGCGCACCTCGGTTTCGCCGGGAATGTACTCTTCACGCACCATCAGGATCAGGGCGGTGGCATCGAAACGGTGGTTGTGGGCCGGGTGACAGATGACTTCCTCGTCGGCGGTGACATAGGCCATCAGCGTGCCCATGCCGCCGGCCACCAGTTTGCAGGCCACTTCCGCCCACAGCGCGTTCCTGAGGTCCACCGGATAACGCATCGGGTGGTCGTCGTGGTGGGTAAACAGGTTTTCCAGCACCTTCTCGGAGCCCCGTGCCACCAGCGAACGCACCAGCATTTCCGGATAGGCGCGGATCGGGCGCAGGGTGCTGTCAGCCCCCAACTGGCTGGCGCGGACCCGGTTGTCCGTATCCACGCACTCCGCCACGGTGTAGGGCTGGTGCTCGCCGCAGAGCGTATTGAGCTGCATCAGCACGTCGAGGGTGACGCTGTCGGAGATGCGGCTGTCCTCGTCCCGGGCCAGGATGATGATGGCGCGCGCGGCTTCGGGTGTGACAGCACGCAGGGCTTCCGGGTCGGACGACTCACCGTGGTGATGCACCACGCCGCGTTCGCGCAGGTTGGCGGGCAGGCCATCGGGAAAGGCGTCGGTGAGGATCTGCACCGGCCGGTCGGCGAAGGTGTCGGTGGCTCGCAACTGATCCACCAGACGGCGGAAGTAGACGTCCGGGTTACGGGCCGGGCTGTGGATGATCAGTACGTGATCTTTCATCTGCCACCTCCAGCGGCCGTTGAGCATGTCCTGTTTGCGTTTGAGCCGGAAATCGATGTAATCGCTGGCCAGCTGCGCCATCATCGTGATGCCGGCCAGGTAGAGCAGCACGGTGGTCGCCGCCCGCCCGGCCGCGGTCGTGGCGGAGAAATCGCCGTAGCCGACCGTAGTGAGTGTGGTGAGCGTCAGCCAGGTGGCGTCGCCCACCGCCAGATTCTCGAAGATCACCATGGCCACGACGTGCAGCACGGCCAGCACCAGTAACCAGCCCAGGATACGGCGCAGGCGCGAGGCCATGTTGACCTGCAGCCGTCGGGTCAGTTCCTGACGCGAATGCCGGCGCAGCGTGCTGAATACGATCATCCGGAAAGCCTGCCTTCTCAAACGGATAGAAAGCGCATCCTACCATTCCGGCAGGCCGCCGCCAGTCAGGTACCCGGACCGGTCGCCTGCTGGGCCCTCAGCCGCTCCCGCAGAAAATCCACGAACTGGCGCACCCGCACCGGTCGCGGCCCGGTTCCCGGATACACAGCGTTGAGAGGCACCGAATCGCCGCGCCAGTCGCGGAAGGCCGGCTCCAGACGGCCGGCCAGCAGGTCCGCCCTGACGTCCAGCTCGCTCTTGTAGGCCAGACCGACGCCGTCGAGCGCCCAGTCCCGGACAATGGAGCCGTCGTTGCTGGTGCAGTCGCCGCTGACCTCCACCACCACCGCCTCGCTGCCCCGGCGGAACGACCAGCGCCGGTAGGCACTGCCGCCGAAGAAGTAGGTCAGGCAGTTGTGGGAGGCCAGATCCTGCGGGTGGCCGGGTCGGCCGTGGCGGGCAAAATAGTCCGGCGAGCCGACCACGATGCGTCGATTGTCCAGCAGCCGACGGGCCACCAGCGCGGAGTCCGGCAGCTCACCGTAGCGGATCGCCAGGTCCAGCGGCTCGGACACCAGATCCCGCATGGAATCCCCCGCCTGCAGGATGAATCGCACTTGTGAATGCAGGGCGCGGAACTCGTCCATCAGTGGGCGTAGCCACTGGCGAGCAAAATCCACCGGTGCCGTGAACCGGATTTCACCGCTGATTTCGGCGCAGTCGTGGCTCACCGAATGCCGGGCCTCATCGATCAGGGTCAGCCCCGGCGCCACCCGCTCGCGGAACAGCAGACCCTCGGGTGTCAGACGCAGGTTGCGGGTGTTGCGCTCCACCAGCCGCACGCCCAGTTCCGCCTCCAGACGTTTGAGGCTGGCACTGGCGGCAGCGGGCGAACGCTCCAGGGTGCGCGCGGCGGCACTGAGGGATCCCAGCCGGGCCGCCTCCACGAACAGGCGCAGATCTGCAAGATTGGTCATTTTCAAAATCTGATTGAAAGTGTTTTATCGCTCAGGCCAATTATCAGTCGCCGCTTCAGCCAACACAATAGCGTTCATCATTCATCGCTCACTGCGAAAGACACGGAAAACGCTTCATGAACACCCCAACGAACTCCGATTCCCCGCGCCTGCCCGTCGCGCTGCTGGCCCTGACCGTCGGCGCCTTTGGCATAGGCGTGACCGAATTCGTCATCATGGGCCTGCTGATGGAAGTCAGCACGGACCTGGACGTCACTATCTCGTCGGCCGGCATGCTGATCTCCGGCTACGCCCTGGGCGTGGTCGTCGGCGCCCCGGTGATGACCACCCTGACCGCCGCCTGGCCCCGCAAGCTGACGCTGCTGATCCTGATGGTGGTCTTCACCGTGGGCAACGCCGTCTGCGCCCTGGCCCCCAACTACGAAGTTCTGATGGTCGCCCGCGTGGTCACCGCCTTCGCCCACGGCACTTTCTTCGGCGTCGGCTCCATCGTCGCCACCGGGCTGGTCGCGCCCGAGCGCAAGGCCTCGGCCATTGCGGTCATGTTCACCGGGCTGACGGTAGCCAACATCCTGGGCGTGCCTTTCGGCACCTGGCTCGGTCAGACCCTCGACTGGCGGGCGACATTCTGGGCCGTCACCCTGGTGGGCCTGGCCGCACTGGCGGTCATCGCCCTGTTCGTTCCCCGCGACCAGGGCACGCCGGAAACGCCCGACTGGCGGGCCGACCTGCGCGCCCTGGGGCGGCTGCCGGTGGTGCTGGGCCTGCTGACCACGGTACTGGGCTTCGGCGGTGTGTTCGCCGTATTCACCTACATCGCACCCATCCTGACTCAAGTCTCGGGGTTTGCAGACGCCGCTGTGTCGCCCATCCTGCTGGTATTCGGCGGCGGGCTGATCATCGGCAACCTGCTGGGCGGGCGTCTGGCGGATCGCCACCTGGTGCCGACGGTGCTGGGCAGCCTGCTGGCGCTGGCGGCCACGCTAGGCCTGTTGTCGCTGGTGCTGGAAAGCCAGTGGCTGACGATTGCCTTTGTCGGCCTGCTGGGCGTTACCGCGTTCGCCACCGTCGCGCCCCTGCAGATGTGGGTGCTGTCGAAAGCCGAAGGGGCGGGCCAAAGCATGGTGTCCAGCATCAACATTGCCGCGTTCAATCTGGGCAATGCCATCGGGGCCTGGCTGGGCGGTGCGGTCATCGATCAGGGCCTGGGCCTGTCGGCACTGCCCTGGGTGGCGGCCCTCATTCCGTTGGCCGCCATCGCCACGGCGCTGCTGAGCCTGCGGCTGGAACAGCGCAGGGCGCCGCAAGAACTTTCCTTCGACTCGGCCTGTCCGAGTGATTAGGCCATTCACCGTCAACGCAGCAACCACGCTGACTAAGCAACCCCACTGACTGAAAGGAGTCGCTATGAACATCGATCTTCAAGGTAAAGTCGCCATCGTCACCGGGTCCACCCAGGGCATCGGCCTGGCCATCGCCAAAGGCCTGGCCGGATGCGGTGCCACGGTTGTGGTGAACGGCCGCAAGCAGGCCGCCGTGGACGCGGCCGTGGCCAAGGTGCGGGAAAGCGCTACCGGTGCGGAAGTACGTGGTGTCGCCGCCGACCTGGCTACCGCCGGGGGCTGCCAGGCACTGGTTGAGGCCGAACCGACCGCCGATATCCTGGTCAACAACGTGGGCGTGTTCGGTCCGCAGGACTTCTTCGACACACCGGACGACGAGTGGCAGCGCTTCTTCGACGTGAACGTGATGTCCGGCGTGCGCCTGTCCCGGGCCTATCTGCCGGGCATGGAGAACAAGGGCTGGGGCCGGGTGATCTTCCTGTCCTCCGAATCCGCGCTGAACATTCCGGCGGACATGATCCACTACGGTTTCACCAAGACCGCCAACCTGTCGGTTTCCCGTGGTCTGGCCAAGCGCATGGCGGGCACCGGTGTGACCGTCAACGCGGTGCTGCCGGGGCCGACCATGTCCGAGGGCGTGGAAGGCATGCTGAAGGAGGCCGCCGAAGCATCCGGCAAGAGCGTTCAGGAAACCGCCATCGACTTCGTCAAGGCCGAGCGCCCCAGCTCCATCATCCAGCGTCCGGCGGAAGTGGACGAAGTGGCCAACCTGGTGGTCTATGTGGCCTCGCCACTGTCCTCGGCCACCACCGGCGCCGCGTTGCGCGTGGACGGCGGCGTGGTGGACAGCCTCGCCTGATCCCGCCCCTGGCTCCGCCCGACCGGGTGGAGCCAGCCGGGTCGCGGCCCGTACAATCGCTGACTCGACGGCTCCCCGGAATTCTTCCACAATCACAGGAAGATAGAATTCCATCCCGCGCAAGGAGCCGCCTTTGACCCTGACTCTCACCACGCCCGCCCTGCTGTTTCCCGCCATTTCCCTGCTGCTGCTGGCCTACACCAACCGTTTCCTGGTTCTGGCGCAGCTGATCCGGCAACTCAAACAGATGGAAAGCGAGCGGGATTACGAGCTGCTGGCGCGACAGATCGGCGGGCTGCGCAAGCGCATCGTGCTGACCAAGCGCATGCAGGCCTGCGGAGTACTGAGCTTCCTGCTGTGCACCATTTCCATGTTCACCCTGTTCCTGGGCTTTCACACCACCGGGATCATCTGCTTCGGGGCCAGCCTGGTGCTGCTGTCGATGTCACTGCTCTACTCGCTGTACGAGATCGTGATTTCCAACAATGCGATCAATATTGAGCTGGAGGATTTCGAGGCGCGGCACAAGACCGCGGACTGATCCCGGAACCCTACGGCAGCGCCCTGCGCCGCTCCATGAAGAGGTCGAACACATCGTCGTAGGCACGACGGTCGACCGGCAGCAGCGTCTGGCGATAGAGATCCCGCCCTTCCTGGCGGATGGCGGGATCCTCCAGCACCTTATCAATGGCATCGATGATGGCATTGCCCCACGCCCCGCGCGGGCAGCCGTAGTACTGCAGCAGATAGGCAGGCTGCTCGGTCAGGGCCAGGAAGACCAGGTCGGTGTTGCTGGAGCCGGCGTAATAGTGAACCTCGGATGAGTGAGCCAGGATAGCGTCGACCCGCCCGGCTTCGAGCAGCCCGAACAGCAACTCCGCGTGACGCAAGCGGACGGTGCGCGGGTCGTTCAGGCCGACCCGGTTGAAGTACTGACGCGCAATCTGGTCGACGGCGCGCCCATAGCTACGCCCGCGCACGACCCCCAATCGAAGGCTTTCGTTCTCAAGCAATGCCGTGAGGCTGACGCGCCGCTCACCGCCATACAGTGGCGCCAGACGGTCCGCCTGATCACGTCGCAGCACCAGCCCCGGCGGCAGCATGGGAATCACCGGATCCGAATAGGCCACGAAGGTGGATCGCTCCGGGGTCCAGAGCAACGCGTAGGAACAGGTGGAAACACCCCGCTCCATCTCGTAGATCATCCGCGCAAAATCCGACTGCCGGTAGCGATGCTGATACTCGGGCATGGCGTCGGTGACCAGCAGGTGCAATCGATCCAGCACGCCACCGTTACGGCCGTCGATACCGGCAAAGAAAGGCGGGAAATCAGGCGCACGCCAGGTGATCACCGGCTTATCGGTATCGGCCAAAACGTCAGCGCACCACAACAGGACGACGCACAGCCAGCCCATGGCCTTGAAGGACATTAAATCAGCTTCCGACTGGTTCAAGAATCCACCCATCTTAGCAGCTGATGGATCACGGCCTGACAAAAATGCTACCGCCGCCTCAAGCAACCGCTTAGAATGCGCAATCTTTGGTCACCTGTGCAGGCAGCCGTGCGACTGATTTCCTTTGATGTGTTCCGAACCCTTGGTTTTCCCGACACCTCGGTCCTGAAACCGGAGGCGTTCCTGCGTCACAAGAGCGAGCTGGGCGAGGCTGACTGGGTTCTGTTTCCCGAATACTGGCAACTCAACGCCCTGGTGCATGGGCTCAAGTGCCGGGTGTTTCCCAGTGAAGCCAGCTACCGCATCGGCCACGACAAGATCGAGATGACCCGCGCCTTCCAGACCGTCGCCCCGGCCCACACGCCCTGGACAATGATCGAAGCCAACGGCCCGCAGGAACGCGAGGCCATCTGGCAGGCGATGCCACTCCCCTTTGTCGCCAAGGCTCCCCGCGCCAGCATGGGCGAAGGCGTCTGGCTGATCGAGACGCGCGAGGACTGGCAGCGCTACTGCGAGGCGGCGGATGTGCTCTACGCCCAGGAATACCTGCCGATCGACCGGGACATCCGGGTGGTGATCGTGGGCGACCGGATGGTGACCGCCTATTGGCGCCATCAGGCGCCGCAGGGGTTCTACAACAACGTGGCGCGTGGCGGACGCATCGACAACGGCCCGGTCCCCAGGGCGGCGACGGCGCTGGCGTTGCAGATCGCCCGCGACCTGGACATCAACCATGCCGGGTTCGACATCGCCATGGTGGGCGATTACCCCTACGTGCTGGAGTTCAACCGCCTGTTCGGCAACCAGGGTCTCAGCCGGGGTTCGGACCTGCGCGACGCCATCCTCGACTACCTGCGCAACGAGAGTGACCCAAAGGATCCGGACACCCCGCTGGATCCCGAACCGCCGATGCCGATTGCGGTCTAAGCCGCCTCAGCGCGTAAAGAACCGCGGATTGCGCTCGATAAAGGCATTGATCCAGCGCGCCAGGAAGGACTCGCCGGTGCCCTGGCGCAGGTAGCGCCAGCCCAGGATCGCAATCACCAGCGCACCAATCGTGTCGACGATCAGGTCCCACATGGTGTCGGTGAGGCCGGACGGATCTCCCAGCATGGCCTTCTGCATGTTCATACCGAACAACTGGTCCATGCTGAATTCGAAGATCTCCCACAACGCCCCGAAGCCAACGGCGAACAGAAAAGCGAAGAAGGACACGAAACCGGGCTTGAGATGCATCTCCAGGCGTTCGGTTTCGTTGAGGATATGCACCAGCAGGAAGCCGAGGATTCCCAGCAGGAACCCCGAGCTGGTGTGCAGGACGATATCCCACCACCAGAAGCGCGTGTAGTAACCGCGCACCTCCCCCAGGAACAGCGCCGCAAAGACAAAGCCAATGGCCAGCAACTGCATCTGCGGCGGCACGAAAATGCGGAAACGACGCTCCACCAGCACCGGCAGAAAGGTAATGCCGATGATCAGCAGGACGAACGCCGCGGTCATCCACTGACGCTCGATCAGGGCAAACACAGCCTGGACCAATAACACCAGTTGCAGCGCTATCGTGATCCGCTGGTGGGTGATCCGTATGCGCATACCTACCGCTCCCTGAGTAACGTCGTCACGCTCAAATTAGCACAGCCCCGCTTCGAAATGCGTCTCGGGGCCGGGCGCGATGCCGGCCTCTTCCACCGAAGCGCAAACCTTCGTTCGAAACACAAACCGCGGGGAAGAAGGCCGGCCCCATGTCAGGAAAAAGCAACAAAACTGACATTCGAACGCCACTCGCCTGAAATATTACGTCTCTACAGTTTCGATCGAAACACGGAAACATTCGATTGGAACCTCCATGCAGCTAAGCGAAAGACAGAACACCATCCTGGACCTGCTCCGCGACAAGGGCGGGGTCCTGGAAAGCGGCGAGTTGACCGACCAGCTTCACGTCTCGGTGCAGACCATCCGCAAGGACCTCAACGAGCTGAGCGAGTACGGTCTGGTCAAACGGGTCTATGGCGGCGTGACCCTGCCGGTGCAGAACAAGAACCTGTCGTTCGACAACCGCAAGGTGATCAACCTGGCGGAAAAGGAAAGGATCGGCCAACTGATTGCCGGGTTCCTGCCCGAGGGCGTCAGCATCTTCCTGGGCATCGGCACGACCCCTCAGCAGATCGCCCAGAAGCTGATCCATCACCCCGGCCTGACGGCCATCACCAACAACCTGAACGCCGCCCTGGCGCTGTGCCAGAACCCCAACATCACCACCTACTGCGTCAGCGGTCGGGTGCGCAACGCCGACCAGGACATCGTCGGCGAGGACGCCACCGCCTACTTCCGCAAGTTCCAGGTGAACTACGGCATCTGCGGAGTGGGCGGCATCTCCGAGCAGGGAGCCCTGCTGGACTTCTCGCCGGAAGAGGCGCACCTGACCCAGACCCTGCTGGCGAACTGCGAATCCCGCCTTCTGGTGGCGGACCACCACAAGTTCCAGCGCAGCGCACCGGTCAAGAGCGGGCACCTGCGCTCCATCGATCGCTTCTTCACCGACCGCCTGCCCGAGGGATTGCGCCCGCTGTGCAACGAGATGGGCGTGGAAGTGATTGAGGCCGACGCACACGGGGAGAACGCATGAGCTTCCTGGAAATACGCCACCTGACCAAACGCTGGGGAGACAAGGTCGCCGTGGACGATCTGAGCCTGACCATCGACGAAGGGGAATTCGTTGCCCTGCTCGGCCCCAGCGGCTGCGGCAAGTCCACCACCCTCAACATGATCGCCGGGCTGGAGACGCCGTCCTCGGGAGAGATCCACCTTAACGGTCAGGACATCAGCGCCCTGCCGCCGGGCCGACGCAACCTGTCGATGGTATTCCAGTCCTACGCCCTGCTGCCCCACCTGAGCGTGAAGGAAAACATCCTGTTCGGCCTCAAGGCGCGGCGTGTCCCCAGGCAGGAACAGGCCGACCGGCTGGAGCACGCCCTGGCGCTGGTGGACCTGAACGACCACGTCCACAAGAAGCCGGGACAGCTCTCCGGCGGCCAGTGCCAGCGTGTCGCCCTCGCCCGCACCATCGTCTCCAAGGCACCGCTGTGCCTGATGGACGAGCCGCTGTCGAACCTGGACGCCAAGATGCGCAACGAGATGCGCTCGGAGATCCGCGCCCTGCAGCAGAAGCTGGGGCTGACCGTGGTCTACGTCACCCACGACCAAGTGGAGGCCATGAGCATGGCCGACCGCATCCTGTTGCTGAACCAGGGCCAGGTGGAGCAGAACGACCGCCCCGACGCGCTCTACAACCAGCCCGCCAGCCGTTTTACCGCCGGCTTTATCGGTCAGCCGCCGATGAACCTGTTCGAGCGGGATGGCGTCACCATTGGCGTGCGCCCCGAACACATCCGGGTGGTGGACGACGGCGGTCTGATGGTCGAGGTGATCGACGAGGACTACCACGGCGCCGAATCCATCCTCACCGTCGACCTGCACGGCGAACGCCTGCGCCTGACCCGGCCCGGTCGCACCCATTCCCTGCGCGGCACCCGCCTGCGCATCGCCTGGCCAATCGAAGACGAACACCGGTTCTGCCTGGACACCGGGCGGCGCCTGCCTGCAGCACCCGGCATTACGCCAACACCCACCGAACCTCATGGAGAGACTCGACAATGCTCAACTTCAAGAACGGCCTGAAGGTCGCCCTGCTGAGCGCCGGACTCGTGTCCGCCGCCAGTGCCCAGACCCAACTGACCATGTACTACCCGGTTTCCGTCGGCGGCCCGCTGACCAAGGTGGTGGACGGCATGATCGCCGATTTCGAGGCCGCCCATCCGGACGTGGACGTGGATGCCATCTACGCCGGCAACTACAACGACGCCCGGGTCAAATCCCTGGCCGCCCTGAAAAGCGGTGAACCGGCCCAGTTGTCGGTCATGTTCTCCATCGACCTGCACGAGCTGCGCGACCTGGACGCCATCGTGCCCTTCGACGAGGTGGTCGAAACCGACGCCGACCGCGAGTGGCTCGACAGCTTCTACCCCGCCCTGATGGAAAACGGCAAGGTGGACGGCAAGACCTGGGGTGTGCCTTTCCAGCGCTCCACCATCGTCATGTACTACAACAAGAACCTGTTCCGTAAAGCCGGCCTCGACCCTGAGCAGCCACCAAAGAACTGGGACGAGCTGGTGGAATACGGCAAGGCCCTGACCAAACGAGACGACAGCGGCAACGTGGACCAGTGGGGTGCGATGATCCCCTCCACCGGCTATCCGTACTGGATGTTCGGCGCCCTGGCCAAGCAGAACGGCGAAGTCCTGATGAACCAGGCCGGTACCGAAACCCACTTCGACGACCCGGCCGTGGTGGAGGCCCTGGCGTACTGGCGTTCGCTCGGCGCCGAGCATCACATCATGCCCACCGGCACCATCGAGTGGGGCACCCTGCGCCAGAACTTCCTGGACCAGAAGACCGCCATCATGTGGCACTCCACCGGCAACCTGACCGCCGTGAAGGAAAACGCCAACTTCGACTTCGGGGTTGCCATGCTGCCGGCCCGTAAAGAACCGGGCTCGCCCACCGGCGGCGGCAACTTCTATCTGTTCAAGCAGTCCACGCCCGAGCAGCGCCAGGCGGCACTGCAACTGGTCAAATTCATGACCGCCCCGGAGCGGGCCGCCCAGTGGAGCATCGCCACCGGTTACATGGGCGTGAGCCCCGCCGCTTACGAGACGCCGGAACTGGAACAGTACACCGAGACGTTCCCGCCGGCTCTGGTGGCACGCAACCAGCTCAAGTACGCCACCGCCGAGCTGTCCACCCACCAGTCCGGCCGCGTGCGCAAGTTCCTGGATGATGCCATCCAGGCCACCCTGAGCGGTCAGGAATCCGCCGAAGACGCGCTGAGCACCGCGCAGATGCAGGCCGACAGAATCCTGCGGCGGTATCGCTAGAGGAATCTTCGCCCCCCTCTCTCCCTGCGGGCGAGGGGGGGATCGGGGCAAGGATTCAACATCCATCAAGCCGCCCACTCAACCGAACCGCCATCAAGACAGCCAAACCGTATGCAAAACACCAAAACCCTCTACGCCTGGCTCCTGCTGCTGCCGGCCCTGGTCCTGCTGGTGGCCTTTACCCACTACCCGGCCGTGGCCACGCTCTGGCGCAGCATCAGCGCCATCGGCGTCCAGCCGGCCGGCGAGCTGACCCTGGATAACTACCAGTACATGCTGCACGACCCGGTGCTCCGGCAGGTGCTGTCCAACAGTTTCCTCTACGCGGCGATCACAGTGCCCGTCTCCATGATCCTGGCCCTGACCATGGCGCTGTGGGTCAACGACCGGCTGCGCGGCGTCGGTTTCCTGCGGCTGGCCTATTTCACACCCACCATCCTGCCGATGATCTCGGTCGCCAACATCTGGCTGTTCTTCTACAGCCCGGAAATCGGACTGTTCAACCACGTGCTCGCGTTCTTCGGCCACCCGGGCCTGAACTGGCTCGGCGACCCGGATGTCAGCCTCTACAGCCTGATGGCGATGACCATCTGGAAAGAGGCGGGGTTCTTCATGATTTTCTACCTGGCCGCCCTGCAGACCATCAGCCCCGAATACTACAAGGCCGCCGCCGTGGAGAACGCCGGTCGCTGGTACACCTTCCGCCGGGTGACCTTTCCGTTGCTGATGCCGACCACCCTGTTCGTGCTGGTCAACGCCATCCTCAACGCGTTCAAGCTGGTGGATCACCTGTTCATCCTGACCAAGGGCGGCCCCAATAACAGCACCAACCTGCTGCTCTACTACATCTTCGAAAACGCCTTCAGTTTCTTCGACACCGCCTACGCGGCGGCCTTGACGGTGGTCCTGCTGCTGATCCTGATGGCGCTGGCGCTGCTGCAGTTCGGCGTCTTCGAAAAACGCATCCACTATCGCTAACTATCGCTAACTATCGCTAACTATCGCTAGGACACGGCTCATGCAGACACTTTTCCGCTCCCTGTCCGGCCTGCTGGCCTGGATCGTCGGCATCGCCTGGCTGTTCCCATTGATTTACGCCTTCTGGTCAGCCTTCCACGGCTCGGATTACACCACCCACTTCGAGCTGCTGGCGCCGCTGACCCTGGAGAACTTCGCCACCGCCTGGCACCAGGCGCCGTTCCTGCGCTACATGCTCAACACCGTGCTGATCACCGGGCTGATCCTGGCCTGCCAGCTGGTGCTCTGCACCCTGGCGGCCTACGCCCTGGCCCGCTTCGAATTTCGCGGCCGCGGTACGGTGTTCGCGCTGATCCTGCTGCAACTGATGGTGGTCCCGGAAGTGCTGATCGTGGAGAACTACCAGACGGTCGCCAGCCTGGGCGCTGTGGACACTTACCTGGGCGTGGGTCTGCCCTACCTGGCCAGCGCCTTCGCCATCTTCCTGCTGCGCCAGACCTTCAGGACCGTGCCCCAGGCATTCGAGGACATGGCCCGGCTGGAGGGATGCAGCGAGCTGGGCATCATCTGGAAAGTGTTCGTGCCGCTGGGAAAACCCACCTACCTCGCCTTTTCCCTGGTCTCGATCAGCTACCACTGGAACAACTTCCTGTGGCCGCTGGTGGTGACCAACACCGAGGACAGCCGCCCGCTGACGGTGGGCATGTCGATCTTCGGCGCCCCGGAGTCCGGCGTCGACTGGGCGGTGATCTCCGCCGGCACGCTGATCACCGTCGGTCCGCTGCTCGTCCTCTTCCTGCTGTTCCAGCGCCAGTTCGTCCAGTCCTTCCTGCGGGCCGGGCTCAAGTAATCCGATTCAAGGAAACCGCCATGAACGCCGGCCTGCCCGTGCCTCAGCCCAAGCCGCTTCCCGACCGGCTATCCGAACGTCCACAGATACTGTTCACCGACGTGGACGACACCCTGACCTGGCAGGGCCGGGTGCCGGTTGAAGCGATGCAGGCGCTGTACAACCTGTCCGCCGGCGGCGTCGATGTGGTCCCGGTGACCGGAGCCAGCGCTGGCTGGTGCGACTGCCTGATGAAGACCTGGCCCATTCGGGCGATTGTCGGAGAGAACGGCGCGTTCTACCTCTATCGAACCGGCAACGGCGTGGTGCAGCGGCGCTGGCTCAAGCCCGAATCCTCGATTGCCGGGGATCGCCGGCGCCTGTGCCAGCTGAGCACCGACCTGCAGGCCCGCTATCCCGACATACGCCCGACCCAGGACCAGCCGTTCCGCATCAGCGAGATGGCCTTTGACGTCGGGCAAGCCGCCACCGTAGACCGTCAGACCGCGCAGGAAGCCACCGACTGGCTGCGCCGCCAGGGACTGTCCGCGCGACTCAGTTCCATCCACATCAACGCCTGGGTGGGGGATCACAGCAAGGCCAGCGGCGCCCTCGCCTGGCTCGGCGACCACGGTCTTTCGCCGGACGACAGCCTGTTCATCGGTGACTCCCCCAACGACGAATCCATGTTCGAGCATTTCCGCCTCACCGTCGGGGTGGCCAACATCCGCGAATTCCTGCCGCTGATGCGCCACCACCCGCGCTACATCACCCGCCAACAGGGAGGACACGGTTTCGCCGAGCTCGCCGTTCGCATCGCGGACGTTTAAACCCAATCGCAAAGCAAGGAGGTTTCATGCGTTTCTCTGCCCGTAATCGTTCCATGGCTCGCAGCAGTGTGACGACCCTGTTGCTGGCCGCCGCCGTCCCGGCCCATGCCGGCTTCTGGGAGGATGTGGAAAGCCAGTCGGGTCTGGACCACGCGATGATCCAGACGCCGATGAACAATACCACGGCGGTGTCCGCCCACAACGCCTACACCGAGGCCCACCTAGCCGCCAGCCTGAATCTCAGCGGCACGCTGACCAAGCTGTCGGACGCCATCGACGCCGGCGCCGATCTGCTGGAACTGGACCTGGTGTACGACGGGAACGATCAGATGGTGAAGGTTTCCCACAACCCGGGCACCCTTCACAGCAACAAGGCGGTGCTGGACGATGTGCTCAGCGACGCCAAGCTGCAGGGCGCCAGCCAGCCCCTGTTCCTGGAGCTCAAGGAAACCAGCCTGATGCCGGATTACGTGGTGGGCATCATCGAGAGCCTGCGCAACCGCGGCTACCTGACCGAAGGCCGGCCGGTGTTCCTGCGCAGTTTCGCCAGCGGCCGCGCCAATCTGGTTTACGCCCAACAGTACCTGGCGAACAATTACCCGAATCTCGCGCCCTACGTGCACTACAGCGAACTGTACAGTTCGACCAGCGATCTCAGCGGCCTGCAAAGCCAGGTGGCATCCGCCCGGGCGGACGGTTTCGACATGGTGGAGTTCAACTATCAGACGCCCAACCTGGGCGCCCACATCCAGTACGCCAAATCCCTGGACCTGGGCGTCGGGCTCTGGACGATTCCGTCCAGCATGGGCGAAGTGGGCCTGACCCTGTTCCGGGATGAAGTGGACGAAATGACCACCGACTACGACCTGGCCAGCGCCCGCCAGGTGGTCGCGGACAGCAACCAGCTCCTCTATTTCAACACCGCCGACCAGGACAGCGGCGCCAGCAGCCTCAGCTATTACCGCACCGGGGCCATCGCCTACAGCGTATCGGCAGACGGCGCAACGGCCCCCTCTCTGAGCGAAGCCGGTACCGGCTCACCCTTCTTTGGCACCGTTGCCCTGTTTGATAACAGCGAAGGGGATCATCTGAGCTTCTACGACGCCGACCAGGGCAGCGGCAACGGCTACCTGGTCAACGCACTGGTGCAGTTCAACGATCTGTCGGTGCCCGACGGCGCCACCTGGGCCATCGTCAACAAATCGGACAGCGCCGGCTTCGCTCTCGAGTTATACAACCCTTCCGGCATCCCCGGTCCGGTGCTGCGCTACGGCGTTCACGTGGACGGCGCCTACCGCTACGTCACCTACGACGCCAGTGCGCTCGGCGAGGGCAACAGCTACTACGTCACCGGCGCCTACGACGGCAACGGCGGTGTGCGGCTCTACATCAACAGCGCCCAGATCAGCGCGGGAAATTCCTTCAATACTGAAGTGACGCGCAATAACTCGCCGGTCGTCCTCGCGGCCGACCCGCAGGGCGCGTCCGACACCCGCTTCCACAGCAACATCAACGTCCAGATGCTGTCGATCCAGGACTGGGCCAATCACTGAAGCCTCGCCCTATTCCCCGGTCGCTGACACAGGGCCGGGGCTCATGGCCGTTGTTCTCTCGGCACGCTCCGTTTTTACCAGCCCGCCATATCCGCCAACGCCAGCAGCCCATCGGACAGCACACCGCGCCAGATGAGGTAATCGTGGGCGCCGGCGTATTCGCGATAGCGCACGTCGAAGCCCTTGGCCTGCAGCAGGTCACGTACGTGGCGATTGGTTTCCAGGATACCGGCGGCGCCGGCGTGTTGGCGCTCGAACAGGCCGGCACTGAGGAAGAAACGCACGGGCCGGGCCGGCATGTCCACCAACTCCCGGGCTACGTATTCCTGTTCCGCAGCGGGTGTACCCGGCGGTGACCACCAGAACGACGAGGACATGCCCAGCACGTTACCGAACACCCGCGGATACGCCAGGGCGATGGTGGTGGACGCCAGCCCGCCGTAGCTGGAACCGGACAGGATGGTGCGCGCGGCCGTCGGCTCCAGGTCGGTTTCCTGAGCCACCCAGGGCACCAGGTCTTCGGCCATCACCTTTGCGAAATCCGGATTGGCGGGCAGTTCCCGGCCCCGGGTTTCCAGGTCGGGATTGGCAACGAACACGGCCACCACCGGCGGAATCACGCCCTCGGCGATCATGTTGTCGAGGATGGTGGGTGTGGGCACCGTGGTGGTATAGGCTTCGGCGTCGAACAGCACCAGCAGCAGGTTGTCAGGATTGTCCGGCTGGAACCCCGGGGGGCGATAGATCATGACATCGCGCTCGTTCCCCAGCGCCTCGCTGGCAAAGCGATAGGAACGCAGCTCGCCATGCGGTACGTCCCGCGGCGCCAGCCAGGGCTGGGCCGGGGCCTCGGACAGGGCGACGGTCGACTTTCGGTTATAGACGTCCGGCGCATCGGTCGGCCAGGGGTGACGGTTCAGCGGGTCGGCCTGGGCGGTCGCCAGCAGGGCCACGCGGCGCTCCCGGTCGGTGCCGTCAAATTCGGGGATATCCGGCGCAATCTGGTAGGACAGGCGGGTGTCCGCCGGGACCTCGAAGCTGTGGTACCAGATGTCCGTCGTCCCCAGCCGCTTCATCCAGGCGTGATCGCCAGAGGGCGAGCCCACGACGCGCGCGTTGTGCCGTGCGCCGCGATAGAGGAACGTCAGCAGGGTTTCGCCGTCGGGACCGGTTTCCTCAAGCGGCGTGCCGCGTTCGCTGATCGCCCGCCAGAGGGCGTCGACGTCATCGCCGCCGGCCAGCTCAGCGGCCAGGCGGGCAACGGTTGGGCTGCGATAGTCAGGCTCCGGCGACTGCTGATCCGCCCTGGCGACCTGACGTACCAGCGAGAGCGCGTAATCGCCGCCCGAAGCCCCACTCAGGCGCAATGCCACCGGTTCGGCGGGCGCCACAAACTGGAAAAGCCGGCGGTTGTCGCCTTCGCTGACCAACCGTCGGATGGCGGCGCCGTTGCGGTCGACCAGTTCCAACCGGAAATCGGAGGTCGGGATGTCCAGATCCCCCGCCAAGTAATCACCCGCGCGGGTTTCCAGATCCACCTGGATCGTGCCGCCCGCCGCGAGTGTACCGGCGACCGGCTGGTCCGGCGTCAGGACCGTCTGTGCGTGAACCCATCCACTAGCTACCATCACCAGCCCTAGTATTGCCTGTCGCATGAAAGTCGTTACCCATCGTGTGCTCGTTCGGCCGTTGAGACGCGTTTGAAGGAAGGCCTTTATACCAGCACGCAATAAATAATGATAACGATTCGCATGATACAGGGAACGGGCGGGGGTCCGTGATGCGGAGACCAGGCCGCTCAGTCGTTCAGCGCATTAACCAGACGGGACACTAGACCATGTCTCCCCGCTCGTCGTCTTCGGTTGCGTCGACGAAGGCCGCCAGGAACGTGCGGTAGTCCTGCTCGACACAGGCGGCGTAATGGCGGGCGATGGCGCTGACCAGCCGGCGGAAACGGCCTTCCCGGCCAACGATCAACCGCTGCAGGGACTGCTCGAACTGAAACGGGTTGTCGGGATTCAGGGTGCGACTGGCGCGCTTGTGCTCGGTGGCCAGCACGTCGCCCCAGAGGGCGGCCATTTTTCGGAGATGCTTCTCCTTGTCCAGCTTGTCGGTGGGGAAATCATCCTTGAACGGTGAGCGTTCGCGTACCGAAAAGATCGCACCGTCCATGGCCAGCCAGCCCAGGTAGCGGTCGGGATGCTCCGCCAGCGCCCGGAATGCCCTGGCGTGGCGAACGCCCTCGTTGTCGTAGGCGGCTTCATAGGCCGCCCGTTCGTCGGCGTCCATGGCCTGGCAGATGGACGGCCCGTCCTGCTGTTTGATGTCGAGGATGATGTCGTCGTCATGCCCGCCATCCGGGCCCTCAATCAGCGCGTAATAGCGCGGCGTTCCCATGGAGCCGGTGCCCGCCTTGATGCGGCGCACCACATCCTTGACGGCAAAGAAATCGGAGGTGTCGTCCCGGGTGTCCCGGTAGGCCTCGAACGCGTCCATGAACGTCTTGCGGGCCTGGGGTGACAGCCGCTTGAGCTTGGGATTGGCGGTGTCGAACACGCGCTTGCCGTTCTTCTGGAAGCGGGTCCACTTGTTCAGCATGCGCAGCCGCCCCTTCTTCTTCGCCACCTTCTTGAGGAAAGACTTGAGCGGCTTGCCGGCGTTATCGGCGGTAAAGTGCACCTCGCGCCCGAGGTCATCCTGGTCCCACTGGGTGGCGGCATCCAGGTAGCGGCCGGCCAAGGCGTCCAGGGCGTCGGCCTGGGCCGACTCGTCGAAGCGGCCATTGGCCCGGCAGTCCAGCACCAGACTGACGGCGAGGCGCCAGAGATCGTACTGGTAATCGCTGACGATGGCGTCGTCGAAATCGTCCAGGCCGTAGATCACGTCACCATCGTGGTTGGCGAAGGCACCGAAGTTGTAGACATGGGCGTCCCCCTGGATCCAGGTCTGGGTACCCTCCACCCCGCCGAACAGGGCAAAGCGCCAGTCGTTGTACATATCCTGCCAGAACAGGTGGCTGGTTCCGCGAAAGAAACGGTAGGGCGATTCCGCCATGGCGGCGAACTTGCGCTCCCGGGCGATCGGGTCCAGATCCCGGTTGTTGGCGGTAATCGCGCGAATGACCTGGTGCTTGCGGTTGTGCAGGGTCAGCGATTTGATCATGCCTCTCCTCGTCGTGGGTCGATGCACTGGCGGGCGTCTCGATTCAGACTGACCAGCGTACCGAAGTCGCCCCCGGCCTGTCTTGCCGGGCAAGCCGTGCCGACTGACCAGACTGCGTGCCAGGTTATGTCAACAGGGAGCTGGCTACCCGGGCTCCTGCAAAAGAATCAGGCCGGCCACTGCCGCACCGGCTGACCCAGCACGCTGAAATCCGGCTCGACGCCCAGCCCCGCGCGATCACTCAGCACCATCCGACCGTCGCTGACCTGCGGTGCGCCCGTGGCCAGCTGCACGGTGTTGTAGCCATGCAGGTCGGTGGTATTGAGCAGCCCTGACGGCGGGGTGCTGGCCGCCAGATGGGCGTAGGCGGCCGTGGCGATACCGCTGCCCCAGGCGTCCTCGATGGTCAGCGGGATGCCGGCATCGACGCACAGATCCCGAATAACCCGCGAGCGGGTCAGGCCGCCGAACTTGCTGACCTTGAGGGACATGGCGTCCATGGCATCGTCCTCCAGCGCGCGGCGGACGTCGGCAAGGCTGTTGATGCTTTCATCCAGTTTGACCGGATGGCAGCCGAGCCGTCGCACCGAGCGGCAGGCCTCGTAGCTGGCGCAGGGCTGCTCCAGGTAGATGTCCAGATCCGCCAGGGAGCGGGAAAAGCGCAGGGCCTCGTCACGCCGCCAGGCACCGTTGACGTCACCCACCCAGATCTCGTCCGGCTGCTTGGTAACGGCAAGCTCTCGCAACAGGGCGCCGTCGTCGGCCATGGCGTGGCCCAGCTTGATCTGGAAATGGCGGAAGCCGTCGGCGCGAAATCCGGCCAGATCGCGGGTCATGCTGTCCGCGTCCGCCAGCGGGACGATCCGGTGCAACGGCATGGCATCGCTGAGCAGGCCGCCCAGCAGGATGTAGACCGGCACACCGGCGGACTTTCCCAGCAGGTCCCAGCACGCCAGGTCGATGGCGGCCTTGGCGTAGGCATGGCCGCACAGGGCCTGATCCATACGCGCGTTGATGGCCAAGGTCTGTCGCGGGTCCGCTCCCAGCACCGCCGGCGCCAACTGGTCCAGGCAGGACGGCAATCCCCCGGCAAAGGCCGGCATGTAGTTGGGGCCACAGGGACACACTTCCCCGAATCCCTGCCGGCCGTCGTCAGTGGTCAGCGTCACCACCGAACTGGTGAAGGCGCGATAGGAACGGCCGCCGGCAAAAGCGTAGGCCGCTCCGGCATAGTGCAGTTCTGCGGTGTAAAGGGTCAGACGTTCGATCCGCATGGCCGCTCCAAACGACCGTTGACGACGAGTCTCCACGTTACCCCGACCCTGGGCGGGTGTCACTCGTTTGAAACTTGTGCCGCCAGGCGCTTCCATAAGCCCGCCAAAAACCGCCACAATGGCACGCTTAAGCGTATCGCCTGACACTTTATCCGATTGATTCGATTGGCCGGCCGGGCCATGAAAGCCTGGACCCGGTGGGGAGAAGCATGTTTTCCGAACTCAGCGTCGTCTGGCAAGGCGCCATTGCCAGCTTCCTGGCAGGCAACGGCACCGCCCTGGGCGCTCTGGGCGTCTTCCTGATCCGCAACCTGTCCGACCGCATGCAGGACAGCATGCTCAGCGCCGCAGCCGGGGTGATGCTGGCGGCGTCTTTCTTCTCTCTGTTGCTGCCCGGTCTGGAGTACGGCGAAGAGCTGACCGGCCAGACCTGGATCGCCGCGTTCATGGTCATAGCCGGCGTCCTGATCGGCGCGATGCTGCTGTTCTGGCTTCATCAGCGTGTCCCACACGAACGCTTTGCCCTTAGCGAGGACGGACCGGACAGCGCGCGGGTCAAGCGCATCTGGCTGTTCATCATCGCCATCACGTTGCACAACTTTCCCGAAGGCATGGCCGTCGGCGTGGGTTTCGGCGGTAACAACCTCAACAACGGCATCGTGCTCGCCATGGGTATCGGCCTGCAGAACATCCCCGAAGGCCTGGCGGTGGCGATCTCGCTGCTGTCGATCCAGCATTCGCGGCTGCAGGCCTTTGGCCTGGCGGTCATGACCGGGCTGGTGGAGCCCATCGGCGGGCTGTTCGGGGCCGGAATGGTGTGGCTGGCGGAGCCGGTGATGCCCTGGACCCTGGGCTTCGCCGCCGGGGCCATGCTGTTCATCATCAGCGACGAGATCATCCCGGAAACCCATCGCGGCGAATTCCGCACCCATGCCACGTTTTCGTTGCTGGGCGGTTTTGCGGTGATGATGTTCCTGGATACGACGCTTGGCTAATCCCTCTCCCCCGCGCAACGGGCATGACCTGGATCAGCGACCGCGCATTAACTCTGAGAAAGGTTGGCCCCATTTTTCGGGCATTTCTTGTATGGTCTGATGGTGATCCAGTTCACACTGGCAGCAGGCCCGCCACGCCAAGCCGACAACTTCATCGACACAGGCAAGGGAAGGATTAATGGCAGACCCCCAGGCCCAGCAGAAATTCCAGCAACTCCGACAACAGTATGTTCAGGGCTTACCCCAGCGAATCCAGCAGATTCGCACCGCCTGGGACCGCCTGCAGCATGTCAGTTGGGATCCGAAAGTGCTGAACTTCATGACTCACGCCGTGCACAAGCTGACCGGCAGCGGTTCCACTTTCCGTTTCCCCGAGATCACGGCCAATGCCAGCACCCTGGAGCAGCAGCTGATCGAATTGCAGGCCAAGGCAGAAGCCAGCCCGGAAGAACGTCAGTTGATCGTCAGCAGTCTGGAGGCCCTGAACCGCGCCATCAATCAGGCCAGCGGCGGCCAGGAGGAAGAAACGGGAACGCCGGGCGAGGACGATACCGCCAAACCCGAGTTCAACATCGCCGTCGTCGAGGACGATCCGGCGCAGGCCTCCCAGCTTCATCAGGAGTTGAGCGGCCAGGGTTACCATGTGGACGTCTTCGCCGACCCGGAGACCTATTCCCGGCGAGCCCAGGAGAAAGTGTTCCAACTGATCCTGCTGGACGTAGGCTTTCCCGAAGGCCCCCTGGAGGGGCTGGCCTGGCTGGAACGGCTGCGCGGACACGTGGGCAGCCATGTGCCGATCGCCATCATGTCCGCGCGCACCGACATGGTGGCACGCATGCGTGCGCTGCAAGCCGGAGCTGACATTTTCCTGACCAAGCCGCTGGACCTGAATTTCCTGGCCCGTCGCATCCGCCAGTTGCACGAAAGCGCCACCGATGTCTGCCCCCGCGTGCTCTGGGTGGACGACGACAAGGATCTGCTTAACTACTACCGGAACCTGCTGACCGAGCGCGGCTATCAGGTGGATTGCCTGTCCCAGTCGGTGCGCCTGCTGGAACGGATCGAACGCTTCCAGCCGGACGTGATTGTTCTGGATTATCAGATGCCCTCGTGCAACGGTCTCGAGTTGGCCCGTATCCTACGCCAGGACCCCCGCTACATGACCATCCCCATTCTGTTCGTCTCGGCGACAGCGGACCTGCAGAACACCGAGGGGCTGGGCAGTCTGGTGGGTAACGCCTATTTCCAGAAACCGCTGGACGACGAAGCATTCATCAACTGCCTCCAGGCGCAGATCGTCAAGGCACAGCTGATTGCCGCCCGCATCGACTTGCTCAGCCAGCGCCACGAGGTCAGCGGCCTGCAGAACCAGGACTACTTCATCGACAGCCTGGAGCACCTGATGGGACGCCTGAGCACGGACGAAACCCAGCTCGCCCGCACCCTGATTCAACTGGCCATCGACAACGAGCCATACATCAAGGCACGCCTGGGCACTCGCCGGATGATCGAACTGACCGGTCAGTTGGAGAAACACCTGGCCAGTCATCCCCTCATCGGCGGCCGCGGCTGCCATCTCGGCGGCGGCAGCTATCTGCTGTTGGCGGAGGGCACGACCCCCGACGACAACCGCACCCTGACCGAAGCGTTGCGCACGGAGCTGTCTGAACTCCCCTGGTTGACGGAGCAGGTCGGCAAGTCGCTGACGGTCAGTATGGGAGCGCTCCCGCTCAACCACGGGCTGGACGTGGACCAGGCCCTGAGCCAGGTGGAACAGGCCTGCGCCACCGCCATCCGCGAAGGCGGTGATCGGATCGAATGGCATGAGGAAGAGCCCCCGGAAGAGCAGCCAAAGCTCAACGAGCACATTCAGGAACTGCTGCAGAACAGGTCCTTCACCCTGCACTTCCAGCCGGTCATGAACATGGAGACCGAGGACACGATGTTCGAGTCTCTGGTGCGCCTGGTGGACGACGATCAGGTCGTTTACATGCCCAGCCAGTTCCTGCCATCGCTGCCGTCCGACCGCGGCCACTACGATCTGGATCGCTGGGTCATCGAACACGCGGTAGAAAACCTGGCCAAGCTGGAAGGCAAGGCCTCGGCCTCCCATTCGGTGATCATCAAGCTGTCCTCGTCGCTGGCGGACGTGGCACGGATGCAGCCGTTTATCACCAACGTCATCCGCTCGTCACGGGTCAAGGGCCAGCGGCGCATCTTCCTGGCGTTTTCCTGCCCCAGCGTCGTCAAGGAAATTCCAACCGCGCAAAGTCTGTTCGCGACCCTGCAGCAACTGGGATTCGGCATCATCGTTGAGCACGTCACCCTCAACAGTAATATCGTTCAGTTGCTCAAAGACGTGGGTAACGTCGACTTCGTCAAACTCCGCCCTGCGCTTGGCTCACGTGACGGCCAAACCCGCGAACTGGACCAGTTGCTGACCCAGTTGTCGGCCCATTTCGGGTCCCCGGAACACATCATTGTCACCGGGGTCGAAGACGCCCGGGTGCTGTCCCGTTTCTGGGAACAGGGCATCCGCTACTTCCAGGGCTACTTCATCCAGAAACCCGGCATCGCCATGCACTATTCCGACGCCGGTTGATCCCCGCGGCGTCCCCTGGCGTCGCGCCCCCCGATTGATCCAGGCAAACCATCCGGCCCGGTCGTCTGTCAGGTCCGGTATACTGCGCCGCCCACGCCGGACTCGCTCCGGCCCGGCGGCCTTTCCAGCTAATGGTCGCACGATTTCGGTTCATCCTGACGTCCGGAGACGACGCGCCATGTCCAGCCCATCGCCCAGTGCCAGCCTGCGCCCCAATGACCTGCTGACGTTCGTCATGGCCGCCGCCTGCGGTATTGCGGTGGCCAACATCTACTACGCCCAACCGCTGCTGGACACGCTGGCCGCCTATTTTGGCGTGGGCCGTGGCACCGCCGGGCTGATCATCACCATGACCCAACTGGGCTACGCCGCCGGCCTGATCCTGCTGGTGCCACTGGGGGACCTGCTCGAACGCCGCCGGCTGATCACGGTGATAACTCTGGTGACCGCTGTTTCGCTGGCCGGCGTCGCCCTCTCGCCCAGCATCGCGCTGTTCATCATGGCGGCGCTGGCCACTGGGGTGACCGCGGTGGTGGCCCAGATTCTGGTGCCGTTCGCCGCGCACATGGCCAGCGATGCCGAGCGCGGGCGCGTGGTGGGGCGGGTGATGACCGGCCTGCTGCTGGGCATTCTGCTGGCGCGGGTCGTGTCCGGTGGTATTGCCGATATCTGGGGCTGGCGCGCGGTCTACTGGCTGGCGGCTGGTGTGATGCTGCTGCAGGCAGTCATGCTTGCTCGCCTGTTGCCGGCGGAACCGCCCCAATCGAAGATGTCCTACGGTCGCCTGCTGCTTTCGGTGCTGGCCCTGATGCGCGACGAACCCTTGCTGCGCCGACGCATCCTCTACGGCGCCCTGGGCTTCGCCAGTTTCAGCGCTTTCTGGACCACGCTGCCGTTCCTGCTGGCCCAGCCGCCCTACGGCTACCGGGATTCGGTGATCGGCCTGTTCGGACTGCTCGGTATCGCCGGGGCCCTGTGCGCCAATCTCGCCGGCAGCCTGCACGACAAGGGCCACTCACGCCTCGGCACGGGGCTGTTCCAGGCACTGATGGGGCTGTCCTTCCTGTTGATGGCCATACTGCCCCACAGCCTGGCCGCCATCATCGTGGGCGTGATCGTGCTCGACCTGGGGGTGCAGGGCAACCAGATCCTCAACCAGAGCGCCATCTACCAGATTCGTCCGGACGCGCGCAGCCGCATTACCACTGCCTACATGACCTGCTATTTCCTCGGCGGTGCGGCGGGATCGGCCGGAGCGGCCTACCTGTTCCAGATCGGCGGCTGGCTTGGCGCCTGTCTCCTGGGGATGGCGCTGGGCGCCGCCGGCGTACTTTTCTGGCTGACCGAACCCACCCAACCGGCTGGAGAAACCAACACGGCCGGGCGCTGATCAGACCGATTCGCTCCGCTTCAGGGCCGCGCCCAGAGACCGGAAGTAGTCCGAAAACGCCCGGTTGATCCGCTCCCGTTCTTCCCCGGTCGGGTAGAGCCCCAGGCGCGCTTCCTCAGTGGCGCGGGTGCCCTTGACCAGGAACGCGTTCTTGCACGGGCCATCCTGCACGAACGCTTCGAACGCCCGGGCGCAGAGTTCCTCCGGCTGACTGAAGTACAGCGTGCCGGCGGCCTTGTCGGCCTTTACTGATTGCCGGAAAAGATAGCTGGGGTTGTTGCCATCCGCATCGAGCATGACCGCCGCAAAACACCGCTGCAGCCGGCGATTCAGTGGGTGTTCCGTGCCCGACGCCTTGCCCAGCCAACGCTTTGAAGCAAATGCCCCCGGCGGGCTGCCGGTATACAGCTTGTCGCAGATATAGTGATCGAAGGCGTGGAACCATTCGTGGGCGATGCTCCCGGGCCCGGCGTTCTTGGCCAGGGAGAAGCTGCGGGTCGCCGGCGTGTAGTGCGCCGATACGCCGCGCTGCCCGCCGATGCCGTACTGCAGCCCCAGCGTACCGCGCAGGGAGATCAGCGACTCGGTCCCGCCCAGCGTGGTCATCAGGTCACACAGCGCATCGTAGAACAGTCCGGCGCTGCGCTGTTTCTCCGGCTCCGTCACCCAGCGCCCGATTTCCACCGAGCGGAACTGGAAACGACGGCGGACATCGAGAAAGGTCGCAGGCGCTCCGGCGCGATGGTCGGGGCCGCGTCGATAGAAGGACTGGGACATGGCGCGAAAGGCAGAAATGACCTGGATACTGTTTGTTTATACAGCATGCACCAGATAATAGGGCGGGATCAAGAGGACGGCACACGCGACGCCATCAGGCTGCCGGCCGCACACGCAGTTACCGGAAGGGCCGCGGGATCGGCCTGCTCCGCGTCGCGGCGGAGCGGCCTTGCAAATCGACAGTCAGGACGGCATCAGGCCTGCATCGAAGCAGCGGGCGACTTCTCCGTCGCGTCGGAACCGGCTTCAATACGATGCTCGGTCAGGGCCAGTTCGGGGCTTTGGGCTTCCACGTTGCTGACCAGACGGAACCCGCGCTCCTGGAGATTTTTCTCGCGCATGGCGTTGCCCTGGCCGCCCAACCAGAGCCCGATGCCCAGTCCCAGTATGTTGCACAACAGATTGAAGGCCTTGACGCCGTCATAGCTCATATCCAGCACGAACGGCGCGAAAATGAACACAAGCCCCAGAACCAACAATCCGGCGGCCAGTTTCCAAAGCTGCTTGGCGCACGCCCAGAACATGCCAAAGAAAAACGCGGGCCAGGACCAGCCCTGCTTCACCGCCTCGGATTTGCCGTCCTGGTGGGTATAGATGTGATAACTGTTCATGGGGATCACTCCTTTGAAATCGATCCTGTGTTGAATGTCAGGCCTTTCAATCGGCCCGACGGGTCGATGGATATTCCCTATCCACGCGCCGGAGTGAACCAGAATCGACAAATCCCCGACAAGTGCGTGCTACCACCTACGCGTCCTGAAAGAACTGTGCATGCGGGCATAAGTTGTCCGCTTTGGCCAGCCTTCGGTAGCGAGCGCGAGATAATTTGTCCGCCGTAACCTGCCCCCAACGTTCTAATCCATCTTGGCCTTGGTAAGGCTCGTCCAGGGCAAGGCACCCTGTTGTCGCCGGACATTGTCCTCTCGGGTGACATAGGTCACCGGTTGTGGCCGAGGATTGTCGTCATGTATTAGCCTGAGTTCTTTCAGGCTGTCGGTTTTAAACAAAAGCGAACATTCGCACTTCACTCGACGAACCCTTCTCACAGTCTCAGCGTTCGAAGGTCTTTATTTCCGTTGCTTTCTGAGTGCATTGCTCATGTTTAACTACTCACGACACATTGGATCCTTGCATTTAGAAACTCGTGATCACAGTTGCGCCGAGAGACTGAAACTTGTCCATGTTAATGAGGGTCTCTGGAGCTTCTTCCAAAGAAATCCTATTGCCGACAAGGCGGGACGGATCGAGCTTGCCGGAGCTGATCATATCCAGCATCGCACCATAACGATATGCCTGCATGCCATGGGAACCAAGAATTTCCAGTTCCTTACCAATCACCTTGGCCATCGGGACTTGCGGTGTGGTGTGATCTCCCAGCATCAGGCCAACCTGGATGTGCTTCCCGCGTGGTCGAAGATTTTGAATTGAGTTGAAGCAGGTCATGGGATGGCCGAGGGCATCCAAAGACACATGAGCCCCGCCTTTGGTCAATTCAATGACTGCCTCAGGCACGTCTGCCACAGCTGCGCCGTTCAGGGTTGCAACTGCTCCCAAGTTCTTTGCCAATGCGAGCTTTTCGTCATCGATATCGATTGCGATCACATTTGCACCAACAGCATTTGCGATCATGATCGCAGATAGACCGACTCCGCCACAGCCATGGACCGCAACCCGTTGTCCGGCACTTACCTTACCTTGATCGACGATGGCTCGGAACGAGGTGGCAAACCGACACCCAAGACTGGCTGCTGTCGCAAAGTCCATGTTCTCAGGTAAGGCCACAAGATTTAAATCGGCCTGGTGGATGCCGACGTACTCGGCAAACGAACCCCAATGAGTAAAACCTGGCTGCTCCTGATTGTGACAAACCTGCTGATGACCAGCATGGCATTCCGAGCATGAACCGCAACCGGAAATAAAAGGGACGGTCACACGATCACCTACTTTCCAGTTGGAGACGTTCTTGCCAACCGCAGTGATCACACCAGCCAGTTCGTGTCCGGGCACATGGGGTAGATCGATGTCTTTGTCGTGCCCCATCCAGCCGTGCCAATCAGATCGGCACACACCGGTGGCCTCTACTTTAATTACCACGCCATGTGTTTCAGGGGTTGGATCGTTCACCTCAACGAGCTTGGGTAGTTCCTGAAACTTCTCAATCAGAACGGCCTTCATGGGGTGCTTTCCTCTTTTCAGTGAATGCTTCGGATTCTCTATGTTAATTCCGACAGCCTGAAAATGCCTTGCTATTCACACTACAAAATTGAGATAAAATGAAATAGTCTTTTAATAGATGGCTTCTTAAGGAATGGATCTTTCTAAATGTTCAAAATTGATAGGGTGGATGCCGATATTCTCGATATGCTCCAAGAGAATGGAAGGCTATCCAATGCCAAGGTAGCGGGGCGACTTTCGATAAGCGAAACGCCATGCTGGCGTCGATTAAAGCGACTTGAGGAGAGCGGAGTAATCGCCGGGTATCAGGCAGTCCTGGATCGGCGAGCGCTAGGTCTGGGTGTCTTGGCGTTCGTCCAGCTAGGGTGTAATGAGCATAGCGAGGAAACAACAGAGGAATTTCAACGGATTATTCAATGCAGCCCGAACGTTCTTTCTTGCCACAACACGACTGGCGAGGCTGATTTTTTACTTCAAGTCGTTGCTAAAGATCTGGATGATTACAGTCGCTTCGTTGAACATGTATTGCGGCGATTGCCAGGTGTTACGAGCATCCGATCCAACGTCTCCCTACGCGAACTTAAATCGTCCAACCGGCTACCGATACCGATTTAGATGGCGGAAATTTACGAGGTCTCAATGTTCGCTTTGCGACCTGGTTGAGCAGCAGATAACGATCTTCTGAACCATACTTAAAGGCCCTTACCCTCCAAAGAGGGCCACGTCATGACATTTCCTACCAGCCAAGCTCCCTGGAACAAAGGGAAGCTCGTCGGCCAGAAGCTAGCGCTCAAACTCGAACAAATATGGGCTATACGTATTCGGTTAGAGATAGCGAAGAACATCCGCGAGCTGGCTATGTTCAACATGGCAATTGACTGCAAACTCCGATCCTGCGATCTGGTAAAGCTTTTGGTTCGAGATATTTCCAGAAACGGTGAGGTTCTGGACCGGGCTCAAGTCATCCAGCAGAAGACCAGTCAGCCTGTTCAGTTTGAGATAACCAAAAAGACGCGCGAATCGGTCGAAGCATGGATCGAGTTACGCGGACTCTCGGGTATGGATTATTTGTGGCCGAGCCGGATGCGAAAGTTCGACCATATCACTACTCATCAATACGCCCGTCTTGTCAAAAAGTGGATTACCAGCATTGGACTTGACCCTTCAGTCTACGCAACCCATTCAATGAGACGCAGCAAAGCGACATTGATCTACAAGAAGACCAAGAATCTTCGAGCCGTCCAGTTGCTGTTGGGCCACACGAATATGTCGAGCACGGTGCGGTACCTCGGTGTCGAGGTCGAGGATGCTCTGGAGATAGCTGAGAGTATTAACATCTAGGTGCGTAAGTCGGTCCTTGGTCCTTTTGGATGCCGCAGACGCTGCCAGCCCCGGTCGATGATCACCCTCGGGTTTCGAACAGGCTCCTCCCGTCGCTAAACAAAAGCGCACATTAAGGATTCCCAGTAAACGTTAACAAAACTTCCGTTTCAGCATACTTTGCCTAGCAGTGATTTAATTGGCCCTCCACCCAAGCGTTGAAGAGGGCTAGCGCGCCCTCGTTGCGCCCAAATGTGAGCTGGCTATTGGCGCCACTGCTCATGCCGGCCTGAATCTGTTGACCCAGCTCAAAGTCCTCATCCAGAGTTTTAAGGGAAATTTCCCGATTGCGCCGCCAGTAGCCCAGTTCCTTTTCACTGAGATCGTGGACTGGTTTGGGGATCAAGGGTGTGATGATAATTTCACTCTGATTCACGCTGAGAGGGATCATCTGAATCCAGTCGATGTGATCTTTCTGCACCAGCAGCACCATCTGAGGGGCGATGCTGTACACGATGTGGGCGATGTCCCGCAGTTGGGCTACCTGCGCTGAATCCGTCTTCACCGATTTGAGTTCCTCCGTTGGCATCACTACGCGAAAATGCACGCCCATCTGGTCCGTCACACAGGTGTTGCTGAGGAAGTAGGGCCCGATGGTGTTCTTATGGGCGAATTTAAAGTGGTAAGTCTCTAGCCCTCCCTCGGTGATGATCTTCCAGTTGGCGTTCCAGACCCGGTGATGGGGCTCAAAGGTGTGCAACCGATGGCACTGCAGCCACACCAGATCTGCCTTCATGGGCTCAAGGTGGTGTTCGAGAACCTGTCTGGCGTCTTCGTCGTTTTTCGCCGACGGGCAGAGCCAGACGAAGCCAAAGGCTTCCACGCAGGGAATGGGCGCCAGCCCGCTCTGGCTTTTGTCCAGTTCAGGAAAGCAGTCCTGCTCGAACGGCACCGAGAGCAACTGGCCATCGTTGCCGTATCGCCAGGCGTGGTAGGGGCAAGAAAACGCCTTGGCGCAGCCGGATGTTCTGGATTCTACCTGGGCACCCCGGTGACGGCAGACATTGTGGAACGCCTTAATGTCACCGGCCTCGGTACGGGTGAATAGAACGCTGCCGGAATGGGTCCTCACGGTTCGAAAGTTGTTCGGGTTGGGCAGCTCACTGCTGTGCAGATATGCCACGGGCAATACCTGATGAATGGCGCGACGTTCCTGTTCAAAACGCTGCAGGTCGGTATAGCGATTCACCGACGAGGTGTGCGTCTTAGCGGACAGGGTGGTGGATTTGTCGGCCAGAAGATCCAGGCACTGTTTGAGAATGCGGGTTTCGTCGTGTCGGTTCATAAGGCCTCCTGAGTGCGTGGAAAGAAGCTTGGGCTCGGTCCCATGAGGTTTACGGAACGCCAATGTCATTCACCATAGGAGGCTGTGGGGTTGGGTGGAAGGTTGGTTTATTGCTGTCAAATTGTCCTATAGTTGCATTGAGTCAGAAAATTTCGGATAAATTAGCAAAAATAGAGCTAAAGGCTCCACCGTTGAAATCACTTCAGGACATACTGATTGAACCCACCATTCCGGTGATTTTTCTGGCCGATGTGTTGGAGGGGGTTGGGCTGGATTCACCGAAAGCCCGGTCCATTCTGGACGCGCTGGGTCTGTCGGCGGATCAATTGAGCGTCAGTGCGAATCGGTTATCGGTGCTGGAATACAGCGGCGAGATTGCGCGGTTGATGAAAACCACCGACGATCTGTTCCTTGGGTTTCTGGATCGGTCTGTTCCGCGCAGAGCCTTCGGTGTGTTTGCGCTTGGTGCGGTCGGGTGCCATTCGCTGACGTCGCTGGTGGATTATTTCAATCTGTACTTCTCGTTGTTCACCGATCAGTTCCGTTTGCGACTGCAGGACCTGCCTGGGGAGGTGCGCCTGGAGCTGGAGTTTCAAGAGCGGCGGCCCCTCAGCTATCGGTTCATCTATCAGAGCATGCTGCTGATTCTGCTGCGACTGCTCGGCTGGTTTGCCGGGGAGGAGCTTCAGCCACGGCAGGTTCGTTTTCGTTTCTCCGAGAGCGATCACGACGAGCATTTTCATTATCTGTTCGGCGTTCGCCCGACGTTTAACGCACCCGACACGGCGCTGGTATTCGATGCAAAGCTGGCGGATCTTCCGCTCTCGATCACCCAGGACACGGTGCGGGAAATCCTGAGAGACAACCAGAACATGATGCTGGTGAGAACCAAAGCTGCCCCCTTTACCCGGCAAGTCCGCCGGTTGTTGGTGATCAACAACGACCAGGGGTGGTTGCGGCAGCAAAACATCGCGTCGCAGCTGGGCATGACGGAAAACCTGCTGTGGCGGAAGCTAAAAAAGGAGGACACGTCCTACAACCAGATCCTCGCCGGTCTGAAACGGGATTATGCCCTTCGACTCCTGGCGGACCCGAACCTGAGCGTCGAGGACGTTTCCCGGCGGCTTCATTTTGAAGAGGTGAGTGCCTTCACCAAAGCATTCAGGAAATGGCTGGGCCAGGCGCCGGGCGCCTATCGCCGCAGCCTCCGATGAGAGTCTTGCCTTACCGCTTCGGCAGCGGATCATCGATGTTGATGATCCGGCGGTCATAGAAAAAGTGCCCGCTCGGCTGATAGGACTCTGGCAACGTGTGGTCGTGGTTTTTCAGCACCAGCAGTTGTGAGATCAGCTTCCAGCCCATGGCGTTGGTATTGTACAAAACCTCGCCGCAATCGCTGCAAAATACCCGTGTCATACGTTTCGTGGGGTGCTGAAAGGTCTTCACCGATTCCGCCCCCTGGGTAATCTCCACCTCCTCTGCCTCCCACGCCAGAACAGAGTGGTAGGGCACCTGAAGCAGGTCCCGGCAGTCTTCGCAGTGGCAGTAACCGTGCACCTTCGGGGTGCCGGTCATGGTGACTTCCACCGCGCCGCAATCGCAGTGGACGGCGTGTTGCTCTGTCATGGCGTTGCCCTCACGGTTTGTCTTCCACAATGATCGCAATCACGGTGTCGTCGCCGACGTTGGTCACCCGGTGAGTCCAGGCCTGATGCCACATCACGTGGCCGTCTGGCACCTTGGCCTCGACGGTGTCGCCGTTGAGCGGTTCAATGCTCAATTGGCCGCCCTGTTGAAAATATACGGTCTCATTATGGTGCCGGTGCATCGAGTCTGACTCACCCGGCTCCAGCACCATTTTAAGCACCAGAACCTGATCGTTTTCCTTCAGCACGGTGTAATACTCTGGCGATGCGATATGGGCAGCCTGATGAGGCTCCTCCTCTGCGGTGACCACACTGGTCACCGACACGAGCAGTGCTGAAAACAGCAGTATTGCGTGTGTTCTGAGTGACATCATTAGCTCCTACCTTATCCCGGAATGTGGGCGTCTAGGTGTTGGGCAAAGCGCTGGAAGTCATCCTCCACCTGCGGGTTTTTCATCACGTCGTAGCAGGCGAAGGTTTGCAGCGGTTCCATGGCAAAGAATCGGAAATTCATGTGCATGGGGAACAGCAGGTCGTCCACACTTTTGCCCCGGAACAGGTATTCGTTCGGGTCGTCAAAAGATTCTTTTGGCGCGTTGAAGGTCAGCGAGATGAGATACTTTTTACCCACCAGTGTGCCGCCGGCGCCGTAATTCGACTTGGGCGCATCTTCTGTGCGGCCATCACCGTTGCACAGGGAGCCACCCATACCGGCGGTGTACACCTCGTCCATGTATTTCTTGAACGTCCAGGGCACGCCCATCCAGTTGACCGGGGTCTGCAAAATCACGATGTCTGCCCATTGGTGGTTTTCCAGTTCCTGGTCCACGTCCCAGCCTTTGTCCACCTCCACGATTCGAGTCTGATGACCCTTGGCGGTCAGCAGTTCGTCGGCCATCTGCACCAGGGTGCCGTTGAGTTTGCCCTCGGCAAAGGAGTAGTGGTGATGGGCATTAATGATGAGAATGTTGCTCATGAAGCCTCCGATCTGTTCGGTTGGTAGGTTACTTGTCCGCTGCAGGTATACTATGGTGACCTGTATTCTTGGATCAATTAGTATACTTTTAGTAACCTGCTTTTTATTGAAGGTGTGATCATGGGAAGCCATGTGGAAACAGACGCTCAAGGTCGAAAAACCGCCATCAATGCCTGCCTCGAACCCTGCGCCATTGAGCGCGGCATGCGTATCATTGGGGGCAAATGGACGGGGTCTATCATCTTTCATCTGAAAGACGGCCCGGTGCGCTTCAATGATCTGGCTCGCATGTTGGGCGGCGCTAGCAAGAAAATGATTGATCAACGGCTGAAGGATCTGGAAGCGCGACAGATGGTGGTGCGGAAAGTGATTAACGACCGGCCAGTGGCGGTAACCTATGAGTTGACGGACTTCGGGCGTAGTGCATTAAAGATTCTGGATGAGTTGCGGATGTGGTCAGAGGAGAACGACATTCAGTAACGGGTCTCAGGAAACCTGAAGGACTACTTTGTTTCGAATGTTCGCTTTCTCTGAGGTAGGCCCCCTCTGGGTCGGGCTTTTCCATGAAACCAACTACTAGGGTGAGAGTTTTGGGAAATAGACTGGCTCAGCATGCTCCGGAACAGACCAAAGAAGTGGCGAGCGACTATCCTTTGGGTCTGCATCGACCAGCAAGCCTAGATCGCGAAGCTTTTTAAGTAGTCGCCGGGCAGTCCGCTCATCACGCTCCCCAGTTAATGTCAGGGCATCAGACCTTGAGATCGATCCCTGAATGAACGCCTGATACAGAACCCATGTAGAAGCGGGTTTCAGGTCATCCCTGCTCGCCACGAAGTCTTCGATTCGACGTTTCATTGATTTCAGGTTCAGAAGCTCTGAAATGTAGCTGACTTGGTCAACGGAGGTGTCCAGAACGAAATGACAGAACCGGGCCAGACCAAGCTCACTGAGCGGGCCTCTGCCATCGGTTTGGCCCTGCTGGACGGCGTCAGCTTGAGCCAAGTTGCTTTTGTACTTCTCGGAGTAAATCGCAAGCCCCCGGCTCAAGCACCAGACGCCCACGCTTTCCAGTCCAGCCGCCCGGAATGCCGCATCCGTCCAAAGACGAACAACTCGGCCATTGCCATCCAGGAATGGATGGATCCAGAGGAATCGGTGGTGTGCAGCTGCGATTGCGATCAGACGTCGATCACCTTGGTGTCTGACGCTTTTATATTCGTTGCAGAACTGCGTCATTAACTGTTCCAGGTGTTCGGCGTCAGCCGGTATGTGCTGACCAACCTTTACCCCTCGATCCCTGAACTTTCCACCTTCAACCCAGGCGACTTCCCCCGTTTCATCCAGCTCGACCTTTTTAAGATCGCTAGGCAAGTCCCTGTAAAATCGGCGATGCAGCTCTTTGATGAAGTCCACGGAAATAACTTCTTCCAGACTCCGATCCTCAGAAGCTATCCACGCTTGTACGTCGATGTGGGCAAGAGACTCAATCTGTTTGTCCCTAGCAACCGGATCGTCCTCAAAATTTCCCCGCTGGGCCTCGCGGATCTGGTGAGGAAGGGTTCGATTGCCTTCAATCAAATTGCTGTAGTACGAGTTGATGACAGCCATGTGCCGGCGCAACGTATCCGCTGTCTCCGGCTCAAGCTGGCCGGCGATCTGAGCGGCCTTCCTGTTCAGGATGCTGGCCAGATCGAGAAGCCCCTCTTCCGTACAGGATTTCTCGTTTGGCGCAAAAGGCGCGGCACTCATCCAGGATGTCATCTGATACCTTAATTCGTGTAGTGATTCTGAGTTTCTGACCGGCAGTTTGTCCGGGTATTTGTCCGGCATTATGACCGGTTGCCAGCAGCGGCACAAAGTTCCCGATGACGGTAATATATTTTCCTTGCAGCCAGTATAAATAGACACTTACATCACTGCCAGGTTTTGAAGCTCAGCTTCATCTGGTCATATTTTCTATTTTCCTGTCCGGCCACGTGACCGGCAATTTGTCCGGCCAAATCCTGTTTGGCTCTCTTAATCTTTTATGGAGGGAAAGGTGCTCAACAGTTAAGCCAGAGGGGAGCATGTCATACCGCCTCTCCTCAACGTCCGCTTTGCGACCAGCGCGGCTGACGCAGCCAACTTATGGCCGCATGCACAGAACCGTTCAAAAAGGGTCTCTGCTCAGCGCCGACCTCGATGCCGGGTGCCGTCTAGACCGAGCCGTTCTCCGGAATCAAACACATTACTGAAAACCAGTTCGCCATCTTCAAAATAGAACTGTACTTCTCCGTCCTTCCGGCCGTAGGTAAGGCTGCCTCGGGAAACGGCCCGCCCCGTCGCGGACTATTCAACGAAAGCACCGTGAGGCTTGCCTCTGGAGATCTCCATCTCCGTAACCAGCCGCCCTTCTGAATCCAGAACATCACCCCTTGAGACTGGTGTAATCACAGTACCGGGACATAACGCGATCAAAGCGAGACTGGGCATTCATACCCTAGTGAACCCAGCGCGGATTGTCTGAGAAAATTTGTAAAAACAATTACCTGTCTGCAGACGACGCCCGACCGACGCTCATCAGCTGTCAGCGAAGAAACTCTCAATCTGCCGTGCCTGGGCCTGGCCGTCCTTGTACCCCAGGCTGATCAGGGCACTGCAGAAGCGGTGGTCGAACAGCAGGTAGCTGGCGAGCGTGGCGCCCGGTGTGTAACTCCCGACATTGGCCCCCAGCAGCTTTCGCAGCACCAGCGGCAAGCTGTCGATGTAGTCGGTGGCTATTTCGCCGATGTCGGCGCTGGGGGAGATTTCCAGCAGCCGCACCGGCTTGAGGTCCAGGCCGGCCTGCCCCAGCTTCTTTTCCGGAACCAGCTCCAGCAGGCCGTTAACCTGCCTCAGGCGGTCAATGTCGTAGTCGAGGGTGTCCAGGAACATGCCGTTGAAGACATGGGCCAGCACCTGGGCAAACCCCGGTACCGAAGGTTGCCGGGGACGCTGGGGGAAGCACACGTGATTGGCGCTGACGCCGATGACCAGCACCTTTTCCGCGCCCAGCCGCAGCACCGGGCTGATGTGGGCCATCTGTCGGGTAACACCGTCACCAAAGTATTCGCGGTTGATCTTGACCGGCTGGAACAGCGTGGGGATCGCCGAGGAGGCCATCACGTGGTCCAGATTCAATTGCGTATGGGCCCCGGCGCGCTGACCCTGGGTCCAGTTCGCCAGTTTCTCGTTGGCCTCGAAGAAGCAGATATTCTGCCCTGTGGAATAGCCACAGGCGTTGACCCCGATCGCGCTGATCCGGTTGTCGGCAATGGTCTGGTGCAGGGTGTCGAAGTCCAGCTCCTTCTCCAGTAACTGCCGCAGCGGGCTGTTGTTGAGAAGGGACAAGGGTTTCTCCCCCTGGCCGTCCGCCAGTAGCAGGCGGGCGACCTCGGTCAGGTTGCGCAGGATGTCGTAGCTGTGGCTCTTGTAGATCTGGTCGATGTTCAGCTTCGACCAGATGCCCTCCAGCTTGGCGATGTTGTGCCGGAACCGCCCGCCACCGCCACCAATGGCGACGGCGTTGATTGCCCCAGCCGAGGTACCCACGATCTGCTGGAACGGATGGGCCCAGTCCGGATACATCTCGGATATGGCTTTCAGCACCCCCACCTGGTAGGCGGCGCGGGCGCCACCACCGGTCAGTACCACGCCGGTTTGCTGCATGCTGTTCCTCCCCTCTGCCGGATTCGCCCTTTGCCAGCATAGTCCAGCTAACCCGGTCCGGGGCCCAAAAGATGACGTGCATCAGGCGGCTGCATTAAACTGGCGCGATTCGAACGTCGTTACCCGGACTCTCCCCATGACCCTGGCCACCTGGCTCACCGTCGTCACCATCTGCATTCTCGGCGCCATGTCGCCGGGCCCGTCCCTGGCCGTCGTCCTCAAGCAGACGCTCTCCGGCGGACGCCGGCACGGCGTGGTGGCCGCCCTGAGCCACGGCCTGGGGGTGGGACTTTACGCCTTCCTAAGCATCGTCGGGCTGGCGGCGGTGATCAAGGCGTCGCCGGTGGCCTTCGGTCTGCTGCAGTGGGGCGGCGCCCTCTATCTGGCCTGGCTTGGCGTGAAAGGACTGCGGGCCAGACGCCAGGCCGCCACCGAACTGCCCGACGTGGCCACCACCGGCGCCGCGCGGGACGGTTTTCTGGTGGTGTTCCTCAACCCCAAGATCAGCATCTTCTTCATTGCCCTGTTCAGCCAGGTGGTGGGCGTCGACACCTCCTTTCTCGCCAAACTCGGCTACGCCGCCACCGCCATGGCCATCGACGCCGGCTGGTACCTGATCGTCGCCTGGCTGTTTTCCAGTCCGCGCTGGCTGTCGGCCCTGCAAAGGCACACGCTCTGGTTCGAGCGGCTGTTCGGCGTCATCCTGCTGGGCCTGGCAGGCCGCCTGGTGGTGGGCATCCTGCGTAGCTGACCGACCAACGCCGGCCTGCCGCCAAAACGGACAAGCCATTACAGAACACAACATTGTTTGCACATTTTGTGCTTATCCTGACGGCGACATTGATTCGCTCGGTCCACCAGGAGCCTGCAGTGAGTTTTCGAGGTCAGCTCTTCGCGTCCATCCTTGTGGTGAGCATCGCCATTGCCGCCGGCATGTGGTTTTTCATGGGGTCCAGCATCCGCGAGGGCTTCTGGGACTACGTCGAGCAGCGTGCGGTCACCCGGCTGCAGCCGCTGGTCAACGAACTGGCGGATGTCTACCGCGAGCGGCAAAGCTGGGATGCTCTCGCTTCCCCCGCACGCTGGCATGAGTTCCGGGCCCGTCGGGCACCCTTGCCGCCCGCTTTTGACCACCGGGACGCCCCCTTCCCCCCACCGGAAGCCGGGCCGGATAACCGTCCCCATCCGGGCCTGCCCCTGTTCCTGCTCGATGCCCGGCGCCAGCCGGTGTCGGACACGGACTGGCCCGGCGACGACGCCCTGCTGCTGCCCATCGACGTGGACGGCGCCACCGTCGGCTACCTGGGCCTGCCGCCACCTCCAGAACTGCGCGATTACCACGATGAAGGCTTCCTGCGACAACAGACCGACGCCCTGCTGATCATCACCGGCATCGCCCTGGCGGCGGCGGTGCTGGTGGCATTGATCCTGTCCCATCTGTTGACCAACCGCATCCGCAAGCTGGTGGACCAGGTGCGGCACTTCAGCCTGGGACAGTACGACGCGCGACTTGCCGTCGCCGGCCACGACGAACTCAATGTGCTGACCACCCACCTCAACGACCTGGGCGCCAGTCTGCGCAAGAGCGAACAGGCCCAGCGCCAGTGGGTGGCGGACACCTCCCACGAGCTGCGCACGCCTATCGCGGTGCTGCAGGCGGATCTGGAGTCCATGGAGGACGGCATTCGCCCGCTGGATCCGGCCGCGGTCACCCGCCTGTTGCATCATGTGGGCCGGCTCAAGCACCTGATCGACGATCTCTACGAACTGTCCCTTTCCGACATCGGCGCCCTGAGCTACCGCAAGGAAGCCTGCAACCTGGCGGTCATCGCCGAGCAGGCTGCGGCCTCCATCGCACCGGCCTGCGAACGGGCTGGCCTGGCGTTCTCGTTCCAAACGCACCAGCGCGATCGCCTGATGGTGCTGGGTGACAGCGACCGGCTGGGACAGTTGCTGCTGAACCTGCTCAACAACGCCCAACAACATACCCATGCGCCGGGACAGGTGATCCTGGGTCTCGAGGCAACGGACGGCCGGGCCCGTATCGTCGTCGAGGACTCGCCGCCCGGCGTGCCGGAGCCGCTGCAGGCACGCCTGTTCGAGCGCCTGTACCGCGTCGACCCGTCACGCAGCCGCAACAGCGGCGGGGCTGGCCTGGGGCTGAGTCTGTGCCACAAGATCGTCGAGGCCCATCATGGATCGATCGATATCGCCTCGAGCTCCCTGGGCGGCCTGCGTGTGACCGTCTCCCTCCCCCTGGCAAAGGTGTAATATGGACATTCTGCTGATCGAAGATGAGATCGAACTGGCCAGTATCCTGGGCGAATACCTGCATCAACACGGTTTCGAAGTGACCCACCTGACCGACGGTCACCTGGCGACCCAGACGATCCTCAGCCACCCGTGGGACATGGTCCTGCTGGACCTGGGACTGCCGCGAGCGGACGGCATCGACATCTGCCGCAGGGTGCGCCAGACCTCCCACGTGCCGATCATCATGATCACCGCCCGGGTGGAAGAGGTGGATCGCCTGATCGGCCTGGAGCTGGGTGCCGACGACTACATCTGTAAGCCCTTCAGCCCGCGCGAAGTGGTGGCCCGGGTCAAGACGGTCATGCGCCGTACCGCGGCGGCTTCGCCGCTGTCCGACGGCCGCCCTGGCCTGACCCTGGACGAAGGCACGCTGACCGCCGCCTACGATGGCAGCCGCGTCCAGCTAACGCTGGTGGAATGGCGTATCCTCAGTGCACTGTGTTCGCAAAGCGGTCGTATATTCTCTCGCGATCAGATTATGTCTCACGCCTACGATGACCAGCGGGTGGTCAATGACCGCACCATCGACTCGCACATCAACAAGGTGCGCAAGAAACTGTTCTCGTTGACCGGGCAGGACATCATCCACTCGGTCTATGGCGTCGGCTACAAGCTGGAACTGCCCCAGAGAACAGGCGGGCGCAAGCGGCGCCGGGCGGTGGCCGCCAACGGCCGCGCCTGACCCGGGACGGCCTCGCCGTCACCATGTCGGTTCCTGTGTTTAAGACACTGGAATCAGACCGTGGCCGATCGCCCTGCAAGGGAGGCAACGCCATGAGCAAGCAACGATCGTGGAGCGCGCCGTTCAGCCGTCGCCGGATGCTGGCTCTGCTGGGCGCCCTGGGTGCAACACCCCTGACCGGCTGGCGCCGCGCTTTCGCCGCGGATCCGGGTGAAGCAGGCCGCTGCGTGCTGATTCCGCGCGAAACCGCCGGGCCTTTCCCGCTGTCCGCCCAGCTCGACAACGACGCCCTGACCCGCTCCGATATCACCGAAGGCCGCGCTGGCATTCCGCTGGAGCTGACCTTCACGCTGCTGGACATCCACCACGGCTGCCAGCCGATTCCGGGCAATGCCTCGGTCTACGTCTGGCATTGCGACCGGGACGGCGTCTATTCCGGCTATGGCAGCGCCACCGGGCAGACGTTCATGCGCGGGCTCCAGCCGGTGGACGAGCACGGCCGGGTCCGGTTCGAAACCGTCTATCCGGGCTGGTACCGGGGCCGGATCACCCACATCCATTTCCAGGTATTCCTGCACGGCGACACGACCGCCACCGCCACCTCACAGCTGGTGTTTCCCGACGCCATCACCCGGGCGGTGTACCACTCGCCACTCTACCCTCGCGGGCCGAACCGGTCGGTCGCGACCGTCGACGCGGACTTCCTGTTCCGCGACGGCGCGCCCCACCAGACCGCCAGCATCTCCGGCAGCGTTGCCGACGGCTTCCGGGCCAGCCTGGAGGTGGGCATCGACCTGGGTTAAGCCACCGCGAAAAATCATTGTCCTCCGCCGCCTGACAGGCCTATGCTGAAGTGTGCAAAAAACAACCACAGGCACCCATCCCGTCCGCGACGGCCAGCGTATATCGTCGTATCACCGGCAGGTATTCCGGCCCGGCGCATCGGACAGAGGAGAGCGGACATGAACATCACCATGGCGGAAGCCAGACTCAGACCGGACACTCACATCGACCTGCTGGAAGTCGTCTCCATGGAGGGTCGCTACTACATGGCGCGCTTCTATATCGGGGACGATGGTTTCATTCTGGTGGGCAAGGATCAGCGGCCGGTGCTGTTTACCAGCAGCTGCGAAGTGCGGGAAGCCTTCCACGGCTTCAAGATCCAGCAGACAGAGATCATCCCGCCGGCAGGCACCGACGAGATGATTGGCATGACGCCGGACAGCGTCACCGAGATGCGCGTCCGCTTATAGGCCCGGGCCCCGCGAACGCGATCACGGCGTTTCCAGCCGTCTCGTTACCGGCTGGCGCTGCCTTCACGCTGGCTGGTTGACCAGTTCTCCGGCGCGAAGGATTCCACCTCCGCCGGAGGCAGCTTGCGGCCCAGGATCAGGTCCGCGCCGCGCTCGCCGATCATGATGGTGGGCGCGTTGATGTTGCCGTTGGTGACCGCCGGCATAATGGAGGAATCCACCACCCGCAGGTTTTCCATGCCGTGTACGCGGCATTCGGAATCCACCACCGCCATGTCGTCTTCGCCCATGCGACAACTGCCACAGGGGTGATAGGCGGTTTCCGCATTGTCCGCCACCCAGTTGTCCAGCTCGTCGTCGCTCTGGACGTCGTCACCGGGCATCAGTTCCTTGCCGCGATAGGGATCAAACGCCGGCTGGCCGAAGATCTCCCGGGTCAGGCGGATGCCGTCGCGATAGGTGCGGCGGTCGTCCTCGTCGCTGAGGTAGTTGAAAAACATGCTGGGCGGCGCTTCCGGATCGCTGGAGCGCAGACGCACCCGACCCCGGCTCTTGGGCTTGTTGGCACCCAGATGAGCCTGGAAACCATGGCCCTCGGCCGATGCGGAACCGTCGTAGGCCACAGCGCCGGCCAGGAAGTGGTATTGCAGGTCCGGATACTTGAGCCCGGCGCGACTGCGGATGTAGCCGTTGGACTCGAAGTGGTTGGTGGCACCCAGTCCGGATTTGGACAGGATCCATCGCGCGCCGATCCACGCCTGACCGAACGGGTTCAGCCAGCCATTGAGGGTGATCTTCTGGGTGCAGGCCTGCTGGATCCAGACCTCCAGGTGATCGTGCAGGTTCTCGCCCACACCCGGCAGGTTGTGCACCACGTCGATGCCCATTTCCTGCAGGTGATCGGCCGGCCCGATGCCAGAAAGCATCAGCAGCTTGGGCGAATTGAAAGCGCTGGCTGACAGGATCACTTCCTTGCGCGCCGCCACCTTCACGGTGCGACCGCCCTGCTCGTATTCCACGCCCACCGCTTTCTTGCCGTCCAGCAGGATGCGCGTGGTCAGGGCGCGCATTTCCAGCTTGAGGTTGGCGCGGTTGAGCGCCGGCTTGAGGTAAGCGTTGGCGGTGGAACTGCGCACGCCATTGCGCACCGACATGTCCATGCGGCAGAAACCTTCCTGGCGATAGCCGTTGTAGTCGCTGGTTTCGCCGTAACCCGCCTGCTTGCCGGCTTCGATGAAAGCCCGGTACAACGGGTTTTTCATGTTGTTGCCGTTGCAGACACCGACCGGGCCGCCCGTGGACCGGTAGTCGTCTTCACCGTAGAGGCAATCCTCCGCGCGCCGGAAATACGGCAGCACGTCGCGGTAACCCCAGCCCCGGGCGCCGAGTGCTTCCCACTCTTCAAAGTCGCCCGCGCACCCGCGCACGTAGGCCATGCCGTTGATGGACGACGAGCCGCCGATCACCTTGCCGCGCGCCTGATGCAGGCGACGGCCATTCAGGCCCGGCTCGGGTTCGGTGTAGAACTCCCAGTCGAATTTCGGCTTGTTCAGGGGAATCGAGAGGGCTGTGGGCATCTGTATGAAAATGGAATTGTCACGGCCGCCGTATTCCAGCACCAACACCTGGTTGCTGCCGTCCGCGCTCAGGCGATCGGCCAGGACCGAACCGGCGGACCCGGCACCGACCACGACGTAATCGAACGTTGCATCAAAATCTTGCTGACTCATTCTGGACTGGCTCCCCCCAATGCCCTACTGCGTATGACTGTCGGGCATGATGGTATCACCGCCGGGCAATTCGCGCTGCGTATGCAGGAAAAGAAGATGCCGCTCGTACTGGTCGAGGATGTCGGCGATCACCTGTTCCTGGCTGTATCCGAACAGGTCATAGCCCTGCCCGCCCTCGCCGATGTGCACTTCCGCCCGGTAGTAGTGCGTGTCGCCGCGCGTGGCCCGGATGGAAAAGGCAGGCATCAGGCATTTGCGGGGCCACACCTGATAGGTGAAGTTCTGCTCGCCGCCCAGGTCAACCACCAGACCGACGTGCTCCTGATCCCCCTCCCCACTGTCCACGCCGACCGTGAATCCCTTTTCCCCCAGCACCCGGGCAAAGTCGTCCATGGCGGGCTGTGCCGTTTCATCCAGGAACTTCCGGACATCGGCGTGACTCGGAAAGCTGACACTGCGGGACAACCGCTGGCGCCAGTTGAGTGTGCCCTTCTGCTCGTTCGACACCACTCTTCCGGACAGGTAGCCGGACATGCTGACCAGGTGGCTGTCTTCTTTCAGCCCTTCCAGTCGCAACGCCTTGAACACCCCGACGATCATCAGGAACAACACGAAAGCAAACGGCAGCCCCATGATCACCACCGTACTCTGCAGGGCCGACAGGCCACCGGCCATCAGCAGCGCCAGCGTCAGCACGCCTATCACCGCCGCCCACAGGATCCGCATCCAGGACGGGGCGTCGTGGTTCGGATCACGGAGAATGGAGGTCAGGTTGGACAGCACCAGCGACCCGGAGTCGCCGGAGGTGACGAAGAACACCACCGCCAGGATGGTCACCACAATGGTGGTAAAGCTGACCCAGGGATAGCTTTCCATGAACAGGTAGATCGAGGAGCCGGGACTTTCCATGGCCCGCTGCCCGAACTCCGCGACGCCGGCGTCGTTGATCACCAGGTCGATGGCGCTGTTCCCCATGATCGACATCCACGCCATCATGAACGTCAGCGGCAGGATCAGGGTGCCGGCGACGAACTGGCGGATGGTCCGGCCCCGCGAGATGCGCGCCAGGAACAGCCCCACGAAGGGCCCCCAGGCAATCCACCAGGCCCAGAAGAACACGGTCCAGGCGTTGAGCCAGTCGGTGGGCGGATCGAAGGCGTAGGTGTCCATCGACAGGCTCACGAAGTCGGACAGGTAATCGCCGATGTTCATCACCAGCGCGTTGAGCAGGAACACCGTCTTGCCGGTGAACAGCACGAACAGCATCAACAGCAGTGCCAGCGCCATATTGAACTCAGACAGCCGGCGAATACCCTTGTCGACACCCGTCACCGCCGAAATAGTGGCGAAAATGACGATCAGGATCGCCAGGATCGACTGGGTCAGCGTGCTTTCGGAAATGCCGAACATGTAGTTGAGGCCGAAATTGAGCTGGATGATGCCGATCCCCAGGCTGGTGGCGATTCCGAACACCGTCCCAAGGACGGCCGCAATGTCCACGGCGTGGCCAATGGGTCCGTGAATGCGTCGTCCGAAGATGGGATACAGGGTGGAACGGATGGTCAACGGCAGCCCGTGGCGGTAGCTGAAAAACGCCAGGGCCATGCCCACCAGCGTGTAGACGCCCCAGCCGGACAGGCCCCAGTGGAAGAACGTCAGTTGCATGGCGTGGCGGGCGGCGGCCACCTGGTCGGGCTGGGCCGTGGGCGGCGCCAGGAACTGGGTCACCGGTTCGGCAATGCAGAAGAACAGCAGGTCGATACCGATGCCCGCCGAGAACAGCATCGCCGCCCAGGTCACCACGTTGAAATCCGGTTTGGAATGGGCCGGCCCCAGGCGCAGCTTGCCGTAGCGGGACAGCCCGATGCCGATCACGAAGACCAGGTAGACCACCACCGCGAGGAAATAGAACCAGCCGAAACTGCTGGAGATCCAGCCCAGCACCTGATTGATCACGGCGCTGGCCGATTCCGTAAAGAGCATGGTCAGCAAGGCGAAGCCGACAATGCCGATGACCGAGCCGTAGAAAACCACCCGGTTCAGGCGATCGCGGACCTCTGGCTCATGCGGTCCTTCTTCCGATGATTGCGACTGCCCCGTGTCCGCCATACGCCGCCCTCAACGCTGCCCGGCGACTTCCTCAAGTCGCCGAATGCCGGGCGTACTACCGGAGCGATCCCTGACCCACACTCCCGAACAGACAGCCTGTTAATGAGTTATCTGTTCAATCTGTATAGGTAACGGGCCCCGGAGCGTCAAGACGGCGGCAGGCGCTCAGCGGCTTTGCGCTCCCCGCAGCATGGCCTGCAGCAGTTCGTTGGCGTCGAACTTGGTCAGTGCTTCGTTGGCGCCGACCTGATTGGCGTAGCTGACGCTCATCTCGCTGTTCAGGGACGTATGGAGGATGATGTACGGTTGCTGGATGGTGGCGTTGTCGCGCACCTGGAAAGCCAGCTCGTAACCGTCCAGCCCCGGCATCTCGATGTCGCTCACCAGCACGTCGATGGATCGGTTACTGGCCGCCGCCTCCAGGATGATCTGTCGGGCGTCGTCGCCGCTGGTGGTCACCTGGTAGGGAATCTCCTTGCTGTCCAGCACGTCGGAAAGCTGCTTGCGCGCCACCTGGGAATCGTCCACCAGCAGGATGCGGAGCCCCTTGAGGGTTTCCCGCTGCACGTCCGTAAGCACCACCTCGCCGGTGTCCACGGCACTGGGATACACCAGCGCCAGCAGCAGCTCCACGTCCAGCAACTGGATGACCTCGCCCTCCAGATCCAGCAGGCCGGTCACGAAGGCCTGCTTGCCCAGCGCCTTGGGCGGCGCCTTGACCGCCTTCCAGTCGGCTTCGATGATCTGGCGCACCGAGCGCACGACGAAACCGATCTCCTTGCGCTGGATGTCGGTGACGATCACCGAGCTTTGCGCCAGCTCTTCACGGGACAGCGGCGGATAGCCCACCGCGGCGCCCATGTCGATCACCGGCACCGCCGAACCGCGGAAAGTGGTGGTCCCGATCACCGAAGGGTGGCTGTGCGGCAGCTTGGTCAACCGGGGAAACGGCATGATCTCCCGGATCTTAAGGGTGCCGATAGCGAAGGATTTCTGCCCGGACAGGCCGAACAGCAGCAGTTTCTGGGAATGGCTGTTTTGTGAGGTCATGGTGTCTGTGGACATGGGGTTACCGGAATACGCGAATCGGGCCCTTGGTGCACGTGCCGATCCAACGTCGAATGGGTCGTCAGTGCCAACAGTAATACGCCTGTACCCCCGGTTCAATTTCCATTTGTGACCGGCGTTACCCGGTACACCGGCAAGCGCACGGCCCATGCGCACCTCTTCCTTCGCCCGGCTCCAGCCGTGTTAAACTGAAAGGGCAAGCCATCATGGGACTTTCACTTCGGTGAGGGAGGTCAACGCCATGATCAGTCAAAAACTCCGGCAGTATCTCGACAGCAACGCTGTCACCTACCAGACCGCATTGCACGAACCCACCGTCGACGCTTCACGGACCGCCCAGGCGGCGCACGTCCGGGGTCGCGAATTCGCCAAGACCGTGGTCGTCAAGTCCAACGGACGCCTGTTCATGACGGTCCTGCCGTCCACCGACCGGGTCCACCTGGACGAACTGCGCCGTTCCATGGGCTCCCAGGACGTGGAGCTGGCCGACGAAGACGACATCCGCCAGGCGTTTCCGGACTGCGAGCTCGGTGCAATGCCGCCTTTCGGCAACCTCTACAACATGGACGTGTTCGTCAGCGAGCACCTGCGTGAGGACGATCGTATCTCCTTCAACGCCGGCAGCCATGACGAGGTCATGCAGATGCGTTATCAGGACTACGACCGGCTGGTACAGCCGCAGGTCCTGCACTTCTGATCCGTCCCTATGGCGGGCCGGCACCTGCAACGCCGGCCCGCCCATGACAGGTCATTTTTTGGCCACCCTCCGGATCGCTTCTATACTGAAAAGCCAACCGATGCCGGAAGCGGCGCCCGGTTGTGGGCACGTGGGAGTATTGCGATGGTCCAGCGGCTGCGACGGCGTGGCGGTACAAGCCTGCTGTTGACACCCAATCGTTCTCTCAGCTGGCGCGGCAATCTGCGGGTCTGGTTCGCACTGCTCGTGGTCTCGGTGCTGATCGCCGGGGGCATGGCCTGGGCCGGCGCCTGGCTGATCCTGCCGTTCGCCGGCCTTGAGTTGAGCGCCCTGGCCTGGGCCATCTACACCACCTGTCGCGAGTGCCAGCGTTGCGAGGTGCTGTCGATCGATGCCGATACCCTGTGCCTGGAACGAGGGCGGCAACGCAAGCTGGCCGAGTGGCAACTGCCACGCCGGGACACCCGGATTCACCTGGTAGCGGCGCGGCATCCCTGGACTCCGCCGCGGCTTTTCCTGATGCACCGGGAACTGGAAATCGGCCTGGCGCCGTTTCTCAACATGGACGACACCCGCGCCCTGGTGGGCCTGCTGGAACGGCAGGGCATCCGGGTCGAGCAACGCCAGGCGGATGAGGGGTTCCGGTTCTGAAGAAGCCGGCTGTGGCCACCGTTGATGGCGGCTCAACGCCCATGTTGGTGACAGTGATCCAATGGATTGGAGATTGCGTATCACATAACTGCAACCAAATTTCGGGATACTGCCCCTTGAATTCGGATGGAATGACCCCATCTTGGAGAAGGACCAAGGGTATAAGCAGTCCCGTCAGTATGGATTCCTGATCATTCTGAACCTGATTTTTTAGCTGCGGCAAAAACTCACGGAAGAGGGAAGACGTCATGGAAGGATACACCGCGGAAGGACCGCAACCCGACTCAACCGAGTGCCCGCACCGTGATCACACGGACAGCGCACCGGTCCTGATCGGCGGCTTTGTCACTCTCTCGTCACTCGCCATCCTGATCCTGGTCAACCTGGAATCGGTATGGCCGGAACTGACGCAGTCCACGGGTATCGAACTACCCTACGAACACAAGCTCTGGCTACTGCCGATGTGCGTTACCTACGCCCTGGCCGGGCTGTTCTGGACAATGAGCCGCTGGAACCCACACCCCCACTAAGGAGGTCATTTGGATACCGTGCAATCGAGTATCGAACTGAAAACCGGAAACGGTCTGTGGATCGCCAAACACGATGGTCCCCATACCGCGCAACTGATCGACCTGTTTGGCAGCGACGAACTGCCCACCGCGTTCGAAAGCTCCACCCCGCGCGAGAAAGTCATCGCCTGCCTGCGCAAGCGTAATCCGGGTTTCCGGATTGGCTAAGCACGCCTTCCCCGAACCGGGCGCCTGAGCGCACCGGTCAGCGCACGTCATCGCGCCGGAGAACGGGTCAACCGATCCAGGCGCAGGCGTTCGCGCTCATCGAACAGACGCCGACTGCCCCAGGACACGGCCATCACCGTGCCAAACCCGGACCCGATGTTGATCGCGAACATCACCAGGATCTGATACTTCACCGCCACACCCGGCGAGCTGCCCGCCAGGATCTGGCCGGTCATCATGCCCGGCAGGGCCACAATCCCCGCCGCCGCCATGGCATTGATCGACGGGATCATGCCGCTGCGCATGGCATCGCGCCGGATATCACCGATCGCCTCGCGCCAGGTCTGGCCCAGCATCAGGCGCGCCTCGATCACCGCCCGCTGCCGCCAGACCGATTCGGTCAGCCGCTCCAGGCACAGCGACACGCCGGTCATGGCGTTGCCCAGGATCATGCCCAGCAGGGGGATGGCGTACTGGGGCGCGTACCAGGGATCGGGACCGATCACCACCGTGAGGACAAACACCGTCACCGCAAAGGACGACACGAACATGGCGCCAGTGCCCAGACCAAACGCCCACCACCCGGTGAGCCGCCGGTTCTGACGGGCCGTGACTTCGCGCCCGGCCACCAGCAGCATGACCATCGCCATGAGCAGCACCCAGACCGGGCTCGATGTGGAGAACAGCGCCTCCAGCACGACCCCGATCAGCGCCAGCTGCACGACGGTACGGCTTGCGGCGATCACCAGGCTGCGGGTCATACCCAGGCGTCCCAGATGGGTGAACAGGGCCAGCAGCAGGACCATGCTCGCCGCCAGGGCCAGCTTCCACCAGGCCAGATCGATCACGCCCATGACACCACCTCCAGTCCATGATCCGTGACGCGGACATGTCGGTCGGCAACGCGCTCAATCTGGGCGGGGTCGTGGGCAACCCACAAGGCGCAGAGGCGTCGCTGGTGAATGCAGCGGCGCAGCCAGTCTTCCGTGGCAAGGGTGCGTTCGGGGTCCAGGTTGCTGGTGGGTTCGTCCAACAGGATCGCCGACGGCCCGCTGACCAGCGCCCGCAGCAAGGCCAGCCGCTGGCGCTCGCCGGACGACAGGCGGCTGACGGACCAGCCCGTCACCTCGCTGACAAACCCGAGGGCGTGCAGGTCCGCCTCGGGCAGGTCGTCCGGGAAGTGGGCGCCCACCTGATCGAACCACCATTGGCTCTCGGCCGGGACCATCATCACCCGGCGGCGCCACTCATGGGCCGCCAGCGAGCCCTGTGAGCGGCCGTCGTGGCTGACCTGGCCGCCATGGGCCTCGAGGTCCGCTACCGCCCGTAACAGGCGACTCTTGCCCGAGCCGGAAGGACCGGACAGACACACCACTTCACCGGGCCGGACGTCCAGATGGACGTCCGAGAGGGAACCGACCGAGAGTGCCTGAATCGACAGGATGCCGGGAGACTGCGACATGGATGAAAGCACGCCTTCTGCTGAACGACAGCCGGGAGTGTAACCGACAATGGCGACCGTCGCCCCCCGCGAGCCGGATCTCATCAATCATCCCGGAATGCCCGGAACGGAACAGGCGCCCGCAGCGACTTTCAGGTCGCCTTGGCCGCCGCCACCGAACGCGTGTTCCAGGACGACCAGGAATACAGCAGCAGCGCCGCCCAGATGATGGCAAAGCTCACCAGCTGCGTCGTACTGAGCGGCTCGTTGAACACGAACAGGGCGATGAGGAACTGCAGGCTCGGGTTGATGTACATCAGGAAGCCGACGGTCGCCAGCTTCAGGCGCCGGGCCGCGCCGGCGAATGCCAGCAGCGGCAGGGCCGTGACCACACCGCTGGCCATCAGCAGGGCGGTGGCACGTGCGCCGTCACCGAAGTGGGACAGTCCCTCGGACGACAACCAGCCCAGGGCCATCAAACCCACCGGCAACAGCAACAGGGTTTCCACGAACAGTCCCGACAGACCGTCCAGCTCCACCTGTTTGCGCAGCAGACCGTAGGTGCCAAACGTGCCCGCCAGCACCAGCGTGATCCAGGGCAGGCTCCCCAGCACCACCAGCTGCACCAGGATACCAACGGCCGTCAGGATCACCGCGGCCATCTGCAAACGCACCATGCGCTCGCGCAGCACCAGCATCCCCAGACCCACGTTCACCAGCGGCGTCATGAAATAGCCGAGGCTGGCCTGCAGCACATGGTGGGTTTCCACCGCGTAGATGTAGATACCCCAGTTGGTGGCGATCAGCACCGCGCAGGCCAGCACCCGCCACAACTGGCGCGGGTTGCGGAAGGCGTCGCGCACCGGCGTCCAGCGCCGCAGCAGCGCGATCACCAGAGCCAGGAACACACTCGACCAGATAATCCGGTGGAACAGCACCTCGTACGCCGGCACCCCTTCGAACAACGCGAAGAACAGGGGGAAGCAGCCCCACATGGTGTACGCGCCCACCCCGAACAGGACGCCCTTGGTGATTTCCCCGGTGTTATCCGCCGACATAGGTTTCCCGCTAACGAAAAAGGAAACAAGCTAACACAACGGCGATGCCAATGAACGGGACAGATGGGCGACGCCCCACCCATACAGTTACTTGCATTTTTGTCCTATCCGGATCGCTTCGATGTAGCAAAAAAATCTATTGCCGACGTCGCCCTCACCGATACTGAAAAGAGATCGTGACTGTTTGCCCTTCGCCATCCTGATAGGGACATCGACCGGTGATCCTGGAAACCCCGCCACAACGGCACTACGACTTCGCCATCATCGGCAGCGGCCCGGCCGGCATCACCACCGCCCTGGCCCTGGGGCAGGCGTCCGGGCGCCGTATTGCGCTGATCGAGAGCGGCGGGCTGACCGCGTCTGCGACCGCCCAGGATCTGGCCCGCGTCGAACTGCACGGCGATCTGAGCGACGGCTACTTCCCCATGCACACCCAGCGCTGTTTCGGCGGCAGCTCCACCATCTGGGGCGGCTTCTGCGCCGTGCTGGAGGAACGCGCCTTCCTGGCGGGTGAATGGCCGATTCCCTTCGCCACGCTCAGCCGCTGGTACCCGGACGCCGCCGCCATCCTGGAACTGCCGGCCAATGCCAGCCACCGGGCGTCGGTCGCAATCCCGGACAGCGACACGCTGGTCTACAAACCCTTCTTCCTGAGCCCGCCCGTGCGCTTCAACCGGAAGTTCCATGAGCCCATCGCCAACCACACCGGCATTGATCTGGTTCTGAACGCAACCTGCACCCGGCTGCTGCATCGTCGCGGCCACGCCACGGCGCTCGAACTGCGCAGCACCTCCGCTCCGGAAACCCCGGCCATGCGGCTGACCGCCGACCGCTTCATCCTGGCCTGCGGCGGTATCGGTAATCCGCGGCTGCTGCAGCTGTCCGGGCTGGGAGACGATCTGCCGGTGGGTGTGGGGCTGATGGATCACCCGCACCTCTACGCCGTGGCGCACATGTATCTGGACTGGCCGCGCCTGCAGCCGGTTATCGACGAAGGCGAACGCGTGGTGCACGCCCTGCAGCTGGCGGATGACTACTGCGTCGAGCAGGGCCTGATCTCGCTCAGCGCCGACTTCAACCGCGTTCAGGTCACCTCCGAGCCCCTGCTGGGCCGGCGTCGCGAGGCGCTCCTGACCCCCGTCAGCCTGCGTGCCGAATTGCCGCCCCACCCATTCAACCGGGTATCGGACAGCGACCAGCACAACGCCCTGGGGCAGCCACGGCCCCGGGTCGATTTCCATTTCGCCTTCGATGAGCTGGCCCGGACCACCTGGAACCACTTTGCCCGGGCCCTGCTGCACTCTGGCCTGGGACGCCCCTCCCTGCTGGCACCCACGTTCAGGATTCACGGCGGCGGCCACCTGATGGGCACCACCCGGATGGGGCTGTCACCGGACACCTCGGTGGTGGATCGTCATTGCCGGGTCCACACCACCGACAACGTCTACGTTGCAGGGTCGTCAGTGTTCCCCGCCGGCGGCGCGTCCAACCCCACCTTCACCATCGTCGCGCTGGCGCTGCGGCTGGCGGACCACCTGCTGGGAGGCATCCAGCATGGATAGGCGAACGTTTTTACGTGGGCTGGCCGGGCTGGTGGCCTGGAGCTGGCTGGGCCGGGTCGATGCCGACGGGCTGGACGGCAGCACGATGTCGAATGCGCTCTCGCGGGAGTTGGCCGCGCTTTCCGAACACCACTTCGGCGGCTATGCCCGTCAGTTCTCGGCCGACACCCTACGGGCGCAACTGGCCCGGGCAGGCGTGATCTCCGCCGACGGTATCGACCGCCAACGCCTGGCGATGCTGGCGCGCGAGGAGCCACTGCACGTCTACCAGGGGTTCTACTACGCGCCGACCGAACTCGACCTCTACGCCCTGGCCTACCTCACCCACCGCCCGCCGCTGGGCTACTGAGACCGGCCCTTGCCGCCGCGGCCCATGGCGAGCACGGCCAGCAGCGCCGAGCCCACCATCAGCAACAGCGCCACGGCGTTGAGCACCGGCGTCGAACCTTCCCGCAGCCGGTTGAACAGGGCGACGGTCAGCGGCGTGTCGCTGCCGGTGAGCATCACGGTGGTGTTGAAGTTCTCGAAGGACATCAGGAACGCCATGGCGGCCGCGCCAAGAATCGACGGCATCAGCCACGGCAGGGTAACGGTGAACCAGGCCACCACCGGCGTTGCGCCGAGGTTGAGGGCCGCCTCTTCCAATTGGCGATCAAACTTGCGCAGGCGCGCCGCGATCACCAGGGTGCACAGGGTGGTGATAAACGCCACCTGGCCGGCGATCACCAGCGGCAGCCCCGGCCGGAACACGTCCAGCTCGATGCCCCACTGCTGGGACGCCTCGTTGGCCATCCCGCTGTAGAACACCAGGATCGACACACCGAGAATCACACCCGGAATCACCAGCGGCAGCAGCATCACCAGATACAGCAGCTCCTTGCCCCGAAATTCCAGCCGCTCGAACAGGATGGCGTTGGCGCAGCCGATCGCCACGCACAACAGCGTCACCCAGAAGGCCACCACCACGCTGACCCACAGCGCCGACAGCAGGCCGTCGTCGTGGAACAGGCCGGTGCGCCCGCCGCTGCCGTCGGCGAAGAACCAGTCCAGGGTGAAGCCTTGCCAGGGCAGCGAGGGAAAAGGCGCGTCATTGAAGGCAAACACCGCCGTCACCAGCAGCGGCAGCGCCAGATACAGGAAGAACACCACCAGGTACGCCAGATACAGGCGATCAAACCAGGCCGAACGCGGAACCGATCGCAGCATGACTTACCCCATTACCCCATCACCTTGCGGAGATTCTGCCCGGTCACCCGCAGGCCGGCCCAGACGATCACCGAGGACAGCACCAGCAGCAACACGCCCAGCGCCGCGCCCTGTTCCCAGTTAAAGCGGGTGATGAACTGGGTGAAGATCTGCTCGGTGAACCAGGCGCTGTCCTTGCCGCCCATCAGGATCGGCGTCAGGTAGCTGCCCAGGGTCAGCATGAACACCACAATGCAGCCGGAGACCACGCCGGGCATGGCCCAGGGCAGGATGATCTCGCGCAGCACGGTCCAGTGGTTGCCGCCCAGGTCGTAGCCGGCCTCGACGATGTGCTCGTCCATGCCGTCGAGCGTGGTCACTAGGGGCACTACCATGAACAGCAGACCGTTGTAGACCAGGCCGACGATGACTGCGGCGTCGTTGTAGAGCATCTCCACCGGCCCGTCCGCCAGCCCCACGGCCTGCAGGATCGCACTGAACAGGCCGCTTTCGCGCAGCAGGATCATCCAGCCGTAGGTGCGCACCAGTTCACTGGCCCAGAACGGGATCAGGCAGGCCAGGAACAGGACCCCTTTCGACCGCCCACGCGCCAGCCGGGCGATGTACCAGGCGATGGGAAAGGCGATCACCAGGGTCAGGAAGGTGGTGAACAGGGACATCACGCCGGTGCGCACAAACGTGCGCCAGTAGTAGGACTCGGAGAAGAAGTTGCCGTACTGCTCCAGGCCGAAAGCCACCGTGTCCCAGGTCTCGCGAACGTGGAACGACACCCGCAGCATCTGCAGGTGCGGCAGGACCACCAGCAGCACGATCCACAGCACGAACGGCGCCATCAGCAGGCACAGAGAGAGCTTGCCGGCGGACGGTCTCATGCGGCGAACACCGTGGCCCGTCGCGGGTCCCAGGACAGGTTCAGGGACGCATCCGCCGCGAGCTGGCCCACCGAGCCGTCCTGGGGCAGGCGCGCGAACAGCGTATGCCCCGCCGCGCTGGCCTCAACCCGGCTGTTGGCGCCGTCGAACAGCGTGGTGATGACCCGGCCGCGCAACTGCGAGACGCCCTCCGGGGACAGCATCAGCGACTCCGGTCTCACGAACAGGTCCGCCGTAGCGCCAGCTTCCAGGGCATCACCGGCGATCCGTCCACACACTTCCGAGCCGTCCGCCAGCCGCAGGTACGCCAGCTCGCCCTCCCGCCGCGACACTTCACCGCGCAGGCGGTTGTTGTCCCCCACGAAACCGGCCACGAATGGGGTGGCGGGCTCGCGGTACAGGGTTTCCGGCGCGGCCACCTGTTCGAACCGGCCCTGGCGCATCACGGCGACGCGGTCGGACATGACCATGGCTTCGGACTGGTCGTGGGTGATGTAAACGAAGGTGGTGCCGAAGGCCTTCTGCAGGTGCTTGAGTTCCACCTTCATCTGCTCGCGCAGCTTGAGGTCCAGCGCGCCCAGGGGCTCGTCCAGCAACAGCAGCGTGGGTTCCAGCACCAGGCAGCGGGCCAGGGCCACGCGCTGGCGCTGGCCGCCGCTCAACTGTGCCGGCTGGCGGTCCGCCAGATCCGGCAGGCCGACCTGCTCCAGCACCCGGGCAATGCGCTGACGACGCTCCGCCGCCGGCACCTTGCGCCGCTTCAGACCGTAGCCGATGTTGTCCCCCACCGTCATGGTGGGGAACAGCGCCAGGTGCTGGAACACCATGTTCACCGGCCGGCGATTGGGCGGCACCTCGTTCATGCGCTCGCCGCGGATGCGGATTTCCCCCGCATCGGGCCGGTCGAAGCCGGCCAGCATGCGCAGCAGCGTGGTCTTGCCGCAGCCGGACGGCCCGAGGATGGAGAAAAACGAGCCGGCCGGGACGTCCAGGGACACCCGGTCGACCGCCGCGTGACTGCCGAAGCGGCGGACGAGCTGGTCGCAGAACAGGTCCGGGGTGGCGTCACCCCCGCTCAATTGGCGGCCTGTACGCGGTCGAGCACCTGCCCTTCCATCGACTCCAGTCCCGGCGGCACCGACGGGTACCACTTGATGTTGTTCAGGGCGTCCTCGTCGAAGCTCTGGCGGTAGGCGTCGCGCAGATCGGCTTTAACGAACTCGTCGGCACCCTTGGAGGCGGTGAAGTTGCCCGACTGGTTGGTAATCTTCGCGGCGATCTCCGGCTGCATCACGAAATTGATCCACTGGTAGGCGGCGTCCACGTTCTCGCTGCGGCGCGGCAGGGCGAACGTATCGATCCAGCCCAGGGCGCCGGACTCGGGCGCCACGAAGCGGATCGACGGGTCCTCGGCGTGCAGCTTCCAGCCGCCGGCGTCCCAGGCCATGGCGGCGGTCACCTCGCCGGTGCGGATCAGGGACAGCAGTTGGTCGCCACCGGTCCAGTAGGTTTTCACATTGGGTTTGCAGTCGATCAGCTTGTCCTCAACCTTGGCCATGATCGACTCATACCGGTCGGGATCGTTATAGGCCGCGAACGGATCTTCGCCCAGGGCAAAGGCAAAGCCGATCAGCGTGGGACGTTTGAGACGGTAGCTCACCTTGCCGGCCACCGCGTCGCTGCACAGGTCCGTGTAATCGGTCACCTGGTCGGCAACCGCGTCGTTGACGATCAGGCCGCTGGTGCCCCACACCGCCGGCACACCGTACTGTTGGCCGTTCAGCGACGTGGACTCTTGCGTGGCCTTGAGCATGGAGGGCTGGATCTGGGCGGCGTCGATGCGGCTCACGTCGATGGGCTGGTAAACGTTGAACTGACGCTGCACCCCGATGATGCGGTCCTGGCTGGGCTGGGCCAGATCGAAGCCGGCGCCGCCGGTGGCCCGCAGCTTGGAGATCATGTCTTCGTTGTTGGACAGGGTCACCTGCACGTCGATGCCGGTTTCTTCCTCGAACTGCGCCACCACGTCATCGGGCGCGTAGCCGCCCCAGGTGATCAGCCGCAGTTCCTCGGCACTCGCGTGGGTCGAGAACAGCGCGGTTACGAGCGCCGTGGCGATGCCGGTTCGGGTCAGGGATGTCCAGTGCTTGCCTTCCATGCTGCTTCCTCGCGTCTGCCATTCAATCGGCCCCGGCAGGACACAACAACCGGGGATTCATTGGGTTACCAGAACGGTATAGACCAGATATGACACTTTGGTGAAATCTGCAGCAGGAAACGGGCCATTCGGATGGCCGGGGTCATTTGGATCAATGAGCAGAAAAGCGCGGATACCCCAAGCCCATGTAGCGGATGCTTTAGCTTCCGAGCAGGCCGCAGGCCTGCCCGATAGACCCATCAAGGGCCCTGGCAGGCCCCTCCGAAACTGAAGTTTCGGCTACATTCCACTCGCGGTAACCGCCAGAGTTCACCGATACCCGGCACCCATGTAGCGGACGCTTTAGCTTCCGAGCAGGCCGCAGGCCTGCCCGATACACGAAACCGGGCCCTCGCGGGGCCCTCCGAAACTGAAGTTTCGGCTACATTCCACTCGCGATAACCGCCGGAGTTCACCGATACCCGGCACCCATGTAGCGGACGCTTCAGCTTCCGAACAGGCCGCAGGCCTGCCCGATACGCGAAACCAGGGCCCTGGCAGGCCCCTCCGAAACGGACGTTTCGGGTACATTCTCGGTGCGCGCCATCCGCGACAGCCGTCTAGAAGAAGTGCAGCGCCACAAACACCGCCAGCAGCGAGAACGGCATGCTCAGCAGGATCACGGCGGCAATGTCGTCCTTGGGACCGTCGTAGTGGGTGGCCAGGATGTAGCTGATCACCGCCACCGGCATGCTGGCCTGGATCAGCAGGGTATGGGCGACGATCGACGGCAGCGGCAGCACGGCGATCACGGCCGCCGCCGCACCCATACCCAGAACCACCCGGCCGATGGACAGGCCCACGATACGCCCCACCTGCCCCATCTCCTTGAGGTTGATGGTCGACAGCGAACGCCCCAGAAGCAGCAGCATCACCGGAATGGTCATACCGGCCAGCATGTCGAGCGTGCGCGTGACCGTCTCCGGCGCCTGCAGGCCCGTGGCGATCCAGATCAGCCCGAGGATCAGCGCGATAATCGAGGCATTCGACAGGATCGCCTTGAGCGAGAAGCGTCCCGACAACAGCCACACACCCAGGGTGAAATGGCTGATCTGGACCACGGTGGAGATCACCACCGCGTGCACCAGCGCCTCCTCGCCCAACAAGGAGAACACCAACGGAATCCCCAGGTTGCCTGTGTTGGGATTCACCAGCATCGACAGGTAGCCGCGCACTTCGAGCCCGGCCAGTTTCAGGGCAATGGCACCGACCACGGCCGACAGTGCCAGCACCGCGAGGATGGCGGTGAAGGTGTCGGACACCGACCACACCGGCGTGTCCATGCCCAGCAGCGCCTTGAGGATCAGCGCCGGCAGGCCGATCAACGTCACCAGCTTAGACAGATTGGGGGAATCCAGCAGCGTCGTTTTGATCCCGAGAAAAAGCCCGAGCCCGGCACAGAACACCACGGGGAACAACGCATTCAGGTAAGCCGACAGCACTCTCCACTCCTCCAGGCGATAACACGGCCGGCCATTGTAGCGTCCCGGAGGGACTTTCGCAGCGTGATCAATGAAGTAGCACAAATCGCAGGGGAACGTGCCGACGAACCAGAATAGTGCGCCAAAGACACCAACTGGCCGCCGGACACCCCGGCAACGCATCCGCCCCCAGATCGCAACCGAATGAATCCATTCATGTTTTCACATGAATCCGGAAACGGGCACGGCAGTTGCTCTGAATCCAGTGCCGGCACCACGCCGGCCTGGCAAACATACCGGAGCTCTCGGGCTCTCCCGGACAACGACGTCCGCAACCACCGGCACACCCGGTGCGCTGCCGGCGTCGTTTTTTTATGCCCGAAGGTTTTGTGCCCGACGACAAGAAAGCCGTCCATGCGAGGCGGCCCGACAGCGATTCAACACGTGATCACTGAGTGAGGTAGCTACCATGTCCTATCTGGTTCCTTCAGAATTCGTCACCAAGATGGTGGACGCCGGCGAATCCAAGATCTACATGTCCACCCGCGACACCCTGATCCGCGCCTACATGGCCGGCGCCATCCTGGCCCTGGCGGCGGTCTTTGCGGTCACCGTCGCGGTGCAGACCGGCGTCTTCCTGATCGGCGCCATACTGTTCCCCATCGGCTTCTGCATGCTCTACCTGATGGGCTTCGACCTGCTGACCGGGGTCTTCATGCTCACGCCCCTGGCCTTGCTCGACAAACGCCCCGGCGTCACCGTCGGCCAGATCCTGCGTAACTGGGGCTGGGTGTTCCTGGGCAACTTTGCCGGCGCCCTGACCGTCGCCTTCATGATGGCGTTCATCTTCACCTACGGCTTCAACGCCGACCCCGGCCCGGTGGGCCAGAAGATCGCCGGCATCGGCGAATCCCGGACCCTGGGCTACGCCGAGTACGGCGCCGCCGGCTGGATCACCATTTTCATCCGCGGCATGCTGTGCAACTGGATGGTGTCCATGGGCGTGGTCGGCGCGATGGTTTCCACCAACGTGACCGGCAAGGTGCTGGCCATGTGGATGCCGATCATGCTGTTCTTCTTCATGGGCTTCGAGCACTCGGTGGTGAACATGTTCCTGTTCCCGTCCGCGATGATCATGGGTGGCGGCTTCTCCATCGCCGACTACTTCATCTGGAACGAGATCCCCACGGCGCTGGGCAACCTGGTGGGCGGCCTCGCCTTCACCGGCCTGACCCTGTACACCACCCACGTGCGGACCGCGCCCAAGCGCAAGATCGACACGCATCCTTCTACCGAGCGGGCGACCGCCTGAGGCGGCTTGCCGTCCCGGAACACCTCCGCCTCAGCGGCGGGGGTGTCCGCTCTGGATATGGAAAACCGACTGACCATTGCCCTCGGCCAGCACACCGACCGCGGGCACAAACCGTCCAACCAGGACTTCCACGGCTGCCACATCCCGACCGGTTCGATGCGGGATATCAAGGGCATTGCCCTGGCCATGGCGGATGGCATCAGCAGCAGCGATGTCAGCCACATCGCCAGCGAAACCGCCGTGCGCGCCTTTCTGGACGACTACTACTGCACCTCCGACGCCTGGTCCGTGCGCCACGCGATGGAACGGGTGCTGACCGCCACCAACGGCTGGCTGCACTCCCAGACCCAACGCAGCGACGCCCGCTTCGACAAGAACCGCGGCTACGTCTGCACCCTCAGTGCGCTGGTGTTCAAGGCCGACCGGGCGCACCTGATCCACGCGGGCGACACCCGCATCTACCGTCTGAACGAGGCCGGGCTGGAACAGCTGACCCACGATCATCGCATCTGGGTCTCGCCCGAAGAGAACTACCTGAGCCGGGCGCTGGGCATCGATGAGACGGTGGAACTCGATTACCGGTCCGTCGCCATCCGGCCGGGCGACCTGTTTATCCTGGCCACCGACGGCGTCTACGAACACGCCGACACCGCCTTCATTCTCCATTGCTGCCAGGAATACGCCGACGATCTGAACGAAGCCGCAAGGCGCATCATCGACCACGCCCTCTACAACGGCAGCAACGACAACCTGACCCTGCAGATCGCTCGGGTGGATTCGCTCCCTCGGGCCACCACGCCCGATTTCCACGCCACCATCGCCGACCTGCCCCTGCCGCCGGTACTGGAAGACCGTGCGAACTTCGACGGCTACACCGTCCTGCGCGAACTGCACGCCACCAGCCGCAGCCACGTCTATCTGGCGGAAGATCCGGACAGCGGCGAACGGGTCGTGCTGAAGCTGCCATCCATCGACCTGCAACAGGACGAGGACTACCTGGAGCGGCTGCTGATGGAGGAGTGGATCGCCCGCCGCGTCCACAGCGCGCACGTCATGAAAGCCGGCCCGCAGACGCGCCAGCGCCAGTACCTCTACACGGTCACGGAATACATCGAGGGACAGACCCTGAAGCAGTGGCTGGCCGACAACCCGCAGCCGGATCTGGAAACCGTGCGCGGCCTGGTCGAGCAGATCAGCAAGGGCCTGTACGCCCTGCACCGGATGGAAATCCTGCACCAGGACCTGAAGCCGGACAACGTGATGATCAACACCCACGGCACCGTGCGCCTGATTGACCTGGGCGCCGCCCGGGTGGCCGGCATCGAGGAAGCGCGCACCGACCACGATCCCCTCGCCCTGCCCGGCACCGCGCTGTATATGGCGCCGGAGTATTTCATAGGCGAAGTGGGCACCGCGCGGTCCGATCTCTACTCCCTGGCCGTGCTCACCTATCACCTGCTGTCCGGCCGTTTTCCCTACGGCCCGGATGTGGCCAAAGCCAAAACCGCCGCCGCCCAGCGCACCCTGAAGTACCGCTCGGTGCTGGACGATGAACGCCCGATTCCAGCCTGGATCGACGAAACCCTGAAAAAGGCCCTGCACCCCAACCCGGACAAACGCTACCAGGAGTTGTCCGAGTTTACTTACGACCTGCGGCATCCTAATAAGGCTTATCTCAACAAGACGCGGCCACCGCTGCTGGAGCGAAATCCGGTGGCGGTTTGGCAGGGGATTTCGGCGGTTCTGGCGGCGGCGGTGGTTTATTTGTTGGTGCGGTAGCTTCCATAAATGCTGAGAACAACACCCGCCGCAGAGGCGCTATGGAGTGTTCACTGCAGCTTGGGAAGTCCATAACCAACTACAACTACTTGTTAACTTTGAACTGGCGTATGGCATCTATCTCATCACTCGCGCGATCTGCCCTTTTAGTCCTGGAGCAGATACTCGTCGTGAAGTAACCACCATCAGAGGGATAAACATAGACGAGATAGGACTCATCCAGTTCAAAGCTCATACCACACAAACAACAAGCGTTCGCAATCTTCGTCGTAAACGTCTGTTCACGATAGTTTCCGAACTGTTCAACAACTCTAAATGTGGTGATTTCGGTCTTTTCCGCATCTTCCAGGCGCTGAACGCTCTCTACTCTTGCTACCGCCACAAAGGCTCCAACATCGCTTGATACCCACTTTGGGAGATCCGCTTCGAGTTCGCCGTGCGGAACGCAACTGCAAGCTAACGCTGTTGAAGGGAGCCCTATGAATAAGGCAAAAAAAAGAGGTCTAAGATTCATAGAAAGTTAACGCTGAATGTTAAGCGGCGCCTGCGGAGCGCAGCGTAGTAGGCGTCCGGCGGACGGCCGTCAGGCCGGCAGCAAACTTGAACAATTGGTCAACTGTTGCCCAAGTAGGGCTCCAAAAATTCACCGACTTCTCCCGAATAAACACCCTGAACGACATCGACACCAGCTTGGCGTAATTTTTCTAGGCTCTTGCCATTGTTTCTTGGGTCAGGATCAACCAGTGCGACAACTACGCGTTTAATTCCCTGTTTAATCAATGTATCCGCACACGATGGCGTTCGACCATGGAATGAACAAGGCTCCAGTGTCACATAAGCCGTCAGCCCCGTTAAGAGTCCGGAACACTTTGCTAAGGCATCAGCCTCAGCATGATATCCACCGGGAGCTTTCGTGTAACCGGTAGCGACTATCTCTCCATCTCTTACCAACACGCATCCAATAGGGGGATTCGGAAAACAAGATGGTAATGCCTTTTTGGACTCAGATAGAGCGAGGGCCATGAACGTTTCGTGTGATGCCACTCTTTCTCCTACAGTTAACGCCCGGCTCAACTGCGGCCAAACCGGAGCGGATTTTGTGTTAAAGTGTAGCGCAGCGAAACCACAAAAACTGCGCAGGTTTGGACGTCAGCGTGGAGCCGTTTGTTATGCATTTTGTGTTTTAACAAAGAATACCTGCGTATTTAAATTTAAGTACTCAAGAGCTGCGCTGAGCTTTTTTACAAACCGTTCATCCCTAGAAACAACCACCTGGCAAAAGCCCGCCATTGAAGCGTGAATAGCATCACTTTGAGCAGAAACAAACCGCCTTTCATTATGTTGTTTTGTGTCGGGGAAATAGCCCACCATGTTTAGCATATTATAAATCGCATGTATTTTCTCATGTGTATGGAGTGCTCGCTCAGGTTGGGCTGCTGCCTGTTTGAATGATAAGAACTGCTCAACGCTAATGTTCTTAAAATGCTCTTCCTTCTTCTGTACCAGCTCCCATATTTTTTTAACGACGTCAGGAGATTCAATGTTGTTTAGCTCCACGGGCCCGAGTTGTATAGAACCTCGAAAATCACTGACTCCAGACCAGTCTACGCCATCACCAATATCTTCTTGCATTCTGGATTCAATTTCGGAAATCGAACGCTCAAAGTCTGCCAAAAGTTCAGTTTTCTTTGCTCGAAGAACCTCGGCTAACCCAGGAACTTCATCGTCGGTTTCCGCTCCCAGGGATTCTATTTTTTCAACCAGAGCAGAAAATGTAGCCCTTTGCTCCCCATATAGCGATGCAAAATCCAAATTCGGCTGCCCTCCGAAGAATTTATGTAGCCATTTGTTTCCGGCTGCAACAACATCATCCTCTTCTGCTCTTTCTCTATCTAAGTAATCCTGATAGACGTACTCTACTCCAGTGCTGTTTACTGTCGCATCGCCCTTAATTAAAAAGCTACCTGCTTCCACATTTATCCTAACATGGTAGGCTTCTAGCTTCTTTAGGATTTCTATGAACTTAAAGGCATTCTCGCCGGATCTCTTGATTTCTTTGAGAGTTTCATCCGAATAAACCACATGAAACTTAGAAGAAAGCTCATCCATAAGACCTGTATTACCTTTAACAAATAAATCCAATATGTTTTGGTCTAAATATGCCAATGGCTTTTCGATTTTAAGTTCGTATTCCATATGTGCTTACTGGTTGCATAACGCTTGCAGCAGGGGCGCGACATCAGGAGAGTCCCTTGCCTGCGTTTGTTAGCTGATTTCCCAAAGCCTCTTTGATAGCGCCCCAAAATCGTTCGCGATCAAACGATTTTCGATCGTATGGATAGCGTTCAGCAAGCTTCGAGCCCAATACTTTTGGTGCGTCGGAACAATGATCAGTCAACAGTACGAGGGTAACTGCAGACTGCTCGTGTGGCACCAGTGTTTGATGATATACACCACGAGGAACCTCATAACGACTCCCGGACCGACGTAATTCATCCACTTCTGCAAAGGCATCGACTTCATTAGATGTTCTAACTATCTCTGAACCACCACTATAATAACTAACGGAGTATTCACACCACTCCGTCCCCGGCTGAACACGGTACTGTAAGTCCCTCACCGCTCCCGCCAGTACGAGGCTCTCCAATCTGTAAGTATGGGTATGAATAGGCCAATCGGGGTTTTTGACTCTTCGCTCACCTTCAGGCCAATAATGCACGCGTGCAATATGGCTTGAAGAAACTTCGTCGATAACACAGGAGACGAACCCAAGCGGATGCCAAAGCGGAACCAAATTGGCCGAGAGAGAGCTAAAGTTTTCTCGAAGAAAACTGAGCACATCTGAAATTTCAGTTTTCATATGGATTTTTCGACTCCCGACACGCCTGGAGAACAACCTTCGGTGTAATTTTGTTACACAGCTCCGTCATTCCGGCCCTTTCAAGGGCATCAGATACATCACTTTCCTCAATCTGGGCGAATTCAATTCCACGCCGCATACCATCAAGGTCTACTTTCGTCCCCTGATCTCGCGCAAACTCCATTGATGTCTCAAAGTGTTCATAGATGAAATGATCTCGGTTGATTTTGAGCGCCGGTTGTCGACGGTCTTCCACTGTTATGATCATTGCCTCGTCATTTGAATCTATCCTAACAGGATCAAATGAAGCACTTAGATATAAATCTATGATCACCCTTCGATTATTTGAATACCAAGAACAAATAACAACAGTTACTAAAATCTGTAGGGCGACGGTGTCGGCATCGTACTGTTTTCCCTTATCGATTGAGTTTATTTTGCTTCGGTATGACGCGTGCTTTTCGCACAATGCCTTATTGTTGGGGTCGATCACGCAAGCACTAATATGGCAGTTTTATCGATCTGCCAAGGCTGGGAGAACCTTACCTCGCATATACCGGCCAAAGTTTCCCTTATAACGCCACCTCGTGGCCGTGCTCAACAGCTTGTCGAATTCCTTAGTTATTTTTCCGGCTTCAAGCTCAGCCATACCTTCGGCAGTTTTTTGTCGAGGAATAAAAGAGCTCACTACCCACAATAAAAACAGTGACGTGATAATTGCTGCCGCAATAGCTCTAATATATCCAAGCAGCGTTTCGATGAAGGGTAATGTGCTGAGCTTCCAATCGAGCAGTAACGCAATCGTAAACAAAGCGATCAACAGCACAACGAAGGTTCGCCGGTATTTTTGGGGCAACGTGAGAATTGATTGTGCATCCATCTTTTATTTTTAACCCAAAAGAAATGTTTATAAATTAACTTGAACAGCTAACGCGGAGCTTTGCGGCAATTTTGGAGCCGCGCAGCGGTGTAAAAATTGTCCAACAACAGCGGCTGGTTATATGCCGACGATATTTTCATAGAACCACCCGTCAAACTCGTGCATGAGCTTGGTAGGCGTGAAGCCAAGGCGGCTGTAATTGCCAACAGCTCGAACTAGCATCCACAATGCTTCGTCTTCAATGTCGGCATCAAAGGAGAGGTCATTGCTTGAGGAAAGGTGCTTGATGGCATTTCTGACACGATTTTTCCCATGAGTGGTGTACTCAGCCCATGTCTTCGATGGATTCAACCAAGAAAAAGCTGGATCACAGTAAACTCGATATGACTCCTGCAATGAGTTCTCGATGCCTTTGCTTTTCAGAGCCATGCCTAAAATTTCTTCTGCCGCCCCGGCAAGTGTCAAAGCCGAAACATAACTGCGCTCTTCAAGAAAGAGCGAGAGAGCGGTTTCCAACTGCTCGATGGCCAGATTCACTTTATTATGCGCGGCTTCAGACATAGGCTCTCACATATAACGCCCGCAGCAACCGCAGCTTTGTAGTGGAGCCGCAGGCGCAACGGAAAAGCTGTCGGATTGCCTGCGATTGTTAGGGCGTGACTTAGCGCTACCCACCTTTAATTGCCGCTCCGACAAATACACCAACCAATGAGGACAACACGCCGATGACCACCGGCACCCACCATCGAAGCTCCTTACGACGAACAACTGCTTGAGTTTGTAGCTTCACTGCTACATCTATTAATGCAAGGATTTGTTCGGAGGACAGAGGCAAACGGGAGATATGAGACCTATTGTCTTTCGGCAATGCCTTGAATTGCTCTACCGTAATTACTTCTTCAGTCTGTGTGTTATAAACTCTAGGTTGAGCGCGCCGAACGACTAGTGACTGAAAATCGTCATCGCCTATACCGGCCCGAAAAAATTCGGGATGCTCATTAAAAATGGATTGCCAGTCATTCGCGCTCTTTGGCTTTTCGCCGAGCAAATTAGCCCATGACTCTACCTTGCGTCCCGAATACCTATATGTACCCATTACCTGGATTGCAGCGATTACATCAGCAAGCCTATGTTGATGAGCAAGGTAAGGGGATTGTTTCTCAATCATGACTTGTCCTGTTGTGAGCCCTAACAGTGCTTAGACCGCGTTCCGCGATATCGAATAATCGTGCGTTCTCGATAATGTCGCCCTACGGGCGGTCTCGGCACGGTCGCTAATTCCATTTAAACAACACTTTAGCGTCTCGTCGCCGTTAGCGCCATGTCTTCGTTTGGCTTCTTCATTTTGTCATTTCAATATAACTGTATAAAAAACAGTATCGCGGACGGGAAGCCGGGGCAGGTTTAATTTAGGGGTTGGTGATCCGCAAAACTGGTCTGTGCCGGTTTTCCGAGGGGCGGCGGCTCCTAGTCATAACTCTCAGTACGCACCTCAAACCCCAGTTCCCGACAACGCGGCGTCAGCGCATCGATCATCCCGGAATGCCCGCACAGGTACACCAGCGTGTCCTCCGGCCGCAGCCCCGCTTCCCGGATGTAGGCTTCCACCAGCGTATCCACCCGACCCGTGCAGCCCGACCAGCCCGCGTTACGCGCCTCGTTCGGTCGACTGACGGTGGCCAGGTAGCACACTTGGTTCGGATGGGCGGTGGCCAGCTCGGTCAGTTCGTCGGCGTAGCCGAATTCGTCCTGATAGCTGGCGCCCTGCAGCACGTGGAAGCGTTGTCCGGGATCGGTCTGCTGGAACGCGGCGCGCAGGATGCTGATGAAGGGATTCACACCGGTGACGGTGGAGATCATGAGGTGACTGGCGAAGCGACTGTCGAAGCGCAGTCCGCCCTTGGGCGTGCCCAGGTCAACCGGCTGGCCGACCGTCAGGTTCCGCAACTGCTCCGACATGCGCCCGCCCGGAACCCGTTCCACGAAGAATTCCAGCTGCGGTTCGTGGGGTGCGGAGACGATGGAGAAGCTGCGTCGGACGTCGCCCACGCCGACCTTGACCGACTGACCGGGTTCGAATCGGAAATCCGCCGGGCGCGGCACGGTAAAGCGCACCAGATCGTCGGTCACGGTGACGATGTCGCTGACGGTCGGACGAGTCGGGTCTTCTGCTGTTGGTGATGGGGTTCCGTTCGCCCCAGGTTCGGGTTCGGCGGCGTCGGTTCCAGCCTCGCCGCGGTCGGTGGGGATCTCCGGCACCACGCCACCCATCTGGCGACCGGCCCACTCCAGCAAGCGGGAGGACTGCGCCCAGCGGCGTTGGTGGATGCGGGACAGCATCGACCGCAGTCCCGCATCCCCGCTGTTCCGGCGTGACTGATCCAGGCTGTCCAGGTCCTCCAGCGTGGCCTGGGCGAGCTGCCGGGCCCGGCGGATGTCGGACGGGCTCGCCATGGCGGCTTACTTCTTCTTCGACAGGGAGCAGATGGCGCCGGGCTCCTCCACCCGCAGCACCAGGCTCTCGCTGGCGAACATCTGGTGATGGATGCCGTCGTTGCTGGAGTAGCCGGTCATCAGGTCCTGACCGACGATGATGCGACCGGCGCGCGGGTCGACCAGCACCCCGCCCTCAATTTCGGCCTTGAACACGCCGACTTCGCAGAGGCGCTTGAGATGCTCCAGCTGCAACATGTCGGTGCCCTCGTAGCGCCGGAACAGCAGGTTGTACCAGCGCGGCGACAGGGCCAGGGCGTAGGGGCCATGGAAGCCCTTGTCGTCCAGGTGGTTGACCGCCGCCAGCACGTCGTTGAGCGCTTCCTCGATCTTGCTCCAGTCGGCGCACTTGACCTCGTTGCGCCCCTGCGCGGTCATCAGGCCTTCCAGACCGAAATCAGGCTGGCCGTAGTAGATGAACTCTTCTTCGCGCCGGGCCACGGCTTCGGCGGCGTCTTCCACCGAACGCAGGTCCAGCGGCTGCCCCATGGACTGGAAGCCTTCCAGGCGCCGCACGCTGAGGTCGAAACTCTTGCGCAGCATGGGAATCGCCACCGCGCGACTGAGCACAGCGCCGGCTTCATCGGGTGCCGGCTGACGGCAGTAGCCCTCCTCGCCCACTTCGATGGCGGTCAGGCCCACACCGTAGGGTCCGTCGACGTCCAGGAAGCGGCGGCCGGTGAGGATTTCCCGTGCGGCGGTGACGGCCACCTGATCGATCTGCTCCCAGATGTCTTGGGAGAACGAGGCATTGCCCCGATTCAGGTAATTCATGACGACGCCCCCTTCATGGTACCAATGGTGAACGCGTTGAGCGTGCCCCCGGAATCGTCCGCCCTGGCATCGCTGAGGTCCTTGTCGCTTTCCTCGGCCTCCAGGATGGGCTTGTCGGAGAACAGGTAGATGGACATCTGCTGGGCGAAGTCCGGGTGGTTGCGCCGCAGCCATTCCAGCACCATGCAGGCGTGCTCGATTTCCTCCCGCATGTTGTGCAGCAACAGTCCTCTCAGTTCCTCATTGCTGCTGGCATCGGCGCGCTGCTGATACCAGTCGACGGCTTCCAGTTCCTCCTGCACGGACACCAGGGCCCGGTGCATCTCCTTGGTCTGCTCCGATAACAGCTCTTCGGATTCATGAAAGCTCTCACTTGCACCCGCCATCGCAATCTCCAGAGTCGATTGAATTGAAACGCATGGGTGGATCGAAATCAGCGCTGTCCGCATTCGGGACGCGTAAAGAGGCTTACTTACTAACCTTATGACACAAAAAGCGGATTACAAGGGGAGATAACACGTCGGTAACGGGCCATGGATGCTTCCGACAAACAACAGGAAACGGCGTTTGATGGACACAAGGCACCGGTGGCGCAGGTCACGCCGCTCCCGGCAGGACGAACGAATCAGTTCAGGGCGTAATCAGTTCAGGGCGTAGGTGATGCCGGCAGACAGGACGCTGGCCAGGCCCAGCCCGGTGCAGGACAGCGCCAGGCTCCACTTGAGGGAGGCGTCGTTGGCCCGGTAGCCGGTCAGACGTTCCATGATCAGGGCATTGGCGGCGAAGGGCGTACCGAAGGCTGTGATGCCCCAGCCGGTGACCATGGCCACGCCCAGGCCGAGGACGGCGCTTTCCGGCCAGATCGACCCGAGGATCCCGCCGGCCAGGGTACCGATGACGATCGGGTTGATGCCAGCCAGGCCCGCCAGGAAGTATATCCAGGGCACGCAGGCGGCCAGCAGCGGCCAGCTCCAGTGCGGCAGTTCGGCGGCGCCGTTGATCTGGCCCAGGACGAGACCGCTGATGATGGCGCCGATAAAGGCCGATCCGCCGACGATGGCCAGCTCGTTGCTCACCTTGTCCATGCTGGCGAGCGGCGGGTTCCGGCGACGGCTCCAGGCCAGCAGCCGGGCCCCGATCACCACCGCCAGACAGCTCAGCGTCACCGCGTGGGCGTAGCTCACGGCAAACTGGTGACTCAGCACAAAGACGCCAATGCAGATCGCCACGATCACGCCGGCGAAGCGCAACCACGCGGCCAGGTTGGCGGATTCGTCCGTGCCCGCCTCGTCCTCCGGCGCTTCCGGCTCGCGCCAGATGAGCCCCAGAAACACCATCAAAACCGCAAACGGAATGGCTACGGCCATCAGTGAAGCACTGGTCAGCCCCGGCAGCAAGGTGAGGGTCAGCACCACCGAGATGGACAGGGGCGAGAACGAGGGCGTGGTGCCGAACCCGCGCAGTACCGCGCGGGTGGCATTGCGGGTGGCGGCGGAATCGCCGTCCCGGCGGATGCGTTCGCCCACCAGGCTGCCCACCACGGCGACGGAGCCGAAATTCAGGGGAATCGATACCATCGCCGTACCAAACGCCAGGCTCAGGTACCGTGTGGTGGGGCGGCCCGCGAACAGGCTCACCGAAATCCGCTGCAGATCCCTTGAGCGCCCGAGCACCGTCGACAGCAGCATCACCGCCAGCACCAGCCCTGCCAGCCGGGTGACGTTGGCCACCGCCGGCGCCAGCAGGTCGATATCGCGCCACAGGGCATAGACCAGGCCAATACAGGCCACCAGGAAGACGCCCTGCGGCACCCGTCGCATGTCCTTCCAGCCCAGTATGACGACGATCGCCACCGCCAGGGCACCGGCATAGGTGGCGCCGGGCAGGAACGCAAAAACCGCCAGGATCAGGGACAGGTAGGCCAGCAGCGAGCGGAGCGAAAACGGCATGGGGCATCCTTCAGCGAGCGAAGCCTGTATTCTAAGCAAGCTATGCAACCGGTGGTATTCGCAATTGTGCGAGGGTTCTTGACAGTTCCGGCAGAACGCCGGAACAAAGATGGCTATTGAACAGACATTCAAGGCTTCGTACCCTTCCCTTCAGCCGGGCACCGCACACGGACGACACAAGATCCAACAAACCGGTTTCCGACACCCGACTCGCATACGACAAGGCCATAAGGAGATACCATGTCCACTGCACGCCTGACCGCATTCGCGCTACTGGGCCTCGCCCTGGGCGCGGGCCAAGCCTCTGCCGACGTTTCCGTCGAGCGCGGCGCCACCCCGCTGGTCAACGGGGACGCCCAATCCGCTGAAGACATCACCCTGCGCAACGACCGCCTGGTGGCGTCCATCGCCGTCAAGACCCCGCCGCCGTGGGGCGTGGCGCCTGGCGGCATCATCGACGCCGCGCCGGTGATCGACGGCAAACCGGCCCGGGACAAGGTGTCCCTGATCGATTTCATTCCCAACAACTGGTCCAGCTGGCCCACCACCTATCAACGCTTCCGGATCGTCGAGGACGACTCCGATCGCGCCGTAGTCCGCGTCGAACGGGACTGGGAAGGCGTGGAGCTGGTCACCGTCTACTCCCTGGAGGAAGGATCCGACCAGATCCACGTGGTCACCGAGATGACCAACCACAGCAAGAAGCACTACAAGGACATCCTGTCCGGCTACGTGATGTGGCCGGACGGCGGCCACCTGTTTGGTCCGCCGGGCATGCACGGCACCGAGGAAGGCCCCACCGACAAGGCCGTGGCGAACTGGTCCGCCGCCTATGACGAGAACTGGGGATTCGTGCTGCACGCGCCCTACATGAACTACATCGACTACGACGCCCGCGACCTGTACGAGCAACAGGACCTCGCTCCCAAGGCGTCGCGCATCTTCGAGGCCTGGATCCAGGTGCTGCCGGACGGCAGCATCGCCCGCGCGGTCGACTCTGACATCGAGCGCCTGGGCATGGAATCCGGCCACCTCTCCGGCAGCGTCCAGACACCGGACGGCGAGAGCGTCGACAAGCCCGTGGTCGTGGTGGAACGCGACGGCGAGCCCTACACCTGGGTGGTCGGCCAGGACGGCGCCTACGACCTGAACCTGCCCACCGGCCAGTACGAGCTGTACGCCACGGGCCGCAGCTACGCCGACAGCGAGCCGGTCTCGGTGACAGTCACCGCCGACAGCGACCGGACGATCGATTTCGACGACGTGCGCGCGCCCGGCAAGGTGCACTTCAAGGTCGTCGACGAAGACAGCGAAGAACCTCGCGATGCACGTCTGACCATCCGCGAAGGGCAGACGCCGCTGGTCGGTTTCCTGGGTCAGACCACCTACTTCACCGAACTGGACACGGTCGGCGAGCGGGAAATCGCCATCGCCCCAGGCGACTACGAGTTCGACGTGAGCTACGGCGAGAACTTCCTGAGCCGCGCCACCCGGGTCGACGTGGATGTAGACGCCGGCGAGACGACCACCGAGGAAGTCGAGGTCGAGCAGGTCGCCTTCCCCAACCAGCACGGCTGGTACGCCGCCGACATGCACCATCACTCCGACGTGCTGGACGGCTTCACACCGCCGGAGTTCGCGATCCGCTCGCAGCTGGCCGCCGGTCTGGACCTGACCCTGCTGCTGGATCACGACACCACCCGCAACCTGCCGGAAGCGGCCAAGCTGTCCGCCGGCCGCGATGTGCCGTTCATCCCGTCGATCGAGATCTCGCCATCCTGGGGCCACTTCAACCCCTACCCGATCGATCCGGACGCGAACTACACCCTCAACTCCGGTGAGGCATCGGTGCAGGACATCATGGAGCAGACACAGGCTCTGGGCGGCGAGGCCATCCAGATGAACCACCCGTACATCAAGTACGGCTACTACACCAACGTGGAGAACGGCACCGCGACCGGCGGCTACTTCCCGCGCTTCGACCTGATGGAGATAAACGCCGAGGGCGAGTACGAGAAGACCCTGCGCAAGGCCTGGGATCACTGGAGCCACGGCGAGCGCATCTACCTGAGCGCCGGTTCCGACGTGCACGACGTCTGGAAGCACCGCTCGGGCGCGGTACGCGCCTATGCCAAGGTGTCCGGCCATCTCGACGCCCCCAGCTTTGTCACCGCTCTGCGTGACGGCCACGCGTTCGTCACCTTCGGGCCGATGGTCTACCCGGACCAGGTGTTCGGCGACGACCTGAACATGAAGCTCGGCGACAGCACCACCCTGGGCTTCGACCTGGAAGCGGCCAACGGCCTCAAGTCGATCCAGCTGATCGGCCAGGACGGCCAGGTGGTCGACCAGCGTTCCTTCGACGAGGATGACGTGAAGGGCCGGGCCGAGTTCGAGATCACCGCCTACGAAGACACCTTCTACGCGGTGGTGGTGGAAGACGCCGAGGGCAAGAAGGCGTTCTCCAACCCGATCTGGATCAACGCCATGGAGCACCGTCCGGCACCAGCTGACCCCGAAGCGGCCGAAGACGAAGACGCCTCCGCCGAAAGCTGACCCCTCCGACCGGTCACGGGGCGCCGCCCGCTCCGTGACCGGTCTCTTCCCCTTCGCAGCATTCTTCTTTCACAACACGACGGTCTTGCAGCACCGTTCCCTGGCTGCGACTTTCATTCGCGCCGCCGCATCCAATGCGGGCTTGCCGGGGCCGGTCGACACCGCGATACTCGACAGATCGGTCACCGCTCAGTGCACGTACTCCCTGATCATTCCCACACCGTCACAGGACAACCACGGCTTTGAATCCTTACGCCGACAAAGACGATTTCGCCAACAGAAAACCGGACTGGCGCATCATCGCCAGCCTCTGGCCCTACTTCCTGGAATTCCGCGGCCGCGTGATCCTGGCCGCGGTCTGCCTGGTGATCGCCAAACTCGCCACGGTCGCCACGCCGGTGGCGCTGAAATACATCGTCGATGCCCTGGACCAGGGCCGTGGCGGCGAGGCGGCCCTATGGGTGCCGGTGATGCTGGTGGTGGGCTACGGCCTGCTACGCTTCAGCGGCACGCTGTTCAACGAGGTGCGCGATGCCATCTTCGCGCGGGTGGCGGAACGCGCCATGCGGCGGGTGTCGCTCAAGGTGTTCGAGCACCTGCACGCCCGGGAGCTGGCGTTCCACCTGGATCGCAAGACCGGTGGGCTGGCCCGGGACATGGAGCGCGGCAGCACCGGCATCAGCTTCCTGCTGCGCTTCACCCTGTTCAACATCGTGCCCACGATACTGGAGATTATCCTGGTGGCCGGCATTCTGCTGATCGCCTTCAGGCCCGCGTATGTGGTGGCCATTATCGTCGCGGTGCTGGCCTACATCATCTTCTCGGTCAAGGTCACCGAGTGGCGCACCGGCTTCGTGCGGGAATCCAACGCCCGGGACAACGAGTCCAACGCCCGCGCCCTGGACAGCCTGCTCAACTACGAGACGGTGAAGTACTTCAACAACGAGGCCCACGAATCGAAAGTCTACGACGAGGACCTCAAGGCCTGGGAAGGCGCGCGCCTGAAAAACCGACTGTCACTGGCCACGCTCAACGCCGGCCAGGCGCTGATCATCGGCGTGGCGCTGATCGTGATCATGGGTATGGCGGTGTCGGACGTGATCAGCGGCGCCATTACCCTGGGCGACTTCACCATGATCAACGCCTACCTGATCCAGCTGTTCATCCCGCTCAATGCGCTGGGTTTCGTGTACCGGGAGATTCGCCAGGCACTGGTGAACGTGGAGCGGCTGTTCGGGCTGCTGGAGCAGCCACCCACGATCACCGACAAACCGGACGCGCCAGAGCTGGCCACCGACGGCGCGACCGTCCGTTTTGAACACGTGGGCTTTGCCTACCGTCCCGATCGCCCGATCCTTCGGGACATCGACTTTACCCTGCCCGCCGGCACCAAAGTCGCGGTCGTCGGCGCCAGCGGCGCCGGCAAGTCCACCCTGGCCCGCCTGCTGTTCCGCTTCTTCGACGTGGACAGCGGCGGCATCGCCATCGACGGCCAGGACATCCGCGACGTCACCCAGGACAGCCTGCGCCGCGCCATCGGCGTGGTGCCCCAGGACACGGTGCTGTTCAACGACAGCCTCTACAACAACCTGGCCTACGGGCGGCCGGAGGCAACGGCGGAGGACGTGCATCACGCCGCCCGACTGGCCCATCTGGACCGGTTTATCGAAGCGTTGCCGGAGGGCTATGACACCAGGGTGGGGGAACGCGGACTGAAGCTGTCCGGCGGTGAAAAGCAGCGGGTGGCCATCGCGCGGGTGATCCTCAAGAACCCGCCGCTGCTGATCCTGGATGAGGCCACCTCGTCACTGGATTCTCTCTCGGAGCAGGCCATTCTCGGCGCTTTGAACGAGGTCAGCCGCAGCCGCACCACCCTGGTGATCGCCCACCGCCTGTCCACCATTCGCGACGCCGACCGCATCCTGGTGCTGGACCAGGGCGCCATCGTCGAAAGCGGCGACCACGCCAGTCTGCTGGCCAGAAACGGCCATTACGCGGCGCTTTGGCGCCAGCAGCACCGGGACGATGCCCGGCAGGAGTCCCCGATCGCCGACGCCAGAACGCCGGGGCCCGACTAGAAAGGCCCTTTGGAGAGCCTCTTGCCCGGCTCCCTAGAAGAAGAAATGCTGCACCATTTGCATGACGATCAGCAGCGCCAGCAGCGGGAAAATCCAGCGGGTCAGTTTGCTGTAGTCGCGCCCGTCGTCGTTGCCGGCGTACTTCTCCAGAATCGGTATCAGGATAAACAGCGTCAGGAACAGGACCGCCAGAATGATCAGCAGTGTTGTCACAATCGGTACCTCCTGACGGCCATTGCATCACGCGGCCGACGCCGGGTAAAGCCGCCGCCCTCGCCGGCAACCTCAACCGGACAGTCTCAAGCGGACAAGCTCAGCCGTTCAGCCAGGCCAGCGCCTCGGCCTCCGTCTTGAAGAACTTCAGGTCACCGGAGATGAACCAGGCACCGATCTTGGCGACATGATCCTGCCAGTGCCTGTCGCCGAAGATGGCAATCCGGTCGAACTCCTTGCCGTGTTTGAGGCCTAGATTGAAGTCATCCCAGGCCGCCCGGAGCCCCCAGCCTTCCAGCTCGGAAGCGTCGAACAACACTTTAATCCTCGGTTTCTCCACCGCCGCCAGGGCGGACTCGATCATCGGCGTGATGGTCTCATAGTCTTCGTGGGTCAGCTTGCCCTGCGCCTTGAAAGTCAGCAGGAACTGATTGTCCACCCGCTCGATACCGATGGCCACGCCATGTCTTCTGATGTCCATCACCGTTCCTCCCATCCCAGCTCATGTCCGCCCCTTTTTTCGAGGGCGACTTTTCGGGAGCGACTGACACTGCTCCTGCATTCAGTTTGACACCGACGCGGGGCGACAGTTTGATCCAGCTCAGACAATCTCCGGGTGCCAGACAGGCGGGAGGAAACCCCCGGCGCGGCCGCCGTCCGGGCCGCACCGGAGAGGGCCTGCTTCAGGCCACCCGGAAGCGGCGGGTGCTGCCGGACAGGCGCTCGGCGTGATCCGCCAGGCGCTGGTTCTGCTCGCCCAGCTCGGTGCCGATGGTCTGGGACTCGCCACTCTGGTGACGGATTTCCTCCATCTTCTGGGCAATGTCGTCGGTGGTGGTGGAGATTTCCTCGACGGCGACCACCACCTGGTCCATCTCGGCGGTCAGCGACGCAATGGACTCGGTGACATGGCCCATGGCACTGGCAATCTCGCCGGCGCTGGCTTCGCTTTCCTCCACCAGTTTCAGGCCGTTGCCGATCACCTGGTCCATCAGGCGGGTCTGCTTGTTGAGGTCATCGATGATGCTGACGATGCTGTTGGTGGCCTCGACGGTTTTCTGGGCCAGGGTGCGCACTTCGTCGGCCACCACCGAGAAGCCACGCCCCGCCTCGCCCGCCCGGGCCGCTTCGATGGCCGCGTTGAGGGCCAGCAGGTTGGTCTGGTCCGCCAGCCCGTTGATCACGTCGATGATGCCGGTGACGCGGGAGCTGGACTGGGTCAGCTGCTTGACGTGATTGTGGGACTCCTGGATCAGGTCAGACAGGCTGTCCATGGTGGCCATGTTTTTCTGGATCACCTCGGCGCCGGACTGGGCCGCTTCATTGGCTTTCTGGGTGGACACGCCCACCTGGGACGTGCGCTGGGCCACATCCGCCAGGGTGACGGAAATCTGCTGGCTGGCGGTGGCCGCCTGCACGGTCTGTGATTCGACCGTGTCGCTGTTGGCCGCCAGACGCGCCATGCTCTGGTCGAGCTGCTGGCGCACCTGGACCAGGCTGTCGGTGCTGCCGATGGCGTCGCGCATCAGGTGGCCGATGTTGTCGATCATCTGGTTCACCGCCGACGCCAGCTGATTGAACTCATCGCGGGGATTCTTGCCGGGCGTCAGGTGCTGGGTCAGGTCGCCGTCGGACACGCCGGACAGCACTTCCACCGTCCGCTGCAGGCGGCGCACCAGGGTGCGGGACGCAATGAACAGCGCGATCACCAGCACCGGTCCGAAGACGCCCAGGGTGCCCAGGCTGGCCCAGCGGGCTGAGGTTTCCGCGTTCTCGGCCTCGGCCAGCGAGCGGGCCACGATGCTGGAGTGCAGCGTCTCACTCAGTTTCATGACGGCCGCTTGCAGGGCCTCACCCGAGGCGGTGGCCTGGCTGTCCACAGCCAGCAGGGCCTGCATCTGGTTGTCAGCCTGGTCGAAGGTCTTGCGGTAGGCCTTGACCTTCTCGCCGATCACGTTGTCTTCCCAATCGTACTGTTTGACCAGGGCTTCCAGATCCGATATCGCCTGACGAGCCCCCTCGGCGCCGGTGACATCGCGCTCGTTGATGTAGCGGGACTTGCCCTGCTCAACCGCTTCAACCGTCTCGTCGAAGAGACTGATGGACAGATTCTTCAGGTCCAGCAGCGCCTTGGTCAGCGTCTGGCGCATGCCCTCCTCATCGGTCAGGCCCAGGGTCTGCAGCTCGTCGATCCAGGTCTTGCGCTGCTCGACATACTGGCGCGACTGGCTGGACACCTGGTCCGCCAGCTTGCGCACCGCCGGGTCGTCCAGCTTCTTGCTCTGGGCGCTCAGATCCTGGGCTTTGGCGAGAAAGGTATCGAGGCGCTGGATCACGGCATCGCGATCCGCGGACTGGAAATTCGCCAGGTCTTTTTCGACGCCGTTGTAGCGGGTGATGAGATCGCCGTAGCGACTCTGGTGATTGATCATGTCGAAGGCGTCCCGGTAGGACGAGGACACAGACTCCAACCCCCAGATCACAGCGAGGGCGATGGCGAGGAAGCCCAGGGGCGTGACCACGATCAACGCGAGAAATTTCTGACGCCAGGACAGATTCAGGGACACCGGCCTTCTCCTTATTATGAACGGCACGTTGTTGCGAACGGCACGACTTCGTGAAATGAATGCTGTGGTAATCCGCCATTGCTTTTATTCTATTTAGGGCGAATTGTTCCGGTTGGTCGCACGAGATTCTATGTATTTTTTGTTACTTTCTATGCGTTTAACAGCTTTTAACATGCTCACGGTCATGTTGCCGTATTGATTGCCGGTTTCAGACGTTTCCCCGATCAAGCCCAACGATTGAGCCCACCGGAAAAACAGGCAGAATGAGCGTTCGTCCCACCGGATTACAGCGAGGTTCCATGAATCCGACCATCGAGACCCTGTTATCGCACCGCTCCATCCGCAAGTTCAGCGACCGGAAAATCCCCCGCCCCCTGCTGGAAACCCTGGTGCGAGCGGGCCAGAGCGCGGCCACCTCCAACCACGTGCAGGCTTATTCCATCATCCACGTGGTGAATCCGGACAACCGCGCCAAAGTGGCCGAACTGGCCGGTGGCCAGGCCTACATCGCCGAGTGTTCGGATTTCCTGGTGTTCTGCGCTGACATGAAACGCTCCACCGAAGCGGCCGAGCGCGCCGGGGCGGACGTGGTCCGTGGCATGATGGAACAGTTGCTGGTGGCCAGCGTGGATACCGCGCTGATGGCCCAGAACATGGTGGTGGCGGCCGAGTCCGAGGGGCTGGGCATCTGCTACATCGGTGGCATCCGTAACAACCCGGCGGAGGTCAGCGAGCTGCTGCGTCTGCCCGAGCATGTCTACCCGGTCTTCGGCCTGTGCCTGGGCTATCCCGATCAGTCGCCGGAAGTGAAGCCGCGCCTGCCCATCGAGGCCGTGCTGAAGGAGGACTATTACCAGGACGCCCAGGACGAACCGCTGGTGGCCGCCTTCGACAGCACCATGCGCGACTACTACCATTCCCGCACCGGCGGCACCAAGGACACTACCTGGTCGGAACAGCTCAAGCCGCTGTTCACCTCCAAACTGCGCCCGCACATGAGCGACTTCCTCAAGCAGCGAGGCTTCGGGCTGAAGTAGCCAATCGCGTACCTGGAGCCGGCCAGTGCCCGGCTTCAGGCCAACGCCGATACCAGCAACCAGCTCCCCGCGAGGGCCGATAACACCCCCAGGCCCCGGGCCAGCCATTCGCCGCCGGGCATCACCTTCTCCAGCAACACCACCAGGGTCAGGCCGGCGATCACCAGCAGATCCATCACCCCGCCGACGAACAGCAACACCATCAGGGCGCTGCAGCAGCCCACACAGTAGGCGCCGTGCACCAGCCCCATGCGCAACGCACCGGCCAGCCCCGGTTGCCAGTGCTGCATGATAAACCCCGCCGGGCCTCGACAGTGACGCAGGCACACCGCTTTCCAGGGAGACCACTGGTACAGCCCGGCCAGCAACAACACCACGCCACTGAACACCAGGCTCTGGCTGCGCATCATGGGTGACAGGATCGCCCACTGCTCCAGCAGCCACTGCAGGGCCGTCGCCACGACGCTGAACAGCACCCAGACCAGGCCGTACCCGGTCACGAACAGGAGCGTTCCGGCGGTTTGTCGCGGCTGCCGGTTATAGGCCGCCACCTGGCGGTGTACCAGGACCATGGGAATCGCGCTGGGCAGCATCATGGCCATCATCATGATGGCCCACATCAGGAACATCATGACGGCGTAGGTCGCGGTCCAGGGCCGGAAGGTCATCATCTGCCCCATGGACGCCATGCTGTCCATGCCCAGCGCCATGTCCACCAGGTACCACCAGCTCAGCAGGATAACCAACCCGACACCACCGAGCAGGGCCATACTCTGACGCGAGAGCGGTGGGCTCGCCAGCGCTCGGGAGTCGACATTGCCCATGCCGAATCACCTAACGGTGTACGCCGGTCGGCCCGATATCCAGGCGCGACATATGGCTGTGACTGGCATCCAGTGCCAGCGGAATCGCGCCGCTGGCCCGGGTTCGGCCACTGGCCACTTCCGCCACCGCATACTCGAAGCCCCCGGGGAGGTCGATACGCGCCCGGTGCGCTTCACCGGTCACCGGGTTAATGATCGGCTGGCCTTCGGCCTCAATCATGTCACCGACTTTGACCCGGGCGGTCCGGTCGTCCACATCGCCCTCGATCCGGATGTCACAGAACACCGGGTCGTGCATCTTCGTCATGGTGCTGGCAAACACATTGAAGAACGTGGCCCCCGGCTCGGAGGTTTCTCCCGACAGGATCGCCAGCAGGGCATCCCGCTGTTCCTGGGTGGCCCGCTCGTCGATGAACGCCTGGGCCTCACCGTTGCCTTCGTGGATCGCTCCCGGCCATTTCAGGGTCATTACAAAGGACAGACCGTCGAGCCGGACATCCCCGAAATAACCATCGTCCACGCGGACGGCGCCAATCGCCTTGCAATCCCCCTGCGTCGGCCGCCCGTTGAACTGGCACGGGCAACCGTAGTCGCAATTGCAGTTAATAAATTCGAAACCCTTCAGTCGCCAATCAACCTTGTCCATTGCTGCGGCTCCTCTGAGTCTCGCCGCCTCAACCCTCAGGTTAATAACGCGCGGGGCCTGTACCCAAGCCCCGTTTTACCGTCTGTTAGATCGATGTGGCGCAAGCAGAGCGTGGATAGTGGCGTCCGTTACGACGGCGAGGAACACCGGAGAAACGGAACCGGTTAACAGCGTTCCAAACGTAACAGTTCTCCCACAAACGAAGGGATTTCATCCGGGGCTCAAACGCTTATGATGCACGCAAATGCTATGCTCTGTGCACAGCGGCGTGTGACAAGGAAGACCGGAACAGCTGAACGACCATGACAGGTAAAACCCACTCTCCCCTAGCGTTTCTCACACTGGCGGGTCTGCTTTTGTGCGCCCCCCTGGCGGCCGACACCATCAAGCGCGTGGTGCTTCCGGACGGTTCGGTGGAGTTCACCAACGTCAAGGGCGATGCCATCGCCTCCACCAAGAATGAGGTGGTCTACCGTTACCGGGACGACAACGGCGTGGTGTCCTACAGCGGGGAGCGGCCCGACCACGGCCAGGTGGACGACGTGATCCGCTTCTCCTGCTACGCCTGCAACCCCAACTCGTCAGTGAACTGGCATACGACCCCTCTGTTCCGCACGCCCTATCGTCACGAAATCCAGGAGGCGGCGGACCGCTACGGTGTGGATAAGTCCCTGGTCCGGGCGGTGATTCACGCGGAGTCGGCGTTCAACCCCGAGGCCCTGTCGTCCAAGGGCGCCCAGGGGCTGATGCAGCTGATGCCGGCAACGGCTCGGGAGCTGGGCGTGAATAACGCCCTGGTGGCGTCGGAGAACATTCGTGGCGGCGTCGACTACCTGGCCCGCATGCTCAAGCAGTTCAACGGTGACGTGCGTCTGGCCACGGCGGCCTACAACGCGGGGCCCGGCGCCGTCTCCCGCTACGGCGGCGTGCCGCCCTATGCGGAAACCAAGGCCTACGTGAAGCGGGTGGGGATTCTGCGGGATCGCTACGCGGACAGCCAGTAACGCTTAGCCGCCCGCCGTGACGTTCGTGGAACGGGAGGATTCGAGGGCCTGCACATCACTGGCTCGCCAGACGGTCGCGGTGGAAGGACCATCCGGCCCGATATCCGCGCAGGTGTCGTAGCGTAAAACCCGGGATTGAGCGCAGTGGACGACGAGCCGGCCCTGCGCGTCGTCGCTGCGCCACGCACACACCACCGTCGCCCTGCCTTCGGCCACTTCCCCGCCGCTCTCCGGCTCAACCCGGGCGACAACCCCGTTGCTCTCCAGCCACTGCAGGGCCGCTACCTCCGCGCATTGCTGTAAGGGGTTCAGCGTCGAGTTGCCACGATAACAGGGCCAATAGGGACGATCCGCCAGCTCGGCAGCCAGTAACGGTTCGATATGCCCGGCATCGAGTCGGCCGTATTTGCGGGTCGCCGGAAACACCATGGTGCTGGCCGCCAGGCGACAACCGCCCAGGTGGGAGCTCTGCCACACCTCAAACCGTCCGCCACCCTGCGCCACCGCGCGTTCGAGTGCCTGGAAAGTCGCGTTGCCAAACTTGGCGCAGCACTTGTCTTTCTTGCCGTGGGTGCAGCACAGGATCAGCGGTTTATCGGCGCGGGTCGCTCCCCAGGCTTCCAGGTCGTCGCCGTTGAGCAGCGCCTCCAGAAAATCGGGAAGCTGCTTCCGGGGCACCTCCAGCGTCAGGTTCTCGGGCATCAGGTAGATGCGGTGACGGTCCGACGCCTGCTGCTGCCGGTGAATCAGGTTAACCCGCCGCCCGCCGGCAAACACCGCTTCAATGCGGTCCAGCACGGCGTCGCTCATGTCCCGCGCCTTTCGCAGACTGCGCAGCCACTTGCCGCTGGGCCAGCTGATCAGCAGGTTGCACGTAGCGTGGGCGCCAGTGCCCGGGAGCGGGTCGTCCACCTGTCGGCTCTGTGTGGCGCAGAATACGGTTGCTTCACGGGCCATGACCGCTCCTAGGATGCTTCGCTGCGACGCCCGGTCGCCGGCTGCCTCACCGAAACCCGGGGCACGCACACCGGCCGACCGGAGTGCGGGTCGTGAATGATGTGGCTGTCCAGGTCAAAGACGTGCTTGAGGCGATCGGCGGTGAAGACCTCCGCCGGTGATCCCACGTGCTCGACCCGCCCCGCCTTGAGCATCACCAGGGTGTCGGCGTAGGTGGCGGCGAGGTTGAGGTCGTGAAGCACCATCAACAACGTCCGGCCATGGTCGTGGGCCAGTCGGACGAGCAATTCCAACAGCTCGACCTGGACTTTCAGGTCGAGGAACGTGGTGGGCTCATCCAGCAGGATCAGATCGGTCTGTTGCGCCAGCACCATGGCAATCCAGCAACGCTGACGCTGCCCGCCGGACAATGCGTCCACGGGGCGATCCGCCAGCGCCGACACGCCGGCAGTATCCATGGCCTCGAAGACCGCGACCTCGTCGCGGCGGGTCCACTGCTTCCAGAGGCTCTGGTAGGGGAAACGCCCCAAACCGACCAGCTCACGGACCGTCAGGCCCTCAGGCGCGGTCGGGCTCTGGGGCAGCAACCCGAGGCGGCGGGCCACCGACAGCGTGGACTGGCCGTGAATGCCCTCACCGTCGAGAATGACCTGCCCGGCGCGGGGATCGATGGTGCGCGCCAGGGTCTTGAGCAGGGTCGACTTACCACTGCCGTTGGGACCCAACAGGACAGTGACCTCGCCGTCGGCGACCTGGAAGTCGACGCCGTGCAGCACGGCCCGGTCGCCGTAGGTCACCTCCAGGCCACGGCCTTCGAGGCGATGGCGGACATCAGGGTCGTGCGGTGAAGACATAGGCAGTATCGGGCAATGGAGGTTCCTGGCTGGAGTCAACGCGGCATCAAGGTCGAAATAGAATGACCAGGGATGGTATTATTTACGATTCTCATTTTCAATTCCGCGAATCGTTACGACACTCACCGGACATGCCACCCAGCCCAGCCCGTTCTATGCCTCAGCTCCCACGACCCTGGCGGGCGCTGGGCGCCTCCATCCTTCTCCTGGCCGCGCTTGCCGGCGCTCCGTCCCTGGCGACGGGCGCCCCGGCGTCGCCAACGGATGCCTCCGGAACCCGGCCCGAACGCCTGGTCACCCTGTTTCAGGGCGCCACCGACACAGCCGTCGCCCTCGGGCTGAAGCCGGTCGGCGTGGTGGAATCCTGGGTGGAACAGCCCATGTACCGCTACCTGCGCCCGGCGCTGCCCAACGTGCAGTACCTGGGGCTGGAAACCCAGCCAGACCTGGAGAGTATCGCCTGGCTCAAGCCGGATCTGATCATCGGTGCCCGCAATCGCCATACCCTGATCGAGCCGCTGCTGTCGCGCATGGCGCCCACGCTGATCGCCGATCAGCTCTACGACTTCAAGGCGCTGCTTCGGAGCATGGGTCGCGCCACCGGACGTGATGCCCGGGCGCAGCAGTTGCTGGCTCACTGGCAACGCCGCGCCGATGACTTTCGTCGCAAGATGGCGGACCAACTGGGGGATCGCTGGCCGCCCACGGTGTCGGTGATCAGCTTCCGCAGCAACCACGCCCGCATCTACTACGGCGGCTTCGCCCGCACAGTGCTGGACGATCTGGGCTTTCGCCGCCCCAAAGCCCAGCAGCAACCTGGCTGGGGCATCAAGCTGACCAGCCAGGAAAGCATCCCGGCCATGGACGCGCAGGCGATCTTTATCTTCATGGTGGCGTCGGACGAGGCGGTCATGGATACCTACCGGACCTGGACCCACCACCCGCTCTGGCAACAACTGCAGGCCGCCAGACATCACGACGTGTTCCGCGTCGATCCGGTGACCTGGAACATGGGCGGCGGCTATCTCGCGGCCAATCGCATGCTGGACGACCTCTACGCCCACTACGACCTGACGCCGTTCGACGGCGAGGACGACAGCGCCAGGGAGTGCCCATCGTGCTGACTTCCCGCGCCGGCAAGCTGGCCGGACTGCTCTGCGCCCTGGTTCTGGTGCTGGCCGGTTTTGCCGGCAGCCTGGCGCTGGGCACCTTCCACACGGCTCCGGCCGTAGTGATCGATGCACTGGTTGCATTTGATCCGGCGTCCACCAGCCACCTGATCATCACCGCTGAGCGCCTGCCCCGGGCGGTTCTGGCGATGCTGGTGGGCGCCAGCCTGGCGGTGTCCGGTGCGCTGATGCAGTCGCTGACCCGCAACCCCCTGGCTTCACCTGGCATTCTGGGTATCAACGCCGGCGCCATGCTGTTTGTGGTGGTCAGCGCCGCGCTGCTGCAGACCTCCGCCCCGCAGACGCTGGTGTGGGCCGCGTTTCTCGGAGCCGCCGTCGCCGCGGCGCTGGTCTACGCGCTGGGCCGCCAGCCCGGCAGCGGCATTTCCCCGCTGCGCACGGTGCTGGCCGGCGTTGCCGTGACGGCCCTGTTTGTCTCATTCGCACAGGGACTGCTGGTGATCAACCAGGAACGCTTCGGCAGCCTGCTGTTCTGGCTGGCCGGCTCGGTATCGGGCCGCGACCTGGAGACTGTGCGTTCCCTGCTTCCGCTGTTCCTGACGGCGCTGCTGCTGTGCCTGCTGCTCACCCGCCAGCTCAATATCCTGGGGCTGGACGACGAGCTGGTCCGCGCGCTGGGCCAACGAACCGGGCTGGTGCGACTGGGCGTGGGTGTCATTGTCATCCTGCTGGCCGGAGCGTCAGTGGCCCTGGCCGGCATGATCGGCTTCATTGGACTGATCGTGCCCCACCTGGCGCGTGGTCTCTTCGGCCGCGATCACCGGTGGCTGCTGCCCGCCTGCGCCCTACTGGGCGCGGCCCTGTTGCTGCTGGCCGACACGGCGGCGCGGCTGATCATCCCGCCACAGGAAATCCCTGTAGGCGTGATGACGGCCCTGCTGGGCACACCGCTGTTCCTGTTCCTGGCCAGCCGACAAAAACACGCGCTATGACACGGGGTACGCCATGAGCAAAACGTGGGTCCTGAGAACCGCTGGCGAACGCCTGGCCCTGAAACTGCCGCTGCGCACGCTCACAACCATCGCGGGCCTGGCCCTGTTCCTGGCCGTCAGCGCTTTTGTGTCGCTGAGCCTGGGTACGCGCGACACCTCGCCATTGGCGGTGTGGCAGGCCCTCACCGGCGATACCGAGCTGTCCCTGATCGTTCGGGAAATTCGCCTGCCCCGGGTGCTGCTCGCCATCATGGTCGGCGCCGCGCTGGGGATCGCCGGCCTGCTGCTGCAGGGGCTGGTGCGCAATCCCCTCGCCTCTCCCGACGTGATCGGCATCACCACCGGCGCTTCGGCCGCCGCGGTGCTGCTGCTCACCCTCGGCATCGCCCCCCAGGGCAGCCCGCTGTTGCCGGCCGGTGCAATTGCCGGCGCCTTCGTCGTTGCGCTGGTGATCCTGGCACTGGCCTGGGAGCGACACATGTCGCCGGGACGACTGATTCTGGTGGGCGTGGGCATTGCCGCGGCGATGGGCGCGCTGATCACCCTGATGCTGGTGATGAGCCCGGACACCACCGCCATGAACGCCTACCTGTGGCTGACCGGCAGCCTCTACGCGGCCCAGTGGGGCGACGTGCTGGGGCTGCTGCCCTGGCTGGTGGTTTTCCTGCCGCTGGCCCTGGGGAGCGCCCGGCACCTGGACGTGATGGCCATGGGCGACGACATGGCCACGGGGCTGGGCAGCACCCTGCAACGAAACCGCCTGATCCTGCTGCTGGCGGCGGTGGCCCTGGCCGGCTCGGCGGTGGCCTTTGCCGGCGGCCTGAGCTTCCTGGGTCTGGTGGCGCCGCACATGGCGCGCAACCTGCTGCGCTCGGGCAGCGCGGCAATGGCGTTGGCCGCTGCCTTGATCGGCGGGTTGATCCTGCTGTTTGCGGATCTGGTGGGTCGGATTGGTTTCCTGCCGCGGGATTTGCCGGCCGGGGTGTTTGTCGCGGGGATTGGCGCGCCCTGGTTCGTCTATCAGCTCTATCGACTGCGGCGCTGAGGCAGGAGAAAGAGGAAAGAGCCGGTCCGCCCTGGGGGCCCGAACAGACCGGCCTGTTCGTTACTGCGAGCTATTCATCCCTGAATCCGAATCATCCTGATCAGAAGTTGACGGCGTAGCCAAGGGTCACGGTGCGTCCGCGTCCCTTGAAGTAGTAGTCGTCGCTGACCCGTGCCGCCTGAGAGTAGTAGGTGACATAGTCTTCGTCAGTCAGGTTCTCTATACCCAGGCTGATGCGCCCCTTCGGCAGGCGGTAGCCCACGGCCGCGTCCACCAGCGTGTAACCGTCGAAGTCCAGCTCGTCGTTATCGACGTTGCGATCCAGGTAGTGGAATGCCTGGAAGCGGGTGGTCAGACGCTCGGTCCAGGTGCTGCTCCAGCCCAGACGGAAGGTGTCCGGTGCGATGTTGATGCCGGTCAGCTCGGTATCCACGTCGCCATCACCGTCCGTGTCCGACTCCCCCTCGGAGTGAGCGTAGCTCAGGGTCACGCGGTGGGCGTCGTTGACCTGCATGGCGCCGCTGACTTCCACCCCCTGGATTTCGGTCTTCTCCCGATTACCGACCCAGACGCCGTTCACTTCGGTCAGGCGCTCGCCGTAGTCGGAGTCGGATTCGTAGTAGCTGATTTCCAGCTCATAACGGTCCCAGTTGAAGCGGGTGCCGATCTCGCGATTGTCGGTGACAATCGGCTGCAGCGTCAGCAGGGTGTCCACGTCTTGCCCCGGATCGCTGATACCGCGCAGCACCCGGCCCACGTCCGGCATACCGAAACCTTCCGAGTAGTTGCCGTAGACCTGCGCCCAGTCGGTCAGGTTGTAGACCAGGCCGACGTTGAACAGGGTCTCGTCGAAGTCCGGGTTGCCGCCATCGACGGTCACGTTGTCCTGGGTGACGTTGCTGCGGTCGATGGTCTGGTAGGTGTCGACGTTCAGTTCGGCGTACTCGTACCGAGCGCCGCCGTGCAGCGTCAGATCATTGGTGATCGCCAGGTCGCCCTGCAGGAACGCGGCGTAGTTACGGAAGGTGGATTCCGGCACGTACGTGCGACCGGTGTGCACCAGCTCCTGTCGGGTTTCGTCCTGCAGCACGTCCACCCCGGTGGTCAGCTTCAGGCGGTCGTTGAACAGCCCGTCGCGCACCAGCGTGAACTTGCCGCCCAGCTTGTCCGACTCATTGCGGGTCTGGTCGTAAAGCGTGTTGCCGTTGCCGTCGTCGTACGGGAAGTACGGGGTGGTGGCAAAGCGCGCGCGGAAGGTCTGGCTGTAGAGCTTGGCGTCCACCTGATTACCCAGCCAGTCGCCGTGGGCGTAGGACAGGCTCGCGGTGGTCACCTCGTTGTAGCCGGGATCGCCGTCGGGGTCGCCTTTCTCCGCGGTGGTCGGAATGCCCGCGTCGCGGTCGCCGGAGACGGGCACGTAGTCGCCGTTGCCTTCCAGATCGAAGCGGTTCACCGAAAATTCGACATTCTGGTTGTCGTCGATCCAATAGCCCAGCTTGGCCATCACGTCGTAGCTGGTGGAGTTCTGTATCTCGCCGGGATAGGCCACACCGATGCGCTCGTCGTCGCCGCCGTAGAAAACGCCCCGCTCCTGGAAGGTCCCGCCCGCCAGGTAATCCCACTGGCCGCTCTGGCCGCTGGCCTGATAATTCGCCTTGTAACCCAGGCCGTCGGACTCGAAGTCGTCGTCCGAGGTCAGCTGCACACCGGCGGACTGGTTGAATGACCCGCTTTCCGCGCGCTTGGTCACGAAGTTGATGATACCGCCGGTCGCCCCCAGGCCGTGCTCCGCACTGGCGCCGTGGATAACCTCGATGCGTTCAACCATGCTCAGGTCGATGGTATAGCTGTCCCGGGCGCTGTCACGCAGAGGATTGGTCTGGGGAACCCCGTCAATCAGGAACAGCGCGGAACGGCCGCGAAAGGTCTCGCCGGCGTTCGACAGCTTCTGCCGGCTGGGTGAATAGGACGGGATCAGGTTGCTCAGCACCTGGCCGGGATCATTGGTGATGGCCAGTTGTTGCTCGATCTGCTCACGGGTGATGACGGTGACTTTCTGAGGCGTCTCCCCTTCCACGCTCTTGTTACGGGTGGCGGAGACCACCAAAGGCGCCAGCTCGTCCGTGTTGGTGTTGGAGGAAGCAACGCCGGGCAGTACCGCGCCGGACAGGAACGGTGCCAGCCATAGGGCACGTCGTTTGGGTACAGCAATCATGTCTGTCGGATTCCTTTTTTATGGGGAACGTCGTCATGGGATACGTCGTTATGGGAATGTCGCAATCCAACGTGCGGGCCCAACCAGCCGGATCACGGAAGAGCCGCAGATGTTAAATATTCTTATTAACAACTGCAAACATCACACATTCAAGATGAAGCCGCAGGAACAGGAAGGATCAGCGGCCGACAGGAAGCCGGACAGAGGTTCTGGAGGGAAAGTGGGGCCCGCCGGCAACGACGAGCCCCGGACAACGCGCATGAAACGCGCGGTCAGGCTGCCTGGTGGTCAGCCTCGGAGGCGCTGTAGAGATCGATCACGACACGCTCCTGCGACACCGTCGCGGTCTGTCCGGGGTTCCGGCTCAACAGGTAATAACGCAACGCACCGCTGAACACGAAACCATAGCCCAGCAGTTCGACCCCCTCCTCAGCCACGTTCTTGACGATACGCTGGAAGCCAGCCCCCATCACGTTCTCCCACAGGAAACCCATGCCGAACAGGCGGCTGAAAACGAACACGATGGCCAGGCCGTAGGCGATGGTTGTGAACTCTGGCGAGCGCACAAAGTCAGCCAGAGGCTTGAGCGTCGTTCCCTTTTGGCGACGGGCGTAGGCAATCGCGCCCAGGGTGACGGCCAGCGCTGGGACTTTCCAGAAACCGTGATAGACCAGATCAAACAGCGCATCCAGCTCGCGTATCAGAAAGGTTGCAAAGAACCCGGCCACCAGGACGTATAAGCCACGACGCGCTGGATAGTGACGACCAAGCATCAGAAACAGAATCGCCGTGGCCCCCAATAATAACTCCTGGGATATTTCCGTGGCTGATATTTCAGGAATATCGTTTCCCAAGACAACAATATCAAAAAGCAGTATTCCCAATAACGCCGCAAAGCCTACGGCTACTAGAATAAAACGCGCCAAAGCGGCATAAATGATTTTCCAGTTTTCTTTCATCAGCTTTTCCAATACAGCGAACCGGCCCGACAACGGCGCAAGGCCATGCACCAGGGCATGAAGGTGGTTGGGATAGCGACTGGATGTGGCGCCAGGCGGCGCCGTTCCCGGATCAATGCATCGGAATGATCCGAAAATCCCGGGGCAAATCCGCAAACATCAAATTGGTGTCAAACACCCGTCAAAGATAAATCATTTTCGGTCACCGGCAATATGCGAATACTCCTATCAAGCATTCATAAAGCGTATATCTGACATATAAAAAACATATTCAAGGACGATGATCGGCGCGCAATCCATGACAATAAAACAACCAATCAATAGATAAATCGGTCACATTGTCACCCAATACGTCGAGGCGATTTCAGGGCAAGTTAAAGGAGGGCAAGACGAAGGCATGAATGTACAGAGGCATCACCGATGCCGGGGAAACATGGCAGGGGCATCGACTGCCCCTGTCAGGACGCTGCGGCGTTACCCTCGACGGGTTCGTTTGCGGGAAGCCGCTTGCCGGTGGCCTCGGCAATGGTGTGAGCGGTGCGTTCGAAGGTCAGCGCCAGGCGCTCGAACATCCCCTCGACGTTGGCGATCTGCGGGTCCGCCTCGGCATCGCCGTGCAGGGCCCGCAAAAGTGCGTGACTGGCCTCGCGAAAGTCGGAACTGACCTCTCCCCGGGCGCTGAGCAGGTAGGTGTCGGCCAGGACCATCTGCCAACGCCGCAAACGCGTTTCCACTTGGGGCGTGCGCCGCCCCTCGATCAGGCGGCGCAACCGGATGGAGACGTGCCCCAGGTTGAGACCGGTGAACCCCAGGTCCGTCATGTAACGGTCACGGGTGCCGGTCCCCTGGTCGTAGTTCGCCAGTTTCAGCAACCTGTCCCCCATGCGGCCATTGAACCAGTCTTCCGGCTGGTCATGCCGGTCGATGTCCTTCAGGTCGGCAGCGGTGGCCTTGAGCAGTCGGCGTTGCATCAGCAGGCTGTCCGGCGGTGTCACCAGACGGAAAACCCAGAACAGCACGCTGACCCCGACAAACAGTCCGAGTGCGGTGCTGACCGAAGTGTCGATGCTGAAGCTCATGTTATTGGCCGGCTGGGTGATGATGGTGAACGGGATACAGAAGCCCAGCCCATAGGGCAACGTGGGTCGTTCAGCCAGCAGTAACAGGCCGGCGAAATAGGGTCCGGCCAGCACCAGCACCAGAATCTCGAAGTCACCGCTACTCTGGGCCAGCAGCCCCAGGGCGAAAAACAGCGATACCGGGATCGCCCACATGACCCCGACCAGCAGCCGCTTGAGTACGAACGACTGGATCCCCTGGGGCAACCGGGCAAACATGATGGAAAACACCACCGGCAGGATCATCAGCATCAGCGCCGCCGAGCTGGCCGTCTGCATCCAGACGAAAGCGCCGATCAGGAACACCAGCGCAGTGCGAAAACCGTTGGTGGCGCCCAGCAGCAGGTCCCGGTGGGGCTTGAGCTTGGCCGCCTTCAACAGCGTATTGTCACGATTCTCCAGCGCGTTGTAGGCACGCAGCACCAGCACGAGGTCGGCCACCAGCTCCAGCGCCGCCTGGGTCATGCGCGATTCGATCGGCGAGCTGGCCTCATGGTCACTGCGATACTGGAGCAGGCGACGGCGCAGGGCCTGGGCCAGCCGGTAGCCTTCTTCGTAGCTGTCGGTCGCGGCGATGGCCTGGAACTGTTCACGCACCCGGGTCAGCAGTTCACGGAAGGCCGGCGTCATCAGTTCGGCGTGATTCCGCTGGAAACGCCCCAGGATCTGCACCACCGCCAGCAGCGACATCACCTTGTTGCACAGCAGGTTCGAGGCCCGCGCCCGTCCCGGTCCTTCGGGCCCTTCGTAGACGACGGCGCTGGAGTCGTCGGTCAGCAACATCAGGGTCTCGAGAATCTCATCGGCGTGCTGGTGACGGTCGTCGTGAGAGCCTTCCGGATCCAGCTCCAGGGCCAGGTAATCGAGGGATTTGTTGATGACGTTGCGGGCATGCCCACGCAGCCCGTCCTTGACCTTGACCGGCCACAGCAGCTGGCTCACCAGCATCGCGCAGATGGCCCCCACGGTGATCTCACTGATGCGCGCCTGGGCGATCTCGAAGACCGACTGGCTACTGGCGGTGCTGGCATTGACCATCACCAGGATCACCACCAGCGCCGCGGTCATGCCCGCCATGGCAAAGGCGTAGATGAAGTTGGTGCTGTGCATCATGGTGCCGGCGGCGGAGTTAAGGCCGATCCACAGGGTCAGGCAGCCCAGCGCCAGCATCGGGTACGGCATCAGGAAGGCCAGGATCAGGATGCCCACCACCCCGCCGATGGCGGACCCGAAGATCTGGCAGATCGCCTTCTCGATGACCAGTCCGCTTTCCGGACGCACCTGCAGGAACACCGCGGACACCAGTGCCCAGTATGGACGGTCCAGCTCCAGGTACATGGCCACGAACAGGGCCAGCGCCATGGAGATCACCCCCTTGAAGGCATAGATGACCGCACTCCGTTGCGGCATCAGCAGTTGCGCGAAGGCGGGATGGAGCGTCATGGGCGCGGCTTACCCGTCGCTGTCCAGATAGATGGAGACGGTCATGCCGGCGCTGACGTTGACGTCGTCGGGCAGTGGATCCAGCTTGATGTCCACCGGGATCCGCTGCGCCAGGCGCACCCAGTTGAAGGTTTGCTGAACCTGGGGCAGCAACTGCTCATTGCTGCTGGTGTTGGTATCGGCCACGCCTTTGGCGATGCTGACCACCTCGCCGGTCAGGGTGCGGTCGCCGCCCATCAGGCGGATCTTCGCGTGCTGGCCTTCGTGGATCATCTGGATCTTGGTTTCCTCGAAGTAGCCGGTCACGTAGAAGGAGTCCTGCCGCACCAGCGAGAGCACCGGCGTTCCCTTGCTCACGTAGTTGCCCTGGCGCAATGACAGGTTATTGACCGTACCGGACTCCGGCGCATGCACTTCGGTGCGTTGCAGATCAATGCGCGCCGAGTCCAGCTCGGCCTGGGCCAGCGCAAAGCTCGCCTTCGCCGACTCGGTGTTGATGCGGTAGGTTTCCAGGTCTTCCTCGCTGATAGCCTGGCGGTCGGTCAGCCGCTGGCGCCGTTGGTACTGGTGCTTGGCCAGCTCCCAGGCAGCGCGCTTCTGGGCCAGTTGAGCCTCGTCCTCGGCAATCTGGGCCTGGTAGCGGGTGTTGTCGATGGTGAACAGCAGATCCCCCTGCGCCACCGGCCGGTTGTTGGCTACCGCCAGATTCGTCACCCAGCCGGAGACGTCCGGGGAAATGGTGATCACATCGGCCCGGATGCGGCCATCACGGGTCCAGGGCGAATACAGGTAGTGGTTCCAGACCCAGGTTCCGGCAAGAATCGCCACCGCAACCACAACCAGCGTCAAACCAATGCGTAAAAGCTTGCCCATGAGTCGGCTCAATCCCCCAGCCAATAGATCACCAGTGCCAGATAGCACACGAAGAGTCCCACATCGAACCAGGCTTCTTTCCAGATCAGGTGTCGCAGGTTCAATTGGTGCAGTGCCAGGCGGGTAACAAAGGCCATCAGAAAGGCCAGGGGCACCAACACCACCAATGGACTGAACAGCAGTCCGCCAAATCCCAGTTCGTGCAGCATGAAAATCCTGTCGTTTTGCGACCAACCTGACCGAAAGGATAGTCAAATCAAACGGATTGCGAGTGGAAGGCTCACCCGAGCGATTATTCTAGGGATTCGTCCCGGCACAAGCCAGCGAACCGCTGACACCGGCCGCGTCGGATGACGCTTATCAAGGCGCTCCCGGTCAATCGGTTCTATTGAACGCCCCCTGCCCTTCCCTTATATTGGGCAAAGATGTTCGAAGAGACTTCAATGAATAATAATTCCCCCAACATCAGACATTTAAGAGCCTTTCTCGCGGTTGCCGAATGCCAGAGCATCAGCAAGGCCACGAACCAGGTCTATCTCTCCCAACCGGCGATTACCCAGGCTCTGTCCAAGCTGGAAACCAGCTTCGAGACCCGGCTGTTCGACCGCAAGAGCGATGGCATGTACCTCACCGCCACCGGGGAGGTTTTTGCCGAGCGGGTCCGACGGGCTCTGGAAACCATCCAGGACGGCCTGCGCGAAGCCCTGCGCATCGGCGGCGACCGTTCCGGAGCCCGGGCCAGTCAGTTGATAAACCTGCTGACGACGACCCAGCTGCGGGCCCTGGTCACCGTATCGGCGGCACGCAGCTTCAGCCTGGCGGGTCGTAACCTGGGCGTGTCGCAATCGTCGCTGTACCGGTCGTCACGGGATCTGGAAAGCCTGCTGGAAATCAAGCTGCTGGAGAAAACCAGTACCGGCATCACACCTTCCAAGGCCGCGCTGTCACTGATCCGTGCCGCCAAGATCGGCTTCTCGGAAGTGGCCCAGGGTCGCGACGAAATCCAGTCCCTGCAGAACCGGGAAGTGGGTCATCTGCACATCGGCAGCATGGCGCTGGCGCGGGCGGCGGTGCTGCCCCGCTCCATCAACGCCTTTTCCGGTCATTATCCGGATTTCCGCATCAGTATTTTCGACGGCAATTACGACGACCTGCTCAATCACCTGCGCCATGCGGAGATTGACCTGATCGTCGGCGCCCTGCGCTCACCGCTGCCCAGCGACGACGTGGTGCAGGTCGAGCTCTTCCAGTCGGAGCTGGTCATTGTCGCCCGGCCCGATCACCCCTATTTCTCCAGCGGCCCACTGTCCCTCGACGACCTAGCGGCATCCGGCTGGGTCATCGGCCGGCCAGGCACGCCCACCCGACGCATCTTCGAGAGGATCTTCACCGATCACGGCAAACCGGTCCCCGGACAGCTGATCGAGTCCGGCTCCCAGAACCTGAGCCGGGCGATACTCGAGGACAGCGACCGGCTGACGCTGATTTCCGTCCACCAGATCCAGCGCGAGCTGAACGAAGGCGCGCTGCGGGTACTGCCCTATGAACTGGAAGGCAACAGCCGCCCCATTGGCATCACCCTGCGCAAGGACTGGCGCCCCACCCGGACCCAGCAGGTTTTCATCGACACCCTGAAAACCCAGGCCACCGAGATCGATCGGCAGATCAAGGATGCCAAGAAACGCTTTCGCGCCAGGATTGCCCGTTAGGCGGGTAAACCGATGCCACGAAGACAAGCCGTTTGGCCAAGGCCGGGCGTCACGGACGGGGAAGAAAGGAAAGCAAACAGGAAGGAAGTGCGGGAGGGTCCGGGACCCTCCCGCTGACCGCATCAGAAATCGACCCGGAAACCCAGGCTGATCAGATCGGAACTGGCCAGACTGTACTTCAGGCCGTTGTCGCTATCGACATCGGCGTATTCGAGCCACAGACGGGTCTTGCCGAAGATTTGCTGAACGCCGAGGGATACCCGGTTGTTCTCGGCATCGTCAACGTCCTGGTGGGTGTACATGGCACGCACGGACGTATCCTTGTAGGCATACTGGACCGAGCCGTTGTAGATCTCCACGTCCTCGAAGGAACCCTGACCAGTGTCGTTGCTTTCATCCTGGTACAGGCCGCCCAGCGAGATGCCGCTGTCGAACTTGTAGGTCGCCGCGACGGTGTTGACGTCGTAATCGCCCTCGTAATCGTCCAGCTTGGTGGAGGTACGTGTGGCACCGACGTGGAAGCCGCCGATGTTGTACTGCAACGCCACCGCGTAGATGTCCATGTTTTCGTCGTTGTCGTCGAAGTTGCTGGAATCCACGGTGCCGAAGATGGAATCACCGATACGCCCGCCGGAACCGCCCAGCACCGCCGATGCGGAGGCCTGGAGACCGCCCAGGTTCGGCGAGATGTAAGTGATGGCGTTGGGCATGCGGTGATGCACGTTGTGGGAGTCGTTGATCTGGACGTCGTTGAAACCGCCGCCGGCCATCAGGTGGGTCCAGATGGCGCCTGGCAGCCACATACGGCCACCCTGCACGGTACCCCAGCTACCTTTCGCGCCGGCGTAGGCGAGACGGGCATTGTCTTCGCCGGAACCGGCGAATTCACCGGTATCCACCCGCAGACGGCCCTCGTAGTGGAAGATCCCCTTCACGTCATCCAGGCCCATATCCACTTCACCCTTGACCCCGAGACGGGACAGCTCGTCGGTGAACTCAGCGTCTTCGCCGCTGAAATCATTCACACCAGCACGGATGGAGCCATAAAGATCAGCATCAACGTCGAAGTTCATCTCGGCCTGAGCGGCCATGGGGACGGTCATTGCGCCTGCAACCAACAGGCTCAGCACGTTCTTATTCATCTAGTTGTCGCTCCTGCAATAAAACATTGTTTTTATTTGGCAAGCGACCCAATTCCGGGAATCGGCCGCGAATACCAACTGCGGCTAGCAGTTAGAAAAATCTTCAGTTTTTAATGGTTCCGTTGGAAATTCTTTGTTCTCTCTATCGATTCAAAAAAGGCAAGACTAGAGAACCAAACCAAATCGGAGCGGAGAAATCGGATTTTATGAAGCGTCATTCATTTTTGTGAATTACCCACGCGCAGCAGCCTCTCCAGCCGTAATGAAGCGACCGCCATGACACGTTGCGGAGGAGGCGGAGAAATTGACGACTGCGGAAATCGGGCTCACCCCGAAGCCATGTGACGAAGAGCATGATTTCGTATCAGGCGTGGCTTGAAGGGACCGCCGGGCTGTGCCGTAATGCGCGGACCGGCCGGGCGAAGCGCTTGTTCCATCGCCCGTCATTTCATTCAGTTTTGCGAACGGAACTCACTATGGACACTCAGGTTCAGGCCGTCATCGACCACTATCACGACTTGATTCGACAGGAGCGGGACAAACCGCGTGATCCGGAGCGACAGGATCGCGCCCATCGCTTCATGGCCGTCGGCCCGGAAACCGGACAGCTGCTCAACACCCTGGTGCGTGGCCTCGATCGCCCCCGCATTCTCGAACTGGGCACGTCGATGGGCTACTCCGGCATCTGGCTGGCCGACGCCGCACGGGCCAGCGGTGGCCGGGTGATCACCATGGAGCAGGAAGCGCACAAATCGGAGTTCGCCCGGGAAATGGCCACCAAGGCGGGCCTTGCCGACTTCATCGACTTCCGGGTGGGCGACGCGATCGCCATGATCGACGAGCTGGATGAAGGCATCGATTTCGTGCTGCTGGATCTTTGGAAAGATCTGTACGTGCCCTGCCTGGAAGCCTTCTATCCCAAGCTGAACCCGGGCGCGATGATCGTGGCGGATAACATGATTCGCCCGGGCGGGGAAAACGTGCAGGCCTATGGTCGGGCGGTCCGTGCCAAAGAAGACATGACCAGCGTGCTGTTGCCGGTGGGCACCGGGCTGGAGCTCAGCCGCTTTCGCGACCAGAAGCATAGCGACGGCGCCAGCTGAAACGCGGCAAACGTCGACATCGTTGATCGACGGTCAGAACACCTGACCGTCGAACAGCTTGCGAGCGGTCCGCAACAGGCCGGCTGCGATGGGCTGACCGGCGGCATCGAGCGTCAGGGTAACGCCCATTGAGCCGGTGGGATGCTCTACATCCAGCACCAGGCCGGCGTCCCCGGTGGGCGGGATCTGCGCCACCTCGGCCGCCGGCGAGCCGGGCAACACCGCTGCCGACGCCACGCTGACCGCGCCCAGCACGCCAATTGAGGCATGGCACCGATGCGGAATGAACGTCCGCGTGGCAATGGCACCGCCCGCCCTGGGCTCGCTGACCAGGGTCATCTTCGGCACCGATTTTTCCGTCACATCCCCCAGGTTCATCAGGGGTCCGGCCTGCAGGCGGATCGACTCGAGCCGTTTACGCAGGGCGCCGTTGTCCTCCAGCTCTTCGCGACGCTCGTCACCGCGGATGCCCAGATCGCTGGCGCGCATGACCACCACCGGCATGCCGTTGTCGATCAGCGTGACGTCGACACCGTCGATCACATCGCGCACCTGCCCCGTGGGCAGCAGGACCCCGCAGCTGGAGCCGGCCGTGTCGTGGAAGGTGACCGGGATCGGCGCGCCGGAGCCGGGCACGCCGTCGATGCGGGCGTCGCCTTCGTAGCTGACCCGGCCATTGGGCGTGGCGACCCGGGCCGTCACGACCTGCCCGGTGTTGCGCATGAAGATGCGCACGTCGGTGACCTCTCCCTGTGCTTGCACCAACCCCCTCTCCAGCGCAAACGGGCCCACGCCGGCCAGGATATTGCCGCAGTTCTGGGCATCGGTGACCAACGCCTGATCCACGAACACCTGCAGGAACAGGTAGTCCACGTCGGCATCGTCACGCTGTGAGGGACGCACCACCGCCACCTTGGAGGTCAGCGGGTCCGCGCCGCCCATGCCGTCGATCTGGCGCGGGTCGGGGGAGCCCATCACACGCAGCAACAGGGCATCGCGCGCCACGCTGTCGGCCGGAAGATCGTCCTCCAGGAAGTAACCGCCCTTGGACGTCCCGCCACGCATCCACATGCAGCGCACGCCGTCAGACATACTTGAGCCCTTTTTCTTTCAGGCGCGGACGCATGTCGTAGATGTCCAGGCCCAGTTCACCGTTGGCCAGGCGCACCCGCTTTTCCTCTTCCCGGGCCATACGGGCCCGGGAAAGCTCCAGCACCTCGGCCGCCTTCTCCCGGCGCACCACGACGACGCCGTCATCGTCCGCCACAATCACATCCCCCGGATGGATCAGCGCCTCGGCGCAGACCAGCGGGACGTTCACCGAGCCCACGGTCTCCTTGATCGTGCCCTGGGAGTGCACATAGCGGGACCAGACCGGGAAGTTCATCTCACGCAGGTCGCGGGTGTCGCGCACGCCGCCGTCGATCACCAGGCCCACCACGCCGCGCACCTGGGCGGAGGTCGCCAGCAAATCGCCGAAGAAACCATGATTGGATGGGGACGTCGGTGCGAACACCAGCATGTCACCGGGTTTGGCCTGCTCGATCGCCACGTGCATCATCCAGTTGTCACCGGCGGCGCCGCTGATGGTCAGCGCCGAACCCGCCACGCAGCGATCCTGCTGGATGGGCGTCATGTAATCGGCCAGCAGACCGATACGGCCCTGGGCCTCATGGATGGTCGCCACGCCGCATTCGGCCAGCCCCTGGATCACCGCCTCGTCGGCGCGCTCGATGTTCTGTACGACGATGGTCTCTTTCATGCGCTTGCCTCCTTCCTGGCCAGCAGCGCGTCCAGTCGGCTGAACACGCGACGGGCGTTGCCCTCGAAAATCTTCTGGCGGCCCGCCGCGTCCACGTGTGGACTGTTGTCGATGTAGCGGCGGGTGTCATCGAAATGATGCCCCGATTCCGGATCGATGCCGCGTACGGCCCCGATCATCTCGGACGCGAACAGGATGTTCTCCTCGGGAATCACCTTCAGCAGGAGGTCGATGCCCTGCTGGTGGTAGACGCAGGTGTCGAAGAAGATGTTCCTGAGCACCAGCTCGTCGAGCGTTCCCAGGCCCTTGTCCTGCGCCAGCCCGCGGAAGCGGCCCCAGTGATAGGGCACGGCGCCGCCGCCATGGGGGATGATGACTTTCAGCGACGGGAAGTCCTTGAACACGTCGGACATCATCAACTGCTGGAAACCGGTGGTGTCGGCACCCAGGTAATGGGAGCCGGTGGTGTGGAAGCACGGGTTGCAGGCGGCACTGACGTGGATCATCGCAGGCACGTCGTATTCCACCATTTTCTCGTAGACCGGATAGAAGGCGCGGTCGCCCAGTGACGGACCGGTCCAGTGACCGCCGGACGGATCCGGATTCAGGTTGATCCCGATAAAGCCCATTTCGCCCACGGTCCGGTCGATTTCCGCCACGCAGCCGGTGGGATCGACGCCGGGGGACTGCGGCAGTTGCGCCACCGGCACGAAGTTCTCGGGAAACAGGTCGCACACCCGGCGGATCAGATCGTTCTGGTGCTCGGTCCAGAAACGGCTGGTATGGGCGTTGCCGATGTGGTGCCCCATCCAGCTTGCCCGCGGTGAGAAAATGGTCAGGTCGGTCCCGCGCTCCTGCTGCAGGCGCAGCTGGTTGCCCTCGATACTCTCACGGATTTCATCGTCGCTGATGACGATGCGGCCTTTCTCGCCGACGTGCTCGGGGTCCCGGGCCAGGGCTTCCTTCTGTTTCTCGCGATAGTCGCCCACCTGGGGTGGCGTGGTGGTGTAGTGGCCGTGACAGTCGATAATCATTGCGGCAGCTCCATTGGGAGGATTTGTTATTGGCAAAGGCAGGCTGTTCGAGCCCTTTGGGCCGGCCCGGGGCAAAGCCGCCTTCCATTACCTCAATTTATGACCCACCACCACTTTCATGGCTATTCCAATTTAGACACCCGGATATTCAATTTAGAGAAACCCGGTTCCCGGTCGCCGCCCCGCATGCACTTCGGGAACACGGCTGCCGGGGTTGTCGGCGCGAATGGTTTCCGCCACTTCATTGAGAAAATCGAGAAACGCGCGAATCTTGCCGGACATCAACCGCCGCCCGGGATAGATCGCCGAAAGGATCGACGCCGACTCCTGGAAGCGCACCTGCTCGAACACCTGGACCAGGCGGCCGTCCTCCAGGTATTTGCGGCAATACTGGTCGGGCACGCAGGACACGCCGCCGCCATTGAGCACGAATTCCCGCACCACCAGCGGGTCGTTGGCGTGGATGAGACCGTGTGCCAGATCCAGCGTCCCGGGCCCGCCCGGCAGGTGCACCGGGAACTGCCGGATGCCGTAGCGTTTCTCGCAGATCTGGACATGGGGCACCGGGTCGGTCGACTCCGGGTCGATGGCGTGTTTTGCGGCGTACGCCGGCGTCGTGACCCAGATCAGGTTGCCCTGGTAGAGCGGGCGCGACACCAGCTCGGAATCCGCCAGCGCGCCGATCACCACCGCCACGTCGATCTGGTCGCGGATGATGTCCACCGAATGACTGGCCATGATCAGCTCCAGCTCGATGCCCGGGAAGCGCTCCCGGAACTCCACCAGGCGCGGCGCCACGAACTCCCGGGCGAACGCCACCGGTAGCGCCGCCACCAGCCGTCCGCTGGGGACCGCTGTGAGCCCCGCCATGATGTTGTCCGCCTCGCTCACCTGCTCAAGGATGGGAATGGCATGGCGGTAGAACGTCTCGCCCTCGCTGGTGACATGGATGTTGCGGGAATTGCGCTTGAGCAGGCGCACCCCCAGCCCCTCCTCAAGGCGACTCAGCGTCTTGCTGACCTTGGACTTGGAGATACCCAACTGCTGCGCAGCCTGGGTCACGCTCTGGGTTTCCACCACCGCCACAAAGACCGGCACGTCATCGATATACCAGCGCACGCTACACCTCCCACGACATTCAGGCATCGGATTGTTCGTTTCCAAAAAGAAACGATTCGTTCCCATCATGACCCATTGTTTCTTTATCGCGCAAGGAATAGCTTTGAAGGTCGTTACCAAGGTCGCGTACGAAACGCGTGAGCAACTGAATCGGATTCAACAGCTCTGAAACGATTACAAGACCCGTACAAGGGAGAGCTAGCATGGCCAGAATTATCGGTGGGATCGGCGCATCCCACTCCCCCACGATTGGTTTCGCGAAAGACACCAACAAGTCTGAAGACCCCGCCTGGTCGCCGATCTTTGAAGGCTTCCGGCACGTTCAGCAGTGGGTCGACGATCAGGACATTGACGTCCTGTTCATGATCTTCAACGATCACATCACCTCTTTTTTCTTCGATCACTATTCACCGTTCGCGCTGGGTGTCGATGAAGTTTACCGCACCGCTGACGAAGGTGGCGGCGCCCGGGACTACCCACCCACCAAAGGCCACGCCGCGCTGTCGCGTCACATTGCCCAGTCGCTGATGAACGACGAGTTCGACCTGTCGGTCTTCCAGAAAAAGCCGCTGGATCACGGCTGCTTCTCGCCGCTGTCGATGATCTCGCCGGACGCCGATGGCTGGCGCGGCACCATCGTGCCGCTGCAGGTGGGCGTTCTGCAGTTCCCGATTCCGACCGCCAAGCGCTGCTTCAGGATGGGGCAGGCCCTGCGCCGCGCCATCGAGTCCTACCCGGAGGACCTGCGCGTGGCCATCGCGGCGACCGGCGGTCTGTCACATCAGGTGCACGGTGAGCGCTGCGGTTTCAACAACGAAGAGTGGGACGTGCGCTTCGTCGACCTGCTGGAAAAAGATCCCCAGGTCCTGACCAACATGACCATCGCCGAATACGCCGAACTCGGCGGTGCCGAGGGCTCCGAGGTGATCATGTGGCTGATCATGCGCGGCGCGCTGTCCGACACCGTCAAGCGGGTGCACTCCACCAGCTACCTGCCGTCGATGACCAACATCGCCACGGTCATCTTCGAGGACCAGGGCGAACGCCCGGCCGAGTCCGAACTGGACGCCCACCGCAAGCAGCTCACCCACGAGCTGGACGGTATGGAAAAACTCCCGGGCACCTATCTGTTTGACCTGGAAACCAGCCACCGGGCCTACCGGATCAACGACTTCCTGCACCGGCTGATCGAGCCGGCCCACCGCCAGCGTTTCCTGGAGGAGCCGGAAGTGCTGTTCGAGGAATTCGAACTCACCGAGGAGGAGCGCGACCTGATCCGCGGCCGCAAGTGGATCGAGATGATCCGCTACGGGGTGATCTTTTTCATGCTGGAGAAGATGGGCGCGGTGATTGGGGTATCCAATCCCGAGATCTACGCCAGCATGCGCGGCGAAGACATGGAAACCTTCCAGAAGAGCCGCAACGTGTCGATCCAGTACTCGGTCGGCAAAAAGTAAGGGGACGGGGCCTCCGGGCCCCGCGTTTTCACAACACGCCAGTCCACATAACCAAAGTCCACACAACAACAAGGAACGACCATGTTCAAACTGAATCGGGCGGCCGCTGTCTGCGCCGCCACCCTGCTGTTCGTTCAACCGGCTGCCCAGGCGGCGGAACACACCCTGCGCCTGGCCCACTGGTGGCCGGCCAACTCCGAGTTCAACCAGACCGTCAAAGCCTGGGCCGAGTCCATCGAGGAAGACTCCAACCACCGGCTGGAGATCCAGATCTTCCCGTCCCAGACCCTGACCAAGGCCACCCAGAGCTGGGATTCAGTGCGCTACGGCATCACCGATATCTCCACCGTGATTCCCGGCTACACCGCCAACCGTTTCCCGCTCACCGAAGTGTCCGAACTGCCGGGCCTGATCGACAGCGCCAAACAGGGCTCCTGCATGCTGCAATCCCTGTACGACGAGAAGCTGATCAGCAAGGAACTGGATGAAACCCATCCGCTGTTCCTGTTCATGCATGGCCCCGGCCACATCCACACCCGGGAAACGCCGGTCAACACGCCGGAAGACCTGGCCGGCCTCAAGGTCCGCCGTCCGACCACCGTGGTTGGCGAGATGCTGGAAGGCCTGGGCGCCCAGCCGGTTGGCATGCCCGCACCGGACACCTACCCGGCCCTGCAGCGCGGCGTACTGGACGGCGTTGCCATGCCCTGGGAAGGCGTGAAGAGCTTCCGCCTGGCCGAGCAGACCGGCTACCACTCCGAGATCGGCCTGTACTCCCTGGCCTTCGTCATGACCATGAACAAGGACGTCTACAACAAGCTGCCGGCTGACCTGCAGAAAGTGATCGACGATCACTCCGGCCTGGCCCAGGCCAAGCACTTCGGCGTGCTGTTCGACGAACTGGACGACAAGGGCCGCGCCGAAGCCGTCGAGGCCGGTGACCAGATCACGGAAATCAAGGGCACCGACAAGATGGCGGCCTGGAAGGGGCTGTTCGAAAAGACCACCAACGATTACCTGGAAGAACTGAAGCAGAAGGGATTGCCTGCTGAAGATGTTTATTCACAGGCCAAGGCGCTGACGAGCGAGTGCGGCTCGTAAACGCCTGATTCAATCCCAGAGGTAGTACTGCATGTCTGTCTGCAAGCTTATAGATCGAATCTGTCTGATCCTCTATCGCGCAGGCGGCATCCTCCTACTGGCCATCATGGTTTGCGTCGTCCTCGATGTGACGGCGCGAGCCATTTTTTCGGCTACGGGCGGTGCCATCGACCTGACATTCCCCGGCGGTATCGAGCTGGTCAAGTACGGATTGCTGTTCGCCATCCTGCTGGCTTTTCCGTACGCCATCGACAAGGGTCAGCTGATCGTCGATCTTTTCACCCAGAAGATGTCCCCCACGACGATCGTGCGTATCGACAGTTTCTACACCATGGTCTTTGGAGTCTTCGGCGGCCTGCTGTGCTGGCGCTTCGTCGACGCCTGGCATAACGCCCAGATGAGCCAGGAACTGACCCAGGACCTGCTGATTCCCCTGAGCAACATTTACTTTCTGGCGACCATTCCGCTGGGGCTGATGGCCCTGCGTGGCGTCAGCGTCGGCCTGGCCGGACTGGCCACCGGCAAGGAGGTTTCCCAATGAGCGCACCCGTAATCGGGCTACTGCTGGTGGCCCTGATGCTGTTGATGATCGCGGTGCGCCTGCCCATCGCCCTGGCCATGGCCGGTGTCGGCGTGATCGGTTTTACCGCCATCGTGGCCATCGATCCGGCCCTGGCGATCATGGAAACCAGCCCGTTCGAGACACTGAGCAACTACAGCTTCAGCCCCATTCCGATGTTCCTGCTGATGGGGGTCCTGGCCTCCAAGGCACGCATGTCCAACGAGCTGTTCGACGCCGCCCGCTCCCTGTTCGGCGCCTGGCGCGGTGGTATGGCCCTGGCCGCGGTCTCCGCCTGCGGTACCTTCTCCGCCATTTCCGGTTCGTCGGTGGCTACCGCCGCCAGCATGTCCCGGGTGGCGCTGCCGGAAATGAAGAAGCTGGGCTACGCCGACTCCCTGGCCACCGGCACCCTCGCCGCCGGCGGTACGCTGGGGATCATGATTCCGCCCAGCATCGCCCTGCTGCTGTACGCGCTGATCACCGAACAGTCGGTGGGCGATATGTTCATCGCCGGCCTGATCCCCGGCATCCTGGGGCTGGTGTTCTATTGCATCACCATTGCCCTGCTGGTGCATTTCAAACCGGAACTCGCCAGGCCCGGCGAAGCCAACACCATCAAGGACAAGATCCTGGGCATGCGCGGCTTCATGCCTTTCATGTGCGTGTTCCTGCTGATCATCGGTGGCATCTACAGCGGTCTGTTCACGCCCACCGAAGCCGCCGCCATTGGCGCCTTCATCACCATGATCATCGCCTTCTTCCGCGGTATGACGTTCCGTGACCTGATGGGCGCGGTGGAAGAGACGCTCGCACTGTCGGTGATGATTTTCTTCATGCTGGTGGGCGCGGAAATCTTCGGCTACTTCCTGTCAGTCTCACGGATTTCCTTCTACCTGACCGACGTGATCGGGCAACTGGGCTGGCCACCCTACGGCGTGCTGTTTGCGGTGCTGGCCCTGTTCATCGTGCTGGGCTGTGTCATGGACAGCATTGCGATGCTGCTGCTGACGGTGCCGGTGGTGCTGCCGCTGGTCCAGAGCGCCGGTTTCGATCCGGTCTGGTTCGGCATTGTGGCGGTGATCACCGTGGAGATGGGGCTGATCACCCCGCCCGTGGGTATGAACGTGTTCGTCATCAAGAGCGTGGCGAAAGACGTGCCGCTGCAGTCCATCTTCAAGGGCGTACTGCCGTTCGTGATGTCGGACATCTTCCGGCTGGCCCTGTTGATTGCCTTCCCGGTACTGGCGCTGGGACTGGTCTGATTCTTCCTTCGATCTGTCTGTCGGCCGCTTTGGTCTGACGTTTTGCCCCGGCCGGGCTCCCAGCCGGGGCTTTTTTATGTCTGCCGGGGCCATCCGGAAACCATCATGCCTCATCCACGGCCGGTCGCCGCGCCAGGAAGCGCTGACGGAACCAGCCCTGCCCGCTCACCAGCAACAAACCGGCAATCACCAGCAGCGAGCCGAACAGGAATCCCGGCGTAATGGGCTCGTCGAGCAACCAACCGCCCAGCGCTACGCCGAACAGCGGCGTCATGAAGGACAGCACACCCACCTGGGAAGCGACATAATGGCGCAGCAGCCAGAACCAGATCATGAACGCGCCGAAGGACACAATCACCGACTGGAACCCCAGACTGGCCAGGGCCAGTGGCGTGGGATTAAAGGCCAACTGATTGCTCACCGCCGCCCCGATGAGCAGCAGCACGAAGCCAGCCACCAACTGATAGAGCAGCGTCTGGCGCGGTGAGATTTCCGACAGGCTGGAAGACCGGATCACCACCGTCGTGATGCCCCAGCACAGACCGCCCAGCAGGGCGAGAACGTCGCCGAGCAGCACATCGCTGACCACGTCCTCATCCCCGGACTCCTGTGCCAGGAACGCCAACGCGATACCGGCAAAGGCCAGCAGGATACCCGACCACTGCACCGCTCCCATGCGTTCGGCGGATACCCGGAAATGCAGGATCAGGGCGGAAAAAATCGGCGAGGTGTAGAGAAAGATCACCGCGTGGGATGCCGAGGTGAAGCGCAGGGCTTCGCCGAGGAAAAAGTACTCTGCCGCGAACAGCAGCCCCACCAACAAACCGGGACGCCAGTTGCCATCGGCAAAACTCAGGCGCTCACGCTGCCACCACATCACCAGCCCAACCAACAGGGCACCGGCGCCGGAGCGCAGGGCAATCTGCAGGACCGGCGCGATGTCGCCGCCGGTCGCCTTCAACGCCACCTGCTGCATGCCGAGACACAGACAGAACAGAACCATCAGGCCCGAGGCCTGTGCATCGAGAGTCTTGCGGGTGCTCATGGCAACGCTCCTTCGGCAGGAATGAACAGGAAGCGTCTATTGTCAGGCTGTCATGTTTAGAGGATATAGCGCAAAATGGACAGTCGAAACGGTTAATCGGACAGTGCACCATGAGTCTTCCCGGCAAGAACCTGCAGATACCGCCGTTCAGCGACCGGTTGCCGGAACCGGTGCTGTTCCGCAGCGCCTGCGTGCCAGCGGAGGCGGCCTATCCGGTTCACAGCCACGCCTGGGGCGAGTTCGTCTATTCCTTCAGCGGCGTGATGGAAGTGAAGGTGGGCGATCGCCAGTATCTGGCCCCCTCGCAGTATGGCCTCTGGCTGCCGCCGGGGGTGGAACATCAGGGGCTTAACCGTTACGAGGCCTGCCATGGCTCGCTCTACGTGTCCGCGCCGTTCAGCGACGCCCTGCCGGAGCAGACCTGTGCCCTTGCCGTCAGCCCGCTGGTGCGGGAACTGCTGGAGCATTTGCGCCAGCAGAACCTGACACCGCCCTACTCCGAGGCCGATACGCGCCTGCTGCAGGTGCTGGTGGACCAACTGGCCGACGCCGAACGCATGGGCAGCTACCTGCCCACATCCAATGACCCGGTTCTCTCGCGGGTGATGGGCATCCTCGACCGGGATCCCGGCGACAGCCGCTCCCTGCCGGAACTGGCCAGAGCGGTCCACTCCACCGAGCGCACCCTGATGCGCCGCAGCCAGCGGGACCTGGGCATGTCGCTCGCGGAATGGCGCCAACGGCTGCGGGTCGTGAAGGCGATGCCGCGCCTGGAAGCGGGCGACAAGGTCGAGGCCATCGCCCTGGAGCTGGGCTACGCCAGTGCCTCGGCGTTTATCGCCATGTTCCGAAGGCTGATGGGCGTGACCCCGGACGAGTACCGGCGCACGGTGGCCGGCGCCTCAGGATAACGGCCAGTCCGCCGCGTCGACCGTGTGGCGCCCCACCGGCTGATCCGCCTCACCCTGCCAACGGGCGACGAACGCGCCATCCGGATCGTAGGTCTGCGCCTGTTTCTCCAGGTTGAACTGCCGCTGTCCCCGGGGATCGGCGCCGACACCCGCCAGGTACTGCCAGTTGCCGTAGTTGCTGCCCACGTCATAGTCGACCAGCTGCTGCTCGAACCAGGCCGCCCCGTAACGCCAGTCCAGCTCCAGCTCGTTGACGAAGCAGCTGGCCGCCAACTGCCGGGCGCGGTTGCTGATGTAGCCGGTCTGGCGGAGCTGGTTCATGGCGGCATTAACCAGCGGGTACTCGGTGGTGCCCTCACACCAGGCCTTGAATCGATGGGGATAGAAAGTCACCGGTCGCCGTTTGCGCCGGACACCGTCACGCCGGAACAGGTCGACGCCATGGCGCAGTGCAGACCAGTAAAAATATTCCCGCCACAGCAGTTCGAACCACAGCCAGTAGGTGGATTCGTTGCGGGTTTCGGCACGCTCGTATTCGGCGATGCTCTCAGCCACCTCCCTCACCGACAGACTGCCGTTGGCCAGCCACGGCGAAAATTTGGAAGAGGCGTCCCAGTCGTCCAGCGCGTTACGGGTGTCCTTGTAGCGCGCAATACGGTGGCTGTCGAAAATGAACGCCTGCAGCTGTTCGAGCCCGGCACGCTCACCACCGGTAAATCGCGGAGCTTGCGCCGGCTCGCTGATGGGCGGGCAGTCGCCGCGGTTGTCCTGCGCGAAACCGGGAGGCGGCGGCAGGGCCGACAGCGTCCGAATGCGCAGAGCATCGGTATGATGCCCACCAGCGGCTTCAACCTGTTTGCGAAACTGGGAAAAGGTGGCCGGCAGTTCGTCGAGGGGCATGGGCAGGGAGCCCTCGGTAAACAGGCTCAGCGTCTCGAACTCCCGACATAGGATCGCGGGCACCGCTTCCCGGATAGCCCGCCACTGGCCGGCTTCTTCTGTACCCGGCTGACGTGAACGGATCATGTGATCGATACCGTGGGCCCGGACCAGCGCCGGAATGACCTGCTCCGGAACACCGAACGCGAGATGCAATCGCTGGCCCAATGGGCGAAGATGCCGCTCCAGCGCCATCAGGCTTTGCCACAGAAAGCGCCAGCGATGCGTTCCCATCGATCGACTCTGGAACCGGCCGGGAGTGAACCAGCGCGGATCCACCACGTAGACGCACAACAGGCTGTCGGATTTCGAGGCCGCCAGCAGGGCCGCGTTGTCATGCAGGCGGAGATCGCGGGTGAACCAGTAAAGCGTATTCACGAAGGCCTCTCGGTGTTGTCTTCGACCCGTATTTACGTCGGGCCCGGGTGCTCGGATCGTCTTGCGGCGCCAGTATAGGCCGCGACCCGGTCGGGAAACACTCACCGGCGGATGCGTGAATCAATGGCATCGATGGATTGCGGTAATGAACAGGCAAAACCCACGATACCGGCAACTGTCGCAACCGATTACTGTCTACCGGATAAGGCCAGACGCTCTGTAAGTTGGAGGAAACATGACCGTCGACGAGGAACGGGTCGTCCTGCTGGACCGCCACAACCAGCCCGCGGGAACCGCGCCGAAGGCGACCGTGCACGACCGCAACACGCCGCTGCATCTGGCGTTCTCCTGCTATCTCTTCAACGCGGAAGGTGAGCTCTTACTGACCCGGCGCGCCCTGACCAAGGTGGCCTGGCCCGGCGTTTGGACCAACTCGGCCTGCGGCCACCCCCTGCCCGGCGAAACCCCGGCCGATGCCGTGAAACGCCGCTGCCGCTACGAACTGGGCGTCGATATCCAGGACGTCGAACTGCGACTGCCGGAATTCAGCTACCGGGCGCAAGACGCCTCCGGCATCGTCGAGAACGAGTTTTGCCCCGTGTTTTCAGCACGCTGCGTCAGCCAACCGGAGCCGCGACCAAGCGAAGTCATGGACTGCCGCTGGGTCCGTCCCGCGGACCTGATCAAGGCGGTGACCGCCACTCCCTGGGCTTTCAGCCCCTGGATGGTTGCCCAGTTGCGAGAGCTGGAAGCCGAGGGCCTCCTGGCGGGCCACCGCTGAAGCGCAACCCGCAGCCACGCTCGTCGCCCTAGCCAAACACCTGTCGCCCCGGGGCCGCGAGAGACTCCCCGTCATCGATGGTCCGCGACGCCGGGAAGTGTCCACTGAAGCCCCGCAGGTCGCGCACCTGCACGCTGATGCCATGGTCCGGCGCATTGCGGGCGTAGGCCTCGATATCATCACGGATGTCCGGGTCCACATGCGCCGCCAGTTGGCCGTCTATGACCAGGTGCGTGCCCGGTTTCAGGTTTTCCAGCTTGCTGCGCACCTCTTCGCGATTGAGGAAAGACACGTCCGTCAGGAAGCGCATCCAGGCCCGCTGCCCCTCCTGGCGGAACGATACCGCGCGCCGGAAGTTGGCCCGTATCATGAAACACAGCCCGCAGAACATCCCCACCAGCACCCCTTTCAGCAGGTCGATCACCACCACCGACGTCAGGGTCGCCGCAAACGGCACCAGTCGATTCAATCCCTTGCGGTACTGTTCGACCCACAGCCTCGGACTGGCCAGTTTGAACCCGGTATGGATCAGGATCGCCGCCAGGCACGCCAGGGGCATCTGCTCCAGCACCGGCGCCAAGCAGGCCACGGTCACCAACAGGAGCGCCCCGTGGACGAAGCTCGACGTCCGGGAACGTCCCCCGGCCTGGACGTTGGCCGAGCTGCGTACAATCACCGCCGTGATCGGCAGGCCGCCCACCAGACCGCTGAGCAGGTTGCCCAGACCCTGGGCCTTGAGTTCCCGATGCGGCGGCGAGTGGCGCTTGAGCGGGTCGATCTTGTCCACCGCTTCCAGGGAGAGCAGCGTTTCCAGGCTGGCTACCAGCGCCAGTGTCAGGGCAAAAACATAGACCTGGGGATCGGCCAGCGACGTCAGCGACGGGAGATGCAACTGGGCCAGGAACTCGCCGATCCCGGCCACGCCCATGGCGTCGATCGGAAGCTCAATCCGATGGGCGCCGGTTAACGGAGAAAGCCAGGCGGACGGGACCAGCCGGTCGAGCAACACCGCGACGATAACCACCACCAGCGGCCCCGGCAGGTTGCCGAGCACACTCCGTTTGATCACGGGACGGTCCCACAGCAGCAAAACCGCAAAGGAGACCAGGGCAATCAGCAATGCCAGTCCACTGAACTGCGCCGACAAGGCCCGTGAGCCCCAATCCTCCAGGGCCGGCCAGTCCGCCAGACCCGCCAGCATCGGCAACTGGTTAATCACCAGGATCAGACCGATCGCCGCCAGCATTCCCTTGATCACCGAGCTGGGTACGAACGCCCCGATCCGGCCCAGGCGCAGGAAACCGAACAGCATCTGCAGCAACCCACTCAGCGCCGTCGCCATCAGCAGCCCGGCAAAGCCAATCGCCTCGATGGCGGACAGAACCACCACGACCAGCCCGGCGGCGGGACCGCTCACGCTCAGCGCCGAACCACTGACCAGCGACACCACCAGCCCACCGATAATACCGGCCAGCAGACCGGACAGGGGGGGCGCGCCCGACGCCAGGGCAATGCCGAGACACAACGGGATGGCTACCAGAAAGACCGCAATGCCTGCGGGAACATCGTGCTTCAGGTTACGGAGCACCGGATCCATCGCCTCCGGGAACTGACTCATCTCGCGACTCCTTGCGTCATGCCGAGTAAGGATGGGAGCCGAAAGTAGCCCGGGAGGATGGGCCCTTCGGAGCCGTCAAAGCACATGCTGCTCGTGCGATATCTCGCACCGGCAAGATGACGCGCATGTCAATTTAGGCCAAATCCGGAATTGCCCGATCGGATCTAACATACTGATTTATATTGCATTCCGCGTGCTGCCGCGGGAGCGCCGGCACGGCACTCCGCCCAATATTCATTGCGGGAAGGTTGCACGACCGTAATTCCGCTGAGCGGCGCCCGCTAAACCGCTACCTATCCGCCACAGCGGCATGACGCACATCCCGAATGACCTTTCTGCGCCGGCGCGCTATGGTAGCCAATGGAGCGAGTGTCCCGCTCCACCTCTGCCCAATGACATCCCCGAGTCGGTTGTCCGGAAGGAGGAAAACCATGACCGATATCACCGAGGAAACGCTCGCCGACACCGCCCGGGCCTATGACCGGTGGCTGATGCCCGCACTCTTCGCGCCCTGGATTCCCCATACACTCGACCGCTCCCGAATACAGCCCGGCCAGCATCTCCTGGACGTGGCCTGCGGGACCGGTGAACTGGCCCTGTCGGCCCAGCAGCGGGTCCAGCCCGACGGTCTCGTGACCGGACTGGACCTGAACCCCGGCATGCTGGCCGTGGCCCGGGAAAAATCCGAAACCATCCGCTGGGTGGAAAGTCACGCCGGCAATCTGCCTTTCGACGAAGATACCTTCGACGCCGTCACCTGCCAGTTCGGCCTGATGCTGTTTGACGATCCCGTGCAGGCGCTGCGGGAAATGCACCGGGTGCTGGAGCCCGGCGGCCGACTGGTGGTTCTGGTTTTCGATGAGCTGATCCGACAACCGGTGTACCAGACTCTGTCGGAGCTCTATGGGGACCTGATCAGCCCGTCGGTCGGCGACCTTTTGCGCGCCCCCTTCGCCATGGGCCAGCGCTCGATCATCGAGAACACCTTTGCCGAAGCCGGCCTGGCGGAGGTCGAGGTGGAACGTCTGGAGGAAAGCGTCATCTTCCCGACCATCACCGACCTGATCCGGGCCGATGTGGACGGCTGGTTTCCGTTTGCCGGTGTCCGGGTAACAGCCGATCAACGCGAGCGAGTGAGCGCGGCCGCTGCGCGGGCTCTGGCGCCCTACCGGATGTCCGACGGATCGTTCCGGTTCGTTGTCGGGGTGCACTGTGCTTGGCTGGAGAAAAATGCGTGACGCCCGGGTGGGCGTCACGGAAGGGCAAACCCCGAGGGGGTCTATCGATCGCTGTTCCAGGGAATCACCCTGACCTTATCGCCGGACAGATCGAACGCCATGAGATCCTGCCCCATAGCTAGGGGCCCATCGTAGGTTTCCCGCGTTGCCGTCTCGGTTTCCGCAGGCGTCATCGGCGGGTAATCCTTGTTTGCCAGCAGCACGAAATGCGTGAAGGCCGCCATCTTTGGCCTGGCTTCGCTGAACACCTCACCCGCCTCCTGCGGCGTGGTGTGATGATTCATGATCGGCTGCAGGCGCTGCAGCGCCTCTAGCAGCTCCGGTCGGGCGGCAGCGACTTCGTGGATCAGCAGGTCAACGCCACGTGAATGCTCAACCACCGTCTTCGATTTGCGGGTATCCCCGGAAATCACCACCGACTTGCCCTGATAGTCAATGCGGTAGCCGACCGACGGATGAATCAGGTCACCGTGCAAGTTGGAAAACGCCGTGACTCTGACGCCGTTCTTCTCATAGACCACGCCACCGACCTGCTCGTCAAACTCGGTGACGTTGAAGCGGTTGGCTTCCGGCGGCAGCTTCTCATCGGCAATACGCACCTTGGCGTTGTTCTCAAACGCACTGACCAGACCATCGGTCAGTGCCTGCAAACCGGTCGGGCCGGTGATGTTGAACGGCTGCTTGCGCCCCGCGTATACCGGCGGCAGCCAGCCGGTCATCCAAAGATCCGCCAGGCCGTTGACGTGATCCGAGTGATAGTGCGTCAGGAAGACTTCATCGAGACTGCCCAGCGGCACCTTCAACTGCCACAGACGGATGGTATTGCCGCGCCCGGCATCAAACAGCAGGTTCAGGTTGCCGGCCTGCACCAGGGTGCTGGGGCCGAAACGATCGGGATTGGGGTTTGGAGTACCGGTGCCCAGCAGGGTGACCCGGAAAGTGCTGTTGTCCTGCGCCATGGCGCTCGAGGCCAGGGCAAACATCAGCAACGCAGCCGTCAGGCATTGTTTCAGCATGGCTTCTCCCAATGTTGTTATGGTTTTGAGAAAACGGACGCCACGGTCCCTGTGTTGTCGTTGTTTTTGATAGACCTGAGTTCAGGAACCTTTGATCAGGCTCCCTGGCCCCGCCACGCAGAAGGAAGGAACGCGACGGAACCGACACCAACCTAGCAGCCCGTTTGCTAGGCCCCTAATTGATTGGTTGCAAAACCGTATTCATTTTTGGGAAGCATCCTGCGGGAACCCCAGCGCCCCAACGAAAAACGCCCGGATGGCGGAACCATCCGGGCGTTGTCGGAACCGAAGCCTCGTCGAGGGCTTATTCGGACGCGGCGATCAAGCTCGCGTTACCACCGGCTGCCGTGGTGTCGACACACAGGTGCCGCTCTACCACGAAGCGCTGGGTCAGGGTTGGCTCGGTGATCAGCTGGATCAGCGCGCCGTCGCGCTTGGCCAGGGCGTCCCGGTACTCGCGCAGCAGCGAGCGCTCGGCAACGCTGGTCACCGCTTCAAAGCCGTGAGCCTGGGTCAAGGCAACCGGGTCCAGCACACCGTCAACGCCGACGATCGGCAGGCCGGCCTTGGCCGCCTGGCTGACGGTCTTCTCGACACCCGGCGCCACGACCACCACCCGGTTACCCTGGGACAGGGCGCTGGCCGCCTGCTTAAGCGCGGACTCGCGGTCCGGCCCCAGGCACACCACCAGGCCGCGGGCGTGGTTGGACAGACGGTTGAGCTCGCCGGTGGGTCCCGGCATGTCTTCCGGATGCGCGTCCAGGGCCTCGGGCACCTCGCCGAAGATCGGGCGCATGGCCTGGACACGGCTTTCCGGAGCCTGTGGCTGCAGCCCCTGCGCCTTGTCGATCAGCTTCTGCAGGCGCTCGGCACCGATCTGCTTGCCGGCGGACTGGGCCGGCACCTCGATGCTCTCGCCCTTCATGAAACGACGCACGTAGTGCGGACCGCCCGCCTTGGGACCGGTACCGGACAGGCCCTCACCGCCAAACGGCTGGGAGCCGACGATGGCGCCGATCTGGTTCCTGTTGACGTAGGTGTTGCCCACCTTGATGCGGCTGGAGATCCGCTCGACGCGACGGTCGACCCGGCTGTGGATGCCGAAGGTCAGGCCGTAGCCCTTGTCGTTGACCGCATCGATCACTTTGTCGATATCCGCCGCCTCAAAGGTGGCCACGTGCAGGACCGGCCCGAAGATTTCCTCTTCCAGCTCCTCGATGCCGCTGACCTGGATAACGGTTGGCGACACGAACAGACCTTTCTCCGGTACCGACAGCTTCTTCAGCACCTTGCCGCGCTTCTCGTACTTCTCACAGTGGCTGACGATACGGTCCTTGGCGGTCTGGTCGATGACCGGGCCCACGTCCGTGGACAGGTCCCACGGGTTGCCGATGCCCAGCTCTTCCATCGCACCGAACAGCATTTCCAGCAGGTGATCGGCGATGTCTTTCTGCACGTACAGCATGCGCAGCGCGGAGCAGCGCTGGCCGGCACTCTGGAAGGATGAGGCCAGGACGTCGCGCACCACCTGCTCCGGCAGCGCGGTGGAATCCACGATCATGGCGTTCAGGCCGCCGGTTTCCGCCACCAGCGGGGCGTCCGGCGCCATCTTCTCGGTCATGACCTTGTTGATGCGCTGGGCCGTCGCGGTGGAGCCGGTGAAGCAGACGCCCGCCATGCGCGGATCGGACGTCAGCGCGGCACCGACGGTAGCGCCGGAGCCCGGTACCAGCTGCACGGCACCTTTGGGGACGCCGGCCTCGTGCATCAGTTCAACGGCCCGGGCCGCCAGCAGCGCGGTCTGCTCCGCCGGCTTGGCAATGACGGCGTTGCCCGCCGCCAGGTTGGCCGCGATCTGGCCGGTAAAGATCGCCAGCGGGAAGTTCCACGGCGAAATACAGCACATCACACCGCGGGCGTCGCCACTGTCTTTGTAGCGAATGCCTTCGTTGGCGTAGAACTCACAGAAATCCACCGCTTCGCGGATTTCGGCGACGGCGTCGAACAGGGACTTGCCGGCCTCGCGGCAGGTCAGTGCGAACAGCTCGTCGACGTTGTCCTCGTACAGCTTGCCGATCTTGCGCAGGCACTCGGCGCGCTCTTCGGCGGACATCGCGGACCAGGTCCGGAAGCCCTCTTCGCCGGCCGTGATGGCGGCGTCGATATCGGCGTCGGAGGCCTGGGTGACTTCACCCACCACGTCGTCCGGATCGGCCGGATTACGCACCACCTGAACTTCCGCACCCACGGCGTCCACCGCCATGACCGGACCGCCCTTCCAGCGATGGGTGCGGTAGGCGCCGCGGCCCTCGTCGATCTGCGCGATGGTGACCGGATCGGTCAGGTCCCAGCCCTTGGAGTTGCGGCGGTTGGCGCCGAACAGGTCGGCCGGACGCACGATGGCCTTGCTGGAAATACCGTCGCCCAGGGCCTGCACCGCGTCGATGGGATCCTTGGCAATCTCTTCCGGGGTGATGCTGGTGTCGACGATCTGGTTCACGAACGAGCTGTTGGCGCCGTTCTCCAGCAGACGGCGCACCAGGTACGCCAGCAGGTCGCTGTGCTTGCCGACCGGCGCGTAGATGCGGCAGGGCACGCCGCTGTCGCGGATCACCTGATCGTGCAGGGACTCGCCCATGCCGTGCAGACGCTGGAATTCAAACAGGTTGCGGTCGACGTTCTTGGCCAGTTCCAGCACCGCCGACACAGAATGGGCGTTGTGGGTGGCAAACTGCGGGTAGATGCGGTCGGTCATGCCCAGCAGCTGCTTGGCGCAGGCCAGGTAGGACACGTCACTGCAGGCCTTGCGGGTGAACACCGGGAAATCGCTCAGGCCCATCACCTGGGCGCGCTTGATCTCGGCGTCCCAGTAGGCACCCTTCACCAGGCGCACCATGATGCGGCGATCCAGCTTGTTGGACAGGGCATAGAGCCAGTTCAGGACGTGGGACGCACGCTTGCCGAAAGCCTGCACAACCACACCGAAACCGTCCCAGTTGGCCAGCTCGGGGTCGGCCAGGATCACTTCGATCACGTCCAGGGACAGGTCCAGGCGATCCGCCTCTTCCGCGTCGATGTTAAAGCCCATATTGGCTTTGGCGGCTTTCTTCGCCAGATCCAGGGCACGGGGCACCAGCTCTTCCATCACGCGCTCTTTGTGGCCGTACTCGTAGCGGGCCAGCAGGGCCGAGAGCTTGACGGAGATGCCCGGGTTGGTGCGCACATCGCCCGCGCAGTTCTTGCTGATGCTGTCGATGGCGTCAGCGTAGGCCTTGTAGTAGCGCAGCGCGTCGGCATCGGTCCGGGCGGCTTCGCCCAGCATGTCGTAGGAGTAGGTATAGCCGCGGCTCATGTTGCTCTTGCCGCGCTCCTGGGCTTCCTCGATGTCACGGCCCAGGACAAACTGGCGCCCCATTTCCTTCATGGCCTGACCGGCCACGGTCCGCACCACCGGCTCGCCCATACGCTTGATCAGCTTGCGCAGGGTCTCGCCCACGCTCTGGCGCTCGGAGTCCTTGAGCAGGTTGCTGGTCATCAGCAGGGCCAGCGTGGTGGAGTTGATCAGGGAAGAGGTGGCTTTGCCCACGTGGGCGCCCCAGTTGCCGGAGGTGATCTTGTCTTCGATCAGCGCGTGGATCGTGGTGTTGTCCGGCACGCGCAGCAGGGCCTCAGCCAGGCACATGAGGGCCACGCCCTCCTTGGTGGTCAGGCCGTATTCCGAAAGGAACTTCTCCATGATGGTCGGCTTGGCGTTACTGCGGACGCTGCGCACCAGGTCTGCCGCACGCGCTGAAATCGCTTCACGCTCAGCCTTGGACAACTGGGCGTCAGCAATCAGCTCGTGAATCACCTTGTATTCGTCGGCCAGATAGTAATCGCGGACGGCCTGGCGGGAGTCGATTAGTTCAGGAGTCACTGACTGCTGCGGTTTCATAGTTGTCACCTCGTCGTTGTTTGTCTCTCTGGTCGCATTTTACCGAGACAGACAAAGACCATTTTCCTATTACCCCGGCCAAAGCAACCAATCAGACCTTTTTTGGCCAAACAAAAACCGAGCCCTTCCTTTCCGAAGGGTTAAATATAGGCAATATGACCTTTACCCGTTCGACGGGAAACCCGATTTCGCGGTCATCCCGCCTCTGCCGCCAGCTCCCTCAGGACACCGTGAGCGACAGAAAACACTGCACAATCAATGTCTTTCGCCGTCTGCATGTCTCCCAGCATCTGCTTCCAACGGCCCAGTTGCGTCTGCTTGCCGTCGCGCCACTGCGCCAGCAAGGTTTCGGGCGCCATTTTCGACGGTACTTCGCCCACGGACGCATCCTGTTCGCTCCCGTTCCCCACACGGAACACACTGGAGGTCAGGTGACGCAGCTGATAGTCCAGATCGTCGCGGTAATGACTGGTGGCCAGCACCTCCCAATGCCCCCGCGCCCGGAACTGGCGCATCTGCCTGTCGAGCCAGGTCAGGTTGAGGCTTTCGCCCAGCGAGAAGTACACCCAGGCCACCGCTTCCAGCGACTCGTCGAACTGCAGCGCCACCTCGATGATATCCATCAACCAGTAGCGGCTCTCCGTGGACGCGCAGCAGGCCGCCAGACGTTCCGGCACCGAATTGCTCACATAATAATCATAGCGCTCATTCCAGCGGCTTTCAGGAATCACGCCGCGCAGGCTGTCGGTGGCGCTCATGACCTGCACCAGATGTGGCTGGTAACGCTCGCGGCAGGCCACGGCATCGAGATCCTGCGGCCGTGTGCGAAGCAACCAGTTGGTGGTACGTGTCACCAGCCGGGTCAGATCGCGCAACAGATCGAGCTGGACTCCGGCAGCGATCTGACCGTCCAGCGCTTCGATCTCACGCCATTGTGCGTCGACATCGTAGATATCCACCGCGATGCGGTAGGCCGCGGCGATCTCGTCCGCACCGGAGCGCGACGCATGGCGGATCTTGTCCAGCCAGGTGACGCCCATGCGATTGACCATGTCATTGGCCAATTGTGTGGCGGTGATCTCGGCCCGCAGCGGGTGCTGTTCCACCGCGCCCGGGAAGGCCCGCAACAGCGACGCCGGAAACGCCGAGTAGAGCGCGTCGCGGAAGCGCTCGTCGTGGACCAGGGGCGACGCCAACAGCAACTGCTTGAGCTCGATCTTGGCGTAGGACACCAGCACCGACAGCTCCGGGCGGGTCAGGCCCGACAGGGATTCCTTTCGCTCCTGCAAGGCCTCGTCGCCGGGCAGGAATTCCAGCGCGCGATCCAGCCGGCCTTCCGCTTCCAGGCGGCGCATGAAACGCTCATGCTCGTCGAGACTGGCAGCGGCCGTGGACTCGGCCAGACTCAGCGCCAGGGCCTGGCGGTAGTTGTTCTGGAGCACCAATTCAGACACTTCGCCGGTCATCTCCCGCAACAGGCGATTGCGCTGCTCCAGCGATAACCGACCTTCCTGCACCTCCTTGCTGAGCAGGATCTTGATGTTGACCTCGTGGTCGGAGCAGTCCACGCCGCCGGCATTGTCGATGAAGTCGGTGTTGGCCGCCCCACCGCGGCGGGCGAAGCCGATCCGCGCCAGCTGGGTGAACCCCAGATTGCCGCCCTCTCCCAGCACCCGGCAGCGCAACTGGTCGCTGTCGACACGGACCGGATCGTTGGCCTTGTCCCCGACACTCTCGTGGGACTCAGCCGGGGATTTGGCGTAGGTGCCAATGCCGCCGTTCCAGATCATGTCCACCGGCGCCTGCAGCAGCGCGCTGATCAGCTCGTTGGGCGCCAACCGCTTGGCGTCGGTGCCCAGGGCCTTGCGCATGGTGGCGTTGATGGGAATCGACTTCTGGGAACGGGAAAACACGCCGCCGCCCTTGCTGATCAGTTCGCGGTCGTAGTCGGCCCAACTGGACCCGGGCTGCTCGAACAGGCGCTGGCGTTCGCGGAACGCCGCTGCGGCGTCGGGCTTGGGGTCGATGAAGATGTGCAGGTGATTGAACGCGCCCACCAGCCGGATCCGGTCCGACAACAACATGCCGTTGCCGAATACGTCGCCGCCCATGTCGCCGACGCCAACCACCGTGAACTCGTCGGACTGGGTGTCGACGCCTTTTTCCAGGAAGTGGCGCTTGACCGATTCCCAGGCGCCGCGGGCGGTGATACCCATCTTCTTATGGTCATAACCTTCGCTGCCGCCGGAGGCAAAGGCATCCCCCAGCCAGAAGCCGTACTCCTCAGCCAGGCGATTGGCGATGTCGGAGAAGGTGGCCGTGCCCTTGTCGGCGGCCACCACCAGGTAGGGATCGTCGTCATCGTGACGCACGACGTCCGCCGGCGGCACCACCTGACCGGCTTCCAGGTTGTCGGTCAGATCCAGCAGGCCGCGGATAAAGATGCGATAGCAGGCCACGCCCTCCTCCTGCAGCGCCTGACGCGAACCGTCGCGGGGCGGCTGCTTGACGATGAAGCCGCCCTTGGCGCCCACCGGCACGATCACCGAGTTTTTCACCTGCTGGGCTTTCACCAGACCCAGGATCTCGGTGCGGTAGTCCTCCGCCCGGTCCGACCAGCGCAGCCCGCCCCGAGCCACCGGTCCGGCCCGCAGATGTACCCCTTCAACGCGGGGCGAATAGACGAACACCTCGAAGCGGGGTCTCGGTTTGGGGATGTCGGGGATCGACTGGGGGTCGAACTTGAGGGACAGGTAGCTCTTGAACTGCCCCTCGAAGCGCTGGAAAAAGTTGGTGCGCAAGGTGGCCTTGATCAGCAGGTAGAAGCGCCGCAGGATGCGGTCATCATCCAGGCTCTCCACCGCTTCCAGATCCGCCAGGATGGCCTCTTCAACGGCGGCGCTCTCGTCCGCCCGGGTGCCATTCGGTTCAAACGCCGGATCAAAACGCACCTGGAACAGGACCACCAGCCGCCGGGTAATCTCTATGTGGCGGGCCAGGGTCTCCGCAATGAACGGCTGGCTGAAACCGAAACGCAGTTGCTTGATGTAGCGGGAATAGGCCCGCAGCAGGCTCACCTCCCGCCAGCCCAGGCCGGACACCATGATCAGCCGGTTCAGTTCATCGTTCTCGGCGAAGCCGTTCCAGATTTCCCGGAAAGCCTCCTGCAGCAACGACATGACGCTGTCCGCCACCGCCTGATTGCCGGTGGAATGGACCTCCACGGTGAAATCACTGACCCCGAAGGTCTCCCCGTCCTGGCGCTGGATGCGGTAAGGGTGCTCGTCGAGAACCCGCATGCCCAGGTTTTCCAGCATGGGAATCACGTCCGAGAGGATAACCGGCTTACCCTGGCTGTAGAGCTTGAAACGAAGTACCTGGCCGTCGCGTTCGTCCACTGGATAAAAACGCATGGGCACATCGCTGCTGACAGCGATGGACAGCAACTGGCGCAGGTCGCTGACCGCTTCCGCCACGGAAAACCGGGTACGGTAACCGCTGGGGAAGGCGCTCCGGAACGAACGCGCATACCGATCGCCCAGGTCATCGCCGAAGGCCTCGATCAATTGGGTGCGCAGGTGGCTCTCCCAGGATTGCGACTGGGCCATGACCCGGTTGACGATTTCCCTCAGGTGGGTCTGGTCGGGATCATCCGCCTGGATGGCGTCCGCGAGTTGTTCCAGAAGGGCGTTGGAGTCCGAGGGGTGGGATTCGGTCATTAATCGTCTCCGGATAAAGCCGACGGCACAGCAAATGGGATCGTACACGCAGTATAACCAATCCTCGAAAGACACTTTGACCATACGGTTTCAAAACGAAGGCAACCTGATTATATTTGACGACCCAATTAGCCATTAATCTTCCCGGGAATTCGAACCATGGTCGAACTGGACCGAATCGATCGCTCCATTATGCGCGAACTGCAAAAGAACGCGCGCGTCACCGTTACGGAGCTGGCCTCCCGGGTCGGCCTCTCCAAAACCCCTTGCCAGGTCCGCATGCGCCGGCTGGAAGAGCAGGGCTACATCACCGGCTACACCGCGCTGATCAACCAGACCAAGCTGGGGCTGAGCCACATTGCCTTCGCCCAGGTCACCCTGAACGACACCAGCAGCAAGGCCCTGGCCGCCTTCAACGACGCCATCAACCAGATCTCGGCGGTGGAGCAGTGCCACATGATTGCCGGTAACTTCGACTATTTACTGAAGGTCCGCACCCGCAACATGGCCGAGTACCGCCAGGTCCTGGGCGAGCAGATCTCCGCCCTGCCCCACGTACTCCAGACCAGCACTTTCGTGGTGATGGAGAACGTCAAGGACATGGCCGGCTAAGCTTAATGCCGGGCCCCGATGTTAAGGGGCGCGGGTGTTATGGGACGCAGGTATCAGGAAACACTAAGTCACCGCTTCCCCAGCCACCGACTCGATGACGTTGCGCACAGTCGACGCGCTGTGCAGGAAAGCCTGCTGCTCACGCTCGTTCAGCCTGGGATGCAATACCCGTTCGATCCCGTTGCCACCAATCACCGCCGGCAGGCTCAGGCAAACGTCCGTTACCCCCTGGAAACCGTCCACCCGCAGGCTGACCGGCATGGTGTGCTTGGCGTCCAGAGCGATGCTCTCGATGATGAACGCCGCGGCCAGGGCGATGGCGTAGTTGGTGCAGCCCTTGTGCTTGAGCACTTCAAAGCCGGCTCGCGAGGCCTTCTCGAACAGGGCGAAACGACCCGGCGTCGGGTCCAGCGGCTCACCACCGGCCTCCGCGCAGCTCATGGCCGGAAACTGGCTGTCGCCGTGCTCGCCCAGGATATAAGCGCGAATGTCCTCGGTGTGGATCCGCAACTCCTCCGCCAGCAACTGACGGAAACGCGAGGAATCCACCAGCGTGCCCGTGCCCAGGACCTGATTGGGCCGGAAGCCGGTAAACTTCAGCGCATAGTGGACCAGTACGTCCACCGGGTTGGACACCATCACGATCGTGCTGTCCGGCGACAGACGCGCCAGTTCCGGCATGATCTCACGCATCAGGTCCACGTTGCCCTGGGCCAGCTCCATGCGGCTGCGCATATGCTTGGGCGTGGGCACCGACGCGCACATGGCGATGATGTCGGAACCGGCCGTGTCCGCCAGGGTTCCGGCGTTGACCTGGGTGGGCGTGCTGACGAACAGCTGGCCGTGGCGCAGGTCCAGGACGTCCCCCAACACCGATTCCCGGCTGCGCCCCACCAGCACCAGTTCCTTGACGATGTGTTTCATGGCCAGGACAAACGCCAGGCTCGAACCGACATTGCCCATGCCGATGACGGATACTTTCATGCTCTTTCCCCAATGCGGAGACACCGCCGGCCAACGAGTAGCATGGGCAGCAACCTCCGCTCAACGTGTGAAACATCCCAACACGAGCAGTATCCGTGCCCGGTGCGGCGCAGACCTCACCAGCGCCTGCCACCTCGCAATGGCACGCCTTCTACCCGGGCTCATCACAATAACGCCCACCTCGGCTAACTGAACGACGCACGACCGACGCTCAAGCGCACCAGCTCGGTGCAAAGCTCCCACCTTTTCTCCAAACCAAACACCTCAACTACGACTTTTGTCTAATCGTTGATTGGAAAATTAAGATATATCTTTTTCTAAGATATATCGAAATATTCAAATCACTCGCAATCGAAAGACGCACCAAAGTGTGAAAGGCCGGCCCGTCCGGAGCCGCGTCGAACGACAGGGAGAACAACAATGAGCCTGAATGATTTCGTCCTGAACCCACCCTTCAACGTGACCCGCACCAGTCACGTTGTGCTCAATGTGAGCGATCTGGAAGCCAGCAAACACTTCTATACCGAACTGGTGGGGCTGGTGGTCAGCGATGAGGACGCCAACAGCGTCTACCTGCGAGGGCTGGAGGAGAACGGCCACCACAGCCTCGTGCTTAGCAAGTCGCCAGACGCCGGCAAATGCGCCCGGATCGGCATGCGGGTACTGACCGACGACGACATCCACGCCGCCCAGGACTATTTCGGCAGCCGCGGCATCGACTGCCAGCTTGTCGACGTGCCTTTCCAGGGCCCAACCCTGCACGTCACCGACAGCACCGGCGTGCCATTGGAGCTGACGTCTTCCATGGAGCGACGTCCGCGGATGATGAAGGAATACAACCACTACCGCGGTGCCAGCGCCCAGCGCATCGATCACTACCAGATCCAGACCCACGACGTACGCCGCGCTTATGAGTTCTACCAGCCGCTGGGATTCCGGCTCAGCGAGTACACTTTTTCCAAGCGCGAGGATGGCGGCGAGAATCTGTGGGGCGTCTGGATGCAGCGCAAGGGCAACCCGCACGACATCGTCTTTACCAACGGGCTGGGACCGCGCCTGCACCACTTCGCCTACACCCTCCCCGATACCAACGACATGATCCGCGCCTGCGACGTGGCCGGATCCCTGGGCTATGCCGCCCGCCTGGAGCGCGGCCCGGGGCGCCATGGCATCAGCGGCGCGCTGTTCGTCTACTTCCGCGACCCGGACGGCCACCGCGTCGAGCTGTTCAACACCCACTACCAGCACATCGACCTGGAGCCGCCACTGGCCTGGGATCTGGCCGACCCCAAACGGGCCGACCAGTGGGGGTTCCCGGCGCAGAAGAAATGGTTTGCCGAAGCGAGTCCCTTCGTGGGCACCGAACCGCGCGAGCCCAACATCAAGGTGGACCCACCGACCCTGGAGCGATTCCTGGCGATGGTGAACGAATAGTCGCCAATCATCCGACACCGGCTCCGGCACGGAGCTACCGCTAACAACAAGAGGAAACGAACCATGCTGGACATTGCAATCATCGGCGCGGGCCCGGGTGGCCTGGCCACCGCGCTGCGACTCCACCAGCAGGGCTTTCGCCCACACATCTACGAAGCCGCCCCGGAGCTGAAACCGCTCGGCGTGGGCGTGGATATCAAGCCCTATGCGGTGAAAGAAATCACCGAACTGGGACTGTATGAAGATTTCCGCGACATCTCCGTCGAAGCCCGGGAATCCGTCTTCTACACCGGTTACGGCCAGAAGATCTTCGGCGAGGAATGCGGCCGCCATATGGGCTACGACCACGACCAGCGTTTCGTTCATCGCGGCCACATGCAGATGATGCTCTACAAGGCCGTATTGGACCGTCTGGGCGAGGATGCCATCACGCTCGGCGCGCGCTGCAAGGACATCGACCAGGATGCGGACGGCGTCACCCTGACTTTCGAGGGTGAGCCTGGCCAGGTCCGCGCCGATGTGGTGATCGGTGTCGACGGTATCCGCTCGGTCATCCGCAGCAAACTGCTGCCGGAATCCGACCGCTCCCATTTCTCCGGCCTGACCCTCTACCGCGGCGTTACCGTCATGCCGCCGATCAAGACCGGCGGCAGCATCCTGCACATCGGCGATCCGATCCGCCAGGGCACCCTGATCGTCTACCCGATCCAGGACAACGTCGATGGCCAGGGCAATCAGCTGGTCAACTGGGTGGTCGAGCAGGACGAGAAGCCCCAGAGCGAGGAAGACTGGAATCAGGAAGTGGGCATCCAGGAAATCGAACACGTGTTCGACGACTGCAAGCTGGACTTCCTCGATGTCGGCGAGATGATCCGCAACGCGCGGGAATGCTACCTGTTCCCGCTGATCGACCACGACCCACTGCCCCAATGGTCGTTCGGTCGCATCACGCTACTCGGCGACGCGGCCCACGCCATGTACCCACGCGGCGGCAACAGCGTCTGTCAGGCCTTCGTCGACGCCCGCGTGCTGGCCGAGCGCCTGGCCGCGGTGGACGACCCGGCGGAGGCGCTCAGGCAATACGAGGCGGAGCGCCGGGAAAAGGTCAACTGGCTGGTCATGGCCTCCCGTGGCGAAGGCCCGGAGGTGGTTCGCCGCATTGTCGAGGAACGCAGTGGCGGCAAACCCTTCGACGATATCGAGACGATCTTCCCCTACGAAGAAGCGCTTTCCATCTTTAGCGAATACCACGCCAAGGCCGGGATGAAGATCCCCGGAAAAAAAGAGGGCGCCGGCGAGTCAGGGAAGTACAAATCGGTTTTCTCCACGTCTTGAGGAAGTCGAACCGGGACCGGGCACGTTCCGCAAGAAACGGTCCGGCCCAACGTTCGCCGTCGCACGATGGCGCGCAATCATGAATCCACAACAGCAATCAGAAACACGACTGAAACCACAACAAGGACCAAAACCATGAGTTCCAGAAAAATCATCGACGCTAACATGCACTGGCTGCCGGGCGACCTGTTCTCCGACAAGAATCTGCTGAATTCCTTTCTCGACTGCATCCCCCGCCAATACGGCGTACACACCCGGGTCGAACAGATCGAAGGCAAGGACCTGCAGCAGTTGATCATCGAACAGCCCAAGGGCTACGTGAACCTGAACTACGCCGAAGGTCAGTACACCCTGGAAAGCCAGTTGGCCGACATGGAAAAAGCCGGCGTGGACCATGCGGTCTTCCGTCTGCCGGTGTGGCAGGAATGGCTCGACATCGAGACCTGCAAACTGGTCAACGACCGTATGGCCGAATACGTCAAACGCAGTGGCGGTAAGATGACCGCGCTCGCCGTCGTTCCGCCCTGGGGCACCGACGCCTGCCTGCGCGAAGTCGACCGCTGCCTGAACGAACTGGACTTCAAGGGCGTGCAGATGGTGGCCCACTACGGCCAGATCTACCTGGACGACCCGGTCTTCCGTCCGTACCTGAAGTTCCTCAATGACCTGAACGTACCGGTGGTGGTCCACCACACGCCGCTGCCGGTGGATTACCATTCGGTACTGCCGTACACCAACCAGCGTCGCCAGTTCGGTCGCTGCGTGGACCAGGCCACCGCGGTCGGCCGCGAGCTGTTCAGCGGCATGTTCGACGAGCTGCCCAACCTGAAGTTCATCCACTCCATGCTGGGCGGTGCCTTCTACGCCTTCGCCGACATGCTGGTTCCGCCCCAGCACAAGTTCAACGATGCCGTGGACCGCTTCCAGACCGGCACCAGCAACCTGCGCGATCAGCTGAGCAACAACATCTTCTTCGACACCTCCGGCGCCCCGCAGTGGGGCAAGGCCCAGCTCGAAGCGGCTGTCAGCGTCATCGGTAGCAAGAACATTCTGTACGGCAGTTCCTACCCGATCCGCAAGGACTGGTTCTTCCAGGGCATCGAAACCATCGAATCCCTGAACGTCACCGACGAAGACAAGGCCAACCTCCTGGGTGGAAACGCCGCCCGTATGTTCAACATCAACCTCGACTAAATCCCCCGGCATCCACACCGGGAACGCGGCCGCCATACTCGATGGCGGCCTGTTTTCGCCCGCCCTCTCGGGCGAACCGCGTTGAAACTGACTCGAGTCCAAACAACAACAGGAGGCTCAGTTGAAACACGCCCGATTTGCAACTCTATCGTCGCCCCGGGGTATCCTCTACGGCCTGGTCACCGATCACGGGATCATCGACCTGTCGGCCCGCTACTCGTCCCGCTGGCCGACACTGCACGAGGTGGTCGCCGACAACGCGCTGGCCACACTCGCCGAAGAGGTCACCAACCTCGAGCCCGACTTCAGCCCCGAAGACGTTACCTATGAGATTCCCCTGCCCAGACCGGGCAAGATCCTTTGCGTCGGGGTCAACTATCCCAACCGCAATGCCGAGTACCGCGACGGTCAGGACGCGCCGCCCAAGCCCTCCCTGTTCGTGCGTTTTCCCGGTTCCCTGACCGGCCACCTGCAGCCGCTGATACGGCCGCCGGAAAGCGAGCAGTTGGACTACGAAGGCGAGATCGCCATCGTCATCGGAAAGAAGGGGCGTCGCATCCCGGCGGCTAAAGCGCTGGACCACATCGCCGCCCTGACGCTGTGCAACGAAGGCACCATCCGCGACTGGGTTCGCCACGCCAAGTTCAACGTCACCCAGGGCAAGAACTTCGATAGCAGCGGCGCTATGGGTCCTTGGCTGGTGCCCTTTACCGACGCGTCCCAACTGGCCGATATCCAGTTGACGACCCGCGTCAATGGCGAGATTCGCCAGCAGGACCGCACCAGCCGGATGCTTTTCTCCTTTCGCGAGATCATCGCCTACATATCCACGTTCACCACACTGGAACCCGGCGACATTCTGGTGACCGGCACCCCCACCGGCGCCGGCGCCCGTTTCGAGCCACCGCTCTGGCTGCAGCCGGGCGATGTGGTTGAGGTCGAGGCGGAAGGCATCGGCGTGCTGCGCAACATCGTGGAAGACGAGGGATAAACCATGCTCGACCCAAACGCCATCCAGCAGGCCGTCGCCGACCTGGACGAAGCCGAGAAAAACCGTCGGCAGACCGGCCTCCTGTCGCTGCAACATCCGGGCATGACTCTGGACGACGCCTACGCCGTCCAGAACGCCTGGGTCAACCGCAAGATCGACGCCGGCCACCGTGTGATCGGCTGGAAAATCGGCCTGACCTCCAAGGCCATGCAATACGCCCTTAACATCGACACACCGGATTCGGGCGTGCTGTTCGACAACATGCTGTTCGAGGACGGCAACCGCATCCCGCCGGACCGCTTTATCCAGCCCCGAATTGAAGCCGAGCTGGCCTTCGTCATGAAAGCCCCGCTGTCCGGCCCCGACGTCACTGTCTTCGACGTGATCAACGCCACCGACTACGTGACCCCATCGCTGGAGGTCCTGGACACCCGCATTCTGCGCAAAGACCCGGAAACCGGTCACGCACGTACCATCGTCGACACCATCTCCGACAACGCGGCCAATGCCGGCATCGTGCTCGGCGGCCGGGCCGTGCGCGCCCACGAGATCGACATGCGCTGGACCGGCGCCATCGTCTCGCGCAATGCCGCCGTCGAGGAAACCGGACTGGGGGCCGGGGTGCTCAATCATCCCGCGCGCGGCATCGCCTGGCTGGCCCGCCGCCTGGCCCGTTACGGCGACCGCATCGAGGCCGGTCAGGTGGTGCTGTCCGGTTCTTTCATCCGCCCGGTCGAGGCCCGCCACGGTGACACCATCGTCGGCGACTTCGGCCCCTACGGCACCGTCAGCTGCTTCTTTGAGTGAGGAATGCCATGCCTGCCCCGCGTAACACTTTCAAACAGGCGCTGCTGGAGCGGCGTCCCCAGATCGGCCTCTGGGTCGCCCTGGCCAGCCCCTATACCGCCGAGATCTGCGGCGGCGCCGGTTTCGACTGGCTCTTGATCGACGGCGAACACGCCCCCAACGATGTGCCCCTGATGATGGCGCAGCTCCAGGCCCTGGCGGCCTCGCCGTGTCATACCGCGGTTCGCGCCACCATCGGCGAGCCGGCCCTGATCAAGCAATACCTGGACATCGGCGCCCAGACACTGCTGGTGCCCATGATCGAATCCGCTGCCCAGGCCCGGGACATGGTGCGTGCGGTACGCTATCCACCACAGGGGATTCGGGGGGTCGGCGCGGCCCTCGCGCGAGCGTCGGCGTTCAACCGCATCCCGGATTACCTGCAGACCGCCAACGACGAGATCTGCCTGCTGCTGCAGATCGAAAACCGGGCCGGCCTGGAGGCATTGGATGACATCGCCACCACCGAAGGCGTGGACGGCGTCTTCGTCGGCCCTGCCGATCTTGCCGCCGATATGGGCTATCTGGGAAATCCGGGAGCACCCGAGGTCCAGGCCGTGGTCGAGGACGCCCTCAAGCGCATCCAGTCACACGGCAGGGCCGCCGGCATTCTGTCTGCCGATCCCAAACTGGTGGAACGTTACCTGGAACTGGGCGCCACCTTCGTGGCTGTCGGCAGCGACGTGGGCCTGCTGGTCAAGGAAAGCACGCGACTGGCCAGCGCCTTCAAGGAGAAAGTACCGCCCCGGGCCGGTACGTCCTGAATCCCACAGGCAGGCCCGGTTTTGGTCCTGCCCCTCCTGGCCGGATCCCGGGTGGTCAAGGCCAGTCAGCAGGCTTTGGCCTTACAGCCGGAAGCCGGCAAATGTCTCCGGCATCGGACGTGGGCGAAAGGCGACGCCGACCCGCTCCAACAGGGCGGCGCCGGCCTGGAGCAGATCATAAGACGGGCCGGAGTCTTCCGGGTATTCGACGCCCTTCATCGGCAAGCGGTAGCGTGCAAAATAGTTCAGCGTCGCCAGCAGGTCGAGCTCATCCCGCGACACACAGGGGGACTTGGGGCCCAGCATGTCGAACCGCCCAAACTGCCGGAACAGGGCCTGGAAGACCTCGATCAGATCGATGATGTCGGTTTCCGACACGCCCTGATGGCCGAGCTGGGGGGCAATACCCGGAAAGGGATCCGCACGGTCGTGAATCGCCCGCAGTACGCGCAGCATCTCCTGTTCTGACTTGGAACATTGATGCTTGATGAAAAGAATCGGCGTGGACATGTATGACATCCTCTTTCAAAACATGTTCAAACAGTTGTATCAAGTGCGCGACTCCGAACCCCATCCATGGTCCGCCGGCCCCAAATATCGCCGATCATTCCAGGGTGTCGGCTAACAGCCGGCTCAGGCCGACTGCCAGTCGAACCTCAGCTCTTCGCGGACGGCGGCATCTTCCAGGTGACGTACGATGATCTCCTGGAGTTCCCCCATCTGCTTGACGTCGGGCGACATGACGGTGACACGGAGTTCATGCTCCCCGGCCTCCAGGAAACAAGCCCCCCGGGACATACGGATCTGGACCGAGTTCTCGCCGGCGGTGACCGGCGTCTTGTGCTGGAAGTGACTGCTCAACCGGCGCACGAAACGCTCCGCATTCGGCGTCTCGACAACGGCGACGCTTTTGACGTTGGTATCGGCCACCGGCCGCTCGTTCATTAGTTCCTCAACCTCATCGGCCGCCGCATCGATGACCCCTGCGATCTTGTCGAGGGTGCTTTCCGCCAGCGGTTCACGCTTCATGCGCAGACTCAGGGCGAACTTGAGGTGGTCCATTGCGTTGACGATCTGCGCCGGCGGCCGGCCTTTGCCGGACGGTCCAACCCGTGACATCAGGAGCTTTACCTGCGCCTCGTTCGCTTTCAGGAACGCCTTGCCTTCCGAGGTGATGCTGTACTGTTTTCGGCCGCCACCCTCGGTGTCGATGACCGCGTAGTTCTTGTCATAGAGCCAGGTCAGCGTGGGATAGATCACGCCCGGGCTGGGTTTGTAGTTGCCGCCGAAGCGTTCCTTGATCTGCTTGATGATCTCGTAGCCGTGGCTGGGCTGGTCCGCGAGCATGGTCAGGACCAGCAGTCGCAGTTCGCCGTAGTCGAACAAACGGCCACTGCGTCGGCCGCCCCGGCTTCCCGAGCCGGCAGCGTCACCGGACCTGTCGCCGTCATGGCCTGGAGAACGATCATCACGCTTGTTACCTTTTGCCCTACTCTTTCTCGGGTTACTTCCCGCCGCACTCTTCAAGCTGGTCAAGCTGGCTACTCCACTCTCATCGCATATAACTTAATTTTAGATATATCTGAAATATAGCATCCGCCTGACATGCAGACAATGCTGGCACCGGCCGGAGTGGGCGACCGGTTCGGACAGCGATTAAGCCGCTTCTTCCACAGCGGTCCCGGTCAAGCGGCGCCGCAACAGTCTGTAGGTCAGTGTTGCGCCAGTCGCCGCGGCACAGGTCACACTGGCCATGGCCACGGCGTCACTGCCCAGTGCGCCGACCAGGGAAGCCGCCAGCGCCGCGCAGCCGAACTGGGTCACGCCGAACAGCGCCGAAGCCGCGCCGGCGGTATCCGGTGCCAGGTCCAGCAGCCCGGCGATGGTATTAGCTCCGGCCATACTGACGGTCAGCAACATGAGGAAGGCCGGGATCACGATGCCCCAGAGCCCACCCGCGCCGGTAACGGCCATGACGAGCAGGACAATACTCCAGATCAGGGTGTTGCTCACGGCGATGCCCAGCATGGGCAGATACCCGTAGCGCACGACCAGCCGGCCATTAATCAGATTCCCCAGCAGCATCGCGATCATGTTGAAGCTGAAGTAGAAACCAAACAGGGAGTCGTCGACGCCGAACTGGTCGATGTAGATGAAGGAACTGGCGGAGACGAAGGCAAACAGCACGGCGAACATCTGCACCCCACACGCGAGGAACAGCGGGAAAGGTCCGCGCTGCAGCAGCTCGAAATAGCCCAGGTACTGGGCTGGCAGGCTACCGTGGCGCGCGCGTTTGTCGACACCGTGGGACTCGCCCAGCCACAGTGCCGAAGCCAGCAAACCAAGGGTGGCGTAGGCCGCCAACAGCCAGAAAATCGCACGCCAGGACGCCACACTCAGCACCAGGCTCCCAATCAGCGGGGCCACCAGGGGGGCAATGGCCATCACCATGATCACGAAGGAAATCACGCGGGCCGCCTGCGACCCGGAGAAACGATCACGCACGATGGCGCGGGGAATCACCTGGCCCGTGGCGGCCCCCAGGCCCTGCAGCGCCCGCGCCAGGATCAGCGTGGTGACCGATCCCGCCAGGGCACCGGCCACGCAGCCCAACAGGTAGAGCGTGAACCCGAAGTACAGCACCGGCTTGCGGCCGTAGCGATCGGCGATGGGACCATAGAGAAACTGACCCACCGCCAAGCCGATGAAGAACAGACTCAGGCTGTACTGGGTAACGGCCGGATCGGCCCGAAACTCCTCGGTCAGCGCCGGCAGCCCCGGCAAGTAGATGTCCGTGCCCAGGGAGGACGCCGCGCTGAGGATGCCCAGCACCACAATGAGCTGTACACGCTGACGGCGGTTACCGCTATCGAACGTCATGGAAAGGTCCTCTGCGTATGCACCAGGTGTCACGGTGGGATCAGCGGTTCGCCAGTACCGCCACGAAATCGCACTGGATCAGCATGTTACCGGTGAAGTTTCCATCCAGCGCGTGACGCGCCGGGCGCGACTGCGGGTCCGGGAACAGCCGCTCCCAGTGTCGGTTCACCACGTCGCGCTGGGACTTGTCCTGCATCCACAGGGTCATCTTGATGATGTCGGCGGTGCTGCCGCCGGCCATCTCAAGGATGCTGCGGACATGCCCGAACATTAAGGCGCACTGCGGCTCCAGCCCGTCGGCCATTTTTCCAGTGGCGGGATCACGCCCGTAGATCACGCCCGAATAGAGCATGCCGTCCACGCGGCAGGCTGCCGGGATGGGATTCCTGTGTGCGAACCCGTCGATATAGATGCTCTGTCGTCGCTGCATGGGTTTGACCTCGCTGGTGAAGAACGGGGCGCCGAAACCGGCGGGCGCCCCTTGTCGAAAGGCGGCTAACCGTGCCCCGGCGCGTGGCCCAGTTTGTAGGTGATGCGGATACGCTCGGCGTGGTAGGCGCCGGTCACGTCGGAGTCGGAGTCGATGTAATCCCCTTCGAACTGCAGCCCGAAACGATCGGTGACGTTGTAACCCAGGATCACGAAGCCGGCGTTGAATTCGGACTCATCCAGCGGGTAGTTGATCCCGGTCGATTCCTCCAGTTCAAAGCGCGTCAGGCCCAGAACCGCCAGCAGCTTGTCGTCATGGTGCACGTAGCGCAGTGAATAGGAGCGCCCCGGCTGGTCTTTGGTGGCCAGCGACGCCAACGGCTGGCCATCCTCGATCGGCGTGGAGTTGTAGATACCGTAGCTGTAGGGCGCGACGTAGGCGCCGCTGAGGAAAGCGTCGTCCTTGTGGGGGACATAGGTCGCGGCGAGGTAGATCTTGTCGTGGCGAGAGTTGATCCCGATACGGCCGGAATACAGGTCCGTGTCCACGTTCTCAAACGGTGCCGTCTGATCGGAGACGTCCCATTCCTTGACGTACTGCAGGGCCCAGAAGGGGGTCCAGGAATCCATCTTCAGGGAATCCAGCGGCATCTGGAAACCGGCATAGGCCAGTTGCAGGCGCTTGTCGAAGTTGTAGTACCAGGCCTCGGCATTGGCGCCGTAACGATGCCCCCAGCGCACACCCGCAGTGGCAAAGCCATTGCTGTCCGTCTGCGGCGTGTCGGTTTCGGGGATCTCCGGATTACCGGCGTCCCCCTCGATGAAGCTGTCTTCGCTGAAGGGCTTGAAGCGGAAAATGCGGTAGCCGTACACCTTGATGTCGGGATTGAACGGCAGTGCGTAAGTGCCACCGAAACCTTCGTACAGCGCCGGGATCATGGTGCGGCCGTCGCCTTCGTTGGCAAAGGGGGTATCCAGCCCGATGCGGCCGCCCTTGAGATCGAAACCAGCGCCCCGGTAGCGTAGGAAGGCCTTGCCGATCATGGTGATGTTGTCGGACGGCACATAGCCCTCGGTCTCGTCCGGGTTGGACGGATTCAGGCCGAAATTGTAGGCGGAGTATTCACCCACGCCGAAACTGAAACCGTGGAGATCGGCGCTGCGATACTGAAACTCGCCGCCGAATGAATGTGTCCGTTTGTCGTCGATGATGCCTTCGTAGGTCTTGAAGAAGGTCATCGTTTTCAGCTCACCGAAAAACGTCCCTTGTGCCAGCCAGTCGTTGAGCGAATCCACGGATTCTCCGGATGCCTCGGCCGCATGACCGACCGGACTGAACAGCAGGAAAAACGAAACGATGAAAGAGCCCAACCTGGATATCAACTTTATTGTCATTGTGTTGCCCCTCTTGTTCTCTCGTGTGCTTCTGTCTTGTTATGGATTGGAATAAACGCGCTGTTTTTCTGGGCCTGACCGGAATTCCGGCGGCGTGTCATGCCCTCCTCCGCGTCACCCGGACGCGCTTCCGCGGCGTGTATCGATACCAGCTCGCGACCGTATTCCAGACAAAGGCAGGCCCAACGGCCCGGCGTACAGCCAGCCCGGGAAAAGGCTCAGTCTTGAGATAACGGTCCCGCTAGCGGCTAAAAGGGCCCCGGATGCATTCCCAATGCAGCAACCGGGGCAAGTCACCTCCGACACAACAACGAGGTGACCGACCTGGGGACGGAGCGGCTATCCTGCCTGCCCCGGCTCCCGATCGGGGCCATGAACACCGCATCCGCAATGCTTCTGGAACTGATCCAGCAAGGCCTTGCCGTAGTCGTTACCGTTGGGAATGCGAGTGATGGTGTGGATGTGGAACTTGGCGGGTTCCTCATTGCCCAGCCACATGCCGCTGTGATGGTCGAACTCGATCATGATCACCGGGCTCTGGATGCGGTAGTAGAAAACGTCGTCATCGCCGCAGCCGCCGATCCAGTTCCACCAGGTGTCGTCCAGGTGGCTCTCGACGAGCCGCATACGCGCCGCGCGCGGACCGTCGGGCAAAAATTCCAGGAAGGTCTCGATCACCTGCATCAGTTTGGCGCGCTGGGATCGATCCAATTCCGAGGCACGTATGCCCTCAAGGGGTATCACACGGTTGTCCTGGCAGGCGCCGCCAAGGTGGCGCTGGTCGGCAAAGTTGAAGCGCCAGTCCGGCATGGCCGGATCTTCCATCAGCCGATAGATCGTGGCCCGCTCGCGCAGCGTCGGCGATAGCGACTGCATCAGCGCCAGCCCCAGGCTTTCCTCGCCGGTGAGCAGAGTGAAAGCCTCTCCGTCGCCGCGGTCGATGTGCTTGGGCTCCACCCCCATGAAGGTGGGCGAGATCACCAGCTGACGCCCCACGACGAAACAGCAGATGGCAGCGTGATGGCCGTACAGGCTCCAGCCCCAGGGCTTTGTGGTGGACGGCTCGCCGAACATCAGAACGTGATAGCTCCACCGGTTCATGATGTTGTTAAGGTCGTACAGTTCGCCCAGAAAGTGGTTGGCGTCCATCAGTCGCCGGATCTTGGTGAACCCCTTTTCGCTGGTAAACGCCTGCAGCAGTTTCAGGAACGCCTGGCGCGAGCCCTCCGACATGTTCTCCAGGCGTACACCGTTGTCGTTGAACTGAATCTCCGGGTTATACCAGCCCCGCCATTCCGGGGCGTCCACCGGATAGCCGACCTGCTTGCGCTGGGCCTCATCCAGCGTCTCCAGGAACGCCTCTGCCGCCGCCACCGCAGGCGCCACATCAAAGCCTTCATCCTCAAGATCAAACAGACCATGCTCCACCTCGCCGTCGGGCGTGACACCCTGAAAGGGCTCATCAAGGGCGGCCTGCCACTCGTCGCGCAGCTTGGCGCCCTTCTCGTTGGAGAGCATGCGCTCGGTATAGGTCTTGGGGTCCACCCCCCGCGCCGCCTGGATACGAAAAGTGTCCGGCGGCAGGATGTAGTCACGATAATCGTCACTGGCCATGCCATTTGCTCCTCGATAGATCAACGGATCGGTGTACACACCGACGTCAGCCCCGGCCGTCACCGACCACCCGGTTCTCGATGTAGCCCAAGGATTCAATGTCCAACCGCACCACGTCGCCCTCCTCCAGGAAGTTGCCTGTGGGTGCACCGATACCCGACGGCGTGCCCGTTGCCAGGATGTCACCGGGCTCCAGGGTCATCACCGTGGAGAGGTATTCGATCTGCTGGTAGATGTCATAGATCATGTCGTTGGTGGGGGAATGCTGGCGCACCTCGCCATTGACCGTCAGTTTCATGTCCAGGTTCAGCGGGTCGGCGATCTCATCATCGGTGGTCAGCCAGGGGCCGATAGGGCCGTGCGTGTCGAACGACTTACCGAGAGTGAACGTGGGCGACTTGTGCAGCCAGTCCCGGGTGGACACATCGTTGACGATCAGGTAACCGGCGATCACCGCACGTGCGCCATCCGCCTTCACGTGACGGCAGCGGCGACCGATGACCACGCCCAATTCGATCTCGTAGTCGAGCATGTCCGACTCCTGCGGCTTGACCACCGGATCGAAAGGCCCGTTCAGGCAACTGACCTGCTTGTTGAACCAGAGCTGACTCTCGGGAATTTTGATGCCGGCCTGGCGCGCCTCCTCGGCGTGTTTGGCATAGTTCATCCCGATCCCCAGGAACTTCTGCGGATCGTTGACCGGCGCCTCCAGGCGCACCTTGTCCATCGGAAAGGCCGGCTCGGCCACGCCCTCCAGGTCAGAGCGCAGTTGCGGCAGGTCGCCCAGCAACTGCCGCATGGAGTGCCCCACGCCGGCCACACCGGACAGGTCCACCACCCGGTCGCCCACAACCTTGCCGATACGGGTGGTCCCGCTTTCCGTAAATCGCACCAGTTTCATCTTGTTTTTCCTTTCACGAATGAACGTCCAGACAGGTCAGGACCTGTCGCGAACCGGAGTCAGTTGGGACAGCACCACCTCCCAGCGCTGCTCCACCTGACGTAGAATCAGGGTGGAGAATCCGTGGCGGACCATTCGCTCACCGGTTTCCAGCGAGCGCACCGTGTTAATGGTGACGCCGGTGACGACGGCCAGGTGTCCCTCGACCCGTATCTCGGGCACCTCACGCTCGATCGAGACGAAGCCGCCCATCCTGCGGATGTGGTTGAGGAAAGCCGGCTTGTCGTGAACCATGCCGGTGCTGTGAATATGCACCAGGTCGTCGGCCAGCAGCCCTTCCAACACGCCCAGATCCGGCTCGGTGAGGGCACGCTGACGAACTCGCTCGAATTCCAGGATGGCCAGTCGGCTGTCCTGCTCCCCACGCGTCATACCGCTTATCTCCTCCGGTTCGCGCCCGCTCCGGTCAGACCAGGCCGTCATAGGAACCACCGTCGAGCTGTAGGTTCTGGCCGGAGATAAACGCGGCCTGGGCGCTGCACAGGTATGCACAGGCATCGCCGAACTCCTCCGGTCGGCCATACCGGCCGGCGGCGATGGAGCGACAGTTGCGCTCCCGTGCCTCGTCCCGGCCGATTCCTTCCTTCTTCATCAGCCGCTGCAGCATGAATTCCTGGCGCGGGGTATCCACCCGCTCGGGCAGGAGGTTGTTGAGGGTGACGTTGTCCACCGCCACTTCTCGGCTGATGGCCTTGCTGATGGCCGTCAGGGCGGCGCGGGCGGAAGTGGACAGCCCCATCATGTAGTGCGGGGACTTCACCATCGCCGAGGTAATGTTGACGACGCGGCCGAAACCGCGGCGACGCATGCCGGGGATGTAGGCCCGGATTAACTGCACTGCGGGCATGAAATTGGCTTCCATGGCCGCATCCAGGGCCGGCTCGTCCCAGTCCTCCAACGCGCCGGGCGCCGGGCCCGCGTTATTGGTGACGAGGATGTCCACATCCGGCACAGCCCTGAGGATCGCAGCGCGCCCCTCGCGGGTGGTGAGATCCGCCGCAACATGACCGATTTCGGCTTGGGGGAAATCCTTTCGCAGGGTGTCGACCACTGTCCGCAGCTTGTCCTCGTCGCGGCCGTTCAGAGTCACCGCCACGCCTTCCCCCAGCAGGGAGCGGGCACAAGCCAGCCCCAGCCCCTGGGACGATCCGCAGATAAAGGCCCTGCGCCCGGCGATACCAAGATCCATCATTCACTCCTGTTACTGACATGCGTCGTCGCGTGACGGGGCACCCAGCCCCTCACTGCCCGAAAACATCCTCGAAGAAGCCCGTCATGGCGTGCCAAGAGCGGCAATCAGCGGTGGCACTGTAGGCCGCAAACGGGGGCGTTCCGGGGCCGTCGGCCTCGGTAAAGGCATGCCTGGTGTGGCCGTACAGATTGACCTCCCAACCAAGTCCGGCCTGGGTCATGGCCTCCTGAACACGGGCCAGGTCGTCGGCATTGGCCATGGGGTCGTCGGCACCGGTGCAGATCAGTGCCCGGGCCTCGCCGCAGGCATCCGACCAGTCGTCGTGGACCAGGTTGATACCGCCGTGGAAACTCACCACGCCCTGCAACTCACCGCCGCTGCGAACAAACTCCAGCACCGAGGAACCGCCAAAACAGTAGCCGAGACCGCCCAGCTTGCCGGGATGGGTCGACGACTGCGCCCGGAGCGTCTCGCGGGCGGCCTCCATGCGCCCCATCCAAAGTGTCCGGTCTTCAGCAAAAAGCCCGATCATGTCGTCGAATTCAGCCGGGCCGTTGAGCCGCTTGCGCCCGCCCCACAAGTCCACAGCCAGGGCGGCGTACCCCAGGGCCGCCAGCCGCTCGGCGCTGGCCATGACGTGCTCGGTCATACCTTCGGCGCCGTGCACGACCAGCACCCCGGGACAGCTCCCGGGCGCCGCATCCCGTGGCGAACAGAAATAACCGAGCATGCGGGTGTCGTCCTGAACATATTCCACATCGCGGGTTTCAACGTGCGTCATGCTTCACCTCTTCATTCGCCGTGCGTGGCAGGCCACCGCCGGAGAACGGCAAAGGCACTGAAAGCAACGGGTTGCGGGGTGGTTTTCCATAGGTATTGTGCGATCTTTTTTGTAATTTTCGATATATCTGATAGCAAGATATATCTAGAAATACGCACCAACCATTAGACAAAAGTCGTACATTTCAGGGCGCCCATCGATGCCTGGCGTGGAAATAATTGATAATCAATCTCATTTTCTGGTATCAATAGGCGCCGCGATCCAGGCCCTGGCCGCGTCGTTTTCTGAGGAAGCAGTCGCCTTGTCCCATCCCCAATCCGCGCTTGACCTGTTCGTCAGCCACCGGAGTGCGCTGGTCAGCTATGCCAGCCGCATTACCGGCAGCCGGGTGACGGCGGAGGATCTGGTGCAGGAGGCCTGGCTGCGTTTCGACGAGGCGTCCCGGGGCCGCTTCCTGGATGACGCCACCGGTTACCTCTACCGGATCGTGCGCAACCTGGCGCTGGACAGCCTTCGCCGCACCACCCGCGAGCCCCCGGTGACCGTACCGGCCCCGGAGGACGACGCCTCACCACATGCCGCCGATACCGCCCGCAACCCGGAAACGGTCAACCTCTACCGGGACGAGTACGCGCGGGTCCTGGCCGCCATGAACGAGCTGCCCGAGCGCACCCGGATCGCACTGGAGATGAACCGCTTCGGCGGCGCCAAGCTGCGGGAAATTGCCGCCTATCTCGATATTTCCGTCGCCCTCGCCCACAAGCTGGTGGCTGAAGGCATCGAGTACTGCAAAGAGCGTCTGGAGCGTCTCTAGTGTCCATGCAACGCCAAACAGCGCCTCTGTTTTCCCGGAACCTGTTTTTTTGGAAAAAGCCGGTGTCGGAACGTTTCGTCATCAGGGCACCGCGTTGGCAGCAGAACGGCCCCGATAACAACAGCACTCAACGAGCCGCAAAGGGATAGACACGGGAATGGCAGGGAACACCGAATCAAGCCGCGCCCGGATCGACCGGGAAGCGACCGACTGGATGATCCGATTGCAGGAGGAGCCCGGGAACGACGACCTCCGCCAGGCCTTCGACACGTGGTTGCAACGCAGCCCCGAGCACGCCGACGCCTGGGCGGCGACCCGGCATACCGCCCTGTTGATTGAGGCCGCGGCCCCGGCCGAGCCCCGATCCTGGCAGGCTGCACTGGATGAGATGCGCGGTCAGACTACCAGCCACCAGCAGGATGCAGCCTTCGCAGCAAACGACGCGCCGCCCACCGGGGCTGAACCCCGCGCGGCACAGCGGCGCCCCCGACGTCTGCGTGTCGCCGGCCTGGCGATAGCGGCCTGTCTGCTCGCGCTGGTGGTGGGCCCTCACGCCTACCTGCACATGCGGGCGGACTACACCACGGATACGGCAGAAACGCGCGATATCCAGTTGAGCGACGACAGCGTCGTCACCCTGGCGCCGGAGAGCGCCATCAGCGTTCACTACAGTGACGGCGAGCGCCATATCGACCTGTTGCGGGGCGAGGCCTTCTTCGAGGTAACGCCGGTGCCCACGCGGCCGTTCCGGGTGTCCTCCCACAACACGGAGGTCACGGTGCTGGGTACCGGCTTCAACGTCCTGCGCCGGGACCTGGGCACCGCCGTATCCGTAGAGCACGGCCGGGTCCGGGTCGATCCAGCCTTACGGGCGGATGCCACAGAAGTGCTGACGACGGGCCAGACGGTTACGGTCCGTGACGCCCAAAGCGTTGAGCGCGGCATGCTTCCAACCGGTCAGATCGCCGCCTGGCGCCGGCACCAGCTGATCGCCCAGGACCAGCCCCTGGGTGACGTGGTTGACCGGCTACGACGCTATTTCCCCGGGCGCATCGTGGTAACCGACGACGCCCTCGCCGGGCAGCCCGTCACCGGCGTCTACAACCTGAAGAATCCGGTCGGCGCGCTGCGCGGCATTGCCCGGGCTCAACAGGCCGTTGTGCGGGAAATCACGCCCTGGTTGCTATTGGTGTCCGCCTCCTGAACGCGCACGAATGTTCGATTTCAGGTTTTTTGAGGCAATTTCAGATTATTTTTGAAAAAAGTCCTCCGGCCGACGTTTTGTCTCAAGCACGCAAATGAGAAACGTTCAAATTCTCATTAACGCACGACAAACATCCAACGGAGACACTCGATGACAACCGGGGCATCCACCCACTCCCCCACCCGATACCGCCGCCGCGTCCTGGCCAGCGCCCTGCTGCTGTCCACCGGCCTGACGCCCATGCTGCTGCCGGCCAGCGCCAACGCCCAGACCAGCACCCAGCAGGCAGTCTCGGCACTGCAGGCCGAAAACACCTTCAATATTCCGGCCCAGCCGATGACACCGGCCCTGGCCCTGTTCGGTCAGCAATCGGACTTGCAGATTACGGTCGATGGCTCGCTGGTGCGCGACCTGCAGGCGCCCGCCGTCAACGGCACCCTGAGCAACGCCGACGCCCTGGGCCAACTGCTGCTGGGCTCCGGCCTGAGCTACAGCCTGGCCGACGCCAATACCGTCGTGGTGGAAGCCGCCGCGGAAGTCAGCGATGACGCCACGCCGCTGGATCCACTGCAGGTCCAGGCCAGCGCGGAATCGGCGGTGGGACCGGTGACGGACAGTGTGGTCAACAGCCGCAGCGCCACCGGCACCAAGATGGACACGCCGATTGTCGATACGTCGGCCTCGGTCTCGGTCATCACCGAAGAAGAACTGGAAACCCGTAACGTCCAGGACCTGCAGCAGGCGCTGTCCTACACCTCCAGCGTCTCGGTGGATGCCTACGGCTCGGACGACCGCTACGATTTCTACCGGATTCGCGGGTTCAACCAGATGTCCCTGGGCACCTATCGCGATGGCCTGCCCAGCCGCATTCCCAGTTTCACGACCTCCCGGATCGAACCGTACGGCCTGCAACAGATCGACGTGCTGAAAGGTTCCACCTCCAGCCTGTTCGGGCTGAACGGTCCCGGCGGTCTGGTCAACGCCATTACCAAACGCCCGCAATCCACCGAGCACGGCGAAGTTTTCGTCACCGGCGGCGATGAGCACCTCAGTGCCGGTACCGATTTCGGCGGCCCGGTCGATGACGACGGCAAGTGGAGCTATCGTCTGACCGGCCTGTGGCAGGACGGCACCCACGGTCGGGACTACTCCAACGACGACCGTTTCTACATCGCACCAGCGGTAACCTACCAGCCCAGCGACAGAACCTCGCTGACCCTTCTGGCCAACTTCAGCAAGCGCGACAGCAACGCCGGTTATGGCTTCCCCGCCGACGCCGACATCGATCCGGAAAGCTTCCTGGGCGAGCCGGACTTCAACCGGTTCGACACCACCGAATCATCCCTCGGCTATCTGTTCTCGCACCAGTTCTCGGACGCGCTGACCTTCCGCCAGACCGCCCGCTACAGTCACATCGACCTGGACTACGAGCAGGTCTACGGCGGCACCACCGATCCCAGCGTCGACCGCACCGCCTTTTCGGTGGACGGCGAGGCGGACCGCTTCGGCATCGACAACCAGCTCCAGTACGACACCGCCCTGACCGACTCCATCGACAGCCGTACCCTGTTCGGCATGGACTACACCTACGACAAGGACCGGGAAACCACCCTGCTCGGGTCGGCGCCGGGCATCGACATCTACGACCCGGTCTACTGCGGCCGTGCCTGCGTCGATGTGTCCACCGTCTACCAGGACTACGAACCGGAACAGAACGCCTACGGCGTCTACGCCCAGGAAGAGCTGACCTTCAACGATCGCTGGATCCTGACGCTGGGTGGACGCTACGACTACTTCGATGCCGACGTGCACTACTTCACGACCGACACCGACGAAAGCACCACCGCCGAGAGCTTCACCTCCCGCGCCGGCCTGACCTACAAGATCACCGACGGCCTGTCGGTTTACGGCAACTACTCCGAGTCCTTCCAGCCGCTGTATGCACCGAGCGCCAACGGCTACTCCGTGGAAGGCTCGCTTGAGCCCCAGGAAGGCACGCAATACGAAGTGGGCATGAAGTACCAGCCGGCCACGCTCGACGCGCTGTTCACCGTGGCGCTGTTCGACCTGACCCAGACCAACGTGCCCACCAACGTGACTCCCGTCATCCAGCGTCAGGTGGGTAAGATCGGCAACCGCGGCGCCGAGTTCGAAGCCAAGATGTCCCTCGCCCGCAACACCAACATGACCCTGGCCTACTCTTACTGGGACGCGGAAATCGAGGAAGACGGCATCGGCGGCAACGAAGGTAACCGCCCGTCCGCGGTGCCCGAGCATCTGGCCTCGGCGTGGGTGGATCACACCTTCCCGGCCAACGGTGCGCGAGGCGATGTCACGATCGGTGGCGGCGTGCGCTACGTCGGCTCGACCTACGGCGATGACGCCAACACCGTTCCGGTCGACGCCTACACGGTGACCGACGCCATGGTGCGCTACCAGATCACCCCCAAGCTGGGCCTGTCGGTCAACGCCACCAACCTGCTGGACGAAGAGTACGTGGTGACCAGCTACTACGGCACCAACTACTACGGCGACGGCCGGACCGTGCTGGGTACCCTCAAGTACGCCTGGTAAAACCTCACCGGATACCGGTCAACACAACCGGGAGCGGGATGCTCCCGGTTGTTCTCGACGGGTTGCCTTCGACCACTGACGGTTGACCGATCCCCTACCCGTTGCCGAGCAGGCGCGACAGTTCCGGCCACAGCTCATTCCGCCACCCCTCGATGCCATGCGCCAGGAGCAGCGCCCCCAGCACCACGAGGTGCAGCAGTACGATCAGCCAGAAGACCACCTGAAAACGAAGCTTGCGGGTCTTGTGCCGGAACAGCTGCTGGGCCAGCAGGGCACCGGGCCAGCCGCCCAACAGCGCCAGCGCCTGCAGACGCCGCTCCGGCACCCGGCGACGATCGAGGCGGGCCGCCCGTTTGTCGAGACCGTACAGGAAAAAGAGAACGCCACTGACCACCCCGTAAATGGCCGGCACCACCGGCGTCAACGACGCCCACCCGACCAGCCAAACCAGACTGGCGATAAACGCCCCCACCACCAGCCATACCGGAATCAGCCCCTTACTTCGTCCTGCCAAAGCCATCTCCTTCGATGTTTTCCCGCATCCGATGCGTGCGGGCGCCGCCCAGTAGAAACCGCTCGGGCCTTCGAATCAAGCCGGCGACAGCCCGGTTCCGCGCCTTTTCGCGCTGCGTCGCCAATCCGGAATGCGTACCAGAACGACGCGTCAGGGCGGCTCTGATAAGCGTCCGATTCGTCTTATTTCGGTAACCGACCTGTCACCTTGTATCGATAGGCTTGCGGACGGCTTAGGAACTGACGCCCATTCCGACAAATAATCGATGAGAGAGGGACACATGAGTAAGGAAATCGAGAGCCACGAGATCTACAACCAGAGCGGCAACGAGCCGTTCTCGGAAATCATGGAACGCCGTCTCAGCCGCCGCTCCGTCATGCGCGGCAGCCTCAACGTCGCCGCCGCCACGGTACTGGGCGGTTTCGGCATGAGCCTGGCCGGCTGCGACTGGAATGATGACGACGACGATAACGACAGCGACAACGACACTTCCCTGACTCTCGGCTTCGACGCCGTGCTGGGTTCGCTGACCGACGCCATCGTCGTGCCCGACGGCTACACCGCGCAGATCCTGATCCCCTGGGGGACCGCACTGAGCGACGCCGGCACCGAGTGGGATGAGTCCCTGGCCTTCACGCCGGAAATCCAGGAAAACGCCGTGGGCATGCACCACGACGGCATGTACCATTTCCCGCTGGCCGAGGACACCGCGTCCACCCATTTCATCCTGGCGCTGAACAACGAGTACATCGACCAGGGCGCCCTCTGGTCAACCCAGGGCGGCCCGGACACCTCCAACGCCTACCGACTGGCGGACGAAGTGCGTACCGAGATCAACGCCCACGGCGTCACCCTGGTGGAAGTGCAGAAGCAGTCCGACGGCAGCTGGAGCCACGTCAAAAACTCCACCTACAACCGCCGCATCACCTCCGCCACACCGATGGCGCTGGCCGGCCCGGTGGCCGAAAGCGACTACGTCATCACCAAGTACTCCACCGACGGCACCATGACTCGCGGCACCAACAACAACTGCGCCAGCGGTTACACGCCCTGGGGCACCTACCTGACCTGCGAAGAGAACTGGCCGGGTTACTTCATCAAGACCGACACCCAGCGCGACGACGACCTGCGCCTGGGGATTGGCTCCAGCACCGGTCGCTATGGCTGGGAAACCGCGTCCGATGATCCGGCGGCCGCTGAGGTTGACGAGGAATTCGCCCGCTTCGACGCCACGGAAACCGGCGCCACCGCGGCGGACGACTACCGTAACGAGCCGCGCACCTTCGGCTACATCGTCGAAATCGACCCGTACACCGGCGAAGCCGTCAAGCGCACCCACCTGGGCCGCTTCCGTCACGAAGGCTGCTGGCCGGGCAAACTGGTGGAAGGCGAGCCGGTGGTGTTCTACTCCGGTCATGACTCCCGCAACGAGTACATCTACAAGTTCGTCTCCGACGCCGTCTGGAGCGCCAGCGATGCCAACCAGGCCGGCGGCACCTACGACCGCCTGGCCCTGGGCGCCAAGTACATGGACGAAGGCACTCTCTACGTCGCCAAGTTCAACGACGACGGCACCGGCGAGTGGCTGGCGCTGACTCCGGACGCGGAAACCCCGGACGGCGGCACCCTGGCCGACGCCCTGGGTCTGGCCGCCGACGATCTGGCGGGCGTGATCATCCACACCTGCGACGCCGCCGACATCATGGGCGCCACGCCGATGGACCGTCCCGAATGGGGCGCGGTGGATCCGGCCTCCGGCGATGTCTACATGACCCTGACCAACAACTCGGACCGCACCGCGGAAGGCACCGCCGCCACCTACACCAACAGCGGCAGCGCCATTGAGGACCTGGGCGTAGGCTACAGCACCGCTCCGGTGAACAACGCCAACCCGCGCGCCGCCAACGAGAACGGACAGATCATCCGCTGGCAGGAAGGCACCGCCTCCTCCACCACCTTCGAGTGGGAGATTTTCGTCTTCGGCGGCGCCGTGACCGGCAACGACAATCCGTCCGGCCTGACCGAGCTGAACCAGTTCGCCAGCCCGGACGGCCTGTGGTACGACCAGCGCGACGGCGACCAGGGCATCCTCTGGATCGAAACCGACAACAGCGGCAACGACGTGGCGGATTACACCAACGACCAGGTCCTGGCTGTGGTGCCGTCGACCGTCTCCGGCAACAGCAACGACCCGTCGGTGGTCGACATGCAGGACCAGGGCAACCTGAAACGCTTTGCGGTCGGCCCCAACGGCTGTGAAATCACCGGCATCTTCGCGACGCCGGACAAGACCGCGCTGTTCATCAACGTGCAGCACCCGGGCAACTGGCCTTCCGGCTCCGACGCCACCGTCGAGACCAGCGGCACCGTGCGCCCGCGGGCCTCTACCGTGGTGGTCCAGAAAGCCGATGGCGGTCGCGTCGGCGAATAAACCGGCGACCGTCGCCTGAACCAAAAAACCCGGGGCCGAAGCCCCGGGTTTTTATTGGCCGCGAACGCCTCACTTCACGAACAGATACCAGTACGCCAGCAGCGCGTTCACCGACGCGAAGAACACGATGCCGATCCAGCTCAGCATCACCATCCCCTTGCCCAGACGGTGCTCGGCCGGCACCGAATCCAGCCCCATCAACCGGTAGTTCAACCAGGCAAAGACCAGCGCCGCCACAAAGGCGGAAATCATCGCGAACTCCAGCATGGCCAGCAGCGCACCTTTGAAGAACATCACAATCAGCGCCGCGACAATCGCCATCACCACCATCAGCGGGTAGGTATAACGGGCACCGTGGCCGGTGGGGCGGCTGCCGGCCGGCTGGCCAAACTGGACGAAGCATTCGCTCAGTGCCCGGCTGTAGCCGTCCAGCACGGTAACCGTGGTCGAGAACATGCACAGGAACGCGATGGCCGCGATCAGCCAGCGGCTCCAGTCACCGATCACGCCGGCGTAGACATCCACCAACTGATGGGCAAAGGCGATGCCGGAACCGGCCAGGGATACGCCGCTGCCATGGAGCACCAGCGCTCCCAGCCCCATGAAGGCCAACGCCAGCACGGTCGACGTAACGTAGCCCACGTTGAAGTCGACAATGGAGTCGCGATAGGTCAGGTCACCGCCCCGGTCCTTGAGCTTCTGCCGCAACCAGACGCTGTTCCAGGTCGACAGCTCGATGGGCGCCGGCATCCAGCCCATCAACGCCACCAGGAAGCCGATGGCCGCGAGATTCCATGGACTGGGTGACACGAACTCCGGCGGCGCCACGCCGCCCCGGTCCAGGGCAATCACCAGCGCCGCCACCGTGGCCACCGCAAGGCCGGCAATGATCCATTTGGTCACGCCGTCCAGCACCCGATAGTGACCGGAAATCAGGAATGCCAGCGAGCCGGCCAGCACGATCATGGTGAGCTGGGTCACGTTCAGGCTATCGCCAACGAACAGCCCCAGGATGCTGCCGCACAGCATGGACACCCCGGCGGTACTGACCACCGAGGCGAACAGGTTGAGCGCTGTAAACAGATACAGGTAACCGCGGCCGATGCGGTCGTAGCCCTGGATCAGGGACTCGTCGGCGGCCATGGTGTAGCGGGCGCCGATCTGGAAGAACGGATACTTCAGCAGGTTGACCAGGATCACCAGCCCCGCCAGCTGCCAGCCATACAGGGCCCCCGCCTTGGTGGACGCTACCAGATGCGAGCCGCCAATCGCCGCGGCCGCTCCCAGAATACCGGGCCCCAGTATGGCCAGGTACTGGCGGAGCGAACGGGATGAAACCGGTGTGGCGGCCTGGGCTTCGGCAGCGTGAGACATGGATATTCCTTGGCGTGGCGGTGGCAGAACGATTCGCTATGTCGCGGTTCAGGCAACTGCATAGGCAGCTACCCAAAGGACGGAGGCGCATTTTTAAACAATCTGCCGCCGGACGCAACGCTTGGCGCTGCCGGGGATTGATCTGCCAGCCTCGTCAGGCGGTGGCCAAAGCCCTCTCCCGGCGCACGTTACTCAGATAGATCAGGGCCAGCGCCGCCGCCAGCAGCACGATGGCGCCGATGCGCGAATCGTCCAGCGGCAGGCGGGTGTTACCCAGCCAGCCGAAGTGGTCCACCAACAGACTCATCAGCAACTGCCCCGTGATCACCGCGACCGTCGCCGCCGCTGTACCCACCCGGGGGACGGCAAAGACGATCGCCAGCATGTACACCACCCCGAACAGGGCCCCCGTGAGCTGCCACTTGGGCACCGTGAACAGCGACTCGGCGTGCGGCGGTTCGAAGAAGAACACCAGCAGGAAGGTAATAGCCGCCCCCATCGCAAACGTCAGCCAGGCACTCGCCAGCACGCCGACGGTCGAGCCCAGCCGGCCATTAACGGAGGATTGCGCGGCGAGCACCGCACCACCTACGAGCAGCAAAGGAAAAACCAGTGAAATCAGCATGGATACGTCCTCAGTAAATCAGCCAGAGAGCCATCAGAATCATCGCCAGGGCCAGCACCCGGTAACCATCGATGGCCCGGCGCTCGCTGCCGAACAGCCCGAAGTGATCGATCGCAAGGCTTGCAGCAACCTGACCACAGAGGATGCCGACCATGGTCATCCCCACGCCCACCAGCGGCGTCGTCACCGTCAGCACGATCACATACACCGGCCCCAGGACACCGCCGGTCAGCAGCCAGCGCGGTTGCCGGAACAGCGTCCCCAGCGGCGCGCCAAAGAAGACCATGGCCAGGGTCAGCAGCAAGCCACCCACCATGAAAATGGAGAGCGTGGCCGACAGGTGGCCCACCTCTTCCCCGAGCGGCCCCAGCAAGCCCGCTTCCACCGACAGCCCCATGCCTGCGCACAGGACCAGGAAAAGCGTCAGTATCGATTGCATGTCGTCCCCGTTTGGTCGTCATTGAAAGGCCGGCAATTTATAGTCATGCTCAGGAACGAACAACCCGACACATGAACAAAGGTTTATTGCTTGGAAAGCAACAATATCGATCTGATTTCACTGCGGCTGTTCGTGCGGGTGGCCTCTTCCGGTCGCTTTGCCGAAGCCGCCCGACACTTTGGCCTGCCGGCCTCATCCGTGTCGCGACGCATCGCCCGCCTGGAAAAGGCGCTCGGCCACCGGCTGCTCTACCGTCACACCCGCGCGGTACGCCTGACCGAGGTGGGTGAGCGTTATTTCCTGCAGGTGCGAGACCTTCTGGATGAACTGGACCGGGCGGCGGAGCAGGTTTCCGGCGCCGCCGGGCAGCCCCGGGGCACACTGCGCGTCAATGCGCCGGTCGCGTTTGGCCGCCGACACATCGCACCGTTGCTGGCGGCCTTTCAGTCCCGCTACCCCGCCATTGACGTCGACATGACGCTCACGGACGCTTTCGTCGATCCGGTGCAGGAAGGCGCCGACGTGGTCATCCGTATCGGATCCCTGGCCGATTCCAGCCTGGTCGGTCGCCAACTGGCCGAACAGCACCACGTGGTGTGCGCCGCGCCGGCCTACCTGTCCCGGCATGGCCAACCCGACACGCCCGAAGCACTGCAGGAACATAACTGCCTGGTCTACAAGGGCACCCGGGGCGAGCAACCCTGGTATTTCCGGGGAGAGGGAGAAGCCACATTCAGGGTCGTGGAGGTACGGGGAAACCTGCGCAGCAACAACGCGGAATGCCTGGTGGAAGCGGCCCTGCAGGGACAGGGTCTGATCCTGTTCCCCACCTGGCTGATCGACGGTCACCTGCGGCGGGGAACGCTGATACCGATCCTGGACGCCTGGGAATCAGCCGGCGAACCGGCCCGCCACGGCATCCATGTGATCTACCCGGAAAACCGGCTGCGATCCTCCAAGGTCAGCGCCTTTCTCGACTACCTGTTCGAACACGCCCCGCGGCTCGACGTCAGACCGGAATGATCGCCACCGTTTCCGGTCATGCCGGGGCCATCGCGGTCACAGAGAGTGACCGGCGAACCCAGTGCTCCAGACCGTCCCGGGACAGGGTATCCGGCGCGTAACTCAGGCGGTATGTCAGCGGGCCCATGATCCCGTCGAGCAAGGCATCAATCGTGGGCAGGGGTGACTCGCCGCGGGCCCGGGCCCGCTCCAGCATGAACGCCATCTGGTCGCGCTGCCACGCCCAGCAACGCTGACGCAACGCCAGGTTGTGGCTGCCCAGGGCGTCCGCCAGGACCTGCTGACCGGGTGCGGAAGCCATCTCCTCCATGTAGTCACCGGCCCAGGCCATGAGGTCGCCTTCCAGACTACCGGTGTCCGCCAGTGGCGCGTCCGGCTGCAGGCGCTCGGCGGCGACATCGGCCATCAGCTCCTTAAGGTTGCCCCAGCGGCGGTAGATGGTCGACGGCGTCACGCCAGCCCTCTCGGCAACCTGCGGCACGGTCAGGGCGTCGCGCCCCGCCTCCTCGCACAATGCCCGAACCGCCTCATGCACCGCCTGCTGGACCCGCGCACTCCGGCCACCGGGCCTGACCGCTGGCTTGCAACTCGTATCGCTTCTGGATCCCATACCACCCCTAAACGCAAAATATTTGCTTTAAGTCTGCTTTACCGTACACTGCGCATCATAACGCAAAATCTTTGCTTTAAGGAGCCTCCATGACCGCTTCCGTCCACACCACTCCCGGGCCTGGCGCCAACCCGCGCCAGCTGGTGTTTTACACCCTGGTCGTGGTGGCGTTCCTGGCGGCCTCCAGCGTTCCCACGCCGCTGTATCCGGTGTACCAGGCGACCTGGCATTTTTCCACGCCCATGCTGACCCTGGCGTTCGCCACCTACCTGTTTGCCCTGCTGCTGACGTTGCTGTTCACCGGTCCGCTGTCGGACTACCTGGGACGACGGCCGGTGATCGCCACGGCACTGATCCTGGAAATCGGCGCCATGCTCTGCTTCTGGGGCGCCCACGACCTGACCTGGCTGTTCATCGCCCGGGCCTTGCAGGGCATGGCGACCGGCATCGCCACCAGTGCCCTGGGCGCCGCGCTGATCGACAGCGACCACCGGCATGGTCCGATCCTGGCCAGTGTCGCGCCAATGATCGGCATGGGACTGGGCGCGCTCGGCTCCAGCGTACTCGTGGCCGAAGCCCCCTACCCCATGCGTCTGGTGTTCGTGGTCATGGTCGCGATCTTCATCTGGCAGTCGATCGGAATGCGCAGCACCCGGGAAAGCGTCCAGCGCCGCGCCGGTGCACTGGCCGCCATGCGTCCCCGGGTGCACATTCCCGCCAACGTGCTGCCCACCTTTCTGCGCGTGATTCCGGCCAACATCGCCGCCTGGTCACTGGGTGGTTTCAGCCTGTCGCTCGGCCCCATGCTGGCCAAGGACGTGACCGGTCTCGACAATGCCATGATCGGTGGCCTGATGGTGTGCCTGCTATCGACCATGGGGGCCGTCAGCGTGTGGCGCATGCGCGTGCTGGCAACCCGGCAGATCCTCATGTTCTCGGGCACCCTGCTCCCACTGGGGATGTCCATCATTCTGGGCAGTCTCTACACTCACTCGACGCCCCTGCTGCTGACCGGATTCACCGTGGCCGGACTGGGCTTCGGCACCGGCTTCATGGGCGCGATGCGAGCGATCATGGCCCTGGCGCCGGCCGGCGAACGCTCGTCGCTGATGTCGGTGATCTATGTGGTCAGTTATCTGTCCGCCAGCCTGCCGGCCCTGGCAGCGGGCCTGGCTTCCCAGCGCTATGGTTTCGAGCCAACCGTCTACGGCTACGGCCTCTACGTAATGGCGCTGTCGCTATTGGCGCTGGCCGGGGTACTCAGCCAACGCCCGCAAACGGCATCCTGCAGCTGACCGGCCAGCAGTCCGTCACACGGCCCTCAACCGGGCGCCGCAACACCACGTCGATGCGGCGCCCATCACGAAATGACGGCTAATTGCCGGCTGCCTGGGCGGCCTGGAGCACATCGGCGCCGACGGCGGACCGGTACTCGTCCCAAAGCGGCTCCATGACCTCCCGCCACTGCGCCAGCTCCGTGGCGCCGGGCTGGTAGATATCCACCGATTTCATGCTGAGCAACGCCTCCCGGTCATTGGCGCCCTTGGCCAGGGACATGGCGTTGCCGTACTCCAACGCCATATGCGCGGCGTAACGAAAGTGGCGCCGCTCCTCCTCGCTCAGCCCGTTCCAGAAGCCCGCGTTGGTGATCAGCATACCTTCGAGCATGCCGTGGTTGGATTCCATCATGTAGGGCTGATGCTCGTAGAAGCGCTTGGAATAGATATTGGACCAGGTGTTCTCCTGCCCCTGGATACGGTCATCCGCCAGCGCCTGGTAGACCTCGGGGAACGGCAGCGGGACCGGGGTGGCACCCAGACGTTCGAACTGCTTGCGCAGCACGTCCGAATTCATGATGCGAAAACTCAGCCCCGCCAGGTCCGACGGGGTGTGGAACGGTTTGTTGGCGGTCAGCTGTTTGGCCCCGTTATGCAGGTAGCCCAGACCGACGATGCCTTTGCCGCTCATGCTCTCAAGCAGCTGTTGCCCCACTGGCCCCTGCTCAAAGCGGTTGACCGCGCCCATGTCAGGGAACAGGAATGGCAGGTCGAACACCTTGAGCTGCTGGGTGTAATCGCCGAATTTCGACACGGGCGGCACGGCAAAGGCGATCTCCCCGGACGCCACCGCATCAACCGCCTGGGCGTCGTCCATGAGCCGGCCTTCAGGCACGATCTCGATGGTATATCGGTCATCGAGCTTGCGCTCGACGAGTTTCTTGAACAACGCCACCAGCTTGCCGGTGGGGGTATCGCTACTGGTGACGTAGGAGAAAATCAGCTTCTGGGGCTCCGCGCTTGCGGTCACGGGAGCCAGCAACAGCAGGCCGCACAGTACTGCACAGAAAGTCCGGTTCATCGCATTTTTCCTGTTGAAACATTGTTTTTATTGCGGCGTCAGGGCGCCTTGGCAACAACGAGGTGCGGACCAGGCAGGCACCCGGAGCGACGGCCCGGCCTGGCTAAGGAACGGTGCCACACGGTGGACGTGATCGGGGTGCAACGGCTTGGAGCCCGCAACTGACGTTTTTCTTGTTGGTCTGGAGATCACACCGTAATCAACGCCGGGGATCGACTCCCGACAACCACGGGATCCGAATGGAAAGGACGATGAGTCATACCGGCAATAGATCGCGATGCAAATGGATCAGATCACTTCGCGATCACATCACCTTGCGCCGAAGCAGGTAAACGACTTTCCCAAATTTGCAATAACGAATGCTTAAAAACCAATCCGGCCAGTCGTTTACCAGTAGCGCACGCGCCAACCGAACTGGATTCGCCAGACGTCGAAATCCGGGCTGGCACCCAGATCGTCGTCGGTCAGTTCGAAGTGGTCGAAGCCCGCCTGCACGAAATAATGCTCGCCAAACTCGTAACGCACACCGGCCCCGGCGCCATAGCTGAACTGGGTGTCGTCGTAGGTGTTGTAAGTGGCGGAGCAGACGTAGCCCAGCCACGGATCCCACCAGCACACACCGACCGGGACATCGCTGGAGATGATATTGGAATCGATGTAGGTCCAGCCCAGACCGGCACGCACATAGGGAGTCAGCGGGCCTTCCATGAAGTTCCAGGCACCGTAGATGTGGGTATTGAACACGTCCAGCTCGGTCTTGACGGTGCGGGTACCGCCACCGTCGATATTGAAACGGGCTTCGTAATCCGGGTTCAGGAACGTGAGGTCGACGCCGAACTGGAGGTGCTCGGTGGCGTGATAGGCCCCGCCGAAGGCCAGGCCAAGGTCGGAGTCGATATCCAGTCGGGAGTCGTTATCGCCACGGCTGGTCTCGTCCAGGTTACCGACCATCTGGACGGAAAAGTCCCAGGTGCCGGCGCGGTCGGCCAGTGCCACTCCGGGGAGGATCGGCACGACCAGTAACAGGGCCAGAATCCCGATTCGATGCATGCCCGGCGCCTCCAGATCGATTCCAGGGAAAGACGACAACACGCGGCAGCGCAGGCAACCGGTACAACCGATTCAGGAAGTATAGCGCACGCGACCGGGCCAGGCCGCGCGGTCGGGGCAGGCGCCGCGGGTTGGCACGGCGCCCGGCAGGATCAGGGTTGCTGTTCGAGGCGCTCCGCCTCTTCGGCGATCATGGTGCGCAGTTCGCCGATGTGGGCCTGGACCCGCTGGGCGCCCATCTGCGCGCCCTTGGCCATCAAGTCCGGCATGGTGCGGATCGCCTTCTGGCCGATGTCCGTGGTGTAGAACGCGTTCAGCTCGCGCAACTCCTCCGCGGTGAACGCATCGGCATAGATACTGACCAGGTCCGGTTTGATGTTGTCGTAGCTCATGTACTTGCTGAAGAAGCGAAGCATCACGTCCTTGTAGGGTTTCAGGGACGGCTGCTGGTTCAGTTGCACATCCAGCATCTGGCTGATCGAACGATCCAGGGTCTCTTCCATGTTGATCGCATCGAGCAGTTTTTCCGCCTCGGCGGTGGAAGCGGCATCCGCCAGGGCGGCGGAAGACGTGGCCAGCGCCAGCGTAAAGGCAAGGTACTTGAGGGTATTCACGACGGTTCTCCCGGGTCGTTGAGACGTTCCCTTTCGGGGGTTGGCGACTCGCAGCCATGCCGCTGCCAGTCCGCCATCCTCCGGGAAGCCGGAGCGATACTCAAGAGTCTTTTGATGGGGCGCCGCAGCCCACCCCATCTGAAGAACAGGCCGCGACAGGACGCTTTCTGGCCATGCGTCCGGTCAGAGAGCCGCCCGCACCGCTTCAGCGAGAGCCTGGGTCGACAGCTCGCCGCCCATATCGGGCGTGCCCTGGCCGGCTGCCGTCACCTGCTCGATCGCAGCGAGCAGCGCATCCGCGGCCGCTGTCTCCCCAAGATGCCGGAGCATCAGCGCGCCAGCCCAGAGTGTGGCGAGCGGATTGGCCAGCCCCCGGCCCATGATGTCCGGCGCCGAGCCATGCACCGGTTCAAACATCCCCGGCCCCGTGCCCCGGGGATTGATGTTGGCGGACGCGGCGAACCCCAGGCCTCCCTGGATGGCCGCACCGATGTCCGTCAGGATATCGCCGAACAGGTTGGAGGCAACGACCACATCGAGGGACTGCGGATGAGTGATCATCCGCGCCGCAATCGCATCCACGTGATAGGCCGTGACTTCCACGTCCGGAAAGTCTTTGGCAACCTCTCGGGTAATCTCGTCCCAGAACACCATGCTGTGACGCTGGGCGTTGGACTTGGTCACCGACGCCAGTTTGCCCCGCCGCAGGCGCGCCTGCTCGAAGCCATAGCGCAGGACCCGCTCCACGCCCACCCGGGTAAAGATAGAGGTTTCCACCGCCACTTCGCGATCGCCGCCGTGGTGCACCCGGCCACCCGCGCCGCTGTATTCGCCCTCGGTGTTCTCCCGTACACACAGGATGTCGAACGGCTCAGCCGTCCGCAGCGGTCCAGTGACACCGGCCAGCAAACGGTGCGGCCGTTCGTTCACGGACAGATCCAGGCCCTGGCGGATCGCCAGCAGCAGGCCACGCAGCGAGACGTGGTCCGGCACCGTGGCCGGCAGGCCCACAGCGCCCAGGTAAATGCCGTCGAAGCGCCGCAATTGCTCCACGCCATCGGCCGGCATCATTTCGTTGTGTTTGAGGTAGTACTCGCAGGACCAGGGCAGCCATTCGCCATCCAGCCCGAAGCCGTGCCGGTCCGCCAGGGTCTGCAGCACCGGCCAGGCGGCGTCCATTACTTCACCGCCAATACCGTCGCCCGGTATCAGCGCAATCCGATAGTCAGTCATTCACAAGGTCCATCACGTGGTTGGTGTTGCGCCGGAGCGGCATGCCTCAGCGTGCCGACTCCAGCGGCCGGTTCGAGTTCGTTTCCTGCTGGCGCTGCCTGGCCTGACGGCGATGGCGGATGATCGGCAGGACCACCGAGACCACCGACAGCAGCAGGAAACACAGGCTAATGGGGTGGGTGAAGAAAACGGTCCAGTCGCCGTCGTTCATGGTCATACCACGGCGGAAATTGGATTCGACCATGTACCCCAGAATCATGCCCAGAACCACCGGCGCCGAGCTGAACCCGTAGCGGTTGAGGAAGTAGCCGAACACCCCGAAGAACAACAGGACCCAGGCCGAGCTCAACGTGCCGCTGATGCCATAGGCGCCAACCATGCACATAACCAGAATGAAGGGCAGCAGATAGGAGCGCGGAATCTGCAACACGCGCACGAACAGCTTGATGCCCACCGACTGGAAACAGAACATGAAGATGTTGGCCACCAGGAACGCGATGATGATGCCGTAGGCGATGTTGCCCTGATCCTGGAACAGCATCGGACCGGGTTGCAGGCCATGGATCAGCAGACCGCCCATCAGGATCGCCGCCGACGCATCACCCGGAATCCCCAGCGTCATCATGGGAATCAGTGCGCCGCCGGTCATGCCGTTGTTGCCGGACTCGCAGGAAATCACCCCCTCGTCGTGGCCGGTGCCAAACTTCTCCGGGGTCTTGGACATGCGCTTGGACTGGTCATAGGCAAGAAAAGACGCGATGCTGCCGCCGGCCCCGGGGATTGCCCCCACCAGCGAACCGATTAACGAACTGCTGGACCAGACCTTCCAGTGGCGGAAGGTTTCCCGGAAACGTGGATAGGCGTTATTGACCCGCACCCGGGCACCGGACTGGCTCTGCGGCGACAGGTTGGTGACATCGCTGATGATTTGCGACAGCGCGAACAGGCCGATCAGGGCCGGCATCAGATCGACACCGCCGACCAGGTCGGGAATACCCGCGGTCAGGCGCACTACGCCGGTCAGCGAATCAATCCCGATCAAGGAGATCAGTACGCCAATCAGACCGGCTACGATCCCCTTGATGATCGACTGGCCTGATACGGACGCAATAATGGTCAGCCCGAACAATCCCAGAGAAAAATACTCGACCGCACTGAAATCCAGCGCCACGTCGGCAATCACCGGCGACAGGAAGGCAAAGATGGCGACGCTGATCAGACCGCCGATCATGGAAGACACGATACACAGCCCCAACGCCCGCCCGGGCTCGCCGTTGCGGGCCATGGGGAAGGCGTCCAGGGTGGTGGCCACCGACGACGGCGTGCCCGGAATGTTCAGCAGGGCTGCCGGGATCGAGCCCCCGGAAATCGCACCACAGTAGACACCCAGCAGCATGCCCATACCGGTCACCGGCTCCATGCTGAAAGTCAGCGGCAGCAACAGGGCAATACCCATGGTCGCGGTGAGTCCCGGCAGCGCGCCGAAGATCAGACCAAGGACCGTACCGAAGGCAATCGCCAGGAACACATTGACGTCCAGAAACAGGCCGGCTGCATCTGCAAAGTTAGCAAGCATAATCGGATCCCCTACCTTGCTCAGGGCATCGCCAGTTCAAACAGAACCGAAAACACCAGATAGATAAAACCGGTGGCCAGCACCGAGAAAACGCCAGAGGCTATTAAAGACCGGGCGGACATCGGCTCGTGTTTGATCAGTCGATCGATGATCTGCCGGAAGGCAAACAGGAAGAACAGAGTGCTGATGACAAAGCCCGCGTAGGACAGCAGCAACAGATAGATCACAATGGCCGCGATAGTTACCGCCAGGGCCACCAGCTCGTGCCGCGTCATGCGAACCGGTGTGTCCCGGTCCGCGCGCTGGAAGAAGGTTTCGGTCACCAGCAGATACCCCAGCAACACCATGATGATCACGCAGGACCAAAAGGCGAAGAAACCGGCGCCGGGGTCCCCCGGCATTCCCATCGACGACGGAATGGCCTTTGCCATACTCAGAAAAAACCCCGCCCCGACAATCAGCACGACATAGAAAATCTGTCGTTCGTTGATGCGCAACATCGCGACACCCCCTATGGCAACGTGAGGGAGCGACTCCGTCCGGCGGAGCCGCATCGCCGTTTATTGTTTCAGCTTATGGGCCGTCTGGATAAACGACTCCGCCAGGGTGGCCATCCGCTCGTCGAGCGTTTCGCCCGGCGGGATGTATTCGATCTCAGCGCCCTGGGTTGCGATCGCCTTGCGGAAGGCCGGATCGGCGGTTGCCTGCTTGAGCGCCTCGGCCCAGGCCTGTCTGACCTCATCGTCCACACCCGCCGGTGCCGCGACACCGCGCCAGTTGGTCAGGGAGAGCTTGAGGCCTTCTTCCTGCGCCGTGGGGACCTCCGGATATTCCTCCAGGCGCTTGTCCCCAAGAATCATCAAGGGGCGCAGCTTGCCGGATTTCAGGCCCGCGGCGAGATCCCCCACGTTGAGCATCAGCGCGTCGATGTGGTCCCCCATCGCCGCCAGCACGGCCTTGGACGAGCCGTCGTAAGGCACTTGCTTGGCCTTGTAACCGGCGCTGTCAGAGAGCATTTCGCTGGCCACGTGGGTGGAGCCGCCGTAGCCGGAGAAGCCGAATTTCACGCTGTTGGGGTTGGCTTTCATATCCTCCAGGAGGTCCTGCCAGGATTGCCAGGGACCGTCCGCACGGACCGCGACCATGTAATTGTCGGTCAGCACGTTGCCCAGATAGGCGAAATCATCGGAGTGGTAGGTTGCGTTCCCCATGCCTTCGGTGGCGAAGATCACGTTGTTGGGGATGGTGACGGTGTAGCCGTCGGCACGGGCATTGGCCACCTTGGTAAAGCCCAGGATGCCACCGCCACCGGGTACGTTGGAGACAATGATGGTCTGCCCCAGCGACTCTTCCAGCGCCGGTTGCATGGCCCGCGCCAGCACATCGGTACCGCCGCCGGCATTGTAGGGGATGACCATGGTGATCGGTTTGGTGGGGTACTCGGCATAGGCCAGGCCCGCACCCAGGAGACCGGCCATCAGAACGGACGTTTTGATCAGCTTGTGCATGATGCTTCCTTATATTTGTTAGTGATCGTATTTCTGGTTGATCGGATTGTCTTCGAACCGCCCCGAGGCATTCGCCGATGCCCCGTCCGGTTCGCGATCTCTCTCTTCAGTGCTCCCACAGGAGTCTGTTTCCGGGCGCAGGCCCGTATACCTCACTTCAATAGGGTCCCTTGACGGACGTGGGTTGATCGGCCCGCAGGCCAAACTCGAAGGCACGCTGGCGTACCGACTGCATCAGCAGGGTCACGTCCAGCCCGACCGCGACGAAGGTGGCACCCAACGACAGGAAGCGCCGCGCCTGCTCGATGTCGCCGGTCAATGTGCCGGCCGCCTTGCCCGAGGCGACGATGCGCCGGATGGCCTCATCGATAGCGTCCTGCACTTCCGGGTGTGCCGGGTTACCCAGGTGGCCCATGGACGCCGCCAGATCCGCCGGGCCGATAAACACCCCGTCGATCCCATCCACCGCGCAGATGGCCTCCAGGTTCTCCAGGGCGGTGACGGTTTCCGCCTGCACCAGCAGGCAGACTTCCTCATTGGCGTGGTGCACGTAATCGGCCCGACCGTTCCAGCGTGACGCCCGCGCCACCGCCGCACCCACACCCCGGATACCTTCCGGCGGATACCGTGTGGCCGCCACCATCGCAGCCGCCTGCTCCGGGGTATCCACCATCGGCACCAGCAGCGTCTGAACACCGATATCCAGCAGCTGCTTGATCAGCGCCGGTTCACCCTGCACCGCCCGCACCACCGGATGACCACCGTAAGGCGCCACCGCCTGGAGCTGGGCCAGGGTGCTGTTCACATCGTTAGGGGCGTGCTCGCCATCAATGAGCAGCCACTGGAATCCAGCGGTCGCACACATCTCCGCGCAATAGCTGCTGCCCATGGAAAGCCAGAAGCCCACCTGCGGCTCGCCGTTGGCCAGCGCCCGCTTGAAGGGATTGCCCGGAACCATGCCGGGTACCGCTGTGTGATGCATCTTTCAGCCTCCGCTGGTTTGGCGCAGGTTGCCCTGGCAGAGATATTTGATGTGCATATAGTCCTCCAGGCCATACCTGGAGCCTTCCCGGCCGTAACCGGATTCCTTGACGCCCCCGAAAGGCGCGGCTTCCGACGCCACCGCACCTTCGTTGATGCCGACAATGCCGGTTTCCAGGGCATCAGCAACACGCCAGATGCGGCTGACGTTCTCTGAATAGAAGTAGCCCGCCAGGCCGAACGGCGTGTCGTTGGCCTTCTCGATCACCTCGTCCTCCGATTCGAAACGGAACAGCGGCGCCACCGGACCGAACGTCTCCTCGCAGCAGAGCACGGCGTCCTCTCCGGCATCGGCCAGAATCGTGGGCGCCACATAGTTCGGGCCCAGTTCCTCAAGGCGCTGTCCGCCCACCAGGACGCGCGCGCCCTTGGCCACCGCATCCTCGATATGCGCCAGGATCTTCTCCACCGCCCGGGCATTGATCATCGGTCCGATCTCGGCCTCCGGATCCGTCGCTGGCGCGACTTTCAGGGCCTCCACCCGGCGGGTCAGACGTTCGGCAAACGCTTCGAAGACACCGGCCTGCACATACACCCGGTTGGGGCATACGCAAGTCTGGCCGCCGTTGCGGAACTTGGCCGCCATCAGGCCATCCACGGCCGCATCCAGATCCGCGTCGTTGAAGACAATGAAAGGCGCGTTGCCCCCCAGCTCCAGGGACAGCTTCTTCAAGGTGTCGGCTGACGCCCGCGCAAGATGCTTGCCCACGGGCGTGGAGCCGGTGAAGCTGACTTTGCGCACGCGGGATTCGGCCAGCCAGACGTCCACCACCTCAGGCGTCTGCTCGCGGGACGCGCAAACCACATTGATCACCCCCGCCGGCACCCCGGCCTCTTCCGCCAGGCGAATCAGTGCCAGGGAGGTCAGCGGCGTGTCTTCCGCCGGCTTGGCAAGCACCGTACAGCCCGCCGCCAGGGCCGGCGCGATCTTGCGGGCGATCATCGCTGCCGGGAAGTTCCAGGGGGTGATCACTGCCACCACACCCACCGGTTCGCGGACTGCCATCATACGGCGACCGGCAACCGGCGAGGCGATCACGTCACCGTCGATGCGGCTGGCCTCTTCGGCAAACCACTCAACATAACTGGCGGCGTAGAGAATCTCGCCCCGACCTTCGGCCAGGGGTTTGCCCTGTTCCAGCGACACCAGTGTGCCCAGATCATCCTGATGCGCCAGGATCAGGGCGTGCCAGCGCTTGAGGATCTGGCCCCGGCTCTTGGCGGGCATCGCGCGCCAGGCCACGAAGGCGGCGTGGGCTGCATCGACGGCCGCTCGGGCATCGGCCGCGGCGCTGTCAGGGACCTGGGCGATCGTGGCCAGATCGGCCGGGTTCTGGACCGGGAAGACCACTTCCGATAACGCGGACGTCCATTCGCCGCCTATCAGGTTCTGCGATCGGATCAAATCGTCACGCTTGAGAGTCAGAGACATGGCCATTTCCTTTTCTTAACGGGTCTTATTGGGTATTCGATGCTTTGAAAGACAGGCTCTTAGCTGACAATGCCGACGTGCCAGGGCACGAACTCGTGGTCGCCCAAACCCAGCCGTTCGCTGCACGTGGCCTCACCTGATGCGACACGCAGGATGTGCTCGAAAATGGCCTGACCCATGGCGTCCATATCCAGGGTACCGTCGATCACCTGGCCACAGTTGATGTCCATGTCCTCGGTCAGGCGGTCGTACATGGGGGTGTTGGAAGCAAGTTTGATGGTCGGCGCCGGCTTGGAGCCGAACATCGACCCCCGCCCGGTGGTAAAGCAGATCAGGTTGGCCCCGCTGGCGATCTGGCCGGTCACGGCCACCGGGTCATAACCCGGCGAGTCCATGAAGACAAACCCGTTGCTGTCGATAGGCTCGGCGTATTCGTAGACGGCCTGCAGCGGCGTCGTTCCGCCCTTCATGGCGGACCCCAGGGATTTCTCGAAGATGTTGGCCAGGCCGCCAGCCTGGTTGCCCGGGCCCACCACCCCGTTGAACTGGCCGCTGTGGCCGCGGGTGTAGTCCTCCCACCAGGCCAGGCGGTCCAGGAGCTTCTGCCCAACATCCCGGGAAACAGCGCGGCGCGTGAGCATGAACTCGACGCCATGGATTTCCGGGGTTTCCGACAGAATGGCCGTGCCGCCGTGACGCACCAGGATGTCCATGGCCGCGCCCAGCGCCGGGTTGGCGGAGATGCCAGAGAAGCCATCCGAGCCACCGCATTCCAGACCGATCTTCAGGTGGCTGGCACTGACCGGCTGACGCTCCACCCGATTGGCTTCGGGCAACATGGACTCCACCGCGCGGATGCCCGCCTCGATGGTTTCGCGGGTACCGCCGGTATCCTGCATGACCAGCGTCTCAACGCCGTGCCCGACTTCCAGGCCCTGGGACTCCACCAGCGTATCGACCTGGTTGCGCTCGCAGCCGAGCCCGACGATCAGCACACCGGCAAAGTTCGGGTGGCGGGCGTAGCCGGCCAGGGTACGGCGCAGGATGTCGAAGTGATAGCTCGGAGACGACATACCACAGCCGCTGGTCTGCGCAAAGGCGACGACACCGTCGACATTGGGGTAGTCCGCCAGTCGCTCCGGGGTGAAGTATTCAGCGATATGGTTGATCACCGTGGCGGAACAGTTCACCGACGACAGGATGCCGATAAAGTTGCGGGTCGCCACGCGGCCGTCCGGTCGGACATACCCCTGGAACGTGGCCCGCTCCTCCTCCGGCAGGTAGTCCACCGGTCGCACGTCCTGGCCAAAAGCCGGATCGCGATCGAAATCGATCAGGGTCAGATTGTGGGTATGCACGTGTTCGCCACCCTTGATGTCCCGGGCGGCGGCGCCGATCACCGTGTCGTACTTCTTGACCCGCTCGTTGACGGGAATGTCTCTGGCCGCGATCTTGTGTCCGGCCGGAATCTGGGCCCGGGCGCGCAACCCCAACTCGGGGAGCTCTTCGCCGAGGCCAATCTGTCGACGGGCGATCAGCACATTGTCGTTGGCGTGCAGGCGCAGCAGGGGCGATGTGGATGCAGACTGGTCCATAGGTGCTTACTTGTGATGGTCGTTTGTATTTGTGTTTGAACCGAGTATGCGACCCGCCATCATAAGGATAAAATGAAACAATGGACTGCCTTCATAACCTTAAGGTAATGTAAGGCCATGTCTGTCATTGATCGTGCCCTGCGCTCCAACCTCAAACTGCGCCACCTGCAACTGCTGGTGGCGCTCGACGAATTCCGCCACATCGGTCGCGTCGCCGAATTCCTGTCGCTCACCCAGCCGGCCGTATCCAAGATGCTGGCGGAAATCGAGAAGATGTTTGAGCTGGACCTGTTTACCCGCTCCACCCGGGGCACCGAACCCACGCCTTACGGCGAGTCGGTGGTGCGCTTTGCCCGCTCGGTGCTGGCGGATTTCAGTCGCACCCGGGATGAGCTGGACGCCGTCGCCACCGGAGCCGCCGGACGTGTCAGCATCGGAGCGATGGTGGTGGCCACGCCGGTGTGGATGACGCGTGCCGTATCGCTGCTCAAGGAACACTCGGCTCTGACCTCGGTCATGGTTGAGGAAGGCGACCTGAAACGTCTGTTGCCGCGTTTACGGATGGGCGAGCTGGATCTGCTGGTGGGAAGACTGGAACCGGGCTACGCCGCGCCGGACCTGGACACCCAGGCGCTCTATAACGAGAAAATGTGCGTGGTGGCCAGCCCGGATCACCCCCTGGCCAGCAAGGCCAACCCCGACTGGGCCGACCTCGCTGGACAGCCCTGGGTGGTGCCTCCGCCGTGGGCGTCGTCACGGGTCAAGCTCAACCAGATGTTCTACAAGCACGGGCTGAACCCGCCGGTGGACCTGATCGAGACGGCGTCATTCCTGAACATCCTGAACTTCGTCCGCCACCGGCACGCTATCGGCTACCTCGCCGGCGACGTGGGCATGCATTTCGAGAAGGAAGGGTTTCTGAAGGTACTGGATATCGAACTGCCCATGGAGCTACCTCCGGTGGGCATCATCACCATGCGTGGACGCATCCGCACGCCGACCTGCACCCAGATGATCCAGTGCCTGCGACAGGCCGCTGTGGAACGCCCGCCGCTGCATTGATCACTGCTGCTTATGGAATGGGTCCGCCGGTCTCAGAACCCGGCGACCCACCTGACCTCAGGCTTTCTTGACGAACTCGGACTTCAGTTTCATCGCCCCGACCCCGTCGATGCGGCAGTCGATGTCGTGGTCGCCGTCCACCAGGCGGATGTTCTTGACCTTGGTGCCCACCTTGACGACCAGGCTGGAGCCCTTGACCTTGAGATCCTTGATCACGGTCACCGTGTCGCCGTCCTGCAGTTCATTGCCGTTGGCGTCCCGGATCACCGCGCCCGCCTCATCCGCCGACTGCTCCGCTTCGCTCCACTCGTGGCCGCATTCGGGACAGACAAGCTGGATGCCATCCTCATAGGTGTACTCAGACTGGCACTGGGGACAAGGTGGCAAAGCGGTCATGACGGCTTCCTGGTGGCTGGCTTGAGAATCGGGAAGCGGGCCATCATAACAGGGATGATCGCCCACGGCGCCACTCACGTGTTCTTTGACGCTCCGGTCAGCCCGCGGCCAAAACCCGATCGTGGTCCTGCTCCGCGCTCTTCGACAATTTGATGGCGATGAATTTGGACGTGGGCGTGTGGCTGCCCGTACCGGTGCTTTCCAGTGGCACCAGCGGGTTGGTCTCCGGGTAGTAGGCCGCCGCCTGACCCGCCGGCACATCGTAGGCCAGCACCTTGAAGCCACCGACCGAGCGACGCCGACCATCTTCCCACAGGGACGTGATGTCGACCCGCTCACCCGCCTCCAGGCCCAGACGGCGAATGTCATCCTCGTTCATGAAAAGCACCCGGCGCTGGCCGCTAACGCCACGGTAGCGGTCGTTGAGACCATAGATCGTGGTGTTGTACTGATCGTGGGAACGCAGGGTCTGCAGGATCACGTCCGGGGTCTGCCCGGTCGCCTTGATCCGGTCGTGCAACAGGTCATCCGGCAACGCGTTGGGCGAGAAAACGGCTCGACCGCCAGGCGTTTTCCAGCGCCGCTCCCGGGCCGGGTTGCCCAGGTAGAAACCGCGCGGCTGCTTGAGGCGGTCGTTGAACTGGTCAAAACCGGGAATGGTGCGAGCAATCAGGTCGCGGATGCGGTCGTAATCCGCGATCACCGCATCCCAGTCAATGGGCCGGTTGCCCAGGGTCGCCCTGGCCATGCCGGCGATGATGGCCGGCTCGGATTTCATCCGCTCCGACTGCGGCGGCAACTGGCCGTGGGAGGCGTGGATCATGCTGAAGGAATCCTCCACGGTCACCGCCTGGGGGCCGCCGGCCTGCCAGTCGATGTCGGTGCGTCCCAGGCACGGCAGGATCAGGGCGTCCCGCCCGGTAACCAGGTGGCTGCGGTTGAGCTTGGTGCTGATCTGCACGGTCAGGTCGCAGTTGGCCAGGGCCTGATGGGTCCGCTCGCTGTCCGGGGTGGCCTGGGCGAAATTGCCACCCAGCCCGATGAACACCCGGGCGTCGCCACGGGCCATGGCCTCGATGGCTTCGACGGTGTTGTGACCCGGCCGGCGCGGCGCGGTGATGCCGAATTCCCGCTCCAGGGCATCCAGCAGCGGCGCCGGGGCTTTTTCGTCGATGCCCATGGTGCGGTCGCCCTGCACGTTGCTGTGACCGCGCACCGGACACAGGCCCGCGCCCGGGCGGCCGATGTTCCCCCGCAGCAACTGCAGGTTCACCAGCTCCTGCACTGTGGGCACCGAGTGCCGGTGCTGGGTGATGCCCATGGCCCAGCAGAGCATGACGTTGTCCGCCTTGCGGTAGGTGTCCGCCGCGACCTCAATGTCGGCGCGGCTCAGGCCACTCTGCGCCTCGATCTGTTCCCAGGACGTCGCGCGGACCACCCCCATATAGGCGTCCAGCCCCTGGGTATGCTGCTCGATGAACGCCCAGTCCAGCACCGCGGCCCGGCCCTGCTCCTGGGCTTCGCGATCCCACTCGATCAGGCACTTCGCCATGCCGCGCACGGCCGCCATATCACCGCCCAGCGCCGGCCGGAAGTAGGCCGTGTTCAGTGGCTCGGAGCCGTTCCTGAGCATGTCATGTATGGCCTGGGGATCCTGGAAACGCTGCAGTCCGCGCTCCTTGAGCGGGTTGAAGCAGACCACCTGGGCCCCGCGACGGACCGCTTCGGAGAGCGGCGCCAGCATGCGCGGGTGGTTGGTGCCCGGATTCTGGCCGAACACGAAGATGGCGTCCGCCTCGGCGAAATCGTCGAAAGTGACCGTGCCCTTGCCCGTACCGATGGTCTGGGACAACCCGACCCCGCTGGCCTCGTGGCACATGTTGGAGCAGTCCGGGAAATTGTTGGTGCCGAAGGTGCGCACGAACAGTTGGTAGAGGAACGCCGCCTCGTTGCTGGCGCGACCGGAGGTGTAGAACTCGGCCTGGTCCGGACTGTCGAGCCGGTTGAGATGTTCGGCAATCAGGGCGAACGCGTCGTCCCAGCCGATGGGCAGGTAGCGATCGGACGCGGCGTCGTAGCGCATCGGTTCGACCAGCCGGCCCTGGTACTCCAGCCAGTGATCGCTGCGCTGGAGCAGTTCGTTCACGCTGTGACGGGCAAAGAACTCGCGACCCACCTGGCGTTTGGTGGCCTCCCAGTTCACCGCCTTGGCGCCGTTCTCGCAGAACTGGACGCGACCGCCATTGGGATCGTCGCCCCAGGCACAACCCGGGCAGTCGAAACCGCCGTTCTGGTTGGTTTTAAGCAGCGCACGGATGTTCCTGATCGGCTGTTTGCTGTCCAGCCAGAAGGCGGCAACGCTCTTGAGCGCCCCCCAACCGGCGGCAGGCCCTTTATAGGGTTCAAACCTGGGAACGGGAGCGTGGCCGGATGCGGATTCGTGCGTCATGGGGCAAACCTGTTGGGCAAATAAGCAACAGGTTAAGACGGGACATCATAACCGTCCAATCACGATTAAAGATCCATTGATAAACAGAACTTATTGATCCGTTAACGCCAGGCGCTCACATACGAACTGTTGCAGCGCTTCGGCCAGCGCCGACACCGGCGCGCTGCGTCGGGTCGCCAGACACAGCGGCGCCAGGGTGTGGCTGCCGGCAATCGGGCGCAACTCCAGCGCCTCGTCCCGCTGTTCCAGGCCACCGCCCATGGGCATAACCGCACAACACAGGCCGGCACTGACCGACTGCACCAGGAATTCCACCGAATCGGTTTCCACCAACGGCGTGATTTCGACGCCGGCACTCTGCAGCGCGTGGTCCACCGACTGACGGAAATGCATCCCCTTGCTGAGGATGCCCAGCGGCAGTTTTTCCAGGTCCGACCAGTCCAACGTCTCGGCGGCGAAGGACCAGCGCTCGCGGTTGAACAGCAGCCCCATGCTGGTGTCGGCCACCTCCAGCAAGCGGTACTTGCGCTCGTGACGCCCGTCGGCGTAGGCAAACCCGGCGTCCAGTTTGTTGGTGTCCAGTCCCGCCAGGATCTGTTCGCTACTCAGGGACTTCAACTCGAAACGCACGTCCGCATGCTGGGCTGCGAACTGTTGCAGCAACGGGATCGGCTCGAAGCCCGCCAGCGGCACCATGCCCACTCGCAGCGTGCCCACCAGTTGGCCGCGACACACCGAGGCCTCGGCGTGCAGCCCGTCGTGGGCGGCCAGCACCGCCCGCGCCCAGGCCAGGATGCGTTCGCCTTCGGCGGTGAATCCCACGAACCGGTGCCCACGGGTGACCAGCGTCAGCCCCAGTTCCTCTTCCAACTGGCGCAGGCGCATGGACAGCGCCGGCTGGGTGACGTGACAACGGGCGGCGGCGTCGCCGAAGTGGCGCACTTCATCCAGGGCGACCAGGTATTGCAGTTGGCGGATATCCATCGACGGTCTCGGGCACGGGTTTCGATCAGGGTTCCGGGCGAGGATAGGCCAACGCGGCCTGGCCGGAAAGGGCGTCGTGCGCCGGACGACGTTACGAAGCGGGGTTGCCGGGCCGCATGGGCCCGGCTTCCAGTGTCCCGTCAGGTCAGAAATCGTAGGACACGTTGGCCATCACATTGCGCGACGGGCCGTAGAAGTTGAACGTGGCCACACTGCCCACCCGCGAGTAGTACTTGCGGTCGAACACGTTGTTGACGTTCAGCGAGGCGGACAGGTTTTCGGTGAAACGCTTGCTGATCAGAGCATCCACCACGGCGTAGCCCGGCGCTTCGATGCTTGTGCTGCCACGCTCCAGGTAGAAGTCGCTCATGGCCGTCACGCCGGCGCCCAGACTCAACTGGTTCAGCAGGCCACTCTGGTGGAAGGTGTACTTGGACCAGGCGTTCACGGTGTGATGCGGCATCAGCATGAACAGGGTGTTGGTATCGCCGGCCAGCTTCTCGGTGTCCATATAGGTATAGCCCACCAGCAGATCCCAGGGACCATACTGGCCGCTCAGCTCCGCTTCGAAACCGCGTACCCGGGCTTCACCGGTGGCTTCGGAGTAACTGCTGATGGCATTGCCGTCTTCATCATAGGGGGTGGCGGCACGGTTCTTGTCGGTCAGCTGGAAAACGGACAGCCGGCTGTTGAGGCGGCCATTGTCGTAGGCGCCCTTGATGCCGATCTCGTACTGCTCGCCCTCGCGCGGATCGATCAGGTCGCCGTTCTCGTCAGTCTCGGTCTGCGGATTGAACACTTCCGAGTAGCTGGCGTAGAGGGAGTGGTGCTCGTCCACATCCAGGACCGCGCCGGCATACGGGGTCCATTCGCCTGAGCCGTCGCCGTCGCTTTCCGTGGTGGTGTCGGTGGACAACGCGGTGGTATCGGCACTCAGGTCATACCAGCTGAAGCGGCTGCCGGCGATCAAAGCCAGGTTTTCCAGCGGACGGAAGGTCAGCTTGCCGTAGACGCCGGTCTCGGTCAGCTCGTTCTCGATGCGCTGGGAATAGGTCGGATCGCTGTACGTCACCGACGAGGCGTCGAAGGTGTTGACGTTGATCGAGCCCAGATTGGAGGCGCCGTTGAGGTAGTCGGTGTCGTAGTGCTTGTAATCCGCACCCACCACGAATTCGCTGACGTGGCCCAGGGCCTCGAACGGCTGGCTGTAGCTGGCGTCCATGGACAGCGCATCCTGTTCGAAGTCGCGCTGGGTGGTGCGCAGGCTGGTGCTGCCGTCGTCCCCCAGCGCACTGCCGGTAAAGGCGTAGTAATAGTCGCCTTCACGATGGGACTGGCGCACCGCGAAGCGACCGTAGCCACCGTTGTCGAACTGGTGGGTCAGATCGAGGAACAGATCCGTGGTTTCGTTCTCGAAGTTGTTCCAGTCGGCCCCGAGGAAGGTGGAGCGATCCCAGTCCGCCAGGCTGCCGTCGGAAAACGCGGGCAGGCCATTGGACGGCGTGATGTCCTTGGTCTGGTGCAGCACCGCCAGGGACAGCTCGGTGGCGTCGGTCACGTCGATATCCAGCGTACCGTAGTAGCTTTCATCGACGTTCTCATTCTCGTCGACTTCATTGGGCATATCCTCGCGGGACGCCACCACCCGGCCACGCACGGATCCGGATTCGTTGAGCGAGCCAGACACGTCCGCCGACAGCCGGTTGCGGTCCCAACTGCCGTAGCCGGCCTGGAGCGAACCCTGGGTATCGACGGTGGCGCGCTTGCGCACCAGGTTGATGATGCCGCCCAGTTCACTGGTGCTGTTGAACAGGCCGGACGGCCCGCGCATGACTTCCATGCGGTCGAACGCCGACAGCGACGGCAGCGTACCGAAGATGCTCTGCAGCGGCGCCGGCAGACCGTCGATGTTGAGTTCGTCGTATTCGTAGCCGCGGGAATAGATGGACGAGCGGCCACTGTCGTTGCTCAGGGTGCGCAGGCCCGGCGTCAGTTTGGCGGCGTCGTCGATGTGGGTGACGTCGCGATCATCCAGGTAATCCCGCGTCAGCACGGTGATGGACTGGGGGATATCGCGCACGGAGGCCGGCGTCTTGGTGCCAACAGTGGCGGCTTCGACGCCGTACCCCCCGGTTTCCTCGCTGGGCGCCATCTCGTAGAGGCGATTGCCTTCTACCGTGAGCGTGGGCAGGGCAACATCGTCCGATGTGTCTTCGGCAGCGGATGCGGGTAAGGCGCAGGCTAAAAGGGACAGAGAAACAGCGGTCACCGCCTGACGGGAACGGCAGGCCTGACGGATGGCGGAACGGATTTTCTTATCGGACATGGATGAACGTCTCCAGCAACAGTGCAGCGGTTACGGCTGCGACACCGGGTGAAGCCCGGCGCCGCCACAATCACAAACGACAATCGTTTGCATTTAGATTGGCTGGCACGCATTATTCCACAGGTGCCTGTCTGCTGCGGATGCAAAAACATCAATCATCTATTGATTTGCCTCAACTGCCTCCGTAAGCCAATGACAGTTGCCCTTTATGCCACGGCGTCAGAGGATGTTCATGAGCCGCCCTTCCCCGCAAAACCCGCATCTGTTGAATACGGAAGACCTGGAGCACAACGCCAGGCACCTGAACCGCTACCGCCTGCGTGAATGCCCGGCGCCGGCCAGTGCGGGGCACTCGATGCTGCGGGGCACCCTGCTGACCGAGAAGCTGGCCTCGGGGCTGTCTTTCCATATCGTCAACGCCCGGGCGGAGCGGGACATCGGCTTCGACGCGGAGTTGTCCGCCAGCCTCAAGGTCTCCCTGTTCCTGGAAGGCCAGACCCGATTCCAGTTCGGCAACCGCCACATGGCGTTGCACGAATCGGCGGCGCAGGCCCAGGTGATGACACTGAGCCATGCCGAAAGCTGCAGTATGAAAACCGCGGAAGGGGAACAGCGCACGGCGCTTTACGTTGCCGTGGAACCGGAGTGGTTTGAACAGCAGGCGCTGGATTCGAAGCCGCTCAAGAGGCGAATGCAGCAGCACCTGTCGGTGGCGCCCTGGTCGCTGCCGCCGTCCCTGTGGATGCAGGCCCGGCACCTGATCGAACACCCGGACCCGGGCCGCATCGGTCAACTGGCGCGGGAAGGGTTCGCCCTGTCGCTGATGACAGCCTGGCTGGAAACGCTGCCGGAAGACAGCGCTGCCGCGTCCCGGTTAACCGGACGCCAGGCCCGACAGTTCCTCGAGCTGCTGGAGAGCGACACGGTGCTCGCCATGACCCAGAGTCAGATCGGCAACCAACTCGGAATGAGCCCCGCCACGCTCCAGCGTTACGCCCGGGACTGCCTCGGCATGGGCGTGGGCCGCTTCCTGCGGCAACGGCGGCTGCAAAACGCCTATCGGGCGCTGCAACAGGACGGCGCCAGCATCACCGAAGCCTCGGCGTTGGCCGGCTACGGCCACCCGAACAACTTCACCGCGGCCTTCCGGCGCCAGTTCGGTATCAGTCCGTCCCAGGCCGGCCGCGCCTGACCACCGGCGCCAAACGGATCAGGCGCGTCCGAGGAACTTGCGCTCCTCCACGTTGATCTTGATACGGTCGCCGGAGGAAATGTGCTCCGGCACCTGCACCACCAGCCCGGTGGTCAGCCGCGCCGGCTTGGTGCGCGCGGTGGCCGAGCCACCCTTGACGGAAGGATCGGTTTCCTCGATGGTCAGGTCCACGGTCGGCGGCAGGGCCAGGGAGACCGGCGCGTCGCTGACCAGAATCACCATCACCCCCTGGGTGTCCTCGTTGATGAACAGCAACTCGTCGGCAATCGCCTCCCCCATCAGGCTGTACTGGGTGAAGTCCTCGCTGTCCATGAAAACGTACTCGTCGCCATCCGTGTACGAGAAAGTCGCGGGACGACGCACCAGATCCGCCAGGTTCAGCATGTCGGAATCCTTGAACGTCTGGTCGATCTTGTTACCGGTGACCACATCGTACATGCGCATCCGGTAAAGACTGCCGCCCGCCCGGCCCTGGGGCACGGAACGCTCGATGTCCTTGACGAAGTAGACGTTACCTTCATATTCGACGGCGGAGTTCTTCTTGATTTCGCTGGCTCTGGGCATGGTTCGAATTCCATTGATTGGCAAGACAGGGCTGCGGATATACCACGAAGGCCGTCCCGGCGCGAGTGTTTCACAGGCTTCTCCATGCTAGGCTCGATGCATTCGCCCGCCGGAAAGCGGCCCCGCTAACGACAACAAGGAAAGCACAAGGCCCGCCATGACCATCTACAACCTGGGCTCGATCAACCTCGACCACGTCTACCGCGTGGATCATTTCGTGCGACCCGGCGAAACCCTGGCGTCCAGCGATTACCACACGGTGCTTGGCGGCAAGGGGGCCAACCAGTCCATCGCCCTGGCCCGCGCCGGTGCCCATGTGCAGCATATCGGCGCCATCGGGCAGGCGGACAACTGGGTGCTCGACCAACTGGCCGAGGCCGGCGTCGACACCGTTTCCATCACTCCGCTGGACGGGGCCAGCGGCCACGCCATCATCCAACTGACCGACGATGCAGAAAACGCCATCCTGTTCTATCCCGGTACCAACCACAACGTGACCCGGCAGCAGATTGAGCGGGCACTGGCACCCGCTGGCCCGGACGACTGGCTGTTGCTGCAAAACGAAACCAGCGGTCTGGCCGACGCCATGGCGCAGGCCGCCCGCCAGGGCATCCGCGTGGCCTTCAATCCGGCGCCCATGACCCGCGATTCAGTCATTCCCCTGCTCGCCGGGGTGGACCTGCTCATCGTCAACGAAGTCGAAGCCATGGATCTGGCTGGCGTGGACAGCGTCACCGAGGCCGAAGCCTCTCTGCACCGGGATTATCCGGGTCTGGCGCTGATCCTGACTCTGGGGCGTGAAGGCGTGGTCTATATCGGCCCGGAAGGGCGCTCCCGGGTGGCTGCTTTTGCGGTGGACGCCGTGGACACCACCGCCGCGGGGGATACGTTCATCGGCTATTGCCTGGCGGCCCTGGCTGGCGGCGAGCAGCCCGAGACAGCCCTGCGCCTGGGCAGTGCCGCAGCGGCGCTGTGCGTTACCCGGGTCGGCGCCTCCGCATCGATCCCCGAACGCGCGGCCGTGTTGGACTTCCTAAGGAACTAATGTCCCGTCTGGCGGATTGCTTCGGCCAGTCTGTGGAGAAGCGACCGGGACCACCGACAATGCGTAAGCCGCCCGGTGAATGGCGTTTGCCGAAAGAGTGGCTCAGAAGGTGAAAGCCGCGCCTACGGAGAAGTAGTCGATGTCGAAATCGTCCAGGTCGTAGCGCTCGTACTCGGCCCGTACCTGGAACGAGAACAGGCTGAAGCGCGCACCCACGCCGTAGAACGGATCGGTACCGTCTTCGTCACCGAGACCGTCGAAATCGCTGTCCCAGTTGATGGCACCCACCTTGCCGAACACTCCGATGGGGCCGAGGTTCACACCGGCGAGCCCGGCGGCCGTCCAGCCGTCGACATCCAGGTCCCGGTCACTGATGCTGCCGATGTCGCCCTTGAACTTGCCGAAATCGACGTAGGCGCCCTCCACAGCCAGGTCCACGAGCGGAATCAGGCCGAAGTTGTAGCCGGCAAAGATCTTATAGGCGGTATCGTCGTCGTCAAAATCCACTTCACCGACATCCGGCAACTCATCGTCGAAATCCACCTGGGCCTGGCCCACGGACGCACCGACGTAGACACCGCTATCGCTGCCCGCATGGGCGGCGGCCGACATCATCAGGAACACCAGGGCCGTAAGGGGAACTGCAAGGAAAGAAGGGAGAGAACGTGTCATGGTCGGAGACCTCCTTGCGAAAGACACTTCCCTAAAAATCTAGTCCCGGCTCCACGCCTTGTCGCAAGCATTGCCAAAACGTAATGAAGCGTCGCGTGCCACGGCGAGTGACTCCCTTTCCCAACTCAAGAGGCCAGCCCGCAGCCACGGGAAGTCGACTGTCAACGCCATTCACCCTCAATCGCTTTTCCTGTCCCCAACACGGCTTGTTGGACGCCGACGTGCCTTAACGAATCCACCGGATCGGCTGCAAGTGATCAAAGCAAAGACCTAAGACCTTCGTCTAATGGCTGCCTGCAAATTCTAGATCTATCTTGAACTACGATATATCTAAATATGAAGAAAAAAGAAAGATAAGAGCTTCACGAGAAGAACGGCGTGGAAGGCAAAGGCGCCGGGACAAAGGAGGTGAAACAACGCTGAAAATCGCCCCTGCCCAGGGCGACGGAACCCGGAGGTAAAGCCCGAGGCAACGCATCAGGACGATAAGAAGAAACGCGTGGCCGGATCATGACTTCTGAAACCACCAAGCCACGGCACCTTCACATCGATCAGACGCGCAATTGTCTGGCTTCGCTGGTAAAGCCCCGCGTCATCAAGGGCTCACACATACAACTGATTTTCTCCATTTATAACCAACAAGACCGAGGAGACATCATGCTGCGACTTACCTGCACTGCCATACTTGGCCTGTCCCTGCTGACCGGCGTCTCGAGCGCCCAGGCGGCGGACGACCCGGTCAAGCTCATCTACAACACCTACCTGCCCAAACACGACCCCATGCGTCGCACGTCGATCGACGACTTCAGCCGGCGTATCGAGAAAGAATCCGGTGGAAGCATCGAAATCACCATACCCGGTTCCTCTCTCACCAAACCAGACGGCCAGTTGAGTGCGGTCAAGGACCGCATCATCGACATGGCCATGATTTCGGTCTACGCCAGCCGCGCCCAAACCGGCCTGCCACTGCTTGGGGACATGCCGTTCAATTCGCTGTCGGGTGAATCCGCCTCCGTGGCGATCTGGGAAACCCAGCAGAAGTATTTCGATAAGGTCAACGAATTCAACGACGTCAAACTGCTTTCCATGCACGTGCTGCCGGGGGTCAATTTCGTGGGCCGGGAGCAGCCGATCCGCAGCATGGCCGACTTCGACGGCAAAAAAATATGGGCCACCGCCGGCAAGCAGACCGATGCACTGGAAACCGTCGGCGCCGTCCCCGTGCACTCCTACTTCCCGCAACTGTTCGAATACGTCTCCAAGGGCACGGTCGACGGCGCGATGATCGGTACCGGCACCATCCTCGCCGCCAGTCTGGGCGATCACGTCAAGGCCATGACCCGCTTCCCGGGCGGCATGGGCTCCGCCACCTGGGCTGTGGTGATGAACCAGGACGCCTGGAACGAACTCAACGCTGAGCAGCAGGCCGCCGTGCTGCGCGCCGCGGACGGACTGCCGCGCCGTACCGGCATCGCCATGGACGAACGCAAGGACAGAGCGCTCAAGGAACTGAACCTGGATATCGTGGATGCCGATCCCGCCTTCGTCGACAAGCTCCGGCACGCACTGGCGCCGATGAAGCAGGCATGGATCGCTGATGCCCAGAAACGCCACCTGGACGATGCCGCCAACGCCTTCGAGTTTTACCGCTCGCGCATGGAGGACATCTACGCCGGCCAACTCAAGGCGGCGAATACCACCGCACAGGCAACCATGGACGAAGCCGAATAATCATGACCCCGTTGCGCTCCTTCTCTGCCGCTGTCGACCGCCTCGACAGCGGCCTTTTTCGGTTGGCGCAGGTGATCGCCTGCGTCTCGGTGTTCGCGATGATCGTGGTCACCTTCATCGACGTAGCCGGCCGTCACTTTGCGACGCCACTGCCCGGCGCCGCGGAGTTCATCTCCACCCTGCTCGGCATTGCCTTCTTCGCCGGCATGTCGCTGGTGGTTCGAAACAACAGTCACATCGTCGCCGGCCTGGCGGTGACGCGCTATCCCGCCGGCCTCCGGGTCGTCGAACGGGTGCTTACCGCCGCCGTGTCGTTCCTGTCGATGGTCGGCATCACCTGGCTGATGTTCGTCAAGGCCCAGAAGCTGCTGGATGCCCAAATGCTGACCAAGTTCCTGGAAGTCCAGTTGGGGTATTCCGTCTACGCGTTCGCGGTGCTGGCGCTGATCGCCACCGTAATCGGTTTCTTCCGGCTGCTGAGGGTCGGCATCCATGACGACGACACCTGATGCCTCGCCGCAAATCCGGCAAGCAATGCATCAACGCCTCTGACAAAACGCCTCTAACGGAGATTGGGAACTGTGGTTGTCCTGACTGTCATCGTAGCGCTGATGGCGCTGATCGTGTTCACCCGAATCCCGCTCGGGTTCAATCTCATGCTGTGCGGCATCGGCGGCATCGCCTGGATCCACCCTCGCGGACTGCCGGCTGCGGCCACTGTCGCCCAGAACGAAATCGTGGCACTGGCCATGAATTACCAGTTCTCGGTGCTGCCGCTGTTCCTGGCGATGGGCGTATTCGTGGCCCGCGCCGGCCTCGCCGATGACCTGTTCGAGGCCGCCAATCGCTGGCTCGGCCGTTTCCGTGGCGGTCTGGGTATGGCCACCATCGCCTCCTGCGCGGGCTTCTCGTCCCTGTCCCACAATTCCGCCGCATCGGTCGCCATCATGGGGCGCCTGGCCCTGCCGGTGATGCGCAAGCACGGCTATGACGACAGTTTCAGCGCCGGCTCCGTGGCCGCCGGCGGCACCCTGGGCCTGATGATTCCCCCAAGTGGCGCGCTCATCATCTATGGCCTCCTCACCCAGACCAACCTTGACGGTCTGTTCATGGCGGCGCTGGTGCCCGCCTCACTGCAGGTGGTGGTGTACATGGGCGTGATCGCGGCGATAGCGGCTTTCCTGCCCAACTGGCTGCCGCGCGGTGAAAAATACAGCTGGGGTGCGCGCCTGTCGTCGCTCAAGTCGGTCTGGGGCGTGCTGGTCCTGTTCATGCTGATCGTGCTGGGCATCTTCTTCGGCTGGTTCACCACCACCGAGGCTGGCGGCATCGGCTCCGGCGGAGCGCTGCTGTTCGCCATCCTGCGCCGCAAGATGACCTGGAAGATTTTCGTCGAGTGTCTCACCGACACCGCCAAGACCGCTGGCATGATCTATTTCGTGGCCTCCGGCGCCATGGTGCTCAACCAGTTCGTGAACCTGGCCGGTATTCCCACCGACGTGATCAACTTCATCCAGTCGATGCACATGAGCCCGATTGCCGTGGTGTTCGCGATCCTCGCGTTCTATCTGGTGCTGGGTATGTTCCTTGACGGGTTCGCCATGATCTTCCTGACAGTGCCCGTGGTGGTACCGGTCATCCTCGGGTTGGGCATGGACCCCATCTGGTGGGGCGTCATCACCATCATCGTCGTCGAACTGGCGATGATTACCCCACCGGTCGGCCTGAATTGCTTCGTCCTTAAAGCTACCTTACCGGAGATCCCCCTCACCGCCATTTTCCGCGGCATCCTGCCGTTCCTGCTGGCCGACGGTATCCGCCTGGTGTTCCTGGTGCTGGTGCCAGCGGCCGTGCTCTGGCTGCCGTCGTTGATGTAGGCCGGGCCGGCGCGGGGGTCAGTCGCTCTCTGCGCCGGCCCCGCCGTCCCTGTCCGGATCTTCCCGGTTGGCTTCCAAAAGCCGCGCCCGGACGCGGGGCAACTGCTCCGGATAATGCTGCTGGATATACGTCACCAGGCCTTCACGCACCGCGCAGCGCAGGTCCCAGCTCTGGCTTGAGTCCGGCGCGCTCATCAGAAAGCGGATCTGGATCGCCTGGTCGCTGGCATCGGTGACCTGCACGGTTTCCACCTGACCGTCCCATTGCCGGCTGTCACGCAGTAAGCGGCCGAATTCCTCGCGCAGCGGTGCCACCGGCATGGTGTAGTCGACCCAGAGAAACACCGTGCCCAGCAATTCCGCCGTATTGCGGGACCAGTTCTGGAACGGGTTCTCGATAAACCACTGCAGCGGCACGATCAGGCGCCGCAGGTCCCATACACGCAGCACCACATAGGTGGCCGTCACCTCCTCCACCCAGCACCATTCGCCCTGAACATGGAGCACATCGTCGATCCGGAACGGCTGGGTCAGGGCGATCTGCATCCCCGCCAGCAGGTTGCTCAGCACCGGTCGCGCCGCAAAACCCAGAATGATGCCGCCGACACCAGCCGACGCCAGCAGGCTGGCGCCCAGTTGGCGCACGGACTCGAACGTCATCAGGGCGGCGCCCAGGCCGACAATGACAATCAGCACGTTGAGGCAGCGCACCAGGAACCGCGTTTGCGTCTCGACCTTGCGGGCCCGCTTCCACTGCCCTTCCAAAACCGGGTTCAGGTGGACGATCGCCTCGCCGATCGCCGAGGTCAGGCGCACCGCCGCCCAGGTGAGCGCCAGGATCAGCAGGAGGGTCGCGATTTGCTGGATGAGTGCCAGCAACGGGAGGTCGTCGGGCACCGCGTTGAGCATCCCGTTGAGTACCAGCAGGCAGGACACCACACCGAGCGCCCGGGCAGCGGCGTCGAGGAACAGGCGCGGCACCGTGCGGGAATCGGTGACATGGCGGGTCAGCCACAGGGCGAGCCGGTAGATCACATACGTGGCGGCCACCGCGGCCAGTGCCGTCAGACCCGGCAGGAACCAGGCCTGCAGAGCGCTTTCCAGGGATTCCAGCATGACATTGCCCGACCGGCGGCGTTTACAGGAAAGCTAGCGCATGCCGCGCGCATGCGAAAGTCGGCGCCGGCCCGATGCACGTCAAAACCCGAACAAGCGCTCACTTTGGCGACCTCTTCCCTTCCCCGTGCTCAAACCCCACAGGGCGCTGGCAGACACAGCGTCCGAATTTAGCCGCTGATTGGCGCACTTACGGACGGCGGCGCGCAACCCCGCCGCCGTCCGTATTCTCGCCAGGGTCCGAATTGAATCCGAACAATGTCGAAAATTAACCTGTTAGCAACGAGTTAGCGCTCATTTCACGTTCGTTTTCATAACGGGGAAAACCATGAACAGCGCAGCATTGAAGGCGCCGACAGGCGCCGCAACCGACTCCGACAGCCGGCGGCCGGGCATTCCCATCCGGCACATGAAGTTCGAGTTCGACGCCAAGTCCGTCGACACTCACTTCTACCTGAACACCGAACTGGCCAGCGGCTATTTCTCGGCCCTGTCGATCTTCCTGACGTTCGGCGAGGACCTGGTCATCGAGACCGCGCGTTACCACCGGAACTTCCTCAAGGACCCGGAGCTGAAACAGCGGGTGACCGCGCTGATCGGCCAGGAGGCCCTGCACTCCAAGGTGCACGACGAGTGGAACGACATTCTTGAAGTGCATCGCTTCCCGGTCAGTTTCTACCGCTTCCTGGCCCGGAACGTGTTCGACCACGGTTTCCTGCGTTTCCCGCAGCCGCTGAAGCTGTCGCTGATGGCGGGGATCGAGCACTTCACCGCGGTGCTGGCGCAGTTCTTCATGCAGCACGAGGACTATTTCTTCGAATCCGACGACGAGAAGCAGCGCGCCCTCTGGATGTGGCACATGCTGGAGGAATCGGAACACAAGGACATTGCTTACGACGTCTACCAGACGCTCAACGGCAACTACGTGCTGCGCGTCAGCGGCTTCGCCATGGCGCTGTTCACCATCTGGTTCCTGGTGGCGCTGGGCGGTGTCGGCATTCCCCTGCTGCGCAAGCCCCGCAACCTGTTAAGCCGCCGCTTCTGGCGCGACGCCCGGCGCAGCGTGGGCCTGATCGCCAGCCGCAGGAACGGCATCTACGGCAGCACCCTGGGCCACGTCTTCGACTACCTGCGCCCCGGGTTCCACCCCAACGACCACGATACGTCCGAGTACCTGGCCTACTACAAGGAGCGCCTGCTGAACCCCGAGACCGGGCTGCTGGCGCCCTACCTGGTCAAGGAAGTGGTGCCGCCGGTGCGCGCCTGAGCGCGCCCGGACATACAACAACGATCCTTTCGGGAAATGCATTATGGTTCCATTTTTCTCACGCAAGCACGGGGTTCCAAGTCGCGAAGCCTGCGCCGTGGTCACCGGTGCCGGCAGCGGGATCGGCCGCAGCTTCGCGCTGGAATTGGCGCGGCGTCACGGTTCCGTGGTCTGCGCCGACATCAACCTGGCCGCGGCGCAGGAGACGGTCGCCCGCATCGAGCAACTGGGGGCAAGCGGCCTGGCGGTGCGCTGCGATGTGGCCGAGGCGGAGCAGGTCCGGCAACTGGCCGAGCAGGCAGACGCGTACTTTGGCGAGTCCCCGACCCTGGTCATCAACAACGCCGGCGTAGGCCTGGGCGGCAAGTTCGACGAGCTGACCCTGGACGACTGGCAGTGGTGCGTGAACATCAACCTGTGGGGCGTCATCCACGGCTGCCACGAATTCGTGCCGCGCTTCAAGCAGCAGGGACGCGGCGCCATCATCAATGTGGCGTCGGCCGCCTCCTACACCGCCGCCCCGGAAATGAGCGCCTACAACGTCACCAAGGCGGGCGTGCTGGCGCTGTCGGAAACCCTGTCGGCGGAGCTCAGGAAGCACGGTATCCGGGTTAACGTACTGTGCCCGACACTGGTGCCCACGGACATCATCAAGAACGGGCGCCTCCCCGGTCGTTACGCCAAACTCGCCGACCATGCCCTGATGAACTACGCCCTGACCACCAGCGACGACGTGGCGACGCTGACCCTCAATCGCCTCGACAGCGGCCACCTCTACACCACACCCCAGATGGACGCCAAGCTGTTCTGGCTGATGAAGCGGGCCTCGCCCAATCTCTACGCCAAGGCCCTGGGCCTCTCCTACCGGCTGTTCAAGTAAACGGCTTTTCAGACCATCGACCCCGCAGGCAACACCATGGCAGCTTCCACCAAGAACAACACCGCCCCCATTTACGACACCCTGATCGTGGGCGCCGGCATCTCCGGCCTGGCGACGGCCATCAAGCTGACACAGAACGGCTACGACCATTTCACCCTCATCGAGAAAGCCGATCGAGTCGGCGGCACCTGGCGCGAGAACACCTACCCCGGCTGCGGCTGCGACGTGCCCTCGGCGCTGTATTCCTACTCGTTCGCGCCGAGCAGCCGCTGGAGCCACCTGTTCGCCAAGCAGCCGGAGATCCTGGATTACCTGGAAACCGTCAGCGACGATTTCGGCATCACCCCGCTGATCGAGTTCAACAACGCGCTGGAAAGCGCCCGCTGGGACGACACCGATCAGCTGTGGCGGCTGGAGACCGAGCGAGGCCTGTACCGGGCGCGCACGGTGGTCTTCGCCACCGGCCCCATCACCGAGCCGCAGACGCCGGCCATTCCCGGCCTCGACACCTTCACCGGCGAGATGTTCCACTCCGCCCGCTGGCATCACGATGTCGACCTGAGCGGCAAGCGTGTGGCGGTGATCGGCACCGGCGCTTCGGCCATCCAATTCGTGCCGCGCATCCAGCCCAAAGTCGGCGAGCTGCATGTGTTCCAGCGCACCGCCCCCTGGGTGCTGCCCAAACCGGACCTGCCGCTCAACGACACAGCCAAAAAAGTGATCGACCGCTTCCCCGCCATCCAGCAGGGCTGGCGCGCGGCGGTGGCCGGTTCGTTGAACGCGATCAACTTCGGACTGCGTAACCCGGTGGCCCTGAAACCGGTCAGCGCCGCTGCCAGGCAGCTGCTGCGGCTGCAGGTCCGCAATCCGCAGTTGCGCAAGGCGGTGACCCCCAACTTCCTGCTGGGCTGCAAGCGCATCCTGTTCGCCAACGATTATTACCCGGCGCTGCAGGCGGACAACACCACGCTGATCCCCAGTGGCCTGGTGGCAGTGGACGGCAACACAGTGATCGCCGCCAACGGCGAACGCCGCGAGGTGGACGTGATCATCTGGGGCACCGGATTCGACGTGTCGCATCCGCCGATCGGCAATCGGGTCTTCAACGAACGCGGCGAGCGCCTCGCGGACCTGTGGCGGGACAGCTCACCCGAGGCCTACCTGGGCACAGCGATCGAGAAAGTACCCAACGCCTTCCTGATCCTCGGCCCCAACGTGCTGGTCTACGATTCCTTCATTCGCCTGGCCGAAGCCCAGCTCGACTACATCATCGACGGCCTGAAGAAGATCCGCGACCGGCGCATCGGCAAACTTACGGTGAAGCCTTCCGTGGTCCGCCGTCACAACCGCACGGTGCAGAAACACCTGCAATCCACCGTGTTCAACGCCGGCGGCTGCAGCAGCTACTACCTGGACCAGAACGGCCGCAACTTCGCCGCCTGGCCCTGGTCGCTGGGCAGGCTGAAACAGCGGCTCAGCACGTTCCGGCTGGAGGACTACCACGTCGTCTCCCGACGCCAAAAAGCGGCGGCACCGGCGAAGGCTCGGCGGCGCCGACAAGCACGGACCACGGAAGCCGTTTGAGGCCTCTGGAAGCCGCTTCCGGAGGCCCGCCGGCGCGCCCGTCAGAGCGCGCCGGCCATCCCTTTTCCTGAGGATTTCCAAACATTTCCCGCCGCACCTGCATCCAAATCGCAAACCGGGCGTAACCTATCTACACTGTTTCAAAACCGAACGGTTTCCAAACCGACGATGATGCCGGGCAGGTCCCGGCTGTGCTGATGGGGAACGCGTGCCAGAAGATAACCATGCATTCGACTACGAGACCTGTTTGCGCGATTGCGCCGCCCGCAACCAGACGGCCCTGCGATCGCTTTACCGGGAAGAAGCCAGCCGCCTGATGGGGGTGATCTACAACATCGTCCGGGATCGAGCCGCCGCCGAAGATCTGATCCACGACCTGTTCCTGCGCATCTGGCAGAAAGCCCACACCTTTGATCCGTCCCGCGGTACCGGTCGCGGCTGGATCTATTCCATCGCCCGCCATTTAGCGCTCGACGCCATCCGGTTTTCACGCCGCCGCGAACCCCGGGACCAATCCCCCGACGAGCTGCCGGACGTCAGCGACAGCCAGTGGTGCGAGCGCGTCAACACCAGCCACTGGGGCATGCAGAACGATCGGGTGCATGACTGCATCATGGCGCTGGAGCCGGAGCGTCGCACCTGCCTCTACCACGCCTACGTCAACGGCTACAGCCAGAGTGAGATCAGCGACCTGCTGGGCGCCCCACTGGGCAGCGTGAAGTCCTGGATCAAGCGCAGTCTTGTGGCGCTGAAGGAGTGCCTCGCATGACCGATCACAGCGATCAGGAGCCGCTGTTCGAGCTGGCCGGCGAGTACGTCCTGGGCACCCTGCCCGAAGCGGAGCGCCGAGAGGTCATCGAACGCCTGAAGACCGATGAGGAGCTGGCCGGCTGGGTGGCGTACTGGGAAAACCGACTGGTGCCGCTGTGCGACACCGTGGACCCGATGCCGGTCCCCGACAGCGTCTGGCAACGCATCAGCGACAGCATTGCCACCGATCCGGCACCGTCACCACAGGCTCCACTGCACACACCACGGCGGAAGCGGGATGGCTGGTGGCACAGCCTGGCCCTGTGGCGCGGCCTCACGGCAGCCGGCTTCGCGCTGGCGCTGCTGATGGGCATCGGGCTGATTTTCCAGCAACCGCAGCCCAACTACATGGTGGTGCTCGCCACACCGGATGGTCACGCGCCAGGCTGGGTGGTGGAAGCCAGCAATCGCCAGACACTGACCCTGACCGCACTGGGCAATTTCGACGTGCCGCAAGGCAAGGCCCTGGAGTTCTGGACCAAGGCCGACGACTGGAGCGGCCCGGTATCGCTGGGCCTGGTGCAACCCGGCCAGCCGCTGCGCATCAACCTGAACGACCTGCCGCCGTTGCAGCCCAACCAGCTGTTCGAGATCACCCTGGAAGACGCCAGCGGTTCGCCGATTGGTCGTCCCACCGGGCCGATCGAGTACATCGGACGGGCCGTGGCGCTGTAGTGTTCCGCTAACGTCCGTCAGAAAAAAAGACCCGGGCCTGGCCCGGGTCTTTTTCATTTCGCGGTCGTCTACTCCGGCTTCAGTACGATCGACTCCGGTGCCGTGGCCGCCACGCTGTCGCTCGGCGCCACATTGCCGGTCAGCGCGGCGTCGGTGAGGAAATCACGCCAGACCTGGATCTGGCCGTTGATCTTCTCCGCCACGTACAGGTCCGCGCCGTCGAACGCGATGTCCACCGGATTGCCCAGCCCCGTCAGGTCGGAGCCATCGCCCGGGTTGGCGATGCGCTTGCCCACGTTGGTGGTGCCGTCGGAAGACGATGCGTCGGGAATCGTCATCAACGCGCCATCGTCAGCCGCCGCACCGGACCCCACATCGCTGATGATCAGCACGTCGTCCGACGCCACGTAGCGAATGCCGTGGATGTTGGTCGGCGCAGCGAACGGAGTACCACCCATGGCCGGGGTGATGAGCCGGTCCGGGCCGCCGTCGCCAAGGTCGGCGGAGAAGTCGTCGTAGGCCGCTACCGTGCCATCGGTCAGGGCCACGTAAAGCGCATCGCCCTCGGCGTCGTAGTCGCTGTCCCAGGGCGCGACGCCACCGGTGCTGACCACCGTCGGCGTGGCGTTTCCGCTGGCGCAGGCGCTGAAGACCAGCACTTCCGCACCGGCCTGCTCCGCGACGATCATCAGGCCCAGGTCGTCCGCCAGCTCGATGCCCTTGGGCGACATCAGCCGCGTGTTGGAGCCGGTGATCAGCCGGTCCCGGCTGCCGTCGAAATTATCCCGGGCATCGATCGCGCCGATCACCGCAATACCGCTGTTGGCAGTGGTGCCGTCGTCGTAAGTGATGTAGGCGTTGCCGTCGCGATCCAGAGTCACGTTCTCCACGCTGTCGAGTCCGGCGTCGAACGCCAGCGCCGGCGCCGCGGCGAGCGTCGATTCATTGCTGAACAGCTGACCGGAGGTGGCCGAACCGGTCGCCGGGTTGCTGGTGGTCAGCAACTGGTAGGCGGTGTCCGGGTCGAGGATATCGGTCACGCCGGGCGCCGGGTCCATCTCCAGCACCACTTCAATCGACTCGGGGGCCGGCGTATCCAGCACCCGATCAGCGGCCACATTGCCGCCCGGACGACTGAAGATGTTCTGGTAGACCAGCACCGCACCGCCACCGTTAGCCTTCTCGGCAATGCGCACGTCGGTGCCGGTCAGTTGCAGGTCCACAGGATTGCCCAGGCGCGTCTGGTCACCCTTGATCGTGGTGGTGGCAATGACCTGGCCGTCGGCGGTGCTGGCGTTGTCGACCACGTACAGCTTACCGTCGTCATCCGAGCCGGCCTCGCCGACGTCGCCGATCACCAGGCGGTCACCGTCGGCATCGTAGTCAATGCCGTGCAGGTTGACCGAGGGTTCCCCGTCGCCGTCGACGATGGAGAAGGTGCGGTTGGCGCCGCCCACGCCCTGATCCTGGGCAAAGCTGTCGAACACCGCGACGGTGCCGTCCACCTGGGCTACGAACAGGCGGTCGGAGGCGTCGTCATAGACCAGGTCCCAGGCGTTGGCGGCGAGAGCGACGGTGGCCACGGGGGCCACATCGCCCGAAGCCGACGCTCCCATCAGCAGCACCGTGCTGGCGCCGTTGTTCGCGACCGCGATCAGGCCTTCACTGGCAATTCGGGCAATGCCCTTGGGGCTGGAAAAGGTGGTGGTGGCGCCGGTGATTTCGTAGCTGGCGTCACCCGTCATGCGAGTCTCGGCGTTGCAGGCGGTCACCAGCCGGCCGGTGCTCATCAGGTCGCCGGCCTGCACCAGGTGGCCGGCCTCATTGACCAGGACGCCCTCGTTGGCACCGGTGGTGTAGGTGTTCATCAGTTCCAGGTCTTCGTCGCGAACGCGGACATTGGTGTCTCCGCCGCCACTGTTGCTGGCAACGTAGACGGTTGCCGCGGCGAATTCCGGCGCGCCGCCGCCCACCCTATCATCGTCGTCGTCATCATCGTCCAGCCAGCAGCCGGAGAGTCCCAGGGCCAGACTCGAAACGGCGAGGGCGAGAAGCGTCCGTTTCGGCCATTCTGCGTTTCCAGACACGTGCGTGCGTTCCATATCGTCACCTTGTTCATTGGGATGTGGGCATATTTGTTGGAATGCCGGCGCGCTTCACGGCGTCCTTCGAAGCGGCCTCAAGGTGACTACTGCCGAACCGTGTTTTTGGAGGCAGCCGATCCGGACACGGCCCGACAAAACGAACAAAGACCCTCGCCGGCCCCGGGAAGTACCAGCAGAACGCCGGAAGTGCCAGATCGTGAAAGCCGTCGGCGGGATCATCCAGTAGCGTCGGCCTGGATGGCGGTCGTCCGGAAGACGGCGGCCAACGCGGTAACAACATCACAACAAGCGTCAATCAGTCAGGGGTAATGCCATGAACACATTGAAAAAGCTGAGCTACGCGCTGGTCTGTGCGCTGCCGTTCGCGGCGTCGCTGCACGTCAGCACCGCATCCGCCGACTTCACCCGAGGGCCGGATCCCACGGAAGCCTACCTGGAGGCCAGCAGCGGACCCTATAACGTCGACACGGTCAACGTTTCATCGCTGGTCAGCGGCTTCGGCGGCGGCACCATTCACTACCCGACCGACACCACCGGCCAGATGGGCGCCATCGTCGTGATTCCGGGCTACGTGTCCTACGAATCGTCCATCGAATGGTGGGGCGAGCAACTGGCGTCGCACGGTTTTGTGGTCATGACCATCGACACCATCACCATCTACGATCAGCCGGGATCTCGCCGTGACCAGATCGACGCCGCGCTGGATTACCTGATCGACCGCAGCGATTCCTCCTTCAGCGCCATCAGCGGCATGGTGGATCCGAATCGCCTGGGTGCCGTGGGCTGGTCCATGGGCGGTGGCGGCACGCTGCAGCTGGCCGCCGACGACCGACTCAGCGCAGCCATCCCACTGGCTCCCTGGAACTCCAGCTTCAACGATTTCGATGAGATCGAGACACCCACGCTGATCTTCGCCTGCGAGAACGACGTGGTCGCGCCGGTGTCTTCCCACGCCTCGCCTTTCTACAACGACATTCCCGGCTCCACCGCCAAGGCCTTCTTCGAGATCAACAACGGCGATCACTTCTGCGCCAACGGCGGCAACCTCAACAACGCGGTGCTCAGCAAGTACGGCGTCTCCTGGATGAAACTGCACATCGACCAGGACACCCGCTACGCGCCGTTCCTGTGCGGCCCGGACCATGAAGACCAGTATCGGATCTCCGAATATCGCGGCACTTGCCCGTACTAGCCGGCAAAAACGGTCGATGCCGCGAACCGCGGTTGAAAACCCGTCTATGCTGCGAAGAGACGTAGGACGTTTCCACGGCCGGGCCCGGGTGGCCCGGTCTACCTGTTCACTGGACACGGACGGTCCGACAACGGACTCCGCCAACCGGAGCACGCGATGGACAACAAAAACAACCTTGCCCCCGTTAGCCTGCGATCCCCGAAACTGTGCCTGTGGAACCGGGAGGGTGTGTTTCTCGGCACGCATTACGCCCGCCAGGAACCGCACCGAACCACCCAGGAACGACTGACCCTGTGCCTGAACGGCACCTTCACCTTACGCGGCGCCGACGGCGCCCCCATCACCACGCGCAGCTGTCTCACCCCGGCCGGTCTCTGGCTCGACCATTCGGTCCTCGACACCCGCAAGGCGGTGGTGGCGATTTTCTTCCTGCCACCCTTCTCACGGGACTACGCCTCCCTGGGCCGGCTGATGCGGGAAGCCTCCCCCGGCATCTATTACCAGCATCCGGACGAGGAGGCGCTGATCCGCGAGCTGATCGCCATCCGTAACGCCCCGGACATCAGCCCCAATGCCGCACGCCAGCGCCTGCGTCGGCGTCTTCTGCCCAACACCCCGCGCCAGGCCGATTTGCCCGGCTTCGACGCCCGCATCGTGCGCGTGGCTCATCGCATCCGGGAATCCCTGGGCGCGCCGTGCCCGCTGGCAGAAATGGCCGCCTCGGTACATCTGTCCGGCTCGCGGCTGGAGAAGCTGTTCAAGAAACAGGTGGGCCTGACCATCACCCAGTACCGCATCCGCTACCGGGTCTCGATCAGCACCATCCTCATGGCTCTCGGCCACTCGATGACCGACGCCGCCATGTACGCCGGTTTTTCCAGCTCGGCACACCTGTCGCGCTGCTACCGGACCGTGAACGGCATGAGCCCGTCCGCCATGTTCCTGCAGCCACCGTACCTGCATCCGCTGGTGGACGAGTCCGCCCTGGAACTGGTGGCGCCGCTGCTGGGAAGCCGGGTGGCGGTATGAGTCACAGCGATGGGCGGCCAAACCCGCGGCGGGCGGCTCTGCTGGGGACCACGCTGCTACTGCTCGTCGCTGGCAGCGTCTGGTTCTGGCCAGAGCCGTCGCCCAAACCATCTGCCCACGCAAGCGGAAGCGAGCTTCCGGCCGAGCAGCATGAGGCCTCCCCCATACCACAACCGAAACCCGGGAAACCGCTGCCCGTCGCAAAAGGACGTCGGGACGACGGAATGTCTGGTGAACCGGTTGCGGACATCCCGTTTACTGTGGACGGTGTTTTCCAGCTTGTTCAGGCCATGCGGCTGGACGATACCGGTAATCTGGTACCCGATAACAATGCCCGTCAGGCTCTCGAACGGATTTTCCATAACGGAGCACTGATGCTGTCCGAGCAACAGCTTGGCCACCTGGCAGAGCTGATCCGGGCGGGTCTGCCGGGCCCGGCCGGCGAACAGACCGCAACGCTGGCCAGCGACTACTACCGTTTCCTCGAAGCGCGCCGAACGCTGGCCGCCCCGAACGGGGCGGATGGCCGCTCTCCGACGTCCCCCGAACAGAGGTACCGAGGCTTGCAGCAATTACGCGTAAGCCAGCTCGGCGAAGAGCTCGCCAATCAGCTATTCCGCGCATCCGACGCCCACTTTGAATACATGCTGGCCGCACGCCGACTGCAGGCGAATCCGGATCTGAACCTCGAGGAAAAACTCAAACGCAGCAAGGCCCTCAACAATACCCTGCAAACGGACCTGATCGAGGTAGACAACTGGCCTCAACGGCGAACCCGCTACCTCGAACAGAAGCGCCTCATTCTGGACGCCGCCCTGCCTGATGAGGACAAGCAGCGCCAGATCGACGACCTGTTCACCGACACCTTCGGAGCCGACGAGCGGCAGGTGCTGGCACCACTCAATCTGAACCATCTTTGATCTCTCTCCCCATACCCGCACCCTGACGATCATCCTCCTGAAGGAGCGCAAACCCGCGCGGGCTCATGTCTATGCTCTCCGCGGCGAAAAATGACTCCGGCCCGGCTGACGCACTTGCGGTGGCTGTCACGACCGCCGGACCTGATAGATGCCGGCCAGCACCAGGGCCGTTCCACACAGCTGCGCCCAGGTCATCGGCTCAGCCAGTATCAGCCAGCTGAAAAAGATCGTCATGACCGGACCGAGCATGCCCACAAGCACGGTCCGCCCCGCGCCAATGCGCTGGATCGCTCCTGACTGAAAGAATATCGGCATCACCGTCGAGAACAGAGCCATTGCGGCGCAATACCCATAGACCGGCAGCGGCTGAACGAGGTCGCTGACCGGATTTACCGCCAGGAAATGAAGTTGCGCAGCAGCAATCGAAATCACCAGGGCCAGAACCGAGAAGCGGGCGGCTCCGAGTTTGCTGATCGAAACTTCCGAGAAAGCATTGTAGGCCGCGTACGACACCGCCGAGGCAAACACCAAACCCGCGCCAATCCAGGGGGCGACACTGTCTTCTGACACCTGGCTGTCGCTTATAAAAACCAGGCTGACGCCGGCATAACACAGCGCCAGTGCAATGCCCAGTCTGACGCTGAGCGGTTTGTTGAGGAACAGCAGACCAATCAGAATCGTGATGGTCGGGTAGGTAAACAGGATGACCCGCTCCAGCCCCGCCGAGATGTACTGCAACCCCATGAAATCCAGTATCGAGGCACCGTAATAGCCGGTTAGCCCGAGAAATACCAGCAACAGCCAATCCTTCCAGCCCAGAGCGGGCCCGCTGCGCAGGTAGGCATAGCCCGTGATAACGAACAACGGCAAAGAGAACATCATCCGCAGGGACAACAAGGTTACGGCATCGACCGGTGCCACCTGGTAGGCGAGCTTGACGAAGATCGCCTTGAAAGAGAAACCGAAGGCAGCCAGTACCGCGAGTACCATGCCGGACTGCCGGGAAGACATCTGGGTGAGCATCGAGAGGACTCATCATAAAGGATTCGATAATATGAATCCTATAAACCACAGACTCCTGCTAGAATTGCTATTTCACCAAACCACTGTTCGTTATTTACGAATTCTCTCGATGAAATACAATCTGACCGACTTACGTCTGTTCATTGCCATCGCTGAATGCCAGAGCCTGACGCACGGTGCCGAAAGGGCATTTCTGGCTCCGTCGTCGGCAAGTCACCGAATCAAGATCCTGGAATCGTCCCTGGGCACTGCGCTGCTGCGACGGCGTGCCCGCGGCGTTCAGCTCACCCGTGCCGGGGAGGTTTTCCTGCGCCATGCCCGGCAGGTTTTCGCCAAGCTGGAACAGATGCACTCCGATCTGGCCCCCTATGCCGATGGCGTGCAGGGCCATGTGCTGCTTTGGGCCAACACCCATGCCATTCACAGCTACTTACCCAACGATCTTGCAGCGTTCCTCAGTCACAACCCGCGGATCAGCGTGAACCTGGAGGAACAGACCAGCTCCGACATTCTCGCCGGCGTGGCCCGCGGAGAAGCAGAGATCGGGATCGTAGCCGGGCACGATGACCACCAGGAAGTAACGCTACAACCCTACCGGGAGGACCGTCTGGTGCTGATTACCGAAGAAGGGCACGCCCTGGCCGGTACGGCGTCGATTTCCTTCGCAGACGTCCTGTCAGAGCCGTTCGTGATGCTTCATGCCGGCTCGGCCATTCACACCTTTACCATGAATACCGCATCCGGCCTGGGAGCACACCTGAACGTTCGAGTGCAGGTCAAAAGCTTTGAAGCGGTATGCCGCATGGTGGCCGCCGGTGTTGGCATTGGCCTGGTGCCAAAAGAAGCGCTCAGGCAGTCCGGTAACCAGTCCCTCGCCGTCATCGAAGTGGAAGAAGACTGGGCCCAGCGTGATCTAAAGATCTGCACCCATCCCAAGGCCACCCTGTCACCGTTTTCACAGGCATTGATCGATCACCTCATCGGCGGCGACGTCACCCCATCCAGTAAAGACAAAACGACAACGTGACCAGCGACCCCACCGTCGAAAACAACACCGAACTGGCCACCACCGACGCCTCGCGCCGATAGAATTCCGCCAGCATGAACGGCCCGGTGCCCGTGGGCAGCGCGCTGAGCAGGAGAGCCGCCTTGGCCCAGAACGGCGGTAGGTGGAACACGTGGACCGCCAACCACCAGACCAGCAGCGGGTGCACGATCAGCTTGATTCCGACCAGCCCCAGCGCGCCATTGGCCGGGCCGCGCTCGCGCTGGGCCAGGAACGCACCGAGGGAAACCAGGGCGCAGGGCGTGGTGGCGGCGCCCAGCATGTCGAGGAACTGCCCCGCCGCCTGGGGCAACTCCAACCCCGACAGGGCCCAGGCGCCGCCCAGGATCGGCGACACCACCAGTGGATTGCGGGCCAGCGCCACCACCACCTTGCGCACGGCCCGCAGCGCCGAAGGTTCGTTTTGCAGGCCCACCTCGACGCAGACGATGGCAATGGAAAACAGCAGGCACACCACGATCAGCGTGGCGATCAGGGCGGGCTCAAGGCCGTCATCCCCCAACACCAGAATGCACAGAGGAATGCCGATATAACCGGTATTGGCGTATGACGCACTGAGACCGTCGATGCTCGCATCCGCCAGGTCGCGCCGGACCAGCCAGCGGTAGCCAACGGTGATCGCGAATACCAGCAGCGTTCCCAGGGTCACCACCGCAATAAAACCGGGATGCCAGATTTCCTCGGCGGAGGCGGTTGCGGTGGACATGAACAGCAGTGCCGGCAGGCACAGCCAGACCACGAAGCGGTTGAGTTCGGAGGCGGCGGTGTCTCCCAGGCGACCGGTCCGGCGGCACACGTAACCGGCCAGGATCAACCCAAAGATCGGCAACAACACATTGACCACAGCCATCATCGGCAGACTCCACTCAAACGCCCGAATAGAAAGCGCCAGCCTACCCTTGGTCACCGATACCGTCTAATGCTATATATATGATCTGTCGATACCCAACAAGCATCAATAAAATGGACCTTCGCCAACTGCGCAGTTTCCTGGTGCTGGCCGAAACGCTGAACTTCAGACGGGCCGCCGAGCGCCTGAATATGACCCAGCCACCGCTGAGCCGGCAGATCGCCGCCCTGGAAGCCGATCTGGGCACACCGCTGTTCCGACGTCATTCCCGGGCCGTGGAACTGACTCCCGCTGGCGACCAGTTCCGCAGGGACGTCGGCCGGCTGCTCGGTGATCTGGACGTGGCCGTGACCTCAGCGCGAGCCGCGGCCCTGGGGGAACGCGGCACCCTGACCATCGCCTTCACCATGTACGCCGCCTGGAATACCCTGCCCGAGATGGTCGCCGCCTTCTCGGAGACACACCCCGACGTGTCGCTGAACCTTAACGAAACACTGCCCCGGGACCTGCATGAGGCCCTGATCCAGGGTACCGCGGACGTGGGCATCAGTTTCCCGCTGCGCTTTGCGCATACACTGAAATACCGCCCGTTGTTCCGGGAACCGCTTTGTGCGGTCCTACCGGAGACGCACCGGCTTGCCGGCGCGCGTCAAGTGTCGGTGGGTGACTTGGCGTCGGACCCGTTCATCACCTTCCCCAGCCGCACCGCGCCGGCGCTGCACGAGGCGGTCACCGCCTGTTGCCGGCTGTACGACTTCGATCCCAGCATCCGCGTGGAGACGCACCTGCAGCAGACCATCGTCAACCTGGTGGCACAGGGCCTCGGGGTCGCGCTGGTGCCGGATTCGATGCGCCGGATGCAACTGCGCGGCGCCGTGTTCCTGCCGCTGGAAGAGTCGTCCGACGTGGAACAGGGCGTCTACTGGAACGACGCCAACCCCAACCCCTGCCTGCCTCGCTTTATCGACAGCCTGCGGGCGCCGTATCGGAGCTGACCATGCCACCATCCGACGCCTCAACCCAGCCGGATAACCTCGGCGCCGCCGATCCCCGTCTGGCACTTTACCTGCCGCACCGACCGAACGGCCTCGCGCAGCTTGTGGACGATCCCCGCGCCGACACCCTGATCGCCGCCAACTCCAATCACTGGCGCAAGATCGTCACACTGCTGTCGAAAATCACCAGCCCGGCGGCGGAGGACTGGCGCCGTTTCCGGGACGACGCTCTGTTCGGGCAGACGGCCCTGTGCTTTACGCCGCAGCTGCTGAAGATCGACGGCTGGCACTGGATCGGCGGCAAGGACAACCTGCAACGCTTCGAGGGCCTGAGTCACGACGCCCGACCGCTCGATCGCTGTCCCGGCGTGGCCATCGACCCGGACCGTCGCCTGCTACTGACGCCCTACCCGGACTACCGCCAACTGAGCAACGCGCTGGTAAGCCGGATTCGTGAGGAACTGGCGCAACACGGCTTTTACGCTCGATCCGGGCACACACATCGGTAGAATAAGCGGCGAACCCAAGACGCGACGATCCACCACAATCCCGACTGGACCATGACCCGCCCCTACTTTCTCGGCAGCCCCCAGTGGCACGATCCCAAGTGGAACACCCAGCTTCCGTCCGGCCGCAGCCCGCTGGAGCGCTACAGCCAGGTGATGAACGCTGTGGAAGGCAACACCACCTTCTACGCCACACCCAGCCAGGAGCAATGCCGCCAGTGGCGCAGCCAGGTGCCGGCCGACTTCCGCTTCCTGTTCAAGTTTCCCCGCGCCATCAGCCACGATCGCCTGTTGACCGGCGTGGACGCCCAGGTGCGGGATTTCCTGGAGATCCTCTCCCCACTCGACGACGTGCTGGGGCCGTTCCTGATCCAGTTGCCGGCCGCCTTTGGCCCCGAGCACCTGAGTAACCTGTGGGGGTTTATCGAGGCCCTGCCGGCGCCGCTGAGCTGCACGGTCGAGGTCCGGCACAGCGCGTTCTTCGGCAAGGGCGAAGCGGAGAAACAGCTCAATCGCGGACTGCGGGAACGTCAGGTGGCGCGGGTCTGCCTCGACAGCCGCGGGCTCTTCTCAGCGGTGCCGGACTGCGACGCCACCGTCGATGCCCAGCGCAAGAAACCCCAGGTGCCGGTGCACCTGTTGCCGGTCGACGCCCCGTCGGTCGTGCGCTACATCGGCCACCCGGACCTGGAGGCCAACCGGCCCTTCCTCGCGCCCTGGGTGGAGCGGGTCGCCGGCTGGATCGAGGCCGGCCAGCGGCCGTTCGTGTTCATGCACATGCCGGACAACGGCGATGCGCTGTCCCTGGCCTCGCTGTGGAGCACCCTGCTCAACGAACGCCTGCCGCAGGCGGACACCCTCGACCTGGTGGACGACACCTCCCAGATGGGCCTGTTCTAGACGGGCCCTCCAGACATCCCGGATTTACTGCCAGGCCGGGAACGGGTCGTTCAGGGTCTGCCAGAAAGAGCGGCCCGCCATCAACTGCTCGTCGTCCAGCAGGCAGTCGTCCAGTTGCCGGCAGACCGCCTCCCGGTCCAGGTCCTGACCGATGAAAACCAGCTCCTGGCGCATATCGCCGAACGGCTCCTCCCAGCTTTCCATGATCATTCGGCGGAACTCCGGATCCTCGGGCCAACTGGACTCAGGCACGGCTTTCCAGAAGGTGCCGGCAAAGCCGTGACGCGCGATGCCACCGGCCTGGCTCCAGTGACCCGCGAATTCCGGTCGTGACGCCAGCCAGAAGTAACCCTTGGAGCGGATCAGTTTGCCGCCCTGCCACGGCTGATGAAGAAAGTCGTGGAACTTGGCCGGATGGAACGGACGACGGGCGCGATAGACAAAGCTGCCGATGCCGTACTCTTCGGTTTCCGGCACGTGCTCGCCACGCATTTCCTTCAGCCAGCCTGGCGCCTGCTGGGCGCGCTCGAAGCTGAAGCGGCCGGTACCCAGCACTTTATCCAGCGGCACCGCACCGTCGCGAATGGGCAGGATCTCGGCTTCGGTGTTCAGACTGCACAGCACGCCGGTGAGCCGTTCCAGTTGCGCAGGCTCCACCAGGTCGGTCTTGCTGATCAACAGCAGATCACTGAACTCCACCTGATCCACCAGCAGATCCGCCACGCTGCGTTCGTCCTCCTCGCCCAGACTTTCGCCGGTCTGCTGAAGGGATTGCGCCTCGTCGTAGTCGCGCAGGAAATTCACCGCGTCGACCACGGTCACCATGGTATCGAGCCGGGCAACGTCGGACAGACTCACGCCGTTCTCGTCGGCAAAGGTAAAGGTCTCGGCCACCGGCAGCGGCTCGGAAATGCCGGTCGACTCGATGACCAGGTAATCGAAGCGCCCCTCGGCAGCCAGGCGGCCCACTTCGACCAGCAGGTCTTCGCGCAGGGTGCAGCAGATGCAGCCGTTGCTCATCTCCACCAGTTTCTCCTCGGCGCGATTGAGCTCCACTTCCTGCTGGACCTGGGCGGCGTCGATGTTCACTTCGCTCATGTCGTTGACGATGACCGCCACGCGACGGCCTTCGCGGTTGTTCAGTATGTGGTTGAGCACGGTGGTCTTGCCGGCGCCCAGGAATCCGGACAGCACGGTGACGGGCAAATCCGCAGCGGACAAAGGCATGGTGGGTCTCCTCAGGTTTTATGGGGCGAGATGCTTTGACGGCAACACGGCCCGCAAAGGTCGTGTGCGTTTTCATCATCGCTATGCGTTGCAATTAGTATGTTATAACATAACACTAGCACAATCACGCAAGCGTCATGACTTGCCCTGATCAAATACCTGGAGCGTCGACCGTGACCCAGTTCCCCGAAACGATTTCCCAGCCGCTGGCCGTTGAAAGCCCCCAAGCCGAATGTCTGACCGAAATTTTCCGGGACGACGTCAACCTGACCGTCTGGAAGCGACCGCCGCTCCCCGGCGCCCAGACATTCGCCCAGTCTCTGTTTGCCCACACGAACAAGCTGGAGCGTTTCATCAGCCTCGGTCCCGGGGAGCCGGCCAACGCCCTGCTGCCGGACTGGGCAAGCCAGCTCGATGGCGCGGCCGCCTGGCTGGATGACGTGAACCAGCTCATCGACATGTATCGCTGCCTGTTCGAGCCCGATGCGGTGGGCGTCCGCCTGCACGCGCTCAACGGCACCATGTGCCCGCGCTTCCACACCGACCGCGTTCCCGTGCGCCTGCTATGCACCTACCGGGGAACCGGGACCGAATGGCTACCCGAGTCCGCCGTCGCCCGGGGCGTCGGTGCCGGACCTCTGCCCAACCAGACGCCAGGGGAAGGTGAGATCCAGCAGGTTCCACCCGGCGCGGTGGCGCTTCTGAAAGGGGAAGCCTGGATCGGCAACGAAGGTCGGGGGCTGGTGCACCGCTCGCCGGACGCCAGTCAGTCGCCCCGCCTGGTGCTGGGGCTGGATTGGCTGGCGGATTAACCCGGGGAGTAAACGCCCGCGCGTTCAGACGCGGACGTCGATCTGGCTGCCGATGTTGGGGTTGGCACTGGTGGCCGTGGTCGGCGCCGCTTCGGTCACGCCTTCGAGGAGTTGAAGCGCGCCACTGGCGGCCATGTCCTGGGCGGATTTCAGGACGCTGATCTGCACCTGCTCCCGGAGCTGACTCTGGCTAAGCTGGGTGCTGAAGCTGGCGATGGAAGCAACATCCATAGTGTGGCCCGGCGATTGGGATAACGTTGGGAGTTTTTGATTCACTGCCGAGGCTACCAGTCCCCCATCCTCAAAGATAGCCACCCTGCCACGACACTCGACCGATCCAGCAACCGCATGACCCGCCTCCTCAACGAGCTTGACGATGCGCCTCCACACAAAGAGAATGCAAATCAATCTCATTAAAGAGGATCTGGAAAGGTGGCGCGTCATTCCGCCGGCTTCCAGTAAGGACCGATATGCCAGGCTCAACGCCCTTTGCCCAGCGACTCAGAACCCGAATCCGCCACGGCCTGGAACCGGACAACCCGGCACTGGTCATGATGTGGCTCGATTTCGAGGACAACCAGTGCGCCGGTTCCCCGTGCGATCAGCAGTGGCGCTGTTATCGAGACGCCGTCGACCTGCTTCTGGAAACGTTTACCGACGAGCTGAACCCCTCCCACTGGCGCGTTTTCTGTCTGGACCAACTGGTGCGGCCACTGTGCTGCCTGCAACGTCTGGCCGGCAGCGACGAACGGCACGAAGAGCTCCAGGGCCTGTTGCAGGAGATCAGCACGCTCTCGCATTTCTTCTGCCCCAGCCTGTCCCGCCCCGACTGATTTCCCACACCCACAACCAACACCGTTAAGGAACCGAGCATGGCAACACGTATCGAACGCGACAGCATGGGCGAACTGGAAGTAGCGGAACAAGCGCTCTACGCCGCCCAGACCCAGCGCGCCATCAACAATTTCCCGGTCAGCGGCCGGCCTATGCCGGAGCCGTTTATCCGCGCGCTGCTGCTGGCCAAGAAAGCCGCCGCCCAGGCGAACGCGCGACTTGACCTGCTGGACGCCACCATGGGCGCGGCCATCGGCGAAGCGGTGGATCATCTGCTGGCGCAGGACAACCTGATGCAACACTTCCCGGTGGACGTGTTCCAGACCGGTTCCGGCACCAGTTCCAACATGAACGCCAACGAAGTCCTGGCCACCCTGGCCAGCCGCAACAGCGGCGAGACCATCTCCCCCAACGATCACGTCAACTACGGCCAAAGCAGCAACGACATCATCCCCTCGACCATTCACATCAGCGCCGCGCTGGAGCTGAACGAGCGGGTGCTGCCGGCACTGGCGTACCTCTCCGACGCGATCAAGGCCAAGGCGGAAACGGTCAAGGATCAGGTCAAGACCGGGCGAACCCACCTGATGGACGCCATGCCGGTGCGTCTGGACCAAAGCCTGCTCAGTTGGGCCAGCCAGATCGACCAGAACATCGAGGCCCTGAAGAACACCCAGCCCATGCTGCAAAGCCTCGCCCAGGGCGGCACCGCGGTGGGCACCGGCATCAACGCCCACCCGGAATTCGCTGAAAACTTCAATCAGCAGCTGACGGAGCTGACCGGCCTCCGCTTCACACCGGCCGCCAACCTGTTCACCCACATCGGCACCCAGGATGTGGCCGTGTCAGTGTCCGGCCAGCTGAAGATGACCGCCGTCTCGCTGATGAAAATCGCCAACGATCTGCGCTGGATGAACTCGGGACCGCTGGCCGGTCTCAGTGAAATCGAGCTGGAAGCCCTGCAGCCGGGCTCGTCGATCATGCCGGGCAAGGTCAATCCGGTGATCCCGGAAGCCACCGCCATGGTGGCCGCTCAGGTCATGGGTAACGACACCACCATCACCGTGGCGGGGCAATCCGGCAACTTCGAGCTGAACGTCATGCTGCCGCTGGTGGCCCGCAACCTGCTGGAGAGCATGACGCTGATCGGCAACGTCTCGCGCCTGCTGGCCGACAAGGCCATCGCCACATTCACCGTGAATGAATCGAGCCTGAAGCAGGCGCTGTCGCGCAACCCGATCCTGGTCACGGCACTGAACCCGATCATCGGCTACCTGAAAGCGGCGGAGATCGCCAAGCTGGCCTACAAGGAAGGGCGCCCGGTGATTGATGTGGCAGTGGAGAATACCGACCTGTCCCGGGAGGAACTGGAGCGCCTGCTGGACCCGGCCAAGCTGACCCTGGGCGGCCTGTAACGCCCACCGCCAAAGCCGGATCGCCTCCCCTCGCCCGCCCCGGGTGAGGGGAACGACAACCGGCCTTCCGGCCCCGTCCGGAAGAGGCAACGCCACCCCATGCAACACAAGCATCGACCGGCGCCCGATTCCAGGCCCTGCAAGACCACAGCCATGCGCCGAGCGCATACCCCAATGACGAGAAAGCGTTTGCCGCCACCCTACCCTCGCTCCCTACAATAGCTCGCCATAAGCGACTCTTTGTACATAACGATAACGGAGCGGTACTTATGCAGGGCTCTCTGCGACACGGGGTCTTCTGGCCCACATTCATCATCCTGATGTCGGCCGTGGTGGCCAGCTACGTCGACCTCGATGCGTTCCTGTCCGTCACCAAGGAACTGAACAGCGAGATTCTCGACCACTTTTCCTGGCTGTTCAGCCTGGGCAGTCTCTACCTGGTGATCCTTGCGGTCATCGTCTACTTCTCCCCCATCGGCCGCATCCGCATCGGCGGGGAGGACGCCACACCACTGCTGTCACGGCTGCGCTGGTTCTCCATCACGCTGTGTACGACCCTGGCCGTGGGCGTGCTGTTCTGGACCACCGCCGAACCGCTCTATCATTTCATGGGCCCGCCCGGCTCGTCCGGCATCGAAGCCGGCTCCGGCGACGCCATGCTGTTTGCCATGTCCACCATGTTCCTGCATTGGACCATCACGCCCTACGCCATCTACGCGGTACCGGCGCTGATCTTCGCCCTGGCCTTCTACAACCGTCGCCAGCGCTTCTCCATTTCCAGCATGCTCGAACCGCTGGTCGGCCCTCGCATCCAGCGCTTCAGCGGGCTGATCGATGCCCTGGCCCTGTATTCCCTGGTCGCCGGCATGGCGTCCACCCTGGGTACCGGTGCGCTGACCCTGGCCGGCGGCGTGGGCCAGTACCTGCCGGGGGATACCTCGCCACTGCGTCTGGGCGTTGTGGTCTCCATCGTGGTGGTGACGTTCGTGATTTCCGCCGCCAGCGGCCTGAAGAAAGGCATTGCCCGACTGTCCGCCCTCAACGCCTGGCTGCTGCTGGCGCTGGGGCTGTTCGTGTTCATCGCCGGGCCGACCGTGTTCATGCTGCAACTGGGCACCGAATCCCTGGGCGTGTACCTGGACGACTTCTTCGCCAAAAGCCTGTTCACCGGTGCCGCCGGACAGGACAACTGGCCCTACGGCTGGTCGATCTTCTACTGGGCCATCTGGTTCGCCTGGGCGCCGGTCTCCGCGCTGTTCCTGGGCAAGATCTCGCGGGGCTATACCGTGCGCGAGTTCCTGCGCATCAACCTGCTGTTCCCGGCCGCGTTCTCCGGCACCTGGATCATCATTTTCTCCGGCACCGCCCTTTACCTCCAGCGCGAAGCGGGCGTGGACCTGTACGCGGTGCTGAACGATCAGGGCGTGGAACACGTGCTCTACACCGTGTTTGGCGAGCTGCCGCTGTCCGGGCTGTGGGTGCCGCTGCTGCTGTTCATCGCCTACATCTCCTACGTGACGGCGGCGGACTCCAATACCGATGCCATCGGCAACCTGTGCACCCGGGGCCTGACCGCGGACTCCGACCTCAACGCGGGCCTGAAAATGAAGGTCCTGTGGGGCGCGATCGTCGGCATCGTGTCCTGGGTGATGGTGAGCTTCATCGGCGTCGACGGCGTCAAGATGCTCTCCAACCTGGGCGGCCTGCCGGCGATGCTGATCATCCTGCTGGCCACCAGCGCCCTGTGGATCTGGCTGCGTCATCCGGAGCGGCTGCAGTTGCCGACATCCAAACCCAAGTAATCCAGTTTCAAAAGCCATCAAGACTCAAGGACACCCCATGAGCATCAAGCACGACTTTCCGTATGCGGTGACCGAAACGGCGCATTTCACGATCCCGCTGTCCGACGGCACCAAACTGGCCGCCCGCCTGTGGCGGCCGGATACCGAGGAGCCGGTGCCGGCCATCCTCGAGTACCTGCCGTATCGCAAGCGCGACGGCACCGCCGTGCGCGACGCCCTGACGCATCCCTACTTCGCCGGCCACGGTTATGCCTGCCTGCGGGTGGACATGCGCGGCAACGGCGAGTCCGACGGCCTGATGGCGGACGAGTACGCCGAGCAGGAGCAGAAGGACGGCCTGGAAGTCATCGCCTGGCTGGCGGCGCAGCCCTGGTGCAGCGGCCAGGTAGGCATGATGGGCATCTCCTGGGGTGGCTTTAATTCCCTGCAACTGGCCGCCCTGCGTCCGGAGCCGCTGAAAGCGATCATCACCCTGTGCTCCACCGACGATCGCTTCGCCGACGACATCCACTACAAGGGCGGCAACCTGCTCAACGAGAACCTGGGCTGGGCCTCGACCATGCTGAGCTTCTCCGCCGCCGTGCCCGACCCGCAGCTGGTGGGCGACCAGTGGCGCGAGATGTGGAAACACCGGCTGGACAACATGCCGCTGATGGCCGAGACCTGGATGTCCCACCCCACCCGCGACGACTACTGGCGTCACGGTTCGGTGTGCGAGGACTACCGCGACATCCAAGCAGCGGTCTACTGCGTCGGTGGCTGGGGCGACGCCTACAAGAACAGTATTCCGCGCCTGATGGAAAACCTGCCGGGACCAAAGAAAGCCATGGTCGGCCCCTGGATCCACAAGTACCCGCACTTCGCCCTGCCCGAGCCGTCCGTCGGCTTCCTGCAGGAAGCCCTGCGCTGGTGGGACTACTGGCTCAAGGACATCGACACCGGCGTGATGGACGAGGCCCCGGCCCGTTTCTACCTGCAGGACGGCCTGCCGCCCAAAGCCATGCACAGCGAGCGCCCGGGCACCTGGGTGGAAACCGAAGCCTGGCCGGGCAAGGCGGTGGCCGCACGTGAGTACTTCCTGACCGAATCCGGCCTGCAGTCACAGGCATCCCCGCTGGCAGCACCGCAAACCATGACCACGCCGCTGACCGCCGGCACCGGCCAGGGCGAATACTGCGCCATCTGGTTCGGCCCGGACCTGCCGACCGACCAGCGCCGGGACGATGCCTGTGCCCTGACCTTCGACAGCGAGGCGGCGGACGACTGGCTGCCGATCCTGGGCCAGCCGGAAGTGAACCTGCGGCTGTCCAGCCCGGAAGACTGCGGCCAGCTCACCGTGCGTCTCAACGATGTGGGCCCCGACGGCAAGGTGGCGATGATCACCTACGGCGTGCTCAACCTGGCGCTGCGCAACGACCGCGCCACCTACGAGCCGCCGGTGCCGGGTGAGCCGATGGACGTCACCCTGAAGCTGGATATGGTGGGCTACCGCCTGCCGCCCGGGCACAAGCTGCGGGTCTCGGTCAGCTCCGCCAACTTCCCGCTGCTGTGGCCGGCTCGCAAACGCGCCGACCTGCGTCTGGAAGCGGGCCTGCAACGCCTGAGTCTGCCGGTCTTCACCGGCGACGCCATCGACTGCCCGTTCGAAGCGGCGGAATCCGCCGAGCCGGCGCGGCTGGAGACGCTACGCGCCGGGGCCCCGCGTCGCACCGTTCGCGAGGATGTGGCCAGCGGCGAGGTGTCGGTGATCATCGAGGACGACCTGGGCGCCATGCGCTTCCTCGACCACGGCCTCTGGGTCGATCAGCACTGCCGCGAGATCTACACCGCTGATCCCGAGGATGCCGACAGGGCCCGCGCCGAGATCGAGTGGCACTACGAAGCCGGCCGCAGCGAGGGGGACGGGCAATTCCACGTCACCGTGAAAAGCTACCACTGGCTGACCTGCGACGCCGACAACTTCTATCTCAAGGCGGAACAGAAGGCGTTCGAGGAGCGGGAACTGGTCCACCACAAGACGTGGGAACGGGTCATCCCGCGCACCGCCGTGTGAGCCGCAACGCCGGCTCCGCATGGTATGCTCCGGAGCACTCGATGTTCCCGGAGCGTGCCATGTCCCGATCGTCCCTGCCGCCGCTGTCCTGCCTCCAGGCGTTCGAAGCGGCGGCGCGTCACTGCAATTTCACCCAGGCCGGGGCTGAACTGAGCCTCACCCAGAGCGCCATCAGCCGCCAGGTCAAACGGCTGGAGGACGATCTGGGGCGCCCGCTGTTCGAGCGCCGCGCCGACGGCCTGACCCTGACGCCCACCGGCGAACACTTCTTCCGCGTGGTCCAGCGCCTGCTGCGGGAGCTGGCCAACGAAACCACCCATCTGCGCGCCCGTGGCGACGATGACCGACTGACCATCGCCTCCAGCCCCACCATCGCGTCCATCTGGCTGGCCCGCCAGCTGCCGGAATTTCAGGCGCTGTTCCCGGACATCGCCATCCGTATCCTGACCGTCGAGGACCCGCATCGTCTGGACCTGTCCGAGTTCGATCTGGGCATCTACTACCACGTGCCCGGAGAAGTGGAACCGCCGGGGCTGAGCTGCGAACCCATCTTCGCCAACGAGGACGTGATCGCCGTCTGCGCGCCGTCGTACCTAGACCAGAACGGCAAGCCGGAGAGCGCCGGAGACCTGCTGCGCAACCACACGTTGATGGTGGTGGAAGATCACTACCACGACTGGCTCACCTGGCAGGGCTGGTTCGAAGCGCTGGGGTTCGACTGGCACCCACCCGAACGCACGCTGCGGGCCAACAGTTACCAGTTGCTGATGAACGGCGCGCTGGCCGGACAGGGGGTTACTCTGGGCTGGGCCAAATTGCTACGGGAGGATCTGGAGCAACGCAACCTGGTTCAGGCGCTGCCCGAGCGGCTACCCAGTCAGGGCTCACTCTCGCTGTTCACCCCGACCCACCGGCATATGACAGCGGCCATGCGTCATTTCCGCAACTGGCTGGTGGACCCTTCGCGGCTGCCGGAGAGCTAGTGTCTCTTCTGGTAGCTATGGTGCAGCTCGTAATCCTGTTCCGCGAGCGTGCTCGCCATGTTGATGAAGGCCCGCGCTGTACCGCGCACCAGGTTGAGAAGCATCAGACCAAAGGCGTCCGGTTTCTGCTGCTGAAGGTCCAGGAAGTGACCGGAGGTGATCTCAAGCACCACCGCGTCCTCCACGGCCACGGCGAAGGCCGGGCGTGCCAGTAGCGCGATCATGGGTACGAACCCCATATCGTCGCCCGGATCGTGGCAGCGTGCGAGCGTCCAACCGCCATCGCTCCGGGGCATATAGCTTTTCATCTGGCCGGTCAGAACGATGTAGAAAGCGTCGCTCCGCTCGCCCACTTCATACAGGTGCTCGCCCGCATCCAGCGCGAGTACGCGACCGGCCTGCAACAGTTCCAGAACCACAGTCTCCGGCAACGCTCCGAAGGTAGAGAGTTCACAAAAGTAGGCGGATCCCTGCGCCTGCCAGAATTCCAGGGCATCGATCTCGCGCATACGTTTGCCCGCTGGGTGGGTCGCTGGTTTTCTCAGTATAGCCGCCATTTGCGGGATGCGGATCGGTCGCCGGCGCCAGACACACAAAAGCCGCACGTTTTACCGCGCGGCTTTTGTTGGCGTTCATCATTTCGGTCGTGAAGCTCACTCCACAGCGACGCCCTCATCAGCGCGGCCCGCCAGCAGCACGTCCCGGAAAGAGAGGTAGTAAGCGCCGTTGATCACCAGCGCGAACAGCCAGACGGCCAGCGCCATGACGATCAGGAAGATCACCATCGAGGTGCTGAGCGCACCGCCAATCATCGGGATCAGCAACACCAGGAAATAAACGGCCCCGATGTTCATGGCGAAAATGCACAGTACGAAAAGATTCTTGAAGCTCGCCCGGAAGCTGTTCGCCAGCGCGGAAATAACGCCGGCGCCCGACACGATGATGAGCGGGATGGCGTAGCAGAACAGCGCCGTGACCACCGCCATCCCCAGGAGAACCAGAGCAAAAACGATGCTGGTGCCGCCCATCATCGAGCCCATCATCCGGTCGTAGCTGCCGTGGGGATTGAGAATGCCCATCATCGCATCGCTGGAGCCAAAGAGTTCGAAGGCCAGGTAAACCAGCAGACCGTAAACGGCCGTTACCAGCAGCATGGCGATGATCAGCAGGAAAATTCCCAGGATGCTGCGCCCCCGGAAGCCCCGGAATACGTCATTGATCCTGGGCTGCTGCTCGGCGGTGCCATGGAACAGGGCCATCATGCCCGACTGCAGCAACATGGCTACGAACATACACACCATGATCAGCACCAGCGTTCCGAAGCCGGGATTACGCGGCTGCGCCGCTACCATGCCAAACTGGATCAGGACAGTCCCAATCGTCACGATCAGATAAGCCGGAACAATCGTCTTCCAGTGAGCACGAATCAGGCGATAGGCATCGATGATCCAGCTCAGCGGCGGCCCCGCTTTGATCTTGCAGACCTCGATGGCGGTCGATGTATCGGAAAAAGCCTCAGACTGCGTATTCATCCTTGAAATTCCTTGAGTTTCTATACCGTGGCCAGATGACGATCCAGATCGCTGGATCAGGCACGCAACCCTAACAGAATGTTAATCTTTCGGAATGCGCTATGACCTACATCCGTGTAGGAAATTGCCTACACCGCGCGTTTGGTCTATCCCGTCCAGGCCGCCCTCAGTCCCGGCGGAACCACCCACGAAACGGGAACAGGAACTGCCCCACAATCCCGTCCGGAATATCGTCGGAGACGGTGCCATAACGACTAGCCAGGTGCTTGGGCAAATAGACGGTTCTGAACAGTATGTCGTAGATCGGCAGGAAGCCGGCGTAGTTCTTGTCGATGGCCGCGTCTTCGGAGGAATGGTGCCAGTGATGATATTCCGGCGTCGCCAGGATCCAGCGCAGCACCGGGAAACGGAAGCGCACGTTGGAATGGATAAAGATCGCATGGAACGAGATGAAGATCAGGTAGGCATAGAGTGCCGAGGGAGCAAACCCGAGCACGAAGATCGGCAGGTAGCCGGCAAACCGGTTCACCAGGATTTCCAGCAGGTGCAGACGCGACGACGCCAGCCAGTTCATCTGCTCGGTGGAATGGTGGATGGCGTGAAATTTCCACAGAGCCGGCACTTCGTGCATCGCCCGGTGGAGCCAGTAGGTGCCCAGATCCACCACCAGCAGGATCTCAATGAACTGCAGCCACACCGGCTGGGCCGCGACCCAGAGCTGTAGGTCCCAGGTGGTCACGCTGTGCAGGAAGACCTGAATCGGGATCACCGTGAAGAAACTGATCAGCTGTACGCCCATATGACTCACCATGAAATACTTCAGATCGGTGATCCAGCCCTTGCGCAGGATGCTCTGTCGGGGATCCTTCGGATAGGCACGCTCCAACGGAATAAAGACCAGCGCCAGAACCACCAGGGTGAGAATGAAGTAGTCCAGCCCCACGTAGAGCCCGCGGCTGTCGATGTTGGGCGCCTCAATCCGGCCCGACGCCAGCAGGGCCGCCGCAACCGCCAGTCCCATCCCGGTCAGGCCGTATCCGGGCGACTCGTGACGGGCCATGGCGAACAGTCCGAAACCGAAACTCACGGCGATGCTCAACTGCAGCAGATAGCGCATCACCTCCGGGTTATAGGCCGCGCGGAATTCCGGCATGGTGAGCACCTCGGGCATCAGGAAGCACAACGCCCCCAACAACGACATGGCCCCGAAGAAAATGGACACGGTCGCACTGCCCTTGCCATTACCCGGCGTCAGGTCCACATCCTCGTACTTGTCCCGCAAGCGCTGGCTCATATTCGCTAACTCCCTGTCTGGCGAATGAAAGGGCGGAATCTATCCGAATGGGGCCATCCGGTCCAGACATTCCCGTCGCCCTATCGGACACAACCGTCACTGGAAGCGGGAAAACAGGCCGGATGGGTCGTGAGCCCCCGAATCGCGCGCCATGGTCCGTGGATACGCCTCTCCGCACCAAATTGAGTCATTCCGGTATGACCAGTGCCTTTCACAGCACTCTTTTTGGCCCTGGCACAGTCCATGCTCTCTCGTATGGTCATCGAGGTTCCAAAAACAACCTTCTCTGAGGAAGCGACAATGGCGAGCATGCACGGACACACCGAGGGGGCAGCGGGCGAACTGGACAACGACTCGCTGCACCCGCTGCCCAAGGACGAGAAGAAGTGGGGCTGGTTCGAGATCTTCAACGTCTGGGCCAACGACATCCAGAGCCTGTTTGGCTACTCCCTGGTGGCCTCGCTGTTCATCTCCTACGGCGTCACCGGCTGGACGGCGTTTCTGGCGCTGCTGACCGCCAGTCTACTGGTGATGTGTCTGGTCAATATTTCCGGCAAGCCGGGCGTGGAGCACGGCATTCCCTACCCGGTTCTGGCGCGTGCCAGTATGGGCGTGCGAGGCGCGAAGCTCCCGTCGGTGTTGCGCGCCACGGTGGCGGTGTTCTGGTACGGCGCCCAGACCTATTTTGCCTCGACCGCGCTCTACCTACTGCTGGTGACCCTCACCGGCTATGAGAGCACCAGCGAATGGATGGGTCTGTCGGCGCTGGGCTGGGTATCCTTCCTGATCGTCTGGGCGCTGCAGATTGCGATCTTCTCGCGGGGCATGAACTGGGTCGGCACCTTCCTCAACCTGGCCGGGCCGTTCGTCTACCTGGTGATGCTGGGCCTGCTGGTGGTGCTTTGGCAGAAGTCCGACGGCCAGCTGTGGGACGCCGCCCAGACCATCTTCGCGCCGGAGAGCCCGACCTGGACCAGCGAGTTCAACGGTTTTGTCGCCATCGTCGGCACCATGGTGGCCTACTTCGCAGCGGTGATGATCAACTTCAGCGATTTCTCCCGCTATTCGCGCAGCCACCGTTCCATGAAACTCGGCAACCTGGTGGGGCTGCCGCTGAACATGGTGCTGTTTTCCGCCCTGGCGCTGCTGATCACCGCCGGTGCGGCGGTCATATACGGCGAGAACATCACCAACCCGTCACAGATCGTGGAGCGCACCGACAGCGCCCTGCTGAGCGTGATTGCCGCCGTCACCTTCTTCGCCGCCACCGTGGGCATTAACCTGGTCGCCAATTTCATCCCCGCCGTCAACGGCATCGCCAACATGGCCCCGGCACGGCTCGACTTCAAACGCGCGGGCTGGATCACCTCGCTCTTCGCCCTGGTGATCGGCGGGTTCTGGGTCAGCTTCATCAGCCGCATCGGCATCAGCGGATTCGTGAATACCCTCGGCGCCACCCTGGCACCGCTCTACGGCATCATGGTGATGGACTACTTCATCGTGAAGAAACAGCGCCTCAAGTTGCAGGACCTCTACAGCACCGACCCGGCGGGTGCCTACGCCTATGAAGCGGGCTGGAACCAGAAGGCGCTGTTTGCTTTTGTCATCGGTGCTGTGTTCTCGGTCTCCAGCGTCTGGGTCGAGGAGATGAGCGAGCTGTCCGGCTATGCCTGGCTACTGGGCGCCGCGATCGGAGCGGCCATGTACGCCATGGCCATGTCGTCGGCGGTTCGGGAAGCCGGCGCGCGGTATCACAAAGGCAAGGTGGCGTCTTAACCCAGCCCGCTAGCGAGCCCGGCGTACCCCGTCGGCCAGCTCGCGGGTCAGTCCCAGCACCGCGTCGCGGGCTCCGGCCGAGTCCTTGGATCGCTCGATACACTCCACCAGCGCCGAGCCCACCACCACCGCGTCGCTGATCCGGCCAACGGCGGCGGCCTGGTCGGCGCTGCGGATGCCGAAGCCCACCGCGATGGGCAGGTCCGTGTGCTCGCGGAAACGGGCCAGCGCGCTGTCCACGCTGTCCAGGCTGGCTGACGCGCCACCGGTCACACCGGCCACGGAGACGTAGTAGACGAACCCGGAGGCGCCCTCCAGCACACGAGCCAGTCGATCGCCGTGGGTCGTCGGCGCGACCAGGCGGATCAGGTCGATGCCCAGGCCGGCGGCCGAGGCAAACAGATCGCGGTCGAGTTCCGGCGGCAGGTCGACGATGATCAGTCCGTCCACCCCGGCCTCGGCCGCATCCGCCAGGAAGCGCTCGACGCCATAGCGGTAGATCGGGTTGTAGTACCCCATCAGCACCAGCGGCGTGTCGCTGTTCTCCTCGCGGAATCGACGCACCATGTCCAGCGTTCTGCGCTGGGTCTGACCGTTACGCAACGCCCGCTGCGCCGCCTTCTGGATTGCCGGGCCGTCGGCCATGGGGTCGGTGAAGGGCATGCCCAGCTCGATCACGTCCGCGCCCGCCGCTGGCAGACCGCGCAGAATGTCGAGCGACGTGTCAGGGTCGGGATCGCCGGCGGTCACGTAGGTCACCAGCGCCGGCCGGTTCTCAGCTCGGATGGCTGCAAAACGGGTTTCCAGTCGGGTTGCCTGGCTCATCACGCGTTCCCCTCTTCCGCTGGCTGGTGATCGTGGCCACCTTGTCGGTTACTGCCGAGATAGTCGGCAACGCTCATCATGTCCTTGTCACCCCGACCGCTGAGATTGACCACCATCAGGTGTTCCGGTGGCAGCGTCGGTGCCCGTTTGGCCACTTCCGCCAGGGCGTGGGCGGATTCCAGTGCGGGAATGATGCCTTCCAGGCGACAGCACAACTGGAAGGCTTCGAGGGCTTCGTCATCGGTCACCGAGACGTAGTCGACGCGCTTCTGCTCGTGCAGCCAGGCGTGCTCGGGGCCGATGCCCGGGTAATCCAGCCCGGCCGAGATCGAGTGGGCGTCGGTGATCTGGCCGTCGTCGTCCTGCAGCAGGTAGGTGCGGTTGCCGTGGAGCACACCCGGCACGCCGCCGTTGAGGCTCGCCGCGTGCTTGCCGCTGTCGACGCCCAGGCCACCGGCTTCCACGCCGACCATCTCCACGGATCCATCACCCAGGAAGGGATGGAACAGCCCCATGGCGTTGGAGCCGCCGCCGATACAGGCCACCAGCGAGTCGGGCAGGCGCCCTTCCTTGTCGAGGATCTGGCTCCGGGTTTCACGGCCGATCACCGCCTGGAAGTCACGCACCATGGCCGGGTACGGGTGCGGTCCGGCCACGGTGCCGATGATGTAGAAGGTATCGTCCACGTGGGCCACCCAGTCGCGCAGCGCCTCGTTCATGGCGTCCTTGAGGGTACCGGTGCCGCTGCTGACCGGGATCACTTCCGCGCCCAGCAGCTTCATCCGGAACACGTTGGGCTGCTGGCGCTCCATGTCGGTCTGGCCCATGTAGACCACGCAGGGCATGCCGAACCGGGCCGCCACTGTGGCCGTAGCGACCCCGTGCATGCCCGCCCCGGTCTCGGCGACGATGCGTTTCTTGCCCATGCGTTTGGCCAGCAGGATCTGGCCAATGCAGTTGTTGATCTTGTGCGCGCCGGTGTGGTTGAGCTCTTCGCGCTTGAGATAGATGGTCGCGCCGCCGAAATGCTCGGTCAGCCGGTCGGCCCGGTAAAGCGGACTGGGCCGGCCCACATAGTCGCTCTGGAAGTACGCCAGCTGATCCTGGAAATCGCGGTCGTCACGTGCTTCCTGGTAACAGGTCTGGAGCTCCTGGATCAGGGGCATCAGCGTCTCGGCGATAAAGCTGCCGCCGAACGGCCCGAAGAACCCGTCGGCGTCAGGCTGTATGGATGTCTCTTTCATAAGCCACCTGTCTGAACGAAAGGAATTGGATTAATCGAAAGTCTATCGAAGACAACGGCGGGAAAAAATCGATAGAATTGCATCTATATGTGAGCTGGAGTCACAGGATAATGAGCCAGGACCTGCCCCCATTGAGCGCACTGCGCGCGTTCGAGGCCACCGCCCGGTTGGGCAGCGTGACCGCCGCTGCGCGCGAATTGCACGTGACCCACGGCGCCGTCAGTCGACAGCTGCGCAGCCTCGACGAACACTTCGGCGCTCCGTTGTTCAGCAAAGCAGGGCGTGGCATCCGGCTCACAAGACAGGGCCGACAGTTGCAAAACGGCGTCGGCGAGGCCTTTGCCCGCCTGCGGGAAAGTTGCGGGGAACTCAAGCGCGCCACCGAAGAGGCGCCGTTCGTGCTGAACTGCCCCGGCAGTCTCCTGTCACGCTGGTTTATTCCGCGCCTGGAACGCTTTCAGCGGGACCTGCCCGACATCAAGCTCCAGGTCGGCGACAGCGACAGCGAACTGGACCCGAGGCGCAGCGAGGGCGGTGCCGCCCTGCTCTTCTCCGAGCCCCCGTTTCCCGCCGATATGGAGGCCATAGAACTCGCGCCGGAAGACATCTGTGCGGTGGCAAGTCCTGCCCAGGCGCACCCGTTCGATCCGCAACGCCCCGACTCGATCTTTACCGCCCCCCTGCTTCACACCCGCTCACGCCCGCAGGCCTGGCCGCAATGGGCTCGCGCACAAGGGCTGGACGAATCACGCCTGGAACAGGCCCTGCGGAACGGCCAGGGCTTCGACCACCTCTACTATTTGATCGAAGCCGCCCTGGCCGGGCTGGGCGTGGCCATCGCGCCCAGGCTGCTGGTGGAGGGGGACCTGGCCAGCGGACGGCTGGTGGCCCCCTGGGGATCGATCGAGACCAGCGGACGACTGTGCCTGCTGCTGCCGCACTACGTGTCCCATCGCCGGGGGGAGCGACTGGCCGAATGGCTGCGACTTGAGATAAACCGATAGGCAAGCCGGTTCCCTTCACGCGCCCCAACCCGCCATCGATAGCAGCGCGCTTCTCCGGTTATCGGTTCAAACGGACCCGCGGAAACAGATTGGCCCCGATTACGAATGGCGACCTGTCGCAGATTGACCCAGACTGTGAATGGGACAGTTGCTCCATTTTCGAAAGAGCGGAAAGGAATCGCCATGATAAGGATGCATGGGGAGTATCGCCGGCATTTGCGGTCAGGGATCCGGATACCGGTGACGGTGAGCTATGCCGATCACGCGTTCGAAACCAGCACCCTCGACATCTCCGTAAGCGGGTTGCGCCTGAAACGACCGGAAGGAATCTTCATCCGCGCCGGCGAAAAGGTCGACATCCACTTCCGCGACAAGGCCGACACCAAGGTCGTGGCGACGGTGATGCATACCGGCCAGAGCCATATCGGTGTGCAGTTCTACGACCGTCGCTTTACGGGCCCGGAGTTGCGGGCGTTCTACGAAGTGGCGCCCCTCTGGCAACGCCTGAGCACCAGAACCAGACGCGCCCTGTGGAAGCAGGGCCGTCGCTTCGCCGTATTCTCGGCCAACACCTATCTGCGCTCGCTCATACTGGCCCTGGTCAGGCCCAGATTCATCTTCGCGGTGTACGGCAACGAGAAGCAGGTGCGATCCTATTTCACGCCGGCCATGGCCAGACGCATGCCGTTCAATCTGCTTCTGGGGTTCATCCGCAACGAGAACATGCGCGGGCTGATGGTCGCGCCGCAGTTCCTGGAGGATGAGCTACAGGCCGACTCCGACAAGGTGCGCCTGTACATCGAGCGGCTGCAACAGGACTTCCCCGAAGCCCGGCGGATCGCGCTGGTCGGGCGCCTGCCCAATTTCGTCAAGAAGGCAGGCATAGAGATCGCCCCGCCCCTGGTGGAAGGCAGTCTGGGCACCCGCTACATGATCTGGGATATCGCCCGGCAAATGCGTGAGCGGCCACAGTACCGCGAGCAGAACAGCATTGTGGTGCTGGGCGGGGCCGGACGCATCGGCAACGCCGTGTGCCAGGATCTCACCAGCCTGTACGACCAGGTGATTGGCCTCGATCCCCGCTACGAGGAGGACAACGAGATTACCACCGACCAGGGCACGGTCCTGCAAACCGCGTCGCTGGAGCACCTGCACGACCAGCCGCTCTACATTGCCCTCACCCAGCGCGGCGATGACGTGCTGGACCTGTACACCCACATGCCGGCGGGCGCGATGATCGCCGACGACACCCACCCCTGCATCAGCCTGAAAGTCCGGGAACGCCTGCAGGAAAGCCGGATCGAGGTGGAGAAAATCGTGCTGTCCCACGATCAGTTCATGATGTGGCCGCGCATGCCGGACTGGAACAACCGGGATATTCCGGGATGCCTCGTGGAAGCCCTGGTGCTGCTGAACCAGCCGGACATCGCGGAAGGCGGGTTCGACCATTTTTGCCGACAGGCGGAGCGGCTCGGTTTCACCGGCCGCCTGGTCAGGCCCCTGGATGAATAGAGCGGACGGGATAATCCCATGATGCATCTCGGCAGATGGACCACTGGGCCGGTGACGATGTGGAAGGGGGTGATGGTGGCCATGTGGCTGGCGTGCGCCCTGCCGGCCCTCGCCGAAACGCTGTCGATTGACGGCGACAGCGGCCAGTTCCGTCTCAACGACCGCATAGAATACCGGCTGGACGGTACCCAGCCTCTTGAGCAAGTCGTACAGCAGGAGCCATGGCAGGCCAAGTCCGACGATCGGGTGCTGAACCTGGGATTCACAGATCAATCGGTCTGGATCCGGACCTCCCTCACCATCCCGGCCCCCCTGCGCCAGCAATGGTTCCTGGTCATCCCCTACCCTCTGCTTGAGGAAGTGGACCTGTTCATCCTGCCCGACGGACAATTACCGGCGAGCTACCACACCAGTCGCGAGAAGGCCGAAAACCAGCGCAAACAGGCCCACAGCTACGAGGTGGCGCTGCCCTTGCCCCGGGATCTGAGCGGCCAAGTGACCCTGGTGCTGCGGGCCAGCTCCGCCACATCCCTGCAGGTGCCGGTCGAACTGTGGAGTGAGGATCGTCTGCTGAACCACTTTTCCCGGGAAAGCCTCTATTGGGGCATCTACTTCGGCATCCTGGCGGCCATGGCCACCTACAACCTGTTCCTGTTTCTTTCGATACGGGACTCAGCCTACGGCTACTATGTGCTCTACATTGGCTCCATCAGCCTGCTGATGCTCTGCATTTCCGGTGCCGGCAGCGCCTGGATCTGGAGCGGGGAGCCTCTGCTGACCCGCTACGCCCTTCCCACCAGCACCGCACTGGTGTCGCTGTTTGCCGTGATGTTTGCTCGCAGTTTCCTGAAGTGGGAGGAGATTTCCTATCGCTGGGAACGTAGCCTGGGCATCACCGCCGGGTTGGCCGGGATACTGATCGTCTATACCTGGCTCGATCCCACCAACGGCGCCCTGTTTGCCGGATTGCTGGGTACCCTGGTGATCGTGCTGGTCATCTCCGTTGGGCTCGCGGCCCTGAGGGACGGCGTCGCCAGCGCCCGCTACTTCGTACTGGCCTGGGCCGCGTTTGCCGTGGGGGCCGCCCTGTATCTGCTGAGTGTCTTCAATCTTCTGCCGGTCAACGCTCTCACCAACCATGCCATGCAGGCCGGCTCGGCCGCCGAGGTTCTGCTGCTCTCCTTTGCCCTGGCCCACCGCATCAAGGACGAACGGGCGCGTAAACTGGCGGCCCTGCAAAGACACCAACTGGCCGAGAATCAGATTCGGGATCTGGAAATTCAGAGTCTCGAGCAAGCCATGCATGACCCAGTCACCAACCTGCCCAACACCTCAATGCTCAACCAACAGCTGCAAACGGTCATCAGCCGGGAGCAAACGGTCGCTCTGGTGCTGGTCCACTACCCGCAGGTCAAAGACATAGCGTCCAGCATGGGACGCCATCTGGCGGAGGAAATGTTCTGCCAGTTGACGAAGAAACTTAACCACACGCTCGCCATGCTCGGCGGCGCCATTTGCCTGGAAACCAGACAACCGGCATACATTGCGATCCCCGAGTTCGGTTCAGCGGCATTCATCGTCGAACTGGAACACCTGAAAGGCAGGCTGCGGCCATACGTCGAACAGGTGGTCGGGCACCATGAAGTGTCGTTCCACACCGTCCGGCTTCCCGTGCTCATGAACCTGCACTGCGGCGTAGCCATTTTCCCGGAACACGGTGACAGCACGGAAATCCTCTACCAGCACGCCTCGGCCGCGCGGGACAACAGTGCGGCCAGCAAGGTGCCGGTGCAAGTGTACAGTGAGGACATTTCCGGCTTCGCCCGACGCCGACTGGAACTGCTGACGGCCCTGCCATCGGCCATCGAAGCCGGCGAACTGGAGCTGTACCTGCAACCACAAATGACCGATATGGGGCGCGAGCTCGTCGGGGCGGAAGTCCTGTTGCGCTGGCACAGCCCGCGCTTCGGCCCCGTGCCACCCTGGGAGATCATTGAGATTGCAGAGAATTCCGGCCTGATGGACCTGCTCTCGCGCTACGTCGTTGCGCAGTCCTGGAGAACCATGCAGGCCCTGCGCGAACGCCACCTGGACATCACCTGCAGCATTAACCTGTCGGTTCAGAACCTGACCGACCGCCACTTCATCCCGGACGCGCTCGAGGGCATTCGGGAACATGGCATTCCCATGGATCGCGTGATCTTCGAGGTGACCGAGACCTCCATGATGCACAACATGGAGTCGGTCATTGGTTCCCTGCTGCTCATCGCCGAAAGCGGTTGCCGGATTGCCCTGGACGATTTCGGCACCGGCTACTCGTCACTGGCGTACCTGAGCCGCCTGCCGATCCACGAACTGAAGATCGACCGCTGCTTCATCAGCCAGATGTGTTCCAACCGCAACGACCTGGAAATCGTCAAGAACACCCTGAAACTGGCCCGCACCCTCAACCTGGAAAGCGTGGCCGAAGGCGTGGAGGACCAGTCCACCGTGGCGAAGCTCGACGAGCTGGGCTGCCACCGGCTGCAGGGCTACCTGTTTGCCAAGCCCATGCCGGTGGATGAGTTCTGTCGCTGGGCGTTACGGCAAACGGCCGACGAGGGTGCCGGGAAGGGCCGATGAGCCGGGACGGCTACGCTATCCGCGACGCCTGATTGTCCAAAGAGAACTGCGAGTACCCGACAGATATCAGGCGAAGTTTAAAGCCGCGCCAGCAAGCCACCCTGGAAATTTCAGCGTACCGGCTGCAGGTCCGCGTCATACAGATGCCAGCGCAGCGACGCGGCGGATGCACCGGGCACGTCGTTGACGCGGCGCAGGATGTAGTGACCGGAGAAGCGCTGGGCCCGGCCGTCGTCCCGCGTCGCGCGAACGATCACCGGCACAGTGGCGTAGAGGGAACCGGCGGCGCCTTCGATCCGGACATCGCCCGTCACGCCGACCGCCACCTGTCTGGTGCGATCGTAGCCGCTGACGAAGTCTGCGTAGGACTGGTTCGGCGGGCCGGAATCGCCCCACAGCTCATAGGCCGTGTCGTAGTCGCCGACACTGAGCGCCGCGTAGTAGCGCCGGACCACGTCGACCGCGCCGGAGGCACCCGAGGCGGCTGCCGCGTTGTTTTCGGCATTAGGCCGGGGATCGGGCGCTCCGGGTTGAGGTGCCGTGCTGCAGCCAGCAAGCAGATAGACACTCAGCGAAAGGAGTGGAATGACAAGCCATTTCGTCAACATGGTGCGTCCTGCCCTGCTGGTTCGATGGGCCCGGCGGACATCGTGCCGGACCCAAACAGCTTAGCAGTGACAGGCCCCACCGAGATTACGACGTCTGATGCATCTCGGCATCCTGGCGCTGCGCCCAGTCCAGGGTCCGCGGCTCCTCGGCGTGTTCGCAGAACAGGTGGCCCACTTCCGGCACCGCGTAGCAGCGGTCGCCGCGCTGGGGCCGGCGGGCGTTGAACTCGGTGTGGCTGATGCCGACTTCCCAGAGCTCGTCGCAGGCCCAGCCATCGGGCTTGAGTTCGATGCGGACTTCGGCGCCGATCACGTTGATCGCCTCGATGCGGAACGGCAGGTGGGCGTCCTCGCCCGGTGTCTGAGTCAGGCGCACCTCGTGGGGGCGCAGGTAAAGCTGGGCGTCGTCGTTGTCGCAGCTCTCGGGCAGGCGCACCCAGGCGTCGCCCTGACGGATGGCGCCGTCGCTGATGCGGCCGGACAGCACGTTGACCTGCCCCAGGAATTCGAACACGAAACGGCTGTCCGGGCGGGCGTAGAGCTCCAGCGGCGAGTCCACCTGCTCCACCCGACCGTTGCTCATCACCACCACCTGGTCGGACAGCTCCAGCGCCTCTTCCTGGTCATGGGTGACGAACACACTGGTGAAGTGCAGCTCGTCGTGCAGATTGCGCAGCCAGCGGCGCAGGTCCTTGCGCACTTTGGCGTCGAGCGCGCCGAAGGGTTCGTCCAGCAGCAGGATTTCCGGGCGCATGGCCATGGCGCGCGCCAGGGCGATGCGCTGTTTCTGGCCACCAGACAGCTGCGCCGGGTAACGCCCGGCCAGGTGGTCGAGCTGGACCATCTCCAGCAGGTCTTTGACGCGCTTGCGGATCTCGGACTTGCCCGGACGCTCACCACGCGGCAGCACATCCAGACCGAAGGCCACATTCTGGGCCACGGTCATGTGGCGGAACAGCGCGTAGTGCTGGAACACGAAGCCAACGCGGCGGTCGCGCACGTGCAGTTGCGTGACGTCACGGCCGCTGAACAGGATCCTGCCCCGCTCCGGCGTTTCCAGGCCCGCGATGATGCGCAGCAGCGTGGTCTTGCCGGAACCGGACGGCCCCAGCAGCGCCGTGAGCTGCCCATCGGGGATGGTCAGGTCAATGTCGTGCAGTGCCTGGAACTGGTCGAAGAACTTGTTGATGCCCTGGATTTCGATACTCATGGAAAACCCTTAAATTCGGCTCTGGCGCCATTCCACGATGGCTTTCACCACCAGCGTGATCAGCGCGATACCCGCCAGCAGGGACGAGGCCGCAAACGCCCCGGCGATGTTGTAGTCCTGGTACAGCAGTTCCACGTGCAGCGGCAGGGTGTTGGTCTCGCCGCGGATGTTGCCGGACACCACCGACACCGCACCAAACTCGCCCACAGCCCGGGCGTTGGTGAGAATCACCCCGTAGATCAACGCCCAGCGGATGTTGGGAAGGGTGATGCGGCGGAACAACTGCCAGCCGGAGGCGCCCAGCACCACGCCAGCCTCTTCCTCTTCGCGGCCCTGCTGCTGCATCAGCGGGATCAGCTCGCGGGCGACGAACGGGCAGGTCACGAACACCGTCACCATGACGATACCGGGCCAGGCGAACATGAGCTGGATATCATACTGCCCCAGCCACTGGCCGACCCAGCCATTGCTGCCGTAGAGCAGCAGATAGAGCAAACCGGCCACCACCGGCGACACGGCGAACGGGATGTCGATCAACGTGGTCAGCAGCTTGCGCCCCGGGAAGCGGAAACGGGTCACCAGCCACGCCAGGAAGATGCCGAACACCATGTTCAGCGGCACCGTCAGCAGGGCCACGAACAGGGTCAGGCCGATAGCATGGAGCGTGTACTGATCAAAGATATTGGCGATGTAGCTGCCCCAGCCGTCGGCAAACGCCTGCACGAAAATCAGCACCAGCGGCATGAACAGCAGCAGCACGGTCAGCAACACGGCCAACCCGATCAGGCTACGGCGAATCAGCGCGCCGTCGCCAACGCGGCGATGTTTCGGTGCACTCATCCCCTAACCTCCGTGCAGGCGCTTGAGGTAGCGCCCCTGCCAGATGTTGATGGCCAGCAGCAGCAACAGCGACACAGTCATGACCACCGCCGCAATGGCGCTGGCGGCCGGGAAGTCGTATTCCTCCAGCCGCACGAAGATCATCAGGCTGATCACTTCGCTGACGTAGGGGGAATTGCCGGCGATGAAAATCACCGCGCCGTACTCGCCCAGGCTGCGGGCGAACGACAGGGCGCCGCCGGTAACCACCGCCGGCCAGAGCGCGGGAAACAGGATGCGGCGGAACACGGTGAAATCAGAAGCGCCCAGGCTCATGGCCGCCTCTTCGTCCTCCGGCGCCAGCTCTTCCAGCACCGGCTGCACCGTGCGCACCACGAACGGCACGCTGGTGAACGCCATGGCCACCACAATGCCCAGCGGCGTGTAGGCCACTTCGATGCCCATCGACGACAGCACCTGGCCGTACCAGCCGTTCTCGGCGAACAACGTCGCCAGGGTGATGCCGGCCACCGCCGTGGGCAACGCGAACGGCAGATCCATGATCGCGTCCAGCAGGCGCTTACCCGGGAAGTCATAGCGCACCAGCACCCAGGCCATCAACAGCCCGAACACGCAGTTGAACAGGGACGCGCCCAAGGCCGCCAGCGCGGTGACCTTGTAGGAGGCCACCACGCGTGGGTCGGTGATCACGAACCAGAACTGGTCCCAGCCCATGCCGCCGGCACGGATCACCAGACCGGCGATCGGCAGCAGCAAAACCAGGCTGATGAAGAAAAGCGAAATGCCGAGGCTCAGACCGAACCCCGGCAATACGCGTTTGGATTTGGGCGCGGTCAGGCGGGAAGCCGGCCGCGCGGGCACATCAGTGGTCGCCATGGATCAACGCACGTTCCTAGCGCTGACGCTGCAGCTGGTCGAGCTTGCCGCCGCTGGCGAAGTGAGTCTGCATGGCGTTTTCCCAGCTGCCGGCGATCTCCTGGATCGACATCAGCTTGAGGTCCGGGAACTTGTCCGCCATCTCTTTCTGCACGGTTTCGTTGTGGACCCGATAGTTGAAACCCGCAAGCAGGCGCTGGGCATCCTCGGAGTAGAGGTACTCCAGGTACTCTTTGGCCAGCTTCTCGTTGCCCTTCTTCTCGATGTTCTTGTCGATCCACGCCACCGGGAATTCGGCCAGGAAGCTGACCTTCGGCACCACCACTTCGAACTGCTTGTCCGGGTTCAGCTCGGGGATGTTGTTGACTTCGGACTCGAACGTCAGCAATACGTCGCCCAGGCCGCGCTCAACGAAGGTGGTGGTGGCGCCACGACCGCCGGAGTCGAACACCTTGACGTGGCCGAGCAGCTCGCTCATGAAAGCGTCGATTTTATCCTGGTCATCACCGTACTTGTCCTTGGCGTAGCCCAGCGCCGCCAGGTACGTGTAGCGGCCGTTACCGGACGTCTTCGGGTTGGGCATGATCAGTTCCACGTCCTCACGGATCAGGTCATCCCAGTTCTCGATGTTCTTGGGGTTACCGTCGCGCACCAGGAACGCCATGGTGGAGTAGTACGGCGAGCTGTTGTTGGGCAGGCGCGAGGCCCAGTCCTCGGGAATCAGGCGGCCGCGCTCGGCGAGGATGTTCACGTCAGTCACCTGGTTGTAGGTCACGACGTCCGCGTCGAGCCCCTGCAGGATGGCGCGCGCCTGCTTGGAGGAACCGGCGTGGGACTGCTGGATCTCGACGGTTTCACCGGTCTCTTCCTGCCAGTGCCGGGCAAACAGTTCGTTGTAGTCGGCGAACAGTTCCCGCGCGATATCGTAGGACGAGTTCAGCAGTTGACGATCCGCCGCCGAAGCCGGGCCGGCCAGCGACAGAACCAGCGCCAGGGCACCCAGCGCCCGGCCCTTGCGGGATGTGAAGACGGATGAAAAAGCATTCGGCATGACTGACAGCGCTCCCTGATTGCACAGCATCCACATATTCAGCTTGAGAATAAGTGACAAGTGTTTTTAGAACCAGAACGATAAGACACCGTTAGCAAAACAACAATGCCCTGCCTAGACGAATTCTGCCTTTTATTGGAACGGGTGGTTATAAAAACGGAGAGCGGGATAAACCCGGGAGGCCAGCCACCTCCCGGTTCGACGCCATCAGGTCTTAAAGCGCGACACCAATTGCGTCAGGCGCAGGTTGAGATCCGCCTGGTCGGAGCAGAGCTGGTCCACTTTGGTGGACACCTCGGTCACGTCATTGGCCGAGTCGTTGATGGTGACGATGTTGCGATTGATCTCCTCGGTCACCGAATGCTGCTCTTCCGCCGCGCTGGCAGTCTGGGTGGACACATCGCGGATACGCTCGACGGCGCTCTCAATGTTATCGAAGGCTTCCAGCGCTTCGCCGGAGGCGGTCACCGCGGCGGTCGACTCCTCGGCGCTCTGCGCCATGGCCGAGGACACGTCCCGGGTCCGGTTGACCAGGTTGCCCAGGATCTCGTTGATTTCCTCGGTCGACGCTTGGGTACGCTTGGCGAGACTGCGGACTTCATCCGCCACCACCGCGAAACCCCGCCCCTGCTCGCCGGCCCTGGCCGCTTCGATGGCAGCGTTGAGCGCCAGCAGGTTGGTCTGCTCGGCGATATCGCGGATGGTCGTCAGGATGCTGTTGATGTTGCTGGTTTCCTTCTCCAGCTCGCGGATCATATCGGTGGACGAACCGATGCGCTCGCCCAGCTCCTTGACGCTGGCCGCGCTGCGGTTGATCACGTCCTTGCCGGCCAGGGTCGCCTCCAGCCCTTTCTCGGACATGGACGCCGTGTCGACGCAGTTGGTGGCCACTTCGTTGGCCGCCGCCGCCATTTCGGTCACCGCGGTGACGATCTGCTCAATGGACGACAGCTGCCTGGTGGAACTGTCCGCCAGTTCCACGGACCGGGAATTGGTCTCGGTGGACACGCCTTCCATTTTCCGCGAGGTCTCCTTGATCGCATCGATCATCTCGCGGGTCGACTCGATGAACTGGTTGAACCACGTCGCCAGCTCACCGACTTCGTCCTTGCTGGACACCTCAATGCGGGTGGTCAGATCGCCTTCACCCTCAGCGATGGTCTTGAGGCTGTCCTTCACCTGGTTGATCGGTGTCACGATGCGGTTGGCGATATAGAGGCCGATGGCCCCGAACAGGATCACCAACACCGCACTGATGATCGCGGTGTTCACACCCACTTCCCGGGCGCTGGCAAAGATTTCGCTGCTCTGCTTGAAGCCGACGAACTTCCAGCCCAGATCCGGCGATTCGTAGACGTTGGCCATGTAGTCCACGCCGTCGACGGTAACGTCGATCACGCCGTTGTCGGTATCGGCGATCTGCGAGAAATACCCCGCCTCCATGCCGTCCAGCGGCTTGAAGTTGTTCTCCGGATGGCCACCGTCCACCAGGATGTTGCCGTCCCCCTGGATGATCATCAGGTAGCCGGTGTCACCGAAACGCACCTTCTTGACCATCTCGGTCAGGGATTTGAGCGACACGTCCAGGGCCACCACTCCCTCGAAGTCGCCAGCGTTGTTCCTGAACGCCTTCAGGATGGACACGTAGAAGGCGTCGTCCGGCTCCCAGTAGTATCCGTCCCGGCGGACGACGTCGTAGTTGCCGTCCTTCGCCATATCGAACCAGGGCTTGGCGCGCGGGTCCCAGTCGCCATAGCCGGCGGTTCCGGGCCATTCGGCGTAACCGCCGTGCTTGTCGCCCATGTAGACGTAACCCAGCATGGGGTTGTTGTCGCCGATGCTGCTGAACAGATCGAAGATGGCTTCTTCCCGACCGCCCTGCTCGCGGGCCACCTGCGATGGTTTGCGCGCCTCGCCGAAATAGGTGGACAGCTTACCGGCCTGAGCGTCCTTCACGGCCGCGGCGTCGGCCATGAAGGACACCTGGTAGCCCATGACGTTCAGGAAGTTGCTGAACGAGTCGTCGACGATGGAAATATTGGTGGTACTGGTCTCCACAAAGTCCTGCTGCGCCTGCTGGATGGCGTTGCGCACAGTGACCGTCGAGACGATCAGGACCGGGATCAGGGTGGTTCCGAGAAGCGCCGCCAGCAACTTCGACTTGAGCTTCATGAGGTTGTCTCTCGCATTAAGGCGCAAAGCATTCCTGACGTCCGATGTCGACACGCTTTGAGAAATCGGTGACGCTCCTTCCCGAGCATCGACGCGAGCGCCCGATAGTACTGGCGACTGATCGCAAAAACATCAGGTTGCTTCCAAAAACGGTTCATTTGTTACACGCTTTTACAACTGACCCGGCGCCGGAGCCGCGGGCCTCCGTTTCCTGTACAAATGTCGTTTTCATTCGTTACGCCAAAACCCTTGACCTCAACTTAACTTGAGGAACTATGTTCGTGGACCATCACCTCAGGCCAGCCCCAAAACACGACAAGGAGAACGGATTCATGAATCAGGACATCAAGCCCGAAACAGGCACCACCGAGCAACCGCCAGTGGCCAGGAAAGTTCTGGTTCTGGGGCGCTCGGACGCCGTCCTGCAAACGGTTCTGGATGAGCTGACCGCGTTTGGCATCGAGGCCCGGGGCACGGCATCACCAGAGAGCGCAGCGGACCACTTCGACGCGCGGGATTTCGACCTGATTGCCCTGGGCCGGGGGCTACTGGGTGAGGCCGGCGACGCACTGAAAGCCCGGTTGCGCCAGCGCCACCCCGGGGTGCGCCTGCTCGATACCTACGCCCCCTTTGCCGCACACCAGATCATTGCCGCCCTGGACCGGGAGCAACCGCCCGCCCCGGACCTGGACGCCTACTGCGCGCGCATCGGCTACCACGGCCCGCTCACCCCGACGCTGGAGACCCTGCAAGGTCTGCATGCACGTCACCCCGACGCCATCGCCTTCGAAGCCATCGACGTGTTGCTGGACCGGGGCGTGGACATCTCGCCCAAAGCCGTGGAGGACAAGCTGATCCACGCCGGCCGCGGCGGCTACTGCTTTGAACACAACGGGCTGTTCAAACGGGTACTGGAGGCGCTCGGCTTCCACGTGGAGGGCCTGACCGCGCGCGTGCGCTGGATGGCCAAACCGGGTACGGCGCCGCAACCGCACTCGCATATGGCCCTGAAGGTCTGGATCGACCACCGGCCCTGGCTGGTGGACGTCGGCTTCGGCGGCAACGTCCTCACGACACCGTTGCGCATGGACACCACCGAGCCTCAGCCCACCCAGCACGAAACCTTCCGCCTCATTCCCTACGGCCCGGGCCTGCTGCTGCAGGCGCAGATCGATGGAGACTGGCGACCGGTTTACGAACTGTCCGGCGAGCCGCTGCTGAACGGCGACTACGAAGTGGCCAACTGGTACACATCGACCTACCCGCAATCGCCGTTCCGCTCACACCTGATGGTGGCGCGCACCACACCCGACGCTCGCTACAAGCTGCTCAATGGCCGGCTCACCACGCAGTTTCCGGATGGCACCTCCCACCGCCAGGAGCTGGATGCAGAGAGCCTGGAGCAGGTGCTGCGGGACACCTTCGGACTGCCGGTGACGGCGGAATGGCGAGGAATGATCGAGCGGGCTATCAAACGGACGGCCGAAGCCGATCCGGGCGAGTAACCGACGCGGGCTCCGGACGGCCGGGGCCCCACGCGCTGACCCGCCGCAGCCGCGCCGCCCCACGTCGAACAGGATCTGTTCCGGTTTCTACGAATTGCCAAAAAGCATCACCTGAGAGTGACTTTTTCTTGCGTTTCAACATGTTGCAAAAGTGTAAAGAAGAAAGAACGGACCTGTTGCACTGAACAAACGTTCAATATCATGCCGCGCTCCCAGATCACGTTTATTGGAATGAATGGAGCGAGTTCATGAAAGGAAAAGTCGGGCTGCTTTGCGCCTTACTGATGATGGCCGGTTGCGCCACTGCCACCGAGGAGCTGCGGGTATACACCGAGCAGTATCCTCCCTATAACATGACCACCAACGGACAGCCGTTCGCCCACTCGGCGGAAGACATCACCGGCCTGTGTACGGACGTGTTGAAAGCCATGCTGGCGAAGACTGACCTGGAACACAGCATCAAGCTGCGTGACCTCGCCTACGGCATGAACCGGACCGAGCAGCATCCCAATCACGCCATCTATTGCGTCTCCAAGACCGATGAGCGCGAACCATTCTTCAACTGGGTGGGACCGCTGTCGTCCATCGAGTGGACCCTGTTCGCCAAGCCCGGCTCCTCGATTGAACTCGATGACCTGGACGATGCCCGCAAGTACAAAATCGGCGGCTACAAAGGCGACGTCATGACGACGTACCTGGCGGAAAAGGGCTTCGACGTCACCGCTATCAGCAACAACGGCCTGAACGCCCGTCGCCTGGTGGAAGACCAGATCGACCTGTGGGTGGCCGATGGCCTGGCCGGCCCCTACCTCGCCGCCGACGCCTCCGACGTCACCAACCTGAAGCGGGTGCTGGTGTTCCGCGAAACGCCGATGTACCTGGCCGTGAACAAGAACACCGATCCGGAAATCCTGAACGAACTGAACGAAGCCTATCGGGCACTGGTTCAGTCCGGCGACAAGGACACCATCTCACGTTCCTACGGGTTCTGATCGTTCCCCTGCAATGACCGGGAACCGGCGGGAATCATCGCCGGTTCTCACCGCACTCCCCGTACACGCCTGACATCATGCAGCGCCAGGCCGTAGCAACGCGTTATCGGCGGGAGCCCAGGGCACCGGCAAGACGAGCCAGTTGTTCGGCGGACTGAACCAGGTTTGCGTCTGCCGCGTCTATGGCATCGGCCAGGGAAGAAGGTCCCTGGACGACCGGGAAAGCGGCCGTCAGCCCGATCGCATGAAGCGCCTGGAGATCGTTGCCGACTCGCCCTCCCAGCCCTATGACGGGAACACCATGCTTGAGCGCCAGGGAAGCAACGCCCGCAGGCGTTTTCCCCTGGGCACTCTGGCTGTCAATGGCCCCCTCGGCGGTGATCACCAGATCAGCACCGCGAATCCGGTCTTCCAGCCCCACCGTTTCCATGATCAATTCGATCCCCGATTGGAGTCGGGCACCGAGGACGCCTCCCAACATTCCGCCAATACCGCCAGCGGCTCCGCTGCCGGCAAAAGAATGCATGTCAAACCCGGCGCCTCCGGCCAGATCGGAAAAGCGCGACAATGCGGCGTCCAGAGTACGAACCATGTCCGGCGTCGCCCCTTTCTGCGGACCGAACACAGCCGCTGCGCCGTTTGGTCCGAGCAGCGGATTCGTCACATCGCAAGCCGCTGTCAGCTCGATGCCCGCCAGTTTCTCAAGCGCCGGCACCATATTGATACGCGCGAGCTGAGTCAGTCCCACGCCACCGGGACAGACATCGTCACCGGCCGCATCAAGCAGCTCTGCACCCAGGGCCTGGAGCAGACCCGCCCCGCCGTCCGTCGTGGCACTTCCACCCAGACACAACACCAGTTTCTCGGGACGATGGGCGATTGCCGCACGGATCAGCTCACCGGTGCCGTAACTGGTCGCGCACAAAGCGTCCCGCTCCGCCACGGGCACCCGGTGCAGGCCACTGGCCTCAGCAACCTCAACAATCGCGGTGCGGCCCCGGTTCACCAGGCCGTACGAGGCGCGAACGGGCCGGCCAAGCGGGCCCGTTACATCCACCGAGTGCAAGTCACCACCCTGCGATTCAACCAGGGCAAGCGTGCTGCCTTCACCGCCATCGGCGAGGGGCACTTCCAGGACATCATCCCCCGGAGCGCCCCGCTTCCAGCCGCGTGCGATTGCTGCAGCCACAGCGTTAGCAGACAGGCATTCCTTGAACGAGTCCGGTGCGATAACAACGCGCATGTCAGAGTGCTACCTGAGCAACCAGCCAGACGCACACGATCGTGACCAGCCCCATGAGCAACGTCGCGGCAGTATGGGACTTGTAGGCCGTAGCAACGTCCATCTTGCTGAACTGGGAGACGACCCAGAAATAGCTGTCGTTCGCGTGGGAGACTGTCATCGCACCGGCACCTATCGCCATGACGGTCAGTACACGCCCAAACTCGGAGTCCAGACCCAACTGGCCCAGCAGAGGCGCGACCAGGGCCGAGGTTGTGACGAGGGCTACGGTCGAAGAACCTTGCGCCGACTTCAGTGCCGCCGCCACCAGGAACGGCATAATCACACTCAGACCCAGTGTCGACAACGTGTCACCCAGATATTCACCCAGCGGCGTGGCCGCCAGGACCGTCCCGAACGCACCGCCGGCCCCCGTAATCAGAATAATCGGTGCGGAGACTTCCAGCCCTTTCTGGGTATGACGGGCGAACTCTTCCAGTTTCTTGTCCCCCTGTAACAGCAACAGGGCGAACCCCAGACCGATCATCAAAGCGTTGAGCGGTTTGCCCAGGAAGTTCAACGCTTCATAGAGGCCGCCTTCGCCCAGGGGCGCTGTGGGATAGTTGGCCACCGATCCCAGGCAGATCAGGACAATAGGCACAAAGATCGGCGCAAAAGACGCCCAGGCTGACGGCAACTCGCCGTAGTATTCCTTCGCTTCCTCGAATGCCTCTTCCGCCAGATCCAGCTCCCGGCTGTCCAGCTTCCGGCAGCGAGACGCCCAGAACAGGCCGGCCAACGCGGCGATAACAGCAAATACAAAGCCTACCGCAATCACCAGCCCGAGACTGTCCTCAAGGCCGAGGTTGCCGGCTGCCGCAATGGGTCCCGGTGTCGGAGGAACCAGGGTATGGGTCGCAAACAGTCCGGTGGACAGGGCAACGGTCATGGCAACGGGGGACACGGAAAGGGTCCGGGCCATGGAGCGCTTCAGACTGTTCAGAATCACGAAGCCCGAGTCACAGAAAACCGGTATGGAAACGATAAAGCCGACCAGGGACATCGTCAGTGACGGGAACCGCTGCCCCAACGCCTTGATGATGGTTTCCGCCATGACAATCGCCGCACCGGTGCGTTCGAGAATAACCCCGATGATCGTCCCGAGCACGATAACCAGCCCGATATAGCCGAGGATATTGCCGAAACCGGTGCGAATGGTCTGCTCAATTGAGTCGAGGGGCAAACCGAACGCAAAGGCCGCCAGGAACGATGCCAGAAGCAGGGTAATGAAGGGGTTCAGCTTGAGCTTGCTGGTCGCGAAGACGATAAACACAATCAGCGCCACCAGGATCAGAACCAGGTGCATGAATACTCTCCTTTGGAAAACATTGTTGTTGGTATGGAGCGTTATTGGTGTGGAGCCAAAGTCCAGTGCGTCAGTTTAGAAGCTGAGCCCGGACAGGTCGTTAGCCAATAGAACAGAAATCGGCTTTATGAAGCCAAGATAATTGTTCACCTGGACAACTCAACGCGTCACCAAAGCCAACTGCAGCACCAGCAGATCCCGCATCGAAAAGGGCGACAGGCCCGTCAGCGACTCAACCTTGTGCAGGCGATAGCGCACCGTGTTGGGGTGGACATGGAGTTGCTCCGCGCAGTACGGGATCTGTCCATCGCAATCGATATAGCGTTCTAGTGTCCGCAGATAGAGCGCCCCATGGCGATGGTCGAGCAGGCCGTCCAAGACGGCTTGCAACTGGGATTGTTGCCAGCCAGGCCCCAGGCTGTGCCAGAGCACAGCGACGTGGAAATCCGCGTAGTGGAGATCCCGTTTGTCAGGTGCCTGACGACGGCCGACCTCAAGGGTCATCCGGGCCGACTGATAGCCCATCTGGAAGTGCGTCGAGAAGGTCGCCCCGACGGCCAGTATGACGTCATCCCGCAACGGCAGGTTCAGTAGTCGTCGGACCTCCTCCGGGCCGGGCTGTGGCTGTTCGGTTTCCAGGAACAGCAATAGTTGCCGGGGCGACAGATGCATCGCCAGCGCCGTTTTATGACGCTGTTCGACTGCCGGCAACAGGGGAGCCAGCACCTGATCAACGGACTTTTGGCTGGTCGCCTCAACCAGCAGCGCAACGCGCTGACGGCTCATATCGATGCCCAGTTGTTCGAACCAGACGGCCGGGACCGGCTTACCCTCACAAGCGGCCAGCAGTGTCTCTTCAATCTGCCGACGACGATGCTGGCCCGCAGCGAGTAACGCGGCCTGCTCCAGCATGAGCTCGGCCGTCATGCAGACCAGATCGGCAAGGTGTGACACCTCGCCGGGGGAGCCGGAAATACCCACGACCGCCGCCAGCTGCCCGCCTACCGTGACGGGCAGGTTCACCCCGGGCTTCGACCCGGGATACTCGTGAACATCGGCCGCCTCAATAAGCAGTGGCTCGCAACGCTGGGCAACCAGTCGCGCCGCAGCATGAACGCTGCCGACCCGGCGTGGTTCACCGGAGGCAATAATCACCCCGTCCGGGCTCATTACATTTACGGAATGGCCAATCGCGAGCATTGTCCGCTCAACGATGCGTTGGGCCGTTGGCTGATCGAGAACGAGCACGTGTAAAGGTCCGGTTCGTCAGAAAAGAATAGAGGCGCTCCAGCGCCAGTCGACGCACGAACGCTAGCACGAGTGGCGAACAAGGTCATGGGCGAGCCGATCTTCAAGGCACCGGCGGGTGCTTCGCCGATTCCTCCGGTGCCTGACAGCCGGGGCAATGGTACAACCGGCGGCTCGCCCGGGTTGTCTTCACGATAGCCCCACCGCACTCGTGGCAGGCCTGACCGTCTCGATTGAACACCATGTGGCGGCGCTGGCCGTAGGTCCAGCCGTTGTGTTTCAGGCGTTCGGCTCGTTCCGGATCGTTGGTGATGCCCTTGAGGCGATAGGCGCGTTCGATCATTTTCAGAATCGCCTCGGCCAACCGGAGGCGTTCGCTGTCGTCCAGTTCCCGGGGGCGTCGCGTTGGCGCCAGACGCGCCTCGAACAGGATCTCGGAGCGCAGGTAGTTACCAATGCCGGCGACGAAACCCTGGTCGAGCAGCAAGCCGCCCAGATTGCGGCCGCGGAATCGCCGATCGTCGAACAACCTCAGCAAATCCTCGACTGACACCGTCTCGTTCAGCGGATCCGGGCCCAGGCGTGTCAGGTAGTCCACCTGATCCAGCTCATCCGGCCGCACCAGACGGATGTCCGATGCACTGTAGAGTCGGGCCGCCTTGCGCGGGCCGCATACCGCGAAACGGAGCTGGCGCTGGGTCTGGGGTTCCCGTTCCGGAGTTCCGATCTGCCACTTCCCGTACAACTGGTTGTGGCTGTAGACGCACCAGGGGCCGTCCTCGTCGGTCGCGGCCAGAAACACCAGAACCGCCTTGCCCCGGGCTTCGACGCTGGTCACCCTCCGCCCCCTCAGCAAACCTTCAAAGGGCTTGAACCGGTCGAAGGCGAACAGGACCCGCTCGGCCGTCTGACCGGCAACGGCGTGGCTGATGTCATCGACCATCCGTCGGATTTCAGGGCCTTCGGGCATCGGCTCGCTCCACTCCGGAATGACTGGACTGAGAGCTACGCCGGGACAATGGGATCAGATCAGGCAAGGCCGACGCCGGGTCAACGCTCCAACCGGTTCGAGAACTGCGACACCGCATCCACCACTTTACGCGCCGCGTCCTGAATGTCGTTGATCACGCCGCTGGCTTCGTTGACCAGTTCCCTCACCTCTTCGGTCTGGGTCTTGCCCGATTCGATGATGCGGACGGCGTCGGAGGTGAGCGTCTGGTTCTTGCCGACCACACCAAAGATCTCTTCGGTCGCATCGGAGGTCCGGGAGGCCAGTTGGCGCACTTCATCCGCCACCACCGCGAAGCCGCGGCCCTGATCACCGGCGCGGGCCGCTTCGATAGCGGCATTGAGGGCCAGCAGGTTGGTCTGGTCGGCAATGCCGCTGATGTTCTGGATGATGCTATTGATGGTCTGCGACTGCTTGTCCAGCTCGCCGATGCCGTCGACGGCTTTCTCCATCTGTTCGGCAAGCTGCTGCATCACCTCCGCGGTCTTCTGCATCACCTCCATGCCGCGCTTGGCACTGGCGTCGGTGTCCTGGGAGGTTTCGTAGGCGACACTGGCGGTGTTGGCCACTTCCTGGTCCTGCTTGACCTTGTCGGTGATGACCGTCGCAAACTTGACCACCTTGTAGTACTCGTCCCGCGAGTCGGTCAACGGGTTGTAAGACGCCTCCAGCCAGACTTCATGGCCGTAGCGGTCGACCCGCTTGAAGCGGTCGGCGACAAAATCGCCTTGCCCCAGCCGGTTCCAGAACTGCTCGTAGTCGCTGGAGTTGTAGACCTCGGGCGGACAGAACATGCGGTGATGCTTGCCCTTGATCTCCTCCAGGGAATAGCCCATCGCGTCCAGGAACAGTTTATTGGCGTTGAGTACGTGACCGCCCATATCGAACTCGATCACGGCCGTCGAACGTTGCATGGCCTGGATCAGGTTCTCGTGCTGGCGGGAGGATTCGATGGTGCGGGTCAGGTTGTTGGCGAAGATGGTGAAGTGATCCAGATTGCCATCGCTGCGCTTGATCGGGCACACCGAGGCGCGCAGCCAGAAATGCGTCCCCGCCGGGTTCTGCACCTGCCAGGCTCCGACCCAGAACGCGCCGGTATCAACCGCGTCCATCATCCGGCGATAGTGCTCGGTGTCACGCAAGTAGGTCGGCACCAGATCCCGGACGTGTCGGCCGTCCAACGCGGACAGGCCGCCGCCAAACTCGGCCTCGAAATTCCCGTTACAGGAGATGATCCGCCCACCGGTATCCAGCTCCAGCTTCATCACTTCCGTCGAAATGTCCGCGACTAACTGCCGCAGCATGTAGAGCTCTTCCTTCAGGGCGGCGTTTTCTTTTCGCAGTTCGTTTCCAAACATCGACAACAGTCCTGTAATGGGAGAAGACGACAGAGATGAAGGCCCTCATTGGCCGGCCGGGAGATCCCCCTCACTCATCCACGCGACGAGTCGGCTGGCAAGGTGGGCAGTGGTTCACGCCACACCCCAGTCGCTCAACAATAGATGTATCGGCTGCAACGGCTGGATGTTTAGCCAGATCATCATTGACGACCGCAAGGAACCGGTAATTGGCTATCATTGTAGACGCCGGGTCTGTTTCCCGACTCGACGTTCTGCTCCTTGATGAATGAGTGGCTGGCAACCCACGTTGCGGCTGCACGTCAACGACGCCGATGGTCCCGCCCTGTCGCCCCGTTCATACCAAGCTGTAGATCACACTCAATCACCAGACGGCGGCGTCTGGCTTTCAACCGATGTCTTGCCCGGGAGAGTCGATGGATACGTGGTATCTGCTGTGTTTCCTTTCCGCGATTGCGATACTCGTCGCCTTCGCCAACCAGTTTTTCCTCAACATGCAAACCACCATCGCCATTACGGCCGGCGCGGTGGTCCTGTCGCTGCTGCTGATCCTGTCGGGGAAAGTGCTCGGCAACCAGACCGCCGCGGCCATCTCCGGCATGCTGGGCAGTGTGGATTTCAAATCGTTATTGCTGGAGGGCATGCTCGGCCCCCTGCTGTTCGCGGGGGCGCTTGAAATCGATCTGCGGGCGATGCGCAAGCGCCGCTGGGAAATCACCATCTTGGTGCTGTTCGGCACCCTGGCATCCACCTTCCTGGTGGGCCTGTTCCTTTTCTGGTTGCTGGGATGGATGGGCTGGGCCGTACCGTTTATCTACTGCCTGCTGTTCGGCGCGCTAATCAGCCCCACCGACCCGATTGCGGTCTTGGCCATCATCAAACAGATGAAGGCGCCACCCTCCATATCCATCCAGGTGGAAGGGGAATCCCTGTTCAACGACGGCGTCGGCCTGGTGGTGTTCACGACGATCTTTGCCCTGGCCTTCACCAGCGCCGAACCCACCTTTGGCAACGTCGCCGAACTGTTCCTGACCGAAGCCCTCGGCGGCATCGCATTTGGCATGCTGCTGGCCCTGGTGGGGCATTTCCTGCTGACCAAGAGCACCGACGGCAACATCCGCTTGCTGCTCACCTTCTGTATTCCGACCGCCGGTTTTGCCCTGGCGAACATCATCGGCGTATCCGGCGCGCTGGCGATGGTGGTCAGCGGCATCTTCATCGGCAACGTCACCCGTGCCAAGGCGGCCTCCATGGGCCGCCTGAGCAGCATTCGCAACATCCGCAATTTCTGGCATGCGGTGGAAGGCGTTCTGAACGCCTTCCTGTTCCTGCTGATCGGTCTGCTGCTGGTCATACTGCCGGTCACCGGGCAACAGATCCTGCTCGGCCTCCTGGCCATTCCGGCCGTCCTGCTGGCGCGGCTGATCAGCGTCAGCCTGCCCTACGCTGTGTTCCAGCGCTTCCGGACCTACGACAAGCACTCGGTGCTGATTCTCACCTGGGGCGGCCTGCGCGGTGGCCTGGCGCTGGCCATGGCGGCGTCGATTCCCAGCGGGCAGGCCTACGTCAACGGCGTGGACCTGCACGCGCTGATTCTGTTAATCACCTACATCGTGGTGATTTTCTCGATCATCGTGCAGGGATCGAGCATCAGTCCGCTGATCCGTGGCAGCATCGCCGCCCAGGCAGACACTCAGGTAGCCGCAGAGGCCTGATCCACGCACCTGCCGCAGAGGTAGGCCCGGTGTCCCGTATGCCGCATCAGACCTCATCCGGGATGTCAGGTTCCACCAGCAACGCCAGCAGACTCAGCGACTCCTGCCAGCCCTGGTAACACATTTCCGCCGGAATCATCTCGGGCACGCCGGCCTGCTCGATGGTCAGTTCTGTCCCGCACAGCACCGGTCTCAGGCGGATGGTCACCTGCATGTCACCGGGCAGACCGGGATCGTCGAAACGGTCGGTGTGGCGGATCAGCTCGCCGGGCTTGAGTTCGTCAAAACGCACACTGAACGAGTGCCTGTTGCCGGTCGTGAAGTTGGTGAAGGACATTCGGTAGCCCCCGCCCTCGCACGCGTCCATCTCGTCGATGTGGCCGATGAAACCGTGGGGCGGAAGCCACTTCACCAGGGCATCGGGATCGACAAAGGCGCGATAGACACGCTCGGGGCTGCCGCGCAGGATGCGGTGCAGGCGGATCGTGTTGCCGGGCATAGCGGTTCTCCTGATCAGGTTTTGGAACGCCTTTCAATGGAAGGCATTACCTGGTCGAACCAGCGCCGCGGATTTCGACATGGGCCCGCCTGGTCCGGACCGCCCGTCAGAGCCGCTCCTGCAAGGCATCAATGAACCCGTACAGGTCCACGACTTTCTCGGCCTCCGGATCAGTGATCTTGCCCTTGAGGTCGGCGGTGATGTAGCCGTCGGCCACCGTGTCCTTGAGCGCCTGCTTGAGTCGGCCTGCGTAATCCGCCAGCGCCTGGTTGCCGTCCCGCTCGCCCAGGGTTTCCAGGGCGTTACCGAGTGCATAGATCAACGCCGACGGATTGAAATGCGCCTCCTTGCCGCCGCTTTCCTGATATTTCACGTACAGGTCGTGGGCGGTGCCGTGGGGGGCCTCGAACAGCATGGCGCCGTCCTTGCTCTCGATGATGGAGCTGGCTGTGGCCAGGCTGCCACCCAGGGCGGCGGAGATGTCCGAGAAAATATCGCCGTCCAGATTCTGTGACGGGTAGAGCGCGTTGCGGGGCGGGTCGGTGATCATCTTGATCAGCTGCCGCGACGGCCGCATGATCATGAAGGACGGCGGCGGGGTGTCCTCCTTGGCCAGCTCCCGACGCACTTCGGTGATCACCTCGCTGAAGACTTCGTCGTACTCCATGTACTCCCGCTTCAGGCCGAAGTAGACCTCCTTGTCCTTGCGCGACGCGTCCCGGAATACCTGGCTGACCCAGTCCTTGATGGCCTTGCGGTCGTTGGACATCAGCAGCATCGGGTCACCCTTCCTGATGTGCCGGGCGTGGCGTTCCTCGCCGTCCACCACCACCTTGACGATGCCGTCCTCCCGCGCCGGTGCGTTGAAGCTGCCGTACTGGTCACCGCCGCCGGCACTCATGCGGGAGATGGACACGTGCACGTGCCTGTCGGGAATACCGTAGCGCTTGAGTTGATTGACCAGCTTGAAGAGCTTGCGACCGGTGGTGTTATCCGGCACGCCCCAGAGCGCGCGTTCCGGCGGGTTGGACACGATCCGCGCCGCCTGGGCATCGATCAGCTCGTAGTGGAAGTCGAGCCCCGCCGCTTCCACCTGTGCCTGGAACTCATCTTTGTAGATCGTCTCGATGGCCGTGCGCATGGCGCCGTCGTAGCCCGGAATCACCGTGTCTTTCAGCCCCAGGTAGATGTCCCGCTTCTCGTCCAGGGCGCGCTGGAAAAACCGGCGGGCCCAGTCCTCGACATCCGCCATGTCGTTGGTGGCCAGCAACAGTGGATCGCCCTTGTGGATCTCCCGGCGATGCAGCTCCTCCGGGTCACCGCTGCTGCCCACGAACATCAGTTTGATAATGCCAGTGGCGCGAGCCAGTTCGTTGAAGCTGTCCTTGATGCCGCCGTCATCCATGGTCATCACGTCGATGTCGCGGCCGATCCAGTCGGGCCGACGCACGCGGAGGTTGCGGAACTGGATGTCCTCGCGGGTTATGTTACCGCCAATGCCCTTGCGGATGGCCCCGTTGGGGGATTTGGTGGCCAATGGATCCAGGTTGTTGCCGTCCACGTCCGGGTACTTCTTGAGGAGTTCATCAAGCTGGGTGCGGTTGACCGTGATGCCCGCGTTCTTGATGCCGACGCCGTACTCTTTGATGGCCTCGATGGCCTCCGTGACCGCATGGCCGTTGGTGGCCAGACGGTTCTCCGCCGACAGGTCGATCTCCTTGAGTTCGATATCCAGCCTCGACGTGACAAACGTCTTCAGGAGCGCCTCGAAAGCCACCTGGGCCATCTCGTCGCCGTGGAGGATGACCAGTGGCGATGTCACCTGGATCGTGTTGCCCATTGCGTTCTCCTTTCGCCTGTCCTGTGAGTGTCGATTGTCCCGCGCGCCGGTTCCCGGATACCGAAAACCGGCCCATCCCTCTTAACCCTAAGCCTGATTGCGTTGGGGTCAAGGGACGCATGATCGAAGCGAAGGTGGAATACGGATAGGCGCCCTCGGTTCAGTCCCTCTGCAGCAACCCTTCTGCCAGGCAGCGAAAGGCATCCACCGCCTTACCCAGCACGACTTCGGGTTCGTCGGCGGAGGCAATCCAGAGCGAGGCGTTGAGGGCCGCCCCGTTGAGCATCCGGGCCGCCGCTTCGGGGTCCACCGGTCGTACGGTACCTTCTTGCATCAGCGCCTGGATGGTGTTCATGGTGGTGCGCAGGCAAGCACTCTGGTTCGGCCATTGCGAGGGGTCGCCCAGCACGGCGGGGCCGTCCAGCATCACGATGCGCTGAATCTCCGGCTCCATAGACATCTCCATGTAGGCGATGCTCTCCTCCATGAATCCCTGCCAGACGCTGCCGGCCTTTTCCTTAGCCGCGCTCATCCGCTCCAGCATTTCCGCATCGATCTGGTCGATGACCGCCTGCAACAGTCCCTTCTTGTCGCCAAAATTGTGATAGAGCGCGCCTCGCGTCAGGCCCGCCGCGGCGGTCAGATCGTCCATCGACGACGCCGCATAGCCCTTGGCGGCGAACGCCTCCCGGGCCGACTGAATCAGCTTGGCGCGAGTCTCCTCTACCATCTGGACCCGTTTTTTCCCGGCCATGGATGTCTCCTGCTCTCAACAGACCAATTCAACATACGGCTCGCACGCCCTTTGACATACGGCGCGTATCTTAACGACGAGCCCGCGACGGCGGAAGGCGAGAGCCATACCGAGCGATCCGCTGCGTTAACACCGTGGGCGAGACGGGGCTGGCCGGTCTGGATTCGAGACGAGCGTCATCGGGTGCATTCCGGCTGTGGCGTAACCCGTAGGCAGCCCGACCGTAATGGAAGGGCAATCGCCGAGCAACCAAGGAGCACTGAAAATGAACGTCTTCATTATTGGCATCAGCGGCAGCATAGGACGCCTGCTGACCCGGCAACTGCAGGCTCGGGGCGATACCGTCCGGGGACTCGTCCGCCGCCAGGAGCAGCACGCCGAACTTGAGGCCCAGGGCGTGCCTTCACACGTTGGTGATCTGGCCCACATGGACACACAGGCACTCGTCGAGGCCATCGGCGATGCGGACGCCATCGTCTTCACCGCCGGTTCAAACGGCGGCCGGCCGGACGTCACCCGGGCCATCGATGGCGACGGCGTCGACAAAGCCATCGAGGCCGCGCGCAAGGCGGGCGTCCGGCGCTTTGCACTGGTCTCCGTGCTGCCGGAGTCCTGGCGTGAGCGGGAACTGGGCGAGGACGTGGAGTACTACTTCGCCGTGAAGAAAGGCGCCGATATTGCGCTCAGCCGCAGCGACCTGGACTGGCTGATCCTGCGCCCATCCCTACTGGTCGACGAACCGGGCGCGGGAACCGTTTCCCTCGGACCGGCCGCGTTTCACGAACAGATTGCGAGGGAAGATGTCGCCGAAACCCTCGCTACCCTGTTGCATGAGCCACGCATGGGCCAGCGTATTCTGGAACTGAACCAGGGCACCACGCCGATCCGGGAGGCGGTCCAGGCGAACGTTCGCGAGCGATAGCGGGAACGGAGAGCGCTCCGGCCGTTTACCGGGGACCGCTAACGCCCTTTTCCGTCGGTTCGGCTTCGTCCGTGTCATGCGACTCATACGTGTACGGCTCACCCTCTTCGTCCTGAAGCTGGTAGTCGTACGCCGCCTGAAGCCCGGTTTCCTCTTCGGCTTCGTCCTCGGCCGCGTGATCGATGTGGCGCGGGTACAGCGGTGACAGGATGGCCACGAGAATGCCGATGGCGGCAAACATGGCAAACGCGTCGCTGTAGCCAAACTGGTTCACCAGCATGCCGAGGATCGGCGAGCCCGACGCCTGGCCGAGCGAGACGGCCATGAAAGGCAGCACCGGCCCCAGCGACAGCCGTCCCGGTAACAGGCGGATGCCGGTCATCAGGTAGAGCCCGGTCAGACTCATGTAGGACAGGCCGAAGACCAGCGCGGAAAAGGTCGCCAACACCAGTTGCGCCGGGCTGGCCGCCAGCAGCGCCAAGCTCGCTGCCAGCATCATCAGCATCAGGGCCTGGGTGATGGGCGGGTTGTTGCGGTCGGCCAGATCCGCCACGACGGCGCCGCCCAGCCCGGCAACCCCCACCGCCAGCCAGAGCCAGCCGGTCGCGGACGGCGGCAACTCGCCGAGGGTCACCACCAGGTCAGGCGCGAAAATCCAGTAAGCGGACGACACAAAGCCCATCGCAAACGCAAACAGCGACAGCCGGAACAGGCGCGCCCACTGCAACGCGCTGATGGGAGGCGGCGGCGCCGCATTGGCCGGCGTCACCCGGGATACCGACGGAATCACGTACCAGGCGGCCAGCATACCGATGGCCGCCAGAACGGCAAACGCCATGTACCCGTACCGCCAAATACCCGCCAGAAACAGCACGGCGGGTACGGCAACGGCGATGCCCACGCTGGTTCCCGCATTCATCACTGCGCTCACGCGGCCATGGACAGAGCGGTCGACCAGTACCTGCATGGCCGCCGTCAGCGCCGGCATCATCAGACCGGTGCAGAGGCCGCAGGCAAACACGCCCGCGCCCAGCGATAGCGCGCCGGACGCCTGACTGATCAGCGCCAGCCCGACCACGCCAAACGCGCCGGACAGCACCGCCGTGTTACGGGCGCCGAAACGAACCGCCAGAAAAGAGGCCACCGACGAGGCCAGCAGGAAGCTGATCAGCGGTAGCGCGCCGATAATACCGATGACGTAGGGCGTCAGGCCCAGATCGGCCCGGATGGGAGGTACGAACAAACCAAAGGCGAAGCGCGCCAGACCGTAGCTGATGGCGATCAGCGAAGCGCCGAACAGCGCGAAACCGGTACTCGACAACGACTTCATGGCGCCCTCCTCTATTCGTCGACTATCGAGCACTCCGGGAAGAACTCAAGCTGGCACGGTTACACTGTGATCCCTTACTCGCACAGCGGATCACAATGCCTGTGAGGGTAGGAGTTGTGCTGTGCGGTTTCAATCCGCAAGGGCTTCCCGGAAACAATCAACAGAGCGTCGCCGGCAAGCCGCGCCGCCAGTATGATTGTGCAGGCTACCCCAGGAACATTGTCCCGGCTTTCTCTAATACGGTTAAATGTGCCGGCCACTCACAAACCCGCTGATACACCTTTCACCATGCCCAATGCCACATCGCCCGAGCACCCCGTCTCCGAAGCGGAGATCGAGCAGGCCATCCGCGCCGGCATTGCGCGCTATTTCAACGACTGCCGGACGCGGATACCGGGCTTTATCGATCGCCACTTTCACTATCCCGGTGCAATCGAGACCAACCGCAAAGCACTCGGCTGGGACATGCTGCGGGCGCCGATCAACCTGCTATGGGCGCCGGTGTACGCCCTGGCGTGCCTGCTGAAAATCCTGATTCGCAATCGACCAAGGCTGGCGTGGCTGCACCAGTTTGCGGACCGGGTGCCGGCCGGCTTCACCACCCAGGTCCAGCAGCACATTTCCGACCTGATCCTGGTCGACCTGCTGAACGATGGCCAGCCGGGGCCTCTACTGGAAGACTACCTGATCGAAGCCCTCGAATCGGTCTACGCGCGTCATGCCCTCGAGCCGGTCGACCACCAGCGCTTCAGCACGCTGATCGAGCCGCTGGTCGCGGACGCGCTCAGCCAGTACCGGGTCACCCGCACAGCGTCGGCCGACATCACCAACAGCATTTCCTGTACGGTGCTGGGGGCCTTTGCGTTCCAGAAGTTCACACCGGGCGGGATCGGGCTCGGCGTAGTGCTGGCTTCCATGGCCGCCAAGTTTATGGCTGCCCGGGATTTCATCCTCGGCGAGACGATCGGCGGGTGGTACTACAGCTGGTTTCCACCGGAGCCGTCACTGGCCACCACCGCCAGCGTGATGGTCGCGGTCATGGCCGCCTTGGCGGCGCTGGCGGCCCTGTCCGGCGTTATCTTCGACCCCGTGCAGGCCGCAGTGGGACTGCATCGACGACGCCTGAACAAGCTGCTGGACCATCTGGAGCGGGACGTCTCCATCAGCACCCAAAGCAGCTTCCGCCCCAAGGATCAGTATGTGGCGCGGATCCTCGATATGTTTGACATGATCCGGTCGGGGTTGATCTGAAAACTTCATTTTCTGACAGAAAACAGACAAAATGCCCGCGTGACCTCTCCGCATGAAGCCATCGGTTTCAGACTGTGGCTCGCTAAGGACCTTTCTTGTTTTCGGACGTTATCGATAACATCAGATACACGCGCATCGCATCCAGCACCATTCATGGTCACGGCCTGTTCTGTATCACAGATCTCGAAGCCGGACTGGCGATCGCGGAGCTGGACGGCCAAGTGGTTCCCTGGTCGCTGCACGAAACACAACACCTGACAAGCGAATGGAATGCGCTGCCGGGCAACCGCCTTTTAGTCCGCCCCTATAAAACCAGGTACTTCTACATCAATCACGCTCGTACGCCTAACCTTAAGCTGGAACGGCTCGGTGACGACAGGATCCGGATCGTCACGCTGCGCTTTATCCGGGAGGGAGAAGAGCTAACGCTGGACTACCGAAGCGAACCACTTCCCGACGATTACCTGAGCGGACACGGTGCAACGTACCTATGACATCGACAGGCAACCTCAAGCTTTTCCTGCTCTCATCCATAGACTACCGAAGTCACGATGGCCAGGGTCCCCAGTATGTGGACGCCATGCTATCGATGTCCCGCCACTTCGGGACCGACACGTATGGCGCGCATCGCACGCTGGAAGGGCACAACGTTTTCTACTCCGAAACCGATGATATAGCAGACGCCTGCCAGGTCACCGCGTTTGAAGCCATCGACAAGGCCCGGGGACTGAAGTTGAGCCATGTAGCTTCTTTCAACGGCGACCCAGCCAGGCTCACCACTCCCAGGATCGACGCGGTTGGCGTGCGCGATGTGCGTAGTCACCTTCTGTACGATTCGCACGCCTGCTTCCTGGTGATCACCGAAGTCTGCCTGGAAACCACCGCCCCGCCGCCTACGGGCATCATTGAGAATATTTTCCGCCAGCGCTCATCGTTCAGGAATCTCGGCATCGACCAGTACATGGACGACGTCTTCAAACGGGCGACGACCGACGTCATCCAGATTCTCGGAACGCCGCCGGGGGCCGGAGGTTCCTTTTCCGGGGAGGATATCGGGTTCTCCGAGGAGAAAACTCTTCCACTACTCATGTCGGGGCATGCTTTCGACATCAATCCAACCCATTTTGCCAACGAGGAAACCGTCGGCCAGATCACTGATGGCCAGTCGATGAGTCAGGATTATCCGGGGTCCTTTTTTCATCCCGGCTGGAATTACACCATCGCCGTGGGTTTCCCGTTTGAAGTGCTGGTCAACATCCTTCACATGATGATCCGTGCCCAGACCTTCTTCTTCAGCTTGGGCTACATGAAGAGTTACTTCGCCGATGAGCTCAACATGACGCTGAGAAGAAAAGCAGGCATTGGCGAAAAGGAAGTAGACGACGCCGAGGAAGTCCGGCTCGCCTTTTACGACCTGCTGGCAAAGTTCAAGGGTTACAAGAACCGACTGTTCCCAAAGTATCACCGGGAACTGACGGCACTCATGGAGCGCTGGCACTGCAACGACGACGTCGCCTACGTCAAAGACAGCATAGAGCTGAACCTGCAGGCCAAGGATCGCATCCACAACAACAAGGTCGAGAAACAGAACGAACGACAGAACACGGCCCTGGCTTTTATTGCGTTCCTGCAGCTGATATCCATCTATGGCGCGTTCGGCGACGGCTTCAGCCTGTTCAACAATGAGAGCACGCTGTTCCACGTCGGCACCGCGACGCTTATCCTCTCGCTGGTGACTTTCCTCGTCATCTCCCGCTACTTGAAGAGTGCCCTTGTGTTCGGTTTTGCCTCGGCTCTGACGGTGTCCGTCGTGGTGCAGTTGGGATTGATGGGGTAACGGCTGACAGAAAACAGCCAACGCTCGAATCGCGGTACGTCTGCAATCGACCGCAGGCGGCACTCGTCCCTACCGGGTCCGTTTTGGGTTAAGGTACCATCCTCAACACCCCGCACAGGAGATCCGCTATGTCTGCCCCATCCCTCAAGGAAACACTGGCCGGAGCCGTCAAGGAAGCGATGCGCAACAAGGACAAGGGCCGGTTGGTCACCCTGCGCATGGCCCAGGCCGCGATCAAGCAGATCGAGATCGATGAACGCCGCGATCTCAGCGACGACGAAGTGCTGAAGGTGCTGGACAAGATGCTGAAGCAGCGTCGCGATGCCGCCAGTCAGTACGACGACGCCGGTCGCCAGGAGCTGGCCGACAAGGAACGGGCGGAGATGGTCATCATCGAGGAATTCATGCCCGCCGCCCTCACCGACGACGAGCTGGACGGCCTTATCCGCGAGGCGATCAGCACCGCCGATGCCCAGGGCATGCAGGACATGGGCAAAGTCATGAACGCCCTGCGCCCGCAGGTCACAGGCCGGGTGGACATGGGCCACCTGAGCCAGAAAGTACGGGCGGCGCTGGCGGGATAGGTTCGCCGTGGGCGGGAGCCGGCCTGGCATGATGCCAGACCGGCATTCCGCGAGGCGGCGTCAGCCGTAGACGGACAGCGCCACAAACGTCCCGGCAATCGCAACGCCGGCGATCACCAGCCAGATCAGCAGGTAGCCCATGATGTCGCGAGCCGAGAGCCCCGCCACGCCCAGCAGCGGCAGAGCCCAGAAGGGCTGGATCTGGTTGGTCCAGCCATCGCCCCAGGCAAAGGCCATGATGGTTTGCGCCGGATCCGCGCCGATGGCGGCCGCCGCTTCCATCATGATCGGTCCCTGGATGGCCCACTGACCGCCGCCCGATGGAATGAAGAAGTTGACGATGCCCGCAGACAGGAAGGTCAGGATCGGGAAGCTGGTCGGCGTGGCGACGGAAATGATCGCCTCACTGAACTGCGTTACCAGGCCGGCGCTGGTCATCATGCCGGCGATCCCCGCGTACAGAGGGAACTGCACGATAATGCCACGCGCGGCGTTGACCGCCTTTTCCGCCGCTTTCAGGTAAGCCGCCGGACTCCGGTGCAGCAGCAGGCCCAACGCCAGGAAGATCAGGATGATGGTGTTCAGGTTGATGCTGAAGCCCTTGTCGATAGCCTGCCCCACCAGGAAAGTGGCCGCCAGCACACCCAGCAGGAACGTCGGCCAGCGGCTGTTCTCCAGGCGGTCGGACGGGCTCATCGAGGCCTTGTCGAGGGTCTCATCGTCTGGCTGCTCGTCGCCGGCACGCAGCTCCACGATGCGATCGGGCTGTTTCTGCATCATGAAGAAGGCAATCAGCAGCGCCAGCAGGCCCAGGGTCAGGGCGATGTTCCAGGGCGAGTATAAAGTCTCTGTGACCGGCACAATCCCGATGCTGTCTTCCATGAAATGGCCCGGCGTGGCGATGACCAGGGGAATCGACGACGACGGTCCCCGGACCAGCTCGCCCCCGTAAGCGGCGGCCACGATCAGCGGGAAATGCAGCCCCTTGATCCGGGCCCCCATCTCTCGGGCCAGGATGGCGCCGGTCACCATGCCGAAGCCCCAGTTCAGGTAGTAGCAGACGAAGCTCACCACGATGGTCAGCACCATCGCCTGCCTGGGCGTGCTGGCGTGCCGTGTCATGCCGGAGAGCAGGGTCTGCACGACCGGTGTCAGAGCCAGCACGTAGCCAGTCAGCAGCACCAGGGTCATCTGCATGCCAAACTTGAACAGCTTGGAGAAGCCACCGCCCCAATAATTGGCCATGTCCATTGGGGAACTGTCGGTGAGCGTAACACCGAGGAAGAAAACGATCGCCGTCAGCAGGATCGCCAGCACGAACGCGCTGGGCAAATAGCGCTGGACGACGCGCACAGAAAAGTTGGTCACAGCTTGCATGGTCGAAAGGGTCTCATCATCTGATTTTGTTCGCATCGCGAACATTAGTTAATTATACGAACATGCTTGCGCGAGATAGTGTGTAGGGTCAAGCGAGAGATCGTCGGACTGGTGATATAAATCAACTGGGAAGCATTGGAGCGTTCGGCCAATCCAGACAGGAGTTCCTGGCCGCGGCATCGAACCGACAAACCGGCTCCATGCCGCCTCGGCGCCGCTTATTTCTTCTGAAACTCCGTCCCAACACTGTGCGAGAATAGCCCGCCCAGGCCGACACGAGTCTGACCGGACGAACACAGGACCGACCGGAACGCTCACACAACGGCCTTTCTCCACCGCTACATGGACGTAAAGGAACGCATGTCTCTCTTTGAAATCATCGCTATTCTGCTGTGCCTGTCGGCACTGTTCAGCTATATCAATGCCCGTTTCATTGGTTTGCCCAACAGCATCGCCGTCATGGCCTTTTCGCTGGCGTTTTCCCTGATACTGCTCGGGCTGAAACCGTTGGGTGTGACCGGCCTGGCCGGCTGGGCCGAGCAGCTGGTTGGCGGCGCCGATCTCGGCCCTACCCTGCTCAACGGCCTGCTGAGTTTCCTGTTGTTCGCCGGCGCCCTACACGTGAACCTGGACGAACTCGCCGATCAGAAATGGCTGGTCGCCTTACTGGCCACCGTGGGCGTGGTCCTCACGACGTTCCTGGTAGGCGGGGCGATGTGGTATGTGCTGCAGTGGCTGGGCAGTCCATTGCCCTTCATTTATTGCCTCCTGTTTGGCGCCCTGGTCGCGCCAACCGATCCCGTGGCCGTGATGGCAATCCTCAAATCGCTGAACGCGCCGGCCAGTCTCTCCACCAAAATCGCTGGCGAATCGCTGTTCAATGATGGCGTCGCCGTCGTGATGTTCATCGCCATTCTGGGGATCGCCCAGGGCCGGCATGAGGCGTCCTTCGAGAACATTGGCGTGCTGTTCCTGCATGAAGCCGTCGGCGGCCTGGTACTGGGCTTCCTGCTGGGGCTGTTGGGCTATCACCTGCTCAAGAACCTGGACAACTATCAGGTTGAAGTTCTCATCACCGTGGCCCTCGTCGCCGGCGGTTACGCCCTGGCCAGTCGACTGCACACCTCCGGTCCGCTCGCGGTTGTCGTCGCCGGCCTGATGATCGGGAACCACGGCCGCGAGTTCGCCATGTCCAAGAAGACGGAGGAGCAGCTCGATACCTTCTGGGAAATGGTCGACGAGGTGCTGAACGCGGTCCTGTTCCTGTTGATCGGCCTTGAGCTGATGATCATCACGTTCGAGCTGCCCTCGCTCTGGGCCGGGATCATCGCGGTGCCGCTGGTGCTCCTGGTGCGGTTCGTTTCGGTGGGAATCCCCGTCGTCGCGCTGCAGCCTTTCCGGGACTTCAAACCCAATCCCATCAAGGCCCTGACCTGGGGCGGCCTGAAAGGCGGCATTTCAGTAGCGCTGGCCCTGTCACTGCCGATGAGCGAGGAACGGGACCTGATCCTGCCGATGACCTACGTGGTCGTGGTGTTTTCAATACTGGTGCAGGGGCTGACGGTTAAGCGGGTATTGAGAACGAAAGGATAAGGCGAGGAGTCTGCAGCCAGCCTCTTCGTCAGACGGAAGAGGTTGGCTTCGATAACTGACTTTATGGGGAGTATGGGGAGAAAACGGCTGCCGGAGCTCGCGGTGCCTGATGTTCAGTCCGCGCCACGCTTTCTCAACGCGCTGTATGCTTCGGCGTGCTCTGCTCGCCCTACGCGCCATACTTATCAAGAAGGGACCGATAGACCTGGTTATTCCAGTCCTGGACGATAATCTGCGACCTGAACAGGGCCCACAGCTCCCAGGCGGAAACCACACCAATCAGGATGACGCCGACCCAAAGAAAATCCAGCACCAGCAATACGATGCCGATAGCGATCAGCCCGATATCCGCCAGCGCACTGAACCATCTTCTGAGATAAAGATGATGGATTCCTATGGGGAAAAACCAGTTCAGCACGGCATAGGTATCGGGATCTTTTATCTGCCCCCGGAGTTCGCCAAACAGGGCCTTCCGGCTTTCGTCTGGAAGCTTGCCGGCGAGGTTTCGCAACCGTTCCTCTTCTGAATCAACATCACTCTGTTTCAGCATTCGACAGGCTCCGTGGTACCGGCTCAATGCATTTGCAGATGCAGTCGCTCCGATTGCATCGCTTCAAGCGCCCCAGGATCAACGGCAGTCCCCGGAACAGCCCAAACCGCTCAATCGCCGTCTCAGCGTAGGCCGAGCAGGTCGGCTCGAAATTGCAGTCAATCCCGAACCATCGGCTTCCACCGCCTGTACGCCGGTAAAAACCGATGGCCCGGAGGGCAAGGAACTTGCCGATCAAATCAGCGCCCCAGAGTCACGATGACCGCTTCACGCTGCCAGAACAGCCAAAACCGCTTCATTTCCAGCACCTGGAAAACCACCTGCCAGCCCTCGGCAGCCAGACGGTTCAGCTCGGCCTCGATTTTCTTCAACGGCAAACCGGAAGACCCGAGCAGCAGCGTCCCGCAACCGCCTTCGGCGATGTGGACCATCTTGTATTCCTTGAAACGGGCTTCAGACATATACACTCCTTGTAACTTCATTCTGGAAGGATTTAAGGCGCGGAATTATCTCACTTTTTAAAAAGTATCAGGCAAGGCGGCGGGAAGATTTCACAGGATTTTATATCGTGGACTGAGCGCGATGCCGTAAGCCCACCACCAGGGCCATCCCCTCATTCAGGGGGTCACTCGGCCCCGGGCGGTCATAACAGTGAAGCCGACGACAATGGTCTGGCCGTACGTGAATGCATCACTTCTTGGCAACCGAGACTGGCTGGGCCAAGGCAACTGCAGAAGCGAGTCCGGCTCGCCCCAAAGCGGGATCAGCCATGAAGGCACTCAGTCCGGCTCAGACCGCCAGGTCGATGATGTCCCCAACGACGCCATCTGCCGTCACCTCCAACTGCCCCACCGTAATCGGCAGCGTAAATCGCCGGGGCCCGGCGCCGCCGGGATTGAAATAGAGCACACCGTCGATCCACTCGTTACGCGGCTTGTGGGAGTGGCCGGCGATCACCACGCGATACCGGTCCCGTGGGTCCAGGTCGAGGGTTTTGACGTCGTGGAGCATGTAGAACGCGTGCCCGAGGAAATCCAGTTCCAGCACATCGGGCAGATCCGCGGCGCGGCCGGTCTTGTCGATATTGCCGCGAATCGCCACCACCGGCGCGATGTCCTCCAGCGCTTTCAGAACGTCATCCCGACCCACGTCGCCGGCGTGAAGAATCACGTCCGAGCCTTGCAGAGCCTCCAGGGCTTCGGGACGCATCTTGCTGTGGGTATCGGCGATAACGCCAATTCGCATACCTGTCGCTGACCTCGCTTTGTGCCTCGTCGCGCGTGGCTGGAAACAGCCGCTCGTCCCCGGTTCTGGCGTCCGGGTCGAGCGGCCTGCCCTCAGCGCTACTTCATGACGCTCGCAATGTACATCCCGATCATGGTGTCCAGGTGGGCACCGCCGCCGTTCTTGTACACGGTCACTTCCTGATCGGACTCACGGCCGATGCCGTTCTGAATCATGTCGTACAGATCGCCTTTGACATCGTCCGCCGTGATCACGCCGTTAGCGATGGGGATTTTCAGCTCGCCGATATGCCCGAGGGTCGTGTCCCGGCTGTCCACGAACAGTGAATGGTCGGCGATCAGCGCGTCGTCGGCTTCACGCATGTCGGCCTTGTAGGCGCCGATCAGATCCACATGGGTGCCCGGACGGACCCAGGCGCCCTTAAGAATGGGGCTGCGGGCCATGGTGGCGGTAGACACGATATCGGCGGTGGCGACGGCGGCCTCAAGATCCGCAGCGGCCACGACTTCGATCGAGTGATCGCTCATCTCATCGGCGAGCTGCTGCGCCTGTTCGGGCCGGCGCGCCCACACCGAGATCCGTTCCAGCGCCGGCATGCCGGCGGTGTAGGCCCGGATCAGGCTGCGCGCCAACGTCCCGGCACCGGCGATGACCAGATGGCGACTGTCCGGCCGGGCCAACAGTTGGGCGCCGAGTACCGAGTCCCCCGCGGTTTTGTATTCGGTGACCAGGCGACTTTCGATAATGGCGCTCAACGCGCCGTGCTCGGGTTCGAAGACCATCATGGCACCCTGGACGGTATCGAGCCCGTGGGACGGGTTCTCGTCAAAAACCGTCACCGCCTTCACGCCATAGCCCTGCCCCGGAAGATAGGCCGCACGGTTCAGCAGCGTGCCTTTGGCGGGCCCCAGGAAAATATCGTCGACGTCGGCCTTTTCCGCCCGGTGCCCCGCACGCAGTGCATCAATGGCATCGCGCCAGGATAAACGCTCGACAGCGGCTTCGTATTGGATAACGCGCAGGGACATAGACTGAGAATCCTCTGTGATGGTCGTGGGTGGAGGACGACTGGAATGGGTTAATCAGGGACCACCTGAACCTTTTTCTCTCCAGCCAAATCCTTTGGCCCGATGGATTCTAACCCATCGGGGCTTTGGCTTCAGAAGGGATCAGTGGAAGTGATCCATAGAAGGGCTTGCGGACAGCTTCCTGCTGCGGCGTCAGGGTAGTCAGCAAGCGGCACTGGCCAGACCGCGACAGGTGCCTGCACGGGGATACCGTGCAGGCCGCCAGCCTGATCAGCGACTGCCCGGCTGCTCGCGCCGTTGGGCACGGGCCAGTCGGCGGCTTTCTTCCTCGCTCTCTTCCAGTACGTCCTGCACGTAACTGATGTGCTCGCCGGCGATGCGCCGGGCATCCTCGGCGCGGCCCTCCATGATGGCGTCGAACAGTTCCCGGTGCTGCGCGACCAGCATGTGCCGGGTCTCGCTGCGCAGCGCATACATGCCGCCGATATTGGTCACCACATTGCGCTTGAGCAGGTCGAACAGACCGCGAATGGTGTGCAGCAGCACCAGATTGTGGCTGGCCTCGGCAATCGCCAGATGGAAGCGCGCATCGGCGGCGCCTTCTTCGGCACGGGTCGCCTTGCCCTCGCGGGCGTAGCAGGCCTGCAACGCGTCATAGGCCGACTGCAATTGCTGACGGTCAAGCTCCGTGGCGCGCCGGGCGGCGTAGTAGGCACAGTCCGCCTCCAGCGTATGGCGAAACTCCAGCAGGTCACGCTGGGCTTCGGGACGCCCTTCGAGCAGGCTCAGCAACGGGTCGCTAAAGCTCGAGCCCAGCGACTCGCTGACGTAATTACCGCCGCCCTGACGGCTGATCAGCAGCCCCCTGGCCACGAGTTTTTGTACCGCCTCGCGCAGCGACGGTCGCGAGACGCCAAACCGCTCGGCCAGCGCGCGCTCGGCGGGCAGTCGCTGCCCCGGTTGCAGCGTGCCTTCCAGAATCATGGTTTCCAGCTGCTCGACGATGTTGTCGGAAAGTCGGTGCTGGCGAATCTGCCCCAATTCCATTCCTGATCCTTTTGGTCTTACCAATTTATACGAAAGAGTAACCAGAGGCCGTCGCACGATCAACCCGAATACTCGCCTCTAGTTCCGCACGTCCAAAGACGCAGGTTTGACATGCCGTTGATGCTTTTCTAATCTACCCGCTCACAATTTTGTAAATTGGTATTACCAATTTATGCTCGTACATCAATAACAAATACAGGAGCGTTCCATGTCTTCCGGTTTTCTTGCCCTGATGGCATTCACCCCGATTCTGCTTGCCGGGGTGCTGCTGATCGGTTTGCGTTGGCCGGCACGCCGTGCCATGCCACTGGTGTATCTGCTCAGCGCAGGCATCGCACTGTTCGTCTGGGATATGAGTTTCAACCGCGTACTGGCCTCGACCCTGCAGGGGCTGCTGGTGACCGTCGGCGTGTTGTGGATCATCTTCGGCGCCATCTTCCTGCTCAACACGCTCAAGCACTCGGGCGGCATCACGGCCATCCGCGCCGGCTTTACCACCATCAGCCCGGACCGCCGCATCCAGGCAATCATCATCGCCTGGCTGTTCGGCTGTTTTATCGAGGGCGCGTCCGGCTTCGGCACCCCGGCGGCCATTGCCGCGCCGCTGCTGGTGGCCATCGGCTTCCCGGCCCTGGCGGCCGTGCTGATGGGCATGCTGGTACAGAGCACGCCGGTGTCCTTTGGTGCGGTGGGTACGCCGATCATCGTAGGGGTCAACACCGGCCTGGATCACGCGGTCATCGGCGAGCAGCTGGCCGCCAACGGCTCCAGCTGGGACGCCTACCTGCAACTGATCACCAGCCAGGTCGCTATCGTGCATGCGCTGGTCGGCACGGCGATGCCGCTGATCATGGTCATCATGCTGGTGCGCTTCTTCGGCCGGGACAAAAGCTGGCGCGCGGTGCTCGAGGTGCTGCCCTTCGCACTGTTTGCCGGGGTCTCCATGACCATTCCCTATGTGCTGGGCGGCATCTTCCTGGGCCCGGAATTCCCCTCCCTGATCGGCGGCCTGGCCGGGCTGGCGATTGTCACCACCGCCGCGCGTTTCGGCTTCCTGGTGCCCAAGCGCCAGTGGGACTTTGCCCCGAGCGAGCATTGGCCGGCGGCCTGGATGGGCTCAATCGAGATGAAGCTGGACGAACTCACCGCCCGCCCCATGAGCAGCGTGCGCGCCTGGTTGCCCTATTTGCTGGTGGGGGTGCTGCTGGTCATCAGCCGGGTGTTCCCGGAGGTCACCGCCGCGTTCAAGTCGGTGGCCGTCAGCTTCACCGACATTCTGGGCGAGACGGGTATCAGCGCCGGCCTCCAGCCGCTGTACCTGCCGGGCGGTATCCTGGTCATGGTGGTGCTGGCCACTTTCTTCCTGCACCGCATGAAAATCAGCGAGCTGGGCAAGGCGGCGAGTGAATCCTGGGGCGTGCTGCTGAGCGCGGGCTTCGTGCTGTTGTTTACCGTGCCGATGGTGCGCATCCTGATCAACTCCGGCATCAACGCGGGCGACTTGCCCAGCATGCCGATTGTCATGGCGCGCTACGTTGCCGACAGCGTCGGCGGCATCTACCCGCTGCTGGCGCCAACCATCGGCGCACTGGGTGCTTTTCTGGCTGGTTCCAACACCGTCTCCAACATGATGTTCAGCCAGTTCCAGTTCGGCGTCGCGAGCAACCTGGGGCTGTCCACCGCGTTGATCGTGTCGGTGCAGGCCATCGGCGCCGCAGCCGGCAACATGGTGTCCATCCACAACGTAGTGGCGGCCTCGGCCACGGTGGGCCTGCTGGGGCGCGAAGGGACCACGCTGCGCCGCACCGTCTGGCCGACCCTTTACTATGTGCTGGTAACGGGGCTGATTGCGCTCTTCGCCGCCTATGTGCTGGGCGTCAGCGATCCGCTGATGGCCGGCTGATGCCGTGACTGCATGCGCCCCGGCCTGCGCGCCGGGGCGCGATTCGTTCAAGAACCGATGGGAATTCCTTGATGATCATTTCCGCCTCGACCGACTATCGCGCCGCCGCCCGGCGCCGCCTGCCGCCCTTCCTGTTCCATTACATCGATGGGGGCGCCTACGCCGAGCGCACGCTCGAGCGCAACGTCGCGGATCTGGCCGACATTGCCCTGCGCCAGCGGGTGCTGAAAAACATGGAGGACCTGAGCCTGGAAACCCGGCTGTTCGACGAAACCCTGGACATGCCGGTGGCCCTGTCGCCGGTGGGCCTGACCGGCATGTACGCCCGTCGGGGCGAAGTACAGGCGGCGCGCGCGGCGGCGGACAAGGGCGTGCCCTTCACCCTCTCCACCGTCTCGGTCTGCCCGATCGAGGAGGTTGCACCGGCGATCGGCCGCCCCATGTGGTTCCAGCTCTATGTATTGAAAGACCGCGGCTTTATGAAGAATGCGCTGGAGCGCGCCAAGGCCGCCGGCGTCACCACCCTGGTGTTCACCGTCGACATGCCGGTGCCGGGTGCCCGCTACCGGGATGCGCACTCCGGTATGAGCGGTCCCAACGCGGCCATGCGCCGTTACCTGCAGGCGGTGACGCATCCGCATTGGGCCTTTGACGTGGGTCTGCGCGGCAAGCCGCACGATCTGGGCAATATCTCCGCCTATCGCGGCCACCCGACCGGACTGGAGGACTACATGGGCTGGCTGGGCGCCAACTTCGATGCCTCGATCTCGTGGAAGGATCTGGAGTGGATTCGCGATTTCTGGGACGGGCCGATGGTGATCAAGGGCATTCTGGACCCGGAGGACGCCCGCGATGCCGTGCGCTTCGGCGCCGACGGCATCGTGGTGTCCAACCACGGCGGCCGCCAGCTCGACGGTGTCCCGTCCAGTGCCCGCGCATTGCCGGCCATTGCCGATGCGGTCAAGGGCGACCTGAAGATCCTGGTCGACTCCGGCATTCGCACCGGCCTGGACGTGGTGCGCATGCTGGCGCTGGGTGCCGACTGCACCATGCTCGGCCGCGCCTTTGTCTACGCACTGGCGGCCGGCGGCCAGGCCGGTGTCAGCAACCTGCTTGAGTTGATCGAGAAAGAAATGCGGGTGGCCATGGTACTGACCGGCGCCAAGTCGATCAGCGAGATCAACGCCGACCTGCTGGTGTCCGAAGCATGAGTGTGGCTGACCGCAATCAACGCCGTACGCTGCTGGACCGGCTGCGCGGGCTGGTCGGACGACGCCATGTGCTGACCGGCGATCAGCCGACCCGGCACTTTCGCAAGGGCATCCGTACCGGCGAGGGCAAGGTACTGGCCGTGGTCAGGCCCGGCACCCTGCTGGAGCAGTGGCAGGTGTTGCAGGCGGCGGTGGCGGCGGATTGCATCGTCATCATGCAGGCCGCCAATACCGGCCTGACCGGCGGCTCCACCCCGGATGGCGACGACTACGACCGCGATATCGTACTGATCAGCACCCGACGCATGGACGGCGTGCAACTGATCAACCAGGGCGAGCAGGTGGTCTGCCTACCCGGCGCCACCCTCGATCGCCTGGAACGCGAGCTGGCGCCGCTGGGCCGCGAACCGCATTCGGTGATCGGCTCCTCCTGCATCGGTGCCTCGGTGCTGGGCGGCGTCTGCAACAACTCCGGTGGAGCGCTGGTGCGGCGTGGTCCGGCCTACACCGAACTGGCGCTCTACGCCCAGGTGCAGGCCGATGGCCGCCTGACGCTGGTGAATCACCTGGGGATCGAACTGGGTGATAGCCCGGAAGAAATTCTCACCCGCCTGCAGACCGGCGACTACTGCCCCGACGCCGTGCGCAATGAGGCCGCCAACGCCTCGGACGCCGGCTACGCCGAGCACGTGCGTGACGTGGACGCCGATACCCCCGCGCGCTTCAACGCCGACCCGTCACGGCTGTTCGAGGCCTCGGGCTCAGCCGGCAAACTGTGCCTGTTTGCCGTGCGGCTGGATACCTTCGTCAAGGAGGCCAGCACTGTGTTCTACATCGGCACCAACGATCCGCAGGATTTGACCGAGCTCCGCCGTCACCTGTTGACCCACCTGCCGAGCCTGCCCATTGCCGGCGAATACATTCACCGCACCGCGTTCGACATCGGCGAGCGCTACGGCAAGGACACCTACCTGATCATCGACCATTTCGGCACCGCCCGCGTACCCACCGCCTTCGCGCTCAAGAGCCGGATCGATGGCCTGTTCGAGCGCCTGGGCCTGCGTGGTGTCAGCGACCGGCTGATCCAGAAAGTCATGGACCGCCTGCCCAGCCACCTGCCCGAACGCATGCGCGACTACCGCGATCGTTTCGAGCATCACCTGCTGCTGCGCGTGGCGGACGACACCGCCGCCCAGACACGCGAACACCTCGCCCGCTTCTTCGCCGGGCGGGACGGCGACCATTTCTTCGAGTGCGACGAGGACGAAGGGCGCCGCGCCTTCCTGCATCGCTTTGCCATCGCCGGCGCAGCCATCCGTTACCGCGAAGTGCACCGTCGTGAGGTGGAAGACATCGTCGCGCTGGACATCGCCCTACGCCGCAACGACCGCGACTGGGTCGAAACCCTGCCCGCCGAGCTGGAACAGGGCATGGTGCACAAGCTGTACTACGGGCACTTCTTCTGCCACGTCTTCCATCAGGACTACATCGTGCGCAAGGGCGTCGACCCGCTCGCCATGGAGCACCGCATGTGGGCACTGCTGGACGAGCGCCGCGCCGAATACCCCGCCGAGCACAACGTGGGCCATCTCTACGTCGCCAAGCCCGCACTGGCCGGTTTCTACCGCGATCTGGACCCGACCAACAGCTTCAACCCCGGGATCGGGCACACCTCACGCCAGCGTGGCTGGGGCGAGTGCTGTGGTGGGCATGGGGAGAAGGCGTGACTCGCTCAGTGATGCCCTCCCGGCCCATGCGCGTGGCCGTGCGCGATCTCCTCCGGGTCGGCGTCGCGTACATCGATGATTTCGATATCGAAGGTTAGGGTTCGGCCAGCCATCGGATGGTTGGTATCGACGTCGACGAACTTGTGGCCGACCTTAACAACCACCACGTGGCGCGGGCCCTGCTCGGTCTGCACCTGGGCGATCATCCCCGGCTTCCAGCGTTTGGCACCGCGCAGGTGTTTCATCGGCACGCGCTGCATGGCCTCGGGGTTGCGCGGGCCATAGCCTTTCTCCGGGGGAACGGTGACGCTGAAGGTGTCGCCCGTCTCGCGACCTTCCAGGGCTTCTTCCAGGCCCTGGATAATGCCGCCGTGACCGTGCAGGTAGGCGTTCGGTTCGCCGTCTCGGGAGGTTTCAACGACGTTGCCCTGTTCGTCACTGACACTGTAGTGGAACAGGACCACCTGGTTCTTTTCGATTGGCATAGAGGTACTCCGCGACGGTTTTCGGGAGCGCTATTGTAGCCTGCGGCGGAGTGGATTCCAGCCGCCGTCGCGGGTAACAAGTACTCTCATGCACTTACGCCATCCGGGATAGGCAAAGCTCAGGGAATATGAACAATAACGACAAAATGGCCCTCCTGATCGACTGTGACAACGTCAGCCATCAATCAATCGAAGGAGTGCTTCAGGAGCTTGCCAAGTATGGTGCCGTGAACGTGCGCCATGCCCATGGGAACTGGAATGGACCACAACTGAGTGGCTGGATCGTGATCAGTTCGCCTTCAGATCAATCTGCTTTGATCCTTTAGCGTCGAATCGCCCGCTTTTACCCTTTTCGACATACTCCACCGTCCCGCCAGACTTCAGGAAAGCAGTCGTCTGCGCCTCAATCATGGCGCTCGTTAACGTCGCTTTTACGGTTTTCTTGTTCATCATCGTCTCCCGACTAAACGCTGACCGATTCACCAACGTCGAACCTACATCATATACAAAGTAGGAAATTATTGTTTGGCGTAGGCAAGCAGCACCTGAGCCTCACAGGAATTCGCAACGACGTACCGCTTCCTTTTTTTGCAAACCGCACATTTTGCAAACCTCACACCTCATTCGCCTTACGATAATTCCCCTGATAATCAAAGATCCGCTCCTGCACCTGCCAGTAGTGCTTCTGCTGGCGGGCGATGACGAAATCCGGGGATGGCAGCAAGGCTTCGATTTCCAGCACTTCATCAGCACGGCTGAACACTTTCGGGGCCCGGCTATCGGCCAAACGGCGCCCGAACAGTTTGTTGAAAACGTGGCGCTGGGGTGGCTTGCTGAAATCGAACGATTCGCTGAGCTCTTCCCCATCTTCACCGTGGTAGGTGATCTTCAGTTTGCCCTCGCTCTTGCCGTTCTGGGCGCTCAGCGTGATCCCGGCGCATCGGATCACCATGGCGTCCTTGAGCTTCAGGGCATCCCGCAGCTGATCGTCGGGATCGATGATGGCTTTCTGGCACTGCCCACAGCGACGGGCCGCGATATCGTTCTCGCCGCCGCAGTGGGGGCACTCCTTGAACCGGAAACGGTAATCGCACTGTTGCGGACGTGTGTCCGACGCTGCAGCGTCATCCCCGTCCGCGGCCCCAAGCAGGCCCTGACAGCGGCGGCCGTAGTGTTCGATGACATGGCCGTCACCGTCCGTCTTGCCCCAGAAGATGTTGGCGAAACCGCAGCCCGGGCAGAACACCTGCACCGGCTCGCTGTCGGGGTTCGGTTTCGGCTCCCCCACCTCCGGGTGATGCAGGTTCACGTGGTTGCCGGCGTAATCGATCACCAGACAATCCTGCTTGCCTTCATCCAGACGCAGCCCACGGCCCACGATCTGCTGATACAGGCTGACGGACTGGGTCGGGCGCAGGATGGCGATGAAGTCGACATGGGGCGCATCAAAGCCCGTGGTGAGCACGGACACGTTCACCAGGTACTTCAACTCCCGCTGCTTGAAGCGCTGGATCAGCGATGCCCGTTCGGTCAGTTCGGTAGCGCCGGTCACCAGGGCGGTTTCGCTTTCTGGCAGGTAGCCGGTGATCTCCCGCGCGTGATCCACGGTGGCCGCGAAGATCATGACGCCCTGGCGATCCCCGGCCAGCTCCATCACCTGCTCGATGATGGCGCGGGTCACGCGTTGATGCTTGCTTAGCAGCTGGTTGACGTCCTTCTCGGCGTATTCGCCAAAACGGTCCTGGGGCAGCGCGGAGAAATCGTATTGCGCCACCGCCGCGTTCACCAGCTCGGGCTTGGTGAGGTACCCCCGATTGATCATGTAGCGCAGCGGCAGTTCGTAGATGCAATGTTGAAAGGGCTTGTCCTGCCCATCGAGGCTGCCACGGACAAAGCCCCGGTAGTGGTAGCGATAGATCCAGCCCATGGCCAGACGATAGGGTGTGGCGGTCAGCCCAAGCACTTTGAGGGCATCATTCTGCTGCCGCAGCAGTTCGATGATCCGGTGATACTGGCTGGTGTCGTCCCCGCTGACCCGATGGCACTCATCGATGATGACCAGCGAATACGCATCCCTGAACTGATCCAGATTCGCCGCCACGGACTGCACGCTGGCAAAGGTCACCTGATGCCGGCTTTCCTTACGCTTCAGCCCGGCCGCGAAGATACCGCCCGTTAACCCATAGCTCTCGTACTTGGCGTGATTCTGCTCCACCAGCTCCTTGACGTGGGTCAGCACCAGAATCTTGCGCCGGGCCAGACGGGCCAGCTCGGCGATGACCAGACTCTTCCCCGCTCCGGTCGGCAGCACGATCACAGCCGACTCGTCGGATCGGCGGAAGTGCCGCAGGGTGGCATCGACCGCTTCCTGTTGGTAGGGACGCAGTTTGAAGGGAGCGTTCATGCTTCAGGGTTTGATCGTTTTGGGAATGAGGGGGCAGTCATACTAGCAAATGTTGTTGCCGTTGCCTGCGAGCCAGGATAAAGCGGACGATCGTACCGCCAGCCCCAATACCAGCCGGGCTCCCGCTTCGGCACTGATCTATCGCCTTCCGAACCGCGTGATGGTTATGTTTTCGGCGATCTGGTGGCGTTCTCGTTTTTCAGTGGACGGGGTGACCTGTCCTCAATCATTGAGCCGTTTACTGCTTAGTGGACTTCTGGATTTCGCCGCGAGGCGTGCCCACTCGACTGGGAGAAGTCCACTGCGGCGTCAGAGCTGGTCAAAAAACAGGCACTTCAACACCCTCAAACTAATTAGAAAAGCTATACTTATTGGTGCGACTTCGCCTCTATCGGAGGGCACCCTAATGAAGTTACCCAATGCTCTTTGGTTAACCGTGCCCCTATTGGCATTTTCCTATACAAACAACGTATTGGCTGAAGAGAGCCGATCGGTGTTGGTCCCTCTTCCTTCCCTGGACGACTTTACAGACGGTGATGGCTGGGGTATCGGATTGGGCGTCGGCGTTGAATATGAATCTGAGTATGAAGGTTCCGACGACTTCGATTTTGAATTCGACCCTGCGGGTGCGCTGCAGTGGCGTAGCGGCAATCACATCTACTACTTTGCGGGAGAAGCCATTGGTTGGCGTGGGCTCGTGTCCGACCCCTGGTTGCTGGAGGCATCGCTGGGATTTGACGAAGGACGACAGGAATCCGACTCGGACGACGGGGATTTAGATGGCCTCGGAGACCAGGATGACGGGGCCGAAGTCGTACTGCAGGTCCGTCGTGATCTCAGCGGCGAGTGGCGCGATTGGATAGACGGCCGTCTGATATTCGGCCCAAATGGAAATCGAGCCTTGATCGGATACGGTCATCGATTCGGAACACAGACGGACGGAACCGGCTCGGAAATTGGTATTGTCGCGGTGTTTCAGGACAGTGACCAGGCCAACAGTGATTTTGGCGTTGATGCAACCCAATCGGCCGCCTCGGGGCTCCCTCCCACCGATCTTGATAGCGGATTCCGATCGATCGGCGCTAACTACAACTACCGATACAACTTTACCGAGCATTGGCAATTGTTCGGCGAAGTACTCTACGAGCACTACGGCGACGATATCGCGGATAGCCCAGTGTCCCGACACAATTATGAGGCCGAGGTCGGTATCGGTGTGATTTACGTTTTCTAATTGAGAAAACCGGTACACCTTTATTTTTCGCCCGTTGCGTGTAGACACCGCTCAACGGGCGCATGTCTTTTGAGAGAGCATCAAACAGCCGGCAAGGCATGCCCAGCCAAAGATCTCTCCAACCTCATCAAGGCACGATAACCAGGCGTGCCCGTCGTCTTCTGATTCGTAATCCTCTCCGGCGACTTTCCCAAGACGTTGCATGATACAACGCCCCGGCACACGCCAGTCGCAACGGTGTCACCCTTCCCTGACTATTCCCTTTGCTCCTTCCGTGGTTCTGGTATGAGGCGGGAACGACAGCGTTGATCAAGTCACCAAGGCAAGACGGGGCAAAACGCAAAACCTCGTGTATTGACGACGCCGCTAATTTCAACATGGCTCCGCTTTGGGTAAACTCTCGCCTCAAATTTCCATTGATTGAACGTTCATTCAACGAGTGCGGGTGCGGCATGCGATCTCTATTTTTCCTGGCGATTTTTGCGTCGGTTGTGGCTGGGCATAAGGCCTATGCAGCCGAAGCGTGTAACCAAATACAATTCGGCATTGTCGATTGGACCGATGTAAAGGCGACCACCGCCGTGGCGTCTGAACTGTTGAAGGCGCTTGACTACGACGTGGATATTTCCGATCACTCCGTCGTGGATACGTACGACGCTCTGGCGAACGGCGATATCGACGTCTTCCTAGGCAACTGGATGCCCAGTATGGCCCCCATAGCGGATCCCCTGATCGAAGACCAGAAGGTAGCCCGGCTGGGCCCCAACCTCGAAGGCGCAAAATACACGCTGGCGGTACCGCAATCGGTCTATGACGCCGGGGTCAAAAACTTCTCCGATATCGCCAAGTTTGCTGACAAGTTTGAAGACCGCATATACGGGATTGAAAAAGGCAACGACGGCAACAAGCTGATTCTCGACATGATCGATACCAACGCCTTTGGTTTGGGCCAGTTCGATCTGGTTGAGACATCGGAACGCATCATGCTGGCTCAGGTGAATGGCAAAATCCGCGATAACAAGTGGATCGTCTTCCTCGCCTGGGCGCCTCACCCCATGAACGAGCGATTTGATATCGCCTACCTGGACGGTGGCGACGACTATTTTGGCCCCAACCAGGGCGGTGCAACGGTTTACACCAACACCCGCGCCGGATTCTCCGAAGAATGCACGAACGTCGCGACACTTCTGGACAACCTGCAGTTCTCACTGTCGATGGAAGGACAGGTGATGGACATGATCCTGAACGAGTTTGTTCCTCAGGACCGGGCCGCTCGCTATTGGATGCACCGACACCCGGATGCCGTGGCGACGTGGCTGGATGGCGTCACCTACCGGGACGGCAGCCCCGTCGATCCCAAAGTCATAGCCCAATCCATGAAACTGACCATGGATAACTAGGATATTGGATCAGCCTGCATAGAAAGCTCGGTGGTGCGTTGACGGGTAAGCTCGGCTGTTGCGGGCTTCGGTTCAATCGCCACCGGACAAAACCGCGGACACAAGACCGGTTTTCCCGGGCATTCTTTTAAGGCGTCCTTCTAGTCGGAGCCTGCGCTTCCCTGCATGATGACTTCGCCCTGGCGCCAGAGGCGCCACTCACCGGGCTGGTAGATGTCCCAGATTTCATCCGTGGTCAGGGGCTCGGTCACAATCACACTGACCACGTCGTCAGGGGTGGTTTCCGATTCAAAATCGACGATGACATCGGCATCTTTCAGTCGCGCGGGGCCAAAGGGCGCGCGGCGGGTGATGCTCGCCATCTTGGTGCTGCAGTAGGTAAAGAGCCAGTCCCCGTTGCTGAGCAGGAGGTTGAACACCCCCTGACGGGCATAAACACGAGCCAATTCGACCAGCCGGCCGACAATCACCTCGGTGGCGGTGTCACGGTCACAGTCGCGTCGCAGGTCATTCAGAATATCGCAGAACAGCGCCTCACTGTCGGTGCTGCCGACCGGCTCGTAGTAACCCGGGGCCGGTCGGAAGCCGGTAATCTGGCCATTATGGGCACAGACCCAGTACCGCCCCCAGAGTTCGCGGATAAACGGGTGCGTGTTGGCCAGACAGATCTCCCCCACATTGGCCTGCCGGATGTGGCAAATGGCCACCTCACTCTTGATCGGGCTGGTCTGGACCACCTCGGCGATGCGGGAATTGGCACTGGCATCGACATCGTGGAAGGCCCGAACGCCCTTGCCCTCGTAAAAGGCGACACCCCAGCCGTCCTTGTGGGGACCGGTGGCCCCGCCACGACGGGTCAGGCCAGTGAAACTGAAACACAGATCGGTGGGGGTATTGGCGCTCATGGCCAGCAGTTCGCACATGGCTCGACGTCGTCCCTGGCGGGGAATGGTTGATGCCCCAAGGTTACCGGATTTAGCGGGCCCGGCCAGCCCGAATTTGCGCGGGCGGCGAGACGTTTCCAGCCGGGCCGGCTACGCCGTTGCGTTCCGAGCGCTTGCCGGAGTACGGGCCACGATCGGCCATGGAGAACAGGGACGGGGCGTCAGGCCCGTCGACCGGCCACCGAGCAATACCAAACGAGGCGGAGAGCTGGATGCGCGCAACGAAGAATGAATCTGTCTGACTTTTCTTAACCATGCGCCCTGAACACATCAATCACTACCCATTTTTACTGCCGCGCCGCCTCAACTTAGTCAAAACTGTTTGCTGCCTGCTAACAGGGGGCTCATGTAGCTCAAGCAAAGCTCTAACAATATAGCCAGAAATATTCTCATTTATATATGAAGACCCGCTAGTGCGCCAAGACCAAAGATAGAGCAGTTGAATTAAAACTCTAAAAATTATCGACAAAGACATAAGGCCGAATGCTATTATAAAAAACACAATTAGGTAAACAGTAAATATTTCTGACCATTCGGCTGAATGATAAAAGTCAAAAAGAGAAGTAAGAGAAATATTCTCCCTAGCAGTCAGCAAAAGTACGGCTGACCCTAAAAACAAGAGCAATGTTAATATGCGAGGCCGAGCATCTGGGGAATAAACCCACCGTGAAAATGACTTAACACTGAAATCGAGGGCAGGTCTGTATTTATAATATAGCTCGAAAGCCTTATCAAACTGAACCGCTTTGTCAGAAAACTCTGACGAGGGAGCGTTCAAAAGCCGCTTAAGCCGTTCCTTCTTAACCTCATCAACTGTTTGACATGACCATCCATATCGCTTGTTAAAAACATAGACAAGCCGCTTATCTCTATAGTCCTTTAATAACAAACTGGAGATCACGAAAAGTACCTCTGAGAGAAGCAGATAAAGGAAGCCAAGATCAGATAAATCTCCACTGAAGGTAACAATAAAATTGGTTGAAACAGTGACAAAAAGACATCCAGAAAGTAAAAACAGCCATAGCATCCAACTTTTTAGCTCTACATATGGATGATAACTTTCAAACTCTTTGTAGTATCTGTTTGCTACAGCAAAGCTATCTTGCACAACGCCCCCACACCCTAAAAATTAAACCCAACGCCAGAATCAACAACAACTACCCTACCTCGCATCGGTACCCTGCGGTAGAGGCTACAAAGACAAGGTTTTACAGGCTTTTGCATTCGCAATACTCCGAGATCAGGCAAGCGCTCTGATGCCGTACTAGGCTACAGACTAGGAAGGTATCAATAACAGAAAGGAGCGCGCCGTGTCTGACCGTCCCGAATTTCTTGCAAGTGGAGAACCCGCTCGTCTCATACCCATCGTTGCCGATAGCGCACGGGAACAAAAATCTGCCTCCGTGCTGCTGGCAGGCATGCGAGCTGTCTACGAGCTCCGACAGGCTTTGCTAAAATCGATTGGCATTCGAGTCGGGTCAAGGGCAACGCTGGAAGCATGGACCGAAGTCGTCTTCGAGAGCTCTGACAAGAAGGCCCCCAAACCCAAAGATCGCCCCGACGGGCTTTTGATTCTCAGAACCGGTAAGAAGGAATGGCGAGCGCTCATTGAAGCGAAGATCGGGAACGAGTCCGTTACTGAAGAGCAGATTTCTCGATACCTTCAGCAGGCGAAGGCTCACAAAATCGATGCCGTTATTACCATCACCAACCAGTTCTCTGCCCTGCCAACGCATCACCCGGTCTCATTACCGAAGAACGCCACGAAATCGGTCAGTCTATTCCACTGGTCCTGGGCTTTTGTGAGAACCCAATGCGCCCTGCTCCTGAAAAACGATGGCGTTGAAGACGAAGATCAGATTTTCATACTCAACGAAATCCAGCGTTACTTCGAAAGCGATCGCTCCGGCATCAGCCATTTCGATCAGATGAACGCGGAATGGAAGGACGTGGTCAACAAGGTGAAAAGCAACGCCTCGCTGTCCAAAACGAGCGATGAGGTACAAAACACCATCGCTGCTTGGCATCAGGAGCAGCGGGATCTTTGTCTCATCATGTCTCGTTTGACTGGTAGCGATGTCTCGCTAAAGCTGAAGAACGACCACCGCCTTGATCCTGCAAAGCGCGTCAAAGATGACGCAGAAGCTTTCAGCAAAGCACCTTCTCTCCAGTGTGCACTCAGCATCATCAACACGGCCGCAGATATCGAAGTGACCGCCGACCTCCAACGGCGGATGATCTATTGCTCCATGCGACTCGCTGCCCCTAAAGACAAACAGAGTACGAAAGCGAGAGCTAACTGGCTGCTGCGCCAGCTCAAGAAGACCAATCCGACTGGATTCTTCATTAGGGCAACTCGCCCTGGGAAAGCCGAAGCCACATACCAGCCGTTAAAGGATCTTCGAGAAGCCCCAGAGCTCATCGAATCCGACACATCAAACACCACCGCGACAACATTCGAAGTGGTTTATGAGGTCGATTTAGCAGGTAAGTTCAGCGGGCGAAAGGTATTCGTTGAAGAGCTTGAGAAGGCGGTCCCGCACTACTATCAAGAAGCCGGCCAGTGGTTGAAAGCCTGGACACCACCGCCTCCAAAAATCGAAAAGCGGCAGTCCGTTCAAGAGCACGATGAGGGAAATTATGAATCAGAAGCGGCAGAGTAAAGCTCTGCTGCTTCAACAGTAAGTGACAGGAAATAAATCTGCACCATCCCCATAGACTTTCAGCGTGTCAATCACCGATTGATTTAACATCTTTTTTCAAAAAAACTCCCATAGTCCAAGTAACAAGGTTGAACAGAGGCCGCATGCCATAATAGATTTCATAAAATCAAAAAAATCAAATATATGAACTAATCATATTTATCAGATTCCAACATCCTGAAAATACTTAATTAATTTGAATATTTAAAATCACTACTTTTATGATTAAATATTGAACGTAAATACCTGCCAAGCACGGAGAAATTGAGTAATGATAGCGGGGCTTTTCTTAAGGGATATAAAATGCTACTCAAACCTAAATTTTGTGCCTTTCATAAAGGATAATAATGAAAATCTAAACATTCTCATTGGCGGAAACGGGGCAGGAAAATCAACTTTATTGGAATCTATAAACTGTATACTTAATAACGTCGACCCAAAGTCTTGGGAAACCACTATCGGCCAAAAAAAGTCTAGATCTCAAATTTGCCCGGTATTTTTAATCCCAAAAGAAAAACTGAAGCCCGATCCCAAAATAGAAGCTATATCCAATGCGTTCTGGAGCAATGATTTCACAGTAACAAATCAGTCAGAATCAACGAAAGAATTTCAAGAATGGCGAGATGATTTGCGAAAAAAAGTCGATCCTGCAAAGTATTTCCTTATATCAATAGGAAAAAACTATGAAGGATCAACAATACTAACCAGCACTTTTCATAAAAAAATATTTGATCAAACAAAAAGGGCGGGAGTTTCGAAAACCTTTATAAACGACCTTTTTTCAACAATATGCAAACTCTACAGCTATATTTACATACCAGTAGAGAGTCGGATGAACGATGTCTTATCGCTGCAAGCTCATGAACTCCAAAGTCTAATGGATAAGAGTGTCATTCAAGAAATACGCTCGATACTGGAAAAAAAGGAGCACACCCAGAATCAGGGAACCAAAAAAATAAGTCTAGTAGACATCATAAACCAGAAGCTAGATGGATATATAGAAGATATTAACAAAAGCATATCTGAAGGTTATAAATTTGAACCTAAAGGCGCTCACAAAAAAACAATAAAACCAAATGACATACTAAAGATTGTACTCTCAGAATACTTCAGCATAAGACCACTAACCAAAGACGGAAAAAACATTAACAGCCTTAGCTCTGGCCAGCAGCGACTTGCATTAATTGATGTAGCAACAACACTCCTTTCATCTGAAAACGAAAAATCAAAAGAAATAATTGTTGCAATCGATGAACCTGAAAGCTCACTGGAGTCCAAACAACGATTTAACCAGTTCATTCGACTTATAAAAATATCAGAAAAACATCAACACCAAGTATTTTTAACAACTCACTGGTATGGACTACTGCTAAGACCAAGCAAGGGAAGACTACACTTCATTGAAGAAGAAGAAAACTTAACAAAAATATCAAACTTCAACATGGAGTCTCTTTTTGACAACAGAAGGAGCTTTCCCGACTCCATAGAAATGAAAAGTTACTTTGACCTCATGAGCTCTCTTCTGACTGTAATTAAAACAAGCGCTCAAAACTGGATTATTTGCGAAGGCGCTGAGGACGCCAGATACCTAGACACATATCTTAGCAACAAAGTAGAAAACTTAAATATACTACCATTTAACGGATGCGGGAACGTAAAAAAAATATTTGATTTTCTATCAGTTCCGTTTAGCGACAAAGCAGAGAGCAAAAACATTCAAGGTAAAGTTCTTTGCTTAATAGACACAGACGCAAAGTCGACCATTGTTATCAACGGGTATTCAAGTAAAAACTACGATAAAAAACTGCAATTCTCTCGCCTAAGCCTAGATCGTGAGTCTCAAAAGTCTTCGATTATCAGTGTCGCCAGCACCAATTCTATCAACACCGAAATCGAAGACTTATTAGACCCAAAAATCATGTGGCAATCGATTCAAAAAACCGCCAGAAAAGACAATGATCTGAACAGAGTATTGAAGCACTTCAGACTCAACAGTAACGCCAAGTATTCAGATTTAACGGGGCGAATGTCGATGTTCAAATTTGACTCTATGGGTTCACATCAGAACAAAGATAGACTAAAAAACCTGCTCGCCACAGACAAGGTCAAAAGGGAACTCTCGCATGCATATAGAAAGATAGCAGGCCAAGAAAGCTTGCCCTCCCCGGATTGGGCGAAGCAAATTATTGACTTCTTCGAGAATTAGTCACTCTTACTCTGCTCGCTTTTATGCAGATATTCACCTAGCGACAGATGAAACAAAAGTCGATCGTGGTTCACTACAACGGCTCTCCCCCTCTCTTCCTAATCCGGAAGAGAGGGTCTTCCTATGGCAGGCTTACGCGATTAGAAACGCTCCAGTGGCTGCCAGGGCCGCACCAACGGCCTGTGATACCCGATTGTCAGTCTTCATCAGTAACGCACCAAGACCACGGCCGGCGAAGGCAATGATCAGTGTCGCGATGCCGAAGCCGGCCATGTAAGCCATGAAGTGCGATCCCGCCGGCATTTCGGCGCCGTGGGCGAAGCCGTGGAACACCATGAAGGCAGCGACCAGTGTTCCGCCTACGGCAGTTGGCATCTTCGCCAGTGTGGCGATCAGCACACCCGCCAGCATGACGGACAGCGCAATGCCGATTTCAACGCCGGGGATGCTCAGGCCCGCGAAGGCCAGCCCGGCCCCCAGGAACATGCCGCCGATCATGAACAGCGGCGTGCCGCGTTTCATCCAGCCGCTCTGGCGCATGCTCCAGAAGCCGATGGCGGCCATGGCCAGCAGGTGGTCGAGGCCCAGCATGGGGTGCAGCAAGCCGCTGGTGAAGCCGCCCTGGCCGTGGCCCGGGTGGGCGGAGGCCGCCGTGGCGGTCAGCATGAGGCCGGCGGTGAGCAGGGTTTTGGTGAGTCGTGTCATGGTTATCTCCGTTGAATTTCTAGCGATACCTTAGCGTTCAATTAGCAGGCGAATACCTGAGGTTCTGGTGGCGTGAAGGGCAAGGCGCACCGACGCGCAGAGAGCGGGACATACCTGCTGGTAGGACCGCTTTCGAGCATCGGAGCAACGCCGCCATTCGCGTCACCAGGACCTCAGGCGCTGGCTTCAATTTTCTCTGGGCGACGTTCCGGCAACATGCCGCGTTCTAGGATGAACGAGATAATCGTGTCCAGCCCCACCCCGTCATACAGGTTGGTAAACACAAACGGCCGCTCGCCGCGCATCTTCTTGGAATCCCGGTCCATCACGTCCAGTGAGGCGTGGACCTGTTCGGCGATGTCGATCTTGTTGATGATCAGCATGTCCGACTTGGTGATGCCCGGCCCGCCCTTGCGGGGGATCTTGTCGCCGGCGGAGACGTCGATGACGTACAGGGTGAGGTCCGACAGTTCCGGGCTGAAGGTGGCGGAGAGGTTGTCGCCGCCGGATTCCACCAGCACCAGTTCCAGCTCCGGGTGGCGGGACTGGAGGTCGTCGATGGCCGCCAGGTTCATGGAGGCGTCCTCGCGGATGGCGGTGTGCGGGCAGCCGCCGGTTTCCACGCCGAGAATGCGGTCGGCTTCCAGGGCTTCGTGGCGCAGCAGGAAATCGGCGTCTTCCCGGGTGTAGATGTCGTTGGTGACCACGGCGATGTTGTAGTGATCGCGCAGGGCCAGGCAGAGCTGGCGCAGCAGGGCGGTTTTACCGGAACCGACAGGGCCACCGACCCCGACTCGCAGACAATGTTTCATGGTGTGTTCCTCATCGTTGTTTGTGGGGGCGCGTTGGCGAGCGCATTAGCTTCTAAAGAGTCTCGAATACTGTGTTTCGTGATGGGCGCTGGCGAGGGCGAGGCCGGGCAGAATCGGGCCCAGTTCGTCGTCCTTCAGCACCAGGGCGTTATCCACGGCACTCACCAGTGCCGGGCGCAGTTGTTCGGTCAGCCGCTGGGCGGCGGTGTGCCCCAAAGGCAGCGCCTTGCAGGCCACGGCGAGCTGGTTTTCCAGCCACGCCCAGGCGAAGCCGAGCAGCGTCTGGCGCACGGGCACATTGCGCTGGTGCGCGGCCCAGGCAAAGACGGTGACGTAGCCCGGCTCGTGGGGCATCTGGCCGTCTTCCGGCATCAGCTCCAGGCTGGTGAGCAGGCGCGTGAGCGCGGAGCCCAGGCGGATGTCCTCGTCGCTCAGTTCGGCGGTTTCCCGGGTGGCGTGGAGCCAGTCTTTCCACTGCGCCAGGGTCGCGGTGTCGCCGTCGGCCCAGGCCTGTTGCTGGCGCGCCAGCACGGGCAGTTCGCAACGGGTCAGGCCGTCGTCCAGCACGCCCGCCAGCCACTGGCCCAGGTCGGCTTCGTTGCGTACCCAGTCCAGCTCGAAGGCGCTTTCCAGCCCCTGGGACCAGGCAAAGGCCCCGATGGGCAGCGCCGGGCTGACCAGTTGCAGCAGGCCGAGCAGGCTGAGATCCGCCAGGGGCGATGCCTCAGTGGACATGGTCGCTCCCGTGTCCGTGGCTGTGCGGGTGATCGTGGCCGTGGTCGTGATCGTGCGAATGGCCGTGGCTATCTCCATGGCTATGGCTATGCCCGTGGCCATGACTGTGACCGTGCGAGTGCCCCGCCTGGGAATAGGCGCCCGGCTCGGGATCGAACGGGGCCTGATGGTGCTTCAGGGTGGCGCCCAGGCGTTCGGCCAGTTCTTCCAGCACGTGATCCGGCGGGAAGCGGACCCAGCCGGACTGCCCAGAGCCCCCATCGAGCGTCTCGTCAATCGTGCCGATGGCCAGTTGCACGTGGCGGTTGCCCAGGTGGTAGCACAGGCGCGCCAGCGGCAGGCCGGCCGGGATCTGGGCGGTGACCACCGGCTCGTCGGCGGCGCGGATGCGGACCACTTCGCCGCCGGCGGATTGCAGGCAGTCGCCGTCCCGCAGCACGGGGCCGCGATCGAGGAACAGGCCCACGTCGGTGCCGTTGTCCGTGGTGGCCCGCAGGCGGCCGCGGATGCGCAGCTCGAACGGCAGGGTCAGGCTGTCGAAGATTTCCGCCGACTCGACCGGGGCGATACGTTGTGTCAGTTCAATCATGCGGGCGTCCTCAGAACAGGTGATAACGCTGGGCCAGCGGCAGTTCGGTGGCCGGCTCGCAGGTGAGCAGCTCGCCGTCGGCGTGGACCTCGTAGGTCTGCGGGTCGACGGTCAGCGTCGGGCAGGCGTCGTTGAGTTTCATGTCGCCCTTGCGCACCTGGCGCACCCCTTTGCAGGCGGACAGCGGGCTGTCCAGCCCCAGCGCCTTGTCGATGCCGGCGTCCAGTGCGGCCTGGCTGACGAAGGTCAGGCGGATGGCACTGGCGGCCTTGCCGTAGGCGCCGAACATGGGGCGGTAGTGCACCGGCTGCGGCGTGGGGATGGAGGCGTTCGGGTCGCCCATCGGCGCCGCGGCGATCATGCCGCCCTTGATAATGGTGGCGGGCTTCACGCCGAAGAAGGCCGGGCTCCACAGCACCAGGTCCGCCAGCTTGCCCACTTCCACCGAGCCCACGTCGTGCGCGATGCCGTGGGTGATGGCGGAGTTGATGGTGTACTTGGCGATGTAGCGCTTGGCGCGGAAGTTGTCGGCGCCCAGCTCCTGGTCTTCCGGCAGCAGGCCGCGCTGGACTTTCATCTTGTGGGCGGTCTGCCAGGTGCGGCAGATAACCTCGCCCACCCGGCCCATAGCCTGGGAGTCGGAGGAGATCATGGAGATCACGCCCATGTCGTGGAGGATGTCCTCGGCGGCGATGGTCTCGCGGCGGATGCGGGAGTCGGCGAAGGCCACGTCTTCCGGGATGTTCGGGTCCAGGTGGTGGCAGACCATCAGCATGTCCAGGTGCTCGTCGATGGTGTTCACCGTGTAGGGCCGCGTCGGGTTGGTGGACGACGGCAGCACGTTGGCTTTCGAGCACGCGGTGATGATGTCCGGCGCGTGGCCGCCGCCCGCCCCTTCCGTGTGGAAGGTGTGGATGCAGCGGTCCTTGAACGCCGCCAGGGTGTCTTCGACGAAGCCGGACTCGTTCAGGGTGTCGGTGTGGATGGCCACCTGCACGTCGTACTTGTCCGCCACGGTCAGGCAGTTGTCGATGCTGGCCGGGGTGGTGCCCCAGTCTTCGTGCAGCTTGAGGCCGATCACGCCCGCTTCCACCTGGATTTCCAGCGCTTCCGGCAGGGAGGCGTTGCCCTTGCCGAGGAAGCCGATGTTCATGGGCAGCGTGTCCACCGCCTGCAGCATCTTGCCGATGTGCCAGGGGCCCGGTGTGCAGGTGGTGGCGTTGGTGCCGGTGGCCGGCCCGGTGCCGCCACCAAGCATGGTGGTGATGCCGCTCATCAGGGCTTCTTCCACCTGCTGCGGGCAGATGAAATGGATGTGCGGGTCGATGCCGCCGGCGGTGAGGACCTTGCCCTCCCCCGCGATGATTTCGGTGCCCGGGCCGATGACGATCTCGACGTCCGGCTGGGTGTCCGGGTTACCCGCCTTGCCGATGGCGGCGATGCGGCCTTTCTGGATACCTACGTCGGCTTTGACGACGCCCCACCAGTCGAGGATCAGGGCGTTGGTGATGACGGTGTCCATGACCGCGTCGTCGCAGCGCTGGCTCTGGCCCATGCCGTCGCGGATGACTTTGCCGCCGCCGAATTTTACTTCGTCGCCGTAGTGGGTGTGGTCTTTTTCAACCTCGATCCAGAGTTCGGTGTCCCCGAGCCGCACGCGGTCGCCCACGGTGGGGCCGTACATGTCGGCGTAGGCTTGTCTGCTGATTTTCATTGTCTGCCTCGACTTTCTGAGTCCGTGCCAGGGCGAGCGGTCGAATCCATCCGGGACACGCAATAAATACGTCCCTGTAGGCTCGACGGCAGCGTCCATGCTGCCGACGGTCCCGGATGGATTCGCCCGCTCACCTCCAGAATTCCTAGTTACCGTCGACCTTGCCCATGACCTCACCCCGGAAGCCGTAGATCTCGCGCTCGCCGGCGTAGGGAATCAGGGTGACTTCGCGGGTCTGGCCCGGCTCGAAGCGGATCGCGGTGCCGGCGGCGATGTCCAGCCGGTAGCCGGTGGCTTTCTTGCGGTCGAAGGTGAGCGCCGGGTTGGCTTCGGCAAAGTGGTAGTGGGAGCCGATCTGCACCGGGCGGTCGCCGGTGTTACCCACCTCAACGGTGATGCGTTCGCGGCCGGCGCAGAGCTCGATGTCGCCGTCCTTGATCTGGTATTCGCCGGGAATCATCTGCGGGCTCCTCAAACTATCGGGTTATGAACAGTCACGAGTTTGGTGCCGTCGGGGAACGTCGCTTCCACCTGCACCTCGTCGACCATTTCCGCGACGCCTTCCATCACGTCGTCCCGGGTCAGCACTTCGGTGCCCAGGCTCATGAGTTCCGCGACGGTGCGGCCTTCACGGGCGCCCTCGAGGATTTCGGCGCTGATCAGGGCCACGGATTCCGGGTAGTTGAGCTTGAGGCCCTTGGCCTTGCGGCGCTCGGCGAGCAGTGCTGCGGTGAACAGCATCAGCTTGTCTTTGTCTCTGGGGGTGAGTTCCATCGTCGTAACTCCGTTGTTTGCGATGTTCTTTTGTCTTTTCTGGTGTAGCCGACGCTTTAGCTTTGGAGCAGGCCACAGGGCTGCCATGTGTTGGCCGGGCGTCTAGCGACGCCTCCGAAGCTGAAGCATCGGCTACATTGGCTCGTACATCTATGTCAGCCAGATGCGCGGTATATGCGCCTCCTGGCCGGTCATCCTCGGCCTCAGAATTTCCCACGCCTGCTGGCAAATGGCCCAGGCTTCGTTGCGTTCGTGGCCGATGTAGCGCAGCAGCAACACGCCCCGGCGGCGGGTGACCGCCCATCTCGGGGACGCGGTGATCTGTTCGCGCAGGGCTTCGATGGCTTCGTTTTCATCCTCTAACCCCACCGCCCAAAGCGTCGCCTGGACAGTGCTGCCGCCCTGCCCCCAATGACCTTTGAACCGGGGGTGCGTCGGGTCCATGGGCTGGCGTTCGATCCACAGGGGGCGGCCGTCGCGGGTCAGGCGGAAGCGTTGCTCCAGATGGCCGCTGACGAACGGCAGATCCCCCACCGGACGACCGAGGGCCAGCACTTCCCAGCCGATGCAGCGGGCCGAACCGGCGAGGTCGATGGTGGTGGTCTGTTCGCCCCGGGAGCCGTCGAAGGCGAGGGTTTCCTGGGGCAGCCATTCCAGGGTGGCGCCGTCGGCGACGCTGAGATGGGTGTGCTGGCCCCAGGCGACGCCGTGGCTGTCGGCCTTGTACAACTTGGCGGCGGCGGGAGTGGTCAGCAGGGCATGCGCCCCTTCCCCCAGGGAGGCGCTGATCGACAGCGCGTCGCCGCTGACCAGCCCGCCCGGCGGGTGCAGCAGGTAGACGTGGCAGCAGCCGTCGCGGCCTTCCGGGTAGAAGGGTTTCTGGACCCGCAGCGGGCCGACGTGGCGGCGGCGGACCAGTCGCGTGATGCGCTGCAGCGACTCGCGCCGGGCCTCGAAGCCCAGTTCGATCGCCGCCGCCCAGTGCCGTTCGGTGTCGAAGCGGTGGCCGGAGTCGTTGGCGGACGCGCGGTCGTTGGGCAGCGGCGCGTTCAGGGGTGCAAAAATCGTCATACGGTCAGGTGCTGCTTGATGAGTGCGTCGGACAGCTCGGCGATCTCGCCTTCAGCCACGCGACGGCCCCGGTCCATGATGGCGAAACGGTCGGCGTACTTGCGGGCGAACGGCAGTTTCTGTTCCACCAGCAGCACGGTCAGTCCGTCCTCCTCGATCAGCTTGCGGATGACCTCGCCGATCTGGGCGACGATGTTGGGCTGGATGCCCTCGCCCGGTTCGTCGAGGATCAGCAGGCGCGGCTCGATCACCAGCGCCCGGCCGATGGCCAGCTGCTGTTGCTGGCCGCCGGAGAGATCCCCGCCGCGGCGGTTCTTCATTTCCTTGAGCACCGGGAACAGTTCGTAGACCCGTTCGGGAATGCTCTTGAGCCCGTCCTGCCGCACGGCGAGGCCAGTGCGCAGGTTCTCCTCGACGGTCAGCAGCGGGAAAATCTGCCGCCCCTGGGGAACATAGCCGATGCCGAGCCGGGATCGGTCCTCGATCTTGCGTTGGGTCAATTCCACGTCGCCGGCGAACAGCATGCGGCCATCCTTGGTGGTTTCCTCGCCCATGACGCACTTCATCAGGGTGGTCTTGCCCACGCCGTTGCGCCCCATCACGCAGGTGCACTGGCCCTGGGGCACGTCGAGGTCGAGGTCCCAGAGGGTGTGACTCTCGCCGTAGAACTGGTTGAGTTTTTCGATCTTGAGCATCAGGCGCCCTCCCCCAGATAGACTTCGATCACCTTGGGATCGTTGGACACGTCGTCCATGGAACCTTCCGCCAGCACGCTGCCCTGGTGCAGCACGGTCACGGTGCGGGCGATGGAGCGGACGAAGCCCATGTCGTGCTCCACCACCACTACGGACTGCTTGCCCGCCAGGCTGGTGAGCAGTTCGGCGGTGCGCTCCATTTCCTGTTCGGTCATGCCGGCGACGGGTTCGTCCACCAGCAGCAGGCGCGGCTTCTGCATCAGCAGCATGCCGATCTCCAGCCACTGTTTCTGGCCGTGGGAGAGAATGCCCGCCTCGCGGTGGCGCAGGCTGGTGAGGCCGATGGTTTCCAGCACCTCGCCGATGCGGTCCCTGGCCTCGCCGGTGAGCCTGGCGGTCAGCGTCGGCAGCACCCGCTTGTCGGTGGCCATGGCCAGTTCGAGGTTCTCGAACACGGTCAGGGCCTCGAACACGGTGGGCTTCTGGAACTTGCGGCCGATGCCGAGGGTGGCGATGTCCGGCTCGTTCATCGTCAGCAGGTTGTGGCGGCTGCCGAACCAGACCGAGCCCACGTCCGGGCGGGTCTTGCCGGTGATGATGTCCATCATCGTGGTCTTGCCCGCGCCGTTGGGGCCGATGATGCAGCGCAGTTCGCCGTCGTCGATGGTCAGGTTCAGGTTGTTGATGGCCCTGAAGCCGTCAAAGCTGACGGTGACGTCTTCAAGGTACAGGATCGGCCCGTGACGGACGTCCACCGGGGACGCCGTCGGGGTCAGGAAATCGAAGACCCGGTCGCGCTGGGCCAGCTCCGTCATAATGCTCATGCCGTGGCCTCCTTGGCGCTGGTGGGCGGGTCGGCGGCGTCATCGTCCGCTTTCTTGCGGTTCCCCGGCAGCAGGCCGGCAATGCCCTTGGGCAGGAACACGGTGACCAGCACGAACAGCGCGCCCAGGGCGAACAGCCACGCGTCCGGCATGATGCCGGTGAACACCGTCTTGGCGTAGTTGACGATGATGGCGCCGATAACCGCCCCGTAGAGCGTCGCGCGCCCGCCCAGGGCCACCCACACCACGATCTCGATGGAGAACAGCGGCGAGAATTCGCTGGGGTTGATGATGCCCACCTGTGGCACGTAGAGCGCCCCGGCCACCCCCGCCAGCATGGCGGAGACGGTGAACACGAACAGCTGCACCCGCTCGACCCGGTAACCGATGAAGCGCGTGCGCGCCTCGGCGTCGCGGCAGGCCACGCTGACGCGGCCCAGCTTGGAGGTGACGATGGCGCGGCAGATCACGTAGCCCACCGCCAGCGCGATGCCGGTGGCGATGAACAGCCCGAGGCGGGCGCCGTCGGTGCGCAGGTCAAAGCCGAGGATGTCCTTGAAGTCGGTCAGCCCGTTGTTGCCGCCGAAGCCCATCTCGTTGCGGAAGAAGGCCAGCATCAGCGCGAAGGTCAGCGCCTGGGTGATGATCGACAGGTACACGCCGGTCACCCGCGAGCGGAAGGCGAGGAAGCCGAACACCAGCGCCAGCAGGCCCGGGGCCAGCAGCACCATGATGAAGGCGAACCAGGCCATGTCGAAGCCGTGCCAGTACCAGGGCAGCGAATCCCAGTTCAGGAACACCATGAAGTCCGGCAGGACCGGGTCGCCGTAGACGCCGCGATCGCCGATCTGGCGCATCAGGTACATGCCCATGGCGTAGCCGCCGAGGGCAAAGAAGGCGCCGTGGCCCAGGCTGAGGATACCGAGGTAGCCCCAGACCAGATCGACGGCCACCGCCAGCAGCGCGTAGCACAGGTACTTGCCCAGCAGGGTGACGGTGTAGGAACTCACGTACAGGGCGCTGCCTTCCGGCATGACCAGGTGCAGCACGGACACCACGATCATCGCCAGGAACAGCACGCCCAGGAACAGTTGGGTGGAACGCTCGGTGAAGGGGCGTACCAGCCAGGGTTTGGACTGAAGCATTAGGTGTCCCTTCTAACTGATTTTTCGAACCACTGCCCTGCACGAGTCGGCAACCCGACAGAACACGGATTTAAAAAGCTCGTTTGATAGGACATCCCTAACCCTCCGCGGCACGGCCCTTCTGCGGGAACAATCCGCGCGGGCGTTTCTGGATGAACAGGATGATGAAGACCAGCACCACGATCTTGGCCAGCACGGCGCCCGCCCAGGGCTCCAGCAGCTGGTTGATGGTGCCCAGGGACAGGCCGGCGACCAGGGTGCCCCAGAGGTTACCGACGCCGCCGAACACCACCACCATGAAGGAGTCGATGATGTAGTTCTGGCCCAGGTTGGGACCGACGTTGGTGATCTGCGACAGGGCCACGCCCGCCAGTCCGGCCACGCCGGAGCCCAGGGCGAAGGTCATGATGTCCACCTTGGTGGCCTTGATGCCCATGGAACGGGCCATGGCGCGGTTCTGGGTAACGGCGCGCACTTCCAGCCCCAGCCGGGTCTTGCGCATGATCAGCATCAGCCCGGCGAACACGATCAGCGCGAAGCCGATGATGTAGAGCCGGTTGAGCGTGAGGGACAGGGCCTCGTTGACCATGATCGAGCCGCTCATCCACTCCGGCGTGATGACCGTGCGGTTGAGCGGGGAAATCACGGTGCGCACCAGCTGCTGCAGGATCAGGCTGATGCCGAACGTGGCCAGCAGGGTTTCCAGCGGGCGCCCCTTGAGGAACTGGATCACGCTGCGCTCGATGGCCACGCCCGCCAGGGCCGCCACCAGGAAGCCGGCGGGAATCGACAGCAGCAACGCCAGACCCGGCTGGCCCGGCAGCAGTTGCTGCATGCCCCAGGTGGTGTAGGCGCCGAGCATGATCAGCTCGCCGTGCGCCATGTTGATGACGCCCATGACGCCGAAGGTGATGGCCAGGCCAATGGCCGCCAGCACCAGCACGGAACCCAGCGACAGGCCGAAGTACAGGGTTTCGGCGGCGCGGTTCCACTTGAGTTTGGTTTCGATGGTCGCCAGCGCGTCTTCGGCGGCGGCCTTGAGGGCCGGATCGTCGCTGTAGGTGGCGGTGTTGAGGGCCGCGCGGGCTTCCGAGTTGAGGCTGCCGGACAGCGTCGCCACGGCGTCCACGTCGCCCAGATCCTCGACCCGGTGGATGGCGATGGCCTCTTGCAGGGTGGCGCGGACGGTCGCGTCGTCTTCGGTGGCCATCAGCTCGGCCAGTTTCGCCGCCATGGCTTCGTCGACGCTGCCGCGCAGGCCGCGTGCCGCGTCCAGGCGCTGGTCGGCGTCGTCGACGGTGAGGTCGATCACCGACAGGATGCTGTCGATCTCGCTGCGCAGGGAGTTGTTGACGCGGATGGTGTCCAGGTCGCGCCGGGACATCTCACCCAGGTCCTCGCCGGTCAGGGCGTCCTGGACCTTCCAGTTGCGGCCGCGGTTCGAGAGAACGATCACGAAGTCGGGAGAGCCCTCGGCGTCGCCTTTGGACGGTTCGATGCGGGCCAGCTTGCCGTCGGAGAAGGCTTCCAGCCAGCCGCGGGCGCGGTCGTCGCCGCTGCGGGCGATCTCGCCGACAATCCCGGCTTTCTGCGAGTAGGAGCCGTCGGCCAACTGGGCCAGTAACGACTGAGCCTGCTCGTCATTGGCCTGTGCGTGAACCAGCACGGGCAACGACAGCAGGCAGGCAATAAGCAGCTGTGTGAGCGATCGACGGATGCTCATGGTTGCGTCCTATCCAAGGTGAATCCTTTCCGGGCGGACGCTTTGGAAAGCAAGCGCGCTGGCGATCCCTTTCCGAAGCGCCCGTCCTGTTGTTGGTTTCGGGTTGTTCCGGTCGTTCGGGGTAGGTGCGGATGCCCGCAGGCACCCGCACCCATTGGTACAGCCTTACTCGGCGGCCTCTTCGGCCGCGCCGCCGCAGGACTTGGTGACGACGTTGTAGTTGCCGCACTTGAGCGGCTTGCGCCAGTCACTGATCAGGTCCTTGGAGCCCGGCAGGAAGTCAGACCAGGCATCGCCGGCGACCGTGGACGGGGTCTGCCAGACGACGGAGAACTGGCCGTTGTCCTGGATCTCGCCGATCAGCACCGGCTTGGTGATGTGGTGGTTGGGCATCATGGTGGCGTAGCCGCCGGTCAGGTTGGGCACGGACACCCCGATGATGGCGTCCTTAACCGCATCCACGTCGGCGGTGCCGGCTTTCTTGACCGCTTCCTTCCACATGTTGAAGCCGATGTAGTGCGCTTCCATCGGGTCGTTGGTGACCGCTTCCTCGTTACCGGTGTAGTCGATCCACTGGTCGATGAAGTCGTAGTTGACGTCGGTGTCGACGCTCATGAAGTAGTTCCACGCGGCCAGGTGACCGACCAGCGGGCCGGTGTCGATGCCGGACAGCTCCTGCTCACCCACGGAGAAGGCCACGACCGGGATGTCTTCGGCCTTGATGCCCTGGTTGGCCAGCTCGCGGTAGAACGGCACGTTGGCGTCGCCGTTGATGGTGGAGACCACGGCGGTTTTCTTGCCCTGGCTGCCGAACGCCTTGATGTCGGAGACGATGGACTGCCAGTTGGAATGACCGAACGGCGTGTAGTTGATCATGATGTCGGCATCGGCCACACCGTGATCTTTCAGATACGCATCAAGGATCTTGTTGGTGGTGCGCGGGTAGACGTAGTCGGTGCCCGCCAACACCCAGCGCTCAACGCCGACTTCGTTCATCAGGTAATCCACCGCCGGGATCGCCTGCTGGTTGGGCGCCGCGCCGGTGTAGAACACGTTCTCGGAGGATTCTTCTCCTTCGTACTGGACCGGGTAGAACAGCAGGCCGTTCAGTTCCTCGACCACCGGCAGCACGGATTTACGGGAGACGGACGTCCAGTTACCGAAGATGACGTCGACTTTGTCCTTGGCCAGCAGCTCGCGGGCCTTCTCGGCGAACAGCGGCCAGTTGGACGCCGGGTCCACCACCACCGGCTCCAGCTCGCGACCCAACAGACCGCCTTCCTCATTCTGCTTTTCGATCAGCATGAGCATGGTGTCTTTCAGGGTGGATTCACTGATGGCCATGGTGCCGGACAGGGAATGGAGGATGCCTACTTTAATCGGGCCTTCGTCCGCCGCGGATGCGGTGACGGATACAGAGATGGAGAGAGCCAGCGCAGAGAGTCCTGCTTTTATTTGCTTTTTGATCTTCATGGAGTGTGCGTCCTTTGTACCTGGTTGAGTTTCCAATGTTTCAAAACGCCAACCGATCATTGCATCGTGCATTCCACTCCCCGTTTTTTTCTTATTTTTCATTGCCTTATTTGACCAATTGGACAACAAATAGTGCGCCATTCGCTGGCGGCCACGCCCAAATACAAGACACCCGCTCTTTCTCCGCACCAAAACAGTGCTCCAAACAGGTGCCCGTGAGACAATTCGCACGCCGGAAAAAGTAACGACAAAGCAAAATGTTACGCATCCTCATAGAAACAGCCGGCTTCCTCGCCCAGACATGCACTCAATTGGCGCTGCGTCACATCGGCTGCTCATCGACAGTGCGGACATAGCCTCCCCAATTTCGCACCGGGACCAGCCATCGGCCGTCGCGCCACCTCCATACAGGGCATGAACGGAGCGCCGCCGGGACGACCCTCCGTGGACCGTCATAACGGAAACCGGGCATCCGGCGTGGCACCGGCTGAAAACGCAACATTTGGGGCGAGGGAATAAACTGTCCACTCGTTGACAGACTGCCACGGCCGATGGCGCTATCGTTCATCCGGGGGCACGCGACATTGGCCCGCAACCGCCGCATCACAACAACAAACCGGACACGACACCATGCAAGAGATGCCACGCATCGCCCTTTTTGGCGCCGGGAGTATTGGCTGCTACCTGGGCGGACGCCTGCTCGCCACCGGCGCCGACGTCATCATGATCGGGCGCCCGAGGCTCCAGGCCTTGCTGACCAGCACGCCGCTGCGGGTCAGCGACTACCAGGGGCTGGATGCCTCGATCCAGCTTTCGGACACGGAGTACACCACCGATCCGGCCGCGCTCGCCAACGCCGACCTGGTGCTGCTTACGGTCAAGTCCGCCGCCACCGAAGACGCCGCCCGCGCCATGGCGCCGCACCTGCGCCCGGGCATCCCGGTGATCAGCCTGCAGAACGGCATCAGCAACGCCCGGCGCCTGGCGCCTCTGCTGCCCGAGCAGGTCGTACTGGCGGGCATGGTGCCGTTCAATGTATTGCAGCGAGCCCCGGGTCACTTCCATCAAGGCACCGAAGGCCATCTCATGACGGCCCGGGATGCCAGCCTGTCACCGGCGCTGCTGGAAACGTTCGCCCGCGCCGGGCTGCCGCTGGACGTGCGCGACGACATGGATTCAGTGCTCTGGTCCAAACTGCTGCTGAACCTGAACAACCCGATCAACGCCTTGTCCGGCCTGCCGCTCAAGACCGAACTGTCGCAGCGGGCGTACCGGCGCTGCCTGGCCATGGCCCAGCGCGAAACGCTGGGTCTGCTGCGGGAAGCCGGCATCGCCACGGTTAAACTCACCGGGCTGCCGATGGGCCTGCTGCCCACACTTCTGGGCTTGCCGGACTGGCTGTTCCGCCATCTGGCCCGCACGATGCTCGCCATCGACCCGCTGGCGCGCTCCTCCATGTGGGAGGATCTGCAGGCCGGCCGACGTACCGAGGTGGACTGGATCAATGGCGAGGTGGCGCAGCTGGCGCAATCGCTGGGACGGGACGCACCGATCAACCGCCGACTCGTGGCGCTGATTCGCCAGGCCGAGCGGGAACCGGGCGGCCAGTGGTCCGGCGATCGCCTGCTGCAGGCACTGGAAGCCGCCCCGGAAGCCCTGAGTAGCGCCGGCTGACACACCACCTTTCCGGATGATTACGCCGGTGTAATCCATTTCCTACATCGCGCAGCGGGAATGTCCGGTTTGCCGAATTCGCCAATCCAGTAAACTTGTTTTCAGCAAGGACGCAGAACTGCATGGATGCAGGACAGGGACGTATCTCGCCTGACGGAACAGGCGGACAGGGAAAGATCAGCCCAACGGATTGGGCGGTGCAAGGATGACTCGCCTGAAGGATCAGGCCTATAGGGACGTACAGCCCGCGGACAGGGCAAATTTAAGCCACGGAACGGGTGCACAGGGATTTGTGGGCCCGTATTCCGTGACTTTTCGTCTTTCACATCAGCTCGACCATTCTTGTTTCAGCCATTTCGTTATCCCTTGATCCCCAGCGGTCGGCTTGGGCCTGATCGGGCCAACGGTCTGTTTATATCGTCGATCCGGAAGTCTTGCTCTCCATTTGTCTGTTTCTGGCGCCGTCGTGCGCTGCATTCCCGGCCACGGCCACCAGGCGTTGACAATCCGCAGTCGGTCCTTGCGATAACGCAAAAACAACCGTTGTAGGAGTAGTCTCAGATGAAAGCACTGATCACCGCCTTTTTCGTTCTGGCCACCGCGCTGTCCAACGTTGCCGTCGCCGCTGACACCCAGCCGGCTCAGGAAGCGGCTCCCACTCAGGTCAACATCAACACCGCGGACGCCAAGACCCTTTCCAGTCAGCTGGACGGCGTCGGCGAAGTCAAAGCCCAGGCCATCATCGATTACCGCGACGGCAATGGCCCGTTCGCCAGCGTGTCCGACCTGGACAAGGTCAACGGCATCGGCCAACTGACGCTGGACGCCAACCGCGATCACATCACCGTCCAGTAAGCGGCGTTCCTGCGGGCGCCGCCCGCAGGTTGCCTCCCTCACGATTTCCAGCTAATCTCGCCGCATGATTGATTCAACCGTCCTTTTCGGAAAACGCACACCCCCACCCGTCCGGTCCTGAACCGGATACGGACTCGTCATGCTCTGGCCACCCCGGCCTGAGTGATCGCGCCTGCCTGTCCGGTCGTCGCTTCTATTCCCGTTTCAGCGTTTTGTTTAACCGGACAAGAGATTTTCCATGACCACATCATTGCGTTCCCATGACGCCCTGCGCGGCGCCATCCTGATTGCTATCGCCGCCGCCCTGTGGGCCACCACCAGCATTGCGGCCAAGACCCTGTTCAACCACAGCGAGCTGGAGCCCATCGCTCTGGCATTCTTCCGGCTCTGCATCGCCTGCCCGTTCTTCGGCCTGCTGATGTGGCGTGATCGCCGTAACACCACGAACCGGATCAGCCGCGGCCTGGTGATCGGCCTGATGGGCCTGGGGCTGTTGCAGGCGGCCTACCAGGGCACCTATCTCTGGGCGGTGGATCTGACCGGCGCCGGCATCGCGACCCTGATCACGCTCTGCCTCGCGCCGGTGTTTGTGGCCATCGCCGCCGCACCGCTGCTCGGCGAAAAACCCACCCGCACTACGGTCATCGCCCTGATCAGCGCCATCGCTGGCACCCTGTTGCTGGTGTCCGGCGACGTCCGCAATCCTGACGCAGCCCGGCTAGGCGGCATCTTCATTGCCGTGGCCGCTGCGGCGGTCTATGCGGCGTTCACGCTGACCAGCCGGCACGTGTCCGGTGGCGGCTCGGTATTCACCACCGCCTTTATCTGTTTCACCACCGGCGCCGTTGCGCTGGCCCCAATCGCGGCTGGCACCGGTGCACTGGATATTCTGCCCCAGCTGGATGGGCTCGACTGGCTGCTGATCGCCTACATCGGCATCGTGCCCACCTGCGTGGGCTATGTGTGTTTCTTCAAGGGCATGCAGAGCACACCGGCCACCACCTCCAGCATCATCGTGACCCTGGAGCCGCTGTTCGCCGCACTGCTGGCGTGGATAATCCTTGGAGAGGCGCTGGGATTGCTGGGCGTGATCGGTGCCGTGGTGCTGACGGTGTCCGTGTTGGTGGCATCGCGTAGCGGGTCGGCGGCGCGGCGGAAGGAAGCCGACGAGACGTCGCAGTAGCGACGACCGTATCGGAGCAAGCCGGGGAAGGCCGGCATCCGCAGGGACTCTGGATGGCACCATCCAATGTAGCACTTCGGAGCAGGCCACGGGCCTGCCGAATGGCCACTGGAGCACCTTCGGCGCCTGAGAAGCTGAAGCTTCTGCTACATTTTGAGGCGCATCCCGCCACTTCATCGCATTCAAGACACAAAAAAGGCCGGGATAACCCGGCCTTCTCGTCTGCCTCCAGAGCCCTTACGCCTGCTCTTCCTTCCGCTGGCGCTCCAGCATGTTGGGCTGGAGGATCTCGATCCAGTAGCCATCCGGATCGCGGATGAAAGCGAGGCCCTTCATCTTGCCGTCGTCCGGTCGCTTCTGGAACGGCACGCCCAGGGACTCGAAACGCTCGGCGGCCTGGTAAACGTCAGGCACTGCGATACCAATGTGGCCGAAGCCCTGGGGCTCGTCGTTGCCGTTGTGGTATTCGAAGTCGTCCTGGTCTTCCGTGCCCCAGTTGTGGGTCAACTCCAGCATCGCCTCGCGGGCGAAGATGTAGGTGGTGCGATGGCCGTCATCGGACGGCACGGTGGTGGCCTGGCGGTCGTCCAGGTAGCCCAGGAAATAGAGGGTAAACTTCATCTCCGGGAAATCCAGTTTACGGATCAATCGCATACCCAACACCCGGGAGTAGAAATCCAGGCTGCGCTTGGGGTCCTTGATGCGCATCATGGTCTGGTTGAAGACGTAACCGTCCGTTGCCGGATCGATGTCTTCCGACAGACCGGGGGCTTCCTCAAAATGGGGCGACATGTCTTGGCTCCTGTGTTGATGCAGTCATCGGATCCCCGCTATTCGCCGGGGACCTTCGGGAAAATTCGGTGAGAAAATTGGCCGCGGGCAGCGCCTGCGGGGCCGCCGTTTTTTCGGGGCTCCCTGTCTGGCATTCAAAGCGCGGAGGTTTACCACTACATTAACGATGGGGCGCATCGGCTAAACTTTCAAGGCATTAGCTCGATGCATGCCCGTGATTTCAGCCAGTAAGGACACCCATGAATCCCTTAGGCCAGCTCGTCGTTCTCTTCCTCGTCGCGGTCATCGCCGTGCCCCTGTTCAAGCGCGCGGGCCTTGGCGCCCTGCTCGGCTATATCGCCGCCGGCATGCTGATCGGTCCACACGGAATCGGCGTGGTGGGCGATGTGGACAACATGCTGCACATTTCCGAATTCGGCGTGGTGCTGCTGATGTTCGTGATCGGCCTGGAGCTTCAGTTCTCCCGTTTGCGCGCCCTGCGCAAACCCATTTTCGGACTGGGCTCCCTGCAGGTGCTGACGGCGATGCTGATCATCGGCGGGCTGGTTGTCCTGACGGGCCGCGACATCGCCCTGGCCATCGTTCTGGGATGCGGTCTGGCCCTGTCTTCAACAGCGTTCGTGCTGCAACTGCTGGCCGAGAAGAAAGAACTGGCCACCGGTCATGGCCGGCTGGCGTTCACCATCCTGCTGTTCCAGGACATGGCCGCCGTGCCCATGCTGGCGTTCATCCCCTTTCTGGTGTCCGGCGACGCGGAAGAGGCCACCAACTGGACGGAGATTCTGCTGGGCATCGGCCAGGTGGCGGTGACTTTCGCCATCATCGTGGTCGCCGGTCGCTACCTGCTGCGCCACGCCCTGCGCTTCATCCACGCCACCCGCGTGCGCGAGGTTTCCATCGCCGCCGCCCTGCTGGTCGTCACCGGCACCGCCTACCTGATGGAGTCGGTGGGCCTGTCGATGGCCCTGGGCGCTTTCGTGGCGGGTGTGCTGCTGGCCGATTCGGAATTCCGGCATCAGCTTGAAGCCGACATCGAGCCGTTCAAGGGCCTGCTGCTCGGCCTGTTCTTCATCTCCGTGGGTATGACGCTGAACCTGGGGGCCGTGTTGGCCGATCCGCTGATCCTGATCGCCGGCGCCGCCGGGCTGATGCTGATCAAGGCTTTGTTGATCGCCGCCATCGGTCATTGGGGTGGCAAGCTGGGCGGCATCAGTGCGCTGCGCCTGGGGTTGCTGCTCAGCCAGGGCGGTGAGTTCGGTTTCGTGATCTTTTCCCTGGCCACGCAACTGGCACTGATCGATCGCACCCTGCACGAGCAGCTGATTGCGGTGGTGACCATTTCGATGGTGCTGACGCCGCTTGCACTGACGGTATTCGAGCGGATCGTCGCCCGGCTTGGCGGCGAGGAGAAGCCGCCCTTCGACACCATCGAGGACGGCCGCACCGGGGCGGTCATCGCCGGCTTCGGGCGCTTCGGCCAGATCAGCGGGCGTCTGCTGCGCTCCCTGAACGTGCCGTTCACCGCCCTGGACGTGAACCCGGATCAGGTGGACGTGGTGCGCCGCTTCGGCAACAAGGTGCATTATGGCGACGCGTCGCAACTGGACGTGCTGCGGGCCGCCCGCGTGGGTGAGGCGAAGGTGTTCATCCTGGCCATCGACGACATCGACGCGTCCCTGCGCACGGTCAACCTGGTGCGCAAGTATTTCCCGGACGTGCGCATCCTCGCCCGCGCCCGCAACCGCCGGCACGCCCACATGCTGATGGACGCCGGCGTGCGCTGGCTGGTGCGGGAAACCTACCACTCAGCGCTGCTGATGGCCGAAGAGATGCTCGTCAGCCTGGGCCGCGAGCGGGACGAGGCACAGGATCTGGTCAAACTCTTCCAGGAGACCGACCAGCGCAACCTGGCCCGTCAGCACGAGAAGGGATTGCATCACGATGCGGCCAAGATCCTCCAGTCTTCCCGGGACGCCGCCGAGGAGCTCACGCGGTTGTTCGAGGAGGACCAGGAGGAGCGCCGCGAGGGGTGAGCATTTGAAATGTAGCGGAAGCTTTAGCTTCCGAGCCGCCCGCTGGGTGGCCGCAATGATCGAGAAACTCCAGAGCGATAAGGGGCCCTACCGGGCCCTCCGAAGCTAAAGCTTCGGCTACATGGCAGTGGGCCGCTCCCTTACAAGGAGCGCTCAATGCTCGCAGTGTGTTTTCACACCAACTGGTGCTCCTCCCCCTGATAATACGCCTCCACCCGCGGATTCATGATCCGCATCCACAGCGGCGGAACCAGCGCCAGCACCACCATGGTGGCGTAACCCGCCGGTAGCTGTGGCGCGACGTCGTGGTGGCGCAGCACCTGGTAGCGGCGCTTGGCGTAGGCGTGATGGTCGCTGTGGCGTTGCAGGTGGAACAGGAACACATTGGTCAGGAAGTAGTTGGAATTCCAGCTGTGGGCCGGCGTGGTCCGCTCGTAACGGCCGTTTTCCAGCTTGCGGCGATGCAGGCCGTAATGCTCCAGGTAGTTGACGATTTCCAGCAGGGTAAAGGCGACAAAACACTGCCCCAGGAAGTACGCGGCCCCCAGCCAGCCAAAGCCCAGCGTGCACGCCACCAGCGCCAACACTGTGATGCCGTACCACCAGATCAACTCGTTGCGCCAGCTCAGCGGCGAATGGCCCTTGCGCGTCAGCTTCTGGGCTTCCAGGCGCCAGGCGTTCATGAAATTGCGCCGGTAGGCCTGGGGCAGGAACTGGTAGAGGCTCTGGTTGTAGCGGGATGACGAGGCGTCCTCCGGCGTCGAGACGTGCACGTGGTGGCCGCGGATGTGTTCCACCTTGAAGCCGCCGTAGCCCACCAGCGCCAGCAACCAGCCGCCAGCCCAGGTTTCCAGGCGGCCGTCCTTGTGAATCAGTTCGTGAGCCACGTTAATCCCCAACCCGCCGACGATGCCGATGGAGAACACCCATCCGACGCCTCCCAGCGGTGAGAACCGACCGTCGGCCAGAACGAACAGGCCCCACACCAGCAGTCCGGTGAACGCCGCCACCCAGCCGAGCGTCAATGCGCGGTAGAAGCGTTCGAGGTTCATGCGGGGTACGTCGACCTCCTCGTCGGGGTTCATGGCGTCCTGCCCCAGCATCAGGTCCAGCAGCGGGATGACGCCGAACACCACCACCGGCACGCCCCAGGCAAACAGATTGATCCAGCCGCTTGCCTCACCGGCCCGAAGCAGGAGCAGTGGCAGCGCCAGCGGCAGCAGGGCGATCAGGAAACTGTATTTCTTGAGGCGCAGCAGAATGCGGCGGCGCGCGTCGGTCAGGTCCAGGGTGCGTTGCTGTGGGTTCACGGGAATACCTCTTGTTGTTGCTGTTGTGACGTCTCGCGTTCGTTCTTTGGCGTTGCGGTCGGGGCGATGCTCGCGTCCCGGCCCGATGGCGCCAAATTATTTTGATACATTGTAGGACAATAAATCAAAAATCAAACGTTGTTGGAAAGACGGCCCCAGCGGCCAAGCCACTGGCCCATAACCACTGTGCTAGGATGCAAAGCGGCGCGATCCGGCGGGTCGGGTTGAAATCTTCAGAACAGGCAGGACTTTATGGACTTCCAGACGCCCAACACGCTGGCCGAGCAGATCGCCAACTATCTGGCCGAACGCGTGATGACTGGCGAGATCAAACCGGGGGAACGACTGCACGAAGCCACGATTGCCGGCGAACTGGACGTCAGCCGGGCGTCGGTGAAGGAAGCGCTGTATACCCTGACCCGCTGGCACCTGGTGGAGATCACGCCGCGCAAGGGCGCGCGGGCAACGCAGTTGAACGCCACCTACGCCGCGGAGCTCTACGACATCTACATGCACCTGCTGATCATGCTGGCGCGTCGTCTCTGCGAACGCTGGGAGGAAGCCGACCGGGCGCCCATGCTGGAGGCCATCAAGCGGGTTACGGGGCAACTTTACGCCCGACCGCCGGACATACTGGCCGTGGTGCAGGCCAGTTTCGAGGTACTGGATCAGTGTGCCGGGGTGGTGGGCAATCCGTACCTGAGTGAGACGCTGGCCAACTTCAAGCCGGCCGTGAGCCGAACCTACTATTTCTGCGCCGATCGATACCAGCAGGATCTGGACCGCACCGCCGCGTTTTTCGCGCGGCTGACCGAAGCGGTGCTGGCGCGGGATGCCGATGCCGCCGAAACGCAGATTGTTGGCTTCGCCGAGCACCAGAAGGCGCTGATCCGCCAGGCGCTCGACGCAACGTCATGACGGGAAGGCCGGCCGGTCAGATACCGCCGGCAACTTCCTCCAGCACCACACCGCCGATGCGCCACTCCTCCCCTTCCCGCTCCATGCGATAGTAAGCGTCCCAGTAAAGGCCGTTGGGCCCCAGCAGTTGCACCCGCTGCACCACGAACCCGGGATGGGGCACCTGCTCGCGGAAACGCACGGTGGCGGCCTCGTATACCGCCGGGTAGCGACTGCGCACCATGTTGGCGAACTCCCGGGCGCTGGCGAACCCTCGCTGGATGGCAGGCGAGGCATAGCTGAAGGCGGCTTCGTCGTTGTCTTCGGAAAAGGCTTCCAGTTGGGCTCGGATCACCGTTTCCACGGCGTCCGTCGGCGCTCGGTCGTCGGCCGCCAACGGACTGCTGAATACCAGGCACAGCAACAGCGCCCACCTGCGGGCGCCGGATCGACAGGATCTGAATCGGCGTGTCACGCTCATCTCGCCTCTCCCTTTTTCTCGGGATACGTCCGCGGACCCGCGCCGGATGATTTTTCGAGCAATCCACCGCTCCGGATCAACGCATCTGCCCCCCTATCCGCTATATTAAACCTGAGTCCCCGACTGCACTACGGAAACCCAGGCGGGGCCCCAAAAGCGGACGCATTGCGAGAAGTATCTGCCCATGCCCCTGAAAACGCTGTTGCTGTTGTTGATTGTCGTTCCGGCCGTGTTGGCCGCCCCGGTCGATGCCGGGACCGACACGCGCCTGCCCGAGGGTCCCATTCGCTTCAACGTATCGCCGGGAGGCTACCCGCCCTACACGATGGTTCACGACGACGGCTCGGTCTCGGGCATCTTCTGGGATGTGATGGTGATCCTGGCCCGGCAGCACGATTACCAACTGGAGGTGCAGCAGATACCCACCAAGCGGGTCGACGGCTTCCTGCTACGCGACGAACTGGATGTGACAATGCGTGCAAGGGAATGGACCGACCAACCGGACGCTTTCGTGTTTACCGACGGCATCCTCAAGGCCCGCGATAGCATCTTCCGCCGCGCTGACAGCCCATTGCACTCGCGCACGCTGGACGACCTGGAGGGCACGATCCTGCTGACCAACCTGGGCTATCACCACCCCAGACTGGAAAGCCGCTTTGCGTCGGGCCGGATCAGGCGCATCGACGTGCCCAACACCCTGAACATGTTGCAGCGACTGCATAACGGCCAGCACCTGCAGGGCGGCGTGGCCAACCGACGGGCGGCGCAATGGATCATCCGCCAGCACGGCTGGCAGTCCCGCTTCCGCATCGAGCCGGTGGCGCTGGACGTGACCGAGTATCGGCTGATGTTCGCGCCCAAGTGGGCACCGCTGATGGACGGTTTCAACAGAACGCTGACGGATCTGCGCCGCTCCGGCACGCTCGACGAGATCATCGCCCGTTATCTGCCGGAAGGCTCGGCGCCGGGGATCTGAGGGGACCGGCGGAACTCACCGCAGTCGGCCGGCAGACCGCCGGTCTGCTCCGAAGATAAATCTTCGGCTACATCCGCTATCGCTTCGCCACCGGTGCAAGCGTCATCTCACCAGCGATTGGTCAGCCAGATGAATTGATAGGGCTCCAGGGTCACCGGCTTCATGCGGTCCTCGAACGGCCGTCCGCTGACCAGGTCCATCCACTGATCGGTGACGATCAGGTTCAGCTCCGACAGGTTGAACACCTGCTCTTCACCGCTGATGTTGTGGATGGCGAAGATGCTCTGGCGGCGGTCGATGCTCTGGCGCCAGAAGGCGAACAGACCGTCTCCCAGATGCAGGGTGTACTGGGTGGCGTTGGGGTGGAAGGCGGCCTGCCGCGTGCGGATCGCCAGCAGCCGGCGCAGGGCACTGAACACCGAGCGGTGGTGCGTGGCGCCTTCCAGCAGATCGTCCAGTTGATCGGCGTCCCACACGTGGCGGTTGATGGACCGGTTCTGGCCGGTGTGCTCGACCCGCGCTTCGTCGTTCTCCGTGGCCAGCAGACTGTGGATGTAGAACGCCGGCACCCCTTCCAGCGCCATCATCACCGCGTGGGCACAAATGAACCGGTGGAATTGCAGGCCGTCGTTGTCGCCGGAAGTCTCCGTCCGCGCCATGGCGTTCCACAGGCTGATGTTGATCTCGTAGGGACGCACGTCGCCGTTGGCCGCGGTGCGGGCCGTGATGCGCGCGCCGGAATCGACCAGCGCCTCGATCATGCGATCGATCTCGTCGTCACTCAGCAGGCCCTCGACCGGCCGCAGGCCAATGCCGTCGTGGGACGCGATGAAATTCAGGTAGGCGGTACCCTGCTGCGCCGGCGGCATGGTCATCAGCCAGTGCTTGAGGTGCTGGGCGTTACCGCTGAGCATGGCGTGCAGCAGCAGCGGCGGCAACGAGAAGTTGTAGATCATGTGGGCTTCGTTGGCGTTGCCGAAGTAGGTCAGGTTCTCCTGGTTGGGGATGTTGGTTTCGGTGATGATCACCGCCTCCGGATCGCGGTGCTCGATCATCAGCCGGATCAGGCGGATCACCTCGTGGGTCTCCGGCAGGTTGATGCAGGGCGTACCCAGGATCTTCCAGAGAAACGCCACGGCGTCGAGCCGGAACCAGCGCATGCCGCGATCCATGTACAGCTTGATGATGCCCAGAAACTCCAGCAGCACGTCCGGGTTGGAGAAATCCAGATCCACCTGGTCGTGACTGAAGGTGCACCAGACGTGCTTCTCGCCCTCCACCGTTTCCACCGCCCGCAGCAACGGCGACGTCCGCGGACGCACCACGCCGGACAGATCCTCGTCCGGCGACATCTCGATGAAATAGCGATGCCCCGGGGCCTTGCCCGCCTTGTAGTTCTCGAACCAGAGGCTGCGGCTCGAACAGTGGTTGATCACCAGATCCGTCATCACCTGGAAGTGCCGGGACAGCTCGGTCAGGTCGTCCCAGTCCCCCAGGGACGGGTTGACGGTGGTGTAGTCCATCACCGCGAAGCCATCGTCCGAACTGTAGGGGAAGAACGGCAGCACGTGGACGGTGGAGATCATGCCGCTGAAGTGCGCCTTGCAGAACCCGGTCAGCGTATGCAGCGGTTCCTCGCCGTCCCGGCGCACCGAGTCGCCGTAGGTGATCAGCATGGCGCTGCCCGGCCCCCAGTTGTTGCGATGGGGCCCCGGCGTCGGCGCGTCCGGCGTCACCCCGAACGTTTCCAGGCAGCGCGCCGCCAGTGCGTCGATGTCTTCGTGGGGATAGAGGCACTGCAGATGCGCCTTCACACGCAGCTCCAGTGACGGTAGGGCCTCGGGCTCGGTCATGCGATCCATCCTTCTGCACGCATCGGTGAGTGAAATCAGCCGCGCTTGGCGACGCTCTTGGGCACGTGCTCTTCCAGGTCCTGCTCGACCGCGTCGTGCAGTTGCTGCATCACGCCCGGGAAGGCGCTGGCCACCCGGTTCCAGCAGGAGATGAACGGTGCCTCCATGGGGTTCTCCAGGAAGTAGATCCCGGCCTTCATGATGTTGCGGGCAAACAGCTCCACCGCCTGCTCTTCCTGGTGGACGTCGAACTTGAGGCCGTTGATCTCGGCGTCGTTGCGGTAAGTCTCGACGAAATCCAGGGCGATGCGGAAGTAGGTCGCCTTGATGGTGCGGAAGGACTCCTGGTTGAAGACGATGCCGTTGGTGGCCAGCTTGCGGAAGATGGCCTTGGCGATGTCGATGGACATCTTGGACAGCCCGCCGCTGTCGTCATCCGGGGACAGGTTCTGGTGCTTGTGGTCGTAGCAGTCGGCGATGTCCACCTGGCACAGCCGGTTGGTGCTGTAGTTGCGCTTCATTTCACTGAGCACGCCGATTTCCAGACCCCAGTCGCTGGGAATGCGGATGTCGGTCATCACGTCCTTGCGGAAGGAAAACTCGCCGGACAACGGGTAGCGGTAGCTGTCCAGGTAATCCAGGTAGTCCAGGTTGCCCAGGGTTTTCTTGAGCGCCCGCAGCAATGGAGTCACCAGCAGCCGGCTGACCCGGCCGTTGAGTTTCTGGTTGGCGACCCGGGCGTAGAAGCCCTTGCAGAATTCGTAGTTGAAATTGGGGTTGGCGACCGGATAGATCAGCCGGGCCAGCATCTCCCGATCGTAGGTGACGATGTCGCAGTCGTGCAGGGCGATGGATTCAGCACGACCGGAGGCCAGTACGTAGCCCATGCAGAACCAGACGTTGCGCCCCTTGCCCGGCTCGGTGGGCGCCAGTTCCTCGCCCTTGAGTTCCTTGTCGATTTGGCGCAGCCGCGGGCCGTCGTTCCACAGCACACGGTGGCGCTGAGGCAGTTGCGAGAAGAACGTCAGGGCGTGGTGGTACTGCTCCTCGTTGGCCCGGTCCAGGCCGATGACGATTTCGCTCAGATAGGGCACCTGCTTGAGGTGCTCCAGGATCCGGGGCATCGCCTCGGTTTCCAGTTCCGAGTAGAGACAGGGCAGGATCAGGGCCATCGGCCGCGTTTTCGAGAACGTGACCAGCTCTGCTTCCAGCTCTTCCAGTGGGCGACGTGACAGGTTGTGCAGGGTTGTCACAATGCCGTTCTGATAAAAATCACCCATTGCTTGGTTCCTCTCTGCCGGGGCGCCTGCCGGTTTGTTATTGAGGCGCCGTTATCCCCTCCCGGACCAGTATGGAAGTCACCGCTTCCGACCAGCCTTCGGGGCCACAGGAAGAGGTAATGCACACTTCGGGCCGATTCGGGATCGCCGGTGGTGCATGGGCCGGCGAGCGCACCACAACCGGGATATCCGCGGCGGACAACATGTCTACATCATTATCGCTGTCCCCCAGCGCCACGGACGTGATGGCGTCCCCGAAGGCCTTCTGGTAGACCGCCAGCAACCAGCTCATGGCCTGGCCCTTGTCACAGGCGCCGATCACGTGATGAAAACGACCGCCGCGCACCAGGTGCAGGTTGTGCCGGGCCAGCCTCTTTTCGCACTCTTTTAGTGCATCCTCGCTATCCTGCCACACCAGTGGTTCACTGAATTCACGGTTGGCGGCCAGTACCGCCTGCTGACGCTCCAAACCCGTGCGCTCCATCAGCTCCGCCACGCTCATGTCGGACAGCGACCGGAAACTGAATTCATGGCGTAACGGCTTGAGTACGTCGAGAATTTCCCCGCGCGGCACGGACAGCAGCTTGCAGTAACTGTCCCCCGCGGACTGGACATCCGGCGGTAACGGCAGATCGGTGTCGCCGGGAAACCACACCGATGCGCCATTCTCGACGATGTAGGGGCCGTCGATGCCGAGTTTCTGCTGCAGCTGCTCCACTTCAGCGCGGGTCTTGCTGGTATTGAAAATACAGGGCACGCCGCCGGCGCGGGCGGCTTCCCATGCCTGACGCGCCGGCTCGGCCGAGTAGGAGTAGTGATCGAGTAAGGTGCCGTCCAGGTCGGTAAAGATAACCAGCCTTGTCATGGGCTTTCCCCCTGTTTGACGCCCAGGAAGTACGTCGTCGCATCCATTGATGATCCGCAGATCCCGCGGTGGTTCCCCACCGCTCCCTTAGCGACCTATGCAAGGGGAGCGCCACCTTGTCTGACAGTTCCGTAACCTGCTGATTGTTGGGCCGGCATCGACGATAGCGCGGCACACGCGGGCACCGGCAATGCACCATCGACGCCAGTCCGCCGCCTGCGCCGACTCAAAGGGCAGCCAACGATTGGCCAGAGCGACCCTATAAACGACCACGGCAGGTCTTGCCAGCGCCCCCCAGGATCGCAGTACACTGCCGCAGCACCCATCAAGAGAGCCCACATGGCCGGTCAGCAATCGTCTAACGAACACACCTCGGCAACGCCCGGACGACGCCTGGTCCTGTTTTCCCTCCTGTTCCTGCTGCTGAGCGCCGCCGGCACCTGGACCATTTATTCCCAGTTCGCCGAGCGCAATTTCAGTTTCGACGACCGTTTGCTGCATCCCGGTTTCCTCGCCGGCGCCGTGGTCCTGCTGCTGATCTACTTCCTGTCCGACGGCCTGCGGCTGTATTACACGCTGCGGGCACTGGGGCATCGCGTGCCGTTCCGGGATATGTTCCGGCTGGTGTTCATCAACATTTTCTTCTCCAACGTCACGCCCATGGCCACCGGCGGTGGGGTGGCACAGATCTGGTACCTGCGACGCCACGGTGTGCGGCTGGGGACGGCCACGGCCGCAACCACCCTGCGCACCGTGCTGGCGGTGGCGTTTATCTTTACTGTCACTCCCGCCTGCCTGATCTGGATGGATGCCCTGCAGGGGCGCGCCATCATCGGCCGCATTGCCGAGCTGCTGGCGGTGTTCATCGTGCTCTACCTGGGCTTCTTTGCGGTGGTGCTGTGGCGTACCCACTGGCTGATCATGCTGCTGACGGGGCTGTTGCAGGCGGTTCGCCGGGCCCGCCTGATCGGTCCGGCGCGCCACAAACGCTGGCAGTTCCGCATGAAGCGGGAGATGACCCGCTTTTCCCGCGCCTTCACCGTCTATCGGCGCGGCCCCCGGCGCTACATCGCTCTGTCGATCCTGTTCACCCTGTTGTTCCTGGTTTCACTGTTCAGCTTCCCCGCCCTGCTGATGCAGGCGCTGGGTTACGATGTGGATTACCTGATGGTGCTGGGCCTGCTGTTCGTGACCACCTTCGTCATGTACTTCGCGCCCACGCCGGGGGCTTCGGGGATTTCCGAAGGGGTGTTCGGCACCTTCTTCAGCCCGATTCTCGGCCCGGGGCATCTGGTACTGGTCACGGTCGCCTGGCGCTTCCTCACCATCTACCTCGGCATGATCGTGGGCCTGGTGATGACCCAGGTGGAACTGTCCGGCGACCGCCGACAGAGACGCGAGGCCCTGGCCCGGCAAGTCGCAAGGACCGGCGATGATCCGACGTAAACCGCTCAAGGCACTGTTCTACCTGTGTTTGCTGATCGTCCTCCTGCTGATCGGCTACAAGATCTATCTGGATTTCTTCGAGCCGGATTACGAAGCGGTGCACACCGAACAGATCGATCGCATTCATCAGGCCCTCGACGACAGCGACCAATACAGTTTCGCCGTGGTCGGCAACATCAATAATTCGGTGGGGGTGTTCGAGCGCAAGATCATCCCGATGCTCAATGGCGCCGACGTAAACTTCGTGATTTCCGCGGGCAACGCGGTCAGCAGCGGCGGCGAGGACAAATACCGGGCCCTGTACCGGACCATGAGCCAACTGCAGGTGCCCTATCTGCTGACGTTCGGCGACAACGAATTCAGCAACTTCGGCAGCTTCCGCTTCTACGAGCACTACGGCCCCTACTTCTACTCGTTCCGCACCGGCGACAGCCTGTTCGTGTTCCTCGACGCCACCGGCAAGACGCCCTATCGCTGGCAGCTGCGCTGGCTTTCGGACCTGATGCGCCAGGACGAAAGCCAGCATCGTTTCGTGTTCATCGGCGAGCCGCTCAGGCACGTGGATCAGGACACCCTGTTCGACGATGAGGACGAGTACCTGCAGAACCCCAGATTCCGCGATGGCCTGATCGACCTGTTCCAGCAGTACAACGTGGACGCGGTTTTTTCCGCCAACCTGCCGTTCTATGCCGAACAGCAGGCGCATGGCACACGCTACATCGTCACCGGCGGTGCCGGCGGACTGGTGCTGAACAACGACACCAGCTTCTATCACTTCGTCCGCGTGGACGTGGACAAGGACGGCGTCAGCACCACGCTGGAACGGCTCAACATCGGTCAGCACCCGGTCTTCAAGCAGTTGGAAAGCTTCTGGTTCTTTATCCACTCGCTGTTCTACGTGGGCTACGTCAACTTCATCCTGATCCTGGGGATTCTGGGGCTGGTCGCCATCAAGCTCTACTCGCTGATTTTCGTCGACCGGGACTATTACCCGGACTTCGACCTAGACCCCACCCCCTGGCGGGAAAAGCAACTGCGGGTGGCCATGTTCACCAACAACTACCTGCCCTTTATCGGCGGGGTGCCGCTGTCAATCGAACGGCTGCGCCAGGGGCTGGAGGCGCTTGCTCACCAGGTCCGCATCGTCGCCCCGCGCTACCGCGACCAGGCCAACCACGAACCCCACGTGGTGCGAGTGCCGTCCCTGGTGAGCCTGGGCGCCCAGCGGGAGTTCCGCATCGCCAATATTTTCCTGCCCCGCATCCGGCAGGCCATCCGCACCTTCAAGCCGGACATTATCCACGTCCATCACCCTTTCTGGCTGGGTTCCCTGGGGCTGTGGATGGCGCGCCGGCTGAAGGTGCCGGCGGTCTACACCTACCACACGCGGCTGGAGCACTATGCCCACTTCGTGCCGCTACCGGGCCTGATCTTCCGCAACCTGATCTCCCACGCGCTGATCAAGCATTTCGCCAACAAGTGCGACGGCGTGATCGTGCCCACCTACTCGGCGGAGGAATACCTGCGCATGATCGGGGTGAAATCCCTGGCCTTCGTGCAGCCCACCGGCATCGAGTTCGACCGCTTCCAGTCGGTCTCCGACGCCGACGTGGCGGCCCTGCGGGAAAAACTGGGCATCCGCGACGACGAGCACGTGTTCGTCAGCGTGTCGCGGCTATCCACAGAAAAGAACATCGATTTCATGATCGAGGCCATCGCCGGGCTCAGGGAGCAGACCGACCGCCCCTTCCGCTTCCTGATGATCGGTGACGGTCACGAGCGCGAGCGCTTGCAGGGAAAAATCGACGACCTGGGCCTGACCGATGTGTTTATGCTGATCGGTGCGGTCCCGCCCGACGACATGGCCACCTACTACAAAGCCGGCGATACGTTCCTGTTCGCTTCGGTATCCGAAACCCAGGGCATGGTCATCCTGGAGGCCATGGCCGCGGGTCTGCCGGTGGTGGCGGTACGCTCCAGTGGCATCGACGACGTGGTGCGCGAAGGCCATAACGGCTTCAAGACGCCCAAGAACCTGGAACGCTGGCGCCAGGCGGTGCAACGCATCATGGACGACGAGGCCCTGCACCGCGAACTGGCGGACAACGCCCTGGCCTTCGCCCGGGATTTCTCCATCGACCATTTCGCCAGGGACGTGGAGAACATCTACGCCACCGTGCTGGCCGATTACCACAAGCGCCGGGAAGAATAACGGCAACCGCCTGATCGGATAGCGCGGCCGCCGCGTATGCACGGAGACGATCCAGCGAAGACGAGGTTCCGTTTCCCATGGCCAAGATTCCCGTCGGCATCAGCACCTGCCTGCTCGGCAAGAACGTCCGCCACGACGGCGGGCACAAACACTCCCGTTTCTGCACCGGCCAGCTTGCGCGCTACTTCGACTACCACCCGGTCTGTCCGGAGCTGGAAGCCGGCTTCGGCGTACCGCGACCGGCCATCCAGCTACGCCAGCAGGGCGAGGCCGTCCGTCTGATGGAATCGAAGGGGGAGCGGGACTATACCGATGAGATGACGCACTGGATCGACGGCGCGCTGCCGGGGCTGGAACACTTGCGGGGCTATATCCTGATGGCCAAGTCCCCGAGTTGCGGCATGGAACGGATCAAGGTCCACAACGAGAAGGGCCGCACGATCCACCGGGACGGTCGCGGGCTGTTTGCCGACGCCCTGATGCGGGCCTACCCCCTGCTGCCGGTAGAGGAAGAGGGCCGACTCAATGACAGCCACCTGCGGGAGAATTTCATCGAGCGCGTCTATGCCTACGACGACTGGATGCGCCTCAACGAAAACGGCCTCACCCGTGCCGGACTGGTGGCCTTTCACACCCGCCACAAGTTCCAGCTCATGGCCCACGACGAGCCCGGCTATCGCGAGCTGGGGCGGCTGATTGCCAACCAGAAGGACGAGCCCCTGGAGACCGTGGCAGAACGCTACATCGGGCGTTTCATGGAGATCATGAAGGTCCATATCCGCCGCGGCGCCCATGCCAACGTGATGCAGCACATGATGGGTTTCCTGCGGGACGCCCTGTCCGACAGCGACCGGGCCGTCATCTGCGAACAGATTGCCGCCTACCAGCGCGAGGAAGTGCCCTTGGTGGTGCCCATGTCGCTGCTGCGCATGGCCCAGCGCCGCCGGCCAGTGTCGTACCTGGAACAGCAGGAGTACATGGCTCCCTACCCGGAAGATCTGGGCCTGCGCAACCGTATTTAAGCCACCCGGGCGGGCGCCATCGAATCAGAATCCGAGTCAGAAGCCGTAGAGCAGGGCCAGGGAGATCTCGGTATCGGTCTTCTCTGTGCCCTCGGGCACTTCGGATTCGTGCTTGACCCGGTAGCCCAGTTTCATGGAGACATCGCCCACCACATTGGACTGCAGGCCGGTGAAGGATTCGGTAATGGTTTTGCCGTCCTGCAGGCCCACTTCTGTGCTCAGCTCCTGAATGAACAGGGCATTGTCGGACAGGCCATAGTTGAAGGTTCCGGCGAAGCGCAGCAGGGTACCTTTCTCGACATCGTCGCCGTCATCACCCGGTTCCTCCAGCTTGTTGTAGCGATAACCGGCACCCGCCTTGAGCTCCAGGTAGGAGCGTTCACCGGATTGCCAGACACGGTTACCGTAACCGGTACTGGTCGATGACTGGAAGTCATAGCCCGAGAACCGGTCATCCTCGTAGGCGCCGCGCAGGAACCAGAACTGGCGCTCGTCGAACTTGTAGTTGGTTTCCGCCTGGGCGTTGTACTTCTCGGAGGTCGTTTCATCCTCGCCGGTTTCATCATCCTCCGACTCGGCAAAAACGGAACGGAACTCGGCGGTGTTGCGCCACTTTTCCACCTCGTGCTTCAGAGCGAGGCGCGCATTGATGTTCGTGGAATCACTGTTGCCCTCGGTGACGAGCACACCCAGCTCACCCTCACCGGTCCAGTTCTTGCTATCGTCGTCCTGGGCCAGGGCAAAAGGGGACGAAGCGACCAGCAGGCCGCCCCAAAGAATCTGTCTGTACGTTCGCATGCCGACTCCCTGCGTCGTTCTTTACTCATTTGGCCTATGCACCAAGCGTGCCTATCAAACACGAAAAATGGCTTGGCTGAAAAGTCGATAGAACGTACAGGGCGTCAGAGAAGTCAGATCACCACCGGCTTTACCCAGATCATGGCGTTGCCGGGATCAAGATCGTGCCGGCCCCTTAAGCCTTGGCCTCGCCCTGCTGGCTTTGCCGGGCCTGTTCGGCGCGAGCCTGCTTCTTGGCCGCCTTACGCTCGGCGATCACAGCCGCCGCCTCACCGCCCACATGCGATTCGCCACGCTCACGAGCCAGGCGAATCTGCTTTTCACGCTCGGCAAACCGGGCGCGCTGTTCCGGGGTCAGTTGGTCCATGCACTGGTGACAGCTCACACCCCGCTCGTATTCGGGGCGCTGCTTGTCGGCTTCCGTGATTGGCCGGCGGCAGGCGTGGCACTGGTCGTAACCGCCGCGCTCCAGGTTGTGGTTGACGGTGACCCGGTCGTCGAACACAAAGCACTCGCCCTGCCACAGGCTCTCTTCCTCGGGTACATCCTCCAGGTATTTGAGGATGCCGCCCTTGAGGTGGTAGACCTCGTCGAAGCCCTGCTCCTTGAGGAAAGCTGTGGACTTTTCACAGCGGATGCCGCCGGTGCAGAACATGGCCACCTTGCGGTGTTTGGACGGGTCCAGGTGCTCAGCGACGTACTCAGGGAATTCCCGGAAGGTATCCGTGGCCGGGTTGACCGCGTTCTGGAAGGTCCCGACGTCCACTTCGTACTGGTTGCGGGTGTCGATCAGCAGCACCTCCGGGTCGGAAATCAGATCGTTCCAGGCCTTGGCATCGACGTAAGTGCCCACGGTGCGGCGCGGATCGATGTCTTCCACCCCCATGGTGACGATCTCTTTCTTGAGCTTCACCTTGGTGCGTTTGAAGGGCTGTATATCGACGTAGGATTCCTTGTAGTCGATGCCGTCGAAGCGGCTGTCATCGGCCAGCCACGCCTTGACCGCATCAACCCCGTCGCGGGAACCGGCGATGGTGCCGTTGATGCCCTCGTGCGCCAGCAGCAGGGTGCCGCGGACTTCGTATTCATTCAGCAGCGCCAGCAGCGGGTCACGCAGACGCTCATAATCTTCCAGTGCGGTGAACTTGTACAGCGCACAGACAACGACATCTTTCATGGTTTTCTCCTGCGGGCCGGACCGTAAATCCGGAGCATGGTCAAAACAAGAAGCCCTCGCGAGGCAACGGCTTCTCAGGACGAGCGGATTTTAACCAATGGCGGGTGACAAAAGGAAGGGATCTGCGGAAGACACCGATCCGGGGACCGGTGTCTTGTCGGTCGCCGTCAGAAACGGAACTGACCGCCCACGGAGATGCCGGCAAGCTCAGCATCGTCCTTGTCGTAATACTGCATGGCCTCTGCATTGAGCACGAACTGGTCGGTCAGTTCGATGTTGAGGCCAACGCCGTAGGAAAAGCTGCTGTCCGAATCGGACTCGGAAGCCGAGAGACCTCCGAAAGAAGCCGTTGCCTCAGCGTCAATACGGGTGACGCCGGCAACCACATAGGGATAGAGGATCGTTTCAGTGGGCAGCCCGGCTTTCAGGTAGGCGCCAAACAGGCTGTTGATTTCCAACCCCAGATCGACGCCACTCACTGTGGCGGAATCATCGGACAGGCCTGTGCCGGCACGTAATTCCCCTGCCAGGTATGGATTAAGCTGTACCCCGAGTTGGGCAAAGAGGACATCGGCATCGAAATCCTCGGAAATCTGATCTTCTTCATACTGGCCGGCCAGATAGTTCAGCCCCACGTACGCCTGGGATTTGAAATCATCGGCCATGACCGGACCTGCAACCAGGCCGGACAGCAGCACAGCAACAACGCGCTTTTTCATGAGTATTCCCTGTTTTTTTCGAGTTCTTTAGATCCATGTTTTGCACTTCACGCAGCTCCGTGCGCTTCATGAAAAACAGCGCTGTATGGTAAAGGTCTGTAAAGAAACCCTCCACTCGCTACGGAAAAAGAATGTGAAAAAGCGAAGAAACCGGGCCCAGAGAAATCTGACCCCGGGAGGAAAGGTTATTGCTGCTCCGCCAGCTCACGCTGGATCACGGCATCCATTTGGCTCCAACCGGGGCGAGTCAGGCGGATGTTGTCGACGTAGACCGTCGGTGTGCTGGCAACTTGCAGCTGCTGGGACACGCCTACGCTCTGGGCAATGACATCACCGTGCAGTTCGGTGCGGATGCAGCGTTCCAGACGGCGGCTGTCCAGGCCCAGTTCGTCGGCGTAGCGGGCAAAGGTGGGAACCGGGTCGCTCTGGCCGGACCACTCGGACTGGTTTTCGTAAAGCCTATCCTGAATGCCCCAGAAGGCAGACTGGTCCGCGGCGCAGCGTGCGGCCAGCGCCGCCGGGCGGGCATTGGCGTGTTGACGCAGGGGCAGGTCGAAGAACACCAGCCGCACCTGGCCGTCCTTCACGTAAGTCTCACGCAGCTTCTCGGAGGCAGGCGCGAACCGGGCGCAGGCCGGGCACTGGTAGTCAGCAAACTCACGCACCACGATCGGCGCATCGGGATCACCGATGGACACACCGACGCTGTCAAAGTTGGCAGGGAACGGGTCCGCACCTTCAGCAACATCCGGCAGGGCATCCGACGTCGGCTGCGGCGGCTGGATAACCCACCACAACACCGCGACCAGGAAAGTCGCCACCAACACGGCCACGCCCGCCAGCAGGACCCGCCGGCGCATGCGCTCCAGTTTCGCGGAGGAACCGCCCCGATGCTGTCGGCGTTTGGCTTCGCCCATATCGATCACTCCCTGTTCATAGCTTGGCTGTCTTGTGATTCGTTGTCGCAGAGCAGCTTACACCAGCCCGGGGCGCCTGCAATAGACGTTCGAAGCGGTCTCGGTTAATTTTGGAGGTCAATGATTCAGCCCGGAAAAGAAACACAACAACCAAGGAGTCCTCATGCCCATTCCCCACGCCTTGCGGGATCGTCTCACTCTCCCGCTGATCGCCGCCCCGATGTTCCTGATCTCCGGCCCGGAGCTGGCCCTGGCCTGCTGCCGCAAGGGGATCGTGGGGAGTTTCCCGGCGCTCAATCAACGCACCAGTGAGGGCTTCGAGGCCTGGCTGCAGACCATGGCGGCCGGCCTGACTGCATTGGAAGAGGCGGCGCCCGACAGCCCGGTCGCCCCCTATGCCGTCAACCTGATCGTGCACCCGACCAACCCGCGCTGGCAGGCGGATCTGGCCCTGTGCGAAAAATATCGGGTGCCCATCGTCATCACCTCGCTGGGCGCGGCCAGCCATGTGGTGGAGACCGTTCACGGTTATGGTGGCCTGGTGTTCCACGACGTGACCAACCAGAAACACGCCCGCAAAGCCGCCGAAGCCGGTGTGGATGGCATCATTGCCGTGGCGGCGGGCGCTGGCGGCCATGCGGGTACGACCAGCCCGATGGTGTTGGTCAAAGAAATCCGGGAAGTGTTCGACGGCGCCATCATCCTGGCCGGTTGCCTGTCGAACGGTGAGGATCTGCTGGCCGCCCAGGCCATGGGAGCGGACCTGGGCTACATGGGAACGCGCTTTATCAACACCCGGGAATCCCTGGCGGACAGCGCCTATCAGACGATGATCATCGAAGCCGTCTCGGGCGACATCATTCACACCCCCGCCGTGTCCGGCATTCCCGCCAACTTCATGCGCCAGAGCCTGGAAGCGGCGGGCTACCCGATGGACAGGCTCAACCAGCCCGGCGCCATCGACTACGGCGAAAAACTCAAACCCATCGACGACGAAGCCAAGGCCTGGAAGACTGTCTGGTCCGCCGGCCAGGGCGTCAGCGCAATTCGGGATGTGGTATCGGTGGACGACCTGGTGGGCCGCCTTGCCGACGAATACCGGGCCGCAATGGCCAGCCTTCAGGAGCGCTGTTTTAGCGGCTGAACATCCCCACCGTGCCGATCGTTCAGTCTTCCATGAACTGACGCAGTTGCTGGTGGAGCCGCTCCACCTCCCGGCGCAGCTCGGTCATCTCGTCGAGCAGTTCCAGCGACATGGCCAGCCCCGGCACGTTGATCTTGAGATCACGCTGTAGGCGCTGGGCCTTGCGCAGGCGGGTCAGCGCCACGGCATCGAAGCTCCAGCCGCTGACCGGGCCGTCTTCCACTGGCGTGATCACGCCATGATTGACCAGTTTGATCACGAACTCGGCAGGCACGTCGCCGCGTTCGCAGATCTCCCGCAGGCTGAAACGGGTGCGCTGGTCGAGCACTTCCACCTGGTAGCTGATTTCCGTCTTCACGTCGCACTCCGTTACACGTTCAGATGGGCGCGGGGATTGAATCCCTTCTCCGCCTCGGCCAGTTTGCGGTACAGGGCTTCGCTGTCACCGTCGTGTTTGCGCGGCAGCGCGATCTGCAGCACCACGATCTGATCCCCCGGTTTTTTGCCGGGCAGGCCCTTGCCCTTCAGTCGCAGCTTCTGGCCGCCGGTGGCGCCCCTGGGCACCTTGACCTTGAGCCGGCTGCCCAGCGTGGGCACGGTAACCTCCGCCCCGAGCGCCGCTTCCCAGGGGGCGACTGGCAACGTCATGACCACATCCCGACCGTCCACGGTAAACAGCGGATGCGGTGCCAGATCCACCTCAATGAAGAGATCGCCGGCTTCGCCGCCGCCAAACCCGGGTGCCCCCTGTCCTTTCAGACGAATGTGCTGGCCCTGGGACATCCCGGCGGGAATCTTGACCTTGAGGGTTTTTGTGCGCCGTTTCGGCACGCCGCGGGCATCGCTCTCGTTGACCTCGAACTGAACCTGCTTCTCGCAACCACTGTAGGCCTCCTCCAGGAACAGCGCGAGGCGGGCGTGCACGTCCTCACCGCGCATGCGCATGTTCTGCCGGAAGCCGCCAAAACCAGCGTGACGGCCACCGCCGAAAATGGACTCGAAGAAATCGCTGAACTGGCCCGCATCCGCCTCGGTATAGCCACCACCGCCGAAGCGTGAGGCGCTCTCCCAGCCGGGCGGCGGCTCGAAATGGCCACTGCGTCCGGCGCCGTAAGTGCGCAACTGGTCGTACTCGGCACGCTTCTCTGGATCCTTCAGCACCTCGTAGGCTTCGCCGACGTCCTTGAACTTATCCTCGGCGTCGTCTTCCTTGCTGATGTCCGGATGATACTTACGCGCCAGCTTGCGATAGGCCTTCTTGATCTCGTCGGGCGACGCGTCTTCTTTGACGCCCAATGCCGCGTAGTAATCCTTGAATTCCATGATGGATGCACACCCTCCGGATGTCTCCTCGCCCGTTCGGACCGGGCGACGTTTATCGACTCATTGATCAATAATTGTTCCGAAACAGCGTAATACAAGTGGTGGGAAATGAGGAATAATCCGCATCGTCGTCGCCGTTGACGCGGGTCAAGGAAAAGGCTCGAAGGCACAAAAAAGCCCCGCGCGTCTGGTGACGGGCGGGGCTCACACGATGATCAGCAAGCGATCAGTTGACCTTCGGATCCAGTTCGCCGCGCTCATAGCGCCCGAACATGTCCTCCAGGTTGATCGGCTTGATCTTGCTGGCGTTACCGGCAGTGCCAAAGGCTTCGTAACGGGCCATGCACACTTCGCTCATGGCTTTGACCGATTCCTTCAGGTATTTACGCGGGTCGAACTCGGCGGTGTTGTTCGCCAGGAAGCGACGGATCGCGCCGGTGGACGCCAGGCGCAGGTCGGTATCGATGTTGACCTTGCGCACGCCGTGCTTGATGCCTTCAACGATTTCCTCGACCGGGACACCGTAGGTTTCCGGGATCTCGCCACCGTATTCGTTGATGATCTGCAGCCAGTCCTGGGGTACGGAGCTGGAACCGTGCATGACCAGATGGGTGTCCGGGATGCGGGCGTGGATCTTCTTGATCTGGTCGATGGCCAGGATGTCGCCGGTGGGCGGACGGGTGAACTTGTAGGCGCCGTGGCTGGTGCCGATGGCGATGGCCAACGCGTCCACGTGGGTCTTCTTGACGAAGTCGGCGGCTTCTTCCGGATCGGTCAGCATCTGGCTGTGGTCCAGCGTGCCTTCCGCGCCGATGCCGTCTTCCTCACCGGCCTGGCCGGTTTCCAGGGAGCCCAGACAGCCCAGTTCGCCTTCTACGGACACGCCGCAGGCATGCGCCATTTCCACGGTGCGACGGGTGACGTCGACGTTGTACTCATAATCGGTCGGCGTTTTGCCGTCTTCACCCAGGGAACCGTCCATCATCACGGAGCTGAAACCCAACTGGATGGAGCGCTGGCATACGGCCGGGCTGGTGCCGTGGTCCTGGTGCATGACCACCGGAATGTGCGGGAATTCCTCGACCGCCGCCAGGATCAGGTGGCGCAGGAACGGTGCACCGGCGTACTTACGTGCACCGGCAGAGGCCTGGACGATGACCGGGGAGTCGGTCTTGTCCGCCGCTTCCATAATGGCGCGCATCTGCTCCAGGTTGTTGACGTTGAACGCGGGAACGCCGTAACCATGCTCGGCGGCGTGGTCCAGCAGCTGGCGCATTGAAATAAGAGCCATCGGATAGTCTCCTTGGATAATTCAGTTCGGAATTCATGGAGTCGCTGGGCGGGTCTTGAATATCTTCTGCCGAGCCTGAGGGCATCAGATGCAAGGCGCGGCTTGCCGGCAATGGCCTGGGCCGCATGCGGATAGCCCTTGGCAAAAGCCGCAACGCCGCATCTGTTGTCTTCAGGCTTGGCCCGCAGGGGCGCTTCGCGCCAGAAGGTATTCAAGACCCGTCCAGGGGCTCCCTATTAAGCGCCGCGCTCTTCCAACACCGCGACGGCGGGCAGGGTCTTGCCTTCCACGAATTCGAGGAAGGCGCCACCGCCCGTCGATATATAGGAAATTTTATCGCTTACGCCGTATTTGTCGACGGCCGCCACGGTGTCACCGCCGCCGGCCAGCGAGAAAGCGTCGCTCTCGGCGATGGCATCGGCCAGGGCGCGGGTACCGCCGCCAAACTGGTCGAATTCGAAAACGCCCACCGGACCGTTCCACAGAATGGTCTTGGCGGACTTCAGCAGTTCACCGAAGTGCGCTGCAGTTTTCGGGCCGACGTCGAGGATCATGTCGCCCTCGCCCACGTCGGCAATCGCCTTGGTGGTGGCTTCCGCGTCCTCGGCGAACTCGCCGGCAACGACCACGTCCTCCGGCAGCGGGATCTTAACCCGCTCGGCGATGGCCTTGGCGGTGTCGATCAGGTCGTGTTCGCACAGGGATTTACCCACCGGGTGACCGGCCGCCGCCAGGAAGGTGTTGGCAATACCACCGCCCACGATGATCTGGTCGCAGACCTTTTCCAGCGCGTTGAGGACGTCCAGTTTGGTGGACACCTTGGAACCGCCGACGATGGCCACCACCGGCTTGGCCGGGTTGTCCAGCGCCTGGCTCAGGGCTTCCAGCTCCGCCGCCAGCAGCGGGCCGGCGCAGGCTTCCGGCGCGAATTTCGCCACGCCATGGGTGGAGGCCTGGGCGCGGTGGGCGGTGCCAAAGGCGTCCATCACGTACACGTCGCACAGGGCGGCGTAGCGTTTGGACAGGGCTTCGTCGTCTTTCTTCTCACCCTTGTTGAAGCGGACGTTCTCGCACAGGACCACTTCACCCTCGGCCACGTCGACGCCGTCCAGGTAATCCTCGACCAGACGTACCGGCTGGCCCAGCAGTTCGCCCAGGTGCGCGGCGACCGGCTTCATGGAGGACGCCTCATCGTAGACGCCTTCTTCGGGACGCCCCAGGTGGGACATCAGCAGGACCCTGGCGCCGGCGTCGCGGGCGGCCTTGATGGTCGGCAGGGAAGCGCGGATGCGAGCGTCGCTGGTCACCTTGCCGTCCTTGACCGGGACGTTCAGGTCTTCACGAATCAGAACCCGCTTGCCCGCCAGGTCCAGCTCGGTCATTTTCTTGATCGTCATGAAACGTTCCTTTTTTCAAAGCGTTGATAAGGGTTTCAAGGCATTTTTGGGGAATTCAGTGAGAATCGACAAACCGGGACAGCCAGCTCTGGCTGACGTCGAGCATCCGGTTGGCAAAGCCCCATTCGTTATCAAACCAGCACAGCACTTTCACCATGCGACCGCCGCTGACCCGGGTCTGGCCGCCGTCCACGATCACCGAGCGCGGGTCGTGGTTGAAATCGGCGCTGGCCAGGGGCTCGTCGGTGTAGCCGACGATGCCTTTGAGGGGCCCCTCCGCACTGTCGCGGATCAGGCGGTTGACGGTCGCCACGTCGGTGTTTTTCGAGACGTTCACGGTCATGTCGATGGCCGACACATTGAGCGTCGGCACGCGCATGGCCACGGCGCTGAAGCGGCCTTTCATGGCCGGCAGCAGGCGTTCAATTCCACGCGCCAGCCCGGTGTCCACCGGCACGATATTGTGCAGGGCGCTGCGGGTGCGGCGCAGGTCATGGTGATGGTAGGCGTCGATGACCGGCTGGTCGTTCATCGCCGCATGAATGGTGGTGATCGCGCCCTGCTCCACGCCCAGGGCGCGGTCCAGCTCGCGAATCACCGGCACCACGCAGTTGGTGGTGCAGGATGCGTTGGACACGACCCGGTCGTCCGCGGTCAGCTCGGATTCGTTGATACCGTAGACCACGGTCCGGTCCACGTCCGGTTCCGCCGGCTGCGAGAACAGCAGCCGCGGAGCGCCAGCGTTCAGGTGCTGTTCCGCCGTCGAACGATCGCTGAAAGCACCGGTGCATTCCAGCACCAGGTCCACGTCCAGCGATGCCCAGGGCAGGTCCTGCGGCTGGCTGGCACGCAGCACCTGGATGTCATCGCCGTTGACCTGCATGCCAGTGGCCGTGGTGGTGACTTCCCCCCGGAAACGACCGTGGGTGGAATCATAGCGGGTCAGGTGGGCGATGGTTTCCAGATCGGACAGCTCGTTGATGGCCACAACCTGCAACGTGTCGCGGTAGCCGTTTTCATACAGCGCGCGCAGCACGCACTGACCAATGCGGCCATAGCCATTGATTGCCAGACGGTATGCCATGTGGCGGAAACGTCTCCCGGATGGAGTGACGGCCGCCGGTCATCCCGGCGGCCGAAGATCGGGCTGAGCGTGAACTCAGTTTTCGAGCAGTTCCTGGGACACCGCGACCACATTGTCCACGGTGAATCCGAAGAACTTGAACAGATCACCGGCCGGCGCCGATTCGCCAAAGCTGTTCATGCCCACCACGCGGCCGTCCAGGCCGACGTACTTGTACCAGTAATCCTCGAAGGCCGCCTCGACGGCCACGCGGTTGGTCACGTCCAGCGGCAGCACTGTCTGCTTGTACTGGGCGTCCTGGGCCTCGAACACTTCCGCCGACGGCATGGACACGACGCGCACCTTGCTGCCCTGCTCGCGCAGCTGGGTAGCGGCGTCCTGGGCCAGGCCGACTTCGGAGCCGGTGGCGATCAGGATCAGGTCCGGGTGGCCGTCGCTGTCGGAAAGAACGTAGGCGCCCTTGCTCACGTCAGCCAGCTGCTGCTCGCTGCGATCCTGGTGCGGCAGCCCCTGACGGGAGAACACCAGCGAAGACGGGCCATCGTTGCGCTCCAACGCGGATTTCCAGGCCACGGCCGATTCCACCGCGTCCGCCGGACGCCACACGTGCATGTTCGGCGTGCTGCGCAGGGCGGTGAGCTGCTCGATCGGCTGGTGGGTCGGGCCGTCCTCGCCCAGACCGATGGAGTCATGGGTGAACACGAAGATGGAACGCTGCTTCATCAGTGCCGCCATGCGCACCGCGTTGCGGCAGTATTCCATGAAAATCAGGAAGGTCGCACCGTAGGGCACGAAACCGCCGTGCAGGGCGATGCCGTTCATGATCGCCGCCATGCCGAATTCGCGCACCCCGTAATAGAGGTAGTTGCCGCTGGCGTCGTCCTTGTTGATGCCCTTGCTGCCGTCCCAGATGGTCAGGTTGGAACCGGCCAGGTCGGCGGAGCCACCCAGCAGTTCCGGCAGCATCGGGCCGAAGGCGTTGAGGGTCTTCTGGGATGCCTTACGGCTGGCCACGGTTTCGCCGTTTTCCTGGCATTCGCGGATGTAGGCGTCCGCCTTGTCCGCAAAGTCAGCCGGCAGTTCGCCCTGGATACGGCGTTCGAACTCCGCCGCCAGCTCCGGGTGGGCGCTCTTGTAGGCCGCGAAGGTCTCGTTCCAGGTCTTCTGGGCCGCAGCGCCTTTTTCGCGACCGTCCCAGGCGGCGTAGATGTCGTCCGGCACCTCGAACGCAGGATGGTTCCAGCCCAGGTTCTCGCGGGTGGCGACGATTTCGTCCTCGCCCAGGGCCGCGCCGTGGCAGCTTTCGGTGCCCTGCTTGTTGGGTGCGCCGAAGCCGATAATGGTCTTGCAGCAGATGAGTGTCGGCTGCTCGGTGTTGGCACGCGCCTGTTCGATGGCACGACGCACTTCCTCGGCGTTGTGGCCGTCCACGTCCGGGATGACCTGCCAGCCGTAGGCGTCGAAGCGCTTGGGCGTGTCGTCGGTGAACCAGCCATCCACTTCACCGTCGATGGAAATGCCGTTGTCGTCGTAGAAGAAGATCAGCTTACCCAGGCCCAGGGTGCCGGCCAGGGAGCAGACTTCGTGGGAGATGCCTTCCATCAGGCAGCCGTCGCCCAGGAACGCGTAAGTGTAGTGGTCGACGATGTCATGACCGTCACAGTTGAACTGCGCGGCCAGGGTTTTCTCGGCCACGGCAAAGCCCACGGCATTGGCAATACCCTGCCCCAGCGGGCCGGTGGTGGTCTCAACACCCGGCGTGTAGCCGAATTCCGGGTGGCCCGGCGTTTTGCTGTGCAGTTGGCGGAAGTTCTTGATGTCGTCGATGGTGACGTCGTAGCCGCTCAGGTGCAGCAGGGAATACTGCAGCATGGAACCGTGGCCGTTGGACAGGATAAACCGGTCACGGTTGGGCCAGGACGGGTCCGCCGGGTTGTGGCTCAGGTAATCGTTCCAGAGCACTTCGGCGATATCTGCCATGCCCATCGGTGCACCGGGATGACCGGATTTGGCCTTCTGGACGGCATCCATGCTGAGGGCGCGGATGGCATTGGCAAGATCTTTACGGGACGGCATCGAGTGTATCTCCACATTTAGGCGACGGCTTTCACGCGGTATTCCGGGTCCGAACCCCCCGAAAATACCGGCCAGAAATCGAGAAGGCGCATATTTTCGCCGATTAGGACATCAATGGGCAAATGCCATCCGCAAGATCCTTTCCCTCCCGTCCGCTTCCGCCATCCCTTTCTCCGGGCCGCCGCGCCGAAGCCCCTGATATCTCTCAGGGATAAGCCACGCAGGCCTGATGCACACGCAGGTCGCTCAGTACGTTGGCGACGCCGCCGAACCGGACTTCAACGGCGTCGAAGTCCTGGGTGGCCTGGAAGTTCACGAAATAACGATTGGCGTTTTCCGGAACACTGAACAGCTGTAGAGCCAGCAGGGTGCCCACCGCCGCCCGCTCCTGTTCCACGCCGTTGCGTCGGGTCACAATGGCCACGCCGCCGAGGGCGTCCAGGGTGAGCAGCGCATTGGGGCGCGACAGCATCAGGCCCAGGGTACGTGGCGCCGGCGGCGTGGCACTGAAGACCGCCGGCGACTGGCTGCTGACGCGCAGGTAGGACCCCGCCGCCAGCCCGACGGAACTGGTCATCCGGGCCGCCGTATCCGCATCCGCGTCGATTGCCAGGCCCGGGTCGGAGACGCCGCACAGCGCGCACAGCAAGCCGAACAGGCCGTCGGACGTGGTGGCATCGGGCGTTTCCAGAGGCATAAAGGGGGAATCCGGGCCGCAACTGACCGAGCTGACCAGGTCACAGGCGTCCCCGATACCGTCCAGATCCCGGTCCGCCTGATCCGCGTTGGCATCCACCGGGCAATTGTCGCTGTCGTTGGCCACCGCATCGCCGTCGATATCGGTATCGCAGGCATCCCCCTGACCGTCGCCGTCGGTATCCTGTTGCGAGGCGTTGGCGACCAGCGGGCAGTTGTCGGCGACATCATCGACGCCATCGCCGTCGACATCGTCGTCACAGGCATCGCCCGCTCCATCCAGGTCCCGATCTTCCTGCCCGATGTTGGCCACGGTCGGGCAATTGTCACTGGCATCGTCGACGGTGTCGGCGTCGTCATCGGTATCGCACGCATCGCCCTGGCCGTCGCCGTCCAGATCCGCCTGCCCCGGATTCGCCACCAGCGAGCAGTTGTCGCTGCCCTGACTCACGCCGTCGCCGTCGAGGTCGTCGTCGCAGGCGTCCCCCTGGCCGTCGCCGTCCAGGTCGGACTGGTCCTGATTGGCCATGACCGGACAATTGTCGGCTCCGTTGGCCACATTATCGCCATCGACATCCGCATCGCAGGCATCACCAACGCCGTCGTCGTCCAGATCCACCTGCCCGGCGTTGATCACCGACGGGCAGTTATCGACGCCGTCGGACACGCCATCGCCGTCGGAATCGGTGTTGGCGTCGCAGGCGTCCCCCACGCCGTCGCCATCGGCATCGCCCTGCCCCGGGTTGGCGTCGACCGGGCAGTTGTCTCCCACGTCGTCCACGCCGTCGCCATCGCGATCCGGATCGCAACTGTCGCCCACCAGGTCCCCATCCTGATCCTCCTGCCCCGCGTTGGCCATCGCGGGACAATTGTCCATGCCGTTGGTCACGCCATCACCGTCGCGATCCGCATCGCAGGCATCGCCATGACCGTCGCCATCGTCATCCTCCTGGCCGGGGTTGGCCAGCAAAGGACAGTTGTCGACCCCGTTGGCGAGGCCATCCCCATCAAGGTCGTCGTCGCAGGCATCGCCGGCGCCATCGCCATCCGAGTCGAGCTGATCGGCATTGGCATCCACCGGGCAGTTATCGCCGGCACCGATGCCGTCACCGTCGCGGTCGTCATCGCAGGCGTCGCCGATTCCATCGCCGTCGAGATCCGCCTGCAACGGGTTGGCGACGGTCGGGCAGTTGTCGAGACCGTCGGCCACCGCGTCGCCGTCCCGGTCGGAGTCGCACGCGTCGCCGACGCCATCACCGTCGAGGTCCGCCTGATCGGGGTTGATCAACGACGGGCAGTTATCGGCGTCGTTCTGGACGCCATCGCCGTCGAGGTCCGAATCGCAGGCATCCCCGACACCGTCGCTATCCCAGTCGTGCTGATTGGCGTTGTCCACCGTCGGGCAATTGTCCACGCCGTCATCGACACCATCACCATCCTGGTCCGATTCGGCATCGCAGACGTTGCCCAGACCATCGCCGTCACTGTCTTCCTGGGACGGATTACTGAGCGTCGGGCAGTTATCGCCCAGGTTGTCCACGCCATCGCCGTCGGCGTCGGTATCGCAGGCGTCACCGTCGCCGTCCAGGTCCAGGTCCCCCTGTTCCGGGTTGGCGATATACGGGCAGTTGTCCGCGCCGTTCAGCACGGCGTCGTTGTCGAGATCGCTGTCGCAGGCATTGCCCTGGCCGTCGCCGTCTGCATCGAGCTGATCCGCGTTGGCTATCGATGGGCAGTTATCCACCTCGTCGTCCAGGCCGTCGCCGTCGCTGTCCAGGCCCAGGTCGCAAGCATCGCCCTCGCCGTCGCCATCGGCATCGGCCTGCGAGGCATTGGCGACGTGGGGGCAGTTGTCGGCGACGTCCAGAACCCCATCGCCGTCGACATCGTCGTCGCAGGCGTCGCCGATATCGTCGCCATCGAAATCCGACTGGCCGGGGTTGGCGTGGGCCGGGCAGTTGTCGAGCGTATCCGGCACCGCGTCGCCGTCACTGTCCGCCGGCGTCGGCGGTTCGCAGACGTCGCCGATGCCGTTGGCGTCGCTATCGAGCTGGTCGTCGTTGGGATCGTGCGGGCAGTTGTCGACATCGTCGAAAACGCCGTCGTTATCCCTGTCCGGGTCGCAGGCGTCGCCAATGCCGTCGAGGTCCTCGTCCTCCTGAAAAGCATTGGCATCGAGCGGACAATTATCGACGCCGTTGGCGATGCCGTCTCCGTCGCTGTCCACGGACAGGTCGCACGCGTCTCCAACACCGTCCAGATCGTCGTCCCGCTGGTCGCCGTTCGCCAGGCGCGGGCAGTTGTCCACGTCGTTATCGACGGCGTCCCCATCCAGATCGTCGTCGCACACGTCGCCCAGACCGTCGCCGTCGTGGTCCACCTGATCCGAATTCGACATCAGCGGGCAATTGTCGACACCGTCGTCGATCCCGTCGTTGTCGTGATCGGCATCGCAGGCATCGCCCAGGGCGTCGCCGTCCCGGTCCGCCTGGTCCGGGTTGCTGACGGTCAGGCAATTGTCCACGCTGTCGTCGATGCCATCGGCGTCCAGGTCCCGCCCGGAATCGCAGGCATCGCCGGCACCGTCGCCATCGGAATCCTGTTGGTCGCTGTTAGCGGTGACCGGGCAATTGTCGGCGGCATCGGCCACGCCGTCGCCATCGGAGTCGATCAACGGATCGCAGGCGTCGCCGATGCGGTCGCCGTCGAGGTCGGTCTGTTGGGCGTTGGCCAGATCCGGGCAGTTGTCGACGCTGTCACGCACCTGGTCGCCGTCGCGGTCGGCATCGCAGGCATCGCCGATGCCGTCCCCATCCATATCCGCCTGATCCGGGTTGACCATCGCCGAACAGTTATCGTCGGGCCCGGGCACGCCGTCGGCATCCTGGTCCTCTCCTTCTGCCAGGCAGCCGGCCAGCAAGACCATCGCGCCCAGTACCCATGCGGCCTTCCATGACGTTCGGGTTCGCATCCGCGTCCTCCCTGCGCCTTGCCGTTGCTACTCCTTTCCCGAAAAACAGCTACCGTAGAGGCAGCATCACGCTTAAGCCGGCCTGCCAGTCCAACACGCCGCCCTGGTAGTGGTCGTAATTGGCGCGCAGACTGCCGCGCACCCGCAACCGGGTGCCCCCCAGCCAGGGCGAGGTGGCCTGTAGCCCCAGGGAGCCGAACCAGTCGTTGCTGTCGTCGGCGTCGGGCACTACGTCGTTATTCACCCAGCCCAGGCCGGCAAACACGCCACCGCGGACGTCGTGACCCAGCGCCCAGTCATGGCCCAGGTCGCCGCCGAGCCCCCGGCGATAGAAATCGGACACCACGCGATCGGTCGTCTCCAGCACCTCGTGAAAGGCCCGCACGCGCCAGTAGCCGCACCAACGGCTGCAATCCCGTTCGTAGAAAGCGTCGTAGCCCACGCTGACTTCATCAGTGCCGCGTTCGCTATCCGGCCAGTACATGTGGATCGACGCCCCGGCGCGGTCCGGCGATGGCGATGGCGATGGCGATGGCGAAGAGTCCGCCGCAGCGACCGGACAAACGACCAGCAGCGCAACGACCCCGCAGGCACTCGTGGCGATTCTCAGAGATGTCAGGGAACTGAGGATGGATGCAGGCACCAGACCTCCTGTCGGCAAACCCGCTGCATTCCGTGTAGCGGTGAATCATCGTAGGTATATCTGAGCGGCATGTACTCGAACACGCCCCGCACGCCCATTAATCTAGCAGCCGCACGACCTGTCGCTTAAACCGATGCGCGATAAAACCCGTCCGGTTATGCCTTTCAGGCGTATTGCCGGCGCCCGCCCCCGATCCAACCAACCTATATCAAAGTTTTTTGATATAGATATTGATTCCTCGCCGAAGCCTTCCTACACTTGCATCCCATGAACAGTATTGCCTCCATCGACTCCGAACTGTCGCCGTCACTGGATCAACTGGCGCCGGTCTTCAAGGCCAGCGGCGATCCGCTGCGCCTGGAAATTCTGCGCGTGCTGCAGCGGGACACCTTCGGCGTGATGGAGCTGAGCCAGATTTTCGGGGTTCGCCAGTCGGGCATGAGCCACCACCTGAAGGTGCTGGCCAAGGCTGGCCTGCTTGAGCCCCAGCGCGAAGGCAATGCCATTTTCTACCGTCGCCCGCTGCGCGCCCGCAGCCAGGAACTGACCGATCAGGCCGTGCGCCAGGTGTTTGCGCTGGTGGACCAGGTGGCCCTGCCGGATCACCTGAACGCGCGCATCCGCGAAGTGCGTGACCAGCGGGCCGACCAGTCCCAGGCGTTCTTCGCGCGCCATGCGGAGCAGTTCCGCGAACAACAGGAACTGATCGCCGCGTTCGAGCACTACGCCGAGCCGGTCGCGGAACTGGTGCGTCAGAAGGCGGCCCAACTGAGTGGGCGGGACAGCCTGGAAATCGGCCCCGGCGAAGGCGCCTTTCTGGCGGAACTGAGCCGCTCGAGCCGGCAGGTGGTGGCGGTGGACAACTCCCGCGACATGCTGTCCCGGGCAAAGGTCGCGTGCGGCGAGGCCGGCCTGGACAACGTCGAGTTGATCGAAGGCACCACCGACCTGATCCGGGGCAGCCACGCCGGGCGCTTCCAACTGGTGGTGGCCAATATGGTGCTGCACCACGTGCCCAACCCGGCGGATATTTTCGAGGATGCGGCGGCGCTGATGCGCGACGGCGGCTGCCTGATCATCAGCGACCTGTGCAGCCACGACCAGAACTGGGCGAAGGCCAACTGCGGCGACCTCTGGCTGGGCTTCGAGCCGGAAGAACTGACCGCCTGGGCGGAAGACGCCGGCCTGAGCACCGGTGAGACGCTTTTTATCGGTTTACGTAACGGTTTCCAGGTCCAGGTCCGTGAATTCTGGAAACACTCATGAGCGAAGCCCCGACGGGGATTCCGAACGATCATCAACACTGACCCATTAACCGGTTGCGGCGACTGAAACGCCGCCTGACAACAAGGAACCCGCAAGCATGTCTGACTACAGCATCTTCACGTCCGAGTCTGTATCCGAAGGTCATCCGGACAAACTGGCCGACCAGATTTCCGATGCCGTACTCGACACCATCCTGACCGAGGACCCCAATGCCCGCGTGGCGTGCGAAACCATGGTCAAGACCGGTGTGGCGATCGTCGGCGGCGAAATCACCACCTCCGCCTGGGTCGATCTGGAAGACCTGGTGCGCTCGGTGATCAAGGATATTGGTTACACCTCCTCCGACGTCGGCTTCGACGGCGACACCTGCGGTGTGATCAACATCATCGGCAAGCAGTCCGTCGACATCGCCCAGGGCGTGGACCGCCAGAAGCCGGAAGACCAGGGCGCCGGCGACCAGGGCCTGATGTTCGGCTACGCCAGCGACGAGACCGACGTACTGATGCCGGCGCCGATCTGCTACGCCCACCGCCTGGTGGAGCGCCAGGCGGAAGCGCGCAAGAACGGCCTGCTGCCGTGGCTGCGCCCGGACGCCAAGAGCCAGGTCACCTGCCGCTACGAGAACGGCCGTGTCACCGGCATCGACGCCATCGTCCTGTCCACCCAGCACGATCCCAACGTCAGCCAGGCGGACCTGAAAGAAGCCGTCATGGAGCTGATCGTCAAGAACGTCATTCCGGCCGAGCTGCTGGACGAGCACACCAAGTTCCACATCAACCCGACCGGCAAGTTCGTGATCGGCGGCCCGGTGGGTGACTGCGGCCTGACCGGCCGCAAGATCATCGTCGACACCTACGGCGGTATGGCCCGCCACGGCGGCGGTGCCTTCTCCGGCAAGGACCCTTCCAAGGTCGACCGCTCCGCCGCCTACGCCGGCCGCTACGTCGCCAAGAACATCGTCGCCGCCGGCCTGGCCCAGCGTTGCGAGGTTCAGGTGTCCTACGCCATCGGCGTGGCCGAGCCGACGTCCATCTCGGTGAACACGTTCGGCACCGGCAAGATCGCCGACGACAAGATCATCCAGCTGGTGCGCCAGCACTTCGACCTGCGCCCGTATGCCATCACGCGCATGCTCGACCTGCAGCATCCGATGTACCGCGCCACCGCGGCCTACGGCCACTTCGGCCGCGATCCGTTCGAGATGACCGTCGGCGGCAAGACCTTCACCGCCTTCCCGTGGGAGAAGACGGACAGGGCAGCGGCGCTGAAGGATGACGCGGGCATCTGATTCCCTGCGCTTTAGCCACACCCTGTTAAAGCCCCTCGCCCCTTGCGGGAGAGGGGAGCAAATACTGAATCCTCGCGTTGCGGCCAATGGCGCGGCAACGCAAACCGAACCAGGAGCACAGACAATGAGCACACCGGCCGAACAATTTAGCAGCGCAGCGGACTACAAGGTTCGCGACATTTCCCTGGCCGACTGGGGCCGCAAGGAAATCATGATCGCCGAGAGCGAAATGCCCGCGCTGATGGCCCTGCGCCACAAGTACAAGAGCGAACAGCCGCTCAAGGGCGCCAAAATCATGGGCTGTATCCACATGACCATCCAGACCGCCGTGCTGATCGAGACACTGGTGGAGCTGGGCGCCGAAGTCCGCTGGTCCTCGTGCAACATCTTCTCCACCCAGGATCACGCCGCCGCGGCCATCGCCGACCAGGGCGTGCCGGTCTTCGCCTGGAAGGGTGAGACCGACGAAGAGTACGACTGGTGCCTGGAGCGCACCGTCGGCGCCGACGTGGACGGCTGGGAGCCGAACATGGTGCTGGACGACGGCGGCGACCTGACCGCCCTGCTGCACGACAAGTTCCCGGAAATCCTGGCCAACTGCCACGGCGTCACCGAGGAAACCACCACCGGCGTGCACCGCCTGCAGGAAATGCTGCGCGAAGGCACCCTGAAAGTCCCGGCGATCAACGTCAACGACTCCATCACCAAATCCAAGAACGACAACAAGTACGGTTGTCGTCACAGCCTGAACGACGCCATCAAGCGCGCCACCGACCACCTGCTGTCCGGCAAGAAGGCGCTGGTTATCGGCTACGGTGATGTGGGCAAGGGGTCGGCGGCGTCCCTGCGTCAGGAAGGCATGATCGTGAAAGTCACCGAGGCGGATCCGATCTGCGCGATGCAGGCCTGCATGGATGGCTTCGAAGTGGTGTCCCCGTTCAACGGCGGCGTCAACACCGGCACTGAAGCCGGCGTCAACGCCGAGCTGCTGGGCAACACCGACCTGCTGGTGACCACCACCGGTAACGTCAACGTGTGCGACGCCAACATGCTCAAGGCCCTCAAGGCCGGCGCGGTGGTCTGCAATATCGGCCACTTCGACAACGAAATCGACACCGCCTTCATGCGCAAGCAGTGGGAATGGGAAGAGATCAAGCCGCAGGTGCACCTGATCCACCGCGACAAGGCCGCCGGCGACTACCTGATCCTGCTGTCCGAGGGCCGTCTGGTGAACCTGGGCAACGCCACTGGTCACCCGTCGCGCATCATGGACGGCTCTTTCGCCAACCAGGTGCTGGCGCAGATGTATCTGTTCGAGCGTCGCTTCGCCGACCTGCCGGAAGACGCCCGCGCCAAGGGCGTCTACGTCCAGGTCCTGCCCAAGCAGCTGGACGAGGAAGTGGCCCGCGCCATGGTGGAAGGCTTCGGCGGCACCATCACCAAGCTGACACCGGACCAGGCCAAGTACATCGGCGTCGATGTGGAAGGCCCGTTCAAGCCGGAAAGCTACAAGTACTGAGGCCCTGACGGGGGCGGCGTCCATACGGCGCCGCCTGACCCTGAAGTACGGCACCGCCTGTCTCGCAAGGGCGGTGTCGTCAGCAACAGAGCAGAACCATGGAATCCCAGAAACAATTCAAACGACGCTTCAGCTTCGAGTTTTTCCCACCCAAGACCGACCAGGGCAAGGAAAAGCTGCAGACGGTCCGCAACCAGCTGGCTGAAGTGAACCCGGACTTCTTCTCCGTGACCTTCGGTGCCGGCGGCTCCACCCGCGACCGCACCATCGACACCGTGCTGAGCCTGCACAAACAGGGCATCTCCACCGCGCCGCACCTGTCCTGCGTGGGCGGCACCCGGGAGAGCATTGCCGAGCTGCTGGACCTGTACAAGGAAAACGGCGTCAACCGCATCGTGGCCCTGCGCGGCGACCTGCCCTCAGGCATGGGCGCGGCTGGCGAACTGCGTTACGCCAACGAGCTGGTGAGTTTCATCCGCGAGCACACGGGCGACACCTTCAACATCGAAGTGGCGGCCTACCCGGAGTTCCATCCGCAAGCCCCCAGCGCCGAGGATGACCTGAAGAACTTCGCACGCAAGGTGGAGGCCGGTGCCAACAGCGCCATCACCCAGTACTTCTTCAACGCCGACAGCTATTTCTACTTCATCGACCGCCTGGAGAAGATGGGGATCACCATTCCGGTGGTGCCGGGCATCATGCCCATCGTCAACTTCTCCAACCTGGCGCGTTTCTCGGAGATGTGCGGCGCGGAAATCCCGCGCTGGATCCGCAAGCAGCTGGAAGCCTATGGCGACGACAGCGACAGCATCCGCCAGTTCGGCGAGGAAGTCGTTACCCGCATGTGCGAGAAGCTGCTCGACGCCGGCGCGCCTGGCCTGCACTTCTATACACTGAACCAGGCCACCGCCAGCGTGAACATCTGGAACAACCTGGGCCTGGCGGATCGCGACAAGATCGCGTTCTGAGTGACTGACCCGACCCAGCACCTTTCGCCCGGACGAATCCATTTCTCCGGGCAATTTCCTTGCCAGATTCCTTAGCCATTAGACCTTTGTCTAAAGCGTCAAAATTGACTTTTAATGCGACTTCCCCTCATGGTCTAAACTAGTTCGATCGGGAGAAATCCCCGTCCATCATGGGACTTGCGGTCTCGTGATGCCGTTGCCACAAGCAGGATCGGACATTCAAAAAAAGAAACCAGGAGGATCTATGAGCACCAAATGGCTGAAGACCGTGAGTGCAACCGTCGCCCTGACCCTGGGCTCAACAATGGTCAGCGCAGAGACCCTGCGGGCCGTCACCGACCCGAGCTTCGTACCCTTTGAGATGATGGACCAGGAATCCGGCGAGATGGTCGGTTTCGATATGGACATCCTCGCCGAAGTCGCCAAGCGCGCCGGCTTCGACTACGAGCTGAACACCATGGACTTCAACGGTATTATCCCGGCCCTGCAAACCGGTAACGTCGACATTGCCCTGGCCGGCATCACCATCACCGAAGAGCGTGAAAAGATCGTCGACTTCTCCGACCCGTACTACGACTCCGGCCTGCGTCTGCTGGTCAAGAGCAGCGACGACTCCATCAAGACCGTCGACGACCTGGAAGGCAAGAAGGTCGGCACCAAGATCGGCAGCACCAGCTACGACTACCTGACCAAGAACATCGAGGACGATGACGGCGTTACCCCGTATCCGGGCAGTGCCGACATGTACATGGCCCTGATGTCCGGCAGCGTGGACGCGGTCTTCTACGACGCGCCGAACGTCGGCTACTTCGCCCGCACCAAAGGCAAGAACCGCGTCACCACCGTCGGCCCACTGTACGAAGGCCAGCAGTACGGTATCGCCCTGAAGAGCGGCAGCGAGTGGCTCGACGAAGTCAATGACGCCCTGGCCGCCATGAAAGAGGACGGCACCTACAAAGAGATTTACGAGAAGTGGTTCGGCCCGATGCCGGAAGACATGTAAATCCCACGACCAGGCGCAGGGTATCGCGAGGTGCCCTGCGTTTTTTTGTTTAAGCACTGGAGAAAATCATCGTGGAATCCGGCTTTCAATTCGATTGGAGCGCCGCCATTGGCTCGGTGCCCTATCTGTTAAAAGGCATTCCCTACACCCTGCTCATTTCCTTTGGCGGCCTGCTGATCGGCTTCGCCATCGGGATTGTCATGGGTCTGGCCAGTATCAGCCGCAATCGCCTGCTACGCTGGCCCGCCACCGCCTACATCGAAATCTTCCGGGGCACGCCTATCCTGGTGCAGGTCCTGTTCATCTTCTACGGTCTGCCGGACATCGTCGGCGGCCCGATCAACGCGCTGACCGCAGGCATCGCCGCCATCGCGCTCAACTCCGGCGCCTACATTTCGGAAGTCGTGCGCGGCGGCGTCCAGTCCATCGACAAGGGCCAGAGCGAAGCCGGCCTGTCCCTGGGGCTGTCCCGCTCGCAGACCTTCTGGTCGGTCGTCTGGCCCCAGGCCCTGCGCCGGATGATTCCGCCGCTGGGTAACCAGGCCATCGTCAGCATCAAGGACACGTCCCTGTTCTCCGTCATCGGCGTGGGCGAGCTGGTCCGTCAGGGCCAGATCTACATCGCCACCACCTTCACCGCATTCGAGGTGTACTTCATGGTGGCCCTGCTCTATCTCGCCATCACCCTGACGCTCTCGTTCCTGCTTCGTCTTGCGGAGCGGCGCGGACTGGCATCGACCTGACGGAGGCTGACCATGGAAAAGATCGTGCGCATGCAGCGCCTGAACAAGTTCTTCGGCTCGCACCATGTCCTCAAGGACATTGATCTGGAGGTGCAACCGGGGGAAGTCGTGGTCGTTATCGGCGCCAGCGGCTCCGGCAAGTCCACCCTGATCCGTTGCGTCAACGGACTGGAGGAGTACGAATCCGGCGAGCTGGTGGTCGACCAGCAACCGCTGGCCCCGAAAGGCGGCAACCAGAAATCCCTGGCCGCGATCCGCAAGGAAGTGGGCATGGTGTTCCAGCAGTTCAATCTGTTCCCGCACCTGACGGTGAAACAGAACATCATGCTGGCACCGATGAAGGTCAAGGAGACCAACAAGCGCGCCGCCGAGGCCACCGCCATGAAGCTGCTGGACCGGGTGGGCATCGCCAACCAGGCGGAGAAATACCCAACCCAGCTGTCCGGCGGCCAGCAACAACGTGTGGCGATTGCCCGGGCGCTGGCCATGGAGCCGCGCCTGATGCTGTTCGACGAACCGACCTCGGCACTGGACCCGGAGATGATCGGCGAAGTGCTGGACGTCATGCGGGAACTGGCCAAGGAAGGGATGACCATGATGGTCGTGACCCATGAAATGGGCTTTGCCCGGGAAGTGGCGGACCGCGTCATCTACATCCACGGCGGCCAGATCGTCGAGGAAGGCAAGCCCCAGGACGTGTTCGACAACCCGCAGAACGAGCGGACCCAGTCGTTCCTGTCGCGGGTCCTCAAGCACTGATCCGTTGCTTCGAGCCGCATCAAAAAAGGGAGCCGTCGGGCTCCCTTTTTCGTCTGGCGGCCACCGTCACGTCGACGATGGTTCCCCCGACGATGCCCCCCACGTAGCCGAAGCCTCAGCTTCGGAGCAGGCCAAAGGCCTGCCGATACCTCCCCACGCTTCCGTCCAGCCGCCAGCCGCTTCCGGCAGGCGTTCAAAACTCATCAAAAAGACGGGCCCCCTGACGGCGCCTCCGAAGCTGAAGCTCCGGCTACATGGGACTCCCTCGCCTCAACGCTCAGCGCAATAAGCCGCGCGTAGCGTCGTATTCCTGCTCCAGCTTGTAGCGCATGTCGTCCACCAGGAACTGGGCGATTTTCTTGCCCAGGAACGGCACGTCGCAGTACACATCGAGAGACACGTGATTGGCGCTCACCCCGCCGTTGCCCTTGAGCTGCATGTTGCCGTGAATCTTCGCCGGCACCCCGTCGATGCGGACCCGGAACTCACAGTGCCACTCGGTCGCATCCTTGCGGAACCAGTGCTCTTCCTGGCGCACCGCATTCCATTCCCGATGAAACGCCGACAACGCCCCCGGCACCTTCACCGACGTGGTCATCTCCCGCTCCAACACCAGCTTGCCAGCGCTGTCGTCGCGTTGGTTCTCGCGCACCGCCACATTGCGATGGCCCAGACGTTCATTCTTGGCCCGAATGTGATTCTCGTCGAAAAATGCGTCCAATACCGTATCGAGACGAGCCTCGTACGGATGCACCACATCAAACTTCATGCTGTGCCTCCCTTGTTGTTGGTGTTTTTCGACATCATCGCCGCATCCAGAGCTTTCGGCATTGGCCGCCGTCGAGGCGCCCCTGGGCAACAGGGTCATGCTGTTAACCAACTCATCCTTTTTGGTTAACCTCTGGCGCGTACCCCATCCCGGCCAGTATGATGGCGCCCTGATATGGTTGATGGTCCGGGTGCTACGGAGCCCGGCTGACAGAGGAGAACACCATGCGCAACGCCGATCTCGTCAAGCGGGACCTGAAATCCGTCTGGCACCCCTGCACCCAGATGAAAGACCACGAAAGCCTGCCGCTGATCCCGATCAAGCGCGGCGAAGGGGTCTGGCTGGAGGACTTTGAAGAGAACCGCTACATCGACGCGGTCAGCTCCTGGTGGGTCAACCTGTTCGGCCACGCCAACCCGCGCATCAACGCCGCCATCCGCGAGCAGACCGAACAGCTCGAACACGTCATCCTGGCCGGGTTCAGCCACGAGCCGGTGGTTCGCCTGTCCGAGCGCCTGATCGAAGTCACCCCGGAAGGGCTGAACAAGTGCTTCTACGCCGACAATGGCTCCTCCGCCATCGAAGCGGCGCTGAAGATGAGCTATCACTACTGGCGCAACCACGGCAAACCGGGCAAGAAGAACTTCGTCAACCTGGGCAACAGCTACCACGGCGAAACCCTGGGCGCCCTGGCCCTCGGCGACGTGTCCCTGTACAAGGACACCTACGAGCCACTGCTGATGGAAGTGATCACCGCGCCCTCTCCGGACGCCTTCAACCGCGAGCCGGGCGAAAGCTGGGAAGATTACGCCCTGCGCCAGTTCGAGGCGATGGACCGGATCCTCGCCGAGCAGCACGAGGAAATCTGCGCAGTGGTGGTCGAGCCGCTGATCCAGTGCGCCGGCGGCATGCGCATGCACCACGCCATCTACCACAAGAAACTGCGCGAAGCCTGTGACAAGTACGGCGTGCACCTGATCGCCGACGAGATCGCCGTGGGCTTCGGCCGCACCGGAACGATGTTCGCCTGCGAGCAGTCCGGCATCACCCCGGACTTCATGTGCCTGTCCAAGGGCCTCACCGCCGGCTACCTGCCGCTGTCCGTCGTGCTCACCACCGACAACGTCTACGACGCCTTCTACGACGACTACGAGACCATGCGGGCCTTCCTGCACTCCCACAGCTACACCGGCAACCCCATCGGATGCGCGGTGGCCCTGGCCACACTGGACATCTTCCGCGACGACCACGTGATCGAGAACAACCAGCGCCTGGCCCGGTGCATGGGCGAGTCGGTGGCGCACCTGGCCGACCACCCCAACGTCGGCGATATCCGCCAGCACGGCATGACCCTGGGCATCGAGATGGTCAAGGACAAGGCCAGCAAGACGCCCTTCCCCTGGCAGGAACGACGCGGCATCCGGGTCTACCGCCACTCGCTCACCCGCCAGGCCCTGTTGCGGCCGCTGGGCAACGTGGTCTACTTTATGCCGCCATACATCATTACCGAGGAGCAGATCCGGCATCTGGCCCAGGTCGCCACCGAAGGCATCGAGATCGCGGTGCGCGACTGACCGACCGGACACCACCATGCGCATACCCAGGATCTACACCCCGGCGGCCCTGACCGCCGGCGCGGACATTGAGCTCGACGATCACGCCGCCAACCACGTGGGCCGGGTACTGCGCATGCAGCCGGAGCAGTCGATCGAACTGTTCAACGGCGACGGTCGGGACTATCCTGCAATCCTGACGGACGTGGGCAAAAAGCACGTCCGGGCGCGACTGGGCGAGCCGGTGACCAATGCCAGCGAGTCGCCGCTGCAGGTGCACCTGGGCCAGGTGTTGTCGCGGGGGGATCGCATGGACTTCGCTATCCAGAAAAGTGTGGAAATGGGCGTGGCCCGCATTACCCCGCTGGTCAGCGAACGCTGCGAGGTGAAACTCAAGGGCGACCGCGAGGACAAACGCCTGCGCCACTGGCAGCAGGTGGCGATCAGCGCCGCCGAGCAATGCGGCCGGGCACGGGTACCGACCATCGAGCCGGTGGCGAATCTCGACGACTGGTTCCGCCAGACCGTCGAGGACGACCTGCGCCTGGTGCTGCACCATCGTACCGAAAAGTCCCTGGACGGGCTCGATACGCCGCAGCGGATGGCCTTGCTGGTGGGTCCGGAAGGCGGCCTCAGCGCCGAGGAAATTGCCCGGGCCGAAGACGCCGGCTTCCTGCCCGCCGCGCTCGGCCCGAGGGTCCTGCGTACTGAAACCGCGCCGGTGGCGGCCCTCGCCATCTGTCACTGGCTCTGGGGAGATGGCCAGTCCCCGGGTGCCTGACCGGGCACGCCAAAACAGGCCACAATAACGCACCAGAACCACCATAACGAACAAGAAAAGGCGGGCCTCCAACCCGCGCCACAGCCATCGTTGCAGAGAGATCCGTCCGTGCGACAGTCCATGGATACATCGGGCCGCAAGCGTTACCTGCTGCCCCTGCTGCTGGTCGTTATCGCCAGCGCCGTGATCGCGCTGCTGGTGGCCACGCGCCCCTCGCCACCGGAAACGCCGGCCGCTGAAAAAAGCTGGCCAGTCCAGGCCGCCACCATCGAATCGGCTTCCCGCTCCCCCCAACTGCGCCTGCTGGGCCGCATCGAAACCCCGTTCCAGTCGACCCTGAGTGCGGCGGTCACCGCCGACGTCGCCCGGCTGCCCCGGCTGGAAGGCCAGCGCGTGACCCAGGGCGACGTCATGATCGAGCTGGACGCCGCCGAAGTGCGCCTGCTGGTGGACCAGCGCGAGGCCGACGTGGCGGAACTGGAAAGCCAGATCGAGCAGGAACGCAACCAGTACCGGGCCGACCAGCGCCTGCTGGAACGGGAACGCTCGCTGGTGGCTCTGGCGCAACGCTCGCTGGAGCGGGAACAGCGACTGTCGGAGTCCAACCTGAACAGCCAGGCGCGCATGGATCAGACCCGGGAAGCGGTGCAGGCGGCGGAGATCTCGCTGGTTAACCGCGAGCTCGCGGTGGCCAACCACGACAGCCGCCTCAAGGCCCTGCAGGCCCGGCTGGAGCGGGCCCAGGCGCTGCTGTCACAGGCCCGCCTGGATCTCGATCGCACCCGCATTCGCGCCCCGTTTGCCGGGGTAATCACCGCCATCGACGTCAGCCCCGGCGAACGGGTCCGGCCCGGCGAACCGCTGCTGAGTCTTTACGCCGACGACGCCCTGGAAATCCGCGCCCAGGTGCCCATGCCGCACATCGGGCCGATCCAGTCGGCCCTGGCTGCGGGGCAATCCCTGCGCGCCACCACCGAGCTGGGCGGCAACACGCGGCCCCTGACGCTGCAACGCCTGTCCGGACAGGTCAACCGCGGTGCCGGCGGCGTGGACGCCCTGTTCCGCTTTCGCGGCGAGACGCCCGACGCCGCCCTCAACCGCACCCTGGACGTGATCCTGGAGCTACCCGCGCAGCCGGACCTGTTCTCGGTGCCGGTCGCGGCGCTCTACGACGAGCGCACCCTGTTCCGCATCCAGGAGGGACGGCTGGAATCGCTGGACGTGGAGGTCGTCGGCACCCACTTCAACAGCGACCGCCAGCACCTGCTGATACGCTCGTCGCACCTGACCGACGGCGACCGCATCCTCACCACCCAGTTGCCCAACGCCATCGGCGGGCTGCGGGTGGATGTGCGGTCCCCGGAGACGGACGGTGACTGATCCGCACGGCCTCCACCGGCGCGACCTGCTGGGCCGTTTCGCCCAGCACCGGGTCGCCGCCAACCTGCTGATGCTGATCCTGCTGCTGGCCGGCATCTACGCGCTGACGGGCCTCAACCGCCAGTTTTTCCCCAACTTCGCCACCGACTTCATCACCGTGCGCGTGGTCTGGCCCGGTGCCAGCGCCGAGGACGTGGCACGGTCGATCACCACACCGCTGGAGCAGGAGCTGCGCAACCTCGATAACGTCAAGGAAATGCGCTCCACCTCGTCGGTGGGCTACAGCAGCATCGTGATCGAGTATGAAGAAAACTCGGACATGGGCATCGCTCTGGATCAGGTCAACGAACACGTCGGACTGGTCCGCAACCTGCCCAGCGACGCCGAGCGCCCGGAGGTCAGCAAATACATCCGCAACGAGCCCATCGCCAGCCTCATCCTGACCGGCCCGGTGCGGCTGGAGGCCCTGCGCCCGCTGGCCTACCGCTTCGAGGACGAGCTGCTCGACCGGGGCGTGGCCAAGGTGGAGATGACCGGCTTGCCGGAGCGGGAAATCGCCATCGAGGTGCCCAGCGCCGCCATCGGCGATCTTGGGCTGTCCCTGCCGCAGCTGGGCCAGCGCGTGGTGGGACAGAGCCAGGACATCCCCGCCGGCACCGTCGGCGACGAGGAATCCGCCCGCGAGATCCGCAGTCTGGAGAAAGGCCGTACGGCATCGCAGTTTTTGGACATGCCCATCATCACCACCGCCGACGGTCGACGCCTGACCCTGGGCGACGTCGCCGATGTAACGCTGCGGCCCAAGGATAACGCGGTGGAAGTGTTCTACCAGGGCCAGCCCGCCGTTCTGATGCAGCTGCAGCGAGCGGAGACCAGCGACGCCCTGGATTCCGCCGGCACCATGCTCGACTGGCTCGATCAGACCCGCCCCGACCTGCCCGAAGGCGTGCAGCTGATCACGTTCGACGAGAACTACGAGCTGATCGTCGAGCGCATCAACCTGCTGCTCAAGAACGGCCTCGGTGGGCTGATCCTGGTGGTGGGCATCCTGTTCGTGTTCCTCAACGGGCGCATCGCCTTCTGGGTGGCGGCGGGGATTCCCATCTCGTTCATGGGCACCCTGGCGATCCTCTGGTTCAACGGCGGCAGCATCAACATGGTCAGCCTGTTTGCGCTGATCATGGCGCTGGGCATCATCGTCGACGACGCCATCGTGGTGGCTGAAGACGCCATGACCCACTACCAGAAAGGCGAAGGCCCGCTGCAGGCCGCCGAGGGCGGCGCCCGTCGGATGCTGGTGCCGGTGATGAGCTCGTCGCTGACCACGGTGGCCGCCTTTCTGCCGCTGATGCTGGTCAGCGGCATCATCGGCCAGATCCTGCGGGACATTCCGTTCGTGGTGATCTGCGTGATCATCGCCTCGCTGATCGAGAGTTTCCTGATCCTGCCGGGCCACCTGCGCGCGACCTTCCAGCGTCACCACCATCGCCGCGACAAACCGCTACGCGAGCGACTGGATCGTGCCTTCAACCGCTTCCGCGACCACCGGTTCCGGCCGCTTGCCGAATGGAGCCTGAACAACCGCCTCACCGTGCTGGTGGCCACCGCCTGTGTACTGGGACTGTGTGTGACCGTGGTGGCCACCGGCCACGTGCGCTTCACCTTCTTCCCCACGCCGGAATCCACCCGCATCGTCGCCAGCGTGAAGTTCGCCGCCGGCACACCGCCTTCCGAGGTGAAAGCCTACGGCCGGCGCATGGAAGAGGCTCTCTGGCAGACCAACGAACGACTCAAGACGGGCCGCGACCGGGACGACGATCTGGTCAAGGTGGCGGTGCTGGAAATGAATCGCGGTTCCTTCGACGGCGGGCGCAGCACCGAACGCGGCGAGCAGTACGCCATGGTATCCGTCGAGCTGATCGCCCCGGATGCGCGCGAGGTGCGCAACCCGCAGTTCATCGGCGCCTGGCGCGAAACCCTTCCGCAGCGGGCGGGCATCGAGCAACTGTCGATCACCAGCCCCCAGGGCGGCCCGCCGGGCAAGCCGCTGGACGTGTTCATCACCGGTGCCGACGCCAGCACCCTGAAACAGGCGGCGGAAGACCTGAAATCCTCCCTGCGCGGCTACTCCGGTCTCAACGACATCCTCGATGATTTGCCGTGGGGCAAACAGCAGTATGTCTTCACCCTGACGCCGCTGGCCCAGTCCCTGGGGCTGACCGTCGACGATGTGGGCCGCCAGATGCGCGCGGCGCTGGACGGGCAGCTATTGCAGGTGTTTTACGACAGCCACGACGAGGTGGAAGTGCGCATCATGCTGCCGCGCCGGGAACGCGATCTGCAGCAGACCCTGGACACCCTGCCCATCGTCACACCCGACGGGGCCACCACGCCGCTGGCCAACATCATCCGGCTGGAATCCCGTCGCGGGCTGGCGCTGCTGCGGCACACCGACGGCCAGCTCGGGGTCCACGTCACCGCCGATGTGGACCCGGAAGTCACCAACGCCAACCAGGTGGTGGCGGACCTGCAGGCGGACGTGATCCCGGAACTGCAAAGTCGCTACGGCGTGCTTACCCGTTTCGAGGGCAAGGCCGAGGAACAGCGGGAGACGGGTGAAGACATGCTGTCCGGGGCGGCGATCGGGCTGGCGCTGATCTACATCATCCTGGCCTGGGTGTTTTCAGCCTACAGCTGGCCGTTGGCGGTGATGATCGCCATTCCCTTTGGTCTGTGCGGTGCCATTCTCGGCCACCTGCTGCTGGGCATCGACCTGACCATCCTGTCTCTGTTCGGCATGTTCGGGCTGTCGGGTATCGTCATCAACGATTCCATCATCCTGGTGACCTTCTACCAGTCCCTGCGCGAGGGCGGCATGCCGGCGCGGGAAGCCCTGGTGGAAGCCGCCTGCCAGCGCCTGCGCGCGGTCCTGCTCACATCCCTGACCACCATCGGCGGCTTGCTGCCATTGCTGTTCGAAACCTCCCTGCAGGCCCAGTTCCTGATCCCCATGGCGGTCAGCATCGCCTTCGGCCTGGCGGTGGGCACGGTACTGATCCTGTTGGTGGTGCCGGTGCTGCTGTCGCTGATCGAAAGCGCTACCGCGCGCCTGCGGCGGGACGCGGCAGCGGAGTCGCCCTCCGGCCACTGATCCTGCTGACCGGCATGCGACGCGGCAGCGTCATTGACACCGGCCCGGGGGCCACAGAAGATGATTCCGGCCCAGGCTGCGCAGCTACAACGATGCGGCGCCGAACCAGAAGAACGCAAAGAGACAGAACGATCACGGACCGACGAGACGCTTCATGACCGACCTGCTGCACCGCCCCGAGTTCTGGCAATACCTCAGCATTCCCGTGATTGCCGCGCTGATCGGCTGGGTCACCAACTGGCTGGCCATCAAGATGACCTTCTACCCGCTGGAATTCGTCGGCGCGCGGCCCATCTGGGGCTGGCAGGGCATTATCCCCTCCAAGGCGCGCAAGATGGCCGCCAAGAGCGTGGACGCGACCATCTCCAAGATCGGCACGGTGCAGGAGATCTTCCAGCAGATCGACCCGGAAGTACTGGGCGAGTATGTGATCCAGACCGTCGAACCGCGCACCGAGGAATACGTCGACGAGCTCATGCTGCGGGAGTACCCCACCTTCTGGGAGAATCTGCCCCAGTCCGCCCGCAACATGGTGTACGAGCGGGTGCGCAAGGCCATTCCCGGCCTGGTCGGCAACCTGGTGGACGACCTCTCCGCCAACATCGAGGGGCTGCTGGACATCAAGGGGATGGTCATCGACCAGTTGGCCCGGGACAAGCGCCTGCTCAACCGCATCTTCCTCGAGTGCGGCGAGAAGGAGTTCCGCTTCATCGTCAATTCAGGCCTCTACTTCGGTTTCCTCTTCGGCCTGGTGCAGATGGCCGTGTGGTACGTCTACCAGGCCTGGTGGGTGCTCCCGTTCTTCGGTCTGCTGGTGGGCTGGGCCACCAACTGGATTGCGTTGAACGTGATCTTCCGCCCCCTGCATGAGCACACCGTGGGGCCGGTGCGGATCCAGGGGCTGTTCCTCAAGCGCCAGCGCGAAGTGGCCGATTCCTTCTGCCACATCGTCACCCATGAAATCCTGACCGTGGGCAACATCATCAACGCCGTGCTCAACGGCCCCAACGGCGCACGCGCCCAGAACATGGTGAAGAAGCACATCAAGCCGCTGGTGGACGAAACCGCCGGCATGGGCAAAGCCCTGACCCAGATGGCCTTCGGGCCCACCGGCTTCGCCACCCTCAAGCAGCAGGTGGGTGAAAAGGCGCTGCAGATTTCCGCCACCTCCTTCAACAACCCGGTGTTCGAGAAAGACCGCGCCGAGGCGGTGGAGAGCATCATGGTCGAGCGCATGGTGGCGCTCAGCTCGGAAGAGTTCCAGGACCTGCTGCGGCCCTGCTTCCAGGAAGACGAGATCAAGCTGATCCTGGTGGGGGCCGCCCTGGGTTTTGCGGCGGGTGTGGCTCAGTTCGTGTTTGTCTTCGGGGAGCGCCTGGCCGGATTCTGAGTGGGCGCGATTAGCCGGAAGCCGCATTGTTCGCACGCAGAATCTGTCGCACTATTTGACGGACTGTGACGATTCGAATCGTTCGCGATGCTATCCTGAAAACAGCGGCTGGCGGTTGCCGACCAGTGGCTGACAAGAGCAATAAAGGCTTCCGAGGTCCAACGAATGTGGCGCCTGTTCAACTGGCTGAAACCCAAGATCCCGGCGTCGGTTCCTGAAACCGCGCCGCCTCTCGATACAAAGCCCGACGCACCGGACGGGCCCGCCCCGGACAACCAGCCTTCCCACAGCGCCCTGGATCAACTGGAAAACCACCTCTTCTGCTGGCTGCTGGACGCCGGACCCGCCACGATCGAGCGCGACACACCGATGACGCCGGTCGTCCTCACCGCTCTCGCGGACCAGTTACGCAGCGGCGCCCTCAACGAACTGCCGCGTCAGCCCAACGTGCTGCCCATGCTGCTGCGGGCGCTGACCCACGAGGACGTCAGTCGCAAGGAACTGGCGGAGATCATCCTGGCGGATCCGGCGCTGACCGACCAGCTGCTGCACATGTCCAACAGCCCGTTTTTTCGGCCCGGCGAACACCTCATCGAAACCGTGGAGCAGGCCATCTTCCGGCTGGGGCTGGACGGCGTGCGCAGCGTCGCTGCAGCGGCGGTGATGCGCCCGATGATGACCGCCCGCAACAGTCACGAGGCGCTGTTCGCCCAGCGCGTCTGGCGCTGGGGCCTGGCTTGCGCGCGTTCGGCGGAACTGATCGCCAACGCCCGGGGCGACGACGGCAACGCCTTCTTCCTGGTGGGGTTGATTCCGGCCATGGCCCACCTGACCCTGTACCGGGAAGTGGTGCGGCTCTACCGCGAGCGCCAGGACGGCGCCGCGCCGGAGCCGGCCGTGATCCACGCCGCGCTGCGCGCCAACGACTGGACCGTGACCCGCCTGCTGGCGGTGGCCTGGAACCTGCCGCCGCGCTACCAGGCCCACCTGCTGAGCACCGAGCGCCCGGTGCGGGGCCGCACCCACACACCGCTCAACGACGGCATGATCCTGGGGACCCGGGAGGTACTGCGCGATGCCCACCAGCGCAACCTGCCGGAGGACGTCCTGGTCGAGGCGCTCGCCCTCGCGCCGGACGAGTTCGAGCGCATCCGCGCCCTCCTCCTCAACATGCTGCGCGACGCCCAGCGCACCTGAAGCCGGACGTCAGGCCGGCGGGCCCTTCACCAATTCGGACATGGTACGGGCATCCCGGCTGACGCGGGCCTTCAGGGATTCGGGCAAAACCCGGGGCAGGCGCCGCACCAGGTGTTCCTCGTCGGCCCGCACCACATGCAGGATCTCGTCAACGGTGATCAGGTCCAGGTCCTTGGCGGGCACCAGGCCGTCGCCACCGGCGCCCGCGAGGTTGAGCACGCCGCCGCGAATCAGCTTGTCACTGACCCGGCGGGTCACTTCCGCGGGCACGCCCATCTGCTGTTCCAGTGCCTCCTGCTGCGGCGCCGACCGCCCCTCGCTGAACGGCTTGCACACCATCCACATCATCACCAGCGCCACCTGCTCCTGCAGTTCCGGAGAGAACCGCACCCGGTAACGCTTGGACACCGAACCGGGGTTCTGCAGGTAGAACACCACGCTGGCGCCGATCAGCAGGATCAGCCAGTTCAGGTACAGCCAGATCAGCAGCACGATACCGATGGCAAAACTCGAGTAAATGGCCGCGTACTTGGCCGACCCCGCCACGAACGAAGCGAACAGGAAGCCCCCGGCCTGCCAGGCGATGCCGGCCAGCAGTCCGCCCACCAGCGCATAGCGTACCCGCACCCGGGTGTTGGGCATGAACACGTAGGTGAAGGTGAACGCAATCACCACCAGGAAGAACGGTGTGAAGCGGCTCAGGAAAACCACCACCGACCCCAACGGCTCAACCGCCATCAGGCTCTGGACCACCGTGGACGAGAAGATCGCTGCCGAGATGCCGATGGCACTGACCATCAACAGCGGCCCCACCATGATCACGCTGAGGTAGTTGCTGAAGCGCTGGGCCATGGAGCGCATCTGCGGCACCCGCCAGATCATGTTGAAGGAGCGCTCGATCTTCTGCACCAGCGAAATCACGGTGTAGACCAGCAACGCCAGGCCCACCGAACCGAGCACCCCCACCTTGATGTTATCGACGAAATCCAGGATCTGCTGCGCCAGCTCGATGCCTTTCGGCCCCATCGGCTCGAAAAACTGGAACAGCAACGGCTGGATGCGCTGGTGCACGTCCATGGCCTTGAGCACGGAGAAACTCAACGCCAGCAGGGGCACGATACTGAGCAGCGTGGTGTACACCAGGCTCATGGCATGCAGGGTGAGCTGGCCGTTGATGACGTCCCGGGCCACGGCGTAAACGGTCCGCCCGGCGCGATACAGCCAGGTCCAGGGCCAGTGCCTGGGCGGATTGGGGTTGGCCAGGACCCACTGTTCCAGGGCCTCGATACGTTCCTTGATCTGGGAGGAAGTCACACGCGCTCTCTTGATTCCGGTTTGCAACAGCTGTCGGGACCGCCGGGCAGGCGGTCGACCGCCCTAACAGTATGGATGATTCGGCGGACATCGACCTCAAATACGCGAAATGGCGTGATTTTCCGTAATCCTTTCGCGTTCCCGCTATTCTGGCGGATGCCGGGAGCGAGGCCAACCTCCGCGACCCCATTCCATCGCACCAAAATAAATCACGCGATGTTTCATTATTAGTCGATTGCACCATCACCGACCTCGACACCCATTTTTGTGACGAGTGTCACGTTATTTTTCGCCATCCTCCGGCCGGCCTGAAGTTTGCAAAAGCCTCACATGTTGCAGGGCACGCCCGAATGCCGGCGCTTGCAGCCATGACAACGACGACACGACGATTTTTCCGGCTCGCCCTATTGTGGTGCCACGGCGAGTCCGCTGTACGGGAGGCGAATCTCACGATGACTCTGAAAAGTGACACCATGCACCTGACACCCCAGGAGCGCCGCTGGCTGCCATGGTTTGGCGGCATGGGCAAACTGGCCATGGGCTGGTCCTGTTTCCTCAACCGGGACCGATACGCCAACAACGAACGGGTCTTCCAGGGCATCGCCACGACCCGGGTCAACGCCCTGCAGCGCTGGGCCGACAGTCAGTGGAGTTTCCTCGACAGTTTCCGGGAGCGCCTGGAGCCCCGCTTCCCCGAGGCCACCGGGGATATCCTCGCGGGCGCCGCCGCCCGCCTGGGCGAGGTGTCCGAACTGTTCGTCATTGATGACAGTGGCCGGGTCATCGCGTCCACCACAGAACGCCGCTGCGGCGCCCGGGACCTGAACGAAAAGGCGGTCAGCAAGGGGGTGAACGACCGCTTCCTGCACGGCCCCTACCGCGACCCGGTGACCCTGGAGCTGGGCCCCACCTCGTCCCGCTTCCACGACGCGGTAACGCTGATGTTCTACCAGCCGCTGACCGGACCCAACGGCGAACGCGGCGCGCTGTGCGCCCGCATTCCCAACGACGTGATGAGCGACCTGATCCAGCGCGAAGCGGGCCACGTGTTTGAGGAATCCGGCGACAACTACATCTTCATGATCGACAGTCAGTTCGATCCGTCGATTCCCCAGGGCGCGGCCCTGTCCCGCTCACGCTTCGAAGACGCCACCTTCAGCCACGGCGACAATCTCAAGGACGGGATCGACACCGGCTTCGGCGTGGTCAGCATCCGCGAGCACACCGAGTTCGAGATCCGCTTCACCGACCCGGCCACCGGCCAGCTGCACCCAGGCGTGCGTGAGGCCATCGCCCGGGGCGACAACCTCTACGTCAAATACCCGGGCTACTCCGACTACCGCCACTTCCCGGTCATCGGCAAGGGCGTGACCTTCCAGTTGCCAGGGTCGCCGGACCGCTGGGGCATGATGTGCGAGGGTGATCTGGAGGAAGTCTACCGGCGCCGCTCGGTGTCCTATCAACTGACCCGGAGCTTCGGCCTGTTCGCCACGCTGTTGTGCCTGGTGCAGGTCGCCCTGCTGTCTACCGGCGTCGGCTTCTGGATCAACGTCGCCGCCCAGGTCGGCCTGACCCTGCTGGGCATCGGCGTGTTCCGGCTGACCAGCGCGCGCCCGCTGGCCCATCGCATGGCGTCGATGGCGGACGTGATCCGCAACATCGCCGAAGGCGGCGGCAATCTGCGCCAGCGACTGGACGTGACCGCCATGAAGCGGGACGAGACCGGCGACCTCGCGCGCTGGATCAACAGCTTTATCGACAGCCTGGACGGTATGGTCGGTCAGGTCATCGCCCTGGCCACGGACTCCCGCTCCGCCAGCAACGACCTGCTTGACCAGAATCGGGTGGCCGACGACAACATCCAGCAGGTGATGCAGGACATCGAACGCATGGTGGACGGCGCCCGCCAGCAGCAACACGAGATCGAGAACGCCTCGGAAACCGCCCAGCAGATGCGCACCAGCATGGAGAGCGTGGTGGCCCGGGCGCGGGACCAGTTGGGCATGATCAACCGCGAGGCCCAGGGTATCCGCGACGTCGTCAGCAAATCCGCCGGCAGCATCCGCAGCGCCAGCGACAGCACCGAGGAAATCACCCGCACCGCGGCGGAGATCAGCGCCATCGCCGAGCAGACCAACCTGCTGGCGCTGAACGCAGCCATCGAGGCCGCCCGGGCCGGGGAACACGGCAACGGCTTTGCGGTGGTCGCCGACGAGGTGCGGCAACTCGCCAGTCGTACCACCAAGGCAACCCAGGACATTGAGGAACGGCTACAACGGGTGCAGGAGGACACCCGCCAGGCGGTGACCACCATGGAAAGCGGCATGAGCGAGATGGAGCAACGACTGCAACAGGCCGAGACCGCCGCCGAGGACAACGACGCCCTGCATCAGATGGTGGAGGCCCTGTTCGGCGCCATCGCCCGGATCGAGCAGACCAACCAGTCCCAGAGCCAGCAGACGTCCGGCGTGGCCGAAGGCGCCACCCTGATGAACCGGCTCATCGCCGAGCTCAACGCCAGTTCGGAGACCACCCACAGCGCCGCCCATAAACTCAAGCAGCTGACCAGTCAGTTCCAGGTCAGCACGGCGGAGAGCGACTCGATGGCCACTCGATAGCGACCCGGCAAACCGAAGCGGCGGGGCCAGCAGGCCCTGCCGCACTCAATGTTTTCAGAGCACCTGCTTGCAGAGCATCAGAGATTCTCGTATCGGTTCACGTCGAAAATCCCCGCCTGCTCCGGATCGGTGTCCTCCACGTAGCGCCTGAAATCCGCCAGGATCGACCAGAACTGCGGGCTGGTTCGTCGTACGCCCCAGCGCGCGGCCAGATCGTGCAATCCATCGCGGCTATCCACCCGGCGCAGGGCCGAGACAAACACATCCAGGTCCTCGAGCGGGATATCAAAGCTGAAGTTCGGGTAGCTGCCGAGCGTTCCCTCCATCACGGTTACCGTGTCCTCCTCCGGCGTGAGCCGGCTGTCTTCGGCAAACATGAAGGCCACGTTCTCATGCAGCCGGTTATGGACCAGCGTGTACACCCAGCGCTGATCGCCGTCGGTGATCCGCAGGAAGGTGACTTCGGGAAGCTGCTGGATCGCCGGCAGGGTGGCACCGGTTTCCCCGGTCAAAGGCCGCAGGATCGCCTCAACCTGGCGTTGCGCGACACTGATGTCCGGCCGGTCGCAACCGGATCCGCTGCAGCGGTTGAGAGTATCCGGCGGGCCGGCCACGTCCGCAGCGCGCTGGGTCAGCAGTTCACTGAAACGGGTCATCAGGGCGCGCTCGTCCGGCTGCTGGCCGAGGCTGGAAAAATCCAGGGTGGACGGCGTCTGCCGATCCAGGTCGGTGTAGGTGATGGCGTTCTTGATCGCCGCTGCCCCCTGGTACCAGTGATCGTAGATCGGCTGGCGGGCGTCAGCCGGCATGTAGCGCAGGAAATTGTGCTCAGAGCCGTTGCGGATCAGGTCGAAGTAGAGCCGCGTCTGCGCCTGGTGCGACACGCTGCCGAACACATTGAAATTCACCACCAGCTCGTAATAGGTGCGCTCGAGCAACGGATAATCCATGACCCAGATGGTGCGCGGCACCTGCCCGTGCAGACCGCGCCGCACCGACGCGCTGTCATGGTGACGGAAGATGGTCAGCAGCGCGTCCCGGTTCCAGCCGTCGCCGTCCCAGATCTCGTCCAGGGTCGCGCCGTCCGGTTTGCGATGGGCGTAGTGGACCTCACGCTTTTCCAGATAGTCGTTGCGCTTGTGCTTATAGCCCAGCCACTCGGAGCCCAGCGCCAGCAGGTCGCTATCCTGCCCCGGCAAACCCAGCAGCGGCGTGACGCTGTCGCGATAGGCAGCGTCGTTGACGTAGGCTTCCTGGTCCGGGTCCTCGAACACCGTCCAGAACTGGTCACGGATCACGTCGGTGGCCACCTGCCCCCGGCACACCGGGCCGCGGATGAAGTTGCGCACGAAGTATTCGGCGTCATCCAGCATGAACTGGTAGCGGGATCTGGCCGGGATCGCGGCGAAGGTCTGGAACGGGTTGGCGCGCGCCTCATAGCCGTACCCCGGCGGCTCGCCCACCTGCCACTCCGGCTCGAAGAACAGGGACTGGAAGCGCCGCATACGGGTCTCGCCCAGATCGTACGTGATGTGGGTCTTCTCGACGATGGTGCGGGTGATCGGTTGCAGGCGGTAATAGAAACGGCCCTTCGGGTCGTCGTTGGGGCGTACCGTCGCCACCGGCAGAATACGCTCGCCCGGCGGTGTCCAGGAGCGCACCAGCTCGTAGAAATGGGCGCCGTCGATGTCCGGGAAATTCAGATGCGCGGCGAACAGGTGCTCGAACAGGTAGCGCGACACCAGTCGATGGCGCTCGCCGCCGGCGTTGAAGAAATCCTCCCAGCGCTGCACGGCCTGGCGCTCGGCGTCGCCCGGCTCGTAGGCGGCCGGCTCGGTCACCGCGCCTTCGGCGATCCAGGTTTCCAGGGTCCGGAACTCCTGCTCGGTCAGGCCAGCGCTGGCGAACGGCATACCGCCGAAGGGGTGCCCGTCGGCGTAGTCCTCGAAGTTCACCAGCGACGGGCAGCTCTGCGGACGCGCCATGCCCATGTTGACGTCGTCCGGGATCCGGCTGTTGGCCGGCAACGGGTTCTGACGGCCCAGGGCGAGCATCTGATAGAGCACCGAGGTGTCGCGCCCGTCCAACGCCGACTCGACGTCGCCCACATCCCCATGCAGTACCGAGAAAAAGCCTTTCTGGCGCCATTCAGCCGGCGTCTGGGCGTCCACGCCGAGACGCGTCGGCGTCATGTTTTCGAGTCGTCCGCCATCGTAGACCGGTAACGTCGAGGCACCTCGCAGCAGGCCGTCGGCGCTGGTCAGCTTGAGCTGGCAGGGGGCGTCGTAGCAGCCGTGGCAGGCGATGCACTTGGCCTCGAAGATGGGCCGGATGTCCTGCTGATAGTCGTAGGTCTGATTCAGGGACACCAGCGGCTGCGGGTTATCGTAGGTGGGCACCTGACTGCAGGCATAGACGAACATCGCCGTCAGTAACAGGAGTACGACGGTGAACAGCGAACGCGGGCGACCCGGCGATGAGGGCATGGGCAATCCTTCTGCTGACGGTTAAACAGGCGACGGACCGGCGCCCGCACGCCGTCATTATAAAGGTTGGGCCGCAAATGATGCAGCGGACGGGAGTGGTACGTCCGCCGCCTGCGATCAGCTCACCCGCCGGAACCAGGCAAAACGACGCATCAGCCGCACGATCAGGAACGAGACCAGCGCTACCGCTGCCACGTCCAGCACCATGAACAGCGCCAGCATGCCATCGAAGTAGCGACTCAGAGGCAGGGTGGCGAAAATGATCAGCGGGTGGATCAGGTAGATGCCAAAACTGGCATCGGACCAGGCACTGATCGACGCCCGGGGCTTCAGCCGATGGGCATTCTGGCGCAGCAGCCGGAAGATGGCGAAGGTGCAGGCAATCACCAGCAGCCCCCGATTACTGAGCACCAGGAAGTCCTCGTCGAGCCCGGTGTGGCGGAACAGCAGCCAGTTGCCCAGGGCGCCCACCAGCACCGTCGCGACAACGATCCCCACCAGCACGGCAGCGGGACATCGCAGCCGGTCGTCGTAGCGGTCCAGCGCGTAGCCACCGACGAAATACAGCAGGTACAGCGGGAAGACCGCGAACCACTTGATCTCCGAGTCGGCCACATATCTGACCAGCACGGCGCCCTGGGTCATCAACGCAAACAGCACGAACAGCCCTGCCAGCCAGAGCAGATCGACGCCGCGCGGCGCCTCGCCGCGCAGGTACTGGTTGACGAAGGGCGCGAACAGCATCAGGCAGGTGAACATGGTGAGGTACCAGAGATGCCCGTAGGCATGTCCGGCACGGACCATGGTGAGCGTCATGTCCAGCAGTGAACGCTGGTCCGGGTTCCACAGGAAATAACCCGCCACCAGGTACACCAGATTCCACAGTATCAATGGCGGCAGCAGACGCCAGGCGCGTTTCTGCAGGAAGGTCCCGGGGCTGATCTCGCGCCCCAACAGCACGGCACCGGAGGCCATGACAAACAACGGCACGGAGAACCGGCTGGCGGAATCCAGCAGGTTGGCGAACCACCAGTCGAAGCCACTGATCTCGCCGAGCTGTTTATAGAAAACGGTACTGACGTGTATGGCAATCACCGCCACGATGGCGATGACGCGGAGATAGTCGATCCAGACCTTGTGCTGCATGCGCATCCCTGATTCGGGACACCGCTGGCCGTGGCACAGCAGACAGCGTCCAGCGGCGTCGTCCTGACGTTCCCGGAAACCGGACGGCGACCGGCTGCAGGCCTTGCCGTCCGATTGTCCGCACAAAGTCGGCTATTGTGTCAGCAAACGCAGCGGGCGGATATGTCGCTCCGACCTGCGCAGCCGTGCCCGACAGATCCCTGGCGGCGCGTGCCCTTTCGAGACGGACGCGCCATGGGCTCGGGCTTCATGCGACAGGACAAAACCCCGTCGCGCTCCTCCAGCAGCAGGATATGGACCCCGACGATCCATTCCCGTTCAAGCCCGTGGGGCCAGGTAAACGGACCCGAGGCGAGTGCAAGTTCCGGCCGGCGGCGTTCCAGCGCCGCGCGATCCAGCGCCACGGCGACGGGAAAGTCACCGGGCCGAAATTGCCGGACCGTTTGCGACTCCACCGCCTGGCGGCGGCAAAGCTCGATGACGGTGGGCCCGGTGCCGGACTGACCGCTGCCACGGCAAAGAGCGCTCCACTGCGTCGCCGGTGTCACCCAGTACAGATAGGATTCATCCATTTACGGTTCCCCGTTACCTGTTTTCCTTTCGAATTCGATCGCCAGCCATGCGAGACATCCGCGCCTCACACCGCCTGGTCATAAGGTTCTTCCGCCCGGGCCCGCTGCATGGCCCGTGCCCACCAGGCCAGCCGCGACGCCATGCGCTCCAGCGAGGCGGTGGTCCGGCCGGCATCGTTCAACTCCCCGAACGCATCGAAGCGATCCCAGACCTGCGGCAGGGCCACCGCATCGCGCAGTGTGACCGCGTGGAGTTCGGCGAACACCAGCCGCAGCTGCTCCACCGCACGAATGCCCCCGGAGAGTCCGCCGTAACTGACGAAGGCCACCGGCTTGGCCTGCCACTCATGGAAGAACGTGTCGATCAGCTGTTTCAACGGCCCGGGAAAGCTGTGGTTGTACTCCGGCGTCACCACGATAAAACCGTCCACGGCGTCCAGTTGCTGCCCTAACCGATGCTCGGCATCGGCGCTACCCAGCCGCAGCGGGTCGATCACCCGCAGCGACAGATCACCGTTCCCCTGCAGTGTTCGCATGACCCAGGCGCTCACCGTGTCGCAAAGACGTCCCTCCCGGACACTACCCATGACCAGCCCGATGCGTATTGGTTTCCTCATGGCATTCTCCCTCGTCTCGATTTCCCTGGTGTGTCCAGGATTGACGGATAGCCTAGAACCTCAACTAAACTTGAGGTCAATCACGACTATCATTGGAGAATTCAATGACCACAATAAAATCCGTGGATCGACACAAGCCGCTCACCATCGGCGAGGTCAGCCGGCGCAGCGGCGTGGCCGTGTCCGCGATCCATTTCTATCAGCACAAGGGCCTGGTGCGGAGTTGGCGCACCGAAGGTAACCAACGACGGTTTCACCGCGATGTACTGCGTCGCCTCGCGGTGATCAAGGTGGCCCAGAAGCTCGGCATCCCCCTCGCCGGGATCGGTCGGGCCATGGACGCCCTGCCCGCCAACCGCAGCCTGACCGCCGAAGACTGGAAGCAACTTTCAAACCAGTGGCACGAGGAGTTGACCGAACGCATTGAGCAACTGACCCAACTGCGCGACCAGCTCGGCGACTGCATCGGTTGTGGCTGCCTGTCGGTGGACGCCTGCCGGCTGAGAAACCCGGGCGATCAGTTGGCGGAAGACGGCGCCGGTCCCCGCCTGCTGGACCCGGACGGTGGCGAGGATCGGCCTGAAAGATGAACAAACGGCCACTTCCCGGTATCATCATGGGGCAGTGCATCCTTATCCATCGCCTCAGGCATCAGGAGTATCACCATGAAAACGTTGCGGATCGACATCGTGTCGGATGTTGCGTGTCCGTGGTGCGCCATTGGTTATGCACGCCTCAGGCAAGCCATGAAGGCACTGGAAAACGAACTGGCGTTCACCATCGACTGGCATGCGTTCGAGCTCAACCCGGACATGTCCCTCGACGGTGAGCCGATTCTGGAACATCTCAGCCGCAAGTACGGCCGCAGTCCCGCTGAAATGGAAGCCAACCAGGCCAACATGATGGTCATCGCCCGGGAATTGGGCCTGAATTTCGATGGACTGCAGAAACGCTATTCGCGCAATACCTTCGACGCCCACCGGCTATTGCAGTGGGCCAAGGAACAGAACCGGCAGACGGACCTCAAGCTGGCCTTTTTCGACGCCTACTTCGGCGAGGCAGCCAACATCTCGGACCCGGCGGTGCTGTGTCGCTGCGTGGAAGCCACAGGACTGGACGGCGAAGCCGCGCGCCAGCTGCTGGACTCAAACCGCTACGCCGTGGCGGTACGCGCCGAGGAAAAGCGATACCAGATGGCGGGCATTCAGAGTGTGCCGGCGCTCATCGTCAACCAGCGCTACCTGATCTCCGGCGCCCAGGAACCGGCGACTCTCATCGCCAGCTTCCGGGAGATCGCCGAAGACCGCATCGAGACCTCACCCGCCTGATCGCTTCAGGCGGACACCGACTGCTCACCGCGTAGCTTGATCACGTCCGCCCGGGGCGGCGCGCCAAACAGGCGACTGTATTCGCGACTGAAGTGGGACGGGCTCTCATAGCCCACCCGGTAACTGGCGGTCGCCGCCTCCAGTCCTTCCGAAAGCATCAGGCGCCGGGCTTCGTGCAGGCGCAGCTTTTTCTGAAACTGCAGCGGCGACATCCGCGTCACCTGCTTGAAGGTGTGGAACAGCGCGGATTCGCTCATGTTCACCTCTTCAGCCAGATCCTTCACCCGCAAGCTGTCCGTGTAGCGGTCCTTGAGCACCGCAATGACACGGGACACCCGGTGCACCTGGGAATCCGCCACGGCAAACTTGCGCATGCGCGCGCCCATCTCACCGATCAGCGCCCGATAGATGATCTCACGCCGGGCCAGCGGCGCCAGAATCGGCACATCCCGCGGTGAATCCAGCAGACTCATCAGCCGGTTGACGGCATCGAGCATGCCGCGATCCATCCGCGCGAGGCACAGGCCACAGCTGGCTTCCGGGCAGGCTTCCGCTTCAGCGGCATCCAGCGGCAGCTGGCTGCCCAGCTCCAGCACGAGGTTGCTTACTTCCTGCGGATCCACATCCACCTTCAGGGCCAGGTAGGGCTCGTCAGACGAGGCGTGCACGATTCGACCCAGCACCGGCATGTGTACGGATGACACCAGGTAGGACAGCGGCCCGTAGGTCAACTCGCGATCGCCGAAGTTCACCGATTTGGCGCCCTGAACAATAAACGCGAGCGACGGCGTGTAAACGGTAGACACACAACTGGTGGAAGTTTCCGAACGGAACGTTTCCAGGCCTGGAATCGCCGTCGCGTTGATTTGCTGCTGCTCCAGGGCACTGCGCCGGACCCGCCCCGCCAGCTCCTGGCGCAGCGGTTCCAGAGCGCTGTCCGATTCCTGCTCGGCACGAACACCCGCGCCGGCAAGAGGGGACTTGTCCGGACCGTGCTGGACGGCGACGCGGCCGTGCGCTCGGGCAAACGGTTTCTGCTCAACGATGGGGGAATGAGGTTCAGGCACAGTGAGGTCTCCTGGGGCATGGCCGGGACGATGGAGTCGCCACGGCTATCAAAACGGTGACCAGTATACGCATGGAAAATGGCCCACCGGGTTCATGTTGACCCAATTCGACAGGATTAGGCAATCACCGGACAGTAACAGGCAACGATCCCGGCTGGATTAATGGATAATCCAATTCTCCTGAGCACTTCCACTCACAAGCGCTTTACCCCTCTGCTCCCGGCGCGGTAATTCTCGACAAACGGAATAAAAACTCTTTATATACGGAGTATTACGATTACATGACAAGCTGAACAAACGATCGAGCAGCCCGCCTTTGCGACACTTCCGAAACCACACGCCCAGAATTCCTTTCAAGCCTTTCTAGAGAATCAGGCAACCTTCACAGAGAAACCGGATACCGCCGTTCGCGGGACAACCATTAGATTAGTCACACGTTATCGACGCACAGCGAAACGCCGCAGCTCCCCCGCCGTCCCCGGCAACCAACCAGAACGGAGAGCGGCCCCGCGTCAGACCGTGCCAAGCCGAACTGTTTGCTGGATATCCGATATTTGACCAGGAGAACGCATCCGATGGACGCCCATCTGCAAGGAATACGTACCCCGCTTCTGACATTGACGCTGTTGTTCGCCACCGCCGTGGGACTGGTCGGCTGCGAGGCCCACAGTGAGGAAGCCGCCGCCGCGCCGCCACCGCCGGCGGTGGATGTCGCCCAGGTCGAGTCCGATGCCGTCACCCTTTGGGACGGTTTCACCGGCCGTATTGCCGCCCCCGAGAGCGTTGACCTGCGCCCGCGCGTGAGCGGCTACATCGACGAAGTCGCCTTTGAGGAAGGCGAGCTGGTGAAGCAGGGCGACCTGCTGTTCCAGATCGACCCGCGCCCCTACGAAGCCCATGTGGATGCCGCCAAGGCGCAACTGGCCCGCGCCCAGAGCCAGCTATCGCTGGCCGGCAGCGAAGCCGAGCGCGCGCGGCACCTGATGGAGAGCCGCGCCATCTCCCGCGAGGAGTTCGACCAGCGCCAGGCCACCCTCAATGAAGCCCGCGCCAGCGTCGCCGCAGCCCGTGCCGAACTGGACAGCGCACAGCTGGATCTGGAATACACCCACATCCGCTCGCCCATCGACGGACGCGTCAGTCGCGCCATGGTAACCCGCGGCAACCTGGCCACCAGCGACCAGACCCTGCTGACCCGCGTGGTGTCGGTGGACCCGCTGTACGTCTATTTCGAAGGCGATGAGGAAACCGCCCTGGAAGCGCTGAACCGCCTGGATGCGGGATCGAACCCCCAGGTACGCGTGCGCCTGGCCGGCGAGGCCGACTACGCCCACGACGCCGTCGTCGACTTCATCGACAACCAGTTGGACGCCAGCACCGGCACCCTGCAGTACCGAGCGGTCATGGCCAATCCCGACGGCCGCTTCCGTCCCGGTCAGTTCGCTCGCGTCAGCATGCCGGTCAGCCGGCTGGAGCACGCCCTGATGGTGGACCAGAAAGCCGTTCTGACCGACCAGGACCGCCGCTATGTCTACGTGGTGGGCGACGACGACACGGTCAGCCGCCGCAACATCGAGCCTGGCCGTCGCTCCGGCGAGCTGCTGGTGGTCGAGAACGGTCTGGAAGCCGGCGACCGCGTGGTGGTCAATGGGCTGCAGAAAATCCTGATGCCGGGCATGCAGGTCCATCCCGAGCAGGTGGCCATGCGGCCGGCCCAGCGCGAGAGCCAGCGCGTCGCACGCGCCCAGTAAACCCGACTTCCCGATCTCCGATTACTGAATCCGGCGTGGCCCGAACGGGCCACGCCCAGGGAGCCTTTGCATGAATTTTTCCCGATTCTTCGTCGACAGGCCGATCTTCGCGTCGGTTCTGTCCATCATCATCTTCGTGGTGGGGTTGATCAGCATTCCCGGACTGCCGGTCAGCGAGTACCCGGACGTGGTTCCACCCAGCGTCCAGGTCACGGCCAGCTATCCGGGGGCCAACCCCAAAACCATCTCTGAGACCGTCGCCACGCCGCTGGAGGAATCCATCAACGGCGTGGAGGACATGATCTACATGAAATCCGTCGCCGGCAGTGACGGCACCCTGGCCCTGACCGTCACCTTCAAGCTGGGCACCGATCCGGACCGCGCCCAGGTGCAGGTCCAGAACCGGGTCACCCAGGCCCTGCCGCGCCTGCCGGAAGACGTGCAGCGCCAGGGCGTGACGACCCAGAAGCAGTCGCCCAACCTGACCATGGCGGTGCACCTGCTGTCGCCGGACGACACCTACGACGCCACCTACATCCGCAACTACGCGGTACTGCACATCCGTGACGAACTGGCGCGCCTGCCCGGCGTGGGTCAGGCCGGCCTGTTCGGCGCCGGCGACTACGCCATGCGCCTGTGGATCGATCCGCAGAAAGCCGCCTCCCACGGCATCACCGCCAGCGACGTCTCCCGCGCGGTGCGTGAGCAGAACATCCAGGTATCGGCCGGCCAGATCGGCGCGCAGCCCATGCCGGAGAAGAACGACTTCCTGATTTCCATCAACGCCCGCGGCCGTCTGGAAACCGCCGAGGAGTTCGAGAACATCGTCGTCAAAACCGGCGACGACGGCGAAATCACCCGCCTGGGCGACATCGGCCGCGCCGAGCTGGCCGCCTCCGAGGACGCCCTGCGTGCCCTGCTGAACAACAAGCAGGCGGTGGCCATCCCCATCTTCCAGTCGCCGGGTTCCAACTCCCTGGACGTCTCCGCCGCCGTGCGCGCCAAGATGGACGAGCTGGACGACAACTTCCCCGACGGCCTGACCTGGGAAGTGGCCTACGACCCGACCGTGTTCGTCAGCAGCTCCATCGACGCGGTCATCTCCACCCTGCTGGAAGCGGTCGCCCTGGTGGTGCTGGTGGTGATCCTGTTCCTGCAGACCTGGCGCGCCTCGCTGATTCCGCTGCTGGCGGTGCCGGTCTCCATCGTGGGCACCTTCGCGGTGCTGTCGGTGCTGGGTTTCTCCATCAATACGCTGACCCTGTTCGGCATGGTGCTGGCTATCGGCATCGTGGTGGACGACGCCATCGTGGTGGTGGAGAACGTCGAACGGAATATCGAGGAAGGCCTCAAACCCCTGGCCGCCGCCCACCAGGCTATGCGCGAAGTGAGCGGGCCGATCGTCGCCATCTGCCTGGTCCTGTGCGCGGTGTTCGTGCCCATGGCCTTCCTGGATGGCATCACCGGCCAGTTCTACCGCCAGTTCGCGGCGTCCATCGCCATCGCCACGGTGATCTCGGCGATCAACTCGCTGACCCTGTCGCCGGCCCTGGCTGCCACCCTGCTCAAGGGCCACGACGCACCCAAGGACCTGCCCGCGCGTCTGATCGACCGGCTGTTCGGCTGGCTGTTCCGGCCGTTCAACCGGTTCTTCGACCGCAGCGCCAAGGGCTACGAAGGGTTCGTCCGTCGCAGCCTGCGCACCCGTGGTGTGGTGTTCCTGATCTACGCCGCCATGCTGGGCGGCACGGTGTTCCTGTTCGACCAGGTGCCGGGCGGCTTCATCCCCACCCAGGATAAGACGTATCTGGTGGGCAGTATCCGCCTGCCGGAAGGCGCCTCGCTCGACCGCACCGAAGACGTGGCCCGCAGCGTTAGCGACATCGCCCTGGACACCGACGGCGTGGCCGATGCCGCCGCCTTTGTCGGCTACAACGCGCTGCAGGGCACCAACACGCCCAACATCGGCACAGTGTTCATCCTGTTCGACGACTTCAAGGAACGCGACCGCACAGCCCAGGAGATCATGGGCGAGATCAACGGCAAGCTGGCCGGCATCAAGGAAGGCTTTGCCATTTCCTTCATGCCGCCACCGATCTTCGGTCTGGGCGCGGGCTCCGGCTACTCGCTCTACGTGCAGGACAAGACCGGCGCGGGTTACGGGGTGCTGCAGAATGCCACCAACCAGCTCGCCGGCGCGCTCAGCCAGCAGGACGGCATGAGTTACCCGTTCAGCTCCTACCAGGCCAACGTGCCGCAGCTGGATGCGGACGTGGACCGACGCCAGGCCAAGGCACAGGGGGTTGCCCTGGATGACCTGTTCGGCACCCTGCAGTTCTACTTCGGGTCGCTGTACATCAACGACTTCAACCGCTTCGGGCGCACCTATCAGGTGGTCGCCCAGGCCGACGCGCCCTACCGGGACGACGTCAGCGATCTGGAGCACCTGTTCGTGCGCAACAACCAGGGCGAAATGGTGCCGCTCAGCTCCATGGTCACCCTGGAGCGCAGCTTCGGCCCGGACCCTGTGATCCGCTTCAACGGCTATCCGGCGGCGGACCTGATCGGCCAGTCCGACCCGGCCGTGCTGTCTTCCGGCGAGGCCCTGGACAAGGTCGCCGAGGTGGCGGAACAGACGCTGCCGCGCGGCATGGACATCGCCTGGACCGACCTCAGCTTCCAGCAGATCACCCAGGGCAACGCCGCCATGGTGGTCTTCCCGCTGGCCGTGCTGCTGGTGTTCCTGGTGCTGGCCGCGCTCTACGAGAGCTGGGTGCTGCCGCTGGCGGTGATCCTGATCGTGCCCATGTGTCTGCTGGCGGCGCTGTTCGGCGTCTGGCTCACCGGCGGTGACAACAACGTCTTCGTCCAGGTGGGGCTGGTGGTCCTGATGGGGCTGGCCTGCAAGAACGCGATACTGATCGTCGAGTTCGCCCGGGAGAAGGAGATGGAAGGCATGGACACCATCGCCGCCGCCCTGGAAGCGTGCCGACTGCGTCTGCGCCCGATCATCATGACCTCCGTGGCCTTCATTGCCGGCGTTGTGCCGCTGGTGCTGGCCTCCGGTGCCGGCAGCGAAGTGCGCAACGCCATGGGCATCACCGTGTTCAGCGGCATGATCGGCGTGACCCTGTTCGGCCTGCTGCTGACGCCGGTGTTCTATGTGGCCCTGCGTCTGATCAGCGGCAAGTCCCTGGACAAGACCGCTACCGTCGCCCTGGAAAACCAGACCGGAGACCAACATGCGTAAACGTTACCTGGCCCTGGCGCCCCTGCTGCTGGCAGGGTGCGCCGTCGGCCCCGACTATCAGACACCGGATGTGCAGGCGCCGGAGCAGTTCAGCGAGGCGCGCGACAGCGCGCCCTTCTCCGCCGCGGACGAAGCCCGCTTCTGGGGTGGGTTCAACGACCCGGTACTGGCGAACCTGATCGACGACGTCATGACCGACAACCAGACCCTGCAGGCCGCCCTGGCCCGCTTCGAGCGCGCCGACGCCCTGCTGCGCGGCGCCCGGGCCGACCGAATGCCCGCCATCGGCGCCAGCGCCTCCGCCCGCTCCCAGCATCTGGCGGAAGCGGAGCGCACATCGGCCGACACCGGTGACGCCGACGTGGACGTCTATCGCGTCAGCGCCAACGCCAGCTGGGAGCTGGACCTGTTCGGGCGCCTGCGCCGGGCCAGCGAAGCCCAGGCCGCGCGCCTGCAGGCTGCCGGCGCCGAGCTGGACGCCCTACGCGTCTCGCTCGCCGGCGAGGTGGCCGCCAGTTACTTCGAGCTGCGCGGCCTGCAGCAGCAGTTGGACGTCGCCCGCAACAACGTCCGCATCCAGCGCGAGTCCCTCGACATCGTGCGCTCACGCCTGGACGCCGGTCGCAGCACCCGCTTCGACGAACGCCGCGCCGAAGCCCAACTGGAGCGCACCCGCGCGGCCCTGCCGCAACTGGAAGCGGACGTGCGGGTGCGGATGCATCGCATCGCCGTGCTGTCTGGCCGAGCACCCGGTGAGCTGATTCCACAGCTGTCCGAGGCCGAACCGCTGCCGTCCGCCCTGCCGCTGATTCCCGCGGGGACGCCAGGCGACGTGCTGCGCCGCCGGCCGGACATCCTGGCCGCGGAGCGCCAGTTGGCGGCCGCGACGGCGGACATTGGCGTCGCCACCGCGGATCTGTACCCGCGCTTCAGCCTCGACGCCCTGCTGGGCAGCGTGGCGGTGGACGGCGGCGATCTGTTCAGTGCCGGCGCCGAATCCCGGGCCGTAGGCCTGGGCATCGACTGGTCGTTCCTCAACTTTGGCCGCGTCCGCTCACGGATCGACGCCGCGGATGCGGACGCCCAGGCGGCCCTGGCCAATTACCGCCAGGCCATTCTCGACGCACTGGAGGAAACCGAGAACCGCCTGGTCCGCTACGCCCGCGCCCAGGAGCGCACCGAGCGCCTGCAAGCCAGTGCCCGGGCGGCCCGCGAGGCCGCCGAACTGGCCCGCACCCGCTACGAGCAGGGTTACATCGGCTACTTCGAAGTGCTGGATGCCGAACGCGAGCAACTGGACAGCGAGAACGCCCTGGAACAGGGCCGGACCGCATCGGTGTTGGCCATGGTGAATCTGTATCGGGCACTGGCGGGCGCACCCGGGAAAAGCGAACAGGCCACCGCGTCAAAAGCACCGGCGGCGTCGGACGGACCGGCTTGAGCCGCGACTCGTCCGCAATGTCGATGTAGCAGACGCTTTAGCTTCCGAGCCGCCCCGACGGGACGGCCGATGGTTACGGGTTTATCCCGACACAGGGGACCCTTGCGGGTCCTCCGAAGATGAAGCTTCGGCTACATGACGCTCCAAACAGAAAGGCCGGCAGGTTTCCCTGCCGGCCTTTTCTTTGCCCTCTTCCAAATCAGGCCTGGGCAGGCCGTGCTTCCGTGGACGCCTCGTCCTCATCACCCAGCGAATGCTCGGCATCCAGCACCAGGGCCAACTCTTCCTCAGCGGTCTTGGCCACCAGGTGGTTCTTGCCGTAGGCGAAGTAGTACACCGCGCCGATCACGAACAGCACGATGGTGTAGTTGAACGCCCGCGGGTCGAAGGCGTAGACGCCGGTCATGGCGACCAGGGACAGCACCAGCGCAATCACCGACGTGACCATGCCACCCGGCGTCTTATAGGGGCGCGCCAGGTGCGGCTGGCGCAGGCGCAGCAGGATGTGACTGCCGGCCATTAACGCGTAGGAGATGGTGGCACCGACCACCGCCATACCCAGGATCAGGTCGCCCTCGCCGGTCAGCGACACCAGGAAACCGAACACGCCCGGCACCACCAGGGCCCACACCGGCGCCTTGCGCTTACTGGTCAGGGACAGGGCCTTGGGCAGGTAGCCGGCCCGGGACAGGGCGAACACCAGGCGGCTGTAGCCGAAGATGATCGAGAAGAACGAGGCGATCAGGCCGGCCAGCCCCAGCACGTTGATCACCGTGGCCAGGGTCGCCTGATCCGTGGCTTTCAGGGCATCCACCAGCGGCACGCCACTGGCGCCGATCATCTCCGCACCGGCGGCACCCGCCAGCAGGAAGACCACCAACACGGCGGTGAACAGCAGGAACACCATGGCGCCGATGATGCCCTTGGGCATGTCCCGGGCCGGGTTCTTGGATTCCTCAGCCGCCAGGGGCACGCCTTCCACCGCCAGGAACAGCCACATGGCGAACGGCAGCGCCGCCCACACGCCGTACCAGCCGAACGGCAGGAATTCGCTGGCGCCGGATGCCGCCGACGGAGCGATGTCGAACAGGTTGGCGGCATCGAAATCCCCCACCAGCGCAATCGCCGTGGCCAGGATGGCGAACACCGCCAGGCCGCTGATCACCATCATCACCTTGAGCGCCTCGCCGACGCCGGCCAGGTGAATGCCCACGAATACAGCGTAGAACAGGGCGTAGACCCAGGGCCCGTTCACCCCGAGTAGCTCTTCCACCGCGGCGCCGATAAAGATCACGATGGCCGCCGGCGCCAGGGCGTACTCGATCAGCACCGCCAGCCCGGTCAGATAGCCGCCGGTCGCGCCCATGGCGTGGCGGGCGAAGCTGTAACCGCCGCCGGCGGCGGGAATCGCGGCGGACATCTCCGCCAGGGACAGCACCAGCGCGAAGTACATCAGCGCCATCAACGCCATGGCCACGGCAAACCCGCCCCAGCCGGCCTCACCGATCCCGAAGTTCCAGCCGGCGAAATCGCCGGAAATCACATAGGACACCCCCAGCCCCGCCAGCAGCACCCAGCCGGCGGTTCCCTTTTTTAACTGGCGCTTGGCCAGGTACTCGTCATCCACGTTGTGTGTCGTCATTGCGTTCTCCAGAAGAGCCTTCGTTTTATGGAATCGTTGTGGTTTTTTGAATCGTTATGGTTTTAGTGAGTGAGGAAATTCCTGTTATCCGACGAAGCATCGACCACCACTTCCTCGGTACGGTCCTTGAGCCCCACGCCCGACAGTTTCAGGCGGAAGGCTTCGCGCAATAGATACAGCAGCCGCTGGCTCGCCTGCTCCACCGGCAGCCCGGCGGGCCGCACGTTGGACACGCAGTTGCGGTCGGCGTCGTTGAGCCCGGGCCGCGGATTCCAGGTGAGGTACAGCCCCAGGCTGTCCGGCGAACTGAGCCCCGGCCGCTCGCCGATCAGCACCGCCACCACCCGGGCCTTGAGCGCCGCGCCCACGGCATCGCCGATGGCCACGCGGCCCTGCTCCACCACGGTGAGCGGCGCCAGACGCCAGTCGTCGCGCTCCTGCCCCAGGTCCTGCAGGAAAGCACTTAGAAACGGCACGGCGTTGGCCAGCACCGCCGAGGACGACAGGCCGTCGACCACCACCAGCGCCAGGTCGTAGCCGTCCGTGGCCAGATCGGGTTCAGCCAGTTTTTCGCTGGACGCGGGGGACAGCTCCCGCCCCAGGTCGGGCCGCTGCAGGTAGGTCGCCCGGTCATCGGCCTGGCTGTGGAGCCGCAGCGGCGCCACGGCGCTCAGCTGCGGGCTTTCGAGTGCCGCCAGTTCCTCCAGCAAGCGATCCACGTCGAGCGGGAAGTGCACCGCATCCCGGGCACGGGCGTGAGCCAGCTGGAATTCGAGCATCTCCGAGGTGGGCAGGCTGATGCCGGCGCGGCCCAGACCAATACGGGCGTCCGTGTACTGGCGCAGGGCGCGCCAGGGGTTGTCGATCACCGGGGGTTTGTTGCGATCGCTCATGACGCACCTCCGGTAATGCGCTTGAGACTGGGGCCGAACAGACCCGGCAGGGTCGCCGCCGGTTCGTGGCGGCGCACGTCGTCGAACACGCCCATGCGCTCCAGCCAGGCCTCGAACTCCGGCGCCGGACTCAGCCCCAGCACGCGACGGGCGTAGAGGGCATCGTGGAAGGAGGTGGTCTGGTAGTTGAGCATGATGTCGTCGGAGCCCGGGATGCCCATGATGAAGGTGCAACCGGCCACCCCCAGCAGGGTCAGCAGGTTGTCCATGTCGTTCTGGTCGGCCTCGGCGTGGTTGGTGTAGCAGATGTCGCAGCCCATGGGCACGCCCAGCAACTTGCCGCAGAAATGGTCTTCCAGTCCGGCGCGGATGATTTCCTTGCCGTCGAACAGGTATTCGGGGCCGATAAAGCCCACCACCGTGTTCACCAGCAGCGGCTTGAATTCGCGAGCCACGGCGTAGCTACGCGCCTCGCAGGTCTGCTGGTCCAGGCCATGGTGGGCGTTGGCGGACAGCGCGCTGCCCTGCCCGGTCTCGAAGTACATGGCGTTCTGGCCGACGCTGCCGCGATTGAGGGACAGTGCCGCGTCCCGCGCTTCCTTCAGCGTCGACAGGCCGAAACCGAAGCTGCGGTTGGTGGCCTCGGTGCCGCCGATCGACTGGAACACCAGATCCACCGGCGCGCCCTGCTCGATCGCTTCCAGCGTGTTGGTCACATGGGTCAGCACGCAGGACTGGGTGGGAATCTCGTACTTGCGGATCACCTCGTCCATAAGCTGCATCAGCTGCTTGGCCTGGGCCACGTTGTCGGTGGCCGGGTTGATGCCAATGACCGCGTCGCCGCTGCCGTAGAGCAGGCCGTCGAGGATGCTGGCGGCGATCCCGGTGGCGTCATCGGTGGGGTGATTGGGTTGCAGCCGTGTGGACAGGCGCCCTTCCAGGCCAATGGTGTTGCGAAACGCGGTTTCCACCCGACACTTGCGGGCGACCAGAATGAGGTCCTGGTTGCGCATGATCTTGCTGACCGCGGCCACCATCTCCGGGGTCAGGCCGGGCCGGATGCGGGCCAACATGTCGCTGGACGCCGCGTCGCCCAGCAGCCAGTTGCGGAAATCGCCCACCGTCAGGTGGCTGACCGGCTCGAAGGCACTGCGATCGTGGCTGTCCAGGATCAGCCGGGTGACCTCATCCTCCTCGTAGGGCACCAGGGCCTCGTTCAGGAAGGTCTTGAGCGGCACCTCCGCCAGGCACATCTGGGCCACCACCCGCTCTTCGTCCGAGTCCGCCATCACGCCCGCCAGCCGGTCTCCGGACCGGGCCGGCGTGGCCTTGGCCATCAGATCCGCCAGGTTCCGGAAGTTCCAGGTCCGGCCGCCCAGGGTGTAGGAGTATCGTTGTTGCATACGCGGTCCTGCCTCTTCTGCCCCGACGCCTGGCGCGGGGAACGGATATTGCTCTGTTATTCCACTGTAACGCCGCCCCGTGAGCCGGGTTATCGAAAATTGGCAAACCTGAAACGAGACGAAAGTGCTACGGGATTAGGCACTAAAGCTCAGTGGCAAAGGCAGGATATGGCGACCATGATGGAGAGATCGGCCGAAACGTCGGAGGCGATCGTGCACCAGAAAAAACCGCGCAGCGCACCAACCCGGTGCACATCCATTACGGATGACGCCCACGAACAGGCCGACAACCTGACCAACTGGCATCAGGAATACGACCAGCTCAGCGCCGGACGCTTCTACGGCCGCATCGACGAGCTGCACCTGGACGGCATGCAGGTGTACAACGAACACAGCAGCCACGCCCTGCGCCAGCAGTGTCTGGTCTGGCCCGACGCCATCTGGTTCGGGCTGCCCAGCAACTGGCAGGACTGCCGGGTCAACGGCCAGACGCTGGATGCCACCGACATCCTGTGCCGCCCAGGCAGCACCCAGTTCGAACTGGTGACCCCGGCCGGCTTTGACATGCTGGGCATCGTGGTACGGGAGACGGCACTGCTGGAAACCGCCGACTCCCAGGGCGTGGCCATCTCTACCGAAGACGCCCGCCGCGTGGCCCGGCTCACCCTGCCGGAAGAAACCCTGCGCAACGTGCGCTACCTGATCACCCGCATCGTGCAGGCGGACGCCGGCAACCTGGACGGTAGCATCCACCACGACCTGCTGATGATGGCCCTGCTGGAAACCCTGGAACGGGAAACCCCCAACGCGTCGGTCGCGCCCAGCTACCAGCATCGCAAGGCGGTGGTGGAGCGCATCAAGGATTACGTGGAAAACGCCGGCGACCTGCCGGTCACCATGGCGGAGCTGTGCGAACTGGCCTGCGTCAGCCGCCGCACCCTGCAATACAGCTTCGAGAGCATTCTGGGCATCAGCCCCCTGCAGTTCCTGCGAGTCACCCGGCTCAACCGGGTCAAGCGGATGCTCAGCAACGGCGACGCCCCGTCGGTCTCGGATGCCGCCGGTTACAACGGCTTCTATCACCTGAGCCAGTTCTCGTCCGACTACAAGCAGCTGTTCGGCGAGCGCCCTTCCCAGACCCTGGCCCGGCACAGCGCGGCGGCCTGACTGTTCCGGTCGTCACGCCCGCCGCCTGTACCTTCATCCTGCCTCCCGGCCCGCCTATACTGATCCGTCAGCCATCAACCGGGAGTTGACGATGCACGTGCCCAAGCACTTTGCCGAGCAGGATGAGCAGCGGATGCGGGCGCTGATCCGCGAGCGCGGATTCGGCACCCTGGTCACCTCGGGACCGGAGGGGCCGGTCGCCAACCACCTGCCCTTCCACCTGGACGACGCCGGCCATCTCCAGTGCCACGTGGCGCAGGCCAACCCGGTGTGGCAACAGCTCCAGCGGTCACCGCGCGTGCTGGTGATCTTCCACGGCCCCGACGCCTACATTTCCCCCAACTGGTACGCCACCAAGCAGGAAACCGGCAAGGCCGTGCCCACCTGGAACTACCAGGTCATCCACGCCCACGGAAACGCCGTGGTGGTACAGGATCGGGACTGGCTGCGGCAACACCTGGACCGACTGACCCACGACAACGAAAGCGGGCGCCCGCAAGCCTGGCAGGTGGATGACGCCCCGGCGGACTACATCGAGCGAATGACCAACGCCCTGGTCGGCCTGGAGATCACCGTCGACCGCCTGGAAGGCGCCACCAAGGCCAGTCAGAACCAGCCGGAGCGCAACCGGGAGGGCGTCAGAGAAGGGTTACGTCGTGAGGGGCGGGAAGCGGCCGCGGCCATCAGCCGGGAGGTGCCGTAGCCGGGAACAGACTTCCCGGCACGGCAATGTTGAGTGTGTACCGACTTACAGGACTGACTGGAAGCCCTCGAACTGGGGCGGGCCCAGGTAGATGTCCTTGGCCGGCTTGGCGTTGGCGTGGGCCTTACGGAACGCCTCGGACTTGGTCCAGTTGACGAAGGCTTCCTCGGACTCCCATACGCTGTGGGACGAGAACAGCGTGTGATCCTCGTAGCTCGGTCCCTGCAGCAGCGTGAACGACTGGAAGCCCGGTACCTCGTCGAGATAGGTCTCCCGGTTGCGCCAGATCTCGATGAAGGCCTCTTCCTTGCCCGGTGCAATACGGAAACGGTTCATGGCGATGTACATGTTTCTACTCCTGCTTGGTCAGCGATTCGGCCTCACCGTGGGCCTGAGTTTCCGCCCACTATAGCAGCCTTGGCCGCAGGCCTTTGACGTCCACCTCGAGTCGTCGGTGACGTTGATCATGCCTGGCCCTGCGGGCCAGAATCCCTCGGCCAGGCGATTGTGGCTGACGGTGGCGAAGGCAGCCTGTATGGTCGAGAGCCCTGTCTTTGTCACGGAGACCCCATGTCTGACCTGATCCTGCACCAGTACGCCCTGTCCCCCTTCTCCGAGAAAATCCGCGCCATGCTGGGCTACGCCGAGCTGCCGTGGCAGGCGGTGGATGTGCAGGAAATGCCGCCGCGACCGGAGCTGGCACCACTGGCCTCGGGCTACCGCAAGATCCCGGTGGCGCAGTTGGGCGCCGATGTGTTCTGTGACACCCGCACCATCGCCCGGGAAATCGCGCACCTGAGCGGACGCTCCGAACTGGACCCGGATCGCCAGCCACAGCCGGTGCAGGACTTCGTGCAAACGCTGGACCTGGAGGTGTTCCTGGCCTGCGTCCTGTCGGCCAGCGGCGGCAGTTTGCTGTTCAAGCTGGTGCGCTGCACCTCGATCCTGCACACCTACCGGTTTCTCAAGGACCGCATCCAGATGGGGCGCCAGGCCAGGGTGCCGGCCATGGGGCCCAAGCAGGCGCGCCGCCGGGTCGCGGCGCACGTCGAGGATCTGGAGAAACGGCTGGAGGCGGATTTCCTGTTCGGCGACCGGCCCTGCGTGGCGGACTTTTCCGCTTACCACGGCCTCTGGTTCGTGGCGGATCTGGCGGGCAAGCCGGTCCTGCGGGAAGCACCGCGGGTACGCGCCTGGATGGCCCGCATGCGTGCCTTCGGACACGGCGAGGTGCGGCCCATCACCGCCGGGCAGGCTCTGCAGGCGGCCCGGGACAGCGAACCGCGCCCTCTGCCGGACGGCCGGGATCATCCCCAACTGGGCAGCCCCGTGAGCATCACGCCGAACGACTACGGCCGGATCCCGGTCACCGGCCAACTGCTCGCGGACGATGGTCAACGCTGGGTCGTCGCCCACGACCACGACCGCGTTGGCCGCGTCCACATTCACGTGCCCCACGCCGGCTTCGTGCTGACGCCGGCCTGAGCCCCGGTTTACCAGGCCACGGTATCGTTGGACCCGCGCTTGATGATCGGTGTTTCGTTTTCCCAGGTGGCCAACCCGCTGCGAAGATCGGTCAGGCTGAGCTGGAAGTAGTATTCCACCTGCTGTTCGTCCTCGACCTTGTGGTTGCGCTGGATGATCTTGCCGGACAGGCTCAGATCCGGTGCCTGCAGCGTGCCTTTCTGCTGCACGCCGGACTGGTCGAATTCCTCGTTGTTGCGCAGTTCCCGGGCCTGCATGTTCATCTCGTCCTCGGGTCCATCGACGCCCACCGCGGTGGTCGTAACCACCTTGCCGGAGCGCAGCAGCGCCACCCGGATCTTCTTGGTGAGCTGGTCGGTGTCGATGCGCTGCATGGTGTCGTTGGTGATGCGGCTGACCACCATGATGTACCGATCGCCACCGGGCTTGTCCACGGCGCCGCTGGCCAGCAGGTCCTGCACGGCGTCGTCGGCCGCACGCTCGAAGTCGCGGTAATCGAGGGTCATGGCCACCGGGCCGTCGTCCGCGGCCGGGTCGACGTAGCGGGTCGGCGTGGCGCAACCGGCCAGCAGAACGCTGGCCGCGCCCAGGGCCAGCATGGATCGGGAGATGCCTTTCAAACTCATGGCTGACGGTCCTCACGTAGATGCAACTGGAAGCTGACAGCCCGTTCCTGGGGCGCTGTCGCGGTAAAGAATCGGGTCTGGTCCCGCAGGATACGCGCGGGGCGATAGCCTTCGCCAACGCCCCGGACCACCATGCCATCGTCGTCGAACCAGGTCACCGCCCACTCCATGTCGGTGTCCTGATAGGCCTGGACCGAGAACTGGATGCGCAGCAGGCTGCCGTTGGGTGTGCTCACCCGCTGATCGAGCAGCTCCTGGACCACCAGGGACTGGCGAATTTCCGGGTCGACCTTGAGGTCATCCCGCTGGGTGTATTCCCGCTCCGGCTGGACCAGCGCACAGCCGGTCAACAACGTCAGCCATCCAAACAGCACCAGCCAAGACTTCATTCGGATCATGGTTTCCTCCATCAAGTACCGCCGCATGACCGGGGATCCGCCCCGCCGCCGGCCAACACCAGGCACTGGCCCGGCCGCCTTCCCTGCAGGTCCAGTAACATTACTGTAGCGGGTCCGGCGGCGGTAGGCCGTTTCACGTAAATCAGCGTAAAGGGTTGATCCGGGACATCCAGCGTCCCCAGTCGCCCGCGCACGGAGTCGGACAGTTCGACCTCGCCATCGGCCGGACGTTCCAGGCGCGTCACTTCCCAATGATTCGGCATCGCCTGCCAACCGCGCAGGTCCGCCTGGGTGGTGGCCAGGGAATAGATGATCGAGCCCAACTGACCGGCAATGCCAAAGGACTCGGTTGCCTGGTACTGCATCGCGCCCTTGACCACGGCTGCGGAGATGGCCCGGGTCAGGATACTGGGGAAGCGCGCCTGCATTTCGGTGCGAATGACCTTACCCATGCTGGCGAAATCGTCCGTCGCCGCCTGAATCGTGGGCGTGCTCGCCTGTACGTGTCCGGCGACCGAAGCCCGGTCCCGGTAACGCGGCAGCGCGATGCCGGTCAGGATCATCGAGGCATTGCCGCGGTGGGAATAGAACAGGGGCACGTCAAAGCGCACCTCTTCCAGCACCGGCCCCAGGCCGTTCTCGTACATCACCCAGACCTGCGGCGGCAGGTCCGCCCGGGAGCGTTTGCCGGCAGCAAGAGCCTGCGCCAGCGTCGCATCCGCTTTCAGCGTGGCGTTGCCCGGCGCCATCTGCGCCACGCGCTGCAGTGACGTGGCGGCCCGTTCAATGTCGGAGCTGCCCTGGCCCGTGGCCAGGAAGTAGAGACCGTGCAGGTAGGTGCTGGCCGGCACGATGTAATCCGGGTAGACGCTCCAGCCGCCGGGATCGCCGTAATGGGAACTCAGCACCGAACGCATGCTGCCACTGTCGATGCTCTGCTGGACCATGCGGGCGTTGGCGGGATCGTTGCGCAGGGCGCGTTTCTGTTCGGCGATTTCCTCGGAGAAGAAATCCACGGCCCGGCGGGTGCGGTCGTCGGCGCGATTGAACTCCACGCGGGCGTCGGCGGTATTGCCCAGCGCCAGGAACGACAGCCCCTTGTACGTGTTGACCAGGATCGCTTCGGACATCAGGGCCCGGTAATCCCGGGTGGATTCGTTGACCAGCACCGACATGACGTTCTCGGACGCCGCCGAGGCGAAGCCCTCGGTGTCCAGGTACTTCATGCCGTCTTCGGCCCGGTCGAAGGCATCGATGGCGTCTTTGAAATCGCCTTCCAGCCGGTAGGCTTCGCCCTGGTGCAGCAATTCCAGCACGTGCCTGCCACCGCCGCTCTGCCCCTTGGCGGCGTCGAATTGCATCGCCCCCGCCGCCCGGGCGTACTGGCCCTGGCTGTAGGCACTGTTGAACTGGGCCATCCGGTCCCGCTGCTGGAACACGGAGCAACCGCACAGGCTCAGGGCGACACCCAGTACGGTGACAGCCTGCCATCGGGATCGTGACGTCATTGAGTGTACTTCCGGAATTCCATGGTCCAGCGGGCCGGCCTCATCCGTTCCTACTGACAGGCCACACGTCCTTTTGGTTCACAAAAAACTTGCCTCCGGCGGCGCGCACGGGCAGCATTCCCGGTCTATCCACCCGGTAAACGCAAGGACTACTATCATGGCACAGGCAACCGCACGTCACATCCTGGTCGACACTGAAGCAAAGTGCGAAGAGCTCAAGCAACAGATTGAAAACGGTGCGGACTTCGCCGAACTGGCGCGTCAGCATTCCTCCTGCCCGTCCGGCCGCAATGGCGGCGACCTGGGCACCTTCGGCCCGGGCCAGATGGTACCGGAGTTCGACAAGGCCGTGTTCAACGGTGAGGTCAACCAGGTCCAGGGCCCGATCCAGACCCAGTTTGGCTATCACCTGCTGGAAGTGACCAGCCGCACCTGATCAGTCGGCTTCTCCCTCCTCTCCCCAACCGTCTTCCACCAGGGGAGAGGGGGAAGACGACCCACTCCATATTCTCAATACCTGAACTGCGATACCGCCCCCTGTAGTTCATTTCCCATCGCCGCCAATCGTTCGGTACGGCGACCTGTTTCCGACGCGTGTTCGTTGATCGCCTCGATCTGGCGGGTGAGGTTGGTGAGGTTGCGGTCGATGCTCTGGATGGCATCTCCCTGCTCCGTTGTGGCCTGGGCCACCTGCTGGTTGATGTGCTGCATCTGGCCAGCCTTGGCTTCGATATCCATCAGGCTGCCACGGCAGCGGCGGATCGCCTCCACGGTCTCGCGGCTCTCGTCCAGGCTGTCGCGGATTTCCGCCACCGCCCGCCGGGCGTCAGCCTGCAGGTTCTCCACCAGGCTGCGGATTTCCACGGTGGAGTCGCCGGTACGACCAGCCAGGCCGCGCACTTCGTCGGCCACCACCGCAAAGCCGCGTCCGGACTCCCCCGCCCGGGCCGCTTCAATCGCCGCGTTCAGCGCCAGCAGGTTGGTCTGCTCAGCGATTTCCCGGATCACGTCCAGCACGGTGCCGATGGCGTCGCTGCGCTCGGCCAGTTGATGGATTACCTGACTGGCGGTGTCGATGCGACCGGTCAGGGACTCCATCGCGCGCACCGATGCCTCCGCCGCCGTACCGCCCTGCGCCGTCAGCTCGCTGACTTCCTCCGCCAGGCGGGCGGCCTCGCCGGTACTGGCCTGGATACCGTCAGCGGCGGCCGTCATCTGGTTGGTGGCGGTAGCCACCAGGCTGGTTTCCTGAAGTTGCCGGTCCACCTGACGAGTCAGCGCACCACTGCCTTCACGCCCGTGGGTCGCCACATCGCCGAGCTCGGCGGTAGACAGGCCCAACTGACTAATCAAGGCGCGGAAGCGGGCCAGCATGCCGTCGAAGGCCTGGCTGATCACCTGCAGTTCGTCGTCACGCCGGTAATCGAGACTGGCGGTCAGGTCGTTGTGGGTCTGGATCTGGTCTATCCGCCGGCCCAGGGCACGAATCGGCCGCAGCACGGAACGCAGGAAAATGCCGCCGAACAGCACGGCCACCCCGGCCATCGCCGCCATCATGCCCAGACTGACGCCAGTGGCCCGGTCGACGTCGCTGCGGATAGCCGCCACCGAATCGGCCACCGCACCGCTGGCGGCCGACACCGCATCGCCCGCTTCCAGAACGCCATCGCCCAGCGCCTGTTCCTGCTGGCGGTAATCCTCGCGTATGGCCTCCAGTTGCCGGGTCAGGGTCACCGCCCGGTCGCGCGCGGCCTCGCCCATCGAACGCCCCATCAGCATCATGGAGTCCTCGAAGTAGCTGAACATCTTGTCGCCGAGCATTCGGTATTCTTTCAATGTCTTTTTCATCGCCGCGACCCGGTCGGCCAGACCGGAATGAGCGGCGACCAGCGCGTCGAGTGCGTCCACCAGGGCATCGTCCGCAGCATGGGCCTTGTCCAGGGATTCGGGATCGGCGTTGAGCGCCGCGTGGGAATACCAGTACTGCAGCGCCTCCAACTGGCGTTGCGCAACATTGACGCCCCGGGCCCGCTGCGCCAGTTGCCGTTGCTGGCGGATCAGTTCGGCCTGGCGGCCGGTGGCCGAGAGCTGGCGATCGATGCTGGCCTGCTGGCGGTCGACGCTCTGGCCGATGGTATCGATCCGCTGGATCACCAGGCACGAGGCGCCCACGACAATCGCCGTCAGCAGGGCGAACAGGCCGATCACCTTGGCACGGATGGTCAGGGTGCGGATAACGGGAAAACGCATGGCATGACTCCTTGGCACGACGGCGCGGACGGGCTATTGCACCAGGTAATGACGGCGGTTCCAGCCGCGCATCGAATCGAGGCGGCGCAGCAGCTTGCCGGCGTGTTCCAGGGTGGGACGGATCGGCTTCTCGCCCGCCAGCATGTCGGCGAAGCGGCGTGTAAGCAGATCCCAGAAGCGGGTCATCTCCGGCACGTTGGGCATCATCTCGCCGGTGCTGGCTGACGCGAAGGTGTGGCGGATAAACGGATCGTCCGCCAGGGTCTGCTCCAGTGCCAGGTGGGTAACGGCGCCCAGGGGCTTGTCGTCGTTGACCGCGTTGAGGCCATCGCGGGTAAGCAGGTAGTCCTCGATAAACCGCTGGGCGTGCCGGGTGTTCGGCGAGGCGGCGCTGATCCCTGCCGCCAGCACGCCGACGAAAGGTTTGCCCGGGTGCGCCGCGTCGATGCCGGGCACGTCGGCAATGCCGATGTCGATGCCCGCCTCGCGCAATTCGCTCCAGGCCCAGGGGCCGTTGATGATCATGGCGGTGGTGCCCGCCTTGAAACCGTCCATCATGCGGCCGTAGTCGTCGCTCTCTTCGATCACGCCGCGGCGCAGCAACTCGCGCATCGCCTCGACGGCGGCCACGGCACCGGGTGTATCGACGCCAACCTGGGTGAGATCGTAATGACCGTCGGTCTTGCCGAAGCTGAAGCCGCCGGCGCCGGCAATCACCGGCCAGGAGAAGTAAAGGTTCCTGTAGTCCCAGGCAATGGCCCGCTTGCCGTGAGCTCTCAGCCTGGCATCCAGCTCGGCGACCTGCTCCAGGGTGCGCGGCGGCTGGCTGACCAGTTCACGGTTGTAGATCAGGCTGACCACTTCGGTGGCGATGGGATAGCCATAAACACTGTCGCCCACCGTGACCGCGTCCCACGAAAACGGCGCCAGGGCCTGCCGCACGCCGGGCGACGGTTCCACGGTCTCCAGCAGGCCCTCGTTGATCCAGGAGCCGAAACGGTCGTGGGGCCAGATGATGATGTCCGGCGCCTCGCGGGTATAGCCGGCGTGATCGAACTTCCTGGTCAGGTCTGTCGGGGTTTCCACCACCACCGGCACGCCGGTGTCGGCTTCGAACCGACGGCCAACATCGGCCAGGCCGTTAAAGCCCTTGTCGTTGTTGATCCAGACATGCAGTTTGCCGCGCTCCACGGCGAGGACGGTTGGCACTGTCAGCATCAGCGACAGGCCAAGGAACAGAACACGGGCACATCGAATGCTCGGGATTCGCATGGGCGAGACTCCACCGGTTGCCGGCAACGCCATTGCACGAACGCGGAAAGGGCTGGAGTGGAGATCGCGCCCGTCCCCGGTACAACGGCGGCCGCGGTGTGGCGGGCATTCCCGGACACACCGGTCTTGTTATTGTCGTCGTTACGCACCTTCGCAGTGCGCATGGCGGCCAGTGTATGGCGACGACGACAGGACCGGCGTCCTTCCGGGGCGGACTTTTCAGGGGGGAGTCAGCGGGCGTAGGCGGGCCTGACGCCCGGCCACCGGCCCTGCGAGCGTGGAGTGAACCGCCATTACACCACCCAGCGCTCCTGGGTGCCGTTGCGGATACCCTCAAGGTTCGTTGCGGTGAGCTGCACCATGCGCTGCCGTGCCTCCTTGCTGGCCCAGGCGCAGTGGGGCGTGACGAGCAGGTTGGGGATGTCCGGCGACAACAGCACGTTGCCATTGGCCGGCGGCTCCTCGGTGAGCACGTCGAAACCGGCACCACCAATGCGGCCCTTGCGCAGGGCGTCGGCCAGGGCTTTCTCGTCCACCAGGCCGCCGCGGCTGGTGTTGATCAGCAGCGCGTGCTTCTGCATCTTCGCCAGGGCGTCGGCGTCGATCAGGTTGCGAGTGTCTTCGGTCAGCAGGCAATGCAGCGACAACACGTCCACCTGTGGCAGCAGTTCGTCCAGCGGAATGCGAGGATAGCCGTCCACGTCGCCGGCTTCCTGTCCCGGTCGCGCGCCCAGCAACACCTTCATGCCGAAAGCCGACGCCAACCGGGCAACGCCCTGCCCCAGATCGCCGTAGCCGACGATGCCAATGGTGCGCCCTTCCAGCTCCATGATCGGATGGTCCATCAGGCAGAACTGGCTGCTCTGCTCCCAGCAGCCGGCGCCCACGTCCTCGTGGTAGTCGACCAGACGCGTGGCCAGCGCCAGGATCAGGGTCATGGTGTGCTGGGTGACCGAGGCGCGGCCGTAGCGGATGGCGTTCACCACCTTGATGCCGCGAGCCCTGGCGGCCTCCAGGTCGATGTTGTTGGTGCCGGTGGCGGTGACGACAACCTGGCGGATGCCGGGGTGGGCATCGAAGTGCTCGGCGCCGATCACCACCTTGTTGGTGATGACGGTCTCGAACCCGGCAATGCGGTCATCCACCTGCTCCGGTGCCGTGCTCTGGTGCAGGACCAGTTCATCCACCGCATTATGAATGGGCGTCAGGTCCACATCGTGACCGAGGGTGGCGGCATCGAGGAAAACGGCTTTCATCATGATCGTTCCCTGGCGGTAAAGGTCTGGAATCCCTCCAGCTTACACGCTGAAGCGGACCGCATCACGGGTGCCAGATGACGGAGATGACAGGAAGCGGCGAAGAAGCTGACAGCCTGCCGACTCCGAGTCCATACTGGATTGAACGCAAAGCGACAGCAAAGGAGGTCGGTCGATGGACCACGAATTCTGGCACGCCCGCTGGGAGAAGCAGGAAATCGGTTTCCACGAGGGTACGGTGAACCGTTATCTCCACGACCACTGGCCGGACATGGTCCACACCGGCAACGAAACGGTACTGGTACCGCTGTGCGGCAAGTCAAAGGACATGTGGTGGCTGCACGACCGCGGGCATCCGGTGATCGGCGTGGAACTGAGCCCGGTGGCCTGCAAGGATTTTTTCGAGGAGGCCGAAGCCAAGGCCAGGGTGCATCCCGACCAGCCGTTCACCCGCTACACCCACGAGGAGCTCAGCCTCTGGTGCGGGGATTTCTTCCAACTGGTGCCGGACGACGTGCGCCATGTGCGCCAGGTCTACGACCGCGCCGCCCTGATTGCCCTGCCGCCGAACATGCGCCGGGAATACGCCGATCACCTGGAAGCCATCCTGCCGGAGGAGGCGTCCATCCTGCTGATCACCCTGGACTACGAAACGGGCGCCACCACCCCGCCGCCGTTCAATGTGAGCCCGGCGGAGGTGGCGGAACTGTTCGGCGACGACTTCGACATCGACTGCGTCCTTACCAACCCGCTTGAGAAGGATCATCCGTTCGCCAAGCGAAAGGGGCTGGAACACGGCTCGGAAAGCGTCTTCAGGCTACGCCGCAAGGCCTGAGTCCGGGCACGCCCGGTTCAGACGTGGCTCAGCACCTGATCCAGCGAGATCGCCGGAAACGAGTTCGGGTCATTGGGATCTTCGCTGAGCCACACATCCGTGGGCCACTCGGGAATCGCGCAGATCACCTCGTAATCCGACGAATCGCCCTTGCCCAGCACGTAGAACGCCGACGGCAACCAGGCGTTGCCCTGGTTGGGCGGCTCGGTGCTGATGGTAATGTCCGCGGGGGTGATCTGGCTCATGGTCTTGGTGCCGGAGGCGGGGATGGTCACCACCTGGGTGGAGCCCCGAGGGCCCGGCAGGGCGGCTTCCGACCCCGCAACCTGGGGAATGAGCACTTCGATGAACATGTTGGAATCCGCATTCGCCGCTGTGGAGGTGGATGCGATCACCAGGATGGATGTAACGGGTACGTCGGGCATGGCAACGACTCCTTTTCCGTGGAGGATGTCTACCGCATAGAGATTGTCCACCGCATGACGGTGGTTCCACAGGCCACTTCCCCGCTGCCTGTCCTGGCAGATTAGGTCGCCTTCGCATCCGGCACAAGTGACGCCGATCCCGGTTGATTCACACCTCCGCGGGACGGGGCTGCCGCCGTCCCGCCGACGGCACCACGTAGCTGAAGCGCCGGCGATATTGTTCCATGGTGCAGCCCACCGTGCGCTTGAACAGACGGCGGAAAGAGCTGGCATCCTCGTAGCCCACCGCCCAGATCACCTGCGAGGTCTGCCGACCACTGGATTCCAGCAGATGCTTGGCCGCCTCGATGCGCACATGCTGCAGGTAGCCAAGGGGCGTCTCTCCGGTGGCCTCCTTGAAGCGGCGCTTGAAGGTCCGCGCGCCCAGCCCCGCGACCGCAGCCACCTCATCCATCGCTACCGGCCCGGCGTAGTGGGCCTCCAGCCAGGTCTGGGCCTTATGGATGGCCGCGTCGGTGTGGGCCTTGTGGCCGTAGAAACTCATGTAGGGCGTCTGCTCCTGACGCCGGTTGTCCAGCACCAGCAGCTTGCTACAGGCCAGCGCCACCGCCGGCGACGCCAGCCGTTCGACCAGGTAGAGACACAGATCGACGAACGCCGTGGCACCCCCGGCACAAACCACCTGCCCGTTGTCCACCACCAGCTCGCTTTCCTCCAGCCGCACCGCCGGAAAACGCCGACGGAACAGCGCCGCCGCCCGCCAGTGGGTGGTGGCCACGCAGCCATCAAGCAACCCCGCCGCCGCCAGAATGAAGCTGCCGGTGCAGACACTCGCCAGCATCGCGCCACGCTCGTGGGCCGCTCGTAACCAGCCGAATACCGGCTCGGCCGCCGCCAGCGAGCGCTCCAGCCCCCGATCCACCAGCGCCGCCTCGATGGCCGAGCCGATCACGATCAGATCTGGCTGGATCGCGGCCCGGTCGCAGGTGGGTGTGACCAGGGCACCGCTGTAGCCGCGTACCGGCTGATCGTCGACGGTGACGATATGGCATTCGAAGCCGGTCGCGGCGGCGTCCATCCGCGCGCAATAGTGGGCGACGGTGAAGAAGTCCATCACCCCGTGGATGCCGGACGCGTGGCAGTCCGGCTGGGCAAGCACGGCAACACGAATCATCGATATGTCCCTTTTCGCACCTTTAATGTCAAATATGACACTCCGACGTCGGCCGCACAAGCCCTAACCTGAGCCTGTCGTTCACAGCAGCATCCACTGGGAGACTCGCTATGACCATCCACATGAAATCGATTGCCGATGCCGTTCCCCAACCGGCGCCGTCCCGGAAATCCTGGCGCCAGGTCGCCACACACAAGGCGCTGACAATCTACGACCGCCTGTCTCCGGAAGCCGCCGGCCGTCTGGTACACCAGCGTTTCTTCCGGCCCGGACGGCTGCCCATGCCGTCGCGCTACGAGCCTCTGCTCGACCGGGCAGAGGCCCATACCCAACTGCATCAGGGCGCCAATACGCTTCCGGTGTACAGCTGGGGAAGCGGGCCCGTGATTCTGGGCGTCCACGGCTGGTCCGGCGCCGGCATCCAGTTCGGCGCCTACGTCGAGCCGCTGGTGGCCGCCGGCTTCCGGGTGGTGCTGTTCGACGCGCCGGCCCATGGCCGGGCCCAGGGTCGCCAGACGGACCTGTACGAGATGAGCGCCGTCGTGCGGCATGTGGCGGACAGCGTGGGGGGCGTCTACGGGGTGCTGGCCCATTCTCTCGGGACTCTGGCGGCGGCGCGGGCCATTGCCGACGGCCTTGGCACGCAACGACTGGTATTGCTGGCCCCGCCGCTGGACCTGGCGTCGGTGGTGGATCGACTGGGCGTCGATCTGGGCATCCCGGAAAAGATCCTGGACGTACACCGGCGTCTGATGGCGGAGCGGTTCGGCCGTCGCGTCTGGGACGAGCTGTCGCTGTCGCGGCTGGCGCCGACCCTGCCGGTCCGGGGCCTGGTGGTGGTCGACAGCACCGATCGCGCCGTCGCGCCCGGTCACAGCGAGCAGGTCGGACGTCTCTGGGAAACATCGCAGGTGTTGCGCACCCAGGGTCTCGGCCACCACCGGATTCTGTGGCATGACACCGTCGTCGCCCCGGTGCTGGATTTCCTGGGCGCCCACAGCTGAACCAACGACGGGGGCCGCCACGCCGGCCCCCGCCTTGATCCCGCAGGATATCGGGATACGACGGCTGTCAGACGTCGTCCATGCTGCGGATCTGGCGCGCCAGGCGCATGGATTCGTTCTTCTCCATCGCCAGCAGCTCCTCCATCAACTCGGACACCTCGGGGATCTCGGCCTTGCGGATCAGGCTCTCGTAGAGCGCGATCAGCTCGTCATGGAACTCGAAGACTTCTCGGGCAATCTCCTCGAAGTTCAGGCTGGCGTAGTGGGTATCGGTCTTGCGCCGCGTTTCGAACGGGTGAAGGTTGAAAAAATCGTACAGGCAGGTTTGCAACACATTGGGGTCCGCCTGCTTTTCGAACTCGCGGGTAATGCGTTCCAGTTCCGACTCGTGCGTCGCAAGATATTGCAGCAGCGCGCTGGCGCGCTCGTCCTCGTTGCGCCCGGCCGAGTCTTCCAGGCTGCTGGACAGGTGGGCGTGGAGCTGCCGCGCCCAGTCGATCAGATCTTCGAACGTCTTGATTTCCATCGATGGCTCTCCGTTATCGGGGACTCGACGCCGTTCTCGCGATGACCGACTTTTAGTTTAACTTAGAAACTACCCGGGCACATTACACCTATGCCATCCGCACTCATTGCCGATCCGGGTCAGGAATGACCACCCATTCCGGCTCCTCGAATTCGCCCACGCGGCGAATCTCCACGAACGGGGCGGCGCTGCGGATGATCGCCTTGATCTCCTCGTTGGGCTTCGATTCCATGGCATCGCGATTGGCTTTGGTGTCCCAGTGGGCGATGGCGATCAGACGCCGGGGATCGCCGATCATCCGGTGCAGTTCGGTGCCCCGTGCGCCCGGTGCCTGCTGGATCAACTCGCTGGCGCGCACCCAGGCGTCGGCGTATTCCTCAGCGGTGTGGCCATCTTTGACGGTGACTTCGAAAATGTACTTCATGAGCCTCTCCAGCCGGTTGACGATGTCATGGTAGTCACCGGCCGCGATACTGGAAATGTCGTCGTTCAGGCCGGAGCATAGCGAATACCGTAGTGCCGTTCCCAGTTCCGCTCCAGCGCCTCGAAGACGCTGTCGGTAGCCAGCGCCAGCAAGCCGATCAGGATCGCTCCCTGCAGCACGAAGGCGGTATTGCCGTTGACCAGTCCGGCGATCACCGGATCGCCCAGAGTCCGGGCACCGACGGTGGAACCGATGGCCGCCGTGGCGATGTTGATGGTGACCGAGGTGCGGATGCCGGCCAGGATCACCCGTCCGGCCAGGGGCAGCTCCACCTGCAGCAGAACCTGTCGGGCGGACATGCCCATGCCGCGGGCCGCCTGGATGACGGTGGGATCAATGCCATCGATGCCGGCCAGGGTATTGCGCAGGATCGGCAACAAGCCGTAGAGAATCAACGCCACCAGGGTGGGCCCCTCGCCGAAGCCCAGTGCCGGCACCGCCAGCGCCAGCACCGCCACCGGCGGGAACGTCTGGCCTATGGCGGCGATCTGGCTCACCAGGGGCAGAAAATCCCGCCCCGACGCCCGGGTCACGAAGAGGCCGCCGGACACCGCCGCGACGGTGCCCACCAGCGCCGACACCAACACCAGCAGACTGTGGTTACCCAGCAGCGACAGGAACGACGAGCGGTCGTAGATCACGTTGCCCGTATCCGGCTGCAGCCAGCGAAAGACCGGCTCCAGCAGCGGCATCCCGAGGGTCAGGGCAAGCAGGAGCAGCATCCAGAGTACGGGGGCCAGCCAGTGCCGCATCAGGCCGCCACCGCCATCAGCCGTTCCCGGCTGAGCACGCCGGTCTCAAAGCCCTGGGCGTCGAACACAGACACCTGCGGCAGGTCCTGCCACATCATCACCGACAGCGCCAGGCGCAGGTTGTCGTCCTCGCGCAGGCCATCCTGCCCGGGCTCTGCCGGCCGCGGCTTGGCGTGAGGGATCATCAGGTCGCGCACCGGACGCAGGGCAAGCAGGCGCAAGCCCCGATCCTGCTTGCCCACCAGGCTCTCGACGAAGTCCGAGGCCGGCCGGCGCAGGATGTTCTCCGGTGTGTCGTGCTGGACAATGCGCCCCTGGTCCATGACCGCGATGCGGGTGGCCAGGCGCAGGGCCTCGTCGATGTCGTGGGTGACGAACACCGTGGTTTTCTTGAGCTGGCGCTGCAGGCGCAGCATTTCCTGCTGCAGGCTTTCCCGGGTAATGGCGTCGAGCGCCCCGAACGGCTCGTCCATCAGCAGGATATTGGGGTCCGCCGCCAGCGCCCGGGCCACGCCTACCCGCTGGGCCTGGCCGCCGGAGAGCTGGTGCGGGTATTTGTGGGCGAACCCGGCCGGGTCCAGCCCGAACAGGCTGAGCAGCTCGGCGACGCGGGCGTCGATGCGCTCACGGGACCAGTCCAGCAGGTTGGGCACCAGGGCGATGTTGCGCGCCACGCTCCAGTGCGGGAACAGCCCGGTGCCCTGGATCGCGTAGCCCATGTTGATGCGCAACCGGTCCGGGTCCACCGCGTTGATGTCCTCGCCATCGATCAGGATCTCGCCGCTGCTGTGGGGCAACAGGCGGTTGATCATTTTCAGGGTGGTGGACTTGCCACACCCGGAGCTGCCCACCAGCACGCACACCTCGCCGGTCTCGATGGTCAGGTCGATGTGATCGACCGCAACCGTGTCGCCGAAACGACGGGTGACGTTCTTCAGTTCGATCATTGCGGTGAACTCCTCAACACTCTCATCCCTCTTCAGCAACGCTCCTGCGGCTCTACGTCAACACTCATGCGGGCACGGGGCGGGCCTGCAGGGCGGCCGCCAGGGCCGACAACATGGCATCGGCGGCCAGCGCCAGGGCAATGGTCGGCAGCGCGCCTAGCAGCACCAGGTCCATGGCCGCCTGCCCCAGTCCCTGGAAGATAAAGGTTCCGAAACCACCCGCGCCAACCAGCGCCGCGACGGCGGTCAGCCCCATGGCCTGAATGGTGGTGATGCGCACGCCTTCAACGATGACCGGCAGCGCCAGCGGCAGACGCACCTGCAGGAACAACTGGCGCGGGTTCATGCCCATCCCCTGCCCGGCTTCCAGCACCGAGCCGGGCACCTCGGTCAGCGCCACATAGGTGTTGCGCACCATCGGCAGCAGGCTGTAGGCAATCAGGGCCAGCAGCGCCGGCGCCCAGCCAATACCGCGCACGCCGAGCTCCTGCAGCCAGGGCAAGGCCGAGCTGAGGGCGCTGAGTGGCGCGATCAGCAGGCCGAACAACGCCAGGCTGGGAATGGTCTGCAGGAAACTGGCCAGGGACATGACCGGGCGGCGCCAACGCTCGTTGCGCATCATTTTCAGCGCCAGGGCGAAGGCCAGCACGAAGCTGATCGCCACCGCGCCCAGGGCCAGCCCGAGGTGGGCCCAGAGAGCCTGGACGAACTGATCCGGCCGGTTGTCGAACTCGCGCACCAGCGACAGGCTCGACAACGCCGGACGGCTGAACAGCCAGCCCCACGCCCCGAGAATCAGGCCCAGTACCGCCAGTTGGCTCCATCGGCCGCTGCCCCGCCGGCCCAGCACCTCAATCAGCATCAGCACCAGCAGGAACAGCAACGCCCAGAAGCCGGCACCGATGGCACTGCGGGCGTAGGGTGCATCCGCCGGCAGGTGCAGGCCGGTGAAGCGGATCAGCAGCAGCGGGAGGGCGGCAAGGGCCAAAACCAGCCCCAACGAAAGCATCAGCGAACGCCGCCGCACCGGCAGTATGGCCAGGGCTACAACCGCCAGCAGGAACAGGGTAACCACAGCGGCGCCGCTCAAGCCCACCGCACTGAAGAGGCCATAGCCGGTCCCCGGCACGATCCGGTTGGGCTGGATACTGCCCAGATCCAGCGACCAGACGAGAATGAGCGCCATCAGGCCCAGCACCGGCAGCACCCGGCTGGGCCGTTTATCCGGATGGGACAAGGTCAATCCTGTTTCAGGGAATCCAGGTACTGGCGAGCCACGTCGGCCGCCGGTGCGCCGTTCACCGCCACCTCGCCATTCAGGCGCTGCAGGGTTTCCAGGTCGAGCGATTCGAACACCGGCCGGAGCGCGTCACGGATCCCGGGGTAGGCCTCCAGCACCGCCTCGCGCACGATCGGCGCCGGCTGGTAGACCGGCTGCACGCCGCGGGTGTCGCTCAGCACTTTCAGGTCGAGGGCGTTGAGGCCGCCGTCGGTGCCGTAGGTCATGGCGCCGTTGACGTCGTTGTCGTTGAGCGCGGCGGCGCGCATGGTGGCGGCGGTGTTTCCGCCGGAGAGCACCAGCAGCTGGTCGGCGTCGAGCTTGAAGCCATAGGCCTGCTGGAACGCCGGCAACGCACTGGCGGACTCAACGAATTCGGCGCTGGCGGCGAACCGGAAGTCGCCGCCGTCGTTGATGTAGGCGGCCAGGTCATCGAGGGTGGTCAGGCCCGCTTCCCGGGCGAGGTCGCCGCGCACGCTCATGGCCCAGGTGTTGTTGGCGTCGGCGGGCGTCAGCCAGACGATTTTCTCGGCGTCGTAGTCAAGCTTGCTGGCCATCTCATAGGCTTTGTCGGCGTCCTTCCACACATCGCTGTCGGCCATGTCGTAGAAGAAACCGGCGTTGCCGGTGTACTCCGGGTAAATATCGATCTCACCCGCCTTGATGGCGTTGCGCACGATGTTGGTGGCGCCGAGCTGGATGCGGTTTTCCACCGGGATGCCCGCGCGCTCCAGGCTCTGCAGGATCATCTGCCCCAGCACCGAACCTTCGGTATCGATCTTGGAGGACACCACTACCGGATCGGCCGCCAGGACCGGGCCGGACACGCACAGCAACAGCACCGCCAGGGTCTGGCGGATTCGCGGGATCAGGGACACGGGGCTCTCCTTATGGCTTCTTTTCATTTCTCTGGCGTCTCGTTTTGCCGGGATGGGAACGTGAGTATCGGTCTGTCTATACGAACCCGATTTCAGTCTAAGTCACCGAATGACGAAGGCAAGACAAATCCGGACGGATGCGCCCTTCACAGCGCCGACGCCCATCCACGGGACAATGGGTCGCCGGTCCCTTATAGCGGTGATTGAGAGGTTCTATCTCCGCACCGACGACATCGCGTCTACGCTGAAAATGACCGAATAAAAACCGCGAAAACCCCGATTGGAGCCTGCGTCATCAAGGTGCGGAAAAGGGAGCAACAATCCTGAAACAAAAAAGATTCGTAACTGTCCAAGTGGCCAGAGCTGAACTAAGCTGAAATCAGCCAGACCGGAATCCGACCACCGGCGCATTCCGGGTCTGCGACTCCCATTTCCTTATTATCCATCCACCTCTGGGGCGCCGGTGAATTGGCGATCCTGACGATACGAATCGGGGAACAGAAACGTGTAGTTGTGCGTCCAACATTGCGAGCGAGGGTCCTATATGAGCATTCTGCAGCATTTCAAAGACCGGTATGAATCAACTCAGGAGGAAGAGTTTTCCCTTGAGGAATACCTGGAGATCTGCAAACGCGACCCGTCGGCCTATGCCACGGCAGCCGAGCGGATGTTGCTGGCTATCGGCGAGCCGGAAAAGATAGATACCTCCCGCGATCCACGCCTGTCACGGATCTTCTCCAACAAGGTCATCAAGCGTTATCCCGAATTCGACGAGTTCTACGGCATGGAAGACGCCGTCGAGAACATCGTCTCCTTCTTCAAGCACGCGGCCCAGGGCCTGGAAGAGAAGAAGCAGATCCTCTACCTGCTGGGTCCGGTCGGCGGCGGTAAATCGTCCCTGGCGGAAAAGCTCAAGCAGCTGATGCAGAAGGTGCCCTTCTACGCCATCAAGGGTTCACCGGTGAACGAATCGCCGCTGGGCCTGTTCGATCCGGACGAGGACGGCCCGATCCTCGAAGAAGAGTTCAACATTCCCACCCGTTACCTCAAGCCGATCATGTCGCCCTGGGCGGTGAAACGGCTGCACGAGTTTAACGGTGACATTTCCCAATTCCGCGTGGTCAAGCGCTACCCGTCGATTCTCGATCAGATCGGCGTGTCCAAGACCGAGCCCGGCGACGACAACAACCAGGACATCTCCGCCCTGGTGGGCAAGGTCAACATCCGCATGCTGGAAGAATTTTCCCAGGACGATCCGGATGCCTACAGCTTTTCCGGTGGTCTGAGCAAGGCCAACCAGGGCCTGATGGAATTCGTCGAGATGTTCAAGGCGCCCATCAAGGTTCTGCACCCGCTGCTCACCGCCACCCAGGAAGGTAACTACAACACCACCGAGGGCATGGGCTCAGTGCCGTTCGACGGCATCATCCTGGCCCACTCCAACGAATCCGAATGGCAGACCTTCCGCAACAACAAGCATAACGAAGCGTTCCTCGACCGGGTCTACATCGTCAAGGTGCCCTACTGCCTGCGGGTGAGCGAGGAAATCGACATCTACCGCAAGCTGTTGCGCCACAGCTCCCTGCAGGGGGCGCCCTGCGCGCCGGACACCCTGGACATGCTGGCCCAGTTCACGGTGCTGTCGCGCCTGAAAGAACCCGAGAACTCCAGCATCTACTCGAAGATGCGGGTCTACGACGGCCAGAACATCAAGGACACCGATCCCAAGGCCAAGTCGATCCAGGAGTACCGCGACACCGCCGGCGTCAACGAGGGCATGGACGGCCTGTCCACCCGCTTCTCGTTCAAGATCCTGTCCAAGGTGTTCAACTTCGACACCACGGAAATCGCCGCCAACCCGGTGCACCTGCTCTACGTGCTGGAGAAGCAGATCGAACAGGAACAGTTCCCCAACGAGGTGCAGGAACGCTACCTACGCTTTATCAAGGAATACCTCGCGCCGCACTACGTCGAGTTCATCGGCAAGGAAATCCAGACCGCCTACCTGGAGAGCTACAGCGAGTACGGCCAGAACCTGTTCGACCGCTACGTCACCTACGCCGACTTCTGGATCCAGGACCAGGAGTACCGCGACCCCGAGACCGGCGAAATTCTCAACCGCTCCGCCATCAACGACGAGCTGGAGAAAATTGAGAAGCCGGCCGGCATCAGCAACCCGAAGGATTTCCGCAACGAGGTGGTCAACTTCGTCCTGCGGGCCCGAGCCAACAACCAGGGCCAGAATCCATCCTGGCTCAGTTACGAGAAGCTGCGCAGCGTGATCGAGAAGAAGATGTTCTCCAACACCGAGGACCTGCTTCCGGTCATCTCCTTCAACCCGAAGGCCTCGCAGGAAGACCAGAAGAAGCACAAACAGTTCGTCGAACGGATGGTCGAGCGCGGGTACACCGAGAAGCAGGTCCGCCTGCTGGCCGAGTGGTACCTGCGGGTCAGGAAGTCCCAGTAACGGAACGGCCGCTGGCCGCCTGAGAGCGGCCACGACCCTGAACCAGGTTGGGAGTCGGGAACAGAGGAACAAGGCTCCTTTAAATTGACTTCGAGAGTTCCGGGGCGCGCCTGGATGCATGAAGTGCAAGGCGCACGGAGCACAGCCAGCAAGGCATACCTGCCGGGTAGGTGAGCTGGTGCGCACCGCGCAACGCCGCAATTCATGTGGCCAGGGCGACCTCCACCGACAACTGGAGATATTTATGGGGATGACCCATATCGTCGACCGCCGCCTGAACGGCAAGAACAAGAGCGCCGTGAACCGCGAACGCTTCCTGCGCCGCTACCGCCATCACATCAAGAAGGCGGTGGCGGACGCGGTCCAGCGCCGCTCAATCACCGACATCGAGCGCGGCGAGAACGTCAGTATTCCTTCGAAAGACATCGACGAACCCATATTCCACCATGGCCAGGGCGGACACCGGGAAATAGTGCATCCCGGCAACAAGGAATTCGTCGCCGGCGACACCGTGCCCAAACCCCAGGGCGGCGGTGGCGGCCAGGGCCAGGGCGGCGCCAGCCCGGACGGGGAAGGCATGGACGAATTCGCCTTCCAGATCACCCAGGACGAATTCCTGGATTTCCTGTTCGACGACCTGGAACTGCCCAACCTGGCCCGCAAGAAACTCAAGGACACCGAGGCCTTCAAGTACGAACGGGCCGGCTTCACGTCCCAGGGCATCCCCGCCAAGCTGGACGTGGTGCGCTCCCTGCGCGGCGCCCACGCTCGCCGGCTGGGTCTGGGCGGCGCCCGCAAGCGCAAGCTGCGGGAGCTGGAAGCGCAACTGGCTGAGCTCAAGGCCCATCCGCACGAACCGGATCCGGCGTTCAGCCCACAGGACCAGATCGACGCCCTGGAAGCGGAGATCAAACGCCTGAAAGGCAATCTGCGCCGCATCCCCTGGATCGACGAAATCGACCTGCGCTATCGCCAGCATGTGAAGAAGCCCAAGCCGGCCACCAGTGCGGTGATGTTCTGCCTGATGGACGTGTCCGGCTCGATGACGCAGGTGCACAAGGACATCGCCAAGCGCTTCTTCATCCTGCTGTACCTGTTCCTGAAGAAGAACTACAAGCGCATCGAGGTGGTGTTTATCCGCCACCACACCAGCGCCAAGGAAGTGGACGAGGAAGAGTTCTTCTACTCCCGGGAAACGGGCGGCACCATCGTGTCCAGCGCGCTCAAGCTGATGAAGCAGATCGTCGACGCCCGCTACTCGCCCTCGGAGTGGAACATCTACGCCGCCCAGGCCTCGGACGGCGATAACTGGAACGACGATTCGCCCATCTGCGGCAAGATCCTGGCCGACCAGATCCTGCCGCTGGTGCAGTACTACGCCTATGTCGAGATCACGCCCCAGGATCACCAGATGCTCTGGTACGAGTACGAGAAGATCCTGGAGCAGGACCCCAACAGCTTTGCCATGCAGCAGATCGCGGACCCGGGCGACATCTACCCGGTCTTCCGCCAGTTGTTCGAGAGGAAAGCCGCATGACCGGAACCGTCGACAGACCGCCAGAAACCCGGCAGCCGATCTCCACCACATCGGAGTGGACGTTCGACCTGATCCGGCAATACAACGACGAAATCGCCCGATGCGCCGAGGAATTCGGCCTGGATACCTACCCCAACCAGATCGAGGTGATCAGCGCCGAGCAGATGATGGACGCCTACAGCTCGGTGGGGATGCCGGTGGGCTACCACCACTGGTCGTTCGGCAAGCAGTTCCTGAACACCTCCAAGGGCTACAAGCGCGGGCAGATGGGGCTGGCCTACGAGATCGTGATCAACTCCGATCCCTGCATTGCCTACCTGATGGAAGAGAACACCCTGCCCATGCAGGCGCTGGTGATCGCCCACGCCTGCTACGGTCACAACTCCTTCTTCAAGGGCAACTACCTGTTCCGCACCTGGACCGACGCCAGCGCCATCATCGACTACCTGGTCTTCGCCCGGCACTACGTGGCCGAATGCGAAGAGCGCCACGGCCTGGATGCGGTGGAACAGATCCTGGATTCCTGCCATGCCCTGATGAACTACGGCGTGGACCGCTACAAGCGCCCCTCCCCCATCTCCGCGGCCGAGGAGCAGCGCCGTCAGAAGGAGCGCGAAGAGTACATGCAGCGTCAGATCAACGACCTCTGGCGCACCATTCCCCGCATGGGCGCCGAAGAAGACAGCGACGAGCGCAAGCGCAGCCGCTACCCGGCAGACCCGCAGGAGAACCTGCTCTACTTCATCGAGAAAAACGCGCCGCTGCTGGAACCCTGGCAGCGCGAGCTGATCCGCATCGTGCGCAAACTGGGCCAGTACTTCTATCCCCAACGCCAGACCCAGGTGATGAACGAGGGCTGGGCCAGCTTCTGGCACTACACCCTGCTGCACCGGATGTACGAGAAAGGTCTGGTGACCGACGGCTTCATGCTGGAATTCCTGCAGAGCCACACGGCGGTGATCTATCAACCGCCGTTCGACAGCCCATGGTATTCGGGCATCAACCCGTACACGCTGGGCTTTTCCATCTACACGGACCTGCGCCGGATCTGCGAGGAGCCGACGGACGAGGATCGCGCCTGGTTCCCGGACATCGCCGGCTCCGACTGGGTGGAAACCCTGCATTTCGCCATGAGGAACTTCAAGGATGAGAGCTTCATCCAGCAGTTCCTGTCACCCAAGGTGATGCGGGATCTCAAACTGTTCGCCATTTCCAGCGAGGAGGATGAGGACGTCTACCGCATCACCGCGATCCACGACGAGGTGGGCTACCGCGCCCTGCGGGAGAAGCTGGCGCGCCAGTACAACCTGAGCTACCGCGAGCCCAACATCCAGGTGTGGAACGTGGACCTGCGCGGCGATCGCTCGCTGACCCTGCGCCACGTGCCGGCCGACGGTATCCCCCTGGGCGAGAGCACCAGCGAAGTGCTGCGTCACACTCACCGGCTGTGGGGGTTCGATGTGCATCTGGAGAGCGTCGACGACGGTACTGTGGTGGAAGAATTCCACTGCCCGCCCCACCATCTGGACGACGACTGAGGCATCCTGGTCAACGATCCGGCACAGGCGCCGGTCCGCTCAATCCGCTGACAGGCGCCGTCCCTCCGGGCCCGGGTTGCCCCGGGCGACCGGCAGGGAGACCTCAACCTGCAGGCCACCTTCGTCGGCGCGACCGAGTTGCACATCGCCGCCATACAGCGCCACCAGTTCGGTGACAATCGCCAGCCCAAGGCCGGAACCAGCACGCGACTCATCCAGCCGTCGCCCCCGCTCCAACGCCTCGGCGCACTGCTCCGGTGTCATTCCCGGGCCGTCGTCGGCCACCCGCATCGTCAACCGTTCTTCCTCCAGCGAGACCCTGAAAAAAAGCGCAGAACTTGCCCATTTCAGGGCATTTTCCAGCAGGTTTCCGGCAATTTCCTGCAGGTCCTGCGGGTCCATGCGAACCCGACCCTGCGGCATCGGCGCGGCTCGACAGGCCAGGCCCTGCCGCTCCGCCATGCGACCGATCCCGGTCACGACTGGCGCCAGGGTCTCATCCACCCGGGCCACCCGGGAGAGGGGCGCGCCGCCCGCCGCCGACGCCCGCGCCAGATGGTGCCGGACCGCCGCATCGAGGCGGTCCAGTTCCGTCAGTAACGGTCGGGCCTCAGATTCCGGCAGACGTTCGCAGTAGGCGCGCAGTACCGAACTCGGCGTCTTCAGGGCGTGGGCCAGGTTGCCGGCCGCGGTGCGACCGCGCTCGATCAAGTGGCGGTCACGCTCCAGTACCCCGTTCATGGCCTCGGCCAGGTCGTTGAGTTCGGTGGCAAAGCCGGTTTCCAGACGTTCGTCCTCGCCGGTTTCCACCCGCCGCAGATTGGCGTGGATGCGGCGCAGCGGCGACAGCCCCCAGCGGATCTGCAGGGCCAACCCCGCCAGCAACAATCCCCCCAGGCCGGCCAGGGACCACCACAGCAGACGGCCGAAGCGGGTCACTTCGGCGTCCAGATCTTCGCGGCTGGCCGCCACCGCCAGGTGCAGGGTGGCAGGCAGGTTGGGCAGTTCGACGTCCCGCTCGACGACCCGCAGGCGCTGGTTCCGGGGACCGTTGCGATCACCGATGTGCAGGCCGGATCGATCCGCCGTGGCCAGGCGCTGGTCCCACAGAGATCGGGACGTCAGAGCCAAACCGTTGCCGTCCGACACCTGCCAGTACGAGCCGGAGAACACCTGCTCGAAGCGAGGATCCCCCAGGCTGCGCGCCATCGACAGATCACCGCTGGCCGGGTCGTATTCAACGCCCGCCACCAGTACGTTGAGCAGCGAACGCAGGCGCTGGTCGAAGGCGGTGGTGACCGACTGCTCGAAGTTATAACGCAGCAACACACCGGCCAGCGGCAACGCCAACAGGACCAGCACCAGTGCGGCCACCAGCAGGCGGGTGTTGATCGAGAGACTGCGCGGGGCCGGCGTCATTCGCCGCCCAGGATGCGATAGCCCTGGCCCCGCACGGTTTCGATACGGTGACTGCCCAACTTGCGGCGCAGCCGGCTGATCTGCACGTCGATGACGTTGGAGTCGGGTTCCTGGTCCCGGTCGTAGACGTGCTCGGCCAGCTCGATCCGGCTGACAAGCCGCGGCGCGGCATGCATCAGGTAGCCCAGCAGCCGGGTTTCCTGGGCGGTCAGCGAGACCGGCATCCCGGCCAGGGTAACCTGCCCCACGTGGGTGTCGTAGGCCAGATCGCCGATACTGAGCACCGGATGGGCATGGCCGTGACTGCGCCGCACCAGGGCCCGCAGGCGGAACAGCACCTCGGCCGTCTCGAACGGTTTGGTGACGTAATCGTCAGCGCCGGCGGAAAAGCCGGCGGCCTTGTCGGACCAGCGCTCGCGGGCGGTGAGCACCAGCACCGGCAGGTCGATGCCCTCATCCCGCCAGCGCGCCAGCCAGTGGGTCCCATTGCCGTCGGGCAGGCCCAGGTCCAGGATGACCACGTCGTAGCGCTCGGTCTTGAGCAGGAAATCGCCGTCGCCACCGCTGGCTGCCGTTTCCACCAGCACCTCGGCCTCGCGCAGCGACCTCGCCAGCGTCCCGGCCAGCGCCTGGTCGTCCTCGATCAGCAATACTTTCATCGACGCTCCATGCTCTCGATGCCGCGACCTTCGATGCCGATCACCTCGCCTGTGGCGGCATCCACCTCGAACTCGACGATCTGCCCATCCGGCCCCAGCATCTCGATCTCGTAGATGGATTCGCCGTCGTCGCGTTCGAACTCCACTTCCACAACCTGGCCCCGGTAGCGCTCTTCCAGGTGGTCGAGCACGGACTGCAGGGGCTGCACACGGCCGGCCTCGACCTCCCGGTGCAGGCGACGCCACTCATCGTCATCAGCGTGCAGGCCCGCAGCCCACCCCAGTACCAGCAGGGGGACGGCCATCATCAGCATGAGCTGTTTTGTCATCAGTCGGATCCTCATGCCAACAAGTGTGGCAAACGCGAGATGAACGGAACATGAACGGATCGCTCAGCCCCGGGTCAGGCCGCTTCCGGTACAACAGTATGCCATGGCCTCCCCGACAGATGGCCACGACCGAATCAACCGACACGCTTCAATCAACTCAAGGAGTAGCCACATGACCATTCGCAACCTCATTCTCGGCACCACCCTGGCCAGCCTCGTGGCCCCCGCCGCCTTCGCCGCCAACGCTGCCACCGGCGCATCCGTCAATCTGGACGACGCGCTCGCCGCCGGCTCCGCCCACGGGTTCACCCACTACGAGGAAATCGACCTGGACGATCGGCACGGCTTCGAGCTGGAAGGCTGGCTCGACAACCAGTGGCGCACCAAGGTGGAATTCAGCCGGGACGGCGAAGCCCGCCACGAGAAGCGTGAACGGCGTGACAACGGCCCTCGTGGGCTCGACGCCGAACGTGTGCGTGAAGCCGCTGAGGTGGCCCGTGGCGAAGGGCTGGCACAGATCGAGGAAATGGACCTGCACGAGGACCACGACCGCATCCAGCTGGAAGGCCGCGACGAGCAGGGCCATGAGCTGGAGATCACCCTGCAGCGCAGTGATCTGGGCGTGATCGAAGTCGACCGCGACTGATACTGCCACCGATAGCAAGCTGCTATGAAGGCAAACCGCTTCCAACGGGTTGCCGAGCCATGTAACCACCCGCCCCGTCTGTCCACCTCATGCAGACGGGGTGACTTTCCCGGTCAGCAATGCTTTCATTAACCGTACGGGACCAGCGTCCCGCGCACGTTTTGACATCCTGCATTGCGAGACCCCATGCAATTCCTCAACGGCATCACCATCCTGCTGGTCTACCAGTTGGTGGGCGAAGTGATCGTCCGCCTGTTCGATCTGCCCATTCCCGGACCGGTGATGGGCATGCTCCTGCTGTTCCTGTCGCTGCTGCTGCGCGGCAAGGTGGACCCATCGATGGACACCGCCGCCCGGGGGCTGCTCAGCCACTTATCGCTGCTGTTCATCCCCGCCGGCGTGGGGATGATGGTGTACTTCAGCCGGATCCTCGACGAGTGGCTGCCGATTGCCCTGGCGCTGGTGCTGAGTACCGCAATCACCATGGCGGCCACCGCCGGTGCGATGGTCGCCACCCAGCGACTGCTGGCCAGGAGGGAAGGCAGCGATGGCTGAGACCGACCTGACCCGCATCTGGGTGTACCTGTCCGCCTCGCCGCTGCTGGGGCTGACGCTCACGCTGGTGGCCTATCTTCTCGCGCACCGTCTTTACCTGCGCTGCAACAGCAACCCGCTGCTGAACCCGGTGATCACCGCCATCCTGGCGCTGATCCTGTTCCTCAAGCTCACCGGCACCAGCTACCAGACCTATTTCGACGGCGCCCAGTTCGTCCACTTCCTGCTGGGACCGGCCACCGTGGCGCTGGCGGTCCCGCTGTACCAGCAGTTCTCCCGGCTACGGGCGGTGCTGGTGCCGGTCATCGTGGCGCTGCTGATCGGGGTGATCGTCGGCGCGGCGAGCTCCATCATCATCGCCTGGGCCTTCGGCGCCTCCCCGGAAACCCAGCTGTCACTGGCGCCCAAGTCGGTAACCGCGCCGGTGGCGATGGGTATCTCGGACGAGATCGGTGGCATTCCCTCGCTGACGGCGGTGCTGGTGGTGGTCACCGGCATCATCGGCGCGCTGATCGGCACGCGGCTGTTCGCTTCCCTGCGGATTCGCGATGACAGCGTGCGCGGTATCGCCATGGGCGTGGCGGCCCACGGCATCGGCACCGCCCGGGCGTTCCAGATCAGCCCCATGATGGGCGCCTTCTCCGGGCTGGCCATGGCGCTGTCGGCGTTCGCCACGTCGGTGTTCCTGCCGTGGCTGGTGGATTGGCTGCGGGCGGTATCGCCGGGGTGGCTGTAAGGGCATTCGGGACCGGGCAACCGGCTAACGAACGGCGGCCACCGAGCGCAAATAGGCCAGCATGGCCCGGCGCGCCTGCTCCACGATGGCGTCGCTGATCAGATCCTCGCGGAAGTAGCCGTGGCGCAGACAGGCCGCACCGATGTCCACCGCCAGGGTCATGACGTCCGGCTCGGTGAGCGGGTGCACGTCCGGCTGGTGCCGTTCAAGCCAGTGGCGCAGGTGCTTGCCGATATCCTGGTGGTTGAATTCGAGGGACTGGAAACCTTCACGGCTCATGGGGCCACCGAGGATCAGGATCCGCGCCGCCCGGTGCTCGTTGTAATAGTCCGCCACCACCCGCAACGCCGAACCCAGCATATCGTCGACGCTGACGTCCCCCACCAGATCCAGCAGCCGGGCCAGCTGCTGGGCAACCGTGTCCAGGTGCCGGGCGGTCAGGGCCAGCAGCAGGGCGTACTTGCTGGGGAAGAACTGATAGACCGACGAGCGGCTCAATCCGGATGCCTTGGCCACCTCCGGGATAGACAGTTGCTCCGGGCCATTCTCGAGCAACAGCGCCTCGGCCGCCGCCATCATCTGCGCGACCCGCTGCCGGCTGCGTTCCTGGGAGGGTTTGCGGGACTGGATCGGCTTGTTCTCCGACGAACTCATAAGGTCAGGACTCCAACAACGCATCCGTGCCGTGTGCATTTGTCTGCGGAAGCGCGCGGCGGGACCGGCCACATTCCAACGAACTCTTACGAAGACCGACGCCAACAGGATTCACCGAATGCCGGATCGCTGAAAGGGCACCCGCCGGTTAAACCCCGGTCAGTCCGTCATTGACAGGATGTGGCGCCACTGGGCCTCGGTCACGGGCATCACCGACAACCGCGCTCCGCGCTGCACCAGCGGCATCTCCGACAGTTCCGACGCCTCCTTCAACGCCTTGAGCGGAATCACGCGCTGGAAGCGTTGCTCGAAGACCATGTCCACCGCCTGCCAGCGGGGCTTGTTCTGCGGGCTTTTGGGGTCGTAATAATCCGATTCTGGATCGAACTGGAGCCGGTCGGGATAGGGCTCACTCACCACACGAACGACGCCCGCCACGCCGATCACTTTGCAACTGGAGTGATAGAGCAGTACGCGATCGCCGGGCGCCATCGACGCCAGGAAGTTACGCGCCTGGTAGTTGCGCACGCCATCCCAGGGGATCCGTTTTTCGGGATCGGCGGCAAAGTCATCGATGCCGCACTCGTCCGGTTCACTCTTGACCAGCCAGAACGCCATCCGGCACCTCCGTATCCATCGCGAATGCGTAGGCCCGTTCCACCCGGGCGATGCGCACGGTGTATTCCTGGTACCAGCGCTCACGCCCCAGCCGCTGGGCCAGGCGATGGTCAGCCTGGCGCTTCCAGTCGCGGATCGAGTCCAGGTCGGACCAGTAGGACACGGTGATGCCCACATCCTCCCGGGCGGACTCGACACCGAGAAAACCCGGCTGCTGCGACGCCAGCGCCACCATGGCCTGGGCCATCTCACCGTAGCCGTCGTCGCCAGCGGTGCGCAGCGAGGTGAATATCACCGCATAGTAAGGCGGCTCCGGCGTGGTTGCGATCGGGGGGTTGTCAGCCATTTTCCGTCCAGTTGAATTCCATCTGCCGAGCGGTTTTCAGCGCCAGCTCGCGTCCGGCGATGCGCTCGACGACGTGCAGGCTCATATCGATGCCGGCGGAGATGCCGCCCGAAGAGATGACGTCGCCCTGGTCGATCCAACGCCGACCCGGCAGCACCTTGATGGCCGGGAACTGGTGACGCAGGTCGTCCATATCCTCCCAGTGGGTGGTGGCGGTGCGGCCATTGAGCAACCCGGCGGCCGCCAGCAGGAAAGCGCCGGTGCAGACCGACGCCGTCAGGTTGGCCTGGTCGGCGGTTGCCTCGATCCAGCGGATCACCGAGGCCTTCTCCAACTCCTCGGTCACCACGCCGCCCGGCACCAGCAGCAGATCGATGTCCGGGTGATCGGCGATGGTGCAATCCGCGTTGACCTTGAGCCCCGCCCGGACACGGACCGGCTCATCGTGCTGGGACACGGTCATCACCGAGAAAGGCTCCGGCCCCACCGGATGCTCACGTCGATAGACCCGCGACGCGGTGGTGAACACTTCGTAGGGCCCGGCAAAGTCCAGCAGCTCCACATCATCAAACAGGTAAATCCCGACAACCGTTGTCATGATTTTGTTTCCCTTATCGGACAGAACCGTCCCTAACCTCGACGATACGCCCAGTCGCTGACGCTCTCCAGCCTAATCGTCGACCGCGAGGACAACCGTTGAGACGTCGATCTTGATCCATCTCAACTCAAACCGGTCGACTTCCAACTAATTCCGGAACAGCTGCGTATCATGCTCTAGCTGGCCACCCGGGTCCATGTCTTAACCTCGACAGCCCCCGGCGATGGCTTTGGGTCAATAGAGCCCAATTCATCAGGCAATCCCGTCGGGAATTCCGCTATTCCCACGGGATGTCTCGCTCTATATAGTTAGCAACCTATATAGGTTTGATGCCGAAGGAGTTCCGCCAACACCCCCAAGAAAAAAGGGGACCCTTCCTGCGATTCCCGAGCAACGGGCCGCTGCACAGGCCCTTTGCCGACGCAACAGACGACAGCAGGACGCATCCATCGCACCGCCTGCCCGGCATACAGCTGCCCGACATAAAGACAGTGGAGACAACACCCATGAGCAATACCGACCAGGCGTCCGAGCCCGCGCCACAGCCGGCCCGGACATCGAAAATCCGGCGCGTCCTGCTGATCGGCATTCCGCTGACCGCCGTTGTTGTCGGCGGGCTGATCAGCCTCTTTGGTGGACGCTACGTATCCACCGAAAACGCCTACATCGGCTCACCGCTGGTGAACATCGCACCCCAGGTGAGCGGCCCGATCACCCGCGTGCTGGTCGACGATAACGAAGCGGTCAGCCAGGGCGATCTGATGCTGCAGATCGATCCGGCGCCGTACCGGATCGAAGTCGCCCGCGCCGAAGCGCAACTCAGGCAGGCCGCCAATGCCATCAACAGTCTCAAGGCCAGCTACGCCACCGCCCAGGAGCAGCTCGCCAAAACCGAAGAAGACGTCGACTTCGCCAAGCGCGAACTGGCGCGCCAGCAGGCCCTGGCCAAACGCAATCTGGCGTCGCAATCGGAGCTGTCCCAGTACCAGCACGATTACACCTCCGCCGTGCGCCAGCGCGATGCCAACAAACGCGAGCTGAAACGCATCGCCGCCAGCCTGGGTGGCGACCTGAACCTGCCGGTGGAGCAATACCCGGACTACCAGGCCGCCGCCGCCAGCCTGGAGCAGGCCCGACTGGACCTGGCCCACACCCGCATCACCGCCCCGTTCGGCGGCATCGCCGCCAACACACCGGACCCCGGTGCCTACGCCACCGTCAGCTCGCCACTGATGAGCCTGGTGGGCAACGGCGATCTGTGGATCGACGCCAACTTCAAGGAAACCGCCCTCACCCGAGTGCACCCGGGGCAGTCGGTCAACATCGAAGTGGACACCTACCCCGACCGGGAATTCCACGGCCACGTGGCCAGCATCGCCCAGGCCACCGGCGCCGAGTTCTCGGTGCTGCCGGCACAGAACGCCACCGGCAACTGGGTCAAGGTGGTCCAGCGTATCCCGGTGCGCATCCGTTTTGACGACGCCGGACCGGACGACGGCCTGCGCGCGGGCATGAGTACCGTTGTCGACATCGACACCGGCTACCCCACCTCCGACCTGCCGCTGGTCGGCTGGCTGCGGGGCCTGGTCGGTGAAGCCCAGGCGGCCGAGAGCCCGACTGAATGACCACCGCCACGGCGACCCCGGCCGCCGACGAGGGCGGCCTGAAACGGGGCTGGATCACCCTCTCCATCATGTTGGCGACGATCATGCAGGCGCTGGACACCACCATCGCCAACGTGGCCCTGCCCAACATGAAAGGCAGCATGTCGGCCACCGAGGAACAGATTTCCTGGGTGCTGACGTCCTACATCGTGGCCGCCGCCATCGCCACGCCACTGACCGGTTTTCTGTCGGGACGACTGGGCCGGCGACGCCTGTTTATCGTGTCGGTGATCGGCTTTACCCTCGCCTCGGTGCTGTGCGGGATCGCCGCCAACCTGGAGGAGATCGTGCTGTTCCGCCTGCTCCAGGGCATCTTCGGCGCCGGCCTGGTGCCGCTGTCCCAGGCGGTATTGCTGGACACCTACCCCAAGGAAAAGCACGGTTCCGCCATGGCCATGTGGGGCATGGGCGTGATGGTCGGGCCGATCCTGGGGCCGACCCTGGGCGGCTACCTCACCGAGTACCTGAACTGGCGCTGGGTGTTCTTCATCAACCTACCCTTCGGCATCCTGTCGCTGCTGGGTATCCTGGCGTTCGTGCCGGAAACCGAGCGCATGAAGCGCCGCTTCGACCTGTTCGGCTTTGCCCTGCTGGGGATCGCCATCGGCGCGCTGCAGCTGCTGCTGGACCGGGGCCAGAGCGAGGACTGGTTCTCGTCCCTGGAGATCCAGATCGAGACCGCCGTGGCCGCCTGCGCCTTCCTGATGTTCCTGGTGCACATGTTCACCCACCGCGAGCCGTTCGTGGAGCCGGGCCTGTTCCGGGACCGCAACCTGGCCACGGGGCTGGTGTTCATCTTCATTGTCGGCATCATCCTGCTGGCGACGCTGTCATTGCTGCCGCCGTTCCTGCAGAACCTGATGAACTATCCGGTGATCATGACCGGCCTGGTGCTGGCGCCACGTGGGCTGGGCAGCATGTTCTCGATGATGCTGGTGGGCCGTCTGGTGAACCGGGTGGACATCCGCCTGCTGATCCTGACCGGGCTGATCCTGATCACGGCGAGCCTGTTCGAGATGGCCAACTTCAACACCGAGGTGTCCGTGCTGCGCCTGGTGGTGACCGGCATTGTCCAGGGCATGGGGCTGGGCCTGGTGTTCGTGCCCCTGAGCACCATCACCTTCGCTACCCTGCAGCCCCGTTACCGCACCGAAGCGACCGCCATGTTCAGCCTGATGCGCAACATCGGCAGCTCCATCGGCATCTCGGTGATGGTGACCCTGGTGGCACGCAACACGCAGATCAACCACGCCACCCTCGGCGAATACCTCAACCCGTTCCGCCCGGCGTTCGACGCGTTGACGCTGCCCGGGGGCATCGCCCGGGACAGCACAACCGGGCTGAGTCTGCTCAATGACATGGTCACCGCCCAGGCCAGCGCCATCAGCTATCTCAACGACTTTCGCCTGATGGCGTGGGTGACGCTGGCGTCGATTCCGCTGCTGCTGGTGTTCCGATCCCCCAAACAATCGAAGACAACGGGCTGACCCTGAGGTTGGCCCGTTACCGTCCGGCGCACGTACCCTATACTCGTTCCATTCTCCTGACTGCGAGCCCACCATGCGTTCGGACCGCCGCAAGGCCCTGCAACTGGCCATCGACTTTGTCGCCCCCTACCGCAAGGCGCTGATCGGTGCCTTTACTGCCCTGGTGTTCACCGCCGGCATCACCCTGTCCCTGGGCCAGGGCATCCGGCTGCTGGTGGACCAGGGTTTCGTCACCGGCTCGCCGGAACTGCTCAACCAGACGGTGCTGCTGTTCTTCGTGCTCATCGGCTGCCTGGCGGTGGGCACCTTCGCGCGTTTCTACCTGGTGTCCTGGATCGGCGAGCGGGTGGTGGCGGACATCCGCAAGCAGGTGTTCAACCACCTGATCGACCTGCACCCCGGCTTCTTCGAAACCAACCGCGGCCTGGAAATCCAGTCGCGCCTGACCACCGACACCACAGTCCTCCAATCGGTCATCGGCTCCACCATCTCGGTGGCCCTGCGCAACCTGTTCATGCTGATTGGCGGCATCATCCTGCTGTTCGTCACCAACGCCAAGCTGACCAGCATCGTCATGCTGGCGGTGCCGTTAGTGGTCGCGCCGATCCTGATCTTCGGGCGGCGGGTGCGGCGCCTGTCGCGCCAGAGCCAGGACCGGGTGGCGGACGTTGGCAGCTACGTGGGCGAAATCCTGGGCCAGATCAAGATCGTCCAGGCCTACAACCATCAGCCCCAGGACCAGGCCCGCTTCGGCGAGGTGGTGGAACAGGCCTTCGACGTCGCCCGTCAACGCATCCGCCAACGCGCCTGGCTGATCGCGGTGGTGATCCTGCTGATCCTGGGTGCCGTGGGCATCATGATCTGGGTCGGCGGCCAGGACGTGATCGCCGGCGAAATCTCCGGCGGCGAGCTGGCTGCCTTTGTGTTCTACAGCATGATCGTGGGTGGATCGGTCGGCTCGCTCAGCGAGGTGATCGGCGAGCTGCAGCGGGCCGCCGGGGCCGCGGCGCGGATCGTCGAGCTGCTGCAGACGGAAAGCGAGATCACCCCGCCGCCGCTGCAGCCGGAACCCCTGCCACGCCCGGTGCAAGGGCGCATCGATCTGGAGCAGGTGCGATTCGCCTACCCGGGACGGCCGGATGTCGAGGTCATCCGGGGCATGGATCTGGCGATTCCGGCGGGGCAGACGCTGGCTTTGGTGGGGCCGTCGGGCGCAGGCAAGTCGACCCTGTTCGACCTGCTGCTGCGCTTCTTCGATCCGGTCGCCGGCTGCATTCGCGTGGACGGCGTCGACGTCCGCGATCTGGACCCGGCCGAGCTGCGTCGCTGCTTCGCTCTGGTCTCCCAGAATCCGGCGCTGTTCTATGGATCGGTGGCGGACAACATCCGCTACGGCCGCCCGGACGCCAGCGACGCCGAGGTGGAAGCCGCCGCCCGCGTCGCCCACGCCGACGAGTTCATCCGCGGACTCCCCCAGGGCTACGACACCCGCCTGGGGGACGCCGGGCTGGGGTTATCCGGCGGCCAGAAGCAGCGCATCGCCATCGCCCGGGCCTTGATCATGGACGCGCCCATCCTGCTGCTGGACGAGGCCACCAGCGCCCTCGATGCCCAGAGCGAGCACCTGATCCAGCAGGCGCTGCCGGAGCTGATGGCCAATCGCACCACCCTGGTGATCGCCCACCGGCTGGCCACGGTCAAGCACGCCGACCGGATTGCGGTGCTGGATCAGGGGGAGCTGCACGGCATCGGTACTCATCAGGAGCTCATCCACAGTGACCCGCTGTACGCGCGGCTGGCGGAACTGCAGTTCAAGACGCCGGAAAACGCGTAGCCGGGCGCCTGCACGCCTGTGATATTCTTGGCCGCTACTTATCGACGATGAAGGACGACCGAGGCATCCATGGCCGGATCCAGCAAGAAAGTGATTTTCGCCGCCCTGGCGGGCAATTTCCTGATCGCCTGCACCAAGTTCGTGGCCGCCGTGGTCACCGGCAGCTCGGCGATGTTTTCCGAGGGCGTGCACTCACTGGTGGACACCGGCAACCAGGTGTTGCTGCTCTACGGCCTCAAGCGATCGGCACGGCCGGCGGACAAGCGTTTCCCGTTCGGGCACGGCAAGGAAGTGTATTTCTGGAGCTTCGTGGTGGCGATCCTGATTTTCGCCGTGGGCTCCGGCGTGTCCATCTACGAGGGCGTGCACCACATCCTCAACCCGTCGCCCATCGAAAACCCCATGATCAACTACATCGTGCTGGGGCTGGGCATCCTGTTCGAAGGCGCCGCCTGGTACTTCGCGTTCACCGAGTTTTCCCGCTCGAAAGGCAAGTGGGGCTACGTGGAAGCCGTTCAGCGCGGTAAGGACCCGACCATGTTCGTGGTGCTGTTCGAGGATTCCGCCGCGATCATCGGCCTGCTGGTGGCCATCGCCGGTATCTTCCTGGCCGACACCTTCGGGCTGTACTGGCTGGACGGTGTGGCCTCGGTGATCATCGGCCTGATCCTGGGCGGCACCGCCATCTGGCTCGCTTACGAGACCAAGGGCCTGCTGATCGGCGAGGCCGCCAACAAGTCGGTGATCGCCGGCATTCGCAAGATCGCCGTCGAAACACCGCAGATCGACGACGTGAACGAGTGCCTGACCATGCACATGGGCCCGGACTTTATCCTCGTAAACCTGAGCGTGAAGTTCCGCCCCCAGCAGAGCGTGGCGGACCTGGAGCGGGTCATCGCCGACCTGGACGGCCGCATCAAAGCCGAGTACCCGCAGGCAAAGCGGATCTTCGTGGAAGCCGAAGCCCTGCGCTCCCAGCTCAGTCCGCCGTCTCCGTCGAGCGCCTGACCATGCGACAGGAGCGGTGGCCGGCGCCAATGCTGAGTCTGGCCGGGCAGGGTCAGCGCCGGCAGCGCGCCGGTGCCTGGCTGGCGCTGCTGGCGATGGCGCTGATCTTCGCCGCACCGCTCTATTCCAAATCCATGGCGCTGGTGTCCGGGCACCATGCCGGGCACGGCGATCACCAGCACCACGCCAGCCAGGCACACCACGGCGGCAAATCCGCCATGGCGGGGATGCCCGCCGGCCATGATCATCACTCGGATAGCCTGTCGTTTGACCACGCCGAATGTGGCTACTGCGTCCTGCTGACCCACGTTTCCCCGATCTCCCTTGTCGCCCCCCTGATCAAGGCACCGCTGCTGTGGGCGCGCCCGGGAGACACCCTGACCACCCGCGCCGCCCAGGCGCGCCCGCTCCGCTACAGTCTCGCCCAGAGCCGCGCCCCGCCCGCGTCGATTGCCTGAACCACCACGCCATAACAACAGTCCGTCCGCGTTGCCGAACCGGGTGACGGGACGACGTCGTGAGCCTATTTGCCATCAGGTGATCCATGTCTGAATCCTCCACGCTCGCCCCCGATTCGGGCGAAGCCACCAGCGACGCCCGCTCCGGCGTGGCCAGCTGGTTCTACCCGCTGCTGCTGCGGCTGCATTTTTACGTCGGCCTGCTGGTCGGCCCGTTCATTCTCGTGGCCGCCCTTTCCGGCGGTCTTTACGCCATTTCGCCGCAGATCGAAAACGCCATCTACGCCGATGCGCTCAATGGCAGCGCCAGCGGCACGCCACACTCCCTGGCCGAGCAGATCGCTGTGGCCCGCCGGGAAGTGCCGGCGGATCTGACCCTGGCCGCGGTGCGGCCGGCGCCGGAACCCGGCCTGACCACCCGGGTGATGTTCAACGACCCGAGCCTGGGCCAGTACCAGCACCGGGCGATTTTTGTCGATCCGGTGACGCTGGAACCCACCGGTGACCTGGCCGTCTACGGCACCAGCGGCGCCCTGCCGCTGCGCATCTGGATCGACTTCCTGCACCGCAACCTGCTGCTGGGTGAGACCGGCCGGATCTACAGTGAGCTGGCCGCCTCCTGGCTCTGGATCGCGGCGCTGGGCGGGCTGACCCTGTGGTGCATCGGTCGGCGCAAGCGGCGCCGGAGCCCGGGTCTCAAAGCCCAGGACGCCACGCCCAACGGCCGGCGCCGGTCCCGCCACGCGGCGCTGGGGCTGACGCTATTACTGGGTTTCCTGTTCCTGTCGGTGACGGGCCTGACCTGGTCCAGGTGGGCCGGCGGCAACATCGCCGATATGCGCGCGGCGTTCGGCTGGGGCACGCCCGGGGTGAGCACACAGATCGCGGCACCCGATGGTGTCGAGCCGGGCCAGCAGCCCAGCGCCGACGCGCTGTACGATGAGGTGCTGGCCAGCGCGCGGGCGGCGGGCATCGATGCGGGCAAGCTGGAGATCCGTCCCGGCAACGCGCCGGACCGGGCCTGGAAGGTGCGGGAAATCGACCGGACCTGGCCCACGCAGGTCGACTCCGTCGCCGTCGATCCCTATTCGCTCGAGGTCGTGGACCAGGCCAACTTCGAGGATTTCCCGATCGCCGCCAAGCTGACCCGCTGGGGCATCGATATCCACATGGGGACGCTGTTCGGCGTGGCCAACCAGGTGCTGATGTTCGCCCTGGCGCTGGGGCTGTGCACCATGATCTTATGGGGCTATCGGATGTGGTGGGTGCGTCGCCCACTGCCCGGCAACCACCGGGCGGCCCAGGCCCGACGTCTGACCACCCATTGGCTGCGGGCACCGCTGCCGGCGCGCCTGCTGATCCTGGCGGTCACGGTCGCCTTGGGCTGGGTGTTGCCGGTGATGGGCGTCAGCCTGGCCCTGTTCCTGGTGCTGGATGCGCTGATCATGACGCGCCATGCCCGGAGTGCCTAGAAGAATGCCGATCCTGTAAGACGGGGTTATCGAGTCAGAAGCGAATGGCACCCTTGCCTACGTGGCTATTAATGGCCGTCCCTGGCCATCATGGCGATCAGGACATCCCTGTCCCTGCTCCGGCAAGGACGCCCATTCGCTTCGCGCAGGACTCGGGGTTGTCGCCCCGATCTTCCGGTTGACCTCGTCTCTGTCTCCGGCCGCTCACGCGGCCGGGAATTTCCCCGCTAACCAGCCACTTCCACTCAGACCGCCTCCCCATCTGCACCACCGGCAGTCATTACGATCAAATAATCCCCTTGCGCGCCCAATTTCCATGCAATAGACTCCGCAAATGTTACCGGTAACATTTACCGTAAAAACAAAAAGCCCAGGAGCTGAACTATGTCCCCGCTGAAACTCGTGGCCGGTGTCCTGACCGCCACTTTCGCCCTCAACACCTACGCAGCCGATTTCAACTTCAAGTTCCAGTCGTCCGATCCGTCCGGCGTAAAGAACTATGAGATCCAGCAGGAATGGGCCGAGCGCGTCGAAACCATGACCGGCGGTCGCGTCAACATCGAGATCCTGCCGGTGGGCAGTGTGGTCGGCCACACCGAGACCCTCGGCGCCATGAAGATGGGCGTGCTCGACGGCCATATCTCGGTCACCGGTTACTTCTCCGGCAAGGATCCCGCCTTCGGCCTGATCGGCAACACCGTCGGCGCCTGGTCCAGCCCGGATCAGCTGATCGACTACATCTACTACGGCGGTGGCTACGAGCTGATGAACGAGCTCTACAAGCCCTACGGCGTGAAGTTCGTCGGCGGTGCTGCCACCGGTCTGGAATCGTTCGTGTCCAAGAAGCCGCTGGATGGCGTGGATGACCTCAAGGGTCTGAAGATGCGTGCACCGGAAGGCCTGGTGCAGTCCGTCTTTGCCGCCGCGGGCGCCTCCCCGGTCAACCTGCCGGGCTCCGAGGTCTACACCGCGCTGAGCAAGGGCGTGATCGACGCGGCCGACTACACGGTGTTTTCCACCAACCAGGAAGCCGGTCTGAACGAGATCGCCAACAACCCGGTCTACCCCGGTTTCCACTCGCTGCCGCTGCTGGAAATCGCGATGAACCTGAAGGAGTGGAACGAGCTGCCGGAAGACATCCAGGCGATCATGACCGTTTCCGCCCGCGACTTCGCCCAGGACATCAGCACCCAGCTGGCCATGGCCGACCTGAAAGCGGTCAAGGAAGCGCGCCAGGATCCGAACATCACGATCCACGACTGGTCCGCCGAGGAGCGCCGCAAGTTCCGCAGCATCGCCCGCGACCAGTGGGAAACCTACGCTGAGCAGTCTCCCAACGCGGAGAAGGTCTACAAGTCCGTGACCAGCTACCTGGAATCCCAGGGCCTCCTGTAAACCGCACGTTCCCGTAACTCCCATGAGATTGACCGGCTCTCGCAGCGACCCTGTGAGAGCCGGTATGGAGTCCTCCTATGTCTGATCAACACCACCCGACGGGCCAGGCGCCGGACGCGGATCATCCCGACACCGACCTGGTGCCGGACGACAGCGACACCGATATCGGCTCCACCTGGCTTGACCGCGGCATCGTCTGGCTGGGCAAGAAGCTGAGCCTGATCTTTGCCGTGATTGTGGCGATCTCGGCCTACGAGATTGCACGCCGCTACCTCTTCGACTCGCCCACCCTGTGGGTCCATGAAACGGTCACCTTCATGGGCGCGACGCTGTTCGTGCTGGGCGGCCTGTATGCGTTCGCCACCAACCGTCACGTTCGGGTGGTGCTGATCTACGACGCGGTCCCGACCAAAGTGAAGCGCTGGCTGGACGTGCTGCACCAGCTGCTGGGCCTGGCCTTCTGCAGCATGCTGCTCTACGGCAGCTGGTTCATGGCCAAGGACGCGGTACGCGCGCCCTGGGGCGCCTGGCGACTGGAGACCTCCGGCTCCGCCTGGAACCCGCCCTTCCCGGCCTACCTCAAGGTGATCATCCTGGTCGCCGTTGCGGTGCTGACCCTGCAATTCATCCTGCACCTGATCCGCGACCTGCGCCGGGTGTTCCAGGGAGGTGATGCCTGATGTTTGAACTCGCTTCCATTGGGATCGGCTACGGCAGCCTGCTGATGCTGGTGCTGCTGGTCCTGCTCCTGCTGACCGGCATGCAGCTGGCGTTCGCCACCGGCCTGGTGGCACTGGTCTTCGCCATCGGCTGGTTCGGCCCCGACGCGCTGCCGATTGTCAGCAGTCGTCTCTATTCGTTTATCGGCTCCTACGTGTTCCTGGCGGTGCCGATGTTCGTGTTGATGGCGTCGTTACTGGATCACTCGGGCATCGCCAAGGACCTGTTCGACGCCATGGCCCGCGTGGGCCGCAAGCTGCGTGGCGGCGTTGCCATCCAGACCCTGATCGTGGCCATCATCCTGGCGTCCATGTCCGGCGTCATTGGCGGTGAAACCGTGCTGCTGGGCATCCTCGCCCTGCCGCAGATGCTGCGTCTGGGCTACGACCGGCGCCTGGCCATCGGCACCACCTGTGCCGGCGGCGCACTGGGCACCATGCTGCCGCCCAGCATCGTGCTGATCATCTACGGTCTGACCGCCAACGTGTCCATCGGCGAGCTGTTCAAGGGCGCCTTCCTGCCGGCCCTGATCCTGGCGCTGTTCTACATGGGCTACGTGCTGATCCGCGTCTGGCTCAATCCGCAGATGGCCCCGGTGCCGTCCGATTCCGACGAGCCGGAGACGCCGGCGCCCAATTTCTTCAAGGCGCTGTTCTTCCCGATCCTGTCGGTGGTCGTGGTGCTGGGCAGCATCTATGGCGGCGTGGCGTCGGTCACCGAGGCCTCCGCACTGGGCGTGCTGGGCATTGCGATTTCCACCGCGATCCGCGGCGAGCTGAACCTGGCGATGGTGCGCAAGGCCACCATCAGCACCCTGCGGGTGTGCGGCATGATCATCTGGATCGGCATCGGCGCCACCGCGCTGGTGGGCGTCTACAACCTGATGGGCGGCATCGACTTTGTGCGCGACATGGTGTTCACCGTGAGCGGCGGCGATGGCCTGATGACCATCCTGTTCATGATGCTGATCCTGCTGGTGCTGGGCATGTTCCTGGACTGGGTGGGCGTGGCCCTGCTGACCATGCCGATCTTCGTGCCGATCGTCACCGAGCTGGGCTACAGCCCGATCTGGTTCGGCGTGGTGTTCTGCATGAACATGCAGGTGTCGTTCCTGTCACCGCCGTTCGGCCCGGCCGCGTTCTACCTGAAGACGGTCACGCCGCCGGACATTTCACTGGGCGAGATTTTCCGTTCCCTGCTGCCGTTCATTGCCCTGCAGGTGCTGGCACTGGGTCTGCTGATCGCCTTCCCGCAACTGGCTCTATGGTGGCAGTAAGATGACACATCCCAAGATCGTCGTGATGGGCGTCTCGGGCAGTGGCAAGAGTCTGGTCGGTCAAAGACTGGGCCAGCAGCTCGGGGTGCCGTTCTTCGACGCCGACGACTATCACAGCCCGGCCAACGTGAAAAAAATGGCCAACGGCATTCCGCTCAACGACGACGACCGTCGCGAGTGGCTGTCGGACCTGGCGGCGCTGATCCGCGACAACGACGGCCTGGTGCTGGCCTGCTCGGCCCTCAAGCGGGTCTACCGGGACCAGCTGCGGGCCGGCGATCCGGCGCTGCAGTTCGTCTACCTCAAGGGCGACTTCGACACCATCTGGTCGCGCCATTCCCGGCGCCAGGATCACTACTTCAACGGCCAGGCGATGCTGGAAAGCCAGTTCGCCGCGCTGGAGGAGCCCGGTGCCGACGAGGCCATCGTGGTGGACATCAACCAGACGCCGGAGGCGATTCTAATGCAGTGCCAGGAGGCCATCGCCGAACGGGACTGAACCCCGGGAACAGCCGGCGGGTCCCGGTCGAACCGGCCCCACCGGCTTTCAATCCGAGAGATAACGCATATCATAGGCGCCGCCCGAACAGGACGTGACGACAATGCCCAAGAAAAGACGCCCCACACTGCAGGACATCGCCGACCGGGTCGGCGCGACCAAGATGACGGTCAGCCGCTGTCTGCGCGGCGCGGACAACGTCTCCGAACCCATGCGCGAGCGCATCTTTGCGGTGGCCGAAGAACTGGGCTACATCCCCAACCGGGCGCCGGACATTCTCTCCAAGGCCACCAGCCGGGCCATCGGCGTACTGCTGCCGTCACTGACCAACCAGGTCTTCGCGGACGTGATCAAGGGCATCGAAAGCGTGACGGAGCCGGCGGGTTATCACCTGATGCTGTCCCACTACGGCTACAGCCCGGACGTGGAAGAACGCAGCCTGGCCTCGCTGCTGTCCTATAACGTGGACGCGGTGGTGCTGTCGGAAAGCCAGCACACCCAGCGCTCCCGGCGCATGCTGGAAACCGCCGGCATTCCCACCATCGAGGTCATGGATACTCACCTGCCGCCCATCGAGCAGGCGGTCGGCTTCGACAACGTGCAGGCCGCCTACGACATGGTCTGCGAGATGATCCGGCGCGGCCGGAAACAGGTGGTCTATCTGGGGGTGCGGCTGGATACGCGGACCATCCAGCGTCAGGAAGGCTACACCCGCGCCATGACGGAACACGGTCTGGAACCGGTGATCCTGCGCTTCGAACAGCGCTCGTCGTTCACGGTCGGGGCGACCCTGATGGGGGACGTTCTGCGGGACTATCCGGACGCCGACGGCATCTTCTGCACCAACGACGACGTGGCCATCGGTGCCTTCTTCGAATGCCAGCGCCGCCAGATCGACGTGCCCGGGCGCATGGCCATCGCCGGTTTCCACGGCCACGACGTGGGTCAGGTCATGACGCCACGCCTGGCCAGTGTGGTCACCCCACGGGAAGCCATCGGCCGACGCGCGGCCGAGACGCTGCTGGCCCGTCTGCAGGGCGCGGACGTGGGCGAGCGCATCATCGACCTGAGCTATCGCATCGAGACCGGCGGCACGCTCTAGCGCGCCGCTCCGCCCCTCAGTAGACGCCCTGGCTGCGCAGGTAGTCGTCGTAGCTGCCGCTGAAGTCGGTCACACCGTCGGCGCGCAGTTCCACGATGCGGGTCGCCAGTGAGGACACGAATTCCCGGTCGTGGCTGACGAAGATCAGCGTGCCCGGATAGTTCTCCAGCGCCAGGTTCAGGGCTTCGATGGATTCCATGTCCAGGTGGTTGGTGGGCTCGTCCATCAGCAGCACGTTGGGCCGCTGCAGGATCAGCTTGCCGAACAGCATACGGCCTTCCTCTCCCCCGGAAATCACCTTCACCGACTTGCCGATATCGTCGCCGGAGAACAGCATCCGGCCCAGGGTGCCCCGCACCAGTTGATCGCCGCCGTCGGTCCACTGGGCCATCCATTCGGTGAGCGTCACGTCCTCGGCAAAGTCAGCGGCGTGATCCTGGGCGAAGTAGCCCACCTGGGCGCTGTCGGTCCATTTCACCTCGCCATCGTCCAGCGTCAGCTTGCCGGCCAGGCACTGCAGCAGGGTGGTCTTGCCGATACCGTTGGGGCCGATGATCGCCACGCGCTCGCCAGCCTCGACCTGCAGGTTGAGCTTGGAGAACAGCCGCGTGTCGTCAAAGCCCTTGGTCAGATCCTTCAGGGTGACGGCCTGGCGGTGCAGCTTCTTTTCCTGCTCGAAGCGGATGAACGGGCTGACCCGGCTGGACGGCTTGACCTCTTCCAGCTGGATCTTGTCGATCTGGCGGGCGCGGGAGGTGGCCTGCTTGGCCTTGGAGGCATTGGCGGAGAAGCGGCTGACGAACTGCTGCAGTTCGGCGATCTGCGCCTTCTTCTTGGCGTTGTCCGCCAGCATGCGCTCGCGCGCCTGGGTGGCCGCGGTCATGTACTCGTCGTAGTTGCCCGGGAACAGGCGCAGCTCGCCGTAATCCAGGTCCGCCATGTGGGTGCAGACGCTGTTGAGGAAGTGGCGGTCGTGGGAAATGATGATCATGGTGCTGTCCCGCGCCACCAGGATGCTCTCCAGCCAGCGGATGGTGTTGATGTCCAGGTGGTTGGTGGGCTCGTCCAGCAGCAGCACGTCGGGATCGGAGAAAAGCGCCTGCGCCAGCAGCACACGCAGCTTCCAGCCCGGCGCCAGGGCGCTCATCGGCCCATTGTGCTGATCCATGGGAATATCCAGGCCCAGCAGCAGTTCGCCGGCGCGGGCTTCGGCGGTGTAGCCGTCCATCTCCGCGAACTGGACTTCCAGGTCCGCCACGGCCATGCCGTCTTCCTCGCTCATTTCCGGCAGCGAATAGATGCGGTCACGCTCGGCCTTCACGTGCCAGAGTTCCTCGTGGCCCATGATGACGGTGTCCATCACCGTGCAGTCTTCGTAGGCGAACTGGTCCTGGCGCAGCTTGCCCAGCCGCGTGTTGGGCTCGAGCATGACCTGGCCCACCGAGGGTTCCAGATCGCCCCCGAGGATCTTCATGAAGGTGGATTTGCCGCAGCCGTTGGCACCGATCAACCCGTAGCGGTTGCCGTTGCCGAATTTGACGGACACGTTCTCAAACAGGGGCCTGGCCCCGAATTGCATGGTGATGTTGGCGGTGGAAATCATGGAAACCTGCAGAAACAGGGCGCCACCGAAAGCGGACGCCGGCGTGGAAAAGCCGGCATTGTACAGGGTTTGCCGGCCCAATGTGCTTCCCGCTCCCATCTCACACCTAGTGGATTTCCCCGGCCCGCCGTATTGTGAATTGCCGGCGCCCTTGCCATGATCGGGCGTTAAAGCGCATCAAGGAACCCGAAAACCGCGATGGATAAATTCGAACTGAGACTTGACCAGGCCGCCCGTGCCGCCTGGCTGTCCTACGTCGGCGGCCGCACCCAGGACGAGATTGCCGCCCAGCTCGGGGTGTCCCGTCCCGGGGTGCAGCGCCTGCTCGCCCTGGCCCGCCAGGAAGGGCTGGTCAAGGTCCACATCGATCACCCGATCTCCAACTGCATGATCCTGTCCCAGGCGATCCGCGACCAGTTCGGCCTGGAGTTCTGCGACGTGGTGCCGTCCGATCCCGGTGAGGACCACAGCAGCGCCCGCTACATCGCGGTGGCCGGCTGCGACCGGCTCTCCCGCTACCTGGAACGCAGCGATCCGCTGACCCTGTCGCTGGGGTCGGGCCGGACCGTGCGTGCCATGGTGGAAGCGGTCAGCCGCATGGAGCGCCCCCAGCACCGCTTTGTGTCGCTGGTGGGCAACGTCGCCCGGGATGGCTCATCCAACCGCTACGACGGCGTCACGGCACTGGCCGACAAGACCGCCAGCGAGCGCTTCCTGCTGCCGGCGCCGGTGGTGGCTGGATCGGTGGAGGAGCGCGACGCCCTGCTGCATCAGCGGCTGTTCCATGCCATCGCCCAGGTGGCCGTCGAGGCCGAGGTGGGCTTCATCGGGGTGGGGCCGATCAACCGCCACGCCACCTTGTTCCAGGACCACTTCATCAACGAAGCGGAGCTGGACGAACTGCTGGGCTGCAACGCCGTCGGCGAGCTGCTGGGCTGGCCCCTGGACCGACAGGGCGACCTGGTGGACTGCTCCATCACCCGACGCATCACCAGCCCCTCGCTGGAAATCCTGTGCAAGCAGCGTCTGGTGGCGCTGGCCGGAGGCGACGAGAAAGGACCGGCCATTCTCGCGGCGTTGCGCGGCCGCTGGATCCGGGGGCTGATCACGGACGAGACCGCCGCCCGCTATGTTGTCGAGCACGGCGTCGAGCGGGGCATCACCAACCAGGAGGTCAGGGAATGACCCCGGTCCGGCCGACATCCTTCCCGCGGGTTGTATTTTTTTTGCTCTTGACCGATCATTTGATCGGAGCTAGATTCAATTGATCAAAACAACGCGCAAGCACAGGCTTCACACAACAATTCCAAGATCTCCCACACAAGGAGCAAGCCATGAAGCTCAAACACGCCCTGCCCCTCGCCGGCATTGCGGCTTTCTCAACGCTCGCGGCCCAGGCCGAAACCCTGACCGTGGCGACGGTCAACAACAATGACATGGTCATCATGCAGCGCCTCTCCAGCGCCTTCGAAGAAGCGCATCCGGACATCGACCTGGAATGGGTGGTGCTGGAAGAAAACGTACTGCGCCAGCGCCTGACCACCGACATCGCCACCAACGGCGGCCAGTTCGACGTGATGACCATCGGCACCTACGAGGCCCCCATCTGGGCCGAGCGCGGCTGGCTGGAACCGCTCCAGAACCTGCCCGAAGCCTACAAGCCGGACGATCTGATCAAGCCCGTGCTCGACGGCCTGAGCTACGACGGCAAACCCTACGCCCTGCCGTTCTATGCCGAAAGCTCGATGATGTACTACCGCAAGGACCTGTTCGAGAAGGCCGGCATCGAGATGACCGACCAGCCCACCTGGACCGAGGTGCGTGACTGGGCCAGCAAGATCAACGATCCCGACAACGACGTGGCGGGCATCTGTCTGCGCGGCAAGCCCGGCTGGGGCGAGAACATGGCGTTCGTCACCACCCTGGTGAACACGTACGGTGGCCGCTGGTTCGATATGGACTGGAATCCGGAGATCGATTCCAAGGCCTGGAACGAGGCCATCACCTTCTACGTCGACCTGCTCAACGACTACGGTCCCGCCGGTGCCAGTTCCAACGGCTTCAACGAGAACCTGGCACTGTTCTCCCGCGGCAACTGCGGTATGTGGGTGGACGCCACCTCCGCCGCCGGCAAGCTCTACAACCCGGACGAATCCGACGTCGCCAGCAAGCTGGGCTTCGCACCGGCCCCGGTGGCACAGACCCCGAAAGGCTCCCACTGGCTCTGGTCCTGGGCGCTGGCGATTCCGTCGTCCTCCGACGCCAAGGACGCGGCGCGTGAGTTCGTCACCTGGGCCACATCCCAGGAGTACATCTCGATGGTCGGCGAGAAGGAAGGCTGGACCAGCGTACCGCCGGGCACCCGCCAGTCCACTTACAAAAACGATCATTACCAGGAAGCGGCACCCTTTGCCGACTTCGTGCTGGACGCCATCGAGGAGGCCGACCCCACCGACGCCACCCTCAAGCCGGTGCCCTACACCGGGGTGCAGATCGTGAGCATCCCCGAGTTCCAGTCGGTCGGCACCCAGGTGGGCCAGATGATCGCCGCCGCCCTGACCGGCGAGATGTCGGTGGAGCAGGCCCTGAGCAACGCTCAGCGGGCCACCCGCCGCACCATGGAGCGTGCGGGCTACATCAAGTAGACCCGGCCGCCCGGGAGGCGCGCCCGCGTCTCCCGGTCCGCATTGAACCCTGAACTCCCGGGCCGGGCTTCCCGGCCCCAGCAACGAGCCGGATACCACCATGAACAAACCCCGAGCTGCCGGACGCACGGTCGGCGGGCTGCGGCCATTGGCGCTGCAAGGGCCCGCGGTCACCCTGCTGTTCCTGTGGATGATCGTACCGCTGGCGATGACCGTCTGGTTCTCGTTCCAGCGCTACAACCTGCTGATGCCCGGCATGACCGGCTTCGCCGGGCTGGAGAACTACGAATACCTGTTCACCGACCCGGCCCTGTGGACGGCCATGCTCAACACCCTGCTGCTGGTCGGCTGGGTGCTGGTCATCACCGTGGTCGGCGGAACGCTGCTGGCGGTGCTGTTCCAGCAGGACTTCTTCGGTCGCGGTATCGCCCGGGTGCTGGTGATCTCGCCCTTCTTCGTCATGCCCACGGTCAGCGCGCTGGTGTGGAAGAACCTGATGATGCACCCGGCCAACGGCGTGCTGGCCTGGCTGGCGGGTGTGTTCGGCGCCGAGCCGGTGGACTGGTTCTCGTCCCTGCCGATGACCTCGATCGTGATCATCGTGGCCTGGCAGTGGCTGCCGTTCGCTCTGCTGATCCTGCTCACCGCCATGCAGTCGCTGGACGACGATCAGGTGGAAGCCGCCCGTATGGACGGCGCCGGGCCGGTGGCGATCTTTTTCTTCATCACGCTGCCGCACCTCAAGCGCGCCATCAGCGTGGTGATCATGATCGAGATGATCTTCCTGCTCACCGTGTTCGCGGAGATCTTCGTCACCACCTCCGGCGGTCCGGGCCTGGCCACCACCAACCTGGCCTACCTGATCTACATCCGCGCCCTGCTGGATTTCGACGTAGGCATGGCCTCCGCCGGCGGCGTGGTCGCCATCATCCTGGCCAACATCGTTGCCATCTTCCTGGTGCGGATGGTGGCCAAGAACCTGGACGAGTGAGGCGCGCATCATGACCAATCCAACCGTAAAACGCTTCGCCATCGGCCTGCTGGCCTGGGTCATCGCCTTCGTGATCTTCTTCCCGATCTTCTGGATGGTGCTGACCGGCTTCAAGACGGAAACCGAGGCGGTGGCCGATCCTTCGCTGATTTTCTCACCGACGCTGGACAGCTACGCCGAGGTGCAACAGCGGGCGGACTACTTCAAATTCGCCTGGAACAGTGTGGTCGTCGCCTTCGGCTCCACCCTGCTGGCGCTGATCATCGCGATCCCGTCGGCCTATTCGATGTCGTTCCTGCCTACCAAGCGCACCAAGGGCACGCTGCTGTGGATGCTGTCCACCAAGATGCTGCCTCCGGTGGGCGTGCTGGTACCCATCTACCTGCTGTTCCGGGACACCGGGCTGCTGGACACCAAGCTGGGGCTGACCATCGTCTACACCCTGATGAACCTGCCGATCGTGGTGTGGATGCTCTACACCTTCTTCAAGGATCTGCCCAAGGACATCCTCGAAGCCGGTCGCATGGACGGCGCCTCCACCTTCCAGGAGGTGTGGCACCTGCTGCTGCCGCTGACCGTGCCGGGCATCGCCTCCACCGGTCTGCTGTCGGTCATCCTGAGCTGGAACGAGGCCTTCTGGAGTCTCAACCTGACCTCGTCCCAGGCGGCACCGCTGACCGCCTACATCGCCTCGTTCTCCAGTCCCGAGGGTCTGTTCTGGGCCAAGCTCTCCGCCGCGTCCACCATGGCCATCGCGCCGATCCTGGTGTTCGGATGGCTGACCCAGAAACAGATGGTCCGCGGCCTGACATTCGGCGCGGTCAAATAGGCGGCTTCCGGCGCCCGTTTTCAAGAGCCGTTCTGCACAAAAAGGTTTCAACATGGCAACGCTTCAACTGAAAAACGTGATCAAGGAATTCGGCGAAACCCACGTCATCAAGGGCGTGGACCTGGAGGTAAAGGACAGGGAATTCGTCGTTTTTGTCGGACCGTCCGGCTGCGGCAAATCCACCCTGCTGCGTATGATCGCCGGGCTGGAGAGCACCAGCGACGGCGACATCCTCATCGACGGCCAGCGCATGAACGAGGTGGGCCCGGCCGAGCGCGGCCTGGCCATGGTATTCCAGAGCTACGCCCTCTACCCGCACATGACGGTGGAGGACAACATGGGCTTCAGCCTGCGCCTGGCGGGCATTCCCAAGACTGAGCGCAAGCAGAAGGTGCTGGACGCCGCCCGCATCCTGCAACTGGAGAACCTGCTGGAACGCAAGCCGCGCGCCCTGTCCGGCGGCCAGCGCCAGCGGGTGGCCATTGGCCGCGCCATCGTGCGCAACCCCAGCATCTTCCTGTTCGATGAGCCGCTCTCGAACCTCGACGCCGCCCTGCGGGTGCAGATGCGGGTGGAACTGGCCCGCCTGCACGAAGAGCTGGACGCCACCATGATCTACGTCACCCACGACCAGATCGAGGCCATGACCATGGCCGACAAGATCGTGGTGCTGCAGGGCGGGATCGTGGAGCAGATCGGCTCCCCGATGGCGCTCTACCACCACCCCCGCAACCGGTTTGTGGCCGGGTTCATCGGCTCGCCCACCATGAACTTCATGGCCGTCACCTATCGCGACAGCAACGCCGAGGGAGTCAACGTGGAACTGCCCGGCGGCGCCAGCTGCCGGATTCCGGTGGACGGCAGCGACCTGGCCGACGGCGCGTCGCTGGAGTTGGGCATCCGCCCGGAACACCTGAGCCTGGCGGACGACGGCCCCCTGAGCGGACGCATCCAGGTGATCGAACGGCTGGGTGGAGCCACCTCCCTGTACGTCCAGATGGAACAGGGCATGGTCACCGTGGTGGCCGACGGCGACATCGAACACAAGGTGGGCGACGTCGTCCGTTTCGGCTTCCAGCCCTTCCGCGGCCATTTGTTCCGCGACGACGGCCTGGCCCTGACCAGCCTGGAGCAGCACCCACTGACCGCCATTGATCGCCAGGCCAATCGGGCGCCTTCCGATTCCGGCACCCCATAAGCGAGACGCCCATGGAAACCCTGATTTTTGACTGCGACGGCGTGCTGGTGGACAGCGAGGTGATCGCCGAAGCCACCCTGGTCGACATGCTGCGGGACTGGCTGCCGGACCTGGCACCCGACACGGTGCTGCGCAACGCCCTGGGCATGACCACCGGCAACATCCTGCGCCACCTGGAGCAGCTCAGCGCCCACGCCCTGCCGGACGATGCCCTGCCGCGCATCGATGCGGCCATAGAGGACCGGTTGGGCCAGGCGCTGCAGCCGATCCATGGCGTGGCCGATGTGGTGTCGCGGCTGGACCTGCCGCTGGCCATCGTCTCCAACTCCACCCGTTTCCGGGTCCGCAACTCCCTGCGCACCACCGGCCTGGACGCCTGGCTGGGACAGGCGCCGCTGTTCACCGCCGAGCAGGTGCCGCTGCCAAAACCGGACCCGGCGGTCTATCTGCTGGCCGCCCGCGAACTGGGGATTGCGCCGGAGGACTGCCTGGTGGTGGAGGACAGCGTCTCCGGCGTCACCGCCGCCAGCGGCGCTGGCATGACCGTAATCGGCTTCACCGGTGCCAGCCACATTGAGGACGGCCACCACGAACACCTGGAAAGTGCCGGCGCCTGGCGCACCCTGCCGGCCATGGCCGGCCTGCCCCAACTGTTGGCGGAATGGCGCCGGCAACGGGGCGACAACGGCCCGGCACCTGAGGAGCAACGCCCATGAAACTGCAGGACAAGGTGGCCGTCATCACCGGCGGCGCACGCGGTATTGGCCGCGCCATCGTCGAACGCTACCTCGACGAAGGCGCCCGCGTGGTCGTGGCGGACATCGACCGCCAGGCCATCGACGACACCCTGGCCGAGCTCAAACGCGAACGGGGCGACGCGGTACTCCTGATGGGCCAGACCCTGAATGTCTGCGACCGAACCTCTATCGACAGCATGATCAAGGCCGTCACCGACCGCTGGGGCGGCATCGACATCCTCGTCAACAACGCCGCGGTGTTCGACATGGCGCCCGTGCTGGAGGTGACCGAGGACAGCTACGACCGCCAGTTCGGCGTCAACGTAAAGGGCCTGTTCTTCACCCTGCAGGCGGTGGCCCGGGCCATGGTCGCGCGGGGCGAAGGCGGCAAGATCGTCAACATGGCAAGCCAGGCCGGACGCCGCGGCGAGCCGCTGGTGAGCCTGTACTGCGCCTCCAAGGCGGCGGTGATCAGCCTCACCCAGTCCTGCGGGCTGGACCTGATCCAGTTCGGCATCAACGTCAACGGCATCGCCCCCGGCGTGGTGGACACGCCCATGTGGGATGAAGTGGACGCCCTGTTCGCCCGATACGAGAACCGCCCCCTGGGCGAGAAGAAACGCCTGGTGGGCGAAGCGGTGCCCTACGGGCGGATGGGCCGGCCCGAGGATCATGCCGGCGCGGCGGTATTCCTCGCCAGCGCCGACAGCGACTATGTTGTATCCCAGACACTGAATGTGGATGGCGGCAACTGGATGAGCTGAGGCAGCGCGGATGCGGGCCCAGCCGGCCCCATCCCCCTGCCGGAGACCGAACGATGACACCCAGTATCGCCGAAATCGCCCAGACCATCCGCGCCGCCTGCATGGAGAAAGGCCGGTTGATCGTCGCCCTGGCCGGACCGCCGGCGGCGGGCAAATCCCTGCTGTCGGAACGGCTGGCGGAAACGCTCAACGCCCAGGAAGCCGACTGCGCCGTGGTGGTACCGATGGACGGCTACCACTTCGACAACGCGGTGCTGGCGCCGCGCGGGCAACTGGCCATCAAGGGCGCTCCGGAAACCTTCGACCCGGACAGCCTGCATCACGACCTGGCGCGTATCCGGCAGGCCCGGGCACCCGTCGCAGTACCGGTGTTCGACCGGCCGCTGGACCTGGCACGGGCCGGCGCCCGCATCGTCACACCGGAGCACCGGGTGGTGATCGTGGAGGGCAACTATCTGCTGCTGGACCAGCCCGCCTGGCGCCCTCTGCACGCTTTATTCGACCTGACCCTGTTCCTGGACGTGCCGGACGGGGAACTGGTCACCCGGCTGATCGAACGCTGGCTGGAAATGGGTCAGGACGAAGCAGGCGCCCTCGACCGCACTCACAACAAGGACATGCTCAACGCGGCGCTGATCAAGCGTGAGTCCATTGAACCGGACATCCGCTGGTCCAACACGGACACCCGCGTCGCCACCTGAGCCCCGACTAACGCCGCTATCCATGGAGGCAACGATGACCCGACTGTCCCAAAGCACACTCAACGAACTGGCCGCCGGCGTCGCCGTCCCCGGGTACGACCGCAGCGCCGTCTCGGCGGGGATCGTCCACTTCGGGGTGGGCGGTTTTCACCGCGCCCATCAGGCCATGTACCTGGACAGTCTGATGAACCAGGGCCAGGCGCTGGACTGGGGCATCGTCGGCGTCGGCGTGATGCCCGGCGACCGGCGCATGCAGGACGCCCTGGCCGCCCAGGACCACCTATACACCCTGGTGGTCAAGCATCCGGACGGCCATTACGACGCCCGCGTGATCGGCAGCATGCTGGACTACCTGTTTGCCCCGGACGATCCCGACGCGGTGATCGAACGCATGGTGGACCCGGCCATTCGGATTGTCTCGCTGACCGTCACCGAGGGCGGCTACAACGTGCATCCGGTGTCCGGCGACTTCAACCGCAGCCATCCCGACATCCTGCACGACCTGGACAACCCGGCCCGCCCGAAAACCGCGTTCGGCCTGATCACCGAAGCCCTGCGCCGGCGCCGGGAGCGCCAGTTGCCGCCGTTCACCGTCATGTCCTGCGATAACATCCAGGGCAACGGCGAAGTGGCCCACCGCATGTTCACCGCCTACGCCCGCCTGCGCGACCCGGAACTGGCGGACTGGATCGAGCAGACGGTGCCCTTCCCCAATTCTATGGTGGACCGCATCACCCCGGTCACCACCGACGCCGACATCGCCGAGCTGCGCGATCGCTTCGACCTGGAGGACCACTGGCCGGTGGTGTGCGAACCCTTTACCCAGTGGGTGCTGGAAGACCGCTTTGTCGACGGCCGCCCACCGCTGGAAGAGGCCGGCGTGCAGGTGGTGGCCGACGTCGAGCCCTACGAGCTGATGAAGCTGCGTTTGCTCAACGCCAGCCACCAGGCGCTGTGTTATTTCGGCTACCTGGCGGGCTACCGTTACGCCCACGAGGTGTGCCAGGATTCGCTGTTCGTCGACTTCCTGATGGCCTACATGGAACAGGAAGGCAGCCCCACCCTGGCGGATGTGCCCGGCGTGGATCTGGCGCAGTACCGCCGCACGCTGATCGAACGCTTCGCCAACCCGGAGATCAAGGACACCCTGGCCAGACTGTGCGCGGAAAGCTCCGACCGCATTCCCAAATGGCTGCTGCCGGTGATCCGCCACCAGCTGGAATCCGGCGGCGACATGCACCGGGCGGCCGCCGTGGTGGCCAGCTGGGCGCGCTACGCCGAGGGCACCGACGAATCGGGCCAGCCCATCGACGTCGTCGACCCGCTCAAGGCCAGTCTGATGGCCATCGCCGCCGACAACCGCAAACACCCCACGGCGTTCATCGAGAACCGGGAACTGTTCGGCGACCTGGCCGGCGAGCCACGCTTCCGCGACGCCTACCTGGCCGCTCTCAACAGGCTGCACAGCGACGGCGCACGATCCACGGTGGAAGCGCTGGTGCGGGGTGATCTGTGATCGCTCGACGGACACTCCCAACCGGCGCTGTGGTCTATCCTTGGAAGTCCCGATACAGTGCGGACAGCGAGGACAGGAGCATGACATGTACGTAGGCGTCGATTGCGGTACCCAGAGCACCAAAGTCGTTGTGGTGGACGTGGACAACGGCCGCATCCTGGGGGAAGCCAGCCGGCCCCATCGACTGGAGGAAGGCGAGAACGGGCGCCGCGAGCAGGCGCCGGCCGACTGGGAGCAGGCGTTCGTGGAAGCCTTCGGCGAGGCGGTCGAGCGGGCCCGGGTGAACCCGCGCTCGATCCGGGCCATCGGCATTTCCGGACAGCAGCATGGCCTGGTCGCGCTGGACGCCAGCGGCGAGCCGGTGCACCCCGCCAAACTCTGGTGCGACACCGAAACCGCGCCCCAGAACGCGCGCCTGATCGAGCTGCTGGGCGGCGAAGCCGGCTGCATCGACCGGCTGGGGCTGGTGCTGCAGACCGGCTACACCGCCTCCAAACTGGCCTGGCTGCGGGAAACCCACCCCGACGCCTACCGCCGCATCGACACCCTGCTGCTGCCCCACGACTACCTGAATTTCCGCCTCACCGGCGAGCGGGTGGCCGAGGCCGGCGATGCCTCCGGTACCGGTTATTTCGACACCCGCACCCGCCAGTGGCGTCACGACGTGCTGGAAATCATTGCCCCGGAGCTGGACCCGGAACGGGTGTTGCCGCGACTGATCGGCGCCCGGGAACCCGCCGGCACCGTGCGCCCGGAGATGGCCGCCAAGCTGGGCCTGGCCGGGGATGTGCTGGTGTCCAGCGGCGGCGGCGACAACATGATGGGGGCGATCGGCACCGGCAACATCGAACCGGGGCTGGTGACCGTCAGCCTGGGCACCTCCGGCACGGTCTACGCCTATTCCCCGGAACCGGTGCACAGCGACAGCGCCATGGTGGCCAACTTCTGCGCCAGCTGCGATGGCTGGCTGCCGCTGGCCTGCACCATGAACGTCACCTCGGCCACGACCCTCGTGCGCAAGCTGCTCAAACTGGACCTGGCCCACTTCAGCGACCACGTGGCGGCGGCGCCGATCGGCGCCGAGGGCGTCACCATCCTGCCCTTCTTCAACGGCGAGCGGGTGCCCATGCTGCCCCATGCCAGCGCCAGCTTCGTCGGCCTGACCAGCCTCAATACCTCGCCGGCCAATCTGTGCCGGGCGGTGGTGGAAGGCGCCACCTTCGGACTGCGTTACGGCCTGGAACATCTGGGCGGCCTGGCCCGCAACGCCAGCCAGATCCGCCTGACCGGTGGCGGCGCCCGCAGCCCGGTGTGGCGCCAGATCGTCGCCGACACCCTGGGTGCCGAGGTGGTGTGCCCGGAAATCAGCGAATCCGCGGCCCTGGGCGCCGCCATCCAGGCCGCCTGGTGCGATGCTTCAGAGCGCGGACCGGGCACGCCGCTGTCCGATCTGTGCCGACGGTTGGTCAAGCTGGACAGCGCGACTCACTGCGCCCCCGACGCCGACAACCGCCGCCGCTACGACGACATCTACCAGCGCTACCGCGAAGTGCTCCACGACCGGCATGCCGTCCCGCACTGAGGCGCTGCCTGGCCAATGCCGGTCGAAAAGATCGGTGTCGGGGAACACAGGGATGTCCGGCCATGGGGCCGATGAGCCCGGCAAACGCTGCGGGGCTCAGCCCTTAACGTCGGACAGGGCCCATTCGATGGCCCGTTCGGCGTGGATCGCGGTGGTGTCGTAGAGGCGTACGCCGGTGTCACCCTGACGCACCAGCAGCGCAATCTCGGTGCAGCCGAGGATCACCGCCCGGGCGCCACGCTCGTACAGGGCCTGGATGCTGGACAGGACACGCAGCCGCGACGCCTCCCGAATCCGGCCCAGGCACAACTCCTCGAAGATGATTCGGTGGATCTCGTCCTGTTCATCCTCTGGCGGCACCAGCACATCCAGACCGTATTGGTCCGTCATGCGGCCCTTGTAGAAATCCTGGACCATGGTGTAGCGAGTGCCCAGCAACCCCACCCGTTCAACGTCATCCGCCATCAGCCGCTCCGCCGTGGCGTCGGCGATGTGCAGCAGGGGGATGTCGACGGCGGCTTCGATATCGGGCGCCACCCGGTGCATGGTGTTGGTGCCGATCATCAGGAAATCGGCACCGGCGGCCTGCACGCCCCGGGCCGCTTGTGACAGGACCCGGGCGGCGCCCTCCCAGTCATCGCGGGCCTGCATGGCCTCGATCTCGGCAAAGTCGACGCTGTAGAGGACAATCCGGGCCGAATGCAGGCCGCCCAGAGCTGATTTCACCCCTTCGTTCAGGGCGCGGTAGTAACTGGCGGTGGACTCCCAGCTCATGCCGCCGAGAAGGCCGATGGTCTTCATTGCGGTTCCTCTTGGTCCGGCCATCGCCGAGCCAGGCTATTCAGGGCTCCGGATCTCTTCCAGTACCGATTTGACCCATTCGAAATCCAGTCGTTTCATGGCGGCTTCCGCTTCGGCCATGGACGACGGCGCCATCATATCGGCCAGTGCCGCGCGATGTTCCATAAACAGCGCCTGGGCTCGCAGGTTTTTCTCTTCCAGCAGCCTCAGCAATTCATCGAGCACAGCCCGCTCCAGTGGCGCGGTATGGTCCTGCGGCTGTCCAGGGCCGCTGTGACGGGCCAGCCAATGTTCGGCAGCCACTACCACCCGGGCGTGTTCCTGCGCCAGCTCATCCCATTGGGCCGATGTCACCTCTTCCGGTGCCGAACGCAGGTTCTGCTCCAGAGCCATAGCCAGCCCCGGGAAAACAGTGGCCCCCAACGTACCGATAGAGCCTCGCAAGGTGTGCAGGATTCGGGCGGCATCGTCATTGGCTTGCTGTTGCCACAGGGTATGAGCTTCACTAAGAGGCGCTGCCCCCCGCTCCACTACGGCACCGACCACCCCACACAAGGCCTGGGCACCGGCAGGATTGGCGGCGATCAGCGCGTCCAGACTGGAGAAATCCACGGCGGCGTCTTCAGCCGTCGCTTCATCCTCCCTGGCAGCCTCTGGCGGCGCCTCGCGGGGCGAATCCAGCCCCAGATGCTCGCCGACCACCCGGATCAGTTCCGCCTCATCCACCGGCTTGCCAATGAAGCCGTCCATGCCCGCCTCGCGACAGACCGCCTGCTCCGACTCCAGCACCCCAGCGGACATGGCCACAATCGGCAAGGTCAAGCCAAGCTGGCCACGAATCTCGCGGGTGGCGGCAATGCCGTCCATGACCGGCATCTGCACGTCCATCAGAACCAGGTCGTAATGGGCGGCCTCGTGGCGCAAATGGTCCAGCGCGAGCTGGCCGTTGGCAGCAACGGCGACACGGGCGCCGGCGTACTCCAGAAAGCCCGCCGCCACGGTCTGGTTGAGAGGATTGTCTTCCACCAGCAGGATCCGGACGCCCTCCAGGCGCCCCTGCAGGGCATCGTCCATAGGTGGCAGCAGGCCATCCTGGCCGGCGCGAGCGGCGATGACTTCATGCAACCGGTCGTACAGGTGGGAGCCGGTGATCGGCTTGAGTATCACCGCGTCCACCAGCTCAGCTTCACTGGAGGCGCTGAGCGATTCCTCGGCAAACGCATTGACCATCAGCAGGATGATGGCGTTGTTGTAGGTGGGAATGCGCCGTATCACACGGGCCAGCTCCAGGCCGCTCATCGCCGGCATCTGCCAGTCCAGCAGGAAGACGTCGTACTGCGACAGGTTGTCCACACCGCTCTCCAGCTGCTCGGCCAGGGAGCGCGGCTGGTCCAGCGTATCCACGTTCCATTTCCAGCCACGCAGGGTCTTGTCCAGGTATTCCCGAGAGGTGTCGTTGTCGTCAACGATCAATACTTTCAGGTCCCCCAGGCCCCGGGGCAAGGTGGGGGCCTGCCCGGATCGCGCGAGTTCCAGTGGCAACTCCACCACAAACTCGCTGCCTTTGCCCTGCTCACTGCTGACCCGGATGTCGCCGCCCATCAGGTAGACCAGCTTGCGGGTGATGGTGAGCCCCAGGCCGGTGCCGCCGAAGCGCCGCGTCATCGACGAGTCGGCCTGGGTGAAGGCCTGGAACAACCGCTCCAACTGGGATTCCGACATACCAATCCCGGTGTCCCGCACCACGAACTCGACCCGGGCCTGCCGGTCCGTCCGCTCCAGCACCTGCACCAACAGGGACACTTCCCCCTGCTCGGTGAACTTGATCGCGTTGGACAGCAGGTTGATCAACACCTGGCGCACGCGCAGCTCGTCGCCCAACACCTCGCGAGGTACATCCGGTTCGATACCGATGGCCAGCTCCAGCCGCTTGCCGGCTGCATCCAACGTCATGATGGAAGCCAGACTGGCGGCCATCTCCTCGACATTGAAGGCTTCGTGCGTGATTTCCATGCGACCGGCTTCGATCTTGGAAAAATCCAGTATGTCGTTAAGGATCGCCAGCAGCGACCGCCCGGCGCTGTGGATCATGTTGACGTAACGCTGCTGATCCGCACTGAGGCGGGTCTTGGCCAGGATCTGGGCCATTCCCAGCATGGCGTTCATGGGGGTGCGGATTTCGTGACTCATGTTGGCGACGAATTCGGTCTTGGCGCGGCTTGCCGCCTCGGCCACCGTTCGGGCGTCTTCCAGGCGGCGCTGGGCCAGCCGGTATTCGGTAATGTCCCGCAGGACGACCCCGAAATAGGCCTCCGCCGGCGTCCGCCACTGCCCCACAGAAATCTCCGCCGGGAAGGTCTCGCCGTCGCTGCGCAGGCAAGCCAGTTCCAGTTGCTCGCCGGCCAGCTCGGCGTCGTCACGCTCCAGCAGCCCGCCTATTTGCATCAACAGCCGGGGCCGCTCAGCAGGTGGGACCAGTCGCAGACAGTGACGCCCCACCACCTGCTGTTCGGATAAACCAAAGATGATCGTAGCGGCCCGGTTCCAGGACTGTACGATGCCGCGTTCGTTGACAATGAAGATGCCGGCGTTGGCGCTTTCCGCCAGGGAGGCAAACTTGCTTTCGGATTCCCGGAACGCCTCGTTCATTTCCCGGGACAGGCTCAGTGCGCGGGCGCGGGTCAGTGCCAGGGTTCGTATGAACGAAAACAGCAGTAGGCTGATCAGGATGCCGCCGGCCAGCACGATGTGCCCCTTTCCGTAATCCGTCGCCTTGAGGAACGCCGGTAGCGTGGTCACCCGCAGGGTCCATTGCCGGTTGCCCGCCGGAAGGGTGTCCAGGCTGGTCCGCTCGCCGTTGCCGGAGACGGCGTCATCCAGCCGGGCGTCCCGATACATCAGGTGCGCGGAGTCGATCTGGGTACCGTCGAAGACTTCCACCGCAACGGTGGGAAAGTCGTCGCGCAGGATGCCCTCGACGAGATCGTTCATGCGGAAGGGGCTATAGGTATAGCCGATGATGCTCTGGCGCCGCGCCTCCTGGGAGCCGGGAACTCGAAACCCATGGTAGATGGGCGCATACATGAGGAAACCGGCCTGCACGCCGACGTCGGTTTCCTGCACAAGGGTGATCCGGCGCGACACGCTGACCTCACCGCTGTCCCGGGCCCGCACCAGGGCCCAGCGCCGGTTGTCCTCGGAAAACATGTCGTAGCCGTGGGCGCGCTGGTTGCGCCAGTCCATCGGTTCCAGGAAGGTGACCGGCACGTAAACCTGGCGAGGCCCTTCCGGCTGCACCCGGAACTGCTCAAATCCCTGTCGGCGCAGTCGTTCCTCGAACCGCTGCAGCGCCTGTGGACCGTTCACGTAGCGGGCAAACCCGACGCCCTGGATGCCGGGATAGCTTTCCGTCAGGCGCAGCTCGCGGACATAGCGACGCCAGTCGTCGGCGGTCACCGACTCCGAGCCGTAGAACAGGCCGGCCGCTCCCCGCAGCACCTGCTGACAATCGCGCAGGCGCTCCAGAATACGCGCCTCAATGTCGGCGGTCAGGCTCGCGAACCGGGCCGAAGCGTCTTCTTCAACGCTGTCGGTAATCGATCGCCAGGCAAAGATGGTCAGGGCCAGGGCCACCATCAGGGCAATCCAGGGTTGAAGAAAATCCCGAACCCGACGATTGCGGCTGTGGCCCCGCTCGGCCAGATCCGACGACAGCAGCATGCCGGTGATGGTCCACAGCAGCATAAATCCGTCGAGTGCGACCAGTGAGGCGTGCGGCGTGCGGAAGTGAAACGGCCCCAATCCATTCAACGTCCCGGCCACGGCGAGAGCCCCAATGGCGAGCGTCAACAGCGAGACGCCACGCAGGCCGAAGTAGTAGGCCGCCACGCCCAGACAGGGAATGTAGAGAAACGCCGCCAGCGCCTGGAACTCGCTGCCTCCGGGAACCGGCCAGAAGACCACCAGGCTGATCGCGCTGCACGCCAGTACCAGACCAATGCCGGCGTTCCAGGCGAAGGGGCCGCTCTCGGCGTCCTGGGTCCGGAACAGGGATACCGCCAGCGGGACCAGCACCAGCAGCCCCACGGTATCGCCCAGCCACCAGGTGCCCAGAGCCTCCAGGAACGACGGGCCGGACAGGAACCCCGCCATGAACAGCGAGGTCACGCCTACCACCGCGCTGATCAGGCAGGCCGCAGCGGCGATCATGATAAAACGGAACACGTGCAGGAGCCGGTCGAACGACACGCCGCCTCCGGCCAGACGTCGGATCACGTAAGCCGCGAAGAGGGCTTCCAGGGTATTGCCGGCAGCGATAGTCAACGACGTGATGATTGTCAGTTGGGGGGCACTTTCGAGGGTTGGAAAGCTGATCAGGTTGGCGATAAATGCGCCGGCGGCAATGGCCGGCCACAGGCGCATACCGCCCAGCAGCAACGCCGCCACGGCAATCCCTGTGGGCGGCCAGATAGGCGAGACGTTGGTGTTCTGGAACGCCAGTTTGAGGCTCAGATAGGCCACCAGCACGTAGACGGCTGTCAGGGCCATGCCAAACAGCCAGCGCGCGGGGCGGGACCGGATTTCCTCTTGGCCTGTCAACAGACTGCTCAACATCCATGAACTCCGTTTCTGCGGCATGTTTCCGTACGGACCGTTTCTTCTATCGATCTAAAGCTATTACAACTCGCGGACCCGGTAGCCGTTGCGACCGGCCCCCTTTGCCTCGTATAGCGCTTCGTCGCCCGCCCGGATGTAGTCCCGGGTCTGGATGTCCGGCGGCACGCCGGCGACCAGTCCGACGCTGACGGTCACGTGATCGGCCGCCCCCGATTTCGAGTGCGGCACCTTCAAACCGCGCACCGCGTTACAGATCCGCTCTCCGACAATGGCCATGTCGCCAGCCGGCAGATGCGGCAGCACCAAGGCGAATTCCTCGCCGCCGTAGCGCGCGGCAAATTCACCCGGGCGCCGGACGGCCCGCTCCAGGGCCTGGGCCACCGAATGCAGGCAGTCATCGCCGGCCAAATGGCCATAGTGGTCATTGAAGAGCTTGAAGTGGTCGACATCGATAAGCGCCAGTCCCAAGGATAGCCCCTGTCGCTGGTGTCGGCGAATCTCGGTGTCGAACTGCTGGTCGAAGTAACGGCGGTTGAAAACGCCGGTCAGGCCGTCATGGTTGAGCATCATGCGCAGGGCATCGGCCTGCCGTTTAAGCACAAGCTGGTTGCGCACCCGGGCGCTGACGACAACAGGCTTGAAAGGTTTGCTGATGAAGTCCCGGGCTCCGAGTTCGAACGCCTTGACCTCGTTACCGGCATGATTCTGGGCGGTGACGAAGACAATCGGGCAGTCCCGGGTAAGCGGGTTGCCAGTCAGGATCTGGCAGGTGTCGTAGCCGCTCTGTCCCGGCATCTGCTGGTCCAGCAGGATCACATCGGGCTGGTGCCTTTCCGCCAGGGTCACGCCTTCGCTACCGGAGGTGGCAAACAGGATCTCCGCCTGGTCGCTGAGAATGCTACTGAGCAGTTGGATGGTATCCGGGTCGTCATCGACAATCAGGATTCTGCTTCGTTCTGGTTCGACAGACATGCGCTGGACAACTCCCCTCTAACGCAACCGGTTAACGGTACCCTGGAGGGACCGCACACGCATGACCGGATTCAATTGCATGCTCCAGACGGTTATAGCAGTCTAGGCCTTGCGACTCCACCCCGGCGTCGCCGCAAGGAGTTGAAAAAACGGCTGCCACTCAGTTGGTTAGCCTGACAGCCGGGCTAACCGGCTACGCTACAGGGAGCCATCCAGTTGAAGCTGACATCCAGTATCGTGATCGGCGTGGCGCTGATCATTGCCGCGGCCATCGGCGCCGACGGCCTGCGGGAAATGCACACCGGCGACCGTTTTGTCACGGTCAAGGGCGTGGCTGAGAAGGAAGTCGAAGCCGACCTGGCGCTCTGGCCGATCCGCTTCATCGCCACCGGCGACACCCTTGCCGATGCCCAGCAACAGGCCCGCCAGAGCCGCGAGACCATCGTCGCCTTCCTCAAGCTCCAGGCCATCGATGCCAAAGCCGTGGAACTGCAGCGGCTGGACGTCACCGACACCCAGGCCAACCCCTACCAGAATAACAGCAGCGGCAAACGCTTCATCATCAACCAGACGCTGATGGTGCGCACCACGGACATCGACAAGGTGCGCCAGGCCGGCCAGTCGGTGAGCGACCTGGTGGATTCGGGCGTGGTGCTCTCCAGCGATTACGGGCCCGCCGGCCCCACCTACCTGTTCAACGATCTCAACACCATCAAACCGGCAATGATCGCCGAAGCCACCGCCTCGGCGCGGGAAGCCGCCCAGCAGTTCGCCCGGGACGCCGGAACCGAACTGGGCGACCTGCGTCGCGCCAATCAGGGCGTGTTCCAGATCCTGCCCCGGGACCAGGCGCCTGGCATCACCGAGGAGCAGCAGCCGGCAAAGGTCGTCCGCGTCGTATCGACGGTTGAGTACTATCTCGATTGACCCCGTCTCAACTGCCCCCCATCTCGGCGGACGCCTGAAGCGCCCGCCAGGACCATTACCGGTAGCGCTTCTCGATGGCATCGATGGTGCCATCGTCGCGGGCTTTGTCGAGCGCCGCCTGCAATTCAGCCACTACGGCCGGGTCGGTCTGGTTGCTGACCGCCAGGTACATGGGGGTCTCGCGGAACACCAGAACCGGCCGCAGTCCGGTAATGTCTGCCTGTTCCTCGGCGATCAACGGCCCCACCAACCCGTCGGTGACCCACAGGTCGACCTGCCCCAGCGCCAGACGCTGGGGATTCTGGTTGCTGTTGCGCGAGGTCAGCACATCCATACCCTGCTCGATCAGGTAATCGGACATGACGTCGCCCTTGTAGCCAGCAATTCGGTACTGTCGGGCGTCGTCCAGCGAATCCAGCTCGATGTCGGAATCCGGTGCGGCGAACAGCGTCCAGCGAATCGAGGCGAGGGGGCCCACCCACTGGAAGTCGTCCTCTCGCTCGTCGGTGCGGGCGGTGCAGAACAGACCGTGGTTGGCGTGCTCCTGGACCCACTTATAGGCGAAACTCCAGTCGCGCATCTTCATTTCGTAGTCGATATCGGTGTTGGCCATCATGGCCTTGACCATATCGGTGCAGATACCGGTGATGTCATCTTCGTTGTGGGCGAAGCTCTGGCCGGTGGTGGAGGCGTTATAGGGCGGGTAGTTCTCGGTAAAGATCCGGAAGGGACCTTCCGCGTGGGCGGCGGAAGCGGTGAACAGGGTCAACAGCAGCCCCGACAGCGCCAGCAGAAGGCGGCCGGAGATGGATCCGGACGTGCCGGAACCGGATGGTTGGTGCATTGCGAAGAGTCCTCTATCCGCGAAGGATGATGTTATTAGCGGTCGTTGACGACCTTTTGGGGTCGACAGAAAACGGCCGGCCGAACGAGCTCCACCATGAGCGAAATGGCCAATCCATCTGGTCGTTTTTGTCAGTATCGAATCTTCACTGTTTTGCATTGCGAATGAAAGCGGCGGGCTGTTTCGCTTGGTTACAGCCCGGAACCCTCATCCCAGGCCGGTCAGATAACGCTCCAGAGCCAGGGGGTTGGTCACGGTCACCCGCCCATAACGGAACTCAATCAGCCCCTCGCCGGCAAAATCCTTGAGCACTTTATGCACACCCTGACGGGTCATGCCCATCATGCTGGCCAGGTGTTCCCGGGTCAGGCGGAAACTGACCGCATCGGAGCGGATGCGGTTGCCGTCGTGCATCTGCGCCAGGAACAGCAACCGCCGACCGACGCGGGCGGGCATCCCGCGCAGGGCGTCGTCCTCGATCAGCGACATGGTGGCCCACAGACGCTGGCTGAGCAGGTCGAGCACCACCGGGTAGCTTTGCGGGTAACGCCGCATCAGGTCGTGGAAACGCTCGCCGTCCAGATCCACAATCACCGCCGACTCGTGGGCGCGAGCACCGTAAACCCGGGGCGTGTTGGGGGAAAACACGGTGTCGCCGAACCAGCTGCCGTGATCGAAGATCATCAACACCGCTTCACGGCCCTCGGCGTTGACCGAACAGATGCGCACGCTGCCTTCGGCGATCACGCAGAGGCCCGACTGCAGCGAGCCTTTTTCGTAGATCTGCTCGTCCGTCCGGAACGAGCGGACCCGGGCATGACGGGCGGCCTCCTCAATGGCCTGGTCGGGGAAGCCGGAGAAAATCGGGCACTGGCGGATGGCGTGGCGGATATCGGTCATCCGCCCAGTGTAAACCAAGCTCACGCCTGAGATGGACTGAAAACACCGCAACCCGGTGCCGCCGAATGTAAACCGATTGACAGAATTGGCCGCCGGCAACGACCTACACTCGCAGGACAGACTCAGAACAAGTCCAACAACGAGAGAGGTCCATTATGTCCGCATCACTGGCATTCCAATCCAAGAAGGACAAGGTCAGCGCCGAGGAATGGCAGCTGCGCGTCGACCTGGCCGCCGCCTACCGGCTGGTTGCCCTGTACGGCTGGGACGACCTGATTTTCACCCACATTTCCGCCCGCATTCCCGGAGACGAGCACCACTTCCTGATCAACCCCTACGGCCTGATGTTCGAGGAAATCACCGCCTCCAGCCTGGTCCGGGTGGACCAGGAGGCCAACAAGCTCGATCCCGACGATCACGACATCAACCCTGCCGGTTTCACCATCCACAGCGCCATCCACGCCGTACGCGAGGACGCCGCCTGCGTCATGCACACCCACACCACCGCCGGCGTGGCCGTGTCCGCACAGACGGACGGCCTGCTGCCGCTGTCCCAGCAGAGCCTGTTCCCCCTCGCCAGCCTGGCCTATCACGACTACGAAGGCGTGGCCCTGCGCGAGGATGAGAAGGCGCGGCTGCAGGCGGACCTGGGCGCAGCCAGCTTCATGATCCTGCGCAACCACGGTCTGCTCACCGTGGGCAGCTCCATCGCCGACGCTTTCCTGGGCATATTTATCCTGCAGCGGGCCTGCGAGATCCAGATCGGCGCCCTGGCCGGCAACCGCGAGCTGACGCCCATCCCCGGCGGCATCGTCGACACCATCAAACAGCAGGCCGCGCAGGTGACCAGGGGCATGGGCGGACAGCTGGCCTGGCCCGGGCTACTGCGCAAGCTCGACCGCATCGATCCCAGCTACCGCGACTGAGCCAGGAGAGCCCCATGAGCACAACAACCGACGCCCGCGCGCAGTTCACCCACATGAAGGACGGCACCGCCGAGGACTGGCACACCATCGCCGCGTCCTTCGGCGATTTCGCACAATCCCTGCCGGACCGAATCATGAATCACCTGACACTGCTGGAAGGCGACTTCGGCGGCTTCCAGGTGGATCGCATGACCCACTGTCTGCAGACCGCCACCCTCGCCCACCGCGACGGGAAGGACGAGGAATACGTGGTCTGCGCCCTGCTGCACGACATCGGCGACACGCTGGGCACGTACAACCACGCTGATGTGGCTGCGGTGCTGCTGGAACCCTTCGTCAGCGAAGCGAACCACTGGATGGTCAAGCACCATGCGATTTTCCAGGGCTACTACTTCTTCCATCACCTGGGGATGGACCGCAACCTGCGCGACAACTTCCTCGATCACCCGCATTACAAGCGCACGCTCGAGTTCGTCAGCAAGTACGACTCACCGGCCTTCGATCCCGAAGCGGAAACCTTACCGTTGAGCTATTTCGCGCCGATGGTGCGCCGGGTATTCGCCAAGCCGCGCAAGTCCCTCTACAAAGCGGCCATGGAGGAGTAGACCGCCCAGGGCTCACCGGCCATATCCGTACCCGGAGGTGACATGAATCTTAAGATGCTGTCACTTAACGGATTTTAACGTGCGGACATGGATTGAGCACGTTAGGGTAAACTTAATTCGACATCGGGACCCCCGTCCTCCGATGTCGCCGGGCGCCGATGCGACGCCCGGGGGCGAGCCCCGCACGGCTCGCCCAGTTGCGTCTCCAACCTGCTGCCCGGAGCTGCACCGACCGTCCCCACCCTGACCGTCGGCTCGCAGTCACCGGGCTTTTTTTTGCCCTTTTCACCTTCCCTGGCCTACCGAAACCAAATTTTATCCCACTCGCTGCACCGGCCGGCCACGCCCGCTATACTCCCGCCATACCAACAAAAACAGCCGCACGCGGCACCCCAGACGAACAAGGATCAACATGAAGCGCGTGAATACCCTCGACGCCGCCTGGCTGGCGGTGGAATCCGACGACACCCCCATGCACGTGGGCACCCTGCAGATCTTCTCGTTACCGGAAAACGCCCCCGAAACCTTCCTGCGGGACACCGTGGCGCGCATGAAAAGCGACTGCGAGGTGGCGACGCCGTGGAGCCAGAAGCTCGCCTACACCGGCGCATTGGGCCGGCTGGTGGCGCCTTACTGGATCACCGATCGCCACATCGACCTGGATTACCACGTACGCCACTCCGCGCTGCCCAAACCGGGCGGCGAACGGGAGCTGGGGGTGCTGGTGTCGCGACTGCATTCCCACCCGCTGGATTTTTCGCGGCCGCTGTGGGAGTGCCACATCATCGAGGGGCTGGAGAACAACCGTTTCGGCCTCTACACCAAGATGCACCACTCCATGATCGACGGCATCAGCGGCGTGCGCCTGATGCAACGGGTGCTGTCGAAGAGTCCTGATGACACCAACATGCGGGTGCCCTGGGCGGTACGTCCCGAGCGCGGCCGACGCCAGACCAGCGACCGCACCGCGACGCTGAACTGGGCCTTCAACGAGGCCCTGGAAGCCCTGAAAATCCAGGTGGACAGTACGCCGAAACTGATCGGCGCCCTGGGCCGCCTGGTGCACGCCGCCCGGCATTCCGACGACCGCCTCACGCCGCCGTTCGTGGGCCCCAGCTCCCTGCTCAATGGCCGCGTCACCGGCCAGCGCCGCTTTGCCACCCAGCAGTATGACCTGGAGCGCCTGAAGACCCTCGCCAAGCAGGCCGACGCCTCCCTGAACGACATCGTGCTCTACCTGTGTGGCACGGCCATGCGACGCTTCCTGCTGGAGCAGGCCGTCCTGCCGGATCAGCCACTGACCGCCGGCATCCCGGTGAACATCCGCCCCGCCGACGACGAGGGCACCGGCACCGCCATCAGTTTCATGATCGCCAGCCTGGGCACGAACGAGGCCGACCCCAGCGACCGACTCGCCGCCATCAAAGCCTCCACCGCGAGCGCCAAGGCCCACCTGCAGAGCCTGCCGCGCGCGGTGCTGAACCAGTACACCATGCTGTTGATGTCGCCCTATATCCTGCAACTGATGACCGGCCTGGGCGGCCGCATGCGCCCGGCGTTCAACATCACCATCTCCAACGTGCCGGGGCCGGAGCAGCCGCTGTACTACGAAGGCGCCAAGCTGGAAGCCATGTACCCGGTATCTCTGATCGCCCACGGCGGCGCGCTGAACATCACCTGCCTGAGCTACGCGGGATCACTGAACTTCGGGTTCACCGGGTGCCGGGATACCCTGCCGAGCATGCAGAAACTGGCGGTCTATACGGGGGAGGCTCTGGAGGAGCTGGAACAGTCGATCAACCCCGCCACGCCAGGCAAAAGGGCGTCACGACGCAAACCCGCCACGAAGCGAACACGCAAGTCCTCAGCGGGTGTCTCCAAATAGCCGCACATCGCTGATCTCCAGCAAAACCAGCTGCGGCCGCTCCTGCGTCATCACGTACCCCAGCAACACCTGCGCCTCGCCGTGCTCGAAGGCGCAGAGGCCGTTGCCCTGGTGGACGGTCGCGGCGTCGAGGCGGTTCAGGGGTGGCTGGTCGAGGGCGTCGTCTGCGAAATCACCCAGGCCCAGCCGGCCGCAGCCGACGAAGCGCCCCAGCGGCTGCCCTGTCTCGACCAACTGGCGATCATCGATGGCATCGGCGACCGCCGGATGCTGGAGGCGCTGCAGGTCCGTCATCGACCAGTCATGAGAGACGCCGTCCAGCAGGTGGGAAAACGCGTTGAGGCGTTGCGTCTGATCCAGCTCCGGGCCGCTCTGCGGCGCAAAGAACACGAACCAGAGCCCCACCCCGCCCAGGGCCACGAGGGTCCCGAGGAACCGGCGCCAGGGGATCACGACGCGTCTCCCGGCGCGCGGCTCTGCCAGTGGGCGGCGCCGGTGAAGATCAGCTGCAGGAAGCGGGTGGTGCGCTGGCGGATCTGGTCGACCTGATAGTCGTCGTCCGGGGAGACGCCCAGCAGGTCGGTCAGGGTGAAAGCCACGGTGCGCACCACCAGGTCGCAGGTCATCTCCAGGTCGCCGTCACTGAGGTGCTCCGCCAGGCGCATGCGGCGCAGATCGTTGGCCAATTCGCTGGCGAAGAAACGCATCTCGCTGCGGATCGCGTCCTGCACGGCGCGGCTTTCCCCCGCCAGCCCCTGGGCCATGAAAAAGAAGAAGCTGCGGTTGGCCTCCACGTGGCTGATGAAAATCCCCACCGACTCGTCGATCAGCCGGTCCGCCTGCAGCACGTTGCCCCGGGCCTCGCGCATCATGCGGCGCAGCACCAGGCCGAGCTGGTCCACCAGCTGCAGTCCCAGGTCGTCCATGTTGCGGAAGTGGCGGTAGAAGGACGTGGGCACCACCCCCGCCTGGCGCGTCACCTCGCGAATCCCGAGGCTGGCGAAATGCCGCCCCTTGCCGACGAGCGTGAGGGCCGCCTCCATCAGTTTGTCGCGGGTCTCGCCCGGTTTGCGTCGTGGTTTCTGGGTCATGCCTGCCGTGTCCTGACTGCCGGGCCACCGCGACCCGAAAAAACGAGTGTACACATTTCTCACCCACGACAGAAACTGGCACTGTCATTTGGGGCCATTCCTCGATTCCGATTATTTCGGCGATTCAGACACCTGGCGACAATGCCCGGAAAAAAAACGCATTAAGCACCCCAGAGCCGCATCGCCCTTGATCCATTCGGCAATTGACAGCTCAAGATCGCCATGTGTACAGTCGTTCACAACTTGTGAACACTTGTACACAGCGACAAACAATTCCTTCAGGAGGAAGCCACGATGCTGTCGACGATCCGATCCCAAGGCGCCCTGCACTGGCTCGGCCGGCAACTGTTCAACCGCGACGATCCGGGCGCGTTTTTCGACCCGCTGCTGGCGGTGCTCAACCCCATGTGGGTACGCGGTTTCGTGCCCGCCCGGCTGCTGGATGTGATCGACGAGACGGCGGACACCCGAACCTTCCGCCTGCGCCCGTCGGCGCGCTGGCAGGGTTTCCGCGCCGGCCAGCACGTCAACGTGGTCGTGGATGTGGACGGGGTGCGCCAGCACCGCACCTTCACCATCTCCAGCGCGCCCAGCCAGTGGCACACCGACGGCACCCTGACGCTGACCGTCAAGCGCCATCCGGGCGGCCACGTGACCCACTGGATGCACGACCACCTGCGCCCCGGCGCGATCCTGGGCATCAGCCAGGCGTTCGGCGAGTTCGATCTGCCCCCATCCGGGCAACCGAAACCGCTGCTCTACATCATGGGCGGCAGCGGCGTCACCCCGGCCCTGAGCCACCTGGTGGGCCTGGCGGAGCGGGACTACCGGGCGCCGGTCACCCTGCTCTATTACGTACGCACCCAGGCCGACGTGATCGGTGCCGAAACCCTATACGCTCTCGCGGCCCGCTGGCCGGCGCTGAGCCTGCATGTGTTCGCCACCGAGGAACAGGGCGAGTCGGCGCTGCTCAACGAGCAGCACCTGGACGCGGTGCCCGGCTTCGCGGCTCGCGACGTTTACCTGTGCGGACCGCCCGGCCTGATGGATCGGGCCAACGCGCTGCTGGCGCGTTACGGCGTGCAGGAAGAGCAAATCCGCTGCACCTTCTTCAGCGCGCCGACCGCGGTGGCCGCCGACACGCCCCTGGGCGGCGCGGTCACCTTCGCCCGCAGCGACACTCACGTGGATTCCGACGGCGACGCCCCGCTGCTGGAGATCGCCGAAGCCGCCGAGCTGAACCCGGCCTACGGTTGCCGCATGGGCATCTGCCACCAGTGCAGTTGCCGCAAGACCGAGGGCACCGTCGTCAACCGCCTCACCGGCAAGGCCTCCGGCCCCGGCGAGGAAACCATCCAGCTGTGCATTTCCGTGCCCCAGGGTCCGGTCACCGTGGACCTTTGATCGCCACCGGCACGCCTTCACAGCGAATCAAGCGACCGGCACAAAGCCGGCAAGGAGCGAGATATGACAACGCAACTGAACCAAAGCCAACTGGACGACCTGGCCCGGGACCTGGACGCCATCCGTGATGAAGTGCGGGCCGACCTGGGCGAGCGCGACGCGCGCTACATCCGCCGCATCATCCGCCTGCACCGCACACTGGAGATCGGCGGCCGGGTGCTGATGCCGTTCGGCTTTATCCCGCCGGTGTTCGTCGCCGGTGTGGCGTCCCTGGGCGTCGCCAAGATCATCGAGAACATGGAGATCGGCCACAACGTGATGCATGGCCAGTACGACTGGATGAACGATCCGTCGCTGCATTCCCAGACCTACGAGTGGGACACCGTGTGCACCGGCGACTCCTGGCGCCAGACCCACAACTACGAGCACCACACCTACACCAACGTGATCGGCAAGGACCGGGACTACGGCTACGCGGTGCTGCGTCTGAGCGATGACGAGAAGTGGAAGCCCTGGCACCTGCTGCAGTTCATCAACTACCTGATGCTGACCGTGTTCTTCCAGTGGGGCGTGGGCCTGCACGAGCTGGAGAGCGAACGCATCCGCCGCCGCGAAATCAAGCTGTCGGACAAGAAGGCGTTCCTGCGGGACTTCTTCCGCAAGGGCGGGCGCCAGGCGTTCAAGGACTACGTGTTCTTCCCGGCGCTGACCTTCCCGGTGTTTCCCATCGTGCTGGCCGGCAACGTGTGCGCCAACCTGGTCCGCAACCTGTGGTCGTCGACGGTGATCTTCTGCGGCCACTTCACGGAGGATGCGGAAACCTTCAGTGAAGCGTCCATCGAGAACGAGTCACGGGGCCAGTGGTACCTGCGCCAGCTGACCGGTTCCAGCAATTTCACCGGCGGCAAGTGGGTGCACATCCTCAGCGGCCACCTGAGTCACCAGATCGAGCACCATGTGTTCCCGGACATCCCGGCGCACCGCTACCGCGAGATTGCGCCGCGGGTGGAAGCGGTCTGCAGGAAGTACGGGCTGAAGTACAACACCGGGAGCTTCGGCAAGCAGTACTGGACCGTGCTCAAGCGCATCGCCCACTATTCGCTGCCGGACCGGGTGCGGGTGAAGCTGGAGGCGCAGGCGGTTTGATTGGCCCGAATCCTTGGGGGCACACCTCCCCTCTCCTCAACCCTCTCCCGCCAGGGGAGAGGGAGTTTTACCCCGAGTTAGCTGAGAAGCTCCCCCTCCCCTGGCGGGAGAGGGGCCGGGGGAGAGGGGAGCCTTAATCCACCTAGATAATCCGCGAGAACCGCTGCCCCGCGTCTTCCGCCCGATAGGCATCGAACAGCTGGCAGATCGCGCGGATCAGCAGGCGCCCCGGCGCTTTCACCTCCAGCGACTCACCGCCGATGGTCACCAGGCCGTCGGCTTCCATCTCCCGCAGCCGGTGCAGGGCCTCGACGAAGTAGAGCCCGAACGGCCGCTGCCAGCGGGCCTCGAATTCAGCGTAGTCCAGCCGGAACTGGCAAATCAGTTGGCCGATCACCCAGCGCCGGATGCGGTCGTCGTGCGTCAGCGCCACACCCCGGATCGTCGCCAGCTCACCGGCATCGATCCTCTGCTCCCAGGCGTCGAGATCGTGCGCGTTCTGGAAGTAGGCGTCGGTGGTCTGGCCGATGGCCGAGACCCCCAGCGCCACCAGGTCGCAGTCCCCGTGGGTGGTGTAACCCTGGAAGTTGCGGTGCAGGCGGCCCTCGCGCTGGGCCACGGCCAGCGGATCGTCCGGCAGGGCAAAATGATCCATGCCGATGTACTGGTAGCCGGCGCCGATCAGGGTGTCGATGGTCTGGTGCAGAATCGCCAGCTTGTCCGCCGGCGACGGCAGGTCTTCACTGCGAATCCGGGTCTGCGAGAAGAAGCGCTGCGGCAGGTGCGCGTAGCTGAAGATGGACAGCCGGTCCGGACGCATCGCCAACACCTCGTCGACGGTGCGGGCAAAGGTGTCGGGCGTCTGGTGCGGCAGGCCATAGATCAGGTCGAAATTGATCGAGCGAAAGCCCTGTGACCGGGACTCACACAGGATGTCCTCCACCATGCGGCGCGGCTGAAGCCGGTTCACCGCTTTCTGCACCCGTGCGTTGAAGTCCTGCACGCCGAGGCTGATGCGATTGAAGCCCAGGGCATGCAGTTGCGCCAGCGAGGTGTCGGTCAGCTCGCGCGGGTCGATTTCGATGCTGAAATCGCGCTCGTCGCCCAGCTCCAGGTCGAAGATGTCGCGCAGCCCCGCCATCAGGCGCCCCATCTGGTCCGGCGGCAGGAACGTCGGCGTGCCGCCGCCCCAGTGCAACTGCTGGACCCGGCGCCCGGCCCCGAACAGGTCCGCCTGCATCCGGGCTTCCTTCAGCAGCCGCGTCACGTAGGGTTCGGCCGCTTCCCGGCGCCGGGTCAGCACCTTGTTGCAGGCGCAGTAGTAACAAAGTCGCGCGCAGAACGGCACGTGCACATAAAGCGACAGCGGGCCGCCGTTATCGGCACTGGCCCGGGCGGCATCCGCCATATCCGCCGCGGTAAACGCGTCGCTGAACTCCACCGCCGTCGGGTATGAGGTATAGCGAGGGCCGCTGAGATCGTAGCGCTGGATCAGTTGGTCGTCCCAGGCAGGCCGGGCGGTGCCGGGCGTCGATGAAACGAGCTTGAGTGCGGGATGCGTCGACATGAGAGAGTCCGGAATGCGAAGTCTGGGCACAGTGTATCGGGTCACATTGTCGTCACCTTGACCTGGATCAGCCCTGAACCGGAAAGGCCTTTCGGGCGTACTCAAAGGCGAATCGAAAGGAGATGTCCATGCGCCACCTGATCCTGATCCTGGGCGATCAGCTCACCCCCGACATCAGCGCCCTGCAGGATGCCGACCCGCAGCAGGATCGCATCGTCATGGCTGAGGTCCGGGACGAAGCCAGCTACACCAATCACCACAAGAAGAAGATCATCCTGCTGTTCAGCGCCATGCGGCATTTCGCCCGGGAATTGCAGGATGCCGGCTGGGACATTCATTACCACGCCTATGATTCGGACAGTTCACACGGCTCGCTGCGCGACGTGGTGGCCGAACAGGTGGAAGCCCATCGTCCGGACAAACTGATCACCACCGAGTGCGGCGAATGGCGCCTGCACGACGATATTTGGCAATGGCATAAAAGACTGGGCATTCCCGTGGAAATCCGCCCCGATAACCGCTTCATCGCCACCAAGGACGAATTCGCCCGCTGGGCGGAGGGCCGCAAGCAGCTGCGCATGGAATTCTTCTACCGGGAAATGCGCAAGAAGACCGGCCTGCTGATGGCGCCGGAGGGCGGCCCCGAGGGCGACCAGTGGAACTTCGACGCCGACAACCGCAAGAAATGGAACGGCAAGCCACCCGCACCGGGGCCGTTCCGGGTGTCCCCGGACGCCATCACCCGCGAGGTGATCGACCTGGTGGAGCGCGAGTTTGCCGACCATTTCGGCAGCGCCGAGGATTTCCACTTCGCGGTAACCGCCGCCGACGCGGAAGAAGCCCTGGCCCACTTTCTCGACTTCGCCCTGCCCTGCTTCGGTGATTACCAGGACGCCATGGCCGACGACGAGGACTGGCTGTTCCATTCGGTGCTTTCGCCCTACATCAACTGCGGCCTGCTCGACCCGCTGGGCGTGTGCGAAGCGGCGGTCCAGCACTACTACAGCGGCCAGGCGCCGCTCAACGCGGTGGAGGGGTTCGTGCGTCAGATCATCGGCTGGCGCGAGTTCGTGCGCGGCATCTACTGGCTGCTGATGCCGGACTACGCCGCCGAAAACCGGCTCGGCAACACCCGCGACCTGCCCTGGTTCTACTGGACCGGGGACACCGGCATGCGCTGCATGCACAAGGCCATCGACGCCACCCGGCGCAACGCCTACGCGCACCACATCCAGCGGCTGATGGTGACGGGCAACTTCGCCCTGCTGGCCGGCGTCAAACCGGAGGACATCTGCGATTGGTACCTGGCGGTCTACGCCGACGCCTACGACTGGGTGGAACTGCCCAACACCCTGGGCATGGTGATGCACGCCGATGGCGGCTACCTGGGTTCCAAGCCCTACGCCGCCAGCGGCAAGTACATCCAGCGCATGTCCAACCACTGCAGCGACTGCCGCTACAATGTGAGCCGCGCCACCGAAGACGACGCCTGTCCCTTCAACGCCCTGTACTGGCACTTTATCGACCGGCACCGCGAGGCGTTCCGCAGTAACCCGCGCATGGGCATGATGTACCGCAACTGGGATCGGCAGAAGCCGGAACGGCGTGAAGCCATCCTGCAACGGGCGGACTGGATTCTGGCCCATCTGGACAGGCTCTGACCACGCTGCGAGCCGTTGAACGGCTAAACTGATAACGGGCTCTTCAAAGCAGAACAAACGTACCAGTGCTACGCTACTGACAGCCCCCTTGTTGAGGACGCTCGAACGCCAGGGACAGGGTATGAGGTTGAAGCATCAGGTTCTGGCCATCACACTCGTTTGCCTGTTCGGCCCCGCCGCGGCGCTGGCCCAGCAGACCCTGCAGCTTTTTGCCTCGGCCGCACCTCCCTACCAGTACGCCATTGACGGCACCGTTCATGGCACCACCATCGAAGCCCTGCGCTGCGCCCTGGGTGAAACCCGGTGGCGTCCAAGTATCCGCATGGTGCCCCAGCGCCGGGCCATTCACGCCCTCCAAAAAGGCCTGATTGACGGGTACCTGGGCATCAGCTCGTCCGACACCCTGGATCCCGTTGCCACCCTGTCCGCACCGCTCGCCCTGGAAAAATGGTACCTCTACGCCCTCGGCGATGTGGCTCTGGACGATGCACGGCTGGGTGCCATTGCCGGCAGCAACGAGGCCCACTGGATACAGGATCGGGGCTACAACGTGACCATGCAGGTAGCGTCACTGAATCAACTGGTGGCCCTGGTCAACCGCGGCCGCATCGACGCATTGGTGGTGGACCAGCGCATCATGGACGACTGGCGCGACCGCCATCCCGAAGGCACGCCCCTACCCAGACTGACCAGCCGCTTCATACGCTTTGCACCGCTGGGCACCTATTTCAACCAGGCTTTCCTGCAGGCCAACCCGAACTTCCTGTCCCGCTTCAACGCCAACCTCGAGGACTGCGTCACCGCTGGTTTTCAGTTGGAGGCCGACGAGGCCCGCCGCATCCGGGACCTGGCCGTCCGGCTCTTCAACCAGCTGCATGCCGAGGTGGACGTAATCAGCGCGACCTATGACCGGCGTTCAGGCCAGACGCTGGCAGCCATCCTGCAGCTGGACGAGCAATGGCGCGCCGCCCAGCCGGTCGGTTCCAGCGACCTGGCCCGGGACATTGAGCAGCGGCCCCTGTCCCGTGCGCTGCAGCAATGGCAGGAACAGCAGGACGGACTGGTGTCGGAGATCCTGGTGATGGACGCCCAGGGCGCGCTGGTGGCCATGAGCCAGCTCACCAGCGATTACTGGCAGGGCGACGAAGACAAGTTCCGCCGGGTGGCCGTCGAACCGGGTGACCAGCTCTACCTGGGCCCGGTGCGCTATGACGCGTCCTCGAACCACTTCCAGGTGATCGTGTCCCGGGCCCTGCATGATCCGCAAAGCGATGACCTGCTGGGCGCCGTGGCGCTGGGCATCGACATCGAATGGGCCCTGACCCGGGATCCATGAACAACACCCGTCACGGCGGCCCCACCTCGCAGGCCAGCACCAGCGCCCAGAATTCCGAGAAATCATTGACCACCACGTCCGGCTTGTGGGGATGGCCGTGGGTGCCGGGAAAGATGCTGTGCAGCCAGGGCAGGTCCCACAGGGCGCCGTTGAAGAAGACCCCGGTCACCCCGGCGCGCTTGGCGGCGATAATGTCGGTGGTGCTGTCGCCCACGTACCAGATACTGGGGCCGACCGGGTAGTCCAGCTTCTCCGCCGCCAGGATCAACTGGTCCGGATGCGGCTTGCGCAGCGGCGTGTCGTCGCCGCAGACCTCGGTATCAAACAGGTGCCGCCAGCCGATGCCTTCCACCGCCGCCAGCTCGTGTTCGAAGAACTCGCGATCGCGGTTGGTGATCACGCCCACACGGATACCCAGGTTGCGGAGACTGGCCAGCATGTCGCTCACTTTGGGCTCGAACGCGTCCACCGTGCCGTAGTGATTGCGGTAGTGGCGATTGAAGGCCGCGTGGGCGATGTCCTTGGCGCCCTGGTCCTCACCGAACAGCACCTCGAAAATGTCGGTGCGGGAGATCTTGCGATCAGCACGTACCTTGGGATGCAGGCGCGCGAACTCCCGTACGTAGGCCACCAGCTTGGCGTCTTCCGGCGTCTTGCTGTCTTCCGGCTCCAGCATGCGCCCCATCAGACCCAGCGCGTGAAACTCCGGCAGCATGTCGTCCACCGCGTGGTACATGGCGTCGAGCGTATCCACCAGCGTGGCGTGCCAGTCGAACAGGATCACTTGCGGGCGGATCAGCTTGGCGACGGCCGGGTGCCAGTCCGGCTCCACCCGCCGCTCCGGCGGCTGCGGCGGCGGGTAAGCGGGTGGGCGTACGCCGGCCACCTCACAGGCGAAGGTATCGCCGGGGAACGCGGCCAGCTCGTCCATCAGCGACTCGAAGCTCTCCAGCACCCGCGCCGGACGATCCTGGCGCCGGAACCAGCCGGCGATACGCTCGGTTTCCCAGGCGGCGCCGTTGTAGAAAATGGGCGTCACGCCGGCGTTGTTGGCGGTCACCATATCGGTATAGCCGTCGCCCACGTACCAGATGTCCTTGCCGACGGGCATGCCCAGCTTTTGCGCGGCGCTGTAGATCATCTCCGGGTCAGGCTTGTAGTGCACCACGTCGTCGGCGCAGACGGTGGCATCGAACAGGTCCCGCCAGCGGCCCTCCTCCAGCGTGGCCAGCTCGGTATCGAGGAACTCGCGGTTGCGGTTGGTGGCCACCACCAGCTTGATGCCCAGCTTACGGCAGGCCTCCATGTAAGCCTGCACCCCTTCCTGAAACGGCTTCACCTGACCGAAATACTGGCGGTAGCACTGGTTGTAGGCGTGATGGGCGATGGCTTTGGCGTCGCGGTTGTCGCCGAAGATCGCGTTGAAAATGTCGGTGCGGGACACCCGCCGCTCCGCCAGGATGCGCGGGTGCAAGCGTCGGAAGATGCGGATGTAACGCACCAGGCGGGCGTCTTCCGGCGTGTTGCACTGTTCTTCCGGCAACAGCTGATCCACCAACCCGAGATCCTCCAACTGCGGCAGCATCTCCTCCATGGCGCTGAACATAGCGTCATGGGTATCCACCAGCGTGCCGTGCCAGTCGAACAACAGGGCGCGGGGTATGGTCAGGCCCGTCTCATGCGGGCCCCGATCATCGCTCTGCACAGGCGTCTCTCCCGTCAGCGGTTGCGGTATCGCATCCTAAAGAGGGTGTTGCTAGCAGAAAAAATAGACGCTATTGGCCGGGCTTGCCCGCCGTCTCCACCCGGATGAGACGGCCTTCGCGGAAGGTGACGACGCGGCGGAACTCGTTGGGGCCGAATTCGTACAGCCATTCCTCCTGGGGATAGGCCGAGTACCCGCTGTAGTGATCCACGCGACGCCGGGGCAGAACCCACTCGACGCGCTTGGACAGCGGCTCGCCGCAGCGGCGGACGATCTCGAACTCGTTCATGCCCTCGCGCAGCATCCGCGGCGAGCAGTTGCCCGGAGCACCGGGCAGGAAACCGTAGCCCAGGCTCTCTTCCTGGCGTAGCTTGCCGTTGCGGAAAATCAGCCGGCGCACGAAGCTCCGTGGTCCCGGGTTGTAATACCAGTGCTCGACGGTCTGGACGATACCGATGCCGGGCAGCGCCGCCTGGGGGTAGATCGCCACGTAATCCGGTTCACCGCATTTCTCGCGGACCTCGACCGGCCAATCGCCCTCATCGACCAGGCTGGTGCCGCAGCGAAAAGCCGCCTCGCCCGTCCAGGGCAGCGCCCACATCAGGAACAAGACAATCACACCACGCATATCGCCTCCCCGCGCCTGTTCGCCCTTCTCAGCCATAGTCCCGTTGCCGGCCTGAAAGTTCAGTCAGAATGGATCAATCCGGACCGGGCAGCGTCGCGTATTCCGGGTTACCGTTCCACTTCAGGATACGTCGTCACAGGTTAGTTGCGATGCACAGCAAGCCCCATCTGCCCGAGAAAATCTGCCCGGTGTGCGAGCGCCCCTTTGCCTGGCGCCGCAAATGGGCGCGGGACTGGGAGCGCGTGCGCTACTGCAGCGAACGCTGTCGTCGCCAACGTGGCCAGTTGCTGAAGGCCGCTCCATGACAACGCTGGTGTGGTTCAAGCGCGACCTGCGGATCCAGGATCACGCGCCACTGGCGGCCGCCGCCGAATACGGCGAGCCGGTCTTGCCGCTGTACGTGGTCGAGCCGGACTACTGGCAGCTGCCCGACATCAGCCGGCGCCAGTGGGCGTTCATCGCCGACAGCCTGGCATCGCTGCATCGCCAACTGACGCGGCTGGGCGCGCCGCTGCGGGTCGAGCGCGGTGAGGTGACGGCGGTCTTTGAGCAACTCCGTCAAACCCACGGCATCAAACGGGTCCTGGCCCACGAGGAAACCGGTAACGACTGGACTTTCCGGCGCGACAGGCGGGTGATCGACTGGTGCACGGAACGCGGCATCGCATTCCGCGAATGGTCCCAGTTTGGCGTGGTACGGCGCCTGCCGGACCGGGATCTCTGGGACCAGGCGTGGAACGGGCTGATGCGGAGCGAACCGGTCGTCAGCCCGGAGCGGCTGATGGCTGCGGGCAACGACGAGCCGGGCGCGCTCGACCTGACGCCACCGCCCTGCGCCGACGACAGCGACTGCCCGGACCGCCAGGCCGGTGGCAGCGAGGCGGGTGAGCGGTTACTCACATCCTTTCTCAATCGCCGCTGTATCGGCTATCAGTACAACATCTCCAGCCCCAACAGCGCCGTCAGTGGTTGCTCCCGGCTAAGCCCGCACATCGCCTACGGCACGCTGAGCCTGCGTCAGATCTATCAGGCCAGCCGCGACAACGGCGAGCATCCGTCCAGCCTGCCCCGCCGTCAGCGCAGCCTGCGCAGCTTCCGCTCACGGCTGCACTGGCACTGCCATTTCATCCAGAAGCTGGAGGACGAGCCGGAGCTGGAATTCCGCGCCATCCATCGCGAGCTGGAAAACCTGAAGTCCGGCCCCAACGACCGGGAACGGCTGGACCGCTGGGCCCGGGGCGAAACCGGCTGGCCGCTGGTGGACGCCTGCATGCGGGCGCTGCAGGCAACCGGCTGGATTAACTTCCGCATGCGCGCCATGCTGATGGCCGTCGCCAGCTACCAGTTGTGGCTGCACTGGCGCGATCCGGCCCTGCACCTGGCGCGCCTGTTCACCGATTTCGAAGCGGGCATCCACTACCCGCAGGCCCAGATGCAGAGCGGCCTGACCGGCATCAACGCCCTGCGCATCTACAACCCGGAACTGCAGTCCCGCAAGCTGGATCCGCAGGGCACCTTCATCCGGCGCTGGATCCCGGAACTGGAAGGCGTACCCGAAGAGTTCATCCACAGCCCCTGGCACATGACCGCGCATCAACACAGTCTCTACGGGGGCGAGCGTTATCCGGAGCCGGTGTGCGACCATGATCTGGCCGCCCGCAGCGCACGGCAGGCGGTGGCCGAATTCCGCCGTGAGCACGTCACGCAGCAGGAAACCGACCGAGTGCTCGAACGCCACGGCAGCCGCAAGGGACCACGCCAGAGCCGCCCGAAGGTTCGCGGCAAAGCCGGCGCCGGCGACAACCAGCTGTCTCTGTTCGACTAACTCAGAAAGATCGCCACCATCACCGGGATATAGATCAGCGCAAACAGGGTGCTCAGCAGCGTGGTGCCCGCCGCCTGACGGGGCGAGGCATCCAGCAGCGTGGCGATGACCACGGTGTTGGCCGCCATGGGCGTGATGGATACCAGGAAGATGGCGCGATAGACCGCGTCATCGTAGAAACCGAGCCAGTGGCTGTCGACAAACCAGAACGCCAGGGCCGCCAGCGGCCAGACCACGAACTTGCCGAAGAACGCCAGCCCGGTGAACCGCACGTTGCCCATCAGGCCACGGAAATTGAGAATGCTCATGCCCACGATCATCATCCCCAGGATGCTGTAGGCGCCGCGCAGGTTATCGAACAGCGGCACGAACACGTCGGGAATGGCCACACCGCTCAGGTTGAGCAACACCCCCAGGGCAAAGGCGTAGATCGCCGGCAGCCGGACCACGCGAACGAGGCAATCCCGGGCACTGTAGCGGCCACGACCGGCCAGGTAGTAACCCACCGAGTTCTCGAACAGCGTGGTGCCCAGCATGCAGACGATGTAGAGCGCCACACCCTCTTCCCCGAACAGCAACAGCGCCACGGGAATCCCGAAGTAGCCGGTATTCCCGGTCCCCACCGCCAGGGGCATGATGTTGGCGCTGCCGTCGTTGAGCAGGCGCCGGCCAAGCGCCATGTGCGGCAGGCTGACCAATACGCAGAACGCGAACACGATGGCCGGCATCAGCAGCACTTCCGGCGTCAGCGGCGCGGCCATCACCCCGGAGAAGATCACCGACGGGGTCACGATGTAGAGCATGATGCCGGCGATGTGACGCCCGCTGGCTTCGAGATAGCGCCCGGCAATCCAGCCCAGCAGGACCGTGATGTAAAGCGGCAGGAGTTTGACGAACAGGGACAGGACAACGGCCATGGGGCGGGCAACTCCTCGGATTCAAAAAACAGTCAAGGCCGCAAAAGCCCTTCCCACCCGGCAGTGTTTTCGGGAGGAACCGTCATTCACAGCACAGCGTCAACGGGTGACACAGGATAGAGCAAATACGCGAATTGACCAGACAGGACACCAGACCTCCCGGCCACTAACATTGAATTCCTTTATCCCCCTGATTAGCCGCATCCGGATCATGCGCTGACCGCATCAGCCAGAAAGTAACCAATTGGCTCAAACTGCGTTATAATACGCGGCCTTCGGAAGGTCTGGCAGCGTCGGCGGGCTTCCGGGAGTGGCCATGCCGGTACGACCATTTAATACCTGACTATTTTACTCTGATATTGTACAATCCTCCCCCAGAAGACCACCCCATAAGAACGATAAGGGCCCAGTGCCGCACGGTGAGAGACAAATCCCCGGCGTCATTGCGCCCGAGCCATTGGGCCGATTGATTACGAGGGCGCCTTTACATCGCGGCGCTCGCAACAGTTAACAGAGTCTGCGGGCTCGCAACCGAAGACCGCACCTGAGAGAGACGGAGCGACGATCATGGCGAACACCGACAAGCAGGTGAACGAGCTGATCAAACGGGAATACGAACACGGGTTCGTAACCGAAATCGAAGCCGATACCTTCGAGCCGGGCCTGGATGAAGACGTCATTCAGCGCCTGTCAGAGATCAAGCAAGAGCCTCAATTCATGCTGGATTGGCGCCTGAAAGCTTACCGTCGCTGGCTGGAAATGGAGGAGCCGGACTGGGCTCACGTCAACTACCCGAAGGTGGATTTCCAGAGCATCTCCTACTACTCCGCGCCGAAGAAGAAAGAAGACATGCCGCAGAGCCTGGACGAAGTGGATCCGGAGCTGCTGCGCACCTACGAGAAGCTGGGCATCCCCCTGCACGAGCGCGAAAAACTGGCCGGCGTGGCCGTCGATGCCGTGTTCGACTCGGTCTCCGTCGCCACCACCTTCAAGGATCAGCTGGCCGAAGCCGGCGTGATCTTCTGCCCGATTTCCGAGGCGGTCCAGAAATACCCGGAGCTCGTGGAGAAGTACCTGGGCAGCGTGGTGCCGGCCGGTGACAACTTCTTCGCGGCGCTGAACTCCGCGGTCTTCTCCGACGGCTCGTTCGTCTACATTCCCAAGGGCGTGCGCTGCCCGCTGGAGCTGTCCACCTACTTCCGCATCAACGCGGCCAACACCGGCCAGTTCGAGCGTACCCTGATCATCGCCGACGAAGGCAGCTACGTCAGCTACCTGGAAGGCTGCACCGCGCCGATGCGCGACGAGAACCAGCTGCACGCGGCCGTGGTCGAGCTGGTGGCGCTGGGCGACGCCCAGATCAAGTACTCCACCGTGCAGAACTGGTACCCGGGCGACGAGGAAGGCAAAGGCGGTATCTTCAACTTCGTCACCAAGCGCGGCGCCTGCATCGGCAAGAACTCCAAGATCTCCTGGACCCAGGTCGAAACCGGCTCCGCCGTGACCTGGAAGTACCCGAGCTGCATCCTGCGCGGCGAGAACAGCGTGGGCGAGTTCTACTCCGTGGCGCTGACCAACAACTACCAGCAGGCCGATACCGGCACCAAGATGATCCATCTGGGCAAGAACACGTCCAGCACCATCATCTCCAAGGGCATTTCCGCCGGTCGCTCCAGCAACGCCTATCGCGGGCTGGTCAAGTTCGGCCCGGGCGCGGAAGGCGCGCGCAACTTTACCCAGTGCGACTCCCTGCTGATCGGCGACCAGTGCGCCGCCCACACGTTCCCGTACATCGAGAGCAAGAACAAGGGCGCGATCGTCGAGCACGAGGCCACCACCTCCAAGGTCAGCGACGAGCAGATGTTCCTGTGCCGCCAGCGCGGCATCGATCCGGAACAGGCGGTGTCCATGATCGTCAACGGCTTCTGTAAGGAAGTGTTCAAGGAGCTGCCGATGGAATTCGCCGTGGAAGCCGGCAAGCTGCTGGAAGTCAGCCTTGAAGGGTCCGTCGGTTAACGGGCCCGGCTTAACGGCCTGCGAACGACCACGCACACAGAATTCAGGAATTCAGAGAGAGATCACAATCCATGCTGAGCATTCGTAACCTGCACGCCGCCGTCGACGGCAAGGAAATCCTCAAGGGCATCGACCTGGACATCAAACCGGGCGAAGTTCACGCCATCATGGGCCCTAACGGCTCCGGCAAGAGCACCCTGTCCGCGATCCTGGCCGGCAACGAAGCCTACGAGGTCACCGGCGGCGAAATCACGCTCGACGGCAAGGACCTGCTGGAACTGGAAACCGAGGAGCGCGCCCGCGAAGGCATCTTCCTGGCGTTCCAGTACCCGGTGGAAATCCCCGGCGTCAGCAACCTGCAGTTCCTGCGCACCGCGGTCAACGCCATGCGCGCCCATCACGGCGAGGAAGAGCTCAGCGCGGTCGATTTCATGAAGCTGGCCAAGGAAACCACCAAGCAGGTGGACCTGGACCCGGCGTTCCTCAAGCGCGGCGTCAACGAAGGCTTCTCCGGCGGTGAGAAGAAGCGCAACGAGATCCTCCAGGCCCTGCTGCTGCAGCCGCGTCTGGCGATCCTCGACGAAACCGACTCCGGCCTGGACATCGACGCCCTCAAGGTGGTCGCCGACGGCGTCAACGCCCTGCGCTCCCCGGAGCGCGCCGTGCTGATGGTCACGCATTATCAGCGTCTGCTGAACCACATCGTGCCGGACTACGTGCACGTGCTGGCCGCCGGCAAGATCGTCAAGTCTGGCGGTCGCGAGCTGGCTCTGGAACTGGAAGAGCGCGGCTACGGCTGGCTCGGTATCAAGGACGCAGACGAAGTCGAGGCCGGCTAAGGAGGTTGGTTATGATGAAAGCAGCACCGACCCTTTCCGGCGCGTTTCTCGAGGCGTCCGGCGCCAAGCTGCCGGAACCGCTGCGCAAGCTGCGTGAACAGCGCGGCAGCGCCCTGGTAGACATGCCGCTACCGACGCGCAAGACCGAGAACTGGAAGTACTCCAGCCGTTACCTGAAGCTGGACGACACCCTCGCGGCCAACCTGCCGTCCGGTTACAAGGCCGGCCCGGCCCTGGCGATGGACGGCTACCACGTGGTCATTCACAACGGTGTTGTGGTGCCGGAAGCGAGTGATTTCCCGGACGTGGACGGCATCGAGATCCGCAGCTTCGCCGATCTGGACGAAGTCACCGCCCAGTCCCTGGCCGAGCGCCTGGACAACACCCTGGACAGCAAGGCCGTGCAGATGGCGCGCCTGAACACCGCCCGTTTCGAGGACGGCCTGTTCATCCGCCTGCGCCAGGGCGCGGTGCTCGACCGTCCGCTGTTCGTGATCGCCGAGACCGACGCCGAAGCGTCCGGCTCCGTCTACCCGCGGATCTACGTGGACGCCGGCGCCAACAGCCAGATGACCCTGGTCGAGGAGTACATCTCCACCGGCGAACAACCGGCCCTGGTGGACACCGTCACCGAATTCAGCCTGGCGGACGGCGCCAACATCACCAGCGTGCGCCTGGCCCTGGAAGGTGAGAACACCTACCACATCGGCGCCACCGGTGCGCGCCTGCTGGGCCACGCCCGTCTGGACAGCCATTGCGTCGGCTTCGGCGGCCCGCTGCGCCGGCACGACCTGCAGGTGCGCCTGGAAGAATCCGGCGCCAACTGCCGCCTCAACGGCGTCGCCGTGACCCAGGGCAAACAGCATTTCGACAACCACACCACCATTGAACACGTGGCCGCCCACTGCGACAGCGAGGAAACCTATCGCAACATCGCCGCGGACGAGTCCCACGCCATCTTCAATGGCCGCATCCACATTCACCCGGATGCGCAGAAGTCGAACGCCAACATGAGCAACAAGAATCTGCTGCTCTCCACCGGTGCGGAAATCGACACCAAGCCGGAGCTGGAAATCTACGCCGACGACGTCAAATGCGCCCACGGCGCCACCGTCGGCCAACTGGACGACACCGCGCTGTTCTACCTGGTGTCACGCGGCATCGACCGGCGCGAGGCCAACACCCTGCTCTCCATGGCGTTCATCAACGAACTGATCGAGCAGATTCCGGTCGAGGCGGTGCGGGAAACCGTACAGGCGCGTCTGAACCGGTTTATCGAACAAGCGTTCGAGGGAGCCTGAGCGACATGACCGATCTTGCGGCAGCCCGAAAAGCCCTGGACGTAGACCGCGTCCGCCGCGACTTCCCGATCCTGTCCGAGACAGTGAACGGCAAGCCCCTGGTGTACCTGGACAACGGCGCCTCCGCCCACAAGCCGGTCGCCGTGCTGGACGCCATGGACGCCTACTTCCGGCACAGCCACTCCAACGTGCACCGTGGCGCCCACACCCTGGGGGACCGGGCCACCGCCGCCTTCGAGGGCGCCCGCGAGACGGTTCGTCAGTTCCTCAACGCCGCCAGCACCAAAGAGGTGATCTGGACCCGCGGCACCACCGAGGCCATCAACACCGTCGCCAACAGCCTCGGCCAGCGGCTGCAGGCCGGCGACGAGATCCTCGTCAGCACCATGGAGCACCACGCCAACATCGTGCCCTGGCAGATGGTGGCCCAGCGCATCGGCGCGAAAGTCGTGCCGATCCCCGTCACGCCGGCGGGCGAGCTGGACATGCCGGAACTGGACACGTTACTCGATAGCGGCCGCGCCCGCGTACTGGCGGTGGCCCACGTCTCCAACGTGCTGGGCACGGTCAACCCCGTGCGCGAGCTGGTGGCCAAGGCGAAGTCGAAAGGCCTGTACACAGTGATCGACGGCGCCCAGGCGGTGCCCCACTACCGCCCCGATGTCCAGGCACTGGACTGCGACTTTTACGCCTTCTCCGGCCACAAGCTGTTCGGCCCCACCGGCATCGGCGTGCTCTACGGCCGCGAAGCGCTGTTGCAGGATATGGAGCCCTTTATGGGCGGCGGCGAGATGATCGAGCGGGTGACCTTCGAGAAGACCACCTGGAACGTGCTGCCCTACAAGTTCGAAGCCGGCACCCCGCCGATCGCCGAGGCGGTCGGTCTGGGCGCGGCCATCGACTACGTCGAGGGCCTGGGCCGCAACGCCCTGGAAACCGCCGAGCAGGCGCTGCTGCAGCGGGCCAACGAGCTGGTGGAAACGGTCCCGGGCATGACCGTGATCGGCACCGCCACTGACAAGGTGCCGGTCATGTCCTTTAAAATCGACGGACTGCACCCCAGTGATATAGGCACCCTGCTCGACCAGCAGGGCATCGCGATCCGCACCGGCCACCACTGCGCCATGCCGCTGATGGCGTATTACGGCGTACCGGGGACGGCGCGGGCTTCGTTTGCGTTCTACAACACGCTGGATGAAGTGGAGCAGCTGTTCGCAGCGCTGCAGAAGATCCAGCGACTGTTCGCTGAATAACGGATTGATCGGGAGGCGAATCGATGACGGCTGAAACCTTTACCCCCAGCGTGGGCGTGACCCTGACACCCGCCGCGGTGTCACACGTGCGCAAGCAGCTTGAGAAGCATCCGGAGGCCCGCGGCATCCGCCTGGCCGTCCGCAAGAGCGGCTGCTCCGGTTTCATGTACGAGACCGAATGGGTCACCGAACAGGGTGAGGACGACGCCATCTTCACCGTCGATGATGTGGACGTCTACGTCGAGCGCAAGCACCTGGCGGTCGTCAACGGCACCGAGATCGACTTCATTCGGGAAGGGCTGAACTCCATGTTCCATTTCCGCAATCCCAACGCCACCGCCGAATGCGGTTGCGGCGAGAGCTTTTCCATCTCCTGATTCACCGATAGACGAGGCGACATTCCCCCATGGCCGAACGCGAAGTTGTCCTGACCAAGCGCGAAGTGGAAGCCCGACTGGTGCCGTCCGGCACGGAGATCATGATTCCGTCGGACACCTTCGTGACCATCACCCAGTCCCTGGGCGGCACGTTCACGGTGGCGGTCAACGGCAACCTGGCGCGAGTGGAAGGCCACGACGCCGACGCCCTGGGCAAAGAACCGCCGCAGAGCAGCTACGACACGCCGGAAGACGGCTCGGTGAACGAGAATCAGGTGTGGGAGGCCATGCGCAGCTGCTACGATCCGGAGATTCCGGTGAACGTGGTGGAGCTGGGCCTGATCTACGACTGCCAGATAACCAACGGCACTGACGAGGGCAACCAGGTCTACATCCGGATGACCCTGACCGCCGCTGGCTGCGGCATGGGCCCGGTGATTACCGACGACGTCAAACGCAAGGTGGAACACGTGCCGAACGTGGACAAGGTCACCGTGGAACTGACCTTCGACCCGCCCTGGAACAACGACATGCTGTCGGATGAAGCCAAGCTCGAGCTAGGGATGCTGTAAGGCCTCCCCTTGCGCCATCCGCCCCGATGCGGTTCACTCTCTGCAAATCCTGAAAACGCTACACCCGAGACCTATGACAGCAGCCAAGCAATCGTTCCTCGACAACCCCCTGGGCCAGAAAGTCACCCTGGAAGACGTCCACGAGGCGTTCGAATTCCTTGATGACTGGGAAGAGCGCTACGCCTACATCATCGACCTGGGCCGCCAGCTGCCGGCGTTCCCGGATGAGGAGCGGGTCGAGGAAAACTACGTGCACGGCTGCCAGAGCCAGGTGTGGCTGATCCACTACACGGATCCGGACAGCGGCCGCCTGTTCCTGCTGATCGACAGCGACGCCATGATCGTGCGCGGTCTCGCCGCCATCATCCTCATCGCCCTGAACGCCCAGTCCCCGCGCGACCTGCTGTCGGTAGACGTGGACGAGCTGTTCGAGCGCCTCGACCTGTTCCGCCACATCTCCCCGACCCGCGGCAACGGCCTGCGCGCCATGGTCGGCAAGATCCGGGACATTGCGGCGAAGGAAGCGGCCGGGGTCTGATTCCCACGCTCGACCGCATCCCCAATGTCGCCGAAGCTTCAGCTTCGGAGGCCCGTAAGGGCCCCGGGCAACCTCTGGCAGGCCACAAGCCGGTTCCGAAACTAAAGCCCCGGCGACATGACGCCTCTAATATCCCTCAGCAACGCCGCCCTCACCAGATAATCGCAATATCATCCCGCTGCAGGTTGTGCACGGCACCGACATCCGGCATCAGACCGCTGCTGAAATCCGGATGCACGTGATTGACGGTCATGGTCATACCGGAGTCGGTCAACTCGGGCGTTGAGTCCGGTGCGTCGAAGAAGCGGAAACTGCGGTAGAGCTGAAGCTGATCGCCCGGGCGCAGCCCCGCCGTGGCACCGGACGCCAGATAGACCTTCTGGCCGTCGACCCGGCTGATGCGGGTAATGAACGGCTGGCACGCCAGGGCGGCGTTCACCGCCTGTTCCATCTGCCCCAGAGTCCGCTCCACGGCCTGCCCGTAATCGGTGGCCCGGAAAGCGGTCGAACCGAAGCCGGTATTGTCGGTCATATCCGCATCCCAGGTGCCGCTCGTCGCGAAACGCTTCTGGAACACCGGCGAGCCGCTGTAGCCGTCGTACACCATCAGATCGGCGACGAATTGCCGCTCCTGGTTCGCCACCCCCAGACCACGCTGCATGCGATCGAGAATCGAGGTTCCCCAGGCTTCCGGATCGGACAGACGCATGTCGCGGATCACACCGGTAACGACAAACTGGACATCCAGTTCCCGCGCCAGCTGGATCACGTTGGTCAGGCTATTGTCGAAGCGCTGCCGGGTCGGCGCATTGGGCACGTCCGGGAACATCTGCACACCGGTGGCACCGAATACCTGCACCTGACCATCCGCCTGCAGGCGCTCCTGCAACTGCCGCGGCAGGACCTCGCTGGCATCGGCCACGCGCCCCATACGGGTGTGATCGGTATCGGCAATCGGGAATCCGGTAATCGCCACCCGCTTGCGCAAGCGGGCCGCATCCCGGGCCTGGCAAGCCTGGTCGGCGCTCATGTCCGCCTCGATGGTCATGCGCAGCAGGTTGCCGCGGCGATTCTCCTCCAGCACCCGCACCTGACGGGCTCGCGCCTGCGACGCCACACTCAGGCGGGAATCGGTCAGCACGCCGTTGTGCATGGTGTCCTCGCTGGCCACCCGCGCGTCGTAGCGCAGGGCCGCGTCACGCAGGGCGGCGTTGCGCGCCTGTTCCCGGGCGGCACCCACGTCATCACCAACAATCACGGCCTGTCCGGTGCCCTGCACCCAGGCGGCGGCAACACTGCCGCTCAGCAGCAGGCCCGCGATAATGGCAAACCAACGACTCATCCGCTTCATTCCAGCCGGCCTCTTTGCAACCGCTCGTCTCATTCCAGACTTCCGACTCATTCCAGGTAGTACAGCGAATCGACCGTCTCGGCGTGCACATCACCGCGACTGTCGTTGCCCATGGGCATGGGAATCGGGCAGCGTTCGGGCACGTCACGGTCTTCGGACATCGCCACGCAGGCGCGGAAGCGGGACTCCAGCTTGAGCTCCATCACCGACTCCACCACGCCATCGCTGTGCTCATTGACCGCCACCAGCTTGGCGCCGCGAATGTAGCTGTCCACGTAGGAGCGGAAGTTGTCGTTGTTGAGGACAAAGTCGTTCACTGTCGAGCTACCGTAGATCACCGTGCCGTAGACCCGCTCCGCCAGCGCCCGGTAGGCATCCAGCTTGGAAGCGCGCCGTGCCAGCAGCCGTTTGCGGGTGTCCAGGCGGTCGTTGGTGGCATCCGCGTAGGTGCCGAATCCACTGACCCGGACCACGATCGGCTCCAGTCGCTCGGCGGCGATCGCCCTCTGTCGGTCCTCTGTCGACGAGGACGCACAACCGGTCAGGCCGATCGCAGCCAGGCACAGGCTGGTTACAAAACGCTTCATGTCTTTCTCCGGCAAAAACGCACTTTCGTCCCTGCCATGAAAAAATCACGCCAGGAACGCTAACTCACTATCATGAAACCATAATCCCGGAGAGCCCGGACACTCCGGGACGGCAGGCGGCAAAAATTCTCCGCAGCCGACGCGGCAGCCGGCCGGATGGTCTATCGTAAGACGAAGCGAAAAGCCACGCGACGTAACCATGTGACCACATTCCGGCGCCGGAGCCTGGTCTATAGTCCGCCACTCCGCCCGGAGGAAGCTCGACTCAGACAATCCGGAGATCTTCCATGATCCATCGCCGCATCGCCCTGGCCGTCAGCCTTGCCACCACCACCGCCGGCGCGGTGGCCGCGCCACAGAGTTTCACCACCGCCCGCTCGTTCGCCATGGGCGGCACCGGTGTCGCCGTCGCCCACCCCGCCTCGGCCAATACCGCCAACCCCGCCATGCTGGCCATGGGCCAACACGACTGGGCCGACGAATTCGGGCTCATCCTGCCGTCAATCAACGCCCGACTGGCGGACGACGAAGAGGTGATCGACCAGATCGACGACATTCAGGACACCATCGACACCATCAACGCACAGATCGACACCCTGGACACCGCAGCCATTTCCGACAGCGCCGGGCGCCTGCAATCCCAGCTCGAAGCGCTTAACCGGGATACCATGCGCGCCGACGCCGGCGTCGGCCTGAGCCTGGCGTTGCCGACCTCGGGCGTCTCGGTCGGCGTATTCACCAATGCCAGCGTACGCGCCACCGGTCGCGGCGACGTCTCCGACAGCGACCTGGCGCTGCTGGAAGCCATTCAGAACAATCCGGCACTGGCCACCACCATCACCGACATTGGCGACATCCTCACCTCCGAGGGCACCGCCTATGCCGCCGCGGTCGGGGAAGTCGGGGTCAGTTTCGCCAAGACTTTCCAGATGAGCGACGACAACCAGCTCGCCATCGGCCTGTCGCCGAAGTACGTCCAGTTGCGGACCTACGAGTACAACCGGCGGGTCAGCGACTTTGAAGACGACGACTTCGATGCCGACGAGAACGAGACCGACAAGAGCGGCTTCAACGCCGACCTCGGCGCCGCTTACCGCTTCGGCGAGAGTCAGGCGTGGACCGCCGGCCTGTCGGTACGCAACATCATCCCCATGGACCTGGATTCCCGCTCCGGCCGAACCTTCGAGCTCGATCCCCGCGTCACCGCGGGCATCGCCCATCATGGCGACATCCATGCGGTCACCGCCGAGATCGATCTGACCGAGGCGGAAGCCTTCGGTTTCGGTGACGACACGCAGTGGGCCGCCCTGGGCGGCGAGCTGGACGTATTCCGCGCCGTACAGCTGCGCGCCGGCCTCCGCCACAATCTGGCCAGCAACGACGACAACAGCGGCGTCGAAGAAGACACCCTGTACACATTCGGCCTGGGTTTCTCGCCCTATGGCGCTCACCTGGAGCTGTCCGGCCTGGTCAGCGACACCGAGACCGGCGCCGCCGTGGAGCTGGGGGCCGCCTTCTAACTAAGGGGCCTCCAGCAGTCGTCACGCCCCACGCCGCCAGTCCGGCCAATCCCGCGAACGGGTTGCCCCCTCGTTCGATGATCCCGATAATCGCCCTATCGTTATTGCAGGATGCGCTATGGATATCTATCTCGTGGGGGGAGCCGTCCGGGACCAATTGCTCGGCCGCCCGGTCAAGGATCGCGACTGGGTCGTCGTGGGCGCCACCCCACAGGAAATGCTCGACTGGGGCTTCAAGCAGGTGGGCGCGGATTTTCCGGTCTTCCTCCATCCGGAAACCGGGGAGGAATACGCCCTGGCCCGCACCGAACGTAAACAGGGACAGGGCTACCACGGTTTTGTCGTCCACAGCGAACCGGACGTCACCCTGGAAGACGACCTGCGCCGCCGGGACCTGACCATCAACGCCATGGCCCAGGCCGGGGACGGACAGATTATCGATCCCTTCAATGGCCGACAGGATCTGGAAGCGCGCCGCTTGCGGCACGTCTCGCCGGCTTTTGCCGAGGACCCGCTGCGCATCCTGCGCGTCGCCCGCTTTGCCGCTCGCCTGGCGCCGCTGGGCTTCCGCGTGGCGGACGACACCCTGGCACTGATGCGCAGCATGGCCGAGGCCGGCGAAGTCGAGCATCTGGTGGCTGAACGGGTCTGGCAGGAAATCCAGCGCGCCCTGCTGGAGGCGGACCCCGGCGTCTTCTTCCGGGTCCTGCAGCAATGCGGCGCCCTGGAGACGCTGATGCCGCCCCTGGCCGATGCGCTGGGCAGCCAGCGCCGTCCCACTACCCTGCAGGCGCTGGACGCCGCCAGCCGTCACGGGGATCGCATCGCTGTGCGCTATGCGGCCCTGGTGGCAGGGCTGGGCGACGGCAATCTCGTCGACACCCTCTCCGAACGCCTCAAGACGCCCAACGACTGTCGCGACCTGGCACGCCTGCTGGCCGACACCGTCGACGACCTGCTGGAAGACGCCCCACGCGATGCCGACCTGCTGATGGCCCTGCTCGACCGGACCGACGCCTGGCGCCGTCCGGAACGTTTCACCGACCTGCTGGACGCCGCCGAAGCGCTGGGCCAGGCCCGCAGCCAGGTGCTGGACCGGGGCCCTGTCGAAATCGCCCTGCGACAGGCCAAGACCGTGGATCCCCAGGCGTTGATGGCGGAAGGCTACACCGGCAAGGCCCTGGGTGAGGCCATTCGCCAGACCCGGCTGGAGCGCATCCGGCAGGTGCTGGCGCCGCCGGCAGCCAACGATCCGGCGGCGCCATCGCCGGACGGGTCGTCACCATACGATTAGTCGCAACCGTCACAATTTCAGATAGAATGCCAACACATTTCCCTGAGGAGAGAGCACCATGCGCGACGTAGTCATCGCGGCAGCCCGCCGTACCCCGATCGGGACGTTCGGCGGCGGACTCGCCAGCCTGCGGGCGGATCAACTGGGCTCGGCCGTCATCAAGGCCCTGCTGGACGAGACCGGGATCGCCGGCGATCAGGTGGACGAAGTCATCCTGGGACAGGTGCTGACCGCCGGCTGCGGCCAGAACCCGGCGCGCCAGGCCGCCATCCACGCCGGTCTGCCCGACCACGTGCCCGCCATGACCATCAACAAGGTGTGCGGGTCCGGCCTGAAAGCGGTCCACATGGCCGTCCAGGCCATCCGCTGCGGCGACGCGGACGTGATTCTCGCCGGGGGCCAGGAAAGCATGAGCCAGGCGCCCCACGTGCTGCCCAACAGTCGCAACGGCCAGCGCATGGGCGACTGGAAACTGGTGGACACCATGGTCAACGACGGCCTCTGGGACGCCTTCAACGGCTACCACATGGGCGTGACCGCCGAGAACATCGTGGAGAAATACGGGCTGACCCGGGAAGAGCAGGACGCGTTTGCCGCCGCCTCCCAGCAGAAAGCCGTGGCCGCACGTGAAGCCGGCTATTTCGACGGCCAGATCGTGCCCATCAGCGTGCCCCAGCGCAAGGGCGACCCGCTGGTGGTGGATCGCGACGAAGGCCCGCGTGATGGCGTCACCGGCGAGGGCCTGGGCAAACTCAAGCCCGCTTTCAAGAAAGACGGCAGCGTGACCGCCGGCAACGCCTCGTCCATCAACGACGGCGCCGCCGCCGTGGTGGTGTGCAGCGCCGAGAAGGCCCAGGCACTGGGCCTCACGCCACTGGCCACCATTCGCGCCCACGCCAGCGCCGGCGTCGACCCGCAGATCATGGGCACCGGCCCCATTCCGGCCACACGCCGCTGCCTGGAGCGCGCCGGCTGGGGCGTCGACGAGCTGGACCTGATCGAGGCCAACGAAGCCTTCGCCGCCCAGGCCCTGTCGGTCAACCGCGACCTGGGCTGGGACACCGACAAGGTCAACGTCAACGGCGGCGCCATCGCCCTGGGCCACCCGATCGGCGCCTCCGGCTGCCGCATCCTGGTCACCCTGCTGCACGAAATGCAGCGCCGTGATGCGAAAAAAGGCCTCGCGACCCTGTGCATCGGCGGCGGCATGGGCGTTGCGCTGGCGGTCGAACGCTAACCCCGGAGGGCCGGCGGCGCGCCCGCCGCCGGCTTTTTTCCCCGCCTTCTCCGAATTAACCGCCTCCCCACGTCAGACGGGCTATCCACGCGCGTCAGCCTTTCGCCCATAATCGACATTCCGCCCCAAAAGAGGGCGACGCGGTCGATTTATGTCTATGCGTAGTTACCGGTATGTGGTACAAACGCACCCCCTCGTCAGACGAACGAGTCCGGCGAGCGACGCAGATGCCCAACGCTGCCGGATCGACCACAAGAACAAAAACAACATAAAAACAATAACCTGTAATGAAAGACACCCGGCCAGCCTCGCACGGGCTTTTCGGCCGAACAACAAACGGGCACCGGTAACAGACAGTCATAAAGAGGTTTGCACATGAAAATTGGCATCCCCAAAGAGTGCTACCCCGGCGAAAACCGGGTGGCGGCCACACCGGCCTCTGTCGGCAAGCTGATCAAGCTTGGCCATACGGTCGTCGTGGAGACCGGCGCAGGCGCCGCTGCGACGTATCATGACGACGCCTATCGCCAGGCAGGGGCCGAGATCGCAGATAACGCGCAGGACCTCTGGTCCGCCGCCGAGTTCATCCTGAAAGTCCGCGGGCCCCGCTTCAACGAGCAGGCCGACCTGGACGAGACCAGCCTGCTCAAGGACGACAGCTACCTGCTGAGTTTCCTGTGGCCGGCCCAGAACCCCGAGCTGCTGGAGACACTGGCGTCCAGGAACGTCACCGCCTTCTCCATCGACGCCCTGCCCCGCATCAGCCGCGCCCAGAAGATGGACGCCCTGAGCGCGATGGGCAACATTGCCGGCTACCGCGCGGTCGTGGAAGCCTCCAACCGCTTTGGCCGCTTCTTCACCGGTCAGGTCACCGCGGCCGGTAAAGTACCGCCCGCCAAGGTCATGGTCATCGGTGCCGGTGTCGCCGGTCTGGCAGCCATCGGTGCGGCCCGCAGCATGGGCGCCATCGTGCGCGCCTTCGACACCCGCCTGGAAGTGAAAGAGCAGGTGGAAAGCATGGGCGCCGACTTCCTGGAGCTGGACTTCGAGGAAGACGGCAGCGGCAGCGGCGGCTATGCCAAGCAGATGAGCAAGGAGTTCATCGAGGCGGAAATGGCCCTGTTCATGGAACAGGCCAAGGAAGTCGACATCATCATCACCACCGCCCTGATCCCGGGCAAGCCGGCCCCGCGCCTGATTACCGCGGACATGGTTCGCGCCATGAAGCCGGGCGGCGTGATCGTGGATCTTGCGGCTGAACAAGGTGGCAACTGCGAACTGACCCAGCCGGGTGAAGTGGCGATCGAGAACGGCGTCAGCATCGTCGGCTACACCGACCTGCCGAGCCGCATGGCCAGCGTCTCCTCCGACCTCTACGCCACCAACCTCTGGCACCTGCTGAGCGAGCTGACGCCAGAGAAAGACGGCGAGATCCAGGTCGACATGGAAGACACCGTCATCCGCGGCGTGGCCGTCACCCACGAAGGCAAGGTGACCTGGCCGGCACCGCAGCCGGAGAAACCCGCGCCTAAACCGGCCCAGCCGCAAGCCGCCGCACAGCCGGCAGCCGAGGACGCCGACAGCGGCAAGTCCGGCGCCAAGGCATTCTGGAAAGGCGCCCTGCTGGTGGCCACCGTCGCCGCCCTGTACGGCATCGGTGCCTATGCACCGAAGTCCTTCCTGTCACACTTCACGGTCTTCGTGCTGGCCTGCTTCGTCGGCTGGCAGGTGATCTGGAACGTGACCGCCTCGCTTCATACCCCTCTCATGAGTGTGACCAACGCCATCAGCGGCATCATCGTGCTGGGCGCGATCCTGCACCTGGCCCAGGCGCAGAATCTGGTGATCGGCATTATCGCGTTCGTCGCGGTCCTGATTGCCTGTATCAACATCGGGGGTGGCTTCCGGGTCACCTATCGCATGCTCAAGATGTTCCATCGGTAAGGAGAGCGTCCATGTCACAAGGATTGATCACAGTCGCCTACGTGGGCGCAAGCATTCTGTTTATCCTGAGCCTGGGCGGCCTGAGCCACCAGGAAACCGCCCGTCGCGGTAACGTCTACGGCATCGCCGGTATCCTCATCGCCATAGCCGCCACCGTCGGCGGCATGAGCGATGGCTGGGTCACCACCCTGATCGCCATCACCATCGGCGCCGCCATTGGCATCGTCATCGCCAACCGGGTGGAAATGACCCAGATGCCCCAACTGGTGGCCCTGCTGCACAGCTTCGTGGGCCTGGCGGCGGTGCTGGTCGGCTTTGCCGGCTATGTCGAGCCGCTGGTGGACACCCACGGCGCCGAGCACACCATCAAACTGGTGGAAGTGTTCCTGGGCATCTTCATCGGTGCCGTGACCTTCACCGGCTCGCTGGTCGCCTGCGGCAAGCTTGACGGCCGCATCGCCAGCAAGGCGCTGACCCTGCCGGGCCGCCACGTCATGAACCTGCTCATCATCGCCGCGTGCGTTGGCCTGGGAGGCTGGTTCCTGACCACCAACAGCATGATCGAAGGCTTGCTGGCCCTGGCCATCATGACGGCTCTGGCCGCCATCCTGGGCATCCACCTGATCATGGCCATCGGCGGTGCCGATATGCCGGTCGTGGTGTCCATGCTCAACAGCTACTCCGGCTGGGCCGCCGCGGCCATCGGCTTCATGCTGGGCAACGACCTGCTGATCGTCACCGGCGCCCTGGTGGGCAGCAGCGGCGCGATCCTGAGCTACATCATGTGTAAGGCGATGAACCGCTCGTTCGTGAGCGTCATCCTCGGCGGCTTCGGTCAGACCAGTTCCAGCTCCGCTGCGGTGGACGGCGACCTGACCATCAACGAAACCTCCATCGATGAAGTCGCCGACGAGCTGCGCAACGCCGATTCGGTAATCATCGCCCCGGGTTACGGCATGGCCGTCGCCCAGGCCCAGAACGCGGTCAGCGAGATCACCCAGTTCCTGCGCAAGCGGGGCACCAACGTGCGCTTCGCGATCCATCCGGTTGCCGGTCGTCTGCCGGGACACATGAACGTGCTTCTGGCCGAGGCCCACGTGCCCTATGACATCGTGCTGGAAATGGATGAGATCAACGACGACTTCCCGGAGACCGACGTGGTCCTGGTCATCGGCGCCAACGACACCGTCAACCCGAGCGCCTCGGAAGACCCGGGCAGCCCGATCGCCGGCATGCCGGTGCTGGAAGTCTGGAAAGCGCGGCAGGTGGTGGTGCTCAAGCGCGGCATGTCCGCCGGCTACTCCGGTGTGGAAAACCCGCTGTTCTTCAAGGAGAACACGCAGATGCTGTTCGGCGATGCCCACGAAAGCACCAGCCGTCTGCTCAGCAACCTGACCTCAGGCGACTGATAACGCCGCCTATTGGAAGAGATCGTGTGAGAACGTCGCGAACGCGGCCGTTCTCACACGGAGGTCTCAGACACCTCCCTTGAACCCCACCTGACGCCAGGCCTCGTAACACACGACGGCCACGGCGTTGGACAGGTTCAGACTGCGGGAGGTGTTGCACATGGGCAGGCGCAAGGCCTGCTCAATGGCGGAACCATCGCGGATGTCCGCGGGCAACCCGGTGGTTTCGCTGCCAAACAGCAGGCAATCCCCTTCCCTGAACGTCACCTCACTGTAGTGCGCGCGGGCTTTGGTGGTCATGGCAAAGATCCGCTTGCCCGGATGCTGCGCCAGAAAGTCCTCGAAATCCCGGTAGCGACTGACATTCGCCAGATCGTGATAGTCCAGCCCCGCCCGCCTGAGCTTGCGCTCCTCGAAATCAAACCCCAACGGCTCGATCAGGTGCAGCCGGAAGCCGGTGTTGGCGGCCAGACGGATGATATTGCCGGTATTGGGGGCAATCTGGGGTTCGTGCAGGACGATATGGAACATGACGACTCGGAGGTGTTTGCTGTCGGGCTCGACGGCCAGGGTTAAACAGGAAGGCTCAACAATACGCCAACATCCCCGCTCCGGGAACGGCTGGCTCTCTAATTGCGGACACGAACGGGAAAGAGGAAAACGCGCGAGGAGGGCGCAAAAGAAGCCTGGGGCCAGCTGAAAGCCGGCCCCGAGGGCAGGATCAGTGCTTCTGCTCTTCAGCGGCTTCGCCCGCTGCTTCGTCCTGCTGGCGCTTGAGCGCCTGGGCGTAGATGGCGTCGAAGTTCACCGGCGCCAGCATCAGGGCCGGGAAGCTGCCCTTGCCCACGATGTTGTCGATGGACTCACGCGCATAGGGGAACAGGATGTTCGGGCAGTAGGCACCCAGCATCTGACCCAGTTGCGGCCCCTCGATACCCTTGACCATGAACACGCCGGCCTGCTGGATTTCGACGATGTAGGCCACTTTCTCACCCACCTTGGCGGTCACGGTCATGGACAGCACCACTTCGTACTGGGTGTCGCTGACCTGGGTATGGGCGGTGTTCAGGTCCAGGTTGACCTGCGGCTGCCACTGCTCCTGGAACAGGGTCGGCGAATTGGGGGACTCGAACGACAGATCCTTGATGTAGATCCGCTGCAGCGCGAACTGGGGCTGGTTCTCGTTGGTATTGGCGCTGCCTGCGGCCTGATCGTTTTCAGCCATCTTTCTTCCTTTCGGTTCTTGTCCGGAGTCAGCCGTGACGCCGCTCCGCTCTCGTTATCGTGTGCGTCCGCCATTAGGATCCGAAGATGCCCCGGCGGGCCGCGGCCCGTTGATGTCGAGTGCAACAGTGCGCCAACCGGGCAGCAAATTCAACTGGCTGCCCACGGCCACGCACCGGCTTATTTTTCCTGCTTACTTCTTCTTTTTCTTCAGCGGCAGGTTGTTGCCCTGCCAGTCGGCAATGCCGCCACCCAGGCGTACCACATCGGTATAACCTTCGGCGTTGAGCTGACGCACAGCGGACGCCGAGTGCTGGCCCATCTTGTCGACGATCACCACCTGCTTGCCTTCGTGTTTCTTGAGCTCGGCGGCGCGGTCCTTGAGGTTGTTCAGCGGCATGTGGATCGACCCGGAGATATGGCCGTTGGCGAAGTCCTTGCGGTCGCGGATATCGACGACCACGGCCTGATCCTTGTTGAGCAGATTAATGAGCGCCTGGGCGTTGACCTTCTTGCCCCCGCGACGGGTTTCCAGAAGCAGCAGTGCAATCAGCAGCACCACAAAGATGGAGGCGAGAATGTAGTGATTGACGACGAATTCAAAGACTCTTTCCATTAATACTACCTGCCGAAGCCAGCGGACGAATTGATGCGCGATTATACACACCCGCAGCCGGCGACAGAAGGCGCCGCCATTAGCCTGCCCCGCCGAAAACAGGTAGACTCGGCACTCCAAACTCCATTCAGGACGACCAGGCAATCAACGCTATGCGAAAGACGACTGCACTGATTATTCTCGACGGCTGGGGCCACCGCGACCCGTCTGACGATAATGCCATCAGCAACGCCAACACCCCGTTCTGGGACAAGCTCATGCAGGAACAGCCGCAGACGCTGATCAACACCTCCGGCATGTTCGTGGGCCTGCCCAAGGGCCAGATGGGGAACTCCGAGGTCGGACACATGAACCTCGGGGCCGGTCGCGTCGTCTACCAGAGCCTGACCCGCATCGATAAAGACATCAGCGACGGCGCCTTCGCCGACAATCCGGTCATCACCGGCGCCATCGACAAGGCCGTGGACGCCGGCAAGGCCGTCCACCTGATGGGCCTGCTGTCGCCGGGCGGCGTCCACGCCCACGAAGACCACATCCTCGCCGCCGCCGAAGTCGCCCGCTCGCGCGGCGCCAAGACCGTTTACATCCACGCCTTCCTGGACGGCCGCGACATGCCGCCACGCAGCGCCGAGCCGTCCCTGAAAAAAGTCGACGGCAAGCTGCGCGAGATGGGCGTGGGCCGCATCGCTTCCATCGTCGGCCGCTACTTTGCCATGGACCGGGACAATCGCTGGGACCGCGTCGAAGCCGCTTACAACCTGATCACCTCCGGTGAGGCCGAGTTCGTCACCGATACCCCGGTGGAAGGTCTGCACGAAGCCTACGAGCGCGGCGAGAACGACGAGTTCGTCAAGGCCACCCGCATCCAGGCCGCCGGCGAGCCGGACGCGTTCGTCCAGGACGGCGACAGCGTGATCTTCATGAACTTCCGCGCTGACCGCGCCCGGGAAATGACCCGCGCCTTCGTGGAAGACGATTTCGACGGTTTCGAGCGCAAGCAACGCCAGGCCCTGGCGGACTTCGTCATGCTCACCGAGTACGCCGCCACCATCAAGACGTCCTGCGCCTACCCACCCGAAGAGCTGGTCAACAGCCTGGGCGAGTACATGGAAAAACTGGACAAGACCCAGCTGCGCATCGCCGAGACCGAAAAATACGCCCACGTCACCTTCTTCTTCAGCGGTGGTCGTGAGGAGCCCTACCAGGGCGAGGACCGCATCCTGGTGCCGTCGCCGAACGTCGCCACCTATGACCTGCAGCCGGAAATGAGCGCACCGGAGGTGACCGACAAGCTGTGCGAGGCCATCCGCAGCGGCAAGTACGACCTGGTCATCTGCAACTACGCCAACGGCGACATGGTCGGCCACACCGGCAGTTACGAAGCCGCGATCAAGGCCGCCGAGTGCATCGATCAGTGCCTGACGAAGATCGACGCCGCGCTGAAAGACGTCAACGGCGAGGCCCTGATCACCGCCGATCACGGCAACTGCGAGCAGATGACCGACCCCGAGTCCGGCCAGGTGCACACCGCCCACACCACCGGCCCGGTGCCGCTGGTGTACATGGGCAGCCGCGCTATCGCGCTGAAGGACGACGGCGCCCTGAGCGACGTGGCGCCTTCCCTGCTGACGCTGATGGCGCTGGAGCAGCCGGCGGAAATGACCGGCCACTCGCTGGTCGAACTGCCGTAAACGCCGCTCAAGACGCGCGCCCACGGTGTCCGTTGTAGCTCAAGCGCTGGACGCTTTGCCCACGATCCGACCGGCCTGCCGCCTGCTTTCACTTCGCAGCGCGGCTCGCCGGTTTCGTCGCTGGGCGCCCGCGCTCCCGGTAAACGAACAGCAGCCACCGCGGTGCCAGCGCTTGCGCGCCCTGCGCTCAGGCATGCTCGGCCTGCTACTGCTGAGCGTGCTTCCCCTTCCCGCCAGCGCCCAGGACGACGACGTCTCGCGCGAACAGGTTGAAGAGCTCAAGGAACAGATCGCGGATATCGACGACTGGCTGGAAGACGCCGAGGACGATCAGGGCGAGCTGGAGCAGACCCTGGCGCGCACCGAACGGCAGATCGGGCAGCTCAAGAAAGAGCGCCGCGCCCTGCAGCAGAAGGCGGCACAGCAGCAGGCCCGACTGGAGGAACTGAGCGCGCAACAGGCCAAGCTGGAACGGGAGCTGGCCTCCAAGCGCAGCGCCCTGGAGGCCCAGATCCGCGCTGCCTGGATGGCCGGCGACGCCCCGGCTCTGAAAGTGCTGCTCAACGAGATCGATCCGCAGAAACTGGCGCGGATCATGACCTATCACGAATACCTCAGCCAGCACACCGTCAGCCAGCTGGAAGCTTTTCACCGCACCCTCAACCAGCTCAAGGACACCCGCGAACAGGTCGTCGCCGCCCGCCTGGATCTCAGGAAAACCGAAGCCTCGGTGGCCGAACGCCAGGACAAGCTGGAGGACCAGCGCCAGACCCGCCAGCGCACCCTGGCCCTGCTCAAATCCGACATCTCGGACAAGCGCTCACAGCGGGAAGACCTGGTTGCCGACCGGGAGCGACTGGAAAAACTCCTCAAGGAAGTGGAAGCGGCCATCGCCGATATCCCCACCCCCGACGAGTCGCAGCCGTTCGCCTCGCTGCGCGCTAAACTGCCCTGGCCGGCGCGTGGTAAGGTCACTGTTGGCTACGGCGAAAGCCTGCGCAACGGCCGCCTGCGTCACAACGGCCTGTTGATCGCCACCCAGCCGGAAGCCGACGTCAAAGCGGTGCATTACGGACGCGTGGTTTTTGCCAACTGGTTGCGCGGCTTCGGGCTTCTGACCATTATTGATCATGGTGATGGTTACATGAGCCTCTACGGTCACAACTCCAGCCTGCTCAAGAGCCCGGGCGATTGGGTCAGGGCCGGCGAGACCATCGCCATTGCCGGAGAGAGCGGCACGGACTCGCACTCACAACTCTACTTCGAGATCCGGCACAACGGCACGCCACAGAATCCCCGGAAGTGGCTTGCCCATCAATAAGGCGACTGTGTCTGCCGTGACGACTGTTGCGCAGGCGCCCGGTCCTCCATAATAAATCGCTGCGAGTACAGGAATGACTGCATGAAACTGGCTAGACGCAACGCCCCGACCGTTCTGGCATTTGCCGCCTGCCTGCTGGTCCTGCCGGCACTGGCCCTGGGCGACACGGATCCGGAAACGGGCGATACCCTGCTGCCGGGCGAAATCAATGGCAAGGACGTCACGGTTCGCCTGCCCAATCCGGAAAAACAGCTCCCGCTGGACGAGCTGCGCAAGTTCACCGAGGTGTTCGGGCGTATCCGTGAGGCGTATGTGGAGGAAGTCGACGACAAGACCCTGCTGGAGAACGCCATCAAGGGCATGCTGTCCGGCCTCGACCCGCATTCCGCCTACCTGGAACCCCAGGCCTACGAAGAACTGGAAGAAAGCACCAGCGGCGAGTTCGGCGGACTGGGCATCGAAGTGGGTATGGAAGACGGTTTCATCCGGGTGATCTCACCCATCGACGACACTCCGGCCCAGAAAGCCGGCGTGCAGGCCGGCGACGTCATCATCAAGCTGGGCGACCAGCCGGTCAAAGGCATGACGCTGGAAGAAGCCGTGTCGCTGATGCGCGGGGAACCGGGCACCACCCTCACACTGACCATCGTCCGTGATGACGAGGGCGGCGCGCCCATCGAAATCGACGTCGAGCGGGCGATCATCAAGGTCACCAGCGTCAAGAGCCGGATGCTTGAGCCTGGCTACGGCTACCTGCGCCTCACCCAGTTCCAGGCGGAAACCGGACGCGAGTTCGTCGACGCCATCAACCGCCTCGAAGACAGGAACGGCGGCTCCCTGAACGGCCTGATCATCGACCTGCGCAACAACCCCGGCGGCGTCCTGCAAGCGGCGGTGGAAGCGGCGGACGCGGTTATGGACGAGGGCCTGATCGTCTACACCGAGGGGCGCATCCAGAGCTCCAAACTGCGCTTCTCCGCCCAACCGGGGGACGAAACCGACGGCGCCCCCATCGTGGTGCTGATCAACGGCGGTTCGGCCTCCGCTTCGGAGATTCTCGCCGGCGCCCTGCAGGACCACCACCGCGCCGTGGTCATGGGCACCGAATCCTTTGGCAAAGGCTCCGTGCAGACGGTCGTTCCACTGGACGAGACCCACGCCATCAAACTGACCACGGCCCGCTATTACACGCCCAGCGGGCGCTCCATCCAGGCCAAGGGTATCCACCCGGACATCGTCGTGCGCCAGGGCCGGCTGACCGAAGTCGAGAACCAGCCCTTCTTTACGGAAGCGGACCTGAGCGGGCACCTGGAAAACGGCGAAGGCGAGAGCGAGGACAACGGCGATGCTCCGGCGCGGGACGAACTGGTGTCCCGCGACTACCAGCTGCGGACCAGCCTCAACCTGCTCAAGGGCCTGAAAATCCTCGATCAGAGCAAAGCCATCAAGGAGTGAGTTTGAAAGGACGTCATCGACGCCTGCTCGGCGCCCTGCTGACCGTTGTCGGCACCACCCTGCTACCGTTCGCCGATGCCTCGGCGTCGGGCGAGCAGCCGCCGCCCACCATCGCCATCATCATCGATGACATGGGGCACGACCGCATCCAGGGCCAGCGCCTGATCGATCTGGATCAGCCGATCACCCTGGCCTTCCTGCCCTACCGGCCGTACACCCACGACCTGGCGGAATCGGCCCACGCCCGCGGCAAGGAAATCATGCTGCACGCGCCCATGGCCAACACCCACCATATCGGTCTCGGCGGCGGCGGGCTCTACGCCGACATGGACCAGCGCACCACCGTGCAGACCCTGCGCCGGGCGCTGAAGTCCATTCCCTACGTGCAGGGCGTCAACAACCACATGGGCAGCCTGCTGACCCAGAACCGGGATCACATGGACTGGGTCATGGGCGAGCTGTTCCAGTACCCGCTGTACTTCGTCGACAGCCGCACCATCGCCTCCACCGTGGCTGCAGACAGCGCCCAGCGCGCACAGGTGCCCAACCTGAGCCGGGACGTGTTCCTGGACCACAAGCAGACCGAGGCCTTCGTCGATAAGCAGTTCAAACACCTGATCGACATTGCCCGCCGCAAGGGCACCGCCATCGCCATCGGCCACCCGCACAAGGTGACGGTGGACTATCTGGTCAAGCACTTGCCGGAACTGGACGAACAGGGCATCGCCGTGGCCACGGTCAGCGGCCTGTGGGCCATGCGCCACAATAACGCGCCGATGTTTGTGGACATCAAGCAGCCGGTGCATCTACCGCTGGCGAAGAGAAAGGTCGACGGGGAATAGACGGAGAATTCAGGGGAAAGCCCGGAGAGCGGGCGCCCTCCGGGTACGCACAAGGCCTCAGAGCCGGACTTCGATGCCCTGCGCCTGCATGAACTGTTTCGCCTCGGGAATGGTGTGCTGCCCGAAGTGGAAGATCGACGCCGCCAGCACCGCGTCGGCACCGCCCTCGGTGACACCGTCCGCCAGGTGCTGCAGTTCGCCTACACCGCCGGAGGCGATCACCGGCACGCTCACCGCATCGCTCACCGCACGGGTCAGGCCCAGGTCGAAGCCGACCTTGGTGCCGTCCCGGTCCATGCTGGTCAGCAGCAGTTCGCCGGCGCCGAGGTCGACCATTTTCTTCGCCCATTCCACCGCGTCCAGCCCAGTGGGCTTGCGGCCGCCGTGGGTGAAGATCTCCCAGCGCGGCGCCTCGCCCTCCTCGCTGACGCACTTGGCGTCGATCGCCACGACGATGCACTGACGGCCAAAACGCTCGGCCGCCTCGCGCACGAATTCCGGGTTGAACACCGCCGCGGTGTTGATGCTGACCTTGTCGGCCCCGGCGTTGAGCAGCTTGCGGATATCGTCCACCGTGCGCACGCCGCCACCCACGGTCAGCGGGATAAACACCTGGCTGGCCATGCGTTCCACCGTTTCGTAGGTGGTATCACGGCTTTCGTGGCTGGCGGTGATGTCGAGGAAGGTGATCTCGTCGGCGCCTTGCTCGTTGTACTTGCGGGCCACTTCCACCGGGTCGCCGGCGTCGCGGATATCGACGAAGTTCACGCCTTTCACCACGCGGCCCTTGTCCACGTCCAGGCAGGGGATGATGCGTTTGGCCAGGGACATGATTATTGCTCCTGCTGGTCGCACCAGGCCTGGGCCTCGGCCACGTCCAGGGTGCCTTCGTAGATGGCCCGGCCGGTGATGGCGCCCAGGATGCCGCGATCCGCCTCGGCGGACAGGCGCTGGATATCGTCCATGTTGGTGACGCCGCCGGAGGCGATCACCGGAATGCCGCAGGATTCCGCCAGATGCGCGGTCTGTTCGACGTTGACGCCCTGCATCATGCCGTCACGGCTGATGTCGGTGTAGACGATGCTGTCGACGCCGTCGTTGGCGAACTGCTTTGCCAGGTCGGTGGCTTTGACTTCGGACACCTCCGCCCAGCCGTCGGTGGCCACCAGGCCGTCCTTGGCGTCCAGGCCGACAATAATGTGACCCGGGAAGCGCTTGCACATCTCGGTGACGAACTCCGGCTCCTTCACGGCTTTGGTGCCAATGATCACCCATTGCACGCCCGCCTTGAGGTAGGCCTCGATGGTTTCCGCCGAGCGGATGCCGCCGCCGATCTGGATCGGCAGGTCCGGGAAGCGTTTGGCAATGGCATTGACGATCTCGCCGTTGACCGGCTCACCCGCAAAGGCACCGTTCAGGTCTACCAGATGCAGGCGACGGGCACCGGCGTCGACCCAGCGGGCCGCCACGTCCACCGGGTTCTCGGAGAAGATCGTGGAATCGTCCATGCGGCCCTGGCGCAGGCGCACGCATTTGCCGTCTTTCAGGTCGATGGCGGGAATAATCAGCATGGTGGTATCAATCCAGTTCGGGTTGTGGGGCCGGTGTTAGCGGCCGGACCATTGTACGAAGTTTTTCAGCAGCTGCAGGCCGGCCCGGTGGCTCTTCTCCGGGTGGAACTGCGTGGCGAAGACATTATTGCGGGCCACCGCGGCGGCCAGGTCCACGCCGTAGCGGGTGCGCCCGGCGATGTCGGCGTTGCCCTCGGCCTCGGCGTAGTAGCTGTGCACGAAGTAGAAGCGGTCACCGTCCTCGATGCCGTGCCAGATCGGGTGGTCCTGGGTCTGCCAGACCTGGCTCCAGCCCATGTGCGGCACTTTCAGGCGCAGCCGCTCGCCCGGACGCTTGCCGGCCTCGCTGAGGTCGTCACCGAAGTAGCGGACTTCCGACGGGAACAGGCCAATGCCCTCCACGCCGTTGTTTTCCTCGCTGCGGGCCATCAGCGCCTGCATGCCGACGCAGATCCCCAGCAGCGGGCGGCCCTCGTCGACCAGATCCCGGACCAGGGTATCCACCCCCTGGCGGCGGATCTCGGCCATGCAGTCGCGGATCGCGCCGACACCCGGCAGGATCACGCGGTCGGCTTCACGGATAACGGCTTCATCGTCGGTGACGTGGACGCGCATGTCCGGCGCCACGTGTTCCACGGCCTTGCTGGCCGAGTGCAGGTTACCCATACCGTAGTCGATAATGGCAACGGACTTCATAGTCAGGACAACTCCGGAGAGGAAGGGCCGCCGCCGTCCGATCGGGCCGCGGCCGGAATCATTGGAAACGCGGTTAGAGAGAACCCTTGGTGGAGGCGATGACGCCCGCCATGCGCTCATCCGGTTCGATGGCCATGCGCAGGGCGCGACCGAACGCCTTGAAGACGGTTTCGATCTGGTGATGGGAGTTCTTGCCGCGCAGGTTGTCGATGTGCAGCGTCACCATCGAGTGGTTGACGAAACCGTGGAAGAATTCCTCGAACAGGTCCACGTCGAAGCCACCGACGCTGGCCCGGGTATACGGCACTTCCATGGTCAGGCCGGGACGGCCGGACAGGTCGATCACCACCCGCGACAGGGCTTCGTCCAGCGGCACGTAGGCGTGACCGTAGCGGCGGATGCCCTTCTTGTCGCCCACGGCCTTGGTGAAGGCCTGGCCCAGGGTGATGCCGATGTCCTCAACCGTGTGGTGGTCGTCGATGTGCAGGTCGCCCTTGGCTACGATTTCCAGATCCACCAGACCATGACGGGCAATCTGGTCCATCATGTGCTCCAGGAAAGGCACGCCGGTGTCGAAATGGGATTCGCCGGTGCCGTCGAGATTTACGGAAACAGTGATCTGGGTTTCGAGGGTATTGCGCTCTACCCGCGCCTTGCGTTCGGCCATGGGGACTCCATCAAGAAAAGCCGTCAAAATGAACAGGGCAGAGTATACCGCGTTACGGTGTCAATCTCACTTGATTGACACCACATTGCGTCTATCAACGCGATTGCCGGAACCGCGCCCGGGAACTCTTTGGAACGGTGAGATCCGGAGCGGTCTAGAACGCTTTCCTGAGGTTGTTCATGTAGGTGTCCACCAACCCGTTGAACTCGTGCTTCACCACCGGGCTGATGGCCAGTTTGAGCAGGCCGGGCAGGGGCAGGGTCAGTTCCGCTGTCGTCTGGAAGCTGGCGCGGGTGACGTCGTCGCCCTTGGCAGTGAGCGTCCAGGATCCCTGCACCACGCCGTTGCCCTCGCCCTTGACCGGCGTCCAGGTGATCCTGCCGGCCTCTTTGTCGGACTGGTACTGGCTGGCGTAGACCGACTGGATGGAGTGCTTGTCGATGCCGATCTTCTCCATTTCCCAGCGGTAGGTGTTGTTGCCCAGGTCCACCAACTGATCGACCTTGGGGAAGTGGCTGGCCGAGCGCGGCACGTCCGCCAGCAGTTCGAAAACCTCGTCGTAGCTGCCTGGAATATCGATCTCGCGGTTCAGTTCGATCGCAATGGTAATGGCCACCCGAAACTCCTTTCGTTGATTTGTCTTTATTATGCCGGACCGGTCGCACCGACCGTGCTACTCGCCGTGACAGCAGACCTGTAACGGCCCTGCCCGATGATCGACAGTTTAACGGGTTTGCCGATTAAATGAACATTCGGAAAGATTCGCCGCTGATTGGGCCGCTGAAGTGGGCGGATTGCATCCCCTATCGTATGCTAAACGTATGGCAAAATTGACAAAGTTTCGTTAAGGGCGCTTTGCTGTCCGCGCCCGAACCCTTGCCGACAACCCATTCGAGCCGTAAGGATACTGCCGCCATGAAAGCGCTTCGCTATCTCCTGATCGCCGTGATTGCCATCATCGTGCTGATGGCCCTGGCCATTGTGGTCGCCACCACGATCATCGATCCCAACGCCTACAAGCCCCAGATCGAGAAAGCCGTCGAGAGCCGGACCAACCTCGACCTGTCCCTGAACGGCGACATCAGCTGGTCGTTCATTCCCATCGGCCTGGAAGTGAACGACGTGGAAGCGCAGCTGGAAGGCCAGCGCCTGGTCAGGCTGGACCGGCTGCAGGCGGAAGTGGACTTCTGGTCGCTGATCACCATGGCGCCGGCGGTGGACGTGTTCACCCTCGATGGCCTCGACGCCCGGCTGGTGAAGAACGCCCAGGGTCAGGGCAACTGGGAGCGCATCATGCCGGAAGGTGAGCCGGCGCAAGAGACCGCGCCGACCGAACCGGCCCCCGCCGAAGAACCAACGCAAGAAGCCGCCACCGGCGACAGCGAGCCGCTCAAGTTCAACGTCGAGGAAGTGGCCATCACCAACGCCCAGGTGCACTACAGCGACGAGGCCAGCGGCCAGTCCGTCACCCTGGAGGACTTCTCCCTGACCGCCCAGGACATCGCCCTGGGCCAGACCTTCCCGCTCGACCTGGGCTTCCGCTTCACCACCAATGCGCCGGAACTGGCGGTGAACGCGCAGCTCTCCGCCCAGCTCACCGCTAACGAAGCCCTCAACCAGTTCCAGATGCAGGACCTGGACAGCACCTTCGAGCTGAGCGGCGAAGCGGTGGGCGGCAAGACCGTCAACGCTGGCTTCACCGGCAACGCCGCCGCCAACCTGGAGAACGAAACCGCGTCCCTGTCCGACTTCGTCGCCACCCTGGCCGGCCTGGAACTGACCGCCAACGTCGACGTGGCCGGCTTCGGCGACCAGCCCAAGCTGGACGGCGACCTGGCCCTGGCCGAATTCTCCATCCGCGACCTGCTCAGCACCCTGGGCCAGCCGGCCATCGAGACCCGCGATCCGGACGTGCTCAAGAAAGCCTCGTTCTCCACCGACATCGGCGGCGAAGGCGGCCAGGTCAACCTCAGCAACCTGAAACTGGTGCTGGACGACACCACCTTCAACGGCAACTTCGGCCTGGGCCTGGCCAACACCGCCATCGACCTCACGCTGCAGGGCGACGCGATCAACGTCGACCGCTACCTGCCCCCCGAGGCGGAAGAAGGCGACGCCGGCAGCGCGGATGCCGGCGAGTCCGGCGGCGAGCAACCGTCCGGCTCGACGGCGGCCGCGTCGGGTGAGGAATCCGATCTGCTGCCGCTGGACACACTGCGCGGCCTGGACCTGGACATCGACCTGGGCCTGGGCCAGCTCATCGCCAGCAACCTGACCATCACCGAGATCCAGTCCAAGGTGTCCGCCAGGAACGGGCTGATCAAGCTCGATCCGTTCGCCGGCAAGCTCTACGACGGCGACTTCAACGTCACCGCCACCCTGGATGCGCGCAAGGACAACCCCACCTGGAAAATCAGCGAACGCGCCAACAACATCCAGACCCTGGATCTGCTCACCGATCTGGCCGACATGACCATGCTGTCCGGCGGCGCCAACCTGACCGCCGACATCACGACGCAGGGCAACCGTATGTCCGCCCTGCGCAACAACGCCAAAGGCGAAATCAAGTTCAATCTGGCCGAGGGCAGCTTCAACGACATGAACCTGACCCGCATGGCCTGCCAGGGCATTGCCCTGGCCAACCAGGAAAGCCTGTCCACCGGCGACTGGGGCACCACCACGCCGTTCAACGACATGCACGGCGTACTCAAGATCGACGGCAACACCATCACCAACACCGACCTCACCGCCGCCCTCGCCGGCATGCAGCTCAATGGCGATGGCAATGTGGATCTGGCGGCGAGCAATCTGGACTACGAACTGGGCCTGCGCATCGTCGGCGAGATCCACCGGGACGAAGCCTGCCGCGTGACCGAGTATGTGGAAGGCGTGGTGATTCCGGTAGAATGCCGCGGCGACATTTCCGGCGAACCGGCCAAGCTCTGCTCCTTCGACGGCTCGCGTTTCCGCGACAACCTCAAGGACATGGCCGCCAGCGCCGCCAAGAAAAAGGCGACCAAAGAAGTGAACAAGGCCATCGACGAGAAGCTCGGCGAAAAACTGGACGAGAAGCTGGACAAGGAAAGCAGCGACAAGATCAAGGACGCGCTGAAAGGGCTGTTCAACTGATGTCAGACCGTTTCGCCGATCGGCTGCTCGCCTGGTACGACGACCACGGCCGCAAGGCCCTGCCCTGGCACGAGAACCGGACGCCCTACCGCGTGTGGGTGTCCGAGATCATGCTGCAGCAGACCCAGGTGACCACCGTCATCCCCTACTACCAGGCGTTCATGGCCCGCTTCCCGGACGTGCAGAGCCTGGCGGAGGCGCCGGTGGACGACGTGCTGCAGCACTGGTCGGGCCTGGGCTACTACGCCCGCGCCCGCAACCTGCAGAAAGCGGCGCAGGCGGTGGTTCGCGACCACGACGGCGAGTTCCCGCAAGAACAGGAGCAGCTTGAGGCCCTGCCCGGCATCGGCCGCTCCACCGCCGCCGCCATACTGGCCCAGGCCCACGGCATCCGCGCCGCCATCCTCGACGGCAACGTCAAACGTGTGCTGGCCCGCTACCACGCCGTGCGCGGCTGGCCGGGGCAGACCGCTGTGCTGCGCGAACTCTGGACCCACGCCGAGCGGCATACGCCCCACGAGCGCGTGCGGGACTACACCCAGGGCATCATGGACCTGGGCGCCCTGCTCTGTACCCGGCGCAGACCGGACTGCGGCGTCTGCCCGGTCTCCAGCGACTGCGCAGCCCTGGCCGAGGGCCTGACCGACGCCCTGCCCGAATCCAAACCCAAGAAAGCCAAGCCCGAGAAAGAGGCCTGGCTGCTGATGATCGAGGACGACGCCGGTAACCTGCTGATGGAACGGCGCCCGCCCAGCGGCATCTGGGGCGGCCTATGGAGCCTGCCCGAACTGGATACCGCCATCACCCTAGACGAACTGCCGGAAGTGGCCGAGCGGGAACTGGGCGTGCGCTGCGGCGATGCCGAACCGCTGGAAGGCTTCCGCCACACCTTCAGCCACTACCACCTGCACATCCACCCGGTGCGCCTGCGCCACCTGGGCGAAACCACCGTGCAGGACGGCGACAGCTTCGCCTGGCAACGTCGGGAAGAAGCGCCAACGCTGGGCATTCCCAGCCCCATCCGCAAGTTGCTGACGCGCCCCGAACAGCCTCAGCTGATCTGATCCAGACCCGACGGATCTGTTACCATCGATCCCAATCCGGAACGCCCAATACAGGAGCCCTCATGAGCCGCACCGTATTCTGCCGCAAATACCAGAAAGAGATGGAAGGCCTGGACTTCCCGCCCATGCCCGGCGCCAAGGGCCAGGAACTCTACGACAGCGTCTCCAAGCAGGCCTGGCAGGAGTGGCAGAACCAGCAGACCATGCTGATCAACGAAAAGCACCTGAACATGATGGACCCGTTCGCACGGAAGTACCTCAAGGCCCAGATGGAGAAGTTCCTCGACAACGAACCCTTCGAGCAAGCCGAAGGTTTTGTGCCGCCGGAAGACCAATAAACCGGCAGGTTGCGCAAGGTTTGAGCACCCCTGAAAAGTCTGGGAATTTTTCTGCAAAACAGCCTTGACTCAACCCATCGAAACCGGTTTAATACGCCCCCGTTGCCCGGATAGCTCAGTCGGTAGAGCAGGGGATTGAAAATCCCCGTGTCGGTGGTTCGATTCCGCCTCCGGGCACCATTATTCTGAAAAGCCGCTCAATCGAGCGGCTTTTTTCGTTTCTGGCCCTCTGTTTTGGCAAGGCCCGCGCCTCACTGGGCCGGGCAGCAGCGCGCCAACTGACGCCCCACCCGATCCCGCTCCTTCTGAATCCGCCGCATCTCCCTGAGATTCTGGAAGGTCCGCTCAAACGCATACTTTGTTTCCGCCTGGTTGGCCTGGTCGCAAAGCTCCAGCCACTGCTTTGCTATGGCAATCCGAAAACATAAACGCTCCTGTATTGTCCGGGTACAGGAACAAGGCTATCGCCGGGACACCGACCGGATCTCGACGACATTCGGCAGGAATTGTGACGAAAAATGCCTTTCGGAGCAGTTACTACAGTTATTCATCGTCCCTCGGGTTCAGTCGATCAAACCGCCGAGCGACGAAGACTGTCGCCCCAAATGCAACGAATACAGCAGCAGTAAAAACGAGCCCCAGCAAGGTGGTCCAGGCACCGATAATGCCCCAGAATCCGACAACCCCGAACGACATCGCCGTCGTGGTGAAGTTATCGACTGCTTTGATGCTTTTCGGATGAACTCGATCACGCCGGAGCAACTTCAGATTAAGAACAAACGCGGCAAAGCAGAAGGGAATCGCCAATACGAGCATGATGACACCCATCAAACCGAATCCCCGGCCCGCCGAAACACTTCCCTGCACGACCAGCAATACAACAGCGGTGGCGAACGCGGTTAACGCTCCGAGAAAGCTGAGAATATGCCCATACAACACGCGGTCTACTTCTTTATACTCTTCCGTCACCGACATCAGTCCTCCCTGAGCTTCTGTGAACAACCATTCCGGGTTTCGATCAGTTTACTGCACCGGCTATTGCCAGACGAAGCTATGCTAACCTGTCAGTCGCGGCATGAATCGACACAACAATCCCGCAGCGAGGTGCCCACCGATGAAGACGGATCCCTGCCGGCCAGTGTTCTGGCGCGATGACCGCATGCCCCACGTGGAGCTGCGCAAGGTCGAGGACGGTCGCCAGGTCTGTTACGCGCCGCACAGCCACACGCAGTGGTCGCTGGGCGCCATCACTGCCGGCTTCAGCACCTTCCTCTACCATAAAGACACTTACCGTATCGATGCCGGCACGCTGGTGCTGATGAACCCCAACTGGGTCCACGCCTGCAATCCGATCGACAACCAGCCCTGGGCCTATTTCATGCTGTACGTCGACACGGACTGGCTGACGGCGCTGCGCCACGACGCCGGGTTGCTCGACGCGCCGCAGTGGCAGGACATGGCCACCGCCGTGCTCAGGGATCCGCTCTGGTACGACGGTTACGTTCGTCTGGCCGAGTGCCTGCTGGACCCGCAACGGGCGCTGCTGGACAAGCAGACGATGCTGGTCGAATACCTGACGGCATTGATGCAGGCGCTGGCAGAGCGGCCCAGTGAGCCAGTCGCCCAGGCACCTGAGGTGTTGCAGGATCTGGCCGCCTACCTGAAGGCGCGGGCAGCGGATGAGGTGTCGCTCGACGAGTTGTGCGCGCGTTCGGGATACAGCTCGGGGCACCTGGTGCGCGCCTTCAAGCAGCACTTTGGCCTGCCTCCGCACGCCTACCAGATCAACTGCCGGGTCCAGCTCGGCCAACAGGCCCTCAAACGCGGCCGTCCGATTGCCGAGGCCGCCCTGGACGCCGGTTTCACCGACCAGGCCCACTTCCAGCGCGCTTTCAAACGGCTGGTGGCGGCCACGCCGAACCAGTACCGCCACCCCCTACTCGAACAACAGGTACAGGCAGGTCGCCGCCAGCAATAACGCCAACACGCGGTTGATCGTGACCAGCACCCCAGGGCGCTGGATGTGGCGCCGCAGGAAGGCGCCGGCGTAGACCCAACTGCCCAGGGACAGCCAGCAGATCGGCAGGTACAGCGCGGCAAAGACAATCACCTGGTCCAGCTCGCTGCCGTTGGTGTAGGCGCCGATGCCCGAGGCGGACGCCAGCCAGGCCTTGGGGTTGAGCCACTGCATCAACGCTCCGGTCATGAACCCCGGCGCGGCGCGCGCCTCCCGGTCCGGCAACCGGCCATCGTCGAGAAACAGGCGCAGACTCAGGTACAGCAGGAACCCAATCCCGCCCCACCGCAAGGCGTCCTCCAGCCAGGGCGCCAGCGCCAGCACGGAATAGAGCCCCAGCCCGACGCCGATAAACAGCGCAATGAACCCCAGGGTCGCGCCGGTGACAAAAATCAGGCCCTGGGAAATCGGGTAACGGGTGCCACTGCTCAGGCACACCAGGTTCACCGGCCCCGGCGAAATGGACGCGGCAAGCGCGAAGGCGGACATCATCAGCAGGATCGAAATGGTCATGGTCGCTCTCTTCATACATGAAAGGAGCCCGCAGGATGCGATAACGGCCGGACGCGGTATTGAACGAAATTGATGTGCCCAACGCGGTAACGGAGGCGCGAGCCTGATACGCTTACCGGCTCATCAGGGATTGCGCCTTCAGGGAGGAAAGGATGGGACTGATCCTGGGTCCGCTGTTTTTGTTCTGGCTGGCCGTGGCCGGGCTGGCCTTGCTGGCCACCGCTGCTTACGTGGCGTTCGGACTGTCGCGCTACAAGGCCCAGGAGTCGGTCTGGGCCTTCGAGATTGGGTTCTTTTTCCTGACAAACACGTGGGCGTTTGCGGTGGCGATTCTCTCGTCCCTGCTCTACCTGTTCGGCGATGACTGGCTGAGCGGGCCGCTGGCCCTGCCCGCGCTTTTCATCGCCACGTTTACGGTTTCGGTGGGTGGGATTGTCGGTGTGTCTGTCTCGGATGGTTTTATCCGGAAGCGGGGCATTCAGGTGACCTACTGAACGCTTTCGATCCTTTCCCGGTCAGGCGCCACACCACCCCTGCTTGGTTCCGCCGTCGTACGGATAAGCCAGCTTCGCCGCCAGCACGTGGGAGGCGAGGTTCTGGCCGTCGACGTAGACGTCGGCCACCACGCGGAAGTACTTGCCGCGGTCGAGGTTGCGCAGTTCGATGTCGCGGGCACTCGCGAGGATGCGGCGGACCAGGTCGCGGGCTTCATAGGCCAGGGCCTTTTCGCTGTCGCAGCGGCCGCGGATTTCCGGGGTGTCGATGCCGTTCACGCGCACGCCGATCTCATGACCCAGCAGCGCCGGCCACTCGCCGACGTTCACGGTGATGGTGTCGCCGTCGTAGACCCGCACCACTTCGTCCACCCGCACGCTGCCGTAGTCAGCCCACACTATCGCTGGCAGCATCGCCAGAACCGCTATCCACTTCACGCGTAAGTCCCCGTTCGGTCGAGCAAAAGCGGGGTATTGTCTGGATTTCGGCAGCCCTTACAAGTGAACAAAGTGTCATATTCAGTGTCCGGACGATTCGGCTTCGGGCCCAGTGCGCGTCGGCTTCCGGCGTCGGCGGATGATGAATGTCCGGCGCCCCATCAGGTCGCCATCCGCGTTGTACCGGAAGTAGCCGAAGAAGCCGTTGCCGCGCTCTTCGATCATCCAGGCATCATAGAGCGCGATGACCCGGTCGCCATCTTCGCGGAGTTCGAACATTTTCTTGCGAAATCGCGCTGAACCGTCCGACGTTCGCATCCGATCCATTTCCACGAGCGTCTGTCTTGGTTTGAGTTCCAGTTTCTCGCGCAGGTGCGTTATCAGCGCTTTCACGATCGGACTCCCTTTCCTCTATGGTTACCGCGCACCGGGGCCGGCCCCTTTCACAGCAACGTTTTGGAAGAAGACAGTTGGGTGGGTAACGCAGAAACCCGAAGCATTCAGACAGCGTTTCAGGCGGCGGGTTCAACGATCAGCGGGTGCATGAGCATGTCGAGGTAATGCAGGGCGGCGTCGAAACTGGCGGCCGAGTAGAGCGTACCTTCACCTTCCACCTCGACCCGGTAGAGGGTTTCACTGGCACTGGTTTCGTCTTTGATCAATCGGACCACGTCGTGATCGTGCAGTACGGATCGCATGGGGCACCTGTTCGGAATCGCTGAAAAAGCCAGCCATCCGTGGCTGTCCAGTCGATGCCATCCAGCATCGTTCATTGGCAACACGTTCGTTTCGACTGACAGATAAGCCGAAACCAGGTGCATTAAAACGACGCTGCGTGACAATCCGGTGAAACAGGGCCACGCCGGGGTACGTGGTTACCACGATGCGCCGGGTGCGCCATGTGGCCAGCACGCGTCAGAGGGTCACGGTCTTGCGATCGACCAGCGTGTCGTCGGTGTCGTATTCGAAGTATCCGAAGAAGTCGTTGTCGACCTGCCAGGCCTTGTAGCGGCACACCAGGTTGTCCCTGGCGTCCAGCAGTTGGAACCGTTCGCTCTGACAGGTTGATACCCGGTCCTCGTCGGCCTCTGCAGCATCCGCCGCCTGGCGGACCAGCCGATGCCCTTGGGGAATATAGATACAGTCGCGCAGGTGCTCTTCGATCATGCTTGCCTCCGATGTTCATCAGTGAAATGCGGGGCGCCACAGCCACATGGCCATGGTCCATGGATCTGTCTGGGTGGCGAACGCTCTCCTGCCAGCGCTTCATAGGGTAGCTTTGGGCAAATGGCAATGCGATGACACTTTTATGACGGCCGGGGCACGACCAACCCACAAGCCGGGCGAAGGGCAAGGCTGGCTCAGCAACGGGAACAGCCGCCGGAAGGGAAGATGCCAGGAAACGAGGGAGAATCGCTCAGGCTGGAAAAGGTTTCGTTCGAACGTGCGGGAAAAAAGGATGCCCTTTCACGTGACCTCCGGGGGGACTCCGGCAGGCCCAGGGCATCAACGACCCATGAAAAAAGTCCGACTGCTATACGGACAGGCTCGACAGACCAATCTCTCTGATCGGTGTGTTACACGCAATCCATCCATTAGAGACGTCACCAGAATAACGACAACACGCACCGGGTTTGAGACGAAATGGATGAGGCGGATGTAGGAAAATGGCCAACGCTATTCGGGTCAGTGGACCACAGCCGATGGCTACAGAGCGAAAAGGGCCTCAAGCAGACATAAAAAAGCCAGGCAAAAGCCTGGCAAGCAACGATGTCCACTCCAGAAGAGTCTGAGCACTGAACTTTTTCAGAGGCTCTTGGCACTGCTGAATAAAGCTACTGACAGATGATGACAGCTGGATGACAAAATGCCGGCAGAATCGCCGGCCACAATCGTTCAGCCCTGACCTCCCGGTCCAGGCCAAACAGGGATCAACCAGATGCAGGATCCATCCTGGCGCAGTCGTGTTTCATTTGCGTGAAGCCAGGAAGCTCAGGCCACGGTTCCGGTATCGACGGGGTGAACCAGCATCTCAAAATAGTGCATGACAGCCTCGAAGCTGACATGGCTGTAGAGCGAGCCTTCGCCTTCCACCTCAATGCTGTAGAGGGGAACGTCGTCCTGACGCTTTTCCTGGACGAGTTGTACACAGAAATGTTCGAGAATCACGGATCGCATAGGACTCACTTTGAACGTTCAATCGAGTTCCGGATCGTCCCTGATCTCAACCACTGCCCCGACATAATGACCCGGCCGGAGCAGGCGCTTTTTATATCAACCGGCGGCAGCGGGCCGACACATCATCGCCCCTCAAAACCGGCCGCTATCCAGTCCGATCTCCAGATCGATCTAGACCGGGAATTCATACTCCACCGGCTGCTTCATGCGAAACAGTCGATGCAACAGGTGCGTGCCGTCCGGGTGATACCTGTGGTAACCGAAATAACCGCAAGCCATCCGTCGTGCATCGAAAAGGGCGATGATACGGTTGCTGTCGTCACGAAGGCAGAAGTGCTGACACTTGCCCGCCGGGGCGTCCGGCAAACGGGTCATCATGGCTTCGGGTTCAACCGGTCGGAGTTGGTGACCGGGCGACAAATGGAGGGTACTGCAGAGGCAATGTTCGAGCATGGGTGGTGCCTCCGTGCTGGCCGCACGTTTTTCGTATTGTTCGGTTTGGCGCTCGCCTTATTCCTCCCTGTTCTGATCATCCCTCCATGGGGAAAAACAGCTTAAGAACTGATCACCCCGGGTGCAACCCGAAATTCATGAAGACGCGGCAAGGATTCCCGCATCCAGTCCTAGCCTTTTGATCTGCCATGAAAAGAAAAAACTGGCCTGTGAGGGCCCTTCGCAACAGATTGACGGTCGACGTTGCGTACCGGTCATGGAATAGACAACGCCGCGCCCCATTCGCTATGCTGCCATCATCAGTCAGGAGACGTTTCTTATGTCCGTGGGATTCTTCGGATTTTGGAAAAAAGGGAAAGACAGCAGCGGTAAGGACGCCGGCCGCTATCGCGTGGATCGTGATGGCAATGTCAAACTGAACCTCGAAAACGAAGAGGTCGTCCGCTCCATTCGCGCCCAACTCCAAAGCCTCAAGGATTTCGAACCCGACCGCAAAACCGCCTGAAGCGCATGGGCGTCCTTTACGTTGCGTTTGTCCTCGTCTGCGGTTTCATCTTCACGTCCCTGCACCTGCCGGCACGCTACCAGCAAAAGCGCCTTTCCGGCTGGGAAAGCTATTTCTCGGTGGCCCTGTACGGGTTTGTCTTTGTTATCCTGGCGACCCTGATCGTCCTGCTCATCGACGCATTCGACCTGCCCTCCGGCGCCCTGCCCCTCCTGGACATCACACTGGATCATCTGACCCGCAACATCGGCGACTACACCAGCCAGGCCATCACGCCCCGGGAGTTGCTGATCGCCCTGCTCGCCTTTTTCCTGGCCACCGTCAGCGGCTACGCGAGCAAGCGCCGCACCCGACACCCGGCCGTGCGCCTGAAGAAGCTGCGCAAGGCCTGTCTGGGGGATGAGCTGGAAGGCATTTTCCTCGACGCCGTGCGCGGCGAGCAGTGGGTCTCCCTGACCCTGGACACCCGCAAGTGCTACATCGGGCTGGTGACCCACGTGCACACGGAGGCGTCGCTACTGGACTCCATTTCCATCATCCCCACCCTGAGTGGCTACCGGCGCGACGACGACCTGGAGCTGGTGCTGCTGCGCAACTACTACCACCACTACGAGGAAAAGGGACTGCTGGAAGAAGGCGCGCGGATGGCCGGGCTGTCGGATTTCCGCATCGTCATCCCGACCCGGCACATCGTGCACGTGTCTTTCTTCGACCTGAACGCCTACAAGAGTTTGCGCGAGAGCCAGACGATCCCGGCCAGCGGCTGACCGGGACCGGGACCGGGAGCGCCGTTTACTGCGCTGTCTGGAAGCTGTCGATAAAGGACTGGGACTCGGCAATGGCGGCTTCCATGTTCTGGATCAGCGCGTCCACATCCTGCTGGATGCGGCCCAGTTCGCTTTCCAGGGAACCAATGGCCTGGGCATTGAGGTTGTGCTTGAGGAACAGTACCTGGTCCTCGAACGCTTCCAGCACCGGGTCCATGCGCGATTCGGCCTGATGCATCCGGTCAATGAGCTGGGCATAGCGCTGCTGGGTTTCCTGCAACTGACGCTCGCTGGAACGGCGCAGCGACGCGCTTTCATAGCGATCCAGCTCGTCCTCCCACTCCTCGAACAGCGCCCCGGAAACGTCTTCCACGGCGTCGATCCGGTCGCGCACGTCGGCGGCCACCGCTTCGCTGTCTTCATAAGCATCGCGGATCTCCTCGTACTTCGCCTTGAGATCGGTATCCGGCGTATTGACCACACTCTGGAAGCGCTCCAGCGAGGAACGGAAGGTCTCCTGCGCCTCGCCCTGGGCATCTCGCGCCTCTTCCACCCGGTCGACCAGGATATCCCGCTTCTCGAACCCCAACTGCTCCATGGCGTCGTAATACATCGAGCTGCAGCCGCCGACCAGCACCAGCGCCAGCAGTACCAGGACGGCCGCATAGGATCGGCGCACAGAGTTAATCGATGGGGTCATGGTTTTCTCTCCCTGAATCGGCAAGGTCGGGACCGGCGGCAAGCTGTCAGGCCCGCAAAGACTTGCGAAGCCGCGCCAGTCAGTTACAACTATGGATAGAGCCAACAACAATACAAGGACACGCCATGGCCTTCACATCCGACCAATTGCATGAACTCAACCTGTTGACCCTGTTCAATCTGCATTCCACCCGCGAAGGTATCAAGGTTCACAGTCACGAGGCGACCTTCGATGCGGTCGCGGCGGCCGAGCGCCTGTACGATAAAGGCCTCACCACCCAGAAAGACGGCGGCTATCTGACCCAACTGGGCATCGAGGCGGCAGAGCATGCCCAGAGTCTGCTGTCGATCCTGGGCGAAAAATAGCAGGAGCGCGGGCGCGGGCCTTCAGGAGTCATCCGGGGCCGGCGCCACCATATCGAGGAACTGGCGTGCCTCGTCAAAGGTGGGGAACGTCTTGAGAATCTCCTGCCCGGCGATTTCCACATCATAGGCACGCCGGGTCACCGACTCGTCGGGATCGCAGGCCCTCGCCGTCACCCGCAGCAGGCCGCGCTCAAGCAAGACATCGTTATCGGAAAAAACCATTCAACGTGTACCCGTTCTTGTTCTTTGGGGTACTCCCTTACACGTCTGCTTCATCCCTGTCCGGCCGTAAACGGCCGATCAACACCAACGTTTTACCTTAAAACGCCAGCTTTCCACCTTAACAGGTTGGCCCATCGAATCGGTTATTTTTTGTCACCGGGCGGAAGCACTCCGCGCCACTTCGGGAGCCCCTAACCCGCTCATGTAGCGATGCTTTTCAGGATGCCCGTGATACATCGCATCGCGAAGCATGTTGACGCCGAACAGGCCAACTATTGATTTTTATCGCAACAGTCCGTAAAACTTGGCGCTATTCAACCGCACTCCCGGTAAGCAATCGGTGTCAGCCACGCGCTTTAAAAGAGCCGCTGACCCAGGCCGGGGCAAGACGGTCCAAAAAAGAGAAGGGCAATGCGGCCCGCCGGCGATCCCGGTCGCGGCTGCTGGAAAAAGCAGATGCAAAGCCTTCAGATGACGACAGACCCATCGACAATCCCCACGGTGATTCGCCCGCGACTCCAGCCGGCAGCCCTCATCGGCCAATCGCCCGTGGCCAAGCTCGTCCTCGCCAAGGTCCTCGACGAGTAGATCTCCCCCTTTCCCGACTGCTTCGGATGCCAGCCCAATCGTCACGCGTGCTCGTGTTTCCGCGGGTTAGTGCAGCCACTCGAATGCGACTATCTTTACTTCAGATATCGGTCCAACTCAGATATCGATCGTTACCGACAGGCCCAGGAGTCATTCATGGCGGACAATGCGCCCTTGATCTGCAAAGACATCCACAAAACCTTCAATGACAACGAAGTTCTCAAGGGAATCTCCCTGGAAACCCGCAAAGGCGATGTGGTGTCGCTGATCGGCAGTTCCGGCTCCGGCAAGAGTACTTTCCTGCGTTGTATCAACATGCTGGAAACGCCCACCTCCGGGGACGTTATCGTCCACGGTGAACCAATCCGGTTCAAAACCAACCGCAAGGGTGTCCGCATTCCCGCCGATAACAAGCAGGTGGAACTGATGCGCGCCAAGCTGTCGATGGTCTTCCAGAGCTTCAACCTCTGGTCCCACATGACAGTGCTCGAGAACATCATTGAAGCCCCGATCAACGTGCTCAAGGTACCCAAGAAAGAGGCCATCGAGCGCGCCGAAGCCTACCTGCACAAGGTCGGCATCTACGAGCGCAAGGACTATTACCCGTCGCAGATGTCCGGCGGCCAGCAGCAGCGCGCGGCCATCGCCCGGGCCCTGGCCATGGAGCCGGAAGTCATGCTCTTTGACGAACCCACTTCCGCCCTCGACCCTGAGCTGGTCGGCGAGGTGCTGCGCGTTATGCAGAGCCTGGCCGAGGAAGGCCGCACCATGATCGTCGTGACCCACGAGATGGCGTTTGCCCGTGATGTGTCGTCCCAGGTCCTGTTCTTGCATCAGGGCCGCATTGAAGAACAGGGGACGCCGGAAAAAGTCTTCGACAATCCGGACTCGGAGCGCATGAAGCAGTTCCTGGCGCCCAAGTTCTGATCACCCGTTCTGTTCCAACCACGGCGGGATTGGCCCGCCGGAAAGCGTTCAGAAAAAAGAGAAAACAGTGATCCCGAATCACTGGATAAAAAGGCAAAACAATGGAGAAGCGACTCATGAAAAAGCTGATTGTTGCAGCAACCTGTGCCCTGGCCGTCGCAGCGGGCTCCGTCCAGGCACGCGACTGGAAAGACATTCGCATTGCATTCGACGTGCCCTACGAGCCGTTCGAATACAAAAACCCGGATGGCACCCTGACCGGTTTCGAAGTGGAACTGGCCGAAGCCATGTGTAAGGAACTGGAAGCCAACTGTGACTTCGTCATCCAGTCCTGGGACGGCATGATCCCGGGCCTGCTGGCGCGCAAGTTCGACGCCATCATGTCTTCCATGTCCATCACCCCGGAGCGCGCCGAGAAGGTGCTGTTCTCCGAGCCGTACTACATCACCCCGGGTGGCTGGTTCGCCAAGAACGACGAAAACACCGACCCGTCTGACATGGACGCCATGAAAGGCAAGATCGTCGGCGTCCAGCGCGGTACCACCATGGACACCTACGTCACCGAGAACATGAGCGGCACCGTGGAAATCAAGCGTTACACCACCGCCGACGACATGGTCCTGGACCTGGAAGGCGAGCGCCTGGACATGGTCTTCGTCGACTACCCGGTGGGCGAGCAGACTCTGCTGGGCCGTGAAGGTTTCCACGAAATCGGCGAGCCGGTGAAGCTGGGTGAAGGCGTGGGCGTTGCCATGCGCAAGCGCGACGCGGATCTGGCCGAGCAGATCAACGCCGCCCTGGAGACTCTGAAAAATGATGGCACTTACGACACCATCATGAAGAAGTACTTCTCCTACGACATCAAGATGTAAACCCGGCACGGCCGCCGGCAACGCTGCCGGCGGCCTGTCCCCAACACGGACCTATCCATGCTCGACCTGCACGGCTACGGCCCTTCATTAATGAAAGGCGCAGTGGTTACCGCTGAACTGGCGTTGTTGTCGCTGGTGCTTGCGGTAGTCCTCGGACTGATCGGCGCCTCGTCCAAGCTTTCCGGCAATCGCGGCCTGTACGCTGGCGCGACCTTCTACACCACCGTTATCCGCGGCGTACCGGATCTGGTCATGATGCTGCTGCTGTACTACGGCGGCCAGGTCATGGTGAACAGCCTGTCCGACTTTCTCTACTACGAATTCGAAATCGACTGGTTTATCCAGTTCGATCCGTTCATATCCGGTGTGCTTACCATCGGCCTGATCTTCGGCGCCTACATGACCGAAACCTTCCGCGGTGCCTTCCTGGCCGTTGAGAGCGGTCAGATTGAAGCAGGCAAGGCGTACGGCTTCAGCCGCTGGCACACCTTCCGCCGCATCATGTTCCCGCAGATGCTGCGCCACGCCCTGCCCGGTATCGGCAACAACTGGCAGGTGCTGCTCAAGACCACGGCCCTGGTCTCCATCATCGGCCTGACCGACATGGTCCGCATCGCCGAACAGGCCAGCAAGGCCGAACACGCGCCCTTCAAGTTCTTTGTGCCGGTAGCGATCATGTACCTGCTGCTGACGGCCGTGTCCGAACTCTTTATCAAGTGGCTCAATTCCCGGGTCAGCGTCGGTATCGTCAAGGGGGACTGAGCAAATGCCAGAATTCATTACCGAGCTTCTCAACCAGAACCAGGTGTTCACCGCCACCACCATGCTGCATTACTGGGATGGCCTGGTGACTACCGTACAACTGGTTTTCCTGTCGCTGGTCATCGGCCTGGTGCTTTCCGTTCCGCTGGCGGTGATGCGCACAGTGCGTAACCCGTTCGTGTCCGGCCCGGTATGGCTCTACACCTACCTGTTCCGCGGCACGCCGCTGCTGATCCAGCTTTACATCATCTACTACGGCATCGCCCAGATTGAGGGCATCCAGGACACCTTCTGGTGGGTGATCTTCAAGGATCCGTTCTACCCGGCCCTGCTGGCGTTCGTGCTGAACACCGCGGCCTACACCACGGAGATCATCCGCGGCGCCCTGGAAGCCACGCCCTATGGCGAGGTGGAAGCGGCCAAGGCTTACGGCATGTCCTGGATGAAACGCATGCAGCGGATCATCCTGCCCAGCGCCGCCCGCCGTGCCCTGCAGGCCTATTCCAACGAAGTGATCTTCATGCTGCACGCCAGTGCCATCGCCAGCGTGGTGACCATCGTGGACCTGACCGGCGCCGCGCGTGACATCTACTCCCGCTTCTACGCGCCGTTTGATGCCTTCATCGCCGTGGCCCTGATCTACATGGCCCTGACCTTTACCATCGTGTTCTGCTTCCGCCTGCTGGAGAAGCGAATGCTGCGCCACCTCAAGCCGCTGAGTTAAGGGCCTGAGACATGTTTATCCGTACCATCCTGTTTGAGGGCGAGCCGGACTGGCTCGCCCACACCCTGGCCCACGCCAGTGAATCCTCGGCGCCGGCCGAAGTCAAACTGGCCGACGGCACCGTGATCCGACGCCTGGACACCGGCCTGCTGGACCTGATTCCGGCCGACGCCGACGATCGCCGCCTGATCATTTCCGCCGGTGTGCACGGCAACGAAACCGCCCCCATCGAAGTGGTCAACGGACTGCTCAACGAGCTGATCGACGGTCGCTGGACCCTGGGCCGGCGCACCCTGCTGATTCTGGGCAACCCGCCGTCCATGGTCGCCGGCGACCGTTTCGTCGAACACAACATGAACCGCCTGTTCAGCGGCGCCCACGCCAAAGCGGAGTATGCCGGCAGCGATGAGGCGACCCGCGCCGCCCAGTTGGAGCAGGCCTGCCGGGACTTCGCTGGCAACGCCCAGGACGTGGTCCACTACGACCTGCACACAGCCATCCGCCCCTCCCTGCGGGAGAAGTTCGCGCTCTACCCGTTCGTCGCGGGTCGCCAGGTGCCGCAGAGCCAGTGCGACTTCCTGCTGGAAGCGGACGTCCATACGCTGCTGCTGCAACACAAGGCGGGCACGACCTTCTCGTCATTCTCGTCCAGCCACCTGGGCGCGGAGAGTTTCACCATCGAGCTGGGCAAGGTGCGGCCATTCGGTCAGAACGACCTGCTGCGCTTCAAGGGCATCGAAAACGCCCTGCGCCGCCTGATCGCCGACGAGCCAACACCGCCACCCCGCGACTCGGACGAGCTGACCGTGTTCGAAGTGGTCCACGAGATCCTCAACACCGGCGACCGGTTCCGCTTCCACGTGCCGGACGATGTCTCCAACTTCACGCCCTACAAACCGGGCACCGTGATCTGGGAAGACGAAGAGACCCAGCACAAGGTGGGCGACAGGCCGGAGGCCATCGTCTTCCCCAACCGCAACGTACCTGTCGGGCAGCGGGTGGGGCTGCTGGTGCGGGAGAAGGCCTGACGGTCTTCTTCACGAGGCTCACCTTGCCTGCCTGTAGCCGGAGCTTTAGCTTCGGAGCAGGCCGCCGGCCTGCCGTCGTCTTGCGCCGGGGCCTGGACGGCCCCTCCGAAACTGAAGTTTCGGCTACATTTCAGGCCCTGCCTCGCATCCTTCAGGCCGCGTCCGGCGCCATATCCACCACCGGCCCGCGAATCACCTTCACGCACAGCGCCGGCACCACCAGCAGCGTCAGCACCGTTGAAGCCAACAGGCCGGAAATGATCGCCCAAGCCATAGGCGGCCAGAGGGTCGAGCTGGAGAAGGCCAGCGGCAACAGGCCCGCCACCGTGGTCGCCGTGGTCAACAGGATCGGCCGCGTGCGCTGCTCGACCGCCTCGCGCACGGCGTCACGAATATCGGCTCCCGTTTCCAACTGACGATCCATCACATCCAGCAGGACGATGGCGTTGTTCACCACTATCCCCACCAACGCGATCACGCCCAACAGCGACTGGAAACCGAACGGCGACCCGGACAACACCAGCCCCGGGAAAATCCCTACCGTCGCCAACGGCACCGTGAGCAGGATGATTCCGACCCGCTTGAACGAGTTGAACTGCAGCAACAGGAAGAACATCAGCAGCAACACGCCGATGGGCGCGGTGGTCAGGATTGCGTTGTTGGCGTCGCTGGAGCCCTCCGCGTCGCCGCCGTATTCCAGGCGAGCGCCCGGCGGCAACGGATGCTCCGTCAGATAGGCTCCCAGCCCGTCCAGGGCCTGGCTGAAGCTGTAGCCGGTTTCCAGATTGGCCGTCACGGTGTTTACCCGAACGCCGTTACGCAGGTAGCGCGCGGCCGGCTCCCAGGTGGTCCCCACGGTGGCCACGGCAGACAGCGGCACGGCGCGGCCGTCGTTGGTGTAGACGTTGATCGACAGCAGACGCGAGAGCGAGAGGTCCGTGCCGTCCCGGGAACGCAGCACCAGCGGAATGGGATCATCCTCGCGACGGTACTGCTCAGCGACCATACCGAAGCTCTGTCCGTAGAGGCTGCGCGCCACATCGGCACGGGTCACGCCATAACGGGCGGCGATGGCATCGTCCACATTGACGCGCACGCTGGGCACGCCGGGGTCCAGGTCGTGGCGCACGTCCACCGCTCCCGGGGCCCGCCGCAGGCCAGCATAGACCGTCTCCACCGCCTGCGCGCGGATCGCATCGTCCGGGTGGTACAGGCGCACTTCCACCGGCGCTACCCGCGGCGGACCCTGCCCCAGGATGCCCACGGTCAGGTCCGCCTCGGGCAGGGCCTCGGCGGCGTAGTCGCGCACCCAGTGCACCAGGGCCGTGGTCTCCGACAGGTTATGCGTCCTGACCACCAGCCGGCCCCGGTTGGGCGCCTGCGGCGCGCGGCTCAGGTTGTAGTAGAAACTCGGCCCGGTAAAACCGACGAAGCGGTGCACGTTGACCGTTTCCGGGCGTGTACGCAGGGCCCGCTCCAGCTCCGCCGCCACCATGGCGGTGCGCGCCTGGTCGGTGCCCTCCGGCATGTAAAGCTCCACCACCACCCGCGGCCGGTCGGCGTTGGGGAAAAACTGCTGCTTGAGGAACGGCGTCAGCGCGACACTGGCGACGACCATCAACAAACCCAGGCCGACCAGCAGACCGGGCAGCCGGGCGACCAGGCTGCCCAGCCGGCGCGCCAGCCCCGCCAGGGGATCGACGTTTACACGACGCCGCGGCTTGAGAAAACGGGACGCCAGCAGCGGCACTGCGGAAATCGCCAGCAGATAGCTGATGGACAGGGTAAGCATGATCATCACCGGAATGCCCCGGGTGAAATCCGCCGTCCCGCCCTTGGACAGCAGCAGCGGTGCAAACGCCGCCAGCGTGGTGCCGGTGGACGCGCCCAGCGGCCCGGCCAGCGACTTCACCGACTGCACCAGCGCCTCGCGCCGGGCCGCTCCCTGGTCCAGCCGGCTCTGGATGTTCTCGACGATCACGATGGCGTTGTCGATCAGGATCCCCAGTGAGATGACCATGCCGATCACCGCAATCTGGTGCAGGACGCCGCCGCCGAGATCGTAAAGCCCGATGCTGATCAGCGTGACCATGGGCAGGATCGTCGCCACCAGCAGGCCCATACGCAGCCCCATGCCGGTAAACACCACGGCGATGATGATCAGCACGGAAAACAGCAGGCTCCAGGCCAGGTTGTCCAGGCGCGCCTCCACCTTGTCGGGCTGGAAGAACATTTCCTCGATGGTGTAAGGGGCAAAATCGGGCGCGATCTGCGCCAGCCGTTCCCGCACGCGCTGGCCGAAGCGAATGGCGTCGGTGGTGCCCTCTTCCAGGATCAGCGACACCAGCACCACCCGCTCACCGTCTTTCCAGGTTTCCGGCTGGCGCGGTTCTTCCGGCCCGCGCCAGATGTCGGCGGCGGCGGCCAGCGGCACCTGGGAACCGTCCGGCAGGGCGATGGGCGTGGCGCGAATGGCATTGATGTCGGTGAATTCGCTGTTGGGCAACACCGACAGGCGCTGGCCGTCGACCACGAGGAAGCCGCCGGGAATCACCTGATTGCGCTGGGCCAGGGTATCCAGCACCCGCGATGGCGAGATGCCCAGCCGGTACAGCGCCGCGTCGTCCAGGGCCAGGGTGATCTGTTCGTCCACATCACCGTCCACCTCAATGCGGGACACGCCGGGGAGATCCAGCAGGTTGTCCTTCAGGCGTTCGGCCTGCTCCGTCAGCGCCGTGACCGACGGTGAACCGCCCACCGCCAGTACCACCGCCGGTATATCGATCAGGCGGTCGTCCAGCCGCAGTGGCCCCACGCCGTCGGGAAACTCCAGCCGGGCCCGATCCAGCGCCTGACGCACCCGGTCCCAGGCGGCATCCGTATCGTAGAGGGTGTCGTTAAGACGGATATTGACCACCGCCACGCCGGTGCGCGCGGTGCCGGTACTGAAATCCACCTCCTCCACCTGGCGCAGCTCGTCCGCCAGCGGATCAAGCACCAGGCGCTCCACCGTGTCGGCGTTGGCACCCGGATAGGACACGGTCAACAGCCCGGCCCGGTAGGGAAACGACGGATCCTCCTGGCGCGGCATGGTATTGTAGGCGGCGGCCCCCAGCAGGCAAAGCATGACCACCACCATGCCCAACAGGCGCCGGCAGCGCATCAGTTTGCCGATCATGGCAGGACCTCCAGCGCGTCTCCAGGCGTGACCCGGGTCATGCCGGCGTAGACCACGCGATCGCCCCGCTGCAGCCCACCTTCCTCGAGCAGCGCCTGCTCGCCCACGATGCGGCGGACGGCCACGTCCACCCGTTCCGCCGTGGGCCGGTCACCGTCCGCCGCCACACGAAACACGCTGGTGCCCGAAGGCGAGCGCATGACCGACAGCAACGGCACTGACAGGGTCGTCCGGTCCGAAGCCGCAATCCCCACTTCCACCGGCACGCCGGCGTCGAGCGTGTGCTCCGGCAGGTTCACCAGCACCGCATGCAGCTCGCCGCGCAGACCGCTGGGCTGTGCGATTTCCACCACCGTGCCGGTCACCGGCGCCTGCTCCCGCGCCTGCACGGACCAGACCTTGACCGCATCCCCCAGGCGAACCTGGCCCAGCAAGTAAGCCGGCACCCGCACTTCCACTTCCTGCCCGCTGGGCGAGGACAGGCGCGCCACCGGCTGGCCGGCGGAGACGAACTCGCCCGACTCCACGAGCAGCGCCTCGATGCGGCCGCTGAATGGCGCTTTCAGCGTGCTTTCCGCCACCATGCGCTCAGCCTCGGCCAGGGAAGCCCGGGCGGTGGACACGCTGGCCTGCAGCGCATCACGCCGCGCCGCCAGTTGCTCCAGCGCCTGCTCCGACACCACGCCCCGCTCGAACAGGCTTTGCGAGCGACGCCACTCACGCCCGGCTTGGTCGAGCTGGGTCCGCAGCTCCTGCAGGCGGGCCCGGGCGGAATCCCGGGCCGGCTCCAGCCCCGGGTTGTACAGTCGGGCCAGCGTCTGGCCCTCAGCCACCTGCTCCCCCAGCTCCACCGGGCGTTCCCGCAGCGTGCCGCTGACCTGGAACGTCAGGGTGGCGCGCTGACGCGCCTGGACGATGCCTGCAAAGCGCAGCGGTTCACTGCGCTCACCGCCGAGCTGCACTGGTGCGGTACGCACACTGACCGAGGTGTTCATGGCCGCCGGTGCACTGACGGATTCCGAGCAGCCGGAGAGAACGGCCACCAGCCACACAAGACATCCTGAAAGGACAACGGAACGAGCACTTCGGGGAGCGGAGATCATGGCGTTCACCTGCGTTCTGACGCGATCCGGATCATTCGGGCAGCGTCGCCGCCCTTGCATTAGTTCAGTAACTGAACGACTATTTCGACATCATGTCACTCTTTGACACATTGTCAATAACTGGAGCGCACATAAATTCGCGGGATGGCTTGCCAGCCCAGTAAGATGGTCCTCAAGCAATCGGAAAGGTCGGAAGTATGAGCAACCTGCAGGAACGTCGGGAACGGGAAAAACAGCAAAGGCAGTTATCGATTCTCGACGCGGCCGAAACCATGTTCGCGGAGAAAGGCTACGACCGCACCTCGATGGACGACATCGCGCGGACCGCCAGCCTCAGCCGAGCCCTGCTCTACGTCTATTTCAAGGACAAGGCGGCGATCCAGCGGGGCATCATGCTGCGTGCCGCCGAACGCTTGCGGGAACGCTTCCGGGCAGCCCTGGAGACGGGCGTCACCGGGCTGGACAAGATCCAGGCCATCGGCACAGCCTACTACCACTTCTGGCAGGAGGAGCCGGACTACTTTGCGGCGCTGACCAAGGCCACCACCGCCATGCAGGAGGCCGAGACCGAGGAAGCGCAGGTCATGGTCGGTTGCGAGATGGAAACCATGCAGTTGATGGTGCAGGCGCTGGATATGGGCATCGCCGACGGCAGCGTCGATGCGCAACAGGTCAGCGACAGTTTCCAGACCGCCCTCTACCTGCGCGGCGCGCTGCACGGGGTGATCATGATGTGCCAGCAGGAAATGGGCGACGACGGGCCGCTGGCGACCTACCCGGGTGACGCGCTGATCCGGCACACCATGGAGATGCTGCTGCGCTCCATCAAGGCATAGCGTTCAACACGCCGGGGTCAGCAACAAAAAAGGGCGCCGAAGCGCCCTTTTTGGTCCAAGCCACGATTACCGCTGGAAATCGTAGATCGAGCCCAATCCCAGAATCCCGGTCAGTTCATCCAGCGCATGCCGGCTCTCGTCCAGCAGCATGGGATCGGCCAGGTCCGCCTGGGTCAGCTCGCTGCGGTAATGGCCTTCCACCCAGGTGCACAGGCGCTCGTAGAGGGCGTCGTTCATCAGCACACCGTCGTGCATGGCCTTGAGCTCGTCGTCGGTCAGCACGACGCGCAGACGCAGGCACGCCGGCCCGCCGCCGTTGCGCATCGACTGCTTGACGTCAAACACCTCCACCGCGGCGATGGGCCCGCCCTGGGCCACCAGCTTGTCCAGATAGCGGCTCACCGATTCGATCTCACGGCATTCGCCCGGCACCGCCAGCAGCATGGAACCGTCCTGGCGGGTCAGCAGCTGGCTGTTGAACAGGTAGGAGCTGACCGCATCGGCAATCGGCACCTCGTCGGAGCTGACCCGCACCGGCTGCAGCTCGGCGCCCTTCAGGCGAGCCCGCACGTCAGTCAGGACCTGGTCTTCATTGAGGAACGCCATGTCGTGATAGAACAGCACGTTGCCGTTGCCCACCGCGATCACGTCGTTGTGGAACACGCCGGCGTCGATGGCGTGCGGATTCTGCTGGGCAAAGACCGAGTGGGCGTCGCTCAGCCCGTGCAGTCGGGCAATGGCGCGGGACGCCTCCAGGGTCTGGCGCGCCGGGAAGCGCTTGGGCGCCGGCGCGGTCTCATCAAACGCCGACTGCCCGAACACGAACAGCTCCACCCCGGGGTCGCCATAGGCGCCGCACAGGCGGGTGTGGTTGGCCGCACCTTCGTCGCCGAACTGGCTCACCGCCGGCAGGGCCGGATGGTGGGCGAAGTAGGCGTCGTCGGAGAACATGGACTTCAACGCCCTACCGGTCACCTCGTGCTCGATGGAGCGGTGGAACTTGGCGTTCAGGTTGGCCGGGGTGAAATGCACCCGGTGATCCGCGGTATCGGCGCTGGGAGACACCGTCGCCGCGTTGGCCGTCCACATGCAGGAGGCGGAGGAGGCCGCCGCCAGCACCACCGGATTGTCTTTGGCGGCGGCCGCCAGCACGTCCGCGTCGCTGCCGCTGTAACCCAGCTTGCGCAGCGTGGGAATGTGCGGGCGCTCGTGGGGCGGCAGGATGCCCTGCACAAAGCCCCGGTCGGCCAGGGCCTTCATCTTGGCCAGGCCCTGCAGGGCCGCTTCCTTCGGGTTGGAGACCGCGCTGACGTTGGACTTGGAGGCCACATTCCCCCAGGACAGGCCCGCGTAGTTGTGGGTCGGTCCAACCAGACCGTCGAAATTCGCTTCTGTGGCGTGTTGGGTCATGAAAACCTCACCAAAATTCGTCAGGGTGACATTCGGGTATCACCCGGCATGTCTTAATGTAGCTGCTTTCCAGAGAGTCAGACTGAAGACTCCCCCTCCCCTCGCGGGGTGACGGCGGAAAAGCGAAGCGTCGCTTCGCCCGCCGGAACGCCCGGAGCCTCTGGCGAAGGGCCGGGGCTCAGAGCGGAGTCAGGGAGAGGGGGAGACGCCGGTAAGCGCCCATGGCGGCCCCCAAAGGGCGCTCGGCGAGGCTGTCGCCTCGTCCCCCTCTCTCCAAACCTCTCTCCCTCAAGGGGAGAGAGGCTTCAAAGCCTAGACATCTTAAGACGCTCTACAGCATCGGCGACACGTACTCATCGCCTCAGTCGAAGCTCAGGCCCGGCGCCAGGGCGTCCGGCATGGCGCTCTTCTCCGACTCCAGCGAGGCCATCGGCCAGGCGCAGTAGTCCGCCGCGTAGTAGGCGCTGGGGCGATGGTTGCCGCTGGCGCCCACGCCACCGAACGGAGCAGCGCTGCTGGCGCCGGTCAGGGGCCGGTTCCAGTTGACGATGCCGGCGCGGACTTCTTCGGTCAGGCGCTCGTATAGGGAGCGATCGTCGGTGAGGATGCCGGCGGACAGGCCGTAACGGGTGTCGTTGGCGAGCTCCAGGGCCTGGTCGAAATCCCGGTAACGGATCACGGTCAGCAGCGGGCCGAAGAACTCTTCATCCACGCCATCCTTCACGTCGGTCACGTCGATGATGGCCGGGGACAGCAGGGAGGTGTTCTCTTCCAGGCGGCGCATTTCCAGCAGCGACTTGCCGCCTTTCTCGATCAGGTTGGCCTGGGCGTCAAGCAGCGCATCCGCCGCCGCGACCGAGACCACACCACCCATGAACGGCTGCGGATCGGCGTCGAAACGCCCCACCTGGATCTTGCTGGCCACCTCGACGACACGATCGATAAAGCGGTCGCCGGCCTCGCCTTCCGGTACCAGCATGCGGCGGGCGCAGGTGCAGCGCTGACCGGCGGACAGAAACGCAGACTGGATCGCGTGGTGGACGGCGCCGTCCAGGTCGGAAACGTCCTGCACGATCAGCGGGTTGTTGCCGCCCATCTCCAGCGCCAGGATCTTCTCCGGCTGGCCGCCGAACTGCTTGTGCAGCAGGTGGCCGACGTTGGAGCTGCCAGTGAAGAACAGGCCGTCGATGCCCGGATGATTGGCCAGGGCCACGCCGGTGTCTTTCTCACCCTGGACCAGGTTGATCACGCCGTCCGGCAGACCCGCCTTGAGCCACAGGCGCAGGGTCAGTTCGGCCGTGGCCGGGGCGATCTCGCTGGGCTTGAACAGGGCCGTGTTGCCCGCCAGCAGCGCCGGCACCAGGTGACCGTTAGGCAGGTGGCCCGGGAAGTTGTAAGGGCCGAACACCGCCACCACGCCGTGGGGGCGATGGCGCAGGACCGCCTGGCCGCCGGCCACTTCGTTGGCGCTGTAGCCGGTGCGGTCTTCGTAGGCTTTCCTGGAGATGCCGATCTTGCCGATCATGGCGCCCACTTCGGTGCGGGACTCCCACATCGGCTTGCCGGTCTCTTCACCGATGGTGTGGGCCAGCGCTTCCTTGTTGGCTTCCAGCTCCTTGGCGAAGGCTTCGACGATCGCCAGGCGCTCCTCGAACGACTTGCGGCGCCAGGCCGGGAATGCTTTGCGGGCCGCACGTACGGCGGCGTCCACGTCTTCCACGTCGGCGCTCTGCCCCTGCCAGACCGCATCGCCGGTCACCGGCTGGATGGATTCCAGGGCCGGGCCGTGGCCGGTCAGCCATTTGCCGTCGATGAGCAGTTCGCCGGTCAGTTCAATGGTCATATCTCACTCCTGTCATTCTGTGGCGTGCAGTCGCGAACGCCTGCACGGGAATTCGTATTGTCAGCCGTCGGGGTCAGTGATTCTGGGCCGCGCGGGTGCGGTTGCCGTCTTTCAGGGGCGACAGTCGCACCAGATCGCCGGAGGTCACCTGCAGGGCGTCGGCCACTTCCGCCGGCATGCTGACGGTGTCCGGTTTGATGCAGCTCAGCGGCAGCGTGGTGACGCGGAAATCCCGGAACGAGCGGTTGGACACCATGGCGCGTTCCTCGGGCGGCACGTCCAGGTTCACCGGCTGGCGCGTCACCAGCACGTGGCGCTTCATGCTCTCGCGCACGGCGCGGACGTTGTGGATGAACGCTTCCACCACCGGGCCGCCGTCGAAGATGTCCACCAGCCCGTTAAAGTTGAAGCCTTCGGCCTGGAGCATGCGCAACGCCGGCTTGGTGTTGTCGTGCACCTCGCTCAGCACCTCGCGCGCCGCCGGCGGCAGCAGCGGGACGTAGATCGGGTATTTGGGCATCAGCTCGGCGATGAACGACTTGTTGCCCATGCCGGACAGGAAGTCCGCTTCGCTGAAATCCATGTCGAAGAAGCGCCGGCCCAGGGCGTCCCACAGCGGGCTGCGGCCATCGGCGTCGGACACACCGCGCATCTCGGCGAACACCTTGTCGGAGAACAGCTCGCGGAAGTCGGCCATGTACAGGAACCGGCTGCGGGACAGCAGCAGGCCGTTCCCGCCCTGGCGGTGGGTGTCGGACAGCAGCAACGAACAGATCTCGCTGGTGTCGGTCATGTCGTTGGTCAGGTGCAGGGTGGGCGTGCGCACGTGGACACCCAGTTCCCGCGACGCGTTGACCGTAGTGGACAGACGGTAGTTGTACCAGACCTCGTCCAGGCCGACGCGGGCCTCGATGCCGCTGATCCCGACGCACTTCCTCAGCTCAGTGTCTTCCAGGGCAAACAGATACATGCCCGCCTCGGGTTCACAACGCTCGTTGAAAGTCTCTTCGGCGCGGGCAATCTTGCTGGCCAGCAGGTCGCGGTTGGGCGGCAGGGACGTCAGGCCCTTGCCAGCGCCGTGCGCCATCTCCAGCAGGTCTTCCAGGTCGCCCTGGTTGACGGGTCGAATCAAAAGCATTCTACGTCTCCTTTCAGGGCTAGAGGGCGACCAGGGCCAGATCGTCGCCGTCGGACACAGCCAGCACATCGGCCACGGCGGTATTGAGACGCACCACGTCGCCCAGGCCATCGCTGACGTTGGTCAGGGTGCAGCGGAACTGTTCGCTTTCACCATTGGCCACCAGGTAGCGCACGCCCCGGCTGCCCTCGCCCCGCCGGACGTTCTTGGTGCGACGGCTGGTGATGGTGTTGAGCGCATCGGTGCGGGCCTCCAGCACCGGGCCACCATCGAAAATGTCGATGTGCTTGCCGACGCGGAAGCCTTCCCGCTCCAGCAACTGGCAGGTGCGCGCCGCGGCGTCGTGGGGCTGACTGATCGCGGCCTGGGCCGGTTCCGACAGCAGCGTCTCGTAGATCGGGTTGGGCGGCATCAGTTCGGCGATGAAAGTCTTGCTCTTGACGCCGGAGTAGTAGTCGGCGGTGGCAAAATCCATATGGAAGAAATGCCGGCCGAGGCTGTCCCAGAAGGGCGCGTTGCCCTCGTCGGTCTGCACGCCCTGGATCTCCACCACCAGCTCGTCGGTGAAGCGTTCCCGGTGCCGGTCGATGAACAGCAGGCGGGCGCGGGACAGCAGCTCAAACGCCTCGCCGTCGCGCAGGTCCGGGTCGATGGTGAACGAGCACAGCAGGCTTTTGCCGGTCAGCTCGTGGGTCGGGTACAGCACCGACACGCGCTTGGACACATCCAGCTCGTGGGACGCGTGAATCAGCTCGTCGCGGCGGTAGTTGTAAAACGGCTGGCCGTTGCCGGCGCGGGCGTCGATGCCGGCGCTGCCGTGAATGCGACCGGTCTCGGAATCTTCCAGCACAAACAGGAACCGCTCACGGTCCGCCAACGCGGGATCTCCCGCCAGCGACCGCAGGGAATGGTCGATCTTCTCGCTCAGCTTGTCCCGGGACTGGGGCAAGGTGGATACACGGGCACCGTGACCGGTGGCCAGCTTTTCAATGCCGGCCAGGTCTTCGTGTCGTGCGGGTCGGACAATCCACATGGATCCGTTTCTCCTGTGAGTCGTGCGAATCGCGGGCCCGACCAGCGGGCCCGCACAAGCCCGGTGTTAACCGGCCACCTTGGCAACGGCGCGTTCGAAGCGCTCCAGGGCCTCGTCGATGTCAGACTCGGGGATGATCAGCGACGGAGCCAGGCGGACTACGTTGGCTCCAGCCACCAGCACCATCACACCCTCTTCCAGGCCGGCGTTGAGGAATTCCTTGGCCTTGCCCTTCCACTCATCAGTCAGCACACCACCAAGCAGCAGGCCGGCGCCGCGAACCTGCTCGAACACGCCGTACTTCTGGCCGATTTTCTCCATACCTTCGCGCAGGCGTTTGGAACGCGCTTCGACGCCTTTGAGCACTTCCGGCTGGCTGACGATGTCGATCACGCGCTGGGCCACGGCGCAGGCCAGCGGGTTGCCGCCGTAGGTGCTGCCGTGGGTGCCCACGCCCAGGCTCTCGGCGATTTTGGCGGTGGTCAGCATGGCGCCGACCGGGAAGCCACCGCCCAGGGATTTGGCGGTGGACAGGATATCCGGAGTCACGCCGTACATCTGGTAGGCGTAGAGGTGGCCGGTGCGGCCCACGCCGGTCTGCACTTCGTCGAACACCAGCAGGGCGTTGTGCTTGTCGCACAGCTCACGCAGGCCTTCCAGGAACGCCTGCTCGCCCGGCAGAATGCCGCCCTCGCCCTGGATCGGCTCGACCACGATGGCGCAGGTCTTGTCGGAGATCAGGGCCTCGACGCTGGCCAGGTCGTTGAAGTCGGCGTGGTGAATGCCTTGCGGCGCCGGCTCGAAACCTTCCAGGTACTTGGGCTGGCCGCCGACGCTTACGGTAAACAGGGTGCGACCGTGGAAGCTGTTCCTGAAGGAGATGATCTCGTTCTTGTCACCGCCGTGGTGCTGCCAGGCGTAACGGCGCGCCAGCTTGAAGGCCGCTTCGTTGGCTTCGCCGCCGGAGTTGGCGAAGAATACGCGCTCGGCAAAGGTCAGGTCGCACAGGGTCCTGGCCAGGTGGATCGCCGGCTCGTTGGTCATGACGTTGGACAGATGCCAGATCTTCTCGGCCTGGCTGGTCAGGGCGCCCAGCAACCCCGGGTGAGCGTGGCCCAGCGCCGTGACGGCGATACCGCCGGCCAGGTCGATGTACTCCTTGCCTTCCTGATCCCAGACGCGCGAGCCTTCGCCGCGGACCGGGATGATCTTGCCCGGCGCGTAGTTGGGGACCATCACGTCATCAAACATTTCGCGGGTAATGGAAGGTGTTGTCATAGCATCCTCGTTATCGTGTTGTCAGAAACTGCCACGATTCTATGAAGGTGCTGTGGATGTCGCTTTCAGGATTGCGACCCGGACGTTACAGGATTGCGACCTGTGGCGGGTGAGATGGTCGCTCCCGCGTCGACGGCCGGAACGTCAGATTCGGAAGGGCCCCGGGCTATATCGGCAGGCCTTCGGCCTGCTCCGAAACTGACGTTTCGGCTACATCCGCGACGGGTACATTCACGACGGCCACATCCGCCACTCGCTCGCCTCAGACCTCCCGGTCCTCCGACGGCGTCAACCCGAACGCATTGCGGTAGGTGGTGCTGAAGTGCGCCCCCGACGAAAAGCCGCAGGACAGCGCGATCTCGGTCAGGCTCAGGCCGCTGTTGCGCACCAGTTCGCGGGCACGGTCCAGTCGCAGCTTGAGGTAGTAGCGTGAGGGAACGGTATCGAGATGCTTGCGGAACAGTCGCTCGAGCTGCCGCCGGGACAGGTTCACGTGGCCGGCGATGTCGTCCCCGGACAGGGGTTCCTCGATGTTGGCGAACATCAGGTCCACCGCCTCCGCCAGCGCCGGCTGTTCCTGGCGGGTCGCCTGGTCGAGTTCGGTTCCGCCGCCCAGATCCGGTTCCCCCACCCGCTCGCGGACGAACCACTGGGCCAGGGCCTCGGCCACGTCGCGCCCCAGCTCGCGGCCGATGGTCCAGATCATCAGGTCCTGGGCGGCGGTGGCGCCGCGACAGGTAACGCGGTTGCGGTCAACGCAGAAAACGTCATCGCTCTGGCGGATACCGGCGTAACGACGGCGACGCTCCGCCGCCGGCAGACCGTGCAGGGCGGCGCGGTAGCCATCGAGCAACCCCGCCTCCGCCAGCACCAGACTGCCGCTGGCGAGACCGCCGATCAGTTTCAGGGCGGGTGCGCGGGCCCGCAGCTGGTCCGGCAAACTGTCCTGCAGCGAACGGGGCGGGGCGTGACCGCCGATCACCAACAACCAGTGCAGCGGTGTGTCGTCATCCTGCAGTGCGGTTTGCGGCAGGGGCAGGCCAGCGCCGAGCGCGCCACCTACGCCGAAGTGATGGATGGCAAAGCAGGTTTCGCCCAGCAGACGATTGGCCGCCAGCAAAGGTTCGACCGCTGCGGCGTAGGTCAGCGCGGAGGCGCCGGGCAGCAGCAGCAAACCGACATTCAGTGACAAGTGATACCCCTCAAACAGCCCGGTGCCCCGGCGTGGATTCGTTCAGGCGTCGGCGTCCGGCATCAGCACATCGGGCGACCCGACCGCCGGCAGCTCGATGATCCGTCGCTTGTGGCCATCGCGCGCCATCAGCGCCTTCACCACCAGTTTATAGGAATCCAGGTCAAAGGTGACACTCCCGGACGACAGGGACAGATCCGCCAGTTCGGCTTCGTCGTGGACCGTCGCCACGTGCATCCAGTTGTAGATGATGAGAATGTCGGTGCGGTCGCGCTCCCGGTTGTACTCAACCACCCCCACCGGCCCTGGCCAGGGCCAGGTGGTCAGGCGCAGGCCGTGGAAGCCGATCTGCATGCGCAGGTTGTAGCGGGTGACGTCTTCCTCGCCCTCGCAGGCACCCTGGCAACGCCCAAGGGTGCGCTGAAAGCAGGGGCCGTCGTTGTCGGGCTCCAGCCCCAGCAGCCGGTTACAAAGCTCATTCTTGGCAGCGATGCCCTGCAGGGCCCGCTGGGCGTCCTTCACGCTGCGGAACAGCCCGAAGTAATCCCCCAGCCGGTGCGGCCCAATTTCACGCACCAGTCGCGCCTGCAGGTAGCCGGAATCGCTCTCGGTCAGCTCGATGCTGACCAGCGTCTTGGCCGCCCGCGAGCGCCGGTTGTAGAGCGGGCTGAGGGTCTTGATCTGGCGCAGTTCCAGAAGCATTGCGCCCAGCTCGCCGGCGGTCTCTGTCCAGTCCACATGGCGCAGGCTCTGGGACATACGTACCCCGCGGTGGGAGTTGTGGTCGCCGGAAAAATGCGAAGCCACCCGCTGCAGGATGTTGGTGCTCTTGCCCACATACAGCAGTACATCGTTCTCACCGTAGAACCGGTACACCCCAGGCGCCTGCGGCAAGGTATCGAGGATGTCTGTGGGCAGGTGCGAGGGCACGCTCGGTCGGCGCAGCAAATGACGCACCGCCGCTTCGACCGCCTCTCCGCCCTTGTCCGTCAGCGTCGTTTCGAAGAACGCCAGCATGGCTTCCACATCCCCCATGGCACGGTGACGCTGCACGGTGGGCAGGCCGTGCCGGGCAATCAGCGTGTCCATGTTGTGGCGCCGATGCTGCGGGTACAGACGCCGCGACAGCTTCACCGTACACAGCACCCGCGCCGAGAACGCCTGCCCCAGCCGGCGGAATTCCGCCTTGATGAAGCCATAGTCGAAGCGCGCGTTGTGGGCCACGAACACGCAGCCGTCCAGTTTGTCGCGCAGGGTGTCGGCGATGTCCGCGAACAGCGGTGCGTCCGCAACCATCTCGTTGCTGATGCCGGTGAACCGCTCGATGAACGGGGAGATGCGGGTCTGGGGGTTGAGCAGGGTCTGCCACTCGTCGATGACCTCGCCATCGTGCCAGAAGCGAATACCGATCTCGGTGATGCGATCCGCCGCGGAATTGCCGCCAGTGGTTTCCAGATCGATGAACGCCAGCGTCGCAGAATCGAGAAAAGCCGCAGTCTCAGTCATGTTTATCCTCTACGTGAATAAATCGCCACTGGACCGCGATTCCAAAGGGAATTTGAAGATTAGACCTTAGTATAATTTTTGATCAATTTACTTTGTATTGTCACATTACCGTAACTAGGTTGAATTTGACGCAACACAACAATAACGCACGGAGAACACCAGGATGAACCGCAACAAAATAACAATCGCAGTTCAGGCTACAACCTCTGCCTTTATCCTCGGCTTGGCCGGTCAGGCCAGCGCCATCGAGCTCAACCCCGGCTCAATCGAAGCCGAGCTCTACGGTTACGCCCGCCTCAACGCCGTCTATGACATTGACGAAGACATCGGTATTTCCACCCAGGCCGGTTCCTTCGACGAAGTGAATACCGGGGCGGCGGAAGACGATGAAGTGACCGGTCACTTCGACGCCGACGCGGTCCAGAGCCGCTTGGGTGTCAAGGTCATGACCGAACAGGGCCTGCAAGTCGTCGTGGAAGGCGACTTCCGCGGCAACGGCGGCGGCGACCTGCGACTGCGTCATGCCTATGGCGAATATATGGGCGTCCTGCTGGGCCAGACCTGGTCCAACTTCAACAGTTTCGTCGGCAACACCTCGGTGCTCGATTTCGACGCCCTGGCCGGGAACGCCGGTCTTCAGGGTCGCGTGGCCCAGGGCCGGTACACCTCCGGGCCCTTGTCGGTGTCGCTGGAGGAAAATATCAGCTCCGTCTACTCCGTTGGTGGTGTGGACGATAAGCACAGCCTGCCCACGTTGACCGCCCGCTTCGAGAGTGCCTCCGGACCACTGTCGTTCTCGGCCGCCGCCCTGGCGCAGCAGGTCGAGTACGACACAGGCACCGAAGACGACAGCGCCGTCGGTTTTGCGGTTTTCGGCGCGGCCAAGTTCGCGCTGACCGACACGATCAGCCTGCAGGGGGCGCTGGTCTACAGCGACGGCGGTAACGCCTACCTGTATCGCTCCGGCGACAACTTTGCCGCCGAGGACGCCTACGTCGACGCCAACGGCGATCTGGAAACCATCAGCGGCTACGGCGGCACAGTCGGTGTGGGCGTGGATGTCGGCCCCGGTTCCATTAACGCCGGCTACGGCTTTGCCACCAACGACTGGGACGATGCCGAGGACGATCTTGGAACGGCCAACGTCGGCGAGAAACACGAAACCAACAGCAACGCGATGATCAACTACCAGTGGAGCCCGGTGGAAAACGTCACCATGGGCGTGGAATACGCCTACTTCATGGTGGACAAAGTAAACGGCGATGACGGCGACGCCAGCCGCATCCTGTTTGCCAGCCAGTACAACTTCTGACGAAGCGCGCCACAAAAAAGCCCCGGTCGCCATGGCCGGGGCTTTTTTGTGGCACCGCGATCGCTCACCGGGCACCGGTTTGGCGCAGCACACCCCGTGCACCTGGCCCGATCTGACAAACCCGATCTTCGAACCGACTGATTTCCCGCCTGCCCCTGCCCATGGCACGCCCTATGCTGCGTTTCCCTTACCGGGCATGACCCGGTCCATTTCGAAGACGAGGGTTTGACCATGAAACGGACTGACGACCAAAGCGTTCTGTTTGAACTGACCCACCCGTTCGAGGCCGCCGTAATGGACGACCTGCACGATTATTTCGACTGGATGTACTTTGCCAACTAGTGTTCCGTCTGGTGTAGCCGGAGCTTTAGCTTCGGTGGGCCCGACGGGCCCCGACAGAAATCGAGAGTGATCTTGCGGGGAGCCTTACGGCTCCTCCGACGCTCAAGCTTCGGCTACATTGAACAGCCCGACTACCCAATACGAAAAAGCGGGCCGAAGCCCGCTTTTCCTGGATCGCCTTCACCTCAGAGCAGTAACCGTCGAACGTCCCCCAGCACCTGCCCCAGCAACGTCGTGAAGCGTGCGGCATCGGCGCCATTTACAGCCCGGTGGTCATAGGACAGGGACAGCGGCATCATCAGCCGGGGCTGGAAAGCGCCACCGTCCCACACCGGTTGCATGGACGCCCTGGACACACCGAGAATCGCCACTTCCGGCGTGCTGACAATGGGCGTGAACGCCGTACCGCCAATACCGCCCAGGCTGGTGATGGAGAAGCACCCGCCCTGCATCTCGTTGGGCTTGAGCTTCTTGTCCCGCGCCTTGGCCGCCATTTCGGAGGCTTCCTCCGCCAGCTCCCAGAGTCCTTTCTTATCCACATCCCGGATCACCGGCACCATCAGCCCGTTGGGCGTGTCCACCGCAATGCCGATGTGGATGTAGCGTTTGCGGATCACCTCCCGGCGCTCCATATCCAGCGACACGTTGAACTGCGGCAGTTCCAGCAGCGCATGGGCACTGGCCTTGAGCAGGAACGCCAGGGGCGTCATCTTCACGCCGCGTTTTTCGCCCTCCGCTTTGAGGCTCTTGCGGAAGGCCTCCATGTCGGTGATGTCCGCCGCGTCGTGCTGGGTCACATGAGGCACGTTGAGCCAGTTGCGCTGCATGTTGTTGGCAGTGGCCACCTGGATGCGCGACATGCTCTCGCGCTCGATGTCGCCGAACTGGCTGAAATCCGGCAGTTTGACGCCGGGGATGCCGGCGCCGCCCGCAGCGGCCGGAGCGCTCCCTTCCTGGGTTTTCTGCAGCTCGCCTTTGACGTAGGCCTGGACGTCGTCCTTGAGGATGCGGCTCTTGGGCCCGCTGCCCCGGATGCGCGCCATGTCCACGCCGAGTTCCCGCGCCAGCTTGCGCACGGCGGGGCCGGCGTGCACCTTGCCGGAGGTTTTTGGTTCGTCAGAGACTGACTCCGCGGCCGGGGATGCTTGCTCCCCTTCCGCCCGGGACGGCTTGTTCTCCTCCGCAGCCGGGGCTTCGTCAGCCCCCTTGTCCGCCGCCTCACCGTCACCGGCGACGGTCATTTCCAGCAGGTTGTCGCCTTCGGAAAGCTTGTCGCCCTCGCTGACCAGAACCTTGTCCACCTTGCCCGCATAGGGCGACGGGATCTCGAACGTTGCCTTATCCGACTCCACCGTCACCAGAGGATCTTCCTCAGCCACTTCATCACCGGCGCTGACGTTGATTTCCAGAACCGGCACACCTTCGGCGCCATCCATGTTGGGCACCTTGACGGTTTCCTTGCGTGAACCGCCGGAGGCTTTCTTCTGCGGTTTGGGCGCGCTTTCCGGCGAGGATTCCGCCGATGCCTCGCTGGCCTTTGCTGACGCTTCTTTCTCCTCGCCGTCGCTCTCACCGCCGCTGACCGTCATCTCCAGCAGCTTGTCGCCGGCGGAGAGTTTATCCCCCTCCTTGACCAGCAGCTTGCCCACCTTGCCGGCGAAGGGTGACGGAATTTCGAAGGTGGCCTTGTCGGACTCCACCGTTACCAGCGGATCATCCTCGGCCACGTCGTCCCCTTCTTTCACGTTGATCTCGAGGACAGGCACGTCTTCCGCCCCGTCCAGATCAGGAACGGTGACCGTCTCCGTGCGCGAGCCGCCGGCAGTCGATGCTGCCGGTTTGGCGGGCTTGTCGTCCGCTTTGTCCTCAGTGGTGTCCTCAGAGGCGTCCTCAGACGGTTCGTCCGGCGTGTCGTCATCAGACGTTTCATCGGCCGCCGCGCCGTCGGCGTCGATCAGCCCAACCACGTCGCCTTCCTTGACCGAATCCCCCACGGACACGGTAATTTTGGTGATCTTGCCGGCCATTGGCGACGGCAGGTCCACCGACGCCTTGTCGGACTCCACGGTCAGGATCGGGTCCTCCTCCTCGACCGTATCCCCCGCGCTGACAGCGATTTCGATGATTTCCACCTCATCCGCGCCGCCAAGATCGGGTACCTTGATCTCCTGCTCACTCATGGCGGTCTCCTCAGCTCTTCACCGGATTCGGCTTGTTGCGGTCGATGTTGTACTTGCGCATCGCCTCCAGCACCTGTTTCTGTTCCATCTCGCCATCCGCGGCCAGGGCCCGGAGCGCCGCCACCACCACATGGTAGCGATCCACTTCGAAGAAGCTGCGCAGACGCTCTCGGGTGTCGCTGCGGCCAAACCCGTCGGTCCCCAGGACCTCATAGTGCTTGGGCACCCAGGCGCGAACCTGGTCGGCGTAGAGTTTCATGTAGTCGGTGGACGCCACCACCGGCCCGATCTGCTTCTGCAGGCACTGGGTCACGTATGGCTGCTTGGGCTTGTCGTCCGGGTGCAGCTTGTTCCAGCGGTCCACGTGCTGGCCGTCCCGGGCCAGTTCGTTGAAGCTGGTGACGCTCCAGATGTCGCTGGCCACGCCGTAGTCGTCCCGGAGCAGCTCGGCCGCCGCGCGAACCTCGTTGAGGATGGTACCGGCGCCGAGCAGTTGAACCCGCGGCTTCTTCTTGCGGCCCTTGGTATCCACCGTGCCGAACTTGTACATCCCCTTGATGATGCCGTCCTCGGCGCCCTTGGGCATGGCTGGCTGCTCGTAGTTCTCGTTCATCATGGTGACGTAGTAGAAGACGTTCTCGTTGTCTTCGTACATGCGCCGCATGCCGTCCTGCACCACCACGGCCATCTCGTAGGCGTAGGCCGGATCGTACGCCACGCAGTTGGGAATGGTCTGGGCCAGGATCAGGCTATGACCGTCCTGGTGCTGCAGGCCCTCGCCGTTGAGCGTGGTGCGCCCGGCGGTGCCACCCACCAGGAAGCCCCGCGCCTGGATGTCGCCGGACGCCCAGGCCAGGTCACCGACCCGCTGGAAGCCGAACATGGAGTAGAAACAGTAGAACGGGATCAGCGGGAAATCGTTGGTGCTGTAGGACGTGGCGCAGGCCATCCAGGCGGCCATGGAACCATCCTCGTTGATGCCCTCTTCCAGGATCTGGCCCTTCTTGTCCTCCTTGTAGTACATGATCTGGTCGCGGTCCTGGGGCGTGTATTTCTGCCCCTCCGAGGTGTAGATCCCCAGTTGCCGGAACATACCTTCCATGCCGAAGGTGCGCGCCTCGTCCGGCACGATCGGTACCACCCGTTTGCCCACGCGCTTGTCCTTGGTGAGGGACGTGAGCAGCCTGACGAACGCCATGGTGGTGGAGATCTTGCGGTCGCCGGAGCCCTCCAGCAGATTCTTGAAGATATCCAGCCCGGGCACTTTCAGCGGCTGACTGTCCTTGCGGCGCTTGGGCAGGAAGCCGCCCAGCTCCTGCCGGCGTTTCTTCATGTAGACCATTTCCGGGCTGTCCGGAGCCGGCCGGTAGTAGGGCACCTTTTCCAGCTCCTCGTCTTTCAATGGCACCGCAAAACGGTCACGGAAGCGCTTGAGCTGGTCGATGTCCAGCTTCTTCAGGGAGTGGGTGGTGTTCTGGGCTTCACCGGCGTCTCCGAAGCCGTAGCCCTTGATGGTGTGGGCCAGGATCACCGTGGGCTGCCCCTTATGGTGCACAGCATTGTGGTAGGCCGCGTAGACCTTGTAGGGATCGTGCCCGCCACGGTTGAGCTTGTTGATGTCGTCGTCGGTCAGGTGCTCGACCATCTTGGCCAGTTCCGGGTAGCGGCCGAAGAAATTCTTGCGGGTGTAGGCCGGGCCGTTGCTCTTGTAGTTCTGCAGGTCGCCGTCGCAGGATTCATCCATGGCGCGCTGCATCAGGCCGTCCTGATCCTGGTCGAACAGTGGGTCCCACATGCGCCCCCAGACCACCTTGAGCACGTTCCAGTTGGCGCCGCGGAAGACGCCTTCCAGTTCCTGGATGATCTTGCCGTTGCCTCGCACCGGGCCATCGAGACGCTGCAGGTTGCAGTTGACCACGAAAATGAGGTTGTCCAGTTTCTCGCGCCCGGCCATGGAGATCGAGCCCAGGGTTTCCGGCTCATCGCATTCGCCATCGCCGACGAAGCACCACACGTGACGATCGCCCATATCCACCAGCTCGCGGCTGTGCAGGTACTTCATCACATGGGCCTGGTAGATCGCCTGGATCGGCCCCAGCCCCATGGACACGGTGGGGAACTGCCAGTAATCCGGCATCAGCCAGGGGTGCGGGTAGGACGACAGGCCGTTGCCGTCGACTTCCTCGCGGTACTTGTCCAGATGCTCTTCCTCCAGGCGCCCTTCCAGGTAGGAACGGGCGTAGATACCAGGCGCCGAGTGCCCCTGGAAATAGACCAGATCCGATTCCTGTTTCTCGTTACCGGCATTGAAGAAGTAGTTGAAGCCCACGTCGTAGAGGGTCGCCGCCGACGAGAAGCTGGAGATGTGACCGCCCAGCTCCCCCGGGCGCTGGTTGGCCCGCAGTACCATGGCCATGGCATTCCAGCGGATCAGCGAACGGATGCGGCGTTCCATGAACAGGTCACCGGGCATCCGGGCTTCCTGCTTCAGCGGAATGGTGTTGCGGAACGGCGTGGTGATGGAATATGGCAACTGGGTGCCTTCGCGGCTGGCGCGCTCGGACAGGCGTTCCAGGATGAACTTGGCGCGATCGATCCCCTCGTTGTCGATCAGGGAATCCAGAGCCTCCATCCACTCCTGGGTTTCGATAGGATCTTCGTCCTGATACATCCGACCCTCCTCATCAAGCATCATGTTGGCAATGCGGAAGACGTTTGTCGTGGCCGACTGGCGGTTCGCGCCGAGCCGAAATCACAGCGTTCTGGCCCAAACGGGCTCACAAAAGGTTCCAGTAAGCATAGAACAGGATCGCCCGGGTCATGGGTTTGTCGGTAGATGTTGTCAGAGTTCCCGAACAAACCGATGAACCCGATCCAAGGTCCGGGGAAACCTTCAGCGTGGTCGCTGGCTCCGCCTCCGACAAGCCGCCTGCGACCAATGTCTGAACAGCGCAGGACTCGTACTGCCCGATATCTCACACTAGTCTACTAGTGAGTAGTGAGCCCCTGATCAACGCGGGGCCCGTCACCGGCTCGGGGAGTCCAATGACCAAAGCTGCTGTTGATCGCGTGTACCTGTTCGGCACCTGCCTGATCGATGTGTTCCATCCGGAAGCGGGCATGGCCACAGTCCGGCTGCTGGAGCGGGAAGGTGTCGAGGTGATCTTCCCGCCGGAACAGACCTGCTGCGGGCAGCCCCCCTACAATTCCGGCTACGATGACCAGGCCCGCACCGTGGCGCGCCAGGTGGTGGAACGCTTCGCCGAGCCCATCCCCGTGATCGTGCCATCCGGCTCCTGCGCCGGCATGCTGCGCCACCACTACCCCGATCTGCTGGCCGACGATCCCCTGGCCGACGCCGCCCGCGACCTGGCCGCCCGCACCTACGAACTGCACGAGTTTCTGCACCGTATTCTGGCCGTGAAACTGGAAGACCACGGTGAGCCGGTGACGGTGGTCATGCACACTGCGTGCAGCGCACACCGGGAAATGGGCGTGCGGGAAGACGGCCTGGCGCTGCTGGGGCAACTGGCCAACGTAACCGTGTGCGAGCCGGAAAACGCCGAGGCCTGCTGCGGCTTCGGCGGCACCTTCGCGGTGAAGATGCCGGAGATCTCGGTCGCCATGGCCAGCGACAAGTGCCAGGCCGTGCGCGCCAGCGGCGCCGATCACTTTCTCAGCAGCGACTGCGGCTGCCTGCTCAACATCGACGGCATGCTGCGCAAACAGGGCAATGCCCTGCCCGCCCATCACCTGGCCACCTTTCTCTGGGAACGCACCGGAGGCGCATCATGAGCGGCTTCACCAGCCAGCCGGACCAGGACTTCGGCGTCCGCATCCACGAAGCTCTGGAGGACGCCGAGCTGCGCGAGAGCTTCCACGGCGCCATGACCTTCCTGCGGGAGAAACGGCGCAGCCAGTTTCCGGATCCCGATGCCCTCGAGAACCTGCGCGACAGTGGCGCCGCCATCCGCGACCGGGCCCTGGCCAAGCTGCCGGATCTGCTCGAACAGCTGGAAGACCGCTGCCGTCACAACGGCATCCAGGTGCATTGGGCCGAAACCAGTGATGAGGCCAACGCCATCATCACCGGGCTGATCCAGTCGGTGCATGGCCAGCGCATCGTCAAGGGCAAGTCCATGGCAACCGAAGAAATCGGCCTGAACACCGCGCTGGAGGCCGCCGGCTTCACCTGCCTGGAATCGGACATGGGCGAGTACATCGTCCAGCAGGCGGGCGAGACGCCATCCCACATCATCATGCCGGCGATCCACCGCAACAAGGCCAGCATCGCCCGCCAGTTCGCCGACCAGATCCCGGACACCCCCTACACCGAGGACGTGGACGAACTGATCGGCACCGGCCGACGGGTATTGCGCCAGGCCTTTGCCCATGCGGATGTGGGCATCTCCGGGGTGAATTTCGCCATCGCCGAAACCGGCACCCTGTGCCTGGTGGAGAACGAAGGCAATGGCCGGATGTCCACCACCGTGCCGGACACCCACATCGCCGTCATGGGCATCGAGAAAGTCATCGAAAAGCTGGCCGACCTGCCGGACCTGATGCGCCTGCTGCCACGCTCCGCCACCGGCCAGGCCATCACCACCTACATCAACCTGATCAGCGGACCGCGCCGGGACGACGAATGCGACGGGCCGCGTCAGGTGCACCTGGTGCTGGTGGACAACGGCCGCAGCCGTATCTACGCCGACCGCCAGTTGCGCGCCACTCTGCGCTGCATCCGCTGTGGCGCCTGCATGAACCACTGCCCGGTGTACGAACGTCTGGGCGGGCACGCTTACGGCACGGTCTATCCCGGTCCCATTGGCCAGGTGGTGATGCCGCAGCTGTTCGGGCTCGACAAGGCCGGCAAGCTGACCCAGGCGTGCAGCCTCAACGGTGCCTGCGGCGAGGCCTGCCCGGTCCGCATTCCGCTGCCCGACCTGATCCGCCGCCTGCGCCACGAAGGCGTCACCGACGATCCCGCCAGCCCGGTACGCGGTCATGGCCGCCAGCGTAAGGCCAGTGAAGCCCTGATCTGGCGGGCCTGGGCCACGATCCACGCCCATCCGCGGCTCTACCGACTGGTCACCCGACTGGCCACCCGGTCACGCCGCCTGCTTCCGCCCCTGCCCCGAGCCTGGACCGCCCGGCGCGCGCGCCTTGAGCCGGCGCCACGCAGCTTCCACGAACAGATGGCCCAACGCCGCCAGACGGAACCGCGCCCATGAAGTCGAGAGATCGCATCCTCGCCCGCCTGCGTCACGGGCGCACCGCCTCCCCGGCAGCGCCCATGACGCCCCCGGAGTCGCCGCCGGCAACGGTCACCCAACCAGACCTGGAGGCCATGATCGAGGCTCTGGGCGCGGCTCACGCGGAGGTCATCCGGATCGAGGAAAGCCAGTGGCCGGACCGGCTCGCCGCCATGGCCGCCGAACGGAGCTGGCAGCACTGGTGGGTGGGTCGCGACGAAGTCGCACAGACCTGGCAGCAGCATGCGTCCGCCCCCCAGGTCACCGTGTTCGACGACTGGACGACGCAGAAAGACGCGCTGTTTCGCGAGGCTCCGGTCGCCCTGAGCCTGGCCCAGGGCGGGATCGCTGAAACCGGCACCCTGATCGTGGAAAGCCGGCCCGAAACGCCCCGGACCCTGTCACTGGTGCCACCGGTACACGTGGTCGTGGTGCGCGAACGGACCGTCTACCCGGACATGGCGAAGGCCCTGGCCAACTACAGCCACAGCGGCCTGCCCACCAACCTGATCTTCATCTCCGGCCCGTCCAAGACAGCCGACATTCAGCAGACCCTGGCCTACGGCGCCCACGGCCCCAAGGAGCTGATCGTCTTCCTGTGCCGTTGAGGCCCGAATTCATCGCCACTCTAAATATTGAAGTGCGAACATCTTCCTGTCACATACCTGCAATTTCGCGGCCTTTCCATTGAATTGAGAACAGAGCATGCCGCCAAGCACCTGTTTGCACGCGCAATTTAATTAGACCTGAAAATAAAATCCCGATTGGTTATACTCCGCTCCCCGATTTTCAGGCGGGGCAAAAGGAGGGGTTACCAACCACAGGAATACCACGTCACGGGGACGCACCCATCCGCGTTCACGCCCCTCCCTGCCCTGAATTGTCATGACCGGCGCCGCAGAAGCACCGGAATCGATCCAATACGAGAGAGGGAGGCCTATGAACTCCGTTGTAAACGCCCCTGAAACATTCTCCGCCCGCATTCCCACGGTGGAATTCGAGGAGCGCCGCTTCCAGGTCTACACCGACCGCCAACTGGACAAAATCGAAGCCATCCAGTCCCTGCCGGAAGACACCCTGTTCGAGATGAAGGTCGTCTCCAGCGTCCTGCCTTTCCGGGTCAACGAGTACGTGATCAACGAGCTGATCAACTGGGACAAGGTGCCCAATGATCCGCTCTACCAGCTCGTCTTTCCCCAGCGCGAGATGCTCAAGCCCGAGCACTACGAGCGCATGGCGGAGATGCACCGCAGCGGCGCCGACAAGAAAGAGATCCAGGCGGTCGCCAAGGAAATCCGCGACGACCTGAACCCACACCCGGCCGGCCAGATGCAGATGAATCAGCCGGAGCTGGACGGCGAGGCCCTCGAAGGCCTGCAGCACAAGTACCGCGAGACCGTGCTGTTCTTCCCGTCCCAGGGCCAGACCTGCCATTCCTACTGCACCTTCTGCTTCCGCTGGGCGCAGTTTGTCGGTGACAAGGACCTGAAAATGGCCAGCACCGACGCTGAGAAACTGCACGGTTACCTGCGCGAGCACACCGAGGTCACCGACCTGCTGATGACCGGCGGCGACCCGATGGTGATGAAGACCAAGAACCTGGTGCAATATCTGGAGCCCCTGCTGGAGCCGGAGTTCGACCACATCCAGACCATCCGCATCGGCACCAAGGCCCTGACCTTCTGGCCGTACCGCTTCGTGACCGACAAGGACGCCGCCGAGCTGATCGACCTGTTCGCGCGTCTGGTCGAGAACGGCAAACACGTGGCGGTCATGGCCCACTACAACCACTGGCAGGAAATCACCACCGACATCGCCGAGGAAGCGATTCGCCGCATCCGCGCCACCGGTGCCGAGATCCGTGCCCAGGGCCCGATCATCAAGCACGTCAACGACGACGCCGATGCCTGGGCCAGGATGTGGAAGAAACAGGTGCAGCTGGGCATCATCCCCTACTACATGTTCGTGGAGCGGGACACCGGCGCCAAGAACTACTTCGAACTGCCACTGGCGGAAGCCTACGAGATCTATCGCGAAGCCATGAAGAACGTGTCCGGCCTGGGCCGCACCGCGCGCGGCCCCTCCATGAGCGCGGGCCCGGGCAAGGTGGAAGTCCAGGGCATTGCCGAGATCCACGGCGAAAAGGTGTTCGTGCTGCGTTTCCTGCAGGGCCGCAACCCGGACTGGGTACAGCGCCCGTTCTTCGCCAAGTACAGCGATACCGCCACCTGGCTGCACGAGCTGGAGCCGGCCTTCGGGGAGGAGAAATTCTTCTTCGAGGACGAGTACGAGGCGATGCGCAAGGGCAACGGTTAAGCCGTTCGCCACGCGCTCCGAAAGCCGGGCCCTGTGCCCGGCTTTTTTGTGGGCGGTGACGCGTCCATCACTGCCTGAAACGGGGTAGCCCACTCACTGTTTGCCGATACCCCGGAGGTCTGGCGCCGACCGGATGTGCTGAATAGGGACAGCAAGGCCCTATTCAGCACCCTGATTACTATCTGGAAAGTATTTTTATGTCGGTCTTGCCAAAGTCGAAGTAGCTTGCAAACTCGTCCAGCTTGTCGATGCCACCGTCGATTGTACCGACCCCATCATTAATGGACTCTTTGATGCCCTTTTTCCCCAATACATAGTCATACATAACCTGACTGGGGATGTTGAGTATTGCCTGGGCGTCGTCCGGAACATATTCGTAAAAGGCTGCAATGCCATTGCGAATATGAAACCCGTACTGCTCATCCCGGTCGGTGATGTTGAAGCCAATTTTGAAATCAGCGTCCACGGCCTTTTCCGCATCAACTTTTACCCGCAGGTTTTCAAGAATGGTACCGATGCTCAGCTGAGACACGATGGCCGGACTTCCGAAATCAACAGGAGGCAATTCCTTCTTGGTATTGTCCAGTTCAGCAGCGCCGCTCAAGGCAAACTGCCTGAAATACGGGTTTGCCTGATCATAGCCCCATTGCCTGAGGGCCTGAGCTTTCAGGTCTTTGGCTGACTGGTTGTCAGGCTGTGCACGAACCAGGTGTGTAAGGACTTCTGCCGCCCAGCCGTAGTCTTCCGCCTCGATCGCCTGGTTGGCAATAGCAATCACACCGTCCGGGCCGCCCATCGCTTCGACATAGAGCTTCGCCTTTCGATGAAACGACGGCGCTGCCAGTTCCGTTGCATCGCCCTGGAACCATCCCATATAGCCGACGTAAATGTTGCGTACCGAATGCTCTACGCTCCCGTAAAATTCCTGCAACCAGGGGTCCTCTGCCAACTGCGGAGGCAGCTTGACCAGATCCACCAGTTCTTCACGAATAGCGCCTTTGTTCATATGACGGATGGTCTGATCGTGAACATACTGTATGGCATCCCGATAGTTCTGAATGCGCTCCACGATAAAGTCTCTGCCCATCCACGCACGACCGTGGGAATGGCTATAACTGTCTGCCTGTTTTGCATACTCCAACAACCGGTCTATCCCTTTGTACCACTTAACCGGGTCCCGGAATTTTGTGCCACGGAGGGAATAGATGTTGGGAAACGACTCCCCCTGGATCGTCTCGGCGCCGTTAACGTGATTGAAGTCCGGAAAGAATACGGAAATTTCGTCTTCGGCATCCCCATAGGCTTCGAAAATCACCATGTTTACGCCAGCGACTTCCACTTCTAACTTGTCCGTCACGAACTCGGTGGGACGGTAAAGAGATTGTTCCCCGAAGGTAAATGCCGGCCCAAGTCCCCCATGCACGAATCCATCTTCGCCAACACCGATATAGGACGCCGCCGCATAGGCAGAGCGCTGGGTCAGGATATCACTGACGACACTGGCGTCGTTGGCCAGGTAATCCATGAATTCATGGTGAGCGAAGATTCGCACGTCTCCATTGTCCACCATTTCCTGAGTCACCCCGACACCCGCCACACCGAAAGGATGGTCAATGTGCCGATGGGTATAAATGACCCCCTTGACCGGCATGGCGTTACCGGTTTCGTCACGAAAGACCTTCATCAATGCACTGGCGGCGTCATCATTTTCACCGGGATCGATAACGATCAGGCCATCATCGCCAACTACAATGAGCGTGGAGGTCAACTGCCACCCACTCATTAGAAAAACCCGGTCCTTGACAGGCTCGTACATGGTTTTTTCCATGTGCCTGGCAAACGCCGTCATCCGCGGGTTCACCTTATCTGACGACTCCGTGTAGGCCAGATTGCCGTATGTCCCTCTCTTGGGAGCCAGGTGCTCCAGGACATCAGGACTTTCGAACGACTCGACCTCTCTCGGAACGTTTTGATCGAGCACTTCCGGTTCCAACAGACTTGAATCAAACTCACCCTGTTCATTCGCTCGCACCGAGGAGGTCACAACAGCGGCCATCGCCAACGCAACAACGGCTTTTGACGAAAAAAGCCGCACCAGCCTGCTCCTGGTCATCACTACGGGGTGTTCTTCGCTCCGCGGGTAAGGTTTCCATCTCATGTGCTCGCTCTCCTTGTCTTCCGTTACGGACAGAGGTTTAAAGCCGGGCCCCCGGCCAGATACAAATCAAGCCCTTGATGCCCATAGGGTTCTGCCATAACCAAGGCGGGCATATTCCAGACATGTCTTTCCACTAAAGAACAGTTCAGTCTGTACCGCAAATTTTCCCGGAATAAGGGACACCTAGGATTCAAAAGGATTTTCTTTGGGCGACATCGGGATATTTAACTCGCAGAGCATCCAGGATGCGCTCAGGCTCTGACCTTCGAACGGTATCTGCGGCGTAATACTTTTACCTGGCCTCAGCAGAGCTGACACCGGCTAAAGCAACGCTTTGAACCTGACTTGGAGGGTGGGAACGATCATATCCTCACGGCTGAACAGTTTCTGGAAACGCTTCTTGCCATGAAGGCGACGGGGGATGAGGTGGTGACGCGTGAGCTGGGCGACCGGGCGGTCGCACAGCTCACAGCAGTCCGGTTGCGGGGGCAGTTTCAGCATGACGGGCCAGCCGCTGCGCCCCGACGACTCAGTGCATCAGGGTGTAGAGTTTGCGGCGGTAGGTACGCACGTCCGGGTTGGCATTGCCGAGCTTGTCGAACAGCTCCACCAGTGTCGTCTTGGCGATGCCGTCCTTGTAGCCGGCGTCGGCCTGCATCAGCCGCACCAGCAGGTCCATGGCCGCGGCGTTGTTTTCCTTGATCACGTGCTGCAGCGCCAGCTGGTGCAGGGCGTCGCAGTCCCTGGGATCAGCCTCCAGACGCTTTTCCAGTTCCGCCACCGGCGACAGTTGTCCCGCCTGCTCCATGAACTTCAGACGCGCCGCCAGTTGCCGGGCGTGGGGCTGCATCTTGTCTTCCGGCGCCAGGCTGTCGAGGATCTGCTGGGCGGTGTCGGTATCGCCCAGTTCCGCCTTGATCTGCGCCAGATCAATCAGTACCGCGGTGTCTTCCGGATCGGCCTGATTCATTTCGGTGAGGATCGCCAGCGCGCCATCCAGGTCGCCTTCTTCCCACAGCCGGTTGGCCTTGTCATGGGGATTTTCCTCAGGTGCGTCCACGTGCTTCTCCAGCACCTTGCGGATTTCGCTTTCCGGCAGCGCCCCGTTGAAGCCATCCACCGCCTGGCCGTCCTTGACCAGCAGCACCGTGGGCAGACTGCGCACACCCAGGTGACCGGTCAGCTCCTGCTGCTCATCGGCGTTGACCTTGGCTAGGGTGAAGGCGCCCTTGAACTCTTCCGCCAGCTTTTCCAGCACCGGCATCAACTGTTTGCACGGCGCGCACCACTCGGCCCACACGTCCACCAGCACCGGCGTCTGCGCGGAGGCCTGCATGACCTTATCCTGGAAATTGTCGAGGGTGGCTTCGAAAACGTAGGGCGACTCACTCATAGGAAAACCTTGTTCCGGTGTTCGATCGATATCAGGGGTATTGGCAACAGATGTCTACTATGGTGTTCAGCAGCGCGAATTCAAGACGCAGCCGCCTCGCAACCGGCGATTACCGCAAACCTGCTTGAATTTCCGGCAGACGCCGTTACATACGGAGAATAAGCCATTTGGCAAGAGTCCTGAAGCCAATCACACGAGGATGCAGCGTGATCAAGACCGATAGCCACCACGAGGAAGAGAGCATGGAGTACATCGGCAAGGACGAGAACCGACAGAGCCTTGCCCTGACCCAACAGGTCATGCCCAAGCGCATGTACCTGCTGCCGGTCCAGAATCGCCCGTTCTTCCCCGCCCAGGTACAACCGGTCGTGGTCAATCAGGATCCCTGGCAGGAAACCCTCAAGCGGGTCAAGGAGACGGACCACCAGGTTCTGGGCCTCTGCTTTGTCGACTCCGATGAGTCAGCGAACATTCCCGACAGCGACGACCTGGAGATCATGGGCTGCGCGGTGCGCACCCACCAGGTTCAGCACGAAGGCGGCAAGGTGCAGTTCATCGCCCAGGGCCTGCAGCGTTTCCGCATCGTCCAGTGGCTACGGCGCAAACCGCCGTTCCTGGTGGAAGTCAGTTACCCACAGGAGCCGGAGGAAGAGGCCGACGAACTCAAGGCCTATACCCTCGCGATCATCAGTGCCATCAAGGAGCTGCTGCGCAGCAATCCGCTTTACGGCGAAGAGGTCAAGCAGTACCTGTCCCGCTTCGGGCCGGACGACAGCTCACCACTGGCCGACTTCGGCGCGTCCATGACCAGCGCCAAGGGTCCGGAGCTGCAGGACGTGCTCGACACCGTGCCCCTCCTGCGACGCATGGAGAAAGTGCTGCTGCTGATGCGCAAGGAGCAGGAGGTCGCGCGCCTGCAGGCGGAAATCAACGAAGAGGTGAACACCAAGGTCCAGAAGCACCAGCGCGAGTTCTTCCTGCGTGAGCAGCTCAAGGTCATCCAGCGTGAACTGGGGATGGCCAAGGACGACAAGACCGCCGATGTGGAGCGTTTCCAGGCGCGCATGGACGAGCTGAACCCTCCCGAGCATGTACGGGACCGCTTCGACGACGAGCTGCAGAAACTGTCGGTGCTGGAACAGGGCTCGCCGGAGTACGGCGTCACCCGCAACTACCTGGACTGGCTGACCCAGGTGCCCTGGGGCCAGTCGTCGGAGGATCACTTTGACCTGGACCGCGCCCGCAAGATCCTGGACCGCGACCACGATGGCCTGGAAGACGTGAAGGACCGCATCGTCGAGTTCCTGGCCGAGGGCACCTTCCGCAACTCGGTCGCCGGCTCGATCGTCCTGCTGGTGGGGCCGCCCGGCGTGGGCAAGACTTCCATCGGACGTTCGGTCGCCGACGCACTGGGGCGGCAGTTCTATCGCTTCAGCCTGGGCGGCATGCGTGACGAGGCGGAAATCAAGGGACACCGGCGCACCTACATCGGCGCCATGCCCGGCAAGCTGGTGCAGGCCCTGAAAGACACCGGCGTGGACAACCCGGTGATCATGCTCGACGAGATCGACAAGGTGGGCGCGTCGTTCCAGGGGGATCCGGCATCGGCGCTGCTGGAAACCCTGGACCCGGAGCAGAACAAGGATTTCCTCGACCACTACCTCGATGTGCGCATGGATCTGTCCAAGACCCTGTTCATCTGCACCGCCAACCAGCTGGACACCATTCCGCGGCCGCTGCTCGACCGTATGGACGTCATCCGCCTGTCCGGCTACATCACCGAGGAGAAAGTGCTGATCGCCAAGCACCACCTGTTGCCGCGGCTGCTCAAGCGCTCGGACCTGAAGAAGAAGCAGCTCAACATCAGCGACGCGGCCATCCGCCAGGTGGTCGAGGGCTACGCCCGGGAAGCGGGGGTGCGCAACCTGGAGAAACAGCTGCACAAGATCGTGCGCAAAGGCATCGTCAGGCTGCTCGACGAGCCGGACCAGCCGGTGAAGGTGGGCGTCAGCGACCTGCCTGATTTCCTGGGCCAGCCCCACTTCAAACGCGAAAAGGCGCTCAAGGGCACAGGCGTGGTCACCGGCCTCGCCTGGACCGCGATGGGCGGGGCGACACTCAGCATCGAGGCCTCGCGCATCCACAGCAGCCAGCGTGGCTTCAAGCTGACGGGCCAACTGGGTGACGTGATGCGCGAGTCGGCGGAGATCGCCTACAGCTACGTCTCCTCGAACCTGAAACGTTACAAGGGCGACCCGGCGTTCTTCGACAAGTCCTTCGTGCACCTGCACGTGCCCGAAGGCGCCACCCCCAAGGACGGCCCCAGCGCCGGCATCACCATGGCCACCGCCCTGCTGTCCATCGCCCGGGGCGAGGCGCCCCAGGCGGGTCTGGCAATGACCGGCGAGCTGACCCTGACCGGCCAGGTGCTGCCGGTGGGCGGTATCCGCGAGAAGGTCATCGCGGCCCGGCGCCAGAAGATCAGCACCCTGATTTTGCCGGAAGCCAACCGGGGCGACTACGAGGAGCTACCGGACTATTTGCAGGAGGGGCTCGATGTGCATTTCGCGAAACATTTCTCCGATGTCTACTCGATTTGTTTTGCACACAAGCCTCGTCGCGGCGCGAGCGTGCACTGATATGGATCACTCCCCCTCAGACCGCATGAATAGTGGGTTACACGGAGTCGGAACACCCGTACGCGCAATCCACTATGGTTCAAAACGGGGCACATACCTATACTTCTAATCATTGGATTCATCGCATTCGCGTCGAATTCCTGTCATCTGAGAAGAGCCCATTAGGCGCCTGGTTTAGGCGCCTTTTTTTATGCCCAAAGAAAAGGTGTGGCCGGAGACAAATCACGCCCCGACACCCGGGCCGATGATCCTCCAGAACGAAAAGACAGAAGGGAAAGGCCCCGGTCAGTGCCGGGACCCCGAACTCCTTACCGGCGCCCGATAAAACGCGCCACCAGATCGCGCAGACCGCCCGAGAAGCGCATCAATTCCTCGCTCACCTTGTCCGCCGTCTGCGCCCGATCGGTACTGCTGTCCGCCAGCTCGGCGATGTTCACCACCTGCCGGTTGATCTCCTCGGACACCTGGCTTTGCTGCTCTACCGCCGCCGACATCTGCAGGAAGCGATCGGTGATGCGCCCGATGCCGTCGACGATCTCACCCAGCGCACGCTCCGCCTCGCGCACCCTGTCCAAACCGGAACCGGCCACCACCTCGCCGTCGCGCGCGGCGCTCACCGCGGTGCCGACCTGTTTGCGGAAATCCTCGATGACGCTGTGGATGCGCGTCGTACTCTCCCGCGTGCGGCCCGCCAACGAACGCACTTCGTCCGCGACCACCGCAAAGCCGCGGCCCTGCTCGCCGGCGCGGGCCGCCTCGATGGCGGCGTTCAGCGCCAGCAGGTTGGTCTGCTCGGCAATGTCACTGATCAGGTCGGCGGCCTCACCGATGCTGTCGGTGGACTGACCCAGCTTCTCCACCGCGTTGCCCACTTCGTGGACCCGCTCGACCAGGCTCTCGATCGCCTGCAGGGCCTGGCGCGACAGCTCCGCGCCCTGCGCCGCATGCTCATTGGCAGACTCCGCCTCCCGGGCATTGCGGGTGACGTTTTCCGAGACTTCGTGGATCGATGCGGTCATCTCATTGATGGCCGACGCCGTCTGGTCGGTTTCCGAACGCTGCCTGGCGATGTACTCGGAACCCTCACTGATGGCCTTGTGGCTGGTGGAGGCATGGCCGGCCAGGATGCCAGCCTGGTCCTCGATCCGGGCCAGAGCGGTGCGTAGCCGTGCTTCCTCGCTGATCAGCAGCATCGCCAGCTCGCCAAAACGGCCGCGCTGGTCGGTGTAGGTCATGGCGATGAGCGGGTCAGTGAAGGCATCATCGCGCAGGTCGACCAGGGACTTCATCCGGTTATCGATCATGCCGCGCAGGGTAAAGCCGGCCGTCAGGTGACCGATAATCACCACCGCCGTGGCCCAGCCCGGCGATGCCCAGTGCAGGGCCGCCACACTGGCGATAAGGGAGACCAGCAATGGCAGCGCCACGATGAACACGTTGCGCAGGTTGGCCATTTTGATCACGCCGTTCTTGCCGGCGTTGAGCTTGCGATAAAGGCCCTCGGCTCGACGCTTCTGGTCCTCGGTGGGGGCGGTGCGCACGGACTCGTACCCCACCATCTGACCATTTTCACGCACCGGTGTGACGTAGGCGCTGACCCAGTAGTGGTCGCCGTTCCTGCACCGGTTCTTGACCACGCCCATCCAGGCGCGGCCGGCCTTCAGGGTGTCCCACATATGCTTGAACACGGAGGGCGGCATATCCGGGTGGCGGATGATGTTGTGGGCCTGCCCCACCAGCTCTTCCCGGGAAAAGCCGCTGATGTCGACGAACTCGTCGTTGCAGTAGGTGATAACCCCTTTGGCATTGGTGGTGGTGATCAGGCGACCACCGTCCGACATGCGGACTTCACGCTGGGTGACAGGGAGATTCTTTCGCATAGGAGTTCATGTCCTTCTGACGTTACGCCAAGTACGGATCCATCGGTACCTGTGTAGCCACTATAGACGTTGGCCGGGGTTGTTTCCGCAGTTCCGGTTTATGGATGGCGTATCGGTACACCGAGCTGGTAGCGGCTGAAGGCTCGGCCACGGACAGCGCGACCCGCTCAGGGTTCTTGTTGAAGGAAGAGAGAGGCGGGGCCGATACGCTTTCCCCTCGTATCGGCAACCATACGGATTAGATTAGCTGGCCGGCTGCTTTTTTTTGGCCTTCCACCCGTCTTCACGGTTGATCGGCCCGACATCAAGCACCGGGGAGGCGTCGATCTCGTCGGCGTCCATCATGCTGGCGACCCGCTGCAGGGACGCCACGATCATGCTCTGCTCCCATTCGTGCAGGCTCTGGAACTTCTGGATGAAGTCTTCCTGCAGCGGCTGGGGAGCCTGGGCCAGCAATTCGGCACCGTCTTCGGTCAGGTGGGCATGGACCTTGCGCTTGTCCGCGGTGCTGCGCACCCGGTACACCAGCTTGCGATGCTCCAGACGGTCGAGGATGGTGGTCACGGTGGCCTGACTGAGGCTAACCTTGTCGGCGATGGTGCCAATAGTGACCTGCCCCAGATCGCGGATCGTCCGCATGATCAGAAGTTGCGGCGCCGTCAATCCGGCGTTTTTGCTGAGGCGCTTGGAGTGGAGATCGGTCGCGCGAATCACGCGCCGAAGAGCGACTAGCACCTGCTCGTAGTTGTTCATGAAGATTTCCCACGCTGCCGATTCGGCGAGGCCGAAATTATAGTGCTCCATGTTTTTCGAGTACAAAGCTTTTATATCAGACATTTCCACTACATCGCCGGCTCTGCAAAAACGATATGAAGAGAATGGCAACGCCCGTTCTGCCCTACAGAGCCCTAAAACGCCGGAGATTCGGTTTCAGGGTTGAGGCTGGCCGCTCTTCAATACTTATAACTCTAACTATTTGACCGCTTAAAGTCTAATCACTCATGACGCGAACCTTTGCCTCAAGCCCCGTCGTGAGGCACTATTCGGTTGCCCGGACTCAACGCGAAGCCCGTAAGCAAACAAGACCGCAGGGATTAGAAACCTTTATGCTTCAAAACAATCGCACTCGCAGCCATTTGCCGTCCTACGCGGTGCTGTCACGCCTCACCAGGAGCGCACTCGGCCCGCTATTCGTCCTGGCCCTCACACTGACGGCGGGCCCGATCCAGGCGCAGGACATGACGCCTCCGGCCGGCAATGGCGCGAACCAGGTCCAGGGCCCGACCGGCGCCGACGCGGACGACGTTCGGCAACGCATCGACCAGTTGGACGAGCCCCTCTACAACCCATTCGTCGAGCGTTACCTGCTGGATGAAGTAAAGACCCTGCGTACCGAGATCCAGAGCACCCGGGCCGAACTCATCGAGAAGGTGGTGGACAAGGAACTCACCGTCGCCGACAAGACCATGTCCTACGCCACCGACACGGTGACCTACTTCTTCTACCTGATCGCCGGCGCCACCTCCATTCTGGTGGTCATCGGGTGGAACTCCATCCGGGATATGCGCAACCAGTTGGCCAGCGTGGCCGAGAAGCGAGTCAATGAGCTGGTGGTGGAATACGAGCAGCGACTCAAATTCATAGAAGAGCAGCTGCAGCAGAAATCGGACATCATCAACCGCAACCAGGAAGAGATCGAACGCACCAACGAAGTGCATTCGTTGTGGCTGAAAGCCAGTCAGGAAACCTCCCAGCAGAACAAGATTGCGGTCTACGACCAGATCCTCGATCTACGACCAGACGATGTGGAAGCCCTGAGCTACAAGGCCGACGCCGTGCTCGAGCTGAACGAGCCGCTGTGGGCCATCAGCCTCTGCCTGCGGGCACTCAAGCTGGCGCCGGACAACGGCCACCCGCATTACCAGTTGGCCTGCGCCTATGCCGAGATCGGCCGCTGGGAGGACGCCATCAAGAGCCTGTCCGCCGCCATCGACATTTCCGAGGCCTACCGGGACGACGCCTCGGTCGACCCGAGCTTTGCGCCGCTCCACGATTTCGACCAGTTCCGCCAGTTGGTCCACCCCGAGGATATGGAGGAATCGGAGAGCGGTCCGACCGAGTCCTGAATCCTGGCATGAACCCTGCCTTATGATCCCGACCACTTGTCAGGACTTCACGCCCGGGTCGCTGCCGGTTCCGGCTTTTTCGGCGACCCGCTCCATTTCTTGACAACGAAGAACGGGTGGTGTTTGTTTGTTGCATCGCCGTGCTCCCAATGGCTCGGCACGGCTGAAAAAACACCAAAAAAATGTTCTCAGAAAGCAAGGCAGGACAGACCAAAATGAAAACCAAGCTGAGTAAACTTGCGGTCGGGGTTAGCGCTTCACTCGCCATGATGGCCACCGGAGCCGCCAACGCGGAAATCAAGATCGGCATCGCCGGCCCGATGACTGGCGCCGTCGCCCAGTACGGCGATATGCAATTCTCCGGCGCGCGTATGGCGATCGAGCAGATCAACGCCAACGGCGGCGTCAACGGCGAGGAACTGGTCGCCGTTGAGCAGGACGACGTCTGTGACCCGAAACAGGCCGTCACCGTCGCCAACAACATGGTCAACGAAGGCGTGCGCTTCGTGGTCGGCCACCTGTGCTCCAGCTCCACCCAGCCGGCGTCCGACATTTATGAGGACGAAGGCATCCTCATGGTGACCCCGGCTTCCACCAGCCCGGCCATCACCGAGCGCGGCTACGAACTGGTGTTCCGCACCATTGGCCTGGATAGCATGCAGGGGCCGGTTGCGGCCAACTACATCGCCAGCCAGAGCCCGGAGCGCGTCGCGGTCATCCACGACAAGCAGCAGTATGGTGAAGGCATCGCCAGCGCGGTCAAATCCACCCTGGAGGACGACGGCGTCAACGTGGTGATGTACGAAGGCATCACCGCCGGCCAGAAAGACTTCTCTTCCCTGGTCACCAAACTGAAGCAGGCCAACGTCGACTTCGTCTACTACGGCGGCTACCACCCGGAGCTGGGCCTGATCCTGCGCCAGGCGCAGCAGGCCAGCCTCGACGCCCAGTTCATGGGCCCTGAAGGCGTGGGTAACAAGGACATCAACACCATCGCCGGCGACGCCGCCGAAGGCCTGCTGGTGACCCTGCCCCCGAGCTTCGACGAAAAGGCCGAGAACCAGGCGCTGGTCAAAGCCTTCCAGGACAAGGGCGAAGATCCCTCCGGCCCGTTCGTCCTCACCTCCTACGCGGCCGTTCAGCTGATTGCCGATGGCATCGAGCAGGCCGACTCCACGGATCCGTTTGACGTTGCCGAGGCCCTGCGCTCCGGCAGCTACGAGACCCCCATCGGTACAGTCGAATACGATCAGGCCGGTGATCTGAAGTCATTCGACTTCGTGGTCTACGAATGGCATTCAGATGGCAGCAAAACTCCGGTAGAATAACTAACGATTAAAAATCGGTAATAGTTGTGAGCAAGAGAGGACGACCCGAATGGTCACGCCTCTCTGAGGACACCTTCCCCTCACGAGGGGGAAGGTGTTTTTTTGGAACCCCGGTTTGGGAAGTCGCTGGCGACGCCAGCCAGTGACCTGCGATACATGGACGTGATGGCCGCAAGCCTTGTGGCAACAGGGGCTTTTGCGTCGCGTGATCGCCAACCGGGGTTTTTCATTTTCGGAGTTTCAAAAAAATGCACGACGTTCTGTACTTTCTCCAGCAGCTCATCAACGGGCTGACGGTAGGAAGCGCGTATGCCCTGATCGCCATCGGCTACACGATGGTTTACGGCATTATCGGCATGATCAACTTCGCCCACGGTGAGATTTACATGATCGGCGCTTACGTCTCGCTGATCGTCATCACCGGCCTGGCGGTCACCAGCCCCGCCTGGATTCCCCTGGTCCTGCTCGTTGCCCTGATCTGCGCCATCATCGTCTCCAGCTCCATGGGCTGGGCCGTCGAACGCGTCGCCTACCGCCCCGTCCGCGGCCAACACCGCCTGATTCCGCTGATTTCCGCCATCGGCATGTCCATCTTCCTGCAGAACTACGTTCACCTGGCCCAGGGCTCGCGCAACATCGGCTTCCCCCTGCTGATCGAAGGCGGCGTCACCCTGGGCGGCAGCGAGGACGGTTTCCAGGCCACACTGACCTACATGCAGCTCACCATCTTCGTGGTGACCCTGGTCTGCATGACCGGGCTGTCCCTGTTCATCTCCCGGTCCCGCATCGGCCGCGCCTGTCGCGCCGTGTCCCAGGACCGCAAGATGTCCAACCTGCTGGGCATCGACACCAACCGCATCATCGCCGCCACCTTCGTAATCGGGGCCTCTCTGGCCGCCGTGGCCGGTCTGTTGCTGGGCATGTATTACGGCTCGATCGATCCGCTGTTTGGTTTCATTGCCGGCCTGAAGGCGTTCACCGCCGCTGTACTCGGCGGCATCGGCAGTATTCCCGGCGCCATGCTCGGCGGGTTGATACTGGGCGTGGGCGAGAGTTTCACGTCCGGCTACCTGAGCGGTGAGTACAAAGACGTGGTGTCGTTCGGGCTGCTGATCCTCATCCTCCTGTTCCGGCCCACAGGCCTTCTCGGCAAACCGGAAGTGGAGAAGATCTGATGGTTGCACAGAATTTCCGCCATGCGCTGTTCTGCGCATTCATTACCCTGATTATTTCCTACCCCATCCTGGGCCTGAACCTGGAGGCACAGGGCATCAGCGTCAAGCTGACCGGTGCCGAAACCCAGACCTACATCGGCATCGCCATCGCGGTGCTGATTGTCTTCCTGTTCCAGCTGTTCCGTCCTGCGATTATGGGAGCCCTGGGCCAGGCCAAGGCGATCAATCCGATGGCCGGCCGCGCGCCGATGCCCCAGGAAAAGAAACTGACGATCGAGCGCATCGCCCTGATCGTGATCGTGCTGGGCGCCATGGCCTGGCCGTTTATCGCCTCCCGCGGCGCCGTCGACCTGGCCACGCTGGTGCTGATCTACATCATCCTGGGCCTCGGCCTGAACGTGGTCGTGGGCCTGGCGGGCCTGCTGGACCTGGGCTACGTCGCCTTCTACGCGGTGGGCGCCTACACCTTTGCCTTGCTGTCGCAGTACTACGGCTTTTCCTTCTGGATGGCGCTGCCCCTCGGCGCAATCCTGGCGGCGGCCTTCGGCTTCGTGCTGGGCTTCCCGGTGTTACGCCTGCGGGGTGACTACCTCGCCATCGTGACCCTGGGCTTCGGGGAGATCATCCGCATCCTGCTGAACAACCTGACCGACCTGACCAACGGGCCGGACGGGATCGGCGGCATCCCCGACCCCACGCTGTTCGGCATGGAGTTCGGCCGGCGCGTCAAGGAGGAAGGCAACACCTCGTTCCATGAAGTGTTCAACCTGCCCTACGACAGCATGGACAAGGTGATCTACCTGTACCTGATCACATTGATCCTCGCCGTCGTCACGCTGGTGGTCATCCGCCGCCTGATCCGCATGCCGGTGGGCCGTTCCTGGGAAGCCCTGCGCGAAGACGAAATCGCCGCCCGTTCCCTGGGGCTGAGCCGTACCGCGGTCAAGCTCTCCGCCTTCACCATCGGCGCCTTCTTTGCCGGCTTCGCCGGTACCATCTTCGCGTCCAAGCAGGGCTTTATCAGTCCGGAGTCCTTCGTGTTCCTCGAATCCGCCATCATTCTGGCGATCGTGGTGCTGGGCGGCATGGGATCGCAGCTCGGGGTTATCCTCGCCGCGATCGCGGTCACCATCCTGCCCGAGCTGGCACGGGAATTCTCCGAATACCGCATGCTGATCTTCGGCGCCGCCATGGTGCTGATGATGGTCTGGCGCCCGCAGGGCCTGCTGCCCATGACCCGGGTCCACATCAAACTCAAACAGCAGGAAGCGGGAGTGACTGACCATGCTTGAAGTACGCGACCTGTCGATGCGTTTCGGCGGCCTGTTGGCCGTCGACCAGGTGTCCCTGGACGTGGGTGACCGCGAGATCGTGTCCATCATCGGCCCCAACGGGGCCGGCAAAACGACGGTGTTTAACTGCCTGAGCGGGTTCTATCGCCCCACCGGCGGCACCATCAAGTTCAAGGAGCGCGAGATCCAGGGCAAGCCGGATTACAAGATCTCGCGGATGGGCATGGTTCGCACGTTCCAGCACGTGCGGCTGTTCAGCAAAATGACGGTGGTGGAAAACCTTCTGGTCGCCCAGCACCGTCACCTGAACACCAACCTGTTTGCCGGCCTGGTGAAAACACCGGACTACCGCAAGCGTGAAGAGAAATCACTGGAGCGAGCCGCCTACTGGCTCGAGCGGGTCGGCCTGACGGAGATGGCCAACCGCGATGCCGGCAACCTGGCCTACGGCCAGCAGCGCCGCCTGGAGATTGCCCGCTGCATGGTGACCGAGCCGGAGCTGCTGATGCTCGACGAGCCGGCCGCCGGACTCAATCCCAACGAAACCCGGCAACTCAACGAGCTGATCATCAGCCTCAAGGAAGACTACTGCGTCTCCGTGGTCCTGATCGAGCACGACATGAGCCTCGTCATGGGTATTTCCGACCGCATCAACGTCATCAACCAGGGCCGACCGCTGGCCAGTGGGACGCCCGAGGAAATCCGGCAGAACGACGACGTGATCAAGGCCTACCTGGGCGAGGAGTAAAAGGATCAACCATGCTGGTACTTGAAAACATCCATACCCACTACGGCAAGATCGAGGCGCTGCACGGCGTCTCGGTGGAGGTCAAGGAAGGCGAGATCGTCTCCCTGATCGGCGCCAACGGGGCGGGCAAAACGACGCTGCTGATGACCGTCTGTGGCGATCCGCAGGCCAGCTCGGGGCGCGTGCTGTTCCGGGGCGAGGACATCACCCACAAGCCCACCTCCGACATCATGCGGTCGGGCATCGCTATTGTGCCGGAAGGCCGCCGGGTGTTCCCCGGTCTGACGGTGGAAGAGAACCTGCATATGGGGGGCTTCTTCAACACCAAGGCGGAGATCCGCAAGAGCCAGGACCACGTGTTCGAGCTTTTCCCGCGCCTCCAGGAGCGCCGCAACCAGCGCGCCGGCACCATGTCCGGCGGCGAGCAGCAGATGCTGGCCATCGGCCGCGCCCTGATGTCGAAACCCCGCATGATCATCCTGGACGAGCCCTCCCTGGGGCTGGCGCCGCTGATCATCAAGCAGATCTTCGACATCATCAGCACCCTGCGCGATGAAGGCATCACCGTCTTCCTGGTGGAGCAGAACGCCAAGCAGGCCCTGAAGCTGGCCGACCGCGGCTATGTGCTGGAGACGGGCCGTATCCGGCTGGAAGACTCCGGCGCCAACCTGCTCGCCAACGAAGACGTGCAGAAAGCCTATCTGGGCGGCTAGAACCCGCCGGCGCCCCTCGGGGCGCCGTGATCGTCAGGCACAAAAAAGCCGGGCCCTTGAGCCCGGCTTTTTCATGAAGGAAGACACCCGCGCTTATTGAACGCTCTTGATGGTGCCCTTGTAGCCTTCAACGGTTACGTCAATGGTGCCGTAAACCAGGTAGTCCGTCTTCTTGACGGTGTAACGCGGAGCCACGATCACGTCGGCACCGGAAGACTTGATGGCGTTGTAGGCCGCAGCGGCCTTAACCGGAGCAACCGCGTCCAGCATGGCCAGCGGAGAACCGCCACCAGCGCCGGCGCCGTATGCAACGCCGTCGGCGTATTCGGATTCACCGCCAACGGTGAAGAACAGGATCTTGGTCGCAGAGGAATGACCAGTGATCTTCTCGCCAACATCAATGTCAGCTTTCAGGTCAGTGTCTACGTGTCCAGACAGGGGAACCGGGTTGGAGCTTACGTTCATGGAGCTACAACCAGACAGTGCGCCTGCCAGAACCAGGCTTGAAGCGATCAGTACTTTTTTCACGACTACTTCTCTCCGTGTGTGATATGTGAGCCATCGTGGCGGGCGCAACTATAAATGAGTGACATCCATATTACAAATAATAAATATAAAGTTAGTTTTTAGATCTTTTTGGAATATATGTTATCACTGTGTTCATTTTTTATCTGAACAATCAGTCAATTGAGGCCCGGACGGGTCGCTGTCTACCAAAACTTGTCTATACTCTGTTGAACGGTCAGGCCGAGCCCCGGCGTTCGAGAACCGGGACGAGCACGACGTTGCCCGCAAAGGCACAACGTCAGGAGAACCACGTCAGGGCCGTTACGTTGTTTTCACATCGATGCAAGCACGACAAGGAGTTGGACCATGAAAAAAATTATCGCAGGAGCCATGCTTCTGGGCGCTTCCAGCCTCGCTTTCGCACAGCCGGGCTGTGGTGTCGGCGCCATGATCTGGAAGGGGCAGTCGGGGATGGCCCCGCACATTCTCGCGGCGACCACCAACGGCACGCTCGGTAACCAGACCTTCGGCATGACCACCGGAACCCTGGGCTGTAACACCAACGAATCGGTTCAGTCGATGGCCATGTACATGGATAACAACATCGACAAGATTGCCCGTGACATGTCCCGGGGCGAAGGCGAAAACCTCGATACCCTGGCGGTTCTGTTGAAAGTCGACGAGGCTGATCGTCCGGCCTTCCGCCAACTGATGCAGGACAACTTCGCCACCATTTTCCCATCTTCCGATACCACCTCGGATGAAGCGGTGTCCGCCATCGTGGCCTTGCTGGAGTCGCATGAGACCCTCGGCAAATACATCGCCTGATCCTGACCTGCAGGGATAGCCCTTCGCGCCAGGGACGGCGCACAGCACAGCTATTTCCCAAGCACCACCGATCCGAGATCGCATGCAACGACATTCGCTGTCGGGGCCACGGCCCCGTTTGTTGGCCCTGATCGCAACGGCCTTTCTGGCTTCGTCTGCCCTGGCCGCTCCGCCCCTTGATCAACTCGCCCAGGATCCGGCCTGGCTCACCCTGGGCCATTACCGCCCCGACACCCTGGGGAGCGGCTACACCTCCCAGGCCGATGACGCCGGCTTTTTTCTCAGCGTCGACGGCAAGGATTCCCCGGAGGCCGAACTGCGCGCCACTTTGGCGGCCATCCAGCAACCCGGCGACGGTGACCAGCACGCCCGCTGCCGCTTCCCGGCCAGGGACCGCTGGCTTCGCCAGCAACTGGACCTGCCACAGGGCTCGCCCGACTGCCCGGCCTTCGACACCTGGCGCCAGGAACTGAACACCGAAACCGTGACCCTGGTGTTCGCCGCGTCCTACCTCAACAGTCCATCGTCGATGTTCGGGCACACCTTCCTGCGGCTGGATCCGCCCGGCACGGAAAACGACGAAGAGGCGGACCTGTTGCTGGCCAGCACCATTTCCTACGCCGCGGACGCCGCCGCCCACGACAGCGAGATCATGTTCGCCTACCGGGGTATTTTCGGCGGCTATCCGGGCATCACCTCGGTGAAGCCCTATTACGAAAAGATCCGCCTGTACTCGGACATCGAGAACCGGGACCTGTGGGAATACCGGCTCAACCTGACGCCGGAAGAAACCGACATGCTGCTCGCCCACGCGTGGGAGATCCGCGAGAAGAATTTCGACTACTACTTCTTCGACGAGAACTGCGCCTATCGCCTGCTGGCGCTGATCGACGTCGCCCGGCCCGGCACCAACCTGCTCGACGAAGTCGGCACCCATGCCATTCCCTCCGACACGGTACGCTGGGTGGTCGACCACGATCTGGTGGCGTCGATCCACTACCGGCCTTCTTCCGCCACCGTCGTCGAACACTACCTGGAACAGCTCCCCCCGGATGAACGGGATCTGGCCGCTGACCTGGCCGACGGCGAGCGCACTGTGGCGGCACCGGCCATCCAGTCCCTGCCCGACGAGTCACGGGCCCACGTGCTGGACGCCACCTACGACTACGTACGCTATCAAGCGCAGGAAGAAGACTGGCCCCGGGACCGGGCCGCCCCCCTGTCCTACGACCTTCTCAAGGCCCGCAGCCGGATCAACGACGCGCCTCCACTGGAGCAGCCGGCCGAGCCGCCCATTCGCGACGACCAGGGTCACGACACGTTCCGGGCCGGCCTGACCGCTGGCCAGCAGGGAGACCGCGACTACATTCAGTTGAGCCTGCGGCCGGCCTACCACGACCTGCTGGATCCACCGGAAGGCTATCGTCAGGGCGCCCAGTTGCAGTTCCTGCGGCTCGATACCCGTTACTACACGGACAATGACGAAGTACAACTGGAGCAACTCGTGGGTGTGGAAATCCGCTCGCTGTCGGTCCGCGACCGCTTCTTCTCGCCGCTGTCCTGGCAGGTGGGCTTCGGCGGACGGCGGACGGACATTGAATCGGGCAAGCGCGTCTTCACCCCCTACCTGGATGGCGGCGCCGGCTTCGGCTGGGCGACCTCGTCCAACAGCCAGCTCTACGCCATGGGAACGGCCGACCTGGAGATCGACAATGACCTGGACAAGGGCTACGACACCGCACCCGGCGCCGATCTCGGCTGGCTCTACCAGGGGCATCGGTTAAGCATCATGGGAGGCGTTAAAAGCAAGGCGTGGCTGATCGGCGATCATCATCGCGAGGACATCGGCTACGCGAGCGTTTCCTGGCACCTGGATCCGTCCGCCAGTCTCACCGCCGGCTGGCAGCGCAAACACCACTTCGACAGGTATGAGACCCAATGGCACGCCGGACTGCACGTGTACTTCTAACGCTCTCGCTGGCCCTGCCGCTGCTGATGCTGGGCGGCTGTTCGAGTCTGTTCTTCTATCCGGACAAGACGGTCTACATCACGCCGGACCAGTTAAACCTGGAGTACCGGGACGTTTACCTGGACACGGTCGACGGCGAGCGGCTCCACGGCTGGTGGCTTCCGGCGCAGGGAGAGCCTCACGGTACCGTCTACTTCCTGCACGGCAACGCCCAGAACATGAGCAGCCACCTGCTCAACGTCGCCTGGATGCCCAAGGAGGCCTACAACGTCTTCCTGATCGATTATCGCGGCTACGGCCAGTCCACTGGCGCACCGGATATCGAGGGTGCCCTGACGGACTCGGAGACAGGATTTCGCTGGCTGGTGCAACAACCGGACACCGGGCCCTATTATCTGCTGGGACAGAGCCTGGGTGGCGGCCTGGGGCTGATGCTGGCCGCGGAATGGCAAGACCGGGGCGAACAGCCGCCCTTGACCGCGGTCGTGCTGGACAGCACCTTCGCCGGTTTCCGCGCCATCGCCCGGGAAAAGCTCGACAGTTTCTGGCTCACCTGGCTGTTCCAGGTGCCGCTGAGCTGGACCATCCCGGGGGACTACGAAGGCGTCGACCACATCGACCGGATCAGCCCGGTGCCGGTCATGGTGATCCACAGCCTGCGCGACGGCATTATCCCCTTCCACAACGGCACATCGCTCTACACGGCCGCGAAGCAGCCCAAGGAATTCCTGCAGACCAACACGCCCCACGCGTCGACGTTTGTGATCCCGGCCTACCGGGACGCGGTGGTGGCGTTTCTTAAGGAAGCCGCAGCCGATCCTGGAAGTCCGGCTTCGGGAGAGTAGAGGCCCGGCGGCCACGCCGAAGCACCTGGGCAAGAACGTTTATTGCGCCCCCGGCTCAGATCAGGCAGTGGATTTCAGGCACAAAAAAGCCGCCCCGTGGGGCGGCTCTCTCATTCAGGGCCTGGATCAGGCGCCGAACTCGGTCGGCTGCTCGCCTTCCTTCACTTCTTTCATGGACAGCTTCACGCGACCGCGGTTGTCCACATCCAGCACCTTGACCAGTACTTCCTGGCCTTCGCTGAGCTCGTCAGTGACGTTCTCAATGCGACGCTCGGCGATCTGGGAAATGTGCACCAGACCATCCTTGCCCGGCAGGATGTTGACGAAGGCGCCGAAGTCCACAATGCGCTCAACCTTGCCCTTGTAGATCGCACCGACTTCGATTTCGGCGGTGATCTCCATGACGCGCTTCTGCGCGGCCTGGGCGGCGGCCTGGTTGTCGGCGTAGATCTTGACGTTGCCGTCGTCGTCGAGGTCGATGGAGGCACCGGTGTCGTCACAGATCGCGCGAATCACGGAACCGCCCTTGCCGATCACGTCACGGATCTTGTCCGGGTGGATCTTCATGCTGGTGATGCTCGGTGCACGGTCGGACAGCGTGGAGCGCGGCTCGGAGATAACCTTGGCCATTTCACCCAGGATGTGCTGACGCGCGGAGTGCGCCTGCTCCAGGGCGATTTCCATGATCTCTTCGGTAATGCCGGTGATCTTGATGTCCATCTGCAGGGCGGTGATGCCCTCGGCGGTACCGGCGACCTTGAAGTCCATGTCGCCCAGGTGATCTTCGTCACCCAGGATGTCGGTCAGGACCGCGAACTGCTCGCCTTCCTTGACCAGACCCATGGCGATACCGGCCACCGGTGCCTTGATGGGGACACCCGCGTCCATCAGCGCCAGACTGGAACCACAGACCGAGGCCATGGAGCTGGAACCGTTGGATTCGGTGATCTCGGACACCGCACGGATGGTGTACGGGAACTCTTCAACGGTCGGCATGACCGCCGCCACACCGCGCTTGGCCAGACGACCGTGACCGATTTCACGACGGCCCGGAGCGCCTACGCGGCCGGTCTCGCCAACACTGAACGGCGGGAAGTTGTAGTGGAACAGGAACGGATCCTTACGCTCACCTTCCAGCGCGTCGATGATCTGCATGTCGCGCGCGGTGCCCAGCGTGGTGGTCACGATGGCCTGGGTCTCGCCACGGGTGAACAGGGCAGAACCGTGGGTGCTCGGCAGCACGCCCACTTCCACTTCGATCGGACGCACGGTCTTGTTGTCACGACCGTCGATACGCGGCTTGCCTTCGATAACCTGACGACGAACGATGGTCTTTTCCAGCTTGCCGAAGTAGGCCTTAACCTCGTCCTCGGACGGCTGGCCTTCCTCTTCGCCGGCCAGCTTCTCGACGGCGTCGTTGCGAACTTCGCCCAAACGCTTGTAACGCTCCATCTTGTCGCGAATGCCGTAGGCTTCGGTGACGGCGTCGCTGAAGCCGGACTCCAGCGCGTCCGCCAGGGACGTGTTGACCTCGGCCGGTGTCCACTCCCAGCGCGGTTGACCGGCTTCGGCGGCCAGTTCCTTGATAGCGGTAACGGCGGTCTGCATGGCGTCGTGCGCGAACAGGACCGCGCCCAGCATCTGGTCTTCGGTCAGGCCCTGGGCCTCGGACTCTACCATGAGCACCGCGTCCTGGGTGCCGGCCACGACCATGTCCAGCTTGGACGTTTCCAGCTGTTCGAACGTGGGGTTCAGGAAGTAACCGTCCTCGTCGGTGTAACCCACACGGGATGCGCCCACCGGGCCTTCAAACGGCACGCCGGAGAGGGCCAGTGCAGCGGAGGCGGCCAGCATGCCGGCGATGTCCGGGTCCTGGGTCTTGCTGGAGGACATGACGGTACAGATGACCTGCACTTCGTTCATGAAGCCTTTCGGGAACAGCGGACGGATCGGACGGTCGATCAGGCGGGACGTCAGGGTTTCCTTCTCGGAAGGACGACCTTCACGCTTGAAGAAGCCACCCGGGATCTTACCCACCGCGTAGGTCTTCTCGCTGTAGTTGACGGTCAGCGGGAAGAACGGCTGGCCCGGCTTGGGCTCTTTCTGGGCCACGACCGTACCCAGCACGGAGATGTCGTCGATAGTGACCAGCACGGAGCCAGTGGCCTGGCGTGCGATGCGTCCAGTTTCCAGGGTGACTGTCTTGCCACCGAGTTCAAATGATTTCTTTACCGGATTCACGGTAACTCCTTCACTTTCAGTCATATTTCCGGAAAACGCGGCGTTTTCCCCTCAGAGGCTTCGCGGGTCAGAGTGTCGGGACTTACCGGACTGAAAGCTAACAGGCTGTTGAAAAACGTCGCCAGAGTGCCGGCGCCTTTCAACAACCTGCTATTGTTCGGGCTTTCATCACCGACCGGTGTCGGAAACAGCTCTGGATGTCCTGCGATAACCGAATTGTGCCGGCGGGACTGGCGATACTCGACAGGGCGGTCGTTCGTGACGGGCCCATGGCAAGGACCGACAGCGTCGGCATTGCGCCGGATCCCCGGGCCATAGCCCCGAATCCGGTGTTCGCTGCGGCGCAGCGTGAAAGGCGAGATAGACTGCCGGGAGAGCAGAGCTCTCCGGGCAGAACCGGCAGGGACCCGGTTCCATCTTTTCAGCATCGGCACCCTTGCGGACGCCTGAGCTGCAAGACAACGGAGGCCGGGACGCACTGCCGTTTCAGACAAAGACTCAGTCGTCTCTTAGCGACGCAGACCGAGACGCTGGATCAGGTCCAGGTAGCGATCGGCGTTCTTCTTTTTCAGGTAGTCCAGCAGCTTACGACGCTGGTTAACCATCCGAATCAGGCCACGGCGGGAATGGTGATCCTGCTTGTTGGCCTTGAAGTGATTCTGCAGCTTGTCGATGTTGGCGCTCAGCAGTGCAACCTGCACTTCCGGGGAACCGGTGTCGCCTTCACCTTGCTGAAAATCAGTGACGATCTGTGACTTCTCTGCGGCAGACAGTGCCATAACTCACCTCTTGGTTTGCGATGCCTTTCGTATTCGGCCGAACCGCGCATCTCTACAGCCCGGCTAACCTGACCGCCCGCTACACAGCGTTAACGGCGTTCAGGCCTGCTTCACCAGACGACGCGGGCTAACCCGACCATCCGGCAACTGCTCGCCCAATCCGAGAAAGCGCTCGTCTCCGTAGAGGCGAACCCATCCCGGCGGGTGACCCGACATTTTAACGGGTTGTCCGTTCAATATCGATACAATCTGCTCATCCTGAAGCATTATTTTCGGGAAGGCTTCCAGCGCGGCGTCCACCGGAACCAGCAGCGGGTCCAGCGACTGGCCTTCCTCGCGCATCCGTTCCAGCTCGGCGACGTCGTGCGCCTGATCAAGCCCGAAACCCGCGGCGCCGGTACGACGCAACCTCGTGACGTGCGCCCCGTAGCCCAGAGCCTCGCCAATGTCCTCCACCAGCGAGCGGATGTAGGTGCCCTTGCTGCAGGACACGGCAATGTCGAAGTGGCGGCCGTCGAACGACAGCAGCTCCAGGGAATGGATGGTCACCGGCCGCGCCGGTCGCTCAATCTCGATGCCTTCGCGAGCATACTCGTACAGCGGGCGCCCCTTGTGCTTGAGCGCCGAGTACATCGACGGGACCTGTTCGATCGCCCCCCGAAAACGCGGCAGCACCGCCTCCAGATCCACCTGCGACAGCCCTTCGGGCAGCGCCCGCTCGGCCATCACGGTGCCGTCGCTGTCGCCGCTGTCGGTGATCACGCCAAGTTGCCCGGTGGCGACGTAGGCTTTATCGCTGTCGAGCATCAGTTGGGAAAACTTGGTGGCTTCGCCGAAGCAAAGCGGCAGCACCCCGGTCGCCAACGGGTCCAGACTACCGGTGTGGCCGGCTTTGGCGGCGCCATACAACCGCTTGACCTGCTGCAGAACGCCGTTGGAGGTGACCCCCTGGGGCTTATCGATCACCAGGATGCCGTTCACCTCACGGCCTCGACGACGCCGGCTCAATCCCGGCTCTCCTCGTCGGAGTCGTCGGACGGTCCGACCGCCGGCTTCTTGCCCATAGCCTGGTCGATCAGGCTGTCGATGTGACGGCTCTGACCACCCAGCGTGTCGAAGTGGAAACGCAGCTGGGGAACCACCCGCAGCTTCATCGCCCGCCCGAGCTGGCTGCGCAGGAAGCCCGCCGCCTTACGCAGAACCTTGAGCGAATCCTGAACGCTTTCATCGTCTTCCGTGACCTCGTCGGCGGTCAGCAGCGAAATGTAAACGTCGGCATAGCCCAGGTCCCGGCTGACCTTGACGGCATTGATGGTGACCATGCCCAGACGCGGATCCTTGATCTCACGCTGGACCATTACGGCCAGTTCCTTCTGGATCTGGTCCGCAACCCGGTCAACCCGACTGAATTCTTTTGGCATGGTTACGCCCTGTCGTTTCGGCACCACCACAAACTGGAGGTGCCTTTTGCGAGCGGCTCAAGGCCCCTCTGAATGCACGGCGCCCCGGAGTCCGGGGCGCCAATCTGAGCTAGTGTCTAACCGGTCCGGCGATCAGCTTTCCAGCTGACGCTCGACCCTGACCCGGTCGAAGACCTCGATCTGGTCACCGACCTTGACGTCGTAGCCCTTAACACCGATACCACACTCGATGCCCTTCTTCACTTCCTGGACATCGTCCTTGAAGCGGCGCAGGGATTCGAGTTCGCCTTCGAAGATCACCACGTTGTCACGCAGGACCCGGATCGGCTTGTTACGGTAGACGGTGCCCTCGGTGACCATACAGCCAGCCACCTGACCGAACTTCGGCGAGCGGAACACATCGCGCACATCGGCGATGCCCACGATGTCCTCGCGGAACTCCGGTGCCAGCATGCCGGTCAGCGCTGCGCGCACATCATCGATCATGTTGTAGATGATGCTGTAGTAGCGCAGGTCGACGCCTTCCTGCTCCACCAGTCGCTTGGCGGAGGCATCGGCACGGACGTTGAAACCGAAGAGTACGGAGTCGGTGGCCAGTGCCAGGCTGACGTCGGTTTCGGCAATCCCGCCCACGCCGGAGGACACGATCTTGACCTGCACTTCTTCGTTGCCGATTTCCTGCAGAGCCTTGGTGATGGCTTCCAGGGAACCGCGCACGTCGGTCTTGAGGACAACGTTGAGGGTCTTGACCTCGTCTTTGCCCATGTTCTCGAACAGGTTCTCCAGCTTGGCCGCCTGCTGGCGCTGCAAACGCTGCTCACGCTCGCGCTTCTGGCGGAACTCGGCCAGTTCCTTCGCCTTGCGCTCGTCCGCTACCACGAAGAACTCGTCGCCGGCGTCCGGTGTTCCGTTCAGGCCCAGGATCTCGACCGGAATGGACGGACCCGCTTCCTTCACCTGGTCGCCGGTCTCGTTCATCATCGCCCGGACCTTACCGAAGTAGGCTCCGGCCACGATCATGTCGCCCTGACGGACGGTACCGTTCTGGACCAGGATAGTCGCCACAGAGCCGCGACCTTTTTCCAGGCTGGACTCAACGACAACACCCGCACCCGGTGCGGTCGGCACGGCCTCCAGCTCGAGGATCTCGGACTGCAGCAGAACCGCTTCGAGCAGATCATCAATGCCCTGACCGGAATGCGCGGACACGGGCACGAACTGTACGTCGCCGCCCCAGTCTTCCGGAATCACGTCCATACCGGCCAGCTCGGTCTTGATCCGGTCCGGGTCCGCCTGTTCCTTGTCCATCTTGTTGATGGCCACAACAATCGGAACACCCGCGGAACGGGCGTGATCCACGGCTTCCTTGGTCTGCGGCATCACGCCGTCATCGGCCGCCACAACCAGGATAACGATATCGGTGCTCTGGGCACCGCGCGCCCGCATGGCGGTAAATGCCGCGTGGCCCGGGGTGTCGAGGAAGGTGACCATGCCCTGGTCGGTTTCCACGTGGTAGGCACCAATGTGCTGGGTAATACCACCGGACTCGCCAGCCGCCACCTTGGTGCGGCGGATGTGATCCAGCAGAGAAGTCTTACCGTGGTCGACGTGGCCCATCACACTGATGACCGGGGCCCGTTTGACCTTCTCACCCTCAAAGGAAATTTCGCTCAGGACTTCTTCCTCGAACGCATCCTCGCTGGTGGTCTTGGGCTTGTGACCGAGCTCTTCAGTCACGAGCACAGCGGTTTCCTGATCCAGAGGCTGGTTGATGGTGGTCATGACCCCCATCCCCATCAGCGTCTTGATAACATCGGCCGCTTTTACGGCCATACGCTGGGCCAGGTCACCCACCGTAATGGTTTCCGGAATCTCTACTTCACGCACCATGGGTTTGGTCGGTTTCTCGAAACCATGCCTCTTCTGTTTGGGTTTCTTTTTCGCCCGCAGCGGTTTACGCGCGCCACCGTCGTCGTCCTCACTGAAGGACACCGGCTCGGCCGGACGGTTACGCGGTCCACGGTGGCCCGCCGATTTCTTCTTCGGCTTGCCATCGTCGCTGTCATCGGCGCGTTCGCGAGATTTATCCTTTTTCTTCTTCGCCTTGCGGTCTTTGCCACCATCAGCGTCGACCGGCGGTACCGGCACATCCTCGACAGGCACCGGCGCCTCGGCGTCCACCTCAGGCTCCGCTGCTTCCGGCTGTTCCGGCTCGGCCGGCGCCTGCTCCTCTGCAGCCGGGGCTTCAGCAGGACGTTCCTGCTCGGCTACCGGCGTTTCTACAGGGGCTTCCGGAGCCGCCTGGGGCGTTTCCTCGGCCACCGGCGCGTCTTCCTGCTCCGGCTGCTGCGTTTCAGTGCGCTTGATGTATGTGCGCTTCTTGCGAACCTCTACGTTGACCGTCTTGCCGCGTGTAGCGCCACTGCCACCGGTTTTCAGGGTGGTGGTGGTCTTGCGCTTGAGCGTGATCTTGCGCGGCTCGGCGTTGGCTTCGCCGTGGGTCTTGCGCAGGAAAGCCAGCAGTTGCTGCTTCTCATCACTGCTGACAGCGTCATTCTCAGAACGGGCTTTCAGGCCAGCCTCTACGATCTGGCGCAGCAAGCGGTCCACGGGAGCGCCTACATCATCGGCCAGCTGTTTTACGGTTACTTCAGCCATCTGGTCCTCCTCTCCCGATTATTCCTGGTCCTGGAACCAGGGCGCACGTGCGGTCATGATCAACTGGCCCGCACGCTCTTCGTCCATACCTTCGATGTCCAGCAGGTCATCCACGGACTGCTCTGCCAGATCGTCCATGGTCCGCACGCCCATACCGGCCAGCTTGAATGCCAGCGCACGGTCCATGCCGTCCATCGTCAGCAGATCTTCAGCCGGCTCGTTGCCCTCCAGGGCCTCTTCGCTGGCCAGAGCCTGATTGAGCAGGCGGTCCTTGGCGCGAGTACGGAGCTCGCTGACCATATCCTCATCGAATCCATCGATGGCGAGCATCTCGTCCATCGGTACATAAGCCACTTCTTCCAGGGTGGTAAAGCCTTCTTCGATCAGGACCCCGGCCAATTCCTCGTCGACATCGAGGTTCTCGGTGAAATGGTTCAGCAGGCGGTTGTATTCCTGCTCCTGGCGCTCGCCGGCCTCTTCCTCGGTCATGACATTGAGGGTCCAGCCGGTCAGCTCGCTCGCCAGGCGCACGTTCTGCCCGTTGCGACCGATGGCCTGGGCCAGGTTGTCCTCGGCGACCGCCACTTCCATGGTCTGGCGATCCTCGTCCATAACGATGGACGCCACTTCCGCCGGCGCCATGGCATTGATCACCAGCTGTGCCGGGTTGTCGTCCCACAGCACGATATCAACGCGCTCGCCGCCCAGTTCATTGGATACGGCCTGGACACGTGAACCCCGCATGCCCACACAGGCGCCAACCGGATCGATACGGCGGTCGTTGGTCTTGACCGCAATCTTGGCGCGGGAGCCGGGATCGCGGGCGGCGCCACGGATTTCGATCAGGTCCTCGGCAATCTCCGGCACCTCGATGCGGAACAGCTCGATCAGCATGGCCGGGTTGGTACGGCTCAGGATCAGTTGCGGCCCACGGTGGTCGGTCCGGATCTCGAGCAGCAGCGCGCGAACGCGATCGCCCATACGGAAGGTCTCCCGCGGAATCAACTGGTCACGCGGCAGCAGGGCTTCGGCGTTAGCACCGAGGTCCACAATCACGTTGTCACGGGTTACTTTCTTGACGGTACCGGAAATCAGCTCGCCGACCCGGTCGCGGTAGCTGTCGACGATCTTGGTACGCTCGGCTTCACGCACCTTCTGGAAAATAATCTGCTTGGCCGCCTGCGCGCCGATCCGGCCAAAGGCCACGGATTCGACCTTCTCTTCATGGACATCGCCCGGCTGGAGGCTGGTATCGATCTCCTCGGCCTCCTGCATGGTCAGCTCGGTACCCAGTGCGGGAACGGCCTCGTTGTCCACCACCAGCCAGCGCCGGAAAGTTTCATAGTCACCGGTGCGACGATCGATTTCGACGCGGATGTCCGCTTCCTCGTCTTCGTAGCGTTTCTTGGCTGCTGTCGCCAGGGCAAGTTCGATGGCCTCGAAAATGACCTCTTTTTCCACACCCTTCTCGTTGGAGACGGCTTCAACTACCAGCAAGATCTCTTTACTCATCAGATTGCCCTGCCCTTAACCCTTAGACTTGCAGTCAAACGAATTATTTAAAAACCGGAACGATGTTGGCTTTTTCGATACTGTCGATCGGAAGCAGATATTCGTGATCGTCCACGATCACGATGACGTCACTGCCCTCGACACCTTTGAGAAGGCCTTCAAACTTGCGGCGTCCCTCAAAGGCCATGCGCAGGCGGATTTTGACATTGTGCCCGGCCCAGGCTTCGTACTGTTCGAGCCGGAACAGAGGCCGGTCCATGCCCGGCGACGACACTTCCAGCGTGTATTCCGTCTGAATCGGGTCCTCAACGTCCATGACGCCGCTGACCTGGCGACTGACGGTTTCGCAGTCGTCCACGCTGACGCCGTTTTCCGCGTCATCTATAAAGATCCGGAGCATGGACTTGTGGCCCTGGGAGCGGAATTCAAGGCCCCAGAAATCGTAGCCAAGCCCTTCAATCACGGGACGCAGGATACTTTCGAGTTGCTTTACTTTGGCTGACAAGCTGTTGTCATCTCCACTCGTTTTCGTTCGGCACAAACAAAAAAAGGGCCTGTTATTCAGCCCTTTTTCGTGCAATCGGGCCTTGCGCCAGGCCCCTGAACCAAGAAGCCCCATCACGACACCGGGGCCTTCTGAAGTCATTACGTGCCAGAGGACGACTTCACCCGCGCCCTCTGCCGACAGACACCTGGCCTGCCTGAGCGGGCACGGCGCAGCCGATACCCACTGCAATAATCGCCGGAGTATAAGGACGCCGACAACACTGGTCAAGGACTGACCAAAAAAAACGGCTTGGAACTCCAAGCCGTTTTCTAAAATGGTGCCGAAGGCCGGACTCGAACCGGCACGGCTTGCGCCACTACCCCCTCAAGATAGCGTGTCTACCAGTTCCACCACTTCGGCAACAACCTTACTCAAGCTCGGGAAGCGAGGACTCGCTCCCGGCTTCAGGCTGATCTTCACCCGCGCCTTCAGAAGGCTGGGAGTCTTCCAGCGCCGGGGCCTCATCGGAGGCTGCTGCGTCGCTGTCGTCAGACTGCTCCGCGGCCGGCGCCTGCTGGACGGTCGGAATACCCGCTTCGCCGGCCACTTCGGCCCGCTGCTTGGCAAACACCGCCAACGTAAAACTCGTTACAAAAAACAGGATCGCGAGAAACGTGGTCACACGGGTCAGGAAGCTACCACTGCCCTGACTGCCGAACACGGTCTGCGATGCGCCGCCACCAAACGCTGCACCCGCGTCGGCGCCCTTGCCCTGCTGAATCAGAACAAGACCCACCAGCGCCACAGCAATTACGACGTGCGCAACGACAACCAGCGTTTCCATCCAATCCATATCAAACTCTCTTAAACCGCCTTACAGATGGCCAGAAAATCCTGCGCTTTCAGGGAAGCGCCGCCAATCAATCCGCCATCAATGTCTGGCTGGGCAAACAATTCCGCTGCATTTGCCGGCTTGACGCTGCCCCCATATAACAGGCTCAGCTCATCGGCCGGCGCCCCCAGTTCCGCGAGCACTTTGCGCATCGCCTGGTGCACGCCCTGGGCATCTTCCGCTGTCGCTGTCTTACCGGTACCAATGGCCCAGACGGGCTCGTATGCGACAACGATCTGATTCCACTGCTCGCCGCTGACGGACTTGAGCGCTTCTTTCAACTGCGCGCTCACCACATCAACTGCAAGCCCGGCTTCCCGCTGCTCCAGGGTCTCACCGACACACAGGATCAGGGCAATACCGCTCTCAACCCCCTGGACGATCTTGTCCGCAATAACCGCATCGGTTTCAGCGAACAACTCGCGACGTTCGGAATGACCCACAATAGCGTATTGACACCCGACATCCGCCGCCATGCGCCCGGACAGCTCACCGGTGTAGGCCCCTTCAGACCAGGGCGCAATATTCTGCACCCCAACCGGCGCGCTTCCCTGAAGAAGCGACTGCACGTCAGTGACGTACAGAGCGGGAGGAATAATAACAACCTCAACGCCATTATCAAGCGCGGACAAACCCTGCCGCACCTCGCCGACCAATTCTTTGGCCAACGTCCGCGAACCGTTCATTTTCCAGTTGGCGGCTACGATCTTACGTCGCATGAACATCCCTCATTCCAAGGGAGGGCGCACTATACAGGAGTCCTATAACGGACACAACCGAGTGACACCCTCATTTGCATTTTCAGGCGGCGGGCGCCTGCCTCACCACATCGGCGAGCTTCTCGGCCCACTGCCGCATTTGAGCCTCATCCTGCCCTTCGGTCATCACCCGAATCAGCGGCTCGGTCCCCGAGGCCCGCAGCAGCACGCGGCCGGTTCCCCCCATGGCCGCCTCAGCCTCGGCGACAGCATCCACGATCGCCGGCCGGGACAAGGGGTCGAAACGCTCGTCGACGCGGACGTTGATCAATACCTGCGGCAGCCGGGTCATTTCACGACGCAACTCGGCTACAGACCGGCCAGACCGCCAGGCCGCGAGCAACACCTGCAGCGCAGACACGATGCCGTCGCCGGTGGACGTGCAATCGCGCACCACCAGATGCCCGGAACCTTCGCCCCCGAGCTGCCAGTCGTTCGCCACCAGACGCTCCATGACGTAACGGTCACCCACCTTGGCCCGCTCGAACGGAATACCACGATCCTTCAGCGCGAGTTCGACGCCAAGGTTGGTCATCAGGGTACCGACGACACCACCGCGCAGCCGGCCTTCAGCCTGCCGCTGGGAAGCGATGATAAAGAGCAGCTCATCGCCGTCGATCACGCTGCCGTCATGATCCACCATCATGACCCTGTCACCGTCACCGTCAAAGGCAATGCCAATATCAGCCTGTTCGGCCTGAACCTTCTCCCGCAGCGCGTCCAGGTGTGTGGAACCTACGTTCAGGTTGATGTTGAGCCCATCAGGCTGGTTTGCCATAACGCTGATGGACGCCCCCAACTCCCGGAAGACTTTGGGAGCCACGTGGTAGGTCGCGCCGTGGGCACAATCCAGCACCACACGCAGCCCTTCCAGGGTAAACGCATTGGGCACCGTGCTTTTGCAGAATTCGACATAGCGCCCCGGGGCATCGTCAATCCGGGACGCCTTACCCAGCTCTTCCGGCTCACACACCTCGATCGCCCGGTCGAGCCAGGTTTCGATAGCCTCTTCGACGTCATCACTCAACTTAACGCCTTCGGCGGAGAAGAACTTGATGCCGTTGTCTTCGTGGGGATTGTGCGACGCGCTGATGACGATACCGGCGGACGCCCGGAACGTTCGTGTCAGGTAGGCGATGGCCGGCGTTGGCATGGGGCCCAGCAGCGACACGTCGACGCCCGCGGCCGACAACCCCGCCTCCAGGGCGGACTCGAACATATAGCCCGACAAACGGGTGTCCTTGCCGATCAGCACGCGATTGCGCTGCCCCTGCTTCTTGAAGACCTGCCCGGCAGCCCAACCCAGTTTAAGCATGAAGTCCGGGGTAATGGGGCCATCGCCCACACGCCCGCGGATCCCGTCCGTTCCAAAATATTTGCGTTCCGTCATTGAGCGACGTTCCTCAGTGCGGTGACCACTTTAACGGCGTCCACGGTTTCGCTGACATCATGTACACGTATAATCGCGGAGCCCGACATGGCGGATATTGTCGCGACTGCGAGACTGGCAGGCAACCGCTCACTCACTTCCCGTCCGGTAATATCGCCCAACATGGTCTTTCTGGACATGCCCACCAACAGCGGATAGCCCAGCGCGTTCATCTGTCCCAGCCCGGCCAGCAGCTGCAGGTTGTGCTCCAGGGTCTTGCCGAAACCAAACCCCGGGTCGAGGATAATATTCTCTCCCCGAACCCCCGCCGCCTTGGCCTCGGCCACCCGATCCATCAGGAAGGCACTCACGTCCGCCACCACGTTATCGTAATGGGGCTGCGCCTGCATCGAGCGCGGCTGACCCTTCATGTGCATCAAACACACGGGCAATCCGGTTTCAGCCGCTGCCTCCAGGGCGCCATCCAGCTGTAAGGCCCGCACATCGTTGATCAATCCGGCCCCGCGGGCGGCGGACTCGCGGATCACCTCCGGCTGACTCGTGTCGACGGAGATCGCCACATCCAGACGCTCACGGATCGCCTCGACCAGGGGGCACACACGGTCCAGCTCTTCCTGCACGGACACGTCCGCCGCGCCGGGGCGGGTGGACTCGCCGCCGATATCGATAAACGTGGCACCGTCACGAACGAAGCTCTCGGCCCGAACCAGCGCCGCATCAAGGCGATTGTAATTGCCACCATCGGAAAAGGAGTCCGGCGTCATATTGACGATCCCCATCACATGCGACTGGGAAAGGTCGAGCTCATGACCGGCGAAATTCATCTTCACAGGGATACTCCTCTTCTGGTGGGACCCATGCCCGTGAGCGGGCACGTAAAACAAAAACGCCGTCCCGCGGGACGGCGTTTGCAACTGCTTTGGCGACCGGAGTCAGCCGGGGCGGCAAGCGTCTCAGTGCTCGCCGGCCGGACCTCCGATGCCTTCGCCGGGGCGACGCCCGTTGCCCGAATCGGAAGACGGGCTCGAAGCCGGAGCCACATCGTCGTCCGAGGCATTGCCACCGGCGCCCGGGCCATTCCAGCCCTGCGGCGGCCGCGGCGTCTTGCCGGCCATGATGTCATCGATCTGGAAGCGATCGATGGTTTCGTAGCGCATCAGCGCATCAGCCATCATTTCCAGCTTGTCGCGGTTTTCGATCAGGATATTACGCGCCGTTTCGTAGCAGTCATCAATGATCGAACGTACTTCCTCATCGATACGCTGCGCCGTCTCCGGCGAGTAAACCGTCTGACTCTGGCCGGCCGAGCGGCCCAGGAACGGCTCTTCGCTGTCAGTATCGTACTGCAGCGGTCCCAGCTTCTCGGACAGCCCCCAGCGGGTCACCATGTTGCGCGCCAGACTCGTGGCCCGCTCAATGTCGTTGGAGGCGCCGGTGGTGACGCCGTCAAAGCCCAGCGTCAGCTCCTCGGCGATACGGCCACCGAACAGGCTACAGATCGAGCTGATCAGGTAGCGCTTGGAGTGACTGTACTTGTCCTCTTCAGGCAGGAACATGGTCACACCCAGCGCGCGGCCACGCGGAATAATGGTCACCTTGTAGACCGGGTCGTGCTCAGGCATCAGACGCCCGACAATCGCATGACCGGACTCGTGAAAGGCCGTATTCAGCTTCTCTTTCTCGTTCATCACCATGGACTTGCGCTCGGCGCCCATCATGATCTTGTCCTTGGCCAGCTCCAGCTCCTCCATGGAAACCAGGCGCTGGTTACGACGCGCCGCAAACAGGGCGGCCTCGTTCACCAGATTGGCCAGATCGGCGCCAGAGAAGCCCGGCGTACCGCGAGCAATGACCTTCGGATCGATATCGTCGGCCAGCGGCACCTTCTTGAGGTGCACTTTAAGCACCTGCTCCCGGCCAATGATGTCGGGCAGGCTGACCACCACCTGGCGGTCGAAACGGCCCGGGCGCAACAGCGCCGGGTCGAGAACGTCCGGACGGTTGGTGGCGGCGATGACGATAACGCCCTCGTTGCCCTCAAAACCATCCATCTCAACCAGCAACTGGTTCAGGGTCTGCTCGCGCTCATCGTGACCGCCACCCAGGCCGGCGCCACGATGGCGACCGACGGCATCGATCTCATCGATAAAGATGATGCACGGGCTCTGCTTTTTGGCCTGCTCGAACATGTCGCGGACACGGGACGCGCCGACACCAACGAACATTTCCACGAAGTCGGAACCGGAGATGGAGAAGAACGGCACCTTGGCCTCACCGGCAATGGCCTTGGCCAGCAGGGTCTTACCGGTACCCGGCGGGCCCACCATCAACACGCCTTTGGGAATGCTGCCACCCAGGCGCTGGAACTTGCTGGGATCACGCAGGAAGTCGACCAGTTCTTTGACGTCTTCCTTGGCTTCGTCGCAACCGGCCACGTCACCGAAGGTGGTCTTGATCTGGTCCTCGCTCATCAGGCGGGCCTTACTCTTGCCGAAGGACATGGGGCCCTTGCCGCCTCCGCCACCCTGCATCTGTCGCATGAAGAACACGAACAGGGCGATGATGATGAGGATCGGGAAAGACGCTACCAGCAACTGGGTCCAGATGCTCTGGCGGTCAGGCTCCTTACCCACGATCTCGACGTTGTTGGCCAACAGATCGTCCATCAGCTTGTTGTCAGGCACCTGCGGACGGATTGTCTGGAACCGGGAGTTATCCTCGCGCACCCCCTGGATCTCCAAGCCATCCACCGTGACCTGCTTGACTTGTCCCTGCTGCACCATTTGCACGAACTGGGAATAATTTACCTGCTGACCACTCGTCGTCGGCGAAAAGTTTTGGAAAACCATCAGCAAGACGGCCGCTATGATCAGCCAGAGAACCAGATTTTTAGCCATATCGTTCAAGGATCGTCACCTGTGAATGTTTGGACCGCCCCGCAGCGCGATCCCTGGGGAAGAAGCCAGACTCATGGCCAAGCACTCCCTTTTACCTCAACCTTACATCAATTGTACGCCCCTTCACTAGGAATGGAGCTGCGTCGAGGCGGTCCGGACGGCAAAACCGCTCAGCCGTCCTCATCCGCCGCGAAAACCGCGACAGACCTGATAGACCTCCCGGGAACGTGAGCGTGACGCTCCCGGCTTACGACTCACAACAGAGCCGAAATTATCCTTCATATCCTTGAGAAGGGCGTCGAAACCCTCCCCCTGAAAAACCTTGGCGACAAACACGCCATCCGGCCGCAGCACCTGCTTGGCCATGTCCAGGGCCAGTTCCACCAAATCCATGGCTTTGGGAATATCCACGGCCGGCATACCACTCATATTGGGGGCCATATCGGAAATTACAACGTCGGCGCGCGCATCCCCGAGGCGATCGAGCAACTCGTCCAGCACCGACTGCTCGGTGAAATCGCCCTGGACAAACTCAACACCGGCGACCGGATTCATCTCCAGTATATCGCTGGCCAGCACACGGCCATTGTGGCCGACCCGCTCCATGGCCACTTGGGACCACCCGCCCGGCGCCGCCCCCAGGTCGACAACCATCTGACCCGGCTTGAAAAAGCGGTCCTTGTCGTCAAGTTCGATCAGCTTGTAGCTGGCCCGGGAGCGATAACCGTCCACCTGGGAACGCTTGACGTACTCGTCATCAAAATGCTCTTTCAACCAGCGCTTGCTGGACTTGGAACGCGCCAAACCTGACCTCCGAAAGCCGACACCGGAACCTTTACGAGCGCTAACATGCCCGAGACGGCCCTGATTCATAATACGTAGTGACGGCGATTCACCGCCCTTGGACGGACTGGTACACTTTCAGGATTATACGGGATCGGCCCAGCCCATGCCGCCCGAGAATTTTAAATCGCATTCATAAAGAGACTGAATTATGAGCCTGTCGCCCGAACAGCGCCGGGAGTACCGCGCCATTGCCCACCATCTCAAGCCTGTTGTCATGATTGGCGACAAGGGATTGAGCGAAGGCTTGCAGCAGGAACTGGAGCGCGCCCTGGACGACCATGAACTGATCAAGGTCAAAATCGCCAGCCCGGACCGTGACGAGCGCCGCGAAGCCATCGAAGCGCTGTGCCAGGAGTCGGGCGCCGAACTGGTGCAGATGATCGGCAAGATTGCCGTCATTCTCCGCCGCGCGGCCAAGCCGAACCCCAAGCTGTCCAACCTCCAGCGCCACAAAAACTAAGGCGCCCCGGCGCGCCTCTACAAGCGCCAGGCGGAATCAAAAAAGCCGGCATGTCGCCGGCTTTTTTGGGTGTGGCGGGTACGGATCAGAGGTGCTCGACACCTTCGATTTCGTACTCGACCGTGCCGGAAGGCACGCGTACCGCAACCACGTCCCCCTCGTTCTTCCCGATCAGGGCACGCGCAATCGGCGAGGTCACTGACAGCTTGCCGGCCTTGATATCCGCCTCATCCTCGCCACAGATCTGGTAGCGAACCTCTTCCTCGGTCTCCACATTGACCAGCTGCACAGTGACACCAAAGATCACCTTGCCGGTGTTATCCAGCTTGGTTACATCGATGATCTGGGCGGCAGACAGCTTGGATTCGATTTCCTGGATCCGGCCCTCAATGAAGCTCTGCTGCTCACGCGCGGCGTGATATTCGGCGTTCTCTTTCAGGTCGCCGTGCTCACGCGCTTCGGCAATGGCCTCGATCACACGGGGACGATCTTCGGACTTGAGCTTCTGCAGCTCCTCCCGGAGACGCTCCTCGCCATTGACGGTCATCGGCACTCGGTTGTTCATAATCTTCAAATTCCTGCGTGTAAGTCCTGGAGCCGACGCACAGTCCGCTCCGGTCCGAATTTAATGGCGCGACAGAAGGCTTCGCCACCCGCCAGGGTCGTGGTGTAGGTCACCTTGTGCTGCAACGCAGACTGGCGGATCTGGGCGGAATCGGAAATCGCCTTGCGCCCTTCGGTTGTGTTGATGATCAACTGGATCTGATCGTTCTTGATGGCGTCGACAATGTGCGGACGGCCTTCGCGCACCTTGTTGACCCGCTCAACGTCGATGCCAGCTTCAGCCAGCGCTTTGGCGGTTCCGGTCGTGGCCACGAGACGGAAACCGGCGTCGATCAGGTCCCGGGCCACCGCCGCGGCTCCGGCCTTGTCGACATCGCGCACGGAGATAAACGCGGTACCCTTGGCGGGCAACTGGGTGCCGGACGCCAGGGACGCCTTGGCGAAGGCCTCATCGAAGCTGTCACCCAGACCCATCACCTCACCGGTGGACTTCATTTCCGGCCCCAGGATCGGGTCGACCGACGGGAACTTGTTGAACGGGAAGACCGACTCCTTCACGGCATAATACGTGGGCACCACCTCTTCCGTGAAGCCCTGCTCCTGCAGGCTGACACCGGCCATGCAACGGGCCGCCACCTTGGCCAGCGACACACCGATCGCCTTGGACACAAACGGCACGGTGCGCGAGGCCCGCGGGTTCACTTCGATCACGTAGATGGTGTCGTCCTGCCAGGCCAACTGGACGTTCATCAGCCCCACCACTTCCAGTTCGATGGCCATGCGCTTGACGGTTTCGCGCATCTCGTCCTGGACGTCCTTGGGCAGCGTGTAGGGCGGCAGCGAACAGGCGGAATCGCCGGAGTGCACGCCGGCCTGCTCGATGTGCTGCATGATGCCGCCGATCACCACGTCCTTGCCGTCGGATACCGCGTCGATATCCACCTCGATGGCCGCGTTGAGGAAATGATCCAGCAATACCGGGCTGTCGTTGGAGACCAGAACGGCGTTGCGCATGTAGCGCACCAGCTCTTCCTCGTCGTAGACGATTTCCATGGCCCGACCGCCCAGGACATAGGACGGGCGCACCACCAGCGGATAACCGATTTCACGTGCTGCCATGACGCCTTCCTCATGACTGCGCACGGTGGCGTTCCTGGGCTGCCGCAGGTTCAGGCGGCCAATCATCTGCTGGAAGCGCTCACGGTCCTCGGCACGGTCGATAGCATCCGGGGTGGTGCCGATAATCGGCACGCCGGCCGCTTCCAGGCCACGCGCCAGTTTCAGCGGCGTCTGACCGCCGAACTGGACGATCACACCCGCCGGCTTCTCGATGTTCACGATCTCGAGTACATCTTCCAGGGTGATCGGCTCAAAGTAGAGGCGATCGGAAGTGTCGTAGTCGGTGGACACGGTTTCCGGGTTGCAGTTGATCATGATGGTCTCATAGCCGTCATCGCGCATGGCGAAGGCGGCATGGACGCAGCAGTAATCAAACTCGATGCCCTGACCGATGCGGTTCGGGCCGCCACCGATCACGACGATCTTCTTGCGGTCGGACGCTTCGGCCTCGCACTCCTCCTCGTAGGTTGAGTACATGTAGGCGGTATCGGACGCGAACTCCGCCGCACAGGTATCGACCCGCTTGTAGACCGGGCGGATGTCCAGATCGTGCCGGTGCTTGCGCAGGCTCGCCTCGGAAATGCCCAGCAGCTTGGCCAGACGCGCGTCGGAGAAGCCTTTACGCTTGAGACGGAACAGGGTGGCGTGGTCGATATCGGTCTTGCCGGCGGTCTTGAGCGCGGCCTCTTCCTTGACCAGGTCTTCAATCTGGACCAGGTACCAGGGATCCACATGCGTATGGCGATAGACCTCTTCCACGGTCATGCCGGCACGGAACGCATCGCCGATGTACCAGATACGCTGGGCACCGGGCACGTTCATTTCCTGGATCAGGGTCTCACGACCATCTTCGGTCTCGACATCGACCATTTCCTCGAAGCCTTCGGAACCCACTTCCAGACCGCGCAGCGCTTTCTGCATGGACTCCTGGAAGGTCCGACCGATGGCCATGACCTCACCCACGGACTTCATCTGGGTGGTCAGGCGGGCGTCGGCCTGGGGGAACTTCTCGAAGGTGAAGCGCGGAATCTTGGTAACGACGTAGTCGATGCTCGGCTCGAACGACGCCGGCGTCACACCGCCGGTGATGTCGTTCTGCAGCTCGTCCAGGCTGTAGCCAACCGCCAGCTTGGCGGCGATCTTGGCGATCGGGAAGCCGGTCGCCTTGGACGCCAGCGCGGAGGAACGGGACACCCGCGGGTTCATCTCGATCACCACCATGCGGCCGGTGTCCGGGTGAATACCGAACTGGACGTTGGAGCCGCCGGTTTCCACGCCGATCTCACGCAGGACCGCCAGGGAGGCGTTCCGCATGATCTGGTATTCCTTGTCGGTCAGCGTCTGGGCCGGCGCGACAGTGATGGAATCGCCAGTGTGCACGCCCATGGCGTCGAAGTTTTCGATGGCACACACGATAATGCAGTTGTCGTTCTTGTCCCGAACGACCTCCATCTCGTATTCCTTCCAGCCGATCAGCGATTCGTCGATCAGCAGCTCGTTGGTGGGAGACAGGTCAAGACCGCGTTCGCAGATCTCCTCGAATTCCTCGCGGTTGTAGGCAATACCGCCGCCGGAGCCGCCCATGGTGAAAGACGGACGGATGATGCAGGGGAAGCCAATGTTGTCCAGCACCTGGAAGGCTTCTTCCATGGAGTGGGCCATGGACGCTCGCGGGCACTCCAGGCCGATGGACTTCATGGCCTTGTCGAAACGGTCGCGGTCCTCGGCCTTGTCGATGGTGTCGGCGTTGGCACCGATCATTTCCACGCCAAGCTCTTCCAGCACGCCGTGCTTTTCCAGGTCCAGAGCGCAGTTGAGCGCGGTCTGGCCGCCCATGGTCGGCAGCAGGGCGTCGGGGCGCTCTTTCTCGATGATCTTGGCGACCGTCTTCCAGGTAATCGGCTCGATGTAGGTGGCGTCGGCCATGGCCGGGTCGGTCATGATCGTGGCCGGGTTGGAGTTCACCAGGATGACCCGGTAACCCTCTTCTCGCAGCGCCTTGCAGGCTTGCGCCCCGGAATAGTCGAATTCGCACGCCTGCCCGATAACAATGGGTCCGGCGCCCAGGATCAGAATGCTCTTGATGTCAGTACGTTTTGGCATTTCTCAGTAAACCCGTCAGCAGCTTGATTCAGTCTTCAGCGAGGGCCGCGCCCGCCGGCGCGGCATGGCAGGTGCTTCAGGAGCCCTGCGTGGCTGCCCTCTGATCCATCAGGCGGATAAAGGCATCGAACAGCGGCGCCACATCATGCGGCCCCGGGCTGGCTTCCGGGTGCCCCTGGAAGCTGAAGGCCGGACGATCGGTTCGGCGAATGCCCTGCAAGGTGCCGTCGAACAGGGATTTGTGGGTCATCACCAGGTTGTCCGGCAAGGTGGACTCGTCCACCGCAAAACCGTGGTTCTGGCTGGTGATCATCACCGTACCATCCTCCAGGTTCTGCACCGGATGGTTGGCGCCGTGATGGCCGTGGCCCATTTTCAGGGTCTTGGCACCGCTGGCCAAAGCCAGCAACTGATGACCGAGACAGATGCCGAACACCGGCAGCTCGGTTTCGAGAATCTCGCGGATCGCCTCGATGGCGTAGTCGCAGGGCTCCGGGTCGCCCGGGCCATTGGACAGGAACACGCCGTCCGGCTTCATCGCCAGCACCTCGGCGGCCGGCGTCTGCGGCGGCACAACCGTGATGTCACAACCCCGGCTGGCCAGCATGCGCAGGATGTTGTACTTGATGCCGTAATCGTAGGCGACAACCTTGAATCGCGATGCGCCCTGCTCACCGTAGCCATCCGCCAGGGTCCAGTCCGTCTGACTCCACTTGTAGGTGGTGGTGCTGCCCACTTCCTTGGCCAGATCCATGCCCTTGAGCCCCGGAAACGCCCTGGCCAGCTCCAGCGCTCGCTCTTCGGTGGCGTTCTCGCCGGCGACGATGGCGCCGTTCTGGGAACCCTTGTCACGCAGGATGCGGGTCAGTCGGCGGGTATCGATGCCGGCGATTCCGATGCGGTTGCTGTCCTTCAGGTACTGGTCCAGGGTCTTGGTCTGGCGCCAGTTGGAAGCGAGGAGCGGAAGATCCCGGATAATCAGGCCGGCGGCCTGGATGTCGGCGGATTCGACGTCTTCTTCGTTGACACCGGTATTGCCGATGTGGGGATAGGTCAGGGTGACAATCTGGCGGGCATAGGACGGATCGGTAAGAATCTCCTGGTACCCGGTCATGGCCGTATTGAAGACGACCTCGCCACTGGTTTCACCATCGGCGCCGATGGCGATTCCTTTGAACAGGCTTCCGTCTGCGAGGGCAAGGATTGCTGGTGTACTCAAGGCTTGTATCCTCATCGAGTGGCGTATCGTAAGTTCCGGATCAGGTCTGACCCTCTCGCGGGCAAGAGCGACGACCCCAACGTCACGAACAGGAACGCAAGCGCAAATTCAGGTCGCAAAAAAGCGAGAGGGAGATAGCACTCCGTCCCGCTTCTTTGTCTGCCAGTGAAGATGGCGTGCGCTTCCCTGGCTCTTTAAAAATTACGCTTGGTGCAGCTAAACCGCCTTATTATAAAATCCGGGCACCTCAATGTCCATTGAAAAGCACCACCGGACGCCCCGACACCAGGTCGACAGGCATCCGTGATAACCGGCACCCGTCTCGTTCAGCCACACTCCCTTCAGGATCCCTTCAGGCCGAGCACGTCCTGCATGTCGTACAGACCGGCCGGGCGATCCTGGAGCCACTGGGCCGCCCGCACCGCGCCCTTGGCGAACGTCATACGGCTGCTGGCCTTGTGGGTCACCTCGACACGCTCACCGATACCGGCGAACAGGACCGTGTGATCCCCGACCACATCGCCACCGCGAATGGTCTCGAAGCCGATCTCGTGACGCGGGCGCTCGCCGACGAAACCTTCACGGCCGTAGACGGCGCATTCCTTCAGATCGCGCCCCAGCGCATCGGCCACCACTTCCCCCATACGCACCGCGGTGCCGGACGGGGAATCTTTCTTGTGCCGATGGTGCGCCTCGATGATTTCCACATCGTAGTCGTCACCGAGAGCCTGGGCCGCGGTCCGCAGCAGATTGAGCACGACGTTCACACCCACACTCATGTTGGGCGCGAACACCACCGGAATGGCGTCCGCCGCCTGGGCCAGCTCGGCCCGCTCGGCCTCGGTCATGCCCGTGGTGCCGATCACCATCATCTTGCCGTGCTCATTGCAGAAGCGGGCGTTGTCCAGCGTCAGGTCCGGGAAGGTGAAATCCACCAGCAGATCGAAGGCATCCCGGACGTCGGCCAGACTGGACGCCAGCGCCACGCCGTTGCGACCAATACCGGCCACTTCGCCGGCATCGGCGCCCACCAGGCTGCTGGTCGGATCGACGATCGCCGCCCCCAGCTCCAGGCCTTCCGCCTCATCGACCGCCTCGATCAGGACTTTACCCATGCGCCCGGCGGCGCCGATGATTGCTACCTTCATGCTGCCCTTCCCTAGAATTTCATTTCGTCAAAGAAGCTCTTCACACCCTCGAACCAGGAGGTCTTGCGCGGCGCGTGGTTGCTGCCACTCTGCCCGTCCAGGGTCTGCTGGAACTCCTCAAGCAACTCTTTCTGGCGCTTGGTCAGCTTGACCGGCGTCTCCAGGATCACTCGGCACAGCAAATCGCCGGCCGGCCCGCCGCGCACCGGAGTGACGCCCTTGTTGCGCAGGCGGAACAGTTTGCCGGTCTGCGTCTCCGGCGGGATCTTGAGTTTGACCCGACCATCCAGCGTGGGCACTTCCAGCTCCCCACCCAGGGACGCATCCACGATACTGATCGGCACCTCGCAATACAGATTACGACCGTCGCGGGTGAAAATGGAATGCTCGCGCACGGAGACCTGGACGTAAAGGTCGCCGGCCGGACCACCGTCAATGCCCATTTCACCCTCACCGGACAAACGGATACGGTCGCCGGTGTCGACACCCGGCGGCACTTTTACCGACAGGGTCTTGGGTTGCTCGAGACGGCCGGCGCCCCGGCACTTCTTGCACGGATTCTTGATAACCTTGCCCGACCCCCGACAGGTCGGACAGGCCTGCTGAACCGCGAAGAATCCCTGCTGCATGCGCACCTGACCGATACCACCGCAGGTACCGCAGGTTTCCGGCTGACTGCCCTTCTCGGCGCCGGAGCCATCACACTCGTCGCACTCGACGTGTCCCGGCACATTGATCTGCACGGTGGTGCCTTTCACCGCCTCTTCCAGATCCAGCTCCAGGGTATAGCGCAGGTCCGCACCACGGTTGCTGCGACCGCGGCCGCCCCCGAAGATATCGCCAAAGACGTCACCAAAGATATCAGAGAAGCTGGCGCCACCGCCGCCGAAGCCGCCACCACCGGCCTGGCCGTCCACACCGGCGTGGCCGAACTGGTCATACGCGCTGCGCTTGCCCGCATCGGCCAGCACTTCATAGGCCTCGCTGGCTTCCTTGAACTTGTTCTCGGCCTCCGTGTCATCCGGATTACGGTCCGGATGGTATTTCATCGCAAGCTTACGATACGCGCGCTTTATTTCCTTGTCGTCCGCATCCCGGGAAACTCCGAGAACTTCGTAATAATCGCGTTTGGCCATGACTGATACCTGTTGCAGACCCCGGCCTCACCGGGATCTTGTGACTGCCTATTCCCATTGCCCCCGGCGCACGCTGGCCACCGGGCACAATTTCTCAAACCTTCAAACGCGCAAAACGCGGGGAGATGAATCCCCGCGTTTTGCGGCTAGCGGAAGACGTTGCGCTTAGCGCTTGTCTTCATCTTTCACTTCTTCGAACTCAGCGTCGACGGCGTCGTCGCCGCTGGACTGGGCCTGCTCACCCTGGGCGGCGCCTTCGGCACCTTCCTGAGCGGCCTGGTCGGCGTACATCTTCTGGGCCAGTTCAGAAGAGACCTCGGTCAGCTTCTGGGTCTTGGCCTCGATGTCGTCCTTGTCGTCACCCTTCAGCGCCTCTTCCAGCTCGCTGATCGCGGTTTCGATGGACTCTTTTTCCTGCTCGTCGACCTTGTCGCCGGCTTCGCTCAGGGTCTTGCGTACGGCGTGAACCATGCCGTCGCCCTGGTTGCGAGCCTGGATCAGCTCCTCGAACTTGCGATCCTCTTCGGCGTTCGCCTCAGCGTCGTGGACCATCTGATCGATCTCGTCCTCACTCAGGCCGGAAGAAGCCTTGATCACAATGGACTGTTCTTTACCGGTGGCCTTGTCCTTGGCGGACACGTTCAGGATGCCGTTGGCGTCGATGTCGAAAGTGACCTCGATCTGCGGCACACCGCGCGGCGCCGGCGGAATGTCGGCCAGATCAAAACGGCCCAGCGACTTGTTCTGGGTCGCCTGCTTGCGCTCACCCTGGACCACGTGGATGGTCACAGCGGTCTGGTTATCATCGGCGGTCGAGAAGGTCTGCGACTTCTTGGTCGGGATCGTGGTGTTCTTCTCGATCAGCGGCGTGGCCACACCACCCATGGTTTCGATACCCAGGGTCAGCGGGGTCACGTCCAGCAGCAGAACGTCTTTCACGTCACCAGACAGAACCGCCGCCTGGATGGCCGCGCCCATGGCAACCGCTTCGTCCGGGTTCACGTCCTTGCGCGCGTCCTTGTTGAAGAAGCTCTTAACCTTCTCCTGGACTTTCGGCATACGGGTCTGACCGCCCACCAGAATCACTTCGTCGATCTCGGAAGCGTCCACACCGGAATCCTTCAGCGCGACCTTGCACGGCTCGAGACTGCGGTCGACCAGGTCTTCCACCAGCGCTTCCAGCTTGGCGCGGGTCAGCTTCAGGTTGAGGTGCTTGGGACCGCTCTGGTCCGCCGTGATGTACGGCAGGTTGACGTCGGTCTGCTGGCTGCTGGACAGCTCGATCTTGGCTTTCTCAGCCGCTTCCTTCAGGCGCTGCATGGCCAGGGAGTCGCCGCGCAGATCAATACCGCTGTCCTTCTTGAACTGGTCCGCCAGGTACTCGATGACCTTCAGGTCGAAGTCTTCACCACCCAGGAAGGTGTCACCGTTGGTGGCCAGCACTTCGAACTGGTGCTCACCGTCCACGTCGGCGATCTCGATGATGGAGATATCGAAGGTACCGCCACCCAGGTCGTAGACAGCAACCGTGCGATCACCGCCCTTCTTGTCCAGGCCGTAGGCCAGGGCCGCCGCGGTCGGCTCGTTGATGATCCGCTTGACGTCCAGACCGGCGATCTTGCCTGCGTCCTTGGTGGCCTGACGCTGACTGTCGTTGAAGTAGGCCGGAACGGTGATGACCGCTTCGGTGACTTCTTCGCCGAGGTAGTCTTCGGCGGTCTTCTTCATCTTCTTCAGCACTTCCGCGGAAACCTGCGGCGGTGCCATCTTCTTGCCCTTCACTTCCACCCAGGCGTCACCGTTGTCGGCCTTGGCGATCTTGTAGGGCACCATCTTGATGTCTTTCTGGACAACGTTGTCCTCGAAGCGACGACCGATCAGTCGCTTGATGGCATACAGGGTGTTGTCCGGATTGGTGACGGCCTGACGCTTGGCTGACTGGCCGACCAGCGTTTCACCGTCTTCGGTGTAAGCGATGATGGACGGCGTGGTGCGATCGCCTTCCGCGTTCTCGATGACCTTGACCTTGTCACCATCCATGATGGCTACACAGGAGTTCGTGGTCCCCAGGTCGATACCAATAACTTTGCTCATTGATTGACTCCAGTTCCTTTAGTTGCCGAATCTGCCTGATTCGCAATGGTTCATTCTGTCTTTGGCTCGGCTTGTCGAGCGTTTACTGCCTATATTGGCTCGGTAAGCGCGTTTTCAAGCCTGCTCGTCGATTTTTGCGCTGTCGTCGGGACGTGCCACGACCACCATGGCCGGACGCACCAGACGATCGTTCAGGGTGTACCCCTTCTGGATGCAGGACACCACGCTGTTGGGCTCCGCATCCGGCGCGGGCACCATGGACATGGCTTCGTGGAGCTGCGGATCGAACGGCTCGCCAACGGGATCAACGGCCTGCACGTTGAACTTCTCGAGACTGCTGCGGAACAGGCTCAGGGTCATTTCCGCTCCCTCGCGAATGGAGGCAACCACGTCGTCCGATGCCGACTTGCCCTCGGTGCTCTCGACGGCCTTTTCCAGGCTGTCGATCACCGGCAGCAGTTCCTTGACGAACTTCTCCAGCGCGAACTTGCGCGCCTTTTCCACATCGATGTCCGCGCGACGACGCACATTCTGCATTTCCGCCTGGGTGCGCAGGACCAGGTCCTTCTGCTCGGAAAGCTGGGCCTGAAGGACTTCAACCTCGCCCTGCCCCTCGGCGACGGGCTCCTCGGTCGGCGCTTCAGTCGCCTCGGGTGCCTCGTTCAGCTCTTCCTCAACCTGCTCGTTGCGGGATTCATCTGCGCTCATCAGTCACTCCTGATCTATCTGCAAAATGGCGGCATGCCGCCCTTCTTGACTAGCTTGCCGGGGATATGGGGATCACCCGTGAGGACTTCAACCACTTTGGCGAGATTACTTGCAGACTGAATAAACACTGTATATATTCACAGCCACTGTATGAATTAACAGTGATAACGCATCCAACCAGACTTCACCGCGCCATTCAGGGCGCACACGATCCGGGAGGGCTTCATGCTGAACCAACTGATCGTCGCCAACTACGCCATTGCCGAGCGCGTTGAACTGCGGTTCCGCCAGGGCATGACCACGCTGACGGGGGAAACCGGGGCGGGCAAGTCCATCGTCCTTGACGCCCTCGGTCTGGTCCTCGGCGGCCGCGCAGACGCGGGCGCCGTGCGGCACGGAGCCAAGCGGGCCGACATCACCGCCCGCTTCGACGTCAGCCGGATTCCCGAAGCCACCGACTGGCTGGAAGCCCACGACCTGGACGACGAGCATGAGTGCATCCTGCGCCGCGTGATCAGCAGGGACGGTCGCTCACGTGCCTACATCAATGGCCAGCCCTGCCCGCTGGCCGACCTGCGCCAGCTTGGCGGCATGCTGATGGACATCCACAGCCAGCATCAGCATCAATCCCTGCTGCAGAAAGACACCCACCGCAAACTGCTGGATGAGTTCGCCGGCGCCGAGAAGCTTGCCGAGTCCACGCGAGACGCCTGGAAAGCCTGGCAAAAAAGCCGGCAACGGCTCACCGAACTGCGCAGCAACCGCGACGAGAATGAGGCAAAACTGCAATTGCTTCGCTATCAGGTGGAAGAGCTGGACCGTCTGGCGCTGGCCGAAGGCGAGCTCGACGATCTGGAGGCGGAACAGGCCCGGCTGGCCCACTCCGAAACGGTTCTGCGCAACTGCCATCAGGCCGCCCAGCTGTGCAGCGAAGAAGAGCCCAGCGCAGCGTCACTGATTCAGCAGGCCCTGCAGCAACTGGAGCAGCTTCCGGTGGACGTCCCGGCTCTGGCCGACACCCTGCAGATGCTCAACGAAGCCCAGATCCAGATTAACGAGGCGGGTAACAACCTGCAGCATTTCGTGGAAGATTACGACGCCGACCCGGCTCGCCTGGAAGAGGTGGAAGGTCGCCTGAGCACGGTCTACGAACTGGCCCGCAAACACCGGGTCGGCCCCGAGCAGCTGCTGGAACTGCACCGGCAACTGCAGGAGGAACTCGCGCAACTGGACGGCGGCGAAGGCAGCCTGGAGCAGTTGGAAGCTGAAGTCGACGCGTTCCGGCAGACCTGGCAGGAACAGGCGGACGCGCTGACCGCAAAACGCGAAGACGCGGCCGCACGGCTGGACACACGCATTGCCGAGGAACTGGCGTCGCTGAGCATGCCCTCGGTGCAGTTCGTCACCCGGCTCGCGCGCCAGGAATCGGACACCCCAGCCGCGGTTGGCAACGAGGACATCGAATTCCTGATCAGCGCCAACCCGGGGCAGCCCGCACGGTCACTGAGCAAGGTGGCCTCGGGCGGCGAACTGTCCCGGATCAGCCTGGCCATCCAGGTCGTCGCGGCCCAGACATCAACAATCCCCACCCTGGTCTTCGACGAAGTCGACGTGGGTATCGGCGGCGGCACCGCCGAAGTGGTAGGTCGCCTGCTGCGACAGCTCGGCACCAATGGCCAGGTCCTGTGCGTGACCCACCTGCCCCAAGTAGCGGCACAGGCTCACCAGCACCTGTTCGTCAGCAAGTTCAGCGAGCGGGACGCCACCTTCTCACGTATTGAAACACTCAACGACGACGGTCGCGTCCGTGAGGTCGCCCGCATGCTGGGCGGCGTGGACATGACCGACCAGACCCTGGCCCACGCCCAGGAGATGTTCCAGAAGGGGCAGGCCGTTCACCACTGAACGGAACGGCTTGGCCCAAACAGGAACTGATAGCGGCACTGTGGCGCCCGCAGCACCACGGCGCTCACACTGACATTTCCCCCACGCTCAACCCCGAGCGGATTCCGAGGCAGGTTTTCCTGCCTCTTTTTTTTATTGCACGTCCCGATGACTGAAACAAAAACGCCCCCGAAGCGGAACTTCAGGGGCGCTGGCATGCCTGACACGGAAACCGGAAGCGCTGATCAGCTCTTCTTGGCCGGTTTTACGTACAGGATCAGACTGTGATCAACAAGCTCGTACCCGTGCTCTTCGGCGATCTTGCGCTGCCGTTCCTCGATGACCTGATCAACAAATTCGACCACTTCACCACTTTCGGTACAGACCATATGGTCGTGGTGATCTTCCCGCGCAATTTCGAACACGGCGTGACCGCCCTCGAAATTGTGCCGCAGGACGAGGCCCGCCGCCTCAAACTGGGTCAGGACTCGATAAACGGTCGCCAGACCGACGTCATCACCGGCTTCGAGAAGTTTCTTGTAAACATCTTCTGCACTGAGATGATGTTCATCGGATGCTTTCTCAAGGATGTTGAAAATCTTGACCCGAGGCAGGGTCACCTTGAGGCCAACCTTGCGTAATTCAGCGTTTTCGGATGACATGCTGGTGTTTCGCTCTTTGGTGATGTGTCTGCTTCCGTTATGATAGCCAGCCAGACGGTTACCGGCCATTTCCAGGGCCGCCCCTGTAAGCATCTCAAGATAGAGGATTTCACCCCCTGATGCAAAAGCCCGCCGCCTTACTCTCCCTTGTCCTGACAGCCATTCTGAGTGCCGGCTGTGCGTTCCCTGGCGTGTATAAAATCAACGTCCAGCAGGGCAACATCGTGGACGACGAATCCCTGGCTCAACTGGAAAAAGGGATGCCCCGAAACCAGGTCCACGCCATCCTCGGAACCCCCATCATGCTTAACGCGGTGGACGATTCGAGGGAGTACTACCTGTACACCTTCCAGGAGGCTGGAGGGGACATTCAGGAGCAGCGGGTGATCGTCTATTACGAGGGGGATTCGTACGATCACTTCGAAGCTCAGATGCTCGAAGAAACCCCCGCATATTGAACCTCTTAATCGAGGATATTTAACTTTTTTTGCGTGCCCGGTTCAGCCGGGCCTGCTTGGGATCGATTTGCAGCGGTCGGTAGATTTCCACCCGGTCGCCCGCCCTCAAGGGATGGCTCCTGGGCGCTTTGATGACCTTGCCGAAAATCCCCATGTCGGCGCTTTCCGCATCAATCTCCGGAAACAGGGTCTGGATGTCCGATGCCATCACCGCGTCGAACGCAGACGTCCCCTCCGGCACGTCCACCGGACGAATTTCCTGACGCTCCGGCGTGGCATAAGCCACTTCCACGCGAATCAACGAGCTCACGCCGTCGCCTCCCCATACACAGCCAGGGCCCGCTGACAGAACGCATCCACCATGGTATTGGCGGCCTGGCTGACAATGGCGTTCAGGGTCATGCGAGCCAGCGAGCTATTGGGCTCGAATTGCAGTCGCAGCACCACTTTACAGGCCCTGTCCTCCAGGGCGATGAACTCCCAGGATCCGCCGAGGTTGCTGAATGGCCCTTCCACCAGGGACATATGGATCGCACGGGGCGCCTCAAGGCTGTTGCGGGTGGTCAGCCGATGGCGCACACCGGACTTGGCCACCTCGATGGACGCCACGATTTCCTGATCGTCCGCCTGGTGGATCTCCGTGCCGGCACACCAGGGCAGGAATTCCGGGTAACGGTCAATATCATTGACCAGGGCGTACATCTGCTCGGCGGAATGCCAGACCAGTGCTGATTTCTCGATCACTTGAGCCATGCGTGAACTACAACTTTCCGGTTGAACAAAAAAGGACCTGCGAAGCAGGACGCGGGCGACCTGCCAACGGCGTCAGACACTATGATAAAGCAAATCATCGCTCGATGGGGCCGCCTCCTGCCCCGCCCCGGAAGGAGCCGCCTGCTCCAGCGGTCTCAAACCGGCCTCGCCTTCGCCGGACGCGTCCGGCAAGACCTCCGGCTCCGATGTCGGTTCCAGCGAGGGAGTATCGGAGCGTGCCGGCGAGGCCGGCTCCCCGGCGCCCTCAGCGGGCATTGCATCAGGCCCGGCAGCCGGCGCGCACCAGAACAGCTTGTGGTTCCCGGAACACAGTGAAGAACCGGACTGCATGGCGTAATGGATGCCCACGTACAGGATGATCACCGGCAGAACCAGACGGATGGTCCACAGCCAGAGCCCCTTGAACAGTCGGGGCGCTCTGCCGATCAGCCTGTAGGTCACGACTTCCGGCAGCGCCCAGCCAACGAAGAACGCCAGCAGCAGACTGACCACCGGGATCAGGACCGTGCTGGTCAGCAATTCGATCCAGCGATAGGCGGTCCCGCCGAGGATGCTCGCCTCGGACCAGATGTTGAACGAAAACAGGCTCAGCAGACCGACAAGCCAGGCCGCTACGCCGACCAGCAGCACACTCCAGCCCCGCGGCGCCGCCAGCCGCTCCTGCAACCAACTCACCGCCGGCTCCAGCAACGCCAGCGACGAGCTCCACGCCACCAGCACGATCAACACAAAGAACGCGGTCGCCACGAACTGACCACCGGGCAGCATGGACAGGCTTTCCGGCAGGGACAGGAACACCAGACTGAAGCCCTGCACAGCCCCCGGCAGGCTGGCGGTTCCGGAAAAAACCAGGGCATAGATGACCAGACCCGCCAGCATGGCAATGAGAGTGTCCACCAACGCGACCGCAAACACGGAGCGCTTGATCGGCGTCGTGGGTGCCGAATAGGCACCGAAAACGATCAGGATGCCGGTTCCCAGCGAAAGGGTGTAGAACGCATGGGTCAACGCCATGCGCACCCCATCCAGGGTGACGTCCTCGGGACGCATGCGCAGCAGGAAATCCACAGCGGCCGGCAGGTTGCCGAAGACGGCGCTGTAATAAAGCAGTGCCAACAGCAGCACCATGAACAACGGCAGCACCACGCGCATCGCCCGCTCCAGGCCGTTGACGACCCCCTGTCCGGAGACCACCAGAACCATCACCAGGAAAGCCGCATGCCACCCCATGAACGCCCGGTACCCATCGGCCTGCTGGACCAGCGAACTCAGGTTGGACGCCAGCGCCGCCGGCGCCGCATCGGTGAGCTGACCGTAGGCCGCGTAAAACACATAGGCCAGGCAGATACCGCCGATCACGGCGTAGAAGGACAGGACCAGAAAACCGGCCAGCACACTCAACCGCCCACTCCAGACCCAGCGGGTCGGCGCTCCGGCCTCACGTCGCAGGGCATCGATGGACAACACCACCCCATGCCGGGCTCCGCGCCCGATCACCGACTCGGTCAGCATCAGGGGAACAATCAGCCCCAACAGGCAAAACAGATAGACCAGGATGAAAACTCCGCCGCCGTTGTCACCCGCCATCGCCGGAAAGGTCCAGATGTCGCTCAGCCCGACGGTCGCCCCGGTGGTGGCCCAAAAGAAAGTGGTTCGGTGGGTCCAGGAACCGACTGGTGTTTGATAACGTCCCCGCATTCAAGGAGCCTCTGACTCGTTCCTCAGTTAAGACCAGGGGAACGACATGCCGCCCCTGAATTCCAATGCCGACGAAGCCGTCCCAAACCATCCAGTCCCCAGGGCTTCCAGGCGTCCATTGCTGGGCGGCATTGTAGCGGAAACCCGCAAAACCATTCACCTGCGCCGGACTGCCCCGTGACCCGTTTGACATTACTGGGCTACAATGCGTCGTTTCGCCGGGGCGGGCATCGGCTGCCGCAACTGGACAGACCGGACGGCGCCAACGCTCCACCAAGGCTTTTTCGAGGACAAACCACGCATCCATGAGCAAGAAGAAACCGGGCAAACCGACCAGCAGCACCATCGCGCTGAACAAGAAGGCCAAACACGAATACCACATCGAGGAACGCTTCGAGGCCGGGCTGGCGTTACAGGGCTGGGAGGTCAAATCCCTGCGTGCGGGCAAGGCACAGCTGGTGGATGCCTACGTCCTGCTCAAGGGCGGTGAGGCCTTCCTGCTGGGCGCGCACATCACCCCGCTCAACACAGCGTCCACCCACGTCATCTGCGACCCGATACGGACCCGCAAGCTGCTGCTGCACGCCAAGGAAATCGCCAAACTGATCGGCGTCACCCAGCAACAGGGCCACACCTGCATCCCGCTGGCCCTGTACTGGAAGAAGAACATGGTCAAATGCGAAATCGCGCTGGTGAAAGGCAAGAAGCAGTACGACAAACGCCAGACTGAAAAAGAGCGCGACTGGAACCGTCAAAAGCAGCGGATCTTGCGTGAAGTCAATCAGGGCTGACGTTTAATCCTTCTTAATTTTTACGTTCTTCCGAGCGGGCAAAATCTGGGTCTATACTGACTTGTCCGGGTGGAATCGCCGTCGCAGCAAAGCCGGCGACATCCCCATCCTCTCCACACGGACAGAAGAGAGGCTCGCAATGACTCGCACTCGAACGCCCATGACAGCCGTTGACCGCGCGTGGCTGCGCATGGAATCCCAGGAAAGCCCGATGATGATCGGGGCCGTACTGATTTTTGACGAGGCGCTCGATCTGACGCGCTTTCGGCAGGTACTGGAAGAACGCTTCCTCCGTTTCCGCCGCTTCCGGCAGATCGTCGAACACCGCGGCGACAAAACCTACTGGCGGGACGACCCCACCTTCGACCTGGACAACCACCTGCACGTTGTCGCCCTGCCCGGCGACGCTGGCCAGGATGCCCTGCAGGACCTGGCCAGCGACCTCAACAGCACGCCCCTGAGCCCCAGCAGACCACTGTGGCAGGTGCATTACATCGAGAACTATCAGGGCGGCAGCGCGCTCATCGCCCGCATCCACCACTGCATCGCTGACGGCATTTCACTGGTGCGCGTCCTGCTGGCACTGACCGACAACAAGCCGCACCGACACCTGCATACCGTCCCGGCCACCCCACGCTACGATGAGTCGCGCTGGGAGCGCTTGGGGCGCAAGGCCAGGGAACTCAAGCACAGCGCCGGCGCCGGCATCGAGCAACTGCGCCACTTCGGCCACAACGTCTGGAAAAAACCCACCTACCCGCTCGAACTGATGCGCACCGGCGGGGAGGTGGGCCTGGAGTGCCTCAAACTGGGACTGACACCATCCGACCCACCCACACTACTCAAGGGCGACCTGGGCGGCCGCAAACAGGTGGCCTGGGCCAACCTGCCCCTCAAGGACGTCAAGACCACCGCCCGGGCCCTCAAGGGCACGGTCAACGACGTCTTGATGACGGCGGCCACCGGCGCCATCCATCAATACTTGACCGATCAACAGGAAACCCCGCCCGACTGCGGCATCCGCGTGGCCGTGCCGTTTAACCTGCGTCCGCTGCAGCAACCGATCGAGACCCTGGGCAACCAGTTCGGCCTGGTGCTGGTGCCGCTGCCGGTGGACGTGGACTGCCCGCGCATGCGCTTCCGCCAGGTGCAGGACCACATGAACCGCCTCAAGCGCAGCTGGCAGGCGCAAGTCACCTACAGCCTGCTGGATCTATTCGGACGCGGCCCCGATATTCTCGAACGCCGCGCCCTGCGACTGCTCAGCCGCAAGGCCTCTGCGGTGCTGACCAACGTGCCCGGCCCGCGGCGCCCGGTGTACCTGGCCGGCGCCCGTCTGTCGACGCCCATGTTCTGGGTGCCCCAGACGGGCGGCATCGGCATCGGCATGAGCATCTTCAGCTATGCCGACCGGGTGCTGTTCGGGATCATCGTGGACAAGAAACTGGCGGTGGATCCGCAGCGAGTGATGGACGCGTTCGAGACGAGCTTCTACGACCTGGCCGAGGTAGCAGGCACGCCCGGCACCTATCCTCAAGTGGAACGACGCGCGGTGGAGCGCCGCAAGGCGTCCTCGTTCTAAGCAGAAATAACCATGCCGGCCCGGTCGATAATCCTTGAAGTCACCGGGACCGGCCCCATATACTTGTTGTGCAAGGGGACGATATGGCTTCGACGCCGGTGACGAACCCTTGGGTGCATGTCGAGATGGCAGCCAATCTCGTTAATCCAAAGCTGCTTTAAAATAGTCGCAAACGACGAAAACTACGCACTGGCGGCGTAAGCCGTTCCAGTCGTCCTGACTGGGGTGCCTACTACCCAGAAGCAACACCTCAGGACGTCATCATTAGTAGGACGCTCTATCCGTCAGAGCTCACTGGCTGATAGCTAAGATATAAAGAGCTCGCCTCTTACACCCTGACCTTCGGGTCGTTTGAGGTTAAACGAATAGAAGGAAACTAAGCATGTAGATCTCAAGGCTGAGTGCTGGCGGACGCGGGTTCGATCCCCGCCGTCTCCACCAAACACCCAGAAAAAAGCCGCTCAATCGAGCGGCTTTTTTTATGTCTTCGAACTCAACACATCACTGCCCAACCGCCACCGGCGATGCCCCCACCTGGCGCGCCTCGATGTCGACGGTCAAAGCGCGCAGCAATGCGTCGGCCTGGGGGCGGGTCATGCCCACCTGCACCAGCTCACCGTCCGGGTCCACAATGACGTGATGCTCGCGAATGACGCCTCCGTCCTCACCGCTGTGGGACACCTTCATCAGCTTGTAGCCATCTTCGTTCTTCAGCACGGTAACCGGCATTCGGCCCTCCCAGTGTTGATGTCACCGTTATAAAGCCAGTGTGCCATGCCGCCATAAGCGATAGTGTAGCGTTTTGAAATGCAATTGTTTTCTGGATTTCACATTTTGCACTTTCGTAGCTGATTGTTTTCTCGACATTTCCATAAAATTACGTGAACAATCAATTCCATGCCCACAATGAAACATCGCGTGTATCGTCTCATCGCCAGCCCGGCAGGTTGCCATTGATTCCCGGCCATTACGTTCGGTAAAGCCGACTACAAAAAACTACCCGCCGCCAACACGCCACCCGGAGTTGGCTAAACTGCACGTGTCGACCATCAAACGGGAGATTTCTTGCATGCCGAGGGCGATCCGTTTCTGCTGGCCGATGGTGGCGCTCTTCTGCCTCAGCAGTCATGCCCATGCCGACAGCGACATCGACCGAGCCACCCAGAACGTTCTGTCTGCCAACTATACCCTGGGCGCCCTGCTGACCAACGGCGAAGCCGTCCGTTTCGGCTTCTGGGATTTCAATCCCAACGACGTCTTCGAGCTGGATAACGACGAGTTCGGCAACACCGACTCCGCCCAACTGCGACAAAGCATCGCCACCGCCAGCCTGCCCTTTAACTGGACCTACCCGTTTCGCGATACGGACGACCAGATCCTGCTTTCGGCGCACCTGGCGTACATCTCCCAGTCCCAGGATGTGAAACTGGTCGTGTCCGACGAGTCCGGTACCGACAAGCTGGAGGAAACCCTGCTATTCGCAGGCGTTGGTGCCGGCTTTCGCCACCACATAGGCGACCGGACGGATGTAACCGTTGGATCCTCGCTGAGCTGGGTGCGCTACCGCAACGATACGAACTACCGTACAGAAGCTTCCCGCGAGGTGCAGTCCGAGCTGGACGGCCTGCTGACCAACATCAAGGTCGACGCCGTGCTCGCCGAGCCGCGACTGCAGGTGACCCACACACTGCCCATGCTGGGCGCCCGCTGGCATTTCTTCAGCGATTACCACTACCTGTTCGGCACCACAATCAACACCGATCGCAACGCCCACGAGGCCAAGCCGGAAGCCTGGTACTGGTTCAACGGCTTCAAGATTCGCGACCCCCTGTTCTCGCGCTGGCTACCGGGGCAGAACATCTGGTTCCGACTGGCGCGGGTGGACGTAGGCGGCGATATCGGCGATCAGCTGGGTAACGATCATTACTACGAAGCGGGTCTGGCGTGGCTGCTGCGGACCGGCAGCCGCGTGCCTTTCCTCGACAACATCGGCATTGGCATCAATTTCAATTATGGCAGCGTGCTGCGGGGCGGCAGCCTGGTGCTGATGCTGAACGAGGACTGGTTCTGAGACGGAGGTCGGCCACCGTCAGTTTTGAGACGGAGCGTCCGCTTCGGATTCGCGAGCGGGCACCTGCCGGACCTGGACCTCGATATCAACGCTCTCACCGTGGAATTCGAGCGTCATGGGGAAGCGATCCCCCTCTTTCAGGGGGTCGGTCAAATCCATCAGCATGACGTGATAGCCGTTGGGCTCGAACCGCATGGTTTCACCGGGCCCGATCAGAACCCCGCCATCCACGACTTCCATACGGACGGTGCCACCTTTCTGGCGGCTCTGGTGCAGGCTGGCGTGAGCCGTCCAGGGTGCCTGAACCGCCTCCAGCCGGATAGGCTCGTCGCGATGGTTGGTCACCGAAAAATAGACAGCCCCGTTGATGGGCGATACCGGCGGCGTGGGTCGGGCCCAGGGATGATGCACTTCAATCCCTTCCTGCTCGACCTCTTCAGCGCCAGTCAGACCGGCTGACATCAGCAGCACACCCGCCAGTAGCGCACACGCGAATCGACGCCCCGTCCGCACCTTGTCCCCTCCAGCCATTCCAGCGCACTGTTCTTTTTAGACGTTCGTTCTTTATTATTCCTTCATACTAGAAGAGCCCCTACCAAGCGTCACGCTTCCCTGCGGCACAGAATGGCGTCCGGATCGGTCGCAAAAGCGTAACAAATTGATCGCAATGCACCTTTTTGCCTATCCTAGTGGGTGGCAAAATCAACCACCCGTATCGTCTTGGATGGTGCCCGATTGTGACCATTAGCATTCCCTCGCCCAACCCGCTTCGCCGGGACGGTCCATGAGGGCGACGATGCCTCGCAGCCGGCCATCGATCAGGAAGGCCCGAGCGGTCCACCAACAGCGTCGCGACAATGCCTGTACGACAATGCCTGCGGGGCAGTGTCATCATGTCGTGACGCTGGTCTGGTGGACTAAATCCGTGACCATGTGTTGAAAATCAGGACTTTCTCATGCGCACCGCCTCACGCTTTGCCGTTGTCATTATTGCCCTGCTGGTCGTACTCGGCGGCATTTTTGGCTATACCTTCTATCGCTTCGGCGAAATGCAGAAGCAGTTTTCGCAACCGCAGCCGCCAGCCATCATCGAGGCGACAACCGCCGAGCAGGCGTCCTGGACGCAGTCAATCAAGGCCGTGGGCAGCGTGACCGCCGTCAACGGCATCGAAATCGCCAACGAGGTCGCCGGGGTGATCGAGGAACTGCGCTTCGAATCCGGTGACCGGGTGGAGCGGGGCGACATCCTGCTACGCCTGGACAGCGCGACCGACGAGGCCGCCCTGCGCACCCAGCGCGCCGAAGCCAAGCTGGCGGAACAGCAGTTCAAGCGCACCGCCGACCTGCTGCCGCGCAAGGCCATCTCCCAGGCGGAATACGACGAAGCCCAGGCCAACCTGGAAGCGGCCAACGCCCGCACCAACGAGGCCCAGGCGACGCTGGAGAAGAAGGTCCTCAAGGCGCCTTTCGCCGGCACCCTGGGTCTGCGTCTGGTGGATCAGGGCCAGTATCTGGCAGCCGGCACCTCCATTGTTGAAATCAACATGCTCGACCCGATCTACGTGGATTACACCGTGTCCGAGAAAGAGCTGGCCAGTATCGACGTGGGCCACCGGGTCCGGGTCACCGTGGCTGCGATCCCGGATAAAGAGTTCGAAGGGCAGATCAGCGCCATCAACAGCTCGGTCAACCCGGAGAGCCGGACCGTGCGTGTGCGCGCCACCCTGCGAAACCCCGAGCGGGAACTGCGACCGGGGATGTTCGCCACCGTACACACCCTGCGTCCGGACCAGCGCGACGTCGTCGCGGTGCCGCGCACGTCGATCTCGTTCAACACCTACGGCGATTTCGTCTATGTCATCACCGAAAACGATGACGGTGAGCTGGTGACCGAACGCCGCACGGTCGAGACCGGCTCCAGCCGCGACGGTCTGGTGGAAGTGACCAGTAACCTGGACGTCGGTGAGCGGATCGTCGCCACCGGGTTGCTGAGGCTGCGCGCCGGCCAGCGAGTCCAGATCGAGGATCCATCCCAGTCGTCTGACTCCGCGGATACGGCGGACACCACCAGCGGCACGGAGGCCGGCGAATAATGCGCTTCACCGACATATTCGTTCACAGGCCGGTCCTGTCGACGGTCGTCAGCCTGCTGATCCTGCTGCTGGGCGTACGCTCGGCCATGGAAATGGAGGTGCGGGAATATCCATTGCTGGAAAGCACCACGGTGACCGTCACCACCGCCTACCCCGGCGCCAGCTCCGACCTGGTCAAAGGCTTTATCACCACGCCGTTGCAGCAGGCCATCGCCGAGGCCAACGGCATCGACTACCTGACCTCCACCAGCACCCAGGGCACCTCCACCATCGAAGCCCACATGGAGCTGAACTACGACGCCAACGCGGCGCTGGCGGAAATCCAGGCCAAGGTGGCGAGCCAGCGCAACGTGCTGCCCCAGGACTCGGAAGATCCGGTCATCACCTCTACCACCGGTGACAGCACGGCGCTGATGTACATCGCCTTCTACAGCGACACCATGCCGGTGCCGCAGATCACCGACTACCTGACACGGGTCGTCCAGCCCAAGCTCCAGGCCCTGTCCGGCGTGGGCAAGGCGGACCTGCTGGGGCGGACCTTTGCCCTGCGGGTCTGGCTGGATCCGGAGCGTCTCGCCGCGATCGACATGACACCCACCGAGGTGGTGCAGGTACTGGTCCAGAACAACTACCAGGCCGCGGTCGGCAACACCAAGGGCGACCTGGTCAAGATCAGCCTGACCAGCGATACCGACGTGGGCGATCCCAACCAGTTCCGCGATCTGGTCATCAAGGAGTACGAAGGCTCGCTGATCCGCCTGCAGGACATCGCACGGGTCGAACTGGGTTCGGAAAGCTATGAAAACCTGGCCCTGTACAAGGGCAAGCCCTCCACCTACGTGGCCATCGAGATGTCCCCCGGCGCCAACCCGCTGACCGTGGCCGAGCTGGTCAAGGACGAGCTGCCGGGCATTGAGGCGCAGCTGCCGTCCGAACTGAAAGTGGACCTGCCCTACGACGCTTCCGAGTTCATCGAGGACTCCATCAACGAGGTCATCCAGACCCTCTGGGAAGCGGTGCTGATCGTCCTGGTGGTGGTTTTCCTGTGCCTGGGGTCACTGCGGGCGGCGATCGTGCCGTCGGTGGCGGTGCCGCTGTCGATCATCGGCGGCGCCTTCATCATGCTGGCGCTGGGCTACTCGCTGAACCTGCTGACGCTGCTGTCGCTGGTGTTGGCCATCGGACTGGTGGTGGACGACGCCATCATCGTGGTGGAGAACGTGCACCGGCACATCGAAGAAGGGGAGTCGAAGTTCAACGCCGCCCTCAACGGCGCCCGGGAGATGGCCACGCCGATCATTGCCATGACCACCACCCTGGTGGCCGTGTACGCGCCGATCGGCTTTATGGGCGGCCTGGTCGGCGCGCTGTTCACGGAGTTCGCCTTCACCCTGGCCGGTACGGTGGTGATTTCCGGGATCGTGGCCCTGACCCTGTCACCGATGCTGTCCGGCAAGGTGCTCAAGCCCCACGGCAAACCCACCAGGTTCGAAACCAAGGTGGAGAACTTCTTCAATGGGCTGTCCAGCCTTTACAGCCGTGGGTTGGCCTCCTCCTTGGAAACCAAGTCGGTGACCATTTTCTTCGCGCTGATCGTCCTGCTGTCCATCGGCGGCATGGTGATGCTGAGCCAGAGCGAGCTGGCGCCGGAGGAAGACCAGGGCATCCTGCTGTTCCAGGGCAAGGGACCGCAGACCTCGACCCTGGACTACCTGCAGAAGTACGGCGCCCAGATGCAGGAGGAATTCGAGCAGGTACCGGGCTACGACCAGAGCTTCATGCTGCTGGGGATTACCAACCCCAACGAGGCGTTTGGCGGCTTCAAGATGAAGTCCTGGAGTGAGCGGGACATTTCCCAGTTCGAGGTCCAGCCGATCCTGCAGCAGCGCATGGCCGGCATCACCGGCTTGCAGACGGCGGTGTTCGCCATTCCGTCCCTGCCCGGCTCCAGCGGCGGTCTGCCGTTCCAGTTCGTCATCACCACCGGCAACAGCTACGAAGAGCTCAACGCCGTGGCCGACGACCTGATGGCCAAGGCGCAGCAGAGCGGCAACTTCATGTTTCTGCAGAAGTCCATCGAGATCGACCGCCCCATCTCCACGATCCATGTGGACCGGGACCGGGTCGCCGACCTGGGGCTGTCCATGCAGGACGTCGGGCAGGCCATGTCGAGTATGCTGGGTGGCGGCTACATCAACCGCTTCAATATGGAAGGCCGGTCCTACCAGGTCATCCCGCAGGTGGAGCGCTACGCCCGCAAGAACGTCGAGGCGCTGAACGACTACTACATCCGGGCCGACTCCGGCGAGCTGGTACCGCTGAGCAGCGTCGTAAGCTTCAGCCACGCGGTGGAGCCATCCCAGCGAACCCAGTTCAACCAGCAGAATTCACTGACCATTCAGGGGATCCCGCTGGTACCTCAGGGCGAAGCCATCAACTTCATCACCCAGACGGCGGACGAACTGTTCCCGCAGGGCTTCACCTACGACTTCATGGGGGACTCGCGCCAGTACGTGCAGCAGGGTAGCGCGCTAGCGGTGACCTTCTTCCTGTCGCTGCTGGTGATCTACCTGGTGCTGGCCGCCCAGTTCGAAAGCTGGCGTGACCCGCTGATCATCCTGGTGTCGGTCCCCATGTCGGTGGCCGGGGCCATGGCGTTCATGGTGACCGGCTTCACCACCATGAACATCTACACCCAGGTGGGGCTGATCACGCTGATCGGCGTGGTGTCGAAGAACGGTATCCTGATCGTGGAGTTCGCCAACCAGCTCCAGCACGAAAAGGGACTGAACAAGCTGGACGCGGTGATCGAAGCCTCGGCCATTCGCCTGCGGCCGATCATAATGACCTCCCTGGCCCTGATCGTGGCCATGGTGCCGTTGCTGATCGCCGTCGGCCCCGGGGCGCAGAGCCGCTTTGCCATCGGCCTGACCATCGCCACCGGCCTGGGTATCGGCACCTTCTTCACGCTGTTCGTGCTGCCGGCGTTCTACGTGCTGCTGGCCAAGGACCACAACGCCAGCCAGGACGAGGCGGCCAAAGCGGGAGGAGAACCGGCCGAGTCGCATTGATCGGCTGGACGCCATGAAACGGAAAAGGGGCCTCCGCGGAGGCCCCTTTTTTTGGCGTTTGCTTTGAGCTATGTGCCCAAGTCTTCGATTTAAAAACTCGCCGTCGCCGTTACCGACGACCCGGCGCTCTGCCCCGCCAGCGCATTGTTGCTGCCGCTTTGCCACACCAGATCGGCGGTCGGATCGGTTTCATCCCGCTTGATGCACTTCCACTCAACGGCGGTATCGGCGGGAATCGCCACGTCACCCTGCCAGGTGGGGTAATTGTCCGGCGACAGGATCACCGCCGAGGCCGGATCCCAGTTGCCCAGCGTGGCAACGCTGCCGGTCACATAGACGCTCTGGCCGCTGACGGTGGTGCCGTTCTGGCATTCGAAGGTCACGGTCACGTCAGTACCGGTGTCGCCGCCGGAGCCGGAATCGTCGTCGCCGCTGCCGTCACAGGGCGCGGCGGTGTGCAGCGCGGCGGCCTCCATGGCGGCCACATCCAGGGTCACCTGGCCGCCGGAGACGGTCGCACAGCTGCTGTCGCCCGCCACATTGCGGTAGCTGCCGTCCGGCAGGTTGGTGCTGAACGTGCGGCTCAGGGCAGCGCCTTCCCGGTTGATCACCACAAAACCCTTGGCGCCGCGACCGAAGGCGATCTGATTGTTGCCGTTGTCCCACCAGTTGTTAACGCCGGTGCCGTCGGTTTCGTTGCGGAAAGCCACCATGTTGGCGATGGACGACCAGCGATGCTCGCAGATCCAGTCGCTGCCGCACTGGGCTTCGCCGTTCTGGTAGACGGCGCTGGAGGGCGGGCCCTGGTCGCTGTCGGAGAAGGCGTAGCTCGACATCACCTTGGGATAGCCGTAGGGCCAGGCCAGCATGAACACGTTGGCTAGGTTGTACAGGGAGCCATCCTGATAGGTCAGCACGTTGCTGCCGCCGGCGCCGTGGCCGCGCTGGTTGTCGTGGTTATCGGTGAAGACCACGGCGTTGGTGCCGCCGATAAAGCCCCAGTCCTCGCCGAAGTTGCTCAGGTAACTGAGCTGCTGGTTCTTGAACACATCGCCGATGTTGGCGCTGTACTTGAACTCGGTGACATCGCCCTGCCCGGTATACTCGGTCGAGCTGATGGCCTCACCGCCCAGGTCGATCACTTCCTGGAACGTGTAGAAGTCGCCGTTGATGCGCCCCAGGATGCCGGCGATGTCGGATGGCGCCATGTGCTTGGCGGCATCCACCCGCATGCCTTTCACGCCCAGGTTGATCATGCCGTTGATGTAGTCGGCAATGGTCTGCTGGACATACTCAGCGGAGGTATCCAGGTCCGGCAGCCCCACCAGCTGGCAGTTACGCACGCGCCCGGCATCGCTGCTGTAATCACCGCTGTTGATCGTGCAGACGCTGTGGAAATCGTTACTGCTGTAGATGGGGTAGCTCATGCTTGAGCTGTCGTAGGAGGAGCCGGCGGTGCCGGTGCCCGAGCCGTTGGCCATGTGGTTGATGACCGCGTCGGCGTAGACGTCCACGCCCACCGCATTACAACGGGACACCATGTTGGCGAAGGCGGCGGCATCACCACTGCGGCTGTTCAGCGTGTAACTGACCGGCTGGTAGCGGGTCCACCATTCACTGCCCTGGATGTGCTCCTGGGGCGGCGAGACCTGGACCGCGGAAAAGCCCTTCGGGCCGAGGAAGTTTTCGCATTCCTGGGCGACATCGTCCCAGGACCATTCGAACAGATGCACGAAGACCCCGGCCTGGGCCTGGGATTGCGCACCGAAAAACAGCAGAGCGGCCGCCAGCCATGGCAGCCCGTATTTGGCGTGTTGCATTGTTATCTCCTTGCCGACCTCCGAAGGGAGGCGCTTGTTGTCTTTGTTGGGAGAACACCCACCACAGATTCAGCGGAATCCGGGTGTCCGTGACCAATGTCAGATGCAGGCCTCACCGGGGCAACAGCCATGCGCCGCCAATTCACGGCGTAGACGACAGGAGGAACTCACTGATAGCGGGGCGTAATGATGCGTTTTGCGACACACCGGAAGACAGAAATGCTGGATGCACTTGAGGAGGAGAGGCGTCCGGCCACGCGCCAGGCGTAACCGGACCGGCCGGACGGCCGCGAGCGATCAGGACGGCTCGCGGGTCTTGTCCAGCTGCAGCGTGGACAGGGTGCGGTTGCGCACCTGCTCCAGCAGCTCGGCGTCGTCCACTAGGGACTGGCCGTAAGATGGGATCAGTTCGCGGATGCGGGCCTGCCACTCCGGCGACTTGACCCGGTCGGCGAAGCAACGCTCCAGGACATCGACCATCGCGCTGACGGCGGTCGACGCCCCCGGTGACGCGCCCAACAGGGCAGCCAGGGAGCCGTCTTTTGCTGCCACGATTTCAGTGCCGAATTCCAGCTTGCCACGACCATCAGCGGATTTCTTGATGATCTGCACCCGTTGGCCGGCATTCTGCAGCTTCCAGTTCTGCTCCTGGGCATCCGGGAAGAAGTCACGCAGCGACTCGATCCGGGCCTGATGGGACTGGAACACTTCCTTGATCAGGTAGCGGGTCAGGTCCATGTTGCCCTTGCCCACCTGCATCATCGGCATGATGTTGCCACCGCGCACAGACGAGAACAGGTCGAATACGGAACCCTGCTTCAGGAACTTGGTGGTGAACCCGGCAAACGGACCAAACAGCAGCGCCGGTTCGCCGTTAATGATGCGCGTGTCCAGGTGGGGTACGGACATGGGCGGCGCGCCCATCGGCGCCTTGCCGTAGACCTTCGAGTGGTGACGCTTGACCACGTCGGGCTTCTGGCACACCAGCCACTGCCCGCTGACCGGGAAACCGCCGTAGCCCTTGCTTTCCTCGATCTCGGACTTCTGCAGCAGCGGCAACGCCCCGCCACCGGCGCCGAGAAACACGAAACCGGCTTCGATCTTCTTGGTCTCGCCGGTTTTCTCGTCGCGCACACGCACTTTCCAGCGACCGTTGTCGCGCTGGGCCAGGGTTTTCACCGGGTGGTTCAGCAGCAACTCGAAGTTGGGCTGCTTGGCCAGGTAATCGATCATGTTGCGGGTGAGCGAGCCGAAATCCACGTCGGAGCCGTGGGTCACACGGGTCGCCGCCACCGGCTGGCTGGTGTCCCGGCTGCTCATGATCAGCGGCATCCAGTCGCGGAGCACCTCCGGCGAGTCGGTAAACTCCATCTCCTTGAACAGATGGTGCTGGCTGAGCAGTTCGTGACGCTTGCGCAGGAAGGCCACGTTCTCCTCGCCCCAGACAAAGCTCTGGTGCGGTGTCGCGTTGATGAACTTCTGGGGTTCGGGGAGGATGCCCTGCTCCACGAGATGGGACCAGAACTGGAGGGAGAGTTCGAAAGCCGCGTTGATGTTCAGAGCCCGTTGAATCTGAATCCCGCCGTCAGCGGTTTCCGGCGTGTAGTTCAGCTCGCAGTAGCCGGCGTGACCGGTACCTGCGTTATTCCATCCGTCGGTGCTTTCATGGGCCACGTGATCAAGACGTTCCACCATGACGATGTCCAGGGACGGATCAAGCTGCCTGAGCATCATGCCGAGCGTGGCGCTCATGACGCCACCGCCGACTAGCACGACATCTGCCTGTCTTGCAGTCATTAGCTTGCTACCTTCAATCTGATGTGATCGAAACGATTCATAGTTTTTATGAGGGGGTGATTATCCGTTTTTTTGCCGCAATATGAAATTGAATAAGGCAATAGGTACGAATCTGGCATGATCAGGGCAATGAAACCGGTGGTCGATCAACGCCGGTACGCGTAAAATCGCCGCTTTGCCGCACGTAGCGCCCCTATTGCTTCGCCCGCGGCCACCAATAACAGCAACAAATAACGTCCGATACAAAAACAGCCCGCGGGTGGTTTGTCCTATATGCACTGGTTGGATATTGTCCTGATCTCGTTTGCCGTGCTCGCGTTGCTCGGCGTCATCTTCGAAGAAGTCACACACGTCAACAAAGCCAAGGTCACGCTCTTCTTCGGCACCCTTTCCTGGATCCTGCTGTTCGTGACCAGCGGTTCCCGCTCTCATACCGAGCTGGTGCAGCAAGGCCTGGAAGACAGCATTTCCGAGATCGCTTCTTTGTGGCTGTTCCTGGTGGCGGCAATGACCTTCGTGGCCTACCTGAACAAGAAAGGCATGATCGAGAACCTGATCTACCTGGTCATGCCCAAACGCATCAAGGAAAACCAGCTGTTACTGCTGGTGGGGCTGTTCTGCTTCATCTTCTCGTCCCTGGCCGACAACATCACCGCCACCCTGGTGTCCTGCGCGCTGATCCTGTCGCTGCACCTGGAGCGCAAGAAACAGGTGCGGTTTATCACACTGGTGGTGTTCGCGGTCAACTCCGGCGGGGTGTCGCTGATCACCGGTGATGTCACCACGCTGATGATCTTCCTTGCCGACAAGGTGGAAATCCTCACGCTGCTGGCCCTCTCGGTACCCGCCGCCTGTGGCGTCTTCTTCCTGGCGCTGTTGCTGTCCCGCGGCATGAAAGGCGAGGTGGAACTGGTGCACGACCGTAACGAGGTGCGCCGGGTGGACATCGTCATCGCCTGCCTGTTCCTGGCCACCATCATCGGTACGATCGTGTGCAACGTGCTGTTCGAGATTCCGCCGGTGCTCACCTTCCTGTTCGGGCTGTCGATGATGTTCCTGACCTCCCGGTTCCTGAGTACGGACTCCGACCTGGACCCGATCATCGAGTACGTGCGCACCATCGAGTTCGACACCCTGTTCTTCTTCCTGGGCATCCTGCTGATCGTGGGCATGCTCAAGGAAATCCAGGCGCTGGGTGCATTTGTCGACGTGTACCAGGTGTTGCCCCCGATCGCCGCCAACTACCTGATGGGCATCTTCTCCTCGCTGATCGACAACGTGCCGCTGACCGCCGCGCTGCTGAAGGCCGGTATCGACATGACGCCGGGCGAGTGGTTGGGGCTGACCTATGCGGTCGGCGTGGGCGGCTCGCTGCTGGTGATCGGCTCCGCCGCCGGTATCGTCGCCATGAGCAAGATCCCGGGACTCACCTTTGCCAGCTACCTGCGCTACAGCGCCTTCCTGCTGGTGGCCTATACCATCGGTTACGCCGGGGTCTACGCGCTGGGTTTCTTGCTCTGAAGCCCAGGCCCGGAGGTGGAGGCTAGCGCTCCCCCCGGGCCCGCTCGATGCGGCCGCGCACCGCTTCCATCAGTTCCGGCAGCTGCTCACGACCGTAGCCGGCCGTGTCCAGCGGTTCACCCACCACAAAATCCACCGGCTGTCCCAGGTTGATCTGGCAGGTCCGCGCCGGCAGCACTTTCTCGTTGCCGCGAATGCCTACCGGCACGATCACCGCCTGCGTATCCAGCGCCAGGTGGAAACAGCCCTTCTTGAACGTGCCCAGCGAGCCGTCGGCCGAGCGCGTGCCTTCCGGTGCGGCCCAGAGCACGATGCCGCTCTCCATCATGTCGCGGGCCGTCTGCAGGTCCTCCAGCGCACGCTGGTGGTTGGAGCGATCGATCGAGGGAAATTCCCCCGCCCGCATGGCCGGGCCCAGCAGCGGGATCCGGAACAGCTCTTTCTTGGCCAGCATGCGGATCGAACCCGGCAGCGCCACGAAACTCAGGGGAATGTCATAGTGACTGGCGTGGCTGCATAGGATGAGGTAGCGCCGGCCATCCTCGAAATCCGGGATGCGCCCCTCCACGTTCAGGTTCACCCGCACCAGACGCAGCAGCAACGCCGACCAGTCCCGCGTGTAGCGATCCACCCGTTCCCGTGTCAGCCGCCCCAGCAGGGCCCGCACCAGGATCAGCGAGGAATACAGCGACGTCACCCCGATCGAGCCCAGAACAACCATCACGCGCCGCATTAACGTGGCGGACTCCACGATCGGATTCACCGTCAGCCGGATCATACGTCTACTTCCTTCGTCGCTGCGCGGCCCCAGGCCGGCAAAAAGCCGCCATATTAGCGCTTCGAAAAATAGCGGAACAGTCTAAGCCTGAGCTTGATCACCCCTCCCCGCCCGTCTAAAGGAAATGTATAGGTGCGCGTCATGCAGTCGCCATGAGCAACGTCACTCATCGCCGTTCAAAACAGCAACATGGTTTGTCCTGACAACACGCTGACGAGACAGCGCGTCTTCGCGACAAGAATAAGGAGAAGAACCATGCCTCAACACCCTACCCGACGTGACGCGCCGACTCTCAGTCGACGCCAGATCCTGATTGGCGGAGCCGGCACCCTGGCCTCCGTCAGCCTGCTGGGCCTGACGCCGCTGGCCCGCGGCCAGGAAGCCCTCCCCATTCCGGACTTCATCAAGTGGAAACGCACCGACGCCCTGATCGTCCACAGCAACAAGACCATGGAGACCCGTCGCGGCGCCATCGGCACCGGCGTGGTGACCCCCAGTGACATCCTGTTCGTGCGCAACAACCTGCCCACGCCGCCCGAGACCATCGTCGCCGACCGTGACGCCTGGAAAGTGGCGTTCAGCGGCGTCACCGCGCCGCGCTCGATGACCCTGGGTGAGCTCAAGACACTCGGCGTGGAAACCGTCGCCACCGTATTGCAGTGCTCAGGCAACGGACGCGCCTTCTTCCCCCACGGCGCCAGCGGCTCCCAGTGGAGCGTCGGCGCCGCCGGCTGCGTGATCTGGACGGGTGTGCCCATGCGCGAGGTTATCAGAGCCCTGGGCGGCCCCGAATCCGGCGCCCAGTACCTGACCAGCACCGGTGGCGAGGAGCTGCCCGAAGGCCTGGACGAAAAGAGCGTGGTGGTGGAACGTTCGGTGCCGCTGGATGCCATGGAACAGGCCCTGTTGGCCTACGAGATGAACGGCGAACCCCTGCCACTGACCCACGGCGGTCCGCTGCGCATGGTGATCCCGGGCTACTACGGCGTGAACAACGTGAAGTATGTCAAGCACGTCGCCCTGACCAGGACGCAGTCCGACGCCAAGATCCAGGCGTCCGGCTACCGCGTCCGCCCGGTGGGCGAGAAAGGCGCGCCGAAACAGCCGTCGATGTGGGCGATGAATGTGAAATCCTGGATTACCGGCCCACTGGACGCCGCCCCGGCCGGGCGCAACCTGATCCATGGCGTCGCGTTCGGCGGCACCGAATCGCTGCACGGGGTCGAGGTGTCGCTGGATAACGGCGAAAACTGGCGGGCGGCGCCATTCATCGGTCCCGATCTGGGCCCGTTCGCCTGGCGTCCCTTCGTCCTCGCGGCGGACCTGTCCGCCGGCGAGTACCGAATGGTCAGTCGCGCCACCGACGCCAAGGGCAACAGCCAGCCCCGTGAACGGCCCGACAACGAACGCGGATACGGCCACAACGGCTGGGAAGACCACGGCGTCACCGTCACGGTGAGCTGACGGGACGCGCGCGATGCTGAGAATCCTGCTGTTGGCTTTGGGCCTGGCGGCTGCCGAGGTATTTGCTCAGGATCCGGGCCGGATCGTGTTCACCCAGACGGCACAGCCCACCTGCGCCCTGTGCCACACCCTCGCGGATGCCGGCTCGAGCGCCGAGATCGGCCCCGATCTGGACCAGCTCAAACCCACGGCGGAACAGGTGGTCACCGCGGTACGCTACGGTGTCGGGATCATGCCGGCGTTCGAAGAGAGTCTGTCGGAGGCGGAAATCGATGCGGTGGCGCAGTACGTGGCCCGGGTGACCGGAGCCGATCTGAACGCGTCGAACGGCGCTGGCCATCACGGCGACCGGAAAAAAATGCATCCTCCCTGATGCGATCCTGCTTCCTGCTACCGTTTTGGCCACAACGGTTGGTACCGCGCTATTCAACAACACGATGCAGTCGCTGTACTGAGCAGTGTCGGTCATTCCCATGACAGTCACATGACAATGTCGTTCCCGTCCTGTGCCATACTCCCGGTTCCGTTTCAGCCGCCAACGCCGATGCACAAGGACACGCCCATGGAACTGCTACTGTTTGGTGCCACCGGTGCGGTGGGCCGTCAGGTGCTGCAACAGGCCCTCGATACGCCCGGGATCCGACGGATCACGGCTCCCACGCGCCGGCCTCTGGCGCCACACGACAAACTGGACAATCCGGTGCTGGATTTCCGCTCGCCGCTGCCCGATGCCGACTGGTGGCGCGCCGATGCCCTGATCTGCTGCCTGGGCACCACGCTGAAACAGGCTGGTGGCAAGGCCGGTTTTCACGCCATCGACCACGACCTGGTGCTGGCCGTGGCCCAGCGCGCCCACGATGCCGGAACGCCGGTCATGGTGCTCAATTCGTCGATGGGCGCGAACGCTCGCAGCCTCAGCTTCTACCTGCGAACGAAAGGCGAGGTGGAGCAGGCGCTGCAGACCATGGGGTTTGATCGACTGGTGCTGGTGCGGCCGTCGCTGATCGACGCACAGCGGGAAGAAAAGCGGCGGGGAGAGGACCTGGGGCTGATGCTGGGCCGGCGTCTGGGCTCACTGATACCGGCCCGCTATCGACCGGTCACGGCCCGCGACATCGCCGCCTGCATGATCGACAGCGTGTCGCGCCCCGGCGCCCTGGAAATGATCGGGTCGGACGCCATCGCCCGGGCCGGGAACAGCCCGGGCTAGTGCCCCTTAACCAACATTCCGCCTATTAAGGGGCTCCAGGGACTCAGGCCTGCTTCTGGCGGAACTCCATGGCGACGGAGTTCAGGCAGTAGCGCTGGCCGGTGGGCGGCGGACCGTCCGGAAACACGTGCCCCAGGTGGCTGTCGCAGCGCGGACAGCGGATTTCCGTGCGCACGCGGCCCAGGCTGGTGTCTTCCAGATAGCGGATGTGGTCCGGATCGAACGGCGAGAAAAAGCTGGGCCAACCGGTGCCGGAGTCGAACTTGTGCTCGGACGTGAACAGCGGCAGGTCGCACAGCCGGCAGTGGTAGACGCCGTCCATCTTGTTGTCGAGCAGGGTGCCGCAGAACGGCTGCTCGGTGCCGTGGTCCAGCAGCACGGTGCGCTCTTCCTCGGTCAGGCCGGCGGCCTTCTGCTCGATTTCTTCCGCAGTCAGCGGGGTCAGGTCGTAACCCGCTTCGGATTGGGACATGGTCTTACTCCTCATGCCTGATCATCGTTGAATTCGGGTTTCAGTCGGTCACCGAACTGATCCCGAAGTTTTTCCACCTTGGGCGCCGCAGCCGCCATCACATAGGGCTGGAACGGATTCCGCGCAGCAAAATTCTGGTGGTAGTCTTCCGCCGGGTAGAAGGCGTCGAGCGGCTCCAGGGTGGTGACCACCGGTGCCTCATAGACCCCCGCTTCATCCAGCTTGCGGATATAGGCCTCGGCCACCCGCTTCTGATCCTCGTTCTCGTAGAACACCGAGGAGCGGTACTGGGTGCCGCGGTCGTTGCCCTGACGGTTGAGTTGGGTCGGGTCGTGGGCCACCGAGAAGAAAATCCGCAGCAGCTCACCGTAGCTGGTCCGCGCCGGGTCGTAACGCACTTCGATCACCTCCGCGTGGTCGGTGGTGCCAGTGCAGACGGCATCGTAGTTGGCGGTGTCCGCACTGCCGCCGGCATAGCCGGAGGTCACGGCGGTAACGCCATCCAGCGCCATATAGACGGCTTCGGTGCACCAGAAACAGCCGCCACCGAGTACCGCGCGCTGCTCGCCGGCGTCGGCGGGCAGCTCCAGGTCGTTGTCCGGTGCCGGGAACCGGCTGCGGGGCACGCTCATGCCCGGCAGGTCACAGGACTGGCTCATGATTCCTCCTGAGGTCGCATTACCCTTCGTAAACTCTCATTTTGTCGATATCCACAGGCATTTACCAATCGCGGATGTCACCCATTGCCTCGTGTCCTGCATCCGACATGAGCCGTCGGTAACGGTTCCACGTTTACGACCCATCGGCTTGGGGCCATACTGAAAGCAGAATCCCGTCACCTTTCAGCGTGTCCATCGCGTCCATGCGCCATCCCAGAAGCGGCAGGATGCAAGGAGCGGACAATGACCCATGTTGCACCGAAACCGCAACACGACGACGAATTGCTTGAATACCGGCTCGCCCTGCGCCTGGGCCCGGTCCACGCCCGCCAGCGGCTGGGTATCGAACGCGAGTTCGAATCCCGCCTGGTCGACCCCGGCGGTCATTTCTGCCATGTGGAAAAGTGGTATTCCCTGCACGGCCTGATTCGCGGCTGCCTGCGCCTGAGCGGCCTGCTCGGACGTGCCGAGAGCAACGCCCGGCGCATGCGCACGGTTGAGCATCGCTTCGTGCTCCCCCACCTGCCCGAAGCCTTCGAAGGCTTCCGCATTCTGCACCTGACCGACCTGCACGTGGACATGGACGCGCCCATGCTGGAGGCCATCATCCAGCACGTCGAAGGCATCGACTACGACCTGTGCGTGCTGACCGGTGACTACCGCAAGCTCACCTGGGGCCCGATCGAGGCCAGCCTGGAAGGCATGCGACGCCTGCGCCGCGTGCTGCGCGGCACGCCCCTGGCGGTACTGGGCAACCACGACAGCATCCGCATGCTGCCGCCGCTCGAGGACATGGGCTACCAGGTGCTGCTCAACGAGCACACCGCCATCGAACGCGACGGCAACCATCTCTACGTGGCCGGCGTGGACGACGCTCACTTCTATAAGGTGGACAACCTGCAGCGCGCCGCCGAGGGCATCCCCAACGGCAAGGCTACGCTGCTGCTCAGCCACACGCCCGAAATCTGGCGGCAGGCGGCCCATGCCGGCTACGACCTGTTCCTGTGCGGCCACACCCACGGCGGCCAGATCTGCCTGCCCGGCGGGATTCCGGTGCTACTGGATGCGGATTGCCCGCGCTTCGTCGGCAAGGGGCCGTGGCAACATGCGGGAATGCAGGGCTACACGTCCTGCGGTGCGGGGACGTCAATGGTTCACGCGCGGCTGAACTGCCCGCCGGAGGTGAATCTGCATACGTTGACGCGGGGGACGGGTTAGAAGCTTAGGGATCCGGACGGGCCCTCGCGATCCCCGGCAGCCCGGCAGGCTGCTCCGAAGCTGAAGCTTCGGCTACATGGGGCCTGGGAAACCGCGAAAATGTAGCGGAAGCTTTAGCTTCCGAGGCCGCCGCAGGTGGCCCGCCGCAAACCTCAAGATCCGCAACCGCCCCCTCAATGCGGCTGCCGGCGGATGCCCAGCCGATACAGCAGCGGCGAGAGCAGCATGTCCGCCAGCATGAACAGCAGCACGGTGACGGCCACCTCCTGCCAGTTGTAGTCCAGCCAGAATGCCCCCATGCCCACCGGCAGGATCGCTTCAGGAAGCTGATCCAGCCCGGTGGCGCGGGAGCTGGAGCGCAGATGCCGGCGGCGCTTGATGAAGCTGCTGAACAGATCCCCCAGCAACGCCAGCGCGCCAAACATCACGCCGAACGGACCACCCAGTCCCAACAACAGGCTCACCACCGTGCAGGCGGTGACGCCGATGATCAGGCCGCGCCAGGTCTTGCTGTCCCCCAGCAGGCGTTCGCCGTCGCGCCATAGCCGGCCGCCGTCGACCGGCTGCGCGCCGTGGCGCCCCAGCAGGTAACGCCCCAGCACCGGCGACCCGTTGGCCGCCAGCAGGAGCAGCAACAGCTGGACGGTCAGTTCAAACGACACGGGTCAGCTTTCCAGCCCCCCGTGGGTCAGTTTCAGGGGATCGAGAATGGCCTCCAGTTGGCTGCGGGACAGATCCGTGCGTTCCTCCGCCACGTCCAGGATCGAGCGGCCGCTGGCGTAGGCTTCCTTGGCGATCTCCGCCGCCCGGCTGTAGCCGATTTCCGGGTTGAGGGCAGTGACCAGCACCGGATTGCGCCCCACCGCTTCGGCCAGGTGGTCGGCGTTGACGGTAAAGCCGGCGATGGCCTTATCCGCCAGCCCCCGGGAGGCATTGCTCAGCAACTGCAGCATGTCCACCAGGTTGGCGCCCACCAGCGGCAGCATGACGTTGAGCTGGAAGTTGCCGGACTGCCCGGCCATGGCGACGGTGCTGTCGAGTCCCATCACCTGCACCGCCACCATGGCGGTGGATTCGGGAATCACCGGGTTCACCTTACCCGGCATGATGCTGCTGCCCGGCTGCAGGGCCGGCAGACTGATCTCGGCCAGGCCGTGGATGGGACCGCTGTTCATCCAGCGCAGGTCGTTGGCGATCTTCATCAGCACCACCGCCACGCCACGCAGCTGGGCGGAGAAATTCACCGGAGCGTCCACCGCACTCTGACCGACGAACTTGTGATCCAGGGACCGGAAATGCAGGCCGGTATCGTCGTTCAGCGCGGCGACGAAACGCTCGGCGAACTGGCTGTGTGCGTTGACGCCGGTGCCCACGGCGGTGCCGCCCTGGGGCAGCCCCAGCAGGTCGTCGCAGGCCCATTCCACCCGCTTCTGGGCGGCGGCCAGTTGCTCGCGCCAGGTCTGCAGTTCCTGCCCCAGGGTGACCGGCATGGCGTCCATCAGGTGGGTGCGCCCAGTCTTGACGGTCTCCGCCAGTTCCGCTTCCCGCTCGTAGATAGCCCCCTGCAGGTGCGACAGCGCCGGGACCAGCACCGCCTGGGCCTGGGTGACGGCACTGACGTGGATGGCGGTGGGTATCACGTCGTTGGAGCTCTGGCTCATGTTGACGTGGTCGTTGGGATGCACGTCGTCGCCGTCCATCCGCGCCAGGCGGGCAATCACCTCGTTGACGTTCATGTTGGTGCTGGTGCCCGATCCGGTCTGATAGACATCGATCGGGAACTGGTCGCGGTGCTCGCCCCACAACAGGGTGTCGCAGGCCTTGAGGATCGCGTCCCGGTGCGCATCCTGCAGCAATCCCAGCTTGGCGTTGGCCTGGGCCGCCGCACGCTTGACCCGCACCACCGCCTCAATGAACGCCGGCGGCATGGGACGGCCGCTGATCGGGAAATTGTCGACGGCACGCTGGGTTTGCGCGCCCCAAAGCGCGTCAGCCGGCACTTTGACGTCGCCCAGGCTATCCTTTTCGACCCGGAATTCACTCATGGCAGCCTCCTTTACCTGAACATGAAGCCTATGACTATGGCATGAAAGAGTGGCGTAAGAGAGTGGCGTGACAGAGCGCTGACGACACGACCTGAGCCTGGCCCAACCGGCCATCAGCCCTCTGGATTATGCCTGAGCCTCACATGATCACAGACCCCGGTCACTTGAGAAAAGTTCAGGATCAGGGTGTGGACCGTGTTGGTGTACGTGTCGTGCAGGTGAAACTTGAACCGTTTCTGCGGCTCGCCCTGGAGATACGCATCGTATTCCCGGACCAGTTCACGCACGTCGCCTCCGGAGTCCTGCGACCAGGTGGCATTAAACGGCCCCAGGACCGCGCCGCCGCTGAGACACACGGTCACTTCGTGGTTGGTCAGAGCGTTTTCGGTGGTTTGCATTGTTTTCACCTCGCTTTCAACCGATTCCCGGAACCCGGCGGGCTCGCCGGGCACTCCCCTTCCAGACGGTGACGTCCATTCCAGAAGTGTAGTCAGGTTTGCCGGCGACGATGTAGGACGTTCGGAGGGCTGGCCGGTCCGGACTCAGGCAAACAGGCTGGTCAGCAGGGCGCGCAGGCGGTTGGGTTTGACGGGCTTGTTAAGCACCGGGAAATACTGGGTTTTCAGGAAACGCCGGCAGGCGTCGCTGCGATCGGCGGTGATGATGGCGGCGGGAATATCCCGCCCCACAGCCCGCCGGATGGCGTAGATCGCCTCGCAGCCGGTACGCCCGTCGTCCAGGTGGTAATCCGCCAGGATCGCTTCGGGCACGGTTACTGTCCCGTCTTCAAGGCCCCGCAGCGCGACCTGCGCGTCGGCGACGCAGGACACCTCGCAGCCCCACTGTGCCAGCAGGGCCTCCATGCTCGCCAGGATGTCCGGCTCGTTGTCGATCACCAGGATACGCCGCCCCGCCAGGGAATGCGGCTCCGGCATCGCCTGGCCGGCCCCTGCGGCCGCCGGCCGGGGATGCGCCAGCGGCAGGATCACACTGAAGCGCGAACCGACGCCGGGGCGGGAGTGCACCTCGATGCGATGGTCCAGCATGCGCACCATGCGGTCGACAATGGCCAACCCCAGCCCCACCCCCTTGCGTCCGCCCGTGTGGGGGGCGCTGAGCTGATGGAACTCACGGAAGATATCCTCCAGCCGGTCGTCGGGAATGCCCATGCCCGTATCCCAGACTTCGATATGCAGGTCGTCCGTGCGGCGGCGAACGTTCAGCAGCACGCCGCCCTCCTGGGTGTAACGAAACGCGTTGGTGAGCAGGTTGCGCAGGATGCGGGTCATCATGCGGGCATCGGTGTGGACGATGCCCGGCCGGGACCGGACTTTCAGCCGCAGGTGGGCGTTCTCCGCCACCGGTTCGAACTCGCCGGCCAGGGCCTGGATGAGGTCGTCGATGTCCAGGTAGGTGCGGTCGGGCTGGATCGCCTGCTGGTCCAGCTTGGAGATGTCCAGCAGGTCCGCCAGCAGGTCTTCGGCGCCTTCCAGCGCCCGGTGCACGCGATCGACCAGTTGCGCCTCGGCGTTCGGCAGGGCCCGGTCCTGCAGCGTCGAGACCAGCAACCGGGCGGCGTTGAGCGGCTGCATCAGGTCGTGACTGGCCGCCGCCAGGTACTTGTCCTTGCTACGGTTGGCTTCCTCGGCGGCCTGGATCGCCACCACCAGCTCCGCCTCGATTTTCTCGCGTTCGCCAATCTCCCGGCGCAGGCCGCTGTTGGCGTCGCGCAGCGCGGCGGTGCGTTCCTTGACCCGCAGCTCCAGTTCGCTGTTGACCTGTTCCAGCCGCGCCCGGGCCTGCTGGCGTTCGGTGATGTCCGCCACGAACGCCTCCACCACTTCCGGCCCCAGATCCGGGCGCCACAGCAGGGTCAGCGCCACGTCCACCTGACCGCCGTCGCGGCGCATCAGGCGCAGCTCGCGGGCACGCACCTGGCCGTCGGACAGCAGCGTCAGGCGCACGTGGTCGAAATCCCGCACGCTGGCAAACAGCTGCTCGCGCAGGCGCACGATGGCGCCGGTCAGCGCAGCCGGCGATGCATAGCCGCAAATGTCCGCCATCGCCGGGTTGCAGGAAATCAGGCCGCCGCGCAGGTTGCCCTGGAAAATGCCGTGCAGGGCGTTGTCGAACAGCCACTTGTAGCGGTTGCGCTCGGCTTCCAGGTCGGCGATCCGCTCCAGCAGCGCCGGGTAATAACTCTTGCGCGCCGAATGGCTGCCCAGGCCGAGCAGGTCTTCGACGTTGTAGTCGCCGGCACCGCCGTCATCGCGACCGGGGGTATCAGAGGGCTTCTTCATACACTGCTTCAACGTCCCGCCGGGACGACTTGCGTGGGTTGGTCAGGATGCACGGGTCCTGCAGGGCGAAACCGGACAGGGACGGAATATCGTCCACGCGCACGCCCAGCTCGCCGAGGCGTTTCTCCAGCCCCACGTTGCGTTTGAGTTCGGCGATCCGGCCCAGCAGGCGCTGGCGCACGGTGGCCGTGGTCATACCCCGGGTGTCGATGCCCAGCGTCTCGGCAATGCGCTTGAAGCGGTCCTCGCAGGCGCTGTAGTTGTAGGCGACGACGTGGTCCAGCAGCATCGCGTTGCACAGGCCATGAGGCAGGTCCAGGAAGCCGCCCAGACTGTGGGACATGGCGTGCACCGCCCCCAGGATGGCGTTGGAAAAGGCCAGACCGGCCTGCATTGAGCCCAGCATCACCTGCTCGCGCAGGTGGGCGTCGGACGGGTTGGCCACCAGCGGCTCCAGATGGGTGTTGATCAGGTGGATCGCCTCCAGCGCGTGGGAGTCGGTCAGCGGGCCGCTGCCGGTAGAGACGAACGCCTCGACGGCGTGCACCATGGCGTCCACGCCGGTGCAGGCGGTCAGGAACACGTCCATGGTCTGGGTCACTTCCGGGTCGATCAGCGCCACATCGGGCACCACCGCCTTGGAAATGATGGAAAACTTGAAGCGCCGGTCCGGGTCGGAAATGATCGCGAACTGGGACACATCCGCCGAGGTGCCGGCGGTGGTCGGAATCAGGATCAGCGGCGGCGACGGCAGTGTGATGGTGTCGACGCCCTCGAAGTCGAGAATGCTGCGCCCATGGGCGCTGACGATGCCGATGCCCTTGGCGCAATCCATCGGGCTGCCGCCGCCGATAGCGACGATCACGTCACAGCCCGCCGACCTGTAGAGTTCCGCGCCGTGCATCACCTCCGCAACCCGGGGATTGGGGGACACGCCGGTAAAGACGGTGACGGCGAAACCCGCTTCCAGCAGCAAGGCCTCGACCTCGAAGACCCAGCCGGCGGCGGCCACGCCGGGGTCGGACACCAGCAGCACCCGGCGCGCGCCGAAGTGGCTGGCAAAGTTGGCGACCGCCTTGCGGGATCCGGCGCCAAAGACGATTTCGGGAGCAACGAATTTGCGCAGGTTCGTGACGTCTTGAGCCATGGTCGATCTCATTATTATTGTGTTGTGTCGAATGCGCTTGAGCGCTTACCCAGTTTAACGGAAGACCGACGGTTCCGCCCTATTCCGGATCGACCTCGGGCGGTCGGTCAGCCCTCCTCCAGCGCCTGCCGGAAGAAGCGTAACGTCCGCTCCATCACCGTGACCTGATTCTCCGCATGACGGAAGCCGTGGCCCTCGTCGGCGAAACGCACCACCTCCACCGGCACGCCGCAGCGACGCAGCACGTGGGCCATGGACTCGGTCTGCTCCGGCACCACCACCGCGTCCTGCTCGCCCTGGAAGAAAATCACCGGGCAGGTGATGCGGTCGGCCCAGAACAGCGGCGTACGCTGCTGCCAGGTCACCCGCTCGGTGTCCGGATCGCCCAGCAACCAGTCCAGGTAACCGGATTCAAAGCGATGGGTCATGTGGCGCAGGGACTCCGGGTCGCTCACCCCGAACAGGCTGGCGCCGGCGCGGAACACCGGGCTATGGATCAGCGCGTTGAGCACCGTAAACCCACCGGCGCTGCGCCCCATGATGAAGGCCCGCTCGCCGTCCACCAGCTGTTCCCGCGCCAGGTGGCTGACGCCGTCGCAGATGTCCTCGTGATCGGACGCCCCCCAACGCCCCTGCAGCGCCATGCGGAACGCCCGGCCGTAGCCGGTGCTTCCGCGGTGATTGACGTCCGCCACCGCAAAGCCGTGAGATGTCCAGAACGCCACTTGGGGATCGAACACCGGATAGGCGGCGGACGTGGGCCCGCCGTGTACGCGCATGACCACCGGCGGCGGCTGGCTCGCCTCCACCATCGGCCGGTACAGGAAGCCGTGTACCGGCTGACCGTCGCGGGCATCGAGGCTGAAGGGCTCCGGCGGCGCCATTTCCTGGCAGGCGGGCGTCTGCTCACCGCCCGCCAACGTCTCACAGTCGCCGGTTTCCGGGTCGATGCGCACGACGCTGTCGAGCCGGTAGGGGCTGCGGGCAATCGCATGGATCCGGCGATCCATCACCTGCAGGTGGCGGAAATCGGTGTACGCCTCCGCCAGCCGCCTCTCGAGTCGGCCCTGCTCATCCACCAGCACCAGTGAGCCCAGGCCGGACTGGTACTGGACGCGCGCCCAGCGCTCGCCGTCCAGCCAGGCGTCATGGCGCTCATCCAGCTGCCAGGGGGCGTTGGCGTGATCGCAGCGATCCCGCGACAGTATCCGCCAGCCGTTGCCGTCATCCACCCGGTAAGGCAGCCACCAGCCACCGTGGTCCGACAGCGCGTAGAGGGCATCGCCGACATAGCGCGGCTGCTGGATCGACGCCGGTGCCGGGGCGGAGCAGTCTTCCACCGCCGCCACCTGGCCGGAACGGTCCAGTACTGCCCGCCGCAGCCGGGTCTGCTCCCAGGGCATCGCCGGCAAGGTCCACTCGACCCAGGCCAGCAGGCGGCCGTCGGCCGACAGCGTGGGGCAGCCCATATTGATCGGCCCGCGCTCGGCCCCGGCCAGCGTCAACAGGGCACCGGTCTCCACCTCCAGCGCCACCAGGCTCTGCCCCACCCCGAAGCCGTCGTCCAGGTGCTCGCACACCGCCAGGATGCGGCCGCGACGCGGGTCCGCCACCAAACCGCCAAAACGACACTCGGGTTTGTCGCTCACGGCGCTGAGCGCGCCGCTGTCCAGGTCGAGGCGATAAATTTGCTGGTCGCCGCCGCTGACCAGGTAAACGGCGCCCTGCATCACGCAGAACGCACCGCCCCCGTAGCCGTTGACCTGGCTGCGCACGCCGAACTCGCGGGGCGTCAGCCGGCGGGCTTCGCCGTCACGCCAGGCGTGCAGCCCCACCAGCCCGGTGGCCGGATCGCTCTCCAGCCAGAACACGCCGCCCTCGGCACAGCGCAGGTTGTCGCGCTGGGCGTAGGCACCCACGGCGGCGTGCGCGGAAAGAGCGGCCACCGGAGGGTCAGGCCTTGACGATCACCCGCGAATTGCGGGCGTTACGGTAGGTCAGGTCCGCCAGGCCGGCGGTGGCGTGGTCCGCCGCACGCCGGGCCGCCAGCACGCGTTCGTGATGGGGCGACTTGTCGCACACCGGGTCGGCGTTGTCAGCATCGCCGGTCAGCAGGTAGGCCTGGCAGCGGCAGCCGCCGAAGTCCTTGTGCTTCTCGTCGCAGGAGCGACAGGGCTCGGGCATCCAGGCGTCGCCGCGGTAATGGTTGAAGCCGGAGCTGTCGTACCAGATCGACTGCAGGGCGTGTTCCTGCACGTTGGGAAACTCGATCGGCAGGATGCGAGCGCTGTGGCACGGCAGCGCGGTACCGTCCGGCGTGACGGTCAGGAAGATGCTGCCCCAGCCGTTCATGCAGGCCTTGGGGCGCTCTTCGTAATAGTCCGGGGTGACGAAGATCAGCTGCATGGCCGAGCCGGCCGCCTGCAGTCGCTCGCGGTGTTCGTTGACCGTCTTCTCGGCGGTGGCCAGTTGCGCCGCCGACGGCATCAGCCCCTCGCGGTTTTCGAAAGCCCAGCCGTAGTACTGGCAGGTGGCCAGTTCGACATAGTCCGCGCCCAGCTCTTCACACAGGCGGATAATGTCGTCCATCTGGTGGATGTTGTGGCGATGGATGACGAAGTTGAGGACCATCGGATAGCCCTCGGCGTGCACCGCCCGGGCCATGGCCAGCTTGCTGTCGAATGCCTTGCGCGAGCCCGCGACGGCGTTGTTCAGTTCCGGGTCGGAGGCCTGGAAACTGACCTGGATGTGGTCCAGCCCGGCCTCGCGGAACTGTTTGACCTTGCCTTCGGTCAGGCCGATGCCGGACGTAATGAGATTGGTGTAGAAGCCCAGCTGGCGCGCTTCGGCGATCAGCTCGGGCAGGTCCGGGCGCACCAGCGGCTCACCGCCGGAGAAACCCAGTTGGGCCGCGCCCATGGCCCGGGCTTCGCGCAACACGCGGATCCAGGCCTCGGTGTCCAGCTCCTGCCCCTGCTGGGCGAAATCCAGCGGGTTGGAGCAGTACGGACACTGCAGCGGGCAGCGGTAGGTCAGTTCCGCCAGCAGCCAGAACGGCGGTCCCGGCCGGGGGTTACTCAAGGATGATCCAGTGTCGCTCACGGGCTTCCTCCAGGAACTGGCAGATGTCCTCGGACAGGTCACCGGCGTCGGGGAATCGGGCCTGCAGGCTGTCGATGATCTGGCCGACGGTTTGCTCGCCGTTCACTTCCCCAAGAATAGCACCGGCGCTCTCGTTGAGCTTAACCATGCCCTCCGGGTACAGCAGCACGTGGGCCTGCTGGGCCGGCTCCCACTGGAAGCGGAAACCCGGGCGCAGTTTCGGCGTTTGCGTTTTCATCGATCGAGTCCCCGATGCCAGACCTGGGCATCCGTCACGGTATGGTACGGCGGCGTCTTGTGGACGTAGGCCATGGTCAGCGCGTCGAGCAGGCTCCAGAGGATGTCCAGTTTGAACTGCAGGATGTCCAGCGCCCGCTGCTGCTGTTCCGCCGTGGTGAAATGATCCAGGGTGATGGTCAGGCCGTGTTCCACGTCGCGGCGGGCCTCGCCCAGGCGCTTGCGGAAGTAGCCGTATCCATTGTCCTCGATCCAGGGGTAGTGCTGCGGCCAGCTGTCCAGCCGCGACTGGTGGATCTCCGGCGCAAACAGCTCGGTCAGTGACGAGCAGGCCGCCTCCTGCCAGGTCGCCCGCCGCGCGAAGTGGTAGTAGGCGTCCACCGCAAAGCGCACTCCGGGCAGCACGTGGCGCTGATCAATCACCTCGCCCCGGCTCAGGCCGACCGCTTCGGCCAGCCCCAGCCAGGCTTCGATGCCGCCGTCCTCGCCTTCGGCGCCGTCGTGATCGAGCACCCGCTGCAGCCACTGGCGCCGCACTGAGGCATCCGGGCAGTTGGCCATGATGGCGGCATCCTTGCGCGGGATGTTCACCTGGTAGTAGTAGCGGTTCGCCACCCAGCCCTGGATCTGTTCGCGGGTGCATTCCCCGGCGTACATGGCCCGGTGGTACGGGTGGTGGATGTGGTAGTACTGGCCTTTGTCGCGCAGGGCCTGCTCAAAGGCGGCCCGGTCCAGCGGCTGTTCGATGCGGCTCATTCGGTTCCCCCCTCCCGTTCCAGGTCCAGATGCATCCCGTCCCAGGCCACTTCGATGCCGTGGCGGTCGAGGATCGCGCGCTCCGGGGAATCCTCGTCCAGGATCGGGTTGGTGTTGTTGATGTGAATCAGGATCTTGCGTCGCGCCGGCATCGTATCGAGCAACTCGATCATGCCGCCCGGGCCATTCTGGGCCAGGTGCCCCATCTCCTGACCGGTCTTGCTGCCCACGCCCCGGCGTTTCATTTCATCGTCGTCCCACACGGTGCCGTCCACCAGCAAGATGTCGGCGCGGCGCATCCAGGCTTTCAGACGGTCGTCCGGCTGGCCCAGGCCCGGCGCGTAAAGCACCGTGGTGCCGCTGCGGGTGTCCTCGATGAACAGGCCCACGTTGTCCCCCGGGATGGTCTTGCCGCGGCGCGGCGAATACGGCGGCGCGTTGCTCAGCAGCGGCAGGGCCGTCAGGCGCAGGGACGGGGCGGCGGGCATCGTGAACACGGTCTCGTCGCCATAGGGCATCTCGTGCCAGTTCAGGCCGCCGTTCCAGTGCTCCAGCATGGTGAACAGCGGGAAACCGGTGGACAGGTCCTCATGGACTTGGGGCGTGCACCAGACATCGAACGGGCAGCCTTCGCGCAGAGTCAGCAGGCCGGTGGTGTGGTCGATCTGGCTGTCCATCAGCAGCACCGCATCGATGCCCGTGTCACGCACGGCGCGGGCCGGCTGCAAGGGGGCAAACGCCGCCAGCTGGGCGCGTATATCGGGGGAGGCATTGCACAGGATCCAGCGCTCGCCGTCTTCGCTAATGACAATCGACGACTGGGTGCGCGCACGGGCATTGAGGGTGCCGTCGCGCAGGCCCTGGCAGTTGGTGCAATTGCAGTTCCACTGGGGGAAGCCCCCTCCGGCAGCGGAACCGAGAACATGAATCTGCATGGGGGATCTCCGGAACGCAAACGGCCGGCTGTGGGAGCCGGCCGTTCAATCAATCTGCTTACGCAGCTGAAACTTCAACGGTTGGCGAAGTACATGGTGACTTCGAAACCGATGCGCATGTCTTCAAACGCGGGCTTGGTCCACATAGACGTTACCTCTTACCTGTTGCGGGTGAATGAATGCCACTCTTCGATCCTAGAAGGAATCGCGCAGGGTCAACATGATACTTTGGAACGAACTTCGTAGGGATCGTTCCCTCCTTGCGTGCAATGGGTGTCATTCCAGGAAGCAAGACGGCGCCGGACCCGGCGGGCCGACCATATCGTTTGCTTGCTAACATAATACACCGAATACGCCAACACCGCATGCCCGCACGACGTCGAACGCCCGGATTAACGGGGTTTCTTTCGGTATTTACGGAGCTGCCGGAGCATCAGATGATACCGGGGCAAGCGGCGGTCACCGCCTCTCCGTCCACGGAATCGCCAGCGACCGGTCAATCACCGTCCCGGCCATCATCGACAGGAAACCCGAACACGGCACTCCAGATTAAAGTCTTATATTTCATTGGCTTAAAATTAAAAACGCCTTGGCGTCGGTCAAACCACCTAGCCTTTAGTCTTATCGACCAATGTCGACATTGCCAGCGCCGCAAACGGCTTCTAGCCTCACATATGTATGATGTATGACAACAGACAGCCGCCTCGCAGGATTCGACACGGCTGTCCTGAGTCAGTCACCAACGTCATGCCGCGATAACGTCAAAAACAAGAAACCGGAACAAGGATGACCAGTGAACTTCTCTCAACGCGATGTCATTAACGCGGTCGGGGACGGCCTGCTTTCGTTTCCCGTTACCGACTTCGACGCCAACGGCCAGTTCGACGCCGAAAGCTACCGCCAACGCCTGGAATGGTTTGTCAGTCACGATATCTCCGCGGTATTCGTGGCCGGCGGAACCGGTGAGTTCTTCAGCCTGACGCTGGACGAGTACCGCCAGATCGTTGCCCTGGCCGTTGATACGGTGGGCGGCCGGGTGCCGGTGATTGCCAGCGCCGGGCTGAGCGTCCGGGCCGGTCAGGCGTATGCCCGGGCCGCCGAAGAGGCCGGCGCCGACGGCATTCTGCTGATGCCGCCCTACCTCACCGAGTGCCCGCAGGAGGGCCTGGTGGAATACGCCCGGCAGATTTGCGAGGCCACCTCCATCAACGTGATCTACTACAACCGCGGCAACGGCATCCTCAACGCCGCGTCGGTCAAACACCTGGCCGCAACCTGCCCCAACCTGATCGGCCTGAAAGATGGCAACGGCGATATCCAGGCGCTCAACCGGATCATCAAGACCGTCGGCGACCGGCTGATCTACATTGGCGGTGTTCCCACGGCGGAAATCCTCGCCGAAGCCTATCTCTCCATCGGCGTGACCACCTATTCCTCGGCGGTCTTCAACGTCGTGCCGGACATGGCGCTGACGTTCTACCGGGCCCTCAGGAACGGCAACCGAGAGGTGGTCGGCGAGATAACCCGGCGGTTCTTCATTCCCTTTGTCGAACTACGCGAAAACCGGAAGGGCTATGCGGTCAGCCTGATCAAGGAAGGCGCCGCCCTCATCGGCAAACCCGCCGGACACGTCCGCCCGCCGCTGGTGATGCCAACCGCGGACGAGCGGCAACAACTCAAGGGACTGATCGATACCGCCCAACACCTGTAACGACAAAACAAACAACTCAACAGGAGCCATATCATGCCTACAACAAAGCGCTTTTCTGTCACCGGTTGTCTGAAAATCACGGCGATGGCAGGCGCCCTCAGCGCCATGGCCCTGCCGGTCCAGGCAGAACAGTGGCGCGGCTGGAACATCCACCCGCCGGGCTACCCGAACAGCGAGGCCCTGGAAAGCTTCGCTGAGGAAGTCGCCGAGAAAACCGACGGGCGCGTCGAGCCCAAGGTCTATCACAACGCGGTGCTGGGCGATCAGCCCGACGCCATCGAGCAGACCCGCAGCGGCGCACTGGATTTCGCCAACTTCAACATGGGGCCGATGGGTCCGATCGTGCCGGCGACCAACGTGCTGTCCCTGCCGTTCATCTTCAACAGCGTCGACGATATGTACCGGATCATGGACGGCGAGATCGGCCAGCGCTTTGCCGATGCCCTCGCCGAGAAGAACCTGATCGCCCTGTCCTGGTTCGGCTCCGGGGCGCGCAGCCTGTACAACACCGACCATGCGGTCAATACGCCGGCTGACGTCCAGGGCATCAAGGTGCGGGTCATGAACAACGACCTGTACGTGGACATGATCGACAACCTGGGCGGCAACGCCACGCCGATGGCCTACAGCGAGGTCTACCAGTCGCTGAAGACCGGCGTCATCGACGGCGCGGAGAACAACTACCCGTCCTACGAAACCAGCGGCCACTACGAAGTCGCCCAGTACTACTCGCTGACCGAGCACCTGATCCTGCCGGAATGCCTGTGCATCGCCAAATCCAGTTGGGAGGAACTCAGCGCGGAGGACCAGCAGGCGGTTCGCCAGGCCGCCGAGAACGCCGCTAAAACGCAGCGGCAGCTCTGGGCGGAGCGCGTCGAGAAGAGTCGGCAAACCGTCCTGGATGCGGGCGTGAAGATCAACGACGTGGCCGACAAGTCCGCCTTCCAGGACAAGATGCAGCCCATCTACGATGACTTCATCGCCCAGAACCCGCAGCTTGAATCGCTCGTCAAAGACATTCAGGCGGCGCAGTAACCCCTGGCACCATCATCACAACAGTCCCTCAACGCTCCGGCCCGGCAGTGCACCGGAGCGTTGAGGAAGGGTGAGCTACCGTGAATTCCTACTCCGATCAACTCAACGAGCCGGTGGCCGAAACGCCGATGGCCGACACCGGGCGCAAGGCGCTGCTCGATCGCTCGCTGGATGGGCTCGCCCATCTCTGCATCATCGTGGCGGGCGTGCTGATGGTCTTCCTGATCATGACCTTCGGCTGGCTGGTGTTCGGCCGCTATGTGCTCAACGACACGCCCACCTGGGTGGAGCAGTCCTCCCTGGTGATCGTCGTCTACATCACCTGTCTCGGGGCGGCAGCGGGCGTCCGCAACAACAGCCACCTGAGCATCGATTTCGTGCGCGAAGCGTTACCACGCGTTCCCCGCACCATCATGCGTTACCTGTCGGATCTGTTCGTCGCCTGCTTCGGCGTTTTCATGGCCTGGCAGGGCGGCTATCTGGTCATGGAAAACCTGGACCGCCCGGTGCCCATGATCGGTATCTCCGAAAGCTGGCGGGCGGCGCCACTGGTGATCTGCGGCGCGCTGATGGTGCTGTTCTCGGGCGTGAACATCGTCCAGCGCCTGTTCAAGTTGAGGGAGGTTTGACGCCATGGGACTGATGATCCTGTTCGGTCTGTTTTTCCTGGGTCTCGTGGTCGGCGCGCCGGTGGCCTTTGCGGTCGGCATGGCCGCGGTGGGGACGTTTCTCTACGAGGGGCTGCCTCTGTTCGTCGGGTTCCAGCGGATTCTCTCCGGCATTTCCGTGTTTTCGCTGCTGGCCATTCCCTTCTTCATCTTCGCCGGCGAGCTGATGCTGCACGGCGGTATTTCCACGCGTCTGGTACGCCTGGCGTCGGCGGCGGTGGGTCGCGTGCGCGGAGGGCTGGGCATGGTCAATGTCAGCTCGTCCATGCTGTTCGGCGGCATCTCGGGTTCGGCGGTGGCCGACACTTCGGCGCTGGGCTCGCTGCTCATTCCGGTGATGAAAGAAAAAGGCTATGACGCCGACTACTCGGTCAACGTAACCGTCACCTCGTCGGTCGCCGGGGTGGTGATTCCGCCCAGCCACAACATGATTCTCTATGCGGTGGCGGCGGGCGGCGGCATCTCGATCACCCAACTGTTCATCGCCGGCATCGTACCGGGCATCCTGATGTGTCTGGCGTTGGCGGTGGCCGCTTACGTGGTGGCGGTGAAGCGGGGCTATCAGGGCGAGCCGTTCCCCGGATGGTCAGCGCTGATCATCAGCTTCGCGGCGGCGATTCCCGGGCTGATGACCGCGGTGATCATCGTCGGCGGGGTGCTGTCGGGTGTCCTGACCGTGACCGAGTCCGGCGCCTTCGGAGCCATCTACGCCATCGTGGTGACCGGGCTGGTCTATCGCGAGCTGCGCTGGGAATCCTTCAAGCGGGCCGTCTACCAGGCGGTGCGCACCACGTCGCTGGTGATGATCCTGGTGGGTTGCGCCTCGGCGTTTTCCTACCTGCTGGCGCTGTACAGCGTGCCGGAACTGCTGACGGACACCCTGCTGGGCATCTCCGACAACCCTTACGTCATCCTGCTGATGCTCAACCTGTTGCTGCTGGGGCTGGGGATGATCATGGACATGGCGGCGCTGATCCTGATCTGCACGCCGATCTTCCTGCCCGTGGCCGCGCAGTTCGGCATGGACCCGATCCAGTTCGGCATCATCATGATGATGAACCTCGGCCTGGGCCTGTGCACGCCGCCGGTCGGCTCCTGCCTGTTCGTTGGCAGTGTGATCGGCAAGATCAAGATCGAGCAGGCGGTGCGCACCATCTGGCCGTTCTACCTGGCGCTGTTCGCGGTGCTGATGCTGGTGACCTACGTACCGGCGATCTCGCTGACGCTGCCCGGCTTCCTCGAGCAGTGAGTTTCCTCTATTCGTTCATGGGCTAACCGACATGAAGATTGAACGCATACACACGCACATTCTCGACTACAAACTCGAGCAGGCCTTCGAAAGCGCGTCGATGCGCTTCGAAAGACGCCAGCACTGTCTGGTGGAAGTGGTCTGCGACGACGGCACGGTGGGCTGGGGCGAGTGCCTGGGCCCGGCGAAACCCAACGCCGCCGTCGTCGACACCTACGCCGCCGCCCTGATCGGCCGCAATCCGCTGGAAACCGAAAAACTCTGGCTCGACCTCTACAACCGCCTGCGCGACCAGGGCCAGCGCGGGCTGACCGTCACCGCCCTGAGCGGGATCGATATCGCGCTGTGGGACATCAAGGGCAAGCACTACGGTGCGCCGGTCAGCGAGCTGTTGGGCGGGCGCTTCCGGGACAGCGTACGGGCCTATGCCACGGGCTCGTTCCGCCGCGAAGGCGTCGACCGGGTGCAGGATGTCGCCGATGAAGTGGCCGGCTACGCCCGCGAAGGCTTCCACGGCGTCAAGATCAAGATCGGCTTCGACGTGGAGGAAGACCTGCGCGCCATCGCCGCCGCGCGCGACGCCATCGGTCCAGAGCGGCGGCTGATGATCGACGCTAACCACGGTTACGACCTGCTGGAAGCGCTGGACGTCGGCAAACGCGCCGAGCGCTACCGGATCGACTGGTTCGAGGAACCGGTCCTGCCCGAGCAGATAGCCACCTACCGTGCGGTCCGCGATGGCCAGCCCATACCGGTGGCCAGCGGCGAGAACTGGCACGGTCGCTACGCCATGCTCGAACCGCTCTCGACCCGCGCGGTGGATATCGTCCAGCCCGATGTCTGCGGCGTAGGCGGGTTCTCGGAAATGCGCCGGGTGGTCGACATGGCCGCCCTATTCGGGGTGCGCCTGGTGCCGCACGTGTGGGGTACGGCGGTCTGTCTCGCAGCCAGCCTGCAGGTCATGGCGGCGCTGCCGCCCAACCCGCCCCGGCGCAAGCCCATCGAGCCGATCATGGAATTCGATCGCACCAAGAATCCCTTCCGTCAGGCTGTCGTGCAAACGCCGATCGAGCACAACCAGAGCGTGGTGCCGATTCCGGACGGTCCCGGCCTGGGCATCGAGATCAACCGCGATGCCCTGCGCCAATTCGCTTTGAAGGAGACATAAGCGTGTCAGAGATTCCCGCCAACACCCGCCCGCTCGAAGGTCCGGCGCCCAGACTCAAGGCGCCGGCCGGAGCCACCGACTGCCACATTCACCTGTACCTGCCGGGCTACGAAGCCCAGCCCGGCGGGCCGATGATTCCCGAGCTGGCCACGGTCGAGGACTATCGCAAGCTCCAGCAATGGCTGTCGCTCGACCGCGTCGTGGTCACCCAGCCCAACGCCTACCAGCGGGACAACCGCGCCCTGCTTGCGGCCCTGGAGCAGCTGGGCCCCGACACCGCCCGCGGTGTGGCGGCGGTCACGCCCGACACACCGGACCGCGACCTGCAGGCCTGGCACGACAGAGGCATTCGCGGGGCGCGGATCATGAACCTGCCGGGCGGTGCGGTCACCCATGCGGACATGCTCGCCGTCGAGAAGCGCATCCGCCCGCTGGGCTGGCACCTGATGGTGCAGTTCAACGGCTGCCAGCTGAACGACTATCTCGACAACCTGCAGCGCCTCGAAAGCGAATACATCATCGACCACATCGGCAAATTCATGCCCCCGGTGCCGGCGGACGACGCCCGGGTCGACGACATCCTGCGGCTGCTCGATCGCGGCAACGCCTGGTTCAAGATCTGCGCCGGCTACGAAGCCAGCCAGACCGGCGGCCCCCACTACGCCGATGTCGGGGCGATTGCCAGGCGCGTCATCGCCCATGCGCCCGAGCGCATCATCTGGGGCACCAACTGGCCCCACGTCGGCGTTTCCCGGGACAACTACCCCAGCGACGCCGACCAGCTCGACATGCTGCTCGACTGGGCGACTCCGGAGCAGCAACAGAAGATTCTGGTCGACAACCCGGCGAGGCTCTACGGCTTCTGAGTCGAAACCGACATCCATCAAGCGATGCCAGCGCGCCAACCACGCTGGCCGGCAAAGTAAGGAGACAACCATGCTCAAACGTTTATTGGTGACCGGCGCCGCCGGTGGCGTGGGTTCCGCGATTCGCCCGCACCTGAACAAACTGGCCGAGACCGTGCGCCTGTCCGATATCGCCGATCTCGGCGAAGCCGCCGCCCATGAAGAGCTGGTCCCCTGTGACCTCGCCGATGCCCAGGCCGTCCGTGAACTGGTCAGGGACTGCGACGGCATCATCCACCTGGGCGGCGTGTCGGTGGAGCAGCCCTGGAACAGCATCCTCCAGGCCAACATCATCGGCGCCTACAACCTCTACGAAGCGGCCCGCCACCTGGGCAAGCCGCGCATCGTGTTCGCCAGCTCCAACCACACCATCGGCTATTACCCGCGCACCACGCGCATCGATACCGAGGTGCCGCGCCGGCCCGACTCCCTGTACGGCCTGTCCAAATGCTTCGGCGAGGATCTGGCGAGCCTGTATCACGACAAGTTCGGCATGGAGACCCTCAGCGTGCGCATTGGCTCCTGTTTTCCCCAGCCGAAAGACACGCGAATGATGGCCACCTGGCTGAGCGTGGAGGATTTCATGCGCCTGATGAAGCGAGCCTTCGTGGCGCCCAAGCTCGGCTACACCGTCATCTATGGTGCCTCCGCCAATACAGAGCTGTGGTGGGACAACAGCAAGTCAGCCTTCCTCGGCTGGGTCCCGCAGGACAGCTCCGAGCCCTGGCGGGCGGAAGTCGAGGCGCAGGACAACGACATCGACCCGCGCGACCCGGCGGTGGTCTACCAGGGCGGCAAGTTCGTTGCGGCCGGTCATCCGGACGACAACGGCTAAGTCAGGCAACACGTCCCGGCACAGGAGCGATCTCCATGACGGAACACACCAGACTGTCGCTCGATGAAGCCTGGCAGTTGAGCGTTGAGGTCCTTGAGCATCATGGCTTCTCGAACGAACACGCCGCTGCGATCGCCCGGAGCATGGTGGCGGCCCAGCGCGACGAGTGCCATTCGCACGGGCTTTACCGGTTGCTGGACTGCGTGCGCACGGTCCGTCACGGAGGCGTTGATCCCCGGGCGGTGCCACAGGTATCCGACCGGGCCCCCGGGGTGGTCAACGTCGACGCCGCCGGCGGCTGCTCGCTGCTCGCTTTCGAGACGGCGCGCCAGGCACTGGTCGATAAGGCCCGCAGCCAGGGTGTGGCGGTGCTGGCCATCAACAACGCCTTTCACTTCTCGGCACTGTGGCCCGAAGTGGAATCCCTGGCGGAACAGGGGCTGGCGGCGCTGGCGATGACGCCGAGTCACGCGTATGTGGCACCGGCCAGCGGGCATTCGCCGCTGCTGGGCACCAACCCCATCGCCTTCGCCTGGCCCCGGCCGGACGGTCTGCCGTTTGTGTTCGATTTCGCCACCAGTGCCGTCGCGCGTGGCGAGATCGAACTGCATCGTCGGGCCGGGAAACCGCTCACCGAAGGCTGGGCACTCGATGAGGTCGGCCAGCCGACAACCGATCCGACGGCGGCCCTGGCCGGGGCGCTACTGCCTTTCGGCGGGCACAAGGGCACCGCCCTGTCGATCATGATCGAGCTGTTGGCCGGCCCGCTCATCGGCGACTGCCTGGGGCACCAGACGCAGCCAGCGAATGCCAATGGCGACGGCAAGCCGCAGCATGGGGAATTCATTCTGGCGCTGGACCCGCACGCCTTTCTCGGAGCGGATACCGAGGCCCACCTGCAACGGGCCGAGACACTGTTTTCCGGTGTCCTCGACCAGGGTGCCCGCTTGCCGTCCCAACGTCGCCACGCGGCCAGAAGGCGCAGCCTGGCGGAGGGCATTACGATTCCCAAGGCGCTTCACGACGACTTACTCCGGCTTCTGGAAGGTCGGGAGAACTGATGGCCTGGGCCGATCGGCGGACCTCGCCGATACCCGGGAATGAGCTGAATGCACATCGCACCGTGGCTTGGTGGAGTCCGATATGACAGGCAAGAGTGACGCGACAAATGGCTTGTGGGCGCTGAACGTACAAAGCGTCTCGCGACCAGGCAGCCTATCGATACACGTGGCGGACCAGTTGGAAACGCTGATCGTCAACGGCGAAATCCCCGTCGGTGAGAAGCTGCCCACGGAAAGCGGGCTGTGCGACTCCTTCGGGGTCAGCCGGACGGTCATCCGCGAGGCGATAACCCACCTCAAGTCACTGGGGCTGGTTGCCACGCGGCGGGGCGTGGGCACTACCGTGTTGCGCAATACCGCCCTCGAGGCCATGCCTGCCAACCGGATCTGCCCGACCACCGTGGAGGACATCCTGCATGTGCTCGAATTGCGCCTGAACCTGGAACCGGCCGCCGCCGAGCTGGCGGCGTTGCGTCATAATGACGAGGACCGGCGCATCCTGCGCGACAGGCACGAAGCCTTCATCCGGGCCCGCGCCGAGCATTCCCAGGCGCGCACCGAGGACTACGAGTTCCACCACGCCATCGCTTCCGCGACCCACAACCCGTTTTTCAAGTCGCTCTACGAGCAGCTCAGCCAGAGCGTTATTCCCCGAGCCAAGCTGATGAGCATCGAGATCAACACCTCGGCCACCGACAAGTACCTGAGCCGCGTCGAGGATGAGCACGCGGCCATTCTCGACGCCATCCTCGCCCGCGATGGCGAAGCCGCGCGAACCATGATGCACCAGCACCTCAACCGGGCCTGGCACATGTATGCGAAGTTTCAGGAATCGTAGGGACCGAGGCGTTGGCACGCTCGTGTAGCCGACGTTTCAGCTTCGGAGGCGCCGTCAGGTGCCCTGATCACCCTCAATTCCCGAGGTGTATCGGCAGGCTGGCGCCTGCTCCGAAGCTGAAGCTTCGGCTACATTTTCCGGGATACCTTCGGCTACAGCACCCTTAAAAAGCAGCCTGCAGGGACCGCAAAGAACGACAGGGAGACGCGCAGTTAGCCGTCAACTCGGGCACGTAGCCGACGCTTCAGCTTCGGAGGCGCCGTCAGGCGCCCTGATTCCCTCAATTCCCGAGGTGTACCGGTAGGTTGGCCCCTGCTCCGAAGCTGAAGCTTCGGCTACATTCTCCGGGATACCTTCGGCGACAGCACTTTTCGACACCCACAAAAAAGCGGCCCGGAGGGGCCGCTAAAATGGCAGGAGGACACAGACGCAACCTGACTTGGCCCGGCGACTCTTCCGGGCATCAGGGCCGACACGTCCCTGTGTCACCTCGCCTCGTCTACTGACTTCTCAGCCAGATTCGGGGCTTGCCGGGCCTCAGAAGAAGCCCAGCGGGTTGGTGTCGTAACTGATCAGCATGTTCTTGGTCTGCTGATAGTGTTCGAGCGCCAGCTTGTGGGTCTCGCGGCCGACACCGGATTTCTTGTAACCGCCGAAGGCGGCGTGCGCCGGATAGGCGTGATAGCAGTTCATCCACACCCGACCGGCCTGGATGGCACGGCCCATGCGGTACTGGCGGTTGGTGTCGCGGGTCCAGACGCCGGCGCCGAGACCAAACTCGGTGTCGTTGGCGATGGCCAGAGCTTCGGCTTCGTCCTTGAAGGTGGTGACACCCACCACCGGGCCGAAGATCTCTTCCTGGAAGACGCGCATCTTGTTGTCGCCCTTGAACAGGGTCGGCTGGATGTAAAAGCCATTGTTGAACTCCACATCCAGCTCTTCCTTGCCGCCACCGGTCAGCACTTCGGCGCCTTCCTGCTTGCCGATTTCCAGGTAGGACATGATCTTGTCGAACTGTTCCTTACTGGCCTGGGCGCCCACCTGCACGTCGGTGTCCAGCGGGTTGCCGCGCTTGATGGTCTTGGTGCGCTCGACCACCTTGGCCATGAACTCGTCGTAGATGTCCTCCTGCACCAGCGCCCGGGACGGGCAGGTGCAGACTTCGCCCTGGTTGAAGAACGCCAGCACCAGGCCCTCGACGCACTTGTCGATGAACTCCGGTTCGCCCTGCATGATGTCGGAGAAGTAGATGTTGGGCGACTTGCCGCCCAGCTCCACGGTGGACGGGATGATGTTCTCGGCGGCGCACTTCATGATGTGCGAGCCCACCGGGGTAGAGCCGGTGAAGGCGATCTTGGCAATACGCTTGCTGCTGGCCAGGGCCTGGCCGGCTTCGCTGCCGTAACCGTTGACGATGTTGATCACCCCCGGGGGCAGCAGGTCACCGATCAGCTCCATGACCAGCAGGATGGACGCCGGGGTCTGCTCGGCCGGCTTGAGCACGGTGCAGTTGCCGGCGGCCAGGCACGGCGCGAGCTTCCAGGCGGCCATCAGGATCGGGAAGTTCCAGGGAATGATCTGCCCCACCACACCCAGCGGCTCGTGGAAGTGATAGGCAATGGTGTTGCCGTCGATCTCACCCAGGTGGCCTTCCTGGGCGCGGATGCAGCCGGCGAAGTAGCGGAAATGGTCCACCGCCAGCGGGATGTCGGCGTTCAGGGTCTCGCGCACCGCCTTGCCGTTGTCCCAGGTCTCGGCCACGGCCAGCAGCTCCAGGTTCTGCTCGATGCGGTCGGCGATCTTCAGCAGGATGTTGGAACGCTCGGTGGCGGAGGTCTGGCCCCAGGCCGGAGCGGCCTTGTGGGCGGCGTCCAGCGCGACGTCGATGTCTTCGGCGGTGGAGCGCGGGATTTCACAGATCACATCACCGGTAATCGGGGTGATGTTGTCGAAGTACTGACCTTTCACCGGGGCGACCCATTCGCCACCGATGTAGTTTTCATAGCGGGGTTTGAAGGAGACGACGGAGCCTTCCTTGCCGGGTTGTGCGTAAATCATGATAGTGACCTCTCTTGTTATTGACCGCGACGGCGTTATTGGACCGCGACGGGCGCGGTAGCTGCCTTTACGATTTCACTCTAGCGACCACCTGTTGGCTTAAAAATGGTCCCTTCGATGCGTCCGTCTCGTCATTTGGTAGTAGGTGAAAAACCACCGTTACGCAAGCGCCGAGCGGCCTGTTCCAAGAATGGATTTCAAAAACGGAAAAGGGCCGCCGCGCGGCCCTTTCCGGGTCGTTGCCGACACTCAACGGCTGGCGACGTTGCCGTTAGGCAGCTTGAAGGTCCAAACAGTTCCGCCCTGATTGAAATCTTTCACCACCTTGGCCACTTCACCGCCCCAGAGCGGCACCGCACCGCCCCAGCCGGTGCTGATCGAAACGTACTGCTCACCGCCCATCTTCCAGGTGATCGGCGTACCGACGATGCCCGTGCCGGTGTTGAAGCGGTACAGCTCCTCGCCGGTCCGGGCGTCGAACGCCTTCAGGTAGCCTTCCGGCGTGCCGGTGAACACCAAATTGCCGGCGGTGGTCATCACCCCGCCCCACAGCGGCGCGGTGTTCTCGTAGCGCCAGACTTCCTCGCCGGTTTTGGGGTCCATCGCCCGCAGTACGCCGATGTAGTCCTCGTTCGCCGGCTTGATGGTGAAGCCCGCGCCCAGATAGGCCGCACCCTTCTTGTAAGACACCGGCTCGTTCCAGATGTCCATGGACCACTCGTTGGAGGGCACGTAGAACAGTTCGGTCTCCGGATTGTAGGCCATGGGCATCCAGTTCTTGCCGCCCAGGAAGGCCGGCTGGGCCACCACCACATCGCCCTTGTCGCCGCTCATGTCCGCCGGGTTACCCGGACGTCCACCGTCGGTGAAGATCGGCCGGCCGTTGTCGTCCAGCCCCTCGGCCCAGGTGATCTTGTCCACGAACGGGAAGCCACGGATGAACTCGCCGCTCTCCCGGTTCAGCACGTACATGAAACCGTTGCGATCCGCCGTGGCGGCGGCTTTGACGGTCTCGCCATTCTCGTTCAGGTCGAAGGAAATCAGCTCGTTGACGCCATCGTAGTCCCAGCCGTCGTGCGGGGTGGTCTGGAAATGCCACTTGATGCGGCCGTCGTCCGGGTCGATGGCCAGACGGGAGGAAGAGAACAGGTTATCGCCGGGGCGCAGATGGGAGTTCCACGGGGCGGGGTTACCGGTGCCGAAGAACAGGCTGTCGGTCTCAGGATCGTAGGTGCCGCCCAGCCAAGTGGCGGCGCCGCCGTTCTTCCACATGTCGCCGGGCCAGGTCTGGCCGGCTTCGCCGCCGGAGATACCCGCCTCGACCTTCTTGCCGTCCTCGTAGACGTAGCCCATGTGGCCTTCCACGGTCGGGCGCGTCCAGACGATTTCGCCGGTGTTGGCGTCGTAGGCTTCCACCTTGCCGACGATGCCGAATTCACCGCCGGAAACGCCGGTGATCACCTTGCCTTTGACCACAATCGGCGCGGCGGTGATGGCGTAGCCGGCCTGGTAGTCGGCCACTTTCTTGATCCACTGGACCTTGCCGGTGTCCTTGTTGAGGGCCACCAGCTTGGCGTCCAGGGTGCCGAAGATGACCTTGTCGCCGTACAGGGCCACGCCCCGGTTGACAACGTCACAGCAGGGCATGATGCCGTCGGGCAGGCGCGCGTCGTACTGCCAGAGTTCCTCGCCGTTGGTGACGTCGATGGCGTAGACGCGGGAATAGGACGCGGACACGTACATCACGCCGTCCTTCACCAGCGGCTGGGATTCCTGGCCGCGCTGCTTCTCGCCGCCGAAGGAGAAAGCCCAGACGGGCTGCAGGGATTTGACGTTGTCGGTGTTGAGGTCGTTCATCGGGCTGAAGCGCTGGCCCTGGACGCCCATACCGTAAGTCACCACGTCATCGACGGTGTCCTGGTCGTTGAGGATATCGTCGTCGTTAACCGCGTAGGCGCTCATGGAAACCGCCAGGGCCAGCGCACTGGCCGCAAACCGTTTCCCCAGTCGTGTTGCATTCATGTTGCGCTCTCCAAGTCTCTTGTTGTCAGTTTCTGCGGCGAACCGGGATCGTTTCCCGCCTCTTTCCACATTCTTGGTTGCGAGGTACAGAGCAACAATTGACCGGCAGTGCCGGTTGTCTCATCACTTGGTAGTAAGACCCGGCTGAACGCCTCTTGGGTAAGCGGTCCCAATGTAGTCGGCAGCTCTGAGCAAAAAAGCCCGACGATGATAGCCGGGTATAACGTGACGGGCCCCCGCCTCAACGGGTGTCCTGCGGAATCAGGGCGGACCACAGGACACCGCTTTAGCTACTCCCCCGGCAACAGACGCAACGCCGCCTGCTCATAGCGGGGATACAGGTGCGTCGTCGTGCGGATCAGCTCGTAGGCGGCCTCGTCCACGTCGGCAAAACGCTCGGGAACCGGCGTGGTCATGACCTCATTGGCCGTGCGGCCCTGGGCGGCGCTGTCGCGGAGCAGGTCGTCGAGCCAGTCAATGTAGGCGTGCATCTGGTCGAACGCGCGGTGGTCGGAGACGGGCGGCCCGTGCCCGGGCACCAGTTGCCTGAACGGGATGGCCGCCAGCCGGTCCAGCTCGTCCTGCCAGACCGTAAGCCCGGGCGTCTGGGGTGTGGTCAGCGCACGCTTGAAGAACACCATGTCGCCGGCAAACAGCGTGCCGGTGGTCTCATCGAGGATCACCAGATCGGCGCCGGTATGGCCGGTGAACCGGTACAGCCGGAAGTCGTGGTCGCCCACAGTCAGCGGACCGGGTTCCAGCGCCCGGGTGGGCAGGGTCACCTCAGTGCCTCGCATCCAATCACCCACCAGCCGATACATATTGTCGGCGAAGGTGTCGCCCTGCGACGCCAGCATCTCCGTCGTCTCCGGCAAGGCCGCCAGCGCCCTTTCCGGGAACGCCTGGTTGCCGAACGTGTGGTCCGGGTGATGATGGGTCAGCCACACCTCGACAACCGGCTGGTCGGTGATCGCGCGAATGGCGTCGTGCAGGGCATCGCCGTACTGCAGCGACGGGCCGGTGTCGATAACCACCACCCCGGCGTCCGTAACGACAAACGCCGTGTTGACGATGTCGCCGCCGTTCGCGCGGGAGAAATTCTCCGTGGCGCCTTCCACCAGCCAGGTGTCCGGTGCGATCTGCCGGGGCGTCAGTTGATAGCGCAAGTCGGCGTTCGTCGGCGCAGCCAGCAACAGCAGCAGGAGGCTCTCCAGCAGGCGGATCATCGCGCCCCTCCATTGTCCACGATGCGTTCGAACTGATTGCCGTTGTTGTCGCGCATCCAGACGTCGTACACCGGCGGCGCGTCGGGCAGCTCGAACACGAACACCGGATTCTCGGCGGCGGATTCGGACAGGGTCATGGTGAGCAGGTTGGCCTCGCCCCGCCCGGCCCGCAGTTCCAGCCGCTCGATGTGGAAGGCGGGAATATTGCCCACCATGCCCGAATCCATCGGATGCCGGACGGACACCTTCAGCCGCGACCGGTCCACCGGCGAGAAGGCGCCGCCGCGGATCTGGCCGAAGGTCGCCTCCCAGTCCGGGTTGGCCGACGCCACGCTGGGCGCCGTACAGCCCCCACCGGCGGCATCCACGTGGGCGCTGCTGACGTGCCAGACGCCCGCGGCATCCTGCACCGCCGCGCGCACCGTCGTGGCCTGCTGCACCCGGAAGTTGAGGGACACCACGCTCACCCGCGTATTCGGCTCGACGGTGAACAGATGCGGAATGGGGTTGAGATCGACCCAGGTGATGACGGTCTGCACCGGCCGGTCGAAGGCGGACAGATCCACCGTCAGCGGCACCTGGGCGGAGTCCTCGGCGAACGGCGGCACCTTGAGGTCGATCCGCTCGTCCAGCACCACCTCGGCGCCGTCCCCCAGGTAGCGGTCCAGGTTGTAGTCCCACATGGGCGACCGGTAGGGATCGTCGGGATAGGCCGCCGCCAGGGTGGGCATCACCAAAGCCAGAAAACAGATCCCGCCGCGCATGCCTAACCTCCGCTGTCGCCGAGGATGGCGTCGTAGTAGGCCGGCTGGCTGTAGCGCAGGCCGTAGCGCTCGTAGATCGCCGCGATCTCGCCATTGCGCACCATGCGGTCGACGATCGCCTCGATGGCGTACTTGAGCTGCCGGTGGGTGTGGCGCACCGCCATGCCGATGTCCCACTGCTGCCGGGCAATGCCGGGAAAGCCGTTCTCCGCCAGGGCGAAGCGGTGGTCGGGATCGGTGGCCAGCAGGAAATCCACTTCCGCCCGCATGCCCATGATCGCCGTCACCTCCTCGGCCACCATGGCGTCAAAGGCCGCGCCCACGTTGCGGTAGTGCTGGGTCTGGTCGCGCATGCGCCCGCCGAAGGCGGAGGTGAGGTAGAAGTCCGGCAGGCTGTCGATTTCCACACCGATGGGGTTGTACTGGAACACCGCCACCGTGGGCACGCCGCCCTCCAGGTCGTCCGGGTCGTAGGCGATCTGCCACGTCTCCTTCTGGTAGGGGCCGAACATCACCACGCCCTCGTTGACCATTTCCCCGGTGGATTCGGTCATATAGGCGTAGTCGGTGTCGTACGGCACCCGCAGCATGACGTCGGCGATGCGGCGCTTGGCCAGGTAGTGGCCCTTCCAGACGTTGTTGCGCAGGTCGTCTTCCAGGGTTTCGTCGGGAATGATCCAGTGCACCTGGAACTCGATGCCCAGCGCCTCGGCGATGCGCCGCCCCAGGTCCACGTCCACGCCGGCGGGCTCGCCGTCCTGCCGGTAAGAATACGGCGGGAAATTCTCGTACACGCCCACCCGCAGATAGCCGGACTCGATCACCTTGTCGTAGGTCCGCTCCGGCGCCTGGGCAATGGGGGATTCCGCCCGGGCGACCAGGGCCATCCCGCAAACAACCACGGCAATCGCGATGCGCGCCCAGACCATACGCCCTCCTTACGCTGCCCGGCCGATGCCCGTCACTCAGGCTGCGGCACGGATTCGATGTAGGTCTTGATCGCCCAGATGGCGGTCTGGTCCAGGTTGGACTTGAACGACGGCATGCCACGTTCGGTGCCGTTCATGACCCGGCCGATGAAGTACTCGTCATCCCACTCGGTCAGTTCGCGCAGGTCCGGGGTCAGGCCGCCGGACATGGCCTCGATGCCGTGGCAGACCGCGCAGTTACCGGCATAGCCGGCCTTGCCGATCCGGACCGCGTCGGCATTGAGCTGGCCGTACTCGTTGCCCTCGCGGAACGGGTTCTCCACCAGGGCGTCCTTGCCCAGGTCGGGCAGCGGGCCGGTGTCCACGTGCTGGGGCGTCACATCGCCGTGGCCGAGCGCGACCGCCGAGCCCAGGATCAGCCCCGTCGCGACGAGTGCCCGGCCGGTAAAAGGAAAAGAAAGAGCCATAGTGCGTACCTCGATCAACAGATGCCGCCGGCCCGAATTGTGTTTGGATGGCCGGCTTGTTGATTCCAGTCTATGAACCCGGCCACACCATCCGAATGCCACTTTGGGGGCTTTGGCCTAGTTCCTTGGTCGTAATCAGAGCGGCGCGCTTTGGTCTGTCCAAGCGGAAATCGCAGCGTTATTACGACCTTCGTACCGCCTATTTGCGACTTTCCGAATATTTCCCGGCCCGCCGCGCTTACCTACTCTGGAAACAAACCCAACATCGATTGAGCCCCGCATGCCCGTTACTACCCCGACACGGCCGCTTACCTCCCTGCTGATCCTGGCCTTGCTGCTGGCCGGCCCCGTTGCATCGGCCTGGGCCCTGGACGTTCGGGTTGGCTACATCGAATGGCAGCCCGACCCGGGCCCGGTGCTCTCCACCACCCTGCACGCCCCCGACGACGCCGGCCTGCGCGGCGCGGAACTGGGCATCGCCGACAACAATTCCACCGGCCGCTTCCTCGACCAGCACTACACCCTGGACAGCGTGGTGGCCGACTCGCCCGAGGCGGCCCGTCAGGCCCTGGCCGACATGGCCGCCGCCGGCACCGGGCTGTTCGTGCTCAACGTGCCCGCCGACCTGCTGCGCTCGCTGGCCGACGCCGCCGGCGACGACGCCCTGGTGTTCAACGCCGGCGCCCGGGACGACGCCCTGCGCACCGCCGAGTGCCCCGCCAACCTGCTGCACACCGTGCCCAGCCGCGCCATGCTCACCGACGCCCTGGGCCAGTGGCTGAGCAAACGCCAGTGGCGCGAGGTGTTCGTGATCCCCGGCCCCACCGACGCCGACCGGGCCTGGACCGCCGCCTTCGAGCGCGCCGCCCAGCGCTTCGGCCTGGAGATCGTGGACGAGAAGCCCTGGACCTTCGACGCCGACCTGCGCCGTACCGCCTCCGCCGAGCTGCCCCGCTTCACCCAGGGGGACGACTACGACGTGGTGGTGGTCGCCGACGAGCGCGGCGATTTCGGCGAGTACGTGCCCTTCAACACCTGGCTGCCGCGCCCGGTGGTGGGCACCCAGGGCATGAGCCCGGAGGCCTGGCACCGGTCCATCGAGAACTGGGGCGCCGGCCAGTTGCAGAGCCGCTTCGAGGCGCTCACCGGCCGCTCCATGATCAGCGACGACTACGCCGCCTGGGCCGCCGTGCGCGCCATCGGCGAGGGCGTGATCCGCACCCAGCAGGCGAACGCCGGCGAGCTGCGCCGCTACCTGCTGTCCGACGACTTCCAACTCGGCGGCTTCAAGGGCCGCAAGCTCACCTTCCGCCGCTGGAACGGGCAACTGCGCCAGCCGATCCTGCTGGTACACCCGCGCGGGCTGGTGTCGCTGTCGCCGCAGGAAGGCTTCCTGCACCCCAACACCGAACTGGACACCCTCGGCTACGACGCGCCCGAAAGCCGCTGCCGGATCGCCGATTAACACCGCCCCAACCCGAACAACAAGAGGTACACCACCATGAACCCAACCCGACGCCTGCTAGGACTCACCCTCGGCCTGACCGCCGCCCTGCTGGCCCCCGCCGCCCTCGCGGACCTGGCCTACGTCTCCAACGAGAAGGACAACACCCTGTCGGTGATCGACATGACCAGCCTGGAAGTGGTGGAGACCATCGACGTGGGCCAGCGCCCACGGGGCATCCTCATGTCCAAGGACCGCACGCTGCTGTACATCTGCGCCAGCGACGACGACACGGTGCAGGTGCTGGACCTGGCCACCCGCAAGATCATCGACACCCTGCCCTCCGGCGAGGACCCGGAGCAGTTTGCGCTGCATCCCAACAACCGCCATCTTTATATCTCCAATGAAGACGACGCCATCGTCACCATCGTCGACGTGCAGACCAAGGAAGTGCTGGCGCAGATCGAGGTGGGCGTGGAACCGGAAGGCATGGCGGTCAGCCCGGATGGCAAGTGGGCGATCAACACCACCGAGACCTCCAACATGCTGCACTGGATCGACACCGAGACCATGCAGCTGGCCGACAACACCATGGTCGACCAGCGCCCCCGGCACGTGGAGTTCACCGACGACGGTGGCCGCGTGTGGGCCTCGTCGGAGATCGGCGGCACCGTTACCGTGGTGGACGTCGCCAGCCGCGACATCCTCAAGACCCTGACCTTCGAGATCCGCGGCGTGCACCCGGACAAGGTGCAGCCGGTGGGCGTCAAACTCACGAGTGACGGCCGCTACGCCTTCGTCGCCCTGGGCCCGGCCAACCACGTGGCGGTCGTCGACGCCCAGACCTTCGAGATCCTCGACTACCTGCTGGTGGGCGGGCGCGTCTGGCACATGGACCTGAGCGCCGACGAGTCCCTGCTGCTGACCACCAACGGCGTCACCGGGGACGTGTCGGTGATCGACGTGGTCGACCTCAAGGTCGTCAAATCCATCAAGGTGGGCCGCTACCCCTGGGGCGTGGTGGTCACCCCCGAAGCGGAAGGAGACGCGCCGGAAGCATGACCATCGAAGTGGATCGCGTCAGTTTCCAGTACGGGCGCCGGCCGGTGTTACGCGAGGTCAGCTTCGACCTCACGCCCGGCGCCTTCCACGCCATGCTCGGGCCCAACGGCGCGGGCAAGACCACCCTGTTCGGCCTGATCACCCGCCTGCTGGCCCTGCAGTCCGGCGACATCAGGCTGCGCGGCCGCTCCCTGCGCAAGCAACCCGCCGCCGCCATGCAGGCCATCGGCGTGGTGTTCCAGCAGAACGCGCTGGACATGGACCTGACCGTGCGCCAGAACCTGATGTACCACGCTGCGCTGCATGGTCTCTCCCGTAAAACCGCCCGCCAGCGCTGCGACGAAGAACTGGCCCGCTTCGAGCTGACCGAACGCGGCAACGACGCCGTGCGCCAGCTCAACGGCGGCCACCGCCGACGCGTGGAAATCGCCCGCGCCCTGCTGCACCGCCCCGGCATCCTGCTGCTGGACGAGCCCACCGCCGGCCTCGACATCCCCAGCCGCAAGGCGCTCAACGCCCACGTGCGCCGGCTGTGTGACGACGACGGCCTCACCGTGCTCTGGGCCACCCACCTGATCGAGGAAGTGGAGCGGGACGACCGCATCCTCATCCTGCACCAGGGCCAGCTCCTGGCGGACGGCCACGGCGACGCGATCTGCGAGGCCCAGGGCCAGCCCACCCTGGCGGACACGTTTCAGGCGCTCACCGGCGCCAGCCAACCATGAGAGCGCGTTGATATGAGACTGGCCCAGTACTGGCACTGTTTTGTCGGCATCCAGGTCCGTGAATGGCTGCGCTTCTGGCAGCAACGCACCCGCTTCGCCAGCGCCCTGGTGCGCCCGCTGCTGTGGCTCGTCGTGTTCGCCGCCGGCTTCCGCGCCGTACTGGGCGTGTCCATCATCCCGCCCTACGCCACCTACATCACCTACGAGACCTACATCGCCCCCGGCCTGTGCGGCATGATCATCCTGTTCAACTCCATGCAGGGCGCACTGTCCATGGTGTACGACCGGGAACTGGGCAGCATGCGCGTCCTGCTCATGAGCCCCCTGCCCCGGCCCTTCCTGCTGGTCACCAAACTGCTGGCCATGGGCGTGGTGTCCATCGGCCAGGTCTACGTGTTCCTGTTCATCGCCTTCTTTTTCGACGTCGAACCGCCCACCCCGGGCTACCTCGCCGTCTTCCCTGCCCTGCTGCTCACCGCCCTCATGCTCGGCGCCCTCGGCCTCATCATCGCCACCTGGGTGAAACAACTGGAAAACTTCGCCGGCGTGATGAACTTCGTCATCTTCCCCATGTTCTTCCTGTCCTCCGCGCTGTATCCGCTGTGGAAAATGCAGGATGCGAGTCCGGTGCTCTACTGGATCTGCCAGATCAACCCGTTTACGCATGCGGTTGAGGCGATCCGGTTTGCGCTGTATCTGCAGTGGAACACGGTGGCGTTTGGGGTGTTGGTGGGGGTGACGGTGGTGTTGGCGTTGGTGGCTACGGCGGGGTTTCGGCCTCAGAGGACGCGGATTGTTGGGGTTAAGGCTGGCTGATTTTTTACATCGTTTTTACGAAATTTTCTGATCGACGTCATGCAGGGTTTTGGTGGGTCGTCTATTCTTTTGGGATCGCTGATTATCTGACGCTGAGGGCGGCAGGTAGCTGAGAGCTTGCTTGGGCTTTTGGGGCTGTTCATGGAGGGATGAGCGGTGGACTTTTATGCTTTGTTTTGTTCTCTGCCTTCCTGAAAATACAGTCGTAACTTCTTATCTTGCTACGTGTAGGGCGGATTTATACACCCCTACCCCGGTTAGGAGGCGGGCGTATGATTTCCTAGAAAGCTGTGGCAGGCAGCTATACACCTTTTATTTTATGGCGTGCAACTTGAGCTGTATGCAAATTGTGATGTAATGATGCGAAGGAGTTTTATACGAACGCATTCGTATAATTGGCTGTTACGTATCCAACCGGAGGCAAATATGAGCACATATCCTCAACGTGTTGTAGACAATATATTGCCTCTGTCATTGGCAGGAACACTTCCTGAAGCATTTAAAGAGTGGTATTTCACTGAGAACATGGAGGATCACGAAATAGCAGAAGAGGACTGCGAGCTATGTAATCAGGAGCAGCTCAGGTATCACTTTGAGATAAAAAATAGGCATACCAACCACCGCATGTGGGTTAGATCCACCTGCATTTTGAAGTTCCAAGTTCAGGTCTTTGACAAGGGCGCTCTGCTAGATGCAAAAGGTTCAGCTAAAAAGCTTGAAAAGCTTAAAGAGACAATGAGGCTTGAGTCTTGTATTAAAGCGCTCAGAAAACTGGCCACTTCAGAAGACAATGACATACTCTCCAATGCTCTAGATTTCTACCTAAGAAACAAGTACCTAACTCCAAAATTTGCATTTGTCGTATTTTGGCGCTTGAACAGCAACAAGATTGACCACAGCCCTTCCTTTTTCAAGGTAAGCTTAAAGAAAGATAAATATAAGAGAGATTTAGCTCAGATGCCTCTAGATCGGGTTCGTATGATCTGGCCCGCACTATCAAGTAGCCAGCGAAAGCTTGCAATATCATATGGACATTTACCACCTGGCAACACATAACAAGTGTAGGGTGTCGGACAAATTACTCGCTGCACCTCTAGTTTGCTGCAGCTACTGGTTTTATGCAGTCAACCATTAAGGAGATATAGTGACAAATATTGGATTTAATTTTACGACGAATGATTTTAGGTATTGTGTTCTAGAAAAAGACGGTGAAAATATTAGCCTTGTTGAAAAAGACAAGATTGCTTACCCCAAAGCGCTAGATACGGTATCAATAGCAGGATGGCTTGAAACTCAGATCTGCCTGCTCCTCGATAAGCACACCCCTAATTGTATTGGCTATAAATTACCGCTAACCCTGAGTGCGACCAAGCCAATTCAAAACTCGCTATTCCCTCTGGGTGTACTGAACCTGTGTTGTCACAAGAGAAACCTTCCGGCAAGTCATTTTACTAGCCAGGGAATAAATGCAACTAAATTTGGGCTCTCCAAAAAACATGACGTGTACGCGTACGTCAATGAGCAGTTAGGAAGTCACCCGCCTTACTGGGACAAACCGACTAAAGATGCGGCGCTCGTGGCTTGGTTCCTTCTATGAAAAAGCCTGAAAAAATAAGAAAGTTTAAGGTAATAGATTTTCTAGGCAACGGAAACTTCGGATTTGTTTTCCAAGCATTTGATCCATTACTTAAAGCCGACAGAGCTATTAAGCTAATTCAGGTCCCCAAGCCCGAGAAATTTGTTGAGGCTGTGAAGGAGGCTCAAACTCTAGAGGCATGTCGACACAAACACATTGTCGATGTAAAGGAAGTAGATGTATCTGTCTATGAGGGAGCGCCGTGTGTATACATAGCAATGGAATACTTGGCGAAAGGCTCCATTCAAAAGCATTTAGAAAATCGTTTCATCTCTATAAACGAGGCATTGAACATTCTATCGCAAGCCCTCTTAGGGCTGGAGCATGCGCACAACAATAACGTGCTACATAGAGATATAAAGCCTGGGAATATCCTCTTTGGCGATAACGGAGAAGCAAAGCTTTCCGATTTCGGGTTAGCCCTCCATTACCATGTAGATCCGTCCGATACAGCGGGATACAGACCTCACCAACCTTTGGAGGTCATAGAGGGCAGCCCTATGGACAAGCTTAGCGACATATATGCCGCTGGAATCACCCTTTATCGTCTAATAAACAACATTCCAGAGATGGAGTTCGATTTTTCTTCTAGGGATGAATGGAAAGCAGCCGTAAGGAAAGGGAAGTACCCGGATCGCAAGTATGCGCCACATGTTCCGAGGAAAATTAAGAGCATTGTAAATAAGGCGATCAACAACGACCCGGGAAAGAGGTACCAAAGCGCCAGCGAATTTCGGCAGGCGCTAGAAAAATCGGTTTTATCAATCGACTGGACGCCAATTAACCAGCTTACATGGGTTGGCACTGGGTTAAGTGGGGATAGATATGAAATCGCTAGAAGAAAGAAGAGAACGGGCTGGGCAATTGATTACAAAAGGAATTCGAGAAGAGTTATGAATCTCTGCGTCGAACACTTGTGCGATGATGAAGTTCAAGATCGGTTCTTTCGTATTATGTGCGAGTCCGGTGCATGACAATTGCTTGTGGTCGGACTGGTTTTTCGCTGCGCTACAAAGCAGCCGCAAACACGAGTGTTATAAGCCAAGAAAATTCGGGATATGATCTTGAGGCTCGGGGTCGGATCTTGTAGCAAAAGAAAAGAATCTGATTCCCAGCGGTCGGCGTGCTGCGGCCGTGATGACACTGATTCAATCGGGGAAGCTGAACAGGCATGATCCCTATGGTTACGCGAAGGATTTGCTGACTCGCCTACTCACGCAGAAGAACAACGCTATTGATGAGCCATTGCCCCAAAACTGGAATCCGGCTACACCTGACAAGGTGTCGTGGCCGGACGCCTACCAAAATGATAGTTGATGGGCTAGCTTAGAATTCTTCGAGCGCTTGGGTGGGATAGGGCGTGTTATCGGCGACTAGCGTGATCTCGAAGTGCCAATTGGTGTCGATCCCAATCTATAGAATTTTGATCAAGTCTTTCGTTCGAAACAGAATGACTACTGCATATGGTGCCAAGTGTTCCAGGTCGACGATTACAGTTATGGGAGACAAAACATTGCGAGGCACTTTGGGCGGCGTTCAATTTGAAAATCTAGTATTCAGCAGGCGGTAGCTGGAGAATCCCAAGAACGTATGGATAAGGCCCGTCTACCGCAATAGCAGTCTCCTGAATTGGCATGGTTTCTGGTTCCCGCGGGAACCAGATTCGGGCATCGGAAACTCGATATCCAAAGCCCCCATCATCTTGAAGCTTAGATAAAAGTGATCTAGGGGGGACTTCGATAGTTCGCTTTCTCGTAGCTAAAACAGCTCCCGAACGGTACGCAGCATCGTTCATTCTTGCCCAAAGTAGAAAGCCATCTCGCGCAGCAACTACAATCGTGCGGTGTGGCGCTATTTCCACCCATTTAAGAGCAGCAGCCATTCGGGATACGCCATACCTCGATCGACAGTGCTCGAGCAAGTCTAAACCCATGTCTTGGCCATTCACTTGTGCTCGAAAGTCGTCGAGAGGCATCAAAAGATAGGAGGCAAAGGTATCTGCTTCTGCCTCAATAGCTCGAATAGGAGAGTCCCAGTCATAGAGGTCGCGTTCTGAGCACTCGAACGACTCATACTGATCCCGATGCAACAGAAAATGGCCAAACTCGTGAGCTAAAGTAAATCTTATTCGGCCTGGAGACCCATGAGACCCGTTATAGGCGAGCAACCACTTTGTTCGCTTTCTATTGGGTTTTAAACATCCTTCAAAACTCGGTATGTCGAGCTCTTTGATCTCGGCAATATAAGAGTCTGGCGATGTTGCTTCGCTATAATCTAGAGCGAGTTTTTCGACATTGACCGGAAATCTGTTCGGCCCCAACACCTGAGATAGCACCTTAGATACTTGGTTTGCTCTCGCCTTTGGGCTCACCTTTAGTCCTCTTTTTCCCAAGCATCAAGCACGTCTCTGAGTCGCTTTTTATCACGTGGCTCCATATTCTGATAGCGTCTAAAAAATGCTTTATCTTCCACCGACTCATCAGGATAGGTGGCTTCTGCCTCCCAAAGATACTCGGGAGTAACCCCCAGAGCCTTAGCAATGCTGTTTAGCTTTTCGGCAGAAGGCTTAGGTTTGTCGCGGTTCTCCAATTCCCAGATATAGCTCTTACTTGATTCGGTCAACCTAGCGAGAGCCTCAAGGCTGATTTTGAGCTGGGTCCGACGCGCTCTTATTTTCTCACCTAGTGGCGATGCCATGGATTCTCCTCCACAAATGAGCTGCCGATACTACCTGTACACCGAACGATTCTCTACCTCTTGACAGAATAGCATAACCGTGAGAGGCTCGAAGCTGTGTTCGGTACACCGAACGAAAAAGTATTCATGGGGAGAATTGAAAATGACGAACGAACGAAACAATCAAGTAGCATCGGGTGATCCATGCATTGGTAATGGAGCTTCGGTATCAATCAATGGTCAAGCTATAGCTCTGGACGATCCGACACCGACCCCGCGTCAGTTGCTCCAGCGCAGCGGCTTCAGCCCAGCTACGGAATATCTGTTCCTAGAGTGGCCATCAAACGGCCCTACGAAATCGCTAGGCCTTGATGAGTCGCTCTATTTGAGCGTTGGTGAAAATCGTTTCTTCGCTTTCAAGACAGATGCAGCATTCTTTTTCACATTGGACGGCGTACGCTACGAGTGGAAAAAAGAGCTAACGGGTGAAGAACTGAGACGTGTGGCTCGTGTTCCAGAGAACCGTCAAGTGCGCTTGGACTTGAAGCACAAGAAGGACCAACTATTCCCAGCCAACGAGGAAGTCAGCCTCGGTGACAATGGCGTTGAACGCTTCTATACCGTGAAAAAAACTTGGAAGCTTGATGTCCAGGGGGAGTTAATTACTTGGAATAGTCCGACTATTTCCGTAAGGGATGCACTCACTCAGGCGAGTTTTGATCCAAACAAGTCTTGGATTATTACTTTGAAAGTGAATGGGCAGGGAAAGCAAAAAGTAAAAGTTGATGACATCATCGACCTTACCACGCCCGGTATTGAGAGGCTCCGTGTACTGAAAGGCGAGGTAAATAATGGGGAGGCTCCTCCCCGGCGGCAGTTTGATCTCTTGCCTAAAGACAATGCTTACTTGGATAGGCAGAATCTCTACTGGGAAACACTTTGTAACGGCGGTCGTTGGCTGTTATTAAAAAGCTATCCATTGCCAACAGGATACAATTATTCATCCTGCAACATCGCAATCTCCATCCCGAATCAATATCCGGATGCGAAGCTGGATATGTTCTTCTGCGATCCTCCGTTGGCTCTTAAGAATGGCAGGGCCATACCCAGAACAGAATCAATGCAAACGATTGAGGGCAGGAGCTTTCAGCGGTGGTCTCGACACCCAACTGCCCCCTGGAATCCTAGCGAGGACTCAATTCGGACTCACATGGCATTAATCGATGAGTCGATAAACCGGGAGGTAGAAGCATGAAAAGCTCCACCTCTACGTTGGTTATTTCAGGTAAGCATTATCACCAACTGATCCATCATCTTTTTCCTGGCGACGGCAAGGAGGCCGCCGCCATATTACTCTGTTCAAGGATTCAAAATCCTAGGCTCAGGATGATGGTAAGGAATGTCCATTATGTCCCTCATGATGAATGTGATCGGAAGAGGGATTACCTGACTTGGCCTGGCCAACATATCGAGGATTGCTTGACCGAAGCTGAGAACGACGACTTATCATTGATTCTGGTCCATTCGCATCCTGGAGGTCTTCGGCAATTCTCTAGCACTGACGATGCCTCCGATCTTGAAATCATGAAATCGCTGTTTCTGGACAGATCTGCTGGCCGGCAGGGTGAGATGTTTCACGGATCAGCCATAATGACGCCGGATGGGTGGATGGCTGCACGTGTCTACAACTATAAATCGCAACGGATTGATCTCGACCTGGTGAATATTGTCGGGGACGAGCTTCTCTACTTTTATAAGCATGAGGAGCTGAATCGGCCTGTGCTTCCGTTCTCTTCAGGTATGCGGGACAGATTACAAGAAATGCACGTCGGCGTGGTTGGTATCTCGGGGACTGGCTCTGTGGTATCCGAACAACTGTTGAGGCTGGGCGTTGGTAAGCTCACGGTAGTAGATCATGATGTTGTTGAGCCAAAGAACCTGAATCGCATTCTCAACTCTACTCACGAGGACGCCGCTCAGGACGAAGCTAAAGTTAAGGTGTTCCAGCGCCACGCTCGGAAGGTGTTCCCTGAGAGCCTTGTCTGTGCCATATGTCATGAAGTAGGTACTCAAGAGGCTATTAGAGCGTTAACCGGAGTGGATGTCGTCTTTAGCTGCGTTGACACCTTACATGGACGCAATATCTGTCAACGATTATCAACTTCTTTGCTGATCCCTTTATTCGATGTTGGTGTCGTTATTCCGGTGAGGGAAAATTCCAGTGGCGATATTGTCATTCAAGAGATCCAGGGGCGCATAGATTACATCCAACCTGGAGGGTCATCCTTAGATACGCGAGGTGTATATACGCCAGAAGACCTGAGTGCAGAGTTTCTACGGGAGAGTGATCCAGAAGGGTTTGAGCGGCAAGCTGAGGAAGGCTACATGCCGGGGCTTGATGAAGAAGCTCCGTCCGTTATTACCGTGAACATGAGAGCGGCGAGTATGGTTGTTCAGGAATTTCTGGCGAGGACTTTTCCATATCGCCTTGATGGAAATCGGCAGTGCGCGAGAACTCTTTTTAGTCTCGCAACTGAAGAGACCGACTACTTCACGGAAGATGAGTTTGAACCCAGCAATAGTCCACAATTTGCCGCCGCGTTGAAAAGCCCGCTTCTGGGGCTGCCTGCTTTGGGGAGGGCCAAATGGGACTGCTGAAAAACTGGCTCCACAAAGTTTTAGCATTCTTTTCTTCAAGACCCTCCCTGTTATCGGTGGAAATAATTAAGGGGGACGTGTTTCCTAAGCAAGTACCAAAGGGGCGGATCGTTCTACTGGAGGATGATGGCTTTTATGCTGTTGCGTTTCTTTGCCCTTGTGGCTGCGGAGAGAGCATCGAGCTTATGGTCATGGACGGGGTTAATCCTAGGTGGTCTATCGAGATCGATAAGCGTGGTAAACCCACACTTTCTCCTTCCATTTGGCGGACTGCGGGGTGTCGCTCCCACTTTTGGGTCAGGCACGGCCAGGTTGTTTGGTGCAATTAGGTGGTAATGACCCAATTAAACAAGACTCGGGGTCAAACAAGACTCGGGGTCAGGTCTTGCGTTTTGCCCCTGCCATACAGATAGCAAAAGGCAAGACCTGACCCTGGGCATTCCAGTTGCCTACTCAAAGTTCTGGGAAATGAATTCTGAAAGGTTAGCTATATCCTCATCACTCAAATCTCGCGCATTCGGAATCATCAGCGCGGAGTTTGCGCCCACCCTCTCGCCGGCTCTGTAGGTTTCAAGACGGGATTTAAGGTAGTTCGCGTCACGACCTGCAAGGGATGGAAAACTGGCCATGCCTTTGGCCGTAGGGCCGTGACACTGGGCACAATTATTCGAATACAGTGTTTTGCCCGCCTCCTGATCCGCCGCCTGCAGAGGTGTGCAGAGCAACGATATGGTCATCGCACACGTCACAATACGTACCACGGTTTTTCCTCACATATTTTGTGGCACCCGCACTGCCCCGTGGCAGTGCGGGTGCCCGTTTACTCTGCGGTAAACCGATGAATCTGACCTTCATCAACCGCAGCATAGAGAGAACCGTCCGGCCCCATCACCAGGCTCCGGAAACGGGCCGGGCCGGCTGAAAGAGGCATCTCTTTGTTATCCATGATGGTTGGCCCCCACGGCATCAGGTCGATGACGTTAATACGCTGGCCCACCGGCGTACCACCAAAGCCAATGCCTAGGAAACTGACAACCAGGCGACCATTCCAGTCACCCCACTGCTCACCCTCCAGGAAAGCCGCACTGCTGATGCCCTGAGAATAATTGTCGTTGGTCCACAGTGGCCTCATGGCATCCGGGTAGGTTTCATAATCGGTCATCGGCATGTATTTCCTTCTTTCTTCAGGGTCCATGCCTTCGTTCTGGTTTGGCTGATAGCCGCAGTAGTTGTCAGGACAATCATCACGCCCCGCCATGTTAGGTCGGGGGTCCCACCCACTATTTCCACCGGGCACCAGGGCATTTACTTCATCGGTATGCCATGGGCCATGCTCGGTGATAATGGGCTGATGAGTTTGCGGATGAAATGCAATGCCCTGAACGTTGCGGTGGCCGTAGGTGAAAGTGCGAGCGTCGAATCCATCAGGTAACGCGTCAACATTCATCGGAGCTGCCTTGCCATCACGGTCAATACGCAGAACCTTGGAGCCGAGATTGTCTCCGAATTGCGGCAGGCTGCTGTTGTGGTTGTCACCTGTGGTCACGTAGAGGAAACCATCACCCGGATTAAAGCGGATGCGCCCTCCATTATGAGCGCCGGCGTCACCGAAGGGGTGATCTGTGGGAGCCTGCTTGTACGGAATGTTCTCAACGATGTCTGTACGGTTTGAGACACTGGAAAAATCATCGCTGACAGACAGTCGTACCACACGGTTCGTTGCAGGATCGTCGCCCATACGGGAGGCGGAATAAACAAAGACAGTTCTGTTGCTGTCGAAGTTGGGGTCGAGAGCCACACCATTCATGCCCGCTTGTCCGTTACAGAACAGATCGTCGGCGGTCACGGAATAGCCGTCGGTGCCTCCCATACCTAGGAGGTTATTGACCGTACCATCCGGGAGTCGGACCGAGAGGCCTTTACACTTTTCAGTAAAAAACATGGTTCCATCAGACAGGAAGGCCATGTCCCAGGGGTTTTCGAGGCCTTCCATGAACACAGTTTGGCTGATTTGGGGCGCCTGGGCCTGTAGGCTCATCGGCAAACCGAACAACACCGACGAGGCTGCCACGACACCCACATAACGTATGGAGGAGGATTTTTTCATGATTGTTGGACCATCCGTGCTGTTTTTGTGCTTTAGGAAAACACCACATAAACAAGATTAGATCTGGCTAAAAATTCGTCAACCCTGTCCCTTATCCCCCCGGAGGCCTTTCCGGTTAAAGGGGTCGGTTAAAGGGGGCAGAGTGCATTAATTTCTCAGCGGAGAGTTTGTGTAGCCAGCCTCCCGGCGGCCAGGCGCGCGCGGGCTATGGGTTGAATGAAAGGCGCTAAACGACCGGAGGCGGGTCCGGTAGCCGCCGCTCTCGTTATAGGATACGTTGTCCCGCATGGGGCACTGGTTGAGCGACGGTCCGTTATCTCGGTTCACGCGTTGCAGCCGTCCGCTCTTTTCCAACCTCCTCACCACCGGGCGCTCATCATGAATGCGGATAAAGCTAAGAAGCGTATCGCAAAGCAGGTCAAGAAAGGCTTCCATGGCTACCCGTTGATTTCACTGGAGTACTTTGGAGAAACGCCGGATCGGGCATCGGAAGTCGTCATCTCATTTATCGCTGAAGAGAACGCCGAACCCCAGAAGCAGACCTTCGTGAGCGGCAAGGACGCCCGGGAGGACGAGGCGATTCTGTCGGCTCTTGTGAAAATCATTGAGCGAGCGGATGCCCAAACCGTGGCAGAACAGGAAGGCGTTTCCATCCTTCACTAACAGACGGTCCATGAGGCTCACGGGCAGGTCTTGCGTTTTGCCCCGGCAAGGCAAGCAAAAGACAAGACCTGACCCCGCTGATAGATCGCTCCTCACCTGCCCCCGACTTACCCACTCAGCGGCGCCCCGCCAAAGCAACTTCAGGATCCACGCTTCACCCAGGAATACGGGCAATCACCTTGATCTCGAAGTCGAACCCCGCCAGCCAGTTCACGCCGAGCGCGGTCCAGTTTGGGTACGGCGCTTCCGGAAAAATATCGCCTTTCACGGCCATGACTGTGTCGAACTGGTTTTCCGGATCGGTGTGGAAGGTTGTCAGGTCGACGATGTCCTCCAACCCGCATCCCGCCGCTTTCAGGGTCGCCTTGAGATTGTCGAAAGCGAGACGGACCTGGGCTTCGAAGTCCGGCTCCGGTGAGGCGTCGCTGCGGCTGCCGACCTGCCCGGAGACGAACAGCAGATCGCCGGATTTGATCGCGGCTGAATAACCATGCTTGTTGTAGAGGTCATGCCGACCGGCCGGGAAAATGGTTTCACGTTGGGTCATGTCAAAATGCTCCTGTGGTGGGTCGATCCCGACCCTGAATGGATCCTGGGAAAACTTTATCCATCCGCTATGGGTGGATAAACGGCGCTTTTCGAAACACACTGTTTGCAGGTAACAAACAATCGTGGGGCGCAGGAAGAACAATGGATCGGCTCAATGCCATGCGGGCCTTTGTCCGGGTTGTGGAAACGGGCAGCTTTACCAGGGCCGCGGACACGCTCCACATGAGCAAGACCAGCGTGACGCAGCACGTGCAGTACCTGGAGGCCCGGCTGCGGGTGAAACTGCTCAACCGCACCACGCGCAAGGTGAACGTGACGGCCGCCGGCGCCACCTATTACGACCGTGTGGTCAAGCTGCTGGCCGACCTGGACGACGCCGAAACAGGCCTGTCCAACGCCTCGGCGCTGCCCCGGGGCCGACTGCGCGTGGACGTGCCCAGCCCCCTGGCCCGCCTGATCCTGATTCCCGCACTGCCCGGGTTCCGTGAGCAGTACCCCGACATCCAGCTGGAACTGGGCGTCAGTGACCGGGTGGTGGATCTGATTGAGGACGGGGTGGACTGCGTCGTCCGGGGCGGGGAGATCACCGAGGCCTCGTTGGTGGCCCGTCGGGTGGGCGAATTGCCGATCGGCGTTTACGCGGCGCCGAGCTATCTGGAAAGCGCCGGGACGCCTGAACACCCGCAGGATCTGGCGACGCCCGATCACTACACCGTGGGGTTCACCTGGACCTCCACCGGCTTCTTTCCCTCGGTGATGCGTCGCGACGGCGAAGTGGTCAAAACCCAGGGGCATCACGCCGTCGCCGTCGACGACGGCAACGCCTACCTGGCCGCCGGCGTGGCTGGTCTCGGAGTGCTGTGGTTGCCGGACTACATGGCCCGGGACCCCGTCACGCGGGGCGAACTGGTGCGGTTATTCGATGGCTGGCACATGGACCCGATCCCGCTGTACGTGGCGTTTCCGTCCAATCGGTACATCAGTACGAAACTGCGGGTGTTCATCGACTGGGTCGCCGAGCTGATGGCCGAGCATGCCCCTGTTGCGACACTCCGCGCGCAGGATGCGGGACACCTTTAATCTGGTGTTCCCGTCCGGGGTGATTAAGGGGGTCGGTGATTAAGGGGGCGATTAAAGGGGTCAGAGTGCATTAACTTTAAGAGTGCATTAACTTTGATCAGCCACGAGTGATTCGGGGCCAGATAACGACCCAACCACTACCCCACAAGGAGGGCTCAAAGGTGATGGAGCACTTACTGCCTCTCGAAGGCGAATGCCGATGCGGCAAGGTGGGCATCCGTGTCGATGCGCCGCCGATCCTGACCATGGCCTGCCACTGCACCGGGTGCCAGAAGATGAGTGCCAGCGCGTACTCGCTGACGGCGGCCATTCCTCGCGATGCCTTTTCCGTGACACGCGGCGATCCCGTCATCGGCGGCCTCCGCGGCCCGGATGCCCGGCACTTCTTCTGCCCGGATTGCATGACCTGGATGTTCACCCGGTTCGATGCCGCCCTGCCCTTCGTGAACGTCCGCCCCACCCTGCTGGACGACTGCGGGTGGTTCGTGCCGTTTATCGAAACCTACACCTCCGAGAAATTGCCCTGGGCGAGCACTCCGGCTGCCCATAGTTTTGAGGCATTTCCGCCGCCCGAATCCTTCGAAAGCCTCGCGGGGGAGTACGCGCAGAGTATCCGGCGGTATTAGTGCGAGCAGGACGGGTCAGCCGGCGACAAACAGCGACTACACGTACCCGGAACGCTGCCAGACAAATCAAGAGAGCAGCGGGGCTCACGTCCCGGCTCCCTCAGTAATCAGTAGTCTCGAAATAGTCAGTGGTCCCGGCACTCCCTACACGCTCACGGCTGGCGGCATTGCGATCACTCACCGGCGGACGTCCAAACATTCGGGCGTATTCCCGGCTGAATTGGGAGACGCTCTGGTACCCTACGTCAAAGGCCGCCCGGCTTGCCGTTTTGCCTTTTTCCAACATCTGTCGCCGCGCCTCGATCAGTCGCAGCTGTTTCTGGAACTGCAATGGCGTGACAGAGGTAACGGCTCGGAAATGCCTGTGGAACGCGGATCGCCCCATACCAGCCTCAGCGGCGAGTTGATCAATCGAGAGGTGATCGGCATATGCCCGGTGCAGAAGAGCGATAGCGCGGCCAATCCGTCGGACCTGGCCGTCCGGTAGGCCCAACTCGCCAATCGCCCGCCCATGCTTCCCCATCAGCAGCCAATAATGGATCTCACGCACCAATTGGTGTTGCAGCACGGCCAGGGAGTCAGGCCGATCCAGCAGTTTAACCAGTCGAAACACGGCCTGCTCAAGATCGGCATCGGGAGATTCACCGCTGTTCTTCGACCGCGTTGTGATTGTGGCTATTACCCTGTTCAGGTCGGCTATCACCGTGGGTTCCAGCACCAAGGCCACCGCGAGGTAAGGTTTTGCAATGGTCGCTTCGCTGATTCGGCTCACAGTCGGCGCGCTGGTGGTGACGATCATCGAATCCCCGGCCGTAAATGCATGGTCCCGGCCGCCGATCGATACGCGCTTGGCACCCTGGAGCACAAGGCACAACAGCGGCTTGACGATGGCGTGTTCAAGCTCTGTCGGCGACGTGCCCTCCACCAGGTGCAAACCGGGTACAGATGTCATGGCAATGCCAGTGCCATCGGCATGCTTTCGGGTATAGCTGTGAACGATCTGGAGCAGAGAAGTTGTCATGTCCGATTCTTGCCGCAAACCCACAGCGGCGTAAACCGAAAGTGGACAATCAGGCAAAACAGAACGAGCTTCAGGCACCCTGCGTCCGGTCGCTGTCACTAGAGTGGGAACCTCATCATAGGAGGAAGACCATGAAAGACACCCGAGATTCAGAAACACAAAAAAATGCCCGTCGCCCGGGTCCAATCCCGCATCCGTCTCCGGCTCAACCGGCTCGCCCACACCGGGGCGTCGAGGTTCTCGGAGACCACGGCGATGAGGGCCGTAAAGCCTTCTATATCCATATCGAAGCGCTCCCCGGCATGGAGTCCGATGTGGTCCGGATGTTAGAGGACATTCTTCGATGCGTGCAGGATGAACCCGCAACCGGTCCCTGGTATGCCGTGCGTTATTCCCGGTCGACCTTCGGGATTTTTGAGGTTTTTCCGGATCTGGCTGGCCGTCAGGCCCATGTGGATGGTGGTGGGGGCGATATCTTTCGGGACGTGGAGCGGATGAATGCCATCCTCGCCTATCCGGCACAGGTTTATCGCGTGGATGTACTATTGGGCAAGGAAGTATTCGCTTAGTCGACTCTGGGTCAGCGCAAAGCTCCGGGGCGGGCACCATTCTGGAGAACGATACACCTTCGCGAAGGGCGTGCCGTCGTTTGCCTGGGTCACTTGCCGAGCAACCATCGCTGGTCCACGATGGCAGGTCCATTCCCTGCCTGGAGACCCGCATGAACGCGAATGCACCTGTCGTCATGGTCAGTGGCGCCAACCGCGGCATGGGCGCTGTCATCGCCGACACTCTGCACGCTGCTGGTTGGCGGGTCAGCCTCGGCTGCCGCACGCCGCCCTCTTCGCCGCCTGATGACGACCAGTGTCGTGTTTTCCACTACGACGCACTGGATGACGACAGCGGCCGAGCTTGGGTCGGCTCGACTATCTCCGCCTTTGGCCGGATCGATGCAGTGGTCAACAACGCCGGCATTCTCAGTCGTTCGTCCGTGCTCGAAGCCAGCGGCGATGAATTCGACCGCATCATGGCGGTAAACGCCAAGGCACCGATGCTGCTGACCCAGCACGCCTGGCCCCACTTAATCGAAGCGCCCCAGGGCAAAGTGGTCACGATCACGTCGTTGTCTGGCAAACGGGTGAAATCGGCGGCTTCCGGGCTCTACGCCATGAGCAAGTTCGCCGCCCAGGCCTTTGTTCATGGTCTTCGCCAATGCAGCGCCGACACGCGAGTGCGCGCCACGGCCATCTGCCCGGGCCCGGTCGCTACCGATATGGCCATCGAAGGCGGTCTGGATGGCGACCACATTACTCGCCCCGATGAAGTAGCGCAGGTCGTCAGGCTGGTACTTGAGCTACCGCCCAGCGCCGCGATTGCGGAGGTACCCATTCACTGGCAGGTGGAAAGCACGGTCTGATAGGGATCTAAAGGGGTCTGAGTAAATAAACATACCAATCGGTCTCGGCCTTTTCGGCCGGGTCGCTCTTGATCTCTAACAGTCGACGAGACAACCGTGGCGATATCCAATGAATGCGCCCCTACCCTGGTTGCCTCGAACATTCCAGAACACCAGCACCTGGAATCCCTCAAGCACGGCTTTGCCCACCATGCGCCCGGGGTCCAGCTCCGCGTGTGCCACCTTGAGGTTATCGGCGATGATGGTGCCCAGGCGCTTGCCGGCGATCGCGCGGACCGGAAACCGGAGCCTCATTAGCCTGCCTGAGTCAAGGCATCGCACGAAAACGGACAGATTTCTTCTAGTGCTCGGGTTTGGACTGCCAACCCGGCAAAATATTTCTGTCCCGGTTTTCCTTTCAACGACGCACGACGCTGACATAGCCCCCGCTCATCATCGAAAACCAAGCAGGTGCGGGCTGGCCGACTCTGCTCGCAAAGTGAGACACCTCAGCTTGGGGCCTTCGGCAAAGAATCACTTACCGCTGTGATCACCGCAATCACGCCGGACAACACAAGTCCGGGCGACTACATCGAATCAAGGCCGCACGAGGACTTTCCCGATAACCCTGGAGAACTCCAACGCCTCGTGAGCCTCGACAATGTCATCCAGAGGATTGCTCAGGCCGATATGCGGCGAGTAGGCTCCGGCCTCAAGGCATGCGTTGATATCCACTATCGCGCTCTGCTTAACCTCCTTGGGTACGTTATAGATGTAGACGAAACGGAAAACACAACCATGCATCATGGCCTTTAGCAATGGGACAGGAAGTTCATCCGTCGCACTCCCTGTTGCATAGGCACTAATAACACCACCTTGGGACAGGCAGCCGAGGTTCACGTCGAGATTGGACTTCAGAGCGACATCGACAATGCGGTCAACGCCCAGCCCTCCCGTTGCGTCCATAATCCGGCTCGCAACATCGTCCGACTGTCTGCGGAGGACCACATCCGCGCCATTCGCCTCAGCGATAGCAGCCTGCTCATCGCTCATCACCGTTGTTGCGACCCACGCCCCCGCCCACTTCGCCAACTGAATCGCAGCTGTTCCGACGACCCCGGCACCGCCGTGAACCAGTACGTGGCGGTCTTTAAGGTTGCCATCGGCAAACAGACAACGGTGGGCTGTAAGCGCGGGAATCCCCAACGAGGCCCCAACCTCAAAAGTCGTCGTATGGGGCAAGTGAACGGCCTGATCGGAAGGCACTACGACGAACTCGGCCGCCGTCCCCATCGACCGGCCAAACTGGGCCTCGTAGACCCAAACCCGCTCACCCAGTCTATCGGACGAGACACCTTCGCCGATCGCGTCAATCACGCCGGCGCCATCCTGATGGGGAATGATCCGCGGGTAAGGCATTCCCGCAGAGAAGCCGGTTCTCGCCTTAACATCGGTCGGATTTATTCCGGATACGTGAACCCGTATGCGCACCTCATTCGGACCTGGTTCTGGCATGGATAATTCACCGACAACCAGAACGTCACGGGCGTTGCCCTGAGCCTCATAATAGGCGGCTTTCATAAAATTCTCCTTCTACTCCCAATGCGATGAATGTACACGGCCCTGGCACGAACCGCGCTTAGAAGGCATTTTATGCTGCTGCATATTTATTGATAAGTAGGCACATTATTGTTATATAGGGATAATATATATACTAATGAAGCTAGCCAAACATGAAAAAACAGGAAGCAGCAGGATACCGATGCACCGTGGAAGCGACGGTTGCCGTGGCGGGCGGCAAATGGAAACCGCTGATCATTTACTACTTGTTAAGCGGAACCAAACGATTTGGTGAGCTTCGCAAGCTCATTGGCGGAGTGAGCCAGCGGTCGCTGACGTTGCAGCTTCGAGAACTTGAGACTCATGGCATCGTTTCCCGCGAGGTGTTTGCGGAAGTACCGCCTCGCGTCGAATATTCGCTCACGGACATTGGACTGACGCTTGCCCCGGTACTTGAGGCAATGAAAGAGTGGGGAGACAGCTACATCATCTGGCAACAAGCCAGCGGACGGGAAAGCGGGTCGGAATAACCGGCCTTTCCACTCCGGCACGCGGGCACCACCTGACGTTGGCGATCATTCATCGTCCGGCCTCCTCCATTCCAGCCCAACGATGAGTCAGGTTAACCTCTGACACGATGACTATTTCGTGGATTCATTCAATCCAACGGTGCCTGACAGGTAAATCGTGACCTGCACCCTACAAGCCTGGGAAATAACATGGCCAATCTACGATCCCTGGACCTTAACCTGTTGGTCGTCCTGCATGCTCTGCTCGATGAGCAACACGTCACACGGGCAGCGCGACGCCTGGCACTGTCGCAACCTGCCACCAGTAATGCCCTGGAAAGGTGCCGACATATTTTCAATGACCCATTGCTGGAACGCGTCGCCGGCGAGATGCGACTGACCGCCAAGGCCAGATCTCTGCGAGAGCCCCTATCCCAAGCATTAGCTGCGATATCGGCCGTTGTGGAAGCGCCCGAAATCAAACTATCCCAGATTCGTCAGACAGTGCGCCTGGTCATGGCGGATCAGCCAGGCCTGACTGTCATAACAAGCCTTCTATCCCGGCTGAACAGCAGTGCTCCGTTGGTAAACCTCGCGTTACTCCCTTGGCACGGGAGTCAGGATGCCCTTCATCGCCTGGAAAGTGGCGAGGCTGATATTGCTATTTCGACGTTCTCCGCCTTACCGCCAAAGTTTCATCGCATAACTATTGGACAACAGGACTATGTGGTCGCCATGCGTGCGGAGCATCCTGCCAGTCAGGCATTCAACATGGAAAAGTGGTTGGCCTGGCCGCACGTTGTTGTTTCAGGAAAAGGCAGTGTTCGTGGGTCACTGGAAGAAATTCTCGCTCAGCAGGGACAAACACGCCACGTTGGTGCCGTTGTCCCCAGCTTCACGATCGTCGAACCCCTGATAAAAGCATCCGATATGATTGCCACGGCCCCCATGAATTGCCTCTCCGCCCCTGAATCTCTGGCTATCTTTGCCCCACCGATCAAGATTCCCGGCTTTAGCCTGCACTTGGCCTGGCATACGCGACGAGACAGCGATCCAGTCGTTCAGCATGTGATCAAGACGCTGCAAAGTCTTTTTAGAGCTGAAGGAATACTTCAGGCCCCTGGCTATAAACACGCTTGAAAAAGCGGACATGAATTACTGGCGAGGAGCCGCCGGGGACGTGAGCCGGTGGCGAAGGAGATCGTTCAGCGATCCCCCAACAGGCAACGGCAAACCGCATTGGGTCTCCGTTACTCACTCAACAGCTGCTCCGTCGTCAGCACCTTACAGAACTCATTGTGCAAGCTGGCTAAATGGATGGCGCAAATCTCTTCAGCGCTGTACTCACGACCATCCGGTCCCACCCTGTTGAATGTTGCGGTGGCGTCGGACACCAGCAACGCCTTAAAACCAAGATTTCCGGCCATACGGGTGGTTGTTGATACACAGTGATCGGTCGTCAAACCAACAATAACCAGATTTTCAATGCGTTCAGATCTGAGGTGTGATTCCAGATTCGTCCCAATAAAAGCACTGTTCACAGACTTCTGAAAGACCACTTCGCCCTCGCAAGGCTCGAACTGCCGCTTGAAGGCCACTCCGGACTGATCCGCGCGTAACGGAGAGTTCGCTTCCAGGGAGCAGTGCTGGACGTGAATCACGGGACGCTTGCGCTTCCGCCAGAGACAAAGCAAGCGAGATATATTGGCTTCCGCATTTGGGTTATTCCTCGTTCCCCAGGAAGGGTCGTCAAAACCTTCCTGGACATCAATCAAGAGAAGCGCTGTGTTTGAATCTGGGTGACTATCCACGTTTTTCTCCAATCTTGGTTTGCAGCCTGAAGAGCTGCAAACCGGGTTTAATTCACCGCCCCGGACAGACGACGTTTAACGCCCCCGATCGTTCAAACCGACTGGGGCTCAGACGCCACAATCCAGTTATTTAACTGCTGCGCATAACGGCTTCCCTCGAGTTTGAGTTCGCCTGGAGACAGCCCGTTGGCCCGGTATACGATAAAGGGAGAACTCCAAGCCAAGCCACACCGGTGAGCCATGGCTCGAAGTGGCGCCAGCAATTCGAGCATGGTGAACATATTACGTCCGTTTTTACGGTAGGCCTCTGGCGTGTTGCCGGCTGTTACCGAGATCATTACAGGCAGGCCTTGCAGCCTGCGTCCCTCCGACTCGTAGCTGATGTAGAACATGTGCGTTAACACAGCATCCAGCCATGCCTGCAATATCGCCGGGGTCGCGTACCACTGCATCGGATATTGCAGAACAAGCCGGTCCGCGGCCAGCAACCGATTTACTTCGACGTCAGTGTCGATATCGCCACCGGGATAGATGCGCTGTACATCGACAATTTCAACACCGTCGATGCCGTGAATGGCAGACAAGAGACCAGCATTGGCACGAGAACGCGCGATATCAGGATGAAAAGCCAGAACAAGTGTTTTAGACATGGGATCACTCCGGTTAAAAGGTCCCATTTAGCATTGCCATGCCATAAAAATCTGTCTAATGGATAATCGGCATGCCTCACCATTGATACAGTGAATATCAAAAAAACACAGAAACGGCCCACTCTCCGCGTGTTCATCGCTCGCGGCGCCAGCACAACTCAAGATACCGTGGAACTATGCGACGGCTCAGTTCCCCACCAGCTCGAGAGCCAGCGTTTCAACAAGCTCTGCGGCCGGCCGTGCGCGGGCTAGTGGAGCGCCCTGCCCCGCCCATTGCGCAGCAAACTCGGTATTACCCAGCTTGGCTGCAGCGGCCGCCAATTGTTTGGCCGCGTCATAGGCAACGGGGTAGGCGGGCGGCTCCGGGCTGCCAGCCGCCTCGCCGTATCGCACCAACCGGTTGACGAGGCCCCGGGCCGGACGGCCGGAAAGCACTCGGGTCAGCCGGGTTGTCGCAGCCCGGGTGCTCTTGAGATTCTGACGATAGTGCTCGTTGGCGGAAGACTCCGGGCACATAATAAACGCCGTGCCCAACTGCGCGGCAGACGCGCCCAGGTCGAGCACGGCTCGAATGCCCTGCCCATCCATGATCCCGCCTGCGGCGATCACGGGCCGCCGGGCCCTTTTTACCAGCATCCGGACGAGTACGGACGTGGCCAGCCCCTCATCGTTGGCGTCCGGATCAAATATGCCACGATGTCCGCCAGCCTCTATCCCCTGCGCCACTATGGCATCGATGCCGGCCTTCTCAATGAGATCGGCTTCGTACAAATGGGTCGCGGTCGCCATCGTGTAGATGCCAGCCTGCCCCAGGGCCTGGACCCGTTCGGGCGATGGCAATCCGAAGTGAAAACTGATCACCGGTGGGCGCTGCTCAAGCAGCATGTCGAATACGTCTTCGTCTTCCAGGAAGGACGTGTAGATCTCACTGAGAGCCGCAGGGGGTTCAGCGTCGGCCTCTGCGAACAGCGGAACCAGATGCTCCAGCCAGGCGGCTTCGCGTTCCGGGTCGCGTTGGGCGGGGGCGTGGCAAAACACGTTGACGTTGAAGGGGCGGTCCGTCAAAGCACGTGTCACTTCGATTTGTTGACGCCCCTGGTCGGCTGAAACGGCACCGATCCCAATCGATCCCAGGCCGCCCGCGTTGGAGACGGCCGCGGCAAGCTGAGGCGTTGACACCCCGGCCATCGGCGCCTGGACAATCGGAAGGCGGATGCCGAGTCTGGCGACAAGTTCCTGATCGACGTTCATGGCTTTTCCTTCTGGACTTGAGAACAAACTAGATGATATATTTCCTAAAACAGAATATTTGACAGAAAAGATTCTCTCAAGAGGAAAAGCATGGATTCCGAATCACTCCGAATCTTCTGCACTGTGGCTAGCGAGTTGAGCATCACCCATGCCGCCAACCGGCTGGGGCGGGCCCCGTCCAACGTGACCACTCGTATCCAGCAACTGGAAGCGGATTTAGGCGCGGATCTGTTCGTGCGGATCGGAAAGCGATTGTCGCTGTCCGCCGCGGGCGAGGATTTTCTCGGCTATGCGAAACGCATGATGGCCCTTGAAGATGAGGCCCGGCATGTCGTCTCTGGAGGCGTGAACGGCGGTACCCTGCGCATCGGCAGCATGGAGAGCACGGCGGCGAGCCGGTTGCCTTCGGTGCTGGCCGGCTACCACGCCGGTTTCCCGGAGACACGCCTGGAACTGACCACCGGTCCATCGCGCCCGCTGCTTGAGAAGGTGCGTGCCGGCCAGCTTGATTGCGCCTTTATCGCGCTTCCGCAATCCTTTGAGAACGCTTCGGCGCTGGACGACCTGGGACTGACATCCCTAACCCTGTGGTGTGAAAATCTTCGACTACTGCTGCCCGCTCATGAATCCAGTTGCGATCAGGTCGCCGACATTCAGACGCGCTCACTGGCCGCCTTTCCCCAAGGCTGCACCTACCGCAGCATAGCCGAGCATCTGCTCGGAATGGCCGGTTCGACGTCCTGGAAAGTCCAGGAAATGGCCTCCTATCATGCGATAACGGCTTGCGTTGCAGCAGGGGCTAGCGTGGCGCTACTACCCGAGAGTGTGCTGAAGCTGACAAGTACGCCGTCCGACTGCAAAACGCTGCCAGCAGGCCATGCCGACACCCTGCTTGTCTGGCGAGAGGGCTATAACGTTCCCGCTTTTCAGCATCTGATGCAGCAACTGGACGGTGTGCGTCCGTGAACACATCGTCCACCGTGCAATCGGCCCAACGTTCCGACTGGAAATCTGCCATCCAGGCGTCCATGGTTCTGACCATTGGCATGGGCTTCGGCCGCTTTGCCTTTACGGCGATTTACCCACACATGGTGGACGAAGGGGTACTCAGCCTGCGCGGTGGCAGTTTGGCAGCCTCCGCCAATTACGCTGGCTATCTGCTGGGCGCCCTGCTCGCCGTTCGCCTTCGTGCCCACAAAGCCCACTGGTTTTGCCAACTGTCGACCCTGGGCACCGCCCTCTGCCTGGCAGTGCTCGCGCTGCTGACTTCGACCGGAGCAATTGTCGCGGTACGTGGCGTGGCTGGCCTGTTCAGTGCACTGTCCATGGTCGCTGCCTCTCTGTGGCTGCTTGAGCACCGAGGTCATTCATGGGGTGCTCCGCTGCTCTATGCTGGTGTGGGCGTCGGAATTGCCTTGTCGGCGGAGTTGCTGGTAGTGGCAGAATCGTTAGGCCTGGCCAGCGCCGGTATGTGGCTGATACTGGGCTTCGCGGCACTGATCATGGGCCTGGCGGCTGCGCCGGCCTTCCTGACAGGCGATCGTGGTAACAACACACGCCAGGGCTTACGTGAAACGACGCCTTCGAACACCGATACAACCGTCGTTGCAGCCTGGCCGCTCGTCCTGATTTATGGTCTCGCCGGCCTGGGCTATATCGTCACCGCCACCTATCTCCCGACACTGGTCAAAACCGCATTCCCCGATCTGGACCCGGCTCACGTCTGGACCGTATTCGGACTGGGCGCGGCACCGTCCTGCTATCTCTGGCATCGCGCTCACGAACGGCTGGGAACCCGTCATACCCTGCGCCTTAACCTTATCGTCCAGGCATGTGGTGTCGCCCTGCCTGTTGTTTTGGACTCGGGGGCCGGCTATCTCCTGAGCGCCCTGTTAGTTGGCGGCACGTTCATGGGCACAGTGACCATCGCCATGCCTGCAGCGCAACGTGCGGCGCGTCAGTCCGGCGCCAACCTGCTGGCGACGATGACACTGGCTTACGGCCTCGGTCAGATCATCGGGCCGCTCCTGGCGGACAGTCTGTATGCGCTGAGCCACACCTTCGCCAGCGCCTTGCTGTCCGCCGCCGTTGCCCTGGTCATCGCAACGCTCATAAGTCTTCGTCTATAAACGGTCCTGCAAGATCGATTTCATCTACCAGCGAACGCGTCCCGGGCACCAGACACTCACCTGCACACAAGGAGACACGTACATGCCACTACTCAAGTTCGACCTCATCGAAGGGCGCAGTGAAGAAGAAGTGCGCCAACTCCTGGACGCTGCCCACGAATCGATGGTCCAGGCATTCGAGGTGCCTTCGAGTGATCGCTATCAGTCCGTTACTCAGCACCGCCCCGGCGAACTCATTCTCGAAGACACTGGGCTGGGCTATAGGAGAACAAACGCTGTCGTGTTGCTAAGCGTCGTTTCCCGACCTCGCCCTCAACCCCAGAAGATCAGGTTCTATAAGCTGTTGGCCCAAAAACTGGAAGCAAGCTGTGGCGTTTCTCCTGATGACCTCATTGTCTCCGTTGTCGAGAACACCGACGCCGACTGGTCTTTCGGGCAAGGGCGTGCGCAGTTCCTGACTGGAGAACTCCAGGCGTGAATACAAATGTTGCGCAATAGCGTTGTTCGCCTCAAGCAGGTTGAACGCCCGCTCACGATTCTGGCACAAGCTTTGGGGGGCTGTTTTGGCTCTGTGCGGGGGTTGAAGTCTACAAACTCTACGTCGCCAGATCGTCGAAAGAACCCGACTATTTATTCTTCACGATGGGCGGTGGTGTATTCGCAGCGCTACTTTATCTATGTATTGCCTACTTTTGCGCTCTTAAGACCTTCCAGAAGACTTCACCGTCTGAGCGAGTGCCGAAACGGTTCGTCCACATACAGGAAATCGGAGCGATCGTGGTCGCAACTTTCTTTATTTACGCCACCGCAGCTACTGTGTTCGACAATTTAACCCATTAAGGCGAAGAGCAAGGCCGCGAGGAAATATTATTGAAAACCAACTGCGTACTGATTGATATCGAAAACGTCCAGCCAAACAATCTTGAGCTACTTAAGGGCCACGGGGTTAAGGTCATCGTTTTTGTTGGCTCGAATCAGGTAAAGATCTCATTCGATTTAGCGTGCGCCATGCAATCTTGATCTACGCGGCCTCGATCCCTGCCGGTATCGCGCAGTGACGAGACGCCGCCACAGTCTTCCTCACCCGGGCTGCGTCACAACCCCACCCTCCACTCGCCACCGGCAGTACGATGTCGATGGTTTCCATCGCTCCAAGACCCAAACGGCCCCAAAGCGCGGCAAGCCGCAAAAGGACGTCGCACTTAAAGAGTCCATGATCAGATCTAATGGGTAACTGAAGTTAATTCATTTTTACTCATCGATAGCCCGGCATAAGATAGCCACTGTTCTCAATAGCCGACATCACGAAGGCTACTGAGCGGGAAACGCGGAACACCGCAAGACAGGAAAAGAGTTCAGGTTATATCTCAGGAATCAGGATACCGGGTCGCCATGAGTCACGAGTTCACGTTCGCCATCAAGCGTATTGGTTTCGATGAGCACTATCGCCCATCGGACAGCACGCGCATCACCACCAATTTTGCCAACCTCGCCCGGGGAGACAGGCGCCAGGAGAACCTGCGCGACACGTTGACGATGATCGACAACCGGTTTAATGCCCTCGCGCACTGGGACAACCCAAACGGTGACCGTTATTCCGTGCGGCATGAAATCGTGTCCGTCGACCTGGACATTGAAGGCAATGGCGATACCTTCCCGACGATCGAGATACTGCAAACGACGGTGTTTGATCGCACAACCAACCAGCACATTGAAGGCATTGTCGGGAATAACTTTTCATCCTATGTGCGGGATTACGATTTCAGCATCGCACTGCGGAACCACAACAAGGATCAGCCAGAATTCAGCGTTCCGGATGATTTTGGCGATTTACATGGCAAGCTTTTCAAGCACTTCGTGAACTCCAGTGCTTACACCGAAAATTTCTCCAAGCCGCCCGTCATATGCATCAGCGTGTCGGAGAACAAGACCTATTTGCGCACGGACAACCAGCACCCAGTCCTGGGCTTTGAGTACCGGCCGAACGAATCGTCGCTGACCGAGCGCTACTTCCGGAAAATGGGGCTGAATGTCCGCTATTTCATGCCGCCGAACAGCGTGGCGCCTTTGGCCTTTTTCTTCTTTGGCGATCTGCTTAACAATTACACGAATCTGGAGCTGATCAGCACGATCAGCACCATGGAGACGTTCCAGAGAATCTATCGGCCCGAGATTTACAACGCCAATTCCGAGGCGGGCAAATGCTTTAAGCCGAGCCTGAATCACTCCGACTATTCGTGGACACGGATCAACTATGATCGAGAGGAGCGCAGTCAGCTCGCGGTCAAGCAGGGCCAGTTCACTGAAGAATACCTTATCGAACCCTACCGGGATGTCCTTGAGCGGTGGGCGGCCCATGACGCTCTTTAACGAACCACATCAGGCGACCGTATTGACTATGAAAACATTACTACCGACTTCGACGGCGGGCAGCTTACCCAAACCCGCCTGGCTGGCAGAGCCCGAGAAACTCTGGTCCCCCTGGAAGCTGCAAGGTGAGGCTTTGACGGAGGGCAAACAGGATGCCTTGCGTGTGTCCCTGCTCGAACAGCAGTTGGCAGGCATCGATATTGTCAGCGATGGCGAGCAAACGCGGCAGCACTTTGTCACCACGTTTATCGAGCACCTCGACGGCGTTGATTTCGAGAAGCGCGAAACCGTTAAGATCCGTGATCGCTATGACGCGAGCGTGCCGACGGTCGTTGGCGCGGTCAGCCGCCAGAAGCCGGTTTTCGTGGACGATGCCCGTTTCTTGCGCCAGCAAACCCGGCAGCCCATCAAATGGGCCCTGCCAGGCCCGATGACGATGATCGATACGCTGTACGATGCCCATTACAAAAGCCGTGAAAAACTGGCCTGGGAATTCGCCGGGATCCTCAACCAGGAAGCCAAAGAGCTGGAAGCGGCCGGCGTGGACATCATTCAGTTTGACGAACCCGCGTTCAATGTCTTCTTCGACGAGGTCAACGACTGGGGCGTGGCCACGCTGGAAAGAGCCATTGAAGGCCTCAAGTGCGAAACCGCCGTCCATATTTGCTACGGCTATGGCATCAAGGCCAATACGGATTGGAAAAAGACGCTGGGTGCGGAGTGGCGGCAATATGAAGAGACCTTCCCCAAGCTGCAGGCTTCCGCCATCGATATCGTCTCACTGGAATGCCACAACTCGCATGTGCCGATGGATCTGATCGAGCTCATTCGCGGCAAGAAAGTGATGGTGGGGGCGATCGATGTCGCCACCCATGCCATTGAGACTCCGGAGGACGTCGCCGATACGCTGCGACGAGCGCTCCAGTTTGTCGATGCCGACAAGCTCTATCCCTGCACCAACTGCGGTATGGCGCCCTTGCCCCGCCAGGTCGCGAGAGGCAAGTTGAGCGCCTTGGGTGCGGGTGCCGACATCGTCCGGAAAGAGCTTACCCAGCCGGGCTGAACACGGCTGACGCCAGCCAACGGCCAGGACCGCTGGGCTTTTCAGGCCCGCAAAACACTCGGAACCTGATAAGACGTCCGAGCGGTACACGATTGTCTGGAGTCACCGACTCTCTGGAATCACTGATTTTCTGGAACCACCGTTTTTCTGGAACCAATATGTCACCTCCTCATTCGGCTATTGATCCACTGCGCTTCCGCGAGGCGCTCGGGCACTTCGCGTCCGGCGTCACGGTGATCACCTCACTCGTTGATAACGAGCCGATTGGCTTCACGTGCCAGTCGTTCTACAGCGTGTCGACCAACCCGCCGCTGGTGTCGTTCAGCGTGATGTCGAGTTCGTACAGCTACCCCAAAATTCGCCGGGCGGGTCGATTCGCCGTCAATATCCTGTCCGATGAACAGGCCCGGCTTTCCAGTCAGTTCGCCCGGCAAGGCGCGGACAAGTGGCTCGGCGTCGAATGGCAGGCATCGCCGCTGCGCAATCCGATCATCGGTGGCAGCCTGCACTGGCTCGACTGCGAGATTCACGCCGAACACGCCGTCGGCGATCACCTGATCGTGATTGGTGAAGTGAAAGCGTTGAATCGGCAGGAAACGGCCGCTACGCAGCCCTTGCTGTATTTCAAAGGGCAGTATCGCGACCTCGCCGCTCATGGCGCCGGTTGATGACTTTCGATCACCCCGATCACCGCGGCCCCCAGTTCTTTCAGGGCGGCATTGCGGGTCCTGAAGTCGGCGTCGGCATCCGAGATGTAGAGGGTGACGATGCGCGGGGCGCCGTCGTCCGGGGTGATCAGCGCCACGATGTTGCGGGTGGTGTCGCCGCTGCCGGACTTGTCGGCGATGTGCCAGCTCGCGGGTGCGTCGTCGCGAAGCAGCGCACCGGTCACGCCGCCGTGACTCATCCATGCCACCAGTTGGTCGCGGGAGTCGGCGGTCAAGGCCTCCCCCAGCAACAGCTTGCTCAGGGTGCCGGACATGGCAACGGGCCGGGTCGTATCCTGGGGGTCGCCTGGTGCACCGGTGTTCAACGCCGGCTCGTAGCGGTCTGAGCGGGATACCGAATCACCGATGCGGCGCAGGAACCGGGTGACCGACGCCGGGCCGCCCAGGTGTTCGAGCAGCAGGTTGGCGGCGGTGTTGTCGCTCATGTCCAGCGCGGCGTAGCACAGCTCGCCGAGGGTCATGTCCTGCCCCACCTGCTCCTTGGTGACCGGCGCGTAAGACAGGATGTCGTCCTGGCGAACCGGCAGCGGGTCCGCAAGTGCCATCGCCCCCTCATCCACCCGCGCCAGTACGGCTCCGCAAATCAGCACTTTGATCGTGCTGTTCATCAGGAAACGCTCGTCCGCGCGGTGTGCCCAGGAAAAGTCCGAGCCCGTGTCCACAAGCGAGAGGCCGACCCGGGCGTCGAGTTGGTTTTCAACCTTCTCGACGGTATCGGAAAGGCGTTCCAGAGAGGTCTTTGCTACAGCGGCGGTCGTCATGCACAGCCCGAGGGCGAGCCCCAACGCGGTACGAGTCAGAATGGAAGTGCGGGAATGCATCGATGAGTCCTTATTGATGCGGATACAGGTTGTCCAGGTGTACGGCTTCCGTCAGCCGTGGAACGCGCTACCTGGCGTGTTTTCTGGCCCGATGCGCGGCGGCCTTCATCCGGTTGCCGCAGGTGGCCATGCTGCACCAGCGACGACGGTGCGATTTGGTTTGATCGTGGAACAGCAGGACGCAGTCGGAGGCTTCGCACTCCTTCACAAGCTGCAGGTCTTCCTCCGTCAGTAACTCGACCAGAGCCCGCGCCACAGGTTGCAACAGGCTTTCGCTCTGCTGGTCGCGCGGGTACTCCTTTCTCTCAAACACGGCGTCCGTTGGTTCCCATTCGATCCTCTCGATGGGGCGCCCCCGTTCCAGCACCCGGTTGACCGTGCCGGGATCCGCCACTTGACCGTCTTTGGCGGAAGCAATCAACGCCTTCATGTTGTCACGCAATGCCCGGGCGAGATTCACCAGCCCCTCAGGCGGGCTTTCCAGTTCGTCGGCTAACGCATGGGCCTGCCGCAGCCAGTCGACGACACTGCCGTCGTCATCCAGACAATCACGCCGCTCGGCCCCTACGCCGAACTGCGTGTTGATGAAATCGAGAGCGAGGTTGCTTGCGACAAACGGCGGCGTAATTCCTGATGACATACCCAATAACCTTTAATTTGATATTTGACAGGTTACCCTGAAACCTCATAACCTGCAAAAACACTCATTAACGGTTACCGAGGGAAGCACTCATGACACACGACGACCTGACGACGTCCACCCATTCCGCCGAAGCCCTGCCAACCGGGCGCAAACAGGCTGACGATGCCCACTCACGGGCAACAGCGCAGACCCACTACCGCTACGCGAGCGTAGGCGATGTCAACGTGTTCTACCGGGAAGCCGGAGACCCGGCAGCACCGACGGTTCTGCTGTTGCACGGGTTCGCGGCCTCGTCGTACATGTGGCGCGATGTGATCGAAGCCCTCGCCGACAGTTATCACGTGGTTGCCCCGGATTTGCCGGCCTTTGGCTACACGGAGGCGCCGGAACGCGGCCTGTACGAATACACCTTCGCCGGTCTTACAAAGACGATCGATCAGTTTACTGACCAGCTAAAGCTCGACCGTTACGCCATTGCGGTTCATGACTACGGCGCGCCGGTGGGATGGCGTTTGGCCCTGGCCCATCCGTCCAAGGTGACGGCGATCGTTTCGCAGAACGGCAATGCCTATGAAGAAGGCCTTTCAGAAGGGTGGGACCCCATCCGGGCGTACTGGAACAACCCGACGCCGGAGAACCGTGAAGCCCTCAGCGACTTTCCGACGCCGGCGTCCATCCAATGGCAGTACGTGGAAGGGGTCAGCGATACCAGCGCCGTGGCGCCGGACGCCTACACGCTGGAAGGCGCGCATATTTCGCGCCCCGGCATGGCAGACATTCAACTCGACTTACTGCTGGATTACGCAACCAATGTGGCGAAGTACCCGGAATTTCAGGCCTACTTCCGGGAGCACCAACCGCCCTTGCTCGCGGTCTGGGGGGAACACGACCCGTTCTTCCTGCCACCCGGTGCTGAGGCGTGGAAGCGGGATATACCGGAGGCCGACATTCGCTTTTACGACACCGGGCATTTCGCCCTGGAAACCCATGGTGATGTGATCATCCCGGCAATCCGGGGATTCCTGGATAAACACTTGAAAGCCTGGCAGCCTAAACCATGACAGCATTGCAGTAACCCTGTGAGAGATCCCGGGGATCAGGTTACCTCTCGCCTGGTCCCGACTTATACGCCCAGCGACAGCCGGGAACATCGGAGGCAGGCCCTGAAGGATCGGATTGTTGTAACGGAAGGGGCCGGTGGCCCCGCGCGACAGTATGGGGCGACACTTCGCCCATGCTCAGCCCGTATCACAAAGCACACACCAACGCTTTGCCGGCAGAGAACCGGGAATATCAACTCTGGCGCTTTGTTCTTGAGAGACCTCGATGGCGAAGAACGGGAGCCCAACCCGGACGCTTCAGCGAAGAGCTTCACATTCCAGGCATCAGTGCGTAAAGCATGCGTAAGCCGGCCCCTCATCCGGCTGATCGCGATTCACCAAGAGCAGAAATGCAGGGAAGGACAAAATATCACCAAACTCCATGACCCGTTTACGAGGTACGCTGTAATACCAGTTGAAGCCTCGACTGCGCGCCGCTGGCGGAGCAATCCAAAAAATCCCATCGCCGAATTGCTGCTCATGGCCGGAGTAAATCTCTCGCAAATTTGCCGCCGACGGCAGATGCCAGCCATCGCTTTTAAACCGGTTCAGAAGACGATCACGCTGATGAGCACCGATAAGGCTCATGGCATTGTGCCCACAGGCTTCCGGGACCTCGTGCACAGAGTGAGCTTGAACAGGCGCATCGGGGGACGGTGTTGCACCAACAACGCCAGCCAACGCAAGCAACAGGAAGCCAATCCGACAATACCCCCAACGGCACAAGCGCCTGCGCATCACACCGCTCCACTTGCGTCCATGACTTCCAGCATCCGGATACCGGAACCATCGCTCGTCCTGACGCCCGGGCGCTCTTCAACCAGCCCCCCCGCATTTAGCCGAAAAACACGATCATAGGATGCCAAAGCGTCCGGATTATGCGTAATCACAATAACCAGCTTGCTCTTGCCCAGGTCAGCCAACTCTCTCTGGATCCTCCCGGCGGACGCATGGTCGATATGGGAAGTTGGCTCATCGAGGACGAGGATATCGGCACTCGCGACCAGGGCGCGGGCAATCCCGATTCGCTGCCGAATACCGCCCGAAAGATTCTGTCCCTTTTCCATAACGTAACTCTGCAGACCAGCCGGCTGGCCGGCCACAAACTCTTTAAGACCAGCAACCGCGATGGCGTTCCAAAGCTCTTCCTCAGAATAGCTCTGTGCACACGCCACAATATTCTGAAGGATCGTGCCGGCAAACAATGAAGTGTGCTGATCAAGAACGCCAAACAGGCTCCGGGACTGCCGATTACTCGCTGTATTGAGCTCAACACCTCCAACGCGAACCATCCCTTTATAATCTGGCCTCAGACCCAGCAGGATCTCTGTCAGCGTCGTTTTCCCAGAACCGTTTTCGCCGACAATCGCGATACTCTCCCGTTCAGACAGCCTGAGGTTCAACTGTCGCAGCACCGGAAAAGCATCATTCGGGTACTGATAACTCAGATCTCGAATGTCGATTAGGCCTGCATACTGAGTCGCATGCTTGGATAACGCGGGCCGGGTTGGGGGCGACTCATGAAGGAAGTCAGAAATGAACTTGGCAGCGACACTGACATCCTCGAACTGTCGTGCAATATCTCCGCTGCCGATCAAAGGGCCAGTAACCCTCCCCATCAGTAGCTGAACTGCAATGATCTCTCCGGCACTCATAGAACCGTTGGCCAGTTTTATGCAGCCTATCAGGATAGCCACCAATGCAATCAGCCGTCCTGCAGCCTGACTATTGATGAAAAGCCGGCGGGTTTTATAGGAAATTGATCCAAAAAGTGCGTTGTATTTATCAACGGCCAAGCTCCATTTCTTGTAGCCAAAAGGCTCTAGCCGAAGCTTTTTGATTGTTGAATAGCCGCTGATGCTTTCATTAAGGCAGTTCAGTTTCTCGCTATCACTGGAGTAAAAATTCAGAGATTCCGAATACAGCTCGGAGAAGCCACGCTTCAATAACACAAAAAAAACGAGGCAGAGGACTGAAACAACGGTGCCTATCAGATAGTCGTAAAAGAAGATGACAACAATCGCCAAAACAGCCACACCGAGCTCAAATATCGCCTGCGGAATCAGATTGATAATACCATCGCGCAACCTGGATATTTGATTGAACAAATACAACACCGAGGCATCACGGCCTTTTACGGATCCGTACCCCATCCGAAAGAGGTGAACAAATAAACGCCGCGACAACCGGTCATCAAAGAACCGGCTAAGCTCTATAATCTTCCGGCTTCTGACCGCCGAGGCGAGATACTCTCCCAAGACCAGCAGAGGAGCCAGAAAAAAAAGCCCAAAAACATCGGCTTTAAAGCCATCCGTGCGAATTATGTCGATAGCCTGCTGAATGGTGACAGGCACCGACAGGGCGCAGAAATAGACCACCAGACTGCAAATGGCTATCACCGACAACGCCTGCCGACGCAGGCCGACTATTTTCCGAAATGGCGTCCACTTTCTACTGAAACGAACCATCTTCCCTCTGAAGTCCATTCAGAGAATCCATGAACGTCAGGACGGCTCCGGTAACCTCATCCAGACAGGCCTTGTCAGTTTCGGTCACCGAACGCGAACGGATCGCCTTGAAGTGATGCGCCAGGTCACGAATCCTGACAAAACGCTCTGGTCGCCCCAGCGCAGCGGCTAACAACCGAGCGTCCTCGTCGAAAACCTGCTCATCCTGTTGCCCTACGATTACCAAAGCAGGTTTCTCCAGCCTCGAAAGTAAGGCTCCCGGATCAACAGCCATCAGTTGGCGAAACCATAGGCTCTCTGACTTGAGCGGCAACACATCAGCCGGCACCGTTGCCTCGCTCCAGTCTTTCGTGTGCTGGACGTGGTAAAAAAATGCGTCTTGCTTTTCCAGCTCTTCCCGGCGCTGCGTCTCTGACACCCCAAGAGCATCCAGCTTCCTTACTGCCTGGTCCCTCATCAGGGCATCGACCGGGCGACCGGGTGCGTTGATCAGAATCACGGACGCCACAATCCGACACCTCGCGGCCAGCTCAAGCGCCATGACGCCGCCCATGGAGTGACCAATGACGTGAACCGGTCCTGTGGAGGCCAGTCTCCCATCCATGCTCTCAAGCGCCCCTTCATAGAAGGCCAACTGCTCCCGGAAATCCGGTTCGACCTTATCCTGGACATAGCGAGATTCACCATTTCCCGGCAAGTCGATTCTCAGTACGGCGACGCCTGCGTCCGCCAAACGCTGATGCATCTCGTGGTAGCCAAGGTCCATGCTTCCACAAATGCCGTACCGGTCATAGGCACCGGTTCCCCCGATAAACAGGGAAACCGCTTTAACGGAATCCCAGCCACCTGTTGGTAACAAGACATCACCGGCAATATGAGCCGCGTGCGTATCGAACACTACGGGCTCGCAGGCATAGTGCGACTGATCCGGACTATCAGCACGTGCCTCCAAAACCTGTCTTTTGCCCCAGGCAGGCACTGAGAGCGCCGTCGACCATTGAAGTCGGGTCACAACATCCTGTTTCGAAATACCGACCAGGCAACCCGCGTCATCAAAGATCAACGTCTGTCCAAACGTGTCTTTGTATGAGGCATCGGCCTGCCTCTCAACACGGTAGGCCTGCTCCACCAAACGATCACAGTTGAACAACGTCATATCGCAGACACCGTCCTGAAAGCCTACTTTTGAGAGCGTCCATGCAAAAACTGGAACCACGCTGCCAACAGAAATCACCTCGGCGCAGAAATCACCACGGCGGCCTACACCTCCCGGCAGATTGACTCGAAACTGGCCGTTGCCAAAACGAAAATGAGTCGTGCCGGAAGAAGAGTAAAAATCGATGCCGGACACCTCTCCTTGCGAGTCTAATGTCGCTTCGCAGAAATGCCTCTCCGGTAACTCATCCGGTTTTTCCAATGAGTGGATGTCTACCCAGATTGAAGCTTCACAAGGGCATTCAATCGACTCGAAACGAAGCCAAGAGCGTATCGCGATCTGACCATTGACCCTTGTCTCCGTATATATCACCAGACCTGTTTCAGGAGGCATTCTTGTTCCTGCATATCAAAAGAGAAGCACTGAGCGGACCAGCCAGGATGCTCATAGATCGATCAATACATATAGAAAGGTTTCTTACCGACAAAATAGCCAACAACTCGCCACGCACTCGCGCTCGACGTGTCTTCGGTCTTTTCGAGAGTGACTTGTTCGGTGTAAAGAAGATCGTGATTCTGGAACGTCACATCGTACTTAACGATGGCATATTCTCGATCTCCCGGCAGGTTTGGCAAGCGCTTGAATCCTCCATCAACGCCCGCAAAGATGCGATTCTCGCTAACGCCAAGCTTGGTGCGCTCCTTCATGGCCTGCTTAAACGCGTCAAAATCATATCGGTCTCGCAAGGTCTGAGAAGCCCTGTTATATAGGTTCCAAACATCCGCTCCATCCCGGACGATACGATCAAGCGCCTCGGTAACTTTCTCCCCCCGCTCAGCCACTTGGTTACGGGTCTGCTGGTCCATCCAGTAGAGATACTGCTCCTGCTGCTTGACTAGGTTCTTATCTTCCGATGATTCAGCCCAAACCACGGGTGACATAGAAACTAATACAAGTAATGCACCGGCAACGTACGCTCTCATTTGCTCATCTCCTTCCTTGTTTACTTTAGATAATTCCCTTAGACGCAACTTGGAAGAGGCGCTCCTCCAATCGCTTTTTTTCCCACGCGGTAAGATGCATGGATTTATTTTTATCAACACGTTCAATACTGATACGAATCTTATCGCGTGCCGTTTCCAAAACCTCAGCGAATGCTTTATTCACGTAAGCCTCGAAATCTTTATATCCGGCTCGACTCGCGGCCTTGGTAACAGGCGTTAATTCAGAAAGGAGTGAATCTGTGGAAACCGGCGAGACGCGACAAGTCGAGTTCCCCAAGACTGAGACGTTGACGGCTACAATAGTATTAACCGCTGCGGCAACATCCGTGACGGTCGTGACAACACTCACTGTACCTTCTGCCAGCCTCTCTAGCCGATGAATGCTGGACTGCTGATCACTAAAATACTGCAAAGTGGGAGACATGCCCGCTGACTCCCGGGGATCAATAACCCCACTCTCGATTAAACGGTCCAGCTTCCCGGAATTCTGCTCAAGAGATTTCTCCAAGCGTTTTTGAAACGTATTCTCCGTCCGGTCAAGCTTTGAATCCAATATCAAGACATCAATAAAGTCATCGAAGCGACCTTCATCCAGCAAATCTCGGTGCCTGAACGTCAACTGAAGCATCCGCATATCAAAATCTGATAACTCGAGCTCCTCCGGACTCAGGCCATAACTCGCCAAGGCCTCCCGAGGATTGGAGATAAAGTAATCACGGAGCGCCTCGTTGTTATTCAGCTCACTCCATATTGAGCTTGTCTTTACGATTTTGTCCCAATGCTCTGGCGGTATATCAAGCCGGGAAAGACTGTATTTGATAGCGTTCTTTTTCGACTCGCTCAATTCCAGATGAGTTTCAGCGACAGGTTTTACGCTGTTCGGTGAGCCATACAGCAGGTTGGCATTGGCAACGCCCGGCATGGCTGCGGACGCGATTAACCCTCTCTTGATCAGATCCCTGCGTTTCATTTCACTCTCCTTGTGCGTATCTACGCACCGACACCCCACTAACCGGTAGCAATTATCTTCTGAATGACATTGAAAGCAGCATTGGGGTTTCGGGCATCTTCAGCAAGCCGCTCATTTTCACGCTCAAATTGATGCAGCATCAGGCAGGCTTCACACTTATGGTTGATTCGATCAAGCTGAGCATTAGAGAGCCGATCTTCACCATATTTTGATTCGAGCATCTCATAAGGCCCTAAAGCACGGATCGCCAACTTACGGTAATCATCAAGCTGCGCCCTGTAGAGCGACATGAAATCCGTTTCTTCGGCACTTCCCAATATCATTTCCGGCATATATTCGAAAGTCAGACCACAACAGGAGGACACCAAATTCTTGGGCGTAACAACAAAGTTATTGAGAAGCTGATCGCATCCCCCTTTAATCGCTTCGCGGTTCTCAACCAAACCTCGATCAGAGTGCCCTTCTTTGAAATACATCCACGTATTCACCTGATATGAAAAGTTTGGATAGGAGATCAGCTGTTCGAACACATCATGCTCAAGAGCCCGCCTCACGCACTGAGACGTCGCGGTGTCTTTTTCGATCGTCAGGACTACCCTGACCCCTCGAGTCACCAATGACAGCGACGCGTTCATGACCGCATCGAGTGAGACCCACTCCTGATGTTCCACTCCCGTGCTGACATTGATCTCCAGACACCCCGCACCATGTACCCGCTCGGCTATCCGCTCGGCCTTTTCCGGATTCTTTCCCCAAAACCCATTCGTTACGCAGCGAGTCGAAAGCCCTAACTCATTGCAGTAGGACAAAGCGTCAAAAAGATCGTCGTATAACAGGAAACACTCACCACCACTGAAAACAACATGCCGGAGGCTTTGAAAAGCCTCTTGTGCTTTAAAGATGACGCCAAAGATCTGTTCGCGGGAGAGGCGCTCGGTCAAAGATGGATTAGAGCAAAAACAGCATTCTCGACAGGCCGCGTTGCATTTATAGGTTGGGAGTATCGTTAAGGTCTCAGGGCCAATACGTTCGGACAGGAGCTCAACAACGGGGCTTACCATAATCCACTCCAGACCAGTATGATCATGCCCGACACTTCAACAGCGCATAATCAGCTGGCGACATGATTATATTGGCAACGGATGAGCAATCAGGTGAGAACGGAAGGACACCATATCCACATTCCCTTGTTCGTTCCTGCAACATCCGTGCACAGGTTATCAAATGGCTAGCGTTTTAAATAAACCCTGACAGCGTAGAAGTTAAACGCAAGCCGTTAGCTCCAAATGATGCTAGCAACGCCTTTTTAGAATTACAAATTCTTGCAAAGACTCCAAAAAAGACATGTCACCATCGAGCTCACTCTGTAATTCAAAGCTAAGACGACGTTGCACTGGGCACGGCAAGCATCATCCCCTCCCAGTTTTCCGGCTTCCGAATCAAACGGAAGACGCAAACCCGACGATATACCGGACGCATTCTTGTGCAAACAGCGGAACCCATCTATTTTATGGACACTCATGACCCCCTCCGGACGGTCCAGCGCAAGGGCGTCATAGCCGTTTTAGGATGGAAGATTACGAGTACCTGAACGACAAGGGTCTGGGGGACTATTTCCACCAGGCCGAGCAAACCCGCGATATGGCCGCGGCGTTGAAGGGAGTCGACGTTGTGGCGATGCCATCTCGCTGGGAGGCGTGCGGCCTGCTGGCCATGGAAGCCCTGGCCGCCGGTGTTCCCATCATTGGCAGCGACTGCGTCGGCCTAAGAGAAGTCCTCAGGGATTCGCCGGCGCTCGTCTGTCGGGCGGGCGACGCGGAGTCCCTGAAGAACGCCCTGGTGGACCAGTTCCGCCAGGCCGGCGAGAAGAAGCTTCAGTTCAGCGACTACCAGGCCCAGGCGGTTGAGAAATTCTCGGTCAAACGGCCGGCGGCCTCGTTCCGGCGGTTGTACGAAGACCTGGCCTAGCCGCGTTCCGTCTCAGCCGTCTTTCAGACCGCCCTCCATCACCTCATTCCGGCACACGTCTTCTACCTGGCCTCTTAGCCAGCGGTGGGCGGCGTCCATCTGCTGTCGCGGATGCCACATCTGGGAAATCGTGATCCCGTCGGTTTTGACGGGCAGCTCAAACACCCACAGGGCGGCGGAGGCATCGTCGTCGCGTTCGCGGGTCAGGAACGACGCCGGCACCAGCGCGATCAGGTCCGAAGCGCGAGCGACGGAGAGCGCGGCGGGAAAGCTCGGCACCGTCGCGGCGACGTGGCGCTCCAGGCCCAGCCCGTGCAGAATCTCATCCACCGGACCCGCCGGACGACCGGAGCGAGACGCCACGATGTGGCCCCATTGCACGTATTGCGCCACCGTAACGCCCTGCCCCCGGGCCAGTGGGTGGCCCTTTCTCACCACACCGACAAACCGGTCGCGGAACAGTGCCTTGACGCGAATTTCCGGCCCCATATTGCCCACCACGCCGATGTCCAGATCGACCCGCCCGTCCCGGAGCGCGTCGGCGCTTTTTTCCGGTTTGGGCACAAAGCACAGCCGCACGTTGGGCGCGAGCGCGGCGACCCGGGCAATCAGGCTGGCGGCGAAGACGTCAACGAAGCCGTCGTTGGCGCGCAGGGTGAAGGTGCGTTGCAGGGTGGCCGGATCGAGGACGCGGGTGTCGGGCTGGAGAATACCCAGGGCGTCGAAAACCGTGTCGCGCGTGCGCTCGCGGATGGACTCGGCGTAAGGGGTCAGCACCATCCGGCGTCCGGCCCGGACCAGCAGGGGGTCGCCAGTCACCTGGCGCAGACGGGCCAGGGTCCGGCTCATGGCGGACGTGCTCAGGTCCAGACGGCGCGCGGCCCCGGCGACACTCTGCTCCGCCAGCAGCACATCGAGCGCGGTCAACAGGTTCATATCCGGCTGGTTCATGGCTTCTCCGATTCCCCAATGACGCGTCGGTACGCGTTCACTCAGATAACGCGTTTGCCGCAACCATAAAGTGCAAACGGTGCGTCTTCCGCCATCCATTCTAGCGCTTTATCCTTCACGCATTGCGAATCAGGAGGTTATCGATGGCGTTATTCTCGCAACAGCCCGGCGATGACGGATTGCCCGGGAAAGCCCGCTTGCCGGCCATGCTGGCGGTCATGATCACCACCACCATGAACGTGCTCGACGGCTCGATGATCAACATCGCCCTGCCGGGAATCGCCGCCAACCTGGGAGTGTCGGCATCGAATGCGGTCTGGGTGGCCAATGGCTACCTGCTGGCGGTGGCCATGTCGCTGGCCATTTTCTCGGCGCTGGCCACGCGCATTGGTTTCCGCACCCAGTTTGCCGGCGGGCTGATCGTGTTCACGCTGGCGTCCGCCGGTTGTGCGTTATCGACGTCACCGCCGATGCTGGTCTGCATGCGGGTGATCCAGGGAATCGGGGGCGCGGCGACACTGAGCATCGCCCCGGCCCTGCTGCGACACATCTTCCCCAACCGGTTGCTGGGACGGGTGCTGGGCATCAACGCTGTGCTGATTGCCACCTGCACCGGTGTTGCGCCGGTCATGAGCGGCTCGCTGCTGTCCGTGCTGGGCTGGCCCTGGCTGTTTGCCATCAACCTGCCGCTGGGCGTGCTGGCGGTGGTTCTGGCGATACGCTGCCTGCCAACGCCGGAACGGCGCACCGCAGCGGCCTTCGATAAATCCGGCGCCGTGCTTTCAGCGGTAATGCTGGGTGCGATGATCATGTGCGCCAACACCTTTTCGAAACAGGGCGATGCGGGCAGCGCGTCCTTTGCCCTGCTCTACGGTCTGGTCGCGCTGACCGGCGGCTGGGCCTTTGTCCGGCGACAGCAACGGGCCCCCGAACCGCTGCTTCCGCTGGAGATATTCGCCAATCGCCGCTTCTCCCTCGCGGCGGCCACGTCCATGAGCGCCTTTGTCGCGCAGGGGCTGACCTTCATTGCCTTGCCGTTTCTGTACGAAAGCGTTTACGGGTACAGCGCGTTCGTGTCGGCGCTGCTGTTTACGCCCTGGCCGATCGGCATCATCCTGGCGGCGCCCTACGCCGGCCGCCTGGCCGACAGGGTCGCTCCGGCCCTGATTTCCACCCTGGGGCTGGCGGTGTTTGCGGCCGGCCTGATCCTGCTGGCGTTCCTGCCGGAGGCGGCGGCAACCTGGGATATCGCGCTGCGCAGCCTGGTCTGCGGTCTCGGTTTCGGGCTGTTCCAGAGCCCCAACAACCGCGAGATCATGGGCAACGCCTCACGCGAATACAGCAGCTACGCGTCGGGCGTGCTGGCGATCGCGCGAACGTTCGGGCAGAGCCTTGGCGCGGCGATCATCGGTGTCACCCTGTCCCTGGCGGCTCACCTGTCCGACGCCGACACCCCCACCTCCCACCACTCATTAATGCCGGTCCAGGCGGTGCATCTGGGCCTCTGGTTTGCGGTCGCGGCGTCGATGCTGGCCATACTGCTCAGCGTCGGGCGCCTGCGTGTCAGCCTGACATCGCAGGAGGGGGCCTGAGTGCTTTCGAACACCACCCCGGAACCGAGTCCGGGGCCTGCCGGGCGCCCAAAAACGGGCCACTCCCATCCGGTCACGAGGACTGATGTTTCGTTACGGGGCGCTCGCCCTTTCCTGAAAAGCCGGCAAGCGTGGCGGGTGGATACGACCAGGGCGGGCCGCCCGGCGCCGATAGCGGACACATCGTCGGCCGGCGCCCTTACGACAGACAAACCACACTCAGATCAACACCCTGCCGGCCTATTGGCATAAAACCTGCGTTCTCGCTGCGGCATTACCGGGGGCCCGGGATGAGTTGATTTAGATGATTTCCATCCGGGTCTCCTCCCTGACAGATCGGATCTGTCATACGACACTTCGTCTTGGCACGAAGGACAATAAGCAAAGGAAAGGATGCGAGGGCATATGATGCGATTGAACCGATACGGCCTGGCCATGGCCATTCTCCTGGGCGCAGGTTTCAGCGGCGCCGTCTCAGCGGCCAACGTGCCGGAAGGCACGGCCCTGGCGGCGGAGCAGGACGTGGTGTTCAACAACCAGTCCGAGCCGGCCACGCTGGATCCCCAGAAAATCGAGGGGGTGCCGGGCACCCGGGTCACACGGCAATTGTTTGAAGGCCTGGTGATTCAGGACGACGAAGGCAACATTCTGCCGGGCGTGGCCAAGAGCTGGGACGAGAACGACGACAACACGGTGTTCACGTTCCACCTGCGCGATGCCCAGTGGTCCAACGGGGACCCGGTGACCGCCGGCGATTTCGTTTATGGCTGGCAGCGTGCGGTGGACCCGGAAACCGCATCGCCCTATTCCTGGTACATCGAGATGTCCACCATGAAAAACGCGGCGGCCATCGTCAAAGGCGACAAGCCACCCAGCGAGTTGGGCGTGACGGCCGTTGATGACCACACGCTCAAGGTCGAGCTGGATCAGCCCATCCCTTACTTCATCCGCATGCTGGCCCACACCACGATGATGCCCGCGCCCCGCAAGGTGGTCGAACAGTACGGCGACGGCTGGACCCGACCGGATCATATGGTGTCCAACGGCGCCTACCGACTGACCGACTGGGTGGTCAACGAGCGCATCGTGCTCAAGCGCAACACCGCCTACTGGGATAACGAGGATACGGTGCTGGACAAGGTCACCATCCTGCCGGTCGCCTCGGAGAATGCGGAGCTGTCCCGCTACAAGGCCGGCGAAGTCGATCTCACCGGAGGCAGTACGCCACTGGCCATCGAACACTACCGCCAGCTCAAGAAGGACATTCCCGAGCAGATCCACACCACCGGCCAGGTGGGCACCTACTACTACTCGTTCAACAACCAGAAGGCGCCGTTTGACGACGTGCGCCTGCGCAAGGCGTTGAGCTACGCGATCAACCGGGAAGTGATCACCGACAAGATCACCGGCCAGGGCGAAATCCCCGCCTACTCGTTCGTGCCCGACATCACCGCCGGCTTCACGCCGCAGGAACCGGAGTGGGCCAAGCTCAGCCAGGGCGAGCGCAACGAGAAAGCCCGGGCGCTGATGAAAGCCGCCGGCTACGGCCCCGACCACCCACTCGACGTGGAACTGCTGTACAACACGTCGGACAACCACAAGAAGATCGCCATTGCGATTGCCGCCATGTGGAAGCAGGTGCTGGGCGTGAACGTCGACCTGATCAACCAGGAGTGGAAAACCTACCTGGCCACCGAGCGCGCCGGCGACTTCGATGTGGCCCGCGCCGGCTGGGTCGGCGACTACAACGAAGCCTCGACGATGCTCGACCTGCTGACCACCGCCAACGGCAACAACTACCCCCAATATCACAATCCCGAGTACGACCAGTTGATGGCGCGATCCAAGACCATCGTCGACGAGGGCAAGCGCAACGATCTCTACGCCCGGGCCGACGCCATGCTCAGCCGGGACATGCCGGTGGCGCCAATCTTCCAGTATTCCACCACCCGTCTGGTGAAGCCCTACGTGGGCGGCTATCCCGAAGCCAACCCGGAAGACATTTTCTACTTCAAGAACATGTACATCACGAAACACTAGGCGCCTCCGCGCGTTGTGCCCGGTCGGGTCCGCACCCGGCCGGGGTTTCGTTGTATTCCGTGAAGTTGATTGTCTTCCATGACGACAAGAGGGCCGGTCGGGTCTCACCTCGCGTGAGCCGGCCGGTCTTTGAGGTGGCCATCGATGATACGTTTTGTTTTCAAGCGACTGCTCGAGTCGATCCCGACCCTGCTGATTCTGATCACGGTCTCATTCGTGCTGATGCACGCCGCGCCCGGCAGCCCGTTCTCCGGAGAACGGAATATCCCGCCGGAGATCATGGCCAACATCGAGGCCAAGTACGGACTGGATCAACCGCTCTACGTCCAGTATTTCAGTTACCTTGGCGACCTGCTCCAGGGCGACCTGGGGCCGTCGTTCAAGTACAAGGATTTCACCGTCAATGAGCTGGTCGGACAGGGATTCCCCGTCTCGGCGGAGATTGGTCTCTGGGCGTTTCTGACGGCCCTGTTCCTGGGCGTGCTGTTCGGCACGATCGCGGCCCTGCGCCAGAATACCTGGATGGACTACGGCGTGATGTCCCTAGCGATGACGGGCGTGGTCATCCCGAGCTTCGTGCTGGCGCCCCTGCTGATCCTGATTTTCGCGGTGCACTACCAGTGGCTGCCGGCCGGGGGATGGCAGGGCGGCCAGTGGATGTTCCTGGTCCTGCCGGTGCTGGCCATGGCGGCGCATTACGTGTCCTCGATCGCCCGCATCATGCGGGGCAGCCTGATCGAGGTGATGCACTCCAACTTTATCCGGACCGCGCGCGCCAAAGGGCTGCCGGCCCGTTACATCGTCTGGCGCCATGCGCTGCGCCCGGCGCTGCTGCCCGTCATTTCCTACCTGGGTCCCGCGTTCGTGGGCATCATCACCGGCTCCGTGGTGATCGAAACCATCTTCGGCCTGCCCGGCATTGGCCAGCTGTTCGTCAATGGCTCGCTCAACCGCGACTACTCCATGGTGCTGGGCATCACGGTGCTGATCGGGGCGCTGACCATCGCCTTCAACGCCATTGTCGACATCCTCTACGCCTACATCGACCCCAAGATCCGCTACTGAGTGTTCGCCTATGCACCCTAACCATCAAAACAGCCAGGCGGTCGGCCGGTTCGCCGAGCAGCTGCACACGTCGGAAGACGTCAAGGGGCGCAGCCTCTGGCAGGACGCCCGCCGCCGCTTCATGCGCAACCGGGCCGCCATCGCCAGCCTGATCATCCTCTGCGCCCTGGCGGCGCTCTGCCTGCTGGGACACTTGCTGACCGACTATGCCTACGCCGACATCGACTGGAACAACATGCAGATGCCCCCGGCGCAGGACAACGGGCATTACTTCGGCACCGACAGCCTGGGCCGGGACCTCTTCATCCGCACCCTGGTAGGCGGGCAGATCTCGCTGATGGTGGGGGTTCTCGGGGCCCTGGTGGCCATCGTGATCGGCACGCTTTACGGCGCCACCGCGGGCTACCTGGGCGGTCGCGTCGACGCGGTGATGATGCGCACCCTGGAGATCCTCAACTCGTTCCCGTTCATGTTCTTCGTGATCCTGCTGGTGACCTTTTTCGGGCGCAATATCCTGCTGATCTTCATCGCCATCGGCGCGGTGTCCTGGCTCGACATGGCCCGGATCGTCCGGGGCCAGACCCTGAGCCTGAAGAGCAAGGAATTCATCGAGGCGGCCCACGTCAGTGGCGTCCGTTCCCAGATGATCATCGTGCGCCACATCGTGCCCAACGTCCTCGGCATCGTGGTGGTCTACGCCACCCTGCTGGTGCCCAGCATGATTCTGTTCGAGTCGTTCCTGAGCTATCTCGGCCTCGGCGTGCAGGAGCCCATGACCAGCTGGGGCGCGTTGCTCAACGAAGGCTCCAAGACAATGGATGTGGCGATCTGGCAGTTGCTGTTCCCGGCGGGCTTCCTGGTGACAACGCTGTTCTGTTTCAACTTTCTCGGCGATGGCCTACGCGACGCCCTGGATCCGAAAGACCGGTAATCCTTTGCGACGTGGCCGGTCGGCCATCGCGATGTGGAAAGGAGTCCAAGCATTATGAGCCTGTTAAGCGTTAATGACCTGCAAGTGCATTTCGCCACTCCCGAGGGCGACGTAACCGCCGTCAACCGGCTGAACTTTGCCCTTGAGGCGGGCGAAACCCTGGGCATCGTGGGTGAGTCGGGGTCCGGCAAGAGCCAGACGGCGTTTGCCCTGATGGGACTGCTGGCCAGGAACGGCCGGGTGGACGGCGAAGCCGTATTCGAAGGCCAATCGATACTGGGCCTGGACCAGAAGGCCATGAACCGGATCTGCGCCGAAAAAATCGCGATGATCTTCCAGGACCCCATGACCTCGCTCAATCCCTACATGCGGGTCGGCGAGCAGTTGACGGAGGTACTGCGGCTGCACAAGGGCATGAGCCGCAAGGCCGCCTTCGAGGAGTCGGTGCGGATGCTGGATGCGGTGAAAATGCCGGAAGCCCGCAAACGCATGACGATGTTCCCCCACGAATTCTCCGGCGGCATGCGTCAGCGGGTGATGATCGCCATGGCGCTGCTGTGCCGGCCCAGCCTGCTGATCGCCGACGAGCCCACAACGGCCCTGGACGTCACCGTGCAGGCCCAGATCATGGCGTTGCTCGGTGACCTCAAGCGGGATTTCAACACCGCCATCATCATGATCACCCACGATCTCGGCGTCGTGGCCGGCGTCTGCGACAACGTGCTGGTGATGTACGCCGGCCGGACCATGGAGTACGGCACGGCCCGCCAGATATTCCACGAGCCGACTCACCCTTACACCCGGGGCCTGCTGTCCGCCATCCCACGGCTGGACACCGACCAGGTCGGGGATCTGCCGACCATTCCGGGCAACCCGCCGAACCTGCTCAACCTGCCGCCAGGCTGCCCGTTCCAGGAACGCTGCCCCGAGGTGATGGACGTCTGCCGGCGTGACGAACCGCCCCTGATGACGCAGGGCCGGCGCCAGCGGGCCTGCCACTGGCACCCGGAGAAGGAGCTGACCGCATGAACCAACTGATTCTTCAGGTCCGCGACCTCAAGGTCTATTTCAACGTGCGCGGCGAGCGACGCTGGCCCTGGTCGAAACCCCAGACCCTGAAGGCCGTCGACGGCATCAGCCTGGACCTGCACGCCGGTGAGACGCTGGGTGTGGTGGGCGAATCCGGCTGCGGCAAATCCACCCTGGCCCGGGCGCTGATCGGGCTGGTGACGTCCCGGGCGGGCAGCATCCGCTGGCAGGGCCTGGAGCTGGTAGGCCGGGATGAGACGGGCTGGCGCAACGTGCGCCAGGACATCCAGATGATCTTTCAGGACCCGCTGGCGTCCCTCGACCCGCGCATGACGGTGGGCGACATCATCGCCGAGCCGCTCAGGAGCTTCTATCCCGGTATGAGCCGGCAGGCGATCTCGGACAAGGTCCGGGCGATCATGCTCAAGGTGGGCCTGCTGCCGAACGTCATCAACCGCTATCCCCACGAGTTTTCCGGTGGCCAGTGTCAGCGCATCGGCATTGCCCGGGCGCTGATCGTGGAGCCAAAGCTGGTGATCTGCGACGAGCCCGTCTCGGCGCTGGACGTCTCCATTCAGGCCCAGGTGGTCAACCTGCTCAAGTCCCTGCAAAAGGAGATGGGTCTATCGCTGATCTTCATCGCCCACGACCTGTCGGTGGTCAAGCACATCAGCGATCGGGTCATGGTGATGTATCTGGGCCATCCGGTCGAAGCGGGAGACGGTACGGCCCTGTACGCCGCACCGCGGCATCCCTACACCCGCGCCCTGATGTCGGCGGTGCCGATCCCCGACCCGGACATCGAGCGCAACAAGGCCATCCAGTTGCTGGAGGGGGAACTGCCGTCCCCGATCGACCCGCCCTCGGGCTGCGTCTTCCGCACGCGCTGCCCGGTCGCCCGGGGCGCCTGCGCCGAGCAGGTTCCGCAACTGGAGGGCGATCACCGCCATCGGGTGGCGTGCCCTTACGTGTGACGGCGCCCCGCCGGAGAAAACCGTCGCCGGCGATTTCCTCCGGTGGTCGGGTTAAGCAACGGCGCGCTTACTCGGCAATCTCGACCAGCCGATCCGGAAAGTTGGTGAACATGCCGTCCACGCCCCAGTCCAGCAGTCGGCGCATCTGGTCGGGCTCGTTGATGGTGTAGGTGTGCACCAGCAAGCCGTTGGCGTGGGCCTGTTCGACGAAGCTGGCGTCGATGACGTCGTCGCCGTCGTAGGTCACGTTGGGTCCGACGCCCACCGCATAGTCGGCAATGGCCTGGAAGTCGGCGTCGGTGATTTCGGACGGTGCCGGGGTAACGCCCGTCCACTCGGTCAGGCCGCTGCCATCCTCGGCCGGGGAATACCACACGAGCTGCACCAGTGGGATCTCGGCGTTCAGTGAGTGTACCTGCTGCAGGCTGTCCCGGCTGAATGACTGGATCACCACTACCCCGGACTTGACCAAACCGTTGGTTTCAAGCGTCTCCACCAGCGCCCGTTGCAGGTCCGGATAGCGCTCGGGCGACTTGGTCTCGATGTAATAGCGCACGTCATCGCCGTAGCGATCGATCACCTCATCCAGGGTCAGCAACCGGGCGCCGGCATAGGCGTCGTCGGCGTGCTCAGGGTGCGCCGCGTTGAACCAGCTACCGGCGTCCAGGGCCTTCAGGGCCGCGAGATCCTGATCCTTGACCTTGCCTTCGCCGTCGGTAGTGCGGTCCAGGGTGTCGTCGTGGATCACCACCAACTCGCCGTCGGCGCTCATGTGCAGATCCAGTTCCAGGTAGTCGGCGCCCATGTCCAGCGCCTGCTCGTACGCCGGCCAGGTATGCTCCGGGGCATAGCCGCTGGCGCCGCGATGAGCAATGACCTGGAAGTCCTGCAGGGCATCGAGCTGGCGTTCGAGGGAGTCGGCCTGACTCGTCACCGGTGCGGCAAGACCCACTGCCAGAGCGAGGGCGGAGGCGTGTCGAATGAGGTGTGTCATAAGCTTCCTTGGATTGAACGTGTGTTCAATAACCTAACGCGTCAGGCAACGTATTGGCAAACGACCGTTTGAATTCGAAGCGGTTGCCGCGTTCGTCATCCTGCCCGGTACCGGGTCGGCAGGCCCTTTGCGGCCTCCCGAACACAGGTCGCGGGCCGCCTGTTCGATTACCGTCTTACGGGAACAAGTCCTTTTCTTGGATGCGCTTTATCTCGGTAGAGACTCCCCCTAGTCTGAATGAAAACCGATTGAGAGCGATTCGACGGCACATCGTTCCGCGTGTACGAAGAGCCGTTTAGGTGGAGCAACGCTCAGCCAGCTCGCTACTCAACACCTCTGCAGTGCCAACCCCAGAAGAAAGCCCGGGCTGAACGGATCACAGCCTGGGTCAAAGGCCAGAATAAAAACGGATCTCGCCAGGGATGAAGGCGACAGGTCCTCCCTCACGGCCTTGATAATCGGCTGCGCGCGTTCTCCCGCAAGCGGCCCATAACAAGAATCGATCTAACCAGTCAGCGACTCATTCACGTCATACAAGGACGTATGATCAGGTTATTTATGGACGAAAATCAGACTCACGCTCTGGACGAGCTCCCCAACGCCATTGTGTCGGCCAATACCCTTGGATGGCTCTGCATCACGGCCTACTGTCTGCTCACTGCTTTCGCAGCGGTCTGGGTGTCGGAAAGCTTCACCAGGATCGACGGCGCCACGCTGACGTTTACCACGCTGCTCGTTGCCCAGCTCTTTTTCCTCTCGTGCGCGTTCCTGAAGAAGGAAAACATCCTCCTTTTCGTGCTGGACAATAAATCCCTGATCGTGAAGTCCAATGTCCTGACCCTGTTCAGTTGGTACTTCATGTTTCTCGCCCTACAGAAAGTGGAGGCGTCCGTTGAGTCGGCCCTCTATCAGGGAATCATCCCGATGACGGTGCTGGTCTGCTCGGCCCGGGCCCAGGGGATCACGCTCAAACGCGCCCTGGGCCCGGCTTTGACGCTGCTGTTTCTGGCCTTGCTCGCGGAATCCCGCTTTTCCCTCGCCGGCATGGAGAGCAGCCACACCTCAACGATCATCCAGGGGATCGCGCTCGCCCTCATCGCCGGTGCCACCGCCGGCCTCTACGTCCATGTCACGGGGGCGGCCCATCGCCAGTGGGGCGCCACCCTGCTCCAGGTGCTGACCACCCGGTTCGTCCTGCTACTGGTCGTGACCGGTTTCCTGGGGCATGAACAATTCGCACTGGTGGTATCCAACGAAAACGGGCTGGCCTGGAAGCTGATGTTCCTGGCGCTGTCGATCGTCGTTCTGCCGGTACTGTTTCTCCAGACCTCCATCAAGAATCTCGGGGCCAGCCGGGTGTCTGTCATGACCCCTCTGGTCCCCGCTCTGGCGTTGGCGGCGGAATTCGTCATCAACCCATGGGGCCATATCACCACGCCAATTCTCGTCTTAATGGTCTGTCTTTCAGTCATCATTTCAAACGTTTGGCTGAATCACAGTGATCGACCAGGACCGGTCGAAACTCAACTAAGAGAAGAAGGGAGTTCAAGATGACGCAGCAAATCGATTCCGTCGAACTTGGCGACAAGGTTGTAAACCAGATCCAACAGAAAGTTGAGCAGTCGGGAATCAACCACAATCCGTTCTACCAGACGTTCAGAAGCACAACCCTGGACAAGCCGACGCTGAAAGACGTCTTTCAGCAGTATTACTACTACATCCGTACCTTTCCGCAAATCCTGTCCGGCCTGGCGCCACGGGTCGATGACGAAGTGATTCGACTGAAAATCTGCCGCACGGTGGTCTCCGAGCTGGGGGACGGGCACGGCGATCCTCATTTCAAGATGTTCACCGATTCCCTGAGCAGCCTCGGGGTCACGCTCGAAGACATCGACACGGTCGAACACTGCCCTGAAGCCCGCCAACTGGTGCAGGACCTTGAACGCCTGTTCCTGTCGGAACACCCCAACTACGCCATCGGCGCGCACTACGTCATCGAGGAGTTCGGCTTCCCCATGATCGTGAACCTGTACGAGGGCTTCCGGCGCTACGAGGGCTGGGAACATGAAGACTACAACTACTTCTACCTCCACATCCTGATTGAGAGCAACCACGTCGACTGGATCCAGGATGCCGTCCAGGCCGCCGTCACCGACGACGAATCCGCGGCCCAGGTTCTGTCCGGTGCGGACCAGGTACTGCAATCGCTCCAGCAATTCTGGGAAGGCCTCAATCGCATCGCACTCGGTGCCACTCAGAAAAACGAAGCCCTGAAGATCGCCTAGCACCACAGGCGGACTCACAGCACGTTCATAGTCGTTATCCGGGTTCCTGGGGGAGATATGAAAAAGCAGCTGATTTTTCACGAGATGACCGACCTCGCCAATCGAGAGGGTGCGGCCAATCTGTCTCAGGGTATACCGGTTAACGACTATGATTCTGACTGGCTCAAGGCCGTCACAACACAGTGTGACGTCAACTGGCAGTACACCAGCCCGGGCGGATCAGAGGCGCTCAGGTCCAGCGTCAGGCAACAGTATGACACGTCCTGTGAAACCGCCGTGGCCATCACATCAGGCTGCACGGAGTCCCTCGTCTGCGCGCTTCTGGCATTCAGGGCGAGAGGCGTCACCCGGGCCATTTCACTGGAGCCGTTCTACGCCTACTACCCCGGCTTTTGTGACATCGCGGGACTCGAATTCCAGCCGGTTCGAATGGACGTCAGAAACGGCCGCATCGATTGGGAATCCATCCTGGCGCTGCGCCCCGATTCGCATACGGCGCTCATCATCAATACCCCACACAACCCGTCCGGCCACGCCTTGTCGGTTGCAGACCAGCACCACCTCTGCGATTTGATCGCACAGGCCGGATGCCATGCGATCATTGATGAGGTCTACAGAGACTTCAACTACGACGGGGCCATCCCGGACTATGACCGCCTATTCAGGGCGGGGATACTCATCGCATCCTCGTGGTCGAAATCGTTTCTTGCCGCCGGCGTCCGGGCCGGTTGGCTCATAGGGCCTGAGCCGCTCATCGAGGAATGCCGGAGCATTCGGATGCATCTGTCCAACTGCACGCCGGCCATCATCGATAACGCCGTCGTTACGGTCAGCCAACGCATCCGGGACGAACAGCAGCCGTTGCGGCGACGCTATCAAGACCGGCGGGACAGGCTCTTCGAGGCCCTGACGCATGCGGGCTACGACACCGTATTGCCCAGCGCCGGCCACTTCATTATGGCAAGGCACGACGCACTGCACAGGCTGAGCGCCGAGGAGCAGTGCATCTTCCTGACCCGGAAAATCGGGGTCACACCGTTACCTCTCGATCCATTCTTTCAGGATAACGCCGAAAAATGGCTTCGGTTTTCCTTCTCCGTTTCCGACGACGTCATGACTTGCGCCACGAATCGCCTAAAGGATATGCCGCGCGATATTTGAGAAAAGGAGCTTTGGCAAAATGGACTACCTTGTTGCGGGAGCCGGCCCGGCCGGCTTGATGGAAGCACACCGCTTGAGCGCCATGGGAAAGCGCGTCTCATTGATTTCACCCCAGTGGGGCGGCGTGATGGAGTGCATGGGCGATCACTACCTGCAATCCTATTGCAGCGAACTTGAGCTCCCGGGGAGCCCGGTTCCCCTCGCCCATTTCATGACGGAGAAGACGCTGTCTCCGCGTGCCAGCCATTACATGCAGTATCTTCGGCACTACGCCGATAGCCTGCCCGTCGACAAAATCACCGACACCGTGACCGCCGTGTCCTTTGATGGCACGCACTATTCATGCGACCTGCAGCGACACGGGAAGCACGCGCTGAAAGCGCGGCACATCGTGGCTGCCACCGGCATCAAACCCAAACCCTTCCGGACCACCTGTCTGGCGGGTTGCCGCACGATGGCCTGCCTGGACGCCTACCACCACTTTTCCGACCCGACAGCCCGCCCACCGACCGAAACGGATGTCGTCATTATCGGGAGTGGGAACTCGGCCTTTCAGATTGCCCTGCTGGCAATGTCTGCGGGCTACAACGCGCACATTCTCGCGAGAACCTACCCGGGGATTTACCCCATCGAAACCACGGACCGGTTCGCACTGCGCGCCCAATCGCAGGCAACCGTCGAGAAGATCTGGAAGTCACAGACCGAGCGAACGTCGCCGGGCATTTCCTTCAGCATCTACAACAACCTGTGGCGTTCGGGCGACGACATCGTGTTCGAGATCGACCGGACCGACAACAACGTCCATATCGCGGAGGCGACGATGGCCAACACGGCGGCTTGCGGCACCCGCCGTTTAACGCGTTCGTTCAGCCGCGCGGATACCCTTTTTGTGACGGCCATCGGCACGGAACCATCGCGCCCCTTTTCCATTGATACCCACCACGACGACCGTGACCCAGCCACTAAAAGGGGCATCTACTGGGTCGGCAGTGCCGCCGACTTCCGTTCCGTCAACACCATGGTGAGCCCGAGGTACAGCGCATGAAGATCAGAAACCTGCATGCGCGGGACTTTGGGTGCGTCGTGGACGGCGTCGATCTGAGAACCGCCAGCGAGACACAGCAGCGGCAGATCAGGGATCTGGTGTTCCGTAAAAGCGTCGTTATCGTTAAAAACCAGCAGTTTGACGCGGCCGGGTATGAATCCCGGATGCGGCTCATGGGCAGCCCCGTGCCTCACGTGCTGGAGGAATACTCGCTTCCGGGTCACCGGAACATCGTGACGCTCTCGGATCATATCGACGCCCGGGGCAACTCCGGCGGCATCACCGATGGCGGTTCGTTCTGGCACTCGGATATGGCGTATTACCCGAAGCCCAACATCCTGACCGCGCTGTACGCCGTCAATGCCAGCGAGGCCAGTTCCAGCACCTACTTCATTGACCTGCAGGACGGCTGGAACATCCTGCAAAACACTCCGCTACTGCTGGACCGAATCGAGAGCGAAGCCGGGTCCAACATCGCGCAGACCGCCGTCGTACACGCGTTCGGAAATCGCCGCAAGGCCCGACAGGCCAGCCAGGCCGAGCAACCGCTCTCCGCCGATCGCAAACGGGACGTCGGCGGCACCGTGCATCCACTGGTCAGACGTCATGCGGTATCGGGAGTCGATTCACTGTTCGCGATCGCCGGCAGCGCCATGCACCTGCTCGACGGTGACCGTCAGGCTGGCGCGGACCTCCTCGACGAACTCGAGGATCTCGTCGTCAACAACGCCAATTTCATCGAGCACCGATACGAGCCCGGCGATCTGGTCATCTGGGACAACGCCTCCCTCATTCATAAAGGCAACGTCTCCAACCTAACGACGGATCCAGAGCAAGCCAGAATCCTCTGGAGAATGAACCTGGACTATACGGGAGTGAGCCATGGCTGATGCCATCATTTTTATCTCTCAATCATACCTGCAGTTTGCCACCCGTCAGACGCTGGAAATGATCAGCGATCTCACGGAAACCGTGCTGATCCTCCATGACAGCGAGACCGTCGATCCTTTCCTGAAGCCCTTTATCAAGGCCGTCCATCATGTCCCCGGCAGTCTCAACCTGAGCCTCAGGCCCGCACTGTCCCACAACGAGGTCAAAGCGCTGGTCTCCGGCTACGCCGACAGACACGGCGGCCCGGATCGCATCCGGATTTTCTGCCAGCAGGAAGACAACGTGGAACTGGCTGCGCTCATCCGCGAGGAGCTTGGAATCCCCGGCGATCGTCCCGGCCTCGTATCGGCGTTCAGGAACAAGCTCGTGATGAAGGATCGGGTCTCTCAGCACCGCCCGGAAGCCTTACCGGCCTATGCACCGTTCAATCAGGAGTTATGCCGCGCGGACCCGGCACGCTACTTTGAGCTGCTCCACACGCATTTTGGCGACAAGTTCGTCATCAAGCCGACCTCTGCCGCGGGCAGTTTCAACGTCAGCATTGTCGAGAGCTTTGACGACTTCCTGCACGCCTGGACGCTGATCAATGAGGAATCGCACGACTTCGAGTACGAGGTGAACGAGTTCATTGACGGCAAAATGTATCAGTGCGATTCGCTCGTGATTGATGGGAAGGTTTATTTCTCGGGCATCCTTGAACTCGGCTGCTCCAATTTTGATTTTGTGCAGGGCAAGCCGCTGTCGGTCTACCCCGTCACCTCACAGACGCTCTACGATCGGCTCTTCGCGTTCAACCAGGACATCATCAGCGCGCTGGGTTTCGCGAACGGCTCGACGCACCATGAAATCTTCCAGAAAAGCGACGGCAGCCTGATTTTCCTTGAGATCGCGGCCCGGGTTCCCGGCGGGCTGGGCGTGCCCTACCACGCCGCCAATAGCAGCATCAACCTTATCGACGCGAACCTGCTGCTGGCCATTGGCCGGGATATCCCCCGCACCATCGTTCCCGACATGCGGAACAACGTCATATCCGCGCTGCTGCCCGTCGGCAATGGGACCATCCGGGCCCTGAATTCCCCGGACATCGCCAGCCGCTTCACCATCGACTGGTACGTGAAGGAAGGCATGGAAGTGACGTCGCGCTCGCTTGTCGACTCGGCCGGCGTCCTGATGGCCTTCAACGACAACCCCGACATCCTGCGATCGGACTTTGAAAAGTTGCAGCAGTATGTGCCGGTCACCTGCAGTTGACCGCGTCACTCAGCAGGAAATCAAACCTCTGAAACGAGCACTAAAAAGGATTTGATGTGCAAACTCCGAACGTTCTGATCATTGATTCAGTTCCTGAAAACCATTTTGCCGAACCCGATGTCGAGCGCTCTGTGCTGGCGGGCTGCAACATCGTCCATATCCAGATAACACACATCGAGGACATCCGTCCCGATCTGATGCGTTCCGCCGATGCGGTCATCATCTGGGCAACCTTCGACACCCTCTACTTTGATAAAGCGGTGCTGTCAGAATTCACGAACTGCAAAGGCATCATCAAAGCCGCAGTGGGCTTCGACAACATCGATATCGAGGCGGCGCGCCAACTGAACATTCCGGTTTTCAACACGCCCGATTACGGGACCGAGGAAGTCGCCGATCATACGATGGCGATCCTCCTCTCACTGTCCAGAAAAATCGCCGAGTTAAACGAGCATGTTCGTGCAGGTGGATGGGACTGGGCCGTCAGTAAACCCATCAAGCGGCTCAGAGGATGCAACCTTGGCATCGTTGGCTTTGGCCGGATCGGGCAGGCCGTTGCGAGACGCGCTCAACCGTTCGGTTTGAACGTCGGTTTCTATGACCCGTACCTGCCCAGCGGCGTTGAAAAATCCCAGGGCGTCCTTCGGTTTGAAAGCCTGGATGACCTGGCGCGGGTATCCGACATCGTGTCGGTGAACAGTTCGCTCAATGCCAGCTCACAGAACCTGATCAATGACGCCACCTTTCAGGTCATGCCCGACGGCGTCATCCTCATTAACACCGCCCGAGGGGCCATCATAAATTCCGACGATCTGTTGCAAGGCATCCGGCAGAACAAGGTTGCCTACGCCGGTCTCGATGTTCTCGAGTCAGAGCCCGATATTCCCGACAGTTTCCGATCAAATCCTCGGGTTCTACTGACGCCCCACTCCGCCTTCTATTCGGAAGAGTCCTTTCTGGAGATGAGAACGAAATCCGCCCAGATGGCTCTATCCCTGCTTTCCAACAAACCCACCAGAAACCTCGTTAACAGCAGTCGACCGATCCACCTGTACACATCCGAAGAGAGACTATGATATGGACGTTATAGCGACAACAGCAGAACAGGACTCCACAGAATCCAGGTTTGCCGAGAAAGTAACTCCTTACTTACGCGATTTAATGGAGAGCAGTGAGGCCATTCGGGAGATGTACCAGCTCAATCCCGAGCTGGAGAACCTGGAAGCCGATACCAGCGTTGACCTTCTCAATGAAAAGACATCGACCCCGGTCTTTGGAACCGTCAAGAAGTACGAGGGCCAACTTCTGGCTCTGCTGTCCTACACCTGTGTATCCAACTGCCGGTATTGCGAACGTCAGGATCGAGTCGGGGTTGGTCTGGATTCTGCGGGCCGACTGACCAAGGAAAAAATCGACAACATCATCGATTACGTTGCCGGCGACGAAACGATTTACGAAGTCATCGCAAGCGGTGGCGATCCGCTCACAAACCCCAAAGGCCTTCGTTATCTGTTCGAGGAATTAAGCAAGCTCGAGCATGTCAAGGTGCTCCGCATCCACACACGGTTTCCGCTCCAGAATCCGGACAAGGTCGACCTGAAGCTGATGGCAGATTTGAGTCAGCTCCGGGAAGCGGTCTATTTCAGTCTACACATTGACCACCCTGACGAGCTGACGCCAAAAGCCATCAAGCTTATCGCGGAACTCAAAGCCATGGGTTACATCATGATCACCCAAACGGTTTTCCTCAAAGGCATCAATGACTCGGTGGAGACACTGAAAGACCTGTTCCTGAAACTGTTCGAACTGGGCGTTCGCCCCTATTACATCTATCACGGCCAGGAAGTCACATCGACCCGACGTTTCGTCATGGACCTTGACGATGAGGTCAACATCGTGACCGACCTGAGAAATCAGCTGTCAGGCCTCGCCTTTCCGCAACACGTCATCGACATACCGGGCGCATCGGGCAAAGTCGTTGTGCCGAGTAACCACTGGTCCTACGACTCGGGCAGCGTGTCCGACTTCAAAGGCAAGCGCGTTACAACATCCGACTGGAATGAAATTGCTCAAGGGAAAGGACATTGAAACCACTCTATTTTGTTCTCCAGAACATCGTCACGTTCAGGTCGGACTTCAAGAACCTTGCGAATGAGGCGCGGCACGATCTAGTCCTGATTACCGGGGAGCTGGGTCTGTCGAATCTAGGCAATGACCAGAAGAAGTTCTTCGCCGATATCGTCGTCACAGACCCGTTCGACTTCCGGTCAATCACCGAAGAGATCCACCGCTATCTGACGATCAAAACGGTAAACGACCTGAGTGACGTCCGGATTCTGTGCAACGACGAGTATCACCTCGGCACGGCTGCACACCTCCGGCAACATTTCGGCATCACCGGCGCGTTACCGGACACGATCCGTCTCTACACCAACAAGCTGGACATGAAGAAGTCGCTTGCCGCGTCCGGGATTCGCCTGCCTCACTACCTGGCTTTTGATCCGGTCACGTACAAGGCATCGCCGGCTGCATACACGCGGCACATCGAGGCGAAACTGGGTTATCCCGTATTCGCAAAACCCGTCGATTCCGCGGGCAGCGAAGGGGTCAGGAAGCTGGACTCGAGGCCCGAGCTGGAGGCGTGGCTGAGCGAGCACGAAACAACGGAGAACTACGAACTCGACGAGTTCCTCCAGGGCACCCTGTACCACATCGACGCGGTTAATGTCGGTGGCCAGAGCCGGGAAATCTTCGTGAGCGAGAACGCCTACCCCAATGCCTGCTTCCTGGAAGGGCTGCCCATGGGCAGCATCCCCATCGCTTCAGACTCGGACATGTATGCGCGGCTGGTCGCGTTCAACGCCCGAGTTGTTGAAGCCCTGGGGGGCGCTCCTTCTGGCGCCACTCACCTGGAAGTTTTCGTCACACGGAATGACGAACTCGTTTTCCTGGAAATTGCGGCGAGAGCCCCCGGGGGATGGATCCCTCAAATGCACCACAAGCGAACGGGAAACAACATCGAAGAACAGCACTTCAGGGCCCAGATGGGCGTGTATGAAGCGCCGGACTGTATAGACGGGCTGTACGCCGCCTGGATGTGGTACCTGAAAATTGAGGGTGTCAGGCTCGATGCGAGCCATCCGCTCGAGATAGAAAGCCCTTACCAGGTGGCCTGGGACGTGGGTGAGGCATCGGCCCAAACTCGTCCCGCAAGCATACGGGATAAAGTGGGGGGCATTCTCTTATGGAACGACGACCTGACCCATCTCAGACGGGATTTTTTCTGGCTTCGTGATCAGTACCGGCCCTATCGCCAGGAGCCGGTCGCCCCCGTTTCGATCGAACCGGTCCTGGCTCACGGTACAGAATCTTGAATACCCTCGGCCTGTTCCGCCTATGGCTTCCCAGCGCACTCAGCAGTGCGCTGTTAAGCATCGAACTTCCCATTATTGCGGCGATACTTTCCTATTTCCGCCCGGAGTCCTCCGCCGACTACGCGGTCGCCCTGGGGATCTTCATGTTCGCCAATTCGTTCGTGTTCCCGCTTTGCACGGTGGTCATCAAAACCAACAAATCCACCCAGTCCTTTGCTCTGGCCGCCATCGTAACGCTCCTGGTTTTTGCCATCTTCAACCTGGCGCTTGAGCTCTTCTATGCCGCGAGGTCTCCGGCCTTCCTGGAGTTGATGCATTTCTTTTCATTATCGCTTCTGGCCGTTGGCGCAAGACGGTATTTTCAGGGCGTCTGCATCCTGGAGAACAACACCCGGATTATCTTTGGCGCCTCCGCGATTCGGATTCTTTTCTCAACCATTGGCTGCTATCTGTTTATCGTCAATGGCATCACGGAGGAGTGGGCCGCAATCTATGCCCTGGTGCTGGGAGCCTACGTTGAGGCCTTCGTCCTGATCCTATCAACCCGGTTCAGCGCTCTTTCGTTCTTCGAGCCCCGGCGTTTGTCATGGAGTGAACTTTTCAGGCCCTACTACGCTTCCTTTCTGATATTTGCAGCCACCTTGACGGCCAACTTTCTGGTGGTGGTTTGCGTCCACTTTTCGGGACGGGGCGATGACGCCCTGTTTTGGTGGCCAGCCATCTTCTCGATCATCACGTTCTCATACGCCGGGCTGATTGACCTTGAAAACATTCTGATCAAAGCCTTTCACGAAAGCATCAGCGTCCGGGTCTGCGGCCTGTTCATACTGGCCTTGATCGTCGTATTCCCGGTGTCGTTCCTTCTCCTGTCCAGGGTTCTGTTGCTGACACTGCCGCTGGACGAAATATTCCATTCGGCCTTATCGAGGCATGCGACCCTGGCCGGCGTCTGTCTGGTTCCCGTATTCATTATCTTCAGGGCGGCGTTCCGGGCTTACTTCATCCATCACTCTCAATCAAAATCCATAAATGTAGCGGTCGCGACCTCACTGTTTTTCACCACGCTGTTCTACTCGTCCATCGACGTGGCATTCGCCAACCTGGATTTCCTGCTCGTGGTGTTCCTGAGCTTCATTGTTGTTGAACTGATTGTTTATCTGATCAGTTGGCAACTTCTCAATTCGGAGAGCCGGAGCAGCCGGTTGGCCTGACCGGCCAGGCGAACCAAAGGCCGCGCCGACAGGGACCGTCCGCCGCCTTACCCCTCGCTCTCAATCGCCACGTTCGACCGCATCACCGCCTTGTCCCGTCCCGGCGGTGCGCCAAACAGCTTGCGGTAGTCGCGACTGAACTGGGACGGGCTTTCGTAGCCAACCTGGTAGCCGACACTGGCCACCTCATGGGCGCTGAGCAGAAGGCGCCGGGCCTCCTGCAGACGCACCCGCTTCTGGAATTGCACCGGCGTGAGCTGGGTCATGGCTTTGAAATGCCGGTGGAACGACGCCGGACTCATGCTCGCCATCGCCGCCAGCTCCGCCACTTTGAAGGGCTGCTGGTAGTTCGCGTGCATCCAGGCGGTCACCCGACCAATGCGGGCGGTGTCACTGTCTTTCATGCCGACTTGCTGCAGGGCCGGCCCCAGCGGTGAGCGCAGCAGACGCCAGCCAATCTCCCGGCGGATCAGGGGCTCCATGACCTCGCGATCCTCCGGTTGATCCAGCAAACGGAGCAGGCGGGTGACAGGATCGTACAGGTCGTCCGGCACCGGGGCGGTCACCAGTGCCGCCTGTTTCGGCCCCCGGTAAGCCACTTCCGGGTGGGCCACCAACAGCTCGGCCATCATGGCCGGATCGATGGACAGGCTGAGCGCCAGATACGGCTTGTCGGGCGCGGCCTCCACGATGCGGGAGTTCACCGGCAGGTTGACGGAGGCGAACAGACACTCGCCCAGGCGATAGTGATACGCCGTCTCCCCGATGGCCGTCACCTTGGCCCCCTGCAGCACGATACAGAACGAGGTCTGGTACAGGGCGCGAATGGTACCGCTGGGCTGTTCGGCACGGGTCAGGCGCAAGCCGTCGATCGCGGTTTCCGGACCGTGGGCCAGCCATTGCCGCTCCACAAGATCACGGAGCTGCGTCAGGGCGGGATTGTCCGGTTGCATCGAAATGACATTGGGCTGGGCGGTCATGGGCGTCTCCTTTGCTGGTTCGATGATAGGCGTTCCGGCACGTCGCTGCAGCATGGGCCCCCCTGGTTTGCGGCCACCTTGATAGGATCGGGCAATCGCCTGCGAGTTTCCGCCAGCCCGACCCGACCCACTTCACCGTAGCATGGACCCACTGCCCTGCTCCGGCAGGTTATTCCGCAAAACCGGTTCTTTCACAACGATGAGGTGAATGGTTATGACGACACCCAATATTCCCGGATCCACCGATGACGCGCCCCTGCGCCTGCGTACGCTGGGCCACTCGGGCCTGTTTGTTTCGGAACTGTGCCTGGGCACCATGACCTTCGGCGGCGGCGACGACATGTGGGGGCTGATCGGTCAGCTGCAACAGGAGCCCGCCGACGAGCTGGTGAAAACCGCCCTGGAGGCGGGCATCAACTTCATCGACACCGCCAATGTCTATGGCGGCGGCAACAGCGAGCGCATCGTCGGCCAGTCGCTGAAAAACCTCGGGGTGCGTCGCGAGGACGTGGTCCTGGCGACCAAGGTGCTGGGCCCGATGGGCGCCGGCCCCAACGCCCGGGGCGCGTCCCGCGGCCATATCATGAACGAGTGCAAGGCCAGCCTGCAGCGTCTGCAGACCGACTACATCGACCTGTACCAGATCCACGGGTTTGACCCAGCCACGCCCATCGAGGAAACCCTGGAGGCGCTGGACACTCTGGTCCGGCACGGCCATATCCGCTACATCGGCCTGTCGAACTGGGCCGCCTGGCAGGTGATGAAAGCCGTGGGCATCGCCCGGGCCCGCCAGCTTTGTCCGATCCTGTCGCTGCAGGCCTATTACACGCTGGTGGGTCGGGACCTGGAGCGGGAAGTGATTCCCATGCTGGAATCCGAAAACATCGGCCTGATGGTGTGGAGCCCGCTGGCCGGTGGTTATCTATCGGGCAAATACGAGGGGCCGGACGCCTCCGCGGAAAACCGCCGCGCCAAGTTCGACTTCCCACCGGTGAACCGGGAGCGGGGTAGCGAGATCATCGCGGTCCTGCGCGAGATCGCCGCCGGCAAAACCCTGGGCGGGCAGTCGGTCAGTGTGGCGCAGACCGCCCTCGCCTGGCTGCTGCACCAGAACGCGGTGAGCAGCGTCATCGTCGGCGCCAAGCGGGTGGATCAGCTGCAGGACAACATCCGCGCGGCGCAGATCCGCTTCTCCGACGACGAACTGGCTGCCCTGGATGAGGTCAGCCGCTTGCCCGCCGAGTACCCGGGCTGGATGCTGGAACGTCAGGGAGAGTACCGCGCCCACATGAAAGGGTGAGGTCCGAGGCGCCCCCGGTCCCTTCCCCCGGGGGCGCCCCGACGATCGACGTCTAGAATCCCTCCAACACGATCTTGCCCACCGCACGCCCGGACTCCAGTTCGGCGTGTGCGGCCTTGAGGTTCTCAGCATTGATCCGGCCCAGGTGCTTGCCGGTCGTGGTCCGGATGTAACCCCGGTCCACCAGATCCGCGACCTGTTCGAGCAGCTCGTGCTGGGCCTGCATGTCGCGGGACTGGTGCATGGAGCGGGCAAACATGAACTCGATATGCAGCGAGAGGCTCTTGGGTTTGATCTTCATGACGTCCAGCGCAGCCGGGTCGTCGATAAAGGCGATGCGCCCGAACGGTACGAGCACATCCACGTAGCTCTCAAAGTACCGATCGGTGGCGTTGAGACTCGCCACATGCGTCACGGCCTCGATCCTGCCGGCGTCGATCAGGGCATCGATCTGCGGTTTCAGCGGCTCGCTATGATCCACGACGACATCCGCTCCCAGGTCTTTGACCCAGTTGCGGGATGCTTCCCGTGAGGCCGTGGCAATGACGGTGGCCCCGGTCAGCGTCTTGGCCAGTTGGATCAATATGGAGCCGACGCCACCGGCCGCGCCCACGACCAGAAGGACGTCGTCCGAGCTCGCCGAGGCGCCGGGCGCCTGCCGTGCCAGTTCCAGGTGTTCGAACAGCAACTCCCACGCGGTAATGGTGGTCAGCGGCAGAGCCGCGGCATCGGCATCAGACAGGCTCTTCGGTTTGTGGCCGACGATGCGCTCGTCAACGAGCTGATACTCGGCGTTGCAGCCGGGACGAGTCACGTCGCCGGCGTAGTACACCGTGTCCCCCGGCTGGAACCCGGTGACGTCAGATCCGGTGGCCACCACCTCACCCACCGCGTCCCAACCAATCACCTTGTACTGTCCCTCCTCGGCCGGCGCTCTCTGGCGGATCTTGTAATCCACCGGATTGACGGCAATCGCCTTCACCTGAACCAGTAAATCACGGCCCTCGGCCAAGGGCTGGGGCAGCTCAATATCAAACAGCGATTCCGCCTCGGTAATCGGCAGTGCCTGGGTATAGCCAATCGCTTTCATCGGGTGACCTCCTGTTTGGTCGCGAGTGTTCGAGGAATCGATGGTCGTCAGTGTGGCGCTGGATTAGACTTTCAAAAACAGCCGAATCACTGAAACATTCTCAAAAATCTTTTGACAATATGACGCTCGAAGACTTACAGGTCGTACTCAAAGTCGCCGAATTCCGCAGTATCACCGCGGCAGCCATCAGTCTGGACATGCGAACAGCCACCGCCAGCGCGGCCGTCAAACGGGTGGAAAAAGCTCTCGGGGCCGAGTTGTTCGTGCGCACCACTCGCCAACTGCGCCTCTCAGGCGCCGGCGAGAAATATCTGCCACAGTGCGAACAGGCGCTGCACATGCTTGAGCTGGCACGCCACAACATCCGGGATGATCGGGAGACGGTGGAGGGGGAACTGCGGCTGGCCGTATCATCGGACCTGGGGCGTAATCTGGTCATTCCCTGGCTGGACGAGCTAATGGCGGAGCAGCCCGATCTCAGCTTGCGGGTGAATGTCAGCGACAGCAACATCGATTTCTATCGGGATTCGGTGGACATGGCGCTGCGTTACGGCTCGCCGGACGACGCAAGCCTGTTCGGCTTCAAGATCTGCGACATCTACGGCGTGTTGTGCGCAACGCAGGCCTACCTCGACCAGCACGGCTGGCCCGGACACCCTCACGACCTGGCGCCCCACAACGGGTTGTTCTATCAGTTGCAGGACATCCCCCACGATACCTGGACGTTTACCCAGGAGGGCCAGCGGTTCAAGGTGCGCATGCACGGCAACCGCTCGTCCAATGACGGCGACCTGGTGCGTCGATGGTGTGTGGCAGGATTGGGCATCGCGGTCAAATCCTGTCTCGACATGTCAGACGACCTGCTGGCAGGCCGCGTCATCAGCATCATGCCGGAATACCAGACCCGCATGACCGAACTCTGGCTGATCTGTCCCAGTCGCCAGTCCATCACGCCGGCCGTGCGTTTGTTGAGGGACCGGCTGAGGGAAAAGTGCACCGGCATTCTGGACGAGCTAGCCCGTCACGGCCACATCAGACGCTCGCGGGGATAATGCACCCGCAGGTTGCTCCGAGAGCCTGGCGTTCCAGCAGGCAATACACGACCTGCACGTCGTCATCGCGCGCGTCCCAGCTTCCCATGCCGTTGGAGCCAAGGTACCTTGAGACCATCCGCATCCAGACGCCCCGGTGCTTTGCACCCACCCAAACAAGGAGGTCACATGAAAACAATCGGTCTGCTCGGAGGCATGAGCTGGGAGAGCACGGAGGGCTACTACCGCGCCATCAACGAGGGCGTCAAAAACGCTCTGGGTGGTCTGCACTCCGCCCGGATCGCCCTGTACAGCGTCGATTTCGAGCCCATCGAGAAGCTGCAGCACGAGGGAGACTGGGACGGCACAGCGACGATCCTCGCAGACGCGGCCCGGCGCGTGCAGGCCGCCGGCGCCGACTTCCTGCTCATCGGCACGAACACGATGCACAAGGTTGCCCCGCAGATCGAACAGGCCATCGACATCCCGCTGCTCCATATCGCCGACGCGACGGCGGAGGCGCTGGTACAGGACGGCATCAAGACGGTGGGCCTCCTGGGCACCGCATTCACCATGGAACAGGATTTCTACAAGGGCCGGCTGAGCGAAAACCACGGACTCAATGTTCAGATCCCGGACGAAGACGACCGTCAGACTGTCCACAGGATCATTTACGAAGAGCTCTGTCTCGGAACGATCAAGCCTGAATCGAAAGCCGAGTACCTGCGCATCATCGACCGGCTTGCGGACCGGGGCGCGGAGGCCGTGATTCTTGGCTGTACCGAGATTGGCATGCTGGTCAGTCAGGAAGATACCGGGGTCCGGCTGTTCGATACCACGGCGATCCATGCCCGCAAGGCGGTGGAGTACGCCCTGTAGCATGACCGTTGCGGGTGGGCCCCGATCGCTTTCGGGGCCCATGAACGTTATCGATATTGCAATCCATCCTGCGTAGCATGACCGCCATCCAGCCATAACTGCCGAGGCATCCCCAATGACACACACCGATCTGGCGGCAAAACGCTATGCCGCTTTCCTTTTCGATATGGATGGCACACTACTGAGCTCCATTGCCTCCGCCGAACGCGTCTGGGCTGAATGGGCGCGGGAGCACGGCCTCGACGTGGACGCTTTCCTGCCGACCATCCACGGTATCCAGGCCGTTGAGACGATCCGGCGCCTGGCCCTGCCGGGCGTCGACCCCGTCGCCGAAGCCGCGCGCATCACCCGGGCGGAAATCGAGAACGTGCAGGACGTCGAAGCCATCGCCGGTGCCGCCGCCTTCCTCGACAACCTGCCCGCCGAGCGCTGGGCCATCGTCACGTCCGCGCCCCGGGCCCTGGCGGAAAGCCGCCTGGCCGCCGCCGGACTGCCCCTGCCCTCGGTGCTGATCACCGCCGAGGATGTGGAACGCAGCAAACCGGCGCCGGACGCCTACCACATCGCCGCCGGGCGCCTGCAGGTCGACGCCGGCGATTGCCTGGTGTTCGAGGACGCCCCGGCCGGCATCGACGCCGGCGTGGCGGCCGGGGCCAGCGTCGTGGTGGTCACCGCCGTCCAGAGTCACCCGACGCCGGGCCAGCACCCGGCCATCGCAAGCTACGAGGGGCTGCAAGCGGTCGCGGACGATGGCGGGGTGGGCGTACAGGGCGTGCCGGGCCGGGCTTCCGTATCCAGCCAGACGGCACCGGCGCAATCATGATCAGCAAGCGCGAACAGGGCCGGATGGAGCGACGCTTGATCGCATCGCTCACCCACGCCTGCGAAGACGCCAAGCCGCTGCTCCCGGGCTTTTGCTGGCTGACCCACAGCGTCGATTACCAGCGCTTTCCCGACAGCCTGGTGGTGACCTGGGTGTTCGACAGCGATGCCAACCTGGCCAGCGCCCTGAAGAGCGACGCCGAACAGCACATACACCAGCTCACCGCCGACGCCCTGGACGAAGCCGGCGTGGACGCGGCCGACATCGCGCGCCACGTCGATCTCGACAGCGAAGAGGCCTGTCAGCGTGTGCACGGTGGCAACTGGGAGCGCCGCCTAGAGGCCAGGCCGGTGAAGCACTGAATGGCCAGCAAGATCGACAACCCCTGCCAGTCCCTGTGCCAGCTGAAGGGCGGACTCTGTACCGGCTGCGGTCGCACCAGGGACGAGATTCGCCATTGGAAATCCATGAAGCGGCCCGAGAAGATGAAGGCGTCGAAGCGGGCTGAGCAGCGGTTGAAGAAGCTGTAGGCAGCCTCAGTCTATGAGGGCGTCCCTGACAGCCGGCTCAGTGAGACGATACGTAGATGGACGGCGACTCCGGCGGCGGCAGCTCGAAGGATGAACGCATCCAGGACACCTCTTCTCGCGGCGACCGTCCAAAAAGGCGCCTGAACTCCCGGCTGAACTGCGACGAACTCTCGTAGCCGACACTCACCGATGCCGCCGCTGCGGTCATTCCGTTCCGGAACATCAGGAGTCTGGCCTGATGCAGCCGGACGCTCTTCACATACTGCATGGGCGACGTCTGCGTCACCTGCCTGAAGTGCGCGTGGAAGCTCGGCACGCTCATACGGGCTTCCTGGGCCAGCTGATGAACGTCCAGGGTGGTCGCATAGCCTGCGTGGATACGGCGGATAGCGCGGGAGATACGCCCGAAGTTGCCGTCCATATCCAACGCCGCCCGCATCGCCCCGCCCTGGGCGCCGGTGAGCACCCGGAAGTAGATCTCACGCACCATCGCCGGACCCAGAATCCGGCCGTCGTCGGGCGCGGTCATGATTTCCAGAAAGCGCTCCACGGTGGCTTCCAACGCCGGTTCCATCTCTGATGACACCATGCCGCAGGGCGCCTCCGAAGCGGGTATCCCGGCTTCCTCCAACTCGAGCAGCAGCTCTGCGGCCAGCGGTATGTTGAGGTGCAGGTAGATGGCCAGCAACGGCTTCTCGGCACTGGCGTCGGTCTCCATCGTGAACGGGACTGGAATCGACACAGCCAGATAGTGCTGGGCATCGTAGACGTAGGTCCTGTCTCCCCAATAGCCGCGCTTCCGCCCCTGGCAGACGATGACGATGCCCGGATCGTAAAGCACCGGCGTTCTGTCCAGAGGGCGGTTCGAACGCAGGAACCGCACGTCGGGCAATGCCGTCAGATTGTAACCTTCCCGAGGGGCCATAGACTCGAGCAGCGACGCCATACGTCGCGCACGCGAGTCGCCAACGGCCGGCTCGATATTCATGCACATTGCCTCCTGATTGTTCTGTGCCCTCATTCTGGGCCTTTCGGGCCGGGAGGCAATCCCGCTCATAGGAATAGGCAACAAACTCAGAAGATCTCGCGTTCGATAGCGGTACCCGCCGCTCTAGGATGCCCCCAGTTCCCGGAGGGGAGAAACGGACCATCCAAACAGAGAACAGAGCGATGCAACAGAGCAAGACGATTCTCATCACCGGTATCAGCAGTGGGTTCGGCCAGGCCCTGGCCGAGGCGGCATTGGCCGCCGGACACCGGGTCATTGGCACCGCGCGCCAGGCCAGCGCCGTTGCAGCCTTCGAGGCCCACGAATCGGGCAACGCCTATGCCCGTCAGCTTGACCTGACCGACACTCCGGCCATCGCCCGGGTCGCGGAAGACATCGAAACCACCCTCGGGCCCGTTGACGTTCTGGTCAACAACGCGGGCTATGGTCACGAAGGCATCCTGGAAGAATCGCCGACCGACGAGATGCGCCGACAGTTCGAGGTAAACGTGTTCGGCGCGGTCGAGTTGACCCAGGCACTGCTTCCCTTCTTCCGTCAGCGTCGGGCCGGACACGTCATAAACATCACTTCGATGGGCGGGTACATCACCATGCCCGGCATCGCCTACTACTGCGGGAGCAAGTTCGCGCTTGAGGGTATTTCAGACACCCTGAGCAAGGAGCTGGCACCGTTCAACATCCACGTCACCGCCGTGGCGCCCGGCTCCTTCCGGACCGATTGGGCAGGCCGTTCCATGCGCCGCTCTCCGCGGCTGATTGCCGATTACGATGAGCTGTTTGATCCCGTCCGCCAGGCCCGCCTGGAGAAAAGCGGCCAGCAGCTCGGCAATCCAAACAAAGCCGCAAAAGCCATGCTGGATATCATTGAATCCGACGCCCCTCCCACTCACCTGCTGCTGGGAAGTGACGCGCTCAAACTGGTACGGGATCGACTGGCCGGCATGGCACAGGAAATCGACGCCTGGGAAGATCTGACGGTCTCGACGGATGGTTGACTCCATGACGATCCCGGCCGTTACCGTTTGTGTTTACACACAGCCGTCTGCCCCCACGCGTTCGACCGTGCCCGGATCCCGTGATGGGGCTTTTCGGAAACGCTTGGATAGCGCCGGGATAGCACGCCCCCCTCACCCGCTGATGCGGGGCGTGCAGGACGGGCCTGGGGGACTGCGGCCACAAGCCCGTCCGCATCGACCGCCGATCTAATGCGAGCCCTGCATGCTGCTCAGTTTCTCCTCGATCGAGCTCAGGTTGAACGAGCCCGGCGACTGGCTGGGCGGGAATTCCTGCATGGTTTTCAGGAACTCCGCCGCCAGGCCCTGGATCGGCACGATGACGAACGCGTGGTCCAGCAGCCAGTCGTAATAGACGTTGGCGTTGTGCTGGGCCTTTTCGAACGGGTCCCGACGGAGATTGAAGATCTGCGGTACACGGAGCTCGACAAACGGCTCCTGCCAGACGCCGAAGGCCTCACCCCGGTTTTCCAGGAAAACGACTTTCCAGTCGTCGTAGCGGGCCGCCACCACGTTGCCGTCGTCATTGACGTACCAGAACTCCGAGCGCGGCGATGCCTCGGCGTTGCCGCTGAAGTAGTCGAGCATGTTGTAGCCGTCGATGTAGTTCTTGTAGTCGCGCCCGTCCAGGGTCACGCCGTCACGCAGCTGTTCCTTGATGTCCGCGGCGCCGGCCGCAGCGGCAAAGGTGGGCAACCAGTCTTCGTGGGAGACCAGGCCATTAAGGGTGACGCCCTCCTGAAACTCGCCGGGCCAGCGTACGAAGGCCGGCACCCGGTAGGCACCCTCCCAGTTCGAGTTCTTCTCACCCCGGAACGGCGTGTTGCCGGCGTCCGGCCAGGTGTTGAAGTGCGGGCCGTTGTCGGTGGAGTAGAACACGATGGTGTTGTCGGCGATGTCCAGCTCGTCCAGCAGGGTCAGGAACTGGCCGACGGTGGCGTCGTGCTCGATCATGCCGTCGGTGTACTCGTCGTTCCCTTTGTGGCGGTGCTCCTCCCGGACGTGGGTGCGGAAGTGCATGCGCGTACCGTTCCACCACACGAACCAGGGTTCGCCAGCATCGGTCTTTTCCTTGATGAACTCCATGGCGCGCTCGGAGGTCTCGTCGTCGACGGTCTCCATGCGCTTGCGGGTCAGCGGGCCGGTATCTTCGCAGGTCTGCTTGCCCCAGACGCCGAAACGGGGATCTTCGGTGTTGTTGGTTTCCTCGGTGGCGTAGCAGTGCAGCACACCGCGCGGACCAAACTGTTCACGGAAGGTTTTGCCGTTGGCGAGTTTCATGTCGCCGGGATAGTCCTCGTGTTCCGGCTCCTCCTCGGCGTTCAGGTGATAGAGGTTGCCGAAGAACTCATCGAACCCGTGCACGGTGGGCAGGTGCTCGTTGCGGTCACCCTGGTGGTTCTTGCCGAACTGGCCGGTGGCGTAGCCCTGGCTCTTGAGCACCGTGGCCATCGTCACGTCGGTCTTCTGCCAGCCCTCTTTCGCCCCCGGCAGACCAACCTTGGTCATGCCGGTCCGTACCGGCACGTTACCGCCAATGAACGCGGCGCGGCCGGCAGTACAGCTCTGCTGGCCGTAGTAGTCCGTAAAAGCAATGCCTTCCTCGGCAATGCGGTCGATGTTGGGCGTCGGGTAGCCCATCATGCCGTGGCTGTTATGGCTGATGTTCCAGTAGCCAATGTCGTCGCCCCACAGCACAAGGATATTCGGTTTCTCCTGCTGCGCCGCGAAGGCTGTCCCGCTTCCCAGGATCAGCAACGCGGCGATCATCGTCCACACGCGTTCCCGGCCCTTCCCTAAGTACAGATTCATAACGCCTCCAACTTTCGCTGTGAAGACGGCGCGAACTGCTCCCTCGGCCGCTATATCATGGCACCTGGCTCAGCCAGGTCGTGCTGCAAGACAGGCCCTCGCATCCGTCCCGACCGTCGCCGGGGCGCTGACGGGAATCATGCGCCCTGGGCAACGACCGGAAAATACGCGGGTGAAACACGGTTGGGCTGGACGCCCAGACGGGCAGGAACAGAGAGCGCCCAAACCGTTGTGCCCACCGAAAGGCCTTTCCTCGAAGACGTTCGACAGGCAACGGCTCGAGCCAGTCACTGGCAACAACTACAACTGCCGGATCGAAACCGGGGTGAAACGGTTCCTCAAGAAACACTTGCAGGTCTCGCATTCCAGAGTAGTGCAATCTGGTCGATGCGCAATGCTGGAGGCGCCATCAGGAGCGACGCTGCAATCAACGCGCCGCGCCGCCTGGATCGTCACGAAGAACGTCAGCGTGCGCTCCTCCGCCATTTGGAAGCGTATTCCTATAACAAAGCTGCGACTTACGCCTCCAAGTTATTTCCCCTGCGGATCACGAGTGCTGATACTGCCAGGAAGGCGCGGGATTGCAGGCACTCACGCACAGGGACGGGCAAACGATTCAGAGTCACCGGTTACCGGGAACGGAGGTGACCATGGCCAAATACCTCAACGCCCTGCCCCAGCTTTCCGGCGACGTGTTCCTGACCGACGGCGGCATCGAGACCACGCTCATTTTCCACGACGGGCTGGAACTGCCCTGCTTCGCCGCCTTCGACCTACTGCAATCGCCCCAGGGCAAAGCCGCCCTGCGCCGCTATTTCGAGACCTACGCCGCGCTGGCCCGCAAGTACGACGTCGGCTGCATCCTCGAGAGCGCCACCTGGCGGGCCAGCTCGGACTGGGGCGACAGGCTCCGTTACTCCGCCGAACAACTCGCTGAGGCCAACAGCCAGGCCATTGCCCTGCTGTATGAGGTGCGGCAAACGTATGAGACCCGACAGACGCCGATCGTGATCAGTGGCTGCGTTGGCCCCCGGGGCGACGGTTACAGCCCCGATGCGTTCATGACCGACAGCGAGGCGAAGACCTACCACCTGCCCCAGATCACCGTCTTCCGGGATGCCGGTGCCGACCTGGTGACCGGCATCACCATGACCCACACCGGCGAAGCCATCGGCATCGCCCGAGGCGCAATGGCCGTGGGTATGCCGGTGGTGTTGTCATTCACTGTGGAGACGGACGGGAAACTGCCCAGCGGCAAACCCCTGGGTGAAGCCATCGAAGAAGTGGACGAGGCCACCGGGAACGGGCCCATCTACTACATGATCAACTGCGCCCATCCCACGCATTTCATGACCACTCTGGAAACCGGAGGCGGCTGGCGGTCCCGCCTTCGCGGCCTGCGCGCCAACGCGTCGGCCAAGAGCCACGCCGAACTCGACGAGGCAACGGCACTGGACGAAGGCCATCCGGAAGAACTGGCCCGGCAATACAGTGACGTGCGCCGCCTGCTGCCCAATCTCAACGTGTTCGGCGGCTGCTGCGGTACCGACCAGCGGCATGTGGAGGCGATTTGCAGGGCGGTGCTGGCGGCTTGAGCCAGTGATCACACCATCAACCCAGGCAACAAGCGGCCGGCTCGCCAGCCGTTCCGGCTCTCCCAGCCGCCTGGGCGATATCGGTCAGGGCGGAGAATCGCCGGCGTCCTCGCCGTAATCCCTGATGAGGACACTCTGGTCGCCGAAATACGTACTGTCAGCCTTCACAACGATCTGATCCATCATGGCATGCCCGCCCAGGAAATAGCGACCTTCGACGTCAAAGGGATTGACCCGCCCCTTCCCGTACTTGCCGCCCGGCAGGTGTTCCTCCACGTAGCGACGCAGATCCACGATCTCGGAAAAATTGGAGGGGTTCACATCGTACTGGCCAATGCCCTTACTCAGCCCGGACAGGCCGCGCTCAACCTCGATCATTTCGATGACCGCATCGGCAACGGGCTGCGCCGCATACTCGACGCCGGCGTCCCTCAACGCGGCGTGGATCTGGATGCGCTCTCCCGTCGTCAATGAATCCGAGCCTTCCATGATTTCCAGCTTGCCGTCACGCAACGAGAATCCCCAATCCAGGTCCCTGACGGCTTCCGGCATACGCTCCATCGCGTCCAGGTAGCCGGCTTCCAGATCCACCGAAACGGCGGCGATGCCATGCCCATAGAGTTCCATCAGTCGGTTGTAGCGCGCATTCATGGCCTCGGGCGATTCAGATATGTACACCTTCATCTGAGGCTTGTCGTAGGTATCCGGCATCTCCGGATCCTGTTGGTGATAGATCGCCGCAGCAACCTGCTCCGCCACCTGCTCCGTGTCGATATTTCCCGTCTCGGCGACACGCGCCTGGCCGTTGTCGAACAGCTTCTGCGTTCCCAGGATCGAAGTGAGGGCGTCGATGCTCATCCTTGATGCTCCCGTGGAGTTTAATCGGTTATCGGCTGCCCGCACGGTTACTGTAGATTCGGCGATGGCGCATGCCCCGGCGTTGCCGGACCACCACCCGGTCTGTGGATGATTGATCACATAACAAAAAGCCGGGACAAGAGCCCCGGCAAAGAGTTAACTCAAGATACGGAACCGATGGTTACATCGAGAACTTGTGCTGGAAGCCCACACCGAAGGCGGTGTCTTCCAGATCACTGTCGTCGGCTTCCACCTTGGAGTAGTAAGCGAAGACCTTGCTGCCATCACCGACCTTGTAGTCGGCGCCCAAAGCCATCAGGGTCAGCTCGTCGTCGGTCTGGTCCAGGTCGTTCATACCGTACTGGGCCTTGAGCTTGAGGCGGTTGATCTTGTAGGCACCGCTGACCAGGTACGCGGTGTCCTCATAGGACACGCCACCGATGTCGTCCGAGCTTTCGGACTGCTGGAACAGGGCACCCAGTTCGAATGCGTCCATCTTCAGGCCGGCGGCGGCGCGCAGGGTATCGGCTTTCACGTCGTCGCCGTAGTCGTACAGCGTGGTCTCGACTTCGGAGTCGTATGCCAGGGCGGCGTAAAGCATGTCGTTGTCGAACACGATGGAGCTGGAGACCGAATCGGCCGGGCCGTCCTCGTCTTCGGTGCCGGCTTCCTCGCCAGGAATGACCGCCACGTTGACCGTGATCGCATCCGCGAATTCTGGTGTGGAGTACTGCACGATGTTACTCAGGCGCTCGTCGCCACCCATGATGTTTTTCAGGTCGCCTTCCAGGTCGCCGAACTGATCGACGTCGCCCTGGGCCGCCTTGAGCGGGGAATCAAACTTACCGGCAATCAGCGTACCCAGCCTGGCATGGGCAAAACCGCCGTAGATGTTGCGCTGGCTGAAGGTTTCTCCGTCCTTGTCACCGTCATCGACGGAAATCTCGAATTCCGCCTTGTACACCGCCTTCAGGTCATTTACGTCCAGGTCGAGATCGCCCTTTACGCCCAGGCGCGAGGCGTTGCTACGCAGCTCCCAGTCGTCGGCAGTGCCGTCGTCGATGTTCTCGTAGCTGACGTTCACTTTGCCGTAGACAATCGGACCGTTGTCAGCCAGCGCGACCGCGGGAAAGGTGATGAATGAACCTACAGCCAAGGCTAGCAGCTTCTTTTGCATTGTCGTGTACTCCATAATCGCTTGATTGGCGTCTATAACAGACCGGTCTAATATTGAGGACATCAATGACAGTTTCATGACCGTTTCTTGGCGATTTGGCGTCAGACACGACACGCAGGGTTCGGGGCAGGAGGCGCTATCCTAGGCGGCGGATGATGACGGGCAGGTTGCAGTTACGCGTCAGTTTGAAGCGAGGCTTGACCTGGATTTATTCGCATATTCAATGAATTAAAAACGCACATGAGAGACAGGTGGGAAATCGCGGCACTCGGAACGCGCGCCTGTTTCCGTGAATGCGCGGGCGACATACCCGTTATCACGGATTGCCGTGGCAGGCCTGGCGGCCTTTACCATACTGGGGTAGCGACCGATTTCATTCACCAGACCGGCCAGGGGAGTCTCGATGACCCGAACGGCAAAGACCCTGTCTTCGCTTATTTTCAGCATCATCCTGCTGATCGGCGGCAACGCCTTCCTGATGACGCTGCTCGGCCTGCGACTGAGTATCGAGGGCATCAGCCCCGGGGTGATCGGCTGGATTCTGGTGTTCTATTCGTTCGGTTTCGTCGCCGGGACGCTGTTTGCCGGGCGCATCATCGAACGCGTCGGGCACGTTCGCGCGTTCGCGGTGTTCGCGGCAATCCTGGCGGCGTCCGTGCTGATCTATCCGATGGCGGTGCAGGCCGGCCTGTGGGGCGGACTGCGGGCGGTCGGCGGCTTTGTCATGGCCGGGCTGATGATCGTCATGGAAAGCTGGTTCAGCAGCAAGGCGGACAACCGCAACCGGGCCAGCCTGTTTGCCGTGTACCAGATCGTCTTTTTTCTCTCGACCGCCGGCGGCCAGGTGCTGATCCGGGTCGGCGATCCGGCCGGCTATATTCCGTTTTCCCTGGCGGCCATCCTGGTGGCCCTGGCGGTGGTCCCGCTGTCACTTACGCGTCGGGAGTCACCGACGGTGGTCCGGGGCGATCGCATGTCACTCCGGCGACTTTACGGCAAATCGCCGGTGGGCACCCTGGGATCGCTGGTAGCGGGGCTGCTGATCAGCGCTTTCTACGCCATGGGGCCGGTATATGCCAACCGCATCGGGCTCAATGTGAGCCAGGTCTCCGACTTCATGGCCTCGGCCATTGTCGCGGCCATGATCCTGGCCTGGCCCGTGGGGCGGCTGTGCGATCACTTCGACCGCTACCGGGTGATGCTGGTGACGGCGTTGGTGGCCGCCGGTTGCAGCCTTGCCGTGGCGCTGATCGGCGGGCTGAACGCCTGGCTGTTGGTGATCATCGTGGGGCTGTACATGGGCATCAGCGCCACGCTCTACCCCATCGCTGTCGCCATCAGCAACGACCTGATGGACAGCCACCAGATCACCGCCGCCAGCACCGCCCTGCTGCTCAGCTACGGCATCGGCAGCTGCATCGGGCCGGTGGTCAGCTCCATGGCCATGGAGTGGCTGGGGCCGGCGGGCCTGTTCATCAGCAACGCGACGATCCTGGGGCTGTTGATGCTGTTCATGGTCGTCGGCCCGGGTCGCCGCAGGCATCCAAGCGTCGATGAGCAGGAGCACTACTACATGACCACGCCGGAGGTGGCCATCGCCATGGCCGACCTGGACCCGCGCAATCCCGATTTTGAGGAGCATCCGGCGGATGAGGAACCGCAAGCTCCGGAACCAGCGGATACGGACCCCACGCGAGATTGACGCCCCGGTGGCTGACGGTGAGAAGCGAACGGCGCCTGGGACATAATGTCGCACCGCATGGGCGTCGCCGGGGCAAGGCATTAGATTGGGCGTTGAATGTCCGGGGCCCGGCGCCCCAAAGCCCGAATCAAGGAGCCCGCAATGCACCGTCTCTCCAGAACCCTGCTGGCAGGCGCCACCGCCTTTACACTGCTCTCGCCGCTCGCCCACGCCGGCGACATCGACGTATCCGACGCCCGGGTGCGACTGCTGCCAGGGGACGTGCCCAGCGCGGGGTATTTCAGTCTGCATAATGGCTCGGACCGCACCGTCACCCTGGTGGGCGCGTCCAGCGACGCCTTCGGACAGGTGATGATGCACAAGAGCATGGAGAAGGACGGCATGGCGCACATGCACGCCGTGCCCAGCCTGGAGGTCGCGGCCGGCGAAGACATCGACTTTGCCCCGTCCGGCTACCACCTGATGCTCATGAAACGCTCGGCGCCGCTGGCCATCGGCGAACAGGTCACCATCACGCTCGAGTTCGAGCAGCACCCGGCCATGCCGGTCACCTTCGAAGCCGTCTCCCCCGCCGACATGTGAGGCCAATGGCCGGACCACAGGGCCCGGGGCCGCCCTCCACGGCTAAGGCAGCGCTGTCGGCGGATGAATATCCGGATCTCCCGGGCACAACCGCTCCAGCGCGCCTGCGACATCATGTCGCGCGCGGGGCCAACACCGGACACGCCCCTGACCGCGCAAACCGGCTAGAATGCCGGCCATGGAATGGCTCACTCAATCGCAAAGCGGCTATCGGCGCGCCTCCCGTTACCTCCTGGCCATGCGTCTGTCGGTGGTGGGGATGCAACTGGTCACCCTGGTCGTGACGCACACCGTCGTGCCGCGCTACTTCACCCTGTCGGCGCTGATGCTGTGTGCGCTCTACGCGGCGTTCTCGGCGCTGAGCTACACCTGGTTCGTGCGGCGCCCGCCCACCACCGCCTGGGTTGTCGGCGCATCCCTGGTGACCGATCTGGCGCTGATCGCCGGCTGGCTGTTGCTCACCGGTGGCTACGCCAACCCCCTGACGTCCCTGCTGCTGCTCCCCATCGCCGTGGGCATCGTGCTGCTGCCCCTGCGCCAGGGTATCGGTCTGACCCTGATCGGCATCCTCGCCTACGCGGTGCAGATGCGCTGGCCGTCATCAATGGCCGGGCACCATCACAGCGGCGATCTGGCGCAGTTGCACCTGTTGGGTATGGGCGTGGCGTTCGCGCTGACCGCCGTGATCCTGCTGCTGGTGGTGGGCGCCCTGGTCCGGCAGATCCGGGAGCAGCAGACTCAGCTGTCCCGCACCCGTGAAGCGCGGCTTCGAGACGAGCAGGTCATCGCGCTGGGGCTTTCCGCCGCCGGCGTGGCCCATCGTCTGGGCACTCCGCTGAACACCGTCGCGCTGCTGATTGAGGAAATGCGTGCCAACCGGCCCCCGCACAGCGAACGCGAAGACCTGGACCTCATGGAACAGCAGATCAACCTGTGCTGCGATCACCTCCAACAGCTTTCCGACGCCGCCGTGCAGGTCCGCTCGGCCCGCACGGAACGCATCGGCGCTGATCGCTGGATGGCCCGGCTGATGGAATCCGCCACCCTGCTGTGGCCCTCCGGCGCCATCGAGTGGCGTCGCCCCTTCCCGACGACGGCGATTGCCGTGGACGCGACGCTCGATCAGGCCATACTCAACCTGGTGGACAATGCGCTTTCCGCCAGCCCCGACTGGGTCGCGGTCAGTGTTCGGGAAACCGGGGAATCGGCGGTGGCGATCGTGGTGGAGGACCGGGGCAGCGGATCGGACCGGCTGGATGAGGCCGGCCTGGGCAACGATGTCGTCCGGTCCGAGCAGGGCCTGGGGGTGGGTCTGCTCCTCTCCAACGCCACCATCCAGCGTCTGGGGGGAACCCTTAAGGCCATATCGACACCCCGGGGTACGACCATGATCATCGAACTGCCCCACGCGCCGCACGGAGACTGAATGGACGAATCCCCCAACTGGCTGCTCGTCGATGACGACGACGCTTTCCTGCAGGTGCTGCAGCGCTCACTGAAACGCCACGGCGTGAACAGCGCCATCGCGCACACGCCGGACGCTGCCATCGTGAAAACGGCGGAGCACGTCTTCACCCGGTGCGTCCTGGACCTGAACCTGGCCGGCGAGAGTGGCCTGCGCCTGTTGCCGGAACTGCTGTCGCGCAATCCGCGCATGAAAGTGCTGGTGCTGACCGGTTACGGGAGTATTGCCACGGCGGTCGAGGCCATCCGGCGCGGCGCCGTCAACTACCTGTGCAAGCCGGTCACCGCCACGCAACTGATCGCCGGCTTCGACGAACTCAAGGCACCGCGCCCCCTGCGCGACCTGCCGCCATCGATCCAGGAGATGGAGTGGGAGCACATCCAGCGCGTGCTGAACGCCAACCAGGGCAACGTCTCGGCCACCGCCCGCGCGCTGAACATGCATCGCCGCACCCTGCAGCGCAAACTGAACAAACATTCGCTGTGGCGTGAGTAGACCGAAGCAACGCCGACCGAAGGAGAGGCCCGTGACCGACTGGTACGCCATCCCCCTGGGGGACGCCCTGCTGGCCCAGCCGCGTTTGAACGAGCTGGAGGAGACGCTGTCCGCTGTCTACCAGCGGGCCGGTCAGCCGCCGGACATGGCGGCCGGCTACCGGCACCGGTCCGGCGGTGTCCAATGTGAGTTGACGGTGTACCTGACGGCGGCGTTTCAGGCGCATCTCGGCCGGCCGGATGCGCAGTCGTGCCCGGCACCCGACGGGGAAGGGCTGGGATTTCTGGCGGGGAATCGACAGCGGCTGGACCGCGGCGCTGAACAACGCTCAACGCCCGACTGACATTACAGTTTGCCCCGCAGCGCCTCCAGTTCCCGCGTATGCGCCTCAAGCTCCGCGGTCGCTTCCTGCAGTTTGTCACGGCGTTTTTCGATCTTGTCGCGGTCGCCCTTTTCCAGGGCTTCTTCCAGCTCCCGCTGACGCTCGTCCACTTCATCCATGCTCTCGCGGAGTTCGTCCTCGGCATCTTCCAGGAGATCCTGATCGCGGCAATGCGTCTGGATGCTCGCCAGCGCCTGCTCCAGGCCGTCGACGCGGTGAGCGTTGCCCTGCTGCCGGGCGGCGTCCAGCTGGCTTTGTACGTTGGCCTCCCTGGCGTCGCACAGAGGGCCCGCCTGGATCGCGGTGGTCGTGCCCAACAACAGGAGTGTGGCAATCCATTTTCCCGGAACTCGTCGCATTCTAACGTCCTTATTCTGTCTTCGGATTTGGGCGTCAGCCATTACTAGCAGCATCACGGGGAAAATCATAGAGCCGGCACCATCGTGTATGCTCAACCGCATGACGCTCGCCCGAACCCGGAGATCCGCTGTTGCCTGAACTGAAAACCCTCGCCCTGTTCCTGGTCACCGCCCTGGCCGAAATTGTTGGCTGCTACCTGCCCTACCTCTGGCTGCGCGAAGGCCGGAGCATCTGGCTGCTGGTACCGGGCGCCCTCAGCCTGGCGGCCTTCGCCTGGCTGCTGTCACTGCATCCGACCGCGGCGGGACGAGTCTACGCGGCCTACGGCGGCGTCTACATTTTCATGGCTATCCTGTGGCTGTGGGCGGTGGACGGCATTCGCCCGACGGTCTGGGATCTGGTGGGTTCCGCCGTCGCGCTACTCGGGATGGCCATCATCATGTTTGCTCCCCGCGGTAGCTGATGGCCATTGGCAACGAGTGTTGCTCGTCTACACTGCCGGGGGGATCCATCAACAGAACGATCGCTCACGGAGGAACGAATGAAAGTCCGACGCATCATGGCCAACATCACCACAGCGGACTTCGACGCCGCCCAGGCCTTCTACGGCGACATCCTGGGGCTGGAACGGCTGATGGATCACGGCTGGTTCCAGACCTATGGATCACAGGAAAAGATGATGGTCCAGCTCAGCTTCGGCCGTGAAGGCGGTTCGGGCACGCCGGTGCCTGACCTGTCCATCGAAGTGGACGACCTCGACACCGCCCGGGCCCGATTCCAGGCCGCCGATATACCCATCGAATACGGCCCGGTCAGCGAACCCTGGGGCGTGCGCCGGTTCTTTGTCCGCGACCCGTTCGGGCGGCTGGTTAATATTCTGGTGCACAGCGACTAGCGCCCCATAACCACCCGGTTTGCACCTACACTGAAGAAGCCGCGCTTGACGGCATCCCCCCGGTCCGCATGGAGAAAGGAATCATGGCAACCCAGCATTCGCCTTCCGACGAAGCCCCCCGCCCTATTCCGCAGGAAGCCTTCGATTGGTACGACGCCTATGCCCACGGGCTGATGGATCGCCGGACCTTCATCAACAAGCTCGGTACCCTGACGGCGCTGGGCTTCAGCATGAGCGTGCTGACCTCGGCGCTGATGCCCAACTACGCTGAGGCGGAACAGGTGTCGTTCAACGACGACCGGATCACCGCGACCTACACCCTGTTCCCGTCGCCGCTGGGCCATGGCGAGGGGCGCGGCTACCTCGTAGTGCCGGATGCTCTCGCGGGAACGGCGCCGGTGGTGCTGGTGGCCCACGAGAACCGGGGCCTGAATCCATACATCGAGGACGTGGCGCGGCGCCTGGCCATCAAGGGCTACGTGGCCTTCGCGCCGGATGCGCTGTATCCGGTCGGCGGGTATCCGGGGAACGACGACGAAGGGCGCGCCCTGCAGGCCAGTCTCGACCGGGCCAGGATCGAGGAAGACTTCATCGCCGCGGCCCGCTTCCTCAGGGCCCATAAACTCAGCAACGGCAAGCTGGGCGCTGTCGGCTTCTGTTTCGGCGGTTACATCTCCAACATGCTCGCCGCCACCCTGGGCGACGACCTGGACGCCGCCGTTCCCTTCTACGGCACCCCCGCCGACGCCTCCCTGCAAAGCGGAATCCGCGCCCCGCTGATGCTGCACTTCGCCGGCCTCGACAATCGGGTCAACGCCACCTGGCCGGATTACGAAGCCAACCTGAAGACTCATGGCGTGGACTACACCGCGCACACCTACGACGGCGTCAACCACGGCTTCCACAACGACTCCACCGGCCGCTACTCGGAAGAGGAAGCGGAGCTGGCCTGGTCGCGGACGCTGGACTTCTTCGCCGAACATCTGAGCTAAGACAGCTTTCGAGCCCCGAAGCCGCCAGGACGCGGCCTCGGGCTATCCCCCAAGCCTACCGGTACTGTCCCGGGACTGCCCCATCCGGGACGCCCGCCGCCATGTGCAGAACGCCCATCACAGCCTGACTTCAACAGCCCCGCTAATTTCGATACATATTGTCAACATTTTTGGTATACCATATTACCGTAATAGCTGTAGTCTCTCTTGAGCGTTGTGTTGTCGTGCTGGAGAAGCGTGAATAATGAATATCAAGCAGAAACTGACCCTGGCCTTCTCGGTAATCGCCTGTGTGCCGTTGATCCTGGTGGCCGTATTGATTGTGATGAGCCTGCGCGACGAGGCGCGGCAGGGTTTCCTCGATAGCAGCAGCCGGGAGATCCGGCAGGTGGACAACGCCATGACGTTGTTCTTCCAGGCTATCGAACAGAATGTGAACTACCTCGCCCAGCATCCGTTGCTGGAAAACATTCATGAAGGCGGCCTCAAGCGTTACCTCGACAAGGACGCCGCGCAGCGGCCTCCCGGCGAACAGGACGCCGACATCTTCCAACTTTTCGACGAGCTGGCGCAGAGCCATCCGGCGTACGCCTACATCCAGCTGGGTGTCAGGGATGGTGGCTACCTGTTCTGGCCGGGCGGGGAGCTCAGCGACTACGATCCGCGCTCACGCCCCTGGTACCAGAGCGCCATGGCCAAACCCGGTGAAACCTTCCGCACCAACGCTTACTACTGGGCGGCGGATGACGTGTCGCTGATCAGCACGGTACGCATCTTCGGCAACGATCTCGGGCACAACGGGGGCGTGGTCAACATCGATGTCTCCCTCAAACAGCTCACCGACATCGTCAAGCAGATCAGGCTGGGCGAGAGCGGGTACCTGATGCTGGTGGAGGGCAACGGCAACGTGCTAGTGGATCCGCGCGAGCCGGACCATAACTTCAAGCAGCTCGGAGCCATCGGCGACGATTACGCGCCCCTGGTGGACGCCAAACCGGGCCTGGTGTCGCTGGAGATCGACGGCGAACGTTACATGGCCAACGTCTGGTCGTCGAACGCCCTCGGCTGGCGTTTTATCGGGCTGATCCAGCAGGATGAGGTGATGAGCAGCGCGACCCACCTGACCTGGCTGATCGTCGGCATGGCGGCGGGTCTGGCGTTGCTGTTTGCGGTGGTCGGCGCCTTCTTCGCCAATATGATCGTGCGGCCGATCCGCGCGGTGACCCAGGGACTGGAGGGCATTGCCCAGGGCGAGGGCGACCTGACCACCGACCTGCCCGTGCGTGGACGCGACGAAACCGCCAATCTGGCGGGCTGGTTCAACCAGTTCCTGGGCTCCATCCGCGACCTGGTGCAACGCATCGGCCACGCGGCCGCGCAGATCAACAGCACCTCGGATCACTCCACCGGCGTCTCGGTGAAAATGGCGGAAGCCGCCTCGCGTCAGCGCGAAGCGGTGGAGATGGTGTCCACGGCTTTCCACGAGATGGTCGCCACGTCCAACGAAGTGGCCAAGTCCTGCACCCAGGCCGCAACCTCGGCCGAAACCGGCCAGAGTCAGGCCCACGACGGCCAGCGCCAGATCGATGCGGCGGTCAGCAGCGTCGACCGACTCAGCGGCGAAATCGAGAGCTCAGCGGAGTCCATGCGCCAACTGGCCAATGAGAGCAGCGCGATCCAGTCCATTCTCGACACCATTCGCGGCATCGCCGAGCAGACCAATCTGCTGGCCCTGAACGCGGCCATCGAGGCCGCCCGGGCCGGCGAGCAGGGACGCGGTTTTGCCGTGGTGGCCGAAGAGGTTCGCTCTTTGGCAGCACGCACCTCGGACTCCACCACCGAAATCGACACCCTGCTGGGCAACCTGCTTGCGCGCACCCACGACATGGCCCAGCAAATGGACGCCAGCCTGGACGTGTCCCGGGACACGGTCAGCCAGATCAACCTCACCCGCGAGAGCTTCGAGCGCATCCGCGAATCGGTGGACGTGATCCGGGACATGAACACCCAGATCGCCACGGCGGCGGAGGAGCAGCATCAGGTGGCGGAAGACATCAACCAGCACATCAGCCACATCCACGGCGATGCCCAGCAGGTGGCCGAACTGGCCCAGGCCACCAGCGGCGATGCCAGAAGCCTGACCACGCTGTCCGACGAGCTCAACGGCCTGGTGCAGCGCTTCAGGACCTGAGGCCCCTTTCATCCGCTCCCTGAGCAACCAGGGAACGATACGGTCATCCGATCGTCGGCGCTCGCCGGCGGTCGGTCGAAACGGATTCGACAAGCCCGACCCGGAGGAACACACCCATGCCCAAAGCGACGTACCGCCCCGCCGCGACACGTCTGTCCCGCTGGCTGCGGCCGGCTTCCCTGCTGCTGGCCCTGTTGGCGGCCACGCCCACCCGGGCGGCCGTGGATTTCCACATCTTCACCGACAACTACCCGCCCTACAGCATTTCCCAGTCCGGTCAGAGTTACGCCCACAAGGCGGAGGACATCGGCGGGCTGTGTACGGATATCGTCAAAGTCATCATGGCGCGAGCCGGTTACAGCTACGCCATGAAGATCCGCGAGTGGAACTTCGGCTACAAGTGGGTCCAGGAACACGCCGACCACGCCCTGTTCTGCACCGCCCGCAACGCCGAGCGCGAGGACAGCTTCCAGTGGGTCGGCCCGCTGGCGCAAATGCGCTGGACGCTGTTTGCCGCGCCGGATTCGACGCGGACCCTGGCCGCGCTGGACGACGCCCGCGGGCTGAAGATCGGGGGCTACAAGGGCGGGATTATCAGCAAGTACCTGTCGGAGCAGGGCCTGGACGTGATTACCTCGGGTATCGACCGTCAGAACCCGTTGCGGCTGGCCCAAGGCCAGATCGACCTCTGGGCCACCGATGGTTTGACCGGCCCGTTGATTGCCGAACAGGAAGCGGGCATCACCGGGCTTCGGCCGGTGCTGTCGTTCGGCGAGACGCCTTTCTATCTCGCCATCAGCAAGCAGACGGACCCGGCCCAGGTCGCCCGCCTGCAGGAAGCCCTGGACGACGCTCGCCAGGACGGCACCGTCCAGGCGATCGAGGCACGCTACGGGCTTTGATGGCCGCGCCACACGGCCGCGATCGGACGAACCGGCCGTCGCTCGACCCTATCGGGCCTGGGTGCGTTCCTCCGAAGCGGAGGTGGGCACCAGCGCCCGGGTGAGGTCCTTCATGTCGAGGGTACCGACCGGCTCGCCGTCCCGCACCACCCGGAAGCTCAGGCTGGTGTCGCCGCCGGAGCGGCCCAGCACGGATTCCAGGTTGTCGGTCTCGACCAGGTCGCCGGCAAAGCCATCGCCGGCAGGCAGCCCCGGTGTCATCACCGAACGCACGCGCAGCACGCGGGCGCGGTTGATGTCGGAGATGAAGTCGACGATGTAGGGATCGTTCGGGTTCATCAGGATGTGCTGCGGATCGCCCTGCTGCACCACCTCGCCGTCCTTGAGGATCACCAGGTGGTCCGCCAGCTTGAGCGCCTCGTCCAGATCGTGGGTGATGAACACGATGGTCTTGTGCAGCTCTTCCTGCAGTTCCAGCAGCAGGTCCTGCATGTCCGACCGGATCAGCGGGTCCAGCGCCGAGAAAGCCTCGTCCATCAGCATGATGGGCGCGTTGGAGACCAGCGCCCGGGCAATGCCGACACGCTGCTGCATGCCACCCGAAAGCTGGTGCGGGTACTGCTCCTCGTTGCCTTCCAGCCCCACCCGGGCCAGCCAGTGGCGGGCATCCGCCTCGAAGTCACGGGTGGTGACACCGCGCACATCCATCGCCATGCCGGCGTTCTCCAGCACGGTCCGGTGCGGCAGCAGACCGAACTTCTGGAACACCATCGACATGTGCTCGCGGCGCATCTGGCGCAGCTCGTCCTGGCTTTTCTGCAGCACGTCCTGGCCGTCCGCGACGATCTGGCCGGCGGTGGGCTCGATCAGCCGGTTGACGTGGCGGATCAGGGTCGATTTACCGGACCCGGACAGCCCCATGATCACGGTGATCTCGCCTTCGCGCATATCGATGTTGATGTCGCGCAGACCCAGCACGTGATTGAAGCGTTCCTGCAGTTCGGCCTTGCCCATGCCCTTCTTGACGTGCTCCAGGGCCAGTTCCGGCTCGGCGCCGAAGATCTTGTACAGGTTCTTGATCGAGATCTTGATGTTCTCTGACACGATGATTCCTCCCTACTGCGACTGGGCGGCGTTGATGCGCGCCAGAGATGCCTTGGTCACCCGGTCCAGGATCACCGCCAGGATCACGATGCCGAGGCCGGACACCAGCCCCACACCCAGTTCCAGGTTGCGGATACCGCGCAGGACCAGTACGCCCAGCCCCGGTGCGGACACCAGCGAGGCAATAACCACCATCGCCAGACTCATCATGATGGTCTGGTTCACGCCGGCCATGATGTTGGGCAGCGCCAGCGGGATCTGCACCTTGAACAGCTTCTGCCGCGGGGTCATGCCGAAGGCATCGGCGGCCTCGATCACATCAGTGTCCACCAGGCGGATGCCCAGGTTGGTCAGGCGCACCACCGGGACGATGGCATAAAGAATGATGGCGATGCCGTAGAGCTTGGACTCGGTCACGCTGAACAGGAAGATCAGCGGAATCAGGTACACGAACGGCGGCAGGGTCTGGAGCATGTCCAGTACCGGGATCGTCAGCCGCTGCATCATGTTGCTGCGGGACATGGCGATGCCGATGGGAATACCGATGAGCACACAGATAAACGCGCAGACGAAGATAATGGAGAGCGTCTGCATGGCGTAGTCGTAGTAGTCGATGAACGACAGCAGCATGATGCTCCCGGCCACCAGCGATACCAGTTTCCAGGAACGGGTGACCACGAAAACGATGGCCATCAGCACCGGAATGACGATCCACCAGGGGGTGTGCAGCATGCCGTAGAGGGCGCCGTCCAGGGCCCAGCTCAACGGCTGGGTGATGGGGTCCAGCACGACGCTGAGGCCGTCCTTGATATTCAGGAAGCCCTGCTCCAGGCCCTGGGTCAGATCCCGGGACTGGGGAAAGGCGGAACAGGATTTGTTGAGCGCATCCATGGACGGGAACGGCAGGTCCCAGATGCTGGTGTCGGTCGCGGCTTCCTTGCCCTGGGTTTTGGAGAGCAGGTCCGCCATGGAGGTCGGCGCGCTGCTCTCACTCTCGGAACACCACTCGCTGAGCCCGAGAGACGAGAAGAGAAAATCGTAGGTTGCCATGGTGTTATGTCCGCGGACGAAGCCGCCAGATGATGGATAGGGGAAAGAGAGGAGATCGGGCGGGAGCAAAGACTCCCACCCGGTCGAACCAGCCTGATCAGTTGTTCAGCAGGGCCGACAGATTCTCGCGTGCGGAATCGTTCAGCCACTGGGACCAGGTGTCCGGGTTGTTCTGCAGGAAGTACACAGCCGCTTCCTCGCCGGACGCGCTGTTGGCATCCTTCCAGGCCAGCAGGGCACTCATCTCGCTGGTCTTGAAGTGCAGCTTGCTCAGCATGTCGGCAACGGCCGGCTCACGCTCCTTGAAGTCGGTGGTGACGGCGGTCAGGACCGGCGCCGCCGGGAACGCGGAGACACCCGGGTTCTCGGCATCCGGCGTCTGGTTGGCTTCGTGCACCTCCGGCTTGTACTCGCCCATGTCCACTTTGGTCATGTCGTACTTGCCCAGCGGCACGGTCGGGCCCCAGTAGTAGCCGAACCAGGGCTCCTGGTTCTCGTAGGCGGAGCCCATGGAGGACGCCAGGGTTTCACCGGAACCGTGGTTGAACACTTCGATGCCGGAGGACTCGAGGTCCAGGGCGCGGATCAGGTTGTCGCTGACCACACGGCAACCCCAGCCGTCCGGACAGTTGTTGAAACGGTTACCCACCAGCTCAGGATGCGCCATCACGCCTTCGATGGTTTTCAGCTCGGGATGCTCTTCGGCCAGGTAGGTCGGGATCCACCAGCCTTCAACACCACCCGGGCGCAGGACCTTGCCCAGACGCTCGATCTTGCCTTCGGATTCCAGACGGTCGAAGACCTTGCCCGTGGAGTTGACCCACAGTTCGGTGACGATGTCCGGCTCGCCGTTCTCGGCGACGGAGGTGATGGCCGGCACGGTGTCGGACGGAACCACCGACACATCACAACCGTAGCCCTGCTCCATGAGGAACTTGGCCACGTTGGTGACCACCTCGTTGGAGGCCCAGTTCATCTGGGTGATGGAAACTTCACCGCACTCATCGGCTTGCGCCAGGGACGGAAGTGCAATCGTGGGAAGAGCAGCCGCGCACAGCAAAGCCGCTTGAGTCAGCTTACGCATAGCTTGATCCTTATTTTGGAAGTTTTAGGGGACTTTTTAATCGGTTTTCAGGTGCTTCGGGATAACACAGGATGACAGGCCCGACAGACGGCCCCTGATCGTTAAACGATCGGAAACAGGGAGGGAAGTGTTGGAGGTTTTTTAAGCCTCAAAGCAAATGCCTTTCGCAAAAGTTCGCGACCAAGGTTAAGCATTTCTCATCAAGATGCAAGCGGATGGCAACATTTCGACGCCAAAAACCACAAAAAAGCAAGTGATCACTATCGCTAACAGCGTGCTTATAGCACCCTTGGCATGCCAGAATTACTTAGAACTCAAAAAATCTCCGGTGGTCCGTAAGCATTCGCTTACTTCCATGCATTCTGCACAGAGCACCATCCATGCCGGAGCCCTCTTCAACAGGAGAACGCATGATCGACAACACCGACAAAGTACATCTGCGCCGCTGCGTGGAACTGGCCACCCAGGCACTGGAAGCCGGCGACGAGCCCTTCGGCTCGGTGCTCGTCTCCGGCAATGGTGAAGTTCTGTTCGAGGACCACAACCACGTGGCCTCGGGCGACCACACGCGCCACCCGGAATTCGAGATCGCCCGCTGGGCAGCGGCGCATCTGGCACCGGCGGAACGGGCCCGAGCCACGGTCTACACGTCCGGCGAACACTGCCCCATGTGCGCGGCGGCCCACGGCTGGGTCGGCCTGGGCCGGATTGTCTACGCCAGTTCCTCCGCCCAGCTGACCGAGTGGCTGACCGAACTCGGCGTGGCCGCCGCGCCGGTGCGCCCCCTGCCGATCGGCGACATCGTGCCGGGCGTGACGACGGATGGGCCGGAGCCGGCGCTCGCCGAGGCCGTCCGCGATCTGCATCGACGCCTGCACAGGGCCGGCTGATCCCGGACCGGGAGCCCTTCGCCGTGGTATATTGGGCCACGCACCGACCCGACCGACGAGAGAGCCTCCCCATGAATCAAGAACCCCGACAGACCATCCTCGAACTCGACGGCGAGGAACGTTTCGACTACTTCCTCGACACCGTCATGGAAGAGCGGGAAATCTGGATCCTCGTCAACGGCGACAACCAGTTCCTGAAAATCGTGTCCGACGAGGACGGCGTCGCCTACCTGCCGGTCTGGCCGACCGAAGCCTTTGCCGCCGACTATGCCGCGGGTTCCGACGGACTTGTCCCGAAAAGCCTGTCCCTGCCTGAATTTTTCAGGAAATGGGTCCCCGGTCTGACCCGGGACGGCCTGGAGATCGGCGTATTTCCGGGCAACGACGGCACCCTGTGGATTGCCGAGCCGGAGGATGTGAAGAAAGACCTGCAGGATGAGATGAGCTTTTGACTCGCCCCCTGTCCGGGACCGATCCATAACAAATGTTTACAGGGTCGGCCGGGCGGGCAGCGCAGCCTTTGGATAGCATGAAGACCGGCGGCGCGCGACGCCGCCAACGAACCTGCCAAGGACGATGAGCCGCAACAACAAGGAACCCACCATGAACTGCACAAGCTGCAAACAGGGCAAACTGATCCCGAACTTTCTGGAGCCCCAACTGAGATCTCACGCCTGCAATCACTGCGGCGGCGACTGGCTGCTGGTCGAGGATTACGTGGCCTGGAAGGAAAACAATCCGGAGTTCACGGTCGCTGAGCACGCCGACTTCGAGATTGAAGATACCCAGCACGCGCTGCTGTGCCCGGCCACCGGCGCCATCATGCACAAGTACCACATCGCCAACGACAGCGACCACAAGCTGGACTACAGCCCCAGGGTTGGTGGTATCTGGATGGACAAGGGCGAGTGGACCTACCTCAAACTGGCCAACCTGGCCGGCTCCCTGAACCGGATTTTCACCGACCAGTGGCAGCAGGCCATTCGCACGCAAAGCGCCCGGGAAACCTTTGAGGACATCTATCAGGAGCGGTTTGGCGAAGACGACTACCGCAAGGCCCGCGACGTCCGTGAGTGGCTGCGCAATAACGCTAACAGGGCCGACCTGCGTGCTTACATCCTGGCCGAGGATCCCTACTCGGCGGTGCGCTGAAGCCCGGCTTCAGCACGCCCCCACAAAGTAGCCAATGGCCCGCCCGAAAGGCGGGCCCGTCCGCTCACGGCTGGGCGGGGAAAGCCGTGCGCTCCAGGGCGTACGCCTTGATCACCAGATCCTTCGGCGTCAGGCCGGAATCCGCACTCGCCAGCGTCTTGTCGATGGCATCAGCAAGCGCCGGGCGCAGGTCCCTGGAGCCGGGTTTCGGGTAGACCAGCATCACCACACTGGGGCATTCATCGTCCCCCCAGTGGCCGTAGGATGCCGAGCTGTAACGCGGCGTGGCGCCCGGCGCGAACCACTTCCAGCTGCCCTCTTCCTCACTGGCGAGGATCCAGCTCGCCTGATCGGCAACAGACAATGTCGTCCCCGTGCCTTCAAGCGCCGATACCGGCGCCTGTAACGCCATGGCGGCGGACACGACCGGCCCACTCTCGCAGCGCCGTATTTCAGGATCCAGAGTCACGCTGTACGCCTGAATAGCCGGCCCGTCGTTTGCTGAGGCAGCGTCCGCACTCTCGGGCTGCGGTTCCGCGTCAACGACTCGCAAACGGAAACGCTGCGCGCCGGTTACCTCGAAGGGCGCGTCGCTGGAGGCCAGGGCGTTCACCTGGCCGGCCAGCTCGACGGCGTTTTCCGGTGTCACCCGATCCCGGATATCGGTTTCGTCCACCACAAACGACGCGGTCGTGTAGTCCAGGCTGGTGTATACCCCCTGGTAACCGCCCTCCTCGATGCGACGCTCCAGTGCCAGGCGCTCAGGCTCGCCGAGTTCATCATAGCGGGCGGTATCCGCCGTCACGTGCAGGATGCCTCGGCGATAGCGCCCCGCCATGAGGCGCATCTCCAGGCTCCCCGACCAGACCGACTGCGCCCTGGACGGACGGATATCCAGTCGCTGTGCCAGGTCTTCCTGGAACGACGCCACCTGCTGGTAGACCCCCGGCGTCAGCAGATCCGACGCCGACGTCCCGTCCTCATCGGAGGACCGCATGGCCAGTTGCCACTGGAACCAGCGCACCTCGGATGCCTGTTCCCGGGGCCTCCCCCAGTAGCTCGGTCGATGCGCCTCCAGGCTCAGCAGATGACGGGTCAGCGGCATGGCCCGGAGCTGCCGCTTGCGGAACTGGCCGACACTGCCGGCCTCCTGACCAACGAACTCATAGCCCTCGGTCGTGCGGCGCCCCAGCCCGGCGCGTCCGGCCAGCAAGAGCGTCCCGTCAGCCAGCCGGTCCATTGCCAGAATGGCCCCCCGGGGCAGGTCCGGATCCGCATAAAAGGCCTTGGCACCGGCCATCCGGCGCATGATGACGCCGCGATTTCCCGCCAGTGCGACGGTGCCATCCCCGGTGACAAAGCCGCTGTAGAAATCGGCTTCGCTGGTCACTTCGAGCTTCTCCCAGTCATCGCTGTCGGCCAGCCGCTGGAAGACACCGCCCCCGGTGCCGTAGGCCATCAATGAGCCGTCGCCCAGCTCAAGTACCCCATACAGGGGTTCTCGGGACCAGCCCACGCTCTCAAGAGCCCACTCTCCCGTATCCGTCGAGCGGCGGAGCAGGGAGCCACCAGCCGTGGTAATGACAATGTCGCCCGAGCTGAGTTGATGCAGGCTGTAGAAGTGGCCATCGGACTGGCGGTACGTCAACGGGACCGGCGCCCACTGATCGCCTCCATCGGTGGTTGTCAGCAGGGTGCCTTCGGACCCGGCGATGTACCCCGTGTCGGGCGACGTAAACAGCACGTCGAACGCCACGAAGCCCTCGGGCAGCTCAGCCGATACGGTGACCGGTTTCCAGTTCAGGCCGGCGTCGCTGGACCGCAGGATGGTTCCCTGATGGCCCACAGCCCAGACCGTTTGCGGGTCAGCGAAGGTGACCGCGGCGAGCGTCGAGTCGGTCGGGGTGGCCACAGCCTGCCAGGTCTTGCCCTGATCGGTGGAGCGCCGGACCTGTCCGGCCTCGCCCACGGCCACCACCACGCCGCCGGCATCATCGATGTCGAAGAACATGTACGCCTGCGCCCCGTCGACGCCGGCACGCAGGCGCTCCTGAAACGTCAGTTGGGGCCGGTTGGCGTCTACGTAGGCCCGGTAGCCCAGTCCGCCGATCAGCGCGGCGACGAGCAGGGCCAGTAATGCGGTCATCCAGATTCTTGATTTCATGAAAAGCACGTCTTCCTGATGCATGAGCCATGCGCCCGCCCGGGCTGCACGGCCAGTCCCTGTTTGCAGTGATACCGTGGGCCTCAGAAGAGGCTCGACGACCGCCCCCTGTCTTCGCGCGTCATCTCGGTGACGAGATCGCCCTGACGGTAGACCTTGCGGCTGACGATGGCGCCGTCGTAGCTGGTCTGCAGCCACTCACCGTCCGGCGTCCCGTTGCTGTAGGACTCTTTCTTTTCCATCCGGCCATCGCGGCTGAAGGAGTAAAGGGCTCCGTCCGGCTCGCCGTTGACGTAATGGCCTTTCTCGATCAGGCGGCCATCGTCGGTGTAGGCCCGGAAGTCACCATGCCGCTCGCCTTGCCTGAATCCCGCCACCACGCGACGACCGTAACCGCTGACGATATCCACGTTTCCATCCAGCTCGCCGTCGACGTAATTCGCGTGCTGGACCCGCTTGCCGTCAGCGTCATAGACCGCGTAAGCACCGTGCTTCACGCCCATGCGGTAGTGGGTCTCGACCCGGGAGCCGTCAGCCCGCTCATCCACCCAGAGGCCATTTTTCCTGTCATGGACGTAGTGACCCTCCGTGGTCGCGCCATTACTGGACGTTTCCCGATACGCTCCATGCAACTCGCTGTCGACGTAATGAGCGCGGATATGGCCGTAACCGTCGCGCAGGTATAGCCCCTGGCGCCCGTTCTCATCCCGCTCGGAACGTTCGACGAGCTCGCCCGCCTCGTCGTACTTTTCCGTCAGGCGATAATCGTCCCGCTCCACCCGTCGATAGGTAAGACGGCCCTGGTCGTCGTACTGCAGATCCGTTTCGGCCAGTTCGTCTCCGCGCTCATTGCGTTTGGTGTCGATCAGGCGGGTGCGCACGCCCTGCTCGTTGTAGAAGGCATGCTCCCCCACCGGCAGCGACCGCTCACCGGCGACCCAGATTTCCTTGAGCACGCCGTTGGCGTGATACTCCTTCTGGACGCCCCGTTTGAGGCCATCGACGTACTGATACACCCGGCGCTTACGGCCATCCTTCAAGCTGACCTCTTCGCCATTGGCCTTGTTGTTCCGATACATCTTGCGGAACACCGGCTCACCCGCCTCGTAACGAACCAGCAGCCCTTCACGCTGGCCATCCTGGTAATGGGTTTCCTGGACAAGCCGACCCTGCTCATACTCCTTGACCACGCCGTCATAGCCGCCATTGCGGTAGGTGTACTCCCGGGTGACCCGGCCCTGCTCGTCAAACTCCTGGTAGTCACCGTCCTGCAGGACGCCATCCACGTAGGTTCTGTCGTACTGAAGCTGACCGTTCTGGTAGTAGGCGGCGAAGCGTCCGTCCTGGACGGAGTGACGATGCCCGCAGCCGCAGTCCTGCTGCTGTGGCTTGTAGCGACCGGACGCCCCCGGTGAGCCATCGTCGTAGTAGGTCTGGAATGCACCGATCAGCGCCCGGTTGGTCCACTCGGGATCGGGCGCAAAGCCCTCCATGGCCAGTGCGCCGTTGGCGTGATACATCGCCACGGTGTATTTCTCACCGTCCGCCGCTTTTTCCAGCGGCAGCGTGATGTAGTAGACCTGCCGGTCATTGGGATCGGCCGGGTCGTAGAAGTCTTCGGATGCATTGAGCCAGACCCGCTGGCCGGCCAAGGCCGGCAGCGCAAAGGCCAATGTCAGAAGCAGAAGCAGTAATCGCATGATTGCGTCCTTTCCATCATGTTCGGGGTTACGGCAGAGGTTCGAAAGTTGCCTGGAGGGTACGGCTTTCGCTGGCCCGGACCTGCGGCAGGGTCAGGGTCTTAACCTCCCCCCAGAAACGCAGCTGCCCAGCTTCGACCGGCTCCAACGGCTGCAGCGCCTCGCCATTGGCATTGCGCCCCACCGGCACGACCCGCACCCCGGACATCCTCGCAATGCGATCAAACTGGCGGCTTGCCGCGTTGGTGAGCTTGACGGTGCTGGGACCAACACGCTCGATCAGATCGCTTCCATCGACGTCGAGTGTCGCCATCTCGATCCGCGTCACGCAGCGAAGACTGACGTCCACAGACAGGTCATAGAAGAACAGCAGACCGTTGTCCGTGGTCAGTTGGAGGTTCGGGCCATAGCCGCGCCGATCCAGTGACAGGGTGTGACCGCGATAACGATCGGGCGCTTCAACCCGAGCCTCACAGCGGGCGGGATCATCGCCAGGCACCTTCAGCATGAGCTGATGGCGGGCGACACCATCGATCGCAGCATCCTGCATGTCCAGCTCCGGGAACGCATGACCCGATACCTGTTCCTCGGGCACCGTGCGCTGCCCCACCACGGGGCCGCCACTCGAGATGAAACTGCCATTGCGGGCAATCCAGGTCTGGGATCGGGTTTCGTGCGGGGATCGCAACAGCCGAACCGAGGCGACCGGCGACGGCGCGTCGATGGTAATCAGCTTGTCACCGTGACGGGCGACCGGACTTTTCAGCCGCAGCGCGTCGACCATGTCCACCACCAGGTCTTCGTCCGCCTCGCGGTCGACAAACGCCGGCGAGGCTCGCAGTCGCTCGAGCACGGTATTGGACGACGTATACTGGAAGCTCGGGATATCCGTACCCGCGCCATCGACAGGAACCGCCGCCAGAAACGCCCAGTCCAGTACCGGGAAGCCGTCGGGGCGCGATACCCGCAGCACTACCTGGTTGGGCTGCCAGCTTTCCACGGCCACCGTCACGCCGTCGCCCAGTGACACGGCGGCATCGCTGGGTTTGAGGGCCGCTTCGATGACCTTCCCGGGCACGTCGACCTCAACCTCCATCCTTATGCGATCAAGGGCCTGGAGCTGATCGTCGGCCAACGGATGAGCCAATAACGGCGCCGATGACTCCCCGGTGGACGACCAGCTTGAATAGACATGGCTCCGCAGATCGAAGCGCTCGTTCGGCGCGGCCTGATCGCTGACTGGCTCGCCATCGCTGTCCAGCAGACTCAGGGCCGTTACCCGCAGGGGCTCAACCATGTTCTGCAAAAGCAACTCCGACGGCACGTCCAGCCCTCTCGCTTCGCCGTCCTCCGGCGGGAACCACATCAGTTCATGGTTCACCCGATCGAGCACGTCGTCAGGCGATTTGACATCGTAGGGGGGCAGGAAATAGCGACGGGCACCCTCATCACGCAGATCCATCGGGAAGCCCAGCAGTCCCGTGCGCACGAAGTGTTCGTATTCAAAGTCGGCCCGTGAAGACGGCTGGTCATCGCGGTTGAGCTCGATCCGCGTGTGTGCGCTGACCGGCTCCTCCATAAGATGCGTCCGTACAGAGAAATCGAGCGTGGCCTGCAAAGGCCAGCCGGAATGACGCTCGAAGACAATGTAACCAACCGGCTCCGCCTTACCGCCTTCGGCCTGAGTGGTGGCGTTCACGGTAATGGCATCTTCTCCGACGTCAGCCACGGTGAACGTCATGGCGGGTATGGCGACGCTGTCGGCGTTGCCGGTCACCGCCGGCGCCTGCCATTGCAAACCGGCCTTCAATGGCTGTTCCGGCAGTCCACCATGAACCAGCTCCATTTGCGCCATGCTCTGTTTCAGTTGAACAAGCGCATCGGCCGGAACCTCGCCCTTAATCGACTCGAAGGCCTCGGTGTCGACAAACTCCGTATCACGCGCGACACCGCGTTGATCAACAGTCTCCCGCAATCCGCTCTTCAGCAGGCGAACGAGCGCTCCCCGACGACCCGAGTCATTATCGAAATCACTGGTATTCAGCACCTCACGCCCGTCATTCCGGAAGACCAGGGTTTCCAGTCCGGTCTCGACCACGAAAGTCTCCCCATTCCGCCCGGTCACGGTACTGCGGGACGAGGCGTCCAGCGTCATGTCACCGACAGGCAGACGCGCGCCCGAGCGCTCCGGCGCCAGATCAAGCTGGTAATGAAGACTGTAGGAGTGGGCTTCCCCGATGTCGGGGCTGAAGGTTAGTCTCTCGCGGCTTTGCCAATACACAAGCGCCCCCACGCCAACCGCTACGACAACGGCCAGCAGGACGCCAACGGACGTCTTCCTTGTCATCTTCCTGATTTCCTTATCGGTTCTGGATCCTTGGCGGGGACGAGTCTACACAAGCTGCCTGCCAAGGGGCAGGCGGGGGAAACCGAAACCTGGCGGCAACAACAAAAAAAGGGGCTCAGAGAGCCCCTTGAAAACTGTTTTGCGGCTGCGACTAGAAATCGTAGTCCGGCATCTCATGAGCACGGGATGCCTTTTTCTCCTCCTGGGCGTCGCTGACCATCGCTTCGGTGGTCAGCATCATGCCAGCCACGGACGCGGCGTTCTGCAGCGCGGTGCGGGTGACCTTGGCCGGGTCGAGGATGCCCATGGCGAGCATGTCGCCGTAGTCCTCGGTCTGGGCGTTGTAGCCCCAACTCACGCTGTCGTTGGCGCGCACTTTGTCCAGCACCACGCTGGCGTCCACGCCGGCGTTCACCACGATCTGGCGGAACGGCTCTTCCATGGCCCGCAGGGCGATGCGGATACCGGCCCTCTGGTCTTCGTTGACGGCGTTGAGTTCGGCCTTGCGCACCGCATCCGCAGCCCGGATCAGCGCGGTGCCGCCGCCCGGTACGATGCCTTCCTCGACGGCGGCTCGTGTGGCGTGCAGGGCGTCGTCCACAAGGTCCTTTTTCTCCTTCATTTCCATTTCCGTGGCTGCACCCACCTTGATCACCGCCACCCCGCCGGACAGTTTGGCCACCCGTTCCTGCAGCTTCTCCCGGTCATAGTCGGATTTGGAGGCCTCGATCTCCTTGCGGATCTGGGTCACGCGGGCCTCGATGTCCGGCTTGCTGCCGGCGCCGTCGACGATGATGGTGTGCTCCTTGGTGATCACCACGCGCTTGGCCGATCCGAGCTGATCCAACTGGACCTGTTCCAGCGACAGCCCGACGTCCTCGGAGATCACTTCACCGCCGGTGAGCGTGGCAATATCCTGCAGCATCGCCTTGCGCCGGTCACCGAAGCCCGGCGCTTTCACCGCGGCGGTCTTGAGGATGCCACGCAGGTTGTTCACCACCAGCGTGGCCAGGGCTTCGCCCTCGACGTCTTCGGCGATCAGCAGCAGCGGTTTGCCCGCCTTGGCGACGGCTTCCAGGATCGGCAAGAGGTCACGGATGTTGCCGATCTTCCTGTCGAACAGCAGCACGTAGGGGCTGTCCAGTTCCGCCTGCATACGGTCCTGGCTGGTGATGAAGTAGGGTGACAGGTAGCCACGGTCGAACTGCATGCCCTCCACCACGTCCAGCTCGTTGTCCAGGGATTTGCCCTCTTCCACCGTAATCACGCCACCGCGGCCGACCTGATCCATGGCCTTCGCCAGGATGTCGCCGATGGCGGTGTCCCAGTTGGCGGAGACCGTGGCCACCTGGCCGATGGCCTTGCTGTCGCTGCAGGGCCGGGCGAGCTGCTTGAGTTCCTCCACGGCCGCAACCGCGGCCAGGTCGATACCGCGTTTCAGATCCATCGGGTTCATGCCGGCGGCGACAGCCTTATGCCCTTCGCGCACGATGGCCTGAGCCAGCAGGGTCGCGGTGGTCGTGCCGTCGCCCGCCAGTTCGGCGGTTTTCGAGGCCACTTCCTTGACCATCTGGGCGCCCATGTTCTCGAACTTGTCCTTGAGCTGGATTTCCCTGGCCACCGACACGCCATCCTTGGTCACCCGGGGCGCGCCGTATCCCTTGTCGAGAATCACATTGCGACCTTTCGGCCCCATGGTGACTTTCACCGCGTCCGCCAGAGTATTCACACCCGCCAGCATGCGCTCGCGGGCGCTTTGCGAAAATTTGATGGTTTTCGTGGTCATGCCGCGTGCTCCTGCGCCTGCGCGTCTTCAATCACAGCGAGAATGTCGGATTCGCGAACGACCAGGCAGGTGTCGTCGTCCAACGTGATCCCGGTTCCGGCGAACTTCGCAAACAGCACGCGGTCACCCACCTTGACGGTCATTGGCTGGCGTTCGCCATTGTCCCGCAACGCGCCCTCTCCCACGGCCAGCACTTCGCCCTGGGTGGGCTTCTCAGCCGACTTTTCCGGGATCAGTATCCCGCCTCGGCTAAGGGTTTCGGCTTCCAGTCGACGAACAACCACCCGGTCATAGAGCGGTCTGATCTGCATTGAGTCTTCCTCCTGAACAGTGGCCCGTTCTTGGGCGGGCCAGCCCCTGAAAACAGCGTTGCCGGGATCGGCGCAATCGCCGCCCATCGAATCGCAAAATAGGTGCAGCGGAGCCGCTTTCAAGAGGCGACGACCAGGGATGTTTAAACCGTTTTTCTCTATCCGCCGTGTCGTTTATGCCTTGAATTGGCCATTGGCTGTTTTATAGTCAAAGAGAGGCCAACCGGCGGGAGGTGTCGATATGCGGGAACCGGCCGTACAAACCTTCGAGCGCACACTGGGAGACTACTTCCGGGAACGGCTGACCGATTGCGCCGACGCCCTGGAACCTCGTCCCGAGGAAGACACCCTCTGGTACGTGGGCTCGGTTCTGGCTCGCCTGGGCGATAGCCGCCAGTTGTTCAGCTACGAGGAGGGCCAGCTGGGCTTGCGCCCCCTGGCGCTGCTGTACAAGGACGCTCACGAAGCCGCCGCGGATCACGAGCGCTGCCTGATCCTGCGCCAGTTGGGCGACCAGGCCCTGTTCATCGGCGCGCTGTTCCCGGAACGCTACGCCCGCAAGGGCTTCCGGCAGGATTATTTCGTAGGCATGGGCGGTGGCGCCTACGACTACCTGGCCGACAACGCCGCCAGCGGCCGCCATGTATTCGCCGAACTGTCGGAACGCTTCGCCGCCTTTCTCGATCTTGCCGCCCGCGCCTGTACCCGCCATCCGGGCCGCAGCGCCCGGGACGTGCTGACGCTTTACCGGCAATGGCTGACCTCCGGCGACGAGCGTCTGGCCGAGCAACTGCGGGCGCTGGGAATCAGCCTGGACGACGGCCGCCAACTGCACTGACCCGGCCGCCCCGCGACCGGCCCAACGGAGCATGGAACCATGACTACCTTCGATCAGGATGTCGAAGCTCTGAAAACCTGGGACAGGACCCACGTCTGGCATCACATGACGCCCGGACAGGCCGCGGACTCGGGGCTGACGATGTTTGTCCGCGGCGAGGGGCTGACGCTCTGGGACAGTGACGGCAAGGCCTACCTGGACGCCACATCCGGCGGCGTGTGGGTGACCAACGTCGGCTACGGCCGGCGCGAGATCGCCGACGCGGTCCACCAGCAGCTCCTGGAGCTCAACTATTTCGCCGGCTCCATGGCCAGCAAGCCCGCCTCGGCGTTCGCCGGGCGGCTGCTGGACAAGATGCCGGGCATGAGCCGCGTCTACTATTCCAGCTCCGGCTCGGAGGCCAACGAGAAAGCCTTCAAGATGGTGCGACAGATCGCCCACAAGCACTACGGCGGGCGCAAGCACAAGATCCTCTATCGCGAGCGCGATTACCACGGCACCACCCTGGCCGCTCTCAGCGCCACCGGTCAGTCGGAGCGCCGCGAACAGTTCGGCCCCTTCGTGCCGGGCTTCGTGGAGTTCCCCCACTGCTGCGAGTACCGCAATCCCTACGGCGCGGTCGAGGACTTTGGGGCGCGGGCCGCCCAGGCCCTGGAAGACGTCATCCTGCGGGAGGGGCCGGATACAGTGGGCGCGGTGATCATCGAGCCCATCACCGCCGGCGGCGGCGTCATTCCCCCGCCGGCCGGCTACCTGCAGGCCGTGCGTGATATCTGCGACCGCCACGGCGTCCTGCTGATCCTGGACGAGGTGGTCTGCGGCATGGGCCGTACCGGCGCCTGGTTCGGTTACCAGCACGACGGCATCACGCCGGACATCGTCACCATGGCCAAGGGCGTGGCGTCCGGCTACGCGGCGATTTCCTGTACGGTCACCACCGAGCGCGTCTACGAGCTGTTGCGGGAAGCCGAAGGCGATCACCTGGGCTACTTCCGCGACATTTCCACTTTTGGCGGCTGCCTCGCCTCCCAGGCCGCCGCCCTGGCCAACCTGTCGATCATCGAACGCGAGGGGCTGGTGGAGAACAGCGCCCGCCGGGGCGAACGGCTGAGGGCCGGATTCCTGGACCTGGCCGGCCGCTATCCGTTGATTGGCGACGTGCGCGGCAAGGGGCTGTTCCAGGGCATCGAGCTGGTGTCGGACCGGCACTCCAGGCAACCGGTGGACGAAGCCATCCCCATGGCGATTGTCGCCAGCTGCAAGGCGCACGGCCTGCTAATCGGCCGAACCAACCGCTGCGTGCCCGGCTTCAACAACGTGCTGAACTTCAGCCCGGCCCTGACGGCTTCGGAGCAGGAAATCGACACCATAGTCGAGCGCCTGGACCGGGCCCTGCACGACGTCACATCGAGTCTGTAGGCTCCCCGGGCATTCCTCCCGCAGGGCACCTATACTGAATTTGCTGACGCTTCATGACTCCCGCCGTGTCGCCTTTCTGCCTGTCAGCGAATGGACGCCCCAGACCGCCAATGGATCCTTATAACGGGAGACTCACCATGCCCAGCCACACCCTTCGAGCGACGCGGGTCGCCACGGTCGCCTGCACTGCCATACTGCTCGCGGCCTGCGCCGGCACGCCGGACGAACCGCCCAAACCCATGACCGCCGACGTGGAAGAATCGGTCGTCACCGAGCCAGGCGTACCCGGCGGCATACAACGCCGAACGGCCCGCATCAGCGCGACCGTGAAAGCCATCGATTACAGCGAACGCAGCGTCACCCTGGTGGATGACAACGGGGGAGAAAAGACCATCACCATCGGCCCGGAAGCGGTGAACTTCAATCAGGTGGAACAAGGCGACCGGGTCAACGTGGAGTATGCCGAGGAAACCGTGGTCTTCCTGCGCGAGCTGGGCGAGATGGCCAACGACGGCGCCGCCGGCCTTGCCGCACGTGCCGAGGAAGGCGGGAAACCGGCCGGCTTTGCCGGCGCGACCACCGAGATTACCGCGCTGGTCACCGGTGTCGACCTGGCCAACCACACCGCCACGCTGATGTTTCCGGATGGCTCAGAGGCCGAGGTTCCCGTGCGCCCGGATGTGGCGCTGAGCGAGGATCAGGTGGGTCGGGAAGTGGTGATCCGGACGACCGCGGCGGTGGCCCTGTCGGTGGAAAAACAGGAATAAGCCGCTTTTTCGGGCGCCCGGACGGTCTGCTTCCCCGGTAGACCGTCCGGGCATTCATGCGGCGTTAATGCGTCGTATCCACCTCGGCCAGGCCTTCCAGCAGCGCTTCGTGGAACAGGTCCGGCTTCTGGATGTGCGGTGAGTGCCCCAGGTCCGGCCACTCCACCAGGGTCGCATCCGGAATGCGTTCGGCCGCCCGCTCGCCCAGTACCTCATAGCGCCCCAGGGTCTGGCGGACCGCATCGGACGCGCGCCCCTTACCGATCGCGGTGTTGTCTTTCTCGCCGATCAGCAACAGCGTCGGCACCTGGATCCGGTCGAACTCGTGCACCACCGGCTGGGTAAACACCATGTCGGAGGTCAGGGTCTGGTTCCAGGCGACGCGGTCGCCGTCCTCGCCGGCGTACATCCCCGCCAGCATATTGACCCAGCGATCGTAGCCCGGCTCCCAGTGGCCGACGTAATAGGTGGAACGCTGATAGTTGCGGATGCCCTCGGCGTCTTTCTTCTTCTCCGCCGCATAGCCCTCGTCGATGGGCTGGTAGGGCACGCCTTTGGCCTTCCAGTCCTCCAGGCCAATGGGGTTCACCATCACCAGCTGTTCGGTCTGCTCCGGATACATCAGGGCGTAACGGCTGGCCAGCATACCGCCCATGGAGTGCCCCATGATGGTGACGTTGTCGATGTCGAGGCTGTCCAGCAGCGCGTGGGTGTTGGACGCCAGCTGGTGGAAGCTGAACTGGTAGGCCTCGGGCTTGGTGGATTTGCAGAAGCCGATCTGGTCGGGGGCGATCACCCGATAGCCGGCATCCGTCAGCCGCTCGATGGAGTCTTCCCAGGTGGCGGCGCAAAAGTTCTTGCCATGCAGCAGTACCACGGTGCGGCCGTTCGGGTCCTCCGCCGCAACATCCTGGTAGGCCATCTGCAGATCCTGGCGCTGGGAGGTGAACTGGAACCGTTTCACCGGATAGGGATACTCAAAGCCTTCCAGCTTACCGCCGTATTCGGGCGTTTCCGTGGTTTCGGCAGCCGCCGGCATGGCGGCTCCCAGCACCAGCGCACCCAGCGAGGCGTTGACTCGTGACATCAGGGATCCGGAAAGGCGTTTATGCGAGGAGGAGGCGCTACGGTTAACGTTCATCGGCTTATCCTTCAGCTGAGAAATATGTTGTTCCGGCACCGGGATAGCCATTTCAGGCTCACCTCACGTCCGCCGGACCACGCAAGCAGTCGTTGTGACACGCATCTTTTTGACTTGTTCCATTTGGCTTTCCGCGCCAGCCCCGATAACGTTGAAAGAGACCGTCCTGCCCCGAATGGAACCTACGGCCACCTCGGGAATGATCGTCGCCGTCGCGGACGAATGACTTCCTCAATCCTTTCGCGAGCGCCCATGCGTATCGAATCCGCCACCCTGAACGATTGCCACGCCATCGCGGCCGTCCATGTCGAGACCTGGCAGGTGGCCTATCAGGCGTTTCTACCGGCCGCCTACCTCGCGTCCCTGTCCGTCGAGAAGCGGGCCGGCCAGTGGCAGGATTTCCTGACCCGTTTTCCCGGGCAACTGCTGGTGGCCCGCCGAGACGCGCGGATCCTGGGGTTCATTGCCTATGGCCCCTGCCGGGATCAGGGCGCACCCGGCGACCGCGCCGAGATCTGGTCGATCTATGTCCACCCCGGCGCCTGGTCGTCCGGCGCCGGTCGACGGCTGTGGCTGGCGGCCCTCAAGCGGCTGCGGGGCAGTGGCTACCGCTCGGTCAGCCTGTGGGTCATTGCCGGCAATGAACGGGCCATCCGGTTCTACTCCCGGGCGGGTTTCGTGGCGGAACCGGCAACGCGTGGCACCTTCGAGATTGACGGAACCACTCTGGAAGACATCCGCTACGTCTACCGGATCAATGGTGACCTCACTCTCGAACGGTGAGCGGTTCTGTTACCCTGCCGGCTGTCGTTAAAGGAGAGCGCAATGTCCGAAGCCGCCCTGAAATCCCTTTCCGATATGGCCAGCGAGGCCCACGCCCGCATCCAGCAGGCGTACCAGACCATCAACCCGGTGGTGGGCGTGCGTCGCGGCATGCGCGAGATGGGCATTCCCGCCGACGCCATGACCATCGACTGCCTGCGCACCCGCCGGCGCATCAACCTGATCCTCCACGATGAAAAGCCGGGGCTGCTGCTCTACCAGTTCTCCACCCTGGAGGAGGAAGCCGGTAACGAGTTCGAGCACATGTCGCTCACGGACGTGACGGTGGATACCCTGTACGACTGGATGCGCACCTATTTCTCCGAGGACGTGCCGGACAGTCCGACCCACTGATCGGATGCCATCCGCCTGAAACCGGATCGTTACACGCCATTGCTACCCTTCTTCGTGGGATTGATCGCCATATCACGGAGGAGGCTTGACCATGTCATCGATTCGCTTTGGGTTCCTGATACCCGCCCTGGCTCTGTCACCGCTCGCATCGGCGGATAGCTTCATCGCCCTCGAACAGGCGCTGCCCAGCGGTGCGGATGCCGCCCGCATTGCCCCGGTGTTCGATTTCGATACCGACGGCTGCCTGCCCAGCGCCGGCATCAGCCGCAGTGGGGCGCAAAACGGTGGCCTGAATCCATCCGGCAGCCTGACCGGCGGCTGCCGCGACAACAACTTCCTGGATACCTCGAACACCCTGCACCGCTATGCTTGCATCACCAGTGGCGGTTCGGAGTACTGCGGGCATTTCTTCAGCCTGTATTTCCTCAAGGACCAGATCCTCGCCGGCATCCAGAGCGGCCATCGCCACGACTGGGAGCATGCCGCGGTCTGGACCACCAACGGCGTCGTCACCCACGGCAGCTACAGCGCCCACGGCGACATGACCACCGACGCCATTGCCAACCTGCCGCAACAGAACGGGCACCTGAAGATCGTCTATCACAAGGACGGCGTGGCCACCCACGCCCTGCGCTTCGCCAAGACCGACGAAGCGGCGGAGAATCCCTACGGTTCGTTCGTCACTCCGGTGATCACCAGTTGGTACACCATGACCGGCGACGGCGTTGCCAACGCAACCCTGCGCAACAACCTGAACAGCTTCGACTACGGCTCAGCCAGCGTGCCGATGCGGGACGACAATTTCCTGGGCAACCTCAATGAGGCAAGACCGGGTGGTTATCCCGCGTTTACCGCAGCCAACGTCCAACAAACACAGTAACCAGGGAGGGAGCGCGCGGCCGCTCCCGTCTCCCCGTCTATTCCGGTGCGTTGGCGCGATCGGCGGCGATCTGGTCGTTGATCATTTCCAGCATGCCCGGGAACATCGAACGGTCTTCATGGGTCGCTTGGTCCCACAGTCCGGATTTGAGGAAGGCCCGGGCGCAGTGCAGGAACACTTCCTTCACGGTCACCTCGATGCAGGCCTTGGCCGGATTGCCGGCGCCGTCCACGGCAGGGAAGTGGCGGAGATGCTCATCGGCCACGGAGATGCGGGCGGTGCCGTTGACCCGCACGGTTTCGTTGATGCCGGGAATCATGAAGATGCAGCCGATGTCGCCGGTATCGAGGATGTTCACCAGGCTATCGAGTCGTTTGTTACCGGCCGCATCAGGGATCAGCAGGGTGTTGTTGTCCAGCACCCGGACGAATCCCGGCTCGCCGCCCCGGGGCGAGCAATCCATGGCGTCGGAACGGTCGCGGGTGGCAATGACCAGGAACGGCGCGCGCTCGATGAAGCGAATGCTGTGCTTTTCCAGCGTCCCAATCTGCTTCTGGACCGCTTTTTCCTTGGGGAAGCCGTAAAGCTCCCTGAGCTGCTGTTCCGACTCGATGTACATGCTGTTCTCCGGACCACGGGATGCGGTTGCGAGCATACCAGATCGAGCCGCCCAAGGGGCGCGCCGGACCTCACGAGCCTCAAGCCTCACCCCCGAAACACCAGGGCCGCCACCAGCCCCAGCAGCAACGACATCAACATGGGCAGCCCCACCCTGAGCGCCAGCGCCCGCGTACCGATCAGCGCGGCCATTGCGGACTTCACCAGATTGTTCACCGCCGAGGCCAGAACAATGCCAATCACCGCCGTCTGCGCCGTGATCGACGACTGCGACATCCGCGTCAGCGACAGGGTGATGGCGTCCACGTCCGCCACACCCGAGGTCGCCGCGAGCAGGTACACACCGGCATCGCCAAACCAGTCCTGCAGCCAGGTGCCGACCAGCAGGATCGCTGTCAGCAGAGCGCCAAAGAACAGCGCCGACTTGAGATCAAGCGGGTTCATGTGCAATTCGGGCTGATCCACGGTCAGGCGCTGGCGGTTGCGCACCCAGATCACCGCGGCCGGCACATACAGCGAGATCGCCATCACCGCCACCGGCAGCGTCAGGCTGGCCAGCAGTGCCGGACTGATCACCAGACAGTAGATCAGGATTCGGGGGAACATGGTGCCGCAGGCGATGAGTATGCCCGACGCCAGCTGCGGCGAGAGGGAGGCATTGTCCCGCGACTGGCGGGAAAAATGCAGGGTCAGTGCCGTAGACGAACTCAGCCCCGCAAACAGGCTGGTGAACAGGATTCCCCGGCCGGTGCCGGCGACCCGCACCGCGAAGTACCCCACGAAGGAGATGGACGCGATCAGCACCACCATCCACCAGATTTCGTATGGGTTGAGCGCCCCGCCCGGCCCCATGGAGCGGTTGGGCAGCAGCGGCAGCATCACCACGCTGATCAGCAGGAGCTTGAGCGCCGCGTCCAGTTCGCTGGCCTGGAGCTTGAGCAGCAGGTCGTGGATCTCCCGCTTGTTGTCCAGCACCAGCGCGGTGACTACCGCCGAAGCCGTCGCCAGGGTCACGTCCACCGCCACCGCCATCCCGCCAAAACAGAAGGTGAGCAACAGGCCCACCAGGCCGGTGATGCTGTAATCCGGATGGCTCTGGTTACGCCGCCAGTAAGCCACCGCGCACAAGCCGGACACGCTCAGGAAAACCACCGGGAAAATCCACGATGACAGTGCCTCCGACAGCAACGCCGCGATGCCGCCGAGCAGGCCGATCAGCGCGAAGGTGCGGATACCGGCCACACGCTGGCCGGCGTCCTTGTCCCGCGCACTCCAGCCCCGCTCCAGGCCCACCAGCATGCCCAGCATTAGCGCCACCAACAGGTGCACCGCGGTGATGTTGTCGGAGAGAAACTGGCTGGCCACCTGCTCCATGGTCGAAACCTCTCCAGTCGGGAAGGGTCTTGCTGCTGAGTATGGTACAGGCTGCTGAGAGTGGTGCAGATTGACGGACCAGCGCCCGGCCATGACCTGGTCATAATGCGCTCGAACGCCCTCACGCGGCGACTCGCAAGGCTTTCAGACGTTCTTCCTGCACTGACCCACGGAGTTATCCACAGTTTTTGTGGATGAATGTCACGGGCTGTCTGGACCACACCCAATCACCGAAACCATGCATTTAATTCACTTACTCATGCACTAACCCGCGCTTTTGCGTCCCCCCGGCCCGCTTTCTATAATCGCCTGTCGTCGCTGAAAACGGATCGCCGCACGCCGGCTGTTCCGACACCAACAAAAAGGAAAACAACATGCTCAAGCGTTGCTCCCTCCTGGCGGCCGCTGCCGCCTCCCTGCTGTTCAGTGCCGGGGCTGCGGCCCAGTACAAGGACGAATACACGGTGTCCACCGTGCTGCCTTCCGCCTTTCCCTGGGGCCAGGCCGCCGACAAGTGGGTCGAGCTGGTTCGCGAGCGTTCCGACGGTCGCATCAATTTGAAGGTCTACAGTAACTCGCAGCTGGTCTCCGGCGACCAGACCAAGGAGTTCTCCGCCATGCGCTCGGGGCTGATCGACATGGCCGTGGGCTCCACCATCAACTGGTCGCCGCAGGTCCCGCAACTGAACCTGTTTTCCCTGCCGTTCCTGATGCCGGACCACGCCGCCATCGACGCCATTACCCAGGGCGAGGCCGGTGAGGCCGTCTTCGCCGCCATCAAGAAGCGCGGCGTCACCCCGTTGGCCTGGGGCGAGAACGGTTTCCGCGAGCTGTCCAACTCCAAGCTGGCGATCGACGCGCCGGCGGACCTGGACGGACTGAAAATCCGCGTGGTGGGTTCGCCCCTGTTCCAGGACACCTTCACCGCGCTGGGCGCCAACCCCACCCAGATGAGCTGGGCCGATGCCAAGCCGGCGCTGACCACCGGTGCTGTGGACGGTCAGGAAAACCCGCTGTCGGTGTTCGATGTGGCGCGCATCGACCAGGTGGGCCAGACCCATCTGACCTTGTGGCACTACATGGCCGATCCACTGGTGTTTGCCGTCAGCAACCGGGTCTGGGGAACGTTCAGCCCGGAAGACCAGCAACTGCTGAAGCAGGCCGCCATTGACGCCGGTCAGTGGGAAATCGAGAAATCCCGCTCTGAAATCGACGATACCCTGGCCGCGATCAAGGAGCGTGGTGTAACCGTCACCGAGCTGACGCCGGAGCAACACGCCGCCTTCGTGGAGGCGACCCAGTCGGTCTACGAAAAGTGGACGCCGCGTATCGGCGAGGACCTGGTGCAACAGGCTCAGGACGCGGTCGCCAACCGCCCCCAGTAAAGCCGCTGTCGGAAGCTCGTCCGGCGCCCGTCGTTGTGGCGGGCGCCCTCCCTGAACCGGAGTCATCATGCCGTCCCGTCGTCCCAAGTTCCGGCCCGAAGCCTGGCTGGCCACCCTCGCCCTGACCGCCATCTGCGTGATCAGCCTGGGCAACGTCATCGTGCGCTACGCCACGGATGCGTCCTTTGCCTTCACCGAAGAATTTTCCGTGTTCTGCCTGGTGCTGCTGACCTTCGCCGGCGCAGCGGTGGCCGCCCGACACAACCAGCACATTCGCATCGAGCTGATCGAGCACGCCCTGCCCGCCTGGGCCCGCAAGCCGGTGTTTGTGCTGCAGTGGCTGGCCAGCGTGGTGGTGCTGGGCCTGATGACCTGGTACGGCAGTACCTTTGCCCTGCAGGAATACCAGTGGGAATCCCTCTCGCCGGGACTGGGGCTGCCCAACTGGATCTACGTCGTCTGGCTGCCCGTGCTGTCGCTGGCGATCCTGATCCGCACCACCCAGAACCTGATCGATCGCCTGCGCGGCAAAGAAGACCCGGAGGTGATCCATGAGTCCTGACTGGCTGATGATCGGCAGCTTCCTGCTGGCCCTGCTGCTGGGCATGCCGGTGGCGATTGCGCTGGGTCTGGGTGGCGCCGTCGGCATCCTCGCCGGCCTGCCCGCGGACATGCTGGGCACCTTCGGCACCAACACCTACAACAGCGTCGCCAAATACCCGCTGATCGCCATCCCGCTGTTCATCCTGACCGGGCTGATCTTCGAGCGCGCCGGCGTGGCCGCCAGCCTGGTGCGATTCGCCCAGGCCATCATCGGTCCACGCCACGGCGGTCTGACGGTAGTCGCGGTGCTGGTGTGTCTGATCATGGGCGGCATGAGCGGTTCCGGACCGGCGGATGCGGCGGCCGTGGCCATGGTGATGCTGCCGAGCATGCGCAAGGCGGGTTATCCACAGCCGTTCTCGGCCTCGCTGATCGCCGCGTCGTCGTCCACCGCGATCCTGATTCCGCCGTCCATCGCCCTGATCCTCTACTCCATCGTGGTGCCGGGCGTGGACCTGCGCGCCCTGTTCGCGGCGGGCCTGTTCCCCGGCATCCTGGCCGGTGTATCGCTGCTGGCACCGGCGCTGTACTTTGCCCGCCGGCATCGCTGGGAAGATCCCGAAACCGTCGAGCGCCCGCCCTTCTGGCCCAGCTTCAAGGCGGCGATTCCGGCACTGTTTGCGCCGGTCATCATCCTCGGCGGGCTGCGCTCCGGCCTGTTCACGCCCACCGAGGCCGCGGTGGTTGCCGTGGCCTACGGCGTGCTGGTCGGCACCCTGATCTACCGCAACCTGAGCCTGAAGAACCTGTTCGGGCTGATCGGCGAAGCGGCCGTCACCTCCGGCGTGGTGATGTTCATCATCGCCCTGGCCGGCATCTTCGCCTGGGCCGGGACGACGCTGGGTACGTTCCAGCATCTGGCCGACGCGCTACTGTCACTGTCCGACAATGGCTGGGTACTGCTGGGGTTGGTCATGGTACTGGTGCTGATCGCGGGAATGCTCCTGGACGCGGTGTCCATCTACCTGATCCTGATCCCCATCGTGCTGCCGCTGATGAACCATTTTGGCTGGAACCCGATCTGGTTCGGCATCCTGCTCGCCATGAACATCGCCATCGGCCAGTTCACCCCGCCGGTGGCAGTCAACCTGATGGTGACCACCCGTGTCGCCAACATCCGCCTGGAGCACACCCTGGGTTGGGCGTTGGTATTCATCGCCGCCATGGCCGTCAGCCTGCTGCTGGTGATGCTGGTGCCGGGCATTGCCCTGTGGCTGCCCGAGCAGCTCGGGTATGTGGTGGGCCCGTGGTAGCGGCTAGCGCTTTTCCGGCACTCCCGCCTGAAGAGCGCTCAGCTCAGCGCGGCAGACGCAACAGCGCCCCTCCGGCACCGATGAACAGGCTGCCGGTTACGCGATTGAACCAGCGCACGTGCCGGGCCTTGCTGAACCAGCGACCCATCCGCGACCCCAGCGTGCTGTAAGCAGACATCAGAGTGGTATCGATCACCAGCCAGGTCAGTGCCAGGATGGCAAACTGCCAGCCCTGGGGCTGATCCAGGGCGATAAAGCCGGGAAACAGGGCCCCGAAGAACAGCAGATCCTTGGGGTTACTGATCCCCACGGTAAAACCGCTGCGGAAAAGCTGCCCATGGGACTGGCGGGAAGCAGGCGCGGCGACCCCGGATCCCTGCTGCCACTGCGGCGCCTCGGCGGGCGCTCGCCAGCTCTGGATGCCCAGGAAAATCAGGTAGGCACCGCCAACGAACTTCAGCGCCAGGAAGGCGGTTTCCGAGGTGGCCAGAATCGCCCCCAGCCCCAGGGCAGACGCGCTCATCATAATCAACGCCGCCAGCGCACCGCCAAGCACGGTGGAAAACGCCCGCCGGTGCCCGTGTTGCAGGCCATGGCTGGCGCACAGCAGGGCTACCGGGCCCGGGAACGCAATGAGTGCGGTGATCACGCCGACATAGGTCAGCCAGGTAACCAGCTCCATGGGGCCTCCGATTCGGGAAAACCCCGAGTCTAACGCGAAACCCACCCCCACGCTCGCCCGGCAGGCTACGCGGCGAACGGGCCCGCCGGGAGCGACGCCAGATCGGGTATAGGGATTTGCCGCTGGGTTGCAAGAAAAGGTTGGCTATTTCGCAAACAGCGGGTTACAGTGCGTGACGTAGGAAAGAGTAAGCAAAGCCGTTCAAGAATAAGACGTGTCCTAGTAGTAGTGTGTCGTCCTGTTTCTGATCCCGCGTGTTCATTATTTCCCGCACCCCGCTGCATCGTCATTGAGACCATGTCCAGCAACCAAAACTTTTATTGATTTCAGGAAAGATTATTATGTCCACCACTACCGGTACCGTTAAGTTCTTCAACGAAACCAAAGGCTTCGGCTTCATCACTCGCGAAGGCGGCCCGGACGTTTTCGTTCACTACAGCGCCATTCAGGGCGGCGGTTTCAAGACTCTGGCTGAAGGCCAGCAGGTCGAGTTCACCGTGACCCAGGGCCAGAAAGGCCCGCAGGCGGAGAACGTCGTCGCGCTGTAAGCCGCCGACCTTCGCTCAAGAAAAAGGCAGCTTCGGCTGCCTTTTTTTGTGGTCATTTTTGCAGCCATAGATTTCAGCCATAGATTGTAGCCACAAGCGTCCCGCCCTCTCTCGTACATACCTTGGACACACAGCCAAAGCCCTTCCTATACTGAACTCACATCTCTCCGGGAAGCCTTTCGCCATGCGTGTTTTCGCCAATCCGGTCGGTCCGGGCTCACTCTGGTTCGACAATCTGGCCACGGCCGACGGCACACCCGTCGCCTACGATCCACAGGCCCGTGCCTTTTTGCCCATGCCGCCGTTCTGTGCCAACCGCGAGGTGATCGGTTGTAACTGGATCGCCCCCGAAGAAGGCGCCTTCTGTCGTTCCTGCGCCATGACCGTGCTGGCGCCCGATCCGTCGATCGAAGGGGCCATGGCCAACTGGGCACTAACCGAAGCGGCCAAACGCTGGGTGCTGGACAACCTGGGTCGCTGGCACTGGTTCCGGCCGGAAGACCCCGGCGTTCGACCGATGTTCCGCCTGCTGGCCGAGGGCCTGACGCCGGTGTACATGGGACACGTGGAAGGCGTGGTCACGATCAGTGTTGCCGAAGCCGACCCCGTGGTGCGCACCAGCCGTCGCGAGGCCCTGCAGGAACCCTACCGGACCATGATCGGGCACATGCGTCACGAGATCGCGCACATGCTCTGGTGGCGGCTGCATTTACGGGAAGACTTTCTGGAAGCCTTCCGGGCCATGTTCGGCGATGAACGCTCGGATTACACCGCGGCCCTGCAAAGCCATTACGAAACCGGCCCACCCGGCGACTGGCGCCAGCATTTCATCACCAGCTACGCCTCGGCGCACCCCCACGAGGACTGGGCCGAGACCGTTGCCCACCTGCTGCACCTGACCGACATCACCGACAGCGTCATCGCCGCCGGCCTGTCCTCACCGGAGGTGCCCGGTCCCAACTGGGATCCCTACGCCGAACCCGACCCCGCTCGACTGATCCATGTCGCCGCATCGCTGGCCATGGCGATCAACCACGTCAACCGCGCGATGGGTCTGTCGGATCTCTATCCCTTCGTGCTGTCCGATGCCACCCGAGGCAAACTGGCCTTTGCCCACAACTGGCTGCGCCGTGGTGCCCAGGGCCTGTGATCTGGAGACGACCGTCCCGTGCTGATCAATTTGCGGGCACACCGGCGCAAGCCTTGGGGCGCGGCGTTCCCAACCGGTCTTCACCGCACTACTCACCCAGTTATCCACAGTTTCTGTGGATACCGGTTGCCACCCGCTCCAGCTCAAGTGACCATCTGGATCACGTCGGGCGTATCCAGTACCCTGCGCGCATCCATTCAGGCCGATCATGACCCAACGGGCGCCCCGGGCCCGCTGCGCCCGGCGGTTCTGCCAGACCGCGTCGGGAACGCCACGGCGCCTCAGAGAGCCGGCAAGGTCGGAGTCCGCGCGCCCCGTTTCGCCAACGCGCTGCGCGGGCACGCTCTGTGCATTACTGCCCGGCCGGACAGACATATTCCTTTCATCACTCACCGATAAGCTGCTGACCTTTTTCAAGGAGTAAAGGCCCATGGCAACCCCGTCCCAACACGATCTCCGCAAGGACTTCCGTGCCCTGCTCGACAGCGATCGCTGCTACTACACGGCATCCACCTTCGACCCCATGTCGGCCCGCATCGCCGAAGACCTGGGCTTTGAAGTGGGCATCCTCGGCGGCTCGGTAGCCTCGCTGCAGGTGCTGGCCGCACCCGATTTCGCCCTGATCACCCTCAGCGAATTCGTCGAGCAGGCCACGCGCATCGGCCGGGTCGCCCGCCTGCCCATCATTGCCGACGCCGACCACGGCTACGGCAACGCCCTGAACGTGATCCGCACCATTACCGAGCTTGAACGGGCCGGTGTGGCGGCACTGACCATCGAGGACACACTGTTGCCGCCCAAGTACGGGCATAAGTCCACGGACCTGATTCCGGTTGAGGAAGCCATCGGCAAGATCGAGGCGGCCCTGGACGCCCGCATTGACCCGGCCATGGCGATCATCGCCCGAACCAACGCCGGGCAGCTCAGCACCGAAGAAACCATTGAACGGGTCAAGGCTTACCAGACCGCAGGCGCGGACGGCATCTGCATGGTGGGCATCGCCGACTTCGACCACCTGGAGGCGATCAGCCGGCACATTGCCGTCCCGCTGATGCTGGTGGCCTACGACAATCCGGAACTGAACGACCGCGAACGCCTGGCCGCCAACGGCGTACGCATCGTGGTGAACGGCCACGCCGCCTACTTCGCCGCCATCAAGGCCACCTACGACTGCCTGCGCGAACAGCGCGGCATCGCCGAAGGCACCCTCAACGCCACGGAACTCTCCAAGCGTTACTCCACCTTCGACGAAAACCGCGAGTGGGCGCACCGTTTCATGAACGTGCAGGAGTGATGGTACGGCCAACCAGGCAAACGCTCTCTCAGGCCGGAAGCCGCTGCTCGTAGGCCTCTTTCAGTGCCTCCACACAATCCCAGAAGGGTTCCGGTCGACGGCCCTGGGCGCGCGCCACCAGCACATCGAGGTGGGCATGCCAGCCGCTGCTGACGCTGAGCAAGGTGGATCGGTCCGGCACCCGGTGATGAGTCAGGGTCAGCAGCACCTCGCTTCCGCGGGGCTCCAGTTCAAAGGTCACACCGCCGGTACGGCCCCACTCGATCGCCAGCCTGCGAGGCGGCTCCAGTTCGGTGATCCGGCTGAGCATCCGGTGTTCCTCGCCGTAGCCGTCCGGCCGCCGACCCGGCGGATCGGTCAGTTCATCGTTGCGCCAGACAAACTCGAAAGCCTCGCCGACCGCCAGTGTCATATCGCCTGCCGCCAGCCACTGGCGGCGCAGTTCGCTGTCGGTGAGGTAGTCCCAGATCCGTTCGATCGGACCGGGCAGCAGACGCTGGATCCGCAGGGTGTTGCCATCGATCAGCGTGCCGTATGGGTCGTACCCGCTCTGGGTTGCCGTTTCGCTCATGGGTCGTCTCCTTCCCGTTGTGGCGCCCCGGACGCCTCATCTGCATCCCGCAGGAGACTCTCAAGGGCATCCAGGCGCCGATTCCAGAAGCGCTCGTACTGCGCCAACCACTCGTGAGCGCGCGCGAGTGGTCCGGGGTTGAGGTAGCAGACACGCTCCCGCCAACGCACCTCACGCCGGATCAGGCCGGCTTTTTCCAGCACCTTGATGTGTTTTGACGCCGCCGCCAGCGACATGGCAAAAGGCTCAGCCAGCTCGCTGACGGTTCGCTCCCGTTCGGTGAGCGCCGCCAGCATGCTGCGCCGCGTCGCATCACCCAGGGCATGGAACACGGTGTTCAACGGAATTTGCTCTGATTCAACCATGAGGTTAAATATTAATCAGACGACCCGATAACTCAACCATTTGGTTAAACGATTTGGTTCTTTATCCGAAGGTAGAGATAGCAATCGAAGCTTTAGCGACGGGAGACGCCTGCATCCCTGCTGCCCACGAAGGGCACAAACGTCCGTCAATGCACCCTGCCCTCCACCTCCCGGACACGACTTGAACCAGTTCATCACGGCGTGACAAGACGTCCATGAAGCCGCCCCGTCAAAACGACTGGTCTACACTGTTGGGGTTGCCACCACGCGCTACCCGCCTCCAGAAGAATCCGAAGAAAGCGGGACTCCGTAGACAGTCTGAGACTATCGCTAACTTAAATAAAAGCAAATTTGTCCTATCAAAGACTATTGCTACGTTTGTAGATGACCTGACAACGCCAAGCACGATGGTTTCAGCAGGTATTCAGTGCATCGGAAAAACAGCGGTCTGAATTTGCGACTGGGCCCGCTGTCAAAAACTGGAAAGTCGTTCGATTAACGCAGCAAGTAAAGGAGAGAGACAGCAATGAGCGAAGACAAAAAAGCTCAAGCGGCCGCCGGCGGTTGCCCCGTGATGCATGGGGCGCATACCCGTCTGGAGGACAAAGGTATGTACAACAAGGACTGGTGGCCCAACCAGCTTAACCTCGCCATCCTCCACCAGCATTCCAACAAGTCCAACCCCATGGGCGAGGACTTCAACTACGCCGAAGAGTTCAAGAAGCTCGACCTGAAAGCGGTCAAGCAGGACCTGACCATGCTGATGACCGACTCCCAGGACTGGTGGCCGGCTGACTTTGGTCACTATGGCGGTCTGATGATCCGTATGGCCTGGCACAGTGCCGGCACCTACCGTCTGGGCGACGGCCGTGGCGGCGCCGGCGGCGGTCAGCAGCGTTTCGCACCGCTGAACAGCTGGCCCGACAACGTCAACCTGGACAAGGCGCGTCGTCTGCTGTGGCCGATCAAGAAGAAATACGGCAACAAACTGTCCTGGGCGGACCTGTTCGTCCTGGCCGGTAACGTGGCCCTGGAATCCATGGGCTTCAAGACCTTCGGTTTCGCCGGCGGCCGTGAAGATACCTGGGAGCCGGAAGACGACGTCTACTGGGGCTCCGAGAAGGAATGGCTGGGCAGCGACGACCGGATCGTCGACAAGGAAAAGCGCGAGCTGGAAAACCCGCTGGGCGCGACCCACATGGGTCTGATCTACGTCAACCCGGAAGGCCCGGAAGGCGAGCCGGACCCGGTCAAGGCAGCTCACGACATCCGTGAAACCTTCAAGCGGATGGCGATGAACGACGAGGAAACCGTGGCCCTGATCGCCGGTGGTCACACCTTCGGCAAGACCCACGGTGCCGGCAGCGAAGAGCAGATGGGCCCGGACCCGGAAGCCGCGCCGATCGAAATGATGGGCATGGGCTGGAAAAGCAGCTACGGCAAGGGTAAAGGCGAAGACACCATGGGCGGCGGCCCGGAAGTCATCTGGACCCAGACTCCGACCCAGTGGAGCAACTACTTCTTCGAGAACCTGTTCGGCTATGAGTGGGAACTGACCACCAGCCCGGCCGGCGCCAAGCAGTTCGTGGCCAAGGGCGCCACGGGCGATGAAATGCCGGGGCCGGAAGACAGCTCTCCGCGTCGCGCGCCGACCATGCTGGTCACCGACCTGTCGCTGCGCTACGACCCGGAATACGAGAAGATCTCACGCCGCTTCATGGAAAACCCGGACCAGTTCGCCGACGCCTTCGCCCGCGCCTGGTTCAAGCTGACCCACCGTGACATGGGCCCGAAAGCCCGTTACCTGGGGCCGGAAGTTCCGGCGGAAGATCTGATCTGGCAGGATCCGGTACCGGCTGTGGATCACGAGCTGATCAACGACCAGGACATCGCCAGCCTCAAGAGCAAGCTGCTGGACTCCGGCATCGCGCCGGCCGACCTGATCTCCACCGCGTGGGGCTCTGCGTCCACCTTCCGCGGCTCTGACATGCGCGGTGGTGCCAACGGTGCCCGCATTCGTCTGGCCCCGCAGAAAGACTGGGCGGTCAACGAGCCGAGCAAGCTGGCCGACGTGCTGAACAAGCTGGAAGGCGTCCAGAAGTCCTTCAACGATGCCCAGTCCGGCAACAAGAAGGTCTCCCTGGCGGACCTGATCGTCCTGGGCGGCAGCGCCGCCGTCGAGAAGGCCGCGAAGGATGCCGGCTTCAGCATCGAGGTACCGTTCGCACCGGGCCGCACCGACGCCAGCCAGGACCAGACCGACGTCGAGTCCTTCGAGCCGCTGGAGCCGCAGGCCGATGGCTTCCGCAACTACCGTCGCACCAAGTTCTCGGTGTCCGATGAAGACATGCTGGTCGATCGCGCCCAGCTGCTTCAGCTGACCGCACCGGAACTGACCGTGCTGATCGGTGGCCTGCGGGTGCTGGGTGCCAACTACGGCGACTCCAAGCACGGCGTGTTCACCGACAAGGTCGGCTCGCTGACCAACGACTTCTTCGTCAACGTGACGGACATGAACCTGGAATGGAAAGTGTCCCCCACTGACGAGGACGTCTTCGAAGGTCGTGACGTCAAGACCGGCGACGTGAAGTACACCGGTACCCGGGTGGACCTGATCTTCGGATCGAACTCCCAGCTGCGCGCCCTGAGCGAAGTCTATGCCCAGGACGATGCCAAGGAGAAGTTCGTGAAGGATTTCGTCGCCGCCTGGACCAAGGTGATGAACGCGGACCGCTTCGACCTCGCCTGATCGGGTCAAGCGATACCCGGTCGCTACACCGTAGCGGCCGGGACAACGTGTGACAGGAGACCCGGAAGCCGCTGTGTCTGACGCAGCGCTTCCGGGTCTTTTTCGTTAGGCCTTACGCCGACGCAGAAGCACCCTACGCGTGGCCAACGCGACTACCCCCAACAGCGAGAGCAGCAACGGGGAAGGCTCTGGCACATCAACCGTACGCACCTTGGTCAATCCCGCAATAAACCAGTAGGTCGTACCCGTATCGAGATTCTCAACATTGGCCCCCTCGAATGGCGCCGTCCTGTCCAGGTTGTGGAAAATGTCTTCACCGGCATCCAGGAAAAACAGGTCCAGGTAGAGAAAACAGGCGGCACGGCCTGACTCGAAGCGGTGGAAGCCATTCTCGTACAGCTGGCCAACGCTTGATACCGGCTGCTCATACATCAGCGGCACAAACCCTTCCCACTCGAAATTGACTGGATCACTGACGAAGGAGGCCGACACCAGCCCACGCCGCTGGTCGTCAACTGTGAACAACCCGACCGCCTCATGGGACTCGGTCGGGTTTTCGATTCGGCTGGTGTAGGCGTAGGTGATGAGCGAGGCGCTAGCCGCTGCGGGCGCGAGCATGACCAACAGGATGAGTATTGTTTTCATGGTGCTCTCCAGTCACCTTCTCTGGCGACAGGGCGACGGGCCTGGGTGCGCGGACAGGCCGGGTGGTTGGTGTTTCGGAACCTGAACAAACAGCGGGCTGGATCCGGCAGGTCACTCAACGCCAACCGGTAATACGATTCTCAGCACGTCCATGTCTTATTCCGATGAAGACAACGCACTTTCTGCAGCAATCCGTGCGCCACCCCCAACCATTCAAAAGGTTACGGCGCCTGGCGCAAGGAGTTTGTAAAGCGGGCTGACACTTTAATCCGGCAGGGATCCTCGACGGGTGCCGGATCTTTACCTCGCTGACCAAAGCGGCTGACCGAAGAGAATGACTGAGGCGTTACCAGTCGTCCTCTTCCGCCTTGTCCTTGGCTTCCATCTCCGCCTTGCGCTTGCGAACCGCTTCAAGCTTGTCCTCAGGGATCGACGAATTACGGGCGTTGTCGCGCAGGATCAGGAGTCCACCGACCACCAGGACGATGGCGAGAACCAGAAAAAACCATCCAGTCAATGGCATGTCGCTTGCCCTCCGGTCATTGAAACCCTTCCATTCTGAACCGGGCGGTAACTTCAGGACAATGCCGTGAGGCGGAAAACGAAGAGAAGAAAACGAAGAAAAACGGAAACGTCGGAGAAAAAAGGTACAGCGGCAGGAAATCAATCGCTTGCGCCGCGCGCTTGGTGACCAGGCTTACGCCTGGCCCGCCAATCGCTGCGCAACTAAACGGGAGCCCTCAGTGGCTCGGAGACAGCTTGGAGGGCTCGACGCGGAATACGGACTTGATCTTGGCTTTCAGGGAAGAACCCAGCTTGGCCACGTATTCGCTACGCTCTTTGTGTGCCTGACGGATGTAGTGGTCTACGTCGATGTTGCCGTAGGCGTCGATTTTAACGTCGTGCTCGGACATGGTGTTGTTTCCTCCTTTGGGAAATGGGTCAATCTCTATACTGGGTATGTTAAGGATCCCGGCGCACTTGCAAAAGCGATCCTTTCTAAGCAGAATGCTGAATATATCTCATGATTAGTAGTATCCCGTATGCGCCGACTGCCCCCACTGAATGCTCTGAGAATGTTCGAGGCTTCCGCTAGAAACCGCAGTTTTGCTGGGGCTGCGGAGGAATTGTTCGTAACCGCATCAGCGGTTTCCCACCAGATCAAGACGCTTGAAGAATATTTGGGTGTCTCACTGTTCAGCCGGAGCAAGCGCAAGGTGGAGCTCACCCCCGCCGGCGAGCAGTACCTGACCTCCATCAAGCACGCACTGGACGAAATCGAGATGGCCACCCAACGGGTGACCGCCAGCGACGAGACCAACGTGGTGCGGATCAGCGTGGCGCCCAACTTCCTGACCCGCTGGCTGATGCCGCGCATGACCCGCTTCCAGGAGCTGTACCCGGATATCGAACTGCAGATCAACGCGTCGATGGGTCTGCTGGACTTCAACCGCACCAGCACGGATATGGCGGTCTACTTCGGCAACGGCGAGTGGAACGACATCGAGGTGCACTTCCTGCGCAAGGTCATGCTGATGCCGGTGTGCAGCCCGAATCTGGCGAACGGACGCTTTCCCCTGGCGACACCGGGCGACCTGCGTCACCACACGCTGATCTCGGTCAGCAAGCGCACCTGGGAATGGGAGGACTGGCTGCAACAGGCGGGCGTGGAGTTCCTTACCCCCAAGGGCAGCCTGCAGATGTCCAGCGGGCAACTCGCCACGGCCGCGGCCCAGGAGGGACTTGGCGTCGCCCTGGCGGACAGCACGCTCACCTCGCGGGAAATCAAGCAGGGGCGCCTGGTCGTCCCATTCGACATCAAGCTCGACACCCACAAGGCGTTCTATCTGGTCTACCGCAAACACCGCCCGCTCACCACCGGCATGAAGGCCTTCAAGGAATGGCTGATGAACGAAATGCAGGGGGCCGCCGAGGATGAGGCATCCGCACCAGCAAGCTAGGGCTCGGGGCCGGCCTCCACACACCCAACGACACTGATCAGCGCCGGGTCTTCAGCATCTGCTTCAGGAACTGCACCAGGAAACGGCTGAACTGAGTGGCGAAGCTGCGCAGGAAACTCTTGGTGAAGGCCTCGGCCGGACTCTGCCGGCGACTGCGTTTCAGGCTGGCCTCTTTCTCCGGCTCCGCTTTGCCCGAGGTCTCCTTGGCCAGGGTCTCACGGCGCTTTTTCAGGCGCTCGTGAGCGCTGTCGCGATCGACGGCCTCGCCATACTTCGACGCCAGTGGCGACCCATCGCGCAACGCCGCCAGGGCTGCATCGTCCACCGGGCCGATCCGGCTGCGCGGCGGGGCGATCAACGTTTTCTGCACCACCGCAGGCACGCCCTGCTCGTCGAGCATGGACACCAAGGCCTCCCCCACGCCCAGTTCCGTGATCACCCGCTCGGTGTCCAGCGCCGGGTTGGCACGGAACGTCTGGGCCGCGGCTTTGACCGCTTTCTGATCCCGGGGCGTGTAGGCGCGCAGCGCGTGCTGGATGCGGTTGCCGAGCTGGCCCAGCACGCTGTCCGGAATATCCGCCGGCGACTGGGTGACGAAATAGATGCCAACGCCCTTGGAGCGGATCAGCCGCACGGTCTGCTCCAACTTTTCCAGTAACGCCGGCGGTGCGTTATCAAACAGCAGGTGGGATTCGTCGAAGAAAAACACCAGCAGCGGCAGGGGCTGGTCGCCACGCTCGGGAAGCTGCTCGAACAACTCCGCCAGCAGCCACAGCAGGAAGGTCGTGTAGACCCGCGGCTGCATCATGAGCCGACGACCGTCGAGCAGGTTCACCACACCCCGCCCGCCGGACTGAGCCATCAGGTCATGGATGTCCAGCGCCGGCTCGCCGAAGAACACCTCACCGCCATCCGTTTTCAGTACCAGCACACGGCGCACGATCGCCCCCAGGCTCTGGGGCGACAGGCTGCCGTATTCGCTGCTGAGGGAGCGCCGGTGTTCCAGCATCCAGTTCAGCACCGCTTCCAGATCCGGCAGGTCCAGCAACGGCAGTGATTGCTTGTCCGCGTAATCGAAGGCCAGGTGCAGCAGGCCAGTCTGGGTATCGTTCAGCTCCAGCAGGTTCGCCAGCAGGGCCGGCCCCATGTCCGCCACCGTGGTGCGCACCGGCTGGCCGCTCTCGCCGAAGATGTCCCAGAGGCGTGTGGGCGCACCGTCCGGCGCCCAGTCGTCGATGCCGATGCGCTGGAGGCGATCGTCCACATGGACGTTACGGGATCCGGGCGCGGAAATGCCGCTCAGGTCGCCCTTGATATCAGCGCTGAATACGGGCACACCAAGCCGCGAGAAACCCTCGGCCAGCACCTGCAGGGTGACGGTCTTGCCGGTACCGGTCGCTCCGGCCACCAGACCGTGGCGGTTGGCCATGGCGCCGAGCAGCCGCTGCTGCTGACCGTCCGCCGAGCCGATCAGGATATCGCTCATGACCCGTGTCCCTGCCGGTGTTGGTCACCGGCTGCAGGCTTTTGAGAAGGGGGTCTCTTGATTTAAGGCCAGCCCCCGGGATTAGGCAACCACGCCGTGCCGTACGTCGCGTGCGACTGAGGCGAGACACCTCACCGCACCACAAGACTGATCATTTTTTAACCAGCTCTGAGTAAGCCGGATGCCAGGCCGCCCGGCACGACATCTCCTCGCCTTGCTCACAATGTTATCCACTGAAACTGTGCAAAACCGCTCGCACCGGGCCACAATGGCCTGAAAAAGGAGCACCAACGAGTATGGATATCGATCTGAAACAGCTGCTCCGGGACTACCTGGAGCGACTGGACGGGATACTGGAACGGGTACCGGAACCGGTTTTCCACAAGCGCCTGGCGGAAGATATGTTCTCGCTGGGGATGAACGCCCGGATTAGCGCTAACTTCAGCCTGCGAGGCTACTGCCCGCTGGTGGGCCAGGCGATACCGGATTTTGGCAGCGCGGGCGAAAGCAAGGCGGAGATCCGGAAGCAACTCCATGACACCCTCGAGTACCTCGCCAGCCAGCCGGATGTCACCACCCTCGACCGTGCCATCCAGTTGACCGATCGCGCCGGCCTGGAGGACATCACCCTGCCCCAGCCGGCCTTTATCCACAGCTACATCCTTCCCAATGTCTATTTTCACCTGAGTATGGTCTACGCCATCGCGCGGCTGCATGGCGCTCCCCTGGGCAAGGGCGACTTCGACGGCCTGCATCGCTATCCCGCCGGATTCCGGTTCGTCCCGCCGTCCACATCGTGAACGACCGGGCTCCATCGTTCGTATCCCTTCATCGTCAAATCAGCAACTTGTGCCTTTCACCCTTTCATGGGCACCATGAGGCCTTTAACGAACGCGAGACGACCTATGAGCGACAACGCCTACACGCCCCCGAAAGTCTGGACCTGGGAAAACCAGAGCGGTGGCAAGTTCACCAGCATCAATCGCCCCATCGCCGGCCCGACCCACGACAAAGACCTGCCCGTCGGCCAACATCCGTTGCAGTTGTATTCACTGGCCACGCCCAACGGCGTGAAGGTGACGGTGATGCTGGAGGAGCTGCTGGAGCGGGGCATCGCCGGCGCGGAGTACGACGCCTATCCGATCCGCATCATGGAGGGCGACCAGTTCGGCAGCGGCTTCGTCGACGCCAACCCGAACTCCAAGATCCCCGCCCTGGTGGACCACAGCATGGACCCGCCGCTGCGGGTCTTCGAGTCGGGCAGCATCCTGCTGTACCTGGCGGACAAGTTCGGTGCGTTCATCCCTGAAGACGTGGCCGGGCGCACCGAGTGCCTGTCCTGGCTGTTCTGGCAGATGGGCAGCGCGCCCCTGCTGGGCGGCGGCTTCGGCCACTTCTACGCTTACGCGCCGGAGAAACTGGAATACCCGATCAACCGCTACACCATGGAGGTGAAGCGCCAGTTGGACGTGCTCGACCGCCAGCTCGCCAAACACACCTACATCGCCGGCGAGGAGTACACCATTGCGGACATGGCGATCTGGCCCTGGTACGGCGCCCTGGTGAAGAACAAGGTGTACGATGCGGCGGAGTTCCTCGATGCCGGCAGCTACACCCACGTGGTGCGCTGGGCGGATCAGATCGCGCAGCGCCCGGCGGTCCGGCGCGGGCGCATGGTGAACCGCACCTGGGGCGAACCCAGCCAGCAGTTGCACGAACGGCATGCGGCGGAGGACTTCCAGACCCGCACCCAGGACAAGCTGAACCCGGAAGAAGCGGAAAAGGCGTAAGCGGCTACCGGAACCGCAGGACGGCGCCCCGTAAGGCGCCGTCCGCTTACCGGATCAGATTTCCCGGGTCAGCCGGGACATTTTCTTTTCCACATCCTCGACCTGCTCGCCCCACTCTTTCTGGTAGCGCTCAAAAGCCTGCCCCAGCCGGTGCAACTGCATCTGCACTTCCGCCAGCGCCTTGCTGCCGTCGGCCACGGCCCGGGCATTCGGCTCGTCGTCGAGACGCTCGCGGTTCTCTTCCAGCCGGATCACCGCTTCGTTCAGGGTGCGACGGTCCTGCGGTGATGCGGACGGATTATCCTCCAGCGCGTCGTTGAGGGACTCGGACAGGGCGTCCATCGCCTCTTCCAGTTGCTCGGCGAAGGCTTCCATTTGCTCGTCAAAAGCCTCGTCTGCGTCGGCCATGCGCTGTTCCAGTTGCCTGGACATCCGCTCGATATCGGCGGCCGCCTGGTCCGAGGATTCCGAGAAACTGGAGCGGAAGCGCTCGCCGATGTCCTCCAGGCTACGCATCATCTGGTCGAACACCGGGCGCTCGGTCAGAGACTCTTCGGTTTCGGCATAGTCCACGCGCCAGTCGCCGTCGCGGCGCACGAGGAAGGTGGTGCTCTCCAGCGGCTCGTCGCGGCCGGTTTCCAGACCCTCGAAACGGGTGACGATGCGGGCTTCGTCGCCGTCGATCACCACACGGCCCCGGGTCACGACGACGCCCTGCCAATCCTCGCCGAAACCATCGAAGGCGCTCTCGTCCTGCAGCGTGGACCACTCGGCCACGTCGTCGGCATCGCCGTTCTGGACGGATTGCCAGAACGCGTCGCTGACGTCCTGTGGCGTTTCCGGACCGCCGCACGCGGTCAGGGCCAGGGCGCTGGCCAGCGCCAGGGAAAGAGGTTTCAAAGGCATGGTGTCTACAGTCTTGTGGGTTATTGAAAGCCGCCATTTTAACGGCTGCGCCGTGACGCCAACACTACCGTTCGTTAATCGCGGCTACGATTGAGCGCGCCTCTAATGACGGGCGCGGAACAGGGTCTCCCCCGGCGCCATGGTATTGTCGACGGCGTCCAGGATGGATTGGTCGATGGCCGGGCTTGCGATGTCGTACAGACCGCACAGGCGCAGGGCGCTGCGCAGTGCCACGTTGGGGCCCAGGTACTCGTAGAGCACCCGCGCACAACAGGGCATGCGCTCGCTGTTGTCGGACACGCCGATCTTCACCCCGGTCAGGCGCGTGACCCGGTTGCGGAAACTGGGAAAGAGGATGGTCTGGGTGATCTCGTGGCGATTGAGGGTTTCGTAGTCCACCAGGAACAGCCGGTCGGTGAGCAGGTGCGCCACGCCCTGGTAGCGGTTGTGGCACGGCGGTTCCCCGGCCCTCGGCTGCATTCGCTCGGTGCGCTGGAACACCACCTGGCCGTCTTTCGCCTCCAGGCAGACCAGGTTACGCAGTAGCTTGCCCGGCGCCGACATGGACAGGTAATACTCAAAGTAGTAGCCCAGGTAGCGGCTCAGGTCGTCGCGATTGGCCTCCCCCAGCCGCTCCAGGTGATCGCTGACCGTCGACACCTCGGCCTTGCGCTGCCCGGCGCGCGGTCGCACCTGCACGAGGCGTTCGAACTGGTGGTGCGGGAGCTGGATATCCGCTACATCCACCCCGAAGAACTCGCACAGCCGGCGCAGAGTGTTCGCCGAGGGCATGTGCTGGCCGCTCAGGTAGCGATTGAACTGGGGGCGGTTGAGATTGAGACGGCGACAGACTTCGGCAATCGACTTGTAGTAGCTGCACAACAGGCGCAGGTTCTGCGCGAAATCCTCGTGAAGACCCGCTTCGTTCATACCCGCCACCTTTGCCCGTCCGTCAATGAGTCGGCGCCGCTGACCGGCGCACCGCACCAGACCGCACTGACGCAATCCGGTGCGAGTATCGCGCCAAAGTGCGCCACAGTGCCGCCAGATCGCAAAATTCTATCAGCCCGGCGGGGTTGTTTAAATGCAACCGCTGTTACAAGAACAATCTCCGGAGAGGCACTATGTTGGAATTCCTCAATGATCTGCTGTGGGGCAAGGTACTCATCGCCCTGCTGCTTACCGTCGGTATCGGCTTCAGCGTCGCATCGCGCTTTGTCCAGTTCCGCTATTTCGGCCGCATGTTCCGTATCCTGGGCGCCAGTCAGGCGTTCCAGAAAGACCGCCACGGTCACCTGAGTTCGTTCCAGGCGCTGCTGCTGTCGGTCGCCGGACGCGTCGGTGGCGGCAACATCGCCGGCGTGGCGGTGGCCATTACCCTGGGCGGCCCGGGTGCCGTGTTCTGGATGTGGGTGGTCGGCCTGATGGGCATGGCCACCAGCTTCCTCGAGTGCACCCTGGCCCAGACCTACAAGCAATCGGAGCCGGACGGCACCTACCGCGGCGGCCCGGCGTTCTACATCGCCCGCGGCCTGGGCAAAAAATGGGGCTGGATGGCCGGCCTCTACTCAATCCTGCTGTTGGCGACCTTCGGATTCGGCTTCACCGCGCTGCAGTCCTACGCAGTGGCCACCTCGGTCAACGACGCCTTCAGCATTCCGGTGCTCTACACCGGCCTCGCCCTGGCGGCCATCGTGGCGCTGATCATCTTCGGCGGCGTCAAGCGCATCGCGCGGGTCTCGGAAGTGCTGGTCCCGGTGATGGCGGTGGGCTACCTGGCCGTCGCCCTGATCGTGCTGGGCCTCAACATCGAGCGCATTCCCGACGTGGTGATGCTGATCGTCAACAGCGCCTTCGGCCTGGAGCCGGCCGTCGGCGGCGGCATCGGCGCGGCGATCATGATGGGCGTCAAGCGCGGCCTGTTCTCCAACGAAGCCGGCCTGGGCAGCGCGCCCAACGTGGCGGCGGTCGCGTACGTGCCACACCCGGCCAACCAGGGCATCGTGCAGGCGTTCTCCGTCTTCATCGATACCGTGATCATCTGCTCGGCCACCGCGTTCATCATCCTGCTCAGCGGCATCTACGACCCGGCGGGCATGGGCGACGTGGAGGGCGTGCCCCTGACCCAGGCCGCCCTGGCGAGCCACGTGGGCGACTGGGGCCGGAGCTTCGTCAGCATCGCGCTGCTGCTGTTCGGGTTCAGTACCATCCTCTACAACTACTACCTGGGCGAAAACAGCGTGAACTTCCTGAGCACCGCCAATCGCGCGCTGGCCAACGGCTTCCGGGTGGCGGTGATCGCCCTGGTCTGCTGGGGCGCCACCACCGACCTGGGTACGGTGTTCGGCTTTGCCGACGTGACCATGGGCCTGCTGGCGCTGGTCAACCTGATCGCCCTGATCGCCCTGTTCAAACCAGGTCTGCGCATCCTGCGTGATTTCGACCGACAGCTGGCCGACGGCATTGAACAGCCGGTATTCGAAGCCTCGAAGTTTGCCGACATGAACGTCGACACCCGCGCCTGGGACCTGGAACCCGAAGACGTGGAACGGGTTCGCCAGCGAGGCGGCAGCGCCGCGCCCAGCGAAGCGTCCAGCTGATTTTCCGGGCCCGCCTGGCGGGCCCTTTCCCCTCCCCGTGATTCCGCAAGGATACAAACCGCCATGACGACGCGCATTGAACACGACCTGCTGGGGGACCTGGCCGTCCCGGCCGAGGCCTGGTACGGCATCCAGACCCAGCGCGCTCTCGACAACTTCGCCATCACCGGCGTGCCCATCAGCCATTTCCCGGCGTTCATCCGCGCCCTGGCGATGGTGAAAAAGGCCGCCGCCCTGGCCAACCGGGACCTGGGCGCCCTGGCCGAAGTGAAAGCCGACGCCATTGTCGCCGCCTGCGACGACATCATCGCCGGCGGGCTGCACGACCAGTTCGTGGTGGACCTGATCCAGGGCGGCGCCGGCACCTCGACCAACATGAACGCCAACGAGGTGATCGCCAACCTGGCCCTGGCCAAGCTCGGTCACGCCCGGGGCGAGTACCATCACCTGCATCCCAACGACGACGTCAACCGCTCCCAGTCCACCAACGACGCCTACCCCACGGCCGTGTGCCTGGCGGTGCAGTTCTCCGCCGAACCGCTGGAGCGGGCGATCCTGCGCCTGAAATCGTCGCTGGAGGCGAAAGGCCGCGCGTTCGCCGACATCGTCAAGATGGGCCGCACCCAGTTGCAGGACGCAGTGCCCATGACCCTGGGCCAGGAGTTCGAAGCCTTCGCCGTCAACCTGGGCGAGGACGTGGACCGGCTGCACGAAGTCTGCCAGCTGCTGTGCGAGGTAAACCTCGGCGGCACCGCCATCGGCACCGGCATCAACACCCACCCGCGCTACCAGGCGCTGGCGGTGAACTATCTGGCCGAGGTGTCCGGCAAGCCCATCGTCTCCGCCAGCAATCTGGTGGAAGCGTCCTCGGACATGGGCGCTTTCGTGCTCTTCTCCGGCATCCTCAAGCGCTTCGCCGTGAAGCTGGGCAAGATGTGCAACGACCTGCGCCTGCTCTCCAGCGGCCCGCGCACCGGCCTGGGCGAGATCCGCCTGCCGCCGCGCCAGCCCGGTTCGTCGATCATGCCGGGCAAGGTCAACCCGGTGATCCCGGAAGCGGTCAACCAGACCGCCTACCAGGTGATCGCCAGCGACCTGGCGGTAACCCTGGCGGCCGAGGCGGGCCAGCTCCAGCTCAACGCCATGGAGCCAATGATCGTCTACAACCTGCTCAACGCCATGAAGATGCTGGAAGCCGCCTGCACCATGCTCGACGAACGCTGCATCCAGGGCATCGAGGCCAACGTCGATCAATGCGCCCGCCATGTGGACAACAGCATCGGCATCATCACCGCGCTGGTGCCGCACATCGGCTACGCCAACGCCACCCGCATCGCCTCCCAGGCGCTGCATACGGGCACCACGGTGCGCGAGCTGGTGCTGGGCGAGGAGTTGCTGGACGAGACTACCCTGGACCGGCTGCTCAGCCCCCAGGCCATGCTGTCTCCGGCTGCGGTGACGTCATGAGCCGCCGGGTACTGGTGCTTTACTGCGGGGGCACCATCGGTATGGTGCCGTCGCTGGAAGGCTATGTGCCCCAGGCTGGCTTCGGCGATCGGGTGCGGGCCGAGCTGGCGGGCGTCGCCGGCCAGCTGCCGGACTACGATCTGTTCGAGCTGGACCAGCTGATCGACAGCGCCAACCTGACACCCCAGGACTGGTCCGGCATTGCCGGCATGCTGCTGGCCCACTGGGCAGGCTACGACGGTTTCGTGCTGCTGCACGGCACCGACACCATGGCCTACACCGCGGCAGCACTGTCCTACATGCTGCTGGGGGCGGACAAACCGGTGATCCTGACCGGCTCGCAAATTCCCCTCGGTCAGCCGCGCAACGACGCCCTGGACAACCTGACGTCCGCCCTGATGCTGGCCGCCAACCCGGCCATCGCCGAAGTCTGCATCTATTTCCGCGGCAAACTGCTGCGGGGCAACCGGGCGCGCAAGGTCAACAGCACCGCGTTCGAGGCGTTTGACTCCCCCAACGCGCCGCCACTGGGGCAGTTGGGCATCGAACTGACCCTGCGTGACGACCTGCTGCTGGCGCCGGGACAACCGGATTTCCGCGTGCCGACGTTCGATCCGGCTGCCGTGGTGATGCTGGGGCTGTATCCGGGCATCCCGGCCCGGCTGGTGGAAGCCGCCCTGGACGACCCGCGCGTGCGGGGTCTGATCCTGGTGAGTTACGGCGTGGGCAATCCGCCGGACGGCGACGAGGCGCTGATGGCGGCGCTGGGCCGCGCCATCGAGCGGGGCGTGATCGTGGTCAACCTGACCCAGTGCCAGCAGGGCCCGGTGTGCCAGGGCGCCTACGCCACCGGGGCAACGCTCAACCGGCTTGGCGTGGTGCCCGGATACGACCTCACCCCGGAGGCCGCCTTCGCCAAGCTGCATTTCCTGCTGGCGTTGGACTGGCCCAGCGAGGAGATCCGCGACGTGCTGCCGCTGCCCCTATGCCAGGAATGCAGCCTGGCGCCGTGACGAGGCGCCCAGGTCACTCCTCGTAGATCATCCTGCGGGTCATGCCGCCGTCGATCACCAGGTTCTGGCCGGTGACGAAGCCGGCCTCCGACGAAATGAGGTAGGCCACGGCCGCGGCAATGTCGCCGGCATGCCCCACACGACCGGCCGGATGCTGGCGGTGATCGGCGTCACTCAGCGGCTCCAGCGACTCCGGTGCGCCGGCCTGCTGCCCACGCACGTCGATCCAGCCCGGACTGACGGCATTGACCCGCACGTCCGGCCCCAGGCTGACCGCCAGGGCGTGGGTCAGGGCAACCAGGCCACCCTTGCTCGCGGCGTAGGCTTCGCAATCAGGCTCCGACTGCAGGGCCCGGGTGGAGGCGACGTTGACGATGGCACCACCGGCTTTCCGCAAGTGAGGCACCGCGTGCTTGGCGGTCAGGAAGGCGCCGGTCAGGTTCACGTCGATGCGCCGCTGCCAGTCCGCCAGCGCCAGTGTCTCAATCGCGCCGGTAAACGGGTCGGCGATGCCAGCGTTGTTGACCAGCGCATCCAGCCGGCCACCCCAGGCCACGGTTTCCCGTATCACTCGCGCGACGTCGCTCTCGCTGGCCACGTCGGCCACGAGCGCCAGCAGCTCCGACGACTCTGACTGCGACGCGAAAGCGGTTGCCGCGGTTTCATCCACGTCACAGATCGCCACCCGCCAGCCTCGGGCCAGCAGCTCGCCCGCCACGCCCTGGCCAATGCCCTGGGCACCGCCGGTGACCAGAACGACCGGTTTATCACTGCTGAATGTTCGCGGCCCTGTCGCCGTTGCCTGCTCTGCCATCGCCATTACCCTCTGACCTCTGTGTACGGGTTGCAAATGGTAGCGGCGACTGTCCGACAGCGCGAGTCCGACGGGCATACCGACCGCCTGTCAGGTCGCCCCTGGCGTACTATGCTGTAAGAATGCCTGGCTGCCGGGACCTCGTCCTGAAGCGCCAGAGCCTACGTTGTGGAGGTCGTCCATCATGGCGCTGATCCGCTGCTTTCAACTCCTGATGCTGTTGGGCACGCTGCTGTTCCAGGCCACCCTCGCCCCGGCCGCACTCCAGGGTGTGAAAACGCTTCGCTTTGCCTCGATTCCAGACAACCCGCTGGACGAAGTCGGCGTCCTGTTGATCCGCACCATTTACGACCAGCTCGATATCGAAGTGGAGATCCTGGACATCCCGCCGGCACGGGCCCTGACCCTCTTGCGACAGGGGCATCTCGATGGCTCGCTGGCGCGCCCGGAAGGCTTCGAAACACGGGTGGACGTGGCTGTCCCGGTGCCGGTACGGCTGTCCCAAGTCCAGGTGGTAGGCTTTGCCCGGGCTGATCGTCTCGCTCGACTGCAGACCGCCTCGACCATGCCCCTGCGCGTCGGCCTGCTCCTGGGACTGCCGCCTCACATGAACACCGCAGCGCACCTCCACCCGGTTGAAGCACACACCAGTCGCCAGTTAATGGCGATGGCCGACAAGGCGCACGTGGATCTGGCCCTCGATGTCGACGTGGTCGGCGCACATGTCATTCGCGAGGACCATCTGGCGAACCTGCGTATCGTGACCACGCCGCTGCGACGGATTGATGTCTACCATTTCCTCCACCAGCGACATGAAGCCCTGGTGCCCCAGGTGGCGCGGGTCATGACCGAGTTGCAGGAGGACGGCACACTCGAGCGAATGCACCAGGCCTTTCGCGAGCGCCTCGATATGGACACCATCACACTGCCCAAGGAAGACCTGTTGTCCGCTCGCCAACTCCAGCTCGATCTGATGGCCGAGTCGGCGGAATAACACCGCGTTTCGGCGCTCCGCGACCAATCATGAGGAAAATGAACTATCGGGGCAGACCTTGCCCCCGCATCTGTCGTACCCTGTCGCCCACAATCAGAACCGCTACCGGGCGGGAAGAACCGCTCTCAAGCGGCGCTGTCTTCCGCGACAAACCAGGATTCGTCATGCCAATATTCGAACGCATCAACCAACTGTTCCCCATCTGGGCGATTCTGCTGGCCGCTCTGGCCGCCTGGCAGCCCAGCTTGTTCGCCGATTTTGCCTTCATGATCAAGACCCTGCTGGCCATCATCATGTTTGCCATGGGGCTGACCCTGTCCAAACACGACTTCCTCGGCGTCTTGCGCGCTCCGCTACCCATCGGTATCGGCGTGATCCTGCAGTTTACGGTGATGCCCCTGGCTGCGCTGTTCGTGTCCTGGTTCCTGCGCCTGTCGCCGGAGCTGACCATCGGCATGGTCCTGGTGGGCGCCACGGCCGGCGGCACCGCGTCCAACGTGATCACGTGGCTGGCCAACGGCCACGTGGCGCTGTCAGTGTCCATGACCCTGACCTCCACGCTCATATCGGTGGCCGCCACGCCGCTGCTCACGGCCCTGCTGGTCGGGCATACGGTGGACGTGCCGGTCGCCGGCATGTTCATGAGCATCGCGCAGTTGGTGATCGCCCCGATCGCGCTGGGCGTGATCATCCACCACTTCCTGGGGCGGCAGATCAAACAGGTGGAACCGGCCCTGGCGACACTGGCCATGGCCGCCATCGTGTTTATCATTGCCATCGTGGTGGCCCTCAACGCCGACAAACTGTCCACGCTGGGCCCCCTGGTCATTGTGGCGGTGGTGCTGCACAACTTCATCGGCCTGGCCGGCGGCTACGCCGTGGGCCGCGGTCTGGGCTTCGATCAGCGGGTGGCGCGGACCATCGCCATCGAGGTGGGCATGCAGAACTCCGGTCTGGCCGTCGCCCTGGCCAACCAGTTCTTCACCGCCACCGCGGCGCTGCCGGGCGCCCTGTTCTCGATCTGGCACAACGTGTCAGGCTCGGTGCTAGCCGGTTTCTGGAAACGCCGACCAATCCGCGACGAGACCGGCGATACGGCATCGGAACCCGCAGCCTGACGATCACTCCATGAAAAACGGCGCCCCCGGTTACCCGGCGGCGCCGTTTTTTATTGCGGGCCAGATGCCGGTCAGCCGGTCGTCGAGTTGAGCCCCGCCATAACCGCACGCGGGGAGCGGCGGGTGCGCGGCAGGATCGAGTACAGGGCGGAGAAGATGATCAGGCCACCACCGAGCCAGCCGGACACGGCGATGCTTTCCCCCAGCCACCAGACCGCAAACAGCGCCCCGAATGCCGGCTCAGTACCCATCAGCAACGACACCCGCGTAGGAGCGATGTTGCGGGCGCCATAATTCTGGGCGAAGAAGGCGAATACGGTGCAGAACAGCACCAGGTAACCGACGATCAGCCAGAAATCCGTGGTCATGGGCAGCCCGCCTACCTCGCCGGGGTCGAACGCCAGCAGGATGGCCAGGGCGCCGAAGCCCACCACGCCGGACTGGATACCGGTCAGGCTGAGAGTGGAGATCTGCTTGCCAGCGGTGACCTTCTTGGTGACCGTCACCATGAAGGCACGCAGGATGGCGGCGCCCAGGATCAACAGATCACCCAGGTTGAAAGCCACGTCGCTGCCGGTAGTGAGCATCGCCACGCCGATGAACGACAGACCCGCCAGCAGGAAATTGTCCCCCGCTGGTCGCCGACCGAACACGAGCCACTCGGTGAATGGCGTGAACAGCACGCACAGGCTGATCAGGAACGCGGCGTTGGCCGCCGAGGTGTGGGCCACGCCGTAGGTTTCGCAGATGAACACCAGGAACAGGATTGCCCCGGTCGGCAGTCCCACCCGCCAGTCGCGCCCGCCACCGCTGCGGTATTCCCGGATGAACACCGGCAGCAGGGTCAGGAAGGTGGCGAGGAAGCGGATGGCGATAAAGCCCATCACAGAGTAGAACAACAGAGCCTGTTTCGACAGGCCGTAACTGGTTCCCCAAAACGCTGCGACCAGCAACAGCAGGCCCTCAGCGACGGGTAGACCGCGCTTGGTTGTGGACATGGTGAGTTCCTTCCCCTGTTAGTCGAACGCCTCCATGCGCTCGAATGCAATGACGAGCACGTCGCGGTAGGACGGCCGTTCGTTATCCAGTGCGTATATTTCCGAGACCTCGTGCATGGTGCGCTCGTCATCGGAGAGCACCATGTCCATGGCATCAGTCAGCATCACCGACGCCAGGGTCTCGCCGTCGTTGGTGGTCAGCCGGGTGGTCCCCCCGGCGATGTTGCGCCGGGCCACCATCATCGAAGCGATGTAGGTGACGCCGTCCCGGTGCAGCCCTTCCGGTGTCGGCTTGCCGGGAACACCGTTGGACCCGGTAATGCGGTAGGGATGCAGGCGGATGCACCAGTTGGACTCATAACCGTCGGCAGCGGCGTAGATCCGCGCCATGGTCAGCAGCAGGCGCTCCAGAATCGGGCTTGCAACGAACGTCTGCTCAAGCGGATCGAAGTACCGCTGGAATCCGCCGTTAAGGCTGTTGACGCTCAACGGCTGCATGTACGGCTGGTGCGGCAGCAGGTGCAGGCTGTCGTCCTCCGCCCGGTATTCGAAGCGGCCGTATCGCCGGTAGCGATAACGGCCGTTGTCCCCCATATAGGTATCCTGCGTGAGCCGGTCCCAGCAGGCGGCGAAGCTCTGCCATTCGGCATCGTTCTCGGCGGCGGTGTCGTAGACGCCCAGCACGCTGCCCAGGACCCGGCCGGGAATCACCGCGTAGTCCTGGGCGATCAGGTCAGCGGCGGAGGCTTCGGTAACGATAGTCGGTTGCGCCAGGGGCGGTTGAATCTGATGCGCGGTCATAGGATCACGCTCCCATTGCCAGTCGTGTGGCTTCCGGCAGTTCCTCGGTCTCCGGCTCGGCGTCGCGCAGCGAGCGGGCACTCTGGGTGGCGGCGGTCTGCTGTTCCCAGCTGTCGCGCTCGGTCAGGTAAAGCGGGCAGACCGCTTCGATGGATTCCACAGTCAGGGCGCCGGCGCTCAGGTTGTAGCGCACCTTGCCGGAAACGTTCTGGGCACTGCGCAGCATGAACTGGTCGATGGCCGCACGCAGGGTGCCGAACCAGCGGCCTTCCACCGCCTCGCGTACCCAGAGCTGCTCGAGCGAGGTCTTCTCGCGCAGCAGTTCATAGCCGTGTACGGCCGACTCCAGGTGCCGATAGGCGTCCATCAGGGTCTGGGCCGCCGGCGCCTCGCGCACTTCCAGCACTTTCTCGCCGCCGCGCAGGTGCTCCAGCCCCGAGAACCGGCCGATGCCATAGGCGCCCACCACCTGGTTGAGGTGGCTGATCAAGGCCACCGGGTCCATGCTGCCGTCATTGACCGCGACCGGCACGCCACCGTCGAAGGTGATCGACAGGCGGTGGTCGCTGCTTTCAAGCTGGCGCTCACGGTCGCGGCGGGTCCAGTGATAGAGATGCTCGGGAACGGAGAAGTCTTCCGGGTTTTCCAGCACACCGGACTCGAATTCGCGGCACCAGAGATTGGAATCGCCGCTGACAATGCGCTGCTCGAAGGACATCAGCCCCACCGACTTGAGTACCCGACTCTTGTCGGCGCGGCTGATGGCGCTGTATTCATAGGGCGAACCGTAATAGCCGTTGAAGCCGAGCTGCTCAATGGCTCCGTTAAGCCGGCGCAGGCTGTTCTGGGACTGGGTGGCGGTGTGTACGATGGCGCCCGCTCCCACCGATTCGGCAATGTCCACCGCGGCCCGGGCGATGAACGGCCTCGACAGGGACGAGCTGACCGGGAAGGTATTGAGGTAGCGGGCCTGGGCCCGGATCGCCGGCAGCAGGGCGTCCCGCGCAAAGGTGCGCTTGAGGTCGACGATGCGCAGTTTGGCGTTGAAGGTCTTGGCCACATGGTGCAGGGCGGCGATATCGACCTCGTCCCCCAGGTCGATGGCCACAGCGGTGACGGACACACCGCGATCGCGCAGCAGCTTGAGCAGGTAAGTGCTGTCCAGCCCGCCGCTGAAGAGGGTGACCACGTGGTCGACCCGTTCACACACAAAATCCAGATCCATTACGCTACGCAGGTTTTTCATCGGTGATACATCCCCGTATGAATTTCATGGTGTTATTGGATACTTGTATGCTAACTAACGGGGTGGGCGCGGATTAGCCCGGATCGCGGTAAAGGAGTTGTGCACAGTGAGTGCAAATCGAGTGATGTCGATCATGCAAGACGTGGTGGTGTTCGTGACGGTGGTGGAAACCGGGTCCTTCACCTCCGCCGCCCAGAAGCTGGGCTCCACGCCATCGGCGGTCAGCCGTCAGGTCACCCGACTGGAGGATGCGCTGCAGCTCAAGCTGCTGGAGCGCTCCACCCGCAGCCTGCGCCTGAACGCCACCGGCGAGAAGGTGTTCGATCACTGCAAGGCGGTGCTGGATTCCGCCCACGACGTGCTGGACATCGCCGAGCAGGCCCACGGCGTCCCCCACGGCCGGCTCAAGATAGGCGTGCCCAAGGCCTTCTGCGCCCAGGTGCTGCGCCATTGCGTGCCGCCGTTCCTGCGCGAATATCCGGACGTGGAGGTGCAACTGGTCGTGACCGACCGCACCCTGGACCCCCATTACGATGACGTGGACGCCGTGGTCACCATAACCGACTCCCCCATCGAGGGGCTGGTGGCGGCGCGGCTGGGGTACGTGCGTTCGTTGCTGTGCGCCACACCGGAGTACCTCGCCGAGCACGGCGTGCCGGAGCATCCCGCCGACCTGGAGCGCTTCGAATGCCTGGCCCTGGGGGAAACCGTCAACGACAACGTCTGGACGTTCAGCCAGGGCGACGAAACCGTGACCGTGGAAACCCGCGGCCGCTACATCGTCAACCACACGGAGATCCGCATGGACGCCGTGCTAAACGGCTTCGGCATCGGCATCTTCCCGGAGTTCACGGTCAACACCCAACTGCGCAAGGGCACGGTGGTGACGGTGCTGGAGGACTGGAACGTGGAAGGCCGCTACCAGGGCAGCGTCAACCTGCAATACCCCCGGTCCCGGCATACCGCCCCGAAACTGCGCGCGTTCGTCGATTTCGCCAGCCGCTACTTCGCCGAGCACCACCTGGTCTGAGAGACCGGGCGCCCGATGGGCCGGCACGATAGCTGACCTGAGTCAAAGGCCGGCCCCGTGCCCGGCCATCATCCGTTACCATGGCTGTGGACGTTCCGCCGTCCGCAACGCAAACCAACAAAAAGACCGCCAGGAAGCACACAGCATGCCCCCAACACCCGATTTCCGCTCTGCCGACTTTCTCATCGATCACATCCGCGACACCCTGGCCTTCTACGAAGACCGCTGCCTGGATCCTGACGGCGGCTTCTTCCAGTATTTCCGCGACGACGGCCAGGTCTACAACCGCCACCACCGCCACCTGGTCAGCTCGACGCGCTTCGTTTTCAACTACGCCATGGCCGGCCACTTCTTTAACAATCCGGCCTACCTGGAGCGAGCGCGGCACGGTCTGGCCTATCTGGAGCAGGCACACTGGGACCCGGTAAACCAAGGCTACGCGTGGACCCTCGACCACCAACGGCCGGAAGACAGCACCCGCCACTGCTACGGCATGGCCTTTGTGCTGCTGGCCTACGCCACCGCCTACGCGTGCGGCATCGAGGACGCCCGCGCCGGCATCGACAAAGCCTATGACCTGATGGAAAACCGCTTCTGGTTGCCGGACGACGGCCTCTACGCCGACGAAGCCAGCGCCGACTGGTCCACCCTCTCGCCCTATCGCGGCCAGAACGCCAACATGCACACCTGCGAAGCCATGCTGGCCGCCTATGAGGCCACCGGCGAGGCCCGCTTCCTGGACCGCGCCCATACCCTGGCCCGCAACATCTGCCAACGCCAGGCCGCCCAGGGGGACGGACTGATCTGGGAGCACTACGACGCCCAGTGGCGCATCGACTGGGACTACAACCGCGACGACCCGCGCCACCTGTTCCGCCCCTGGGGCTTCCAGCCGGGCCACCAGACCGAGTGGTCCAAGCTGCTGCTGATTCTGCATCGCCACCGTCCCGAGGCGTGGATGGTGGAACGTGCCCGCGAGCTGTTCGATCGTGCCCTGGCGGTGTCCTGGGACGAAGCTCACGGCGGCATCGTCTACGGCTTCGCGCCGGACGGTTCGGTGTGCGACGGCGACAAGTACTTCTGGGTCCAGGCGGAAACCTTCGCCGCGGCGGCGCTGCTGGCCGAAGCCACCGGTGACGACGCCTACTGGGCCTGGTACGAGCGCATCTGGGCCTACGCCTGGGCACACTTCATCGACCACGAATACGGCGCCTGGTATCGGATCCTCACACGCGACAACCGCGCCTACTCGGACGAGAAGAGCCCCGCCGGCAAGACCGACTACCACACCATGGGCGCCTGCTACGAGGTGATCCGGACACTGCGTGGAGCACAACGGCCTTGAGCCATGACGGCAATTAGGGGACATTAAGGGAAATTCGAGGAAATCCGGAAAAGGTGTCATGAAAGATCGGGTAAGAGCGCTGTTCTCGCCGCTGCTGAACGCCATGGACAACGGCCAGCAACCGCACAACTATCGGCCGTCCCACCGCAAGATCCTGCTGGTGATGAGCCTGCTGTTCTTCATCCTGTCGGCGGGCTCGGTGTTCTTTGCGGTTCTCGCCGGCTCGCCAGCGGCACTGATCCCGATCCTGTTCTTCTTCGGCGTCAGCCTGGTCTGTGCGGTGGTGGGCTGGGTCGGCAGCGATGCCGCGGTGGCCCGCATCTGGGGCAACAAGTAGTGAACAGACCCATAGCGCACACCGGACAACCGCAACGGACCCGCACGACATGCTGAAAACCGCACTGCACGACACCTGGGTGTTCTTCAAGCGTCACTATGTGGCGCTGGCGCTGATCATCCTGCCCATCGTTATTCCCATCGACCTGTTCCACGCCCTGTACAACAGCATGCTGGCCAGCGACACCTTCGTGCTGTCGGAGCAGGCGCTGCCGCTGATCGTCGCGTTTGCGGCCTACCCGGTCTATGCGGTGGCGGTGGTGTTCTACATCCACGGCGTTATCCACGGCGAACCGAAAGACACCCGGACACTCTGGCAAATGGGTCTGAAGTACTGGGTGCCTTTCGCCGTCCTCAGCGCAATCCTGGGTGCCGCCGTGGTGGCCGGCCTGATCCTGATGGTCATTCCGGCCATCATTGTGGCGATCAAGTACGCCTTCGCCGAGTTCGACCTGCTGCTCGATGGCGACAAGCCCCTGGACGCCCTGAAGAACAGTTGGGGGCAAACCGCCGGCTATTTCTGGATCCTGCTGGGCGGCTTCGCCCTCATCTCCCTGGCCATCTACACGCCCTACTACATCATCGGCTCACTGGTGATCGGACACGAGCCGCTCTATACCCTGGTCAGCACCGTCCTGAGCATCGCCTTCTCGGTACTCAGCTCGCTGTACACCATCTTCGCCTTCCGCATCTACGATTTCGCCCGCCAGGTCCAGGCTCCGGTGACGACACTGGAAGACGACATCTGAGGTGACCCGGCAACCCCAGGGCCTGCCTGCTATGGTTAAAGGCAGGCCCATCACTCATGGAGTTGCCATGGCGGTCCTTTCCAGCGAATCCGGTTCCGATAGCGTTCTCTCCCACGGCGCCCGGCATTACCTGCTGCTACTGCTTCCCAGCCTGATCCAGGACATCGAGCGGCTCGGTCTGCGCAACGTCATCGCCCACGCCAGTCTCGACCAACACGACGTCACCAGCCTCTACTTCGAAGCCCGCTCCATCGCCCGCCTGCTGCCGGAACGGCCCGAGGCGGTCGATTCCGAACTCTGGCCCGACCTGGTCCAGTGCGCCCAGTTGCTGACCCTGCTGGTCAACGAGACCGCCCGCGAGGAGCTGGCCCGCACCCGACGCCAGGCCATCAACCGTTTCCTGCCCGAGGCGCGCCAGCAGGTGCGCTCCGCGGCCGACCACCCGGGCGGCTCGGTCGATCTGCGGCTGGCCGGGCTGTCACGCGACGGGGCCAGCGCCGAGGACACCTGCCTGGAAGCCATCCGCCTGGACCGGCAGCGGCGCTTCGAGGGGCTACGGGCACTGACCACCGACGGCCTGACGCACCACCAGGCGGCCATCGTCGAGGGTGCCCTGCACTACGTGCGCGACGCCATGGCCCAGCCGCCCCAGGCCACCGGCGCCCTGGATCTGCTGATCAGCCTGTGCGATCTGTTGCGCCGCCTGCAGGGCGCGGACAGCGAGCCCGAACCGGACGCGCCGCCACCCCGGATCAACACCGCCAACGTGGTGATGGGATTGGGCAACATCCTGTACGCCTGCGAACTGGGACTGCGACGAAGCGCGCCCCAACCGGGACAGCGCCGGGACCGCACGGGCGGGGATTAAATTTTCGTAACCCGGTCGACCGTCGAGAACGACAACGGCCCCTCACCCCAAACGTGACAGTCGGTTATCTCCGTCAGCCCCATATCGAGCCAACCTGTCCACTCAGGCAACGGATCTTCGCGATCGGTCGCCTGGGTGGATACCGACTTTTCCCAAGACTCCCCGTACTTGGCGCTCTCGCCTCACGCCAGGCCCGACAGCACGGCCGTATCCGTAAAACGTGACAGGTTGACCCGACCGTATCCGGACACGCGCACGTCAAGGCACAAAACGCGCAACGGCGCGAATTACAGCTGTGGAGGTTACATTAATATTCCCGCCAGGCTGACCTACGCTCAGCGTAGGAAAGCAACGGTGTTGTACCCGGTTCGCCGGGAGAGAAAACGTTGCCGCAACGCGGTGAATCGCCGCTCGCCAACACCTGGAGGACAACGCCATGCAGTGGAAAACTCCCATCGTCGTTTTGTGTCTGGGTCTGGCGCCAACCCTGGCGCTGGCCGAACCGCAGACCGGCGACCGCCTGTTTACGCTGACCGGTTCCGGTTCCAGCGATACAGACTTCGACAACAATACCGCGGCCTTCAGCTTCGACCTCGGTCAATTCTTCACCGACAACACCGCCATGGGCCTGCGTCAAAGCGTCGGCTTCTCCGATACGTCGGACAACTCAAGCTGGAGCGGGGCCACCCGGCTGTTCGCCGACTACCATTTCGATGCTGATGAATGGCAGCCGTTCGTGGGCGCCAATTTCGGCGGGATCTATGGGGACGATGTGGACGAGACGTTCTTTGCCGGCCCGGAAGCGGGGGTGAAGTACTACGTCAAACCCAAGACGTTCATCACCTTCCAGACCGAGTATCAGGTCTTCTTCGATAGCGCCAGCGACGCCGACGACAACTTCGACGACGGCGCCTGGGCCTACAGCGCCGGTATCGGCTTTAATTTCTAGCCAACCCGCCTGCACGACGCCGGGCCCCGATAGCGGGGCCCGCTTTCCCCCAACCGGGCGTTTATAACCCCAGCGAATCGCGTACCGCCGGAAGCCCCGCCTGGCCATCGACGGTGGTCACACCGTCCAGCCATTCGGTCAGTACCCCGGGGTTGGACTTCAGGTAGGCGCTGGCCGCGTCGCCCGCGTCCTCACCGTCATTGAGCACGGCACCCATGATGCCGCTCTCCATGTCCAGCGTGAACTGCAGGTTGCCCAGCAACTGGCCCACGTTGGCGCACTCGTCACTGTAACCGTTGCGGGTCAGGGTATAGACGGTGGCGCCGCCGTAGTTGGGGCCGAAGTAATCATCGGCGCCGGACAGATACACCAGATCGCGCCCCAGGTTCATGGGGTGTGGTTCCCAGGCCAGGAACACCACCGGCTTGTCGCGGCGCTCGGCGCGGCTGACCTGGCTGAGCATGCCCTGCTCGCTGGATTCCACCAGCTTCCAGTCACCCAGCCCATAGGCGTCCTCGTCGATCATCTTCTGGATCAGGTTGTTGCCCGCCGCACCGGGTTCGATGCCGTAGATGCGATGATCGAAGGCCTCGGCATGTTCATCCAGGTCGGCGAAGCTGCTGACACCGGTCTGTTCCTTGACGTAGGCCGGTACCGCCAGGGTGAACTTGGCCCCCTCCAGGTTGGCCCGGACTTTCTCGTAGCCCCCCTCGTACTGCTTAGCGAAGTTATCCTGGGCCGGCATCCAGTTGCCCAGGAACACGTCAACGTCCTCGCTCTTCAGGGATTTAAAGCCAATGGGCACCGACAGCAGGTCCACCTGGGTGTCGTAGCCCAGCCCCTGCAGCAGCGTGGTGGTGATGGCGTTGGTGACGTTGATGTCGGTCCAGCCGGGATCGCTGAACTGCACGGTCCGGCATTGCTCGGGAACCGCCGCCTGGGCGGAGGTCGCTGCGGCGCAGACGCCGGCCAGCAGGAATGTGGTCAGTCGCTTCGGGGAATTGGTCATCGTGCCCATGACTCCTTTATCTGTGTCGTTATCAGGTCTGTCTCGTTATCCGTTCTGTATCGTTATCGATTCCGAGCCGTTCCCGGTCGTGTGTCGCTCACGATCCGGCGCAAGGCCGGCCTGCCTCATTTGACCCGGGGAAACCGCGAACGGGCTTCCAGATCCCCCAGGTCCAGGGTGTTGCGCATGTACTGGACGCTGGCATCGACCCAGGGCTGGTGATCCCAGGGGGTGATCCGTCCCTTGCTCAGGGCACTGGCCACCAGCCGGCGCCGACGCTGGCTTTCCAGCACATCCTGGTGGATGGCGTCCATGTCCCAGCGTTCCGCCGCTTCCGCACGCAGGGATTGCAGGGTCTCAGCGTGGGCCGGATCATCGGCCAGATTGGTCCGCTCCTGCGGGTCCCGGGCCAGGTCGAACAACTGGTCCGGATCGCTCGGGCAGCACACGTATTTGTAGTCGCCGCGGCGGATCATCATCAACGGCGCCACGGTACCCTCGCCCATGTACTCGCCAATCACCTCGTCGTGCCCGCCCTCACGCTGCAGGTGCGGCATGAGGCTGCGGCCGTCCAACGGCACCGCATATTGCCCGTAGTCGCCGCCGCTCGCCATGTCCACGAAGGTGGGCAGCAGATCCATGGTGGACACGCTCTGGCTGACCCGGCCGGGTTTGAAACGCTCCGGGGCGTGCACGATCAAAGGCACCCGCGCCGACCACTCGAACCAGCTCATCTTGTACCAGAGATCGCGCTCGCCAAGCATGTCACCGTGATCGCCGGAGAACACGATGATGGTGTTTTCGTCCAGACCGGTCTCCCTGAGGGTGTTGATCAGCTTGCCGATCTGGTCGTCCACGTAGCTGATGGCGCCGAAATAGGCGCGCCGGGCGCGGCGGATGTCCTGCTCGGAAAACTCGGCGGTATCGGCCTGGTACAACGCCCGCAGACGTTTGGAATGGGGATCGCGCTCGGCATCGCCCAGGCGCACCGACGGCATGGGAATCTCGTCGTCCGAATAACGGTTCCAGTATTCCTCGCCAATGGTATAGGGATCGTGGGGATGGGTCATGGAGACGGTCAGGCAGAATGGGCGCTCGTCGCGGGTGCGGGCCTGGTTGTACAGGTAACGCTGGGCGTGGAACACCACTTCGTCGTCGAAATCCAGCTGGTTGCTGCGCACACAGGGCCCCGCTTCCTGGACCGAGGACATGTCGTGGTACCAGGTGGGACGGCTCTCGTCGCCGTCCCAGTTCACCGCCCAGCCGAAATCCGCCGGGTAGATATCGCTGGTCAGGCGGTCCTCGAAGCCGTGCAACTGGTCCGGCCCGCAAAAGTGCATCTTGCCGGACAGGGCCGTGCGGTAGCCCAGCTCACGCAGATAGTGGGCATAGGTGGGCATATCCGCGCGCAGCTCCGCGGCGTTGTCGAAGGCTCCGATCCGCGACGGCCGCTGACCGGTCATCAGCACGAAGCGCGACGGCGCGCACAGCGGGCTGTTGCAGTAGGCGGAATCGAACACCACGCCACCCTCGGCCAGGGACTGCAGGTGCGGCACCTTGACCGGCGAATCGCCGTAGATCGGCAGCACCGGCGCCGCCATCTGGTCGGCCATGAGAAACAGGATGTTGGGCTGGGAAGCGGTTTTCTGGGACATACGACCTTATCTGGGCTGGAGACTTGCGCGGTTGAAGGCGTTGCTATCAACCAGATTAATAGGAGAAAAGGAATTGACCCATGTTGCGCCCCACCCGCCGGGCTGTAAACTGATCCCAAACTAATGACAAACATTAGACCAGCTTATGCCAGATACCCAACACCTGCCGCCCCTGGCGATGCTGCAGGCCTTCGAGGCCGCCGCCCGCCTGCGCTCGTTCACCGCCGCCGCCCGGGAGCTGGGCTCCACCCAGTCCGCGGTCAGCCAGCATATCAAACGCCTCGAAGCAGACATCGGCACGCCGCTGTTCCAGCGTATTCACCGGGGCGTGCAACTGACCCGCACCGGCAGCAGCCTGCACCGGGGGATTGCCGAGGGACTGACCACCCTGGCCGAAGCCTACGAGCGCTCGCGCCAGCTCGCCCGTAACGACGTCATCAACGTCGCCACCGACTACGCCCTGGGCACCTACTGGCTACTGCCCCGCCTGGCCGGCTTCCGGCGCGCCCATCCCTCCGTGGACGTGCGCCTGGTCACCGGGCAACGGCCCGTCACGCCAGACCAGGCGGACGTGGACATTGCCCTGATGTTCGGCAACGGCTACGAGATGAGCGCCCCGACCCGCCTGCTGTTCGGCGAATCGGTGGTGCCGGTGTGTGCACCGGGGCTGCTGCAAGGCGGCGACGCGACCGCATCCCTGGCCGACCTGCCACTGCTGCAACTGGAGGCAGACAGCGCCCCGTGGTTCGACTGGCCGACGCTGTTCGAGCACCTGGGATTGCCGGGACCGCCGCCGGAGCCTGCATTGATCTTCAACAACTACACCCTGTTGCTGCAGGCCGCACTGACGGGCCAGGGCGTGGCCATCGGCTGGTCACCGTTTGTGGAGCCTCTGCTGGAGAACGGCGCCCTGACGGCCCTGGTAGACACCCCGATCCGCTCGGACAACGGCTACCAGATCGTCTTTCCCGGCAGTCAGGCCATGGATCCGCTGGTGCTGGAGTTCGTGGACTGGCTCGAAGCCGAGGGGCGACGCACGGAGGGCGATTCCATGGCCTGAGCCGGCGAGCAAAAATTACACAACAACGTGTAAAGTTTTCCGGCGCCAGGTCGTTAAGCATGCTGTAAAGAATTCAGTCAGTAAGCCCCCCTGTCCGCAAGGATTGAGCCGTATTGCGCCGGAGCCGTGTCCATGTCTGTAAAGAAGAAATTTTTCCTCGCCATTACCTTGCTGATCTCCGTCGTGGTGATCGCCGGGGCCATTTTCACCATCGTGTCCCGCGACCATGAACTGACCAACACCGCAGAGAGCCAGGCATCGGATGCCCGCCAGCGGGTCGTTCGCCTGCTCTCGGTCACCGACTCGATCATGATGGATCGGGTCAAGAGCAGCATGCAGGTACTGATCAAGCGCGGCGAAGCCATCGGCTCCCCCGGCCTTGGCAAAGACACCCGGGTGGGTGACCGCACCGTGCCGCAACTGTTACTGGGCAACCAGGGTATGGCCAACCACTTCGAGCTGGTGGACGACCTGACGCAGGACATGAAGGGCACCGCCACCCTGTTCGTCTACGACGGCCAGAACTACGTGCGCGTTTCCACCAACGTGAAGAAGGACGGCGGCCAGCGCGCCACCGGCACCATCCTCAACCCGGACGGCGGTGCCTTCCGGGCCATCGAATCCGGCCAGGCCTTCTACGGTCAGGTGGACATCCTGGGCAATCCCTACCTGACCGGTTACGCACCGATGCGCAGCAGCGCCGGCCAGGTGGTGGGCATCTGGTACGTGGGCTACTCCGCCGACATGTCGATCCTGGCGGATGCCATCGCCGGCTCCCGGGTGCTGGAGAAAGGCTTTGTGACGCTGGTGGACGACAAGGGCCGCGTGCGCATGCACTCGGACAACCAGACCGATGAAACCGTGCAGGCCGCACTGGCCAGCAACAACGGCGACTGGGTCAAGGTGGAAACGCCGTTCACGCCCTGGGGCTACACCGTCGTCTCGGCCTATTCCGCCGAGGAGCTGACCGACACCATCACCGCCGACTCCATCAGCATTGCGTTGGTGATCGCCGGTGTCGGCGCCCTGCTGATTCTCGCCATCCACCTGCTGATCACCGCCGTCATCACGCGCCCGCTGAACCAGATGATCGGCGCAGTCAACGACATCGCCGACGGCGAGGGCGACCTGACCATCCGCTTCAACGCCACCAGCCGGGACGAGTTCGGACAGATGGCCAACGGGTTCGACAAGCTCCTGGCCCGGGTACAGGACACCATTCGCGATGTGGGCCACTCGTCCCGCGAAGTGCTGGAAGCCTCCCAGGGGCTGGTCCAGGTGGCGGAGGACTCCAGCCAGTCCATCGCCCGGCAGACCAGCGACACCCAGCACGTGGCGTCCTCGATGCACGAAATGTCGCTGACCGCCCAGAACGTGGCCGAGAGCGCGTCGGTCGCCGAGGAGGCCGCCAAGGGCGCCGAAGACGACGCCCGTTCCGGCCACACGCTGGTGCAGGAAACCATCCGCACCATCGAACAGCAGACCCAGACCATCGCCGAATGCGCTGAAGCCGTGGCGGAACTGGATGAGCACAGCGAAGCGATCAGCAGCGTGCTGGACGTGATTCACTCCATCGCCGAGCAGACCAACCTGCTGGCCCTGAACGCGGCCATTGAAGCGGCCCGGGCCGGCGAACACGGACGTGGTTTTGCGGTGGTCTCGGACGAGGTGCGCATGCTGGCTACCCGGACCCAGAACTCCATCGACGACATCCGCGGCCAGATCGAGCGACTGCAATCCGGCGCCAAAGGCGCCTCCCAGAAGATGGACGCCACCCGCGAACTGGCCGGCACTCTGTCTTCCAAGGCGCAGGAATCCGGCGACGCCATCACCCAGATGCGCGAGGCGGTCGCCCGCATTTCCGAGCGCAACACCGACATCGCCAGTGCCGCCGAGGAACAGAGCCAGGTGGCCGACGAGATCAACAACACCCTGGAGCGCATCCACAACCACGCCCAGGAAACCTCCTCCCAGGCGGACCGGACCCGCGCCGCCAGCCAGGAGCTGATCGCGTTGGCCGAACGACTGCAGAAGGAACTGTCGAGCTACAAGGTCTAGTCAGGGCGGCCGGGCGTGTTGGAACCGTCGCCTACAGGAACGGGTACACCACGCCCCCTTCCGCCAGAATCTGGTCGATCACCCGGGCGGTGGTGAGGGTATCTGCCCACGGGATGACGTCGTTCTGCAGGTGGCCCGCGCGGATATCCGCCATTGCCGCCTCGATCTGGTACTCGAAACCGTTCATCCGGTGTGGGTGGTCGGCCCGCACCGGCTCGCCGTCGAGGGGCGTCAGGGTGGCACGCGTGCTGGCCCAGAACGGCCCGTCCACATCGATTACCCCGCCCTCGCCTTCGATACGCAGACTGTTATCGCGCCCGGCCAGGAAGCTGGCGGTAAAGGCGCTGACCGCCTCGCCGTAGTGCAACAGCGCGGAGGTACGCACGTCGACATCGGTCGCGCCCTTGAGCACCGCCGCCTGCACGCGATCCGGTCCACGCTCGAAAATGAAGTTGGACAGCGCTATCGGGTAGACGCCCATATCCAGGGTCACGCCGCCCGCCTGGTGGATGTCCCACAGCCGGTCGGCGGGATTGAACGGCACCCGGAAGCAGAACGACGACTGCACCGTGTGAACCGGCCCGATCGCGCCCGCCCGCAGCCAGTGGCGGACGTCCTGCCACACCGGCAGGAAGCGCGACCATAGGGCCTCCATCAGGAACACCCGGTTCGCCTGGGCCAGCCGGAACAGCTCCGCCGCCTCCCGGGCGGTCACCGCCAGCGGCTTCTCACACAGCACCGGTTTGCCCGCGTGAAGGCAGGCGCGAACCCATTCCGCGTGGAAGCGGTGCGGGTTGGCGATGTAGACGGCGTCGATGTCCGGGGCCTGGATCAGGGCGTCGTAGTCGGGGTAGACCTGAACGCCGGGGTGATCGCGGCGGTAGTCTCCGGCAAAGGATTCGGCCCGCTCGGGCTGGCGACTGGCCACGCCGGCCAGTTCCGCGTCGTCGATCACCGACAGGGCGCGGGCGAAGTTGTGGGCAATGCGGCCCGGGGCGATCACGCCCCAGCGGAATGGTCGCGGTGCGGTCATGGACGACAGTCTCCCTTCCGGGTTCGCAGCCTGTCCGCGATGCGGGCGTCAGGCCGATTCAGGCGTTACAATGAGGCTTTCCAAATTAGCACACCATCATCCGGGAACCCCATGAGTACCGACGCCAAGGCCCAACTCGCCGCCATCAACAAGAAAGTCCTGAAAATGCACCTGATTACCGCGCCGGCCAACATCGCCCTCGGCCTGGGGCTGTTCAGTCTGTTCGTATCCGACCCGGGCAGCGTGTTCCCGTTCATGAGCAATCCGGCGGTCGGCTACGGCCTGCTGATCGTCGGCGGTATCGCACAGCTGATGGCCATGGGCAAACTGTTTCCCCTGCTGAAAGAGAAGCAACGGCTCAAGCAGCTGGTGCGCTGAGCGCCCGGCCTCCGGGCCATCCACGCCCCTACTACTTTAGTGCCTGTTTTTTGGTGCCATGGTCGCATTCAATGACGCGGCGTCATGGCGTGTAATGTTGGTCAATACAACAAGAAGCCGCCTGATCCGGCACCTGACCGCCCGTCTTCCATGGATAGCCGCCCCTCACTGGATGCCGGGGCCGCCGATCAGCGGCACGACCAACGAGACGAGGTCCAGCCATGTTCAGGTCTCCGTGGAACCTGACGCTGCTATCCAACCTGGCGCTGCTGATGGCCCTGGCGCTGCCGGTCAACGCGGACACCACGCCAACGCGCGACACCGGGCTGTTCTCCGCAGACGGCTTCCGCCTGGATCGCTACCGCAGCCCCACACCGGCCAAGGCACCCGGCGCCACCACGGTGGATACCGCCGCCCTGCAGGCACTGCTGGAACGCCACGCCGACCTGGTGCTGATCGATGTAATCAACGTGGAATACCGCCACCAGCGGTTTCTGCAGGACCAGCCCCACCCGAGCATTCCCAACGCCCATTGGCTGCCCAACACCGGCAAGGGCCAGCTCGAGCCCCGATGGCAGCGCTACCTGATGGACAACCTGGCGCGCCTGACCGGCGAGCGTCCGGACCACCCGGTGGCGGTCTTCTGCAAGTCCGACTGCTGGCTGTCCTGGAACGCGGTCAAACGCCTGACCGAAGCCGGCTACCGTAACGTCTACTGGTTCAAGGACGGCATCGACAGCTGGATAGGCGCCGGCCTGCCCACGCGTGCCGCCACGCCCGTCCCACCCACGCAATCATGAGGAGGGCATCATGACGTCCCCACTCGATCTGGCCACACCGGAAACCGCCGCTATGGGTTATGCTAAAGCGGAGTCCGATCCGGACAAACACGACACAATAAAAGAGCGAGCTGCCGACGGCATGGAACCCGCCTACAAGATCCTGATTGCCGACGACCACCCCCTGTTCCGGGAAGCGATCACCAGCGTGATCCAGTCCGGCTTCCAGGGTAGCGACGTGGTGGAAACCGATGACCTGGACACCGCCCTGGCCATGATCCAGGACCAGGACGACTTCGACCTGATCCTGCTGGACCTGAACATGCCGGGCATGAATGGCCTCAACGGCCTGATTACCCTGCGCAACGAGGCGCCCACGATCCCGGTGGTCATCGTCTCGGCCGAGGAAGACAAACAGGTGGTGCTGCAGGCCATCACCTACGGTGCGGTGGGCTTTATCACCAAGTCCTCGCCCCGCGCCCAGATGACCCAGGCCATCGAGCAGATCCTGGCGGGCAACGTCTACCTGCCGTCGGACATCATCCGCACCGGCAAGGACAGCTCGCGCCGCCACCGGCACGACGAGAACAACCTCTCGCCGGAACTGCTCAACTCCCTCACCCGCCGCCAGCTGCTGGTACTGGAGCGCATGTCCAAGGGGGAATCCAACAAGCAGATCGCCTACAACCTGAACATCGCCGAAACCACGGTCAAAGCCCACGTGTCCGCCATTCTGCGCAAGCTCGGCGTACACAACCGGGTGCAGGCGATCCTGTCGGCCAGTGATATCGATTTCAATCAGTACCTGAAGCGATAAACCGTACCCGAGGCCGGGCCGTCACGGACGGCCCGGTTCGTTCATCAATACGTGATGCAACACACTGCGCAGTTTGAGCGGCTTCACCGGCTTGTTGATCAACTGGTAGCCCAGCTCGCGGATATGATGCTTGAGTTCGTTGGTGTAGTTGGCGGTGATCATCACCACCGGTACGTTGTCGGCGCGTTCCCGGTGAATCGCCAGCACCGCTTCCACACCGTTCTCGTCGTTATCGAGGTGGTAGTCCGCCAGGATCGCATCCACCGGCGCCGACGGGATGTCCAACTGCCCGGCCAGATCGGCGAGGGACACGGCCGTCATCACCTCACAGCCCCACCCTTCCAGCAGCGTGCGCATGCCATCGCAGATCGCCCGGTCGTTATCGATGACCCAGATGCGGCCGCCGCCCAGCGACTGCCCTTGCGGCACCCGAGAGGCCGGCAGGCCCTGCTGCTCCGGCCGTAACTGACCGAGCGGCACTTCCACGGCAAACAGCGACCCGCGCCCCTCCACGGAGCGCACGGTGATGCGGTGATCGAGCATGCGCGCGATCTTGTCGACGATCGCCAGCCCCAGGCCCAGCCCCTTGTCCTGGGGCGCGCCGGCGGGGCGAATGCGTTTGAACTCCTGGAAGATCTCGGAGAGCTTGTCGGCGGGAATGCCCGGGCCGGTGTCCCAGACCTGCAACTCAACCGAGTGTCGACGCCGGCGGCAACCCAGCAGGATCGAGCCGCTGCCGGTGTAGCGGATGGCATTGGTGAGGAAGTTGCGCAGGATCCGCGCCAGCAGCTGGGAGTCCGATGCCACGACGGCCGAAGACGCCACGAAACGCAGCTCGACGCCCTCGCCCAGGGCCATCTGCCGGAATTCCCGCGCCAGGTTGTTGAGCAGGTCGCGCAGGTCGAAGGCATTGACGTCCGGCTGGATCACGCCGGCATCCAGCTTGGAGATATCCACCAGCGTACCCAGCAGGTTCTCCACGTCGTCCAGCGACGTGCTGACCGAGCGTACCAGGCCTTCCGTTCGCGGACCGAAAGCCTGTTCCATCAGCGAGCTGGTGAACAGCCGCGCGGCATTGAGCGGCTGCAGCAGGTCGTGGCTGACCGCCGCCAGAAACTTGGTCTTGGACAGGTTGGCGCGTTCCGCCTCGGCCTTGGCGTCGCGCAACCGGGCCTCGATCGCAGAACGCTCGCCAATCTCCTGGCGCAGCTGGTCGTTGAGCGACGTCAGCGCCGAAGTGCGTTCCTTCACCCGCTGTTCCAGGTTGTCGTAAGCCTGTTGCAGGGCCAGGGCCGTGCGCCGGCGCTCGGTGATGTCGCGGATCAGCACGAAGAACCCGTTCACCACGCCCGACGGGTCACGGTTGGGCACATAGGAGCGCAGCATGTAGCGCTGCTCGCCCCGGGCGTTGGTTTCCTCAAACTCGAAGGTGACGCTGTGACCGGCCAGCGCATCGCGCACGTGGGGCAGCAGGCGGGCGTAGAGCGCGGCATCGTGCACGTCGTGCAGGGGAAGCCCCAGCGGCGAGCGACCGCCACGGCCGTACCAGGCCTCATACACCTTGTTGCAGAACTGCACCGTCAGATCGGCGCCGACGTAGGCAATCAGCGCCGGCACGTGGTCGGTCACCACCCGCACCCAGCGCTCGCTCTCGCGCAGGGTTTCGGCGTAGCGGTGGCGTTCGGTGATGTCGGTGTAGGTGTTGACGTAGCGTCCGTCCGTCATGGCGTGGGTGCGGATCTCCAGCACCCGGCCGTCGCGCTGGTGATGCTCCAGGGCGTGGCACGGGTGGCCCTGGCTGTCGACACTGCCGGGCATCAGCAGCGGTGTTTCCGACAGGGCCAGGAGGCGCTCGAATGACGTCTCACGGCTGACCTGCGCGGCGTCCAGTCCGGTCAGTTCGACAAAGCGGTGATTCCAGATCTCCGGGCGACCCTCGTCGTTGACCAGCACCACGCCCTGGGACAGATTATCCACCGTCGACTGCAACAGGCGCGACTTCTCGGCCAGGGCCCGCTCGCGCCGTTCATCCTCGCTGTTCTTGACGTCGGTGATGTCGGAATAGAGGATCACCCGCCCGCCTTCCCGGGTCGGATGCTCGCTGACCTGCACCCAACGGCCGTTGGCCAACCGGTAGACCGAACCGCCGGACTGATTGTCGCGGTGTTCCTCCACCACCAGCCCGGTTTCCAGGGCCAGACGCTTGACCTCGGCGATGGAGATGCCCGGCCGGATGGCGTCGCCCCGGTCCTGCCAGTAGCTGCGAAAGCGGCGGTTGGTGAGCACGAGCCGGTGCCGCTGATCGAACAGCACGAACCCGTCGCCAATGCTCTCGATGGCATCCCCGAGGCGCTGGCTGGCGGTCTCCGCCTCTTCCCGCGCTGCGTTCAGGGCACGATTGCTGGCCTTGAGCTCGGCCATCGCCAGATTGAGGGCTTCGGTGCGTTCGCGCACCTGCTCGGCGAGCGTGACCGAATGCTCGAACGCGGCGTAGGGTGCCGGCTTGTGGGCGCTATTGGACTCCACGCGGGTGATCAGCGCGTCACGGATGGTGCGGAGGCGGCCATTCTCGGCCTCCAGTTCGGCGATGCGCCGGTCGCGCGCGTCGGTTTCAGCGGGAAGCGTGAGCGGGCTGGCCAATGACCACTCCTGTGAACGTCTGGTTGATGTGCATACCGTCGAACTGCTCGCCGTAGGTGTTGAATCCGATCACCCGATGCTCCCGCAGGAACGCCGAGGCTTCATCCACAAAACCGGAGAACTCCGCCTCCGCCCGGCGCAGAAAGCAGTCACACCCGATGGTCAGCAACGGCGGCCCCACCTCATGCTCGGCCTGGGCCAACTGCTCGCCGAGGTTGGCCAGCAGCGGCCCCGGGCGCATGGCGGTCAGCACGATGCCGGTTTCCACGGCGCAGTAGAAAGTCAGGCTGCCGTCGTCGTGCCCCCGCTGCACCGAGCGCACGAAATACTGATCGCCAATGCGCACCGCCAGCGGGCGCAGGGCGAAGATGCGGCGATCCAGCTCGTCGACGCGCACGCCGGCCGAACGGGCATAGGCCGCCGCCGCGGGCTCAGCGTTGAGTTCGTAGACCCGGCGCGCACCGGTGTCGGCACGGGTCACCACCAGCTTGTCGTCTCCCGCACGCATGTGGTGGGTGGAGAACACCTTGAAATCCAGCGGCGTGTTGATCATCAGAACAATGGCCGCGCTGGTATGGAAAGTGCCTTGGAAATAGACGTGGGTGTTGGCCAGGCGCTCGTCGTCCCCGGCGGATCCGCCGAAATGCGGAATGCTGCCCAGTGCGGCGTTGAGGGTGGCCAGCACCAGCTCCTCCCGGCTCGACAAGCCATCCAGCAGGGTGATGGCAAAAGTGTGGCCTTTGACCGGCGCCAGGGAGGCTTCACGGAAGGTCGCCAGCAGGCTGTCCACCAGTCCCTGGGCGTCCTGCAGGCTGAACGGCTCCAGTTCGCCGATCAGGGCGCAGTCCACGGAGAAATAGCGGCGATCAAACCCGATGGCGGTGATGCAGCCCCGACCGTAGCCCTGCGGGGTGATTTCGCCAGCGGAGGTGCAGCCGGTGACCTGGACCTGCGGAAACACATGCTCCAGCGCGATGCCCAGCCGGGCCAGATCGTATTCGGCGGAGCAGAAGAAGAGCACGCAGGCCAGATCGGCGTGGTAGAGCTGGCTCGCCAGGCTGGTCGCCGCCAGTTGGGGATCGCGCGCATCGGAACTGGCCACGCGGACCGGCGCGACCGAAGTGACTGGCAGCATGCTGGACGACTCGCTATCAGAGATTGTTGTCCCCGATTCTACGCGTCTGACCCACTGGGCCAATTCGACTTCAGTGCTCTCACGCTGTCGGCTCAGTCGCACATAGGCCATTGATTTTCATGCCCCATCCGGAAGTCGGGAAGACCGGCCCCGGAAGACCGGCGGCAAAGCAACACTTTGGTCGTAGTCAGACGCCGGCGTCCCTGCCGGTGCCGGCCGATCAGAACAGCACGACCGCGCCTACGGCGATGGTGTCCGCGTCGATGGTTTTATCCCCGGTCGACTGGGTGGTCTGCTCGAACAGGTTGTATTCAGCCACCAGCTTGAAGTTGCTGTTGATGTCGTGGAACACGCCCACCGAGGTGTTCTCGGTCTCGAAATCCGCCACGTCCGAATCGGTCTCGCCGTAGGACAGCACCAGCTTGGTCGCGCCCAGCGTGTAGGCACCTTGCAACAGGAAGCCGTCCGCGCTCTCCTCGGCCAGCGCCGCTGGCTGGTTGGTGATCAGCACCGGCGCGTCGCCGTCGGCATTGAAGCCGGAGGCCCCCAGTGTCAGCCCGGCCACCGCCGCTTTCAGCCCGTAGCCCACCGCCTGTGACGTGACCTCATCACCGGTGCTGTCGCTTTCAGACGTCTGATAGCGCCCGTTGACCCAGGCGGTCAGATCGACGCCGCCCAACGCCATGGTGTAGGTAATCTCCGACTCGAAGCGCGGCGCTTCCTCGTAGCCGTCGGCACCGGAGGTGGTCGCCGGGTCGAGCACACCGGCGGCGATCCTGAGCCCGCCCAGGTCCGGCGAACGGTAGGTGATCTGTGCCGTGGGCGTGGGATAGGCGTAACCAGCGCGGATGTTGCCAAAGGACACACCGCCCGGCGCGCCCGGCGAACCAAAGCCCATCAGGATCTCGTCCAGGAAGATGTTGTTGCGGGAGTACAGGCCGAAGTCCTTACCGATCAGCACCTGACCAAAGTCCCCGTCCACCGTGGCGTAGAACTGCCGCACGTCGATGGCGGTGTCGGTGGGCGAATCCAGGCTGTCGTTGATGGTGGTCCAGAACGACGACCGGCCGCCCAGGGTCAGGTCGCCCATTGCCTTGCTGAAATTGAAACCGATGGTGTTGGGCAGGAAGCCCATCTTGACCCGCGACTGGCGCACGTCTGACACCTGGTCGTCGCGGTTGACGTAGAAGGCGTTGAAGTAGCCGTCCACGGAAAAGGTGGTGCCGTCCTGGTCATACAGGTCGATGGCGGCATGGGCGCCGCCCGACAGGCTGCCGGCAACCGCCAGCGCTAACAGTCTCTTATTGTTCATACGAGCCCCCGATCTTTTGTTGTCAGGGGCGCTGGCGGGTGAGAAACCGGCGCCCCCTGCGGATCGGGAGAAGCACCGAATGGATTGCGTCAGTCGCTCCTCCCCGGCACGAACCGGCGTGCCGAGGGGGTATCGTCAGCCAGGGAGGACAACGGCTGAATGCGCCATGAGCGCTGATTTGAGCGTATTTTGGAAGGATCGCCCCGGCTCGCCACTTTGGCAGTAAGCCCCCGGGGTCGAAGGACCTATTGCCAGTCCTGCAGGGCCTGGACGCAATCGTCCAGGAACGGACGGGGATCAGGCAGCACCGCCTCGTCGGCCACCACACCGAACTGCACCTGGCCGGCGTAGCTGACGACGCTCACCCCCAGCCCAATATCGCCGGACTGGGGCACCCAGAACATCTGCTCACGCACCCGGCAGCCGGCCAGGTAACGAGGTTCGGCGCTGCCGGGCACGTTGGACACCACGGCGCTGGCCTTGCGGCAGAACAGGTCGGCGACCGATTCCTGCCAGTGTTTGGGCAACAGCCCCGCCGAACACATCAGGCCCCAGGAGATGCCCGGCTGCCAGGAGCGCTTGAGGCGGCGGGTTTCGTGCTTGATCCGGTACAGCCGCTCCAGCGCGCTGTCGGCGTCCACCGGCAACGGCACGAAAACGGTTCCGAACAGATTCCCCAACTCGCCGGGCTCCGGCTGCACCGCGTCCGGCAGCAGGCCGCGAATGTCCACCGGCACCGCCGCATGCAGCATCACCTCGTCCAGGTCGAGGGCGTCGTGTTCCAGCTGTTGCCTTAGCGCGCGGGCAACACAGGCCAGCAGGACGTCGTTGATCTTGCAGTTGGTCTGCCCCGCAATCGTGCGAAAAGCCGCCAGAGGCACCGGCGCGGACCAGCAGCACTGGCGCCGCCCCAACAGACCGGGCTTGAGTCGGGTGTCGGTATCTTCGGCCTCCAGAATGTACTGGCTCAGTTCGTTGACCAGCTTCAGGCCGTTCCAGGCCACGCGCTCCAGCTGCTGGCGTCGGGCTCCGCTTCCTGCCTCAGCGTCACCGTCCAGACCATCCACCGACCCCGACTCGGCCAGCGTCACCTGGTTCTGCAGCCACTCCCAGCCGGCGCCGAACCAGCGCGCCGACGAGGTCACCCGGCCGGCGCTGTCGGGCAGGCTGGGCAAGGCGTCGGGAACGGAGGTGGTCAGGGCTTCGAACAGATCGATCAGGGACAGGCCGTCGGCGTAGCAGTGATGCAGCCGCAGCAGCAGCGCCGCACCGCCCTGGGCACGGGGCAGAAGCCAGAAGCACCAGCGCGGGCGGTAATCCGGTAACGGCTGATTGAGGCGGGCGGACACCCAGTCGCGCAACTGGGCCTCATCCAGCACCTCGGGCTCCACAAGCAGGTGGTGGCGCAGGCGGAACAGCTCGTCCTCTTCCCAGGTCCAGAAGCCGCCTTTGCGAACGGGCATGCAGCGAAAACGGGCCACGCGCAGCCAGTGGTTCTCCAGGAAATGCTTGAAGACGGGGGCGGTCAGGCCATCAACCCGCAGCAGGACGGTGATGGTCATGGGGTTATCGGGAGCATCCATGGAAAGCCAGGCGGCATCAACCGGAGACAGTAAACTGGATTCCGCGTGGCTCAATGTCCAACTTCCCTTATCAGTCAACGCCCCGGGTCCAACAGGCAGGGCCTCCAACGGCGAGGTGGCATTCCCATGACAAAGGCCGCATTGTGCCAGACATGCACAACCCACTCCACTGACCCGCAGGAGCGCCTCGGGCGTCGTCCGGGCCGCAGCGCTCGGCCCATGCTGTCCGTTCCCTTTACAGCCTGGAGCGCAGACCGTACAAAATTTTACCCACGGGTACGCCCGTCTCATTATGCTGGGAGACAGTCGACCATGCGCTGGCGTTATCATTACGGGCCAACGCAGAACGTCGACTTTAGTCGTAATACATGACTAACACGCTGATTCTTCATGCTATAACGACGTATGACTGAAATGGCGCAGCGAAGGGGGTAATCCGCGCCAATACACATCACGAATAATAGACGTAGAAACATTCGGGATACGTCACGGAACGATAATAAAGCGGTGGCCTGGCAGCGATTATGCAGGGCACATCGCATCACCCGAATGGGGAGGCCAACCATGAAAGCCAGTCACGTCCGCAAGCTGATCAAACCGATCGACAGCGCCTATTCGGAGATGTTTTCCGGACGGGTCTACCGGGTCGGCAAGGGCGCCGTTTCGGTGCGCAACCACAGCGGTGAGGCCGAACAGACGGTGATCGGCGTGCACGGCTTCCTCGAGAACCACTGTTATTTTACCCAGGCGTACGAGGCCCCCACCACCGAACTGATCCTGCTGACCTGCAGCAACTATCACATACCGGTCAGCGGCGTGACGCCGGAAACCCCGATCTGGGAAGTGCCGATCAAGTACCTGGAAGGTACCATCGAATACGACGCCTGCATCCTCAACCAGGCGCTGGCCAACCTGCCCTCATCCGACCGCATTCGCGTACACGGCCACTCCCGCGGCGGCGCCGTCGTGCTGGAAGCCGTGCGCCAATGGCCGGAACTCTATGAAAATGTGGAAGTGGTGCTGGAAGCCCCCGTCCTGCCCCAGGGCAAGCTGCACGCGCTGGTGACCACCCTGCTGGAGCCGGTCAGCCACGGCATGTGGCCCTGGATCATCCGCTTGATCAACACCGCGCCGTCATCGGCCTACGGCCAGACCTTCTTCGGCAAGATGAACCCGCGCAAGAAGCAGTTGCTCAGCCACCTGTTCTCCGCCACCCGCGATCACCTGACCATCGTGCGCAACATCGAGAACATCATGGCGTGGATGGAGAAGACGCCGACCGACATCTACCAGCAGGTGCGCCACGGCACCTTCCTGATCCCGCAGGTGGACCGCATCCTCGACCGCGGCGCCATGCTGCGCAGCGCCCAGCAGAGTCCAACCACCATGCGCATCGTCGAGACGGAGTCGCCCAGCCACTTCATTACGCTCGACAGCAAGGAGTGGATACCGTCGCTGGAGAGCCTGCCCCAGGCGTCCTCGGGAACCGCCTGAGACGACGCCGGCGAATCAGGCCTGGGCGATCAGCTTGTCCAGCTGGCCGTTGATTTCCTGTTCGAAGCGGGACTTGAACGGCCGCAGCATCATGCCCAGTTCCAGGTGCACCTGCAGTTCGTCCGGCGTCACGTTGAGATGCCCCTTCACCCCACTGCGTTTGAATTGCAGGGTATCGCCCTCCCAGCTGTAGTTCACATCGAACTGCTGAGACAGCTCCTGCGCCAGCTTTTCGGCGGCCTCGCGCGCATGATCGTGGTCAAGAGAGTGGCGACGGTTGATATCGATGCTGGACATGCCTACCCCGGAGTCTGGTGATGGATAATACGCCGGCCATGCCTCACGCACGGACCGGATTCCACTGGGCAGTTTAAGGCTTTCCCCGTCTCGCGCAAGCAAGCCGGATCTGCCCGTTGTGCCCAATATCGGCCCGCGTCGCTTGTAGCGAGCGAACGGACGGTTAGAATACAGGATTGGTCCGCCCACACCGGCCTGAACCGCCGCTCCGGACCGCCCTCATTTCGGCACGGGAACACCGCTCATGACTGATCCGCAGACCACACAATCCGCCCCTGAACCGACCCGCAGCGGCGACGAGACCACCGACTTCGGCTACCGCCAGGTCCGGCGGAACGAGAAGGCCGGCCAGGTGGCCGAGGTCTTTCACTCAGTGGCCGGCAAGTACGATCTGATGAACGACCTGATGTCGATGGGCATCCACCGCCTGTGGAAACGCTTCACCATCGAACTGAGCGGCGTGCGCGCCGGCCACCAGGTGCTCGACATCGCCGGCGGCACCGGCGACCTGACCATGAAGTTTGCCGACCTGGTGGGGCCGTCGGGCAAGGTGGTGCTGGCGGACATCAACGCCTCCATGCTGCAGGTGGGCCGCGACCGCCTGACCGACCGCGGTTACGTCGGCAACATCGAATGCGTGCAGGCGGACGCCGAGCACCTGCCGTTTCCGGACAACACCTTCAACGCCGTCAGCATCGCCTTCGGCCTGCGTAACGTGACCGACAAGGACCAGGCCCTGCGCGACATGTGCCGGGTGCTGAAACCGGGCGGCAAGCTGATGGTGCTGGAGTTCTCCAAGCCGTCCAACCCGTTGCTGAGCAAGGCGTACGACATGTACTCCTTCAACGCCCTGCCGCTGATGGGCCAGCTGATCGCCGGCGACAGCAGCAGCTACCAGTACCTGGCCGAGTCGATCCGCATGCACCCGGACCAGGAGACCCTCAAGGGCATGATGGATAACGCCGGGTTCGTCCAGACCCGCTACCACAACATGACCGGAGGCATCGTCGCCCTCCACGTGGGAGTCAAACCCTGATGTTTCCCGGCCCGACCCTGCAGGCGGCGATGACCCGGGTCGTGGAGGCGGCCCTGGAGCAAGCGCTGGCGCTGGATCCCGCGGGCCGTCAGGGATTGCTCGGCGCCCTGGACGCCCCCGTGCTGTTTCGTTTCGAGGGCATTGGCCTGCACCTGTCGCTGCGCGCTGTGGCCGGCCGGGTACAGGTCGGCAGCACTGCCCCGGAAGACGCCGCCATGATTGTCAGCGGTCCGCCACTGGCCTTCGCCGCCCTGGCCCAGGGGGACCCGGCGGTATTCAGTGAGCAGCGCCTGCGGGTGGACGGCGACATGGGCCGGGCCCACGCCCTGCAACGTGCCCTGGACCGGCTCGATCCCGACTGGGAAGCCGCCCTGGCCCGCTACACCGGCGACGTGCCCGCGCACTTTATCGGTCGTCGCGTGCGCGGCGCCCTGCACTGGCAGAAGCAGGCCTTCGCCTCGCTCAACGCCAACCTGGACGAATACATCCACGAAGAAAGCCGCACCCTGCCCGGTCGCAACGAGTTGTCCGCCACCTTCGACGACATCGACCGCACCCGCCTGCAGGTGGACCGGCTCGCCGCCCGGATCGAGCGCCTGCAAGCGCAGCTCGATGCCGATACAACCTCGCCGTCGGAGCCCTCGTGACCCGTCTTCAACGCTTCTTCCGTATTGCCTGGGTTTTCAGCAAGTACCGTCTCGATGAGTTCCTGCCGGTGGCCGAGCTGCCCGCACCGCTGCGCCTGCTGCTGATACTGGCGCCCTGGCACTGGTTCCCGGTCGGCAACCGGCCGCGCGGCGAGCGCCTGCGCCTGGCGCTGGAGGAACTGGGCCCCATTTTCGTCAAGTTCGGCCAGATCCTGTCCACCCGGCGCGACCTGTTGCCGGATGACATGGCCCTGGCGCTGCAGCAGCTGCAGGACCGGGTGCCACCCTTCCCCGGCCGCGAGGCCCAGGCCATCGTCGAGCAGTCCCTGGGGCAGTCGGTGAGCCAGCTGTTCCAGACGTTCGACAGCAACCCCATGGCCTCGGCTTCGGTCGCCCAGGTGCATGCCGCCACCCTGCACAGTGGCCAGTCGGTGGTGGTCAAGGTGATCCGGCCCGGCATCGAGCGGGTGATCCACCAGGACATTGCCCTGATGCGCATGCTGGCCCGACTGATCGAACGGGCCTGGGCCGACGGCCGGCGCCTGCGCCCGGTGGAAGTGGTGGCCGACTACGAGCAGACCATCTACGACGAGCTGGACATGCAGCGCGAGGCGGCCAACGCCAGCCAGCTGCGCCGCAACTTCGACGGCTCGACCCTGATCTACATCCCGGAAGTGTTCTGGGACTACACCACCGCCAAGGTGCTGGTGCTGGAACGGGTGGGCGGCATCCCGGTGGCCGACACCGAGGCGCTCAACAACGCCGGCGTCAACATGAAAGTGCTGGCCGAGAAAGGCGTGGAAATCTTCTTCACCCAGGTGTTCCGGGACAGCTTCTTCCACGCCGACATGCACCCGGGCAACATCTTCGTCGACGCCAGTAATCCGCAGGACCCGCGTTACATCGCCATCGACTTCGGCATCGTCGGCACGCTGGCGCCGGAGGACCAGAGCTACCTGGCGCGCAACCTGCTGGCCTTCTTCCGCCGCAACTACCGCCAGGTGGCGGAACTGCACATCCAGTCGGGCTGGGTGCCGGCCCACACCCGGGTCAACGAGTTCGAGGCGGCCATCCGCACGGTGTGCGAGCCCATTTTCGAGCGGCCGCTAAAGGAGATCTCCTTCGGCCACTTCCTGCTGCGCCTGTTCCAGACCGCCCGGCGCTTCGAGATGGAAGTCCAGCCGCAGCTGGTGCTGCTGCAGAAGACCCTGCTCAACGTCGAGGGCCTGGGGCGCCAGCTCTATCCTGACCTGGATCTGTGGAGCACCGCGCAGCCGTTCCTGGAGTCCTGGATGCGCCAGCGCATCGGCCCACCGGGCATGATCAAGAGCCTGCGCGAACACCTGCCGTCCTGGCTGGAGCAGTCGCCGGAAATGCCGCAACTGGTGCACGATGCGCTGCTGCGGGTGCGCGACCTGGATCGCACGGCCTCCACCGATCACGCTACACTGAAGGCCCTGCAGGACGCCGAGCGCGCGCGCCGGCGCAGTTTTCGCCGTACCGTGCTGGCGCTGGCCTGTCTGGGCGGTGCCTGGCTGACCACCCAGCCGCTGGGCTGGACCTCGCTGGAATCGATACCGACCCAGGGCTGGATCCTGATTGCCGCCGCCGGCTGGCTGCTCGTCGGCCGGCGCTGACCGCGCCCCAACTGACTTAACCGGACTGGAACCCCATGCAAGACACCGCTTCTAACCCATTGCCCGAGGACTGGCTCGATGCCATCAAGTGGGACGACCAGGGCCTGGTGCCCGCCATCGCCCAGGACGCCGCCAGCGGCGATATCCTGATGATGGCCTGGATGAACCGTGAAGCCCTGGCCCTGACCGCCCGCGAGCAACGCGCCATCTACTGGTCCCGCTCACGCGGCAAACTCTGGCGCAAGGGCGAGTCCTCCGGCCACGTGCAGCAGGTCTCGGAAATCCGTCTCGACTGCGACGCCGACGTGATCGTGCTCAAGGTCGACCAGTTGGGCGGTATCGCCTGCCACACCGGCCGGCGCAGCTGCTTCTACCGGCGCCTGGAAGACGGCCAGTGGGTCAGCGTGGAGCCGGTCCTGAAAGATCCCGATGCCATTTACGGCGACAGCGGAGGCACTTCCTCATGAGCAATACCTCCAACGATGTACTGGGCGAGCTGGCCCGGGTCCTCGAAGCACGCAAGTCCGCCAGCCCGGACAGCTCCTACGTGGCCAGCCTGCACCACAAGGGCCTGAACAAGATCCTGGAAAAAGTGGGCGAGGAGTGCACCGAAATGCTGCTCGCCGCCAAGGATGCCCAACAATCGGGCGAGACCGACGAGCTGATCTACGAGACCGCCGACCTCTGGTTCCACTCGCTGGTGGCCCTGTCCCACCTGGGTCTGGGCCCGAAGGCGGTGCTCGATGAGCTGGCTCGACGCTTCGACCTTTCCGGGCTGGACGAGAAAGCGGCACGAAACTCGCAATAAAACCGCAACATAGAGGCATTAGTGTCTCAGCAGCCTGATACGCTTACCGCCATGCACAGCGCGGGTTGACCACCGGGGCATCCGACCACGCCCCGGACACTTCCCAAACCCGCACGCAGGTAGCGTACAATCGGATTAACAGTAACGAGACACGAGGGCTCGGAAATGGGTATCAGCATCTGGCAACTACTAATCGTTCTGGGCATTGTCGTCCTGCTCTTCGGAACCAAGAAACTGCGTAACATCGGGACCGACCTGGGTGGCGCTGTCCGTGGCTTCAAGAAGTCCATGGCCGACGAGGATCAGAAAGACACGCTCGATCACGACAAACAGAGCAACGTCTACGAATCCACCAGCACCTCTGAAACGTCCGACAAGAAAACCCAGGGCTGAGCCGAACCGACATGTTCGATATCGGCTTTCTTGAGCTGCTGATCTGCGGCGTCATCGCCCTGCTGATCCTGGGGCCCGAGCGCCTGCCCGGCGCGGCCCGGACGGCGGGGCAGTGGGTCGGCCGCACGCGTCGCCTGGTGCGCCAGTTCACCAGCGAGCTGGACCGCCAGGTGAAAGCCGACGAGCTGCGCGAAAAGCTGCGCAAGGAAGGCGGCATCGACCTGGATGGCGTGGAAAAGAACGTGCGCGATGGCATCGCCAAGGCCCGCGACTACGAGCACCTGATCCTGTCCGACGAGGAAAAGCGCAAGCTCGAGTCCGCCCCCCGTTCGCGGGAAGAGGCGCTGCAACAGAGCCAGACTGCGACGGCCGAAGTTCCCCCTGACCAAGCATCGGACAACCGCGATCCCCACGCCGACACCCCACAGGCCGCACCGGACAACCGTACATGACGTCCCGCCCATCAGGAGATGCCGTGTCCTCCGCTGAACAGGACAAACTCGATACGCCGTCACCCGCCAACGACGGCTCCGGTGGAGACGACGATCAGGCGGAAATGTCGCTGATCGACCATCTGCTGGAGCTGCGCAATCGCCTGCTCAAGGTGGTCCTGGCGGTTCTGGTCTGTTTCGCGGCGATCTACCCCTTCGCCAACGAGCTCTACCTGTGGCTGTCCCAGCCGCTGCGCGACCTGCTGCCGGAAGGCCAGGTGATGATTGCCACCGACGTCACCTCACCCTTCTTCGCACCGCTCAAACTGGCGCTGGTGGTGGCGGTGTTCGCGGCCATTCCCTACATCCTCTACCAGGTCTGGAGCTTCATCGCGCCGGGCCTGTACCGCCATGAGAAGCGGCTGGCGTTTCCGCTGCTGTTCTCGTCGGTACTCCTGTTCTACCTGGGCGCGGTGTTCGCCTATTTCGTGGTGTTTCCGCTGGTGTTCGGCTTCTTCACCAGCATCGGTCCGGAAGGCATTTCCGAGATGCCGGACATCAGCAGCTACCTCACGTTCGTGCTGAAGATGTTCTTCGCCTTCGGCGTGGCGTTCGAGATCCCCATTGCCGTGATCCTGATGATCCTGGCCGGCATCACCACGCCCGAGGATCTGGCCGCCAAACGCCCCTACGTGGTCGTCGGTTGCTTCATCATTGGCATGCTGCTGACCCCGCCGGACATCATCTCCCAGACCCTGCTGGCCCTGCCCATGTGGATTCTTTTCGAGCTGGGCATCCTGTTTGGCCGGCTGGCCCGTCGCCCGGAGACGGCTGACGACGCATCATGAACCTGGGGCTCCTGTTTGACGACGACTTCGTCGCCGAAGACCGCGTGGTGCTGCGCGACCGCCGGCGCAATCATCTGGCCGGCGTGCTCAACGCCGAAGTCGGCGACCGCATCCCCTTGGGGCGCGTGGATGGCCTGATGGGCCACGGCGAACTCATCCACCTGGATGATCGCGAAGCCCACCTCACGGTACACCTGGATACGCCACCGCCGGAGCCCCTGCCGCTGAGCCTGGTACTGGCCATGCCGCGACCCAAGATGCTGCGCCGGGTGCTGCAGACCTGCGCCAGTCTGGGCGTCAAGGACATCTGGCTGATCAACGCCTACAAGGTGGAAAAGAGCTTCTGGCAGACCCCCTGGCTGCAGGCGGAACACCTGCGGGAGAACCTGACGCTGGGCCTGGAGCAGGCCCGCGATACGCGCCTGCCTGAAGTCCACATCCGCCAGCGCTTCAAACCGTTCGTGGAAGACGAGTTGCCGGGACTGATGGCCCGGCGTCCGGGACTGATCGCGCACCCCGGCACCGACACGCCCTGCCCCACGCATCTGTCAGAACCCGCCACCCTGTGCATCGGCCCCGAGGGCGGTTTCATTCCCTACGAAGTGGACAAAATCATCGAGGCGGGTGCCGAAGCGGTTCATCTGGGATCCCGCATCCTGCGCGTGGAAACCGCGGTGCCGGTGTTGGTGAGCCGGCTTTATGATGGGTGTTTGTATTAGGGCGAATTGAGGCGGCGATGAGGTTCGAGCGGGCACTTCCTGCCATGAGAGGGCATTGTCGGAATACGCGGCTTTCGCAGTCTTACGGTCTTCGAGACGTCAAAGTCGGGCACCTTACGGCGCCTCCGAAGCTAAAGCGTCGGCTGCATTTTCCAGACAACTCGAGCATGTAGCCGACGCTTCAGCTTCGGAGCAGCCCATCGGGCTGCGGGCTGCCTGTTTGCAGCGATCGACTTGAAGCCAGCCGCCACCAACCGAAGCGACAGACAACGCCTTTATTCCAACCCCATCGCCTGGGCCGCCAACCGGTTCTTGAGCGGCCCGGCCTCATCCAGCCAGCGCATACCGGCGTTGCGCACCCAGCGCAGCGGCAACTCATCCCTCGCGAACAGCTGCTTGAAGCCTTCCATTGCCGCCATCATCGCCAGGTTCTCGCCCTTGCGGCGGCGCTGGTAGCGCGACAGCATCATGGGTTCATCGGCGGGCAACCCCGCATCGCGGGCCCGTCCCAGTTCGTCCAGCAAGGCGCGCACGTCGCCGTAGCCCAGGTTCACACCCTGGCCCGCCAGCGGGTGGATGGTGTGGGCCGCATCACCAATCAGTACCAGACCCGGGCGCACATAGTCCTTGGCGTGACGCTGGCGCAGCGGAAAAGCATGGCGTCTGGAGACCTGTTCCACCGCACCGAGACGCCGTTCGATGGCGGCCTCCAGCTCGGCGGCAAAGGCGGCGTCGTCGAGCGCCATCAGGCGGCGGGCCTCGGCGGTATCCTGGGACCAGACGATGGAGCTGTAACAGCGGTCCCCCGCCTCGTTTGCCAGCGGCAGGAACGCCAGCGGGCCGGTCGGCGTGAAACGCTGCCAGGCGGTGTGATCGTGACTCTGGGTGGTTCTGACGGTGCAGACGATGCCCTGCTGGTCGTAGTCCCACTCACGGGTGGGCAGGCCGGTCCACTGGCGCAGACGGGAATTGGGACCGTCCGCCGCAACCACCAGCGCCGCCTGCAGGTGGCGGCCGTCGTCCAGGCGGATGCCGCGTTCGTGACCTTGCTCCCACCAGCCGCTAACGGTCACGCCATCGATCAGCTCGATGTCGCTGTCCATCACCGCGGCCATCAGGGCCTGTACCAGGATACGGTTCTCGACAATGGCGCCCAGCGCCAATACGCCCAGCTCAGCCGCCTCAAAGCGGATTCGGCCGGTGCCATCGCCGTCCCAGACGTCCATATGCGCATACGGGCAATGGCGCCGGGCGGTTACCGCCGGCCAGACACCCAGCTCGCTGAGCAGGCGCTGGCTGGCCAGCGCCAGGGCACTGACCCGGGGTTCGAAAGCGTCCACGCCGTCGGCCGGAGCCAACGCCTCCGACCAGACCGAACGGGGCTGGCTTTCCACCAGCGCGACCTGCCATCCCTGCCGGGCCAATCCCAGGGCAGTCGCTGCGCCGGTCATGCCGCCGCCGACCACCAGGATGTCGAAGTGCTGTCTAGCGCTCATCGCCAATCCCTCTCGTAAAGCGCCCCAGCCCCATGGCACGACGGGCGAACCAGCGGCGCGCGCCCGGGACCAGGTCGAGCCCCACCAGACCGGCGTCGCGGGCCGCGGCCAGGGTCCGCGAACGGGCCCCGAACACCTGGATCAGGCTGTCGGAAAAGCGGACGGTTTCCTGCCAGTCGCGGCGGTGCTCGTCCTGATACGCCTGCAGCACGCCCAGGTGCCCGAGCGGCGTGCCGGCCGTGTCGGCCTTCTCAAACTGTTCCACCAGCCCCATCAACCCGCGCAGCGCCAGGTTGAATCCCTGACCGGCGACCGGATGCAGGGTGTGGGCGGCATTGCCCACCAGCACCATGCCCGGGCGTACCGCTTCCGGCACGGTGGTCAGCTTCAGCGGGTAATGACTGCACTCGCCGATGCGGGTGAAGCGCCCCTGGCGCCAGCCAAAACGGGCCTGCAGCAGGGCCAGGCGGTCGGCGTCGGAGCCGGCCAGCACCTGCTCCAGGTCGTGGTCGTTCAGGGTCCAGACCAGCGCCGAGTCGCAGGCGGCCGCGCCCGGACGCCCCCGAGGCAGGAGCGCCATGGGACCGGCGTCGGTGAACCGCTCGTACGCGGTGCCGGCGTGGGGCTGACGGGTGGAGACGTTGGCAATCAGGGCGTGCTGGCCGTAGTCGCGGGTATCGGCGCGGAAGCCAAGACGCTCGCGCAAGCCGGAACGGCCACCGTCGGCGACCACCACGCATTGGGCGGTCATGGTCGCGCTGTTCCCGTTCGTGTCCAGTGTCGCGCTGACGCCGGACGGCCGCGGTGTCACGTCCATCACCCTGGCCGGTGCCCGCCAGTGAACCTGCGGCCGCTCGGCCAGCGCCTGCATCAGCGCCAGCCCCATCAGCCGGTTATCCACCACGTAGCCCAGGGCGTCCTGGCCGTGCTCTTCCGCCGCCAGGCGGGTGGCGCCGAAGCGACCGCGATCCGAGACGTGGATATGGCGGATGGGCATGGCCCTGCCGGCCAGTTGCGGCCACAGGTCGAGGTCGTCGTAGATCAGCCGCGAGCCCCAGGCCAGTGCCGTGGAGCGGGCATCGTAACTGGGCTGGTAGGCGTCCGGCGTGGCATCAGTGGCCAGCGGATAGGCCTCCACCACCGTGACGCGCCGATGCGGCAATCGCCGGGACAGGGCCAGCGCCAGGGTAGCGCCCGCCAGGCCGCCGCCGGCGATCAGCACATCGGTATCGAACGGGGACGCGGCCGGTTCGCTCACGGGCGTATCTCCTTATTCGGCCATCAGCGCTTCAATCTCGTCGATGCGCTTGGGCACGGCGTCGGTCAGCACGCGGCAGCCCTCTTTGGTGACCACCACGTCGTCCTCGATGCGGATGCCAATCCCGCGCCACTGTTCGTCCACCTCGGTGTTATCCGGAGCAATGTAGAGGCCGGGTTCGACGGTCAGGGCCATGCCCGGCTCCAGCACGCGCCAGGCGTCGCCGATGCGGTAATCGCCCACGTCGTGGACATCCAGCCCCAGCCAGTGACCGGTGCGGTGCATGAAGAACGGCCGGAAGGCTTCCTGCTCCAGGGCTTCCTCCAGGTTCAGCCCCTTGAGGATGCCCAGGTCGATCAGGCCCTGGGTCAGCACTTTCAGCGCCGCCTCGTGCGGATGGTTCCAGTGGTTGCCCGGCTTCACCGCATCGATGGCCGCGTACTGGGCCGCCAGCACCACTTCGTAGACCGCCCGCTGGGGATCGCTGAAGCGGCCGCTGACCGGGAAGGTCCGGGTAATGTCCGAGGCGTAGCACTCCAGCTCGCAGCCCGCGTCGATCAGGACCAGATCGCCGTCCCTGAGCGGCGCGCTGTTCTCGATGTAGTGCAGGATGCAGCCGTTGGCGCCGCTGCCGACGATGGACGGATAGGCGGTGGAGCGCGCGCCGTGCTCCATGAAGGTATGGTTCAGGGTCGCTTCGAGGTTGTACTCGTAGCCACCCTGCCGGGCGCGCTTCATCGCATTACAGTGGGCCTCGGCGCTGATCTCGCCGGCTTTCGCCATGACCTTGATCTCGGCCGGGCTCTTGAACAGGCGCATGTCGTGCAGGGTATGTTCCAGGGCCACCAGTTCGCCCGGCGGATTGGCGCCGGTGCGCACCTTGCTGCGGATGGTCTTGACCCAGTCCATCACCTGACTGTCGAAGGTCTTGTCCTTGCCCAGTGGGTAATAGACGCGGCTGCGGCCTTCGATCATGCCCGGCAGGATGTCGTCGATGTCGGCGATGGGGAAGGCGTCGTCGAAGCCATAGCGCTCGATGGCCCCTTCCTGCCCCACGAGGAAGCCGTCCCAGAGTTCCTTGGCGGGATCCCGCTCGCGACAGAAGAGCACCGATTCGCCGTGCTCGCGCCCCGGGATCAACACCAGCACCGCTTCCGGTTCACCGAACCCGGTGAGGTACTGGAAATCGCTGTCCTGGCGGAACGGGTGCAGCACGTCGCGGTTGCGGACCCGCTCCGGGGCCGCCGGCACGATGGCAATGCTGTTCTCCGCCATCTGCTCCATGAGCGCCTGGCGACGGGCGGCAAATTCTTTGATCGGCATCAGCATAATCGGTACTCCGGCAATCTCAGTGCAGGGTCTTGTCCGCTGGGGGTTCGGGGGCGTTGAATTCGGTAAAGACGGTCAGCACCCCGACGCGGACGTATTCCATGATCTCGTTGAACTGCTGCTCGCCTTCCTCGCTGTCTTCCTCACCGGCGGCGACCTGGCTGATGGCGACCATGTCTTCCACCAGCTCGCGGACTTCACCGGTGGCCTCGCCCAGCGCCTGGCTGGCCTCGATCGCCATACCTTCCAGGAAGCCGCGCACCCAGGACGACAGCGCCTGCAGGCGCTCTTCCAGAGCGTAGTCGTCTTCCGGCAGCAACGGCTTGAAGCTGAGGTCGGACGCTTTCAGCGCTTCGAGGGTCACCTCGTAGGCCGTATCCAGGAAGGTCGACAGCTCTTCGGAGGACTCCGCCGCTTCCGGGGCGATGCCCATCTGCTCGCTGGCGCCTTCGCGCCACTGTTTGCGATCCAGCCGTCCACCGGCGGCCAGGCGTCCACACAGGACCCCGTGCAGCTCCGACGGGTGGCTGAACGCCTTGAATTGGGTGAACAGGTTGGCCCAGGTCTCGAACTCACCGAGGGCCGGTGTCATGGTCGTTTGCTCAGTCATCAATCAACAATCGGTGGATGCATTTGAAGGCCCCTATCCTAGCACTCGGGGGCGGCAAACACATCGCCGCGCGGCTTGACGTTATCCGCGGATGCAAATACGTTATAACATAACTATTCAAAGGAGATTCCGAATGCCCTCGTCGCGCTGGCTTGCCGCCACCCTGTTCAGCCTTCCACTGTCCTTATCCACCCAGGCCGCCGAGGGACTGGGCGCCCATGTTCACGGCCAGGCCCAACTGCAACTGGCCATCGAGGGATCGTCGGTGGAGCTGCTGCTGGACTCACCGGCCTACAACCTGGTTGGCTTCGAACACGCCCCCCAAAACGACGCGGAGAAGGCCGCCCTGGCGGACACCCGCCACTGGCTCGAGCGGACGCCGCTTCTCGCCGGTGCCGACTGCCAACTGAAGACCGCCTCGGCCAGTCACACGCTGGCAGAGGCTGAAGAAGCGTATCACGACCACGCCGAAGCCCATGGCCATGAGCACGAGCACGAGCACGAGCACGAGCACGAGCACGAAGGAGAGCATGACAGCCATGGCGAGTTTGAAGTCATCCAGCGTCTGAGCTGCGACGGCTCAGTGGCGTCCGCCAGCCTGACCACCCCCCTGTTCGAGCGGTTCAACGCCCTGCAGCGCCTGGACGTGCAATGGGTGGACGATCAGGGCCAGGGCGCTCAGGTCCTGACCCGCGAGCGCCGGGCGCTGTCGATGGAGTAGCGCGTCGTCAGCCTTCGTAGGGGACGATTTCCAGGGCGTCCATGGCGTAGGAGGAATCCCCCACTTCGGTCTCGGTCTCCTCAATGCGCAGCACGCCCTTGACCCAGAAGGGGTCGTACAGCGCTTGGACCTGGAAGCCTTCCTCGTAGGTGACGTGGATGATCTGGTTGGGCGGGGGTGGCGGCACGTGGATGCAGGCCCCGTAGTAGGGCACCAGGAAGAATTCGTAGATGCGCTGATCGTTGTCGACCTTGAGCGGCACCACGAAGCCGGGAATGCGGACCCTGCGATGATCGTATTCCGGCACCGTGCGACCGGTCATGATCTCGTCCGGCAGAGTCACGGGGCCGTTGCCCTGGTGCTCGATTTCGGGCAGATTTTCCAGCAGTGCAAGATCCTCGGCGGGCATCAGGTCCAGCCAGTCCACCTCCGGCCAGGACTCCTCCGCCGACACCGGCTGACCAACGGCCAGCAGGAGCGCCACCACCAGGGAACAAAACGCGCGCAACATGGGTAGAATCCTCAAGCATCGATTGAAGCCGATCATACACGGCCCCCATCCAACCACAAGGGATGTAACATCATGACCGCCCGCCCCCGGCCACCGCTGATCGAGGCACTGGACCTGAGTTACCGCTGGCCCGGCACCGAGCGCGCGCTGACCTTTCCCGACCTGCTGCTGGCACCGGGCGAGCACCTGTTCCTGCGCGGCCCCAGTGGCAGCGGCAAGAGCACCCTGCTGGCGTTGCTGGCCGGTCTGAGCCTCCCGGACGACGGCGTCCTCCGATTGGGCGACCGCGCTCTCCCCGAACTGAGCCGCCGCGCCCGGGACCGGCTGCGGGCGGATCGCATGGGCGTGATTTTCCAGCAGTTCAACCTGGTGCCTTATCTGAGCGTGGTGGATAACGTCACCCTGCCCTGCCGGTTGTCGAAAACCCGCGCCGGTCGCGCCCGGCCCGATCCGCAGCGGGAAGCGCGGCGACTGCTGACGGCGCTCGACGTGGACGAGGCGCTCTGGTCACGCCCGGTGACCCGCCTCAGCGTGGGGCAGCAGCAGCGGGTCGCCTGCGCCCGGGCCCTGATCGGACAGCCCGACCTGGTGCTGGCCGACGAGCCCACGTCGGCGCTGGATGCCGACAATCGCGACCGCTTCATCGAACTACTGATGCAACAGTGCCGGGCCAGCGAGACCGCGCTGGTGTTTGTCAGCCACGATCGCGCCCTGGCGAGCCTGTTCGACCGGAGCCTGGATCTGGCCCGCACCCCGGAGGCCGCCGCATGAGCCCCGTGCATTTCCTGTCCCTGGCGCTGTCCAGCCTCTGGCACCGGCGCGGCCTGCTCGGGCTGGTGGTGCTGACGCTGACCCTGAGCGTGACGCTGATGCTCGGCGTCCAGTACCTGCGCACCGAGGTGAAAGACACCTTCAGCCGCACCATCAGCGGCACCGACCTGATCATCGGCGCCCGCGCCGGCCAGCTGAACCTGTTGCTGTACACCGTGTTCCACATGGGCGATGCCACCAACAACATCCGCTGGAGCACCTTCGAGACGCTCGCCGACGACGAGCGCATCGACTGGCTGGTGCCCATTTCCCTCGGCGACAGCTACGAAGGCTACCGCGTGGTAGGGACCAGCGAGGCGTTCCCGAAGCATTTCCGCTATGGCCGGGACCAGCGGTTGGCCCTGCACCAGGGCGCCTGGTTCAGCGACCTGTTCGACGTGGTGCTGGGCGCCACCGTCGCCCGGGAAACGGGCCACGGGCTCGGCGACCGCATCACCCTGGCCCACGGTACCGGCAGCGTCAGCTTCATGAAGCACGACACCATGCCGTTCGCGGTGTCCGGCGTCCTCGCCCCGACCGGCACCCCGGTCGACCGCGCGGTCTACATCAGCCTGGCGGGCATGGAGGCCATCCACGTGGGCTGGCAGGCGGGCATCCCGATTCCCGGGCGCACCCCCAGCGCGGATGCCGTGCGCGAGCGGGACCTGACGCCGGACGCCATCACCGCCGCCTACGCCGGCATCGGGCGCAAGGTGCTGACCTTCCAGGTCCAGCGCGCCATCAACGAGTCTGACCTGGAGCCGCTCAGCGCTATCCTCCCCGGCGTCGCCCTGAGCGAGCTCTGGCGCCTGATGGGCCAGTTCGAGAAGGCCCTGGTGCTGCTCAGCGGCTTTGTCGTGGTCATCAGTCTGGTGGGCCTGATCGCCGTGTTGCTGGCGATCCAGCGCCAGCGCCAGCGGGAGATCGCCATCCTGCGGGCGGTGGGTGCGTCGCCATTACTGATTGCCGGCCTCTACGCCCTGGAGTGCGTACTGCTTGCGCTGCTCGCCTGCGCCCTGGCGCTGCTGTTTGGTGCCGTGCTGCTCCAGGCGCTGGCGCCCTGGCTGCTGTCCCATTGGGGCATTGCCCTGAGCCTGCGCTGGCCCGACTCGCAGGAATGGCTGCTGCTCGGCGCGGTCCCGGTCCTGGCGTTGCTGGTCTCTCTGGCCCCGGCCTGGCAGGCCTACCGCGGCAGTCTCAGCGAAGGCCTGTCGGAGAGCGCCTGAGCAGGCGGTCACAAATGGCCCGCAAAGATGACGGGACGGCAAGGTCTGCAAATTGACCCCCCTTAAGGCCCCATTTATAGTTGGTGAGGTAACTCACGGATTCCCCCCAGAATCCTGATTCTTCGCCCGGGAAGTGAAACGCCATGGATCAGTCTGAATTGCAGGCTCTTGCCGACAAGGTGGACCGCCTGATTGCTCGTTGTGAGAAGTTGGAGCAGGAAAACGCTTCCATGCGTCAGATGCAGGATGACTGGAACCGCGAACGCGCCCAGCTCATGCAGAAGAACGACCTGGCCCGCAACAAGATTGAAGCGATGATCGGCCGCCTCAGGGCCCTGGAGCAACACTGATGTCGGACACCCCCACCACGGTCGAAGTCAGCATCCTCGACAAGTCCTTCCTGGTCGCCTGCCCGGACGACGCCCGGGACGAACTGAAGGAAGCCGCCCGCCACCTGGACAGCAAGATGCGCGAGATCCGCGCCAGCGGAAAGGTCTTTGGCACCGAGCGGATTGCCGTTATGGCGGCACTCAACATCACCCACGAGCTGCTGCAGCACAATCTCTCCGATAAAGCGGCCCGTATCCTGGAACAGATGGACCATCGCCTGGACGACGCTCTGGGCGAGTGAGCGGACATAGGCCCGGCATCAGGATTATCCGAAGTCGGGTTTGCATCCACACCGGGTAAAGCCCTTATAATGAGTCCACTTCCTGGGTTGTTCGCTGGTCGGATACGTCCTCGAGCCGATGCGCAATACCTAGGTGGCTACTTCAGGGCATTGTGAGCATGTCCCCCACGCAGGGGAAAGCCTAATGTGTCACAGCGGCCACCACCTTGAACTTTTGGGTTCAAGGGCCACATCCGATAACGGCATCCCGGGAAGCTTTATTTTTCTCGCCTGAATGCGCCATCGCTTCCACCACACGCGTTACGAATGGCCGACACTGTGACCCGATTTCCCACCCCCGTCCCGGCAAGCGCCAACCGCAGACAGCTCCGCCGCACCCTGCGCCAGCGCCGACGGGCCCTGTCCGACAGCCAGCAACGGGCCGCCGCCCGGGGTCTGATCGTTCAACTGATGCGCTATTTCGGCCTGTCCCGGGCCCGCCATATCGGCCTGTATCTGCCCAACGACGGTGAAGTCGATCCACGCGCGTTTATCGAACAGGCACGCCGACGCCGGCTGAGCGTTTATTTGCCGGTCCTGCACCCGGTGCTGGGCAACCAGCTCTGGTTCTATCGCCTGGACCCGCGCACGCGATTGCGGCGCAATCGTTTCGGGATTCCCGAGCCCGCCAGGCGCAACGCGCCCCGCCGCGCGCCTTGGGCATTGGACGCGGTGCTGATGCCGCTGGTGGGCTTTGATGATTGTGGCGGCCGGCTGGGTATGGGGGGCGGCTTCTACGACCGGACCTTTGCCTTCAAACGGCAGGCGTACGCGCGACCGCCGGCGCTGATTGGCCTGGCACACGACGAACAGGAAGTGGAAAGCCTGCCGGTGCAGACATGGGACGTGCCCATGTCCAGGGTGATCACCCCGACGCGGCAGATTATCTGTCAACAGCAGGCTTCGGGAACCGGAAACGTAGCCGGAAAAACGGGAGTTCAACGCCACCCCCGACTGCGCTTTGGGCGCTACCCATGGGCCGACAGACGTCAGGGTCGACGGCGTCTCGGCCGGATACCGCGTTAAACGTGCTCCGGGGTCGGCAAGGACGGGATAAGCAGAAGCAGGATAGGGAAACGTCGAATCGAGGCGCCGCCACGCTCACCGCACGTGCGCCTCGCCACTCGTTCGCCTTTATTCGTCGGCTGAAGACAGCAATGACGGGTTGACGACGTCCGCCGCCCGCGACTTGGGCTCAGACGCGTGCAGCGTTGTCAGCCCCGTGACCGCAAGGCCAATGACGAAAATAAAAACGAGCGCCCGGATCATGTCAGGCTTTCGTTCCATGGTATTGCATCCCCCAATATCAGCGGCTTTGGTACCGCTTTCGTATTCTGTTTTGGTCGTTCCTGATCAGCGCTGCTGCCCCAACCGGTCGCCGCTCGGATGATGACAGATGGGCCATTTGGACCCATTGTAAATCCTCACGACAATCAGTTGGTTATTTTTTATTCGAAGAATTGTTGTAAATAGTATCAGCTAACTTCCCGAATACAATTTATTACAGATTACAGAATGTTTAATTGCTGACCGGTGAGGTCCGCGCCCACTCCAGCCCATAAAAACGGCCGGAATCCTCGGATCCCGGCCGTCTGGTATACCCGCTTGCCAATCCGGCCTCAGTGGTTCCCGTTCCCCAGGAACAGCCGGTAAGCCTCGTTGTCGGTCACGTTCTCGTAACGGAAGCCCACCTTGTCCAGCATCTGGGTAAAGGCCCCGATCTCGTGGTCCTCCACCTGGGCACCCATCAGCACCCGGCTGTAGGCCGCACCGTGATTGCGGTAATGGAACATGGAGATGTTCCAGCGGGTGCCCAGGGACATCAGGAACTTGAGCAAAGCCCCGGGTCGTTCCGGGAACTCGAACTGGAACACTTTCTCGTTGTTGATGTGCGGCGCGTGGCCGCCCACCATGTGGCGGATATGCTGCTTGGCGATGTCGCTGTCGGTCAGATCGATGACGCCGTAACCGCCGTCCCGCAGGTCCTCGACAAGCTCCTCGCGACCCAGGCCACCGGACTGGATCTGGATGCCGACGAAGATGCGGGCCTCGTCGCCGTCCGAGTAGCGGTAGTTGAACTCGGTGATGCTGCGCTTGTGCAGGGCGTTGATGAACGACTTGAAGCTGCCCGGGCGCTCGGGAATGGTCACCGCGAGGATCGCTTCGCGCTGCTCGCCGATTTCCGTGCGCTCGGAGATGTAACGCAGCCGGTCGAAGTTCATGTTGGCGCCACTGAGAACCCCCGCCAGGTTCTGCCCTACGACTTCCTCGCGCTGGACGTATTTCTTGATGCCCGCCACCGCCAGGGCCCCGGCCGGCTCGCAGATGGAGCGGGTGTCGTCGAACACATCCTTGATGGCGGCGCAGATTTCGTCGGTGGAGACGGTCACCACCTCGTCCACGCACTCCTTGCAGATGTCCCAGGTGTTCTTGCCGATCTGCTTGACCGCCACGCCGTCGGCAAAGATGCCGACCTCATCCAGAACCACCCGCTCGCCAGCGGCCAGCGCCGCCTGCAGGCAGTTGGAATCTTCCGGCTCCACGCCGATGACCCGGGTCTCCGGACGCAGGTACTTGATGTAGGCCGCCATACCGGCCATCAGGCCACCACCGCCCACCGGAATGAACACGGCGTGCAGGGGTTTTGTGAACTGCCACAACAGCTCCATGGCCACCGTACCCTGGCCGGCGATCACATCGGGATGGTCGTAGGGCGGGATGTAGGTCAGCCCCTGCTTGTCCATCAGTTCCTGGGCGTGGGCGGCGGCCTCGTCGAACGCGTCACCCTTGAGCACCACCTTGGCACCCCGGTCGCGCACGGATTTGACCTTGATCTCCGGCGTGGTCTGGGGCATGACGATCACCGCCTTGATGCCCAGCTCCTGCGCCGCCAGTGCCACGCCCTGGGCATGGTTGCCGGCGGAGGCGCAGATCACGCCCTTCTCCCGCTCTTCCTCGCTGAGATGGGCAATTGCGTTGTAGGCGCCACGGCACTTGAACGAGAACACCGGCTGCAGGTCTTCGCGCTTCAGAATAATGTGATTGTTGAACCGCTTGGACAGGTTACGGGCATGAGTCAGCGGCGATTCAATCGCCACATCGTAGACTCGGGCATCGAGTATTTTCTTGATGTAGCGCTGTGGCATGGTGGCAATTCCCTTCTCTGGGTCGATGAAACAACGGTCCCTGACAGACCTTTCGGGTGGGTGAAAACCCTCAAGTCTACGGAGTTTGGCGGTTTGGCGTCCAGCGTTAATGCCCGGCCGACACGACGCGGGTCAGCTGGCCCTGTATGGCCTGCCGTCACACCGTTATACTGGAGGCCATTTCATCGTCAGCGCCCATGGCGACATCGAAGACAAATCCGACACCGAAACGAGAGCATCGAGAGCACTATGACCCAGGACGAACTCAAGAAGGCGGTTGCCCAGGCGGCCATCGACACCATTCGCCCGAAGCTGGATCCGGACAGCGTGATCGGCGTCGGCACCGGCAGCACCGCCAACTTCTTCATCGACCTGCTGGCCGAGCTGAAAACCGAATTCGACGGCGCGGTCGCCAGCTCCGAAGCCACCGCCGAGCGCCTGAAGAGCCACGGCATCCCGGTCTACGATCTCAACGCGGTGTCCGGCCTGGAGTTCTACATCGACGGCGCCGACGAAACCAACCCGCACCTGGAGCTGATCAAGGGCGGCGGCGCGGCCCTGACCCGCGAGAAGATCGTGGCGGCGGTCGCCAAGACCTTCATCTGCATCGCCGACGACTCCAAGAAAGTGGACATCCTGGGCGAGTTTCCGCTGCCGGTGGAAGTGATTCCCATGGCCCGCAGCCATGTCGGCCGCGAGATCGTCAAACTGGGCGGCGACCCGGTCTACCGCGAGGGCGTGACCACCGACAACGGCAACATCATCATCGACGTGCACAACCTCAGCATCGCCAACCCGATCGAACTGGAAACCAAGCTCAACCAGATCGTCGGCACCGTGACCAACGGTCTGTTCGCGCACCGGCCGGCGGATATCCTGCTGCTGGGGACCAAGAATGGGGTGGAGACGGTGAAGCGGTAAGGCGACCGCCGTCCGGGTAAGAGTCGACCCGGGCGCCGTTGGCGCCTCAGAAGCCAAAGCTTCTGCTACATGCTCGAGTTACGGCAAAATGTAGCCGACGCTTTGGCTTCGGAGCAGCCCACGGGCTGCCCCACCCCCCACAAAAAAGCCCGGCCGAAGCCGGGCTTTTTCACGTCGGGTCAGCGAACCACTCAGGGCTCGATTTCCATCAGGACTTCGGACGGGGTCACCCGGTCGCCCTTCTTGATGAACACGCCAACCACCTTGCCGGAGATCGGGGCTTTCACCTCGGTTTCCATCTTCATGGCTTCGATGATCAGCACCGGCTTGCCGGCCTCGACGCTGTCGCCCTCGCCCACCAGGACGTCGACGATGTTGCCCGGCATACTCGTGGTCACGTGGCCTTCCTTGGAGGCCTTGCCGCGACCGGAGCCACCGCCGCCTTCACGCTCGAAGCCGCCCAGGGATTCCAGACGGATTTCTTCGGGAATGCCGTCGACGGTCATGAAGAAGCGCCGCTCGTCATCGCCGGACGGGCTGACACCGGTGACATTGACGTCGAACGTCTCGCCGTGAACCGTGATCTTGAACTCGGTGGACACCGAGCCGGCGCTGGCGGCTGAAGGCTTCGGCTCCAGCGGTTCCGGCTTGAGGGTGCCGTCCTTACGCTGCTGCAGGAACTCGCGCGCCTGGTCCGGGAACATAGCGTAGGTGAGAATGTCCTCTTCCGACTCCGCCAGGTCGCCAATGTCGTCCTTCAGCGTGTGGAACTCGTTCTTGAGCTGGTTGGCCGGACGTTCTTCGATCAGCTCTTCGTTACCCACGGCGCGCTTCTGCAGATCGGCGTTGATCTCGCCCGGGGCGGCACCGTACCAGCCCTGCAGGTACTTCTTCACCTCGTTGGTGATGTTGTCGTAGCGCTTGCCGGACAACACGTTGATCACCGCCTGGGTGCCCACGATCTGGGACGTCGGCGTAACCAGCGGCGGGTAGCCCAGGTCCTTGCGCACGCGCGGGATCTCGGCGAACACGTCGCGGATCTTGTCCAGCGCGCCCTGCTCCTTGAGCTGGTTGGCCAGGTTGGACATCATGCCGCCCGGCACCTGGGACAGCAGCACCGCGGTATCCACCCCGTTGTACTCGCTCTCGAACTGATGGTACTTCTTGCGCACTTCGCGGAAGTGGCCGGTCAGCTCGTCCAGGGTTTCCAGGTCCAGATCCACCTCATAACCCGCTTCCTTCAGGGAGGCGACCAGCGACTCGGTGGGCGGGTGGCTGGTACCGCCGGCAAACGCGGACAGCGCGGTATCGATGTGGTCCACACCGGCTTCGATCGCTGCCCACTGACACATGGAGGCCATGCCCGACGTGTAGTGGGAGTGCAGGAACACCGGCAGGCTCAGCTCTTTCTTCAGGGCGCTGACCAGGTCGGCGGTGGCGGACGGGGTTAATAGACCGGCCATGTCCTTGATGGCGATGCTGTCCACGCCCATGTCGGCCATCTGTTTGGCCTGCTTGAGGAACTTCTCCGTGCCATGCACCGGGCTGACGGTGTAGCAGATGGTGCCCTGGGCATGCTTGCCGGCTTTCTTGACCGCCTTGATGCTGGTTTCCAGGTTACGCACGTCGTTGAGCGCGTCGAAGATGCGGAACACGTCGATGCCGTTGTCCGCCGCCTTCTGGCAGAAGGCCTCGACCACGTCGTCGGCGTAGTGGCGGTAGCCCAGCAGGTTCTGGCCGCGCAGCAGCATCTGCAGGCGGGTGTTGGGCAGGGCCTTGCGCAGCTGGCGCAGGCGTTCCCAGGGATCTTCCTTGAGGAAGCGCACACAGCTGTCGAACGTGGCGCCGCCCCAGCATTCCAGGGACCAGTAACCGGCCTTGTCCAGCTTGTCGCAGGCCGGCAGCATGTCCTCGGTGCGCATGCGGGTGGCAATCAGGGACTGGTGGGCGTCCCGCAGGATGACGTCAGTGATTTCGATTTTACGCTTGGTCATTAGTTCAGACTCCCATCAGATTCCGGCCTGGGCGGCAATCGCGGCGGCCACGGCGGCGGCCAGCGATTCCGGTCGCTTCTTGATGCTGTAGTTGATCAGCTCCGGGTGGGCTTCCACGAACCCGGTGTTGAACGAAGCTGCCCTGAACTCGGGGTGGTTCAGGATTTCCAGGTAGTAGGGAATGGTGGTCTTGATCCCGTAGATGCCCATGTCTTTCAGGGCGCGCTGGGAACGGTCCAGCAGCTCTTCCCAGTCCATGGCGCTGACGATCAGCTTGGCGCACATGGAGTCGTAGTAGGGCGGGATCTCGTAGCCGGTGTAGATAGCCGCATCGGTCCGCACACCGGGGCCGCCCGGTGAATAGTAGCGAGTGATCTGGCCAAAACTCGGCAGGAAGTTGTTCTTGGGATCCTCGGCGTTGATCCGGAACTGGGCGGCGTAGCCGCGATAGCTGATGTCTTCCTGCTTGAAACGCAGTTTTTCACCGGCGGCAATGCGGATCTGCTCCTTGACGATGTCCACCCCGGTGATCTGTTCGCTGATGGTGTGTTCCACCTGCACCCGGGTGTTCATTTCCATGAAGTAGAAATCGCCGTTATCGGCCAGCAGGAACTCCACCGTACCGGCGTTTTCATAGCCGGTTTGCTTGGACACACGCACGGCCAGGTCACCGATGTATTCTCGCTGTTCGTCGTTCAACTGCGGCGACGGGGCCAGTTCGATCAGCTTCTGGTTGCGGCGCTGGATGGAGCAGTCACGCTCGTACAGGTGGATGGCGTTGCCGAAGCTGTCGGCCAGGACCTGTACCTCGATGTGACGCGGATTGACGATGCACTTCTCCAGGAACACGTCGGCGCTGCCGAAGGCCTTGGTGGCTTCGGAGATTACCCGGTCGTAGTTCTGGCGCAGGCTCGCCTCGTCGTCGCAGCGGCGGATGCCGCGGCCGCCACCGCCGGAGGTGGCCTTGAGCATCACCGGATAGCCCAGGTCCGCAGCCTGTCTGACCGCGTCCTCGACGTCCGTGAGGTTGTCTTCCGAGCCCGGTGTGACCGGCACGCCCGCCTTGATGGCGGTCTGGCGCGCATGGGTCTTGTCACCCATGGACGCAATCACGTCGGCGGCCGGCCCGATGAAGCGGATGCCCCGCTCCTTGCAGACTTCCGCCAGCGTGGCGTTCTCGGACAGGAAACCGTAGCCGGGATGCAGGGCATCACAGCCGGTCTCCACCGCGAGGTTCACGATGTGATGGGGATTGAGGTAACCCGTCAGGGGATCGGCACTGATGCAGTGCGCTTCGTCCGCCTTTTTGACGTGTAAGGAATAGCGGTCGGCTTCCGAATAGATTGCCACGGCCTTTACGCCGAGTTCCTGGCAGGCGCGGGCAATCCGGACCGCAATCTCACCGCGGTTGGCGATGAGGACTTTCTTTATAGTCATCTGTGGTGCTCCCTGTCATTCGTCAGGAAGTGGGATGAAAGGCCACCTTGGCCATCCCGCCCCGAAGAGCCACCCCAAGGGCGGGTGTACGTACTTTAACGCACGAATATTGTACACACGCTAAAGCGGCGGAACACTCTAGCCGCCGCTCGACGGCCCTACCAGACCAGACTTGACCCACATCAGGTTTCTTACCAAGCGCTTGCTTGGTTCTGATTGATCAGCGACACTGCATCTGTTTCCGAAATCAATGCCGATCCCGACCCTACTTGGACAACAAAAAACGGACGGATACGCCATGGACACCGACTATTTCAACGACACCCACAGACAGGTCCGCGACAGCGCCCGCCGGTTCGTGGCCACCCACATCCTTCCACACATCGACGAGTGGGAAGAGCAAGGCGAGTTCCCGCGGGAGGTGTTCCGCCTGGCAGGCGATGCGGGCCTGCTCGGGGCCGGTTACCCGGAAGCCCTGGGCGGTCACAGCGAGGGGGATGTCTTTCTCAAGGTCGTGATCAGCGAAGAGCTGATGCGCTCCACCTCCGGCGGCCTCGCTGCCAGTCTGGGATCGCTGGACATCGCCCTGCCGCCGCTGGTGCGCTGGGGGCGACCGGAACTGCGTGACGCCATCGTGCCGCCGGTGTTGCGCGGCGAGAAAATCATGGCCCTGGCGATTACCGAACCGGGCGGCGGCTCCGATGTGGCCAACCTGAGCACGCGCGCCGTGCGCGACGGCGACCACTACGTCGTCAACGGCAGCAAGACCTTTATCACCAGCGGCCATCGGGCGGATCACTACACGGTGGCGGTACGCACCGGCGAGGCCGGCCACGGCGGCATCAGCCTGCTGCTGGTCGACCGGGACACCCCTGGCTTCAGTCGCGGCCGCCACCTGCAGAAAATGGGCTGGTGGGCCAGCGACACGGCGGAGCTGTTCTTCGAGGACTGCCGGGTCCCCGCCGACCGGCTGATCGGCGACGAGAACGCCGGCTTCCCGGCCATCATGTCGAACTTCCTCAGCGAACGCCTGATGCTGGCGGTGATGGGCTACATGGGCGCGCAGCTGGCGCTGGAGGCAAGCCAGGAATACGTCCGCCAGCGCGAGGCCTTCGGCCGGCCCCTGAGCGGCTTCCAGGTCACCCGCCACAAACTGGTGGAGATGGCCACACAGGTCGACATCGCCCGCGAATACACCTACCGCTGCGCCGCCCTGATGCAGGCGGGCAAGAACCCCATCCGGCAGGTGGCCATGGCCAAGAACTTCGCGGCCGAGGTGTGCGAGTCGGTGACCCGCGAGGCGATCCAGTTGCACGGCGGCATGGGCTACATGCGCGAAACGGGGGTCGAGCGTCTGTACCGCGACGGCCGGTTGCTGGCCATCGGCGGCGGCACGACGGAGATCATGAAGGAACTGATCGGCAAGCAGATGGGACTCTGAGCGGCCACCCGGGCCGCTCGGGGGATTTACTGGGGATCGTTGGCCGACAGGTCGTCGTCCGCCGGTGCGTCGTTCTCCGCCTCACCGCCGTCGACGGCGTTAGCGGCCCGAATCATCGCCAGCCCACTCTGCAGCAGAAACTGACGCAGACGCGGGTCCGCCTGGCCGGCGACCCCCACGGCAAAGGCCGCCACGACCGACTCCCAGGGGTTCTCGGCGATCAGGCGACGCAATCGCGCCACCATCGAGCCGCCGCTTGCCCGGCCGGTTTCGCCGGCCGCGGCGCGCAGGGGGCCTCGAATCATGCGGTAGAAGAACAACGCCAGCAGCGCGAAGCAGACACCGCCGGTCATACCCCAGGCACCCGCCTCGCCCACCCAGGGAGACAGCCCCAGAATGGCGGCGTGCCACACCATCACCAGACCGCCAATCAACAGGGCGCCCAGCAGCATGAGCCCCAACAGGGCTCCCAATACCGCGGCAACCGCCTTGCGCAGCAGCGCCTGAACTTCCGGACCGGCCAGCAAACCTAGCGATCCATCAACTTGCCGACCAGCAGACCTACCAGGAACACGATCAGCACGCTGAGGAACGGCCGTTCCTCAATCTTGTGTTCGACGTCATGAATGGCCTTGTCGCCGGCCTCCTTCGCGCGGTTGAACACCTCGTCACCTCGCTCGCGGGCATGGCGCAGGGCTTCCCGGCTTTCCCGACGGATCTCGTCGCGCAGACCGCTGATGTTGCTTTTCTGATTCTCGGAAAAAGCTTTGGTGAGCTTGGCCAGGTCTTCGCGCAGGAGCTGGATGTCCTCCTTGACCCGACGGTAATCGTCCTGGGGGGATTGAGCTTCCATGAAGGAATCTCCTTGTCGGAATGTGTCCTGTACCGGCCGTCACGCGACCGGTCCGTTGATCTGACACGCCACCCGGGCGACTCACAGCCGCCGGGAGAAGACAGATCATTTCAATGTAGCACAGTGCCCCACGCCAACATGACGATACGGCAAGGTGGCAGGGCCCAACTATATTTCACCCGTCGGGACCGACAGGTATAATCCGTGACCATTCACTGGAGCCATTCCATTCACGACTGAAAGAAGGACGCCTCATGAACTTCGACAACATCCCGCCCGGGAAGAATCCGCCGGAAGACATCAACGTGCTGATCGAGATCCCGGCCAACGCGTCGTCCCCGATCAAATACGAAGTCGACAAGGACATGGGAGCGGTCGTGGTTGACCGTTTCATGGCCACACCGATGTTCTACCCGGCCAACTACGGCTTTATCCCCAACACCCTGGCCGACGACGGCGATCCGCTGGACGTGTTGGTGATCACGCCGTACCCGGTCATGCCGGGCTGCATCATTCGCTGTCGTCCGGTGGGCGTCCTGAACATGGAAGACGAAGCCGGCGGCGACGCCAAGCTGGTCGCCGTTCCGCACGACAAGGTGACCAAGCAGTACGCCGATGTGCAGGACGTCGAGGACATCCCGCAGCTGCTGAAAGACCAGATCCAGCACTTCTTCGAGAACTACAAGGACCTCGAAGCCGGCAAGTGGGTCAAGGTCCAGGGTTGGGACAATGCCGCCGCGGCCCGTGCCGCCGTGGACGCATCGGTTGCCGCCTACAAGAAGTAAGCGGTCGCTGACACCGGCCGCCGAGGCCGGGCATAAAAAAGGCAGCGCACCCGATGGGTCGCTGCCTTTTTTGTAGGTCCGCAAACGGTTTCGCGCCAACAAACGGGAACGCGGTCGCCGTCAGCCCTGGCTCAGCAGTTCACGCAGGTCGATGATCGCCGAGTTGGCGCGCGCCAGGTAGGACGCCATGGTCAGAGAGTGGTTGGCGAGGATGCCGAAGCCACTGCCGTTCAGGACCACCGGGCTCCACATGTCCTTCTGCGATCCTTCCAGTTCGACGATGATCTGGCGCACACTGACCAGTGCGTTCTTGTCCCGCAGCACGTCGCGGAAGTCCACTTCGATGGCGCGGAAGATGTGCAGCAAGGCCCAGGCGGTACCGCGCGACTCGTAAAAGACATCATCAATCTCAGTCCAGGGCGTCGACACCGACGGCACCTCATCGGACGTAGCCGCCTCCGGCAGTTCTTCCATGTTTTCGTTGACGCTCTGCTTGCCGACGCTCTCGCTCAGGCGGCGGGACAGGCTGCCCAGACGGGTCTCCAGATCCGCCAGCCAGTTGTTGAGGTTATCGGCACGGGCGTAGAACTGCGCCTTGGGCCCGCTGGGGTCGGACAGGCGATTGAGGTAACGCTTGAGGGCCGCGATACCACGACGGTACTCCGACTCGGTGGACGGAATCGCCCAGCTGTTGTTGTCGAAGTGCAGTTGCGGTTCGGCCACGGTCAGATCCGGGTCCTCCGCAGACTGACTCTGGGAACGGCTGATATCCTTGCGCAGCGCCCGCGACATGTCACGCAGCTGCACCAGCACACCGTATTCCCAGTGCGGCATGTTATCCATCCACAGGCCCGGGGGCGCAACGTCGTTGGTGATGTAACCGCCCGGCTTGTCGAGCAGGGTCTCGGTCATGTGGATCAGGGTGGAGGTGGTGGTAAAACCGGTCACCAGTTCCCGATTCATGGCCTCTGCCCGCTGACGCGCCTCGTCGCGTACCGAGTAGGGATCCGGCTCACTGCTCCAGTACATGCCCAGGACAATGGCCACCAGCAGATAGAGCACCACCAGGATCAGCAGGAACTTGGCCACCTTGCCGCCGCCCAGATAGTCCTGAAGATCCTCGGTCCGCTCCCTGAAAAAACGTCTGGTGCCGCTCAGCATAGTTGTCCACCCCGTTTCATTCGTGTCTTTCCTCCTTAATACCGCACCCCGGGTGCGCTCGGGGCACGACCTTCGACAGCCGGCGCCCCTGATAAACGTTGTATTGGATGGCATCGCCAGGGCCATCGACAAAGGTGCCCTTACCTTGCCGGATTGTCATGCCCTCCGCAATTGGCGCTGGCTAACGGCGACCTCGAGCAGAGCTATGCGCAACGCGTCACAGCGTCGCTGGCGGCAGGTTCTCGTCCGGACGGGCCAAATGATAGCCGCTGCCGCCGTCCACACCGATCTGGGTCACCAGTTGCCACTCCGATGCCGTCTCCACGCCGGCCACGAACACTTCCACGCCGCGACTGTGGGCGATCGGCACGATGGATTCGAGGTAGAAACGGTTGTCGGCGTGGCTGTCGATGTTGTGGATAAAGCTCGGATCAATCCGCATGGCCTGGAACGGCAGGTTCCGCAGGTAACTGAACGGGATACCGCCGACCCCGAAGTGATCCACCAGCACTTTCACATCGTGTCGCCGCAGCAGTTTGACGCAGGCCCCCACGTCCGCCCGGTGATGATGTACGGCGTCTTCCGGCAGATAGATCCACAAACGCGACAGCAGCGCCTGCCCCTCCGCCTGCAACAGGTCGCCCAGGCGCTCGCGGAAGCTGCGTTCGGCGATGGACGACGTCCCCAGGGTCACCCCAAAGGCCAGCAGCGGGTGCTGCTTGAGCAGGGCCAGCACCCGGCGCAGAACCAGGTCGTCGAGCTGGGCCATCAGACGGAAGCGTTCGGCCATGGGCAGGAAGACCCCGGCAGCGACCCACTGACCGTCCACCTGCAGGCGGGACAGGACGTGGTAATGATGCACCCGGTCGTTTCCGGTGTACTGGATCGACTGGAACAGCAGCTTGACCTGCTCCGCGTCCAGGGCCGCTTCCAGCTGCAGCCGCCACTGGTCAATGCCCAACTGCACCGACTGGGCGGTATCGAACACCTTGCGATTGGTCTCGTGGGACATCTGCGCCTGGCGCAGGGCCTCATCGCTGGCGGACAGCAGATCCCGCGCGCTGGCGACATTGACGTCGGCCACCGCCAGCCCGGCGTGCACCGCCACTTCCCGGCCCTCGCTGCGGTCGGCGTAGATGCCGTCCAGGGTTTCCAGCAGCTCATCGACCCAGAACTCCGCATCCACCAGCGCCGCCCCCGGCAGGAACAGGGCAAACTCGGCCCCGGCCCGGCGCCCGGCAAAGCTGCCCGGATGCTGGCGCAGAAACGCCAGCAGGGCTTCGGCCATTTCCTTGAGCAGCGCGTCGGCCGCCTTGCGCCCGTGGAAGCGGTTCACCTTGTCGAAGGCCGCCAACTGGACCAATACCAGCACGCCAAGACGGCGGGATTCGTGGCTTTCCACCACCACCCGCAAGCGCTGTTCGAAGGCCGAGCGGCTGGCCAGCCCGGTAAGGCGATCCTCGTTGCTCATTCGGCGCAGGTGCTGGATCAGCTTGCCCTGCCCCTCGAACAGGGCGCCCAGGTCGTTGGTCATCTGATTCATGGCGGAGGTCACCCGCGCCAGTTCCCGGGTGTTGGCCTCCGGCGCCCGGTAGCGGAAATCGCGGTTGCGAATAGCCTGGGCCTGTTCTTCCAGCCCCGCCAGCGGACGCAGCGCGCGACGCAAGAGATAGAAGAGCGCCACTAGCGAAACACCACCGATGACCAGAGCCCCCAGCGCCAGCCGCCGCGTCATACGCCACAGATCGCCGTACCCCAGCCCCGGGTGGCTCACCACTTCGACGTAGCCCAGCCGCTGCCAGCCCCGCACCACCTCGGCGCGTTTGAGGAAGCGTTCCTCGGGCAGATCGGTCAGGCTGATGAACCAGTCCGGCGCCCCCGGCACCCGCAGACGGTCGCGGCGGGAAATCTCAAAACCCGACGCCGTGTTGACGTAACGGATGGACAGGTAGCGGCCGCTGTCGAAGGTGGCATCGATCAGGGACGACGAGGCCACTTCGTCACGCCCGTCGATGGCGTTGGACAGAGACAGGCCCACCGCCACCGCGCCGTCGTGGGCGTGGCCTTCGAGCTGGTCGGCGATATAGCCGCGAAAACCGGCCGTACCGGCGACCAGGCTGGCCACCATCAACAGCAGGATCAGCCCGCTGGTAAACAGCAACAGCAGCAGTTGCAGAGAAATGATTCCACGGCGTGTTCTACGCATTCCCTAGCCAGCCCCCTGGCGTGGATCATCCGGAATTGACCCCCGGCGTACCGGGCTATCACAAACATTTACACAGCGTCACCTACGCCGACAACATAAAACACTATAGACTCTTCCGGGAGCCTTTGATGGCTCTACAATCACAACGATGTCATTGCGATAGGAACGCATCGCAACATTGGGAACCAGATTGTCCAGGAAGACGCCGCGGGCTTGTGCCCACTTCCGGACCTTGAGCCCACTTCCGGAAAAGTGACAGGCCAGAGATTCAATGACAGACGATAATCAAAAGGAAAAGCTCAAACAGCACTTCGCCCGCCGCGTTACCACTCAGGCAAGAGTCGTCCTCGACACCTGGCAGAAAGTCCGGGAATCGGACGACGTCGCCGCGACCTTCCACCGGGACCTGTCCGCCGCTACCGACAAGCTGGTTCGCTACGCCCAGCGTTTCGACATGGACAAGCACGCCAATGCCGGCGAAACCCTGCTCGGCATCCTGCAGCGCTGGGCGCCCGACAGCCCGCTTTCCGATGAGGTCCGCGAGGCATTGCAGGGCGCCATGGACGAGCTCAGCCAGTGCACCCAGCGCCGCTCCGACCAGGGTTTGACCGAGGCGCCTCGCACCTATCTGCGCACGCCGATCTACGTCGCCCTGTGCGAAACGGAAATGGCCCAGCGACTGATCAAGCAACTGGAATTCTTCGGTTTCCGCGCCGAGGCGTTCGAGGACGCCGACAGCCTGATGGACGCCTGCAGCCGCCACAAGCCGGAAACCATCCTGATGGACGTCAATTTCGGCGACGCGCCCCTGGCCGGCATCGCCACCGTGGAGAACCTGCAGGAGCGTCACGACACCCCGATCCCGGTCATCTTCATGAGCGAGGCGGACGGCAGTATCGAGACCCGGCTGCGGGCCTCCCGCTGCGGCGGCGAGGAATTCTTTCACCCGTCGGTGGATCCGGGGCAGTTGATCGAGAAGATCGAAACCTATACCCACGGCAACACGGTCGAGCCTTACCGGGTGCTGGTCCTGGACGACTCCCGGGCCCAGGCCAAGTTCATGGAGAACGTGCTGACCCGCGCCGGCATGACGGCCCACATCATTACCGACCCGCTGCAGATCATCCACGCGCTGGAAGAGTTCTCCCCCGAGATCATCGTGCTGGACATGTACATGCCCGGCTGCACCGGCATGGAGATCGCGCGGGTCATCCGCCAGCAGGACCGCCTCCACAGCGTGCCCATCATCTACCTGTCGGCCGAGGACGATGTCTCCAAGCAGCTCCACGCCATGAGCCTGGGCGGCGACGACTTCCTCACCAAGCCGATCGATCCCAAGCATCTGATCGCCACCATCCACAACCGTGGACGGCGGGCCCGTTCGCTGCTGGCGCTGATGATCCGCGACAGCCTGACCGGCCTGTTCAACCATACCCACACCCTGCACCTGCTGGACCAGGAGATCGTCCGCGCCAAACAGAAGGACCAGCCGCTGTGCTTCGCCATGCTGGACATCGACTACTTTAAGAAGATCAACGACAGCTACGGCCACCCCATTGGTGACCGGGTGCTGCGCAGCCTGTCGATGTTCCTCAAGCAACGCCTGCGCAAGACCGATCACATCGGCCGCTACGGTGGCGAGGAGTTCGCCCTGATCCTGCCGGACACGCGGGAAAGCGACGCCAAGAACGTGATCAACGAAATCCGTGAGCGTTTCGCCGAGCTGCGCCAGCCCGCCGGCAGCCAGGAATTCAACGTCACCTTCAGTTGCGGCGTTGCCACCTGGCAGGGGGAAAGCGCCCAGGCCCTGTGCGAACGCGCCGACCAGGCGCTCTACGAGGCCAAGCGCCTGGGTCGCAACAGCGTGGTTTCAGCCACCGACTAGTCTCTCTCCAGGGCCACCGCACAGCCGGTGGCCCGAACGCCTTCCATCCGGCGCGCATCCCTTACAACGACCCACTATGAAACCAACGTCTTATGGACGATGCCGCCAGCCTTGACAACAATGTCGTCAGACTCGCCCGGAGCGTCCCGGCGAATTGTCAAAAATTGTTGATGTCATTGGCTATACTGGTCATGATCACGGCAAGTTGCTGCTATATGCGGCGATCCTGTCCGAAAACAAGCCAAATGCAAGGTTTCTTTCCATGGCCACGATTCTCGTGCTGCACGGCCCAAACCTGAACATGCTGGGTGTCCGCGAACCGGACGTCTACGGCCACGAAACGCTTAATGACATCAACGAGCGCCTGCACCGCCAGGCCAGTGCGGCCGGCCACCACCTGCTGCACCTGCAATCCAATGCCGAGTACGAATTGATCGACCGGATCCATGAGGCCCGCCAGGAAGGGGTGGACTACATTCTGATCAATCCCGCGGCCTTCACGCACACCAGCGTGGCGCTGCGCGATGCTCTGCTGGCCTCGGATATCCCATTCATCGAGGTGCACCTGTCCAACGTGCACGCGCGGGAACCCTTCCGTCATCACTCCTACTTCTCGGACGTGGCGACGGGTGTGATTTGCGGCCTCGGCAGCCAGGGCTATGACCTGGCGCTCCAGGCCGCCCTGGCACGACTGAACGGTTAATTTCGACGAACGCTGTCATTTCATTTCGACGAGAACAGATTATGGACATTCGCAAAGTAAAGAAGCTGATCGAACTGATCGAGGAATCCGACGTTGAAGAGCTGGAGATCCAGGAAGGCGACGACGCCGTCCGGATCACCCGCCGCCGTGCGCACGCCGAAGCCGCACCGATGATGCCGGCCACCTATTCCGCGGCACCGGCTCCCGCCCCGGCGCCACAGGCCGCCGCCGAAGCGCCGTCGGCGGCTCCGGCCGACGACACCCCGTCCGGGCACCGCGTGCGCTCGCCGATGGTCGGCACCTTCTACCGCTCGCCGTCCCCGACCGCGAAGGCCTTCGTCGAAGTGGGACAGACCGTCTCCGCCGGCGACGTGATCTGCATCGTCGAAGCCATGAAAATGATGAACCAGATCGAAGCCGACAAGAGCGGCAAGATTGTCGACATCCTCGTTGAGAATGGGCAGCCGGTTGAGTTTGACCAGCCCCTTTTCATTATCGCCTGATCAAAGACGACTGACCCATGGCCATGATTGAAAAAGTCCTGATTGCCAACCGGGGCGAGATTGCGCTTCGCATCCTGCGCGCCTGCAAGGAACTCGGCATCCGTACCGTTGCCGTGCACTCCCAGGTCGACCGGGATCTGATGCACGTCCGCCTGGCGGACGAATCCGTCTGCATTGGCCCGAACAGCGCTAGCGAAAGCTACCTGAACATTCCCGCCATCATCAGCGCCGCCGAAGTCACCGACTCGGTCGGCATCCACCCCGGCTACGGCTTTTTGGCGGAGAACGCCGACTTCGCCGAGCAGGTGGAAAAGAGCGGGTTCCACTTCATCGGTCCCCGGGCGGAAACCATCCGCCTGATGGGCAACAAGGTCTCCGCCATCAACGCGATGGTCAAGGCCGGCGTGCCCACGGTGCCGGGCTCCGACGGCCCCATCACCGAGGACGACGAGCACACCCTGAAAACCGCACGCCGCATCGGCTACCCGGTGATCATCAAGGCCGCTTCCGGCGGCGGTGGTCGCGGTATGCAGGTGGTGCACTCCGAGGCGTCGCTGCTCAAGAGCATCCAGATCACCCAGTCCGAGGCCCGCAACGCGTTCGGCGACCCGACCTGTTATCTGGAAAAATACCTGGAGCGCCCGCGCCACGTGGAAGTCCAGGTACTGGCGGACACCCACGGTAACTGCATCCATCTGGGTGACCGTGACTGCTCCATGCAGCGCCGCCACCAGAAGGTGATCGAGGAAGCCCCGGCCCCCAACATCGATCCCGAAGCCCGGGAGAAGACCCTGGAGGCCTGCGTCCAGGCCTGTAAGGAGATCGGTTACGTCGGCGCGGGCACCTTCGAGTTCCTGTACCAGGACGGCCAGTTCTACTTCATCGAGATGAACACCCGTGTCCAGGTCGAGCACCCGGTGTCGGAGATGGTCACCGGCGTGGACATCGTCAAGGAGCAGCTGCGGGTGGCCAGCGGCCTGCCGCTCAGCTACACCCAGGACGACATCAAGGTGACCGGCCACGCCATGGAATGCCGCATCAACGCCGAGGACCCGAACACCTTCGTTCCCAGCCCCGGCCAGGTGAAGCACTTCCACGCCCCCGGCGGCAACGGCGTGCGGGTCGACTCGCACATGTATAACGGCTATTCGGTCCCGCCCTACTACGATTCCCTGGTGGGCAAGCTGATCTCCTTCGGCGACGATCGCGAAGTAGCCCGGCTGCGCATGCGCAACGCCCTGGACGAACTCGTGGTGGAAGGCATCAAGACCAACCAGCCGCTGCATCGGCGCCTGATCCTTGATGGCGGTTTCAAGAACGTGGAATTCACCATCCACTACCTTGAAAAGCTGATCAAGGAATAACGACCGGGCAAGTAAGAGTTGTGCTCCGTCAGCGGGATGTATACGGTTGCAGCGCCCCGGCGCTTTGCTGCAAGGCAACGGGGCGCGGACAGACCCACTGACATCGATCATCTCATTTGACGGAGCCCTAGTATGCGCTGGATCCAGGTGCGTGTCCCTTCCGACCCGGAACACGCCGATCTGTTGGAGGACATCCTCATGGAGGCGGGGGCTGACGCCGTCACCATGGAGGACGCTGCCGACCAGCCTCTCTACGAGCCGGACCCGGGCAGCACGCCCCTGTGGGGCAGCACTCGGGTCACCGGCCTGTTCAACGCCGACATCGGCATCGACGCCATCCGCTCGCTCATTGCCAACGCCTACCACCAGCAGACCCAGCAGGAGCTGGGCGAGATCGAAGTCTTGCTGCTGGAGGACAAGGACTGGGAGCGCGCCTGGATGGACGATTTCCAGCCCCTGCGCTTCGGCAAGCGCCTGTGGATCGTACCCAGCTGGCACGACGTCCCCGATGTGGAAGCCGCCAACCTGATGCTCGACCCGGGCCTGGCGTTCGGCACCGGCACCCATCCCACCACCGCCCTGTGTCTGGAATGGCTGGACGGACAGGCCATGGAAGGCACCCAGGTGACCGACTACGGCTGCGGCTCCGGCATTCTCGGCCTGGCCGCGCTGCTGCTGGGCGCCAAGCACGTCATCGGCGTCGACACCGACCCGCAGGCCCTGGAAGCCAGCCGCGACAATGCCCGGCGCAACAGTGTCGAGGACAGCAAACTCGACCTGTACCTGCCCGGTCAGGACCCGGACACCCAGGCCGACGTCCTGCTGGCCAACATCCTGGCGCAGCCGCTGATCGGCCTGGCCGGGCGTCTTGCCCAGCTGGTACGGAACGGCGGCGACATCGTGCTCTCCGGCATCCTGTCGGACCAGGCGCGGGAGGTCATGGAAGCCTACGAGCCCTGGTTCGTGATGGACGAGCCGGTCGAACGGGAAGACTGGGTACGCCTCACAGGACGGCGTCGCGACAGGTGACGCCGAAAGGCTGACCGACTACACTGTGGCCCTCATGGTTTCTGCGGGGTTAACCCCGCAGTGAGGCGCCGACAGGACCGGGGCCTGGATCGGTCTCGGGCCGCCCTGGACAGGGATGCCGAGCCGCTACCTGCGACAGGAACAGAGGATGAGCCAGAGCAGTACGCTGACACGTTGCCCCCATTGCGATACCCGGTTCCGGGTTACTGAAGAACAGCTCGGCATTGCCCGCGGCAAAGTCCGCTGCGGTAACTGCATGGAAGTGTTCAACGCCCTCGAACACAGCGAATCCGGCCTTGAGGGCGGCACCCCCTCGTCACCTCCCAAACAGGACACGTCCACGTCGACCGCCTCCGGCAGCCGCTTCCAGGAGGAAGAGGAGCTGATTTTCGAGGACGACCCGGAAGAGGACGCCGCCGAGGGTAATTACGCCGGCACCAAGACCGCCTTCGACGAAGACGAGCTCAGCGACAGCTTCCTGAACTTCGACGAAACCCGCGATCATGGTTTTGACGACGATGAGGACGCACTCAAGTCGGACGTCGACGAAAGCTGGGCGGAAGCCATCCTCAACGAGAACGAATCCTTCCGTGCACCGGGCAAAACCCAGCCCCAACCCGAGCCAGACCCCGAAGCCGAGCTGAAATCAGGCCTGACGGACCTGCCGGGCGCCAGCGAGGAAGAGCCTTTCTCCCGCCGTACCCGTTTCGATACACCAGCCCCGGACCAGCCTGCCGCCGGCCCGGGCGACGCCATCGCTTTCGAACCGTCGGCGCCTGACTTCAAACGGCCGGCACCCGCCGAGCCCGAACAACCGACACCGCCGCCGGCCGCCAAGCCACATCCCGACACCGACGACGCGGCGGAAGACGAACCGCTTGCCGCGACCCGTCGCCTGGGAGAAAACACCTCCCCCTATGGCGACCTGCGCTCCGAACCCATCGCCATCGCCCAGGACGGCGGTTCCTGGAAACGCAAGACCGTATGGACGCTGGTTGTCCTGCTGCTGGTGGGCGGCCTGGTGTCCCAGATCACCTACTTCCAGCTGGATCGCCTGTCGAGCATCCCCGAGCTGCGTCCCTATTACGAAACCGGGTGCGAGCTGCTGGGCTGCGAACTGCCGCCGCTGGTCGCCATCGATCGCATCCAGAGCCAGAAGCTGGTGGTGCGCACCGACCCCTCTCAGCGCGACACGCTGGTGGTGGACGCCGTACTGGTTAATCAGGCCGGTTTCGAACAGCCCTTCCCCAACATCGGCCTGACCTTCTCCAACCTCAACGGTGACGTGGTCGCCCAGAGCCTGTTCGAGCCCGACGAGTACCTCTCGGGCGAGGCCGAGCAGATGAACATGATGCCCAGCCGCACCCCCATCCGGATTTCCATCCAGATCCGCGATCCGGGCCGTGACGCCGTCAACTACAACCTGACCTTCATCGCCCCCGCAAAGTAACGTCACCGTTTTACAACGGACGCTTGCAAGCCACCGCTTGCGTCGCGCACCGGCCTGGGGCACACGTCCCGGGCCGGTCAGCGAACGCACCTCATCGCTGAAAAGTCAACCAGATAGCACGAAAAATAATCACTTTTTTGGGGGAATTACCCCTTCAATCACGGCAGGGTCGGGGGTATCATTGTCGCCCCTTGAGAGCTGGTTGACTTTTAACCAGATCAAAGAGGTGCGAGCAGATGTTACCTGAAGCGAAGATCGGTCCCTACACACTCCCCAACTCGCTGATCGTTGCGCCAATGGCGGGTGTGACCGACCGGCCCTTCCGCTTGCTATGCCGCCGGCTGGGAGCCGGCCTGGCCGTGTCCGAGATGGTGATTGCCGACAGTCGGCTGTGGCATACCCGCAAGTCCCGGCTGCGCCTGGACCATGCCGGCGAGCCGGAACCACGCTCCGTGCAGATTGCCGGCGGTGACGCCGAGATGCTGGCCAATGCCGCCCGTCTCAACGTCGAAAACGGCGCCCAGATCATCGACATCAACATGGGCTGCCCCGCCAAGAAAGTCTGCAACAAGGCAGCCGGATCGGCCCTGATGAAAGACGAGGCGCTGGTCCGCGACATCCTGGAGGCCGTAGTGGCGGCGGTCGACGTCCCGGTCACCCTGAAGATGCGCACCGGCTGGGACCGGGATCACCGCAACGCTCCGGTGATTGCTCGCATGGCACAGGACGCGGGCATTCAGGCCCTGGCCATTCACGGTCGCACCCGGGCCGACGCCTACAAGGGCGAGGCGGAGTACGACACGATCGCGGCGGTCAAGGCGGACGTCGACATCCCGGTCTTTGCCAACGGCGACATCGATTCCCCGGAAAAGGCACGCGACGTGCTTCAACACACCGGGGCCGATGGCCTGCTGATCGGACGCGCGGCCCAGGGCAGCCCCTGGATATTCCGGGAAATCGGGCACTTCCTGAGCACCGGCCAGCACATGGCGCCGCCGGCCATGGAAGAAGTGGAAGCCCTGCTCCGGGAGCACCTGATCGCACTGCACGGGTTCTATGGCGACCCGATGGGCGTAAGGATTGCCCGCAAACACGTGGGCTGGTACCTCCAGTCTCACGACGAGGACAAGCAGTTCCGCCGGCACTTCAATCAGCTTGAAGACGCCCAGGCGCAACTCGACAGTATCGAACAGTACTTTTCAGGCTTACGAAATGGAGAGGTATTCGCAGCATGACCGCTGAGACTTTGGCCAATGAACAGACCGCGGCCCCCAAGGGCGAGGGCAACCAGACCCTGCAAACCCTGGGACAGAACGGCAGCACCGTCACCCTGCGTGACAGCGTCGAGGTAGCCCTCAAGAACTACTTCGAACAACTCGACGGCGCTCCCGTCACCGACGTGTACCAGCTGGTGCTGAGCGAGGTGGAGGCGCCGCTGCTGGAGCAGGTCATGCGTTACACCCGTAACAACCAGACCAAGGCTTCGACCATGCTGGGGCTCAATCGCGGCACCCTGCGCAAGAAGCTCAAGCAGTACGGTCTGCTATAATCGCTTAACCCGATTCGACGAGGGCCTCCGGTAAACACCGCGCGGCCCTCATTTCGTTCAGCCCCCCGGAAAAAGTTTCTGAAACCACCATGGCAAAACAGGCTCCCACCCCGATCCGTCGCGCTCTGATCAGCGTTTCCGATAAAACCGGCATCGTCGAATTCGCCCGCGCCCTGAGCGCCCGCAACGTCGAACTCCTCTCCACCGGCGGCACCTTCCGCCTGCTGAAGGACAACGGCATCGCCGTGACCGAAGTGTCCGACTACACCGGCTTCCCCGAAATGATGGCCGGCCGCGTCAAGACGCTGCACCCGAAAGTCCACGGCGGCATCCTCGGCCGTCGCGGCACCGACGACACGGTCATGGACGAGCATGGCATCAAACCCATCGACATGGTGGTGGTCAACCTGTATCCGTTCGAACAGGCCGTCGCCAAGCCGGACTGCGATCTGCCCACGGCCATCGAGAACATCGACATCGGCGGCCCGACGATGGTGCGCGCCGCGGCCAAGAACCACGACGACGTCGCCATCGTGGTCAACGCCTCGGATTACGACACCGTGCTTGAGGAACTGGAGAGCGGCAACGGCAGCCTGGGCTACGACACCCGCTTCGACCTGGCAGTCAAAGCCTTCGAACACACCGCCGGCTACGACGGCGCTATCGCCAACTACCTGGGCGGTCGCACCCGCGACAACGACAACCCGGATTTCCCGCGCACCTTCAACAGCCAGTTCGTCAAGGTGCAGGACATGCGCTACGGCGAGAACCCGCACCAGCGCGCCGCCTTTTACGCCGAGCGCAACCCGGTCGAGGCCTCGGTCGCCACCGCGACGCAGCTGCAGGGCAAGGCGCTGTCCTACAACAACGTGGCCGACACCGACGCCGCGCTGGAATGCGTCAAGCCGTTCGCTGATCCCGCCTGCGTCATCGTCAAGCACGCCAACCCGTGTGGCGTGGCCATCGGCAGCGACATCCGCCAGGCCTACGACCTGGCCTTCGCCACCGACCCGACGTCCGCCTTCGGCGGCATCATCGCCTTCAACCGCGAGCTGGACGCCGAAACCGCGAAAGCCATCATCGACCGTCAGTTCGTGGAAGTGATCATCGCCCCGAGCATCGCCGCCGAAGCCGTCGACATCGTCGCCGCCAAGAAGAACGTGCGCCTGCTGGCCTGTGGTGAGTTCGGCGCCGAGCGCGAGAAGGCCATGGACTACAAGCGCGTCACCGGCGGCCTGCTGGTGCAGGATCGCGACCTGGGCATGGTCTCCATGGACGATGTCAAAGTGGTCAGCGATCGTCAGCCCAGCGAGGAAGAGCTGAACGACCTGCTATTCGCCTGGGAAGTGGCCAAGTACGTCAAATCCAACGCCATCGTCTACGCCAGGGCCGGCCGCACCATCGGCATCGGCGCCGGCCAGATGAGCCGCGTCTACAGCGCCAAGATCGCCGGTATCAAGGCCGCGGACGAAGACCTGGAAGTCGCCGGATCGGTGATGGCGTCCGACGCCTTCTTCCCTTTCCGGGACGGCATCGATGCGGCCGCGGCGGCCGGCATCAAGGCGGTGATCCAGCCGGGTGGCTCCATGCGTGACCAGGAGGTCATCGACGCCGCCAACGAGCACGGCATCGCCATGGTCTTTACCGGCATGCGCCACTTCCGCCACTAAACGCCATCATTGAGCGAACAGGACCGTTAACATGAACATTCTGATTATCGGCAACGGCGGCCGGGAGCACGCCCTGGCCTGGAAAGCGGCGCAGTCGCCCAACGCGGACAAAGTGTTCGTCGCACCGGGCAACGCCGGCACCGCCCACGAGCCGAACCTGGAAAACGTCGCCATCGACGTGATGGAACTGGACAAGCTGGCCGACTTCGCCGCCGCCAACGACGTCGGGCTGACCATCGTCGGCCCCGAAGCACCGCTCGTCGCGGGCGTGGTCGATCTCTTCCGCGAGCGCGGGCTGCGCATTTTCGGCCCGGACCAGGGCGCCGCGCAGCTGGAAGGCTCCAAGGCCTTCACCAAGGATTTCCTCGACCGGCACGCGATCCCCACCGCCGCCTACGCCAACTTCACCGATGTGGATGAAGCCCTGGCCTACGTCCGCAAGCAGGGGGCGCCGATTGTGGTGAAGGCCGACGGTCTGGCCGCCGGCAAGGGCGTGATCGTCGCCATGACCCTGGACGAGGCCGAAGACGCCATCCGCGACATGCTGGCGGGCAACGCCTTCGGCGACGCCGGCAGCCGCGTGGTGATCGAGGAATTCCTGGACGGCGAGGAAGCCAGCTTCATCGTCATGGTGGACGGCCAGAACATCCTGCCGATGGCCACCAGCCAGGACCACAAGCGCGTCGGCGACGGCGACACCGGCCCCAACACCGGCGGCATGGGCGCCTACTCCCCCGCGCCGGTGGTCACCGACAGCGTCTACCAGCGCATCATGGACGAGGTCATCCGCCCGACCGTGGACGGCATGGCCCAGGAAGGCCACCCGTACACCGGTTTCCTGTACGCCGGGCTGATGATCGACGCGAATGGGGCTCCCAAGGTGATCGAGTTCAACTGCCGCTTCGGTGACCCGGAAACCCAGCCGATCATGCTGCGCATGCAATCGGATCTGGCGGAACTGTGCAGCGCTGCGGTGGACGGCCAGCTTGACCAGTGCGATTCCCAGTGGGATCCACGCGCCTCGGTCGGCATCGTGCTGGCCGCCGGCGGCTACCCGGGCAGCTACGAGAAGGGCAAGGTCATCTCCGGCCTGCCCCAGGGCGAGACGGACGGCGAGAAAGTCTTCCACGCCGGGACCCGACTCGATGGTACCGACGTAGTGACCAGTGGCGGTCGCGTGCTGTGCGCCACCGCGCTGGGCGAGAGCGTGACCGAGGCCCAGCAGCGTGCCTACGCCCTGGCCGCGACGATCGACTGGGACGGCGCCTTCTACCGCAAGGACATTGCCCACCGAGCCATCGCCCGGGAGCAGCAGAGCCAGTAAGCGCAACAGGCCCGGTCCGTGACCGGGCTTTTTTTTGCCTCGATGTACCGTCCGGAAAGATGAGCCCCGGGACACTCGATACCTGCACTAGAAAACTTTCTCTCGGTTTATATACTGTCACCGGAGTGACCGTTTCGGGATGAGGATTATCGCCAGAGTTGTCGTTTCAGGATGCGGCCGGAGTCGTCGCTTTAACCGGTGGTCTGTGCAACGGTCCCGCATGCTGTTGGGCGCCGTCCTGCTGATGGCCCTGTCACCGCTGCGGGCGGAGACCCTTCATCTGGTGGCCGACAACTGGTGCCCTTTCAACTGCCCCGCCAACAGCTCCGACCCGGGGTTCCTGGTGGAGGTGGCACAACGGGCCCTGGCACTGTCCGGTTACCAAGTGGAATACCAGACGCGCCCCTGGAGCCGGGCCATCGCCGATGTCCGACAGGGCCGCTTCGACGCCCTGGTCGGCGCCGGCGAAAAAGACGTTCCGGATTTCGTGTTCCCCGACGCCCCGCTGGCTATCGCGCGCCACACCATCTATACCCTGCCGGATGCCGGCTGGACCTACGCCGGCGAGGATGACCTGCACGACATCAAACTCGGCGTGATCGACGACTATTCCTACGGCGAACTGATGGACCGTTACATCACCCCCAACCGCCGCGACGATACCCGACTGCTCATCCTCAACGGCCAGAACATTCTGGGCCGCTTCATCGACATGCTGAAACTGGGGCGCATCGATGCGTTTGTCGAGGAGGAAGCGGTCCTGCACTATTTCGCTGAGCGCATGCCGACCCCGGTACGCCTGCGCGACGCGGGGGTCGTCCACCGTGAGCCCATCTACATCGCCTTCTCCCCGGCCCTCGACCATTCCCGCGAGCTGGCCCGGGCTCTGGATAACGGCGTCCGGGCGCTGCGCCAGTCCGGAGCCCTGGATCGCCTGGCCAGCCGCTATGGGGTGACCCCCGGCACACCGGAAATGGGGGAATAACCCTGGCAGGGCTGGCGTGATCCTGTAACAATCAGCCCGATGTGAACATTGCGCAGGGATATCGCAAGGCCGAGCATGACCGAAGCCATCTGGATCTTTTTTGCATTCACTCTCGGATTGCTGGCGCGGGGAGCCGGCCTGCCGCCGCTGGTCGGCTACCTGGTGGCCGGATTCACGTTGCACGGCGTCTCCGACGAGCTGGGCATGGACACCGAGAGCAGCGAGATCCTGGAGCACCTGGCGCACCTGGGGGTGCTGCTGTTGCTGTTCACCGTCGGCCTCAAGCTGAAGTTCCGCTCGATCCTGCGCCCGGAGGTCATCGGCGGCGGCCTCATCCACTTCGCCATTACCTGCCTGATCTTCATGCCCGGGCTGTACCTGCTGCTGGACATCGGGAGTCAGGAAGCCCTGCTGCTGGCCATTGCCCTGTCCTTCTCCAGCACCGTGCTGGCGGCCAAGGTCCTGGAATCCAAGCAGGAACTGCGCGCCTTCCACGGCCGCGTCGCCATCGGCATCCTGATCGTGCAGGACCTTATAGCGCTGGTGGTGATGAGCGTGACGTCCGGCAACACGCCGTCCGGCTTTGCCGTGCTGGTGTTCGCCCTGCCCCTGCTGCGCCCCCTGCTGTTCCGACTGATGGACGCCTCCGGCCACGACGAGCTGCTGGTGTTGCTGGGCCTGATGCTGGCCCTGGCCATTGGTGGCATGGGCTTCGAGGTGGTGGGTTTGAGCTCCGAACTGGGAGCCCTGCTGATGGGCGCCCTGCTGGCCAAGCATCCACGGGCGGTGGAGCTGTCCAACTCCCTGTGGAGCGTGAAGGAAGTGTTCCTGGTGGGCTTTTTCCTGCAGATCGGCATGAGCGGCCTGCCGGATGATCACGCCCTGCTGTTCGCGGTGATCGCGGCACTGCTGATGCCGCTCAAGGGCATCCTGTTCTTCGTCCTGCTGCTGGTGTTCCGGCTGCGCTCGCGCAGCAGTTTCCTGTCCAGCCTGCTGCTGGCCAACTACAGCGAATTCGGCCTGATCCTGGCCAGCGTGGCCCTGCCTCAATGGCTGGTGCCGCTGGCGGTGACGGTGGCCCTGTCGTTCGTGCTGTCGGCGCCGATCAACCGGCTGGCCCACCCGCTCTACGCCCGTCTGGCCCGCTACATCGATCCGCTGGAAAGCAGCAAACGTCATCCCGACGAGCAACCGGTGTCCCTGGGCGACACCCGCGTGCTGGTGATCGGTATGGGCCGGACCGGCACCGCCGCCTACGAGGAACTGCGCCAGACCGAGTCCCGGCTGATGGGCCTGGATTCCGACCCGGCCCGCCTCAAGGGCCACCGCGAAGCCGGGCGCAACGTGTTCTTCGCCGATGCCGAGGACTACAACTTCTGGCAGCACCTGGACATGCCCGGGCTGGAAGCGGTGATCCTCTGCCTGCACGACATCGAGGGCAAGAAGATCGCCGCCAGACGGCTACGCGAGCGTGGTTTCGACGGTTTCATCGCCGCCCATACCCTGCACGAAGACGAGGTGGCGCAGATCCGCGACGCCGGAGCCGACGATGCCTACCTGACCATGAGCGAAACCGGCGTGGCGCTGGCCGGGCACGTCAATCACCACCTCAATTCCGGCAGCCGTACGCCACTTCCCGAAAGCCTCGGCTGAGACACTTGACCTTGTAGTCGTTATAGGGTTTTTAATACCGCTTCCGTTCACCAACAGGAAGCGATGATGGCCGATTGCTGTGCCCCCACCTCTCCGGGCAACAACCCGATCTTTCGCCGGGCGCTGAAAATTGCGCTGGCGGTGAACCTGACCATGCTTGTGGTGGAACTGGTGGCCGGTGCCACCTCCGGTTCCACGGCGCTGCTGGCTGACGCCCTGGATTTCTTCGGTGACAGCGCCAACTACATCATTTCACTGGCGGTGCTGGGGCTGGCGCCGCTCTGGCACACCCGGGCGGCAATGCTCAAGGGCGCCACGCTCCTGCTGCTGGGGCTGGGCGTGTTCATCTACACCGCCTGGCAGATACAGCACGGCCGCATGCCCGAGCCAATCACCATGGGCGTGGTCGCGGTAGCGGCCTGCATCGCCAACCTGGGCGTGGCCCTGATGCTCTATCGTTTCCGGGACGGCGACGCCAACATGCAGTCGGTGTGGGTCTGCTCGCGCAACGACGCGGTTGGCAATCTGGCGGTGCTGTTCGCGGCTCTCGGGGTGTTCGGGACCGGCACGCCCTGGCCGGACCTGCTGGTGGCGGGCATCATGTCGGGGCTGTCAGTTTCCGCCGGGGTGCGCATCCTGATCAGCGCCCGGGCGGAACAGCACCAGCGGCGCGGCGGCGGCTGCAGCGCGGGTCATCAGCCCGGCCGATGACCGTGGCTGCCGGGGACATGGCTGTCACCGCTGTCCTCGGCGGGCGGCTCCATGCGGTCCAGCTCATTGAGTATCCCGCAATCCCGGGCCGCCACATCTTCCCCGCACTGCTGCTGGATCACTTCCAACTGCCGGGCCAGTTGGTTCAGCTCGGCAATGCGTTCGCGCACGTGCTGCAGGTGATCCGCCAGCAGCGCATTGGCCTCACCGCAGCGGGCCTCGGGATTTTCCCTCAGCTCCAGCAGGTGGCGAACCTCGTCCAGGGTCATGTCCAGCGAGCGGCAGTTGGCGATGAAGCGTAGCCGGTCGACGAACGCCACGCCGTAATCCCGGTAGTTGGCGTCGCTGCGATCGGGTGACGGTATCAGCCCGATCTTCTCGTAGTAGCGGATAGTCTCCTGGGAAAAGCCGGTCTTGCCGGCCAGCACGCCGATACGCATGATTCGTTTCCTCCCGGTTCACTCAGTCCTGGCCGATTGGCGCCAGGCGGCCACCGGTCAGTTGCAGCAGGTCCGCCGGCGTGAGTTCGATTTCCAGCCCGCGCCGGCCGGCACTGACGTAGATGGTGTCGAAATCCCCGGCGCTGCTGTCGAGCACGGTGGGCAGTCGTTTCTTCTGCCCCAGCGGGCTCACCCCGCCCAGCACGTAGCCGGTCGCCCGCTCCACGTCCCGCGCTTCGGCCATCACCGCGCGCTTGGCTCCGGCCGCCTTCGCCAGCTGCTTCAGGTTGAGGCGCCCGATGACCGGCACGATGCCCACCGCCAGGGTCTTGCCGTCGAGCTGGACCACCAGGGTCTTGAACACCCGGGCCGGGTCCTGGGAGAGCTTCTCCGCCGCTTCCTCACCGTAGCTGTCCGCCTGGGCGTCGTGTTCGTATTCGTGTATCTGAAACGGGATCTCGGCCTTGCGGGCCTGGTCGATGGCGGGGGTCATCGGGACAGCTCCAGTTCTCAGTCAACAAGCGTTTGGTAAGACCGCGTCATTAGAGACCACGGGATCCATGGCAACTCAGGTGCGCCCGAGCACAACGATCAGGTCGCCCGGCTGCAGCGCCAGTGCCGCGCCCCGCTCGGGATTGAGCTCAAGCATGGCGCCATCCGCATCGGGGCGGGCGCGCAGGACACCCAGCGCGGTTTCGCCGTGGGCTCCGGCCAGCCGTTCGACGACGGTAAAATCCGGGCGTGGCGGCAACGCGTAATCCGACGGTGGCCGGAACATGATCTCAGCCCCGCCCGGCGTGAACAACTCGTCGAGGACCACACGCACCTCGCGCCGCAGGGCGACCTGGGCCAGCACGTGGCTGAGGATCATGGGGCTGACCAGGGTTTCGCTCTGGTTGGTCACCAGCAGCGTTTCGTTGTCCGGATCGCTGAGTTCCAGGATCACCTGCGGTGGGTTGGCGGCGTCGGCCAGCACTTCCTGCAACTGCAGATAGCCCATCATGGTGCGGGCGTCCGCCTCCTCGCCCGACCCCAGGCGGTCGCTGCTCAACAGCAGGATGCTGTCGTAATCGGCCGGGGACAGGCGGCGCAGCACTTCCTCAACGGCAAAGTCGGCCTCGATCTGACGGTGGGTGACGACGCTGTCCTCCCCCAGGTACTGGCGGATCGCGGTTTCCCGTGTGGCCGGCGCGACGATCGACACCAGGTCGGCGTGGAACCGGTGTTCCGGATAACGCGCCAGTTCCGCCAGCAAGGCCGGTACCCGCTGGTTCCAGCCCAACACCAGCAGACGGTGCTCCGGACCGGACTGGAGTGCCGGCAGGTCGCTGGCCGCCGAGCGCTCGATCGGCGCCAGCGAGACCACGCGCTGGCCCTGCTTGTCCCGCTGCGGCTCGGTATCGCTGTAGTCCCGGGCCAGGATGATCAGGCGGTCCTCGTCGCGGATGCACGTGGACGACGGCGCATTGAGCCGCACATCCCAGCCGTCACCCCGCGGCTGCAGCAGCCCCAGGACAATGGCGTCGGGGCAGCTGCGCGCCAGCTCCGCCAGGGTGTCGCCCTCGGCAATATCGCCGGAGCGCACGTAGATGTCGTTACCGTGGCGCGCGGTGAGCAGCTCGTTGCAGACTTCCGACAGCCCCGGGTGCAGCAGTGTCTGCACCAGCAGGCGGCTGATGATGGCGTCGCTGGAGATGACTTCCAGCGGGCCGGGATAGGCGCGTTCCGCCACAGCCTGCTTGCGCAGGTCCTCGATCTCCGCCACCACGTATGGCAACGGCTGGTGCAGGTACTGGGCCTGGGACGCCATCGACAACAGGGCCTTGACGGTCTCCACGTCGGAGGACACGACGCTGTCGGGATTGTAGGTCCCCTCGCTGGGCACGATCACCGCCGCCGCGCTGAGGCAGGCCACCCGGTGCAGGGCTTCCGGCTGCAACGGCGAGCCCGAGCGCAGCACGATGTCCCGTGCCTTGCGGCCGATCTCGCGTTCATTGCGCAGGCTCAGCACCTGCTCGGCCGACACTTCCTCGGACAGGATCACCAGCCGCAGGCGCCGCGCCGCGTGCTTGGCGAGGAAACGGCGGACACGGCCGGTCGAGGCGAGTAACTCCTGGATCAGCGGTACCGTGCGGCTGTTCCACCCCAGCACCACCACGTGATGGCGCAGGGTCACCGGCGTCAGCCCCCGCTCCAGGTCCGTCATGCGGGCAATCAGTGAACGGGTCAGGATGGCCACCAGCGTACCCATGAACACCACGTAGCCGGTGACGGTGAGAACCGTCGACACCAGCCGCCGCCAGCCGCCCTCGTCGTCCCCCAGGTAACCGGGATCGGTCAGGCGCAGAAAGGCCCACCAGATGGCATCTCCCAGGTTGTCGAACGACGCCGATCCGGGCCAGACCAGGAGGCCGCCGATCAGGGAAATCAGCCCGATTCCGATACCTACCACCAGCAACTGGAACAGCGCGCCTTTCACGAACTGGCGCTCGACGATGTACTTCACCCGGTCGAGAAACGGTAACGGCAGCATGCGAGATCCCTTTCAGCAATAAAAATCATGATGTTGGCAAATGGAGAAGCGGTCAAGCCGCTCCGAATCTGTGACAGGTCTGTCGACAATATTTACGGGCCCGCCTGGCGAGACGCTCACCCACCCCGGCAAGTTACCGATTCAACGCGTTTTTTCCGGTTGGCACCGAAAATGCTCAATCCCCTGAACGACGTCCCGGGAAGCCACGGGCTGTAAGGCATCCTGACTGCGCCGCCAGCCGCAGCGAAACGTCGTCAACAACAAGGCCGGACCACCGGCATTCATGCAGGATCAGGGAATCCAGGGCATGACCGTAGAACGCGAGCTGATCTGGCTCTCACCAGGGGGCCGGCTGCCAACGACATTCACCGAACTGGCCCGGCACTGGATCATTCATCCGGTTGACCTGGGCCAGCCACCGCGACGCCGGCCCAGTGCGCTGCCACGGGTCCGGGTGGGCGTGATCGACCTGGGTGACGTGGGCGATCCATCCGCCCTGGATCTGGAAGACTGGATCGAGACGCTCAGCCCCGCGCACTGGATCAGCCTGCTTCCTTCTCCGCCGGACCAGAACAGCCTGCTCAGCGACATTGTCGCCGGCTATTGCACCGACTACCACACGCGCCCCTACGACCTGCGCCGGCTCGACGTCACCCTGGGCCACCTGTGGGGCATGGCGCGACTGATGGCGCTGCGCCAGCACAGCCGTGTGCGAGGCAATTTCGAGGAACAGGCACTGGACGGGGAGTCGCCCGCCATTGTCGAGACGCGGGCTCTGCTGCGGCGCATCGCCCAGACCACCGAACCGGTGCTGATCCTGGGCGAGAGCGGCACCGGCCGCAATACCGCAGCGCACTTCATCCACGATCATTCCGACGCCCGTCAGGGGCCTTTCGTGCTGGTCAACTGCGCGGCCCTGCCGCCGACGCTGACCCAGAGCGAGCTGTTTGGCCACGAGAAAGGCGCCTTCACCCATGCCCTGAGCGCCCGGGCCGGACGCATCGAACAGGCGGACGGCGGCACCCTGGTGTTGAGCGATATTGACGAGTTGCAGCTGGAACAGCAGTCCACCCTGCTGCGTTTCCTGCAGGAGAGCGTGGTGGAACGCCTGGGCAGCCACAATCCGCGCCGGGTTCGGGTGCGCGTCATCGCCACCACCACCCACCCGCTGGAGCAACGGGTCCGGGAGGAGCAGTTCCGCGCCGACATCTTCTACCGCCTGGGCAACCTGCAGGTCCAGCTACCGCCCCTGCGCGACCGGCTTGAGGATCTGCCGTTCCTGTGCAACACCATCCTGCGCCACGCCCACCGGCTGAGCCCGCACAAGACCCGTCGCCTGTGCGAGGACGCCATGGCCTGCCTGCTGACCCACAACTGGCCCGGCAACCTGCGCGAACTGCACAACCGGCTGCAGCGGGCGGTGCTGCTGAGTGAGTCCGACACGATTACACCGGAGGACCTGGGTCTGTGCTCCCGGGACAATCCCGAGCAGCCGCGCACCCAGCTGTCCCTGGAACGCTTCCGGGCAAGGGCGGAGCGCGAAGCGATCACTTACTGCCTCAACATCGCCAACCACAACGTCTCTGCCGCGGCGCGCCTGCTGCGGATTTCCCGACTCTCGCTCTACCGACTCATGGCCAAGCACGGAACCGCCCACGAGTCGTCGTCGACGCGGCGCGAGCCGGTTCATCGCAAAGGAGGTCATCCATGAAGCATTATGCCCCGGCTCGCGCGCGCTACCAGCCAAGACCGGCATCGGCCCTGGTTTCGGTCATCGCCTGCAGCAGCCTGCTCGCATCCGCCGTTATGGCCCAGACAACGCAGGAAGAGAAAGAGGAAGCCGAAAGGGTCAACGAGAGGGCCAGCGAGATCGCGTCCATCACCACCGACCGGGGGATCGTCACCCGGGCGGGCAAGTTCGTCATCGAGCCGGCCTTTTCCTACGCCAACAGCAACTCCACGGTGGTGGCCATCGAGGGCTACACCGTGATCCCGGCCCTGCTGGTGGGCCTGATCAACGTCACCGAAGTGCAACGCGACATCTTCGTCGGCGCGGTGACCATGAAGTACGGCATCACCAGCCGCCTGGAAACCACGCTGCGCGTTCCCTATCTGCAGATCGACGAGGACCTGCGCGAGCGGGCCGCGTTCCAGGGAACGCCCGTCGACACCCTGACCGAGTCGTCCGGCGAAGGACTGGGCGATGTGGAGGCCACCATCCGCTACCAGTTCAACGACGGCCTCGAAGGCTGGCCCTACCTGATTGGGACCTTCCGGGTACGGGCGCCCACCGGCGAAGGCCCCTACGACGTGGACCGCCGGGTGCTGGAGGACAGCCAGGGCAACCCCATCGGCATCGCCTTTGCGGAGCGCCCCACGGGCTCCGGTTTCTGGGCGTTCGAGCCGGGTCTGTCGTTCATCTACCCGTCGGATCCGGCGGTGCTGTTCGGCAACCTCAGCTACACCTGGACCCAGGAGGAGGACGAAGGTTTAGAGAACGGCGGTACCATCGATCCGGGCAACATCGTGCGCTTCGGTTTCGGCATGGGCTTCGCTTTCAATGAGCGCACCTCGTTCAGCCTGGGCTACGATCACTCGGTGATTCCCAAGACCGACGTGGAGTTCGACAATGACCTGAACAACGCGGTGTTCGACCGCATTCAGGTGGGCTCGCTGTCGTTCGGGCTGTCGCAGCAGCTGACGCGCGACACCAGCCTGAGCGTGTCCGTCAGTGTGGGAGTGACGGAGGAAGCCCCCACCACGGAGCTGACCCTCAAGTTGCCGATCGCGTTCTAGGACCCCTTAACACGGTTGCATCCGGGCGGAAAAACAACCCCGGCTAGCGCGCCGGGGTCTGCAGGAACTGATCGCCGAGGACTTCGGGCAGATAGCTCGGAAGCCCCACGTTCTTCAGCTCGATGTTGAGGGACTGGAGGTTCTGGATAACGCGATCGTTGACGTCGTTCTGGATGCGCGTCATCCAGGCGCCGCTGCGCAGGTCGCTCGCCGCGATCGAGGCCGGACTGGCATTGATCACCGGCCCGGCGATCACGGTCGATCCGGAACCGGACGACACCGGGCTGCCGGTGCTCCCGGACGGCGAACCGGAACTCCCCGATGAGCCGCCGGAAGAGCCACTTCCGCCGCCCGCGACGGAAGGCACGTTCACCTCCGGCACGTTCACCCGCACCTGCTCGATGCTCGGCACCACCGGCCCCTGGTTGAGCCGCTGGTTCAGGTTATTGATCATCAGCCGGTTGACCACTTCGATCTGACCGTCGATGGCGACAATCTGCTCCAGCCCGATCGAGATCTCCAGGTTACCCAGTTGGAAACCGCCGCGCTGCTGGTCCAGTTCCGGGTTGTCCAGCGGCGACAGCCCCTGGCTCCATTGCGTTGCGGCCAGTACCGGCGCGGTACCGGCAAGCCCCAGCAACAGCAGCGCCAGTGCCGGGCCCGCACCACCAGGCCTGTTCCTGTCGTGATCCTGTCTTGCCATGTCGATCACCATTCCACACCCAGCGGAGCAAACATCACCGGCCCGCTTCGGGCCGTTTCTCCCGGTGCATTGTGTTGTCGAATAGGGGCCCGGGCGACCTTGTGCCATTCCTGCTCCCGGTTGAATCGGGCCCGTCCCTCGCTGAGGTGGCTTCGGATGACGAATGCGATGCCGTCCCAGCGCTCGTTGAACGCATCAAGTGTGAGCACTTTCAGCCCCCTGGCGGGATCCCCCACCAGGACCTCTCGATCCGAAATGCCCTTGACGATGACAAAGTGTCGGAAGCCGTCCATATCCAGCAGGACGATCAGCGGAATCCGCACCTTCTCCCGGATGTCCGCCAGCCCCATGCGGAAGCCGTCCGCCTGGAATCCCTGGTGTTCCAGGTAGCGTTTCATATCCAGCATGGAGAATCCCTGCTGCCGAACCTTTTCCTCATCGGCCAGTTCCAGCATCGAGCGAAACACCGTCTGCTCGCTGACCGGGTGGTCGTAGTGGTAGGTCAGCAGCGACGCCAGCGCGGCGGAACCGCAGCTGAAGTCGTACTGCTGGCGAATCACGGTCAGGTAGCGGCGTTCCTGGAAACTCATCACCTTGACCGGCATATCACCGCCCAGTCCGGGCAACCGGACGGTGCCGGCATCGACCATGGGGACCGCGACGACCAGCCCGGCCCAAAGCGCTGTGGCAGTCTTGATCCCCATGGCACTCACTCCTGCCGGACGTTGGATTGGGTCTTGCGTATTGTGGACTACTGATTGATCAGCACGTTGATCTGCATGCTGTCCTGGATCACCACATGGTTACCGGTGTTCTGGATCACCGTCGCGACACCGCTCATGTTCTGGAACGCGTTGTCCGAGATTGAGTTGTCGCCGGTGTTGACCGGTCCGTTCAGGACGTTATCGGCCACCACGGCGCTCTGGTCGGTGTCGTTCACCTGCCACTGGAAAGGAACGCCCTGTCGGCCGTTCGATTCCTGGAGCTGATCGGTCGACAGTGCCTGGCCGCCAAACAGGACGTCCTCGGCACTGGCCAGCGAACTCAACAGCGGCAGAACCATCCAGAGTGCGTGCCGGGTATAACGCAGTCTTTCCACCATGGCTGCACCTCCTGGAAAGCGGGGTCACGCCCATACCGGGGCGTGACCCGAGCCGCTTACTGACCGGTAGTCAGGTTGGACATGACGCTCACGTTGGACTGAGTCACGCTGCCGTTGCCGGCATTCTGCGAGAAGGCGCCCACACCGGTGAAGTTGGCGGAACCACCGGAGATTTCATTGTGGTGGGTCGCTGTGGTGTAGGAATGCTTGCCGTTGGCATCGCCGTAGGTGGTGGTCACACCGGATACGCTGCCGTCCAGATCCGCATTATTGAGAAACACATGCAGGTTCAGCTCGGCCATGCTGTTATCCGAGTTGTCCGACATATCGTTACCGCTATCGGATACGTTGAACGAGTCGTTGGTCGAATTGTCGTTCCCCGAATCGTTCGTCGAATTGTCGTTTCCACTGTCGGCGGTGCTGTTGTCGTTACCGCTGTCGTTGGTGGAATTGTCGTTGCCACTGTCGGCGGTACTGTTGTCGTTACCGCTGTCGTTGGTGGAGTTGTCGTTGCCACTATCGTTGGTACTGGCATTGGTATTGGCGCTGTTGTCGTTGCCAGAGTCGTTAGTGGAGCTGTTGTTGCCGCTGTCGTTGGTGCTCGCATCGTTAGCGGAGTTGTCGTTGCCACTGTCAGCCACGTTGGTGCTGTTATCCGAACTGTCATTGGCACTGTCGTTGGTGCTGGCGTCGTTCCCCGAGTTGTTGGTGGAACTGTTATTGCCGCTGTCATTGGTGCTGGCATCGTTGGCAGAATTGTCGTTCCCGCTGTCCGCAACGTTGGTGCTGTTGTCATTACCGGAGGCATTGGTGGAACTGTTATTGCCACTGTCATTGGTGCTGGCATCACTGGCGGAATTGTCGTTACCGCTATCAGCAACATTGGTACTGTTGTCGTTGCCCGAATCGTTGGTGGAGCTGTTGTTCGCGCTGTCCGCCACATCGATACTGGCATCGTTGGTGGAATTGTCGTTACCGCTGTCGGCGGTACTGTTGTCATTACCTGAGTCAACGTTGCCGGAATGGTCGTTGTTGGCAATGGAAGTATCGTCCGCATTGGTGTTCGGGTCACCATCGCCACCCTGATCGGCCAGAGCCGCACCGGAAAGGCCCAGACTCATTGCGATCGCCAACGCCAGCAAACTTTTCTGTGTATTCATGATGTCTTTCCTTATGTCTGATTGCTGAATCACTGGATCTACGTCGTCGCCACCTCCATCCAAGAGTTGCGGCAGACCAGGACGCATGACCCGCGAAAAGCATCCGAGCGATTCGCGTGCCAACCTGCCCAAGAAGTTACAAGCATCTGAATTTAAAGATATAAAACGGGAACCCCAAAGACAGGGCCGGACGGCAGCGGCGTCAGTTGTTCCGTGGATGGAACAGGTCGCCGACGACGCCGAACGGTGTTTTCGTGAACCGACGGGAATTCAGGGAGTTAGAGGAAGCGCCGTTTGTATCCCAGCCTGACGCTGACGGTGTCCTGTCTCACCGGCATACAACAACCGGACACAAAAAAGCCCCGCTAGAAAGCGGGGCTCTGAGGGATCACCCGGCCGGGCAGCGCCGCGACCGGGATGACCGAACCGTTCGATTAACCGAACTGGTTCATGGTGTTGTCCTTACCACCGGCCTTCAGGGCGGCGTCACCGGCGAAGAACTCTTTATGGTCGTCACCGATGTTGGAACCCGCCATGTCCTGGTGCTTGACGGTGGCGATGCCCTGGCGGATCTCCTTGCGCTGAACACCACCCACGTAGGCCAGCATGCCTTCGTCACCGAAGTAGCCCTTGGCCAGGTTGTCGGTGGACAGGGCCGCGGTGTGGTAGGTCGGCAGCGTGATCAGGTGGTGGAAGATACCCGCTTCAGCAGACGACTTGCGCTGGAAGTCGCGGGTCCACTCGTCGGCCAGTTTGCCCAGCTCGGTGTCGTCGTACTCGGCGCTCATCAGGCCGGCGCGGTCGTAGGCGGACACATCCTTGCCTTCTTCCTGCCAGGCGTCGAACACCTGCTGACGGAAGTTCAGGGTCCAGTTGAAGGACGGGCTGTTGTTGTAGACCAGCTTGGCGTCGGGCACCACTTCGCGGATGCGGTTCACCATGCTGGCGATCTGGCCCACGTGCGGCTTCTCGGTTTCGATCCACAGCAGGTCGGCACCGTGCTGCAGGCTGGTGATGCAGTCGAGAACCACACGGTCTTCGCCGGTGCCCGGCTTGAACTGGAACAGACCGGACGCCAGACGCTTGGGCTTGACCAGCTGACCGTTCTGCTTGATCACCACGTCGCCGTTGTTGATGTCCTCGGCCTTCTCGATGACGTCGCCATCGATGAAACTGTTGTACTGGTCACCCAGATCGCCCGGCTCTTCGGTCACGGCGATCTTCTGGGTCAGGCCAGCGCCCAGGGAGTCGGTACGGGCCACGATGACGCCGTCGTCGATGCCCAGCTCCAGGAACGCCAGACGTACGGCGTTGATCTTGGAGATGAAGTCGGCGTGGGGCACGGTCACCTTGCCGTCCTGGTGGCCACACTGCTTCTCGTCGGAGACCTGATTCTCCAACTGGATGCAGCAGGCACCGGCTTCGATCATCTGCTTGGCCAGCAGGTAGGTCGCTTCGGCGTTACCGAAACCGGCGTCGATGTCGGCGATGATCGGCACCACGTGGGTTTCGTGATTGTCGATCTGCTCCTGGATATCAGCCGCCTTGGCGGTGTCACCGGCGGCCTTGGCGTCTTCCAGGCCGCGGAATAGGTGGTTCAGCTCCCAGGAGTCCGCCTGACGCAGGAAGGTGTACAGTTCCTCGATCAGGCTGGAAACCGCGGTCTTCTCATGCATGGACTGATCGGGCAGCGGACCGAACTCGGAGCGCAGGGCGGCCACCATCCAGCCGGACAGGTACAGGTAGCGACGCTTGGTGGACCCAAAGTGCTTCTTGATGGAGATCAGCTTCTGCTGACCGATGAAACCGTGCCAGCAACCCAGGGACTGGGTGTACTGGGCCGGATCCCTGTCGTAGTTCGCCATGTCTTCGCGCATGATCTTGGCGGTGTACCTGGCGATATCCAGACCGGTCTTGAACTTGTTCTGGGCACGCATGCGAGCGGCGTGCTCCGGGTTGATACCTTCCCAGCCCTTCATCTTTTCCTTGAGGGCTTTAATGGCCTCAATGTCTTGATTGTACTGTGACATGGTCGTTCCTGTTTTATCTGTTGATGAGCCTGAGCGTCACCCGCCGACCGGAACCGAACTGCATGGCGGGTGACGATGTTGGCCATTCTACGAACGTCTAAAATATCATTGAAATTTATATTGTGTATTTTCGATATTTCTTTCATGAATACAGAATACGGCATTACAAACTCATGATTATTCGGCAGTTAGTGAGAAACACGACACATTTCACCGCAATGACAAAATACTTGCAGTGCTCGCCAACGGTGGTTAAGGTTTAGTCAAATACTGTATATTTAAACAGTAACGACGAATCACGCGTTCACCGGTTCCAGTGCGCTCCACTTCCAGGAAAACCGGTCACAGGAGAAAGCCCATGCGAACCCGCGGCACCGGCTACAACCCCCACAATCGCTTCCAGCCCCTCACCTCCGACCGGGACCAGGACGACGGCTGGTACCACGATCCGGACGACATGCTCTGCCCGGACAGCGTCGCCACCCGGGTGGTCGACGAGCAGGTGCGCTCGATCATCAGCCACAACCAGTCTCCGGATGTGCCCTTCGACCAGTCCATTAACCCCTATCGCGGCTGCGAGCACGGCTGCGTGTATTGCTTCGCGCGCCCTACCCACGCTTACTGGGACCTGTCACCAGGGCTGGATTTCGAGACCCAGCTGATCGCCAAACCCAACGGCGCGCAACGGTTGCGCGAGGCCCTGGACAAACCGGGCTATGTTCCGAGCCCCATCGCCCTGGGCGTGAACACCGACGCCTACCAGCCGCTCGAAAAACAGCGCCGCCTGACCCGGGAGCTGCTCAAGGTACTGCGCGACTACCGGCACCCGGTGTCGATCATCACCAAGGGCGCGCTGATCCTGCGTGACCTGGACATTCTCGCGGAGATGGCGGCCGACGGTCTGTGCTCGGTGCGTGTCAGCCTGACCACGCTGGACAACGATCTGAAGCGGAAAATGGAGCCCCGCACCGCCGCGCCGGCCACGCGCCTGAAAATGATTCGCGAGCTGTCCGGCGCCGGCATTCCCACCGGCATCATCCTGGGGCCGGTGATTCCCTTCATTAATGATGCGGAAATCGAATCCATTCTTGAGGCCGCCGCCCACAGCGGCGCCAGCCGAGCCAGCTGGATCATGCTGCGCCTGCCGCTGGAGATTCATGAGCTGTTCGAGGACTGGCTATTGCGTCACTTCCCGGACCGCGCCCGCCACGTGATGAACCGCATCCGCGACCTGCGCGGTGGCAAGGCCTACGACAGCCGCTTCGGCCATCGCATGCGGGGCCAGGGCATCTACGCCGACCTGATCCGTCAACGCTTCAACCGCAAGGCCCGGAAACTGGCACTCAACCTGCACGAAGCGGAGCCCCTGCGCACCGACCTGTTTCGCCGGCCGGGCGGCGAACAGCTGGATCTGATTCCGGTGACGAATCTCAATCACTGACGCCCGCCGCCGGCCGGCGGCGGATTGACCTTTTCTTGATGTTTGCCTGACATCCGCCTGATTCCCCCTTCCCTATCCTGTCTGGCCATTGTCGGTCCGAGCCCTCGCAACAGACCGCACTCACTCTGAACACCACTGACAGGAAAGCTCATGCCCGTATCGGAACGTAGCGGTCTGCCGCGCCGTTTTTATGGTTTGATCCGCTGGTCCGGCGCCTACGCGCCTCTGCTGGGTCTGTTTGTTCTCATACTGTTTATCGAAGGCCTGTCCCGGATGGGGCTGACGCTGTGGCAGGCCGACCGGGTCATGGACACTCCCATCGGCGCGACGATCCTCCTGCATGGGCTACGCGTCGACACCATCGTTGCCAGCCTGGCGGTGGCCGTTCCGCTGCTGCTCCTGCCGCTTTTAGGGCACCGGCACACCTGGACTCTGTGGAAGCGGTTTACCATGGTCTGGGCGCTCGCCATGCTTCTGGTCATCCTGTTCATGGAACTGGCTACACCCACATTCATCGCCCAGTACGACGTACGCCCCAACCGCCTGTTTGTCGAGTACCTCAAATACCCAAACGAGGTGTTTGCAACGCTCTGGCATGGCTTCCGCATACCGTTGATCGTCGGCTTGGTGCTGTGCACCGGGCTGGCCGCCCTATGCGGCAGCCTGTTCCGGCCCTGGCTGGCGGAAAGCCGAGCGCCGCGTTACGGGCGGACCTTGCTGGCCTGGCCGTTCGTTGTCCTGGCGGTCTTTATGGGGATTCGCTCGACCACCGATCACCGGCCGGCCAATCCGGCCATGTTCGCACTGACGTCCGATGCCCTGGTGAATTCGCTAATCCTCAACTCCACCTGGTCGGTGGCCTACGCCGTTTACAATCTGAGAAACGAGATCCAGGCGGATGAACGCTACGTGGCGCTAGACTCACCAGAAGCTATGCTCGACGAAGTTCGTAGCGCCCCGTGGCTGGCTAACCACCACTTCTCCTCGACAGATCGCCCAACTCTTCATACCCAGGAGGCCACCCGGCAGCGTAAAAAACCGCTCAACCTGGTGATCGTGCTCGAAGAAAGCCTGGGCGCTACCTACGTCAAATCCCTCGGCGGCCAGGCGGACACGCCGCAACTGGAGCGCCTCAAACAGGGCGGCTGGTGGTTCGAGAATCTGTACGCGACGGGAACCCGCTCGGTGCGGGGTATCGAAGCGGTCATCTCAGGCTACCTGCCCACACCGGCGCGCAGCGTAGTCAAACTGTCGCTGGCGCAAAACCACTTCTTCACCCTGGCCGGGCTGCTGCAGGCACACGATTACGACACGGGCTTCATCTATGGCGGCGAAGCCCACTTCGACAACATGCGCAGCTTCTTCACGGGTAACGGCTTCGAACACATCGTCGATCAGGCCGACTACGACGATCCGGTGTTCACCGGCAGTTGGGGCGTCAGTGACGAGGATCTGTTCAACCGGACCCATCGTGAACTCAAGGCCCTCAACAAACAGGACAAACCTTTCTTCCGCCTGGTGTTCTCATCGTCCAACCACAGCCCGTTCCAGTACCCGGATGGCCGCATCCAGCTCCACGGCACACCCAAGAACACCCCGGCCAACGCCGTTCGCTACGCGGATTACGCGCTCGGCCAATTCATTGAGCAAGCCCGCGAGAGCGACTACTGGGACAACACGGTGTTCCTGATCGTGGCCGATCACGACGACCGGGTCTGGGGCAACGAGCTGGTTCCCATAAAGAACTTCCACATTCCCGGCCTGATCCTGGGCGCGGACATCAAACCCAGGCGGATCCAGACCCTCGCCAGTCAGATCGACATGGCGCCCACCCTGCTCTCCCTGATCGGGCTGGACAGTACGCACCCGATGATCGGGCGTGACCTGACCCGGAATACCGACGTGCCGGGCCGAGCCATGATGCAGTTCTACGACTACTTCGCCTGGATGGACAGTGACCACAACGTCACCATCCTGAGGCCGGATCAGGCGCCCCTGGCCGGTCATTACGATCCAGCGTCCGGCGAGACCCGATACACCGATGCACCGCCGGCGCCAGCGGATGTCACGCGGGCACGGGCTCATGCCCAGTTGCCCCTGTGGCTGTATCGCCAGCAGAAATACGGCCTACCGGAAAAGGCCGGGCTTTGATGCGAGCCTGACATTTCCTGAACACGTCCATGACCACCGTATCGCTAGAGTAAGCCCCGTGAGAGCAGACACCGCAGACCGGCCTCCGCGCCTGAGACAAGTGACCGGATTCCTGGCCTCCGGCGGCCTGGCCACCGCCCTCCATTGGTCGGTCATGGCTGGCCTGTGGGGGCTGGGCGTGGCTCCTGCGCTGGCCACCGCCACCGGCAGTGCCGCCGGCGCCGGTGTCAATTACGGCCTGCAGCGCCGGCTGGCCTTCGGCGTGGCGAGCCCTCACCGCCGCGCCCTACCCCGCTACCTGCTTTCCTGCTCACTGGCCTGGTTGAGTAACGTGCTGTTGTTCGCCTTCCTGCACAGCGTCGCGGCTTGCCCGGTCGCGCTGGCGCAGGTGGCAACAACGGCCCTGGTCACCGGGCTGAATTACTGTCTCTACCAGAGGTTTGTCTTCCATGAGTCGTTTCCCTCCGTCCGTTAAGACGGGACAAGCGCATGCGTCCCTGGTTTCCATCGTGATCCCGGTGTTCAACGAGCGCCCGGGCCTGCCGGCCTTGCTGGATCACCTCCAGCCGGTGCTGGCCCGGCTGCCGCTGGCCGCCGAGATCGTCTTTGTCGACGACGGCAGCCAGGACGGCAGCGCCGAGTTCCTGATCGACGCAATCCGCAAGCGGCCCGCACTTCGACTGGTCCGGCTGAGTCGCAACTTTGGCAAGGAAGCCGCTCTGACGGCAGGTATTGAGCACGCGCGGGGCGACGCGGTGATCATTCTCGACGCCGACCTGCAGGACCCGCCCGAGCTGATCCCGGAGATGGTGTCGCGCTGGCTGGCGGGAACCGATGTGGTGTTGATGCAGCGGCGTTCGCGACACGGAGAATCCTGGTTCAAGCGACTCTGCGCCTACGGCTACTACCGTCTGCTGAACCGGACCTGTCAGTCGCCGATTCCCGTCGACACCGGCGATTTCCGGTTGATGAGCCGCCGCGCCGTGGACGCCCTGCTGTCCCTGAACGAACGCAACCGCTACATGAAGGGTCTGTTCGCCTGGGTCGGCCTGCCCACCGAAGTGATGACCTACGATCGCAATCCGCGCTCCGCCGGCACCTCCAAGTGGAATTTCCTGGGTCTGTTCGGTCTGGCGCTGGAGGGGCTGACCTCCTTCTCCGTCGCCCCGCTACGCTGGGCCACCGGGATCGGCCTGATCGCGGCGACCCTGGGCGCCGTGTTCGGACTCTGGATCGTGGTCAAGGCGGCCCTGCTGGGCGATGTCATCGCCGGTTATCCCTCACTGGTCGCCATCATCACCTTCCTTGGCGGCATTCAACTGGTCGGCATCGGCATCGTCGGTGAATACGTGGGCAAGACCTACATTGAAAGCAAGCAGCGACCGATCTACATAACCCGGGACGTGATCGGCCAAGGTGGGTCCGCTCCCGACGCCATCCGTCCATTCAGAGAGACACCGCGTCATGTTCAGGTCAGTTAGTCCCTGGCTGTGGGCCCTCGCGGCCATCCTGTTCAGCCGCCTGCTGGGCATGGCCCTGTTTCCCCTGGTGGACACCACAGAGCCCCGCTACGCCGAGATCGCCCGACTGATGGCGGAGACCGGCGACTGGATCACGCCCTGGTTCGAGCCGGGCGAGCCCTTCTGGGGGAAGCCGCCTCTCTCGTTCTGGGCCCAGGCGGCTTCGATCAAGCTGTTCGGCGTCAGCCCGTTCGCCATTCGTGTGCCGTCCTGGCTTGCCATGCTGGGAGTGCTTTATCTGACCGGTCGCCTGGCCCTCGCCCTCACGGACCGGGCGACCGCCCGCTGGTCGGTTCTGATCCTGGCATCCATGGCGCTGAGCTATGTCAGCGCCGGCGCCGTCATGACCGACCCGTTCCTGACCCTGGGCACCACGCTGAGCCTGGTCAGCTTCGCCCTGGTCAACCAGGGACAGGAGCGGATCTGGCGCTGGTTTTTCTTTCTGGGCCTGGCTATCGGCCTGTTGGCGAAGGGCCCACTGGCACTGGTGCTGACCGGACTGCCGATCGGCGGCTGGCTGTTGCTGCAGGGCCAGTGGCGCGCTCGGCTTCGCGCCTTCCCCTGGCTGACCGGCACCTTACTCACCGCCGCGCTGACGCTGCCCTGGTATATCCTGGCGGAGCTGAAAACCCCGGGGTTCCTGGACTACTTCATCGTCGGCGAGCACTTCCGTCGCTTTATCGATCCGGGCTGGACCGGCGATCTCTACGGCTCCGCCCACGACCAGCCCAAGGGCATGATCTGGGTGTTCTGGCTCTGGGCGTCGTTTCCCTGGGGATTGCTGGCACTGGGCCTGATGGCCAGTTACGGCTTCCGCCTCTGGCGTGACGGCGGCCGCACGCGCAAACGGGCCCAGCCACCGGTCCGGTTCCTGTGGCTGGCCACCCTGGCGCCGATGGTTTTCTTCACGCTGGCCGGTAACACCCTGTGGACCTACGTTCTGCCCGCGCTGCCGTTTTCAGCCATCCTGCTGGCTCGGGAGCTTGTCCCCAGGCTGGCCGACCGCAAAAGCCGCTGGCGATCCGGGGCCCGGGCACTGACCGCTACCGTGCCGGCGCTCATCGCGGTCGTGGCCCTGGCCAGCCCCGCGTTGGTAGAGCATCTGAAAACCGAGAGACCGCTGGTACGCGTCTATACAGAGATCCAGCGGCCCGGAGACAGCGCGCTGCTCTATCTGGACGAGGTGCCCTTCTCCGCGCGCTACTACAGCCGCGGTCTGGCTCGGGAAACCACACTGGCAGGGCTGACGCGAATGCGACAGAATCGGGGCTACGCGCGCTACCTGGTCGCGGTGCCCAGGGATGAACAAGCGTTATTCACCGCCAGGTTCCCGACCGCCCGTCCGGTCCGGGGCGCCAGTCAACGCTACGTTCTGTTGTCCTTGCCCGGCAACGCAACGGCCCGTAAGAGCTGATCAGAAGCACCATGTCATCACCCACTGCCACGCCCAGCCTGCGATTGCTGATCGTCGAGGATCAGATCGATCTCGCCGAGAATCTGTTCGAGTTTCTCGGCGACGAGCGCTACGACCTGGACTTCGCCGCCGACGGTCTCACCGCCCTCCACCTGCTGTCGACCAACGAGTACGACGTGGTGGTGCTCGACCTGATGCTACCGGGCGTCTCCGGCTTCGAGATCTGCCGCCGCATCCGCCGTGACCTGCAGTGCGCCACCCCGATCATCATGATGACCGCCCGGGGCGCGCTGGCCGACAAGGAACAGGGGTTCGAGGATGGTGCCGATGACTATCTGGTCAAACCGTTCGAGCTGCGCGAACTGCAGCTGCGCATCGACGCCCTGCATCGGCGTTTCACCGCTCGCAAGCCCGGGCTTGGCGCCGGACCGGTGCGCTTTGATCCAGGCACCCTGACGGTGGAGTTACATGGGCAGCGGGCCGAGCTGACCGGTATCCCCGCGCGCCTGTTCGAGTTGCTGATCCGGGCCTATCCCAACTTCCTCAGCCATGACGCCCTGAGCGATGCCATCTGGGGCGAGGCGGCAGCTGAGAGCGACGGTCACACCCTGCGTACCCATATCTATTCCCTGCGCCGTACCCTCCAGGGCACACTGGGCCACGCCCTGGTCAAGACGGTCTACGGCCGGGGTTACCGGATCGTGCCACCCGACGCCGAGGAGCCGTCCGCGCCGTGAGACGTTCGCTGGCGACACGCCTCTTCCGAAACCTGTTTGCCGTTAGTCTGGTCACGGCCCTGCTGTCCATCGGCGCCATCGAAGTCTTCTATGAAGACATGGAAGACACCATCCTCAGTCTGGAACTGACCGAGGAGCAGGCCTATTTCCGCAAACATATCCAGGGCAATTCGGTGCAGCAATGGGACACAGCGCGCCTGAAGGCGATTTTCCTGCCGGCCGGCGCCCCGGAAGACGCGCTGCCGGACTATCTCAAAGGAAAGCCGGCACCCTATTCCGGTGAGCTGGAGCTGACCGAGGCCACCTACCTGGTTCTGGTGGAGCCGGTCGATAACCCGCCGGGCCACCTCTACCTGTCACAGGACATTTCCATCATGGAAGGCCAGGAGTTGCTGTCCCAGCTCACCGTCCTGGGCGTGCTGCTGGGTATGGCGCTGATCGGATTCGTGCTGTCCCGTCTCAGTGCCCGCCGGCTGGTCCATCCACTGCGCAAGCTGACGCAACAGATCCAGGCCACGGAACCGGCCAAGACCATGCGGCGGCTGGAAACCGAATACCAGGACACGGAGTTCGCCGATATCGCCGGGGCTTTCAACCGCTTCCTCGATGCCCTGGAGGCCTTCGTCGACCGGGAGAAGTCGTTCGTCAAGCTGGCCAGTCACGAATTGCGTACGCCCCTGGCCGTGATGAGCGGCGCGCTGGAAATCATCGAGAAGCGCAACGCCCTGTCCGAAGCGGACCAGCGCACGCTGGCCCGTATCCGACGGGCGGCCAACGACATGCAGGCCGACGTCAACGTCCTGCTCAAGCTGGCGCGCGGTCACGTCGACAGCGATGAGCCGGAACCGGTCAGTCTCGCCCGGATCACCCGGGACACCATGGCGGACCTGGAAAACAGCCAGTCGGACCAACCGGACCGCCTGCGTTTCGATGCCGCCGGCGATCAGACGCTGATGACCGACCCTCCGCTGTTGCGCATGCTTATCCGTAACCTCCTGCAAAATGCCCTCAAGCACACACGCGGCCCGGTGGATATCGAGCTGCTCGCCGATGGACTGCGCATCACGGACTACGGCCGGGGCCTGCCCAGAGACGTCAGCGAACGTCTGGAAAACAATATTTCCAGACGAGAGCGACGCATGCAGGAGAGTAACTTTGGCCTGTTGCTGGTCCAACTCATCTGTGAACGCCAGGACTGGCAGCTCGACATCGTCGGATCCGGCCCGGGCGGCACCACCATGGACGTCCACTTCGGCGCGGATCAACTCACTCCCGCTTGCAAATGAACCGCGTCCAGGACCTGCACGGCGGCGAGACGCTTGATCCGATACCGGTGCAGCCCCTGGACTGACCGCCACATCGCCCCAAATGCGATTCATTCTCACAAAAGAAGCGCGATCAGGACGGTAAAAATCACGAAAACATTACCATTTGCTGCGAATCGACCTGGTGCACCCTCGCCTCGCCATAGCGCACTGCGCTGGTTTCAGCCTGCCAGAAACATGCCTAATCCTATGTTTTTAAATAAATTTAATAATGCTGTCCGACAATCCCCGGATTGACTCCATTCGGTTCATTCACCCCGCGAATAAGCGCATGTCGTTTTTTCGATTGCTCACTGCCCGACCAGTCACTACTTTCTACAGCCACTGCCATCCGTATTAACCGCAGATGGTACGACGCAGATAGCATCAAGGAGCTCCCAAAAGCTCCCAAGAAAAAACCAATAAACTCCCAGAAAAAGACCGACAGGAAACGCTACGCTATGAAACGACTCCTCACAGCCTGTGTGAGCTGCCTTGCTCTGGCCGGCGCACCGATGGCGGGCTCCGCCGCGGAGGCCGACAAGGAACTGAAGCTGGCCTATGACGCCGACCCGGTGACGCTGGACATCCACGAGCAGCTTTCCGGCGGCATTCTGCAGCTGTCGCACATGACCTTCGACCCGCTGATCCGCTGGACCAAGGACCTGGAATTCGAACCGCGCCTGGCCAAGAGCTGGGAACGCATCGACGACCGCACCATGCGCTTCCACCTGCGCGAAGGCGTCAAGTTTCATTCCGGCAACACCCTCACCAGTGAAGACGTGAAGTTCACCTTCGACCGTCTCAAGAAGAGCCAGGACTTCAAGGCCATCTTCAAGCCGTTCAGCGAGCTGAAGATCGTTGATGACACCACCTTCGATCTGGTCACCAACAAGCCTTACCCGCTGCTGCTCAACGCCGCCACCTACATCTTCCCGATGGACAAGGCGTTCTACACCGGCGAAGACGATAACGGCAACGACAAGGGCGCGATTTCCAAGCAGGGCAGCACTTTCGCCTCGCGCAACCAATCTGGCACCGGCCCCTACGTCGTCACTTCCCGCCAGCAGGGCGTGAAGGTCGAGTTTGACCGTTTCGACGACTACTGGGATACCGAATCCCCGGGTAACGTGGGTCACATCACCCTGACCCCGATCAAGGAAAACAACACCCGCGTTTCCGCCCTGCTGTCCGGCGGTGTGGACTTCATCGCACCGGTGCCGCCGACCGATCTGGAGCGGATCAAGCGTGATCCGAAGACCGATCTGGTCACCATGAGCGGCACCCGCATCATCACGTTCCAGATGAACCAGGAGCGCGTTGAAGCCTTCAAGGACAAGCGCGTGCGTCAGGCCATCGCTTACGCCGTCAACCAGGAAGGCATCGCCGCCAAGATCATGAAAGGCTTCGCCACCCCGGCCGCCCAGCTGTCTCCGACCGGCTACCAGGGCCACGTGGACAGCCTCAAGCCGCGCTTCGACGTGGCCAAGGCCAAGGAGCTGATGAAGGAAGCCGGTTACGAGGACGGTTTCACCATCACCATGATGGCGCCGAATAACCGCTACGTGAACGACGACAAGATCGCCCAGGCGGTTGCGGCCATGCTGGCGCGCATCAACATCAAGGTGGATCTCAAGACGCTGCCCAAAGCACAGTACTGGCCCGAGTTCGACAACCGCGCCGCCGACATGATGATGATCGGTTGGCACGCGGACACCGAGGACTCCGCCAACTTCTACGAGTTCCTGACCATGTGTCCGGATGCCGACAGCGGCAACGGCCAGTACAACGCCGGCAACTACTGCAACCCGGAGCTGGACAAGCTGGTTGACCAGGCCAACGTCGAGACCGATCTGGACAAGCGCGCCGCGCTGCTGCAGAAGGTCGAGCAGGGGCTGTACGACGACGCCGCTTTCGTCCCGCTGCACTGGCAGGATCTGGCCTGGGCCTCGAAGTCCAACGTGAAGATCGAGCCGATCCTCAACGTGATGAACTTCCCCTACATCGGCGACCTGGTCGTCGAATAAGCGGGGCCTGACACGGAAGCCGGGCCCTTGGCGGCAAACGCCTCCAGGGCCCGGTTTTTGTATTCGTAAACAAGAAATACCCCCAAGTAACCCGGAACGCCAAGGGCCACAAGCCCGACGCGATCCAAGCCAGCTTTCGGTGTAACCCCATGTTAGCTTTTTTGGTGCAACGAATTGGCCAGGCTCTACTGGTCATGTTCGTGATCAGCGTGATCAGCTTCGCCATCCAGGATGGCCTCGGCGATCCGCTCCGACAGATGGTCGGGCAGTCCGTGTCCGACGCCGAGCGGGAACAGCTCCGCGAGGATCTGGGCCTGAACGATCCTTTCCTGGTGCAGTACGTCCGTTTCGCGACCAACGCGGTCCAGGGCGACCTGGGCACGTCCTATTTCTACGGGAAACCCACCCTCGACGTGATCCTGGAGCACCTGCCGGCGACGCTGGAGCTGGTCATCGCCGCCAGCCTGATGATCGCCTTCCTGTCGGTCCCCATCGGGGTCTACGCCGCCATACGCCCACGGGCCTGGCTGTCGAAATTCTTTATGGGCGTGAGTACCGTCGGGATTTCCATCCCGGTCTTCCTCACGGCCATCGTGCTGATCCAGCTGTTCTCCATCGGCGTGACGGTGACCTGGTTTCCGTCGGACACCGGCTGGGGGCAATGGCTCAACGACTTCTTCTCCACTGACGGCGGCATGCCGTCCTACGGCCGCGGTGACGAACTGACGCACCTGTTCGGCACCTGGGAATCCAACTTCTTCTCCGGCACGGGGCTGCTGCACCTGCTGCTGCCGGCGGTGTCGCTGGCGTCGATCATGCTGCCGCTGTTCATCCGCCTGATCCGCGCCGAGATGATGGAAGTGCTGCAGAGCGACTACATCCGCTACGCCCAGGCCAAGGGCGTTTCGCCGCGCCGAATCAATTTCCTGCACGCCCTGAAGAACACCATGCTGCCGGTCATTACCGTCGGCGGGGTGCAGATCGGCATCATGGTGGCCTACACCATCCTCACCGAGACCGTGTTCCAGTGGCCGGGCGTGGGCCTGATGTTCCTGGAGGCCATCACCCGCAGCGACATCCCGCTGATCGTCGCTTACCTAATGGTGGTGGGCCTGGTCTTCGTCATCACCAACACCGTGGTTGACCTGGTCTACGGCCTGGTGAACCCGACCGTAAAACTGACAGGTAAGAAGGCATGACCACAGCAACCGCAAACGCATCCCGCTGGAGCCGGTTCCGGGAATCCTTCCTCTGGTACAGCTTCAAGCGCGACAAGATCGCCATCGTCAGTTTCATCGTGTTCGTGGTGATCGCCGCCGCCGCGTTCCTGGCGCCGCTGCTGGCCCCGCACGATCCCTACGATCTGGCCACCATCAACATCATGAACTCGGAGCTGCCGCCCGCCTGGCTCGACGGCAGCGACCCGGCGTTCCCGGTGGGCACCGACTCCCAGGGCCGCGACCTGCTCTCAACGATCCTGTACGGCACCCGCGTGTCCCTGCTGATCGGCTTCGGCGCCGTGATCCTGCAGGCAGCCCTGGGCATCCTGTTCGGTCTGCTGGCCGGCTACCTGGGCGGCAAGGTCGACTCCATCCTGATGCGCATCGCCGACGTGCAGCTGTCGTTCTCCACCCTGATGGTCGCCATCATCGTTGGTGCCGTGTTCAAGGCCAGCTTCGGCAACCTGATGTTCGGCGAGATCGCCATCTACATGCTGATCCTGATCATCGGTCTGGCGGAATGGCCGCAGATCGCCCGCACCGTGCGTGCCTCGGTGCTGGCCGAAAAGAAGAAGGAATACGTGGACGCGGCCAAGGTGATGGGCTTCCGCACCAACCGCATCATGTTCCGGCACATCCTGCCCAACACCCTGTCGCCGATCTTCGTCATCTCGACGGTGCAGATCGCCAACGCGATCATCTCCGAGGCGGCGCTGTCGTTCCTCGGCCTGGGCATGCCGGAAACCCAGCCGTCGCTGGGTTCGCTGATCAAATCCGGCTTCGATTACATCCAGAGCGGTTCCTGGTGGATCACGCTGATTCCCGGCCTGGTGCTGGTGGTCCTCGTGCTGGTCATCAACCTGTTGGGTGACTGGCTGCGTGATGTGATGAACCCGAGACTGTACAAGGGGTAAACCATGGCACTGCTGGAAGTTAAGAATCTCGATGTCCGCTTCGCGGTGCGTGGCGGCGACCTCAAGGCCCTGCGCAAGATCAGCTTCTCCCTGGACAAGGGCGAGCGGCTGGGCCTGGTGGGGGAATCCGGCGCCGGTAAATCCGTCGCGGCCTTCTCCATCCTCAACCTGATTGCCCGCCCCGGCTACATCGCCGGCGGCGAGATCCTGTTCGAAGGCCGGAACCTGGCGACCATGAGCGAGCGCGAACTGCGCAAGATCCGCGGCCATCGCATCGCCATGATTTTCCAGGACCCGATGATGACCCTGAACCCGGTGCTCAGCATTGGCACCCAGATGGTGGAGGCGCTCAAGGCGCACCGCCGCATCAGCACCCGGGAAGCGCGCCAGATCGCCCTGGACCGCCTCAAGCAGGTTCAGATCCCGTCCCCGGACAAGCGCCTGGACCAGTATCCGCACGAGCTGTCCGGCGGCATGCGCCAGCGGGTGATCATCGCCATCGCCCTGCTGCTGGACCCGGAGATCATCATTGCCGACGAGCCCACCACGGCGCTGGATGTCACCATCCAGGCGGAAATCATGGCCCTGCTGCTGGAGCTGTGCGAGCAGCGCAACGTGGCCCTGATGCTGATCACCCACGACCTGGGCGTGGTGTCCCAGGTGACCCAGCGCATGCTGGTCATGTACGCCGGTCGCATCATCGAACAGGGACCGACCAAGGAAATCATCAACGACGCCCAGCACCCCTACACCCAGGGGCTGATCAACGCCCTGCCGCAAATGGGCGAACCGGGGCGTCGCCTGTACCAGATCCCGGGCGCCATGCCCTCGCTGAACCGGATACCCACCGGGTGTCCGTTCCATCCGCGCTGCCAGTTCGCCACCGATCTGTGCAAGCAGGAGATGCCGGACTACGTCACCTCCGGCAACGTCGATGTGGCCTGCCATGAAGTGCGCAAGCTGATCGAAGAAGAGAAACAACAGCGGGAGATGAGCTCATGAATGCCGAGGCCAAGCCCCTCGTCGAAATCCGGGATCTGGAGAAACGCTTCGACCTGTCCGGCAACTTCCTGGAGCAGTTGCGTTTCCGCAACGGCCGCTTCGAGCGGCACCAGGAATTCGTCCACGCCATCAACGGCGTCAATCTGGACGTGCAGAAGGGCGAAGCCCTGTGCGTGGTGGGCGAATCCGGCTGCGGCAAGTCCACCGTGGCCCGCACCGTGATGGGCCTGCTGTCGCCGAGCGGCGGCGAGATCCACTACGATGGCCAGCGCATCGACGATCTCGACGGTAAGGACGTATTGCCCTATCGCCGCAAGATGCAGATGATTTTCCAGAATCCTTACGCGTCGCTGAATCCGCGCATGACGATCCAGCAGACCCTGGAGGAGCCGATCCGGTTCCACCATCCGGACTGGTCGAAAGACACGATTCGCGACAAGGTGCATGAGGTCATGCACTCGGTGGGCATCGACCCGGACTGGGGCAAGCGCTTCGGCCACGAGTTTTCCGGCGGCCAGCGCCAGCGCATCGCCATCGCCCGGGCCCTGGCGGTGGATCCGGAGTTCATCGTCGCCGATGAGCCGATTTCGGCGCTGGACGTGTCCATCCAGGCGCAGGTACTGAACCTGCTGATGGACGCCCAGGAAGACCGCGGCCTGACGTACCTGTTCATCACCCACGACCTGTCGGTGGTGGAACACTTCGGTACCCGGGTGGCCGTGATGTACCTGGGCACGGTGTGCGAACTGGCCGATACCAAGACGCTGTTCGACAGCCCGCGCCATCCGTATACCCAGGCGTTGCTGTCGGCGATACCGCGGCTGGAGGACGATCGTCCGAATCACATCCGCCTGCACGGCGAGGTGTCGACGCCGGTCAACCTGCCGTCGGGCTGTGTGTTCCACGGTCGCTGTCCGTACGCCAACGACCGCTGCAAGACCGAGGTGCCCAAGCTGATCGTCTCAGACGCCGGCAGTCAGGTGGCTTGCCATGCCGTCGAGGAAGGCCGTCTATAGTGTGGATTAGCCGAAATCGCGACGCGAACACTTAGACGCAGGTAACCCTGGCATGGAAGTACGCTGGTTAGAAGACTTTATGGCGCTGGCCCGGACGCAGCATTTTTCCCGCGCGGCGGAAATGCAGCACGTCAGCCAGCCCACGTTCAGCCGGCGCATCAAGCTGCTTGAAGAAGCCATGGGCTCCACGCTGATCAACCGCCAGACCCTGCCGCTGTCGCTGACGCCGGCGGGTCAGGTGTTCCTGGAGATGTGCGAACGCATCACCCGGGATGTGCGCGACACCCGCGAGCGGATCACGTCGCTGGAGGCCGACGCCGCCACGCGGATCAGTGTGGGTTCGACCCAGGGGCTGTTCTCCCACTTTTTCTCCGGGTGGGTGGAACGCACCGGCATGCGCGACCGTATCGAGATCAACCTCAAATCCACCAACTGGGTGGGCGAGGACTTCCTCGACGCGCTGGACAACGGCGACGTGGACATGGTGCTCTGCTACTGGCACGAGGACCTGCCCTGGCGTTCGCGGCTGAACGCCGACCGTTACGAATGGCTGACCCTGGCACAGGAACGGGTCACGCCGTTCACGATCAGCCAGGACAACGGCGAACCGCGGTTTTCACTGCCCGGCACCCAGGAACAGCCGGTGCCCGTGATCGCCTACCACGCGCGCGGCTTCCTGAAATCCGCCATCCTGGCGCACCTGGCGCGCACCCAGCCCCAGGCACATCTGCTGCCACTGAACGAAAACAGCCATTCCGCCAGCGTCAAGGCGCTGCTCAAGCAGGGCTTTGGAATGGGCTGGCTGCCCTACCGGATGGGCGAGAAAAGCGAACACTTTGGCCAACTGGTCCGCGCCGGTGACGAGCGCTGGGACGTGTTTGTGGATATCCGGCTGATCCGACTGCGCCAGCCGCGCTCGGAAGACACACTCACTCTCTGGAACGAACTGGTCAACCAATATGTCTGACTCCCGCATCGACGCCCTGCAACTCGAACACATCGAGCACCTGCAGGCCGCCTACGCCGACATCCTCAACCAGCACGGTTACGACGCAATCCTGATCGGCTCGGGCGCTGCACCGATGCGTTATGCCGACGACCAGGCCCACCATCACCACGGTTACGGCCATTTCCTGCACTGGACCGGCCTGGCCGGCACCGAGCACAGCTGGCTGCTGGTGGACAAGGACGGCGGAGCCCGGCTGTTCCTGCACACGCCGGTGGATTTCTGGCACGCCACCGCCAGCATCCCCGACGCGCCCTGGACCCAGCGCATCGACGTGACCGGCCAGCCGGGCCCGGAGGCGCCGGACATCGACTACCCCGAACGTCTGGCCGTCATCGGTGACCCAGCCCAGGTGAGCGATGTAAAAGGCGACCTCAACCCGGCCACCCTGCTGTCTGCGCTGGACAACCTGCGCGTCGCCAAGACGCCCTACGAAGTCGCGTGCATCGATCACGCTAACGCCATCGCGGCAAAGGGGCACGAGGCCGCCCGCGAGGCTTTCCTCGCCGGCGCCAGCGAGTTCGAGATCAACCTGGCCTACCAGCAGGCCACCGGCCAGCGCGAAGCCCTGGCGCCGTACCACAGCATCATCGGTCTGAACGATCACGCCGGCATCCTGCACTACCAGTATTACGACACCCGCTCGCCGGCGCGCCCGCGTAGCCTGCTGATCGACGCCGGCGTGCGCTATCGCGGCTACTGCTCGGACATCACCCGCACCACCGCCGCTCCCGGCGAGAACCGCTTCCAGGCGCTGATCGGCGGGCTGGAATCCCTGCAGAAACGGCTGTGTGAGGCGGTGGCGCCCGGCGTGGACTACATGGAACTGCACCGGCGCTGCCACCAGGGGATCGCCGCCCTGCTCAAGGCCAGCGAGCTGGTCCACACCCTGGACGACAACGCCATCGTTGAGCGCGGCATTACCCGCGCCTTCTTCCCGCACGGGCTGGGGCATTTCCTGGGCATCCAGGTGCACGACGTCGCCGGCAAGCCGCGTCCGTCCCCCGAAGACCACCCCGCCCTGCGTCTGACTCACTGCCTCAAGCCGGGCATGGTGGTCACCATCGAGCCGGGCCTGTACTTCATTCCCTCGTTGCTGGAACCGGTACTCGACGGCCCCGACGGCCAGTACCTCAACCGCACCCTGATTGACGAGCTCAAGGGCTGCGGCGGTATCCGCATCGAGGACAACGTGCTGGTCACGGAAGCCGGCGCGCGCAACCTGACCCGAACCCACCTGCCCGTCTGATTCGAACGAGGATCGACAAGGAGCCACCATGCCGCACCACGAACAGTTCGCCAGTGATAACTACGCCGGTATCTGCCCCGAAGCCATGGACTACATGGCCCGCGCCAACGAGCGCGACGCCAGCGCCTACGGCGAGGACCCGTGGACGCAGATGGCGGCGGACCGCCTGCGCGAGACGTTCGAGTCGGACTGCGAGGTGTTCTTCGTATTCAACGGCACGGCGGCCAATTCCCTGAGCCTGGCGGCCATGTGCCAGTCGTTCCACAGTGTGATCTGCCACGAACTGGCGCACGTGGAAACCGACGAGTGCGGCGGCCCGGAGTACGCCTCCAACGGCTCCAAACTGCTGGTGGGCGACGGCCCCAACGGCAAGCTGACGCCCGAGAGCATCGAGCGGATGGTGACCCGGCGTACGGACATTCACTACCCCAAGCCGCGGGTCATTACCCTCACCCAGTCCACCGAGGTGGGGACGCTCTACAGCATCGAGGAACTGAAAGCGATCCGCGAAGTGGCGGACCGCTACGGCCTGCGCATCCACATGGACGGCGCCCGCTTCGCCAACGCCGCCGCCGCGCTCGACGCCACACCGGCCGAGATCACCTGGAAGTCCGGCGTCGACGTGCTGTGTTTCTCGGGCACCAAGAACGGCCTGGCCGTCGGTGAAGCCATTCTCTTCTTCAATCGCCAGCTGGCGGAGGACTTCGAGTGGCGCTGCAAGCAGGCCGGGCAGTTGGCTTCCAAGATGCGCTTCATCTCCGCGCCCTGGTGCGGGCTACTGGAAAACGACGCCTGGCTGAAGAACGCCGCCCACGCCAACGCCTGCGCCGCCCGATTGGAAGCCGGCCTACAGCAACTGGACGGCATCGAACTGTGCTTCCCGCGCCAGGCCAACGCCGTATTCGTGGACCTGCCGCAATCGGTGCAGACGGCCCTGCGCGCCAAGGGCTGGCACTTCTACACCTTCATCGGCGGCGCGGCCCGCTTCGTCTGCTCCTGGTCCAGCACCCTGGACCGCGTCGATGCCCTGGTAAGGGACATTGGCCTGGCCATCGCGGCCGGCGTCAGTTCTGACTGATGCTCGCCCCCTGCCCGGCATCCTGCACCACGTCCAGCATTCGCTCACGCCGGTCCGGATAGGCCGGATGGGTGGACATGGGCCGGCGCAGGCTGCTTTTGCCGGACGACAGTTCGTCGACGTAGGCGTCGATCGCCGCTTCGCCAACCGCATGGCCGGATACCGCCATGCGCACCGAGCAGGCATCCGCCTGTAGCTCCTGGTTCTGCGAGTAACCGGCGATGGCACCGCGCAGGATCAGCAGTTTCTCCACGACCGCCTCGGAGGGTTTCCCTTCGGCCGATAGCAGGCTCTGGAGATCGTCCGTGGTCTCTACCACGTCCACCAGCCGCGCCTGCAATTCCCGGGTGGTATGGCGCTGCACCACGTGGGCCACCTCATGGCCGATGATCAGGTCCGCGTGGTTGGTGTCGAAAACACCACTGTTAACGTACAGGTAGCCCCCCGGCAGCGCTTCGGCGTTGACGCTTTCGTCATCCACCAGGAACAGCTGGAAGGTATAGGGCTGCTCCTGGTCGATGCCCGCCAGCACCTGCTCCAGCACGGCGTCGGCCTGCTCGTAGAGTGACCGCACCCGGCGCCGCTTGTTGTCGCGACTGAGGATCAGACCGGATTGCGCCAGGCGTTCCTCATGCAGACGTTCGCCATAGGCCAGCTCCAAATCCAGCGGCAGCCAGTTGGCTTTCTTGGCGCTCTCCCTGGCCTCGTCGAGCTCGATCGCGTTGGCCGGGTCCACCGAATCCCCGGCCAGCAGGGCATCGCTCAACCCCGACACATAACCCCCAACGCTCTGGCGCACAAAATCGAAGTTGCTTTGCAGCTCGAATGGCGCCACCAGGTGGCGGCAAAGCCGGTCGTCCGCCGTCAGCATCCCCTCATAGCTGTTGTATTCCGACGCGGTGAGTTGGTTGAGGTTGTTCAGGTGGGCTATCTGGCACTGCCGCTCCCACAACGTGACATACTCCGGCGGCCGCCCGGATCGCGGCGAGGCCTGCAGGGCCTGGATCAGCGCCGGCGTGGCTCGCGGGTCCAGGGTCATGTCGTTGACCGCCTGGAAGTGGCAGATGGCGTGGCGCGTGTTCTCGCCGGAAATACCATCCGCGCTGCCGGCGCTGTAGCCGCGGGCATTCAGGAGTTGCTGCGCCTGGCGGGTCAGACTGGCGGTATCCACCGCTTCCGGACGATCCGTGGGCGACGGGGTCTCTGGCTGCGGTTGCGCCGGCGCCGACCTTGCCGTTACGGCGTTATCGGCGGCGTTGGCGTTATCGCCCGACTGGCCGGTGATGGTGTCGCCCGCATCCTTCAGCGCCTTGCCGATATCGTCGAACAACCCGGCCTGCAAAGGCCCGGCCAGGGACAACAGACCGGCCAGCCCAAGGCTGCGGTATGGCATCGTCCGTTTCATCGTGCGCCTCCGTCAGCGAGGTAGCGACGCGCGGCCTGCTCCATGTCGAAATTGTACTGCCACTCCCGGGCCTTGGCGGCCTGCAGCAGGGCCTTCATCCGCGGCGACAGCGTCTCGTAGCCCTCCACCGCCTGCAGCTCCTCCTGAAACAGCGCCTGGTCCTCCGCATAGGCGATGGCAAATTCGCCCCGGTAGGTGCGCCCGTCGGCCCGGACTGTCCAGGCGTAATCGGTTTCGAACTCGAAGTGCTCGGCGGGCACGCGAACCGCGCCATCAATCACCGGCTGTTCGTAAAGGGTGTCGCCGCTCTCGGATATCAGGGTGAAATCGCTGTATTGCCGGTGCTGCTCGTAGTCGGGCCGGATCACCAGTTCCCGCTTGGGTTTGAGCACGCTGCCGGACGGGAAGAATTCCAGCCTGTCGCCGCTGTCCAGACGCTTGCCGCCAAAGGCCGTGGCGCGTACCGAGGCCACCAGATAGGACAGCCAGCCGCGCACATCGCCCTCACCCGCCATCAATTCGCTCAGGGATTTGCTGTCCCCGGCCGCAAGGTCAACGCAGTTCTCCGTATCCGACGCCCCCGGTTCGCACAGGATGGCCAGCGTATCCACGGCCCGTACCTGTGGGTCTGAAGTACCCGACGCGCACTGTGCTCCCTTGGCACCGGCGAGCGGGTCCTCCGTATCGATCCGGTCACCGAAAACGGCGCTGCGAACGCAGCCGGCATCCGGGTCGGTTAGCTCGACAGAGCCTTCGATCACCACCAGCTCCAGCGCCTGCGAGGACGCTGCGGCCAAACCTGCGAGCACCAGGCCCGTCAGAGTCACTATCGATTTCATGCTGTGATCTCCATGTCATCGTGAGTCATTCCATGCCGAGCGGTGAGTGTCGTTTTGGATTATGGGTATTTTCTGAAGCTCTACTGAACGATAAGCCAGAGGGCGTAACCGACAAGCAGCCAGTAACACAGGCGACGCGCCCATCGATCCAGTCGTGCCGATGCTCTCGCGTTCAATGCCGCGTCCAAGACAGCGCGACCCCGGTCCTGCCACCACGGCCTGATCGCCGCCTGGTCGCCCCGAATCATGAGCTTGCCGATGCGGCCATCCCCGATTTTCGCCATCATCGACTGCATCCTCGGCGATAGGGACGGCCCCCGGCTACCGGCGGGTCCGACCAAAGCCGGGTGCGGGCGATCAAGACGTTCCAGATAGATGTCCAGCATCACGCCGGCAACGATCGGTCCGGGATGAACCAGAACGTTCCAACATATCAGGATCCAGTAGGCGACCAGGCAAAACAGAACCAGGCCCACCAACGGGGCAAGCAGGTTGGCACCGAGCCACACAATATTGGGGCTCCGGACATACTGCTCCTTGATCAAAACCAGTCCGATGGCAATCAAGACACCCAGCACCAGATCCAGCAAAAGACCCCAGAGTGGCGCCAGGTCACTCACCGGTTTCAGAATCGACAGGTACGCCGCCAGGTGAACCCGGCTGCCGGGCACTTCACGCCCCATCATGTGAAACACGTCCGTCACGCCGTAGCGGCTGCCGATCATGAGTAGCTGGCCGTCCATCGGTTTGCCGGTGACGCCGGAATCGACGGGCTGACCATCGAGCGTCACGGTGAAATCCCCTCCGGGCTCGCGGGCGTCCAGTCGGAGGGTGGGCATATCCAGCTCGCCGAAGCGCCTGAAGTTCAGCGTCGCCAGGTACGGCTCCAGACGGCCACGGGACAGGAAAACAGCGGATGCGGTATTGAGGAATGTCCGGTCCAGCAATTTGCCGACCGACGCGTCTGGCGACGAACACTGAGGATGGGAGGTTCCGAAACGAGGCACGGCGAACAGCTGCTCCAGCTGCGAACGCTGCGTCTCGAGAAACGCACAGGCCGCGCCAGCGGTGTCGGCGGCCTGATTAATGCGCCTGGGCCAGACACTCGCGCTAAACCGGCAGCGCACCGGCTCGCCGGTATCGTGTACCGCCTGACAGATCGCGTGGGCAAAGCTGGACGGCGTATCCAGGTAGTGCAACACACCGCCATCTTCGACAATGAGATTGGCCAGCCCGAAGTAGAGGTTGTCGACATCCGCCAGCTCGTTCACCCACTCGATTTTTCGGTCGAGAGCCATGTCCGTGCTGACCGGTTGGGGCAGCAACAACACGGTGGGCACCCGCGGCGCAATGGCCTTGAGCGTACAGGTCAGATCGCAGGCCGGCGTGGGACGAAACGGATCGTCAGTGGGGTTGGGCGACAGGTCGAGATCGATCGCGATGACGCCGGGAACGCCCAGTTGCCCGCCGATCCCGCCTTCCGGATCGGTCAGCGAAAGCAGCAAGTCGCGCAAATGATAGCGACTGAGCGGCGACTGCTGGTTGAAAACGCGCTCATAGGCCCGCTGATCAATTTCCAGCGTGAAGAGTCGTGGCGAATCGGCGTCTTGATGCCCCGATTCGGCGTCGGGTAACCAGCCTGCGCGCTCAAGGCTCACCGCAGCGAACCCCAGCGTCACGTTCTGGATACGATCGAGCCACTGGAAATGGGCGGCAATGACCACCAGGCAGGCCACCAGGAGTGTGCCCGGAAAAACCTCCCCAACCCGCTGCGTCAGCCAACGGAACGCTGATGGTCTCGCCATAGAGACTCCCGGCGCTATCCGGGTCGGCATCCGGTCGTACGGGACGGGCCCTCGCACGGCATCACGGAGCGTTCAACGAATCGATACTTTGATGAAGAAAACAGGCAGGAGTACATGACGCCGCATCCTTGCTGTGAAAATCAAGAGTCCGGAAACGAGATACCTGATACAGCAATTAGGCAACAGCACTGCATGAAGTGTTAGGCGACACTCGCAAGCCTGTCAACTTGATTCATTCCAAGCGGAGGACGCGACCCGGGTCTCATTCCGCCACTCTTCCACTAACGGCGAAATGCCCGTGTTTTGGTTAGCGTGGTAACATTTCAGGCTAGACCGTCGGTTGGCGGCGCCCTGTCATGCGGAAGGATTGAGAGAAGTATCCGGTGAAACCCAAGCCCCAGCGTCTGATCATGAACCTGATGACGGCCATGGATGACGATGTCCTTCCGGTTCGAATCGCCATCAACATCTGCGAGCTGTTCGGTGTGACCAGCAACAGCACGCGGGTCGCCCTCACTCGCCTGTGCTCAGAGGGACTGATCGAGTCCAGCGGACGCGGTCTCTACCAGCTCACCGATCGCGCCCACAAGCTCAGTGACGACGTGCGGGGCTGGCGCGCCTCCCTGGAACGTATCCGGCCCTGGACGCAGCACTGGGTCGGCGTTCATCTCGGCAACCTGCCCCGCAGCGACAAACCCGCCGCGCGCCGACGGTTACGGGCCCTGGAAATCAACGGTTTCCGCGAACTCAGCCGCGACCTGTTCGTCCGCCCTGACAACCTGACCGGCGGCGGCGCGGCGATCCGGGAACGGCTGTATCGTCTGGGGCTGGAGTCGGAAGCGCCGGTGTTCGCACTCTGCGATCTCGACGAGGAGCGCGACCGTCAGGCCCGCAACCTCTGGGACCGGGACGCCCTGGAGCAGGGCTACCGCGACGGCGCCCGGCAGCTGGATCAGTGGCTCAAGCAGGCCGACGTGCTGGAACCGGAAGCGGCGGCCCGGGAATCCTTCGTGCTGGGCGACCGGGCCATCCGTCGCATCGTCTTCGACCCGCTGCTGCCGGACGAGCTGATCGACACTGGGGCCCGCCGGCGGTTCGTCGACACCCTGATCGAGTTCGACCGAACCGGTCATGCCATCTGGCGGCAACTCTACCGGGTCAGTTCCGAATAGCGGCGATCGCGCCTCAGGAATCGGGTGTGCTGGCCTCGTCAGGATGAGGGGCCGCGTAGTCGCGCATCAGGCGCACATATTCCTTTGAACCGCGAAACCTGCGTATGGCGCGATCGAAGGCATGCACCAGCTCCGGGTCGGTGGTCGGTGCGAACATCAGGTAGACACTCCCCTCGCTGATCGGCTTGACCGACGCCGAAAGCTGGTCGGCAATGCCCAGGCGGTGGGCTTCGTGCCAGCCTACGGCGCGATTGACCATGAAGGCATCCACCCGGCCCAGCAGTACCATGTTCAGCCCGGCCCGGATATCCCGCACTTCCTCACGCTCGAACTGGGGCGCAGACCAGACATCCCGGGTGTAGGAGTAGCCGGCCGACAGACCGATGGTCAGCCCCTCCAGACTGTCAAAATCCTCGTAGACCAGCGACGAGCGGCGATCGGAAAACAGCACGGTCTCACTGTAGGCCAGGGGTTCGGCGGGATACAGGAAAAGCTGCCGGCGCTCGACGGTCATACCCGCACCCAGCACGGCATCGGCCTCGTTGCGGGCCACCAGGTCCAGTGCCCGTTTCCAGGGAACAAAACGCAGGCGCGGCTCGTACCCCATCCGTGTCAGCACGGCCTGGGCAACCGTCCACAAGGGGCCGGTGGGTTTGCCGTCCCGTTGCTCCACCAGCGGCGGCCAGGGTTCGGTCACCAGTTCGAGCACTTCGGCCCGCACGGTCCCACCGCTCCCCCACACGACAAGGGCGAGGATCAGGCAACGGGCGCTCGAAAACTTGAACATACGGCGTTCACCCTTGGGACGAAAAGCCACGAGTTTACCAGCAATTGCGATCGCACGACCCAAGCCGTGATCTAGGAACGCAGGGTGTAGACCCGGTCCTGGTCACGACCGGCAATCTGCTGGGGCAGGTTTTCATTGTCGAAACTGTACCCCAGCAGACGAATGTCCTCGGCATACACCTCCGCCACGATATCCCGGGTCTCGGGGGTGTAGAATTCCGTGTAATGCGCCGTCTCTCCGCGGTTGAGCATCGGCAGCGAGGCGCTTGCGCCGAGCCGTGCCGCCACCTGGCGGAAATCCTGCTCGATGTTCTCCACGAAACCGACGAAATCCAGCTTCACCATCTCGCGCCGATCCAGCATGAAATGATACTGCGGGCAGAACGGCGTCCACTTGCGGACGTTGCGACGCGTCAGCCAGCGCCGTACGAAAGTCTCGAAGTCCCCATGCGGCTTCAGTTCCTGCTCGTACAGGCGCCGGTCCGTCGCGCTGCCGCCGCCGTCACGCAACGACGCGTAGATCGATACCAGCCGGTCCCAGGGATTGCGCACGAACGCGAACTTGAAATACTCCGCAACGCAGCGCGGCTCGAAGATGTTCAGGTACTGCTCCAGCGTGGTGTGGCCGCCGGACAGGTTGCCGAACAGGGTCTGGCTGATCGCCATGCCGGCGCAACGGGGAACCTGCACAAAAATCGCACGCTGGCGGTCGAACGGCCGAAACGAGTAACCCTGGGGCGACTCGTCCTGGCGCAGGCGCTGTGCTGCTTCAAACGCGCCCTTTTCCTTGAGCCGATAATCCCAGCGTTTGAGTTGAAGATAAAGTTGCGGCGGCAGCTTTTCCCAGATGTCGTGCTTCATGGCCATATGTCCCTATGCGGCGGGTCCCTCAAGTAACGACCAGGACCTCCTGTCCCGGTGTTATTAGGATAACGCCGAGAGCGAGCACTTACAGTGGGGCCACTGGCGACAGAGCGACGCCGCCGTCATGTCGCGACGACGTGAGCCGCCGGCCTCTACAGGGAGAATCGGGTGGACTGGTGCAGGAGTTTCTCGGCAAGCCGGCGCAGACGGCCGCTCACATCCGCCAGGTGATGGACCTCCCCGCGGCTGGCCAGGATATCCCGGCGAATCGCCAGGACGCTGTTGTCACCGGCTTCCATAACCGCACGCTGGTGAGCCGCCGCCTCGGCGGTCTGGCGATTGGCCAGGTTGATGCGCTCCACGCCGTCGGCAATGGTCGCCAGGCGTTCGGCTAAGCCATCGAAGACCTCCACCGTGTCCCGGGTGGCGTCGCGACTGTCCGCCATGGCCGCGTCCGCTGCCTTGGCGGCGGTTTGCAGCTCGTCGATCATGGACTGGATTTCCAGCGCCGACTGCTGGGTTTTCTGGGCCAGCGAGCGAACCTCGTCGGCGACTACGGCAAAGCCGCGCCCCTGTTCGCCGGCCCGCGCCGCCTCAATAGCCGCGTTCAGAGCCAGCAGGTTGGTCTGCTCGGCAACCCCGGTGATCACGTCCAGAACGCTACCGATGCGGTAGCTGTCGCGGGTCAGCTGATCCACCCGGTCGCCGCCGCGGTCAATGCTGGAGGACAGCCGGTCGATGACCGGTCGGCTGCTGTCGATGGACATCGTCGCCTCACGGGCGGCACCGTCCACGCTGTCGGCCGCTTCGGCCGCGTCTCGGGCACTCTCGGCCACCTGCTGGACGGCCGCGGTGGCTTCGCTGACCGCCGACGCCGCCTGCTCGGTATCCGCCTCCTCGGTGCGGAAATTGGAAGCCAGCCCTTCCGCCAGCCGCTCCATCTCCGAGCTGGTGGCATCCAGTTGCCCGGTGACATCCTGTGTCTCCCGCAGCACCGTCCGGGTCTCACTCATGACCGCCTGCAAGGCATGGCCCACGCGGCTGCCCGGCGGCCGCTCCGTTCCCCGCAGGTCAATGCGGTCGCCCCCCTGCAACAGGCTGCCCACAGTGGCATAGACTTCTTCCGTTTCCACCGCCTCGCGCCGCAGTTTGATCGCCATCACCACCAGGATCACCGACTCAAACACCACATAGGCGGCGTGCAAGAGCACGATCTCCAACCCGGTATTGGCCTCGAACACGTAGACCGACCACACGCCGGCCACCTGCAGGTAATTGAATACCAGGTGATGCACCGCGATCACGCCCGCAGCGGCGACGATGGGCAGCCAGTCCCGGTAATACAGCAGAAACGCCAGCAGCATGAAGATCCCGAAGTGCATCTCGATCATGCCGTGGGCCTGGTGGATATGCAGCGCCGACAGGATCATGAAGCCGGCGCCGAATCCCACCCGCGACAGCCGACTGCCCGGGCTGAGCCACGCCAGGGCGACTGGCACCACCAGCGCCGGCACACCGAACCAGAACAGCGCCAGCCAGGTGTCGTGCCACCCGGCCAGTGCCACGGCGTAAAGCAGCAGAAGCGCACTGACACCGGCCATGAGGCGATCCGCCTGGCGACGCTGGCGGTCAAGGCTGTAGAGCGTGTCCGACGAACGCTCGGCGGCAGCCGCCGCTGGTGCGGACGTAGAGATATCCGGGCGCAGGATCGTATCCATACGAGATTCTCCTGGTACGTGGTCTCAGGTCTTCCGGTGCCGGATCGCACAGAAGCAGCCCAGGGCCACCTCATTGATCCAGGGTGTCACGGATTCATGGTTCCGGAGCCGGCTCAGTTCGTCTTCCACGAAGTTGATGCCGCTGCCACAGGAGGGGCCGCTCGAATAGGGGCCGAAGTACAGCAGTTGGCCTCCAGGCCCAAACAGCGCCGCCGCCGGGACCGCCGAAACCAGCTGCCATAACGCTGGCAGCTTGCGTCGGTCCACCGCTTCACCGAGGTCCGGGACCGCGGCGTCGGCCGTCGGTGGCAACGCCTGGATCACGGCAAGATCGGACCGACTGTATTCCGCCCGCAAGCGCCTCAGGTGGTCTCGACTGGCGTCGTCGCAGCGGCAACCCGGCTGCGAGAAATGCACCAGCGTGACGCCGCCCGGCTCGACCCCGGTCGCCGTCGGCGCGGCGCTCCAGGCCCGTTCCAACTGCTTTCGCAATGCCTCCGGAAGGACGGTTTGCGAGGCATTCGCCCCGGGGTAAGGCTGCAGGTATTGAGACTGATACCAGCCGTAACCCACCGCCGAGCCGCCCAGCCAGGTCAGCAGTAACCCCATACCGATCCATCGCCGCCAGCCGTCCATGGAACTCCGAAAAAGTCGCAAAACCAACTATTGACTGTAGCAGGATGCGCCAGGCTCGGCGGGAAAGTCTGTATAGAAAACGTTACAAGAATGATGCGGTGTTCATTTTTCTTGAAAGAAAAGAAAGCCGCCGCATCGGGCATTAACGCCGGCCGAAAAGCGCCTTGCAGTGCACCGGTTGGATCTGGCCGCCGGAGCGTCGAAGAACGGACGTGCGACGGTAAGGAATAAGGGCGGGAGAGATGAAACCCGGCGCCGCAGGGGCACCGGGTTCAGAAGGAGACGGGGATCAGCTCAGCCAGCCGAAACGGTCCGGAGTCTGGCCGGATTGCAGCGCGCGCAGGGCCTCGCTCAGCTTGCGGGTGTTGGGGCCCACGCCGCCGTCGCCGACCGGGTAGCGGGTATCGCCGTGGACGAAGGCGCCCACGCCGGACAGCACCGCCGCGGTGCCGGACAGGGCCGCCTCGCCGGTCTTGATCCATGCCTTCACCTCGTCGACGGTGAAGTCCCGCTCGACGACCTCATAGCCCAGGTCCCGGGCCAGGGTGATGATCGAATCCCGGGTGACGCCGTGCAGGAAGGAGGGATCCAGCGGCTTGGTCAACAGACGGTTGTCGTCGATCAGGAAAAAGTTGGAGGCACCGGTCTCCTGCACGTCACCGCCGGGGCAGAACAGGACCTGGTCAGCGTCGTATTCGGTCCGCGCGCGGTTCACGTGGCGCAGGGCCGCAGCATAGTTGCCACCGGTCTTGGCCTGGCCGAAGCCCGGCGTGCTGCGCATTTCCTGGTCCTCGATGAGGATCGTCAGGCCCTTGCCGCCGGCGAAGTAGTCACCCACCGGCGACGCCAGGATGTAAACGAGCGCTTCGGCCGACGACGCGCCGGCCGCACCGATGTTGGCTTCGGTACCGATCAGCGTGGGCCGCAGGTAGAGCGCGCCGGGCGCCTCGGGAATAATATCCCGCGCCAGCTCCACCACTTCGCGGATCATCGCCTCAACCATCTCCGCCGGCGGCTGCGGCAGACACAGCAGGGCGGCGCTGCGCTGGAAGCGGGCCACGTGCCGTTCGAGCCGGAAAATACGCACATCGCCGTCCGGCATGCGGTAGGCCTTGAGCCCCTCGAAACAACTGCTGCCGTAGTGCAGCACATGGGACGCGGGATGCAGAGGCAACGGACCCACCGGTACCGTTTCCACTCCCTGCCATTGTCCGTCGGCGTAACGCGCGAGCGTCATCTTCTCGGCGAACTGGGTACCGAAGGGCGCGGGCGCCGCGGCGGTCTGGGAAGCGGTATCGGAAGCAACCTCTGTCATGAAATGGTCCTCAATGCTGCGGGAGTAACGGAATTGACCTGGGAGGGGGTCACGGAGCCTCTATTCAGCTCCTTGATAGCAACCTACCATTATCAACGCTTGCCGGACAGTGGCAATGTCCGCAATTTTCGCCGCTCCGGTTGCCCGGATCAAGGATTAACCAACCGTTCTGCAATGAGGCGTCGACGCCCCGTCGACCATCGCCGAGCGCGACTCCCGGTATCCCCTCATCCGGGCAGCCCGTTGCAGGCCGCCCGGATGGCGCTCAAGCCGACGACTCGTCGCCCTCAGGCCAGCGCCTGGGCCGGACCGAAAAACTCGTAGTGCTGGTCGGCCTCGGGCACCGCGCGCGCCTTCAGCAGCTGCCGCACCTGCTGCAGCATCGGCGTGGGTCCGCAGAAATACCAGGCGGCGTAGGCATCGCCTACCAGTTCGTCCAGCAGCGGGGCATCGATGAAGCCCGTGCTCTGGCAGCGACCGGCTTGCAGATCGCCGTCCAGCGGGGCACTGAACCGGGCATGCAGCCGCAGGTTGTCGTAACGCTGTGCCAGCTCGGCCAGCTCTCCAGCAAACGGCTGGACCGCGCTGTTCAACGCCGCCTGGATGAACACCACCGGGCGCGCCGCCGGGGAGGCCTCCAGCGCCACCGTCAGCATGGACATCAGCGGCGTGATCCCCACGCCACCGGCGATGAAGACCAGCGGCTTGTCCGCCGGTTCGGGCAGCGTCAGGGTGAACTCGCCAGCCGGCGGCGCCACTTCGAGGCTATCGCCCACGTTGATGTGGTTGTGCAGGTAGTTGGACACCACGCCGGCCGGCACGTCGCCCTGCCCGGCTTCGCGCTTGACGCTGATACGGAACCAGGGCTCGCCGGGCCGGTTGGACAGGCTGTAGTTACGCAGGGTGGTGCCGCCGTCCGCCGTGGGAATACGTACGGTCAGGTATTGTCCCGGCACGTGGGGCGCCAGCACGCTGCCATCCGCCGGACACAGGTAGAAGGACTCGATGTTGTCGCTGCAACGCTCACGTTTCTCCACCAGGAAGCATTTGAAGCCCTGCCAGCCGTAGGTGTCTTCCTGTTGCTCGAAGATCTGCCCCTCGCGCTGGATGAACAGATCCGCCAGTACGCCATAGGCTTCCCCCCAGGCGTTGATGATGTCGTCGGTCGCCGCCTCACCCAGCACCTCGCGGATCGACGCCAGCAGGTTCTCGCCCACGATCGGGTAATGCTCCGGCTTGATGCCCAGGGACACGTGCTTCTGTGCGATCAGCTCCACCGCCCCGGCCAGGGCCGACGGGTTATCGATGTGCTGGGCGTAGGCGCAGATGGCACCGGCCAGCGCGCGCTGCTGGGTGCCCGCCTGCTGGTGCGCCGGATTGAAGAAGGCCTTCACTTCCGGGTTGTGCTCGAACATGCGCTGATAGAAGTGGCGGGTCAGGGTCTCGCCGTGTTCCTGCAGGACGGGAATGGTTTGCTTGACGACATCGACGGTGGACTGGCTGAGCATGTCTGGACTCCTTGTGTCATAAGGCGGCGCAGGCCGGGCGTCAGTACGCTGATCGCCATCGGGGCCGGAGCCTTGCTTAAAGCGGTATTTTACTTACCACTTTAAATAGGCATATTATTTACCAAATTAATCAAGGTCAATAGGCATGCAGCTCACCGCGCATACTGATTACTCCCTACGCCTGCTCATCTTCATGGCCGTGAAGCGGGACGACGAGCCGGCCACGGTGCAGGATGTGGCCCTGCACTACGGCATTTCCGCCCACCATGTCGCCAAGGTGGCACGCACCCTGGTGCAGTTGGGCTACCTGAAAAGCCACCGCGGCCGCGGCGGTGGACTGGAACTGACGCGGAAGCCGGCTGAGATCAACATTGGCGCGGTGGTACGCCAGACCGAAAACCTGCGCCTGCTGGAATGTTTTGGCCCGGACTCCACCTGCCCCATCGAACCCGGCTGTACCCTCAAAGGCGTGCTCGGGGAAGCGTTACAGGCCTTCATCGACGTGCTTGACCGCTATGTGCTGGCGGATCTCGTGGACAATCGCCAGGAGCTGCGCCAACTGCTGGGCCGCCGCTGAATCGCCATACAGTCAGCCTATCCCCACGATTCGGGTTTTCCCTGACCTCCCCCCGGTGTCCCGGACGAATCGGTCAGGTACAATCGCGCTCTGATTTGAACGCAGCCAGAGACGGGTCATGAGCACAGACGATTACAGCTTCCGCTTCGGTGGTATCGAACGGCTCTACGGGCGCACCGCACTTCAGGCATTCCGGGGCAGCCACATGGCCGTGGTGGGCCTGGGCGGCGTCGGCTCCTGGGCGGCGGAGGCGCTGGCCCGCAGCGGCATCGGGCGCATCACGCTGATCGATATGGACGACGTCTGTGTGTCCAACACCAACCGCCAGCTGCATGCCCTGGCCGGCCAGTACGGCCAGACCAAGACCGACGTCATGGCGGAGCGGCTGAAGGCCATCAACCCGCAGCTCGACGTGGTGGTTCACTTCGGCTTTCTCACCCCCCGCAACGTGGCGGAGCTGGTGGGCGACGACCTGGACGGGGTGATCGACGCCATCGACAGCGTCAAGGCCAAAGCGTCGCTGATCGCCCACTGCAAACGCCGCAAGATCCCGCTGGTCTGCGCCGGCGGCGCGGGCGGCCAGATGGACCCGACCCAGATCCAGGTCAGCGACCTGTCGCGCACCACCCAGGATCCATTACTGGCCAAGGTGCGTAATCTCCTGCGTCGGGAGTACAACTTTTCCCGCAATCCCAAGCGCCGCTTTGGCATCGAAGCCGTCTATTCGCTGGAGCAGTTGACCTATCCGTCCGGTGATGGCGAAGTCTGTCTGCAGAAGCCGGACACCAGCGGTCCGGTCAGACTGGACTGTGCCTCCGGCTTCGGAGCGGCCAGCCCGGTCACGGCGACCTTCGGTTTCGTCGCGGCGTCGCGGCTGCTGAACCGCCTGGCACGAAAATCCCGGGAGGCCAGCGCCTGAGTATGGCTACAGAAGTGTAACGACATGACTGTGACTACACTGTAGGCCAGGACTTCCCGTCGACCCACTGGAATGGATCACCCTTTTCTATGTCTGCGAACATCGTTCTCCTGCTCGCGAGCATTGGCGTCATATCGCTGTTCTGCCAATGGCTGGCCTGGCGCGTGCGCATGCCGGCCATCCTTTTTCTGCTGGCCGGCGGGATTGCGGCTGGCCCCTTGCTGGACTGGCTCAACCCCCAGGCGCTGTTCGGTGACCTGCTGTTCCCGCTGATCTCCCTGGCGGTGGCGGTCATCCTGTTCGAAGGCAGCCTGACCCTGCGCTTCTCCGATATCAAAGGTCACGGCCGCATGGTGCGTAACCTGGTGCCTGTGGGCTCGATCGTCACCTGTACCATCGGCACCCTGGCGGCGCACTGGGCGCTGGATATCGACTGGGAAATCGCCCTGCTGTTCGGCGCCATCGTTGTGGTAACCGGGCCGACCGTGGTCGCCCCGCTGCTGCGCTCGGTCAAGCCTGCCGCCAAACTGGCCAACATCCTGCGCTGGGAAGGCATCATCATTGACCCGGTGGGCGCACTGCTGGCGGTCCTGGTGTTCGAGGGGATCGTCTCCTGGGGCCAGGGCAACGTGTTCGGCCATTCGCTGTATATCTTCGCCAAGACGCTGTTCATCGGCATCGCCCTGGGTGCCCTGTCCGGCTGGCTGACCGGCATCGCCCTGCGCAAGCACCTGGTGCCTCAATACCTGCACAACGCCGGCACCCTGACCTTCATGCTCGGGGTCTATGCCCTGTCGAACGAGATGGCCCATGAGTCCGGGCTGTTGACGGTCACTGTGATGGGTATCTGGATGGCCAACATGAAGCAGGTGCCGATCGAGAGCATCCTGGAGTTCAAGGAATCCCTCAGCGTGCTGCTGATCTCGGCGCTGTTCATCATCCTCGCGGCGCGGGTCGAGTTCAGCGCCATCGCCGAGCTGGGCTGGAGTCTGGTGGCCGTACTCGCGGTGCTGATGTTCGTGGCCCGGCCGATCAGCGTGTTCCTGTCCGCCATCGGCACGTCTCTGAACTGGCGGGAGAAGCTGTTCCTGAGCTGGGTGGCACCCCGCGGGATTGTTGCCGCCGCCGTATCCGCGCTGTTTGCCTTCCAGCTGCAGCGGGTGGGGTACGAGAGTGCCGGCGTGCTGGTGCCGCTGGTGTTCATCGTCATCATCGCCACCGTGACCCTGCAGAGCCTGACCGCACGGCCCATCGCCACCCTGCTGAAGGTCGCCCAGCCGGCGGATTACGGCTTCCTGATCCTCGGCGCCAACGGCGTGGCCCGGCAGATCGGCCGCGCCCTGCAGAAGATGGACGTGCCGGTGGTGCTGACCGACACCAACTGGGAGAACGTGCGCCAGGCGCGCATGGACAACCTCAACGTCTATTTCGGCAATCCGGTGTCGGAGCATGCCTCCACGCACCTGGACCTGACCGGCATCGGCAACCTGCTGGTGATCTCGCCCTACAAGCAGCTCAACTCACTGGCCACCTACCATTTCCTGGACTGGTTCGGCGGCGGCAGTGTCTACAGCCTGTCAGAAGGCGATCAGGACCAGAAGGCGCGGCACCAGACCGCGGAAAAGATCCAGCAGACCCGCGGCCTGTTCGGCGATGTCAGCTACGCCAAACTGGCCAGCATGGTGAGCAAGGGCTATACGGTGAAAACCACCCAGCTGTCGGAGGCCTTCACCTTCGACGACTACAAGGCCCAGTACGAGCAGCAGGCACTGCTGCTGTTCATCATCGACCCACGTGACCGCATCCAGGCGGTGACCAACCAGACCAATATCAAGGTGGACAAGGGCTGGGTCCTGGTCAGCCTGGTGCCGCCCCAGCCGCCGAAGGAGCGCAAGGAGAAGGAATCCGGACCGGAGCCGGTCGGTCAGGCAGCGCCGGAGCCTCAGCGGGCCTGACAGTCCAGCACCAGCTTGCCGCGCACGTGGCCGGTTTCCAGCCGGCGGTGGGCGGCAGCGGCCTCGGCCAGGGGGAAGGCCTCGTCAATGTGCAGGCGCACGTCGCCGTCTTCAATCAGCTCGGCGATTTCCTCCAGGTGGAAGATGTCCGGCCGCACGGTCATGCCATGGGCCTTGAGCCCCATGTTTTCCGCTTCGGTGATGATGGGATCGGCGGTAACGGTGGGAATGGTCACCAGCACGCCCTGTTCCGCCAGGGTGTGCAGGGAGCGCTTGCCGGTATCGCCCCCCACCAGGTCCAGCACCAGATCGAGCCCGTAGCAGGCGTCGACGAAATCGTCCGAGGTGTAGTCGATCACCTCGTCCGCCCCCAGGGTGGCGAGGAAATCGGCATTGGCCCCCGACGCCGTGGCAATGACGTGGGCGCCGCGGGCGCGGGCGAACTGCACGGCCAGGTGACCGACGCCTCCGGCCCCGGCGTGGATCAGCACCTTGTCATCGGCCTTGAGCTGGCCCATCTCGAACAGTCCCTGCCAGGCGGTCAGGGCCGCCAGCGGTAAGGCGCCAGCGTCGATCAGCGGCAGCTCCTCGGGCACCAGGATCAGCTCGTCCGCCCTGGCCAGGGCGTACTCGGCGTAACCGCCGCCCTGGGTCGGGAAGCCAATCATGCCCATCACCCGGTCGCCGGCCGCCAGGGTGTGGACGCCCTCGCCCACATCGGTGACCGTACCGGCCACGTCGTAGCCCGGCGTCCAGGGCAGCGCATCCTTGATCTGCTGGGCGGCGAAGCCCAGCCCCTTGCGGGTTTTCCAGTCGATGGGATTGAGACCGGCTCCGGCCACCCGGATGCAGACTTCACCGGCCGCCGGAACCGGATGTTCCGCCTCCGCCAGCTTCAGCTCATCAGCCTCCCCAAAACGCTCATAGACGATGCGACGCATGGTGACATTCTCCCTGGGCTGCACAGTGGCGGCACCGGTTCTCTGGATCGGGTTCAGGATCGACAACGTTTCAGGGTCGTCTCGGGGTCCGGGAGCCGGTTTCCAGCAAGCTTAGCAGAATCGCCACGGAACGCGCCCTGCCGCGGCTTGCTATTCGTCAACCGGCTCATCCACGCGCACAACAGCGTGACCGAGCAACTCGCCGTATTCCTTGGGCACCCGCGCCGGCCGCTGGGTCTTGAGATCGACGCAGGCGTGTGTAGACAGGGCGCGCACCAGGCACTTGCCGTCGGACACCCGCATCAGCTGAAACCGACGGGCAGACCGGAAACGACCGTCAAAGTCGACCAGCCAGGTACCCAGCAGCAGGTGCTCGCCTTCGTTGGCGGCGGCCAGGTAGTCAATCTCCGTGCGGGTGATGGCCATGGCCTTGCCAGTGGCCTCGTGACGCTCCCAGGTCATGCCCAGGCTTTCGATGTGGGCCCAGCTGACCTCTTCCAGCCAGCGCACGTAGACCACGTTGTTGGCGTGGCCCAGACGGTCCACATCCTCGGGCTGCACCGTGATCGGCAGGATGAACGGATCAGGCAGATCCCAGTCGATCAGTTCGGGAACGTCGATCACTCTTATTTCTCCTCTTACAGGGCGGGGATGGCTTCCATGGGCAGCCGTCCAATGCGGTTATTGTGCAGGGTCCCGAAATACAGCCGGTCCAGGTGCGGCTCCACCGAGGTGATCTCGGTCAGATAGCGCCCGCCCGGATCTTGCAGGCTGGTCAGGATCTTGCCGTCTTCATCCAGGGCCAGCACCAGGCCGTAGCGTTCAACCGGCGGTTGCAGGCTGTCCGGTAGCTTGGCCACCTGCTCCTTGAGCCAGGGATAGGGATTGATCCAGTCGATAAAACGGTTGCGCGGCGACGGCAGCGCCAGCCAGAAACGTCCCTGACTGTCCGCCGACACGCCGTCCGGAAAGCCCGGCAGGTTATCGATGAACACCTCGGCGGTGCCGGCGTTGCGGCCGGTCAGCCAGTATCTCAGCACCCGGTATTTCCAGGTTTCATTGACCAGCAGGAAACTACCGTCCTTCGACACCGCCACGCCATTGGCAAAATGGAGGTTGCGCAGCAGTACATCCGTCTTGCGGGTGGCCGGGTTATAGCGCAGCAGGCGGCCGTGGGGCTGCATTTCCAGCAGGTCGAGCCGGTACTGGGACTGGTTGAAGCGGGAGCTGGCGTCGGTGAAATAGATCATGCCGTCCGGGCCGATGTCCACATCATCGGTGAAACGGAACGGGAGCCCCTCCGCCTCCTTCGATAGCGTGCGGATGTTGCCGGAAGGCGGATCGATGGACAACAACCCCTTGTAGGCATCAGCGACGATCAGATTGCCGTTGCGGTCGAATTCCATGCCCAGCGGCCGGCCACCGGTGCGGGCCCAGGTCTCCACCCTACCGTCGGGCCATACCCGGACGATGCGACCGTCCTGGGTGCCGCCGTAGACCCGGCCGGCGGAGTCCACGTCAACGTCTTCCGGGCCCTCCACCTGGCCCACGCCCAGCAGTTCGGACAGACGCAGGATCTGGTTGGGTGCGGCGGCACCGTTCAGGCCAGGCGCCGGAGGCGGTGTCCAGGCATGACTGTCGACCGGTGAAGGCGTCAGCAGGAAACCGCCGATCACCAGGAACACCACCACACACAACGCGTAGATCCACCGCATGCCGTCTCCTTCCAATGCGCCCAGGGAAAAGGCGGCCGCCCGGGCCGCCCTTTTTTACCCTAGCAAAATCCCGCCACGGGCTCGACGCGTCAGCGCCGCCGTCCGTCGGGCGCCATGATCAACGGGCGTCGAATTCCCCGTCCAGGAAACGGCTGCAGAGATTGGCGAACAGGTCGGGCTTCTCCGCGTGCAGCCAGTGGCCGGTGCCGGGAATGATGCGCAGGCTGGCCTGCGGGAACAGGCGCGCCACGATGTCCTGGTGCTGGGTCTGGATATAGCCCGAATCGCCGCCCTTGATGAACAGGGTGGGTCCCTCGAAAGGCCCTTCGGCGGAGGGGCCGGCGGCGATCTGGTCGTAGTGGCGTTCGATCACGTCCAGATTGAGGCGCCAGGTGAAGCCACCGTCAGCATCGCGCACCAGGTTCTTCAGCAGGAACTGGCGGACCGGCGCCTCGGGCACAGCCTCGGCCAGGGCCTTGTCGGCGGCACCGCGGGAGGCGATGGTGGTCAGGTCGAGCCCGCTCAGACCGTCGATAATGGCATCGTGGTGCGGCGGGTAGTCCACCGGCGCGATGTCGGCGACGATCAGCCGGTCGATCCGGTTGGGATGGGCCAGCGCCAGTTCCATCGCGGTCTTGCCGCCCATGGAGTGGCCCAGGACCGAGGCGCTCGCCAGGCCGGCGCTGTCCATGTAGCGTTTGACGTCGTCGGCCATGGCCGGGTAGCCCATGGCGTCGGTGTGCGGCGAGCGTCCGTGATTGCGCAAATCCAGCGCGTGGATCTGCCAGCGGTCGGACAGGCGCTGGGTAATGCCGCCCAGGTTTTCCAGGGAGCCGAACAGGCCGTGCAGTACGATCAGGGGGTCGCCCTCACCCACCACACGGTGGTGCAAATCCAGGCTCACGAATGTCTCCTTATAGCCAGGCGCGGAGTTCTCCCAGCGCCGTCGAATTGAGGAGGTAGGATACCTCATGTTGCATCGCCAGTTGCTGGACGTCGCCGGCCAGGGCATCCAGGTTGTCCACCTGGGGGCTCAGCGCCGAGTAGTCCGACACATAGCCCCACATGTGCTGCAAGGCGTTGCGGATGCCGCCTTCCGGCGGCGCAATACGGGCCGCATTGACCAGTGCCAGCCAGAGCCGCTCCATGGGCGCGCTGCGCGCCGCCACCTGGCGTCCGAAGCTGTGATAGGCCTGGCGATTACGCGCCAGCAGGCTGTACTTGTAGCTGGCCCAGAGCTCGTGGTCGTTGCGCGGCAGCCGGATGCGTCCCTTGCGCCCGAGTTCGCCACGGGTCTGGATAAACAGGATTTCCTCGGCCAGCGCCGGCGCCTGCAACGGCGGCCAGATAATCGCCTCACCGGAGACCTTGACCACGCCGGGCACCGCCTGCCCGCGCAGGCTCATTTCCACCATCAACTGGTTGAGGCGCAGGGCCAGGGCATCCTCGTGCCCGCGCCACTCCTCCGGTACGCGCTCGTCGGCACCGCGCCCCCGACTGTCCCCCACCAGTCCAACCAGCAGGCGGGTCTGTTCCGACAGCAGGTCATCGTCCAGAAAACCGGGATCGAGGTTCAATACGCGATTGGCGATAGACAAGAGGAGCAGCTCCCTGAAGGTTGGGTAACAAGAAAAAAAGAGACGCCGCCGCAGGCCGGCGGCGCCTATTACTTACACCAAGTGGGGCGTCAAAAACAATCTGAAGGGAAAAATCAATGCGAGACAGCTCGCGGCGCGAACCTACCAGCAGTCGTCGGAATCGGCACCCCGCACGCTGGCCTGGGTCAGTGTGAGCGTACCGCACTCATCGTCCGCCTGACCGGCCTTGGGCGTAGCCGACAGGGTATAGGCGCGCTGGCTCAGGGAGTCGTCCACGAACGCGAAGTCGTAGAAGCTGTCGAGGCCGCTTTCGGTGGTGCAGCCCAGACCGGGCAAGGTGTTGGCCGTGCCGTCACCGGCCTGGTCGTAGCGCATCTGGGTGGAGCGGAAGCGCTCCATGTACTGGCTGAACTCAACCAGGCAGGACTCGGCCTGGGTACGCCGGGATTTCTGCACGTACTGCTGGTAGTTGGGCCAGGCGATCGCCGACAGAATGCCGATGATGGCCACGGCAATCAGCAGCGACATCAGGGTAAAGCCGGCCTGTTTCTGCATCACTCTCATTCTTCAATCACCTCGCCCCAGGAAATACGTTCGGTGCCGGCGTCACCCGAGGAGGACGGGGCCACACCGATGCTGTTGTCGGACGTGGATTCGTCCTGCCACTTCATGGTGTCGTCAATGAAGGTCGGCGTGCTGGGCGTGCTGCCGGTGGACAGTCCCGACACCACCAGCCCGTTGACCAGATCGTTCTCATCGATCACGCCGTCGCCGTTGATGTCGTAGTAGGACTCGGTCAGCGAGGCGCCGGTGTAGGGATCGACCGACATGACAAAACCGTCCCCGGCCGGGTTGCAGCTGTCCGCTTCGGGAATCAGCGTGGTGCCGATCAGCACGCCGCTCTGTACGGTGTTCGCCAACACCATACGCTCGCCTTCGGCAACGCCATTGACCGCGAGATCCATGTACCAGCCGCGCTGGCCGTCCATGTCGCCGTCGCTGGCTTCGGACACGCTGCGCACGGTGTACGAGTCGGTGGTGGTTTCGGTGTCGATGGTGCGCTCGGTCAGCTCGTCGCGGGAGCCGATGGCGCCGTCTTCCGGCATCAGGCCATACCAGCTCTGGATCTTGCCGTTCTCGGTGCTGGTGATGTCCTCGCTGGACAGGTACTTGCCGGTACCAAAGAACAGCCAGAGTTCTTCATCGTCGCTGTAGGCGCCCGTCATGTCGGCGGTGATGGGCTGGGCGTTGCCGCTGTCGTCGACGGCGCTGAAAATCAGCTCCGGGGCGGCACTGGTGTCGGTCAGGTCGAACTGCCAGACGTTGCCCAGGTAGTCGCCGGCGTAGGCCACGTCGGACAGGGAATCGGCGGTGTCGTCGCTGTCCCACACCAGCGGGCCGGCCAGGCCGTTGGGGGCGGTGTCGCTGCCCTCGCCGGTGTCGATGGCGGTCACCGTGCCGTCGGCGACGGCGAACAGCAGCAGTTGGGCGGTGGCGTCGGTGCTGTTGTAGCCGTTGCCGGCGACGATCACCCAGTCGCCGTCCTGCAGCTTGGCGATGACCGGCGCGCCGATGGCGTTGCCCAGGGCCGCGCTGTCGTCGACTTCCCAGAGGACGTCGTCGGCACTGAAGTTGTCGGGATCGGTGACGTCGAGCGCGAACAGCGACTGGCCGCCACGCCCGGTGGAACCGACCAGCACCGTGTGCCAGGCATCGTCGAAATACACGTCCGCCGACACCAGCGTGCCATCCATGAAGTACTGATGGTCGTAATCGGTATCCGCCAGGCTGCTGACGCCCTTGAGGGCCGCGCTGCGAGGCATGTAGGCGAAGAGTTCCTCGCCGCTGTCGGCGTCGAAGGCGTGCACCAGACCATCGTTGGCGCCGATGTACACCACCGGCGTGCGGTCGGCGTAGGTCTGGGCGAAGCTGACGTGGGTATCCGCCTCGTCCCAGCCGGTGTCCTCATACTTGTCTTCGTCCGGCGGTCCCACATACAGCGGGGAGGAATGGACGATGTCGCCGATCACGGTATTGGAGCGGGTGCGATAGCTGCCGCCGTTGACCACTTCATTGCTGGCATCGCCACGCAGGTAGGCCAGGGTGTCCTCATCGCCCAGGGCCGCCTGCAGGTCGCTGTCCAGGCTGTCCCAGACTAGCTCGGCACCGGCCAGGCCGTCACCGCTGTCGATGGTGGTGAACAGCTGCCGGTCGGCGGCGTCCGGCACGGTGGCGGACCAGGCCCTGGTGTCGGTGTTGCCGTCGTCGTCCAGGGTCCAGGCGCTCAGGTAACCGCTCCAGTCGCCGGACTTGTAGCTGGCCTTGTAGATGCGGGTGTCCTCGGTCAGCGTCGAGCTGTTTTCGGACAGCGCCGTGCCCGAGCCGGTGTGGGACTGGATGTCCGCCAGCGCCGATTTCAGCCCCTCGGCAAACTCCGTCGGGCTCTGCGCCGAATAGAAGCCGCCACGACTGTTCACGCCCGCGTGCAGCAGGTCATCGATCTTGCCGGCGTTGGAGCTGGTGGATGTCCAGTCGATGTCGGCACCCGTGTCGATGGCGTCGAACGCCTCCTCGGAGTCGACGTTGCCCTCCACGCCCAGACCAATGCCCAGCGTCACCATATGCTGCCAGAAGGCGGGATCGTCATCGGAGGTGGGCACGTCGTTGGCCAGGGACGTCATCAGGTCGTACTTCCAGTAGTACATGGCGATGTCCGCCAGGTTGTCGCTGGCGCTGAACCGGAACGGCGAGACCGCTTCGTAGGTGTAGCTGTCACCGTCGTCGCTGGTGATGGTGGGGCCGCCGTTGTTGTCGTTCTCGCTGGTCGCGGCCGAGTTGGTCGCGGTGTCGCCGTTCCAGTAGCCATCGGTGGTCAGGATGGTGAAGTTCTGGCGACAGGACAGGATCTCGCTGGACGTATCGCCGGGATCGTCAAAGTAGGGCTCGCTGGTGGTGAAATATTCCCCGGCGGCCCCCAGGGCCCGACGCAGCGGCGTGCCGTAGCTGTAGCCGGAGGTCTGGGCGAACAGCCAGTCGTAGAAGTCGGCCTTGCTGGCGGAGAAAGCCTCCACACCGCTGCTGATGGTGTCGTCGTCATTGATGCGGCCATAGCCCAGACGGTAATCGTCTTCCATGTTCTGGAAAGCGATGCTGATCCCCGCCTTGGCGGTCATCAGGCGGCTGCGGTAGTAGGTGTACCAGTTGGCGACGTTCTGCATCTCGTCTTCGTCGTCGGTATCCACGAAAACCTGGTCGTAGCAGTCGTCATCCGAGTGATAGCCATTACAACCGCTGTTGCTCGAATCCCACACGTAATAGGAAAACGGATAGGTGGTCGTCGTACAGGAGCTGCTACTGCCCCCCCGGCCGCCTCCGCGACCGCCGCCCCAGCCGCCACCAGACGACTCACACTCGGACTCGGACGTCCATTCGCTCAGATCCACGGTGGAGTCATCCGCGTCGGTAGAGGTGGAGGCACTGCCGCCGGAATCCTCATAGGCGTAATAGCCGTCGATCAGGGCCGCGTTGAAGTCCGCATCCCCCAGGCTGTTACCGTCTGCGTCCACCGGCGCAGTGTAAGTCGAGTCCGGATTGTAATAGAGCACGTTGTAATCCGGTGACTGGCAGCCCGCCGAGACGTTGGAATTAAGCAGCCCGGTACCGGGATTGATCACCTTGGAACCATCGCTGTAGGCGGAACTGCAACTGGTGTCCTCGGGCATGGCGTCCTCAAGCATGGAGCCGGAATCGTCCAGGATAAAAACGATGTTCGGCGCCAGCGGATCGGTCACCAGCACCGGTTGGTCGTCAATGGTGATATCGGCGCGGGCGCTGACGGCCAGCACGGCCAGCGCCATACCCACGCCATAGCGCAGTTTGTGCAGGATCGCTGCTGTGTTCACGGTGGACTCCCTACGGGTGGTGTCTCGGTTCTGCCTAGAGCGTGCGTTTGACGTAGGCCTGGAGCACCACATAGGCACGCCCCTCGGTCTCGTCGCTGTCCGGGTCGGCGCTGCGCGCGGTAATCCGGTAGACGTATGCGGTGCTGCTGTCGCTGGTGGAGCTGCCGTACTGGTTGCTGGTGGCGTTGCGCGAGGCGCTCTCACTGGACGTGTCGTCGGCGACGGTCGCCACCCGGTCGATGACGTACTGGGGCGTCAGCGCCAGATCGCTGACCGCATCGCTGTCGTCGACGCTGACCCAGCCCGGCGAATCGCTGGCGCGGCCATCGTCGGCGTCGCCCAGCTCGTTGGCGGGGATCGCTTCGCAGAAGTTGTCCTCACAGTCGTAGACGCTGCCGCTGTCGCCGGCACCGTCGTAGTCGAAGTCCGCCACCACCGCCTGACCGGCGCGCAACGCGGATTCGGCGGCCTGGAAAGCCAGATCCCGGTCGTAGAAGTTGCCGGACATCTGCTCTTCGTTCTTGGTCATCTGGGCACCGGCCAGACCGATGATCAGGATGACCGCCAGCAGGATCAGGGCGATCAGCAGGGCCGCGCCGTTCTGTCGCGACGGCGGCGTATGGGGTCGGCGTGTCATGGCAATCGGTTCCTGAGTGTGACCACGTGGGTATAATTGCGGGTGATGTCGTCGGCGCCGTTCGTGCCAACACCGGCGTCTGAGCGCGCCAGGGTCAATCCCAGTTTGACCGCCACGACATCGCCCCAGTCGCCCACCTCCGCGGCATCCTCGTAGTCGGTATCGCCGTCCTCCAGATACTGGATGCCGAGTGCACTGACCGAATCCACCACCTCCCGGGTCACTTCGCTGCCGTTCTCCAGCGCCACGCGGTAGAGGGAACGGCCTTCCGGCGTCGAGCAGTCGTCGTCGCGGCCGTTGCAGCCCAGGTACCAGGCGGTGGAATCGAAGCGGGCGAGCAGGCTGTTCTCGTCGTAGCTCTTGGTGGTGCCGCTCCCGCCGCAGGCCACGGACACGCCCAGGCCCTGGGTGCAGTTGCCCGGCGTCAGGCCGCTGGAGGCCAGATGCTGAACCGTCGTGCCGGTACTGGCCGGCCCCGACATCTGGAAAATGCTGGCCTGGTCGAAATCGCACACCAGCAGGATGTCGCCCTGCTCGAACGGGTGATCGCTGCTGTTGAGGGTCAGGGTCGCCGCATCGGTGTCGTGGGACACCACGCTCAGCGGGTGGCTGCCGGTGGCGGTGATCCAGATGGCATCGGAGCCGGACAGGCGTTGCGCCTCGCTGTCACCAAACCCGGCACCGTCGAAATCATCCTCGCCGTCGAATCCTTCCAGCCCGTCGCCGAAACGGGCCCACCAGTCGTTGCTGGTGCCGCTTTCGGTGTTGTCGGCGCTGTTGTTGAGCACGTTGGCGATATCGATGTCGGTGCCGCAGGGGATTTCCCCCGCCCGGCGGATATCCCGCGACATCAGCTCGAAGGCGAAACGGGCGTTTTCCTGGATGCGCCCCATGGCGCGATTGGATTCGTAGACCTGGGAATTCATCAGAAAAGCCCCGGTGACCGTGCCAATGATGATCAGGCCAATCACCAGGCTGATCATCAGCTCGATGAGGGAAAAGCCGCCCTGGCTCGCCGCACGGTGGGAACGCGAATGGTTCATCTCAGATCGCCCCCACCAGCGACACCGTGGTCGCGTCGTCCGTTTCTTCGAGGCTGGAGACGTCCTCCCAGCGCACTTGCACCGTACAGCGGCCATCGTCGTCGCACGCAATACCGCCGCAGGCACCTTCCCCCAGCAGATCGTCGATTTCATCGACCCAGTTGGCCAGGTCGGTCTTGGCCAGACCGGACACGCCGCCGGGCACCGAACAGGTTTCGCCACTGGCCGCCAGCGTCATGTCGTACCCGGCATCCACCGCCACATCACGGTTGGCGCGCAGGCGGTCGAGAATGGAATAGGACAGCATCACCGCCGAACTACGCAGCATCGCGGTCTGGTTGCTGCGCAGAGTTTCCAGATTGAGCTTGGCCACGCCCAGCAGGCCGATGGCCACGATCAGCATGGCAACCAGCACCTCGATCAGACTGCTGCCACGGCTCCTGCGCATCGTCTTCATCCGCAGCCTCCTTCATCGATATGGGCCTGCCCCACCAGGGTGTAGGTGACGCAGCGCTGGTAATCGCCGGAGGTCACTTCGAAGGTGCCGGTGGTCGAGGCTTCACCGGTGGCGGAGAATGTCAGGTTGGCGGCACTGGCGGTGATGCTCAGGTCGTTGCCCGGTGCGGACCAGACTTCCGACGCGCTGGTGATGGCGCCGTTGCCGGCCCCCACGATCCAGCCACCGCTCCAGTCGGCGGACGCCGCCGCACAGCCGCTCCCGGCCGCATCGACCGGGCACAGGGTGGTTCGGGTACGGCCTTTCATGGCCTGGTCCCGGGCCAGCGCCAGGGCATTGACCAGCCCCAACGTAGCGGTCCGGCCACGGCTGTTCTCGAAAAACGCGCTGAAGGCGGGCACCGCGACCGAGGCGAGGATGGCAAACACCGCCATGGCCACCAGCAATTCGATCAGGGTGAATCCGCGCTCGTGCGTGGTGTACCCGGGGTTCCGGTTCATGTCGATCAATCTCGCTCTGCTCGCCTGCGGGTTCACAGCCGTTGCGTCTGTGGACACGGCAAACACGTCCCGCTTCAGGAATAGGGATCAGGTCGTGAAATCAGTGGCTGTGCCATGAGGGGATCAGGAAGCGGGAGACAGCTCTGAAAGGGGCAGAGAGCGGCCGAACGACAACAACAAGACCAGACTTCGGTCCGACGGCAACCCGCCCTGACCCTGACTCATAACAATTCGGTACCGGATCGATGGTGCCACCGGCCTGCGTTAAGTTGTCTTCGGATAATGAAAAGTTTCTGTAAAGAAGCGCAGGCGCAAGGCCGGACTGTGATGCAGATCACGGGGCGTCATGCCGGGCGAATCGGGCGACTGACCGGGTCGGGCGTTATATTGGCAGATGTGGGGAAAGTCAGCGGGCAAAAAAATGGCCGCCTTGCGGCGGCCCATGTGCGAAGGGATCAGCAATAAAAGATGCTATTGAGATAGTCCTTGAGCGCCTCGCAGTTGCGACGCTCCAGCTCCGTATGAGGTACAAAGATTTCCAGATCCATCTCAATCACCTCCAGACCATGTCGGTCAACCCATGAATTCAATAACAGAGTAGCTCGCAACGCGTGGGTCGGCGTTGACACTCCGTCCCAACTGTTTGACATTTGGTAACACCATAACGACAAGATGCGATCCCGGAGTCATGCCCCACACCGCCCGGACGAAGCCCGACACCCCCCGCCAGGAACCCCGAGTCGCGGCTTCCACGGCGCTCGGTCTGGTGCACTACCTGAACACCCACGAGGCGCTGGATCAGCCCGCCGTGGAAACCCTGCTGGGCCTGTCGCTGACGGAGCTGGCCAGCCCCGACCTGCGGTTGCCCGCCTGCACCCACTACGCACTCTGGACACTGGCCGAGCAGGCGACCGGCGACCCGGCCATCGGTCTGCACATGGGAGAGATCGTCGACCCGGATCGGATGGGGCTGCTGGGCCATGTGTTCTTCAATTGCGACACCCTGGGCGATGCCATTACCCAGTACGTGCGCCTGCACCAGCTGATCAACGAAACCGTGCACCTGAGCTTCACCTGCCGCGACGAATTGGCAATCCTCACCTGGCAGGCGCAAGACCCGGCCCATTACTGTCGCCAGGACATGGACCGGACCCTGTCCGCCACCGTCAACCGCGCACGCTACTTCATCCACCCGCAACTGGACATCGCCTGGGTGCAGGTGGCCCATGAGGCTCCCGGCTACGACGACGAGTATCGGCGCATCCTCGACTGCCCGGTGCATTTCGGCGCGCCCGCCATGGCCCTGGCGTTCAGCGACCGCTACCTGACCCGGCCCATCCCCCACCGCAATCCCTACGTGCACTCGGCCATGCTCAAGCAGGTCAACACCCTGCTCGCACGCCTGCAGACACGGCGCCGTTTCAGCCGCAAGGTGCGGCGCCTGATCTCGAAGCAGATGGCCAGCGAGCGCATCGACGCCGACAGCCTGGCGAACCAGCTCCACATGAGCCGCCAGACCCTGTATCGTCGGCTCAAGAAGGAAGGCATGAGCTTCCAGGAACTGGTCGAGCACGTACGCAAGGACAAGGCACTGCGCTACGTGGCGTCGGACCGTTACGCCCTCGGCGAGATCGCCTTTCTTCTGGGCTTTTCCGAATTGAGCGCCTTCAGCCGCGCCTTCAAGCGTTGGACCGGGGAATCCCCCGCCCAGTACCGGGCCCGCCACCTCTAGTATCCCGTCAGGTTAATGCGCTAATTGACTGCGCGTCGCTGGAGGTTCTGGACAAGGCGCCCGTTCGCCGGCATGGTGGTTCCATATCACGAACCTTCAGCCACTCGCCCTTCGGGAGCCCCTGAGAGACCGCACGGCTGCGTTGCAGTGACTTGACTGGAGCCACCAAACCGGCATCCCCACGCCTTGCTGTCCGATCTCTCAGGGGCTCAGTCGATTAGCGAATTAACCAGACGGGACACCAGGGAGTTGTCTTAGCGAATGTGGGATCTGTCGTTTCTCCCCTTCCTGCTGCTGGGCGTCTATAGCCTGGCGCTGTTCTGCGTGTTCCGCATCCTGCTCAATTACCGCACCGCCCAGGGCGCCATCGCCTGGATCGTGGCGCTGATGGCGTTTCCCTACATCACCCTGCCGCTGTTTGTGCTGTTCGGCCGCAACCGGTTCGCCGGCTATGTCCGCGCCCGGCGCTCGGGCGACGAAGCCCTCAACCAGCTGCTGTCAGTGTTCGAGAACGAAGAGCGGCTGACCCGCATTCCCGACGCCAAGGATCCCAGCCCGGAACTGCGCGTGCTGACCAAACTGGTGAACCAGCCGTTCAGCCGGGGCAACGCCTGCACCCTGCTGCGCGACGGCAAGGCCACCTTCGAGGCCCTGTTCGAAGCCATGGAAAACGCCCGCGACTACATCCTGCTGGAGTTCTACATCGTGCGCTCCGACAAGGTGGGCCAGCGCATCAAGGCGATCCTCAAGCGCAAGCTGGCGGAAGGGGTGCGGGTGTATTTCATCTACGACGATATCGGCAGCGTCTGGCTGCCGCGCAATTACCTCAAGGAACTGACCACCGCCGGAGCGCGGGTGGCGGCCTTTGGCGACGGCAACGTGCGGCGGCGGCGCTTCCAGATCAACTTCCGCAACCACCGCAAACTGCTGATCTGCGACGGCCGCGTCGGCTTCGTCGGCGGCATCAACCTGGGGGACGAGTACCTGGGCACGCTGACCAACCATCTGGGCTGGCGCGATACCCATTGCGGCATCACCGGACCGGCCGTGCTGGGCCTGCAACTGGCTTTCGTCGAGGACTGGTACTGGGCCGCCAACGACCTGCCGCGACTGAACTGGACACCGCAGGTGGACCCGCACTCGGACCAGGAAGTGCTGGTCTTCCCCACCGGCCCGGCGGACCGCTTCGACACCGGCACCCTGTTCTTCCTCAACTGCATCAACAACGCCCACGAGCGGATCTGGATCACCTCGCCCTACTTCGTGCCCGACATCCAGGTGGTCAACGCCCTGCTGCTGGCCGCCCTGCGCGGAGTCGACGTGCGCATCCTGATCCCGGAAAACCCGGACCACATGCTGGTGCGGCTGGCCGCTTATTCCTATCTGGTCCAGTCCACCAAGGCGGGCATCGGCATCTACCGCTACCAGCCGGGATTCATGCACCAGAAAGTGGTACTGGTGGATCACCGTTACGCCGCCGTCGGCACGGCCAACCTCGACAACCGGTCCATGCGCCTCAATTTCGAGGTGGGCGCGCTGGTGACGGACCAGGCCTTCGTGGACGATGTGGAAGCCATGCTGGAAGACGATCTGGCCCAGTGCCGGCCCATGACCGCTGACGACTACAGCCAACGCTCACTTCCCTTCCGTCTGGCCTGCCGGGCGGCTCGCCTGCTGGCGCCCGTGCTGTGAGGCACGTCCCGGGGCCGCTTGCTCGCCGCCCGGGGTGACTTGCAGTTCTGCAACAGTGTGAGAGCATATCGGACGGCAACCCGCCGCCACCTCACCCATAACCGAACGCCAAAGACCGTGGATCGCCGATGAAGCCGTTCAAGCCCCGCGAAACCCTGACCGAGCAGGTCGCGCGACACATCGAGGACCTGATCGCCTTCGGTCAGCTGCATTCCGGGGAACGCATCTACGAAGGGGCCATGGCCCGACAGCTGGACGTCAGTCACGGCTCGGTGCGCGAGGGGCTGCTGTTGCTGGAAAAGCGCCACCTGGTGCGCAACGTACCGCGCAAGGGCGCTTTCGTTACCGAGCTGGACACCTACTTCGTGCGCAGCCTGTACGAGGTGCTGGAACTGTACCTGTGCCACACGGGGCGCAAGCTGGTGCGCCAGTGGCAAACGGAGGACATGGAGAAACTGGAGTCCCTGTATGAGCGCATGCTGGAATGCTCGCGCCGGCAAGACATGCTCGCGTTCCTGGACCTGGGCATCGAATACACCCAGGCCTCACTGGTCTACGCCGACAACTACTTCATCCTGCAGGCCATCCAGGACCTGTGGCCGTCGGCACGGCGCTGTGCCTTCCTCGCCTTCCGGCACGCCAGCCACCAGGTCATCCACGACAACCTGGCCCACATGCGCGATTCCATCGACGCCATCCTGGCCCGGGACGAAGCGCGGCTGGACGATATTCTGCGCCAGTATGCCCGCCAGCAGTGCCAGCAGGTCCTGGCCTGCCTCGATGAGCAGCAGGCGTCCGACCATGCGGCCGGATGAACCTAACAGGTCCGGCGCATTCCTCCTTGCCGGCCTGCTGCTGTTACTGGGCGGCTGCGCGTCCTCACCGCAGACCGACGTGCCGACACCGCTGCCTCCGGCCCAGCCCGACGAGTCCGGTGCCGAACCGGCGCCCGACGCCGCGGACCGCGAACCGGCTCCCGACCGGAGTGCCCCGGCGCCGCGCCTGTGCGCCTGGAGCAAGACCCGGGGCGTGGCCAAACTGCTGGCACAGGAACAGGACCGGGGCACCTGGCAGTTCTTTCCCGGTGACGACGTCGTGTTTCACGAGGTCCCCGGTGACGCCGGCCAGGGCGCCGAATTCCGCGCCATCCTGGAGCGGCCGCTGAACGGCCCATGTGACCAGGAGCGCCTGATCCTGGTGGCGCCGCTGCTGCCAGCGGCCCAGTGAAACCGGCCCTCTATCCAGAGGTCAGTAGTTGATAAACAGGCTTTCCAGGGAGTAGCCGACGGTCAGGAACAGGGTCCAGTGTTCGTCGTCGGCCCAGGCGGACGACACCTGCACCGGCCCCAGAAAGGTGTTGATGCCGGCGAACACGCCGTAGGAGTGGATCACGTCGGTCCATTTTGCGTTGCCAATGTCCTGCCAGCCGTTGCCCCCCTCGTAACTGACACCGGCGAAGAAGGGCACGATGGGGCCGCCGAACCGTCGATAGGTGTAGAGAGACAGCAGGGCGGCGTCCTGGCCGGTGACCTCACCGCGGGCATAGGCCGACAGCCGGTGGAAACCGCCCAGGGACACGTAGTCCTCCACCCCGGCCTCGCCCTTGGTCACCGAACTGGCGAAGGCCTGGCCAACCACCACCTGACGCCCCCACTCCGCCGCCTTGGCCGCCAGCAGGGTGGCGCGATCGTAGTTTCGGTCCGAACCCAGTCCGGGTCGTTCGAATCGGCCCTCCAGGCCGAAGAAGGCGCCGCTGCTGGGCAGGAAGGGATCGTTGAGGGAGTCGTAGGTGCCCTGAAGCGTCCAGGCGCCCTTGTCGATGCGGCTCTCGGAGAGATTGGAATCCCCCAGCACGTCGTCCACCGAGGCGGTACCGCGGCGGTAGCCCGCACGGATCTCCCCCTCGGCGCCCAGCTCCAGGCCCAGACTGACATCGAAGCCCTGTTCCTCGACCTCGACTTCGCCGACGCGGTCACCCGACTCGTTGAACACCGAGTAGCTGTCCCGTTCGTAATCGACACCGGCCAGGGCAAAGCGACGATAACCAAAATCCAGCGGCTGGAACCATTCCGTGCGCAGGTACGGCTCGGTGCCCAGCTGCAGGCCGGTGTTCCACTCGGCGCCCAGGGCGTTCAGCTCGGTCATCTGCAGGGTGCCGCCGACGTTGAAGCGGGTGTCACTCTCGAAGTTGTCCTCGTAGCTCAGGCCAAACTTGAGGTAGTTCGGCCCCCAGCTTTTTTCCTTCGCCTCGATCACCAGGATCGCCCCGGCCTCCGGATCGTCCGACGGCACCAGCGAGTAACTCACGGTCTCGTAGTACCCCAGGCCGTAGATGCGCCGCAGGTCATCTTCAAGCCGCTCCACGTCGAGGGGCTCCCCCGGTTGCTGATGGATGCGCGAACGCAGGAACTCGCGGGACAGGCGGGAGTCGTGATCGATGCGCACGTCGGCAATCCGGTCCGGTGCAAAACGGGCACTGGTCCGGTGTTGCTGGTACTCGGCCCAGGCCACGTCGCCCACTCGCAGCCGGTTGAGGCTGACCGCCTTGTTCCGGGTCGCCGTGGCGCCGGACTCGATGATCTGGGTGGCATCGTAGAAATCCGCCGAGGAAAGCCCCTCCAGCCTGGGCCGGATCAGCACGTCCTGCTCGTCCATCCGGGCCAGTTGGTCGTCCACGTTGCGACGGGTCATCAGCGTGGTGAGCTGCCCCACCACGGAGAACGCCCCGGTCAGCTTCTCGCTCTCCTGAAGGGCGTCGCTGATATCCACGGCGATGACCACATCGGCACCCATCGACTGGGCCACACTGACCGGCAGGTTGTTGGCAATGCCGCCGTCCACCAGCAGGCGGCCTTCCCTCTCGGTGGGAGCGTAGACACCGGGAATACTCATGCTGGCGCGGATGGCCTCGGCCAGGGAACCGTTGCGAATGACCACCTGCTCGCCGGTTTCCAGATCCGTGGCGACCGCCCGGAAGCGCAGCGGCAGGTTATCGAAATCACGCGCCAGGGCCGCGTTGCGGGTCAGCTCGTTGAGGATAAAGCCGAGGTTCTGGCCGGCCACCAGACCGCGCCCCAGCACAAAACCATCGCTACTGACGCCGATACCGGGATCCACCGGGTAGCGCCAGTCATCCACCTTGCGGCGCACCGGTTTATAGGCTCGGCCGGGGCTGTCCTGGAAGCTGGAGAGCCAGTCCATCTCGATGAACCGGTCCTCGATCTCGTTGACGTCCATGCCAAGGGCGTAGAGGGCCGCGACCGCCGAGCCGGCGCTGGTGCCGACCACGATATCCACGGGAACGTGCATTTCCTCAAGGGCCCGCAACACCCCCACGTGCGCCATGCCCTTGGCGCCACCACCGCTGAGCACCAGGGCAACCACCGGGCGCTTCTTCCCGGCCGTGTCCTCGGCCTGCGCCAGGGCAGGCGCAGCCATCAGCGACAGCAGTAGCAGGGCGATCAATCTCGGCACGCGACACTCCCTTGCCGGACCCGTGGCGGTCCGGGTGTTTCAGGCGATTCAGGATTCACAAGACGAAAACGCCGCCCCGGGAGGGGACGGCGCGGCGGGTATTATTGGTTCTTGTCCTCGTCCTCGACCAGTGACAAATGGGAAATGTCCGGGACCACCGCCGGAATGGGCTCTTCATTCTCCACCAGGGTCACGCCCACCGGCGCGATGCTCCAGTCGTCGAGGTGCTCGAACATCGGCGCTTCCACCTCATGCGCCTCGCTCAGGCGGTCGTGGGCCGCACCGACGCGCAGGCTGGAGTGCGCCAGGATCGCATCCACCTTTTCGCCCGCCACATTGGGTCGGTCGCCGGGCTCCACCGGCACGCTGCTGGAAGATACATCCGCGTCACCCGCAGCGGCCGGCGCATTCGACGCCTGCGGCTTGGGCTCCGGCGCCGGAGGCGGCACCGGACGGGACGACGCCGGGCGTTCGGTCGGTTCCGCCGGCGACGACGGTGGGGACTCGGCCGCGCCGGCCATGGGCTCAGCGTGGGCAATCATGCCGTGCTTGCGCAGGACCGCCAGATACTTCTCTGCCTGCTCCTGCTCCAGCTTGTTGCGGATCACCACCCGCCGGCCGCTGAACATCCGCTCGACCTGGTCGACGCTCGCCTTGAACAGGGCCCGCGCGTTGGCACGCGCGGTCGGCTCGTCGGTGCCGGGCGCACACTCTCCCTTGAATACCAACTGATACATGACATCGTCTCCGCGAAAACAGGGCCCGGTTACCCGGGGAATGCCTCTATCCTAGCGTATCCCCCCGGCCGGCCAAAGTGCCCGCCGGCATTCCCTGCGATGCGCCAATGCCGTAGCATGCCCCTCTTCCGGAGACAGCCGGCCGCAATCCGTTGCGGCGTATAACAACAAGCAGGAAACCGTACCCATGCTTCTGATCATCAAGGTGGTGGCCACCCTGGCCACCGTCCTGGCCCTGGCCTGGCTGGCGGAGCGCGTCAGCACCCGGGTGGCCGGCATCCTGGCGGGCTTTCCGCTGGGCACCGGCGTGGCGCTGTTCTTTCTCGGCTACGAGCAGGGACCGGCCTTCGCCGCCGATGCCGCCCGTGGCACCCTGCTGGGCTTTATCGCGGGCCAGACCCTGGCGCTGGCGTTCGCCGCGACCGCCAGCGAGAAACGCCTGCGTGCGTTGATCCTGTCGGTACTGGCGTTTCTGGTGGTGGCGCTGCCGCTGTCACTGCTGGATCTGACACTGCCCTGGGCGCTGCTGGCCAGCGTGCTGTTCACGGTGGTGGCGCACCGCCTGATGCGTCACTTCGCAGACACCGGCATCACCCTCGACAAGCGGCCGGGTTGGCCGGAACACATCCTGCGCGGTGTGATCTCGGGCCTGATCGTGGTGGCCATCACGTCCGCCGGTCACTGGGGAACGGCCACCCTCAGCGGCGTGCTGGCGGCTTTTCCCATCACCTTCTTTCCGCTGCTGGCGATCATTTTCTGGCAGCACGGGCCGGCGCCGGCGCAGACGCTGGTCAAGCACTATCCGGCCGGCCTGGGCTCGCTGATCACCCACACGGTGGCGGTGGCGCTGCTTTATCCGGTGGTCGGCGTTTTCGTCGGCACAGCGCTGGCTCTGGCGCTGGCCACGCTCTGGTCATTCGGCTGGCTGGCCTGGCAGAGAGCCCGCTGACGCTTGCAAACAATTGAAAAAAGGTCGTCGGAAGGATGAGCAAACCTGCGTCCGTTTGCCATAATGCAACGTAACAAGCCATTACATTCGGTTACACTGCGAGTCTGACGATGAAAACGCTGCGCAACATGCAACTGCCACGAATGCTGGGCAGCCTGGGGCTGCTGCTGGGGCTGGCCTGTGCGCAATCCGCCCGGGCGGAAAACATCGATCTGTTGATGAGCGGCCTGTTCGATGCCCGGGGCCCGAGCTACATCGGTTATACCAGCGTCAGCCGCGACGAGATTCCCGCAACCGCCAACTACGCCCGCAAATACCTGATCGTCGATTTCCGCTTCGATTCGGCGCAGTCCGACGACCACCTCCAGACCAGCATCCACACCATCTGCATGGCGATGATCCGCGATCGCGACCTGATGCAACGCCTCACCCGCCAGGGCTACGACATGGTGTCGGTCGCCTTCGATCGCCGCTCCCAGTACGACTGTCTCTGACCGCGGCTAACGACCCGTTTCTCCGGATCGGTCCGGCTCTGACTAGCGGTCGCTGTCCGCCGTGGCGTCCTCGGAGAGGAGGTCGGGGAAGGCTTCCAGGCGATCATCCAGACTGTCCAGCTCGAACGCGTCCACGTCTGCCTGCAGGTCACGGCCGTACTCCACCACTTCCTTGACCCGGTAACGCTTGCCCCACTCCTGCAGGCGCTGGGCGAACGCACTCAACTGTTCGGGATCGCCGCCGCCGCGCAGGCCTTCCCACTCCTCGGTAAAGGTGCGCTGCAAGTCCGCCTTGAGACGCCGGCGCAGATAGCGATTGGTGACATCATTGAGCACCATGTCGTCTTCCGGTTCGTCGCCTTCGCCCTGTTCCGGCGCGCGGCGCTCGTGATCCAGGAAGCGCGCCAGTTCCTCCATCAGCACCTGCCGGCTGACCGGCTTCTGCAGGAAGCCATCGAAACCCGCTTCCTCAATGCGGTAGGCGTCGCCTGGCATCACCGAGGCGGTCAGGGCAATCACCGGGATGTGCGCCAGGTTCTCGTCCTCGTGCATGGTGCGGCGGCAGGTGAAACCGTCCATCACCGGCATGCGGATGTCCATCAGCACCACACCCGGCTGGCACTCGCGGGACACGCTCAGCGCCTGGCCGCCGTCCTCCGCCTCGATCACCTTGAGGCCGACGGGTTCGAGCATGTCGCGCACCAGTTGGCGGTTCATGCGGTTGTCGTCCACCACCAGCACCAGGCCATTCTGGAACAGCAGATTCGGCGCCCCTTCGTCGCGGGTGTCCGGGCCGGTGGTGGACGTTTCCACATCGTGCAGCACCAGGCGGAAACAGGAGCCCTCGTCCAGAGTGCTGGTGACGGTCAGGTCCCCGCCCATCATGCGCGCCAGTTTGCGGCTGATCGCCAGGCCCAGGCCGGTGCCGCCGTACTGACGGTTACTCTGCCCTTCCTGCTGCTCGAAGGCATCGAAGATGCGCTTCTGCTGGTCCTCGGGGATACCAATACCGGTGTCACTCACCTCGATCACCAATTGGCACTCGTCGCCGGAATCGTCGCTGTGGCAACGCTCGGTATGGGCCCGGAGGCTGACCTCGCCCTCGTGGGTGAACTTGATGGCGTTGCCCACCAGGTTGAACAGCACCTGGCGCAGGCGGGTCTCGTCCAGCACCATGGCGCGCGGCATGTCCTCGGCCAGGGTCACGCTCAGGGTCAGGCCGCGGGCCTTGGCGCGCATCTCGAAGATGCGCCGCACGTCCTCCAGCAACCGCTTGAGGTCCAGCGGCCCGAATTCCAGCCGCATCTTGCCGGCCTCGATCCGCGACAGGTCGAGGATGTCGTTGATCAGCGTCAGCAGGCTGCGGCTGCCGGCCTTGATCGATTCGATGTAGCCACGCTGGCGGGGATCGGTGACGCCGCTTTCCAGCAGCTCCGAGTAGCCCATCACCGCGTTCATCGGCGTGCGAATCTCGTGGGACATGTTGGCCAGGAACTCGCTCTTGGCGCGGTTGGCCGACTCCGCTTCCCGCGCCAGCTGCTCGGCTTCCAGTTTGGCGGCGCGCAGCTCGTCCTCGCTGCGGCGCAGGGCGTCCTCAGAACGAATCCGCTCGTCCACCTCGCGCGACAGCTTGCGGTTCCAGTAGAGGAAGATCAGCACCACCACCACGGCAATCAGCACCACCCGGCGCACCACCGTGTAGTCGATGTCCTGCTCGATATCCAGGTGGATCCAGCGGTTGTAAATGGTGTCGTAGTCTTTCTTCTCGATCGCGCCCAGGCCCTTGTTGAGGATCCGCAACAGCTCCGGTTCGTCGCGCCGTACCGCCAGGCGCAGTTCGTACTGGTAAGGCGTGATGCTGGTGATGCGCAGGTTGGACAGGCCCAGATGCGCCACCGTGTAGCTGACCCCGGGGATGTGCGTGACCATGACGTCCAGATCGCCGTTGGACAGCGCCAGCAGGCCTTCCTCCAGGTTATCCACCGGGTACAGGTTGAGCTCGGGATGGTTGATCAGCAGGTATTCGTGGCTGGCCTGCTGGCGCACCACGCCCACCCGCTCGTCACGCAGCTCACGCAGGTCACCGATGAAGCGGCCGTCGTCGCGGATGACCATGGCGATGGGCAGGCTCAGGTAGGCGCGGGTGAACAGGAACAGTTTCTCGCGCCGGGGCGTGCGTGGCAGGGCCGGCAGGATGTCGATCTCGCCATCTTCCAGCATCGCCTCGGCCTTCGACCAGTCGTCCAGGGTGCGTGTGGCGAAGCGCACGTCGAGACCGTCGGCCAGCTGGCCCACCAGATCCGGCACCAGGCCGGTGGGGCGGCCGTCCTCGGCGAATTCGAACGGCGGCCAGTCGGTGCGGTAGGCCACGCGCAGGTCAGGATGGCGCTTGAGCCAGGCCTGTTCCTGCGGCGTGACCGTGACCTGATTCTCGGCGTCCACGCCGGGCAGCTCGAAGGCGATCCACTTGCCCTGCACCGCACGGCTCTCGTTGCCACTGATGGATTCCACGCCGGCATCGAGGATGCGCTGCAACCGTAGGTTGTCCGAGGCCACGGCAAAGGCCACTTCCGCCGGCTGGTTGTTGAGCACGGTGACCAGCGAAAGCTGGTCGATCAGCCCGGCGCGCAGGTAGTCGGAAATGACCGGCATGGGCGCGAAGAAGGCATCGGCCTCGCCCGCCAGGATGCTGTTGACCGCCTCGCTCACCGAACGCACCGGGATCGGCTGGAACGACTGCACCGGATCCAGCAGGGAGTATTGATGGGAATCACCGGCGATCAGCGCCACCCGCTTGTGCTCGAGATCGGACAGGCGTTGCACCGAAGCGTCATCGGCGTTGGCGAACAGGCCATAATTGAGCGACATGAAGCTGTCGGTGAAACGCAGGTTGGGGGCACTGGCCGGATGCTGCACGGTCATGATCACCGCATCCAGCTCGCCCTCGCGCAGGCGCGATTCAAGGGTGACGGCGTTGCCGGGCACCAGGGTGACGTCCACGCCCAGTTTCTCGCCCACCAGCCGCGCAAAGCCGGGATGGGTGCCCACCATTTCCCCGTCCTGGGCCAGGTACGCCAGGGGTTTGCGCTGCCCGGCAATGCCGATACGCAGGTTACCCTGCTGCGCCACCCAGGCCAGGTCGTCCGCCCCCAGCATCGGACGCGGCGATGGCATACGCGGCTCGGCGGCCAGCGGCATCGCGATCAGCTGGAACAGGACAAACAGGGTGGCTAGAGCCAGACCGCGCTTCACTTGGCTATCCTCGGGTGTTTGGCTAGATTGATTGACAGGACGTGATTCAAACGGGTTCTCAAGTTGACCGAGCGGCCCCAACGCAGAGGACTCCTGCCTCGAGGACTTTAGCATCATGGATACCAGTCAGCACTCCCTGTCGACGCTGTTCGAACAACTGGGCCTGCCGGCCGATGCCGCCAGCATCGAGGCCTTCATCAGCCGGCACGCACCACTGCCGCCGGACCTGGTCCTGGCCGAAGCTCCGTTCTGGAACGCGTCCCAGGCCAGCTTCCTGCATGAAGGCATTGACGAGGATTCCGACTGGGCGGAAGTGATCGACGAGCTCGACGCCCTGCTGCGTCACTGACCCAGGTGGGCGACCCGGTTACGACCGTCCCGCTTGGCCTGGTAGAGCGCTTTGTCCGCGGTGTCGAACAGGTCGTCCGCCGTGGCCGCGTCGCCGAACGCCACCAGCCCCGCCGAGACGGTGATGGTCACCGGCTGATCCTGGAAATGGAACGGCAACTGCGCCACATGCTCGCGCAGATTATCGATCACCTTGAACGCCGCTTCCATAGTCGTTTCGGGTAACAGGATCACAAATTCCTCGCCGCCGTAACGGGCCACGAAGTCGGTGGAGCGCAACCGGTCGCACAGGGTCTTGGCGACCAGCTGGATGACCCGGTCACCCGCCTTGTGGCCATAGGAGTCATTGACGCGCTTGAACAGGTCGATGTCCAGCACCGCCATCACCACCGGCTGGTGATAGCGCTGCCAGCGGTCGAACTCGAACTGCAGCCGTTCCTGCCAGGCCTCCCGGTTGGGCAACTGGGTCAGCATGTCGGTCAGGGAACGGGCACGCTCGGCGCGCAGTTTCTCCTGCACCTGCTCGGAATAGGCTTCCAGTCCCGCCACCTTTTCCTGCATGGCCGCCAGCTCTTTCTCCAGCATGGCCTCACGGCGGCATTCGTCTTCCCGATAGGTGCGGAACGAGGTGGATAGCGCCTGGATGTTGGCCGACACGGACGCCTTCAGCTCGTCCAGGCTGTGGGCAGTGCCGATGGCCTGCTCGATGTCCTGCAGCTGCTGACTCACTTCGCTGTCCAGGGCTTCGGCAGCGTTGCGCTGGTCGAGCCGGGCGTCGACCTGGGCCTTGCAATTCAGCTTGAGGGCCGCCAGGCGCTCGTCCAGCCGGCGCAGGAAACTCTCGAACTCCAGCCGACCGCGACTCACCGCGGCGATGATCAGGTCCACGATCTCGTTGAGGACGTCGCGCAGCTCATCCCAGTCGCTGCCCATCTCCAGGCGCTGTCTCAGGTGCATGGCGCGGGCGTGGGCCGGCGCATCCAGACTCACCTGGTTGAGGACATGCCCCAGCAGATCGCCCACCCGACGGGCGATGTTGAGCCGCGCGTCTCCACTGTCATCGGGTGTCGTTGTGGGTATCGCGATCTCCGCCGCGGGCGGCGCCTCAGCTTCGCTCGCCGGCTCACGCTCGTGCAAACCGAACCAGCGGCGCCAGCCACGAGTCGGCGGGCGCTCCGGCTGCCCCTGGCTTTGCTCCAGCAGATCCGCCAGGGTCGTCAGCCATTGCACCAGTTCATCGCCGCGATCGGCCAGGTCGTCGACCTGTTTCTCCAGGGTGCGCAGCCCTTTGCGGCTGTTCCGCTCCAGCTCGCCAAGCCCCTCCAGGATGCGCTCCAGCGCCAGTCTCAGGTTGCGCTCGGAACGGAAACGCCGCTCGTCGAGGGCTTCGAGGGCCTGGTCAAAGCGGCTCTGCAGCTGTCGCAGGGTCGCCAGGTCGCAAGTCTCGTGTTTGAGGATGCGGCGCAGCTCCTCCAGCAGTTCGTCCGCCGCGGCGTCCTGCCCCGACGCGAACAGGCTGGTGCGGACCAGGAGCCGCTGAAGGGTGAAGCGCTCCTCCTGCCAATCCTTGGGGCGAATTTCCGACATCGTCATGATTGCTGTCCCGGAAACGGGGGCTGATGGCTCATCGTGTGCGAACGTCCTTTCCCAATGCCCTATAGCGTAGTCGCAGGCATGGCATGCTTCTAGTACCTTGGAAACCTAAAGGTTAGCACCGGTATGCGCGATAGTACCCCGGGAACGTGATAGCCCCTGGGAACTACGACGGTTCGGTATCGCCCGCCTTGCGCCGGCGCGCCCGGGGATGACTGCGGTCATAGACCCGCGCCAGGTGCTGGAAATCCAGGTGGGTGTAGACCTGGGTGGTGGCGATATCGGCGTGGCCCAGCAGTTCCTGCACAGCGCGCAGGTCGCCGCTGGACTCCAGCAGGTGGCTGGCGAACGAGTGGCGCAACAGGTGCGGGTGCAGGCGCTGATCGGCCCCTTTGTGCTGCCCCCAGCGATTGAGCCGGGACTGCACGCTGCGGGCGCTGAGGCGTTTGCCCTGGCGGCTCAGGAACAGGGCCGTCTCGCCGTCCGGAGCCAGGCCGGCACGCACCGCCAGCCAGGCGTCGACCGCCGCCAGGGCCTGGCGCCCCACCGGCAGCAACCGTGTCTTGCCGCCCTTGCCCAGTACCCGCACTTCGCCGGCAGCCCGGTCCAGGCTGGCCAGGTCCAGCCCCACCAGCTCCGCCAGTCGCAGGCCGGAGGAATAAATCAGCTCGAACATGGCGCGATCGCGGACTTCCAGCGGGTCGTCGGGATCGGCGTCGAGCAGGTGGCCAAGCTGGTCCACGTCGGCCACGCGTGGCAGCTTGCGACCGGCCTTGGGCGCGCGCACGTCCAGCGCCGGGTTGTCGCTCACTTCACGCTCGCGCAGAAGGAATTCGTAGAAACGGCGGGTGGCGGACAGGTGACGGGCGATGCTGCGCCCGCCCAGCCCTTCGCGACTCAGCTGGGCCACGTGGCGGCGCAGCCCGTGGACATCCAGGTCACGCCAGTGGCTCATGCCCTGCTCCTGCAGCCGCAGGCCCAGGCGCTCCAGGTCACGCTGGTAATTGCTGAAGGTGTGGGGCGACTGGCGTCGTTCGGAACGCAGGTGCTCGAGGAATCGCGCCAGCGACGGCGCCAGGGCTTCAGACAGCATGATCCGGGATCGGGTGCCGCGTCAGCGGGACCCGACCACTTTCTCCGCGTCGGCGAGGGCCGGTTTGGCGCTGTGCCGGGCCATCAATGGCGGCAGCAGCCGGCTGAGGGTGTCGCTGATGTAGGTCAGGAACAGCGAGCCCATGCTTTCGTCGAAATAGCCCACCTGCTGGCTGCCAATGGCGAACAGACCGAGCAGCTCGCCGTGACGCAAAGGCACCAGGGCAACAGAGGCGATGGGGTTATCCCGCTGGGGGAACAGGAACGCCCGCTGCTCGATACGGAACTGGCCGCACACCGCGCGCTGCCCGTCCAGCAGGGAGCCCAGCTGGGCGTCGGCCGCCGCCCGCGTCACACGGATCAGCGCGCCGTCGGCACCGTCGGCCTGGGTCTGGTCGCGGTCGTCGAACAGGATCAGCGACGCGGCGTCCAGGGCGAAGTCGCCGCGGATGCTGTCGTCGATCACCGACGCCATCTCGTTGAGTGAACGCGCCTCGATCACCTGGGTCAGCAGGCGCTTGCTCTTCTCGAACAGGCGGTCGTTCTGGCGGGCGATCTCGATCAGCTCGCCCAGCTCGTGGCGCAGCATGTCACGCTGTTCGCGGAACAGGTGAACCTGACGCTCCACCAGGGAAATCGCGCGGCCGCTGTCGTGGGGCAGTTTCAGGCTGCGCAGCAGTTCGTCCTGGTGGATAAAGAAATCTGGATTGGCCTGCAGGTACGCGACGACGTCCTGCTCGGTCACTGTCTGGGCCGGCTTGCTCGCAGCCTCATCTGTCATCCCGGAAACCTCCTGTCACGATCGCCTCTGATACGGGCGATTCTTTTTATCGATGCCCGCTCCAGGCGGGCACCGGCACTAGCGCTTTTTCTGGCGACTGCGCCCGGACGAGCGTCCGGAACGGGAACGGCGGGGCGCCTCGCCGGGCACTCTCACCTGGCCTTCAAAGACGCGGGCGGTCGGTCCCTCCATCATAACAGGGGCCCCTTCGCCCTGCCATTCGAGGCTGAGCGGGCCGCCGCGCAGCTCCATGCGGACTTTCTCGTCCAGCAGACCACGCAGCCGGCCGGCCACCATGGCGGCGCAGGCACCGCTGCCGCAAGCCAGCGTCTCGCCGGAACCGCGCTCGAATACGCGCAGCCGGGCGTTGCGCCGATCGACGACCTGCAGGAAGCCGATGTTGGCCTTGCGCGGAAACGCCGGGTGGGACTCCAGCAACGGCCCCAGGCGCTCCACCGGCGCGGTGTCCACATCGTCCACCAGCAGCACGGCGTGGGGATTGCCCATGGACACCACGCTCAGCTCCACGGCCTCGCCGTCCACATCCAGGGTGTAGGTATCAGCCCGCTCGGGCGCCTCGAACGGCACCTGCGGCGGATCCAGTTCCGGCACGCCCATGTTGACGGTGACCCAGCCGTCCTTGCCGGTGCGCAGTTCGATCACGCCGCCGGCGGTCTGCACGCGGATGACCTTTTTGTTGGTCAGGCGCTGGTCACGCACGAAGCGGGCGAAGCAGCGAGCGCCGTTGCCGCACTGTTCCACCTCGGAGCCGTCGGCGTTGAAGATGCGGTAGCGGAAATCCACGTCCGGCAGTCCGGGCGGTTCCACCAGCAGAAGCTGGTCAAACCCCACCCCGAAGTTGCGATCGGCCAGCTTGCTGATCGCTTCCGGACGCAGGCGGAACGGCTGACTGATGGCATCGACCACCATGAAGTCGTTGCCCAGACCGTGCATCTTGGTGAACTGAAGGGTCGCGCTGCGGCGTCGTGAGTCCGTCATCACGTTGGCTCGGGCAGGCAGGATTCGAGACGCATCTGGTCTTCCAGAGTTTCCCGCTGGCGGATCACATGGACCTGATCACCGTCCACCATCAACTCCGGCGGGCGGTTGCGCGAGTTGTAGTTGGAACTCATCACGAAGCCGTAGGCGCCCGCCGACCGCACCGCCAGAAGATCGCCGGCGGTCAGCGCCAGGGAGCGCTCCTTGCCCAGGAAGTCGCCGGTTTCACACACCGGGCCCACCAGGTCCCAGGCCTGTTCGGCCACATCCTCACGCGGGGTGACCGGGATGATCGCCTGCCAGGCGCTGTACAGGGCCGGCCGGATCAGGTCGTTCATGGCGGCGTCGATGATGGCGAAATTGCGATGATCGGTGCACTTGAGGAACTCGACCCGCGTCAGCAGGATGCCGGCGTTGGCGGCGATGGAACGCCCCGGTTCCAGCACGATTTCCAGCTTCCGATCGCCCAGGCGCTGCTGCACGTGCGCCATGTACTCGCTCGGCGACGGCGGAGTCTCGTCCTCGTAGGTCACCCCCAGGCCGCCGCCCATGTCCAGGTGCCGGATGGTGATGCCGTCTTCCGCCAACTGGTCGATCAACGCCAGCACCCGGTCCAGGGCGTCCATGAACGGCTCGACCGTGGTCAACTGGGAGCCGATGTGGCAATCCACGCCCACCACATCCAGGTTGGGCAGGGCCGCCGCCTGACCGTAGATGCGGCGCGACTCGGCGATGTCGATGCCGAATTTGTTCTCTTTCAGGCCGGTGGAAATGTACGGATGTGTGCCCGCGTCCACATCCGGGTTCACGCGCAGGGACACCGGCGCGACCTTGCCGAGTTCCGCCGCAACGGCGTTCAGACGGTCCAGCTCGGTCTCGGACTCGACGTTGAAACAGCGCACGCCCACTTCCAGCGCCCGGCGCATTTCAGCCGGCTGTTTGCCGACGCCGGAAAACACCACCTTGCCGGGATCGCCGCCGGCGCGCAGCACCCGCTCCAGCTCACCGACCGACACGATGTCGAAACCGGCGCCGAGACGGGCCAGCACGTTGAGCACCGCCAGGTTGCTGTTGGCCTTCACCGCATAGCAGATCAGGTGCGGCCGGCCCGCCAGGGCGTCGTCGTAGGCGCGAAAGTGGCGCTCCAGCGTGGCCCGGGAATACACGTAGGCCGGCGTGCCGAACTGCTCGGCGATGCGGGATACCGGAACATCCTCGGCGTACAAGGTGCCGTCGCGGTAGTTGAAATAATCCATGCGCTGTCCTGTGTCAGTGTCTGATCGCGATCCCGGCGCGTGGCCCGCGGTCGATGCGGGCCGGCACCGGTGGCGGGAGCTATTCGGCGTCCGTCGGCTCGAACGGGGCGTTCTCGTCCTGCCGGTTGTCGGCCGGTGTGTCGGTGCCAACCGCGGCCGGGGCCGTCTCGGGCTCCGCAGGCAGGTACAGGGGGCCTTTCTGTCCGCAACCGGACAATAAAAGAGCCAGGATGGCGATGGGGAGAAGGCGCCCGATCATCTTGCATTCGCTCCGCTTGAAGTGATCGGGCCAGTATAACGGCTGCACCGGTCTATCGCGAGATCAGCGCGCGCCGCATGCCCTGGCCCAGCGCCCGGTTCAGGTCTCGCTCCAGCGCCATGCGGTATTCCAGGTACTGACTGGTCTGCAGATCGTGCTGGTACATCTGCGGATCCAGGTCGTGGGGCAGGTTCAGGTCGGTCAGGTAGATCGGGTAATCGCTGCCGTCGCGGCGCCGGGATCGCACGTAATGGGCCACCGCGGGAATCAGTTGGTCGCCGTACTCCAGCACGCTGAACTCCTGCTCCTCGCAGAAAATATCGAAACGCACCGGCTGGTCGCCTTCCTGGACGCCCACGGCATGCAACTCGAAGCCGTCCAGCGGCAGCTCGTCGGTGGCGCCGAAACGGCGTTCGAGCACCCACTGCCCGGCCCGTTGCAGCACCTCGGAGCAGGTCACTTCCAGATCGCCGGCGGCATCGGCCAGGGCGCGCCGCAACTGGCGCCGCTCCGACACGTTGGACAGGAATCGCATCACCGGGGCCAGCAGGTGGCGCCGGCTGGTGAACGGCTGCTGCCAGTGGCTCAGGGAACCGTGCTCGTCCACCACCCAGACCCAGGCGCGTTCCTCGCCTACCTGGAAGAACACCTGGATGTTGTCCGGCTGGCTGGCCCGGCACACCAGCGCCAGGGCCGGGTCGTCCTCCAGCGCGTGACGGTCCACCAGGATCGGCAAATACGCCGGCTGGGGCCGCTGCAGATGACTCAACAGCTCGGCGCGGGACGCCAGCGCCACGAATCCGGGCTCGCCGTTGTGGAACTGCAGCACGAAGTAGCGCCGCTCGATCTCGATCACGTAGCGCAGCGGGTGGGGGCCGCGCCGGCCGGCGAAGAAGGTCTGCTGGACGTCTTCGAACAGGGTCTGCAGGCGCCGCTGGATGGAAGGCCCGTGGCCGGCATCGTGACAGCAGACGGTCAGCTGCGGCGGCTGACCGGGTGCCGCCACCCGCGCCGCCAGGATGTTCTTCAGGCACTGGATCAGGGTGTCGCCCACCTCGTAACGGTGCACGCTGACTTCGTGCCAGCTGTTGAGCATCACCTGATCCAGGGTGAGCACCAGGTTTTCGCGGCCGCCGCTGAAGCCGAGGGAGTCGTGACGCCCGCTCAACTTGTGCAAGCCACGCTCGGTCAACGGCGCCTGCGGGTCCACCGCGACATTGACGAACAGCAGGATGCTGAGCGGCCGGCTGTCCTGCAACAGGGCTTCGCGCGGAGCCGGCGCGTCGGGCACCGGCAGGTTCGCCTGCAGGTCCTCGATCATGCCGCGCAGCCCGCCCAGATCCAGGGCACTGTCGCCGGCACGCAGATTCAGGCGGGTGGCGCGGGTCAGCAGACCGTTGCAGTGACTCCAGACCAGCAGCTCCACCAGGCTGGAGGCACGCCGGATCACCGGTTGCCAGACCGCGTCCGCCGGGTTTTCCAGGTCGCGATAGAGCAGCCAGCCCTGCCCCGGCGCGCGCCCCTCGACCTGGGTCGACTGGTGATGGAAGGACAGGTTCTCTTCCGCCAGGGTCGGCGCCAGGTTGGGATTGATCAGCTCCACCTTGCCCGCCTTGCGCTGGAACGCGGCGTAGAGCTTGCGCCCCAGCAGCCCCATATCCTGCGGGCGAATCGCCGCCTTCACCGCGTGGGTGCGCGCCAGCCGCGACAGAAAGCGGTAGCTGTGGGTCAGCTCGGAAACGATCTGGCGACGCAGCACCTGCACATCCCCGGCGCGCCACAGCTGGCGATCGTCCAGGTTGCGCACCTGTTTGCGGTCCCAGCCCCACTGTTCCACCAGCATCTGTAACAGCGCCGACTGCCAGGTCGCGCTGCGCTGCTCCAGGCGCGACAGGGGCACGCCGGTCTTGAGGTAGAGGCTCTGGCGCACCAGGCGCAGCCGCTCCGGCGCCTCCAGCCCGATCAGCCAGCGTTCCAGGCGCTGGTACAGCATCAGATAGGGATCGAGCGCGTCCGGGTCCGTGGTGCCGGCGTAGACCTGCGCCTTGAACGCCAGTGACAGCAGCCCCCCGTCCCGGTCCCGGGCGTAACATTCGATCAGCAGCAGTTTGAGCAGGGACTTCCAGGGTGAATCGATGCCCTTGTACAACTGCCACACGCCGGCCCCCAGGAATTCGGCCTCCGGCACATCGGGCACCGCGCCGAAGTCGATGTACTGATCGGCACGGATGAAGCGGAAGTCACGCAACTGGTCCGCCAGCCGGTCGTAGTCCGCCTCCCGCTCGGCCGGAATCAGCCACCACAGCGGGTAGCAGCCACCCAGGTGGATGCCGGTGCGGTAGAACTCGTCCAAAAGCAGATAGTGCTGGGCACTGCCGCAGTTTTCGCCATTGACCTCAACCCGCTGGCGGCCCTGGCGGAAATCCTCGGCGGCGAACACAAACACGTGCAATTCCAGTCCCAGGCTGTCCGCCCAGCGCGAGACCGCTTCGGCTTTCTGTTCCAGGCTGCGGATGCCGGCCGCGTCGAGATCCGGGCGGTGGCACAGCCACACGTCCAGGTCGCTGGCCACCGAATGACCCAGGGTGCCGGGGCTGCCCATCACGAACAGGGCCTGGACATCCGGCCGCCGCCGGCCCGCCGAACGCATGCGGAAGGTGCGCGCGAGCCGCTGGGCGGCCGCCAGCTCGTCGTCGCCGGGCGCGTAATGGGCCAGGCCGAAGGGGCAGTGCTGGTCCAGGTAACCGGGCAGGGATGGATGGTTGAGATGGAAGATCAGCGGCAGGAGATCGAGCACCACCTGCTGCCTCGATGCCAGCGCCTCCCGCGCCCGCAACCGCCGGGCGGCGTTGATCCGGAGGAAACGTTCACACAGCCGTTTGAGCGTCTTGCGGTCGATGCCGTCGTCGAAGTCCAGCTGGATGGCGTTAGCAAGGCTCACGGGGTCGGGCGTTCCTCGTACGGTTGTGACAGAAAAGTCCATTTCTGTGGACTGGGTCTCAACTTCGTATTATCGAAAGGATCTATGTCGCCTTTCAAACCACACTAACCAAAAATAATCCAAATACTATGACTGGTTACAAACGAGTGACCAGTCCGACGACATACCGGACCGCACTGTGAAGGATTTTCTCGTCAGTCGGCTGCGCCGGGATGGGACGGCGTGCCCGACGCAGCAGACCCGATTGCAGGTGAATGACGACGGCCTGATCGTGCAGGTCGACGGCCAGGCGGAAGCCGTGCTCGGCTATTCGGCCCGGCAACTGCGCAACACCCCCCTGGCCCGACTGGCCGCGTCCCGCGAGGACAACCCGCTGGCCCCCGCTCACCGCGACCGCCTCCGGCGCGCCGAGTCGACGCCGGTGACCCTGCGCCATGGCGACGGCTATTTCTTCACCGCCCGCATCGCCCTCCGTCCAAAGGGCCCGGTCACGCCCGCGGTCAGCAGCGCCCGCGTCCAGCCTTGGGGAACCGCGCCGCTGGATCCCCACCTGGTCCAGGTCACCGAAGAAACGGGGCAACTGGGCCTGTGGTACCTGGACGCCGCCAGCGACGCCGTGCACTGGTCCGACGGCCTCTACCGCCTGCTGGAACTGCGTCCGGGGTGCGATATTTCGATCGAACACGCCCTGTTCTATTGCCAGCAGTTCCAGCCCCGCGTACAGGCCCTGTTTCGCCGCTGCCTGCGTCACGCCCGCCCGTTCAGCCTTGAGCTGACGCTCCTCACGGCCAACCAACGTCTGCGGCCGGTCCGCCTCAGTGGGCGGCCGATCCTGACCGGCGACCGGGTTACGGCCGTGGCCGGCACCCTGGTGGACCTGTCCGAGCGCCTGCACCAGCGCGCTGCGCGCACCGAGGTGGAACAGATCCTCCACGGCATGATGGACGCCACCGATGACCTCGTCCTGGCGCTGGGACCGACGCTGAACATCCTCGCCTGCAACCGACCCTGGCTGGACCAGTTCGAACGGACCTTCGGCGACCGCCCCCAGGTGGGCGACAGCCTGTGCGAGGTTCTGGCGGCCCACCCCAACGAACGCCGCCTGAACCAGCGCCTCTGGGAGAAAGCGCTGCAACGCAAGGCCTTTACGGTGGAGATGCCGCTGGCCCAGCAGGAACGTGACCTGCCGGTCTACGAGATCCGCTTCCGACGCCTGCTGGATACTCGCGGCCAGGTGCTGGGTGCGGTGCAGATCGCCCGGGACATCAGCCACCGGCTGCGCACCCGCGACCACCTCAACTACCTGAGCCAGCACGATCCCATGACCGGCCTGCTCAACCGCCGCGAACTGCTGCGCCGGCTGCAGCGGGCCATTGACCAGGACGGCGCCAGCGGCGGCCACGCCCTGTTTTTCCTCGACCTGGATCACGTCACGCGCTTCAACGATCGCGCCGGGGCCGGCGCCTGCGACCGTTACCTGCGTGAACTGGCCACCATGCTGGGTTCCCGCGTTCGCCAGCGCGACGCCCTGGCGCGGGTCTCCGCCGACAAATTCGCCCTGCTGCTGGACCGCTGCCCGGAAGCCGAGGCGCGCAGGGTGGCCAATACCCTCACCGGCCACATCGGCGCATTCGTGTTCGACTGGGAAGGCGAGCGTCTGCAGACCACCGCCAGCGGCGGGCTGATCCCCTTTGGCGGCGGCTACGGCCCCGATCAGGCAGAAACGCTGCTGGCGCTGGCCGCCGACCTGTGCCAGACCGCCAAGGACGCCGGCCGGGACCGCATCCACGTGTACCGCGATCCGGGCCACGCACTGCTGGAAAGCGAGGCCCAGGCGCGGCTGGAGGATCTCAAACGCTGCGTGCGGGAGGACCGCATTGCCCTGATGTTCCAACGGATGCGGCCGGTCAGCCAAGTCACCTGGGGCGACCACGTGGAAATCCTGGCCCGGCTGGAACTCGGCGACGAACAGGGATTCTGGCTGCCCAACGATTTCCTGCCCGTGGCGGAGCGCTTCGACCTGGTGCGCGACATCGACCGGCGGGTGATTCACAAGACGCTCGACTGGCTGCACCGGCACCCGTTGCTGGAGCCGCGCCTGAAGCTGTGCAGCTTCAACCTGTCGCTGGCGAGCCTGCTGGACGAGGAATTTGCCACCTTCCTGGAGGATCAGCTGTCACGCCTGAACCTGCCCCCCGGCCGCTTCTGTTTCGAGATCCGGGAAGGCGACGCCACCCAGTACCCCGACGAAGCCGCGGTCTTCTGCGACACCCTGCACAAGCTGGGCTGTCAGGTGGCTTTGGACGGTGCTGGCGCGTCGGTGGAAAGCTTCAGCCTCGCGGCGCGGCTACCGGTGGACCTGATCAAGCTCGATCACGGGTTGATGCGGGAACTGGCGGCGGACCCGGTGCAGCAGGTGATGGTGGAAGCCCTGCACCGGATCGCGGAAACCGCCGGCAAGAAAACCGTCGCCCCATTCATCGAGGACGACGACACCCTGCGCCAGGTGCGGCGCCTGGGCATCCATTTCGGACAGGGCTTCCGCCTTTCGGGACCGCAGCCGCTGACCGAGCTGGCGCCGGTGCCGGTGGCTCTGAGCACCGGCACGATCGGGGTGAGCTGACCGGGAAACTCGGCCAATGTCGCAGAGGCGTCGGCGACATTGGCTGCACCGAAAGCCGGAGTTAGCTGCCCATCGCCTTGCGCGCGCGCCCCACGGCCGCACGCACCTGCGTCGGCGCGGTGCCGCCCAGGTGATCGCGGGCCTGGACCGAGCCTTCCAGGGTCAGCACATCGAACACGTCCTGGCCGATCACGTCGGAGAACTGGGCCAGCTCCTCCAGGGTCATGTCCGACAGGTCGCGTTCCTCGGCGATGCCGAACGCCACGGCCTTGCCAACGATCTCGTGGGCATCGCGGAAGGCCACGCCCTTCTTGACCAGGTAATCGGCCAGATCGGTGGCGGTGGAGAAACCGCGCTTGGCGGCAACGCGCATGTTGTCGGCCTTGGCTTCAATGGCCGGAACCATGTCCGCGTAGGCCTTGAGGCAGCCCTTGACCGTGTCGACCGTATCGAACAGCGGCTCCTTGTCTTCCTGGTTGTCCTTGTTGTAGGCCAGCGGCTGACCTTTCATCAGGGTCAGCAGGCTGATCAGGTGACCGTTGACCCGGCCGGTCTTGCCGCGCACCAGCTCGGGCACGTCCGGGTTCTTCTTCTGCGGCATGATCGACGAGCCGGTGCAGAAACGGTCCGGCAGATCGATGAAATCGAACTGGGCGGAGGTCCACAGCACCAGCTCCTCGCTGAAGCGGGACAGGTGCGTCATCAGCAGCGCGGCGAAGCTGCCGAACTCGATGGCGAAGTCGCGGTCGCTGACCGAGTCCAGGGAATTCTCTGTGGGCCGATCGAAGCCCAGCAGCTCGGCCGTATAGGCGCGGTCGATCGGATAGGTGGTGCCGGCCAGGGCCGCGGCGCCCAGGGGCATGATGTTGACGCGCTTGCGGCAGTCCAGCAGACGCTCGGTGTCCCGCGCCAGCATTTCGTACCAGGCCAGCAGGTGATGACCGAAGGTGACCGGCTGGGCGGTCTGCAGGTGGGTGAAGCCCGGCATGATGGTCTCGGCCTCACGCTCGGCCAGATCCAGCAGGCCCTGACGCAGGCGCACCAGCTCCTCGTGGATCACGTCGATCTCGTCGCGCAGGTAGAGGCGGATGTCGGTGGCCACCTGGTCGTTGCGACTGCGGCCGGTGTGGAGTTTCTTGCCGGTGATGCCGATCCGATCGGTCAGGGCCTTCTCGACGTTCATGTGCACGTCTTCCAGACTCACCGACCACTGGAACTCGCCCGCCTCGATCTCGGCCTTGACCGCCTTGAGCCCGTCGATGATCTGGTCGCGCTCGTCGTCGGTCAGCACCCCCACTTTCGCCAGCATGGTGGCGTGGGCAATGGACCCCGTAATATCATGATGATAGAGGCGCTGATCGAACGCCACGGAGGCGGTAAAGCGCTCCACGAAGGCATCGGTGGGCTCACTGAAGCGACCGCCCCAGGGCTTTTCGGAGGACGTGTTCTGGTCAGTCATGGTCTATCTTTCCTGCTAGCTGGATATCGCGGCGAGGTCGGGGTAGCCACCGCGGCCTCGGAACAGGCCGGGGATTGTACCACTCCCGATGGCGCCTCTGTACAAACGAGCACCATAACCGACCGCCAGGGCCCGGTGGTCAACCCATAAGACAGGACCAGAATGCTCCCCGCCAGACCCAGAATCGAGGGCAACCCCACGCTGCCCAACGCGGATTTCTTTGTGCCCGACCTGTGCCGGGTGCGGGCGGTATTCCTGTTGCTGCTGACCAGCGAGCTGATCGTCCTGCTGCTGTCGATCCTGCACGCCCGCAGCGGTCTGATCGACTGGCACTATTTCGGCCTGGTGTCACTGTTCGTGCAGTGGACCGTGCTCACCAGCGCCGCCCTGGTATGCAGCCTGCGCGGCTGGCTGAAACGGTTCTCCACGGCAAAGGTGGTGATCATCATCACCGCCGTGGTGATGCTCGACGTCCTCACCTTCACCCTGATCGCCGATCGTATCCTGCTGGTCGAGGCCCAGGCCCTGCCGGCCCACCTGATCGCCCGCAATCTGCTGGCGGCACTGATCATCACGCTGATGGTGCTGCGTTACTTCTACCTGCAGCACCAGTGGCGCCAGCAGAAGCAGGCGGAGATGCAGTCGCGCATGACCGCCCTGCAGGCCCGCATCCACCCCCACTTCCTGTTCAACAGCATGAACACCATCGCCAGCCTGATCGCCAGCCGCCCCACCCAGGCCGAGGACGCCGTGCTGGACCTGTCGGAACTGTTCCGCGCCAGCCTGCGCACCCAGGACCGGCTGATAACCCTGGGCGAGGAGCTGACCCTGTGCCAGCGCTACCTCGCCATCGAGCAGTTGCGCCTGGGCGAGCGACTCAGCGTCGACTGGGATCTCGATGGCGATCTGGCCAGCCAGGCGATCCCGCCGCTGACCCTGCAGCCGCTGGTGGAGAACGCCATCTACCATGGCATCCAGCCGCGCCCGGAAGGCGGCGAGATCCGCATCCACACCTATCGCAAGCGGCACTTTGTCTACATCGAGGTGCATAATCCCGAACGCCCCTACAACGCCGACCAGGCGGGTCATCGCGGCAACCGGGTGGCGCTGGCCAACATCCGCGCACGGCTGGAAACGGTGTTCGACGGCGAGGCCCTGCTCAAGCACAGCGTCCATGCCGGGCGCTACACGGTGACCCTGCGCCTGCCCTGGCGTACCATAGCCACGGATGGCGATAACTCGCAGTAATCAAGGGACGACGAACCGGTCATGACGCAACACGTACTCATTGCCGACGATGAGCCGCTGGCCCGGGAACGGCTGCAGCGGCTTGTCAAAGAACTGCCCACCTATGCCGTGTGTGGCGAAGCCAGCGACGGTGACGAGGTACTGGCGCGGATCGCCGAGTGCGAACCGGATATCCTTCTGCTCGACATCCGCATGCCGGGGCTCGACGGCCTGGCCGTGGCCGAGCAGGTCAATGCCCTGGCCAGCCCGCCGGCCATCATCTTCTGCACCGCCTACGACCAGTACGCCATCAACGCCTTCGAGGTGCAGGCGGTGGCCTACCTGCTCAAACCGGTACGCCGCGAGAACCTGGCCGACGCGCTGGCCCGGGCGGGACGGGTCAACCGGGTCCAGCTCCAGGCACTGCAGGCCACCGCCGAGCAACACCCGGGACAACTCGCCGTGCGCACCCACCGCGGCACCGAGCTGATCGACATTGGTGGCATTCGCTACTGCCAAGCCGACCAGAAATGCGTCACCCTGCACCATGGCCGCGGCGAGACCGTGACCGACTACACCTTGAAAGAGCTGGAACAGACCTACCCCGACAGCCTGCTGCGCATCCATCGCAACACCCTGGTGGGGCGACGCCACATCGCCGCCATGAAACGCACCCCGGACGGCCAGCACCTGATCCAGCTCAACGACTCCGAGCAGCGCCTGCCGGTCAGCCGCCGGCACGCCAGTTCCGTTCGCGAGGCCCTGCTGGGCAAGTGATACCACGCCATCGGGGCCGGGACATTTGACGCCATAAACGGTAGGCTAACGGCTCCACTGACCGAACAGCCGAAAGCAGCATTCATGACTCGATCCACAACACCGCGCACCCTTCGCATCGCCACACGCAACAGTGCCCTGGCCCTCTGGCAGGCCGAGTTCATCAAGGCGGAACTGGAGCGACTGCATGCCCACATCACCGTTGAACTGCTGGGCATCAAGACCCAGGGCGACAAGATCCTGGACGTGCCCCTGGCCAAGATCGGTGGCAAGGGCCTGTTCGTGAAAGAGCTGGAAGAAGCCATGCTCGATGGCCGCGCCGACCTGGCCGTGCACTCCATGAAGGACGTGCCCATGACCTTCCCGGACGGCCTGGGACTGGTTGCCATCTGCGAGCGGGACGATCCCACCGACGCCTTCGTCAGCAACCACTACGACAACGTCGATGCCCTGCCCGACGGCGCCCTGGTGGGCACTGCCAGCATGCGCCGGGAATCCCAGCTGCGCGCCTACCGGCCGGACCTGAAAGTCCGCACCCTGCGCGGCAACGTCAACACCCGGCTGTCCAAGCTGGATAACGGCGACTACGACGCCATCGTGCTGGCCAGCTCGGGTCTCAAGCGTCTGGGCTTTCACGACCGCATCCGCTACTGCCTGCCGGACACGATTTCCCTGCCCGCCGTGGGCCAGGGCGCGCTGGGCATCGAATGCCGCACCGACGACCAGGAACTGATCGACCTGCTGCAACCGCTCAACCACACCGATTCCGCCGACCGGGTGCGCGCCGAACGCGCCCTCAACCGGCGCCTGGAGGGCGGCTGTCAGGTGCCTATCGCCGCCTACGCCCTGCTGGAAGGCGACGACACCCTGTGGTTACGCGGACTGGTGGGCTCCGTCGACGGCCAGACCATCCACCGGGTGGAAGGTCGTGCCCCGCGCGCCGAAGGCGAACGCCTGGGCCGCGAGCTGGGCGAGGAGCTGCTGGCCAAGGGCGCCGACAAGATCCTGGCCGAGATCTATGGCTACCGGGTCGAGTGACGCGCCGCTGGCCGGTCGCCGCATCCTGATCGGCCGTCCCGAGCCAGAAGGCGAACGACTGGCGCGAGAACTCCAGGCGGCGGGCGCCCGAACCTATTGCCTGCCGCTGCTGGAGCGCCGCGCCCTGCCGGACACGCCGGAACGCCGCACCCTGATCCAGTCGCTCGACCTGTACCAGCACGTGATCGCCGTCAGCCCCGGCGCGGCCCGCGAATTCCTGCGCTACGCCGAGGACTGGTGGCCACAGTGGCCAGTCGGACTAAACTGGTATGGAGTGGGTCAGGGGACGGCCGATGTGTTGCGGGCCGCCGGTTTGCGGGTACGCATCCCCGCCACCGGCTACAGCAGCGAGCACCTGCTGGCCCTGGCCAGCCTGGCGCGACCGGCTGGCGACAAAGTACTGATCGCCAAGGGGCGTGGCGGACGCGAACTGCTGGGCGAAACGCTCCGCGAGCGCGGCGCCCGGGTCGACAACATGGTGCTCTATGAGCGGGTCTGCCCCGACTACGACAGCGAGACCCTGCGCGAGGCGCTGCAGACCTTTGATCCGGATGCCATCGTGGTCCTGTCCGGAGAAACATTGAACAATCTGATCGCGCTGGGTAAGAATAACGATGACAACCTGATGCGTCGCAACCTGCTTGTCCCCGTGGCCCGGGTGGCGGACACCGCGCGGGAACAGGGTTTTGAGCGCGTGCACGTTCCGGAGCAGCTGACCGCCGAAGGCCTGATCCACTGCCTGGGGCGGCTGGACTGATCCCGCGGCCCGGAACAACGGGAATTCCAATCAACGAGTAAGGACGCCTGTGACTGAGACAACCAACAACCTGCCTGCGCCCGTCGCGTCTCCGCAACAGCCTCCGCGGCGCCTCTGGCCCTTGTGGGTGGTCGCCGTCGTCGCGTTGCTGGCGGTCATTGCCCTGGGGCTCTGGAGCTGGCACCTGTGGCAACAGCAACAGGCCCTGAACCAGTCCATCGACTATCTGGACAGCACCACCGAACGCCTCGACCGCGACTACAGCCAGAGCGGCGGCCAACTGCGCGAGCGCATCCAGTCCCTGCAGTCCGAACTCGGCGAGCAGGGAGACCTGGCCCGCGAGATGCAGCGCCAGATCGACCACAACGCCCAGGCCCTGCTCGAAGCCGGCAACCGCACCCGCACCGACTGGCTGCTGGCGGAAGCCGAGTACCTGCTGCGCATTGCCAACCAGCGTCTGCAGATCGAGAAAGACTTTGAAGGTGCCATGTCCGCACTGAAAGCCGCGGACGACGTGCTGGAACAGACCGACGATCCCGGCAGCTACCCGGTGCGCAAGCAGGTGGCGCGGGAAATCCTGGCCCTGCAGGGCATCGAGAAGGTGGACCGCACCGGCCTCTACCTGCAGCTGGAAGCGGCCATCGACAGCATCGGCAACCTGACCGACCGCGCACTGGCCCAGGATGCCGTCGAACAGTACAACGCCAACGCCGCAGCCGCCCCCGAATCCGGCGGCGACCAGGATGTCTTCGCCAAGGGCTGGTCGGCCATCCGCGCCACCCTGAGCGAGGCAATTTCCGTACGCCGGCTGGACGAGCCGGTCAAGCCCCTGCTCTCCCCCGACCAGAGCGTCTACGCCCGACTCAACATGCGCCTGATGCTGGAAGAGGCACAACTGGCTGTCCTGCGCGGCAACCAGGCCCTGTACGAAAAGTCCCTGGGCAAGTCCGCCGACTGGCTCAACACCTGGTACGACGGCAGTCACGGCCCGGTACGCGCCCTGCGCGACAACCTGGCCGAGCTGGCATCGCGCGACATCAACCCGGAACTGCCGGACATCAGCCAGTCCCTGCGCCTGCTCAAGGCCCGCCTGGAAGGTCGCCTCAGCGGCGACGCTCCGCCCGCCGATGACAACGCCCCGGATGGGGATAAGGCAGGCGACGCGTCATGAGGAAACTCTTTCTCCTGTTCCTGCTGGCGCTGCTGATCGGCGCCGGCCTGAGCCTGGGGCTGCAGTACGACAGCGGCTACATCCGCATCAGCCTGGGCAACTACCTGATCGAAACCAATTTCTGGGTGGGCGTCCTGCTGATCCTGCTGGTGACCGTCGCCCTGCAACTGGTACTGGCGTTCTTCCGGCGCCTGCACAGCGGCAAGGGCGTGGTCAGCGGCTGGCTCACCCGCAGCAGCGAACGCCGCGCGCGCCGCCGCACCACCCAGGGTCTGCTGGCCCTGGCCGAGGGCAACTGGCCGCGCGGGCGCAAGCTGCTGGAAAGCTCGGCGGACCGCGCTGACACGCCGCTGATCAACTACCTGGCCGCCGCCCAGTGCGCCTTCGAGTGCGGCGATCATGAAGCGGTGGAAGACCTGCTGCGCAAGGCTTTCGAAAGCACCCCGGGGTCCGACCTGGCGGTGGGCATCACCCAGGCGCAACTGCAACTGGCGGGCAACCGCCTGGAGCAGGGGCTGGCGACGCTGGTGCGTCTGCGCAAGCAGGCCCCGCATCACCCGTTCATCCTCAAGCTGATGCGGCGGGTCTACGAAGGCCTGGAAGACTGGCGCGAACTGGCCCGCCTGATTCCCGAACTGCGCAAGCGCGATCTGGTGGACAAGGACGAACTGCAGGAACTGGAACGGACCACCTGGCACAACCTGCTGCAACAGGCCGCGGATGACATTCGCCGGCAGGCGTTCGCAGAGCGTGACCTGACGCCGCTGGTTGCCCTGTGGGACGAACTGCCCGGCTCCATGCGCCGGGATTCGTACACCATCCACGAGTATGCCCGCCACCTGGCCGAGCTGGGCGACGAGCCCCAGGCGGAAACCCTGTTGCGCAAGGTGCTGCGCAACCACTGGAGCGACGACCTGGCCAACCTCTACGGCCGCATCGCCGGCGAAAAACCGGACGAGCAGCTACTGGTCGCCGAACGCTGGCTGCAGGACCGCCCCAACAATCCCGAACTGCTGCTGGCACTGGGTCGGTTGAGCCTGCGTAATGAGCTGTGGGGGAAAGCGCGGGAGTACTTCGAAACCAGTCTGCGCCTGAAGCGCAGCCCGGAAACCCTGGCCGAACTGGCCCGATTGAATGCCCACATGGGTCACGAAGCGGAAAGCAGTCAGATGCTGATGCAGAGCCTGTTGAGGGACAACGGTCTGCCGGAACTGCCCATGCCGAAGGCCTGAGACGACCTCAGGTTCGTGTCCGAAGTACAGTTGAAGCTTATCTTCTGAAGAAGGGCGAAGGGCCGTCGGCGCAAATACTGGAGTCGGGAGGTCGCACATAGGGAGCCTGTCGGCTCCTCCGACGCTAAAGCGCCGGCTACATTGCGTGTGCCCGCCCCTCAGCCTCACGCCAAGGCCCGAAGCCCCTCGCCCGTGTAGCCGAAACTTCTGTTTCGGAGCTGGCCGGAGGACAGCCGGTATCTCGCCGGGTTTGCAGATAGCCCAGGAGGCCACCAGTTCCTCCGGTTCAGACGCGCCGGCCACATTGCCCGTGCCGCCTATCAGCCTCACGCCAAGGCCCGAAGCCCCCGCCCGTGTAGCCGAAACTTCAGTCTCGGAGCTGGCCGGAGGACAGCCGGTATCTCGCCGGGTTTGCAGATAGCCCAGGAGGCCACCAGCTCCTCCGGTTCAGACGCGCCGGCTACATTGCGTGTGCCGCCCCTCAGCCTCACGCCAAGGCCCGAAGCCCCCGCCCGTGTAGCCGAAACTTCAGTCTCGGAGCTGGCCGAAGGACAGCCGGTATCTCGCCGGGTTGTAGATAGCCCAAGAGGCCGCCAGTTCCTCCGGTTCAGACGCGCCGGCCACATTGCCCGTGCCGCCTATCAGCCTCATGCCAAAGCCCGAAGCCTCCCGCCCGTGTAGCCGAAACTTCAGTTTCGGAGCTGGCCGGAGGACAGCCGGTATCTCGCCGGGTTTGCAGATAGCCCAGGAGGCTGCCAGTTCCTCCGGTTCAGAAACGCCCGCTACATGGGTTTCGCCAGCCTGTAATATCCCGCAGGCGTCTGCCCTATTATCCCCGCGGCGCGTATTCCAGCACGTCCGACAGGAACGCCGATTCCGGCAGTCCCGCCTCGACCAGCGCGTCCATCAGCGTGTAGACCATCGGCGGCGACCCACTGGCCAGGACACTCACGCCGGACCAGTCATAGCCACCGGCCAGGACCGCCCGCACCAGTTGGTCGTGGTGGCCGCTCCAGTCGTTGTCGGCGTCGTCGCCCACCACCGGGAAGAAGGAGAACGGCGCCCAGTCCTCCGCCCATTGATAGGCCAGCGAACGCAGGTACATGTCCTCGTGGCGCCGCACACCCCAGTACAGATGCACCGGCTGCTGGAGGTCGGTTTCCCGCAGGTAGTCGACGATGCTTTTCATCTGCGCAAAGCCGGTACCGGCCGCCACCAGTACCAGTGGCTTCTCCGGAGCCGACGCCAGGCACGCCTTGCCGTGGGGCAACTCCAGCGTCACCTGACCGTCGGTGTGGAACGTGTCCATGACGCGCTGGGCGGAAGCCCAGTCCGTCGCGGCCTGGACGTGCAGCTCGATGTCGCCACAGGACGGGCTGCTGGCAATGGAGAAGTAGGACGGCGATGCATCCGGCAGGCGCACGGACAGGTACTGGCCCGCATGAAATGCCAGCTCACGCCGACGGGGTAAGGTCAGCGTCACGCGGTATACGTCGTGGCTGAGCGTCTTGATGTCCGAGACCGTTGCCTGCATCTGCTGCGGCGTTTGGGAACCTGCGGCCATAACCTCCTCAATCTCCAATTCCACCGGCCCGCGCGGCTGGCTTCGACACAGCATCAGGGTCGCGGGCGGTTCTATCTCTTGATCGGTCCGGGTGTTGAGCACCCGTCCCGCCTTGAGCCGGGCTTCACAGAGTTCGCAGACTCCGTTGCGGCAGGACCAGCGAATGGCAATGCCTGCCCGGCGGGCCGCGGTCAGCAGATCGTCCCTGGGCGACGCGGTGAATTCGAGTCCGGCGGGGTCAATCCTGACCCGCACGGGGTCATCACGATGCGGACTCATCAATGCCCAGCTCGGACCAGATGGCATCCACCCGCTCCTTGACGGCGGCGTCCATGGCGATGGCCCGGCCCCATTCCCGGTCGGTTTCGCCCGGCCACTTGCTGGTGGCATCCAGCCCCATCTTGGAGCCCAGGCCGGCCACCGGCGAGGCGAAATCCAGGTAGTCGATCGGGGTGTTTTCCACCAGGGTGGTGTCCCGCGCCGGGTCCATTCGGGTGGTAATCGCCCAGATGACGTCGTTCCAGTCCCGGGCGTTGACGTCGTCGTCGGTGACGATCACGAACTTGGTGTACATGAACTGCCGCAGGAACGACCATACGCCCATCATCACACGTTTGGCATGGCCGGCATACTGCTTGCGCATGGTCACCACCGCCATGCGGTAGGAACAGCCTTCCGGCGGCAGGTAGAAATCCACGATTTCCGGGAACTGCTTCTGCAGGATGGGCACGAACACTTCGTTCAGCGCCAGCCCCAACACCGCCGGTTCGTCGGGCGGACGCCCGGTGTAGGTGCTGTGGTAGATCGGATCCTTGCGGTGGGTGATGCGCTCCACGGTAAACACCGGGAAATGCTCCACCTCGTTGTAGTAGCCGGTGTGATCGCCAAACGGCCCTTCCGGAGCCATATCGTCCGGGTAAATGTAGCCCTCGAGCACGATCTCGGCGCTGGCCGGCACCTGCAGCTCCGACAGCCCTGCCTGGACAAGTTCGGTGCGACTGCCCCGCAACAGACCGGCGAAGGCATACTCGGACAGACTGTCCGGCACCGGCGTCACGGCCCCGAGGATGGTAGCGGGATCCGCCCCCAGCGCCACCGCGACCGGGAACGGCTCGCTGGGGTGCGCCTTTTGCCACTCCTGGAAATCCAGTGCTCCGCCGCGATGACTGAGCCAGCGCATGATCAGCCGGTTGCGACCGATCAGCTGCTGCCGGTAAATGCCCAGGTTCTGGCGTTCTTTATGCGGCCCGCGGGTAATGACCAGCGGCCAGGTCACCAGGGGACCGGCGTCCTCCGGCCAGCAATGCTGGATCGGCAGCTTGTAGAGGTCGACGTGATCTTTGTCGATCACCACGTCCTGGCAGGGCGCAGAGCGGCGCACTTTTGGCCCCATCTGCATGACCTGCTTGAAGATCGGCAGCTTTTCCCAGGCGTCCTTGAAGCCCTTGGGCGGATCCGGCTCCTTGAGGAACGCCAGCAGCTTGCCCACTTCGCGCAGGCTGGCCACGTCCTCCTGCCCCATCCCCAGGGCCACTCGCTTGGGTGTACCGAACAGGTTGGCCAGCACAGGAATGTCCGAGCCCTTGGGGTTCTCGAACAACAGTGCCGGGCCGCCCGCACGCAGGGTGCGGTCGCAGATTTCGGTCATCTCCAGGTAGGGATCGACTTCGGTCTTGATGCGCTTGAGTTCGCCAATCGCTTCCAGTTGGCGAATGAAATCGCGCAGATCGTCGTATTTCATGACGCTGTCCTGAGCCTGAACGTCCAAAGGGATGGAGCAGTGTACGGGAAAGCAGGATGGATGGCCCACCCGCGACCGAAGGTTGCGGGTGGGCCGGGCGCGATCAGCGCTTCTTCATGGACTGGAAGAATTCATCGTTGGTCTTGGTATCGCGCAGCTTATCGAGCAGGAACTCGAGGGACGCGGTGTCGTCGTCCATGGAGTGCAGCAGCTTGCGCAGGATCCAGATCCGCTGGATGTCGGCCTCGCTCATCAGCAGATCCTCGCGGCGGGTGCCGGAGCTGCGGATGTTGATGGCCGGGTAGGTACGCTTCTCGGCAATGCGGCGGTCCAGGTGGACTTCCATGTTGCCGGTACCCTTGAACTCTTCGTAGATGACCTCGTCCATCTTGGAACCGGTGTTGACCAGCGCGGTGGCCAGGATGGTCAGGCTGCCGCCTTCCTCGACGTTCCGCGCGGCACCGAAGAAACGCTTGGGCTTCTCCAGGGCGTGGGCGTCGACACCACCGGTCAGCACCTTGCCGGAGGACGGGATCACGGTGTTGTAGGCACGCGCCAGACGGGTGATGGAGTCCAGCAGGATCACCACGTCCTTCTTGTGCTCGACCAGACGCTTGGCCTTTTCGATCACCATCTCGGCGACCTGCACGTGACGTGCCGGCGGCTCGTCGAAGGTGGAGGCAATCACTTCGCCGCGCACCGTGCGCTGCATTTCGGTGACTTCCTCTGGACGCTCGTCGATGAGCAGGACCATCACGTGGCATTCCGGGTTGTTCCGGGTGATGGACTGGGCGATGCCCTGCATCAACAGCGTCTTACCCGCTTTCGGCGGGGATACGATCAGGCCACGCTGACCTTTACCGATCGGAGCCACCAGGTCCAGGACCCGGGAGGAGAGGTCCTCGGTGCTGCCGTTACCGGCTTCCAGCATCAGGCGCTCGTCCGGGAACAGCGGCGTGAGGTTCTCGAACAGAATCTTGTTGCGGGCGTTGTCCGGCTTGTCGAAGTTGATCTCGTTGACCTTCAACAGCGCAAAGTAACGCTCGCCATCTTTCGGCGGCCGGATCTTGCCGGCAATGGTGTCGCCGGTGCGCAGGTTAAAGCGCCGGATCTGGCTCGGCGACACGTAGATGTCGTCCGGGCCGGCGAGGTAAGACGCATCGGCGGAACGGAGGAAGCCGAAACCGTCCTGGAGAATCTCCAGCACGCCGTCCCCGTAGATGTCCTCGCCGCTTTTGGCGTGCTTCTTCAGGATCGAGAAAATGACGTCCTGCTTACGAGAACGGGCCAGGTTATCCAGTCCCATTTCCTGGGCAATATCCAGCAGCTCGGGAACGGGTTTCTGCTTCAGATCAGTAAGGTTCATATTTTATTTGACGACTTGGAATGGAATATCAATCAGGTTTGCGAAGACAGGGGGAATTCCCCTGAGCGTAACGTGATGCTTTTAAGTATCGGGACAGAAACCGTGAGGCGGGCGCCTGAACGGCTTTTTCTTTGGAAGCGAGTAAACGTGCCGGCCATTATAGCAACAAGTCAGGCCATTACCACCCCTTCCAAATTTGCGGTGACAACAGGATACTGATTGGCACGACTTAAGGGTATAGCGCGTTTTTCAAACAGTAGCAAGTCATTCCTTCCATCCCTGCAATCGAAGTGGAAATCCTTGACCTATGGCAAACTCCGACACCTTCGTGCCTCTGAACATCGCCGTGCTGACCATCTCCGACAGCCGTGGCCCCGCTGAGGACACTTCCGGCCAGTACCTCACCGACCAGGCCAACGCCGCCGGCCACCACGTGGTCGAACGTCGCCTGCTGCCGGACGACGTCTACCTGATCCGGGCCCTGGTCGCACGCTGGGTGGCCGACAGCCGCATCCACGTGGTGCTGATCACCGGTGGCACAGGATTCCACGAGCGGGACAGCACGCCGGAAGCGGTTGCGCCCCTGTTCGATAAGCTCATCGACGGATTCGGTGAAGAATTCCGGCGCCTCTCCGCCGACGACATCGGCTCCTCCACCATCCAGTCCCGGGCACTGGGCGGCCTGTCCAACCACACCGTCGTGTTCTGCCTGCCCGGCTCCACCGGCGCCTGCACCCTGGGCTGGGAAGGCATCCTCAGGCAGCAGCTCGACAGCCGCCACCGGCCGTGCAATTTCTCGGCGCTGGTCAACCGCAAACCGGAACGCCCGCTGCACCGGCTCGACGACGCCCTCGACACCTGGAGCAACCATGGGACCGACTGACGGCCTGACCCGCCTGGACGACGCCCTGGCGCACCTGCTGCCCCAAGCTCATGCGGTCGCCGAAAAGCAGGTGCGACGCCTGGAAGACGCCGGAGGTCAGATCCTGGCCAACGACATCTCCGTGCCGGCCGACGTACCACCGGCGGACAACAGCGCGGTGGACGGCTACGCCATCCGGCTCGCCGACCTGGCCAACCAGCCGCTGCCGGTCAGCCAGCGGATTCCCGCCGGGGTGGCGCCGCAGCCGCTCGAACCCGGCACTGTAGCCCGGATTTTTACCGGCGCCTCGGTGCCGAATGGGGCCGATGCGGTGCTGATGCAGGAACACGCCAGCGTCGACGATGCCGGATTGCGGACCGATCACGCACTGTCGCCGGGGCAGAACATCCGCCCCCGGGGCCAGGATCTGCGTGCCGGCAGCATGGCCCTGGCCGCCGGCACCAGGCTGCGGCCCCAGGAATTGGGCCTGCTGGCCTCGCTGGGCATCGCCGAAATTTCGGTGCGGCGCCCAGTGCGCGTGGCCATCCTCACCACCGGCGACGAACTGGTGCCGCCGGGGCAGCCACTACCACCCGGCAAGATCTATAACACCAACCGGTTTGCGCTGCGTGCCCTCTTGGAATCCCTGCATTGCGAGGTCGTCGATCTGGGCGACGTGGCCGACACCCGCGAGGCGACCCGGACCGCGCTGGAACAGGCCGCGACCCAGTCCGACCTGATCCTGTCCAGCGGCGGCGTCTCGGTGGGGGAAGAAGATCACGTGCGCGGCGCGATGGAAGCCCTGGGCGACGTCAGCCTCTGGCGTCTGGCGGTCAAACCCGGCAAGCCCCTGGCCTTCGGACGGATCGGCACCACGCCCATGCTGGGACTGCCCGGCAATCCGGCCGCGGTGCTGGTGACCTTCCTGATCGTCGCCGCGCCGTTCATCCGCCGTTTGCAGGGCCGATCCGACACCCCGGCCGCCGCCCTCGCGCTGCCTGCCGGCTTCAGCGTCGACAAGGCATCGCCCCGGCGCGAGTTCGTGCGGGCCCGGCGCGTGGAGCGCGACGGCCAAACCCGGATCGAAGCCTACCCCAACCAGAGTTCGGGCATGCTAAGCTCAGCCTGTTGGGCCGACGGGCTCGCCGTGGTTCCCGAGAACACCCGCGTAGCGCATGGCGACACCCTTGCCTTTTACCCGTTCAACGACCTGCTGGGCTGACTATGAGCAACACCGTCACCATCAAGTTCTTCGCGCGGTTGCGCGAAACCCTGGACACCGACAGCCTGGACCTGCCGGTGGACAGCGAAACCACGGTGGCCGATCTGATCCGCACCCTGGCCAGCCGCGGAGCGCCCTGGGATACCCTGGACGGCGACCGCAGCGTGATGATCGCTGTCAACCAGACCATGGCCCGCCCGTCGCAGCCGGTCAGCGCCGGCGACGAAGTGGCCCTTTTTCCGCCGGTGACCGGGGGCTAGCCATGATTCGCATCCAGACCGAGGACTTCGACATCGGCCGGGAAACCGACGCGCTCGCCGACGACGGTCAATCCGGCGCCATCGCCACGTTTACGGGTTTGGTGCGGGCCAGCGGCGATCGCCAGGACGTGCGCGCCCTGTTCCTGGAACACTATCCCGGCATGACCGAATCGGTGATTGAGGATCTCATTGCCCAGGCCTCCGAGCGCTGGTCCATCAACGCCGTCCGCGTGATTCACCGGGTCGGGGAGCTGGCGCTGGGCGAGCGCATTGTGTTTGTCGGCGTGACCAGTGCCCACCGCGGCGATGCCTTCGCAGCATGCGAGTTCCTGATGGACGCCCTCAAGACCTCAGCCCCGTTCTGGAAGAAGGAAATCACCGCGGATGGCACGTCGCACTGGGTGGAGCAGAAAGACAGCGACCGCCGGAAAGCGGACGACTGGCAGGCGGGCTGATCCGGCGGCTCAGCCCGCCCAGTCCTCCGGCGCGTTGAGGTTGCGAAAGCTGTCTTCGTCCGCCGGAAGCGCCGGAAACAGCGGCTCGTAAGACGCCGCAAAGCCCATCACCTTGCGCCCGCCCTGGGCCAGGTAATCCCGCAGCGCTTCCGCCAGGGACACGGGATAATAACCGTGCAACGGATGCAGGCGGTCACTCACTTTCGCCAGAACGACGCGCTGCGGATTGGCCTGCGCGTCCGCCGCCAACACCCCCATAACGGCCGCTGTCACCGCCGGCGTATCGCACGGCATCACCAGAACGCCGTCAGCGCCCTGCGCCCGCGCCCGTTCCAGCCCGGCCAGCAGCCCCGCCAGCGGCCCGGCGTCTTCGAATGCCGAATCGTCAGCCACGACCGCATCGGCCCAGGATCGATGGGCATCGAGTTGTCGATTGGCGCTGATCAGCAAGGTCCGGCAATGCGGACGCAATGCCTCGCAGGCGGCAGCCACCAGCGGCCGGCCGCGCCAGAGAGCGAGCCCCTTCTCCAGCCCGCCCATGCGGCGGGCGCGACCACCCGCCAGGATCAGGCCGGCGCATCCGCCCGATGGGTCTGAACCCGTCATGACTTACTCCCTGTTCGCGGATACCGAGACATAAAAAAACCACCTTCCGGACGACCGGAAGATGGTTTCTTCACTGCGGAGCCCCGCATCGCATCAACGCCGCTGAGGACGTGGCGGCACATGGCCCGACCGCGACCCGATTACAGGTTGCTGTCGAGGAACGCCGCCAGCTGGGACTTGGACAGTGCGCCAACCTTGGTGGCGTCCACGTTGCCGTTCTTGAACAGCATCAGGGTCGGAATGCCGCGGATATTGAACTTCGGCGGAGTCTGCTCGTTCTCGTCGATGTTGAGTTTGCAGATCTTCAGCTTGCCGTCGTACTCCTCGGCAATCTCCTCCAGAACCGGCGCAATCATCTTGCACGGGCCACACCACTCCGCCCAGTAATCCACCAGGACCGGGGTATCGGCCTTCAGCACATCCTCTTCGAAGGAGGCGTCGGTTACGTTTACGATATTTCCGCTCATTACTGTTTCCTGCTTTTGGCAGCGCCCATTGCCGGATCACTGCGCCTAGACGTTTACGGCCCGTCCGCCGACCGGCCACTTCGAATCTACCGATCCACTTTACGCGAAAGCCCGTCCGCGAGGAAAGTCCCACGCCGGATACGGACCATGAGCATGAACAACCGGGGGTAGCGCACGCTACTGACAGGTTGGCGGGGTATGGCTTATAGTTACCCGCAGTGTCGGTTCACCATGAGGAGCCCACACAATAAAAGGAACCTCTGGTTAAGTCTATTGGCGATTCTGGCTCACCCGGCACGCCGGAATCAAGGCACGCCGGCTCAGCACGACCGCGCCAGGCCGCACCGAGTTCCAGGCGCGGATTTGCCAATAGACATGATTCAGAGGCCAAGCCCGGCAAGAGGATTTCAAGACACGTGACGGCCCCCAACAGCGCCACCGACCGGGACCTGCTGGCTGCCATCGATATGGGCTCCAACAGTTTCCATATGGTGATTGCCCGCCTGATCCACGGCGAGATTCGCACCCTCGAGAAGATGGGGGAAAAAGTCCAACTCGGTGCCGGTCTCGATGCCAGCAACCGCCTGACCGAAGCCGCCCAGGAACGCGCCCTCGACTGTCTGCGCCGTTTCGCCCAGCGCCTGCAGGGCATGCCGCCATCGATGGTGCAGATCGTCGGCACCAACGCCCTGCGCGTCGCCCGCAACGCACCTGAGTTCATGGAACGGGCCGAGGAAGTGCTCGGCTTTCCGGTGGAGATCATCGCCGGTCGCGAGGAAGCCCGCCTGATCTACCTGGGCGTGTCCCACAGCCTGTCCGACGATACCGGCCGACGCCTGGTGATCGACATCGGCGGCGGCAGCACCGAGTTCATTATCGGCGAACGCTTCGAGCCCCAGGCCCTGGAAAGCCTGCACATGGGCTGCGTCTCGTTCCGCAACCGCTACTTCCCGGACGGCAAGATCCAGCGCAAGCAGATGGACAAGGCCCTGACCCACGCCGCCCAGGAACTGCTCAACATCCGCCATCGCTTCCGCGATCTCGGCTGGCAGAGCACCGTCGGTTCGTCCGGTTCGATCAAGGCGATCGCGTCGGTCCTGAGCAACCTCAAGCTGACCAACGGCACCATCACCCTGGAAGCCCTGCGTGAACTGCGTCAGCGGCTGGTGGACATGGGCAACGTCGAGCGCCTGGGCGAACTGGGCGTGCGCAGTGACCGCCAGAGCATCTTTCCGGCGGGGCTGGCGATCCTGCTGGCCGCGTTCGAGTCACTGGAGATCGAAAGCCTGACCTATTCCGACGGCGCGCTGCGTGAAGGGCTGCTGTACGACATCGTCGGCCGCATCCAGCACGAAGACGTGCGCGAGCGCTCCATCCAGGCACTGCAGGGCCGCTACGACATCGACTCGGCCCACGCGGCCGCGGTCGAAACCACCGCCATCGCAGCGTTTCGTCAGGTGGCCGAAGCCTGGGGCATCAACACAGAGTACGACGAGGAGCTGCTGCGCTGGGGCTGCCGCCTGCACGAGATCGGCCTGGCCATTTCCCACAGCCAGTACCACAAGCACGGCGGCTATCTGCTGCGCTACTCGGACCTGTCCGGGTTCACCCAGCAGGCCCAGCGCAATCTGGCCACGCTGGTGCGCGGCCATCGGCGCAAGTTCTCCAACGCCGTATTCGAGGACGCCGACGAGGACGATATCCCACGCCTGCAATACCTCTGTGTGTTGCTGAGACTGGCGGTGCTGATCCAGCATCCCCGCAACATGGATCAGCCGGCGGGATTCAAAGTGGAGGCCAACGGCGCGGACAGCCTGGCGGTCGGCTTCGCCGACAACTGGCTGGAGGAACGCCCGCTGACCCGCGCCGATCTGGAAAACGAGCAGGAATTCCTGGCGCGCCAGAACATCAAGCTGACCATCATGCCCTGAGGCGGGCCGGCGGGCTTCAGGACTGCTCGCCGGCCATTTCCTCCAGGGTCTCCGACACCTCAAGCCACTCCATTTCCACCGTTTCCAGCTCGGCCCGGGCCTCGGACTGGGCGCCCAGCGCCGCTTTCAGGTCGTTCTTGCGCTCAGGCTCATAGAGACCCGCGTCCGCCAGGGTCTCTTCCAGCTCATTGAGGCGGATCTGCACGTCGCCCATCCTCTTTTCCAGAGTTTCCTGGCGCTTGCGATAGGGGCTCATTTTCTGGCGCAGGGCCGCCTCGGCGCGCTTGCGGGCCTTGCGATCATCGGCGCTCTCTCCCACTTCGGGGGATTTGGCGGCACTGTCGTCCGCCCCCGGTGAAGGGGTCCGCACGTCTTCAGTCCGGCGCTCGGCGAGCCAGCGCTCGTAATCCTCCAGATCCCCGTCGTACGACGTCACGGCGCCGTCGTTGACCATCAGGAAATCGTCCACGGTGTTGCGCAGCAGGTGACGGTCGTGGGACACCACCACCACGGCCCCTTCGAAACGCTGCAGCGCCTCGGTCAAGGCCTGGCGCATCTCCAGGTCCAGGTGGTTGGTGGGCTCGTCGAGCAGCAGCAGGTTGGGCTTGGCCCAGGCGATCAGCGCCAGGGCCACCCGGGCTTTCTCGCCACCAGAAAAGATGCGGATCCGCTCCAGCGCATCGTCGCCGTGAAAGCCGAAACCGCCCAGGAAATTGCGGATCGACTGCTCCGACGCTTTCGGTGCCTCCCGCTGCAGGTGCAGGAAGGGGCTGGCGTCCAGATCCAGGGACTCCAGCTGGTGCTGGGCGAAGTAGCCGATGGCCAGGTGCTCACCGGAGGTGCGCTCCCCGGCCGTCAACGTGCCGCTGTCGTACAGGGCGCTGATGAGCGTGGACTTGCCCGCGCCATTGGGGCCAAGCAGCCCGATCCGGGAGCCCGGCAACAGGCTCACATTAATGCCGCGCAGGATAGTGCGGCCATCATGGCCGGCCTCGCCCTGGCGAATCGACAGCAGCGGATTGCTGATCTTGTCCGCTTCCGGAAAACTGAACTGGAACGGCGAATCCACATGGGCCGGGGCGATGCGCTCCATCCGCTCCAGCGACTTGATCCGGCTCTGGGCCTGACGGGCCTTGGTGGCCTTGGCCTTGAAGCGGCGGATGAAATCCTCAATCTCTGCGATCCGCGCCTGCTGGCGTTCGTAGCCGGCCTGCTGCTGGGCCAGCCGTTCGCTGCGCTGGGTCTCGAAGGCCGAGTAGTTGCCTGTGTAAGTGACCAGCGCGCGATTGTCGAAGTGCAGGATGTGGGTGGCCACACGGTCCATGAAATCGCGGTCGTGGGAGATGAACAGCAGGGTGCCCGGGTAGCGGCTGAGCCAGTTCTCAAGCCACAGGCAGGCGTCCAGGTCCAGGTGGTTGGTGGGCTCGTCGAGCAGCAGCAGGTCGGACGGGCGCATCAGTGCCTGGGCCAGGTTCAGCCGGATACGCCAGCCGCCGGAGAAAGACGCCACCGGCCGCTCGACATCGGCGTCGACGAAGCCCAGGCCGCGCAACAGGGTCTCCGCCCGGCGCGGTGCCGACCAGGCCTCGTGCAGGTCCAACTCGCCGTGGATGCGGGCCTGGGCATGGTCGTCCCCCCGGCTCTCGGCGTCCGCCAGGGCCTCCTCCAGCCGGCGCAGTTCCACGTCGCCGTCCAGCACAAAATCCCGGGCACTGCGATCGGTCGCTTCCACTTCCTGCGCCATATGCGCCAGCCGGCAGCCGCCGGGCAGCGACACCTCTCCCGCTTCTGGCTGCAACTGCCCGAGAATGAGTTTGAACAGACTGGACTTGCCGGCGCCGTTGGCACCGACGATGGCCACCCTCTGGCCAGGCTGAATCGTCGCCGATACACGCTCTAGCAACCACTGCCCGCCCCGTTGTAGACTAAGCTCTGTTAATGTCAGCATGCGCGCATTCTATCAGGGATGACACATTCCCGGGGATAACCTCTGGATACCGTCGCAGCTTGTCAGGATTCACGGCCGGAATGCAGAACCGGCGCCAGCGACCGAAACGGTCCCCCGATGTCTATGCAGCCACCCGCCGACCTGTCACTGGAGAACCCGTTGTGGCAGACCGCCTTGTCGCTCTGGTCCGATCCGGACGTCGCCGAGGCCAGCCTGATGCTTCAGGCCTGCGGTTGTTCGGTGTCCCGTTTGCTGACCGCCGCCTGGCTGGCCATTGAAGGTCGCGACTGGGACGGCTGGGAAAGCGAGGGCGTACAACGCTGGCGCTCACAGCATACGACGCCCCTCCGGCAACAGCGGCAGGCGCTGGCCAAGGCCTTTCCAACGGATGTCCTGCGCGAGCAGATCAAGCGCGCCGAGTTGGCGGCGGAACGGATTGAACTGGCCTGGATCCACCATGACCTTGAGGCCATCCGTAATGATTCGGATACAGCTCGTCCCGATATGTCCGCAAATTCGGTCTATAATGAAGCGCTGTTAATCCGTAACCTGCGCGCGGCAGCCCCAACCGGGGATGATTCTCAAGCACTGGAAACCGGTATGAACCGACTGACACAGGCTCTGGCGATCACGATCCACGCCACCCGCGCCACTCCAAACCAGGGGACATCCCAATGATGATGCGTCGCTGGGCTTTCAGGCTGGCCTTCCCGGCTCTGGGTCTGCTTATCGTCCTGATGTTCTTCGGCATCAAGGAACCGGCCCCGCAAACCGCCTCGACCACCGAGGAACCGGAAACCGCGCCCTCCTTCGAAGGCGTGGTGCCCAACCCGGTGCCCGACGACGGCCCCGACATCGTATTCAAGTGGCAGGACACGGACGGAAGCTGGCATTACGCCGACAAACCGCCCACGGACCGCAACTGGAATGCCCTGGCGGTGGATCCCGCCAGCACCGGCGTCAACGGCGAACCGGAAGTCATGACCGAGCCGGACTGGCAATCGCCCTACGCGGCCCCCTTCTCCCTCAGCGCCGACAATATCCGCCAGCGACAGAATGCGGCCACCCCGTAGGGGCCTCGCCCCACGCATTCAGCGCACGGGTTAACTTCCTTAACCATCAGTCATTGGCACACTGTCGTCAAAAGCGTTACCTTTGCCCTTCCATGATTTAAATGCATCTGGAGTCAACCGTTTGCATGGTTTCAACGCGCCCGCCAAAGCGCTCAGAACCGGACCGGGACTTCGCAATAGCAAAGGATTCTCAATGAAAAAATCCCTGATTTCGATCGCACTGGCAGGCACGGTAGCCGCCACGGCCTTCGGCGTGATGAACGCATCCGCGGAACCGGCGCTGGACAACCAGGACCAGAAGGTCAGCTACGGCATGGGTGTCGTGTTGGGCGAGCGGATGAAGAACGACCTGCCCAACCTGCAACTGGACCAGTTCGTACAGGGCATCCGCGACGGCCAGGCCGGCGGCGACGCGCCCCGCATGAGCCGCGAGGAAATCCAGGCGGCACTGCAGGCTTACCAGCAGCAGATGCAGCAGGAGCAAATGGCCAAGGTGCAGGAGCAGGCCAAGAAGAACAAGGAGAAGGGGGAATCCTTCCTCGCCGAGAACGCCGAGCGTGATGGCGTTCAGACCACCGACTCCGGCCTGCAGTACGAAGTCGTCGAAGAAGGTGACGGTCCCACGCCGAAAGCCTCCGACACGGTCAAGGTTCACTACACCGGCGAGTTGATCAACGGCGAGGTGTTCGACAGCTCACGCGAACGCGGTGAGCCGGTTACCTTCCAGCTGTCCCAGGTTATCCCGGGCTGGACCGAAGGCCTGCAGCTGATGAACGAAGGCAGCCGCTACAAGCTCTACATCCCGTCCGACCTGGCCTACGGCCCGGGTGGCAATCGCGCCATCGGCCCCAATGAGACCCTGGTCTTCGACGTGGAGCTGTTGAAGGTGAACCCGGAAGAAGACGCCGAGTAAACCGCTACAGCGCCAAAAAAAGAGCCGGCTTGATGCCGGCTCTTTTGGTTTCAAAATCGGTGTTTGACCGGAAGCACAAACCGGTCAGGCAGACGACGAGGACATCACCTTGTCCGCATGCACGTTGTGCAGGTGCTCAATCAGGAAATCCTCCAGCTCGAACCGCGTCTCAAGCTGCTCCCCCAGACTGGACAGGGGCTCCATCAGGTCTTCCAGCTGTTCCGCCGACAGCGACTCGCCGTCCAGACGATCATTGAAAGACAGGGCGATCTCCGTGTTCTCCTCCAGCTTGGGATAGACCTTGGCGACCAGTTCCATGCCGCCATCGTCGAACTCCTTGGCCTCGCGAATCAACTGCTCATAGACCTCGAAGTGTCCGGCCGAAACGTAATCCACCAGGATTTCGCAGAGGCGAACGAACTGGGCGCGTGTCTTTTCCACGTCGCTGAAATCCGTGGTACCGCTCACATCGCAGTACTGGACGATCAACTGCTGGCGCTCACGCAGCCAGCGGTCGATCAGCTCGCTGACGCCACCCCATCGCTCTTTGGCACTCTCCACATTATCCAGCATGAACTCCCCCTGCTCCGGACTTTCTTCTGATTATCGTAAGGACGTTACCCCAAGCTCACCGACCCGGGCAAGCGTTTCATCACGACTGTCGCGGGCGGCGTCCTATCCCCGGCGGGACGACCGGAACGCCCCCAGCAGGATGGCCACACCGATGACAAACAGCAGGGTGAAAAAGACCGCGGTCCAGCCCGGGATGCTGAGCCCCAGGAAGCGCCAGACCACCTCGGCACAGTCGCCGGTTCCCTGCAGCGCAATGCTGAGCACTTCGGCCAGAGGCATGATATCCAGCAGGTAATCCACCGACGGGCCACATGCCGGCACCTGATCGGCCGGCAGACTTTGCAGCCACAGCTGGCGCGCCGCCAGGGCACCGCCGGCGCCGGCAAACAGGGCCAACAGGCCGCCGTAGACGCGCCCGCCCCAACCGGCCGGATTGTGCAGGGCCGCCAACAGCGACAGCCCGCCGACCGCCATCAGCGCCATGCGCTGCAGCCAGCACAACGGACAGGGCTCTAGGTACATGACGTATTCCATGTAGAACGCGGTCCCCAGAAGGGCCGCGCACACCAGAAAAATCAACAGGAAAACCAGACGTCGGCCGGGCATGACATCCTCTGTAGTTCAGCGTGGAACGGAGTGCGACTGGGCTGAGCGGATTCAGCCTGCTATTCTGGACGCACGTTGGAAAAAGGCGGCGTTATCCACAGGATACGATGGCCTGACGCGATCAAACAGCATATCAAGGAGAACTGCAAGCCCATGACATTACGTGGCCTGTTTATGGCAGGCGGACTGGCCCTGTTCTGCCTGGCGAACAGCCTCCCCCTCCACGCCGAAGAAGACACACCGGACGAAAACAGCGAAGAGCAGGCGGAAACCGCAACGCCGTCCGTCTACGTCGAAATGGACCCGCCGTTCATCACCAACATCGGCCAGTCGACGGGACGCCTGAGCTATGTAAAAGCGGAGGTGACGCTACGGGTGGATTCCACGGCGGAGACGGCAGTTACCGCTCACGAACCCCGCCTGCGCCATGAGATGGTGATGCTGCTGGCCAGGGAGGACCGTGAGGCGCTGTCCTCCACTCAGGGACAGGAAGCCCTGCGGCAACAGGCCCTGGACACGTTCAACCAAGTGCTGGAAGACGAGCAGACCGGCGCCACCATCAAGGACGTGCTGTTCACGTCGTTCGTCGTTCAACGCTAGTCAGGCACCCTGATCGCCGGCGATGGCTGATGCACCAGCCTCCAGACCGGCGACGCCGTCCTCCCAACCGGACTCCCAGGCCGCGACGGCCACCTGGCCCCGGTAGGGGCATCGCTCGCGGGGCAGCCCCATCACCGCCGACAGATAGCCCTGCCGGTACGCCTTGTTCAACGATGCCGCTTTCCAGCCCTGTTCCACGTCCCTGGCCATTGCCGTCTCCCTGATCGCCTTAGCGCAAGCTAACAGGCGATCAGTTTTTAGACAATACCTGCCACACCCCAGATGCCGGACGACACCGGGGGGGGATGATCAGTCTGCCAGGTAAGCCTTGCGGTATTCCTCAAACGTCTGCGACGTATCGGCTTCCAGCTCTTTCTGTGTGGCGATGGAATCCGCCGCCATGCGCTCGTAAAGAGCCTGGGTGCCGGTATCCAGTGGGTGCGCCCGCAGCGCCGCCTGGTGAGCGCGCGACTGCCGGAGGCTCCACGCCAGGTGCCCTTCACCGGCTTCACGCATAGCGTCGAGCACACGCTGGGAGCGCAGTTGTTGCGGATTCTGGATGACCTGTCGTTGAGCCGCCAGGGCATCACGATACACCGAATCGCCATTGAACGCGTCCAGCTGTTCGGCCAGCCCCTGCAGTCGCTCCAGCAGACCGGAAGCGGCCTCCAGTACTGGCGTCTGCTGACCGTCGAAGCAGATGCTCAGATCTTCGCGCCGGCCGTTGGCCACCACATCCTTGTAGCTGCCGTCGAGGCGGTCGCATTCGGCGTCGCCAATCACGTCGCTGTCGCTGAGCAGGCAATCGAACAGGAACAGGTCGAGGAAATCGATCTGGCTGGCGCCGATGCCCAGCGGCTCGAACGGGTCCAGATCGAGACAGCGCACTTCCACGTACTCCACGCCGCGGCTGCGCAGGGCCTGGATCGGCTTCTCGCCGCGTTCGGTCGACCGTTTGGGACGAACCGCGCTGTAGTACTCGTTCTCGATCTGCAGCACGTTGGTGTTGATCTGCTGGTAACGACCCTGCGCATCTTGCACGCCGATCTTCTCGTAGGCCGGCCACGGCGTATGGATCGCCCGGTACAGCGTGTCGGTATAGGTCTTCAACTCGTTGAAGCAGATGTCCAGCGAGGCCTGGGCATTGTTGTGGTACCCCAGATCCCCCATGCGCAGGGACGTGGCCGGTTCGCCCACCCAGGTATCGTCGGAGAAGCGGTCCAGGTGATGGGAGACGCCGTCCACGAAGCTGGCGTCCAGGGCCGGTGATGCCCCGAAAAGCAGCATCAGCAGCCAGCTGCGGCGCCGGAAGTTGCGGATCAGCCAGAAGTACTGGTCCGACTTGAAATCCTGCAGGCTGCGCCTGTCATCCAGGGCCTGCTGCCAGCGCTCCCAGAAGCGGTCCGGCAGGGAGAAGTTGTAGTGCACCCCGGCGATGCTCTGCATCATGCGACCGTAACGCACCGCCAGCCCTTTCCGGTAGACGTGGCGCAGCTGGCCGCTGTTGGAGCTGCCGTAGACAGCGATCGGGATGCTCGGGTCGCCATCCAGGCGACAGGGCATGCTGGCGGACCACAGCACTTCGTCGCCCAGCTTGGACTGCACGAAGCGATGGGTGTCGCGCAGGGATTGCAGCAGCGAACGGGTGTCCTGGCAGACCGGAGTGATCAGCTCCAGCAGGGCCTCGGAATAGTCGGTGGTAATGCGGGAGTGGGTCAGTGTGGAACCCAGCCCCTCCGGATGCGGCGTCTGGGCGATAAACCCGTCCGGATCCACCCGCAACCCTTCTTTCTCAAGGCCCTTGCGGAACCCATGCCAGTCCTGCGCCGAGAACTGCCGGAATAGCCCCTTGCGGGAATCGCCCATGTCAGACTCCTTGGGTCCACCGGCGCCCGGAAACGCCGATGGTCTCTGTTCAGTGTATCAGCGGCCTTTCTTGTTGGCGGAGGCCAATGCCTGCGCCAACGCCCCGGCCATGGCGCCCTGGGGCGCCTTCTGGTTGTCCCGGCCCGCCTTGTTGCCGCGGCCCTGGCGGCGCTCACCACCGCGGCTGCGCTCGTTGCGCTCGGCCTTGCCCTCGCCCGGCTGGTCATCCATACGCATGGACAGGCCAATCCGTTTACGGGGCACATCCACTTCCATGACCTTCACCTTGACGATGTCGCCGGCCTTGACCACTTCCCGCGGGTCCTTGACGAACTGGTGCGACAGCGCCGAAATGTGGACCAGGCCGTCCTGGTGAACGCCGATGTCCACGAACGCGCCGAAATTAGTCACGTTGGTCACGCTGCCTTCCAGCACCATGCCCGGCTTGAGGTCCTTCAGGGTTTCCACCCCTTCCTCAAACGTGGCGAACCGGAATTCAGGTCTGGGGTCGCGGCCCGGTTTTTCAAGCTCGGAGATGATGTCCTTGATCGTGGGCAAGCCGAACTTGTCGGTCACGAAACGCTGTGGATCGAGACTGCGCAGGAAGGCGCTGTCGCCGATGAGCTCACCCACGGACCGGCCACTGTCCTTGGCGATGGCCTCGACAACGCCATAGGCCTCCGGGTGTACCGAAGAGCGATCCAGCGGGTTCTCACCCCCGGCAATGCGCAGGAAGCCGGCCGCCTGCTCGTAAGTCTTGGCGCCCAGACGCGGTACGTCCAGCAGCTGCTTGCGGTTATGGAACGTGCCGTTCTGGTTACGGAATTCGATGATGTTCTGGGCGGTCACCTGGTTGAGGCCGGCCACCCGTGCCAGCAATGGCACGGACGCGGTATTCAGGTCGACGCCGACGCCGTTGACACAGTCCTCGACCACCGCGTCCAGGCTGCGCGCCAGCTGCACCTGGGACACGTCGTGCTGGTACTGCCCGACACCGATCGACTTGGGCTCGATCTTGACCAGCTCCGCCAGCGGATCCTGCAGGCGACGGGCGATGGATACGGCGCCGCGGATGGTCACGTCCAGGTCCGGCAGCTCGCGGGCGGCGAATTCGGACGCGGAGTAGATGGACGCGCCGGATTCGTTGACCACGATGCGTGCCAGGTTGAGCTCCGGATAGCGTTTGATCAGGTCGGACGCCAGCTTCTCGGTTTCGCGCGACGCGGTGCCGTTACCGATGGCGATCAGCTCGATCTTGTGCTGACGGCACCACTTGGCCATCTGCTCGATGGACGCATCCCACTTGTTCTGCGGTGCGTGGGGGAAAATCGCGCCGTGATCGGTGACCTGACCGGTGCCGTCGATCACCGCCACCTTGACGCCGGTGCGCAGGCCCGGGTCCAGGCCCAGCGTCGGACGCGGACCGGCCGGTGCCAGCAGCAACAGATCCTTGATGTTGGCGGCGAACACCTGGATGGCCTCGGCCTCGGCCGACTCACGCACCTGGGCCACCAGCTCGGTTTCCAGGTGGGTGGACAGTTTGACCCGCCAGGTCCAGCGTACCACCTCGTTGAGCCAGCGATCCGCCGGGCGGCCCTGGTCTCGAATCTTCCAGTGACCGGCGATGGTCTGCTCGGCCGGGGAGGCCTTGGTGCGGTCGTCCTCGTCGTCACCGATCACGATGCTGTAGTTGAGGATACCCTCGTTGCGGCCGCGCAGGATGGCCAGGGCCCGGTGCGACGGCACCTTCTTCAGCGGCTCGCTGTGCTCGAAATAATCCCGGAACTTGGCGCCCTCGTTTTCCTTGCCGGCCACCACGCTGACCTTCAAGGTGCCCTGCTCCCACAGGAAATCGCGCAGACGGCCCAGCAGCTCGGCGTCCTCGGCGAAGCGCTCCATGAGGATGTATTTGGCGCCGTCGAGCGCCGCCTTGGCGTCCTCGATACCGGCTTCGGCATTGAGGTAGTCCGCGGCCAGGGTGTCCGGGTCCTGGGTCGGATCGTCATAAAGCGCGTCGGCCAGCGGCTCCAGCCCCGCTTCCCGGGCAATCTGGGCCTTGGTGCGGCGTTTGGGCTTGTACGGCAGGTAGAGGTCTTCCAGGCGGTTCTTGGTATCGGCGGACTCGACGGCCTCGCGCAGCTCGTCGGTGAGTTTGCCCTGCTCGTCGATGCTGGACAGGATGGTGGCGCGACGGTCTTCCAGCTCACGCAGGTAGCGCAGGCGCTCTTCCAGGGTCCGCAACTGGCTGTCGTCGAGCGAGCCGGTCACTTCTTTCCGATACCGGGCGATGAACGGCACCGTGGCGCCTTCGTCGAGCAGTCCGACCGTTGCACTGACCTGTTGTTGTCGAACGCCCAGTTCATCGGCGATCCGCTGGAAAATACTGTTCATGCCACCTCACTTGCGTTGCTTGGCTACCGGAGGAAACCGCGGATTATAGCGCCATGGCGGTGCTGTCGGCGATCCCCGGATGATTCAGGACAGGACGCGGCCGGCCGCGTCCGTCGGGTTTCAGGAATATGGAGCGAAAGGTACAGGGCGCGGGGGCCGTGGACAAGCCAATGGCCCGGACAGGTGCGGCGGCGCGGCCGGGAACCGCGTCAGGCGTCGCTGCCCACGTCGCCCCCAATGCGGCGGTTGCGGGATTCCAGGAAGGTCACCAGGTCCGACCAGGGCATGGGGCGCGCGTAGTAGTAGCCCTGCACCTCATCGCAGTGTTGCTGGCGCAGGAAGTCGAGCTGGCCGGCGGTTTCCACGCCCTCGGCCACCACGCTCATCTGCAGGCTGTGGGCCAGGCTGATGATGGCGCGGATGATGTGTTCGGCGTCGCCGCTCTCCCCCAGGCGCTGGACGAAGGACTTGTCGATCTTGACCAGGGAGATGGGCAGGTGCTGCAGATTGCTCAGCGAGGAGAAGCCGGTGCCGAAGTCGTCCAGCGCGAAGCTGATGCCCAGCTGGTTGAGCTCGCGCAGGCAGCGCTGGGCGTAGTCCGGATCGTGCATCATGGCGCTTTCGGTCAGTTCCAGCTCCAGCAGGCTGGTGTCGATGCTGGCGTTGTAGATGATGCGGAAGATGGTCTCGGTCATCTTGCGGTCGTGGAACTGCCGGAACGACAGGTTCACCGCGAACACCATGCCCGGATACCCCAGCGACGAAGCCTCGCGCAGGCGCTCGCAGGCCTGCTCCAGCACCCAGTAGCCGATGGGGACAATCAGCCCGCTGCGCTCGGCGGCGGGGATGAATTCGTCCGGGCCGACCAGGCCCCGCTCGGGATGATTCCAGCGCAACAGGCACTCAACGCCGCGCACTTCCTCGGTGATCAGGTCGATGCGCGGCTGGTAATAGAGTTCCAACTGTTTGCCGCGCAAGGCATTGCGCAGGTCCGCTTCCAGGGTCAACTGGCGCCCGACGGTGATGTGCAGTTGCTGGTTGTAGAAGCGGTAGCTGGTACCGGCGTCGCGCTTGGCCTCGAACATCGCGCGGTTGGCCTGGCGCAGCAGTATCTCCGGCGTGTTGCCGGCTTCCGGGTAGGTGGCGATGCCGACGCTGGCGCTGAGCATCACGCTCTTGCCGTCCACCACCACCGGCTCGTTGAGGGCAGACACCAGCTTGCGGATCACCTGGGTGACATCGAGGGAGTTCTCCACCCGCTCAATGATGATGGCGAACTCGTCGCCGCCGATGCGCATCAGCGAATCCACCCGGCGCAACACCCGGCGCAACCGTTCGGCCAGCTTGAGAATCAACTGGTCGCCGGCCTGAAAGCCCAGGCTGTCGTTGACCGAGCGGAACTCGTCCAGATTGACGTGCAGCAGGGCCAGGCGGTGGTCATGGCGCTCGGCGCGCAGGATCGCCTGTTGCATGCGATCGAAGAACAGGTCGCGATTGATGAAGCCGCTGGCCACCTCGCGCCCAAGCTCGCCGTGGGTGACCGCCATGGCCCGATGCCGGTACAGGGCACACATCAGGGCCCGCCCCAGGTTCCAGGGGTCCAGCCGCCCCTTGCAGAGGTAGTCGGTGGCGCCGTTGACCCGCGCCGGCGGCAGGCCGATCGCTTCCGGTTCGGCCCCCAGGGCCACCACCGGGCGTTCGTCGCCAGCCACGGCGAGGTACTGCAGAAACACCGTCTGCGAGGTGACGAACATGACGCTGTCCCACAGAACCACATCGAACTGAGTATGGCTGATCAGGTCCTCACAGTCGGCCAGATCCGGGCACCAGGTCAGTTCCACCCGCAACTCGGGATTCTGGCGCAGCAGGTGGGCGTACCACAGGTAGTCCTGCAGTTCCGGTGTCAGGATCAGCAGACGGATTGTGGTGGTACTCCACGGGTCGTCCAGGTCAATCATCCGCAGCGGCTAACTCCCTTGTCTGTCGTGCGGCGCCAGCGGACGCTTCCGCCCCGACGCGTCGAACCGCACTGACGATGCCGAATTCCCCTGCACCTGCCGGGTACAACAACTCGAGCATGTTTTCTGATTCCGCCCTTTCCATAGCGTGCATGAACAGCATAGACGACGGCGTCAGGCGATGCAGCGCCTTTTTGCCCCCGACTCCGGCCGGATCCGGCGTCCCATCGGTAGATCCCGACAGTCCGCCAGACAATGGTAAACCCACTGCGCCGACTGGTGTAGAATGAGGCCTCTTTTTTGCCCCCAACCGGCGATCTCGTTCCCGGCGCGCCGCAGCGGCTCCAAGGGTAAACGAATTTTTCAGGCAGGACACCCGTGGCACAGCTTAACCCCCGTCAACGTGAAGCGGTTCACTATGTCGATGGCCCCCTGCTGGTCCTGGCCGGCGCGGGCAGCGGCAAGACCAGCGTGATCACCCGCAAGATGGCCTACCTGATCGAGAACGTAGGCATCCCCGGGCGACATATCGCCGCCCTGACCTTTACCAACAAGGCGGCCCGGGAAATGAAGGAGCGGGTGACGCGCCTGGTCGATCGCAAGCTGACCCGCGGCCTGACCGTGTCCACCTTCCACAACCTTGGCCTGAACATGATCAAGGAGGAGCACGCCCACCTGGGCTACCACCCGGGCTTCTCCATTTTCGACGCCGAGGACGCCAAAGCCCTGCTGCAGGACCTGATGCTGCGCGAGGACAGCGCCGACGCCGGCGACGAGCTGTCCGACATCCAGATGACCATCTCCAACTGGAAGAACGCCATGTGGGCGCCGGGCCACGCCCTGAGCCGGGCCGAGGACGAGCGCGAGCAGCGCATCGCCCTGATCTACAAGCGTTACCAGGAATACCTGAAAGCCTACAACGCCGTGGACTTCGACGACCTGATCCTGCTGCCGGTGCAGCTCTTCCAGACCCACCCGGACGTGCTGGAGAAGTGGCGCCGCAAGATCCGCTACATGCTGGTGGACGAGTACCAGGACACCAACCTGTGCCAGTATGAGCTCGTCAAACTGCTGGTGGCCAACCGCGCCGCCTTCACGGTGGTGGGCGACGACGACCAGTCGATCTACGCCTGGCGCGGCGCGCGACCGGAAAACCTGGCCACCCTGAAGGACGACTTCCCCAGCCTCAAGATCGTCAAGCTGGAGCAGAACTACCGCTCCACCTCGCGCATCCTGCGGTGCGCCAACACGGTCATCGCCAACAACCCGCACGTGTTCGAGAAAGCACTGTGGAGCGACCACACCATCGGCGACGAGATCCGCATCGTGCGCTGTCGCAACGAGGACGCCGAGGCCGAACGCATCGCCACCGAGATTCTCGACCAGAAGCTGAAAAAAGGCATCGACTTCCGGGATTTTGCCGTGCTTTACCGGGGCAATCACCAGTCCCGCCTGCTGGAAATGAAGCTTCAGGCCTACCAGATTCCCTACCGCATCTCCGGCGGCCAGTCGTTCTTCTCGCGCAACGAGATCAAGGACGCCATGAGTTACCTGCGGCTGATGATCAACCCGGACGACGACGCGGCGTTCCTGCGCGTGGTCAACGTCCCGCGCCGGGAGATCGGCCCGGCCACGCTGGAGCAACTGGGCCACTATTCGCGCGGGCGCAACGTCAGCATGTTCAAGGCGCTGCACGACCTGGGCGCCGAGGAGCACGTCTCGGAGCGCGGCCTGGACAAGCTGCGGCGTTTCGCCCACTGGACCGACCGCACCAGCCAGCGCCTGTTCCGGGAAGATCCGATTCCGGTGATCAAGCAGCTGTTCACCGACATCGAGTACGAGGAGTGGCTGCACCAGCACGCCGGCACGCCCAAGCAGGCGGAGCGGCGCATGGACAACATCTGGTACCTGGTCGACTCGATCCAGCGCATGCTGGACGACGGCAAGGGCACGGCGGACGAGCTGGGCATCGAGGACGCCATCAGCCGGCTGATCCTGCGCGACATGATGGAGCAGCGCGAGGAAGAGGACGACAGCGACAAGGTCCAGCTGCTCACCCTGCACGCTTCCAAGGGTCTGGAGTTTCCCCACGTGTTCATCATGGGGCTGGAAGAGGAAATCCTGCCGCACCGCTCCAGTATCGAGGAGGACAACATCGAGGAGGAACGCCGGCTCATGTACGTGGGCATCACCCGCGCGCGGGAGACCCTGGCGCTGACCTACGCCGCCCAGCGCAAGCAGTACGGCGAGAAGATCGAGACCATTCCCAGCCGCTTCCTGGATGAATTGCCGGAAGAGGACGTGCTCTGGGAAGGCACCGGCGACACCGATGAGGCGGCCAACCAGCGCAAGGGCAAGGCCACGTTGAGCGCTCTGCTGGGGGACCTGGGCGCCTGACCAAAGCCCCGGGGCCGAAGACGACGAAGCCGGGCATTGCCCGGCTTCCGATTGAACCGCTTTCAGGGGCAGGACGCGCCGTTATTCGACCGCCTCCACCATGTGCTCCACCGCCGCCTGGATTTCCTCGTCCGGGCAGTTGGCGCAGCCGCCCTTGGCGGGCATGGCGTTGAACCCCTCGATGGCATGGGTGATCAGGGTGTCCAGCCCCTTTTCCAGGCGGGGCGACCACGCCGGGGCATCGCCCGTCACCGGCGCGCCGGCCACACCGGCGTTATGACAGGCAGCGCAGACGGACTGGTAGACCTCCTCCCCGGAGCGGGGCCCGGAGGAGGCCGATGCGGAAGCCGGCGCAGCGGAGGTCAGGATATCCCCGCAGTCCTCACCGTCCACACACACGGTACCGATCGGCGCGATGCGTGCCTTGATCTGATCCTCCACGGCAGCCGTCGCGCTGCCGCCCTGCAGCCCCAACACCAGCAGAACGGCCACCAGAACTCTCATCATCGTCACAGTGAGTACCCCCACCCGTTTCTGTTTATATTATGGTCACGCATTATAGCCGCTAAAAAAAACAAGCCCAACGACCGTCGGATCCGGCCCGTCCGCCAATACCAGCGGCAAAGAAACTTCCTTAAAATTCAGTTAATCACCTGACCCGTTCGCAACGTAATGGGTATCATGGGCCGCAAACCAAGGAGTTCCGAATGCCGAAACAATTTCCCAAGGCGCACCCCTGGCGCCGACCGCTGCTGATCACGGAATTCACGGCCCTGGCCATCCTGGTCGGCTCGATGATGCTGCTCGGTCGGATGGCCGGCCCCGACGGCCAACTCAATCCAATGTGGTTGCTGATTCCGGCCCTGTCCAGCCTGGCGGTGTTTCTCAGCTTCATCGGCCTGATGTATCTGCGCTGGGTGGCCAACGTGGAAGCGGAAAGTGCATTCAAACACAAACTCATCTTTGGCCTGCTCGCCGTGACGCTGCTCGGTGTCTGGGCCTACTCCATCGCCCAGACCTGGCAAAGCCTCTGAGCCCACGGGATTCACTGACACGGACGGACCGACGTTATGCGAGCATTACCCGCCCTTTGCCTGGCCCTGACCGCGCCGCTGGCCGCCGCCCAGGACGACGCCACCACACCGGATTTCCAGGGCTTCGCCGCCGACGACTGCGCCCTGATCGAAAACGGCGTGCAGCGGCTGGCCTGCTACGATGCCATCACCGATCCACAGGAGGCCCGGGAACGGGCCAGCGATGAGCGCATTGAACGGGCCGACGAGGCGACCGAGCGACTGCAGCTGACGCCGGAGAACAACGCTGTAACCGACGGCGAGAGTGGCGTTGAGGAACGCGAAGGCGATACCGCAGACTCTGCGGTGGATCGCTACTTCGCCACCGAAAAGGCTCTTTTTTCGTTTTCCGGTAGCTTCGTCTCCCACCGTCCGACGTACATCCTGCCGTACACTTACGTGCACGACCCCAATGATCGGCCGTACAGCCCCACCCAGGGGTTTACCGACTACGACAAACCGCTGGACTACGACGAAGCCAAGTACCAGATCAGCTTCAAGGTGCCACTGCTGACGGGCATGTTCGACGACCGCACCACCTTGTGGTTCGGCTACACCCAGGTGTCTTTCTGGCAGGTCTTCAACAGCGACGCCTCCAAACCCTTCCGCGAGACCAACTACGAGCCGGAGCTGTTCGCGCGCTACGCGGCCCAGTGGGATCTTGGCCCGGGCCGGCTGGAGGCGCTGTCCCTCGGCCTCAACCACCAGTCCAACGGCCAGTCGGATCCACGCTCACGCAGTTGGAACCGCATCTTGGGTGGCGCGGTGTACACCTGGGACCGCTGGATGTTCATGGTTCAACCCTGGTACCGGATTCCCGAATCCAAATCCGAGGACGACAACCCCGACATCGAGAAGTATCTGGGCTACGCCGACTACTGGGCGGTTTACAAAGTCGACAGTGATCGCACCTTCTCGCTGAAACTGCGCAACAACCTGCGCACGGACGACAACAAGACGTCGGTCACCCTCGGCTACAGCTTCCCGATCGGCGATACGGTCAAGGGCTTCGTGCAGTACTTCAACGGCTACGGCGAGAGCCTGATCGACTACAACGAACGCGTCCAGCGGATCGGGATCGGCATCATGCTGAACGACTGGCTGTGAGGCTGGGAGACATCGGGATAGCTGCGGATGCCTGGCGGCGTCACAGGCACTGACGTTTTTGCCATAAAAGACGATCACTCCCGAAATAATGCAGCGGAAGCTTCAGCTTCCGAGCCGCGCGACGGGCGGCCGATACCAGACAACGGCAGACGCGAAACACCCCCAGAAACAAAAACGCCCCGGTCATGCCGGGGCGTTTTCGCAACAACCAACAAATAATGGATCAGGCGTTGAGCCGCTCCATCTCCGCCAGCAGCTCTTCGGTTTTCGCCTCCATCAGCGCCTTGTCGCCGCGAGACTCCACGTTCAGGCGGACGACCGGCTCGGTGTTGGACATGCGCAGGTTGAAGCGCCAGTCCTTGAAGGCCACGCTCAGACCATCCACATGGCTGACCGACTCGGCGTCCGCTCCGTATTTTTCCTCCATCGCCTGGATGACCTTGGCCGGATCCTGAATGGTGCGGTTGATCTCACCGCTGGCCGGGTAGGCCTCGATGCGCTCGTCGATCAGCGACGACAGGGTCTGGCCGGACTGGCACAGGCGCTCCGCCAGCAGCAGCCAGGGAATCATGCCGCTGTCGCAATAGGCGAAATCGCGGAAATAGTGGTGGGCGCTCATTTCACCGCCGTAAACGGCGTCCTCGGCGCGCATGCGTTCCTTGATGAAGGCGTGGCCGGTCTTGCTCTCCACCGCGCGACCGCCGGCTTTTTCCACCAGATCCTGGGTGTTCCAGATCAGACGCGGGTCGTGGATGACTGCGCCACCGCCCTGTTTGCTCAGGAACTGGTCCGCCAGCAGCCCGACGATGTAATACCCCTCGATGAAACGGCCGTTCTCGTCCCAGAAGAAACAACGGTCGTAGTCGCCGTCCCAGGCGATGCCCATGTCCGCGCGGTTGGCTTTCACCGCCGCCTCGGTGACGGTGCGGTTCTCCGGCAGGATCGGGTTGGGCACACCATTGGGGAAGTGACCATCCGGCTCGTTCTGCAGCTTGATGAAGTTGAACGGCAGGCGCTTTTCCAGCTTGTCGATGACCCGGCCGGCGCCGCCGTTACCGGCATTGGCCGTAATCGCCAGCGGCTTGAGGCTGCTCATGTCAACGTAGCCCAGCAGGTGCTCGATGTACGCATCCTCGGCGTCTTCCAGCGTCTGGTAGCTTCCCGGCGCGGGGGCGTCCTCGAACGCCTCGTCGAGACGATCATGAATGTCGCGCAGGCCGGTGTCGTTACTGATCGGCTTGGAGTCCTCACGCACCAGCTTCATCCCGTTATAGTCCTTCGGGTTGTGACTGGCGGTGACCATGATGCCGCCGTCCATCTCGTAGTGGCTGGTGGCAAAGTACACCTGCTCAGTACCGCACAGGCCGATGTCGTATACGTCGGCGCCCGCGGCCATCAGGCCTTTGCTCAGGGCCTCGGCCATTTCCGGGCTGGAGAGGCGGATGTCGTAACCCACCACCACCTTTTTCGCGCCGGTTACGGCCACGAAAGCGCGTCCGATGCGCTCGGCCAGGTCCGGGTTCAACTGGTCGGGAATGCGACCCCGAATGTCGTATGCCTTAAAGCATGAGTAAGCCATCAATGTCTCCTTTGAGTGGCATTGGTAAGCACGCGGCGCCGGCTCAGGCCCGTTCGGCCGACGCCGGGGCCGTGGTCTCGTCACCGGCCTGCTCGGTTCGGCCGTAGTTGTCCTGCAGGCGCTCGATATCGTCCTCGCCCAGATAGGCGCCGGACTGCACCTCGATCAGTTCGAGCGGGATCTTGCCCGGGTTCGCCAGGCGATGCACGGCGCCGATGGGAATGTAGGTGGATTCGTTCTCGGTCAGCAGGTAGGTCTCGTCGTTGCGCGTCACCTCGGCGGTGCCGCTGACCACGATCCAGTGCTCCGCCCGGTGGTGATGTTTCTGCAGGGACAGCTGCTCACCAGGCTTCACGGAAATGCGTTTAACCTGGAAACGATGCCCGGCATCGACGCTGTCGTAGCTGCCCCAGGGCCGATAGACCTCGCGGTGGGCGTCCACCTGCGGGCGCTCCTCCGCGCGCATCTTCTCGACCAGCTCCTTGACCTCCTGCACCCGGTGGCGGCGCGCCACCAGCAGCGCATCGCGGGTGTCGACGACCACCAGATCGTTAACGCCCAGCATCGTGACCAGCCGGCCCCCGGCATGCACCAGGCAGCCGTGGGCGTCCTCCATCAGTGCATCGCCGACCACCACGTTCTGCTGCTCGTCCTGCTCGCTGGACTCCCAGTACGCCGACCACGAGCCCATGTCGCGCCAACCGGCATCCAGCGGGACCACCACGGCGCTGTCGGTTTTCTCCAGCACCGCCCGGTCCACGGAATCCTCGGGGCAATGCTCGTAGATTTCCGACGGGATCCTTGAGAACTCGAGATCGGCCCAGACGTGGCCAGCCGCCAACCGGCAGGTGTCGTAGATGTCCGGGCTGTGCCGGCGCAGTTCCTCGAGGTAACGGTCCGCCCGGCACAGCAGGATGCCGCTGTTCCAGAAATGGCCGCCCTTGGCGAGCATGCGCTCGGCCGTGGCCCGATCCGGTTTCTCCAGGAACTGGTTGGCCCGCAGCAGGCCATCGTCCAGGTCCGGCGCCGGCTCGGCGCCGATATAGCCGTAATCCGTCTCCGGCCCACTGGGCAAGACCCCGAACAGCACCAGTGAGCCGGTGGCGGCAGCGGATTCGCCCTGCGCCAGAGCGGCGCGAAAGGCCGCCTCGTCGCGAACGTTATGGTCCGCCGGCAGCACCAGCATCAACGCCTCCGGGTTCTCGTCGGCAATCGCCAGTGCCGCCATGGCCACCGCCGGCGCGGTGTTGCGGGCAAAGGGCTCGAGCAGGATGGAGCGCGGCTGGCAGCCAATGGCTTCGAGCTGCTCACTGAGGATAAAACGGTGCTGGTTGCTCGCCACGATCAGCGGATCTGACACCCGATCCTCCGGCAGCCGCGACAGGGTCTGCTGCAGCAGGCTTTCCTCCCCGGCCAGCTGCAGGAACTGTTTGGGAAACGCTTCACGAGACAGCGGCCAGAGCCGGGAGCCCGTGCCGCCGGAAAGAATGACTGGAATCATCGGTAACCCTCCCTGATGGCCCTCGCCTCCTGACTGCCGCGAGGGATTTCATGCTGCCGGATGGACATGACAGTCTCATGCACCGGCCCGCTTAACGCGATTCAATTTCCGTGCCTCGGGCGCCAGACATGGCCCCGGACATCCGGTGGAATACCGATAATACACAGGAATTCAACGGGCTGACCGAACATTAAAAAGTGATAAAGACGGGGCAATACGGAGGGGTTGGGAGGCCCACTGGATGAACGGGCACAAAGGCAGGGCAACAGCCCTAAAAACGCCCGGTTTTCCGGGTGAGCTAGCAGGATACGATGGGCAGAGCGCCGGCCAAAGGACCGGCACCCTGTAATCATTCAGCCGTCGGCGTGACCGCTTTGCAGCTGCACGTAATTCTGGATACCCATCTTCTTGATCATGTCGAGCTGGGTTTCCAGCCAGTCGATGTGCTCTTCCTCGCTGTCGAGGATCCACCGGAACAGCTGTCGGCTGGTGTAGTCCTTGATGTCCTCACAGTAGCCGATGGCTTCCTTGAGGTCCTTGTGCGCGGCATGCTCCAGCTTGAGGTCGCACTCAATCATCTCCTGGACATCCTCGCCAATCAGCAGTTTGTTCAGGTCCTGCAGGTTGGGCAGCCCTTCCAGGAACAGGATGCGCTCGATCAGCTGATCGGCGTGCTTCATCTCATCGATGGACTCTTCGTATTCCTTGGCCGCCAGATGAGTGATGCCCCAGTCCTTGTACATGCGTGAATGAAGGAAATACTGGTTGATCGCCGTCAGTTCATTGGCGAGCACCTTATTGAGGTACTGGATGACTTTCTTATCACCCTTCATGGCTGCGAACTCCTTTCCTGATGTGTGAGATCAACAGGATAGATGGAATGCCCGCGATAAAAAATCGCAGCGGGAAATGATTCGCAGTACCCGGGAAGCCGCGCCACACGCGGCGGGAAGGAAAAGGCAGGTTTTGCTGACGCCGGCGCCGACCGTCAGGCCGGTTGGGCCAGCATCGCGGCGAGATTCATATAGTCTTCAGACTGACACTCGCGCAGGATCTCGCGAGCCATCGTGGCACAGCGCCCGCACTGGCGACCGACCCCGAGGTCTTTACCCAGCTGGCGCATAGACCGACATCCATCCTCGGCGGCCTCTCGAATTTGGCGATCCGTCACCCCGTAACACAGGCAAACGTACATAGAGAGAGTCTCAATAGGCGCTGTAAATGTTGTTGATAATTATTGTTATTAGCGATTGAGAACGCAACCCCTGGGGCATGATTTTTGTGTAACAATTCGCCACAACGTCTCAAAAGAACGCGCCACCACGCGGGGCTGGACACAAGGCCCGGCCACACGTAAGATTGCGCACTCGAAATTGGCGCTTGGCGCTGGTTTCGTGAGCTTTGGACCATCAAAACGGTTCGTAGCATCCGCCCGTAGCTCAGCTGGATAGAGCGTCGCCCTCCGGAGGCGAAGGTCATAGGTTCGAATCCTATCGGGCGGGCCATTTTCTTTGCAGAAAATGCCCCTTCCTCGGATTTCCAGTCACCCGTTTTTTTGTCGCTCCGCTCCTGGTTGCCGGGCGCCGTTCGCTACGCTGCGTTTGTCCACCGGACAAACGGTCGTTGCTCACCCTATCGGGCGGGCCATATTCCACAAAAAAGCCCCGCCTCGTGTGGGGCTTTTTTGTGGAACTTTGGTTTGCTCGATGGCCGATGAAGAACCTACGGTTCGACTCGGAGTCTGCGACGCAGACTGAGAGAACGTCGGAACGTCGTGACGACGGCCCCGAAGGGGTGAAGCCGCTTGCGGCCGAATACAAACGGCGCCAGCCGTTTGGGCGTCGGAGCATCGCGACGACGGGGCGAAGCCCCGAGCAACGCGCACAGAGCGTTGCGAGTCCATCCTATCCGTTCAGGCAGTGCACAAGTTCATATTACGACTCAGAGTCGGACGACACCCCTTCCTCGGATTTCCAGTCACCCGTTTTTTTGTCGCTCCGCTCCTGGTTGCCGGGCGCCGTTCGCTACGCTGCGTTTGTCCACCGGACAAACGGTCGTGGCTCACCCTATCGGGCGGGCGATGATTTCAAAGACCCGATTGGGAACTCAGACCTTTTTTGCCTTCTGTGCCTCGATTATCTCTAGACATTCCCAACGTCTTGAACCTTAAACATTATTGTCACCAACCTCGACCTTTGCCCCATTCGACAGCTGCCACCTTCCGATTTCTACTCATCCGCTCCTTTCCATGTTCCCAACCCACGGACTAGTGTCCCATCTCACCGAGAAGCCAACGTGATACGAAAAGGTTGGCGGCCATCCACGGCTATCATGGGTAATGGGTCATGATCCATTCCTTGCACAGTCGACATTAGCAGGCTTCAAAGAGAGGCCCCACCCCGCTTCGGCTCTCGTGGCCGAAGGCACTTTAGGTCCAACTCTGCAATCAACAATGCGACCAAAATTAATAAGCCACCGAAAATAGTGCGGGCATTGAGCGATTCTCCAAGCATGATCACGCCGGCAACAGCCGCAAAAATGGGCTCACAAAGGTAGGTTAAGGCCACCTTCTCTTCTTCTATGTACTTCTGAGCCGAACTTTGTATTCCATACATGTAAGCAGTACCGAGCAGGCCTGTGATAAGAACCCCTTTCCAAAATTGCATTTCTGAAGGGATCCATATTGCCTGCTCATCAAATATAGCCCCAAGCCCACTGCCGAGACTGCATACTGTCATCGCAACTATTACTGTTAGCATTGCATCGAACCGATGCGCAAAACACCCTACCGTCATAACGTAGCTAGCAAAGAAAACAGCACAAGCCATAACCCAAATGTCGCCAGCATTCAGGTTTAACCCGTGTTTCGCCACTATCAGATAAAGTCCAAGTAGCGCCACCGAGCAAGAGACCCATATACGGCCTTTTACGGGCTTTCTGAAGAAGCTCCATTTAAAGAGGGGAATCAAAAGAACATCCAAGCCGGTAATAAACGCAGTGTTGGTGACGCTGGTATGTTGTAACCCTATGGTCTGAAACACGTTACCGAACAGCAACGGAAGTCCAATCAGGGTACCGGCGAAGATAGTATTCCAGTCGAGACGGCGAAACCGCTTCGCGAACAGTACCGCTAGAGCTAATGCGGCGAGAGCGAACTTATAGGCGAGGAAAACGAAAGGAGAGCCGTCTGCCACGCCGACTTTAACGTAGGCAAACGAGACGCCCCAGAATGCGGTTCCGAGTATAAGCAGGAGGAAAAACAGGTGTTTCTTTGGCATGCATCTAACCATTCACTGGAGTTTCAGAATGGTTAGAGTATGCGGAGGCCGCAAGAAGGCCCGGTGTCGCTCCCAATTTCTTCTCTAACGTTGGAGCGAACCAGTACAGATGCCTTCACCTGCGCTAATTATATGGGGGATTGGGTGGGTACTGTCAATTCCAGCATCGGCTTACGAAATGAGCTGGTTTATCTGGTTCAAGCAAGCGCTGAAGACATTAGCCCCAGAAACGGGTCACCGAGAGGATTACGCCCCAACTCTCTCTGCATCCGTTGTGAGGCACTCCAGATAGAGTTCAACCACAGGGTCGCGACTCTGGCCGGCGCTGGAAAGAGCCACATACGTTTTTTTATGTTCGTACTTGTTGGCCAAAACCTGCCTGAACTGGCCTTTCTCAACCCACTGACGGGCATAGTTTATGGGGAGAAATCCGATAAAACAGCCGGTCATCAGCAGGAATGCAATGCTTTCACCATCACTCACTTCAGCCGTCACCTTAAAATCCCGATAGAGCTCCTCGGCCGACTTTACGATGGAATGGTTGGGAGCCACCATGTCGTACTCCAGGAGCATTGAGTCGGTAATGTCGAAATCATTCAGCGCGTAAAGGGGGTGGAGTTCGCCACAAAACAGGCCGACTTTTTCTCCATACATTTTGTGTTGATGAAGACCCGATATCTCCTTGCGCTGTGGAACGATCCCAATATCCAGTTCACCTCCCAGCACCCTTCGCTCCACCTCATTTGGCGGCATGGTCACAAAGTTTATTTTTACCATCGGCGCTTCGTTCTTAAACTTCCGAAGCGAATTCACAATACGCATCTTGGGACATGAAATGAGATTATTCACCACCCCAACATTAAGCTCGCCGGTTAATGAGGAGTGAATGAGATTGACCTTTAACCTGAACTCATTAACGCAGGCCAGCAAGTCGTTAGTGTATTTGTAGATTTTTCTACCGGAATCAGTGAGCGAAAACCCTGAGCGCCCCCGATTACAAAGCTTGAGCCCCAGCCTTGCTTCCAGATCTGCCATGCTGCTGCTGATTGCCGAGCGGGTGACGTTTAACTCGGCTGCCGCCTGAGTAAACCCCGCACAATCGACAACAACCTTGAAAATTTTCAGTTGCCTCAGGTCTGAATCACCGATCTGGCCCAACGCAGACGGGTTTCCAAATTTCTTTACCATACCGGCACTCACGTTCCAGTCACCGAAAACCGGCAAAGCGAGATTTAGCTTCGCTTCGCCCAGGAAGCTTCACCACAAACGGCTTTAAACGGTTCAGTGGGAACTTCCGTTGACCGAGAGATCTTCGATTAAAAAAGGAGAGGGCTAACGATAACGAGCATGCAACACAAACACGGAATGACTAGCCCTCTCCAAAGCCCGAAACCCAGAGGTTTCAGAGTTCAGCAATCAAAAAACTTCATACGTTCGACCGTTCTCAACACCTTCCACAGAACGCTGATACGCGTACCCGACAGAGGTAGAGGACACTGGTTCGAAGCCCAGGAAATATTCGCCATACTGGCCCACGGATTCCTCAAGCACCGTTGGACTGACAATGTTCATTCGCAAATTATTGGGGAGCTCCGTAGAGGCGGCTCTCACAAAACTTTCCAAAGCGGAATTTGCCATGCTCGATGAGGCACCCATGGCTATCGATTCCTTACTGGTCACCCCACTCGTAAGCGTGATCGAGCCATGGGGATTCAGGTAATCCAGCGCGATTTGAGCCAGCTTTACTTGGCCCATGAGCTTGCTATCCAGCCCTAATTGCCACTCATCGTCTGTCATGGCCGGAAACGTGTTGAACGCCACGGCTCCGGCGGCAACGATCAGGGCATCAAAGTTGCCAACGCTCTCGAACGCCGACCGGATGCTCTGGCTATCTGTCATTTCGATTTTTAGCTCTGCGTTGGTCCGTGAGGCGCCGATTATCGTGTGACGCTCTCCAAGGTGCCGCTGCACAGCCTGGCCAATCGCACCATTTACTCCAACAAGGACAATCTTCATAACTACACCTGAAATAACTTAAATCGCATTATGGAACACAGAGAAACCACTCGAACTGACCGGATTCACTCAGACAGATCGACCCAAATTGTCTTCTGCTCCGTGTACTGGTCGTGAGCTTGGACACCGTTATCTTTCCCACCGAAGCCAGACAGCTTATAACCGCCGAACGGGGTTGAGGCGTCGCCCTCGCTGTAGCTGTTCACGGATACCGTTCCGGCACGTAAACGGCGCGCAAGTCGATGGGCACTGGTCAGGTCCTTGGTGAAGATCGAAGCCGCCAGCCCAAAATCACTATCATTTGCAATTTCAACGGCTTGCTCAGTGTTTTCGTAGGTGATGACAGAAAGCACCGGGCCAAAGATTTCCTCCCGGGCGATAGCCATGGCGTTGTCGACATCATCAAACACGACGGGAGCCAAATAGTACCCTGGGCCCTCAAATGCTTGCTCGCCACCGAGCTTAGTGGCCCCTTCCCTGACGCCCTTGTCGATCATGCCCACGACCTTGGAATAGTGCTCTTTGCTGACCAACGGCCCAAGGCGGGTTTCTGGGTCCAGGGGGTCACCGATCGTCCACGCTTTGATCTCGTCACTTATTTTCGTCAACAAGGCGTCCTTGCACGACGCGGGAACAATCAATCGGGTATTCGCTGTGCACACCTGCCCCATATTGCTAACGAAACTGAGAACAACGTGTTTGGCCACCCGATCTAAATCTGCATCCTCCAGCACCACACACGGACTCTTTCCCCCGGTCTCCAGGACCACCCGTTTCATATTGCTTTGGGCTGAATACTCAAGGAAACGGCGTCCGGTAGCGGTCGATCCGGTAAAGGTGATTGCATCCACGTCCGGGTGTAATCCGAGGATCTGCCCGACGTTCGGGCCGGTGCCTGTCACGACATTGAGCACGCCCTTCGGCAGACCTGCCTTCACGGCCAGTTCCGCCAGCCGAAGCATCGAAAGACTGGTCAACTCAGAAGGCTTCACAATGACCGAGTTCCCGGTCGCCAGTGCTGGACCGATTTTCCATGCCGCCATTAACAGAGGAAAATTCCAGGGTAATACAGCGCCAACGACACCGATGGGCTCCCTGACAATCAGTCCGAGCGCGTCGTTCCCTGACGGAGAAATTTGGTCGTACAACTTGTCCTGCGCTTCAGCGTGCCAGGCAATGCAATCCGCGGTTTCGGGAACATCCACCTCGAGACAATCACTGATCGGCTTGCCGCTATCAACGCTCTCCAGAACCGCCAGTTCGTCCTGGTGCTCACGGATCAAGGCTGCGAACCGGACAAGGATTTCTTTTCTTTCGGAGGGGTGACACCGGGACCAGATTCCGCTGTCGAACACAGCGCGAGCATTGGCAATCGCTGTTTCAACGTCAGCCTCGCCACTGGAGGCGATATCACACAATTTTTCTTCAGTCGCCGGGTTAATGGTTTCCAGTTTTTTACCGGAGTGAGCGTCGGCAAACTCACCATTGATAAAATTTCCCTGGGGGAAGTTCATGTTATTCAAAATGCTTTGATAGAGACTTTTATTATTCATTTGGCCACCATTTCACAGACATTCAGTAGTCTTATTGAAAGCAAATACCACCACACCTCGTTCATTGAGGTTGTCAGGCAAGCTTCCAAGGCGTGATGGTGGGGCATGCACAGGTCCTGGCATGCCCCGACAATCAAGATTTAGAATTCTGTTATTAGCTCTTAAGCGGCTCCAGGCTCTTAATCAACTGCTTGACCGATTCTTCAGGAATTTCAGCCAATGGAGTGCGTACAGTACCCGCATCGAAGCCCATATATCGGGCTGCAGCTTTAACGGCCGGGATATAATTGTTGTACCAGAGGTACGTTGAGGAGGGGAACATTTTGGCCCAAAGTTCAAGTGCCTCATTGTACTTGCCTTTATCAACCAGGTTATACAGCTCAACACATTCCTCGGGCATAAAGTTGGCAGAGCCCCAAATAGCGCCATAAGCACCCGCCATGAAGGCATAAGGGGCGATGGGATCGGCACCATTGAGCACCTTGCCGCCCTCGTTAATCAGCATCTGCGTTTTAATCATGTCCCCGGAGCTATCTTTAATATAATTAAAGTTTTCAAGCTCGAGAAGACGACGATAAAGTTCCGGAGTAATTTCAACTTGCGTTGCCGCGGGAATATTGTAACCAACAATATCGATACCCACGACTTTGTTCACTTCCTCATAAAACTTGAAGATACCGTCATCAGTTACCGGGCCTTCAAAGAAAGGAGGAAGCACCATGATGGCATCCGCACCCAAACCCTCTGCAGCGATGGATCTACGCAGAACTTCGGACATATTAAGAGCTGAAGTTTGCATAACAACCGAAGCTCTACCAGCGATCCGCTCAACGCCAACAGAGAGCAACTTATTACACTCTTCCTCTGTCAAATATGGATGCTGACCGGAACCTGAACTGATGACGACGCCATGAACGCCCGCGTCAATGTATCGATCGATAAGATCGCAGAAACGATCGTAGTCGATACTTCCGTCATCCTTAAAAGGCGTCTGCATTGCCAAACTAACACCATGCAAATCTGCCATATCACTAACCTCCTGATCGGTTGTATTGTTTTAAACTCACACTTCTTTTCCCGCTTTGCGCAAGCGATAAGCGGCATTAGCCTTAACAGCCAATCCAAAAATCGACTTCGGAGCCCACGAAGTCGGCCTCGGCCGTGACGACAAGATATTGATGACCCGAGAAGTCTTGCCCGAGGCGAGTTCCGCAACGCCCTTTCCAAATATCGCCCCTTTCGCAATACCAGTTCCGTTGCAGAAACCGGCTCCAAAAACACCGTTGGCCAACTCTCCGAAAACCGTTCCACCATTGTTCTGGGAGAGACATAAGGCCCCGCCCCAAGAGTGCTCAAAACCCATATCTGCAACTTGCGGGAACCTTGCTGCAAAGGACTGCTGGTGGATCCTCCTTGCCGCATCAACCGCATCAAGAGGGCTGGTAAATTTCGGCTCGTAGCGATAAACGTTCCGAATGAATATGCGGTTATCGGCTGTCCGACGTACCGTGGTCCCAAACGGATCCGCGGGGATCAGGCCAAATGGTCCCTTACCTCCCAACCGCTCCAATTCATTGTCAGAAAGTTGACGTGTCATGCTGGCGTATGTGTAGATAGGAACAGCCGCATTCTTATAAAACCCAAAACTCGAAATAAGGCCATTGTTTGCCAAGATAATTTTCTTGGCTTTAATAGTCCCTTCAGAGGTATTCAGAGTTTTATACGCATCGTGATCAATCACTTCATTGATGGGCGTATTTTCATAAACAGTGACGTTATCCGGCATATTATCGACCAGCCCGCGCAAAAGAGCGGCAGGTTGAATCAATACTGTGCCTGGACAAAACAGACCCAGGTGGTAATGACTACTACCAGTTATCTCCCGCATTTCCTCCGCGTTATACCAATGGTATTCCTCTCCGATTCTCGAGAGAGCCTCAGCGAAAGTCCTCAAGCATTTCGCGCCTCGGAGCGTTGCTGCGGAGTGAATTTTTCCCTGCGGACTCCAGTCACAAGAAATATTATGAGTTTCAACAGCTTCTCTTAAGTAATCGATACCAGCTCGATTCACAAAAGACTCGTTAATATTACCTTGCTCATTATCAGCAAAATTTTTAGATCGAGGATTGTGAGCCAGATCAATTGCAAATCCCGCGCTGCGGCCAGCCGCATTATTTCCAATTCTTCCAGCATCAACCAACGTAACGCTGTCGTTAGGATTCAGCTCCGCAAGCCTCCGCGCGGCACTCGTACCAAACCAACCGCCACCAATGACTACCCAATCCGTATTGACATTCCCGGCGAGTGTTTTGGCTTCTGATACCTCACTAAGCGTTGCAAACCATCCACTATCGGATGACTCTTTAGGCAGCACAGAAATCTTTTGTTGTTTTGCCACTTATATAACTCCACCACGGTTCATGATAAGGTTCAGCGTACAGTTAGTCCTTCTTACAACGCCAGCGACAAAATCTCATACAAATTCAGGACTAAAAATCATGAAAGAGGAAATACAACCGGACGCGTTTTTTACGAAGATGGTTTCCCTAACCGCCCTAAAGGCTTTTGTTGCATCAGCACGATACAAAAGCTTTACAGATGCGGCGAAAGCGTTATGCCTGACTCAATCAGCCGTCAGCCGACAAGTGAGGGAACTTGAAGATCAACTGGGAACCCCATTATTTAAGAGAGAGAGGCGGACGATAGAGCTAACCGACAGCGGCCAGAGACTTTACGAGACGTCTTATGTTTGTTTTTCTCATATTGCTCAGACAGTAAAAGAAATAACACCTTCACCAGCTACAACGTCAAACCCCAAGATACACCTTCGCATAGCTATGACTCATGCGTTTTCTATATTTTGGATGGCTAATAAAATTGGGGATCTGAGATCGCTGTTCCCGGACATAGACCTGTCAATTTATGCAACGGACGACATCAACCTCATTGACCACAACCAAAACATTGATTGCTACATTAACTTGACCCCATCTCAAGATAACAACTTTGTATCCACCGCTCTGTTTAGCGAAAAGGTTTACCCAGTTTGCAGCCAAGAATATCTTGAACGCCATCCATATATCAGCGAGGTCGAGAATCTCCACAAAGCGGACCTACTGCATCTAAAGGGCTCAATGGCACATCAAGGGTTTGGCTGGAGGCAATGGTTTGATTTTACTCTCCAGGGGGCAGACCCAGTGGACAAGATTGACGAGGGTACATTTACCGCCAGCAATTACGAGCTCCTTATAAAACTGGTCCGAAACCATCAGGGAGTGGCTCTCGGCTGGCATCACTTGGTAGAGAGCTTATTGCAAGAAGGCAAATTGGTCAGGCCAGTAAGCCAATTCGTTGAGTTGGGAAATGCAGTGCATTACTTCATTCATCGGAAGAATAATGACAAGCAAGAGGCCATACTAAAAATCAAGAATTGGCTTCTGAGCAATCTGTAGAAATAACAGAAAGAGATACGATCAAGGGTTTCAGAAATTGAGCGGAAAACCAATAAAACGATGTGTGGTTTCCCACTCAATCTTCCAGCGGCCTCAGTCCAAATATCCCATGACACCCGGCAGGGTAAGCGCGAGTGGAGACCAGAACGTCACAATCAGCATTACTGGCAAAGCGGTAAAGAGCATAAGAGCTAGCGCTGGGCGTAAGGCTTTTGCAACACTAACGTCAGCCACCCGGCAGGACATGAATAGAATTGGTGCCATGGGCGGACTGTTACAGCCAATCACCACACTGGTACCAATGATCGCCGCAAAGTGGATCGGATCGATGCCAAGCTCCGCCATCACAGGAACGAGGAGCGGACTGGCGATGGCAATCACGCTGATGTCGTCCATTATCATGCCAAGGAGAATAAGGAAGACGTTTACCATCAGCAGGATAACAACCTTATTCTCAAGCGTCTCTAATAGAAAAGAAGTAAGCTGCTGAGGAATCGCCTCGAACGTCAAGATTCGACTTACAATGAATGAAAAAAACAGAATAATGACGATGACACCAGAAGTGGTGGCTGCACAGACAAGGCACTTCAGGATTTTTTTATAATCCAGCCCCTTATAGACAAACAAACCAACAGGAATCGCGTAAGCCACGGCTACGGCAGCCGCCTCAGTGGGAGTGAATACCCCCCCGTAGATCCCACCGAGGATGATTACAGGGAGCATTAAAGCAGGTACTGCCTTCCAGCCTGTGTCACCAATTTCTCTCAGTCTGTTACCAATGACTCTTGCTTTCCCCGCTTCGGCGGGATTTAGCTGTGTGGTCAAGTAGTTGTAGATGCAGAGAAAGAACATCAAAAGGATGCCAGGACCAATTGTGGCTAGGAAGCAGGCAGCTACAGATTGGCGTGTTACCACCGCATACAAAATCATGGTAATACTGGGCGGAATCAGCAAACCAAGCAGCGACGATATTCCCAACAGCCCACTGACATAAGCACGGTTATAACCATGTTTCTGCATTGGCCCCACCATGATCGATCCCACGGACGCCACCGCAGCAGAGGCGGTGCCCGATATGGCGCCAAATATTCCACAGGCAACGACCATCGACGACCCCATACCGGCCCTGGAGTGGCCAGTCAGTGCCTCAACAAAGCGCACAAGCCGTGCCGCTATGCCGCCTTCCTGCATCAGGTAACCTGTCATTACGAAAAGCGGAAGGGCCACCAATATGATGGAGTTAATTGAGGAAAACCCGGTTGTTGCCAGGAAGGCCACATTGACGTCATAAAAGAACGCAAGAGAAGCAACCATAGCCGCAAAAGAAAAGACGACCGGCACCCCCAACAACATCAATACGATCACAGCACCAATCGATATTAAAGCACCCATAACTCAAACCTCAGCATGTTATATGTATTCAGTCAGCACTGGATCAATTCAGCTTTTACTACTATGAAGAGCCAAATTCCCTATATCTGAGATTAAATCTCTCAGAAGATATAAAGTCATAAGGATCGCAGCAACAAACACACTGGCCTGACTAATGAATACGGGGATGGCGAAGATGGGCGTTTTCTCTCCTCGATCAACCCCCCACTGAAACAACGAGTAACTCCACATAACAAAGAAGACCGCCATAACGATCGAAAGGAGTGTAGAGACGATGCGAGATATCAGAACTGCTTTTTCACTTTTGAAAATTACAGAAACAAAATCAGCATGGAGATGGGAGCGCTCTTTCGATGCTAAAACAGCCCCCATCATATAGAACCATACAACACCTATAAGGATCAGTTCCTCTAGGCCAAACATGGCAACACCGATGAACGATCGAGCAACGACACCAATCACAAAGGAAAGAGCGATAGCGAGCCCAGTAATTGCGACAAGTGGGGCAATGACTCTATCTAACGCGCAATCGAAAAGATTAAAAATTTTCATTATAAATCTCTCTATAGATTCGGGGGGCGGGACCGACGGTCAGCCCCGCTTTTCGTTCCACTCATCTATTGAGCGTGATCCATAACTTTTTGCACCAACTCTTTACCAAACTCCTTTTCCGCGAGGGTCCAGATCTCATCCCGGACAACAGCAGCCCACTCCTCAAGCTGCAGGTCGGTCGGCTCGAAGTACTCCATGCCGTCCTTTTCGGCTTTTGCTATCCACTTCTCGTCTTCTTCTCGCGCATCCGTAAACTGCTTTCTAATGACTTCATTCGCCGCAGATCTAACGATTTCCCGATCCTCATCGTCCATCTGATCCCAGGTCCCCTTATTCATCATCAGGATCGAGTAGGAAAAAAGGTGTCGCGTGTGCACGTAATAATCCAGGAGGTCGCCGAAGTACTGATAGTCCCAGTAGATGGTATTCCCTGCATCGCCATCGACGACGCCTGTCTGAATGGAGGTATAAACTTCGTTCCAATCCAGGGGTACGGAGTGAAAGCCCATGGCTTGCAATGTCTGCGGAACCGGGAAGGCCGGAATGGCTCGCACTTTTAGATTTTTGTCCTGGGCTTCCTCAAGGCTCGCAGCATAATCACCTCGGGTTGCAATGCCTGCAAAACCGTAGGGGTACACTCCGAAACTCTTAAGCCCAAGATCCGTAAAAATTGGCTCAACGATCTCCTTCATCCAGCCATCGGCACCATAGGCTTCATATGCCTCATCCCAGCCCAGGAAAAGGTACGGGAGGGACATGATAGCGACGCGGTTATCGTAAGAGGTTTGGGGAAGTGAAATGGCCATATCAACATTGCCGGCCAGCAGGTGGTCAAACACTTCGCCTACGTTACCCAGGGCGCCCTGGTGGAAGACCTGGACCTGCATTCGACCATCGGACTTTTCCTCGATGAGGTCGGCCCAAAGCTGTACAGATCGCCCTACCGGCGAGTCTGCCGCATCATCCGAATTGACCATTTTAAATCGATAGCTTTCATCGCTGGCCATAGCTATAGCAGATACAGTCAAAGATGAAGCAGCAACCAATGACATAAACAACTTGGTAATTTTATGTGCTAACACGACGAGTACTCCTATATTGTTTTAATGTAACTAACCGTCATGGACTTAGGTTGTTCCCTATCATCGCCTCGGCAATATTTCGACTTCGTATTCAGGCCCAAGTGATGACCATTTTTCCGGTTCATATCCGTGCGCCGGCGTAAAGAACAGCTCTATTTATGAGGCTATGGGAGGCTAGCGCACCCGACAAGCAACCATATTTTCTGTTTTTGCATGACTTTTGGTATCAATACCGCCCAGATCTTTTTCGATCTAAACTAACGGGCATAGATACACGGGCCCTCATCAAAGCCGCGCTCCATGCGATGTATTCAAAACGCACACAACGCAAGGAGCGGCAGACTTACTATCCGAACGCCAGGACTCACCTTACGGCGGGTTATGAGGGGAAGGAGAACTCGGCGCGAGCTGCTTCGAACTTCGAGGGCCAGCGCAGAGACACGGCCTTACGCCGCGTATAGAATCGAACAGAATCCGGGCCGTAGGCATGAAGATCGCCAAACAGAGAGCGCTTCCAACCGCCGAAACTGTGGTACGCAACCGGCACAGGCAGTGGAACATTGATGCCAACCATGCCCACTTCAATTTGGTCAGAGAAGCGCCTGGCAGCTTCACCATCCTTGGTGAACAGGCAAGTGCCATTGCCATACTCATGGGCGTTGGTCAGGGCGATGGCATCGTCCAAGGTCTTCACGCGAACGACGCACAGCACCGGACCGAAGATCTCCTCCTTGTAGATTCTCATGTCAGCGGTCACGTGATCGAACAAACAACCACCAACAAAGAAGCCATCCTCGTGCCCTGGCACTTTCAGGTTTCGCCCGTCAGCCACAAGCTCTGCCCCCACGGCCACACCATCTTCAATGTAACCAATGACTTTGTCGCGGTGCTCTTTCGTAATCAGTGCGCCCATGTCGAGACCGGGCTCGGTGCCCGGACCGATCTTCAGCCCGGAGATCTTCTGCTTCATTGAGGCGACGAGGCGATCGGCGGTTTCATCGCCAACACATACCGCGACCGAAATCGCCATACAGCGTTCCCCGGCACTGCCGTAGGCCGCCCCCATCAGGGCATTGGCCGCGTTTTCGATGTCGGCGTCAGGCAGAACCACCGCGTGATTCTTCGCGCCTCCGAGTGCCTGAACCCGCTTGCCATTCGCACAGGCCCGAGCGTAAAGGCTTTCAGCAACGGGGGTTGAACCAACGAAAGAAATGGCTTTCACGTCCGGCGCATCAAGCAGGGCTTCCACAGCTTCACGGCCGCCATGGACCACGTTGATGATGCCCTTCGGCAGCCCGGCTTCCTCCAGTAATTTGGCAATTTCCAGAGACGCGGTCGGATCTTTTTCGGACGGCTTCAGGATAAAGGCGTTGCCACAGGCAATCGCCATCGGATACATCCACAGTGGCACCATCGCCGGGAAGTTGAACGGCGTAATACCAGCCACCACGCCCAGCGGCTGATGGTTCGACCAGGCATCAATCGACGGCCCGGCGTTGTGGGAATAGTCACCCTTCAGCAGCTCAGGCACACCACAGGCGTATTCCACGTTTTCAATGCCACGCTTCACCTCGCCCATGGCATCCTCAAGCGTTTTTCCATGCTCTTCACTGATCAGATGCACGATGCGATCAGCGTTCTCTTCCAGCAGCTGCTTGAACCGATACATCACCTGCGCACGCTTGGCCGGCGGTGTGTCGCGCCAGGCAGGGAAGGCTTCTTTTGCTGCCTCAATCGCCGCTTGTACCAACGCGGTATCTGCATTGGCAACGCTTCGAACCACCATTCCCGTTGACGGATTGGTGATCTCGATCGTAGTGCCACTTCCCGTTACTTCTTTACCGTTAATATGATGACAAACAGTTTCCACTTGACCCGCTCCTCTTGTTATTTCGGTTTGATGTGCCCATTCCCAACAAGCATGAGAAATGGCTCTGGCACACGATGCGCTCCGCGAATTTAAGAACTGCAAACCGCCGGAAAACGCTAATGTCTGAACTTATTTACTGTTTCGGTGCAATCCAACGACCTGGTGCTAGCGCATGAGCTTTCCCAAGTTGTTGTTGATGGCATTCGCGATGACCTTGCCCCATGAGGCGCTGGCATTTTCTTGACAGAGTTTTTCTTCCCATTCGTACATCGAAAGAATCAGTCTTGAGGTGAGCCACCGGAAGGGCTCGGGCTCCCACCTCCGCAACGCCCGCCCTATGGGTCTGTCACCGAAAACCCACGGCATACGGGTAAATTCGGAATCTCTTTCCAGAATCAAATCCGCAAGGGTTCGTCCGAATAAGTGGGAAGGGCCGACTCCTTGCCCCACATAACCGCCAGCGGTGGCGAGACCGGATCGTTTGTCGAAGACCGCGTGCGGCGCGAATGCCCTGGGAACCCCCAACGAACCGCCCCAACCATGGGTCACTTCGACACCTTTCAGCATGGGAAACAGGTCATGCATCAAGCCTTCCCGTGGCCTGAACTCCGGGTCGGACAGTGAAAACTCGCTGCGCGGTTTCGCTCCATATACGTACCCGCCCCTTGCACCAAAAATCATTCGGTCATCCGCTGATCGTTGGCCATAGCTGATCATTCGACCGCCATCGCAGAATGCTTCTCGATTTTTCAGACCGATCTCGTCCCACAAGCTTTCAGACAGAGGCTCGGTGGCAATGATCAAACTCTGAACCGGTATGATTCGGGTACCCAACCCAGTCACGGTTGTGGAGTAGCCTTCAAGCGCCGGGACCACAACGGGCGCACGCACGACACCATTTTTGGTCACCACCTCGCCTGGCTTTACAGACATTGCTGGAGTCTGCTCGTAGATGGTTACCCCAAGCTTTTCTACAGCGTCAGCCAACCCCCGAACCATTTTTGCCGGGTGCACAACAGCGGCGTGTTTCTTGAATACTCCACCGTAGCCATTGCGCAACCGGACCTTGGCGCTCATCTCGTCGGCGCTCAGCCACCAGCAATCCTCTTCGGTATGCCCCGCCTCATAGAGACCGTCGAGAAACGCCTTTTGCCTGGCTACCTGTCCCGGGAACCGAGCGGCTCCATAGATGACGCCGCCCTTGTGGAAGTTGGCCTCTATGCCCTCGTCCTGAAGCACGTATCCAATGGCATCCACGTTGTCGAAGAGGACGTTGCAGATATCTCGCTTCTCTGCGCTTGGCAGGCTAGACACGTATTTTTCGAGGCCGGCAACGTAACCAACGACCCAGCCACCGTTTCGTCCAGAGGCGCCGTACCCGGCGATGTTGGCTTCGACGACCGCGACGTTTAATTCGGGTGCATTCTTTTTCAGGTAGTACGCGGTCCAAAGCCCCGTATAGCCTGCGCCAACAATGACCACATCGACGTCGCGATCACCGTCGAGCGGATCTCTCGCGCCCTGTGGGTCTAGCTGGCTTAGCCAAAAACTGGCTGTTGAGTAATTTGAAATCATCGCTGCAAACCTCATTGCGCCCCGCCGATTTGAGGCGATCTACACCTACGAGCACTTGGTGATCACGAAGTACTTCTTGACGTGCGTGACTGATTCCCAGATACCGTCGAATCCCGGAGTTACTACCAGAGCCTCGCCAGCGGAAAACTCCTGACTGTTGCCTTCGGAATCGGTGAGCTTCACCGTGCCCTCAATCAGGTAACAAAACTCCATTTCATCCGGGTGGGACTTCTTTTTGCTAAATGCTTCGGATGACCAGATGCCACTCACTGTCTTGCCGTTCTCCGAGGCAAAACCAAAGTAAGTCGTTACGTCTCCATGACCGGATAGCAAGGCTTCCGCCGGCGTTTCAGCTTTGGTGCCTTCGGCGAGGGAAGAGAGCTGCAGCTTTTGAACACATTGAATACTCACGATCAGACTCCTGTTTTAGTTATCGAGCCTTGAACGTATTCGCTCGGAAACAGACGTTAAATATCAACGATCTTGTCCTTACTTAAGCGGCTACTTGCGTATCGGCTGCGATGGGAAGGATCACCCAAGCGATAAGTCGTGCTTTATGGCAAAACCATTCAATGGATGAACGCCACTAAGCGAGGAACGGTTAAGCCAGAGGGGGTCAGGTCAGGACGGGACAATATTCCATAAAAAAGCCCCGCACGTGGCGGGGCTTTTTGTGGAATATTGGTTTGCTTGATGGCCGATGAAGAACCTACGGTTCGACGCGGAGTCTGCGACGCAGACGGAGAGAACGTCGGAACGTCGTGACGACGGCCCCGAAGGGGTGAAGCCGCTTGCGGCCGAATACAAACGGCGCCAGCCGTTTGGGCGTCGGAGCATCGCGACGACGGGGCGAAGCCCCGAGCAACGCGTACAGAGCGTTGCGAGTCCATCCTATCTTTGCAGGCGATTCCAAACCCGCCTAAAACACAGCCCCTGCTCTCACTTGATCTTAGGCGCCGTATCCGAAACCTCTTTGGCCCTGGTCCGCCACTTCAGCTTGACCTCCACTTCCTGCTTGTCGCCCTCGTCGCTGGCGCGCACGGAGACCTGCAGCAGTTTGTTCGGAGACAGCACCAGATCGCCTTCGCTCTCTTCGAACTCGAGTTGACCCTTCTTCACCGCATTGCCCAGCGCCACCAACAGGTCCTTGGCAGACTGGCGATCCAGCAGTGAGTCGTGGCTGAACTTGGTTTTCGACTTCAATGATCAGGCTCCCTTCAGTCGTCCCTTGCGGCCGGGCTTGAAGACCTTGGCGCGCGGGTAGTCACCGCTTAGGCCCACCACCCCGCGCTTGCGGTCGATCAGCGTTACCCCGACCCCGAGACCGTCCAGACCTTCACGTTCCCGGGAATGGGCGTCCAGCGTAATATCGGCCTCGATGTGCACCAGCCCCTGCTGCAGCGATATGCGCTGGCCGGCGTGGTGGTTGACATGGCCATGCACCAGGACCTGGATCCCGGCCTGCCTGGCGGCCTTGGCCCCGCGCTCGGTCAGCGGCAGGTCCACCGCACGGTATTTGGTGCGGAAGGTGTTGGCCAGCGAGCCATAGTAGAAACTGAACAGGTGCTGTGTCATCAGGTTTTTCTTGAAGGCCCGGTTCGCGTGTTTGACGCCCCGCTTGGCCAGAAGCTCGGCCATATGATCGTCCAGCCCTGCGTGCAGAAACAGGAACGACCCGCGCTGTTTGACCAGCCTCATCTTGCGGAAAAACCAGTGAAACTCCCCGGAGTCCTTGAGAAACAGCGAGCGGCACTTCATGGCCGCCGCGTAGACCTGCTGCAGGGAAAGTCCGGCGTCCGTGCAATGCGCTTCGAACTCCCGACTCTTGACCGCCATTTTTCCGATCTCCCGGTCGATGCCCTCAGCGGTCAGGAAGCCGGCGGCAAAGTACGGGAAGTTCTCAAACCAGTCCTCATCCGGGAACAGCGCCTGCCGACACTCCGCCTCCGACGGCATCCCGCGGCTCCAGTTCGTATTGACGAGGTACTGGTCAAACACTTCCCGGAACAGGGGAACCACTTTGCGCCCCATGCGCACAAACAGGTGCTGGCTGCCGGCGTCCTTTTCCCGCTCCAGCACCAGCAGCCCCATGAGCAGACGCAGATCGTGGTTGCCGGCCAGCAGGGTCACATCCGCCTTGAGCCGGTACAAATGGGCCAGGCTGCGCAGCAGCGCGAGGTTGCTGGGCCCCTTGTCCAGACAATCGCCGCCCACGATGATTTCCGCCTTGCGACCGAACCTGGTCAGTTGGTACTCACACAGGTTGGCGCCGTCCCGCTCGATCACCCCCGCGGCGATCAGTGAGGCTTCGAGCGCTTCGGCGTCGGCGTGGGGGTCGGAAATGAACACCACCGGCTTTTTGGGCCAGGCGAAGGTTTTCTTGCGGGAGCGTTTGATGAACGTGTTGAGCGCGTCGTCGTGATTCACGGACGTCTGATCGTCGGGCCAGGGTTCCCATTCCGTGGGCAGGCGGCTCAGGACGGCGCTGTGAAATCGGTGGTCGCTGACCTTGGGAATGAAATCGGGGGATGCCATCGCGTCTGTCGTCTAGTCGATTGGTTCGGATGTGCGTCGGTTCTTCCAGTGTCCGTATATACGCGTCCAGCCTTGCGCCTGCGCCTCGAAAACGACCGGATGACCGTAGAACATGCTGAATCGTTTAACGTCGCTGAACTTTATGACATTTAAATGATAGACCCCGTGGCGGATCGATGCCCCGTGGCCCACGACCAGTTGGATGCGCTGATCGGCGTCTGTAATGGGCAGGGATCTCAAGTGATCGGCCACCCGGCCACCGGCTTCCAGCAGGGATTCCGCGCCATCGAACGGCAGCCGGAAATCACTGGTGGACTTCCAGCCCTCGGGCAGCGGTTCCAGACGCGGATCGAGCGCGACAATGCGCTCAATCTCGGCGACGCTCAGGTTGGCCACGGCGCCGACGCTGCGTTCACAGAGCGCGGCAAAGCTGCGCGTCACCGCTGGCCCGTCGAAGAAAGCCGCCAGCTCTTCTCGATAGATTTCAGCGGTCTGCCAGGCCCGCAGAAGGGTTGAGCAGTGGATTTCCGGCGCCAGACGATAGCCCGACCCGGCGAGCCAGTCGCCGAACTGGCGCGCCTGCGCCCGCACCTCTTCAATCCCCGCGTCGGTCAACGGGTACGGCTGAAGCGCGCTGGGCGTGCCGGCGAGCTGTTCGTACGCGCCGTGTCGAATCAGGGCCATGGCGGCCATCAGAGCAGCCCCCTCTGGTGGAGCAATTCAACGGCCCGATCAAAGTCGACCCGACCGGTCAGCTGCAGCACCTGCACGCCGGGCAGACGATCGGCGTAAACGTCCGCCGCCGGGCTCTGTTCCGGCGGAAACACACCCTCCGCATTCTGGAAGAAGGGCCCGGGGCTTTTGCGCAGGCCGTCCAGCGCATGTGGCGACTGTTCGATGTCGACAGGACCCAGCTCCGTGGGCGCCGGATCGTCCAGGGACCAGTCCAGCAGCACCAGATTTCTGAGCGTTCCGGACAGCGCGGTCTTGCCGTCACCATAGGCCGCGGGAATCAGCACGTCGTACTTCTGCTCGATCTCCCACAGCTCACCGGTGGGCATGCCCGCAAACCGCTTCTGTTCCGCCGCCGGCAGGATCGACCGCAGCCGCTCCGAGTGCATCAGGGTGCCGGGATTGACCCGTGGGTGCTTGGCCACCCCCAGCACCCGCACGGCGCCGCCCTCCGCTTTGAACAGGATCCGGTCGTTGGACAGGAATCGGGCCCCCGGCGTCTCCAGGGCCTTGAGCATCAGCGTGGACTTGCCGCCGCCGGAGCTGGCGGCGATGGCCGTCGTACGGCCCTCGATGTCGAACGCCGACGCGTGCCCCAGCAGGTAACCCTGTCGCTGGTAGTGGTTGAGGAACTGGTTGTTGATGAAGTTGACCACCTGCGAGCGGTTGGCCAGCAGATCACCCATGACGACGGGGTCGACCAACGACTGGAACATCACCAGGCCCGTGCGCACCTTGTGGATCCAGCGGCCGTCGTGCGTATCCACATAGGCCTCCTTCAGCCCTAGCCGGCTCACCTTGCTGCGCTGGACCGGCGCCCAGTCGACCGCGCCCGTATCCGGCTCGCCGTCGATCAGGAAGACCCGCAGTTCTCTCTGGACGGCCTGGCTGTCGGTCAGGCCTGAAAAATAGCCGACCAGGTAGTCGAGTATCGACGGGTTGTTGGTCAGCAGCCGAACCTTGAGGCCATTGAAGGTCAAACACAGCGCCGACGTGCACCCGGACCTGGCGCGGGCGATGGCGCTATCGTCCAGCAGATTGATCATGCCCCCGCCCCCAGTTCGGCCAGGACGTGGTCACACAGCTTCCCGGCCGCATCGATGCCGCAGCCCTTCTGCGCGCCACTGAAGCCGCCGAATGCGGACACCTCGAACACCACCGGGCCGGCGTCGGTCAGCGCGATATCCACGGTGGTAAAGCTCAGGTCAAAACACGCCTGGGCCCTGCGACCAAGCTCGATCAACTCCGGGCCGGGCTCGTAGGCCTGGTACTTGCCGCCGCTGTGGATCGTAGTGTTCCAGGCGCCGGCATCGCCGACACGGGCATAGGTGCACAGGTACTCACCGCCCAGAAACACCATCCCCAGGTCCTGGCCGCCCAGGTTGACGAACTGCTGCAGGTAGAACAGGCCGTGCTCGGTCTTGAACGCGTCCAGCTTCTGCGTGTTCACGGCCTCACCGTCGGCCGTCTCCAGCACCACCATGCCCCGGGCCTTGGTGGAATAGAGCGGTTTGAGAATCGCCTTGCCGAACGAGTCGATCACGTCCAGGGCCTCGGCCACGTTTTCGGTCACCCGGGTGGTGGGCAGGGCCACCCCGCCGGCCGCCAGCGCCGCCGTGCCTTCCAGGCGATTGATCAGGCGCCCCACCTGCTCCGGGCGACTGAAACAACGCACGCCATCGGCCTCCAGGCTGGCGAGCATGCGGATACGGTCGTCCGCCGCCGGGGAATAGACCTCACTGATCTTCTTGATGATGACGCCGTCGAGATCGTTGAGCACAGTATCCCGGTAGCGCAGCCGCCCCGTTTCCAGCTCCAGGACCACGTCGGCCATATCGACGACGCAGCGGAACCCGGTGCGTTGTTCCAGGTGATCGGCCAGCACCTCGGTCGACCATTTGCCGGGTGTTCCGATGACCGCAATGCGCGTGTTAGTCACTGAAAATGTCCTCCAGGGGGAGCCGGTATGTTTCAAGTTTATCGGGATTCAGTCGCGTCACGCTTTCCAGCAGGAAACTCGCCCGCAAGGCCAGCCGCCGGGCGAAGCGTTTGTCGTAGATGAATCGGGTGGACGTGGCGAACGAGCGCGCCAGGGCAATCGCCAGACGGGTATCGAAACTGGCGTCGTCCCGGCTTTTGGCGAACCGGCGCGCAAACCGGTAGAGCTGGCTGACCAGCGCCCTCATCTCGGTACGCGCTGACTCGTCCAGAAGGGGCAGGCGATAGATGGAGACCATCAGTACCGAGAGATCCTGCACGTAATCGGAATAGGACGCTCGGTGCAGGTCGATGAAATAGATGCGGTCCTTGAGTTCGTCGTAGATCAGGTTGTCGACGTTGAAGTCGCCGTGAATCAGCACGGAAAACGGCGCCCGGACCCGATTCTCCAGGTTCTCGGCTCGGTCCACCAACTGGTTGAAATCGGGGCGCACCAGGCCGCAGATCGTCTGCGCCTCGCTGAACAGGTCCGGATGAGTTTGCCGGGTTTCCGGCAGGCGTTTGCGCAGCTGCTGCATGTAGCCGGGCTCTGCGTGCTCGCGGGTCGACGAGCTTTTCCAGATTTTCCGCAGCGTCTTGCCGAGCTTGTTCACCAGGATGCCCGCCATGTCCCACTGACTGTTGAGCAAGAGCGATTCCAGAGTCCGGCCGGGCAGGTGTTCGATCACCATGGAGCCCAGCTCGTCCTCGTGCTCGACGTTGTGGGAAATGACCGAGGGCGCAACTTTCGGGTAGACCTTTTTCCACTGGTCCACCCCGGAAATCTCTTCCAGGACCTTGCTGGCCTGCCCTTCCTTGTAGACCGCCATGACCTCGCTGGACGCTTCGTGCTCGGCCCGCAAGGCGGCGATGGTGCTGCCACTGCGGGTCAGCGCCAGCCGCTCGACGCCGAAACTGTCGCTCTCATCGGCAAAGGCATGGGCCGCGCTCCTGAGTTGCTTGTAGTTCTGCAGCCGCACCGCCGGCCCGAAATTGGCCGCCAGCAGGGCGTCGGCTATCTCGCTCAGCAGATGGATCATGCGATGGATCTGGAAATGCAGGACCTGGCCGGGGTCACTGTCCGCCGGGCCGGAAACCTCATCCAGACTGGCCGTCAACTTGGCCACGCGACGCCCGAGCTTGAGCCCCTGACGGGTATTGGCATCCTCCGGGTTGATGAGGACCAGCGCGAGGGATTTGCGAATGCGGCGAATCAGCTTGGCGTAGGGTTTGAAGTGCTTGTCCGGGGCCGCGCGCAGCGCCCGGATGTCGGTGAAATCGAGACAGGCCTGACCGAGCTGGTCGAGCAAGCGGGCCAGGCGCTCGAGAGACTTGGCTTGCTGGAAGCCCGGGCCGTCGACTTTGCGGCGGCGCACATCCATCGCCACCGACAGCTCGACTTTCTCCTGCAGGGTTTTTCTGTAACCCTTGCGATTCACGAGCCGGTGCGCGGTGGCCTCACTCGGGCGAGTTACATAGACTTCAACCAGCTCGCAATGATTTTCCACTTCGAATCGAAGAAAATACAGATGCTCAAGAATTGATGCGTTGATAAGCCGCTTCACCCTCAACTGACCGACCGGAAAGCGCACACTATAGGCAATCGCGCCGCCTTTTGGGTGACACCTTTCTTACAACGTCAAATACGGCAACTTCAAAAAAGAGACGTATGGCAAAACAGCGTTCTTCCTGCACCCGCCTAAACGTGCCCCGGGGACTGGCCAAAGGTAACGACCTGCGTCTGGCCCGCTACCGCAAGGCACCGGAGCTGGGCCCCAGGCTTCTTTTCTTCAGCGGCGGCACGGCGCTACGCAGCTTTTCCGAAGTGCTGGCGCGCTACACCCATAACTCGATTCATCTTGTCACACCTTTCGATTCAGGTGGTAGTTCCGCCGAACTGCGCAAAGCCTTCGCCATGCCCGCCGTGGGCGACCTGCGGGCCCGACTGCTGTCCCTGGCGGACGACTCGGTCACCGGTCATCCCGAGATCGCCGCCCTGTTCTCGCACCGACTGGGCAAAAGCCGGAGCCCGGCGGCCCTGCAACAGAGCCTGGAGGCCCTGGCCTGCGGCAAGCACCCGCTGCTCAAGGCCATTGCCGACCCCATGCGTTCGCTGATCCAGAGCTACATTGCCGCCTTCCACGACCACATGCCGGAGAGCTTCGACCTGGCAGGGGCCAGCGTCGGCAACCTGATCCTCACCGGCGGGTACCTGATCCACAACCGCTCCCTGGACCCGATTGCCTTCCTGTTCGGCCAGTTGATCAAGACCCGTGGAACCGTGCGCACGACGACGGACGCGGACCTGCAACTCAAGGTGACGCTGGAGAACGGGCGCACACTCAACGGCCAACACCGGTTCACCGGCAAGGAAACCGCGGAGATCGACTCGCCCATCCGCTCCATCCAGCTTTCCGGCGAGGCGGACGACGTTGATACCGAGGGCGTGTCGCGGGTCGGCAAGGAAACCCGCAAACTGATCGACGCCGCCGAACTCATCGTTTTCCCGCCCGGCAGTTTCTACAGCAGCGTCATCGCCAACCTGCTGCCCAAGGGCGTCTCCAAGGCCGTGAACAGGAACCCGGCGCCCCGCGTCTATGTGCCCAGCCTGGGCACGGATCTCGAAACCCTGGGCATGACCCTGGTCGACCAGATCCGGGTGCTCGGCGACCACCTGTCGAGCAAAGCCCCCGCGGACGCATCAGCCCGTCCGGGAGTCGATTTCCTGCTGTTCGACTCGCAGCTGCTGACCGTGTCGGACGAACAGCTTGAGACGATCACACGTGAGATGGGCGTGCAGGTCATCGACGTTGATCTGGCGACGGACGATCCGGAGTCGCACCGCTACGATGATGTGAAGCTGGCCGAGGCGCTGCTCGGACTGACCTGAGCCGGCGCCCTCGCCACTGGCCATCAGTTCCGGCCGCCCACCTGCCAGTAATACATCCCCGACATCTTCCCAAGAATCTGTGCCGATAGGTGCTCATCGCTGGCCTTGCCGGCCAGCCCGTAACACACGTGCAGCGGCATCAGGTGCTCTTCACGGGGATGGCAGAATCGGGCGTGGGGCGCCTGATCCCAATGGGCCAGCCGATCTTCCCGTTGCGATTCCGGCATGGCGGGATCGCTGCAGGTCTCTTCCAGCCAGGCTTCGAACGCCTGGTTGCGGGCCTCGTCGTCCGATGAAACCGCCGAATAAAAGGCGCGCATGTTGTGGAACGAAAATCCCGATCCGATCACGAGAAGGTTCTCATAATCCAGCGACTGCAACGCTCGGCCCATGGCCAGATGAGTCTCGGCGTCCAGCGTGTTCACCAGGGACAGCTGCACACAGGGAATGTCCGCATCCGGGTACATCAGCTTGAGCGGCACAAACAGCCCGTGATCAAAGCCCCGCTCACGGTCCAGGCGGGCCGGCAGCCCCGCCCGTTCCAGTGCCGCTGCGATCTGACCGGCCAGTGCCGGCTCGCCCGGACTCGGGTACTGGATCTCGTAGGATTCCGGCGGAAAGCCGTAGTAGTCGTAGATCAGCGAGGGGTGAGCACCCGCCGTGATGGTCGGAACGGCTTCTTCCCAGTGCGCGCTGATCACCAGGATCGCCGAAGGCTTGCGCAGCTTGCCCGCGATCTGCGTCAGCGTGTCCACCATCTCGCGGTGACCGGGATCACCCAGCAGCGGCATGGGCCCGCCCCCGTGGGAAATAAACAGGACATCGGTTTGCGTGCTCATCGTCATGCTCCTTTAAACCTATTCTAGACCGGCGATACGAGCTGGCCCGGCCACCGGCACCAGCTCGCTCTCCGGGTTTCGTTCGCCAACCGGCCTCAGAGCGCCTTGTGGATCAGGTTATCCAGTGCGAACCGGCCACCACCCTGAAGAGTCAGTGATACGGTGACGGCGAACAGCGCCAGGGCGTATTCGTAGCCGTTGTTGGCCATGAACAGGCCGTTTCCGATGTGGACCGCAAAGATGGCGACCAGCATGGTGAAGGCCGTCACCAGCGCCGCGGGGCGTGTCAGCAGCCCCAGGAACAGCGCCAGACCGCCGAAGAATTCGGCACTGCCGGACATCAGCGCCATCAGGTAGCCCGGCTCCAGACCGATGCTCGCCATCCACTGCCCGGTGCCTTCCAGGCCGTAGCCGCCAAACCAGCCGAACAGTTTCTGGGCCCCGTGGGCCGCCAGGGTCAGACCCACGGGCACCCGCAGAATCAGAGCGGCGAAACCGGCATTGGAGTGAAACAGGGCTTTAACAAATGCGTTGTTCATAACGGACACCTCGAATGATTCTGTGATCGATGAATCCCGAGGCCCTCGCCTCAGGTGATGTGAATACTTTACTATCACCAAAAATCAACACTAAGATGTCTTTCATTGCTTAATTATCAACAAATCATTGATTATTGACCGACAACACACCGGAGCCCCTCCATGGATCGCATCGACACCATGCGCGCCTTTGTCCAGGTCGTGCAGGAAGGGAGTTTCACCCGGGCGGCCGAGCGGCTGGATACCTCGCCGCAGCTGGTCAGCAAGTACGTGTCTCAACTGGAACAGCGCCTGGGCGCGCGCCTGCTGAACCGCACCACCCGCCGAATCCATCTCACGGAAGCGGGCCGCCGTTACCACCAGGGGGCGCAGCAGGTTCTGTCCGATCTCGACGATATGGAGAGCCAGCTCGGGGATCTGCACACCCAGGCCCAGGGCGTGCTGCGCATCAGCGCCCCGGTGTCGTTTGCCATGCACCACCTGCCGCCTCTGCTGAGCGCTTTCAAGCAGGCGCATCCGGCGGTGGATATTGATCTGCAGCTGAATGACCGGAAGGTCGACATCGTCGAGGAAGGCTTCGACATCGCCCTGCGCATCGGCCATCTGAAAAGCTCGTCGCTGATCGCCAAACGCATCGCGCCCGTCCGCCTGGTACTCTGCGCGTCACCGGACTACCTCGAACAACACGGCACCCCGAAACACCCGGAAGACCTCCTCTATCATCACTACCTTCACTACAGCTACATGGATATGGAGTCGGTCCAGCCGCTGCAGAAATCGCTGCTGGCCATCAGCAACGAGAAGCGGGCCATGGTGAGCAACAACGGCGACGTCCTCGTGGAAACCGCGATCGCGGGCGCGGGCATCGCCCTGCAGCCGACGTTCATAGCCGGCGCCGCTATCAAGGAGGGCAAGCTAAGGGTGATCCTGCCGGAATACGAGCCTGAGCCATTGGGGCTGTACGCGGTCTACGCCCACCGCCAGCTGCTGGCCAGCAAGGTCCGCAGTTTTATCGACTTTATTGACGGGTTCTTCGGGGAGCCGCCTTATTGGGATCGGTTTGAATGAGACGAACAAGTCTCGACGAGAAAATCGACGGGTAGGAATTCAGTATTCGTCTTTGCACCCATGTGCTTTGAGAACGGCTTCCCGGGTCTTCAATTTTCGGAATACGTCACGCCTGCACACCGGCATATCTTCCAGGCGCATGCTGGCAACATAATTGGAGCGGCGGACCTTCGCAAAATGATCTTTCTTGGCTTTCAGGTTTGGCATTTATCGATGACCGCTCTCAAATCAGTATCCAAACATTGCAGTGGTAATGCCTTCTGCTGAATAACCTTAAATCGGCAATGTGAGCGCCGCCACTCTGGTTGCGGCTTTAGTAAAGGTGTTTCTGGAACCCCACAAACACATCCCGAATATTGCCAACCGGCCCCAGCTCCCGAACAGCATCCCCCACTGAATAATACTTGAGCTCAATCAGATGGGGCAGCTTCCCAAGGTCCAGCTCCCCGACACCCCGCTCCACATAGTGGTTCAGCACAAACTTCAAGAACTCCTGCTGGCGATAATCGTAGGATCTGAAGATCGCCTCCCGATGTGACTCCACACGTTCGGCGCGAGTGACCGGCGCCCGGTTGAACGCGATGTAGGCCAGCACATCGTAAATATCGCTCTTGTCAGCATCGATCATCTTGCCGATGGCCTGAAGCTGCTCAAAGCCATAGCCTTTCTCTTCCAGGCCTTCCATCAACTTCTTGCGGGTATCAGGGCGACTCCAGATGTCCCGCAACTTGTCTTCGTCGGCAAACCAGGCGGGAAAATCGCCATAGAGTCTTTTGATAAAATCCTGAGCGGACATGGGTTTGCCGTCCGGACTCCAGAAGCTGGTAGCGCTCATGTGCTGAATGGTGCGCTCCTTGCCGTCCGCCAGTTTGACCTTCACTTTCTGACGTTTCTGGCAAACGCACGGATGCTCGCCACAGTCCCGGCAGGGTTCCGGCGGTTCCTCCTCGCACACGCAGGGCCTCTGTTCACAGACGGAGCAAGGCTTGGGTGGCGTGACGACGCATTGGCAGGGAATTTCACCGCATTCGGCACAGGGCTCCGGGGCAATCGGCTCGCCATCCCATTCCGGATCGTTGAAGTGCTCGTAAGCCTTCACGAAGTCGTAGATGGTGAAGTAGTCCTTGCCGTCGAACAGACGCGTGCCCCGTCCGATGATCTGCTTGAACTCGATCATCGAATTGACCGGCCGCATCAGCACGATATTGCGCACGTTGCGGGCATCGACGCCGGTGGACAGTTTCTGCGAGGTCGTCAGGATGGTGGGAATGGTTTTCTCGTTGTCCTGGAACTGCCGGAGGAAACGTTCACCTTCCGCGCCATCATTCGCCGTCACCCGTTCACAGTAGTGCGGGTCGGCGCTGATTTTCATGCGGTTGATCAGGTCACGCACCGCCAGCGCGTGTTCCTGGGTGGCGCAGAACACCAGGGTCTTCTCCCGCTGGCCGATCTGATCCATGAACACCTGCACCCGATACTTCTCCCGCGCCTCGATTTCAATAACACGGTTAAAGTCCGTCTCGGTGTAGCGACGCCCCTCTTCGATCTCGCCCTCAATCACGTCGTCGTCCGAGGTGTAGACGTAATCGTCGACGGTGGTGGCGATCTGCTTGACCTTGAAAGGCGTGAGGAAACCGTCGTTGATGCCTTCCTTCAGGGAATAGATATACACCGGCTCGCCAAAATAGGCGTAAGTGTCGGCGTTGTGATCCCGCTTGGGTGTAGCCGTCAGACCCAACTGAACCGCGGGACTGAAGTATTCCAGGATGCCACGCCAGTTGCTCTCGTCATTCGCCCCGCCCCGGTGGCATTCGTCGATGATGATGAAGTCGAAGAAATCCGGCGGGTAGTCGCCAAAGTTGGGTGCGGGATCGCCGTTCTCGTCCCGGCCGGTCATGAAGGTCTGGAAGATGGTAAAGAAGAGACTGCCGTTCTTCGGCACCCGCCCTTTCTTGCGGATGGTTTCCGGGTCGATCCGCACCAACGCGTCCTGAGGAAACGCGGAAAAGTCGTTGAAGGCCTGATTGGCGAGGATGTTGCGATCCGCCAGGAAAAGGATGCGCGGCTGACGCCCCGGCTCGCCGGACGCCTGTGCGGAACGGCTCCAGCGGGCATGGAAGAGTTTCCAGGTAATCTGGAAGGCAATCGCTGTTTTACCCGTACCGGTCGCCAGCGTCAGCAGTACCCGGTCCCGGCCGTCGGCGACCGCTTCCAGCGCCCGATTGATGGCATTGTGCTGGTAGTAACGAGGCTCCCAGAAGCCGCCCTTATCTTCGAACGGCACAGCCCCGAAGCGCTCGCGCCACAGGTTCTGCTCGGCGAATGTTTCCGACCAGAGTTCTTCCGGCGAGGGATAGCGATCGACCGGGCCTTCCTGCCCGGTGGACAAATCGACCCGATAAATACCATCGCCATTGGTGCTGTAGGCAAAGCGGGCCTGCAGTCGCTCGGCATAGCGTTTGGCCTGAACCAGCCCTTCGGTTGCGGGCAACGCGCGTTTCTTCGCCTCGATCACCGCCAGCTTCTGGCCTTTGTAGATCAGGACGTAGTCGGCAATATCCGATCGGGCACGCCGCCCACCGCCTTGCAGTCGTCCCGGCGCGATCACCTCCTCGCGTCGAATGCGACTGGCGTCCACCACACCCCAGCCGGCGTTCTTCAGCGCGGGGTCAATCAGTTCAGCGCGGGTTTCGGCTTCATTGAGTGTGGCGTGGCTCACTCGCCCTCCCAGGCCAGCATGTTCATGATAAGACGGATCATGGTGTCTTTGTTTTTCGGGTCGGACTCGGCCACCAGCAGCGTCAGGGCGGCCAGCCCTACATCGTTGATCACCGGTTCTCCGGCGGCATCCAACAGGCGACCGTTGCGGTGGAGGAAATCCACAAACAGAAAAGCCGCGCTACGCTTGTTACCGTCGGAGAACGGGTGGTTCTTGATCACAAAGTACAACAAATGTGCCGCCTTTGCCTCCATACTGGGATAAGCCGGCTCGCCGAAGACCGTCTGGTCCAGGTTGCCCAGCAAGGAATCCAGACCATCGCCCCGGTCGCGTGCAAACAAGTCCGTCGCCTCGCCCCGGGCGATCAATTCGGTTTTCAAGCCATCCAGTGCGGACCGCGCTTCAGCCAGCGAAGGCAGCGTACCGCCAGCCTGGGCCTGAGGTTCCGTCAGCAAGCCTTCGTCGTAGCGCTGCAACAGCAGGAAGGTTTGCGCGTATCGGCTGACAATGTCCACCAGCCCGCGGCTGCTGTCGTTATCCAGCGCGGGGCTCTGGGCGGCCCTCCGCACCAGGGTCAGGGCGGCCTCCAGTTCCTGGGCGTTTTCCTCCAGGCGCTGGCGATTCAGGGTCCAGCCCTGAGTGAGGTGGTCGCGGAGAACCCGTGTCGCCCAGATCCGGAACTGGGTGGCCCGAGCGGAACTGATCCGGTAACCCACTGAAATCACGGCATCCAGGCTGTAATGCTTGCGCTTACGCTTGACGGCTCGACCACCCTCCGATTGAACTTGTAAGAAATCCTTACAAGTTGCCTCCTCGGCCAATTCCCCCTCGCCATAGATGTTCTTCAGGTGCATCGTGATGTTCTGGGGCTTCACATCAAACAGCACGCCCATCTGGGCCTGGGTGAGCCAGAGGGTTTCCTGATCGGCGTCCAGCCGCACTTCCACCGCCTGATCGGCGTTTTCGTAGATGACGATGGGGGTGTTTTGGTTTTCAGTCATGCAAGTTCTTCATCCTTGAAGGCTTAACCAAAGCGGACCACTGCATGGATTATAGTTGCGCTCATGCCACCGCCTCGTCGACTTCCTTTTCGGTTAAGTCAGCTGTAAGTTCACCGGAAAAGGCTTTTTGCAACAGTGATTGCTTGAGTTCACTCAAAACCAGCAACTTCCTTTCATAGATAGACTCAATGTTTCGGAGGAGCACCCTTAGCTCCTGAACATCTTCGACTATCTGTTGCTGAACAACTAACGGGGGAAAAGGAAACCTTTCCTTCTCGAAAGTCCCTAAGTTTATATTATCTTGGGCGCTCCCTTTCCCCTTGGCCTTTAGCACAGATTTGACGGATTGAAGCAGGAATTCAACATATGAATTTGACGCAACTGTCTGATCAACGACTAAACCAATGACGCTATCTGGGAAACACGCATCGAAATCTAGAACTCCAGTTTCAGCGATATTAGCGGCGATAGTGATGCAAATCGTTCCTCGCGGCCACAATTTGCTTTGAGCGAGTCCTTTCTCGTTATATGTCTTTGAGTATCCCGTTATGAAATGATCCGAACGTCGAACATCCCCAGTTTGAATAAATGGATACCCGCCACCGTAAAGTTCTGGATCATTTCTAGGGCGGTGCTTCGATTTACCTCTTCCATAATCTTTACATACTTCTTTTAGAGTCAGTTCACGCCAGTCATCACGGCGCTTACCAAACACCGAATTCAAATAACTCTCAAACAACTCCCGAGCATTGGCGAGGTTCTTTTCGGTGTTGGCGATCGCCGCGTCGATGCCTGCGAAGGCTTCATCGAGGATGGCGACGATGCGTTTTTGTTCCGCTATGGGGGGCACCTCCAAAGATCTCTGCTCCATTGAGGTCTTCGTAATATGAACCATTGTGGTTCCGGCCCCCTGTTCTTTTTTTATCCTCTCTTTATCCCATTCAAACCAATAGAAAAGGAAAGCTTTGTCTACTTGGCTTTCATCGTGGTTAATCTTCCAAATGTGGTAGTGGTAGATAGCTTTTCCACCTTCCCAAATTCTTGGACCAAACGATGCCGACCATGCGTAGAGCAAATCGCCAGTGTCACAATACTTCTCATCTGGAAGTTCGAGATCCGAGTAATACCATGCACGATTGGTAAAAAAATTGCCGACTCTAAGAACGGGATAAAGGCCGCTCCCAAGCAGCTCAGATTTTTTGTATGCTCTGCCATTAATGAGGCTGCTTACATCTCTTAGCTTCTTTTTGGCCCAGCCTTGCTTCATAACATCCCCCGAATCCCTTCCAGAATGGCCTCACTTTCCTTGTCCAGCGTCTCGATCTCATTAATGATCACTTCCGGATCGCGTAGCGGTTCTTCCTCAGCCTTGTTCGGGTTCTTTACGGACAGATCGTAGGTTTCCTCATCCACATCGCCGACGCTGACGAGCCAGGCATTCTCAGAGCCCTCAAAGTTCGCCTGCCGGGTCACGAAGTCTGTCAGATCATCATCATTCAGCGGGTTGGTCTTACCCAAACTGCGACCGGGGTCGAGCTGGTAGTACCAGATGTTCTGCGTGGGCGCGCCCTTCTCGAAAAACAGCACCACGGTTTTCACGCCCGCCCCGAGGAACGTGCCGCCGGGGCAGTCGAGAATGGTGTGCAGGTTGCAGCTTTCAAGCAGCTCTTTGCGCAGGGCTCGGGAGGCGTTGTCCGAGTTGGAGAGGAAGGTGTTCTTGATCACCACTGCCGCCCGGCCGCCTGCTTTCAGGTACTTGATGAAATGCTGCAGGAAGAGGAACGCCGTCTCGCCGGTCTTGATCGGGAAGTTCTGCTGGATTTCCTTGCGCTCTTTGCCGCCGAAGGGCGGATTGGCCAGGATGACCTCGTAGCGGTCTTTCTCCTGGATATCGCTCAGGTTCTCGGTCAGGCTGTTAGTGTGGACGATATTAGGCGTCTCGATGCCGTGCAGGATCATGTTCATGATCCCGATCACATACGGCAGGCTCTTTTTTTCCTTGGCGTAGAAGGTCCGGGTCTGCAGCGTTTCCAGATCTTCCGTCGAGAGATTCTGACCGGAACGCAGGTAGTCGTGAGCCTCACACAGGAAACCCGCCGATCCCGCTGCGGCGTCGTAGATGCGCTCGCCGATGCGGGGTTTCAGCACCTGGATCATGGCGCGGATCAGCGGGCGTGGCGTGTAATACTCGCCGCCGTTACGCCCGGCGTTGCCCATGTTACGGATCTTGGCCTCGTAAAGGTGGGACAGCTCGTGCTTCTCCGCCTGGGAACCGAAACTCAGACTGTCCACCAGTTCCAGCGCATCGCGCAGGCTGTAACCGCTGGCGAACTTGTTGCGGATCTCGCCGAAGATTTCCCCGATCTTGTATTCGATGGTGTCGGTGCCCGACGCCCGCTCCTTGAAGCCATGCAGATACGGGAACAGGTCGAAATTGACGTACTGGATCAGGTCGTCGCCGGTCAGCGCGTTATCGTGATCGAACTCGCCATCGGCTGTTTTGGGTGCCGCCCAGCGGGACCAGCGATGCGCCTTGTCGATGATGAAATCGTAGGTCTGGCCTTGCAGCTCCGCTTCCTGGGAGCGCTCGAACTCCAGATCGTCCAGATACTTGAGGAACAGCATCCAGGAGGTTTGTTCGGTGTAGTCCAGCTCGGTGGCACAGCCCGCCTCTTTCCAGAGGACGTCATCGATGTTTCGGAAGGTTTGTTCGAACATGGGGTTCCTGATTCGCTCACTGATGGCGCATTGAGTCCGCCGTAAAATGCGCCTTATTTTGAACGAATAGAACGCCAATCACTATGCCGATTGGCTGACTGACATCAAATGGAGCCATTCGATACCTGACTTTGCCGAACAAAGCGTTAATGACTGCCTCAATCGGCGAGGGGATGTTTCTGAGAGAAGGCCCCGGACCGAACCACCCACGTCATGTACAACACCAACAACACCCCACCCATCACCGCAAACGCCACGGTGAAATTCGCCACGTCCGCCAGGAAGCCGATCAGCACGGGCCCCAGCATCTGGGCGCCACGGTTGCCCATCAGGCGGGTGGCCATGGACGCAGGGCGCTGTTCGGGCTGGACGCTTTCCGAGAGGATGACCATGGACAGCGGCTGGGAGATGCCGCCGGCAACCCCGATGATCATGGCCAGCACCACCAGCAGCGCGTAGTGCTCGCCCGCCAGGCCGGTCACGGTCAGCGAGCCGGTGATGAGCACGATGCAGATCAGGATCGCCCGGTTGCGGCCGCCACACAGGTCGATGATGCGGGACATGGCCAGCCTCACCGCCATGGACGAAATGGCGCGGATGCTCAGCAGCAGGCCGATGGAGCTGGCCGCCAGGGACAGGGACTCCAGGTACACCGGCAGGAAGCTGGAGTGGATGCTCAGGACAAACAGCGCCGTGACGGTCAGCATGATGGACGTCTGCATGCCGGGGTTGCTGCGCAACAGGCGCCACTGGTCGCGATAGCGGGCTTTCGACCGCGCCGCCTTGCCGCTGCGGCGGACCTCCCGGGAAAAGAACAGCGCGCCGACGGCGGAGATCAGGGGCACGAACACGATGGCCGTCAGGGACGCGTCCACCGAGAAATGATCGATCAGGAACCCGGACAGGATCGGCCCCAGCAGTTGCCCGCCGGAAAGGCAGGTGGTGTACCAGCCAAAGAACTGTTCCAGCCGCTTGCCGCTGGCCAGGCTGGAAACCACAGTCTGCGCCGAGATGATCAGCACCATGTTGGCCAGCCCAACAATGGCCTGGGTAGCGAACAGACTCGGCACCGACGGCAGCAGCAGCGTAACGCCCGGGCCCACCGCCATGCCCAACGCCCCGGCGATGATCATCTTCTGGCAGCCGATCCGCGACACCAGACCGCCCATCGGGATGGCCAGCAGCATGGGCAGCACATAGGGCGCGGAAATGATCACCCCCACCAGCGACGGCCCCACACCCAGCTCGATCGCCTTGAACGGCACGGCCAGCACCAGCATGGTGTTGGCCAGGATCGCTGCGGTCAGGCAAAGGCTGACCACGACCAGATTTCGCAACGCGTTCGGGGCAACCGGGTGGTCCGGGGCGGGGGTGGCTTCCGTCGTCATCGATAATGGGGTCCTTGCGCGGGTGACTGGCGCCTCCTGTCAGTAGAACACTACTGATGAGGGCGCGAATGGCAGTACGCCATTGTAGTGGGCCGGATCGTTCGTGTATCTACGTGATTGGGCGACTATCGCAGGCGATCACCCGGAGGGCATCGGGACAGGGCGGTGCGAAACCCGGTTCGAGGCTGGCGCCCCGGACGGGGCGCCAGCCGGCTTACCACTCGACGGCAATCTTACCGAAGTGGCCGCCGCTTTCCTGGTAACGGAAGGCGTCCGCCAGCTCCGCGAACGGGAAGGTCCGGTCGATGACCGGGCGGATGCCGGTCTGGTTGAGCGCCGTCACGTAGTCCTGCTGATCACGCCGACTGCCGACGATCAGCCCCTGCAGGCGCGCCTGCTTGGCCATCAGCAGGCCGGTGGGGATATCGCCCTGGCGACCGGTGAGGACGCCGATCAGGGAGATGTGACCGCCCACTCGAATCGCCTGGAACGACTGCGCCAGCGTGCCGGGGCCGCCCACTTCAACGATGTGATCCACACCGCGGCCACCGGTCAGCTCCAGGACTTTCCGGCCCCACTCGGGCTCGTCGCGGTAGTTGATCACCTCGTCCGCGCCCAGCTCGCGAACGCGCGCCAGCTTGGCATCGGACGACGACGTGCTGATCACCCGGGCGCCCATCGCCTTGGCAATTTGCAGCGCGGCGATCGACACGCCGCCGGTCCCCAGCGTCAGCACCGTGTCGCCGGCCTTGAGCTGGCCGTCCACCACCAGGGCGCGCCAGGCCGTCAGGCCCGCGGTGGTGATGGTGGCGGCTTCGGCGTGGCTCCAGCCGTCGGGCGCATGGGTGAACGCGGTGGCCGCACGCACCACGTGAGTGGAGGCAAAACCGTCGATCCCGTCGCCCGGCGTGCCCGCAAAGTTACCCACCTGCGGATTGGGAGCGCCGTCCGGCCATTGCGGGAAGAAGCCGGACACGACGTGATCCCCCACGCGGAATTCCGTCACGCCCTCACCCACGTCTTCCACCACGCCTGCACCGTCGGACATCAGCACGCGCCTGTCGTCGGCGGGAATGTTCCCCTGGGCCACCAGCAGGTCGTGGAAGTTGAGCGAGCTGGCCTTGATGGCGACGCGGATCTCGCCCGGGCCCGGCGTGCCGGGATCGTTGGATTCAGCCAGTTCAATACGATCCAGCCCGCCCGGGGCATTCAATACCATGCTCTTCATGATTCGCAATCCTCCTTCGCCGTGTGCGACCGAACCATCCGGTCGATGCCACAGACTTGGCGACGCGGCCCGGCAGGATCAAGGTGGGCAACTTGCCCATTCCTGCCTTCTTGTTGCCAGCGCCTGCTTCAGGCCGCGATCAGGCTCTGGTCCGGGTTGTCCGGCCACTGGGACAGCACGTCGAAACCGGTCTCGGTCACCGCCACCATGTGTTCCCACTGGGCTGACAGGGAGCGGTCGCGGGTGACTACGGTCCAGTCGTCGCGCAGGGTGCGCACATGGCGACGGCCCAGGTTGACCATGGGTTCGATGGTAAAGATCATCCCCGGCTTCAGCGCCAGGCCCTTGCCCGGGGTGCCGTAGTGCAGGATCTGCGGCTCGTCGTGATACACCTGCCCCACGCCGTGGCCGCAGTACTCGCGCACGATGCTGAAACCGGCGTCTTCCGCCACCGTCTGGATGGCGTGACCGATGTCCCCCAGGGTCGCGCCCGGGCGCACGATGCGGATGCCCGCGCACATGGCCTCGTAGGTAACATCCACCAGGCGCCGTACATGGGGCTTGGGCTCGCCGACGAAATACATGCGACTGGTGTCGCCGTACCAGCCGTCCTTCACCACCGCGATGTCGATGTTGACGATGTCGCCTTTCTTCAGGCGCTTGTCCGACGGGATGCCGTGGCACACCACATGGTTAACGGAGGCGCAGACGGTCTTGGGAAAGCCGTGGTACCCGATGTTGCCGGGGATGGCTTTCTGTACGTTGACGATGTGATCGTGGCAGATGCGATCCAGCTCGTCGGTGGTCACCCCCGGCTGCACGTAAGGCGTGATCATGGCCAGGACCTCCGCAGCCAGTTGCGCGGCGGCCCGGGACTTCTCGATGTCTTCCGGCGAGTGGATCTTGATGTTCGACGTCATGACTGGCCTCCTGCGGCCGCAATGGGTTCCGGCTGGGATGAATCGGTATCGGAACCCAGCAGCGACGCCATATCCAGCCCGCCCGCACGCTCGGCCCGCACCAGCATCCGGCTGATGTCGTGATGGGTCAGCTCCGGATAGAGCTCCGCCAACATGCCCACCCGCATCCAGTGCTCGGCCTGGGCGTTGATGGACCGACACAGGGCCCCGCTGGCGACCCGCAGGTTCTCATGCATCTGTTCCGAGATCTTGACGATACCCACTGATACGCTCCGTATACGATTCATAGATTGAACGCATACTAACGACCGGATCCTGTGTCGGCAATACGGGCTCTCGCGGACGGGCCACCAAGCGCTATCCTTGTGACATCCCCACATTTCCAACAACGACAACGACAACAAGAGGAAACCACCCGTGAACAGCAACGCCGTGACCATTGAGGGCCAGGGCCCGGTCTGCACCATCGTCCTCCATCGCCCTGAATGCCGGAACGCGGTGGACGGCCCCACCGCCAACCAACTGCGCCAAGCTTTCGAGTCGTTCGAAGCCAACGACGCCTGGCACGTCGCGGTGCTCTGGGGCGCCGGCGGCACTTTCTGCGCGGGCGCGGATCTGGCGGCCATGGGCGATCCGCAAAGGCGGAACGAGATCGAGCCGGAAGGCATTGGCCCGGGCCCCATGGGGCCGACCCGCATGCGTTTCTCCAAACCGGTCATTGCGGCGGTGAGTGGTCACGCAGTGGCGGGCGGTCTGGAACTGGCGCTGATGTGCGACCTGCGGGTGGCGGAGCGTTCGGCCGTGTTCGGCGTATTCTGCCGGCGCTGGGGTGTGCCACTGATCGACGGTGGCACGGTGCGCCTGCCCCGACTGATCGGCCATTCCCGGGCCATGGACATGATCCTGACCGGTCGTCCGGTGGACGCGGACGAAGCGCAGCAGATGGGGCTGGCCAACCGGGTGGTGGCCGACGGCACGAGTCGGGAAGCCGCCGAAACGCTGGCCCGCGACATCGCCCGTTTTCCCCAGCGCTGCCTCAACGTGGATCGCGCGTCCGCCTGCGCGCAGTGGGACCTGTCCCTGGCCGAAGCCCTGCAACTGGAAGGCGCCGGCGGCTACCCGGTGGTGTTCGAGGAAGCCCTGGCCGGCGCCGAGCGCTTTGCCGGAGGTGCCGGCCGGCATGGGCGGTTTGAGGAAACGTAGTGCCCTACTTCGTCGCCGGTAGAATGCACCGGCGCACCTCCTCAAGCATCACATTGCGACTTTCGACCTTTCTCGTGACCAGAGAGAAACGAATGGTCGGTGCGGCGTCATCCAGCGGAAAAACGTTAACCCCCGCCAAAGCGTCCATATCACCGTCGGGGACGATAACCACCGCGGCGCCGAATCCTGAAGACACCATGGCGGTTACTGCCTGGAGTGACTGCAACTCAATCGCCGGAGCCGGAGCCTGGAAGTATTCGTCGGCGATCTTGCGGGAAAGCTTGCCCAGCATGGAAGCGCGATCATAGCCAACCCAGGGGAGTTCCGTCAGAGTCGACGGATCCCCGTCGTAGATTACCGCTTCAGGCGTAATCAGATAAAAGGGTTCGTCACGGATCAAGTTCCACTCGAGTTGCTTTCGCCGTGCCATTTCCGGCTCAGCCACAACCGCACCGTCCAGCTCGCCCGTTTTCACCGACTCGATCAGCTTCTGGGAACGTCCCGGTATGCAGTTGATCGTGATTTTATGACCCCGTTCACGTAATTTCATGAACAGACCCGGAAGAACGATCGGTTGCATCAGCCCCACAATGCCCAGCTTGATACTCCCCTCCAGAAAGCTGGCGTTACCGTTCTTGAGGTTGACCAGATACTTGACCACAGGCGCCATGTTGGTACTCAGCTCAAGCGCGAACAGGGTCGGCTGGACGTTCTGGCCGGTACGGTGAAACAGCGCCTGACCAAAGTACTTTTCCAGCGACTTGATCTGCATGCTCACGGCGCTCGGTGTCACATGGACTTCCCTGGCGGCCATGGCAAAACTGCCGGTTTCGATCACTTTCTGCAGGGTAATGAAGAAATCTATTTTCATAATGCGCTCTCGAACGAGACTGCGATCAGGCCAGGTTCTCGAGCTCTCCTTCGCTCAGGACCCACTCTCTGAAAAGATTAACGATTTCGTCGTCCTTGCGGTGGTCGGGCAACGCGAAATAGTAACCGCCCCGGCTCTGGAAACTGTGCGACACCGGAACAACCAATTGCCCGGAGGCCAGTTCCCGTTCGATCAGGAACGGCGGAATCAACGCGATCCCCATGCCATGAGAAGCCGCCTCGGCCAGCATTGTGAACAACTCGTAGCGTTGGCCGGACATATCCCGTTCCACACGCATGTCGAGTGAACGGAACCACTCCCGCCACGCATACGGTCGCGTGGTTTGCTGCAACAGGGGGTAACGCAGGATCTCATCATAGGCTAGCGCCTTCTTGGGGGCGATCAGATCGGGGCTGCAAACCGGAACCGGCCGCTCGTGCATGAACAGGGTCGTCCGCGTCCCCGACCAGTTGCCATCGCCAAAATAGATGGCTGCATCGAATGGTGTATCCGAAAACAGGAAGGGCCGGGTTTTGTTGGTCATGTTGACAGTGATGTTGGGGTAAAGCGTTTTGAATCTGCGCAGCCTCGGGATCAACCAGCGTGTGCCGAACGTCGGCACCACCGCCAGCTCAAGGGCGTTTTCAGTGCCGTGATTCCCCATGACGGAGAGCGTGTCGCGCTCGATCTCATTGAGCCGCTGGGCAACCAGGCGATGATAATTGTAACCGGCGTCCGTCAAACGCACGCCCTGGCGGCCACGGCGGAACAGCTTGACGCCGAGGAACTCCTCGAGCGAGGCGATCTGGCGGCAGATGGCGCTCTGGGTCAGCGACAGCTCCTGCGCCGCTTCGGTGAAGCTGACGTGACGCGCCGCGGCTTCAAACCCCATCAGGACCGTCGTACTGGGCACCTTACGGCGCATGATATGGCTCCCGGCGAGCGATACACGCTCTGCAACCTGAATTTATGAAATGAGTTTTTTGCACAATGAAATGAAATATTATCGTTTGAGTCAATCCTCGTCGATTCACTATTATTCCCTGAACCAATAATAAAGCGCGCTCCCGCACTGCGAGATACATCTCCAACAACTCTAAATGTGAGGTTACCGAATAATGAGCCGCCCCAACGCCGAGTTTGACTGGTACAGTCCCCTGCTGCTGGACGATCAGCTTGAGGAAGAAGAACGCATGGTGCGGGATACCGCCCACAACTACGCCCAGGACAAACTGGCCACCCGCGTCCTGGAAGCCTTCCGCCACGAGAAGACCGACCCCGAGATCTTCCGGGAAATGGGCGAACTGGGCCTGCTGGGCGCCACCATTCCCGAACAGTACGGCGGTGCCGGCCTCAACTACGTGTCCTACGGCCTGATTGCCCGCGAAGTGGAGCGTGTGGATTCCGGGTATCGTTCCATGATGAGCGTGCAGTCGTCCCTGGTGATGGTGCCGATCAACGAGTTTGGCTCGGAAGAGCAGAAGCAGAAATACCTGCCCAAGCTGGCCAGCGGCGAATGGATCGGCTGTTTCGGCCTGACCGAACCCAACCACGGTTCCGACCCCGGCAGCATGGAAACCCGCGCCAAGAAAGTGGACGGCGGCTACAAGCTCAGCGGCAGCAAGATCTGGATCACCAACAGCCCGATCGCTGACGTCTTCGTGGTCTGGGCCAAGACCGAGGACGGCAAGATCCGCGGCTTCATCCTGGACAAGGGCATGAAAGGCCTGAGCGCCCCGGCGATCCACGGCAAGGTGAGCCTGCGTGCGTCCATTACCGGCGAGATTGTGATGGACGAAGTCTTCGTGCCGGAAGAGAACATGTTCCCGGAGGTCACAGGCCTGCGTGGCCCGTTCACCTGCCTGAACTCTGCACGCTACGGCATCGCCTGGGGCGCCCTCGGTGCCGCCGAATTCTGCTGGACCGCGGCCCGCCAGTACGTACTGGATCGCAAGCAGTTCGGCCGCCCGCTGGCCGCCAACCAGTTGATCCAGAAGAAACTGGCGGACATGCAGACGGAAATCACGCTGGGCCTGCAGGGCTGCCTGCGTCTCGGTCGCATGAAGGATGAAGACAAAGCCGCGGTGGAAATCACCTCACTGATGAAGCGCAATTCCTGCGGCAAGGCGCTGGACATCGCCCGCACCGCCCGCGACATGCTTGGCGGCAATGGTGTGTCCGATGAGTACGGCGTGATCCGCCACATGGTGAACCTGGAAGCGGTCAACACCTACGAGGGCACCCACGACGTACACGCCCTGATCCTGGGACGTGCCCAGACCGGCATCCAGGCGTTTACCGGCTAAACGGCCCTTACCCTTCCTACAGCGCCCGGGCCAACCGGCACGGGCGCTTATCCCTCTGCCTGCGATGGAGGAAAGCTTTCATGTCCGCAGATGCATCCCGCGATTCCGATACCCCTGTCCCCGGCCCACTGAGTCATCTGACGGTCCTTGACCTCAGCCGTATCCTGGCCGGTCCGTGGACGACACAGATCCTGGCGGACCTGGGCGCCCGGGTGATCAAGGTCGAGAGCCTGACAGGCGACGATACCCGCCGCTGGGGGCCGCCATTCCTGACCCGCGAAGCCGACGATGACGGCGTTGAAGCCTCCGACGCGGCCTACTTCACCTGCTGCAACCGCAACAAGGAATCCGTCTGCGTTGACTTTTCCAGGCCCGAAGGCGCGGAGCTGGTTCGCAAGCTCGCCCGTTCCGCCGACATCCTGGTGGAGAATTTCAAGGTGGGTGGCCTGAAAAAGTACGGGCTGGATTACGCCAGCCTGCGTAAAGAGAATCCGCGCCTGGTGTATTGCTCCATCACCGGTTTCGGCCAGACCGGCCCCTACGCCAGCCGTGCCGGCTACGACTTCCTGATCCAGGGGATGGGCGGACTGATGAGTATCACCGGACAGCCGGAGACCGAAACCCAGCGCGCCGAACCCTTGAAGACGGGTGTCGCCATTACCGACGAATTCACCGGCATGTATGCCGCGACCTCGATCCTGGCCGCCATCGCCAGCCGGGAGCAAACCGGCGAAGGCCAGCATATCGACTGTTCCCTGTTCGATTGCCAGGTGGCCATGCTCGCCAATCAGGGCTCCAACTGGCTGGTCGGAAAACGCACACCGAAGCCAATGGGCAACAACCATCCCAACCTGGTGCCCTACCGCGCGTACCCGGTACAGGACGGCCATGTCATTATCGCCTGCGGCAACGACCGCCAGTTCCGCTCGTTGTGCGACGTACTGGAGCTCACTGCTGTTGCCCGCGACCCACGTTTCCTGACCAACGCCGACCGCGTGGACAACCGTGACCTACTCGAAGACCGGCTCGAAGACCGGCTTGCACACTTCTCTCGCGAACGGATTATCAGTCTGCTGGAGACGGCCGGGGTACCCTGCGGACCCATCAACACAATCCCGGAAGTGTTTGACGATCCCCAGGTCATTGCCCGCGACATGGTCGTCCCCATGAAACGGAGCGACGGCTATGAGATCCCGACGGTCGCCTATCCGGCAAAGTTCAGTGCAACACCTGCAGCTTATCGGTCAGCGCCGCCCAATCTGGGCGCCAGTACACGAGCATTGTTGCAGGATGAACTGCACATGGATAAATCGACCATAGAGGCTCTGATACAGTCCGGGGTCGTTGCCTAGATAAGAACACCGTATTTAAAAAGAAAACGCGCGCGCTTAATCAATCAAAATACAAGCAAATAAAAAACAGCACCTCTGCTTTTTTTCCCGTCCGGCTGATAAACAGAAAATATATTTATTTTCAATTCCATACGGATACCGCCTCGCTCGACACCCCCCATCAAAAAACCTTCATTCCATAAAGACTTTTTTTCGTTTGTTCATAACCCGACACCTCCCATAACGTAAATATCGAAGCATTTCGAGATCGCTTCACTCAATCAATAAAAAAGATATCTCCACTGTTTTCCGACTCGTTTCTTCGAACAACAAATAAAACAAAAGGTGTCTTATGAACAACAAAAAAATCCTGGGCCTGGCTGCGCCCATACTCTGCCTGAGCGTCACGACACAAGCCGCCGAACTGGCTGTTTCCGGCCAGGTTAACCGCGCCATGATGGCCGTGGACGATGGCGACAAGACAGAAACCTACTTTGTCGACAACACCAACAGTTCCACCCGCTTCCGCTTCGTTGCCACCGGTCAGATCACCGAGACCATCGAGGCCGGTGCGAGGCTGGAAATGGAGTTCGAGTCCAATCCCTCATCCGCAATCTCGCGGCAGAATCCCAGCATCTCCAGCGAGCTGCAGGAGCGCCACGCGGACATCTTTTTCAAGGGCCCGTTCGGCGAAATCTACCTTGGCCAGGGCGACGGGGCCGCCAACGGCATTACTCATAAGGATCTGTCCGGTACCGGCGTCGTGGCGCTTCTGGGGCATGCCCACATGATGGGCGGCGGCACACAGTTCCTGGACGCGGGCCAGGCAGGGCCGACCGTCTCCCAGAGTATTGCCAACTTCGACTTCGAGAGCCGCTACGACCGTATGGCCTACCGCACCAACCAACTGGGTCCGCTGACCCTGACCGCCAGTGTGGGCCGCAAGGATGAGATGATTTACGAAGCATCCGCGGTCTACGCCAGTGAACTCGGGTTCGGCAAGGTCGTCACGGGCCTCGGCTACTCCAGCGAAGAGGTGGAAGGCGGCGCAGACAGCAACGATACGGTGGGTGGCTCGGCGTCGGTGCTGCTGAATGGCGGCTTCAACGCTGCGTTGTCCTACTCCCGTCTGGAGGCAGACGCCGGCTACGAGTCCGCCAACACCACCTTCCGCCTTGGCTACAAGAGCGGCCGCCATGCCAGCTCGATTGACTACGGCATCACCGAGGATCGCGCCCAGGAAGGCGACGAAGGCACCTACATGGGCGTGAACTACGTCTACAAGCCGGCGGACTGGATCGAGCTCTACGGCACCGGCCGCGTCTTCGCCCTTGATCGCGATGACGCCGATTTTGATGACATCACCGTGGTCGCGCTGGGCAGCCGACTCAAGTTCTGATTGATTGAAGACGGAGCATCGCCATGCACATCCGCCCCATCATCCCAATCCTGCTGGCCGGCATGCTGGCCTCCGGCTGTGCCGGACAACCCTTCGCCTATCACGATGCCAACCAGATCCCGCAAGGACCCGGCCTGGTGTCCGGCGAGGATGGCGCATTCCGCCTAACGGTCAACGACCTCGGGCGCTGGAACGAAGATCGACAACAGAAGCAATAGACCGTCCCTGACTCGGAGGACATTGCATGAAAACCCTGAGAAAACTGATCACCGAAGACAACGACATCACGGTGGTCCCTGGCGTATACGACGCGTTCACTGCCCATCTCGCCGAGGAAGCCGGCTTCGAGGCCGTCTATCTTTCCGGCGGCAGCCTCGCTTACACCAAACTGGGGCGCCCGGACATTGGTTTGGTGTCCATGTCCGAAGTGGCCGATTCCATCGCCTACATCCGTGACCGCATTACTCTGCCGATCATCGTCGACGGCGATACAGGCTATGGCAACGCCCTGAACGTGCAGCGTACGGTTCGGGTGTTCGAGCGCGCCGGTGCTTCAGCCATCCAGCTGGAAGACCAGTCGCTGCCCAAGCGATGCGGCCACCTCGCCGGTAAGAGCCTGGTGTCCTGCAGCGAAATGGAGGGTAAGATCAGGGCGGCGGTGGACAGTCGCCAAAGCGAGGAGACGCTCATCGTTGCGCGCACCGATGCGATCGCCGTTGAATCTTTCGAGGCGGCACTTGAGCGCGCCGAACGCTATGTCGAAGCCGGCGCGGACATCCTGTTTATCGAATCGCCACGCACTCGCGAAGAGCTGGCCGCTATCGGCGAACAGTTCGGTCGTCGCATACCCGTTCTGGCCAACATGGTGGAAGGCGGGCACACCCCCATTACCAACCCGGACGACCTCGCCCAGCTTGGCTACCGGGTCGCCATTTTCCCAGGCGGCCTCGCCCGCGCCATGCTACGCCAGGCCCGCGCCTATTTCGCCAGCCTAAAGCAGCATGGCACCAATAAGCCGTTTGCGGAAAGAATGGCAGACTTCAACGAACTCAATACCGCCATCGGTCTGCCGCAGATCCTGGCGGAATCCGACAAGTACAAGGACGGCGGACCGGGTACGGACGCCGCCTGACTCAGGACCCGACATCAGAAAAGATTGTTTCGATAACAAGGTTTTTTCGTTTGTTCGCGCAACCATGGATCCCTAACGTAATCATAAGGGCCAATCCCCTGGATGCCCTCCAACAAATCTAATAAAAGGAAGTCGCTCCATGTCCCTGAAAAAGTCGATCATGACCGTTCTCGCTGCCACGGCGCTGTTTTCTCCAACCAGCTTCGCCGCCACCGATTACCCCACCCGCGATATCGACCTGGTCGTGGGCTACTCAGCCGGAGGCAGCACCGACATCCTCGCCCGCACCATTGCGCCATACATCCAGAACGAGCTGGGCGGCGACCAGTCAATCACCGTCATCAACCGTCCCGGCGGCAGCGGTGAAATCGCCTACACTGAAATGGCCCGCGCCCAATCCGACGGCTACACCCTGAGCATGGTCAACATGCCGGGAGTGATTAACCCGATCATCGAGCGTTCACCGGATTACCAACTGGATGACTTCACCTTCCTGGGTAACGTCATCTTCGATCCGACGGCGATCTTTGTCGGCGCCAACAGCGAGTTCGAGACACTCGAACAGTGGGTCGATTACGCCAAGGAAAACGGCAAGAGCGTGACCGTCGGCAACCCGGGGCGTGGCGGTGCGCAACACACCTCCTTCGAACGCTTCCTGATGGCCGCCGGAGTCGACGTCAACAACATTCCTTTCAACGGCGGTGCCCGCAGCCGTGCAGCCCTGCTGGGCGGTCATATCTCAGCCGCCGTCATGGGTCTGAGCGAGGCCGCCGGCAACGTCAAATCCGGTGATATCCGCGTACTGGCCGTCATGGCCGACGAACGCAGCCCGCTGCTCCCGGACGTGCCGACACTGAAGGAACTGGGCTACGACCTGGTTGGCGGGTCGTACCGCGGCCTGATGGCGCCGGCTGATATCGATTCTGACGTAGCCGACAAGCTCCGTGGCGCGATTGCCGATATGATGGAAGACCCCAAGTTCACGGCCGAGGCCAAGAAGCGCCTGTTCATGCTGAACTACATGACCGCCGCCGAGCAGAAGGACCTGACCGACACGCTCTACGAAGACATGAGCAACCTGTGGGACAACAAGCCCTGGGTTGAGAAATAGGCGTCTTATCTTGCCAGTTTGGCGGGCATTCCTGACTACGGGAGCGCCCGCCCGTCATTCCCCGGACTCATGTTTCAATACCCCGGCGACTCCCGAGTCGTATCGCCGGGCATGCCCGAACGGTGCAGCCCATGAACCAGAGCATTTCCATCAAGTCGGTGACCGATGAAGTTGCCTTTTCACTGACGGCCATCCTCGCCGCCTCCTTCCTGCTGGTGAAAACCAGTGAAATCACCGGCGCCAGCAGCCTGTTCCCGACCGCGATCTGCGGGGTCATGTTGGGCTGCGGCGTCCTGTCACTGGTCAAGACGCTGGTGGCCTGGTTTCGCCAGGGGCCCGGTGCGATTCGCAAGATCGATGTCTCCGGCTTTGTCTACGGGGCCTTCGCCGCAGTGGCCCTCGTGATTGCCGTACTGCTCGTGCCCTATATCGGCTACTTCAGTGCGATCACCCTGTTGCTGGTTGGAATCCCGCTGATGCTCCGGTACCGGAACCTGCTGATGGTGTTGCTCATGACGCTGATTTTCGAGGGCGCGATCTACCTGATCTTCGTCGAAGCCTTCAGCCGGCGCCTGCCCGCAGGCTCGCTGTTCCAGTAACCGTTTTTCGCAACGACTTTCGAACAAGCCACCAATAACGACCGACCGGGCAGCTCATCATCATGTTTGATCAACTCCTTACGTCTTTCTACATCATTCTGGAGCCGGCCAATGCCCTCGCGATGCTGGGCGGAACCCTGCTGGGCATCTGTATCGGCGCCCTGCCGGGACTGAGCGCCACCATGGGGATCGCGATCCTGATTCCCCTGAGCTTCGGCCTTGATCCACTGGTCGGGCTTGGGCTGATGGCCGGCATCTACAACGGCGCCATGTACGGCGGGGCGATTCCGTCCATCCTGCTTGGTGTACCCGGCACACCGGCCTCGGTGGCGACTATTTTTGACGGCCGCCCGATGTCCGAACAGGGCAAGGGCAACCTGGCGCTGCGGATCGCGGTGTTTTCCTCCGGCATCGGCGGCACTGTCAGCGCTTTGACCCTGGTGTTGCTGGCGCCGCCGCTGGCCAAGGTCACGCTCATGTTCGGCCCTTCAGACTACTTCTGGGTGGCCCTGTTCGGGCTGCTGAGCCTGTCCCTGCTACTGGGCAAGAGCCTTGTCAAAGGGGTCTTCGCCGCGTGCCTCGGCCTGATCATGGGCTTGATCGGCATCGACACCATCAGCGGCCAGGAGCGCTTCACCTTCGGTTTTGTGGAGCTGACCAACGGCGTCAATATCGTCGTGGTGCTGATCGGCCTGTTCGGCATACCGCCCACCCTGAAGCTGGCGAAGACAGCCATCACCGGCACTGGACCGGCGGAGATCAGCGAGGAGAAGGATCACGAGCCTTTTCGCTCCCTGGTGCCCCGTTTGATGCCAACCTGGCTCAAGTCCTCCGGCATTGGTGTTTTTGTCGGTCTGCTACCCGGGGTGGGAGGAAACATGGCCTCCTTCCTGAGCTACAACGAAGCCAAACGCTCATCGAAGACTCCCGAGCGGTTCGGCGAAGGTGCTGAGGAAGGCGTCGCGGCCGCGGAATGCGGCAATAACGCCGACAACGGTTCTGCCCTCGTTCCTGCACTGACCCTGGGCATCCCGGGCAGCTCAGTGTCCGCCGTCATCCTGGGCGGCCTGCTGGTGCACGGCCTGCAGCCAGGCCCGGCCCTATTCAAGGAGAGCGCCGACATCGTCTATGGCTTCATGCTGCAGATGCTGATCACCGCCATCCTGCTGATCCCGATCGGAATCATGGGTTCGCGGCTGTTCGTGAAAGTCCTGAAGATCCCTGCCGCAATGCTTATTCCCGCCGTCTTTGCCCTGAGTATCGTCGGGGTCTACGCCGTCAACAACAGCATATTCGATATCTACCTGTTGCTGGTGTTCGGCCTGATCGGAGTGGTGCTGGTGCATTTCCAGGTGCCGCTCGCTCCCATCGTGCTCGGCGTCATTCTGGGGCCTATGGCGGAAGAGAACCTGCGTCTTGCGTTGCTGATCGGCCAGAACGAGTGGACCGCCCTCTTTCCGTCCGGCCTCTCCATCGGCCTGGCCAGCTTCACAGCGCTGGTCGTGCTGTTCTCGGTATTCAAGCCACTGATCAGTAAATGGCTGTCAGGCAAGAAAGACCGCCCTAATGGCAACCGACGAATGAGCACGTCAACCAACCACGGATGAAACCTCTTTAGCGGGCCTTCCCTGACTGAACGTCACGTCGGACGCATCCCCAACGATAGCCAGGGGCTGGCCCGCCTGATCATCAAAGAATGGATGCTTCCAGGGCGTGCTCCATCAGGGCTTCCAACGCCCTTTCCCTGCACCACCAGGGACAACAAATTTCCTTCATTCCAGATTGAAGAAAATGAGTTATTCACTGTGAATTCAGTCAGATATCTTGGAATGACAGTTCTTACCCGGAAAGGAATGATCATGACTGAACAACAAAAATGCCGCCCCTGGCTGGCCGAAGATGTCGCCAACAATACCAGTTGGATTCGCCCCCTCGACCAGCGCGTCATCGACGAACTGGGCACTGCCCTGGACGTCGCCAAACGAGCGGGCAAACCCCTGCTTGAGATGACCCCCGAGGACTTCCCCTTGGGCGAAAACGCCATTGCCGCCTTCAAGGGTGCATTCGACAGCACCCAGACGAACTGGGGTTTCTGCCTGATCAAGGGACTTCCGGTAGAGCAGTGGACCGTCGAAGAAGCCCATGTGCTTTACTGGGGGCTCGGCCTGCACATGGGCGTCGCCCGCACACAGAACAAGACCAGCAATATCATAACCTCCGTGAAGGACGCCGGCGGCAGCTACAAAGTGGACGGTGGCCGCGGCTACAACACCAATGCAGGTCTGGATTTCCATGTGGACTTCTGCGACGTGGTCTCGCTGATGTGCCTGCATCCGGCCAAGCGGGGTGGCACCAGTCTGATCACCAGCTCTCTGGCCATCTACGACGAGATCATGCGCACGCGCCCGGATCTGGACGAAGCCATTCGCACGCCGTTCTATTTCAGCCTGCAGGGGGCGGGCTCCGACGACGAGCCGCCCGTCTATCCCTGCCCGATTTACGGCGAGACCGAAGGCTACCCCGCTTTCCGTACCAACCGAAAGAATATTACGGCCGCCCAGAACTACTTCGACGACATTCCGCCGCTGACCGATAAGCAGGTGGAAGTGCTGGATTACCTGGACGAGCTGTTGCCGGATCCGAGGTTCTGCTTTTCGATGGAAATCGAAAAAGGCGACATGCAGTTGCTCAACAACTACACGGTTGTCCACTCACGGACCGATTTCGAGGACTTCGAAGAGGAAGCCAGGAAGCGTCATTTGCTGCGCCTGTGGATGACCATCCCCAATTCGCAACCGCTGCCCCAGAATTGGGTCAAGGCCTTCAAGGATGTTCGTCCCGGCGCCGTGCGTGGCGGCAACCGTGGCAAATGTATTACTGAGGATTTTCTGAATTACGAACGCCGTCAGGCGACATATCACGGCATGCACAACGTGTTCTCGTAACGATCAACCTCCCTTTGGGCGCCGTCGATTGCCACTCGGCGCCCCTTTTTTACGGGAAATCCGCTGGACATGCCACGTACAGAGGCCAACACATTTTTGAGTGCTAACGCCGCCTTCCGCTTGATCAAATCGCTATCCATCGGTGCATTAGGCGGGGCACTGTTCGATCTTCTTGGGCTGCCGCTGGCCTGGATGCTTGGCCCTCTGGTGACAAACCTGATCGCCTCGATCAGTACCGTCCAGGTCGCCGTACCCGAAAATCTCCGTCTCGTCTTTCTCGGTGTTTTGGGGCTCGCTTTGGGCAGCCAGGTGACCCCGGCCCTGGTTGAGCGAGTCGTGGACTGGCCCGTATCCGGCGCATTACTCCTTATTGGCGTTGCCGTTTCTACCAGCGTTTGTGCAGCCTGGTTTCGCCGGCGCGGGTTTGACCCGGTCACGGCATGGTTTTCCGCAGCGCCCGGCGCGATGACCGCCATGATCATGATGGGCGAAGCCTGTGGAGGAGATCCCCGGCGAGTGGCCATTTCCCAGTCTCTGCGTATCATCCTGGTACTGCTCATCTTACCGCCACTGTTCTGGCTATATGAGAGTGGAGGTGGCAGCCGCCCTACGGCGCCGGGTGAAGATACGTTTTCAGCGGCCTATCTCCTCCTGACGCTACCGTTGCTGATTCCTATCGGCATGAGGCTGAGAATCCCGACCCCTGCCCTGCTTGTCCCGCTCCTGTTCTCTGCTTTGCTTTCCGGGTTCAGCATAGCCCGATTCCAGATGCCAACCTGGGGTATGAACGTCATGCTACTGGTACTCGGCTGTGCGATCGGTTCACGTTTTAGGGGACTTTCCCTGTCCCTGCTGCGAAAACACCTGTTCGAGTCAGTCATCGCAACCTCACTCTTGCTTCTTATCCTGGCTCTGTTCGCCGAACTCGTGCACTGGATATTGGGGGTTCCCCGGGACGTCGCGCTACTGGCCATGGCTCCAGGCGGCATTGGTGAGCTTGCCATTCTTGCCGTAGCTCTTAATCTCGACCCGATGTTTGTCGCCTTCCATCACCTGCTTCGGATCGTCGCTCTCATGGCAGTTGCGCCACTATGGGCGCGATTCCTCACCACGCGCCGTTCCTGACACAAAGCGCTCCGCAAACCGATGCGACCAGATCTCCTGCTGGGCAAATCCAATCCCAACCCGCCGGACCTTCCCGTACCAACGCCCACAGGGCGGCCCACAACACCGGCTCTCCAAGAACCGCGATGATTGAGTGCATGTCCCGGGTTTGCACCGACGCTGGCGTTTTATTACCGTTCCATAACGCCTGCACAGCCAACGGACCGGGTCAATAAGCAGGCATTACACCGCGCCACGGAATGGCGCATCGGCAAGCAATGGAAGGCACATCATGAACATCAAGCGACCACGGGAACTCGTGCTCAGCGATCTGCCCCGTATCGAGTCCCCGACCTTCGCGGCCCATGCCGCACGCCCCAAACTGGACAATCCGGCATCGCCGCTGCTCTGGGACAAAACCTCTTTGCAGACCAGCCGATTGGACCGACCGCTATCCGACCAGGACACCGCCGACAAGATCGCCCAGGCGCTCAGCAAAGGCGAGCTACTGCTGGTGTACAGCTCCATCGACGGCTCGCCGATCAACCCTGTTGTCACCTGGCGGGAATCCGGTTCCCTGCCGGGCCGCTGGCTCGTACAGAAAGACCTTCCCGGCCTGTTCCTCAATCAGCAAGTCGCCCGGCTCAACGACCGGCAGATCACCCCCAACCAGATCGAACGGCTCGGCCCGGAAGGGATCGGGCATCTATCGTTGTCCGGTTTCGATATAGAATTGCGGCAGCGGGAAATTGAAGAGAAAGAGCAGGCTCAGTCTGGTCAGCGAAACAATCTGTCTTTACCGGTTGGAGCCGCGGCGGCTGTTGCTCCGGTGGTTGCAGAGGCCAGTCAAGAGGAGACGTCGGCTGAGAAGGAATTGCATGTTGAGGTGGGGATATTTCTCGATGGGACGGGCAACAATGCCACTAACACGGAAATACTCAACAAGAAAATCGAGTCAGTTTGCCTGAATCCTCATAGACGGGGTGAAATAAGCGAGGCTGAGTGCGAACACCGTCTTGGACTATTGCTGGGAACGAGCTACACAAATACCAAAACGAACGTGCACAAACTCTGGTCTCTGTATCAGGACTGGGACGAAGAAACTCCATCGACTCGAAAAGTAGGATTTGCGATCTATGCTGAGGGCGTTGGAACAACTGACGGTGAGGATGACTCCGCGTGGAGCATGGCAACAGGAATAGGTGGCACAGGCATCATTGAGCAAGTAAAACTTGCTTTGAGGGATGTTACCAGACTGCTGGCAAGTAGAGTTTCAACAAATCGAATTGACTCCCTCACCTTGGATATCTTCGGGTTCAGCAGAGGAGCAGCTGCAGCCCGACATACCATTCATACTGTAACCGAAGGCACCACGGGCTTACTGGGCGAGGCGTTCGGAGACTTCAATCTTGAATGGCCCCAAAATGTCATCGTCCGATTCGCAGGGCTTTTTGACACTGTGGCCGGTGTCGTTAATTTAAGCGCAGGAGACCTTTCTGCAAGCAACAGCGAAAACGCTCCTGTTCACGTCTACCTCAACCCTCAAAGCGTGAAATCAGCCGTCCACTTGACGGCCCTAGACGAATGCCGGCAGAACTTTGCATTAAATAGTCTTCGCGATGTTAATGGAGCACTTCCCGCCAATTTCCACGAGATAAAAATGCCTGGGGCCCACTCGGATGTGGGCGGTGGTTACGCGGAATCTTCCGTTGAAGCACACCTTCTAAACCCATCAATCACGGTAGAAGGTTTCCGAGCCCAATGGCCTGAGGAAACAATGGCCTGGGACAACCTGGAGACGATAAAATCACGCGCTATTTCAGATCGCTGGATAGGGCCACACAGCCTACCGCTACCTTCTGGCGAGACTGCTTCCATTGAAATAGAAAAGACCAATCGCAACCTGCCAGGTAGAGACGAGCAGGTCACCCTGAACCTAAGAATGACACGCTACATCTTGGGCAGCTACTCGCTTATCAATCTGTATTTGATGCACGATCTTGCAACAGAGAACCATGTCCCGCTATCTCCCATTTCCGGCCGGGATGACCTAGAACTCCCCGAGGAACTTGATGCATTGAAAAAACGAGCATTAGAGGAAGTAAAACAAGGCAGTAACCAGCCCAAGTTCTCGTCCGATCAACTCGATCTATTAAAGCAACGTTATGTTCATCACTCGGATCACTATGACTTGCTCGAAACAATGCTGAGTGACTCGGTGATTAAACTGGAAGTCCCTACGCCAGAACTTAGCCCCTTTAAACCCGCTGAGGGCAGACAGCGAATCGTGCACCCCAATCAACCGGAGACATCTTAATGACCAGCCGTATAGTGCTAGCCACAGTTTTTTTATGGCTACTAGCCGGGTGCGCCACACAACCAGAGCCTCAGCAACCGATGCATATCGGTGTCGGCGCGCCGAAAAATTACAGTGTATTGGTCGAACGGTTTGCACTCGTATCACAGGAAGATGGAATCAAAAACATGGAGATGGGACGTGTTAACTGCTGCTGGAAAGGCCCCCACGGCCCAGTCGGGAAAGGAGGCCCCATTGGAGAGTTGCCGGACTACATCGTCATCCGCTGGTATTCCCTCTCCGAGCAAAAATCGTATCAAAAGTCTTTCCACTTACCGGATGGTCTGCAGCAGCAAATCGCACAGCCTGCAATCTATCGAACAAGCAAAGGAGAATTTCAGCGCCCACGGGACATCCTGACCATCGGCCTAGCCCCAGGCGGCACCATCGTCCTCTGGATCATGAACCAGATTGGCAACGAAATCGAAGTGGCCCGCTTCCAGGCCAATGAGATTGACGGGGATCCTTCGCGCTATAAAGCCGCGACGGAACAATACCTCGAGGAAAACGGCGACTACCTGGACGAGCACGGCATTCCGAAGACAGGCTGGTGACTATCCGGGTTACCGGCCAATCCATTCTGCCTGTCCAAGCCTTCCTACGGCGCCTGTCCATTCAGGCGCGCGCCTGTGATCGCAGACGCTGGATCGAAGAAAGCAGCTCTTCTTAATTTATGAATAAACATTCATAATACTTTCCGCTAGTTGCACGCGAACCACCGATTAAATCCAATCACTCAGTAGCAAAAGGGCAGCCATGCCCTTTTAACTTATGCATAACAATTCATATAAAACAACAAGAATGAGCAACCCATGACGATTTCCGATAGTCGTGAGCGCAAGGCCTGCCCCGGCCTCGACGCCCTCACGCCATCCCTGCGACGCGACGTCCGCCCGGCAACGGCGAACGCTATTCAAAAAACCAAAAAGAAGTAAGAGGACTGCTTATGGACGGCATCACCCAGGACGGTGCCCTGGAATCGGGAAGCGCTCGCTCGCCCGGTTTCTTTGCCCGTGAAAACACCATCGCCGGCCCGCAATTCAATCGCTGGCTGGTTCCGACCGCCGCTTTGGCGATCCACCTGTGTATCGGCATGGCCTATGGCTTCTCGGTGTTCTGGCTCCCCATGACCAACGAGATTGCCAATGCGCCGGCCAGTTGCGCCAACCTCGGCCTGATGCAGGCGCTGACCACGACCACGTGTAACTGGACCGTGCCCCAGGTCACCTACGTGTTCGGGATCTTCATTGCCATGCTGGGCGTCTCCGCCGCGATCTGGGGCGCCTGGCTGGAACATGCCGGGCCGCGCAAGGCCGGCTGTATTGCAGCATTGTGCTGGGGCGGCGGCATGATCGTCGGCGGCATCGGCGTGATGACTCACCAGCTGTGGCTGGTCTACCTCGGCGCCGGCGTGCTGGGCGGTATCGGTCAGGGGCTGGGTTACATCACCCCGGTCTCGACGCTGATCAAGTGGTTCCCGGACCGCCGCGGCATGGCCACCGGCTTTGCCATTATGGGCTACGGCGGTGGCGCGATGATCGGCGCGCCCCTGGCGGTCCTGCTGATGGGCCACTTCGCGGCCGATGGCGGCACCGGCGTTGCCATGACGCTGATCACCATGGGCGCCATCTACACCATCGTCATGGCCTGCGGCGCTATCGGCTTCCGGGTTCCGCCCAGCGGCTGGAAACCCGAAGGCTGGGAGCCGCCCAAGTCCCAGAAAGACAACGCCATGATCACCCACGGCCACGTGCACCTGAACACCGCCTGGAAAACCCCGCAGTTCTGGCTGATCTGGGGTGTGCTGTTCCTGAACGTGACCGCCGGCATCGCCGTGATCTCGATGGCCAGCCCCATGCTGCAGGACGTGTTCGGCGGCGCTTTGGTGGGCATTACCGATCCTGATGCGGTACTGACCGCTTCGCAGAAAGCCGCCGTGGTTGCAGCCGCCGCCGGCCTGGTGGGGCTGATCAGTCTGTTCAACAGCGTCGGCCGCCTGTTCTGGGCCTCACTGTCGGACAAGATCGGCCGCAAGAACACCTACTTCTGCTTCTTCATCCTGGGCATCATCATGTACTGCCTGCTGCCGACCTGGGGCCACCTGGGTATGGCGGGTATGTTCGTGATCTCGATCTGCGTGATCCTGAGCATGTATGGCGGCGGCTTTGCCACCGTGCCGGCGTATCTGGCGGACATCTTCGGGACCCAGATGGTGGGCGCCATCCACGGTCGCCTGCTGACGGCCTGGACCGCCGCCGGCCTGGTGGGCCCGCTGATCATCGCCGCCCTGCGGGAAGCGCAGCTCAATGCGGGCGTCGCCCCCAACCTGGTCTACGACCGCACGCTGTACATCATGGCGGGGCTGCTGTTCGCCGGGCTGATCTGCAACCTGCTGGTGCGGCCGGTGAAGGAAGAACATCACATGTCGGACGAGGAAGTGGAGTACGAGCGCTCCCTGCAACACGACGATCCGGTCGGCGGCAAGGCGGAATCCGCTGCGCGCGGCGCCTTCGGCATCGGTGGCGTGCTCTGCTGGCTGGGTGTGGGCGTGCCCTTCCTGATCGGGCTGTACATCGCGCTGGCAAAAGCCGCTGCGCTGTTCTGAAGGCTAATCGCCGGGTGCCAAAGCGCCCGGCGATCACAACCGATCGCTGGCGAGCAGCTCGGCGAACGTGCACACCTCCCCGCAACGATCCGGCGCATAACCGGGCAACGCATCGAGTCGATTCAGGAACTCCGCCGAACCCATCAGGGCAAGCAGCTGTTGCATGTTGTCCTGCTGCAGGCGGTCTTCGGGACAGATCAGGAGGTAGTGCTCGGTTGCAAGGTGGATGAAATCCAGTCCGAACTGGGCCGCCGCCGCCTCCACCCCAAAACCGGCATCCGCCATACCCGCCGCCACGTAGGCGGCCACCGCGGTGTGGGTGAATTCCTCACGCTCGGCTCCCTGGATCTGGCCCTCACGAATGCCCTGTTCCGCCAGCAGCATGTTGAACAGGATCCGCGTACCGGAATGCTCGTCCCGGTTGATGAAACGGACATCGGACCGGGTCAGGTCGGCCAGGCCGGTCACCGTCTCACGGCTGTCACGCCGGATGATCAGCCCCTGCTCCCGAGTGACGAAGCGGACGACCCTCAGTTTTTTAAGATCGAGCTGATCCTGGTAGGCCGCCATCACCTGCTCTGCCTGGTGCGGGCACGCCGGAAAGTGGAAGCTGGCCACATCCGCATCCCCGCGAGCCAACGCGCTCAGCGCTTCAGCGGGATTGCAGTAACGCAGATCCAGCTCCAGCTCATCGGAGAAATCCGGCAGCAGGGCCACCGCATAGCCGTGACTGGCGTGCAGTCGCAATACCGGATGCGCCCCCGCCAGCAACTGCTGCAGCTGGTTGTTGAGCTCCGAGGCCATGCTGTCCATCTGCGGCCCCAGACGGGCCTTGGCCCGTTGTTCGGACCACAGCAGTTTCTCGCCCAAGGCCGACAGGCGGGTGCCGCGCCCCTTGTGCATATCCACCAGCGGCAACCCGAAAAAGCCGGCGCTGCGATTCAAAAGGTTCCAGGCGTGGCGATAGGAGATCCCCGCCTGTTCGGCGGCCACGGTGAGCTTGCCCGCATCGCGCACGCCTTTGAGCAACCGGAACAGGACGGGATCGAACAGTTCGCCTTCCTCGGAGCGGAAGACCCAAGCCGGTGAAATGCTGAGTTTTTTCTTATGCATTGTTTTTCATATTTCTAGCCGATGAATGGAGTGCTATTTTTCCAGTAAGCACCTGATCAGAGCCTATAACAATTAAGAATGGTTGTGCATAACCGTCAACCATTCGAAACCTGATGAGAGTCTCCGCCATGTCACAAGCTGCTGCCCAAGCCGCGCAGGACTGGACGCTGGAACAGATCCAGCAGGAAATCGACGCCCACCGTCACCGGCCGGGCGCGATGCTGCCGATCCTGCACGCCATCCAGGACCGTTTCGGCTACGTTCCCGAAGCCGCCGTACCGCTGATCGCCGAATCCATGCGCCAGACCCGCGCCGAGGTCCACGGCATTATCAGTTTCTACCACCATTTCCGCACCCGCCCGACCGGCAGCCATGTGGTTCATGTGTGCCGCGCCGAAGCCTGCCAGGCCGTGGGCGCCCGCCAGTTGGAAGCTCACATCAAGGGGCGGCTGGGGATCGACTTCCACCAGACCAGCGCCGACAACGAGATCACGCTGGAACCGGTCTACTGCCTCGGCAACTGCGCCTGTGGCCCCTCGGTCCGGGTGGATGACGCCGTCCACGGCCGTGTCGACGCGGACACGTTCGACCGACTCGTGGACCAGCTCACGACGACCGCCGTGGAGGTGAAGTGATGTCCGTTACCGTGTACGTGCCCTGCGACACCACGGCACTGGCCATGGGGGCCGACGCCGTCGCCGACACCATGAGGCAGGCCGCCAATCAACGCGGCGTGGAACTGAACCTCGTCCGCAACGGCTCCCGGGGGCTGTTCTGGCTGGAGCCCCTGGTGGAAGTCGCCACACCGAACGGTCGCCTGGCCTACGGCCCGGTGAAAGCCGCCGACGTGGATAGCCTGATCGCGGCCGGGCTGTTCGAGGGCGAGACCGATCACCCGCTCGCGCTGGGCCCGACCGACGACATTCCGTACCTCAAGAAGCAGCAGCGCCTGACCTTTTCCCGCATCGGCGTGACCGACCCGCTGTCCATCGACGACTACCGCACCCACCGTGGTTTCGCCGGCCTGGAAAAAGCGCTCAACCTGAGCGGCCAGGCGATCGTCGATGCGGTGAAGGCCTCCGGCCTGCGCGGGCGCGGCGGCGCGGCCTTCCCCACCGGCATCAAATGGCAGACCGTGCACGACGAGCCGGCGGGCCAGAAATACATCGTCTGCAACGCGGACGAAGGCGACTCCGGCACCTTTGCCGACCGGCTGGTGATGGAGTGCGACCCGTACCTGCTGATCGAGGGCATGACCCTGGCCGGGCTGGCCGTGGGCGCCGATCAGGGCTACGTCTATCTGCGCTCGGAATACCCCGTCGCCCACCGTATCTTCAGCGAGGCGCTGGCGCGCGCCTATGACGCCGGCTACCTGGGCCGGGACATCCGCGGCAGCGGCAGGCATTTCGATCTGGAAGTCCGACTCGGCGCCGGCGCCTACATCTGCGGCGAGGAAACCTCCCTGCTCGATAGCCTGGAAGGCAAGCGCGGCATGGTGCGCGCCAAGCCTCCGCTGCCCGCCATCAAGGGCCTGTTCGGCAAGCCGACAGTGGTGAACAACGTGCTGTCCCTGGCCGCCGTGCCCTTCATTCTCGACCAGGGCGCGCAGGCCTACGCCGATTACGGCATGGGCAAGTCCCGCGGCACCCTGCCGCTGCAACTGGCCGGCAACGTCAAACGCGGCGGGCTGGTGGAACTGGCCTTCGGCATCACCCTGCGCGAGCTGATGGAGGATTTCGGGGGCGGCACGCTGACCGGGCGGCCACTCAAAGCCGTGCAGGTGGGCGGCCCGCTGGGCGCGTACCTGCCGCAAAGCCAGTGGGACACGCCCATCGACTATGAAGCCTTCGCCGCATTCGGCGGCGTCGTCGGCCACGGCGGCGTGGTGATGTTCGACGACACCGTGGACATGGGCGAGCAGGCCCGCTTCGCCATGGAGTTCTGCAGCGTCGAATCCTGCGGCAAGTGCACGCCCTGCCGGATCGGTGCCGTGCGCGGCGTGGAAGTGATCGACCGACTCCGCGCCGGCGAGAACGTGGAGACCAACCGGGAACTGCTGGCCGACCTCTGCGACACCATGATGGACGGCTCCCTGTGCGCCATGGGCGGGATGACCCCCTTCCCGGTGCAGAGCGTGATGAAGCACTTCCCCGACGAACTGACACACCGGCCGACCTGAACCGCAGGAGGCAGCCATGCTGAACTATTTCGACCCCAGAGAGTACCGCATTGACCCGAACCGGGACCTGGGCACGCCGCCGGCGCTCTCGGAAACCGCCGTGGCCCTGACCATCGACGGCGTCGAGATCCACGTGCCGGACGGCACCTCGGTGATGCGCGCGGCGGCCCTGGCCGGCATCACGATTCCCAAGCTGTGCGCCTCGGACAACCTCGAGGCCTTCGGCTCCTGCCGCCTCTGCGCCGTGGAGATCGAAGGCAAGCGCGGTTACCCCGCGTCCTGCACCACGCCGGTGTCCGAAGGCATGGCAGTCCACACCCAGACCGGCAAGCTCGCCAGGCTACGGCGCAACATCATGGAGCTGTACATCTCCGATCACCCGCTCGACTGCCTGACCTGCCCCGCCAACGGCGACTGCGAACTGCAGGACATGGCGGGCGCCGTGGGCCTGCGGGACGTGCGCTACGGCTTCGACGGGGCGAACCACCTGGACGCGGAAACGGACGACTCCAATCCGTACTTCAGTTTCGACCCGAGCAAGTGCATCGTCTGCTCGCGCTGCGTGCGCGCCTGCGAGGAAGTCCAGGGCACCTTCGCCCTGACCATCGACGGTCGCGGCTTCGACTCCACCGTCGCCGCCGGGCAGGACGAGGACTTCATGGACTCGGAATGCGTCTCCTGCGGTGCCTGCGTGCAGGCCTGCCCCACCTCGACGCTGATGGAAAAGAGCGTGATCGAGGTCGGCGTACCGGAACACAGCGTCGTCACCACCTGCGCCTACTGCGGCGTGGGCTGTTCGTTCAAGGCTGAAATGAAGGGCGACCAGCTGGTGCGCATGGTGCCCTACAAGGGCGGTGACGCGAACCACGGCCATTCCTGCGTGAAGGGACGCTTCGCCTTCGGTTACGCCACCCACAAGGACCGTATCAAGGAACCGATGATCCGCGAGTCCATCGACCAGCCCTGGCGCGCGGTGTCCTGGGAGAACGCCATCGACTTCGCCGCCCAACGCCTGAAAGGCATCCAGGCGGAACACGGCCGCGAGAGCATCGGCGGCATCACCTCGTCGCGTTGTACCAACGAGGAAACCTACCTGGTGCAGAAACTGGTGCGCGCCGGCTTCGGCAACAACAATACCGACACCTGCGCCCGGGTCTGCCACTCCCCCACCGGCTACGGCCTGAAGACCACCATCGGCGAATCCGCCGGCACCCAGACCTTTGACTCGGTGATGCAGGCGGACACCATCCTGGTGATCGGCGCCAACCCCACCGACGCCCATCCGGTGTTCGCCTCCCAGATGCGCCGCCGGCTGCGCCAGGGGGCCAACCTGATCGTCGCCGACCCGCGCCACATCGACCTGCTCGACACCGCCCACGGCGGCGAAGGCCTCCACCTGGCGCTGAAACCCGGCACCAACGTGGCGCTGATCAACGCCCTGGCCCACGTGGTGGTCAGCGAAGGTCTGGAAGACACCGACTTCATCGCCAGGCGCTGCGAGCCCGGCGCCTACAACACCTGGCGCGAGTTCATCCAGGAAGAGAAAAACTCACCGGAAGCGCTGGAAGCGGAAACCGGCGTGCCCGCCGACAAGGTCCGCCAGGCCGCCCGGCTCTACGCCAGCGTCGGTAACGGCGCGATCTACTACGGCCTGGGCGTGACCGAGCATAGCCAGGGCTCGACCATGGTGATGGGCATCGCCAACCTGGCCATGGCCACCGGCAACCTGGGCCGGGAAGGCGTGGGCGTGAACCCGCTGCGCGGCCAGAACAACGTCCAGGGCTCCTGCGACATGGGCTCGTTCCCGCACGAGCTGCCCGGCTACCAGCACGTGGGCGACCCGGCGGTGCGCGAGCGCTTCGAGAACCTGTGGCACGTGAAGATCGACGATGAGCCGGGCCTGCGCATTCCCAACATGTTCGACGCCGCCATCGCCGGCCACTTCAGGGCGCTCTACGTGCAGGGCGAGGACATCGCCCAGTCCGACCCCAACACCCAGCACGTGGAACAGGCGCTGACGTCCCTGGACTGCCTGATCGTGCAGGACATCTTCCTCAACGAGACCGCCAAGTACGCGCACGTGCTGCTGCCCGGCGCCACCTTCCTGGAGAAGAACGGCACCTTCACCAACGCCGAGCGCCGCATCAACCGGGTGCGCAAGGTAATGGCGCCGATCGCCGGCAAGGAGGACTGGGAGGTGACCCAGGACCTGGCCAACGCCCTGGGCTATGCGATGAACTACAGCCACCCGTCCGAGATCATGGACGAGATCGCCCAGCTCACGCCCACCTTCACCGGGGTCAGCTACGCGAAACTGGACGAACTGGGCAGCATCCAGTGGCCGTGCAACGCCGAGCATCCCGACGGCACCCCCACCATGCACGAAGTGGACTTCCCCATCGGCAAGGGCCATTTCGCGGTCACCGAATACGTCGCCACGCCGGAACGCAGCAACCGCCGTTATCCCCTGCTGCTGACCACCGGCCGTATCCTCAGCCAATACAACGTGGGCGCCCAGACCCGGCGTACCGAGAACAGCGTCTGGCACAGCGAGGACGTGCTGGAGATCCACCCCAGCGACGCCGACCTACGCGGCATCAGGGACGGTGACTGGCTGGGCGTGTCCAGCCGTGTGGGACAGACCGTATTGCGCTGCCGCATCAGCGAGCGCATGCTGCCGGGTGTCGTCTACACCACCTTCCACCACCCGGGCAGCGGGGCCAACGTCATCACCACCGACAGCTCCGACTGGGCCACCAACTGCCCCGAGTACAAGGTCACCGCCGTGCAGGTGGAGAAGGTGACGCAGCCGTCGGCCTGGCAGAAGCACTTCCAGTCCTTCGACCGGCGCCAGCACGACTACCTGGAACATTCGAGTGACGAGTCCAACTTTGCCATTAAATGATCCCGAAGCACCGGCCTCCGGGCCGGACGACACCCCGTCGGCCCTGTTCCGCACCCGCGTCGACGAACGCGGCCAGGAACGGGCCGGCGAGACCGACGATGTCGTCGCCGAGGAGATGCCCGTCGCCATGGTCTACAACGGCATCTCCCACGCGGTGATGATGGCCACGCCGTCGGACCTGGAGGACTTCGCGGTGGGCTTCAGCCTGACCGAGTCGATCCTCCATACCCCGGACGAACTCTACGACCTGAGCGTTCAGCGCAGTCCGGCCGGCGCCACGGTGGACATGACCATTGCCAGCGAGCGGCTGTTTGCCCTCAAGGCCCAGCGTCGCAACATGGCGGGACGCACCGGCTGCGGCCTGTGCGGGACCGAGTCGCTGGACCATGCGATCCGCGCCATTCCACGAATCGACGCGCCGCCCGCCCTCAGCGATGACGCCGTCCAGACCGCGGTGCGCGACCTGAAGCAGCACCAGCCCCTGCAAGCGGAAACCGGCGCCACCCACGCCGCCGCCTGGTGCGACCTGGACGGCGCGATCCTGGCCGTGCGCGAGGACGTGGGGCGCCACAACGCCCTGGACAAACTGGTGGGGCACTGGCTGCGCCAGGGGCGCTCGTTCGAACGCGGGTTCGCCCTGATTTCCAGCCGGGGCAGTTTCGAGATGGTGCAGAAAAGCGCCATGGTGGGCATCGGCGGCCTGGTGGCGGTTTCCGCGCCTACCGGCCTGGCGATCCGCGAAGCGCGCAAGGCCAACATGACCCTGATCGGCTTCGCCCGCCCGGGCCGCCACGTGATCTATCATTGCGGACAGACGTCCACGACCGACGCCAAGCAGGAGAGCCCGACGTGAACAGCGAGCTTCATCACCTGATCCAGATGATCAACCAGATCAGCGACAACAACCTCCACCACGGCAACAACGCCCAGGCGGCGGACAAGGTCGCCACCCACCTGAAGAAGTTCTGGGCCCGCAGCATGAAGCAGCAGATCATCGACTACGCCGGGAGCGACGGCAGTGAGCTGACGGACGTGTCGAAGCTGGCGGTGGCGCGGCTCATAGAACTGCGGCAGGCGGGCTAGGCCTAGCCCGACACACCTTCCCGCGCCTCATACGCCGCCACCAACTGCTGCAGGAAGTGCATCCCCGCCGAGCTCAGGAAGAAGCGTTTGGGGCCGGTCCGGAACAGCAGCTGGCGTTTGCCCAGGTAGTCCAGGGCTTCGGCAATGCCTTTCTCGAAGCGGGCCGCGCGCAGCATCTCGCGGTATTCCTCGTCCGCGGCCAGGGCGTCTACATCCTCGTCGCGCAGGCCGGCGTCCGGCCGGCCCAGGTATTCCAGATCACGTCCCGAGCGGGCGAAGTAGCGGCCGATCAGCAGGAGGCAGACCTGCACGCGGAAGGCGTTCTCGTCGTGTTCCTCGCTCTCGTCGTCGGTGTTCTCGCGCAGGTAGAAGAACGCCCCGTTCTCGTTGAACACCAGTTCGCTGCCCAGGTGTTCATAGAAGGTCCGGAAATGGGCCAGGTGGTTGTACAGCAGGTTGTAGAGCGGGTTGGCTTCCAGCTCGGCGCGGTTGAGGTTGTAGACGTCGCGCACGATGACCTTCCCCGCCGCCAGCTCCCGGAACAGGGCCGCGCTCTGCGCCGGGGCGATGCGGTCGAAGCCGCTGCCGCCGGCGTGATCCAGCTCCGCGGGAGCGACGCTGTCGGTCGGTGTGTGTTCAAGATCCGGCATGGCTCGCCTCTCCCTGTGATGTCGGTGCATTGGGGCGCGGCTCCAGGCGGCGCCGGCGGTAGACGAAGACGTCAGCGATGTCGTCGGGGCCGCTCTCCGTCTCCAGTGTGTTGAAGCGGTTGGTGGTGACCACCTGCAGCCCCTCGGGGTGTTTATGGCTCAGGCGATTGACCGCCGCCAGCAGGTCCGGGAAGCGATAGCCCGCCACGACACCGTCGAGCCGGCCGTGCAGCTCGCGCACCAGATCCCGGGTCGGCCGCAGCTGCAGGGATTCCAGCCATTGATACAGGGTCTGGATGCGCTCGGCGTCCACTTTCGGGTTGCGCCCGGCAGCCGCCGCCCGGCCCAGGTCGGGCACCTGTTCCTTGCGCCCCAGGTCCGCCAGCCGCAGGTCCAGTTCCGAGAACAGCAGTTGGTAATAGCTGGATGACTGGCCGAACGCATACTGGCGCGGCCGGCTCTGGGCCTTGAGGCCGACCAGGAAGCCGGTGGTGCGGGAGAAGTCGCTGCCGTCGAGCCACTTCTTCTTCAGGTTCAGGGTTTCGGTGTCTTCCTTGAGCTCACGCAGCTGAGCGAAGAAATGCTCCATGGCGTTGTACTGGACCATGCTGCGCCGGGTCTTGCGCAGGAAATGATCGACTTCCGCCGCCAGGGTCTGGATCGGCTTGTGCAACGCGTTGAGGCTCAGGGACGAGCGGAACATCTGGTCGGCGATGTCCTGCTGCCGGTTCTGCTCCAGCAGGCGGATGATGCCTTCCAGCGTGGCGAACAGGTTAGCGCCGTCGGGCAGCTGCGTGTCCGGGTTGAGGAACACCAGCGTCGGCTGGATGTGGCGCTCGTACAAGGTCGCGATGCGTTCCAGCAGGTCCTGACGGAAATGGCTGAACTGCTCCGGCGCACGGCTGGCGTCCCCGGACATGTCCGCCAGGTCGGCGCTCAGGGTCTGCATGCGCAGGATGTTCTGGCGCAGCAGGCCGATCAGCAGACTGACCCGCTCGTTCAGGTCGTCGCGCAGCTCGGTGAAATCCGGATCGGCGTCGTTGAAGGTGCTTTGGGTAAGCCGGTCGTGGATGTCCCGCAGGGTGACCAGATGACCGCGCAGGCGGGCGTCGGTCAGCTCCTGGTAGAGCGACGCATTGCAGGCCCGCACCAGGTTGAGCAGCGCTTCCTGGAACACCAGCCGGCGCTCGCCCTCCGCCTTGACGATGTCGATCACCAGCCCGGTGCGGAACAGGTTGTCGGTGCTGAACCCGGTGCGGATGCGCTCCTGCTCGGTGCGCTTGAGGCTGCGGACGTAGTCGAGCACATCCATGGCCAGCTCGCTCTCGCGCACGTAGCGCACCGACTCGCGGTCCATGCGCTCGATCACCCGGAACAGGACGCGCGGGTGTTCGAACAGCAACCGCGTGGTGTCGAGGGTGCTGAAGCGTTTACGACTCATGACTCACTTCCAGCAGGTGGTGCTGCGTCTGGTCGAACCATTCCGACAGGCCCTCGCGGTCGCTGAAGCCTTCCGGCCCGCCCCAGAACACCAGCGTGCGGCTGGCACTGTAGGGCCGCGCCGTGCGCATCTGCCCCACTTCCAGATGGCGACCGACCTGGAAGATCAGCTCGGGACTGGCGCTGTGGGTGGCGGCGGAGAACAGATTGAAGCCCTGGTCCTGCAACCGGTCGAGCAGCGCCGGCACCTGGCTCACGTCCACGCTGGCCAGCTCGTCCAGCACCATCGGGAACGACAGGCTGATCTGCGGGTAGAGCACCCGCCGCAGCAGGCGGTGCACCAGCTCCAGGTTGATCAGCGCCGTGGTGGACGTGGACTGCCCCTTGCTGTCCAGGGTGGTCGAGGACTGCTTGCGGGTGCGGTAGGAGACGCCGGTCACCACCTTGTCCATGGTCAGGCGGTTGCCGCTCTTCTGGTCGCCGAAAAATTCCGCCACGAACACCCGCAGGCGGTCGTAGAAGGCATCGGACTGCAGCTTGCCGGACGCGTAGGGATCGATCGCGGCGGACTCTTCCACCAGGTTGTGGAACTTGGGATCGGTGTGGATATCGACGCGGATCTCCACCAGATCGTTGATGGTGACGCCGTCCAGCTCCCGGTTGAGCGCCGCTTCGAAGCGCTGGATGTGCTCGCTGTTGGCCTTCAGCGCCTGGCGGTAGCTCGCCACCGTTTCGTTGTGGGAGTCGATCTGCTCGCGCAGTACGCGGCCGCTCTCGGCCAGGCCGGCGAACAGGTCGGCCAGCGCCTTGAAGGTGTCGCGGATCGCCTGCCAGCTGGGGCTGTCGCTCTCCAGCAGGCCTTCCCGGTCCTCGCCGATGCCCTTGTTGATCAGCCGGCGCAGACTCTCGAGGATGTTGAAGCGCAGCTGTTCCAGTTCCTCCAGCCCGCTGCGGATATCGTCCAGCCGCGCCACGGACACCGCCTCGGCCGCCAGCGGTGCGTCCGCCTCCACGGTTTTCAGGGACGGGAAGCGGCGCATGTCACCGCTCACCGTGGTCTGCAGGTGCAGCAACTCGGTTTCCCGTTCCTGGGCGCGGCGGGCGACGGTCTGGGCCTTGTCCAGCTTGGTGCCGACCGCTTCCACCCGCTCGCGTTCGATGGCGGTTTTCTCCTCCAGGGCCGCGACGGCTTTGTTGGCCTCGTCGATGGCCTGGGTGGCGTCCTCGATGTTGGTGGCGGCGCTGGGCAGGCGCTTGAGAATGTCCAGCTCCTTGCGGGTGGCGGCGATGTCCTTCTCCGCCTGCTGGATGCGCTGGGGCCGGTCCTGGCCGCCGCTGGCCGAGTCGTCCAGTTCCGCCAGATGGCGGCGGGCGGCGTTCAGTTCGCCTTCGAGCTTGTGGCGCTGGGCCGGGAAATCATCGGCCTGGGGCGCGCGGGCCGGGAACGCGGTGTCGAACCAGTCGAATCCCCGGTCGGTCTGCGCGAAGAGTTCGGCCATGCGGCCCAGGGTGGCTTTGGTATCCTCGTCCAGCGCCTGACCCGGGCTGGCCGACACCAGCTTCGGGTTCACCGCCCGCAGCGGCGCGATGACGTCGTCGTCGAGCTGGTTCTGCAACTGCCACTGGGCGCGCTGCTCGCGCTCGGCCAGGGCCTTGAGGTCCGCGTCCAGCTGGTCGATGGTACGGGTGAGCTGGGCCTTGCGCTGTTCCGCCTGGGCGGCGCTGTTGAGCGCATTGAGCTGGGCCTGGCTGTCTTCCAGCGCCTCGTTCAGGGTGGCCTGGATCTCATCGGCGGTCAGGTCGCCGTAGCGGGACACCAGCAGTTCGCCGTCCTTCTGGACCTTCTCCGCCTTGTCGAGAACGGAGGTCTGCGCCTTGATCTCCCCTTCCAGCCGGTTCTGCTCGGTTTTCAGGCTGTTGAGCTGCTTCTGGGACTGTTTCTGCGCGCCCTGCAGCTCGTCCCGCTCGCGGTCCGCCTGCTGACGCTGCTGGCCGATCTCCGCCAATGCCGCGGTCAGGCCGTCGCGGAAGGCCGCAAAATCGTGCTGGGTGCGGGTCAGGGTCTGGTAGCGCTCGAACGCACTCTGCAATTTATCGAACTGGGGCCGCGCGCTTTCCACGCGAGTCAAATGTTCCTGGCGGCTTTTGAGCTGGTCGTGGCGGTCGAGGAACTGGTCGATGTCCAGCTCGAAGGCGTCGTCGGCGAATTTCTTGTCCGCCTCGATGATGCTGGCCACCGCGTGGGCCATGGCCTTGTCGTCCGCCTTCATTTCGAACAGCAGCAGAATCAGCGTGCGCAGGGACTGGATCTTGCGCTCGTCCGGGTCCGCCAGGGGCAGCACCGAGTAGCGCACCGCGTCCGGCGACATCAGGTCGCTGCTGTAGAGGATGTGCTTGAGCCTGGTGGGGTCGCTGCTGACCGTCGTCTCCCGGGACAGCGTCTTCAGCGCCTCGGTCACCCGGGCCACGGTCAGCCCCTCCACCGCCTGGCCGATGCCGTCGGCGTCGTCCTCCTCGCAGCGCCAGAACAGGCCGCGCAGCTGGTCGTAAGCGACCGGCACGAAGATCCGGCCGTAGCTGAGCTGGCTGCTCTGGTCCCGGTAGAGCACCTGGCAGTGGGTGCCGGACGGGCTCTCCACTTCCATGATCAGGAAGCTGGACTGGCTGGGGAAGTAGTGCTGGTAGCTTTCCTCGTTGGTGTAGAAGCTGCCGGCGCTGGCGTTGCGGAAGGCGAACTTGTTCTTGCTGTTGCGGAAGTTGTTTTCCGGCAACAGGAACAGACGCAGGGAGTTCAGCAGGCTCGATTTGCCGAGGTTGCCGCTGCCCAGCAGCAGGGCGTGCTGGTTCAGGGGAATCTCGACGTAACAGAAGCCCGCCGAGTCCACCAGCACCAGACGGCGGATGCCGAAACGGAAATACGCCTGCGCCTCGGCGTTGGGCGCTCCCTCAGTGCTCATCCAGAATGATCTCCTGTTCCATGAATTGCCGGGTCTCGCGGAAACGCTCGGCCAGACCGGTGAAACCCAGTGCGCCGGCGCGCTCAATGGCCTCGATTAACCGCTGCGGCGAGCCCGGCGTCTTGCAGAACCCGGCGTGATAGAGCGTCCAGTCCGGCGGCTGCAGAAAGTGGGCGCGATCGCCCAGCCGTTCCCGCAGCGCCTGAAACATCTTCAGACCGCCCAGGTCGTAATCGAAAGCGCAGAGAACGCGGTCGTAGCCCGCCAGCCAATCCATCACCGGCGCCCGCAGAACGCGGTTGCCACCGCCCAGGACCACGTCGCAGCAATCCAGCGCCAGGGGCTCGCCCAGGCAGCTTGCGGCGAACGCCAGCATCTGGCGGGCCTGGGCGAAATTGTCCTCGTTCTCCACCACCAGCGCAGTCGCCTTGGGCGCGAAGCCCAGGTGGCAGCGTCCGGCGTTCAGGCACACCACATCCGGCCGCGGATCGATCAGCGCCTCATGGTAAACCAGAACGAAGGCCGTTGCCGTTTCCCGGCGGTGGGAATCGCCCTGCAACGCCGCTTCGCGCCGCGTACCAGGAACCCGGGCCAACTGCTCCAGCTCGGCGGCAACCGACGTGTCGACAATGCGCACCCGCCAACGCTGCTGCGAGACCCGTTCCACATCGAAGTGGCGGGACCAGCGACCGGCGATGCTTGCGGGCAACAGTTTGCGGAACGCCTCGAAGTTGATCGGTCGGCCCTCGCGAATGGCGGCCAGGTATTTCTCCAATGCCGAACTCATGCCGTTCAGTCCCGGACGTAAACCCAATTGGTTGCCACATTGTCGCACACGATCACCGCCTCACCCGACCGTGCGCAGTTCTCCATCGACGCGGGAAAGCCCTCCGCCAATCGTGCGTCCACGGCCAGGTTGCGTTTGTCCTGTTTGAGATAGCGGAAGGTGTCTTCCATGCGCTGGGCGAAGTCGACGCCTTCGGCCCGGTGACGGTGGAAACTGTTGTAGAAGCGGGTGAAGCTCATGGTCGCCCCGCCCAGGCCTATCTCCAGCATCTTGGCGATGTAGCGGTCGTAGGCGTCGGACAGGTAGGCGCGCACCGCCGCCTCGTCGCCGGCGTCGCCGTGGAACGGGCTCAGACCCAGGCGATTGTTGGCGTCCAGAACACCCGGCGCCAGCGCGCCGTTGGGCTGGTTCACCGCCAGTCGGAAGAGACCGTCGGAGCAGCGAACAGTATCCATCTCCAGATCGCAGGCCGACAGCCCCGACGCGTATTCAGTCACCTGCGGCGGTTCGGGCGCTGCTGGTTCGGCAGGCTCTCGCGAAGGCACGGACGGCGCTCCCGTATCGCTCGCAGGACCGGGCTGCGACGCCGGCTCCGGCAAGGCAATCCCCCACCGCGCCGCCGGCCGCTTGAGCAGCAGCGCCTGGACCTGCGGCGTATTGCGGCGGAAGTCCTCGAACGTCGGCAAAGCCGCACCGCCGCCCTTGGCCCTGATCTGGCAAAAGGCGCGTTCGTAGGCGGTTGCCGGCTCAGGCGGACATGCGGCGTACGTGAGCAGTGGCGTCATCAACAACAGGCCGGACAGTAAAGCCCGCCGGCCCCTGAAAACACGTCTTGCCATGGATCAATCCAACCGAAAATCGTTGTGCAGGTTCTGCCAGTGCTGGCGCAGCAAGGCCTTGTGAGTCGCCGCCATGGGCAAGTCGGCCAGGCGATCCGGCCACTCCGACCGGGCTTGCGCCATCACCGCCTCAAGGTGCACCCGAATCGCCGGCCATGATACGCCAATGCGCTCGGCCCAGGTTCGGAAATGCGCCAGACTCATCCCCTGCCAGCGCCGGATTCCGGCCATGTTCAGCGCGGCGTCCGCCTCGCCCTCGACATAGGCCAGGGTCGTGACGATGTCGTACGCCGGTGACAGGCGTGCATGGTACCGGTCCGGGTAGACCAGCGACCAGTTCTTCAGGTGAGCATCCCCGTTCGCCAGCAGGATATTCACCAGCAGTCGCCGCGCCATCTGCTGGACCTGGGCAAGGCCGTCTTCGCCGTACCGGTAGAGCGCCCGGCCGACCTGCTCGTAGTTGGCCGCACCGTACTTGTCGTGGGCAAAGCACTCGAAGACCTGAGCGAAATCCTCCGCGTGAACGCGCCCGCCAGGGCTGCGGTCGAACCGCTTGATCGCGTAGGCTTCGCCCTCCCCCAGCTGGATATCCGGCAGGTTCCCGAGCTGTTCCAGCGGGATCAGCTCGATGTCCGGAATATCAACGCCAACGGCTTCGGCCAGGCGCATGGCGGTGTATTCGTTGGCCGGCACCTGGCGATGCACGCTGGACGGCGTCTTGATGATCCAGTCGTCCCCGCCCGCTTCGGCGGTGATGTTGAATCGCTGGTCCCGGCGACGGGCAGAGAACTTCATCTGCACGCCCGCCAGGGAAAACCGCTGCCCCGGACCACGGACGTTAATCTGAATCGGCTGCACCCGCTCGCGGGACGACAACGCCCAGGACGGGATGCGTCCCTGGGTCAGGGGATGAGCCACAAAGGCCCCGGGGAGATTCTGTCCAGCAACCGCCAGCAGCGGGAACTCGTTGTCGGGGTGCGTCTTGAGGGCGTCCGCCATCCAGGCTCGCAGCGCGCCTTCCGGCAGCAGGTTCGACAGCAGCGGTGGCAGGCGCTGGGACGCCATCTTCGGGGATTGCAGGTAGCGCTCACTCACCTGCTGCGTCAGCGTTGCCGTCGGCCGGCGGGACGGATCGTTCGCCACACCCTCCACATAGGCGGGATCGAACGTCAGGATATTCCGGCCACCGGCGTAATGGACCAGCACGCCGATCCGCTCGCCATACAGTTCGATGGCTAGACCTTCAACCGCTTCCTGTCGCTCGGGCTGCACCACCATCACTCACTGTCCTTCAGGTCGCCCAGTTCCACCGACCAGACGGACGCTTCGGGCTCGATATCTGCCCGCGCGTCCGTCGATGCCCGGTCAACCGAGCGTGAAGCGCTCTCCTGCCCGGGCGGACGAATCGCCAACTCCAGGCCCATACCCTCGAGAATGCGCAGCAGCGTAGACAGCCGCACGTCGCTGCCGGATTCGATCTTCTGGTATTGCTGCTGGGACATACCGATGCGCATCCGCATGTCTTTCTGGCTCAGGCCAAGCTGTTTGCGCCGCGCCTGTAGAATGTCCGTCAGTTCCGCGAGGGATTGCATACCCGATTGCCCTTCCGTTTACGGATCTTTTGACAGCATATTGGCTGTTATTCGCCTTTGAAACAATACAAAGGCTGTTAATTAGAGTAAAAACAATTTATGAGATGTTTATTGACGATTTAACAACGAAAAAGCTGTTCAGGAAGGAATAAAAAGAATGACGGCGGCGCGCCTTTCAACATTGGCGGGACAAAGATGGCGAGCGGAATCCCTCGCCCAGAAACAGAAACGCCGCCGGCTCTGTCTCACTCGGTGAGATAAACCGGCGGCGTATTCAGTGGGCCGCCGACGGAACGTCAGCGACCGGGGTTTTGCGGTCGTTAACCGGCAAACGCCAGATAGATCGCGATCACCAGGATCACCAGCACGATGCCGGCCGGGACGGCGCCTTTCCACGGGGTCAGGTCGACCTTGCCGGCGTCTTCGTGCACCCAGGCGGTCGCGCGCGGGGCGAGCTTGCCGAGCAGGAGCATGATGGCCACCAGCACCACGAAGACCAGGGCGACGAAGTGGAAGTCGTGGACCACGTCCAGCACGCCGGTAAACGGCGGCACGAAGTAGACCAGACCGATCACCGCACAGCCGCCGATCAGGGCAATCTTGGCCGCTACGGCCGGGACGCGCTTGGTCAGCAGGCCGACCAGCACCACCGCCAGGATCGGGATGAAGTACATGGCGTTCATCTTCTGCAGGTAGCCGAACAGGCTTTCCTGGCCCGCCAGCAGCGGCGCGATGATCATCGCCGCCAAGGCCATGATCCAACCGAAGATCTTACCGACCTTGACCACCTGCTCCTCGGTGGCGTTCTTGTTGATCACACCCTTGTACAGATCGAGACTGAACAGCGTGGTGGTACTGTTCAGGGCCGAGTTGAAGGAGGACAGGATCGCACCGACCATGACCGCGGCGAAGAAGCCGGTCAGGTACGGCGGCAGCACGTTGAACACCAGGTGGCCGTAGGCTTCGTCGGCGCGGATGTCGTCACCGGCGTAGAGGTGGTAGGCGATGATGCCCGGCAGCACCAGGTACAGCGGGCCCAGCAGTTTGAACAGGCCGGTCAGCAGCACGCCCTTCTGGCCCTCAGCCAGGTTCTTGGCAGCGAAGGTCCGCTGGATGATCTGCTGGTTGGTGGTCCAGTAGAACACGTTGATCAGCAGTACGCCGGTGAACAGCGTGGCGAACGGCACCTGCTGTTCGGCACCACCGATGGAGTTCAGCTTGTCCGGGTTGGCTTCCTTGAGGATATCCCAGCCAGCCAGGATGCCGGAGCCGTCACTGACCGCCTGCAGGCCGAAGTAGACGATCACGAAACCGCCGATCAGCAGACCCACACCGTTCAGGGTGTCGGACACGGCGACCGTGCGCAGACCGCCAAACAGGGCGTAGACGGAACCGATGATGCCGACAATCCAGACAGTGCCCCACAGCAGTACGGTGTCGGACTGGATACCGGTCAGCCCCTGCAGGTCGAGCATGCCCTGCAGCCCCACCGCGCCGGAGTACAGGATGATCGGCAGCAGGATCACCGCGTAGGCCAGCAGGAAGATGATGTTACAGATCAGCTGGGTGCCTTCGTCGAAACGAATGCGCAGCAGCTGCGGCACAGTGGCGATCCCGCTGCGCAGGAAGCGCGGCAGGAAGAACAGCGCCAGCAGCACCAGGGCCACAACGGCGACGACCTCCCAGGCCATCACACTGAGGCCATCGGTGAAGGCGGCGCCGTTGAGACCCACCATCTGCTCGGTGGACAGGTTGGTCATCAGCAGGGAGCCGGCGATCAGCGGGAAGGTCAGGCTGCGACCGGCCAGGAAGTAACCACGGGTGCTGGCGTGGTCGTCACGCCGGGTGACCACCCAGGTAATCAGGGCCACCAACCCTGTAAAAAACAGGAACGATATTAGGGTGAGTGCGTGCATAGCTTGTCCTTGTTCTTGGAAACATCAGTTGGGTGAATTCATTCGCGACGCCGCATTACCTGGGTCAGCATGGGTCCGTCCTGTCGCGTGTTGGAATGGTCAGCCGTTGAAGGTGAAGCACCTCTGGCCGACCACATCGGTCTCCGCCACCAGCAGCGCGCCGTCGCAAGGCCCGCGTTCCGAAGGGTCCAGCTCCGCGTAGGCGGTGGTGACGTAGAGCGTCTTGCGATCCGGACCGCCGAAGACGCAGCTGCTGGGGCAGCGCGCCGGTACTTCGACGATGCGGTCGATTTCGCCATCCGGCCGGTAACGGATCAGGCAGCCGGCACCCCAGCGGGCGCTCCACAGGCAACCTTCCTCGTCCATGGCCGAGCCGTCCGGGTTGCCGTAACCCTCGGTGTCGGCAAACACCCGGCGGTTGCTGGCGGCGCCGGTGTCGGCGTCCCAGTCGTACTGCCAGATCACGCCCTTGAGCGTGTCGGCGAAATACATGCGGGTTTCATCCGGGCTCCACACCAGGCTGTTGCTGATGCCGATGCCGGATGCCACCTGCCGCACGCTGCCGTCCGTGTCGATGCACCACAGCAGGCCACTGCTCTGGCGCACGGGAATATGCTCGCCGTTGGGGCCGATGTTCTGCTGCATGCTGGCCATCCAGAAACGGCCTCGGGGATCGACGCGGGATTCGTTGGTGCGGTTTTCGGCGGGTTCTTCGGCAGGTTCGGCGATGACGGTGAGACGGCCGTCCTGCGGGTCCAGGTCGTAGACGCCGCGGCCGGCGGCCACCACGTAGTGCCCGTTGCCGCGCGGCGCGATGGCGCTGACGGTGTCGTCGAACGACCAGTGTCGCGTCTCGCCGCTGGCCGGCACGTGGGCAAAGGCCTTACGCCCGACGATGTCGACCCACAGCAACTCGCCGTGCTCGGCGTCCCAGTGCGGCCCCTCGCCGAGGGCGAAGCGGTCTTCCAGAAGCGGTTTGAAATCAAACGGCTGGAAATTCGGTGCTGACTCGGTCATCACGGTGCCTCCTCGCTGGTGCGCCAATCGTGATCCGCCGGCTGCAGGTAACCCAGCTCGCGTGAGATGGTGCGGGCCACGTCCAGCAACAGGGGCTGGAGATCCTGCAGGCGGTTGGTGGGCATCCGCGACGCGACCGAGGTGATGCTGATACCCGCCACCACGTCGCCGCGGAAGTTGAAGATCGGTGCCGCCACACAGCGAATGCCTTCTTCGTGTTCTTCCATATCGAAGGCGCAGCCGTGGGCGCGGATGTCCGCCAGCGCCTGGCGCAGGGCGGTCTCATCGGCAATGGTGTGGACGGTGTGGCGGACGAACTCGGTATGGGCGATCACCTCGTCCTGCTGCTCCGGCGGCAGGAACGCCAGGATCGCCTTGCCCACCCCGGTGCAGTACATCGGCCCGCGCTTGCCCACCGCCGAGTACAGGCGAATGGTCTTGGGGCTCTCCAGTTTGTCGATGTAGATGATCTCGTGACCGTCGACCACCGCCAGGTGCACGGTCTCGGCCGCTTCGTGCAACAGGCGCTGCATGGATTCACGGGCCGCGCGCGGAATTTCCAGGCCTTCCCAGGTGCGCTGGGCCAGGCTCAGCAGACGGTAGCCGGGCGAATAACGCTGATCGCCGGTGTCGTAACGCACCATGCCCTGATCGACCAGGGTGGCCAGCAGGCGGTGGGCGGTGGACTTGGGCAATTGCAGACGTGCCACCAGGTCCGTAAACCGGACTGGCTCCGGACTGTCGCAGACAGCCTCCAGCACCTGAATGGCCTTGTCGATCGATGACATGGGTCACCACCCTTACCGAAAAATAAAACCACGTTCCACATCCGGGAAACGAAGTTCCGTAATATGGACCTGCTCAAGCGAGCGGGTCAAGCGCGGTCCTCGTTCGTCAAATGACCTGTACAAAGAGCGTACGGCTTGACACGGACCGGGCGCGAATTTAACACTATCCCTCATATGGAACACAAGTTCCACTATTTGGAACTTAGAGCAATATAAACCCCGCCCTTTCCTCCATCTGGGCATAACGCACGCTCAACGACTGGAAACCATCGCCCTGTCGACGCCCGGGAACGGCACCGATCCATGATGACCTATGACGGCGATGAGCAAAGGCTATCGATAGAACTTCGGGAGAGACCAAGTGAGTAACAGCAAAGACCGCAAGCTGCGCAGCCAGCAGTGGTACGGCAAGCACGACCGCGACGGCTTTATCCACCGCAGCTGGATGAAGAGCCAGGGCCTGCCGGATCACGCCTTCGATGGCCGGCCAATCATCGGCATCTGCAACACCTGGTCGGAAATCACCCCGTGCAACGCCCACCTGCGCGACATCGCCGAGCACGTCAAGAAAGGCGTCTGGGAAGCCGGCGGCGTGCCGCTGGAGTTCCCGGCCATGTCCCTGGGCGAGACCCAGATGCGCCCCACCGCCATGCTGTTCCGCAACCTGCTGAGCATGGACGTGGAGGAATCCATCCGCGCCAACCCGCTGGACGGCGTGGTCCTGCTGGGCGGCTGTGACAAGACCACCCCGGGCCAGGTGATGGGCGCCGCCAGCGTCGACCTGCCCACCAGCGTGATTTCCTCCGGCCCGATGCTGAGCGGCAAGTACCGCGGCCAGGACATCGGCTCCGGCACGGACGTGTGGAAGTTCAGCGAGCAGGTCCGCGCCGGCTCCATGAGCCTGCCGGAGTTCCTCAACGCCGAAGGCTGCATGTCGCGCAGTCCGGGCACCTGCATGACCATGGGCACCGCCTCCACCATGGCCTCGCTGATGGAAGCCATGGGCATGGCCCTGCCCCTGAACGCGTCCATCCCGGCCGTCGACGCGCGCCGCAAGGTGCTGGCGCACCTCACCGGCATGCGCATGGTGGAAATGGTCCACGAGGACCTGACCATCTCCAAAGTGCTGACCCGCGAAGCCTTCGAGAACGCCATCAAGGTGAACGCGGCCATCGGCGGCTCCACCAACGCCGTGGTGCACCTGCTGGCCATCGCCGGTCGCCTGGGCATCGACCTGGACCTGGAGGACTTCGACCGCCTGGGCCGCGAGGTGCCGCTGCTGGTCAACCTGATGCCGTCGGGTAAATACCTGATGGAAGACTTCCACTACAACGGCGGCCTGCCGGTCGTGCTGCAGCGTCTTGCCGACCAGCTGCACCTGGACGCCCCCAGCATCACCGGCAAGCACATCGGTGAAGCGCTGGACCAGGTGGAATGCTTCAACGACGACATCATCCGCCCGATGGACAACCCGGTGCGCCCGGCCGCCGGCATCGCCGTACTCAAAGGCAACCTGTGCCCGCAGGGCGCCATCATCAAACCGTCCGCCGCCAGCGAAGGCCTGCTCAAGCATCGCGGCCAGGCGGTGGTGTTCGAGACCATCGAAGACTTCAAGGCGCGCATCGACGATCCCAACCTTGAGGTGGATGAAAACTCCATCCTCGTGCTCAAGGGCTGCGGCCCGAAGGGTTACCCGGGCATGCCGGAAGTGGGCAACATGCCGCTGCCGCCCAAAGTGCTGGAGAAAGGCGTCACCGACATGGTGCGCCTGTCCGACGCCCGCATGAGCGGCACGGCGTTCGGCACCGTGGTGCTGCACATCTCGCCGGAAGCCAACGAGGGCGGCCCGCTGGCGCTGGTGGAGAACGGCGACTGGATCGAGATGGACGTGGAGGCGCGCAAGCTGCACCTGGACATCTCCGACGAGGAACTGGCCCGCCGTCAGCAGGCGTGGGAAGCGCCGGAATCGCCCCACAAGCGAGGCTACTACCGCCTCTACATCGATCACGTGCTGCAGGCCGACGAAGGCGCGGATCTGGACTTCCTCAAGGGCAGCAGCGGTCACGTGGTGACGCGGGAGTCCCACTGAGATGGCCGAGTTCGCCCACTACCCCAGCCTGCGTGAGCGCACGGTGCTGGTCATTGGCGGCGCCACCGGCATCGGCGCCGCGCTGGTGGAGGCCTTCGCCGGCCAGGGCGCCCGCGTCGGCTTCCTCGACATCGACGAGAGCGCCGGGCGGGCCCTGAGCGAGCGCCTGGCCAACAGCGCCACGCCGCCGCTGTTCGTGCCCTGCGACATCCGCGACATCGACGCCCTGCGCGGCGCCATCGCCCGGGTCACCGACGCCTTTGGCCCGGTGCGCGTGCTGATCAACAACGCCGCCCGGGACGACCGCCACAAGCTGGAAGACCTGTCCCCCGAGGACTGGGACCAGGGCATGGCGGTCAACCTGCGCCCGCACTTCTTCTCCAGCCAGGCGGTGCGCGAGGCCATGCGCGACGCCGGCGGCGGCAGCATCATCAACATGAGCTCCAACAGCTACCTGCTGGGGCTGGACGGCTACCCCGGCTACGTCACCGCGAAAGCCGGCATCGTCGGTTTGACCAAAGGCCTGGCGCGGGAGCTGGGGCCGGAGAACATCCGCGTCAACGCCCTGCTGCCCGGCTGGGTCATGACCGATCGCCAGATCGACCTGTGGCTGACCGACGAGGCCGAACAGGAACTGATGCAGCAGCAGGCCCTCAAGCGCAAGATCGACCCGGCGGACGTGGCGCGACTGGCACTGTTCCTGGCCGCCGACGACAGTGCGCTGATCACCGGCCAGAGCCACATCATCGACGGAGGGCGGGTATGACCGCCGACCCGAAAACGACACAGACCGCACGCCTGATCGCCGTCGACTGGGGCACCACCAATTTCCGCGCCTCGCTGCTGGACGCCGACGGCGCGGTGGTGGATCGCACCCAGGCGGCGCGCGGCATACTCCACGTCGAGCGGGACGGGTTCGGCACCGCGCTGGACGAACTACTCGGCCACTGGCTGGCCGACCTGCCGGAGGTCCCGCTGCTGATGGCCGGCATGGTGGGCAGCGCCGACGGCCTGCGCGAAGTGCCCTACCTGCCCTGCCCCGCCAGCGTGGACGACATCGTCAACGCGCTGGTGCGGGTGGACGACCTGGGCCTGGGCCGCGCCGCCTACATCGTACCCGGCCTCAGCGGCCGTTCGGTGGCGGACAACCCGGACGTGATGCGCGGCGAGGAAATCCAGATCCTGGGGGCGCTGGACGACGGCGACACCCCGGGCGAGCGCATCGTCTGCCTGCCCGGCACCCATTCCAAGTGGGTCACCCTGGCCGGCCGTCAGGTGCGCGGCTTCAGCACCGCCATGACCGGCGACGCCTTTTCCGCCCTGCGCGGCCACACGCTGCTCAAGCGTTTCGCGGCCGACGGCGGCACCGACAACGCCGCGTTCGACCGGGGGCTGGCCCAGGCCGACCGGCCCGGCGGCCTGCTGCACCACCTATTCAGCGCCCGCACCGAAGTGCTGCTGGGCGATCTGCCCGCCGACCGCGCTGGAGCCTACCTCTCCGGCCTGCTGATCGGCGACGAGGTGCGCGCCATGACCGACGCCCTGGCACCCGCCGCACCGGTCACGCTGATCGGCAACGGCACCCTGAACGACCTGTACGCCCGCGCCCTCGACGCCCGTGGTTTCGCCACCCGGACGATCGACGGCGACATCGCCGCCGTGCGCGGCCTGCACCACCTGGCCCGCCACGCGGCGCTCTAACGTTTACCGACATCGAGATTGCATCATGCCCAGCCAAGACTGCATGCGTTACCTTGAGGAAATGCCGCTGATCGCGATCCTGCGCGGCATCCGGCCGGACGAGGCGGACGCCATCGTCAGCGAACTGATCGACGCCGGCTTCCGGCTGATCGAAGTGCCCCTGAACTCGCCGCAGCCGTTCGACACCATCGCGCGACTGGTGGAACGCTTCGGCGACCGGGCCCTGATCGGCGCCGGCACCGTCACCACGACCGGGGACGTGGCCGAACTCAAGCGCATCGGCGCCCGCCTGCAGGTGATGCCCCACGCCGACGCCGAGGTGATCCGCGCCGGCGTCGAAGCGGGTATGGACGTGTTCCCGGGCGTGATGACCCCGACCGAAGCCTTCAGCGCCCTCAAGGCCGGCGCCCAGGCGCTCAAGATCTTCCCCGCCAACCTGGTGGGTCCGGAGGGCATCAAGGCGATGCGGTCGGTGCTGCCGCCAGACCTCGTCATCGCCCCCACCGGCGGCGTCAGCGCCGATAACCTGGCGGACTTCGCCAAGGCCGGCGCGCGCGGCTTCGGCCTGGGCTCCGGCCTGTACAAGGCCGGCCAGGACGCCGCCACCGTGCGCCGGGCCGCCGACGCCTACGTGGCCGCCTGGCGTGGCATTCCCGGCTAACCGCCTCCGCGCCAAACGCCCCTGCGCGTCTGCCTATCTGCCTAAAGTGACCAGAAAGAGAGCCCGGCTTTGACCACTTACACCGCCACGGAAGGCCGCTTCGGCCCCTACCCGACACTGATCCTGCAGGGCCCGGGCGGCACGCCCCGGGCCGAGATTGCCCTGCGCGGCGCCACGCTGCTGTCCCTGAGCCTGCCGGAGACCGGCCCGGATTCGGTCGTCAGCGGCTACGCCACGCCGGACGACTTCGCCGCTCTCACGGGCGCGCGCTCGGCGATCCTGGCGCCCTACAGCAACCGCCTCGCCGACGGGCGCTATGTGTTCGACGGCGCCGAGCATCAGTTCGCCAAGCGGGATGACGACGGCAACAGCCTGCACGGCCTGGTGATGGACGCGGTCTGGCAGGCGGGCCAGATCGAGCCGGGAGCCGACCGGATCGCCGTGGAACTGACCTGCGACACCCTGCGGTCCGCCGAGCAGCCGGGCTACCCGTTCCACGTACACCTCAGCGCCCGCTTCGAGCTGAGCGGCGACGGCCTCCGCCTAACGCTGACCGCCCGCAACGACGGCGAGAGCGACGCGCCGCTCGGGCTGGGCTGGCACCCGTACCTGCGGTTGCCGGGCCAGGCGCTGGCGGACTGCCGCCTGACCCTGCCCCACACCGAGCGCATCGTCAGCGACGCCCGCCTGATCCCGCTGCCGGGCAACGACGCCTACCAGCACGTGCGCGGCACCGAGCACGATTTCTGCGCGCCAGGCCGGGCTCTGGCGCAGAGCCGTCTGGACGACTGCTACTGGGGCCCGAACGGCAACGGCGGACTGGTCAGCACGCTGACCGGGTCGGACGGGCGGAGCCTGACGTTGACCCAGGACCGGGGCGTGGTACAGGTCTACACGGGCCACAGCCTGCCGGCGGATCAGCCGTCGGGACTGGCCATCGAGCCCAACGAATTCATGCCCGACGCCTTTAACCGACCGGAGCTGGCCAGGGCCATCCGCCTGGTGCCGGGGGCCGAACGTTCGTTTGGCGCCAGCCTGCGGGTCCGTCGCGAACACACCGGATAGGTTACAATCCAGTCACACCACACTCTGTGACTCACAACGTCCCGTTTGCTGCGCTAAGGTAAGGCCCATGAGACGCAAAGCCCGAGCCCGCAAACAGCTGCAACAGGCTCTCGACTCGGCGACGAGCTACGACGAATGGTTCGACGCCGCCGAGAAGCTCGACGATCTGGAAGGCAAACTCGCCTGGCGCGAGCGTGACGACACGCGCATGCTGCACACCGCACTGGTGCGCGAACACGCCGACGATCTCCGCCGGCAACGCGAGGCCGGCGATCCCACCGCGCTGATCCGCACCCTGCAGGAAAGTCTCTACCGGCACCTGGGGGAACTCTCCAACCCGGATCTCTACAGCGTCGCCCGCACCGGCACCAAGCATCTGGTTTCCCGCTTCCTCGACGAAGTGGAGCAGTCGATGCTCTATATCTGCGATCACCCGCTGCCGGGCGCGACCGACGAACAGAAGCTCAACCTGTTCCGCGAGGCCGAGCGGGTGTTCGGCCACACCGCCCTGATGCTCAGCGGCGGCGCGGCCTTCGGCATCTACCATTTCGGCGTCACCCGCGCGCTCTGGTCCCAGAATCTGCTGCCCCACGTAATCGCCGGCTCCAGCATGGGCGCCATCCTGGCGGCGTCAATCTGCTCGCGCAACCAGACCGAACTGGCCGAGTTCTTCACCCAGCCGGAACGGGTCCACCGCGACGCCCTGCGCTGGCTGCCCCCGGCGCGCATGTGGCGTCAGGGCCACGCCATGGACGCGCAGCAGCTGCTGACCCACATCCGCACCAACGTGGGCCGCTACAGTTTCCGCGAAGCCTACGAGCACAGCGGCCGCACCCTGAACATCTCCGTCTCACCCACGCGCACCCGGCAGAAGCCGCGACTGCTCAACGAACTGGCCTCGCCGGACGTGATGATCGACTCGGCCGTGCTGGCGTCGTGCGCCATTCCCGGCATCTACCCGCCGGTCACCCTGAGCGCCCGCGACCCCGCCGGTGAATCGGACGAAAGCCCCTACATGCCCACCGAAACCTGGATCGACGGCAGCCTCCAGGGCGACCTGCCGGCCATGCGCATGGCGCGTCTGCACAACGTGAACAAGACCATCGTCAGCCAGGCCAACCCGCACGTGCTGCCGTTCATCAGCCACCATCACGACCGTGGCCTGACCGCATCGGTGCGCCAGGCGGCGGGGACCTTCGTCCACGCCCAGGTGGCCTCGATGCTGGAGCTGACCCGCAACCTGGGCTCCAAGTCCGGCCTGCGCCCCTACATCGAACAGGCCCACGCCATGGCCACCCAGTCCTACCTGGGGGACATCAACATCCAGTTCCCGTTCCGTCCGCTGCTGTACCGCAAGGTGCTGTCCAACCCCAGCGACGCCGACCTGGACATGTACATCCGCCTGGGCGAACAGGCCACCTGGCCACAAATGGCCATGATCCGGGACCAGACCCTGGTCAGCCGGACGTTCCGGACGTGCATTGATCGGTTGAAGGCGAGTGCCGGGGCTAAGAGGGAGCGGGCGTTGGGGTGAGCGGGACGGGCTGTCTTGAAAGTGGCTGTTGCGCCATTTCAGGTACTAATCCAGCACGTCAATCCGCACATTGATCACGCCCGCCGACGTGTTCCCTATCTGCCTGAAAGCGGACTTTGAGAGATCGATAATGCGACCGGCCACGAACGGCCCGCGATCGTTGATCTCGACCACGACGCTCTTGCCGTTCTGCGTGTTGGTGACTTTGACCGTGGAACCAAACGGCAGGGTTTTGTGGGCGGCGGTCAGCAGCTCGTGTTTATACGGGGCACCGCTGGCCGTCTTCCGGTTCTGGAATTTATCCGCGTAGTACGACGCCTGCCCGGTTTCCGTGAACCCGGTCACCCCGGCCCCGGACGGGACGGTGGAGCAGCCGGCTATCAGGCTGAGGAATACAATGGCCAACATCTTCGCTGGGGTAACCGCCATAATCGGAATCTTCTACCGTGTGCACATCAGGGCCGGACGTCACTGCCGCGCCAATCGTGCGACGCGGTCTGCCCAACATCCGGTGCGAGCTCTGATTATGCCTGCTCACCCGGGGCGCGCACATCCTCGATGTCCACCGGGCGGGCGAGCAAGGCGCGCGGGGTCAAGTCTTGCGTTTTTCTCTATGCGAGAGCGTAAACGTAAAAATAAGACAAGGGCAAAAGGCAAGACTTGACACCGACCTTCTTCATGACCCCGACCTTCTTCATCTGGCAGATATTTAAACATTCACTCCGCTTGATGATTCAGAGAAAAAAATTCGACCTCAATAAGTACGCTCTTTTTGGAGCTAACCCCACCCTCCGCTGAGGCCGATACACCGCCCTTCGCTGCTTTGCTGGCAAGGTGTGCTGAAGCAGTCTTAGTCGTCGAGAATGCCGTTTCCTCTTTGAGAAGAATTGAAGCTTTTGTGCACCCCCCTACCTCGCGTGCTACCAAAATCGATTGCCAGTTGGGCTCAAAATTGACCCATGCATATTCTTTTTTATCGATGGGCTTCAATTTTGATTGGTTAGGGTTGAGCACAAACTCTCTATCCCAACTCCGAGAACCGAGTTTTCTATCATCAGCTCCTGCGGACGCGCTAGCCTCGACCAAGCTGTTACCGCCACTGATGTCACCTTTCAATTCACGATGCGAGTCCGTGCTTTCTAACTGCGTCATTGAAATACGGGTGGCACCGAGATTAACCAAGAACTTAATCAGCTCAGCTTCCCGCTCTTCGAAGAGTATCTCGTCATATTTGTCCTCGGGAATATAAACCGTCTCTTTAGTGCTGTCTCCATGCTCAGCTAGCGGGTGAAGCCTGTAGCTGGAGCCTACTCTTGGATGCCCTGGAGGAAACCGAAATCCAAGGGACTTCGCTATGTCAGACGTCATCGCGTGATTGACGAGAAATCGATTTAACTCATCTTCGGCTAATCGTTTTCTCATCTTTTCATCTTCAGAAAGTGAAGTGTTCTCGTTGAAGATATTAGCCAGATTAAGTCCAGCTGTGGCACCTGCGGCCACAGCCAATGGTGTGAAAGGTAGAGAGGCAACTCGGAGTGCAAGAGACAATTTATCGGCTTGGCTCAACACTGTCGCCGAGCCATCCGAGGTCGACTTTTCGGTAGGCGTCGAAAAGTTTGGATTATAGGTTTCCCGGTGGATATTGAACCTTGAGGATGAGGGCATCTGGGATTCATCCTCGACTATGAAAATCATGTCTGCCTTTACTGACATAGTCTGCCTTGTTAGCTCTTATTCCGTAGGTTGAAAAATTGGGGATGTAAGTAATTCATCCGCAGCTTCGCAAGCCAATATTCTTCCAATGCGCCTGTTGTTGTAGTCGCATAAGACGGATTCTGCGCCCAAACCCTTACTCAAGACATACGACGAATTCAGGTAGAACTTGAATACCACTAATTGCTCTCCGTCGTGCTCAGCGACTGCCAAATACTCAATAGCCTTTGGCACACCGTCGATCGCTATGGGGCGATGACGAACTTCAAGCTCAATCCCTAATGATGTTAAGGACACGGCATCACCATTAACCGCCACCATCCCCACCATATTCTCTGGCTGCCCCTGGTTTTTTCTTAGCTCTGCCAGGAACTCTTGATGCATTTCCGTCAACTTTTGTAGACCACGCGCGGCGACATCGTGTTTTTCGTAACTATCCATATGAAATCTCCATAGGCGCTAACAGTCCTTAGACCGCGTTCCAAAATATCGAATAATCGTGCGCTCTCGATAATGTCGCCCTACGGGCAGTCTTGCCACGGTCGTTAATTCCCTTTAAACAACACCCTAGCGCCTTGTCGCCGTTGGCGCCATGCGTTCGTTTGACGTCTTCTTTTTGTGATTCCGACATACCGGTATTAACACGCAGAGCTGAGGGCAGGCGGGCACCGCAGTCAATACGCCTCGCCTGACAACCACCGGGCGCCTCAAACCACCCTCACCAGTTCCCCTCTCTCCCAACCGAGCCTTCCCGTCTCCGCCACCTGCCGCCGCATCCCCGGCACGGGGCGAATCATGAACAGGTCGCCGTTGCGCCCCAGCAGGGACTTGGGCACGCCGCAGTCCCGCGCCAGCCCCGCGTGGACGTCCATGTGTTCGGCTTCGCCGTGGACGGGGATGGCGACGTCCGGCTGGACCCACTGGTACATGGCGCGCAGTTCGTCCTGGGCCGGGTGGCCGGAGGCGTGGATGGGGAGGTCGGCGGCTTCGGCGGTGATGACTTCGACGCCCTGCTCTTTGAGGCTGGCGATCAGGGCCTCGATGGCGTCTTCGTTGCCGGGGATGGCGCGGGCGCTGAAGATGACGCGGTCGCCGGGTTCCAGCTCCACGTCGGGGTGCGAGCCCATGGCCATGCGACGCAGGGCGGTGCGGGGTTCGCCCTGGCTGCCGGTGGCGACGGCCAGCACTTCTCCCCGGGGCAGGTAACCCAGGTGGGCGGGGTTGATGAGGTGGTCGTCGGCGTTCCAGACGCCGGCGGCCTTGGCGGCGCCGCTCATGTTGATCAGCGAGCGCCCCAGCAGGCCCATGTAGCGGCCGGTGGCGCGGGCGACGTTGGCGAGGGTGTGCAGGCGCGCGATGTTGCTGCCGAAGCAGGCGACGATGACGCGGCCCGGTGCATCCTGAGTGGCGGCCAGCAGGCCCTTTTCCAACGCCGATTCGGACATGGAATGCCCCGCCACCGTGGCGTTGGTGGAGTCGCACACCATGGCCGCCACGCCTTCCTCCGCCAGCGCCTGGAAAGTGCCCGGCGTGTAGCCGTGGCCCACCAGCGGTTCCTCGTCCAGCTTCCAGTCGCCGCTGTGGAACAGGTTGCCCGCCGGGGTGCGGATCATCAGGGCGTTGGGATCGGGGATGGAATGGGTCAGGGCCAGCCACTGCACGTCGAACGGGCCGATGGAGCGGCGCTCGTCCACGTCCACCACGTGGATGGGCACCCGGTGCAGCAGGTCGAACTCCGCCAGTTTGCGGCGCAGGATCTCTGCGGTGAAACGGCTGGTGTAGACCGGGCATTGCAGCAGCGGCCACAGATACGGCACGGCACCGATGTGGTCCTCGTGGGCGTGGGTGATGATCAGCCCGGCAAGCCGGTCGCGGCGGTCGGCGATGAAGGCGGGGTCGGCCATCTGCACCGGCGGCTCGCCACGCCCGTGCACGGTGCCGTCGGCGATCACCCGGCCCGGCCGGGGAAAGGTCACCCCGCAGTCCACCATCAGCCACTGGCCGTCGTGGCCATAGAGGTTGAGGTTCATGCCGATTTCGCCGGTGCCGCCCAGTGGGAGGAACCAGAGGTCGTTGTGGTCGGGAGTCATGCCTGGGTCGCCGTTGTCCGGAAATGGAATGCCGCCAGTGTAACGTCTCGGGACAGACCACGTCCGCCGCCACTGGTCGCGGATGGCGATTTACCCCATGATGCAGGTGAATCCACGGACCACGGATCGAGCATGCAGTTCACCTTTCTGGGTACTTCCGCCGGCACCCCGACCCGTCAGCGCAACGTCACCGGCCTGGCCCTCCAGCACGGCGGGCCCAAGGGCTGGTATCTGGTCGATTGCGGCGAAGGCACCCAGCACCAGTTGCAGCGCACCCACCACAGCCTGGTGCAGCTGCGGGCCATCTTCATCACCCACGTGCATGGGGACCACAGCTTCGGGCTGCCGGGGCTGCTGGCCAGCGCCTCCATGGCCGGGCGCACCGAGCCGCTGCCGCTGATCGCGCCGGGGCCAATCAAGGCCTACGTGGAGACCGCCCTGGCCGCCACCGACTCCCATCTGGGCTACGACATCGAGTTCATCGAGGTCCACGCCGACGGTTTCCAATGGCAGGACGGGCACGTCCACGTGACCACCGCCGCCCTCTCCCACCGGGTGCCGACGGTGGCCTACGTCTTCACGGAAAGGCATCTGGAGCGCCAGTTGCTGACGGACAGACTGCGGGCAGACTGTATAGAAGCTGGCCCGAGCTGGGGCGAGCTGCAGCGGGGACGGGACGTCACCCTGGACGACGGGCGGGTGTTGCGCAGCGACGACTACACCGCCATCCACCGCACGCCGCGGCGCGTCGTGGTGGGCGGCGACAACGACACGCCGGAATGCCTGCGCGAGGCTTGCGAAGGCGCCCAGGTGCTGATCCACGAGTCCACCTACACCCAGGCGGTGTCCGACCACGTCGGCCCCAAACCCCAGCACAGTTCGGCCGAGCAGGTGGCGCGCTTTGCCGAGGCGGTGGGGCTGCCTAACCTGGTGCTGACCCACTTCAGTTCGCGCTACCAGTTCAACCACCCGTCGGCGCCGCTGATCGATGAGATCGAGCAAGAGGCGCGCCGGTTCTATTCCGGTAACCTCAACCTGGCGCGGGATTTTGATCGCTATCGGCTGGAACGGGACGGCCGACTCGTCGCGGTGACGGACGAGCCGGCCGGAGAGAAAAGCGAACCGGCCGCCAATTAAGGCCGCCGGCTGCGGCCATCAGGAACTGGCCGGGAAGGTGAGGCGCACCACGTCGGTATGCTCGCTGGAGGGCCAGCGCTGGGTGACGGCCTTGCGGCGGGTGTAGAAACGCACCGAGTCGGGCCCGTAGGCGTGCAGGTCACCGAACAGGGATTCCTTCCAGCCGCCGAAGCTGTGGTAGGCCGCCGGCACCGGCAGCGGGACGTTGATGCCCACCATGCCCACTTCGATCGCGTCGGCAAACACCCGGCCGGCTTCGCCGCTCTGGGTGAACACGCAGGTGCCGTTGCCGTAGCGGTGCGCGTTGATCAGCTGGATCGCCTCATCCAGGCTGCTGACCCGCACCACGCAAAGCACCGGGCCGAAGATCTCATCGGTGTAGATGCTCATGTCCGCCTTGACCCGGTCGAACAGCGTGGGGCCGAGGTAGTAACCGTCGGAGTGGCTCACCATGGGGTGCTCGCGGCCGTCCAGCACCAGCTCGGCGCCGGCCTCCACGCCCGCGTTCAGATAACCGAACACCTTGTCCCGGTGGCCGGCGTTGATCAGCGGACCCATGTCCATGCCGTCCTCAGTGCCCGGGCCAACGTTCAGGTCACGAGCCCGTGCGACGACCTTGTCCACCAGCGCGTCGGCGGTTTCATCGCCCACGCAGACCGCCACGGAAATCGCCATGCAGCGTTCGCCGGCACTGCCGTAGGCGGCGCCGATCAGGGCGTTGGCGGCGTTGTCCAGGTTGGCGTCCGGCAGCACCACGGCGTGGTTCTTGGCGCCGCCCAGGGCCTGGACGCGCTTGCCGTTGCGGGTGCCGCCCTCGTAGAGAGCCCGGGCGACCGGCGTGGACCCCACGAAGCTCAGGGCGCGTACGTCGGGCGCGTCGATCAGCTGCTCGACCACTTCGCGCTGGCCGTGGACGACGTTGAACACGCCTTCCGGCAGGCCGGCTTCCTGCAGCAGATCCGCCATCTTCACCGCCGTCGACGGCACCTGCTCGGACGGTTTTAGGATAAAGCTGTTGCCGCAGGCGATGGCCATGGGGAACATCCACAGCGGCACCATGGCCGGGAAGTTGAACGGGGTGATGCCCGCCACCACGCCCACCGGCTGGTGGTTGGAGAAGCTGTCGATGCGCGGGCCGGCGTCGTGGGAGTAGTCGCCTTTCAGCAACTCCGGCACGCCGCAGGCGTATTCAACGTTCTCGATGCCGCGGCGCAGCTCGCCCAGGGCGTCGTCGAGGGTCTTGCCGTGTTCTTCGCTGATCAGCCGGGCGATCTCCGCGGCGTCGCGCTCCAGCAGGGCCTTGAAGCGGAACATCACCTGGGCGCGCCTGGCCGGCGGCGTGGCCTGCCAGGCCGGCTGGGCCTCGCGGGCGATGCGGATCACGTCGTTGACCAGATCGGTATCGGCCAGGGCCACCTGGCGGATCACCTGACCGTCGGCCGGGTTGAAGACATCGAGGGTGGCCGGCGTGCTGACCGGCTCACCGGCGATGCGATGGGATACGTTCGTCATGGGTGCTTTCCTGTGTCGATCAGCCCAGCAGGGCTTCGCTGAATGGGTAGCGGGACAGCTTCTGGTAACCGGTCTCGGTGATGACCACCTCTTCCTCCAGCTTGACGCCGTCCTGCTGGCCTTCCTCGCCGATGTAGCTCTCCACGGACACCACCATGCCCGGCTCCAGGACGCCGTCCTTGGAGAAGCGGTCGAAGTCCATGTGGTGCGCCACCAGCGGGGTTTCGCCGTGCATGCCGACGCCGTGGATGATGCTGGGGTAGCGGCGATTCAGGAAGCGTTCGGGGATCTTCCAGGCCTTCTCGGCGATCTCGCGGTATTCCACCCCCGGGCCCAGCAGGTCCATGTTGTGGTGCACCTGTTCGTAGGCCATGCGGTAGAGCGACTTCTGGTAGCCGGTCGGCTTGCCCGGGCCCACGTGGAAGGTGCGGGAGAAGTCGGAGTAGTAGCCGTGGATACCGATGGTGTCGGTATCCAGCGCCACCAGTTCGCCCGGGCGGATCACCCGGTCGCTGGCCTCGTTGAACCAGGGGTTGGTGCGCGGGCCGGAGTTCAGCAGCCGGGTCTCGATGAACTCGCCACCCTGGCGGATCACTTCGCCATAGAGTTCGGCGAACAGTTCGTTCTCGGTGATGCCCGGACGGATCGCCGCTTCCACCCGCGCCACGGCGGCCTCGCTGCCGGCCATGGACTGGGCCAGACAGGCGATCTCTTCCGGCGTCTTGATGCGGCGGCAGTGCAGGATGTCCTGCATGCAGTCGAACACTTCGAGGTCCTGGGCTTCCAGGGAGCGCGCCAGGTTCAGGGCGCAGCGGTCCAGCCCCACCTTGCGGTTGCCGCGACCGTGCTCGGCCACCAGCTCGGCGATTTCCACGCCGAACGGGTCGCTGGACAGTCCGTCGCGCTGGTTCACCGCCGACCACACCACCTGTGAGGTGCGGGACTCGTCGATGGTCTCCAGGCCCATGGAGACGTGGGCGCTGCCCGGGTATTCGAACAGGATCACCGGGCCTTCCAGCGGCACATAGATGTAGCGCGTGGAATTACGCAGGAAGTAGCCGAACATGTTGCGCGAGCCGGTGGCGTAGCGCTGGTTGTATGGGTCGAACAGGATCACCGCGGCGTAGCCCTGCTCGCGCATCATGGTGCGCAGGCGCGCCAGGCGGCCGGCCCGGAGCTGTTTCGGGTCGAACGCGGTGGGGATGCTGTCGCCGTTGGCGACCGGCGCCGACGGCACTACCGGAATCGAATCCGGCTCGTTATCCGTCAGCGGCTGGGTTTCTACGATACTCATGGATCAATCTCCTGCGGATCAGTCGGCCAGGTTGTCGCTGCGGGTCAGGCCCTGTTCCAGCAACTGTTCGTGAATCGGCGCCATGCGGCCGAAGATACGCTGGGCCCGTTCCGGGCGGCCGATGAAACCAGGCTCCTTGGCGTAGGCGAAGATCACGGTGTGGCGCTCTTTCTCGCCTTCCACCGGCGTGACCCGGTGCAGGGAGTAGCGGCCGAAGAACACCTGCAGGTCGCCGGGCTGGAGATCCAGCTTCTTGACGGTGCGGTGGTCGCCGTCCAGCACCTGCTCGACGGCGTCGTAGTTCTCGCCGGCCTGGCTGCGAATGCCCGGCGCATACTGGAACTGGCCACCACCGAGGGACTGGCGAGTCATCATGGTGACGATGAATTCGTTGGTGTCGTAGTGCCACGGATGCTGGCAGCCTTCGCGCAGCACGTTGATCACAAGGTCCGCCAGCGGGTCGGCGTACTGGTGGATTTCCTTCATGCCCACCACCGACGCGATGAAGCTCTGGAAATCCGGGTCCTGGTAGACCTGGCGGACGATGGTTTCCTGGTCGATGCGATCGCCGGCCACGAAGCCGTTGGTGCGGTCGTCGAACCGATTCTTCGGGTGCGAGTCCGGCAGCGACGGGTCGGCATCGCAGTTGTACGGGTTGGTCTCGGTCTGGTTGTAGTGGGCATCCGGCGACAGGCGCTCGGTTTCCCGCTCCAGGCGATCCAGGGCTTGCTGGCGTACAAAGCCATCGAGTACCACACAGCCATCGTCGGCCAGTTGGGCATGGCAGCGGGCCAGCAGGGCCTGCCCGGCCTTGGAATCCAGATTGCGGATGGGGTAGCGGTCGGTATCGATCAGGGCATCAAGCGGTGACGACACCGCACTGATTGCTTCGGCTTGCACGTGAAACTCCTTGGTGTTGGAAACGTCTTTTTACCCTATGGCCCTCCCAGAAATTAGTGAAATTAATCTTTAACATCTGTTTTATTTCAACTTAAAATAAGTGGATGGATACCCAACTGCTCAGAACCTTCGTCGCCGTCGCGGAAAGTCAGGGCTTCAGCGCCGCCGCCAAAGTCCTCCACCGCACCCAGTCCGCCGTCAGTCTCCAGATCAAACGCCTGGAGGATCAGATGGGGGAAACCCTGCTGCAACGCACCCGCCGCAGCGTCGCCCTGACGCCCGCCGGCAGCCGCCTGCTGCCCTACGCGCGGCACATGCTGAAGCTGGAAGATGAGGCCCGCCAGGAGATGGGCGCCGACCGCCAGGGGGAGCTGATTCGCCTGGGGATCACCGAGGAGCAGGCGATGGCGTACCTGCCGGAATTCCTCGACCAGTTCGCGCGGCAGTACCCGACCGTGCGCCTGGAGCTGACCTGCGGTGTGAGCTCGCGGCTGGTGGATCTGTTCCAGGAAGGATTGCTCGACGTGGTGCTGGCGATCCGCCACTCCCCCACCCGCACCGGCCAGTTCATCGCCACCGAACCGCTGGTCTGGACCCTGGCCCGGGGCAAGACCCTGGACGACTGGGACGTGCTGCCCCTGGCCCTGAACCCGGAGGGCTGCATCTTCCGCGCCCACGCGGTGGCGGCCCTCGGTCGCGCCGGCTTCCGCTGGAACGTGCGCTATACCAGCTACTCACCGACCGGCGTCAACCTGCCGGTGCAGTCGGGGCTGGCGATGACCATCAAGACGCCCCGCAGCGTGCCGGAAGGGTGTGTGGTGGCGCCGGAATCGGCGGCACTGCCGGACCTGGGGCTCGTGGAGGTGGAGATCCACCGCTCGCCGGCCCATTCCAGCGAGGCCTACGAGGCCTTCTGCGACACCCTGACCAGCGTGGTGCACCAGGCGGAGGACACGGCCTGATTGCTTCGCCCACTAAACGAATCCGTTATAGCATCTCAAAATAATTAAGCGATGGGCGATTTCTGGCCCGACGGTAAAATATCCATCAAATATATGTTTTAAATCGATTTATCCGTCAAAACCGAGAAAACAGATTCGATCCTGCAATCAGATTTATTTCAATTACTAATAACTATCGCCTGTATTAACGCGACGCTTTTGTTAGGGTAAAAAGCTTTCCGCCGGGCACAACCGACGCGTCACTCCGTGCCCGGATACTCTGGCCGCCCGTTCTATACTGAAGGGGCTTCGCCCGCTGATTACCCGAGACTGCAGGAGACCGATCTGGTGGAACTGATCCAGTACGCGCTCGACAATATGGGGCTGCTGACAACCCGGACGCTCGAGCACATCGCCCTGGTGTTCGTGGCCGTGGGCCTGGCGACCGTGACCGGCGTGCCCATCGGTATCGCCATCACCAAGAACGAGCGCATCGCCCGGTATGTCCTCTACGTGGCGTCGATCATCGTGACCATCCCGTCGATTGCCCTGTTCGGCATCATGATTCCGGTGCTGTCGATGATCGGCCACGGCATCGGTTACGTGCCGGCGGTGATCGCGGTACTGCTCTACTCGCAGCTGCCGATCATCCGCAACACCTACACCGCCATTAACAACGTCGACCCGGCCCTGCGCGAAGCGGCCCGGGGCATCGGCATGAGCGGCAACCAGCGCCTGCGCATGGTGGAAATCCCGCTGGCCGTACCGGTCATCATGGCCGGCGTCCGCACCGCCGTGGTGCTGAACATCGGCGTCATGGCCATCGCCGCCTACATCGGCGCCGGCGGCCTGGGCACCTTTATCAGCCGCGGCATTTCCCAGTCCGACCCGCGCCAGCTCATTGTCGGCGCGGTCGCGGTGAGCCTGCTGGCGATCATCGCCGACTACGGCCTGCTGGCCATCCAGAAGCGCCTCACCCCGAAAGGCATGGGCGCTGCCACGTCCGCCGTCTGAACCGTTCGGCCCCGCTTTACCGACCAAGGATTATTCGATGATTCAACTCGAGAACCTGACCAAGATTTTCGAAACCCCGAAAGGTCCGGTCACCGCTGCCGACCACATCAACATGACGGTGCCGAAGGGGGAAATCTGCGTGCTGCTGGGCCCGTCGGGCTGCGGTAAGACCACCACCCTGAAGATGATCAACCGCATCGTGCCGTCCACCTCCGGGCGGGTGCTGATCAACGGCGAGGACACCAGCGGCCTGAACACCCAGGAGCTGCGCCGCAACATCGGCTACGTGATCCAGCAGATCGGCCTGTTTCCCAACATGACCATCGAGGAAAACATCACGGTTGTGCCCAAGCTGCTGGGCTGGGACAAGGCCCGCTTCCTCAAGCGCGCCCGCGAAATGATGGACATGATCGCCCTGGACGCCTCCACCTTCCTCAAGCGCTACCCCAGCGAGCTGTCCGGCGGGCAGCAGCAGCGCGTGGGCGTGGCCCGGGCGCTGGCGGCGGATCCCCCCGTGATGCTGATGGACGAGCCGTTCGGCGCCATCGACCCGATCAACCGGGCGGTGATCCAGGACGAGTTCCTGGCCATGCAGAAAGAGCTCAAGAAAACCATCATGTTCGTCAGCCACGACATCGACGAAGCCATCAAGATGGGCGATCGCATCGCCATCTTCCGTACCGGCAAACTGGTGCAGTACTCCGAACCGGACGAGCTGTTGGCCGCCCCCAAGAACGAGTTCGTCGAGTCCTTCCTGGGCGAGGACCGGGCCCTGAAGCGCCTCAACCTGGTCAAGGTCCACGAGCTGGCCAGCGAGAAAATCGGCTACGTGCGCCCGGACGACACCCTGGAGACCGCCTACAAGCGCATCGAGGAGCACGGCTACCTCAACTGCGTGGTGATGGTGAACGACAAGCACCAGCCCATCGGCCTGATCGACAAGGCCCTGGCGCGCACCACCCAGGGCTATTGCCGCGATCACTACGAGAGCATCCACACCGTGGTCGGACTGGACGACGACCTGCGCAAGGTCGCCTCCCTGATGTTCGCCCACGACATGACCTGGATGCCCTGCGTCAACGCCGAAGGCCGCCTGTGCGGCCAGATCACCCAGCGCGCCATCACCCGCCACCTGGGCTCACGTTACCGCTCGCTGGCCGGCGCGCCGACCGCCGGGGCGGAAGCCGGCATCGCCCCGGAAGCGAACCAGGCGGGGGAGTGATCCATGCCGATACAGTACTTCAAGGGCATCGGCCGGTTCGCGCTGCTGGTCGCCATCTTCGCCGCCGGCGTCTGGGCCCAGTCCAGCGGTGTGCTGGATGACTTCCTTTATTACCTGCCGGACGTGGAATACCTGGCCAAGCAGCACCTGTGGCTGACGGCCATCTCCGGCGGGCTGGCCATCCTGATCGCCATTCCGCTGGGCATCGTGCTGTCGCGACCGGCCATGGACCGCTACGCCGAAACCCTGATGCAGGGTCTGAACGTGGGCACCACCATCCCCACCCTGGCGGTGCTGGCGCTGTCCATGAGCTTCCTGGGCATCGGCACGCTGCCGGCCGTGTTCGGCCTGTTCGTGGCCACCCTGCTGCCGATCACCCGCAACACCTACGCCGGCCTCAAGGACGTGTCGCCGGCGCTGATCGAGGCCGCCGCGGGCATCGGCATGTCGCCGCTGCAGCGGCTGATCAAGGTGGAGCTGCCCAACGCCCTCTACGTCATTTTCGCCGGCATTCGCACCGCGCTGACCCTGAACGTGGGCACCGTGCCGCTGGCATTCCTGATCGGCGCTGGCGGTCTGGGCGAACTGATCTTCACCGGCATCGACCTGTACGACCCGGTGATGATGCTGGCCGGGGCCATTCCCACGGCGCTGCTCGCCATTGTGGTGGACGCTTTGGTCGCCCTGGCAGCGTTCCTGATCGTACCGCGGGAAGTGAACCCGTCCCGCGCCTGAGGCAAACCGAACCGAAAACGCATCCAGAACCCATCCGGCGCTGCCGGACACATCAAAAAACACAGAAGAGGCAAGGCTCATGAAACGATTCATCAAACCCGTAATGGCCATGGTCCTGGCCGCGGCATCCACCGTGGCCGCCGCCGACGACGTCGTGGTGGGCGGCAAGAACTTCACCGAGCAACAACTGCTGGCGAGCATGACCGCCCAGTATCTGGACGGCCTGGGCTACGACGTCGACAAACGCGCCGGCATGGGCTCCGCCGTGCTGCGCCAGGCCCAGGAAAACGGCCAGATCGACCTTTATTGGGAATACACCGGCACCTCGCTGATCAACTACAACGACATCACCGAGCGCCTGTCCCCGGAAGAGACCTACAGCACCGTCAAGGAACTGGACGGCGAGAAAGGTCTGGTGTGGCTGGAGCCGTCCGACGCCAACAACACCTACGCCCTGGCCATGCGTGAAGACGACGCGGCCGAGCGCGGCATCGAGACCATCAGCGACCTGGCCGCCGCCGTGAACGACAGCGACGATCTGACCTTCGCCTGCAACGCCGAGTTCTACGCCCGCGAAGACGGCCTGCGCCCCCTGCAGCAGGAATACGATTTCCGCTTTGCCCGCCCGCAGATCAAGCGCATGGATTCCGGCCTCGTCTACCCGGCCCTGCGTGACGGCCAGGTGGAAGTCGGCCTGGTATTCGCCACCGACGGCCGCATCCAGGCGTTCAATTTCCGCGTGCTGGAAGACGACAAGGGTTACTTCCCGGCCTACGCCCTGACCCCGGTCGTGCGTCAGGAGACGCTGGACGCCAATCCGGAACTGGCGGCGCAGATGAACCAGCTGTCCGCCCTGCTGAACGACGACACCATGGCCGGCCTGAACGCCCAGGTCGACGTGGAGAAGCAAACCATCGAGAAGGTGGCCGAGTCGTTCCTGAAAGAGAACAACCTGCTGTAATCCATCCCGCTCGCCGGGCCGCACTAGGCCCGGCATCCACTTTCCCGCCCCTCCGGATCGTCCCATGACCTCCAACCTGCAGCCCCTCGACTGGATCCAGTCCTTCACCCCGGACCAGTTGGAACCGGACGCGATGGCCCACGCCAAGCGCTGCCTGCTCGACCTCGTCGGCGTGGCCGCCGGTGCCACCGCGACACCCCTGGCGGACAAGGCGCGCCGCTTCACACTGAGCCAGTACGGCGGCGAGCGCCCGCTGCTGTTCGCCGACGGCCGGACCTCCCCGGCCGGTGTGGCATTGCACGGCGCCTGGCTGATCGACGCCCTGGACGCCCATGACGGCCAGGTGCTGACCAAGGGGCACGTGGGCGTGGCGGTGCTGCCGGGCCTGCTCGCGCTGCCGGAGGTCAACGCCCTGTCCGGGCGCGCGTTCCTGGGCCTGCTGGTGCTGGGTTACGAAGTAGCGACCCGCGCCGGCATCGCCCTGCACGCCTCGGCGGACGACTACCACACCTCCGGGGCCTGGAACGGGCTGGCCGTGGCGGCGGTCTGCTCGCGCCTGCTGGGTTCGGATCGCGACACCCTGCACCACGCGCTGGGCATCGCCGAGTTCTACGGCCCGCGCAGCCAGATGATGCGCTGCATCGACCACCCCACCATGCTCAAGGACGGCTCCGGCTGGGGCGCCCTGGCCGGGGTGTCCGCCGCGCTGCTGGCCGCCGACGGCTTCAGCGGCGCGCCCACGCTGACGGTCACCGATCCGGCGCTGGCGCCCATCTGGGCGGATCTCGGCGAACGCTGGTACCTCTACGAGCAGTACTTCAAGGCCTACCCGGTCTGCCGCTGGGCGCAGCCAGCCGCGGAAGCGGCACTGTCGATCCGCCCGCAGGGCATCGACCCGGCGCGGATCGCGTGCATCGAGATCGAGACCTTTCACGAGGCCAAACGACTCCACACCCGGGCACCGGCGGATACCGAGCAGGCCCAGTACAGCCTGCCCTGGTCGGTCGCCTGCGCGCTGGTGCGGGGCACCGTCGATACGGACAGCGTCACCCGCGCGTTGGGCGACCCACTGATCACCCGACTGGCCCAACGGGTGGTCATCACCGAGTCGGACGCCTTCAACGAGGCCTTCCCGGCTCGCCGCTGGGCCCACGCCACGCTGGTGCTGGACGATGGCCGTGCCTGGCACAGCGACGCCATGGAAGCCCGCGGTGATCCGCACACGCCGCTGAGCGACGAGGAGATCCGCACCAAGTACCGCGCCCTGGCCAGCCCCGTGCTGGGCGCCGAGGCCACGGCGGAACTGGAAACGGTGATCGACACGCTGGACGAGCGACCGGTGACGGATTTGCTGGATAAGCTGGTTGTCCCCGGGAAGGCGGGAACGGCGTGAATGGGGCGCCCGCTTCGGCTACATTGTCCTGAAAAATCCCTGGAATGACTCCTTAACCTGCTTCACTTTGACTGGCATCATCGCGCCTGAGGAGCCTCTGAAAAAATTCAGACTGTGGATGAAGCGCAACGCCGCGATTCGCCGCAAAATCGACTTTTTCAGCGGCTCCCTAAATACGAGCATTGCCGGAGACCCATTATGCACCACCAGGACGCCCTGCACGTCGGGGCCGCCCAGATCAACAGCGTCCTGGGCGACGTGGCCCGGAACCTCGACACCCACCAGCGCCTGATTGAACAGGGCCGCGCCGCTGGCCTGGAACTGCTGGTGTTCCCGGAACTGTCGCTGACCGGCTACAGCCTGCGCCAGAGGGTGGTGGACGTCGCTATGCCCGCGACGGACGCTCATCTCCTGGAGCTGGCGCGGGCCGCGGGCGAGATGCAGACGGTGGTGGGTTTCGTGGAAGAAGTCAGCCCGGGCGAATACTACAACGCCCTGGCCATCCTGCAGCACGGGGAGGTCCAGGCGGTCCACCGCAAGATCAACCTGCCCACCTATGGCGGCCTGGAGGAAGGCAAATGGTTCTCCCCCGCCGACGCCACCACCCTGTGCCCGGTGGTGGAAGGCTGGCCCGCCAGCTACCTGATCTGCGCCGACCTCTGGCATCCGGGGCTGGTGCACGAGGCGATGATGCAGCGGCCGTCGCTGCTGTGCGCGCCGATCAATTCGGCCTCCGGCATCGTCAGCGAGTCCTTCTCCAACGAGGACAACTGGGCCCTGAACCTGAGTTTCTACGCCATGACCTACGGCACGCCCATCGTGATGGCGAATCGCTACGGGCCGGAGGGCGAAAGCCACTTCTGGGGCGGCTCGCGTATCGTCGGTGCACGCGGTCAGATCCTGGCGGCCGCGGAGGACGGCGAGCAGTTGATCCACGCCACCCTACGCCGCACCGACATCGCCCGCGCCCGGTTCGAGTTGCCCACGCACCGCGACGCCACCCGCTTCCCGCGCTGACATGATCTCGATCCAGTCCCGGCCGGACGAGGCTCCGACCGGCTGATAGGCTTCGTCTTCACTGCCTGAATGTTGTTCACCTGAATAGGGGCACCGATGGACGAATTCATCGACGGTTTCCGCCGCTACGCCGATTTTTCCGGCCGCGCCACCCGGCGCCAGTACTGGATGTTTTTCCTGGTCTATTTCCTGATATCCCTGGCCGCCAACGTGATCGATCTGGCCATGGGCTCGTTCATTCTCTCAACCGTGTTCAGCGTGGTTGTTCTGGTCCCGAGCATCAGCCTGGGCGCCCGTCGCCTGCACGACATCGGTCGCTCCGGCTGGTGGCAGTTGTTGATGTTCGTGATCGTGATTGGCTGGATCGTGCTGGCGCTGATGCTGGCACGCCCGGGCGAAGGGGAAAACCGCTACGGACCAGCACTGGCGGGCACCTAGCGGCGGGCGGACCAGCCGCCCCGGGTAATGCGCCGCCGGCCTCTCACCGGAGGGTTGTACAGGTAGACCCAGGCGGGGCCGAGAGGCGTTGCCAGCCAGCGGCGGTCGTAGGTGCCGCGCGCCGGAGCCTCGGGCCGGTATTCCTCCAGCCAGTCGACCCGGCGCAGGCCGGCGTCATTTACCGCGTAGACTTCCACATCCACGCCTGCGGAGGCTTCCAGCCGCGCGCCGGGATAGGCACCCAGATCGTACAGGGCAATGCTCTGCAGCCGCGTTCGACCCAGAAACCGGGCGCCGCGCAGGTAGCGGTGATTGCTGCCGCCGCGCTTGAGCGTGCCGTACACCGCCACGCGATGGGGACGAACGCGGTCATTGCCGCCGAAGTCATGCTCTGATGTCATCATCCTTACCGGTTTTGTCTATCCTGAAACGAAAGACATTCGCAGTACCTCGGATAGTTTGTCCAGGATGGACGCGATTCTTTTCCCATCCCCTGTCGGGTCTTGATGTAGCCCACGATCGTCTATCGGCGAAATCCTGAGGTGAGTGTTAGACTCGCGCGCTTTTTCGACCCGCTCCGCCGGGTTGGCCTTTTTCACCGGATCGCGGCACCGCCGCTGGGGACCTTTCATGACAGCCATTGTCGACTTCCTGAATTCCATACTCTGGGGCTACGTGCTCGTCTACGGTCTGCTGGCCGTGGGCGTGTTCTTTACCCTCCGGCTGGGACTGCTGCAGTTCCGTCACTTCAACGAAATGATCCGCGCCATCCGCGGCTCCCGCGAAAGCGACGTGCACGGTATCTCGCCGTTCCAGGCCCTGTGCACCAGCCTGGCGTCGCGGGTCGGCACCGGCAACCTGGCGGGTGTCGCCGTGGCGCTGTACCTCGGCGGCGCCGGCGCCATCTTCTGGATGTGGATGGTGGCGCTGGTCGGCATGGCCACCGGCTACGCCGAGAGCACCCTGGCCCAGCTCTACAAGGTGCGCGACGGCAAGGGTCAGTATCGCGGCGGGCCGGCTGTCTACATGGCCAAGGGGCTCAAGGCGCCCTGGGCCGGTGGCATCTTCGCGGTGTGCCTGATCCTGTCCTTCGGGCTGGTGTTCAACGCGGTGCAGGCCAACTCCATCGCCGACGCCATGCAGGGCGCTTTCCACATCCCCAAGCTCTGGGTGGGGGTCGCCGTGGCCTTTTTCGCCGGCATCGTCATCTTCGGCGGGCTGCGCTCGATCGTGCGTTTCGCCGAATTCGTGGTGCCGTTTATGGCGGGACTGTACGTGCTGGCAGCGCTGGTGGTCATCGCCATGAACATCACCGAAGTGCCGGGTGTGCTGGCCACCATCGTCAAGAGCGCTTTCGGTATTTCCGAGGCCGCCGGCGGCGTCGCCGGTTCGGTGACCGCGGCCATGCTCAACGGCATCAAGCGGGGGCTGTTCTCCAACGAGGCGGGCATGGGCTCGGCGCCGAACATCGCCGCCACCGCCACACCGGCCCCGCATCACCCGTCTTCCCAGGGTCTGGTGCAGGCCTTCGGCGTGTTCATCGACACCCTGATCGTGTGCACGGCCACCGCGGTGATGATCCTGCTGTCCGGCGTCCTCGAACCGGGTTCCGGCATTACCGGTACCAAGCTGACCCAGGACGCGCTGCAAGTGCACTTCGGTGCCTTCGGCGCCTACTTCATCGCCATCGCGATCCTGTTCTTCGCCTTCACCTCCATAGTCGCCAACTACACCTACGCCGAGAACGCCCTGATCTACCTCGGGGGCGGCAGTACGCTGGGATTGACCCTGCTGCGCCTGGCGGCGCTGGGCATGGTGGTCTGGGGCAGTTACGAGGCGGTGATCACGGTATTCAACGCCGCCGACGCGTCCATGGGCCTGATGGCCACCATCAACCTGATCGCCATCGTCCTTCTCTCCGGCACGGTGGTGAAACTGACCAAGGATTACCTGGCCCAACGCAAGGACGGCAAGGTGCCGCACTTCAAGGCGCAGGAGTATCCGGAACTGGCCGAGAAGATCGACCACACCATCTGGCGCTGATCGGCCAAGTCGAACTCACGCCCACAAAAAAGCCGCCCATCGGGCGGCTTTTTCATACTCAGTCCGAGCCGATAATCCCCTGCTGCCTTGCCATGGCAGCCGCGGCCTTGGGGCCAGTCCACAGGGACGGCAGGATCACCAGGGACACGGGAATCGCCGTGAGCACGATGAACTGCTGCAACACGCCGATCTGGCCGGCGCCCATGTACAGCAGCATCGCCGCCATCACGGACATCGCGCCGCCCCAGAACACCCGCGTACCCGGGCTGGGTTCGTCGTGGCCGGCGCCGACCATGGCGATGGCGTAGCTCATGGAGTCGCCGGTGGTGGCCACGAAAATGGTGGTCAGCAGCAGGATCGCCGCCGCCATGAACGAGCCGCCCGGCAGGGCCTGGGCCACGGTGAGAGTCGCCACATCGAACTGGAAGCTGTTCAGCGCCTCGGTCAGGTCGAAGGTGCCGGCCAGCTGGTGGTAGATGCCGGTACCGCCCAGCAGGGTGAACCAGATGGTGGTGGCAATCGGCGCCAGCACCGACACGCACAGCACCATCTGGCGCACGGTGCGGCCGCGGGAAATGCGCGCCACGAAGATCGCCATCAGCGGCGTATAACCGATGAACCAGGCGAAGAAGAACACCGTCCACCACTTCATCCACCAGGCCGGTGCGGTCTGGGAGGTCTGCGTGGCCATGGTGAAGAAAGACGACACGTACTCGCCCATGGACTGCAGGTAGGTGTCCACCAGGAACAGGGTCGGGCCGAAGACGACGATCACGCCGGCGATGATCAGCGCCAGCACCACGTTGAACCGGCTCAGCAGCTGGATGCCCTTGTGCAGGCCGGTCAGGGCGGAGGTCATGTACACCGCCGCCAGGATCGCGAGGATCACCAGCTGGGTGCCGAAACCGTCCGGCAGGCCGAACAGTTCATGCAGGCCGAAGCTCATCTGGGTGGCCAGGAAGCCGATCGGGCCGACCGTACCGGCCACCACCGCAATCACACAGACCGCGTCGATCACGCTGCCCAGCCAGCCGCTGACGGCTTTCTCGCCAAACACTGGGTACAGCAGGGTGCGCGGCTGCAGCGGCTTGCCCTGGCCGTAGTGGGCGTAGGCCAGCACCAGCGCGGTCAGCGAACCCAGCACCGCCCAGGCCAGGAAGCCCCAGTGCATGAACGATTGCGCCAGCGCCGGCGCCACGGCATCGGCCGTCGCCGCTTCCGCGCTGAACGACGGCGGCGACACCACGAAGTGGTAGATCGGCTCGCCGGCGGCAAAGAACACGCCGCCCCCGGCCAGCAGGGTACACAGGATCATCGACAACCAGCGGAAGGTGCCGATTTCCGGCGTTGACCGGTTACCGATGCGCGCCTCGCCGCTGCGGGTGAAGGCCACGCCCAGGGCAATGAAGAAGGTCAGCAGCAACAGCAGCTGGAAGAAGCTGCCCATGGTTTTGGCGGTCCAGGCAAAGCCGGCGCCGATCCAGGCGGTCATGGTTTCGGAATCCACCAGGGACAGGGCCACGAAAGCGACGATAAAGGTCATGGTCAGGGCCGCCACCAGCGGGTCGCCCAGTCGGTTGGAACGGGATTGCGCCTGTTCCAGGGCGACATTCGAAGAATTAGACATAGGGAAATTTGAATACTTGAGGAATGGAAAGGGTCGCGCACCGTACAGGAAGGCGATGGGTTACGCCATCCGTTGTACCCGAGAGCACCGCCAAAGCGGCGGCGCAGGCAAGGCTGTCCATTCGCTTCTGGCTGGAGCATCCAGTCCTGAGCCGTTTCATTTCATCAACGCGGCACGGTGACGTCGCGCTTGTACCCGGCGGTGAACACTGGGACACATCCGCCCCAGGCTTTAAACTGTCCGCCCGGAACCAACCTGTCGGAGCGTCATGAACCGTCCCATCGCCACCGCATCGCTGGATGATCCGCTCTACTACCTGAAGAACTTCGAGACCGTGGTGCGCTGGGTGCGCGAACACCACGGTGACCTGCTCACGTCCGACGAGCGCGCCCTCATCGACCGCCTGCTCGACCTGCCCCAGCCGGCCCGCGCGCTGCTGGTGCGGCTGGTGATGCGCAGCGGCGAACGCTTCCGCCAGAGCAAGCTCAACTACCCCGAACTGGGCGCCCCGGTGGATGAGGCGCTGGACGCGCTGGCCGCAGCCGGCTGGGTGGAAAACGACCCGGAGCTGGACATCGAAGCGCTGTTCGACGCCCTGACCGTCGCCGAGTGCCGCAACGCCCTGGGCGCCTGGCTGGCCGAGAGCCCCCTGCCCCGCTCCGCCAGCAAGAAGGCCATGCTCGCCCATTGCCGGGAACTGACGCCGGAACCACGGCGTTTCTCGCACTGGTGGCCGCAGACCGATGATCGCCTCGTGGCCCTGCACCACATGGCGCTGTTCGATCGTATCCGCCTGATGTTTTTCGGAAACCTGCGCCAGAGCTGGCCGGACTTCGTGCTGGTGGAACTGGGCCATCACCGCTATGAGACGGTGCCGTTCACGCCCGATTCCCGGGCTTTCCAGAGCCGCGACGACGTGGACCGCTACCTGGCCATGCAGGCCTGCCGCGACCGCCTGGAAGCCGGCGAGTCGCCCGACACCATCTGGCCGGACGTCCCACCGCGCAACGCCAACCCCTGGCTGGAGAGCCGGCGCGGGCGACTGCTGATGGAGCTGGGACGCCAGGCCGACCGCAGCGGCGAAGCCGAGCTGGCCCTGCGGGCCTGGGGCGAGAGCGGGCATCGCGAGGCGCGGCTGCGGCAGCTGCGATTGCTGGAACGGCTCAAGCGGCCGGAGGAAGCCTGGGCCGTTGCGCGTGACGCCGTCGACGACCCGCGCGGCGACGGCGAAGCCCGGGGCCTGGAGCGCCTGCTCAAACGACTGGCCAAAAAGCTCGACCAGACGCCACCGCTGGCGCCCCGGCGGCCGCCGATTCCGGAGCAGACGCTGGTGCTGCCAAAGCCCGAGGCCATGTCGGTGGAGTGGGCCGCCCTGGAGCACCTCAGCCAGGAGCGGGCGCCGGTCTGCTACGTGGAGAACACCCTGATCAACGGCCTGTTCGGCCTGCTGTGCTGGCCGGCGCTGTTCGCGCCACTGCCCGGCGCCTTTTTCCACCCGTTCCACCTGGCGCCGGCGGACCTGCACCGGGAAGATTTCGTGCAGCGCCGCCAGGCCCTTTTCGACGATTGCCTGGCCGCACTCGACGGCGGCGACTACAAGGACCGCATCCGTGACAACTGGCGTGCCAAGCAAGGCCTCTCGTCCGCCTTCGTGCACTGGCCAGTGCTGACGGAACCGGTGCTGGAGATGGCCCTGGCGTGCATCCCGGCCGCGCACCTGAAGTTGCTGTTCCAACGCCTGTTGCGGGACCTGCGCGAACACCGCAGCGGCCTGCCCGACCTGATCCGGTTCGTGCCAGACGACACCACCTACGAGATGATTGAGGTGAAAGGCCCGGGCGATCGCCTGCAGGACCACCAGATCCGCTGGCTGGAGTTCTGCCTGGAACACGGCCTCCCGGTATCGGTGTGCTACGTGCGCTGGTCGGAGGCCGAGTGATGCCGATTGCCGTGCGCACCCTGTGCGAGTTCGCCGCCCGCCGTGGCGACCTGGATCACCGCTACACTCCGGCACCGTCCGCCGAGGACGGCATCGCCGGACACGCCCGGGTCCAGGCGCGGCGCGGGCCGCAATACCAGGCGGAAGTTCCGCTGAGCGGCGAGTGCGCGGGCCTGTCCCTGCGCGGTCGCGCCGACGGCTACGAGCCGCTGGCCAACCGGCTGGAGGAGATCAAGACCCATCGCGGTGACCTGGAACGCCTGTCGCCGGACCAGCGCGCCCTGCACCGGGCGCAGCTGCGGGCCTACGGCGCCCTGCACTGCCAGGCCAGCGGCCGGGACAGCGTCGAGCTGGCCCTGGTCTACTACGACATCGGCCGCGACCGGGAAATCGTGGTGCGCGAATCCGCCAGCGCCGACAGCCTGTGGCAGGAGCTGACCGACCTGTGCCAGGCCTACCGCGCCTGGGCCCAGCAGGAAGCGGCGCACCGGCGCGAGCGGGATGCGGCGCTGGCCAACCTGCGCTTTCCCTTCCCGGATTTCCGGCGTGGTCAGCGCCCCCTGGCGGAGACGGTCTACCGCAGCAGCCTGCGCCAGCGCTCGTTGCTGCTGCAGGCGCCGACCGGCCTGGGCAAGACCCTGGGCACGCTCTATCCGGCCCTGATGGCGCTGCCCCGGGCCGGGCAGGATCGTCTGTTCTACCTGACCACCCGCAATCCCGGCCGCGACCTGGCGCTGGACGGCCTGCAACGGCTGGCCGACGCCCAGGACGGCGCCGTGCCCCTGCGCATCCTGGAACTGAGCGCCAAGGACCACGCCTGCGAACACCCGGACAAGGCCTGCCACGGCGAGGATTGCCCGCTGGCCCGGGGCTTTTTCGACCGCCTGCCCGCCGCCCGCCAGGCCGCGGTCGACCACCCCGGCCCGTTGACCCGGGAAGCGCTGCGCGACATCGCCGCCGAGCACGGTCTGTGTCCCTATTTCCTGGCCCAGGAGATGGCCCGCTGGAGCGATGTGGTGGTGGCGGACGTCAACCGGATGTTCGACCAGCACGCCCTGCTGCATGGCCTGACCCGGCAGAACGACTGGCGCGTCAGCCTGCTCGTAGACGAAGCCCACAACCTGATCGACCGCGCCCGGGGCATGTACTCGGTATCGCTGCGTCAGTCGCGGCTGCTGCAGGCCAGGAAGCAGGCCCCGGCCAGCCTGAAAGGCCCCATCAACCGGCTGGCCCGGCAATGGCAGACGCTGGCCCGCGAGTACGGCAGCGACGATGACCGGCCCGTGTTTCTGGACACACTGCCCAAAGCGCTGCTGGGCGGCCTCAACGGGCTGGTCTCGGCGATCACCGATTACCTCACCGACCACCCGCCGGACCTGGCCCTGCAGGAGCTCATGTTCGACTGCCTTGCCTTCAGCCGTCTGGCGGAATCGTTCGGCGACCACTCCCTGTGCGAATACCACCGCGGCGGCCGCGGCCGGGCCGAACTGGCAATCCAGAACCTGGTGCCGGCGGACTTTCTCAGGCCGCGCTTCGAAGCCGCCGACAGCAGCCTGCTGTTCTCCGCCACCCTGTCGCCGGGAATCTACCACCGCGACCTGCTGGGCCTGCCGCCGGAGACGGCCTGGCAGTCCGTGCCCAGCCCCTTCCACAGTGGCCAGTTGCAGATCCACTTCGCCGACCGCATCAGCACCCGGCGCGCCCACCGCGAGGCGTCCCTGGGGCCGATTGCCGAGCTGATCGCCAGCCAGTACCGGCGCCAGCCCGGCAATTACCTGGCCTACTTCAGCAGCTTCACCTACCTGGAGGCGGTCCGCGCGCGGCTGCAGCGCGAGGCGCCGGATATTCCCGTCTGGCACCAGCACGGCGGCATGAGCCAGGCGGAGCGGGCCGGGTTCGTCGAGCGTTTCACCGAGGACGGCCAGGGGGTCGGATTTGCGGTGTTGGGGGGCGCCTTCGGCGAAGGCATCGACCTACCCGGCACCCGCCTGATCGGCGCCTTCGTCGCCACCCTCGGCCTGCCGCCGTTCGATCCCTGGCACGACGTCCTGCGCCAGCGACTGGACGCCCGTTTCGGCGCCGGCTACGACTACACCTACCTCTACCCGGGCCTGCAGAAAGTGACCCAGGCCGCCGGTCGCGTCATCCGCACGCCGCAAGACACCGGCACCCTCTGGCTGATCGACGACCGCTTCGCGCAACCGGCCATTCGACGCCTGCTGCCGGACTGGTGGTTCGCCGATGACGACACGCCGAAACATGAAGGCAGCCTTGCGCGGATGTAACTCAACTCCGACGGTGGATGCTTTAGACTGGGTTGCCATTATCGGACGGTCAGCGCGCCCCATCGCGGCGCATCCACGGCCGTTCGTGACTCCCCACGGGGCCCCGCGCTCCGGCGTTTTGCGGGAGACCAGAAGCAGCAGGCTGTCGTCACGCAGTAACATCGCGGCCTGACAATTGCATCGCATAACCATGCCGGGAATCCCTGGCCCATTCGCCAACGAGGGGAGCGGGCAACCATTGCCTACGCTTTCCACAACAGCTCCAAGGCAAGGACGTGAACATGGACCTGAGTATCGTTGTCGCGGCGTATAACATTTCAGAATTCATCGACGACTGCATCCTGTCGATTGTCGAGCAGGACACCCGCATTCCTTTCGAGCTCATTGCCGTGGACGACGGCTCCACCGATGACACCGGCGAACGCCTGACGGCCCTCGCCGAGCGTTTTCCCGAGCGAATGCGCGTGGTCACCCAGGTCAACGGCGGCCTGTCCGCGGCCCGCAACACCGGGTTCGAGCACTCGACCGGTGAGTTCATCTGGTTCATCGACGGCGACGACATGATCACCCCGGGCGCCATCGACAGCATCGTCGCCACACTCAAGCAGCAGGCGCTGGACTGCGTGCACTTCGGTTTCCAGGAAGTCGACGAAGCCGGCACCGAGCTGCCGGGCCGCCACACGCCCCTGCAACTGGGCCTGATCTCGGGACGCCAGTTTTTCCGCGAAGGCGTGAAAGCGTTCCACATCGCCACCACCGCCTGGACCTACGTGTACCGGCGTTCGCTGCTGGTCCAGTCCGGCCTGCGTTTCGAGCCCAACCTGCTGCACGAAGACATGCTGCACACGCCGCAGTTGCTGCAGGAGGCGGACCGCTTCGTCACCCTGGAGCAAGCGCCCTATCTCTACCGTCAGCGCTCCGGATCGATCACCCAGGCGGTGAATCCGGACAAGGCCCGCGCCAGGGTCGACAGCCTGATCCAGATCTTCCTGGAGCTGCACTACCTGCGCCGCGAAACCCGCGACAATCACTTCCGCGAGGCGCTGGGCTGGTACGCCTACCACGTCTACCGCAAGGCCGTTAAAGAGGCGCAAGGCGCGGACCTCAAGGAATGCCAGCAGCGTCTGCGCCAGCTCAACCAGAGCACCCGCGCCTGGCGTCTGTTTCCCAACCACGATCTCGTCAGCGGCCTGAAGAAGGCGGCGCTCAGCGTGATCTATGGACCGACCTCGTACTTTCAACGGAATCTCAGGGATGAAGCTCGATCAGCACGATTTTGAATCCATCATGCAGCGGGAGTTCGGAGCGTCGACGCTGACGCTGGCCAGCTTCCCGGGCAACGCCGGCGACCACCTCATCACCATGAGTTCGCTGAGCACACTGGAGAAACTGGGCCTGAAGGTGAACCTGGCCCTGCCCGGTGCGCCGGTGGGGGAATCCGCCGCCAACCGCACCCTGCTGGTGGCGGGCGGTGGCAACCTGGTCCCGCTCTACGACGACGTGGCGCAACTGCTGCACCGCTTCAAGGACGCCTTCCAGCGCCTGGTGGTGCTACCGCACACCATCGCCGGTCACGAACCGCTGCTGCGCGAACTGCCGGACAGCACCCTGATTTTCTGCCGGGAAAAGCCCTCTTTCGATTACGTCAGCAACCAGGTCAGCGCGCAGACCTACCTGTGCGACGACATGGTCTTCTATGGCGATATGAGCGCCTTTCGGGTGCGCCACCTGCCGCTGGTATGGCTGCGCGAGCTGTTCGGCACCTTCCGCGTGACCGGCCTGGGCCGGCGCAAGTACGCCGAGGCCAAGCTGCGCCTGCTGGGGGGCTGGCTGCGCCGTCGCCTGAGCCGCTCCGGCACCCGCGCCGGACACCTCTATCGCACCGACCGGGAAAGCGCCGGCCAGCCGATTCCCGACGATAACTGCGACGCCTCGGTGGCGTTCGACTATGGCCAGACCTCGATCGAACGCATCCGCGAATCGGCGCGGGATTTCGTCAACTACATCGACCAGTTCGACATCGTCTACACCGATCGCCTGCACGTGTGCATCGCGGCGGCGCGACTGGGCAAGACGGTCTATTTCAGTGGCGGCAGCTATCACAAGTGCCGATCGGTCTACGAGAATTCCATCGCCGGCCGGTTCGACAACGTGATCTGGACATGAGCAACGAGCCGAACGCGACGACCGCCGAAAACAAGGCCGCGTCCGGCGGCCGTTCCCTGATCGGCCTGATGCTGCGCAGCAGCTCGGTCAACGTCCTGATCGTGGTGATCTCCACGCTCAACGCCGCCCTGGTGGCGCGCATCCTGGGTGTGGAGGGTCGAGGCCATCTGTTCCTGCTGTTCCTGCCGATGTACTTTGCACCGCTGGGTTGCAACCTCGGGCTGCATCGGCTGGCAATCTACCTGGGCAAACGCGAGCAGCGCCAGGCCGCGGCAGTGCACCTTGCCATCGGCGCGGCCGCCGCCACGGTTTTCGCGGTGATCTGGTGCCTGATTTTCCCGTTCTACATCGAGCCCAAGTACACCAGCCTCAACACCGCGATCGTGATACTGACCCTGGCCGGCACCGTGTCGTTCACCGCCGCCACCTACCTGCAGGCGCTGGCCGCCATCGACCGTCGCTTCATCATCCCCGACGTGGCCAAGTTCATCCTGCCACTGCTTAACGGGCTGCTGCTGGGTTGCGCCTTTCTGCTCGACATCGGCAGCCCGGAGATCCTGCTGGGTTTCCAGATTGTCTGCCGGCTGGCCGAGATCCTGTTTATCAGCTGGGCCCTGCGGCGCCTGTTCCGCACCCAGCAGATCGAGCGCCAGCCCGGGCTGCCCCGGCAAAACCGTCGCTACTCCCTGCGTTTCTGGCAGTCCGACCTGATGGGCCTGCTGCAGCAACACCTGGACAAGATCCTGGTGTCGCTCATCGCCACCACCAGCGAGATGGGCATCTACGCGGTGTCGGTGACCCTGGCCATGTCCGCCCGCCAACTGGTGGGTAACGTCACCAATGTGATCATCGCCCGGGTCAACGCCCAGGATGAAGCCGAGATGCGCCGCACCTTCAGCCGATGGACGCTGATCTATTTCGGGCTCGGGCTGGTGCTCTGGCCCATCTGCCTGGTGGTGCTGGAATACCCGGTAGCCCTGGTGTTCGGCAAGGACTTCAGCGGCGTTGCCCACATTACGTCGCTGCTGCTGCTCAACGTGATTCTCGCATCGGTGGCCTGGCTGGTGATCCAGCCGCTGCTGCTGACCGGGCACAACCGGGTCCAGGTTCGCGCCCAGCTGGCCGGCACCCTGCTGTTCGTGTCCGGCTCCGTGTGGGCGGTGCGCGAATCCAGCCTGGAGATCTTCATCTACTCGATGATCGCCGGCTCGCTGCTCAAACTGCTGATCTGCCTCGCCCGAATGTACTTCGGGCCCCATTCCCGCCAACCGCGAGGCTCCACATGACGTTACTGCACGCCGTGCCGGCCTATTCCCGGATCAATGAGGAATACATTTTCCTGCACCTGCGCAGCCTGATGCGCCAGGGCTACGATTGCCGGCTGGTGACCTCGCGCCTGCTGGACACGCCGGACCGGGAACTGCCGGGGCTGGAAGTGCACGTTGTGCCAGGCCGGGAGAGCGGCGGCTGGGCCCGAACCCTGACACGGATCGAATCCAAGCTGCTGCGCCAGTACCGGGAATTCGAGGTGGCGACGACGGCCATCGCCCAGCCCACCCGCGGGGTGGCCGCGGTGCAGGCGCAGTTCGGCATGTCGGCGACCAATTTCCTGCGGGCACGGGTGCCGGTGATCACGTCCATGCACGGCTACGACGGCAATGTGGCCCTGCACCAGCACCGGGAATTCCGTCGCGCCATGGAGAAGCTGAGCGCCGGGTCCGAGCGGATCTTTACCTTTCCCAGCCAGCACTTTGCCAACCAGGTTGCCACCACCCTGAAGCTGGCGCCGTCCCAGGTGCGGGTGGTGCGCAACTACGTCAACCAGAACTTTTTCCCGTGGCGTCCGCGCCAGTACGACGGCGGGCCGCTGCGGCTGGCCTGCATCGGCCGGTTTGAAGGGTTCAAGGACCAGGCCACGCTGCTTGAGGCGGTGCGCCTGCTGCGCGACAAAGGTGTCGACGTGACCCTGGACCTGGTCGGCTTCGGTCCCACCGAGGCACGGCTGCAGTCTTTCATCGGCGTACACAGCCTGGCCGACCGGGTCACGCTGCACGCCGGCCTCAGCCGCGACGGCATCCGCACCCTGCTCTACAACAGCCACGTCTACGTACAGCCCTCCCACGTCGATCCCCAGACCGGCGCGGAGGAGAGCTTCTGCATCGCCATCATGGAAGCCCTGGCCAGCGGCCTGCCGGTGATCTCATCGGATTACGGTGCCCTGGCGGAGATTTACGCCCCCATGGCGCAAGCCGATAGCAACGGTTTCCGTTTCTTTGAGGCGGGGGATGCGGAGGCGCTGGCAACAGTGATCTCGGCCAGTCGCGAGCACTACCAGAGCCCGGACGAACAGAGCGTCCAACGCTTTATCGGCGGGTTCTCGGAAGAGGCGGTGGGGCAGCACTGGGCTGATATTCTGGACAGTCTGGGCGTCGTGCCGGACAGCGCGGCCAGCCCTTCGCCCCTCCCCGACGCGGCGTCCTGAGCCGCACGCTATGAGCCGCCCCCGCACTCGCGGAGGCGGCTACGCCGGCATCAGCGGCGTTTTCCCAGCAGCACCAGTCGACTCCAGCCATAGCGGGACGCCACCCGGTCGACGATGATCGGTGCCACGATGCCGCACACCAGGCCGACGACGAGCAGCAGGAAGGTGTCGGTCACCCCCAGTTTTTCAAGGATGATCCGCGACGGCGCCGCGGCAAACACGTGGTAGATATAGATGCTGTAGGAAAAGCCGCCGATGAAGACCAGCCAGCGCACCTTCCACTGGGACGCCAGCAGGAACAGGCCGCTGCAACAGCCAATCACCAACGCCGGTACCGACTGGTCCGGCACCCGCGCGGTCAGTCCGGCCACGCCCATCAGAGCCCAGGTGCCGCAGAGCACGAACAACAAACCAGCCGGCCACAGCACCGTCGGCCGGAACAGAGTCTCGCGAAAACGGTTGCAGGCCGCCCCGAACAGAAAGAAGGGGATCAGGTAGATGGCACCGGCAAAGCCCAGATAGATCGGCGGCTTCTGGTACAGCACGTGAATAACACAGCCAATCGCCATAACGGCAATGAAGCGCCTTCCCGTGGACAACAGACCGCCCATCTCCAGCAGCATCACCAGCAGGAAGATCCAGAACAGGGACTCCACGTACCAGAAATGCTCGACCGGGACGATGTGCAGTGTCAGGAAATCCTCCAGCGCCATCGGGGTGTTGGTGCCGGGCGCCACGCTCTTGAGGATGGCAAACAGGGTGCCCACCACCAGCATAGGCACCAGCAGGCGGCGCACCTTGCCCTGCATGAAACGGCCAGCGCCGCCGCTGAACGGACGCATGGCGTAGACGTAGCCGGACAGGAAGGTGAACAGAGGCATGCGCAGATAGGCCAGCGCGTCGGTCACCAGCCGGTAGATGGAGTCCGGGTCTTCCACCCGCAAACCGGTGTAGGGCTTGCCGCCAACCACGTGGAAGCCAACGAGCAGGAGACAGGCCAGGCCGCGCAGGGTTTCCACGTTCAGGTCGGTCCGGCGTCCCGCCTTGGCGCCGGAGATGACACCGGACGAGCCGTCGGCCAGCCCACCGGACAGGGTATTCGTTATTTCGGCCACGCCACGCCCTCCTGCGGTTCCAGTTGCATCACAGGCCCACCGCCCTGTCGTTCGACTTCGCGGCGGACTGCTCCTCAAGCAGTGCCCCGAACAGGTTGAGGTACTGGTCGATCACGTTGGCGGCCAGCATATCCGGCGATCGCAGCCGCGCGTTACGGGTCAGCTCCGCCAGACGTTCGCGGGTCAAACCAGCCAGGGCGTCGTGAATGTTCGCCACCGTCGGCGTGAACACCAGGCCATCCTGTTCGTGGCGCACCATCTCCGGCTGCCCGCCCAGGTTACAGGCCAGTACCGGGATGCCGTTCAGCAGGCTTTCGCTGACCACCCGCGACAGCGGTTCTTCCCAGGTGGAGGGCATCACCATGACATCCATGCGCGGATAGAAGTCCGCCGGTTGGGTCTTGCCCAGATAGGTGATGCGCTCGTCGCCGGCAATGATGTCCTGCAGCCGGGCCACGTCGGCGTCGCTGCCTGTACCGGCGATGTCCAGGGTCATGTCCCGGCGCGCCAGCTTGCGGAAGGCTTCGGCCAGGATGAAGGTGCCCTTGTTCTCCGCCACCCGGCCGATGAAGCCGACGCGGATCGGATCGCCGTGCTGGCGCTCGGCGCGCGGAAACTGCAGGTGGTCGCCGGGCCGGTTGTGGATCGCAGCGGTGCGCCGGGCATTCGGGAAGAAGCCCGCCTCCAGATGATGCTGCAACATGTAGTCGGACACGCCTACCGCCGCGTCCACACACTCGCTGTGACGACGCCGGGTCACCTCGGCGGGCAGACAACCGGTGCAGGTCTTCTGGCAGGTGGCCCCGTTGCGGTAGCGGTTGGAGCGCTGGCAGCGCAGGTAGAAATCGCGAATATTGTGGACCATCACCGCGTCGTCGCGCTTCTGCTGGCGAATGGTCTTCCAGAACTGGGTGGAAAACCCCAGCAGGTTGTTGGTGTGGATCACGTCGAATTCGGACAGGTCCACGTACTTGTCGGCGTCACCGCCCTGGAACACGTCGATCAGGTGCCAGCGGGTGCGTTCGGTGAGCGAGCCCTGGCTGATCAGCGGGATGTGGTGGTTGTAGCTGGGCACGCGGATCACGGTCACGCCGTTGATCTCCTCGCGGTCGCCCACGCCGTCCCGGGACAGGGTCAGTACGCCGACGGTGTGGCCCCGGGCGGCGAAGCCCTCGGCCAACTGCTGCACGGACAGTTCCGCGCCGCCCACCTGGATCGGCGTGTAGAAGGTGTTCACGATCAGTATCTTCATGGCAGCTCTCCCGCTGTGCCGAGAACCCGGTTCACCACCCGGTTCAGGTTCTGCGCCAGCCGTTCCCGCTCGGCGTGTTCGGCGCGGGGCGTCTCGTTGCCCTCAAGCACCTGGCGCAGTATTCCGCCCAGTTCCCTTTCGTCATAGACCACCTGGGCCAGGCCGCGGGCCTCCACCTGGCGGGCTGTGGCGATCTGGTGATCATTGCGGTGTTCGTTCAGGTCGTAGCGACGCGGCACCACCACCACCGGAATCCCGCGGTCGTTGCAGGACAGGATGGTCCCGATGCCACAATGGCCCACCACCACCTGGGCGGCGTCCAGGTATTTCTGGTAGCTCTCCGGCTCCAGGTAGCGTTCGTAGCTGATGTGGCGCGGCAGGTACTCGCCCCGGCCGATCTGGGCAAAGGCCGGGTAGGTGTGGTCCGGCCCGATCCATTCATCCAGGCTGCGGACCAGCCGGTCGAACGCCAGTTGTGTGCCTACGGTCAGAAAAATCAAAATGCCGGCTCCTAAAATCCGGGTCCTGTCGTCCAGGCCCTAAAGAACACTGCCCAGGTACACCGGGCCCTTGTTGCTGTCGTCGTCGTTCGCCAGATGCGGCCACTGGGTGCAGCACAGATCCACGAAACGCGCCGCCATGCGCCCGGAACTGGACAGTTCTTCGGCGTTGGCGACGCTGTCGATCCAGATGACCCGGGTGCCGGTCAGCTTGGCGGCCAGCGCCAACAGCAGACCGGGCAAGGCGCCGGTGGTGATCAGCAGATCGGGACGCAGACGCAGCATCAGGCGCAGGCTGCCGCCCAGGCAACGCAGGGCATTGAGGCGCTCACCGGCGTTACAGTCGGTGACCCGGTAATAGTCGGCACCGGCCGCCTCGGGCGGTATCTCCGGCGAGGTGGACACGTAGCTCAGGCGCCGGCTGTCGCCGTCCAGCAGACGGTCGATCACCATCAGCTGTTTCCAGTGGCCGCCGAAGGACGCCGCCAGCATGACGTGCCGGGGCGACTGTTTGGCGGTGCGTTCGTGAACGGGCTCGGCTGTGGTCATAACGATTCCTATGATGCCGCTCGGGCGAGGCACTGCTGGTACTGGTTGAGAATGGCGCGTACTTTTTCGTCCCAGGAATACTGGCTCACGCTGGCCTGCAGGCGCCGCCCCAGATCGTCGAGCGCCGGTGCTTCAGCGGTCTCCCGCAGGACCGCCGCCAGACTGCCCGGCTCGCCGAAGTCGATCAGGTGGCCGCCATGATTGTCGACCAGCTCGCGGAACGGCGGGATGTCGTTGAGGATGGGGATCAGTCCGGCGCCCATGGCCTCCACCGCCGACAGGCCGAAGCCCTCGAACGACGAGGCGCTGACGAAGTAGCGACAGCGGGCGGCCAGCGCCGCGATCTCGGCGGTGGAAATACTGCCGTGGAAGACGACGCGCTCGGGCAGGTTGCGCGCCTGCAGGCGCGGCAGGGTGCCGTCGAAATCGCGGCCCACCAGGTGCAGGCGACGGCCGTCGTCGTCCAGCTCCAGGAAGCGGTCGATCAGCGCCTCCACGTTCTTGTGCCCGGCCATGCGGCCGATGTAGACCATGTCACCACTGCGTTCGGCGTCCGCCGCCGGCAGGAACTTGTCCAGCGCCACGCCGTTCTCCACCAGCATCAGGCGCTCGGGATCCGGAATGATGCGCCCGATCAGCTCGTAGTCGTTGCGGCTGCAGGCGAACACCCGGTCCACCCGGGCCAGTGCCCGGGGCGTGACGAAGCGGTAGAAGAAACGCTTGATGCGGGCAAACTTCTCGGTATGGAAGTACAGCCCGTGGGTGGTCAGGAACACCGCACCCCGGATGCGCCGGCGCAGGAAGATCATCTTGTCCAGCATGGAATCGACGCAGTGGATGTGGAACACGTCGAAGCGATTGACCGTGTCCAGATCCAGCTTCACCAACGGGTACTGGCGAATGCCCCGGAACGGGACCCGGGTGATGCGGATGCCGTCGATCTCGTCCGTCTCCGGCAGGATCTCGTCGCTGCCGAAGGTGCGGTTGAGGGTGAGCACTTCCACCTCGTGGCCGGCGGCGATCTGGCGCCGGGCAATCTGCAGCACCACGTCCTGGATACCGCCCACGGACGGATGGAACTGCCTAACGTAATGCAGGATTCGCATGGGCGCCTCCCCGGAAAGTTTCGAGCAATTGTCGGTGATAGAGGAAAATCATCACGAAGTGCAGCCACACCAGCGGGTAGCGGATGAAGTTGTTGGACATGCAGTTCACGATGAAATAGACCAGCCCCAGCACCAGGAACAGGGCAATATCCCGCTGCGGCGCCATTCGCGCCCGTCGGGTGATGCGGTAGCTGCGCAGGGCCGTTCGGAACAGCACGGTCAGCACCGCGATGACCACCAGCAGGCCCAGGATGCCGGAGTCGAACAGGCTGGTGAGGAACAGGTTGGTGCCCCCGCGCCCGGCGTTCATGATGCCCCCGCTGGCGTACTGCTCGCGCAGGTCGATGCGGTCCACCAGCTCCTGGATGCTGCCGGCGCCGTTGCCCCAGAAGGGCTCCTGCTGCACGAAGTACCAGGTCATCTCCAGGGCGAACAGGCGCGAGTCCAGCGCCCCCGAGTCTGTACTGCTGTCCTCGATGGTCGACACCACGTTGAAGCGCTGGACCAGCGAGTCGGGGATGAACGGTGCCTTGAGCTGGATGCACAGCATCAGCATGAACACCAGGGCGCCGCCCACCGCGATGATCCCGAAGCGCCGACGCACCAGCAGGAAGATCCCCAGACAGCCGATGTAGGCGAAGGTCGCGGTACGCCCGAACGACAGGATCAGCGACATCAGCGTCGCCCCCAGGGCCAGCTGGTAATGCAGTTTCTCGCGGATCAGGTGTTTGCCGCACACGGTCAGCAACAGACCGACATAGCCCATGTACATGGCGTGCCAGTCGGTTTCGGTGAAGATCGACTCCGCCCGCGGGAAGCCCACCGTGTGCGCGTGGGACACCCCCAGGTTGATGCCCCCGAAATAGCCCACGATCTGCAGGAACGAGAGCCCCGCGCAGAACATGCCCACCAGGATGTGCGCGTTGAGTACCTTGATGACCCCGTTTTCGCGATCGTAGAGGTAGGTGTAGGTCAGCGTCAGATAACCCAGCAACAGCAGCTGCCCCAGGGCGATGACGATGAAGTGGTGCATCGAGATGATGGTGCCGCCCAGCGCCGGGATGAACAGGCTGAGCCACCAGGCCACGAACACATTGAACTCGGGCCGCCAGCGAAACCGCTTCACCATGATGCCGTAGTGAAACGCCAGCGCCAGGATCACAATGATGAAGGGCTTGAGGTTCGCCAGACGGCCGATATCAATCTTGACGCTTTCCAGGATCGTCATGAAGACGAAGAACAGCACCATGCCGTCGCGCGCCCGCTGGATCAGCAGGCGGCGACGCGGAGACATCCGCTGTGCGTTATAGGAACTGGCGACCGTGGTCATTGACATGGGCTGGGCAGGCTCGTTCGTTGCTCGAATGACCGCCTGAACGCCTTGCCACCAAAGCGTTCAGGCGCTCCCCAAGGGCGCAGCAGACGGGGCATCAATACTTGTACTGGTACACGTAGTTGCCGCGCTGCTGGTTCTGGCGATGCAGTTGCACGTCGTTGAAGACCACGCCGTTGACGGTGACGCCGGCCTGCTGGAGCTGTTTGGAGGACTGCTCCAGCTCGCGCATCGGATGGGTGCGGTCCTTGACCACCATCAGGCTGGTGCCCGCCAGGCGGCCGATGATGGCCGCGTCGGTCACCGCCAGGATCGGCGGCGCATCGATCAGCACGTAGTCGAAGTGCTCGGCCAGTTCCAGCACCTTGCGGCCGAAGGACTCGTGCAGCAGCAGCTCCGCCGGGTTGGGCGGCAGCTGGCCACCGCTGAGCAGGTGCAAGCCCGGGATCGTGGTCTTGCGCACGTAGCTCATGGGCGAGCCGCCGCGGGTGATCATTTCCGTGACACCCTGGTCACGGCGCATGCCCAGCGTCTGGTGCATACGGCCCTTGCGGATATCGGCATCGATAATGAGGATGCGCTTGCCGCTCTGGGCCAGTACCGCCCCCAGATTCACGGTCACGAAACTCTTACCGATCTGCGGGCTGGGACCGGTCAGCATGATCAGGTTGTTCTTGGCGCCCAGCAGGGAGAAGTGCAGCGTGGTACGCAGGCTGCGCAGGCTCTCCACCGCCTTGTCGTCCGGCGCCACGTCCGCCAGTATCCGTGATTTGCGCGAGGCCTTGCTGCGGCTCATCTTGGCCTGGCGATCACTGTGGATCACCGTGGCGTAAACCGGCAGCCCCAAGTTGCGCTCGATCTCGTCCGGATCCTCGACGCCGCCACGCAGGGCGCGCAGCACCAGCACCACCAGAATGCCGAAGAAGACACCGGCCATGCCGGCCACCAGGACAATCAGCTTACGGTTGGGCGCAACGGGCACGTTCATCGGCACCGCGTCATCGATGATGCGGACGTTCCCCACGGTACCCGCCTTGGCCACCCGCAGCTCTTGTGCGGTGGACATCAGCTTGGTGTAGAGCGCCTTGTTGACCTCCACATCCTGACTCAGACGCAGCAGCTTCTGCTGGGCCTTGGGGAGACTCTCGGACTGCTGGTCGAGCTCCGCCTTGCGCGATTCCAGTCGATTGATCTTCTGGCTGATCGCAATCATGGTCGGGTGGTCGGGCTTGAAGCGTTGACGCAGCTCGTCCCATTTCTGCTGCAGCTGCAGCAGTTCCTGATCCACCTTGACGGCGGTATCGAGCATGACCTTGGTTTCTTCGTCCAGGTTCACCGAGCCGTACTCGATACGGTAGTCGTTGTAGGCTTCCTCGGCGGCGGTCAGCTTTTCCTTGAGCTCCGGCAACTGGTGCTCGAGGAATTCAAGGGATTGCTGGGCCTCGGCGGAGTTGCGGGCGATGTTCTGCTGGACGTAAACCTGGGCAACCTCGTTCAGGATGCGGCTGGCCTGCGCCGGATCGGTGTCGGTCAGGGACAGCCCGAGAATGCCGGAATTCTTGCTGCGCTCGCTAACCGAAAAGTTGCCTTCGACGTGCTTGATGGCTTCCAGCGGCGACACCCGCTCCATGTTGAACTGGGTGCCGGGACGGGCCACCAGCTCGGAAATCATCACTTTCAGCGGCTGGCCGCCGTCGAACGCCGTCTCGCTCACCTGGCCCACCTGACCGGTCAGCAACAGACGACCCTCGGCATCCTTCACCTGGTACTGGCCTTCCTGGCCGGCGACCACGGTAAGCGGCTTGTTGAGCAGCGACTGGGGCACTTCCAGGTTATCGAGCTGGATGGACTCGCCGCCCCAGGCGTACTCGTTGAAGCCGAACATGGGGTCCGCCAGACCCTCGTTATCCCGCTCAAACCGGCGGGCGAAGGTGGCGCCGATCACCGGCAGGTGGCGTGGCGAGGCGCTGTATTCCAGCCCCAGATTGCGGACGGCGTCACCGAGCACCATGCGCGAGCGCAGGATTTCCACATCGGCGACGATGGGCGGCTCCTGGGTCAGCATCGACGCCGGATCGCCGCCCAACTGGCGCAACCCAATCGGTTTCTGCTGCTCGATCTGCAGCAACGCATCGGTCTGGTAGACCGGCGGCGCGGTCAGCGCGTAGCCGACCCCGCCCAGGGTCACCAGGGCCGTAATCAGGACGATCAGCCATTTGCGCTCCATCAGGATCGCAAAGTAATCCCCCAGCTTGACCGACTCCTCGCCCAGTGGGTCCTGCTGGACATGCGGCATGGCGGCAGGCGCGGCCTGCCCCGCCATTCCCGGACGCTCCGAGGTGTAGTTATCCGAGTTCTGCATCGCTATCCCTGCCTAGTTGCTTTGCCGGTTATTGAAAAGCGGGTAACTGGTGTTACTGGTCGATTCAAGCACGTTGACCGTGTTCACCAGGTTGCCGATCACGCGGTTCCAGCGCACGATGCCGGCGGTTTCCACATAGACCAGGTCGCGCTCCTGCAAGGGGAAGCGATCCGCCAGCAGCATGGCGTCCACGGAGCTGGCATCCAGGTGGAAGATCTCCGGCTCCCCGTCGACACCGGCGCCGCGCAGAACGAAGATCTGCCCCGGATCCGATGTCGCCGGATTCACGCCGCCGGCTTCGCTGAGCGCCTGGGCCAGCGTCTTGCGGTTGTTCTCCATCTGGATGTCGCCGGGTTCGACCACCTCGCCCACGACAAAGACCTTATCGTTCTTGATGTCAGGAATATTGACCACGTCGCCGTTCTGGAGCATGAACTCCGGGGGCTTGCGCGCGTCTTCATACAGCGCCTGCAGGTTGACCCGGTAGGTCTGGCCGTCACGACTGAGCGTCACGTCCCTGCGATCCGCCAGGTCGGTGAAGCCGCCAGCACGGTTGACCATCTCCAGCAGGGTCGGCGGCACGTCATCGATGGCCTGCACGCCCGGGGTGTCGACTTCGCCCACCACGTAGACCCGCTGACTGCGGAAGGAAATCACGCGCACGTCCAGTTGGATGTTCTCGATGAAGGGATCGAGCGCCAGCGTGAGGGCTTCGCGAATCTCCTCGGTGGTCTTGCCCGCGACCTGAAGACGACCTGCGTAGGGGAAGAAGATGTAGCCGTCACTGTCCACCAGGTTGCCTGCCTGCTCGGCGGAGCGGAAGGAGCCGGCCGGGATGGTCAGTTCCGGATGTTCCCAGACGGTGATCGACAGGATATCGCCCGGACCGACCTCATAGGCGTAGCTCGCCGGGTCGGCGGAGCCATCCGGCACCTCACCGAGCGATTGCGGTGTCTGGGAGCGCATGGCCGCAATCAGGTTGGCCGTGATCGGATGCACTTTGACCTGGACCGGCCCCTGTCCGGTGTCTTCACCCTTCAGCGTGACCTCATCGGGTACGCCCGTGCCAGACATCTCCATGCCCGGGGCGACGGCGCATCCCTGCAACACCAGGGCCACACCGGCCAGTCCCAGCAATCGCCCATTTTTCCAACGTGGTGGCAACATACACTTTTTCCTAATCCAATCGTGAAATCCGGCTTCGGCGAGCGTCCGATCAGGCGTCGGCCAGCGCTTGTGACAGGCGGCTGACCCAGTCCTCCGAGCACTGGCTCAGGAGCTGATAGGACGCTTCAAACAGCGAGTAATCGCCCTGGTAGGGGTCGGGGACCTGGGCCTTGCGCCAATGGCCAATCAGGAACACCTTGCCGCGCGCCTCGGGGAACTCGCTCTCGATGTACTGTTTCTGGAAGTCTTCCATCACCAGGATCAACTCGGCCCAGGCGATCATTTCCGACTGCACCCGCTGGCTGTGCAGCCCCTGGGATTCCAGGCCGTTGACCTGCAGGACCCGGCGCGCGTTGGTATCCGGCTCGCGTCCGTCGATCGTGGAAATACCCGCTGAACGGATCTGGACCCGGCCCGCTCCGCGGCGTCGGAACCCTTCGCGCAGCAGCACCTCAGCCATGGGGCTGCGGCAGATGTTGCCGACGCACAGCACGAGGATTCGGGAAATGCTCAGTGAAGAAGACACGTTATCGATACCCTGGCCCGTCAATAGGCCTGTTGACCAACGAAGCCGCGGAAGATCGTGAACCAGACAATCTTCAGATCGAGCCACAGCGACCAGTTGCGAATGTATTCAAGGTCGTAATCAATGCGTCCGGTCATCAGGTCCATCGTGTCGGTCTCACCGCGGAAACCGTTGATCTGGGCCAGACCGGTGATGCCCGGCTTGACCTTGTGGCGCAGCATGTAGCCCTGGATCTGGCCACGGTAGAACTCGTTGTGAGCCACCGCGTGGGGACGCGGGCCGACGATCGACATGGTGCCACCGAGCACGTTGAAGAACTGCGGCAGCTCGTCGAGGGAGGTACGGCGCAGGAAGCCGCCGAACGGGGTGATGCGCGGATCCTCCTTCTGCGCCTGGGGCACGTCCGGGCCGTCCTCGCAAACGCTCATGGAGCGGAATTTCCACACCTTGATCTTCTCGCCACGCATCCCGTAACGGGTCTGCTTGAAGAAAACCGGTCCCGGCGAGGACAGTTTCACGCCAGCGGCGATGATCAGCATGGGGATCGCGATCAGCGTGAGGATCGCCAGGGACAGCACCACATCTTCCAGGCGCTTGCTCCAGCCATGATCCACCAGCGGGGTGTCGTAGATGCTCAGGGCGGGAATGCCCTGGATGCCGGTCAGCCGGGAATGGACCAGGTTGAAGCTGAACACATCCGGAATCAGGTAGACCGAGGCAGTGGTATCCGCCAGGCGATCAACCATCTCGCGGATGCGGTCTTCGGCCTTCATCGGCAGGGTGACGAAGATGATGTCGATCTTGCCGTCGCGGGCGTCCTCGAACAGTTGGTCGAAGCCACCGCACACGTTGATCTCCTCACCCTCCAGACGACGCGCCATGTCCTTGGCCGGAGCCCGGTCGTCGTAATAGCCGGTCACCTGGTAGCCCATCCAGGGAATCCCTTCCATGGATTCCACCAGACGCGACCCCAGACGATTGGCACCGGCCACCGCCACACGGCGCGGCTGGGTGCGCTGGCCGCGGTACAGCGACAGGAACTCACGACGCGCCCAGTGCAGGAACACCATCGCAACCGGCGTCACCGCAATCCAGGTCAGCACGGCACTGTGGTCCACGGACTTCACCAGCCCCACCAGCAGCGCCACGGTAAAGGTCACCAGGGCAGTGGCCGCCCAGGCCGCCAGCAGCCGGGAGGCCAGTTTGGGCGTGGACAGGCCGCGCCACAGGTAATAAACCTCGTTGCTCTCGGCGAAGAACCCGAACAGGATGATTGAAAGCACACCCAGGAAGGTGTAACCGTTGTCCAGCGGCACACCCACCACGTTCAGTACACCCCAGAGCATAAACAGGATGACGAAGCAGTCGAATGCGCGGAACAGCGCAAGAATGCGGGACTGGTGCAGTCGAATCACTGGCGACTGCCCTTCCCTAACCACACTGTGAGGCGTGGCATCTTTCAGATGGTGCCCACCCATAAAATCCTCTCCATGCGTTTTATGGCCTGCACTCCAGGAACTACCACAATCCCGGTCTGTCTATACCGCCAGTCACCACTTCCCAGGATGGACAGGCAGCCCGTACAGCACCGATTCGAAGGTCCTCAAGCGAACGCTGCATAATTCAGACCAGCGAGCCGGGCGCGGACCCTGATCCGCACACCGGGCGTCGCCGGGGCTTACATTCCGTGAGTTGTCGGCACGGGCCTTTTACGGTGCGCGACCGTCGACGAAACGGTCAATGTATGCATTGTGGTCACACTGCAAATGTAAAACGGCGCAAAAAGGCGCAAACGCCCGTCCTGTGCGCCCCAAAAGCATGCACCGTTTGCCATGAAGATCAGACTACAAAGCCATGAAGTTTGCGTAAGGAAGATTTAACTCCGAAGGGGATTCGGAAAAGCTGGAAAACCACTATCCTTATGACCACGCTGCCCGCCCTCTAACCTGAAGACAGGCAGGTACTTGCGCCCTCCTACTGCGACGTCGCCCGACGCCATTGCCGGGCATGCATCCACGGATTCACAGATAACCGTTGTCATAGCGCGGAGGCTGCTGCCCCAGACGCACCCGCCAGAGCTGCCGGTACACCTCCGGCAAGGTGGCGAAGCCCCGATCCGCAAGCCTGTTCTGGAACGCTGGCTCCAGCAAGTCGCCCAGCGCCGGCGCCAGACGCTCGCGTCCGCCGGCCTCGGGCGGCAGGTTGACGTAGAGGTAGTAGGCCACCTGCGGGTCGGCGCGGTAGAAATTCGCCTGGTCAGAGTCTTCTTCAGCGGCCTCGCCGTCCGCCGTTTCCCTGGCCGCCACATGAGTCAGGGGCAGCACGGTTGGCCGGTAGCCGTGGGCCTGGCTGAAGGCGAGCACATCCCCTTCCGACCAGGGCCCCTGGGACAGGGCCGCATCAGCGCCGCCCAGAATCAGGACCGCCGGATCCGGAGACACCTTGAGTGGCTGCTCCGCCAGCAGATCCAGCAGCGGCTCGTCGGCCTGCGCCACCTGGCTCGCCAGGACGGCCCACAGGATCAGTCCGTATTTCATTGGGAAGCCTCCTGCCGCTGGTTCTCGGTGGTGTAGATGGTCCATTTGGGAATCGATTCAAGCTGAGGGTAGAACACCCGGACGATGGTACGCCGCTGACGTTGCTGCATGATGTTCGTCAGCGCCGGGTCGTCGTAGACCATATCCACCACCCGGCTTCGGTCCATGCCTCGCCCCACCAGGGCATTGACGATGGTGTTTGCACGGCGCTGGCCCAACCGGTGGTTGTAATCGTCCGTGCCTTCGCTGCTGGTGTCTCCCACCAGCACGATGCGGGCCTGTGGATGCGCCCGTAACATCTGCAGCACCTCGGTCAGCACCGGAATCTGGTCCTCGCGCAGGGCCTGCGTGTCGAAATCGAAACGGAACACGAAGTCCCGGTGGCGCGACTCCAGGGTCCACTCGGCACAGCCGTCCACACCCACTTCGCTGGTGGTCGGTGTGTCGCCGCAGAGGTCCCGGACGTTGACCACGCCGTCGCCGTCCAGGTCACGGATGTCCAACAGTTGGGTACGGCTGTAGCCCTCCTCCACGTGGGCCGACTGGCAGCCCGCCAGCAGTAACCCCGCCAACAGAACAACTGGCAATGGATGGTTCATTCGCTGTCCTCCCGGTTGGCTTCATTCCACTCGTCCGGATAGTTCAGGCGCAGGGCGTAGCCCAGGCGTCCGGTGGCGTTCAGCACGCGGTAGCGGGCCTGGAGCTGGTCGTAACGGGTGTTGATGTAGGTGCGCCGGGCGATGAACACCTCGACTTTGGCGTTGAGCAGGTCCAGCAGGGAACGCTTGCCCAGTCGGAACTGGGTGATGTAGGCGGTCTCCGCCAGGGTCGAGGCGTCCACGCTTTGCTGCACCAGGGCGCGCTGGTCATTCAGGGCCTGGTAAGCGTTCCACGACAGTCGAGTCCCCTCGACCAGATCTTTCTCGGTCCGCTCACGCACCGCCAGGGCCTCGTTGTAGCGCCAGTTGGAGGATCGGGACCGTGCCTTGTCGCGCCCGCCGTTGTAGAGGTCGTATTCCATGACCAACATCAACCGGTAATCCTCCTCACGGCCCTCGAAGCCGCCGATGTCCTCGCCGGTGGTGGCGTAGCCCTCCAGGCTCAGGCGCGGGTAGTAGCCCGACTGGCTGGCTTCCACTTCTTCTTTCGCGGCACGGATATCGGCGAAGGCGGCCTGCAGCTGGGGATGGGTCTGCCGCGCCCAGTCGATGGCCTGGGTGACGGTGTCCGGCAACAGGGTATCGTCGGTAACCGGATCCTTCAGATTCACCGGGGCCTGGTCCACCAGCCGCAGGAAGCGCGCCCGGGCATCCTGGTAGTTGTTGTTGGCCGCCACCAGCGAGGCGCGGGCGTTGGCCAGGCGGGCGCTGACCTGGGCGATGTCGGCTTCGTTGGCGTAACCGCGCGAGGCCAGGTTACGCACGTCGTCGAGGATCTCCAGGTGCCCGCGCACGTGGCGCTCGGTCAGTTCGACCAGCTCTTCGGCCTTGCGCACATCCAGGTAGACCTGGCTGGTGGCCAGGGCCAGATCCTCGGCTTCGGCGAGCAGCTGCAGGCGTTCCGCATCCGCTTCGTATTCCAGCCGGTCGCTGTTGGCACTGGTCTCGAAGCCGTTGAACAGCAATTGGGAGACGCTCAGGCTGGCCTCGCTGCGGGTCAGGTCCTCGTCGATCAGCTGCCCCGAGCTGTATTCCGTATGCTCCGGCCCGATGCCGGCCCGCACACTGACCTGGGGCAGATACTCTGACGTGACCGCTTCGCGATCCTCCAGCACCGAGCGGTAGCGCGCGAAACGCTCGCCCAACCCCGGGTTGCTGTCGACGGCCGCCGCAACCGCTTCCTCCAGCGTCTGGGCACCGGCCGCTCCTGCCAGGCTGCAGGCGAACATCAACACTGCACTCCTTACGGTGTGACGTCTCACTCTCATGAAATACCTCAATCAGGGTTCTCGCATTGCCTCAGCCTGCGCACGCAGCAAGGGCTTCAGCCAGTATTGAAGGATGGTTTTTTTGCCCGCCAGGATGTCCACCTGTGCCTGCATGCCGGGGATCAGCGGCTTCCCCTGCCAGCTTGCAGCGCCCCAGTCGCCGGAGTCGCCAACCACGTGGGCGAGGTAATAGGATTCGTCGTCTTCGTTGGTCAGCGCGTCGGGGCTGATGTGCTCCACGCGTCCGCGAATGCCGCCGTAAATCACGAAGTCGTAGGCGCTGAGCTTGATGATGGCGTCGTCGCCCTCGTGGATATGGGCAATGTCCCGGGGCGCGATGCGAGTCTCCACAAACAGCCGGTCGCCCTCGGGCACGATGTCCAGGATGGTTTCGCCGGGGCGGATCACGCCGCCGATGGAGGTTACGTCGATGGCTTTCACGGTGCCCGCCATGCCGGCGTATAGACGGGTCTGCTGCAGCTGGCTGTTGAGGCCGGCCAGTTGCTCACGCACCCGCGCCAGCTCGGCGGTGGTGTCGGACAGGTCAGACTGGGCCCGGGCGCGGAATTCCTGGAACAGTGAACCGCGCGCCTGTTCCGCCTCGGCGATGGTGGACTCGAGCCGCCCGATCTCGTAATCCAGCGCTTCGATCTGGCCCTCCAGACTGACCCGGTCGCGCTTGAGCTTGCGCAACTCGGCCGCGCTCAGGGCGCCCTGGTCGACTGCATCGGCGGTGATGCCGATCTCGTCCCGGAGCAGGGCCAGTGAGCGTTTCAGGGTCTGGCTTTTCTGCAGGGCCTCGGAGTAGCCCCGGCGCTGCTGGACGATTTTTTCGCGGGCGCTGTTGATGCGGCCCTGCAACTGCGCCAGGTTGGCGCGATAGCCGGCCGCTTCGCCGCCCAGTTTTTCCAGCGAGGCGTCTGTCAGCGGCGTGCTCTCAAACCCGCCGCCCGCGACCGCCTCCAGCTCCAGCAGCAGCCGGTTGCGGCGGGCCTCCAGCGCATTCTCCCGCGCCAGCGCTTCGGCGTAGCTGGCCCGCGCTCGGGTTTCATCCAGGGTGACCAGCAGTTGGCCTTTTTCCACGGTCTGGCCCTCCCGCACGTGGAGCTGGCGCAGGATGCCGCCATCCAGGCTCTGCACCCGCTGCACCGAGGCCGAGGGCACGAGCTTGCCCTGGCCCTTTACCACCTCGTCGATGGCGGCAAACGCCGACCAGGCGATGCTGCTGATCACCAGCGCCCCGATCAGCCAGATCACCTTGCGGGCGCCGTAGGCGCGCCGGAGCTGTTGCCAGTATCCGGACGTGCTCATGAGCCCTCCGCCCGCGATCGCACGGTCACCTTGCGCCGTGCCGCGGTCTTGCTGCGGACCCGGGAACGCTGCTCGAAGTCGGCGCGGGGCTGGTCGAGCACGACGCGCCCCTGATCCATCACCAGCACCCGATCGCAGAGTTTCAGCAGCCCCTGGCGATGGGTGGCGATCACGAATCCGCGGGTCTGGGGCAGGCCCGCAAGCGTCGCCGCCACCCGTTGCTGCATGGCGTCATCCATGGCGCTGGTGGGTTCGTCCAGCAGCAGCCACAGGGGATCGCGCGCCATCGCCCGGGCCAGCGCCACCAGTTGCCGCTGGCCGCCGGACAGGGCCTGACCGCCCTCGCCCACCTGGGACTGCAGGCCGTTGCCCAGTTGCGCCATGAAGCGGTCGATGCCCAGGTCGACGATCAGCCGGCGCAGGTCGGTCTCATCGGTGACCGGCTGGCCACAGGTGATGTTTTCCAGCACCGTGCCCCACTGCAGCAGCGGCGACTGGGGCAGCCAGCCGATGTGTTCGCGCAAATGCGCCAGGGGCCAGCAGGAACGTTCCACGTCGTCGTAGTACACCAGCCCCCGGCTGGGCTCATGCTGGCCGGCCAGCAGCGACAGCAAAGTGGACTTGCCGGAGCCGCAATTACCGACAATCGCGACCCGCTCCCCCGGCTTGAGCTGCAGTGACAAGGCCTCCAGCGCCGCTTCGTTCTGCTCCGGGTAGTGGAAGCTGCAGGCGTCGGTACGGATGGCACCGGCAAAGGCCAGCTCGGTGACACTGTGCTGCTGGTTCTCCTGCTCCATCGCCATGATCGTGTCCAGCCCGGTGATGGCCGAACGGGTCTGGGTGTAGCGCAGCAGCAACACCGCCACCTGCCCCATGGACTGGGCCGCGCGCCCGCTGAGCATGACGATGGCGATGAGCCCGCCCATGCTGAGCAGGCCTTCGGAGATGCGCATCACCCCCATCACCAGCAGCGCCACGGTCACCAGGTACTGGCTGAGCATCATCAGGTGGGACAGCGACGCGGTGACGCCCCGGGAGCGGATGCCCTGGTCCGCCAGCTCGCCGACCAGTTGCTGCCAGCGCCGGGACAGGCGATCTTCCTGGTTGGTCTGTTTGAGGTCCGGCAGGGTCTGCAGGGTTTCAATCAGCTGCGCCTGGCGCTGGGAGGACAGCCGGCCGGTTTCGGTAATCGCGGCTGCCATCCTGGGGCGAGCGATTAGGGCAGCCGTCACCAGCACCGCCAGCGCGACCATCGGCACCAGCACCATGGGCCCGCCAAGCCAGGCGATCAGCCCCAGGAACATCAGCGTGAACGGCAGATCCACCAGCGCCACCAGCGTGGCGGAGGTCAGGAACTCGCGCACGCTGTCCACGTCCTGCAACTGACGGGCGAAGGCGCCGGCGGACTTGGGGCGCTGGGACAGTTTCATGCCCAGCACCTTGCGATAGAGCTGGCCGGACACGGACACATCGATGCGGCGCCCGGCCATATCGGTAATCTCCGCCCGGGCGTTGCGCAGCAGCCAGTCGAAGAACAGTGCCAGGGTCACCCCGGAGGCCAGCACCCACAGGGTGTCCATGGTCTGGTTGGGCACCACCCGGTCGTAGACGTTCATGGTGAACAGCGGCACCAGCAGCGCCAGTACGTTGACCATCAGCGAGGCGAACAGCAGGTCGCGGTACCAGGGTCGCGCATGCCACAGGGCCTGCAGCAACCAGTGCCGCTCCTTGCGCGGAATCAGGTCCTCGGCGCGGGCGTCGGACGGGCTCCCCGCCGACACCACCAGACACGGCCCCGTCAGCGCCGCCAGAGGCGCATGAAAGCGCAGCCGTTCATTGCCCAGCGGGCAGAGGATCGCCTGGTCGCCGTCGACTGACTCCACCAGGGTCAATTGCTCGTTGTGGATCACCAGAACCGGCAAAAGGTTGACGTCAGCCTGTTCCCTGGCCCGGAAACGTCCCGGTTCCAGCTCGATGCCGAAGCGGCGCGCCAGGGCCAGCGGCGCCGGCGAATTCAGCGACAGCTGCTCTTCCTGATCCAGCTCCCGCAGCTCCGCGCCGGGTATCGCCGGGCGCTGGAAGTGCTGGCACAGGTAACGCAGCAGGCCGGCCCACTGTTCAGCCGGCGTGAGGCGCTGGTGGGACGATTCCGGCTGGATGGCGGCGGTCGGTGGACTCATGGGTCAGCCTCCCGTCAGCAGCGTCTGGTCATCCAGCATCTTCTGCAGGATGTCGGCGTCCGACACGCCGGAGCTGGACGCCCCGTAGAGATCGTCCTTGCTGACGCCATCCAGGGCGATGGTCTGGACGTTGCCGGATCCCAGATCCACTTCCAGGGTGGTGGTGCCACCGCTTTCCTCGAGGTCTACCACGGTGTCCACCTCGGCGCCGGTGCTCAGGCCGGCGGCCAGGTCCGACAGGTTGACCGCGTCATCGCTGACGCTGAAATCGGTAATGGTATCCGCCGCCGGCGACCCGGCCGCTCCGGCGTCGACCGACCGGAACAGAAAGGTGTCGGCGCCGCCATTGCCGGTCAGCGTGTCGTTCCCGTCGCCACCGATGATGACGTCGTTGCCGGCGGTGCCAATGAGCGTGTTGTCGCCGGTGGTCGCGTCGACGGTGATATCGATGGCGCTGACCGCCCCACTGACGGTGTCGCCATCCAGGGTCGCCCGTGGCTCAATCCGCAGGGAGTATGCATCCCCCGGATTGGCGTTGGTGATGCTCAGACCCTCGACATCCGCCGCGTCGATGATCCAGTCCGATCCGGACCGGGTCCCCGCGCTGAGGGTGATGCCGTCCGGCAACCCGGACACTACGATATCGCTGGTCTCCCCCGGCGCCGGGTTGATGGTTTCCAGGGTGATACCCAGCGGAATGACCGTGTCTGCCGCGACGATCTGGTCGCCATCCAGCGTGATCAGCGGCGGCGTCGGCTCCGGCTCGATGCTGACCGAGACGGTGTCCTGCAGGGTGCTGCCATCGGCGGTTTCCGCGGTGACGGTATCGCCCAGCACCACCGCTGAATCCACCGCCCCCACTTCAATGCTGATGTCGAAATCGCCGTAGGCGTGTTCGCTGGTCAGCAGTTGCATCGTGGCAATCTGCGCCGCTGTGGTGACCACCCGCGCCACGAGCTCACCGCCCTGGGACTGGAACAGCCCCACCTTGCCGTCCGGCGAGCGGATACCGATCAGGCCGTCGGGCGCCGGTTCGGTAATGCGGAAGGTGACCACCAGGGTCTCGTTGGGATCGACCGCCTCCTGAGTCTGGGCATAAAGGCCGATGGTGATGGGATCGCCCTCGCTGGCGCTCACGCTGTCGTCATTATCGCGGTAGAACGCTACCGGATCGGCCACCGGATTGACGCCCACGGTGAAGTCCGCCGAGCTGGTCACCACCTCGCCGGTCGAGCTTTCCGCCGAAATGGACGTCAGGGTCAGGTCGATATCGCCGGCGAAATCCCGGGGCGGGCGCAGCACCAGGTCGTCGATCTGGTCCGCGGCGAAGGTCCAGACAGTGCCGCCGTTCCCGTCCGGTCCGGCCTGGGAGAGCTGCACCAGACCGCTGCCGCTGTCCCAGAACAGGACCGCGCCGCTGGGCACACCGGAGATTTCCATCGACAGGGATTCCGAGCCGTCGTCGTCCACGTCCGTCACGCTCAGGCCGGTCAGGGCGATGTCGCTGTCCTCGTCGCCGATGACGGTGTCGGCAGTGACCGGTGCCTCGTCGGTGACCGCCCGGATGTCGAACGTCACGCTGGACTGGACAGTGTCTTCCGCCGGGTTCTCAAGGCTGCCCAGGGTCAGGCCGGTGGTTTCATCGCGGATGGTGAGTTCGAAATCGAGCTGGACACTGCCGTGTTTGTTCTCCGGCGGGACATAGAAGATATCGGAGATACGGCTCGGATCGCTGAGGATGTAGCCGCCGGAGCCGTCGCTGGTGAGCAGTCCGTCCGGATCCAGGAAAGAACCTTCCACCGGACCTATGAAATGCAGTTCGGTGACCGTTTCAATGCCCTCGGTGGCCTCGGTGCTGCGATCCCCCACCAGCGTATCCAGGTCGATGTTCAGCCGCTGGGGCGTGTCTTCCAGCAGTTCGTACGTGCCCAGCGACGCCACGTCGTCCACTACCGGGCCAATCTCGATGGCGAGATCTTCCTGGATGACCACCGTGTCCCCCAGGGGATCGGTCGAGATCTTGTTGACCGTCATCGACGTGGCACCGGCAAAATCCCCATCGATGCCGACAATCTGCAGGCTGCCAAGGCTCGCGTTGGTGAACAGGTACTCGATCGGCGTGGTGCCGTCGTCGGCGTAGCGGACGATCACGTCGTCCCCGCTGATGGCGCCGCCGTAGGGCACATCGGCGGCGTCGATGCGGAAACTGACCACGTCGTTGGCGTCGCCGGCCGCGCCGGTGTTGAGGTGGCCGTCGGTATCGACGGTCTCGTTTTCCAGGCCATCGATAATGGAATCCTGAACCGTATCCACCGCGTCGGCGGAGCCGGCACTGCCGCCGGCCTGGAAATCCACCTGGAGCGTATCGCGGATGATGTCCGCGTCATCGCCCACGCTGGTGTCGATCACCCGCGCCTCGATCAGCACCTCCACCGCACCCGAGGTGCTGTGGTCGCTCACCAGGGTGGCGCCGGCCAGCAGTTCGGCGGCGGCATCCACGGCACTGGTCGAGGTCAGGCCGGTCGCCGGGATCAGCCAGGTGCCGTCGCCGTTGTTGATGGCCCCGTTGGGATGGGACACAAACCAGCCATCGGCTTCCGGTAGCGTGATGCTGATGTAGTCCAGGTACTCCGAGCCGTCGATGTCCTCTTCCACGAACTGCGCGGCGCCGTCGAGGCTGATGGCCGAGCCGTCGCTGGACACCAGCGTGTCGTCGGTGGTTTCGATGCGGGTAATGCCGTCTTCCGGTTCGTCATCGACAATCGCGGTGACGCTGGCATCCAGCGAACCGGACACGGTGCGAACCGCCGTCTCGCCGCCCGGCGCGGTGTCGGTAATTTCGAACACGGCGGTAACACTCTGCGTACCGGCGGCGTCTTCCGACGGCTGGACCGTCAGGTCTCCGGACGCGTTGAGTTCGGCCAGGGTCAGGCCCTGGCTGTCCGCGAAGGCCGCCAGATCCAGACCGCCCGGCGGGATGTTCAGCACGGTGCCGGCATAGAACAGTTGGGCGTCGTTGGGCAACGCCTGAATGATGATATTGGTAACCGTCTCCGAGCCGTCGATGTCGGCCGTTGCCGGGAAGAGATTGATCTCGATTAAACGATCCTCCGCACCGGTACTACCCACCGAAATACCATTTTCGGTGTCCACCACCGGCGAAAGAGTGATATCCACCGTCAGATCGAAGCCGCCGGTATCCCCATCCGGTTCGGTGTTGAACTGCTGCAGGCTGAAGCTGAGGTCGCCGCTGTAATCCTGAGGCGGTTTTACATACAGGTTGCCAAGCTGGGCGGCGGTCAGCGAATAAGTGGGTTGGCCGTTGTACTCACCGCTGATCAGCAGGTCCACGGGATTGCCATCGGCATCCACCAGCGCCACACCCTCGGGCAGGTCGCGAATAACGAAGTCGAACACTTCCGAACCGTCGTCGTCGTTGGTGCCCACCTCGAAATTGAGCGGGATCAGCTCATCTTCGTCGTAGGTGCCGCCGATCGTCAGGGAGTCCTGATCGAAATCCCAGGCGTCGTCCGGGCCGGGGCCAACGGACGGGGTGTCCACCACGCCCTTGATCACCAGGGTCACGTCCCGGGGATTGGAGCGGGTTTCCTCAACGCTGGGTTCGATGCCGTCGGCGCTGGATTCGGTCGCGATCGCCACCACCGACACGGTGAAGTTGCCGTTGATGGAGCTGATGTCTTCCTTCGGTTTCAGGAAGACGTCGCCGTTGGCCACCGCCTCCGCCGACACCCGGAACACGCCGTCGGACACGCCCCCCAACGGGTTGCCGTCGGCATCGGTAACCGCCCAGTCGGCCGGCACGGTCAGTTCGAAGCTCAGGGTCTCCGAGCCGTCGGTATCGGTCAGTTCGCCATCAATGACGTTCGACAGCGGGATCAGCTCGTCCTCCAGGCTGAAGACGTTCGAGGTCTGCAGCGTCGGGGTGTCCGCCACCGGCGCCACGTCCAGCGTGACCGTCTCCTGGATCTCGGCGGTCTCGCCGGTGGACGTTTCCTCGGCAATGGCGATCACGTCGAACGTCTGTCGCCCGGCGTAGTTTCCGGTCACGCCAACCGTCAGGCTCGCCAGCTCCGCCGGGGTCAGGGTGTCGCCGTTGCCGATGGTGCGCCCGGACGTGCGCAGGGTGATCTCGCTGCTGATGTTCTCGATGCGGTAGCCGAGCGCTTCCGAGCCATCCGTATCGAACAGGTTGGCCTGCAGGTTCAGGTCCGGCGCGGCGGCGTCCTCGTCCATGGTGTAGCTGAACACCGCGGCGTCGTCCCAGACCGGGTCGTCCACCACCGGCGTGACGCTGAGGTCGAAGCTGGCATCCTGGCTACGCGTCCCCGAATCCGCCTCGACGGTCATGGACACGTCCAGTGCAAAGTCGTGGGTGGGATCCGAGGTGTTCAGCGCCGGGGTGAACACCAGCGTGCCGCCGGGCTGGACGTCGCCGGTGGCGGCATCCACCAGCACCAGCGACCCATCGGCGATGCTGAGCACCGGATTGCCGCTGCCGTCCGTGGCCAGTGGCTGGCCATCCAGCGTCAGGGTGCCGCCCTGCAGGCCAGCGAGGTCGAAGGTGATCGAGCGGATCACCTCGTTGTCGTCCAGGTCGCCGGGGTTGGCCGTCAGCGTGAGCGTGAGCGCCGTATCCTCCGGCGTTTCCAGCGGGCCGATGTCGATGACGCCCTCCTCGTCCCGGATGTCCAGGTCGAGGGTGTTGGTGGCCTCGTCGCCGTCGAAATCGGTGACGGTGAAGTCTAGGGCATCGGCAAAGCTGGCGTTGAGGGACGGTATGGTTTCGATGGTCACCTGGCCGTTGGACCGGATGGTCGCCTCGCCGTACTGCACGTCGCTGGCGTCGAACAGCGGAATAACCAGCGGGTCGCCGTCGGTGGCGAAATCGTAGCCGGTGCCGTCGTAGGTGATGCTCGTCAGGGTGGCGCCGTCCGCCCCGCCGCGACCATCCGCCAGCAGGTTGATGGACCGGCTGGAGCCTTCGGTCAGTCGCAGGGACTGGTCCTGCTCCACGGGCACATCGTCGGTCACGTCGACGGTCATCGTGACCGCATTGGACACGTCGCCATCGCCGTCCAACGCCGTTACCGAGAAGTCCACCGGCAGATTGTTCTCGCCGGCCCCATCCGGATGATCCAGCGGACCGGCTAACCGGAACTCGGTCGTGCCATCCAGCCCCAGGCGCACCCGGAAGACCTCGTTTCCGCCGGCGCTGGCGATCCACCAGCCGTCGGCGTTGGCCGACGACGCCAGGGTCACGGCATTGCCCTGGCTGGTGAGCGCGGTATCCAGTGTCACGCCAAACCCGGTCAGGCCGTCGCTGCCCACCAGGCCGCCCACCGTACCGGTGTCGTCGGACGTGCCGGACAGGGTTTCGTCTTCGTCGGTCGCCAGATCGTCGATGCTGGAGATGTAGGGGTCGCGACCGTCGTAAATGCTGACGTCCGCGTCGAGGCTGGTTACGGTGCCGTCGCTGTCGGCGAAGCCAATGCTGACCGGCAGGGTCAGGTTGTCCGAGGCAATGTGATCGATGTTGGCCAGCACCTCGACCGTCAGGGGGACGGTCTGGCTGCTTCCGGACGCGATATCGATGGTGGTTGGCAGGCTCAGGCGCACTACGGTGCTGCCCTGGCTGTCGACCGCTTCCCAGCGGCGGCCATCGAGTTGCGTCCAGGTCAGCGCCTCACCGTTGCGCGTTAGGGTGTTGCCGCCATCGTCCTGGACGGTCGCCCCCTCGGTCAGGTCGAAGACGGCGTCCACGATGGGGTCCTGGGTCGCGGTCAGACTGAAGTCGACCGAGGCCGATGACGGCGTTCCGGGATTGGCCAGAGCCACCGGCGATTCGGTGAGCTGGACCGAGACACCGCTGCCCGTGGCCGGGTCGCCGTCGCTGACGCTGACACTGATCTGGCCGTTGGTGCGGTCACCATCGGCATCGTCGACGTGGTAGTTCAGGCCGAAGTCCAACGGATCGGAGCGGCTGCCGTCCGCATCCAGCTGGTCCAGCGCGCGATACAGATCGAAGGTATAGCCGACGCTGGCATCGGCGGTGCCCGCCCCGTCCCCGTCCAGCCCGATCTGGAATACCGGGTCGCCCGGATCGTCGGTATAACCGGTCAGCGTCAGGCCATCCGCGGACACCTGGAACTGGATCGGCTCGCCGCCACTGGTCAGGGTGGCCGACTGCTCGGCGCTGAACGCCAGACCATCGATAGTGTCGCTGCCGATCGTCAGATCAACCGATCCGGTGACCTGGGCCGTGGTGGCCAGGTCATCCTCGCTGAGGGCGGCATCCGTGGATGTGGTGCTCGGGTCGGCCCCATCGGCGATAACGAGCGTGGACTGTGCAGTGGCTTCGGTGTCATCCAGATCCACTGCCACGGCCACCAGCGGAAAGGACAGTTCCTCGCTGTCCAGATGATCCAGCGGCAGGCTCTGGGTCAGCGTGGCCGTCGCCTGCAGGTCGCCGTTGTCATCCACCGCTGACAGCACCATCTCGAACACGGTGTTGCCACCGGCCGAGGCGGTGACGTTATTGCCCGATACCGTGTAGGTGACCGCCACACCACCGCTGGTCATGTTGAGGGCGTCAAGCAGCGCCTGCTGGCCTTCACCGAAGGCGATCGAGCCCGGGTCCAGGTCGTCGGAACCAGCCTCCACCCGGAACGCCACTTCTTGCTGTGTGCCGCTGCCGTACACCGGTTCGCCGGCATTCACGACGCCGCTGCCCACCACCCCCGGAGCCCCGTCGCGGATATCAATGGTGACTTCCGAGGTGTCGAAGTCCCGGTCCTGGTCGAGGGCGTCGTATTCGAACGTCAGGCTCTGGTCGACGGTGTTGTCCAGGTTGCGGGATGAGGTAAAGGTCCAGCTGCCGTCGACGTTGACCGTCAGTTCCCCCTTGGACGTGCTGACGACCGCGGGGTTGGCCCGCGTCACCGTGTACAACGTGCCATCGACGCGGATGCTGGTGAGCGTCAGGGGGCCCTCGGCCAGGTTGTCGTTGTCGAACACGTTGCCGCTGACCGGCTCAGCCTCAACGGCGGTGTAGGTATCGTCGACCGTAAAGGTACCCGCATCGCGGATATCCACCTGCGCATCCACGATTACGGTTTCGCTGGTGCCGTCGGCGTCGTTCTGGGTGGCTTCCAGGGCCAGCGCCGTGCGGGCCACATTGGTCAGCAGTGTCTGGTCCACGGGCTTAAGCAGGGTGACGGTGATGGTGCCGTCCGCGCTGATCATCGCGGTCAACACATCGTCCGTACCATCGCTCGCCGTCAGCGACTGGCCATCGGCGGCCACGTCCACCGTGAGGGGTATACCACCGGCGGTGATGCTGGCCAGGTCATCCTGGCCCTCGCTAAAGCGCACTTCGTCGTATTGCTCGATGCGGATCGTGCTGGTGGCGGAATAGCCGTCCGGGAACACGTCCAGCGCCTGCTCCGAAAGAATCGCCCGGGTGGGGGTGATCAGGGTCGGCGTCGCATCGGCGGCGGTATTGCCCGCCACGTCGGTCACGCTGGCGTTGAGGGTCCAGGGCGACAGACTCCCCAGTTGGTCCACCTGCACCGTCGTCGACCAGGTGCCATCCGCCTGGACCGTCGCGGTAAAGCGCTGGGACTGCCCCAAGTTATCGGCGAACGTCAGGGTCACCGTCTGGCCGGCCTCGGCATCGGTCACCCCGGAAATCACCACCGGAGACTGGGTCCGCAGGGCCTGGATATCCAGTGCTGTGTCAGCATTCACGTCCGCATCGATGTCGATGGTGACTTCGGTGTCCTTCTCGGTGGTCGTGGTGTTGCTGGCATCGTTGCCGGCCACGTCGGTGACGTCCGCCTCGGCGGTCAGGGTGCCATCGTCCCAGTCGCTGACATCCAGGGTTTCCGTGGTCCAGGTGCCATCGTCGGCAACGATCGCGGTGACCGTTTCGCTGTTGGTGCCATCGCTGACCGTCACCGTCACGGTCTGGCCCGCCTCCACGTCCTGCACGGTGCCGGTGACCGCAATCGCCCCCACCTCACCCTCACCGTAGGGCGGGTCGCCGGCGAAGCGCAGATCGATGGCCGCCTGGGTATCCTTGACGATCGTGGTCACGCTTTCGGCGATGTTGCCGGGCAGGTCGGTGCTGGTCAGGGACACGCTGATGTCGCCGTCCGCCAGTCCGGACAGGTCCACGTCGCCGATGGCGTAGGCGCCGTCCGCATCCAGGGTGGTTTCACGGCTGACCGAGGCGCCGGCACTGTCGGTGAAGGTGATCGTGATGGCCCGCCCTTCGCCGATGTCCGAGGTGCTGCCGGTCATGTCCACGTCCAGCACTTCCTCGGCGTTAAGCAGCGTACCGCCGTTGTACTGATAGTCGTCGTTGATCTCGGCCAGGGTGTCGATGACGGAGCTGTCGGTGGCGGACACCGAATTGCCGTAGTTGTCCCGCGCGGTGACCACGACGGTGACCTCGCCCTCGGCCAGGGTGCTCAGATCCCGCGCCGGCAGACTCCAGGCATTCCCGTTGACGCCGGTGCCGAAGGTGATGGACTGCCCCTCGGAATCGGTCACCACCACGTCGAGGAACTGACCGTCGCGCAACTCGACCGTGTCGCCGAACAGGTCGACCACCGGAATCTCGTAGCGATTGATGAAGCCGTCGCCGTTGTCGTCGATGGTGACGGTGACGGCGGCGTTGGGGTCCAGCGGCGGTAACGGCGACTCCTCGCCGAAACCGCCGGCCTGCAAAGCCCCCAGGCGGCTGCTATCGTCAAACTGGCGGGTCTGGAAGCCGGATTCCGGCAGGACCTCGTCGCCATCGCGGCGGACCGTGTCAAAGAACGAAGCCACATTGATGGTCGGGGGCGCACCGCTGATGGCTGAGGGCGCCTCGCCGCTGTCGGCCGGCGGCGCTTGTGGGCTGGCGCTGATGCCGTCGATGGCATCGATGACCTGGGCCTCCGGCGGGATGTCGTCCGGGGACACCGCCACCAGGGTGCCGTCGTCCAGCACCTGCCAGAACTGGCCATCGATCAGTATGTAGAGAGGTTCGCCTTCCTTCGCCACGCGACTTCCGTCCTGGATTGCAATCGACACCGACCTGTCGGCGAAAGCGCCTGCTATAACAGCGTGACATCAAGGCGCTACGTTTAATTAAGACTAGATCAAGGGCGAAAAGCGTCAAATTGTGTTAAGGAGCGCCCTGGCGAGCGTCTCAGTAATGTGGCCGCGATTGACGACGCTCGGGGTTCGGGCGACGATAAGCGCCAAGGGAACATGCGACGCGCCTTCACATGACAGAGCGCACAAGCAACGACTAAAAAAGCAAAGACCATAAAAAGAGCACGACGACACAGAAGCGCCTCATCGGTTGCCACCCCGTCAGGATGCCACCCAGCTCGCCTCCGCACAGACACCGGAAAGCACGCCGTCCCAGGATGGTGTGACGTCGCCTGCCCCAACCGCAGGCCGATTCATTCAGCGATTGTAAGGAGTCACTCACCGTGTCAGAACCAACCAAGCCAGCAACCGCCGGGTCCGACAAGCCCAGTGTCCTGATCGTCGGCGCCGGCGCCATCGGCAGCTTCTACGGCGCCATCCTCAAGCGGGCCGGCTGCCCGGTGAGCGTGGTTATGCGATCCGAGTACGACGCCGTGGTCGCCAACGGCATCCAGATCGAGAGTGAACTGGGCGACCTGTCCTACCACCCCGATCACGTCTACCGCGACGGCGACTCGCCGGCCGCCGCCCCCGACTACCTGATCCTCTGCGTGAAGGTACTGCCGGGCGTAGACCGGGCCGCGTTGATCCGCCCCTGGCTGGGGGACAAGACCCGCATCGTACTGATCGAGAACGGCCTGGACATCGAGCGCGAAATCGCCGAAGCCTACCCCCAGAATCCGATCATAAGCTGCCTGGCCTTCATCGGCGTGAGCCGCGTGGGACCCGGCCAGGTGCACCATAACTCCTACGGCCGGCTGGTGATGGGGCAGTTCCCCGAGGGCGTCGGTGAAGACTGTCAGACGCTGGCGGGGCTGTTCGACGACGGCGGGATCAAGGTCAAGCTGACGGAAACGGTGGTGGGCGAACGCTGGAAAAAGTGCCTGTGGAACACCCCGTTCAACCCGCTGTCGGTACTGGCCGGCGGCGCCGACACCGACACCATCCTCGACAGCGAGGGCGGTGAGGATCTGATCCGGGCGCTGACCGAGGAAGTGATCCAGGTGGCGGAAGCCGACGGCTACCCCATGGACCGGGACATCATCGACAAGCAGATCGCCGGCACCCGCAAGATGACCGCCTACAAGAACAGCATGGCGCTGGACTACCTGAACGGCCGGCCCATCGAGCTGGACGCGGTGCTGGGCAACGTGGTGGCCATCGCCGAACAACACGGCGTGGCGGTGCCGCACCTCAACACCATGCTGGTGACCCTGCGCATGCGCGAACTGCTGAAACAGCGGGAAGCGAACTAGCCGGACGGGACACTAGGCCGACAGCAGCCTTTTCAACTGATCCACCACCCGGCGGAACAGGGCCTCGTCGAAGCAGTCGGCGGGGTCAAATCCTGCTGATCGATAGGCCAGCTCGCCGCACAACAGGGCGCCTCCGGCCCGCGCCAGCCCGCAGTCGAGCATCAGGTTGTCGGCCAGACCAAAGGGTTCGATGGCGGCGCCGTTGGCATCGGTATCGCCCGGTCCCACCCGCTGATTGTACGGCGTGGCGCAAACCGAAAACCCCATCGACGGCTTGCTCAGCGCCAGCATGTAGCCCAGTTCGTAAACGGTCCCGGCATCGGCGCTGGGACCGCGAAACGGCGTGAGGTTGGCGATCAGCGCCGAGGCCTGTTGCATCAGATCCCGGTTGGCGTCGTAGATCCACTGCGCCGGGTCGTCCACGCCATCCGGTAACACGTTGTCGGACGGCGACAGGCCTTCCAGCCCCGCCTCGTGCAGGACAGCTTTCTTGCGCTGGTCGATGTGCGCACGCACCGGCTCCGGAAAGAAGACTTCCGGGCCAGCCAGATAAACCGTCGCTGGCGGCGCCGCTGCCACCTCCGCCGATCGCCATTCAGGGCGTGTTTCTGAAACAGGCTCACTTCGTCGATTCACGTTCAGTCCGCCGGCTCAATGGTCGGGGGAGTCCAGTCGCCGTTCGTGATCGCCTCCTTCGGCCAGTACGCCCGGATGTACAGCGAGAAGTGGTCCTCGGGCGCCGGCAGCCAGTTGGCCTCGCGCTCACCGCCGGGATTCTCATTCTGGACGTAGATCGTCAGGCTGCCGTCGTCGTTGGTGACGAGGGACTTGTTCTTCGTGCCCAGCGAGAAGCGGTCGAGCTCGTTCGGGTAGAAGAAATGCTGTTCGTTATAGAGGGTCAGCGACCAGAAACCGTTGACCGGCGGCAACTGCCCGGCGGGGAAGGTAACGGTGTAGTTCCCGGCGCCATCAAGCCGATCGCCAGTGCTGTCGAAATCGGCCCCGAAATACATCGTTTCCTGGGGCACGTTCGAGAACATGTTGCCCTTGGCCGTTGCGGTGCGCTGGAAGTAGTCGTAGCCGAAGCGAGCCGCGTTCTGCTGCGTCCGCCAGCCGTTGCCCGCATCGACGCCGTTATTGCGGAACTCGAACATGTCCGAGATGACCTGCTCTTCGGTCTCTACCGCCGTTTGCGTTAGCGCCTCCATCAAATCGGGATCGTCCGCGGCGGCGTCCAGCACCTGCCGCACCGTCGCGTAAATACCTTCCTCTCCCGGCAGCGGAGGGGTTTCAGCCAGCACCTCCGGCAGGACCTTGAAGAACTCCTCGGGCACAACCCACTGGGTTTCGCCATCGCCGCCCTCGTTGGGGTTCGGGATGGTGGGCGATTCCGACCAGTCCGTGGTTTTCATCTCGCCGGTGTACTCGGCCAGCGGATAGGCCATCACCTGATCGATGAGGGGCTGGATTGCTTCCCGGTCTTCTGCGGTGTCATCCATAAAGATGCGGGGAAAGACCGCGCCGAGATGGGTCTGGGAGTGAAAAACCCCCTTGATCCCGTCCGGCGTTTCACCGTCCCAGTCCGGCCCGACCAGCAGGTAATGACCGGGTTCGGTACCGTACTGGATCCCCATCGCCGCAAACGAATCCGACCGCTGGTCGACAACCTGATAGACCCAGAAGCGGTCGCCGAAATCGGGCACCTGAACCACGACCGCATCCTGATCAAGCGCGAGGAAGCCGGCCCCATAGACCACATCCTGATTGGGCGAGGTAACAAAGCGCTGTTCCGGTCGCAAATAGTCCGACAGCATGCTGACCTGGTTCAGCGGCGCAACAGGCAGGACGCCGCCCAGAAGCCCGGGTTTCGGCGCGGTGGCGAACAGCGTCTGGCGGTTGTGCATGTTCACCAGCGGCCAGCCCCAGACGTACGCCATTCGACCGATGGCCGACGCGTACTCCGGGGCGAGAGGCGCGCCGGACACGGGTTCAGGCACATCGCTGGCGGATTGCGGAGGAGGCACCTGCCCACCGTCTTGCGCCGCTTGCGCGGCGGGGGTGAGCATCATCATGAAAAGCGCTGAGCCGAGCAGCGTGTTGAAGTAGCGTTTCATCGTCCATCCTTGTCGTCTTGAGGGTGCGGTCAATGCGGGAGCATCGTGAGCGCCCGAGGTCCGTGCAGCGCCCCACTCTGGACAAAGTCTAGACAAAGAATTCGCCACCGCCAGTTTTCGGAAGCATTACAAACGCTTACCCATTGCGGCCTTTGGTGAGCCTGAACAGCATTTCCGGCGCGATCCGCTTGACCCACAAAGCCGCCATTTCCTTGCCCTTGCCGACCGGGATTTCACGCGTCTTCGCGTTCAGCCCCTTGACCACCACCTCGGCGCACTCGTCCACGTCCATGCCGCCGGCGATGTCGTCGTCGACCTGCCCGAAAGCCGACCCATCGGCGGCCAGGGCGTTCTCGGCAATCGAGGTACGGATGAAGCCGGGCACGATGGTGGACACGTGCACGCCGGCGTCCTCCACTTCCGCCCGCAGCGCGTCGAAGAAGCCCATCACGGCGTGTTTGGCGGCGCAGTAGCCGGTGCGCTGGGGCACGCCCACCTTGCCCGCGACGCTGGCGGTTACCGCGATGTGGCCGGAACCGCGTTCCAGCATGTCGGGCAGCACGGCCTTGGTCAGGGCGATCTGCCCCATCACGTCCACGTCCATCAACTTGCGGTAGACACTCATGTCCGTGTCCTTGCACAGCGAGCGCTGGGACACGCCGGCGTTGTTGATCAGCAGGTCGATAGAGCCGAATTGCGCCGTCACCCGGGACACCGCCCCCGGCAGGGATTCCCAGTCGGTCACGTCGAGCGGCAGCACCAGCACCTGATCGGCGTGCAGCCCGGCGTCCAGGCAGCGGTTTTCAACCCGCCGCAGCTCGCCTTCGCGCCGCGCGGACAGAACCAGGTTGGCGCCCTCCCGGGCAAAGCGGATCGCCAGCGCCTCGCCGATGCCCGAGGAAGCGCCGGTGATCCAGATGGTACGGGACGTCATGAATGCTCCTTGTTATGGTTTTTGACAGCCCCGTTAATGTACCCGACGGCGTCCCTTCCCGCCTAATCGCGCGGACCAGCGTCAAGGAATTGAGAAGCGAACAGGACCACCAACCCGGTTTTTTCGCATTGAACGAGGCTTTCGCTTTACCCGCCCGCGCCACTGGCCGACAATAGCCGCCTTTCTCTTATCCCTGCGAGACCGGCCATGGCGCTCAAGTCCACGGTATTCAAAGCCCACATCAACATCGCGGATATGGATCGCGGCTACTACGCGGACCATACCCTGACCCTGGCCCGGCACCCTTCGGAGACGGACGAGCGGCTGATGTTGCGGCTGCTGGCGTTCGCCTATTACGCCGACGAAGCGCTCGCTTTCACCAAGGGGCTGAGCACGGACGACGAGCCGGATCTGTGGCGGAAAAGCCTGAGTGACGAGATCGAGCTCTGGATCGAGTTGGGGCTTCCGGATGAGAGCCGTATCCGCAAGGCCTGCGGCAGGTCGGAACAGGTGGTGATCCTGGCCTACGGCGGCCGGGCGGTGCCGGTGTGGTGGGACAAGATGGCAGGCAAAGTCAGCCGCTTCGACAACCTGACCATCCTGCAGGTCAACGACGACGATGCGGACGCGCTCGCCGCCCTGGCGGAGCGATCCATGACCTTCCAGTGCACCATCCAGGATGGCCAGGCCAGTATCGGCGACGGCGAGCAGATTGTGGTGGTCGAACCGGAGCGGCTTTACCCGCGCCCCTGACCCCGCGTCCCCTAGCCCCCCGTTACAAGGCGGACTGGAAACGTTTCTTCATTGCCTTGAACACCGCCAGCGGCTGCCCTTCGGTATTGAGCAGCAACAGTTCATCGTCCTTGATGTCCACCGCCACGGTCTGGCGCATGGCTTTCATGAACGCCGGCTCCACCGGCTCGCCCGGGCAGATCTTGCGGGTGGCGGCCATTTCGACGAAGCGGAACTGGCCTTCGAAGGTGCCGTAGCGGCCGCGAAAATCGTTACAGCCGGCGAAGCCGTTCACCCGGCCATCGTCGAGGAAGACGATGTAGGGCGCGTTCACGCCGTTCTCCGCCGCCACCTTCTCTCCGCCCACGTGCGCCAGGCGCCAGAAGGTGTTGGTAAAGGTGATTTCAGCTTCGGCGGCTTCTTCTTCCGCCGGCACCGTGGTGCAGGCCGACATCACGCAGCCGGCCAGCAGCAATAACAGAACGCGCAGATAGGGCGCCGCCTTCATCATGGGGTATCAGTCCGTTGTGTCGTCCCGGCCCTGGTTGAGCAGGGAAGGTTTCTTCAGGGCTTTCTGGAACAGGTCCTTCTCTTCGGCGATGGCCAGGGCGCATTGCTCGGCCAGCTCATCGGACAGTCCGTCCACCCGACCCTGCAGAAATACCATGATTTCCTCGGACAGTTCCAACATCCTGTCCCGTGCGTCGGCGTCCGCCTTGTTGGCAAACAGCATGGTATCCGGATGCTTCAGTGCCATCGCCTGCCCGTCCCTCTCTGAAAAGTACAGCGCTTTTACTGCCATGAATCAATCTCCTGTCGTCATCGCCGGCGCAGCAATCGGTCGCCGGCGCTCGCGTCGGAGCAGCATAGCAGCAAATTACTGTATATAAAAACAGTATCGAGAGAGCGACACGTCAGTCGCGGAACTCGGCCTTGTCCAGGCCGTGCTTCTTCATCTTGTCGTACAGGGTCTTACGGGCAATACCCAGTTGCACCATGGTGTCCTTGAGGCTGCCCTGGCAGGCGTTGAGGGCGCTGACGATGGCGGAGCGCTCGAAGGCGTCCATCATCTCGCCCAGGGTGCGCCGGCCGGGCACGTTATCGGTGACCGCGGTGCCGGTTTCCTCCAGCGCCGTCGGACCCAGCAGCACGTAGCGCTCGGCCAGGTTGCGCAGCTCCCGCACGTTGCCGGGCCAGGTGTGCTGCATCAGGCGCGCCGCTTGCTCGGCATCCAGCGGCACACTCTCGCGGTCGTAGCGGGCGGCAGCGATCAACACGAAGTGGTGGAACAGCAGCGGCACGTCTTCCTTGCGCTCGCGCAGGGACGGGATGTCCACCTTGACCACGTTGAGCCGGTAGTAGAGGTCGGCGCGGAAGTCGCCGGCATCGCTCAGCGCCTTCAGGTCGGACTTGGTGGCGGCAATCACCCGAACATCGGTGTCCAGTGGCGTGTTGCTCCCAAGCCGTTCCACCTTACGCTCTTCCAGTACCCGCAGCAGCTTCACCTGCAGCGCCAGGGGCATGCTCTCCACTTCGTCCAGGAACAGGGTGCCCTTGTCGGCGTGTTCGATCTTGCCAATGCGGCGCTTGTCCGCGCCGGTAAACGCCCCCGCCTCGTGGCCGAACAGCTCGCTTTCGATCAGGTTCTCCGGCACCGCGCCACAGTTGATGGCGACGAAGTTGTGGGCGCTGCGCGGGCTGTTCTCGTGGATGTAGCGCGCCAGCGCGTCCTTGCCGGAACCGGTCTCGCCGTGGATCAGGATGTTGGCGGAGATGTCCAGCAGCGGCTCGACGGTGGCGATCACCTTCTGCATCGCCGGCGAATCCCCCAGGATGCGCGGGCCGGGTCGGGCCAGCTGGCGCAGTTGGGCCTTCAGGCGCCGGTTTTCCAGGGCCAGGTGGCGTTTCTCCAGAGCATGGCGCAGCAGCTCGATCAGTTCGTCGTGGTCGAACGGCTTCTCGATGAAGTCGTAGGCGCCGCGCTGCATGGCGGACACGGCGGTGCTGATGTCCCCCTGCCCGGTCAGGATGATCACGGGAATGGCGTCGTCCATGGCCTGGACCTTGTCCAGCAGTTCCAGCCCGTCCATGCCCGGCATGTTGTAGTCGCACAGGATCACGCCTTCGTAGTCCGGCCCCAGACCGGCCAGGCCCGAGGCGCCGTCGGCGTGGCAGTCCACCTTCAGGTCCTCCAGCGCCAGGGTCTGGGCCATGGCCTGGCGAATCGACTCGTCGTCGTCGATGAAGAGTACGTCAGCGTCTGTCATTCCATGGCCTCCCGTCGGGTCAGGGTGAGGATGAATTCGGCACCGGGTCCGTCGCTGCGGTTGTGTCCGGTCAGTGTACCGCCCAGGGCGTCGACGATCTGCCGGGAGATGGACAGCCCCAGACCGAGCCCCTGCTTCATCGACTTGGTGGTAAAGAAAGGTTCGAACACCTGCTCGGTGTCCGCCGGCAGGCCGGTGCCGTTATCCCGCACCCGGCATTGCCAGCCGTCGGCATCGGCCAGCACGTCGATCAGCACCTCCGGCTGGTCGGCGCCCTCGACCGCCTGCACGGCATTGGCAATCAGGTTGACCATCACCTGCTCGATGCGGATCAGGTCGCCGTGGATCATGACCGGATCGTCCGGTCGCTGCCAGCGGATACCGACGCCCTCACTGTTGCTCTGGGCAGCGATGATCTTGAGCGCGGCGTCCACAGACTGGCGCAGGTCCACTGGCGCCGGCGGCCCCTCGGACTTGCGCGCGAACACTTTGAACTGGCGGGTCATCTCCGCCATTTTCTGGCACAGGTTCTGGATCTCCTGCAGGTTGGCGTCCACCATCGCGCCCTCGCCCCGCTCCAGGAAGCGCCGGCTGTTGCGGGCGTAGGTCTGGATGGCGGTCAGCGGCTGGTTCATCTCGTGGTTCAGGCCCGCCGACATCTGCCCCAGCACCGCCAGTTTGGCCGCCTGGATCAGCTCCTGCTGGGTTTCCTTGAGTTCGTTCTGCGCCTCTTCCCGCTGGCGGATTTCCTCCAGCAGCTGGCGGTTGGAATTCTCCAGATCGGCGGTACGCTCCGCCACGCGTCGCTCCAGTTGTTCGCCGCGCTGGGCCAGCTCCGCCTCGCGCCGGTAGCGCTCGCGCAGATAGAGCCAGGTCAGGAAGACGCCGATAAAGGCCAGGAAGCCTCCCACCAGGAACTGCAGGCGAATCCACATCACCGGCTGGGTGCCGATCATCACCTGCAGCGACCAGTCCATCTTGGGCAATGGCGAGCGGATACTGAGGAACTCCGCCGGCGTTTCCCCTTCGGAAATCAGCACTTTGCGCGAACGGTCGGACACGCCCCATGGCTGACTCAGCGCCTCGATGGGCATGGGCGCCAGATCCCGCTTGGGATAGCGCAGGTTGGGTGTCTGCGCCTGGCTGGCGGGTTCGAAGTCCCGGTACAGCCAGCTGTCCCGGCTCGCCAGGAAGCTGATGCCGCCGCCGTCGAGCACCGCCATCTCCGAATCGTGCAGCAGGTCGGGCCGCTGCCACTGGGACTCCAGCTCGTCCACCTGCACTTTCACCGCAATCACGCCCAGAATGCCGCCGTCCGTGGCTTTTACCGGATGGGAGAAGTACAGCCCGCGGATATCGGAGGTGGTGCCCAGGGCGAAATACACCGCCGAGCCACCGCTGGCCATGGCCTGCTGGAAATACGGGCGGTAGTCAAACTGACGCCCGATGAAGCTGTCCTGCCGACGGTAGTTGCTGGCGGCGATGGTGTAGCCGGTGCGGTCCATCAGGTAGACGTCGGAGCTACCGACGATTTCCGCCATGCGCTGCATTTCCTGGTTGGCCTGCAGCACCAGGGACTGGTCGCCCGGCTCGCGCAGCACGCTTTCCAGCAGCGGATGCTCGGCCATCAGCTCGGGAATGGGCCGGTAGCGCTTGAGCTCGTTAGCCACCAGCTGGCTGTAGCGAAAGGATTCCTCCTGCCCTTCCTGCTCCAGCATCCGGTATCCGGCCCAACCGCCCAGCAGCCAGCACACGCCCATCGTCAACAGGAAAAGCAGCAAGGCCCAGAGTCGATAGGTCATGGGTGCCTGCTCCTGAAAGTCCGGAGCAAGCCTACTCTTGAGGCGGGATGGGAACAATAGCCGGCGCAGCGGCAGGCGCAAAAGAAACGACCGGCCGGCTGACGCCGACCGGTCGTTCGGGGACGGGCATGAGGTCACGCCGGAATCAGGACGCCTCGGCTGCCTGGCCATGCCCCGGTCCCCGCTGCTTCTGCAGCAGGTAGGTGACCACGGCCAGGGCGATGCCCGCCAGGTCGGAGACCCAGCCACCGGCAATCATCAGCAGCGCGGCCGACAACAGCAGGAGACGGGTGAACCAGGGCGCGAAGGCCTGGAAGATCCAACCCTGCACCGCACCGGACAGCAGGTAGACACCGAAACCGGCGGTGATCAGCGAGCGACCGATGGCCAGCCAGCTGGCATCCATCAGCAGTGCCCCGTTGTAGAAGAACATGAAGGGCACGATGAACGCCGCCAGGCCAATGCGGAACGAGGCCACCGACGTCTGCATGGCGTTGGCGCCGGATATCCCCGCCGCCGCGTAGGAGGCCAGCGCCACCGGCGGCGTGATGGCCGAGACCACCGCGAAGTAGAACACGAAGAAGTGCGCGGTCAGCGGCTCGATGCCCAACTGCACCAGACCCGGCGCCACCACGGAGGCGGCCACGGCGTAGGCGGCCGTCGTCGGCATCCCCATCCCCAGCAGGATGGAAATGAACATGGCGAACACCAGCGCCAGCAGCTGGCTGTGCTCGGCCACGCCCAGCAGCAGCGCGGAGAAACGCGCGCCCACGCCGGTCAGCGAGATGACACCAACGATGACACCGGCACAGGCACACACGGCGATGATCTGGATCGACATGATGCCGGCCAGTTCCAGCGCGTGCAGGATCGAGCGGATGCCCATCTTGTGCGGCGACAGCCAGCTCACCACCACCGCGGACACGGTGGCCAGGGTGCCGGCGCGGATCACCGAATAGCCCATGAACAGCGCCACCACCAGGATGACGATGGGCACGAACAGATAGATCTGCTTGATCAGCTTCGACAGCTTGGGCAGCTCGTCGGAGCGCATGCCGCGCATGCCCAGCTTGGCGGCCTCGAAGTCCACCATGAAGAACACCGAGGCGAAGTACAGGATCGCCGGGATGATCGCGGCGATGGCGATCTCGGTGTACGGGATGCCGGTAATCTCGGCCATGATGAAGGCGCCGGCACCCATGATCGGCGGCATGATCTGCCCGCCGGTGGAGGCGGCGGCTTCCACCGCGCCGGAAGTCTGCTTGCTGTAGCCCACCCGTTTCATCAGCGGGATGGTCAGCGAGCCGGTGGAGACCACGTTACCGGCACTGGTGCCGTTGATCATGCCCATCAGGCCGGAGGCGAAAATCGACACCTTGGCGGGGCCGCCGCGGGAGCGACCGGCGCAAGCGAAGGCGAAGTTGACGAAGTAATCACCGACTTTCGACGCCTGCAGGAAGGCGGCAAAGATGATGAACAGGATGATGTAGGTGGAAGACACCGCCGTGGTCGGCCCCAGTACGCCGGCGTCGGTGTAGACCTGGCTGAAGAAACGCTGCACCGACAGCCCCGGATACCCCAGGAAGCCCGGCATGTACGGCCCGGCGAAGACGTAGCCGAGGAAGATCAGGGCGATGACAACCAGCGCCAGACCGGCGACCCGGCGGGTCATTTCCATGATCAGGGCGGTGCCGGCAATGGCCGCGAAGGAAATGCCGATGGGCGCAAACGAGGTGCCCGTGCTCATGCGCATGGAGGTGTTGTAGACCTCCAGGAAGTAGACCGCGCTGGCCACGGAACACAGGATCAGCACCAGGTCCGGCAGGCTGAACAGCGAGCGCTGGCGCTGGTGGAACCAGCTCAGCACGATACCGCCGGCGGTGGCGGCCAGCAGCGGCCAGCCAAAGTGCCAGCTTTCCAGCTCCGGCGGCAGGCGCATGGTGCCGCCGGCAATCATCTGGTGGAAATTGAACGTCTGGTACAGGGCGTACAACGCCGGCAGCAGAAAGACCGCGGCCAGCCAGGTGGTCCAGCGATGACGGGCCTCACCCTCCTGCTCGGACACGAAACGCGCGCCGGTGTAGAGGATGAAGCCGAGAATCAGCGCGCCGCACACGTGGACGATACGGAACGACCACGTTTCCAGGGGCGCAATGTTCAATGTGTACAGGTGAAACGCCGAGTACAGGATGGCGAGCGCGCTCACCACCTTCAGCACCCAGCCGGAGTAGAGTCGGCGATTGGGTTCAACCGGTTCGTCGTCCACTCCATGGGCCAGCATGTGATCGTCGTCCGGGTTGACCGGCGCCTGATCCTTGTTGGAGTTATCAGTAGTCATGATGCAACCTGATCGGGAAAGAAGAGTGGCCGGAAGGCGGCCAACAGCCTGAAGAAAAGGACCGGCCTCGTGGCCGGTCCGGTCAAGTCACGATTCCCGTGGAACGCTTACTTGATCTGGCTATCGTCGATGTCGTAGCCGTTCTCATTGAACCAACGAGCCGCACCCGGGTGCCACGGCAGAACAGTGTTCTTGCTGTAGTTCTCGGGGATGGTGGACTTGGCGGCCTTGTGGATGCCTACCATCTTGTCGTTGTTTTCCATGGTCAGCTTGGTGATTTCGTAGACAAAGTCTTCCGGCATATCACAGTTGACGATGGAGAAGTTCCACATGGACACCACGTGGGACTCGCCTTCCAGCGACTGGTAGGTACCGGACGGAATGTTGAACTCGGCCACCGGGAAGTTGTCGATGATCTTCTGACGCTCGGCGTCGGTCATGCCGATGATGTTGACGTCAGTCTGGACTTCCAGCTGGCTCACGGCCGGGATGGGAATACCGGCGGCAAACGCCACCACGTCGATCAGGCCGTCCTGGAGCTGACCGCCGAGGTCGGACCAGCTGCCGTTACGACGCTCGTAGTTCACGCCCAGGGTATCCATCATCTTCGGGAAGTAGGTGTCCGAGGTGGAGCCGGCCGGGCCGAAACCGATCTTGGCGCCATCCGGAATGTCGGAGATGGAGGTGATACCAGAGCTGGACAGGGCCGTGACGGAGAACGGGGTCTGGTACATGGGGAACATGGCGCAGACGTTGTCCATCTTCATTCCCGGCGCCAGCGGGCTGTTGCCGTCGATGGATTCCTGGGCGGGCCCCAGGGTGGTCAGGCCGAACTTCAGGTCGCCGGTGTGGACCAGCGCCATGTTCTGCATCGGTCCACCGGTGATTTCAGCACCGCCGGACACGCCCAGGCTTTCGGAGATGTAGTGCGCCCAGCCCGAACCGTAGGCGAAATAGGTACCGCCCTGACTCGCCGTGCCGACGGTGAATTTTTCCGGCCAGTCGGAACGATCCTGGGCCGAAACGGAACCGGATACGATCAGTGCAGAGGCGAACGTCGCCGCCAGCAGGGATTGCGCTTTCATTATTCTTACTCCTGTACTGTCATTGTCGTTATGCATGACGCGCCGGAACAGCCAGCTCCGACGACGTGAATCTTCGAGGCCTGCGCAGGTCCTCTATCAGCAGTCAGTAGCTCAGCAAGCAACGGGCCAGGTCAGTAGAATTCGCGACTTTTCGGGCCTGGCAGGCTATGGGCATAATAGACCACTCACCGCCAATGGGTGACATTTCACCCAGACTTTCCGGACCAATGGGTAGAAACCCACACATGGATCCGGCAAAGACATGACCTTGGCAAAGGCCAATTACCGGCCGTTCAGCCAACCCCATCCCCAAAATGCGCTGTTTTCGCTACAATACGACTCCGGTTGGCGACACCGGATCCCAAGCACCATCCCCCGAAAGCCTGTCACGGACAGCGCTGTCCCCCTGACAGACCGGATCCGGCCACAACCGGCGCGTCATCTCTTGACGCCATCCTGTACGGGCAATGAGGCCTGTCCCAGCCAAGGAATGCGACAACGTGTAGCTATTTGCGACCTATACGTTTGGCTACTAGATTACGCGTAACGTGAACAAATCGACGGCAGTTATGGTACGAATGGGGGTGGTCCGAAGTGTAGGGAGTCTCTGAAAACGCCCTGACGTTTTCCCGCGTCGGGCAGGACGTTTTCAGCGGTTTCCTGGTACTGGGAGTTTCTGAACAGCTCCCCGGTTCACCCTGATGACTACCAGCGGATGCAGCCCACAAGGCCGCATCTGAACCATCCGTCCTGACCCACAACGACGACCTGAAGACGAAACATGACAGAATCCAAATCCAAGATTATCTATACCCTGACGGACGAAGCTCCCGCCCTGGCCACCCGCTCTCTCCTGCCGATCCTGGAGACCTTTGCCAAGCCGGCCGGCATCGACTTCGAAACCAGCGACATTTCCCTGGCGGCCCGTATCCTGGCGGCTTTCCCGGAGCGTCTGAACGACGACCAGAAAGTGCCGGACCACCTGGCCGAGCTGGGTGAATACACCAAGAACCCGCACGCCAACATCATCAAGCTGCCGAACATCAGTGCCTCGATTCCGCAGCTGCGCGCGGCGATCAAGGAGCTGAACGAGCAGGGCTTCGACGTTCCCGAGTACAAGGAACACCCGGAGACCGACGAGGAGAAGGACGTCACCGCGCGTTACGCCAAGGTCCTGGGCAGTGCCGTTAATCCGGTCCTGCGGGAAGGCAACTCCGACCGTCGCGCCCCGGCCGCGGTCAAGGCGTTCGCCCGCAAGTACCCGCACAGCATGGGCGAATGGAGCCCGGCGTCACGCACCCACGTGGCCCACATGCGCGGTGGTGACTTCTACTCCAGTGAACAGTCCCTGACCCTGGACAAGGCCACCAGCGTCAACATCGTCTTCGAGAACAAGGCCGGCAAGCAGACCGTGCTGAAGTCCGACCTGGCCCTGCAGGAAGGCGAAGTGCTCGACGGCATGTTCATGAGCTGCAAGGCGCTGCGCAAGTTCTTCGCCGATGCCATCGAGGACTGCCAGAACACCGGCGTCATGTTCTCCCTGCACGTCAAGGCGACCATGATGAAGATCTCCCACCCGATCGTGTTCGGTCACGCGGTGAAGATTTTCTACAAGGAGCTGTTCGACAAGTACGGCGACCTGTTCGACGAGATCGGCGTCAACCCGAACAACGGCCTGTCTTCCGTCGTCGAGAAGATCAAGCAGCTGCCGGAGTCCAAGCAGGAGGAAATCCAGGAAGACCTGCACGCCTGCTACGAGCACCGTCCGGAAATCGCCATGGTCGATTCCGTCAAGGGCATCACCAACCTGCACGTGCCCAGTGACGTGATCGTCGACGCCTCCATGCCGGCCATGATCCGTAACTCCGGCAAGATGTGGGCCCGCGACGGCAAGCTGAAGGACACCAAGGCGGTCATGCCGGAGTCCACCTACGCCACCATCTACCAGGAAGTGATCAACTTCTGTAAGACCCACGGCGCCTTCGACCCGACCAAGATGGGTACCGTGCCGAACGTGGGCCTGATGGCGCAGAAGGCCGAAGAGTACGGCTCCCACGACAAGACCTTCGAAATCCCCGAAGACGGCACCGTGCGCATCGTCGATGCCGACGGCACCGTCCTGACCGAGCACAACGTCGAGAAGGGCGACATCTGGCGCGCCTGCCAGACCAAGGATCTGCCGATCCGCGACTGGGTCAAGCTGGCCGTCAACCGCGCCCGCGCCACCGGCATGCCGGCGGTGTTCTGGCTGGACGACGAGCGTGCCCACGACGCGCAGCTGATCAAGAAGGTCGAGACCTACCTCAAGGATCACGACACCGACGGCCTGGACATCCGCATCATGTCCCCGGTCCGCGCCATCCGCTGGACCATGGAGCGCCTGATCCGCGGTCTGGACACCATCTCCGTGACCGGCAACGTGCTGCGTGACTACCTGACCGACCTGTTCCCGATCCTGGAACTGGGCACCAGCGCCAAGATGCTGTCCATCGTGCCGCTGCTCAACGGCGGTGGCCTGTACGAAACCGGCGCCGGCGGTTCCGCGCCCAAGCACGTACAGCAGCTGATCGAGGAAAACCACCTGCGTTGGGATTCCCTGGGCGAGTTCCTGGCCATCGCGGTCTCCCTGGACGAGCTGGGCGAGAAGGAAGACAACGCCCGCGCCCGTCTGCTGGGCCAGACCCTGGACAAGGCCACCGAGCGCCTGCTGGAAAACAACCAGTCGCCGTCACGCAAGACCGGCGAGCTGGACAACCGCGGCAGCCACTTCCACCTGGCCCGCTACTGGGCGGAAGCACTGTCCAAGCAGGACGAGGATCCCAAGCTGCGCGACTTCTTCGCCAACCTGTCCAAGGAGCTGGAGTCCAACAAGGACAAGATCCTGGAAGAGATGACCGTCATCCAGGGCAATCCGGCGGACATCGGCGGCTACTACCACGCGCCGTCCGACAAGGTCTGCGCCGTGATGCAGCCGAGCGAAACGCTCAACGGCATCCTCGCCAAGGCAGGCGAAGCGGCCAAGAACTCGTAAGCGCCGCCTGAAACAGAAAGCCCGGCCGGGGAAACCCGACCGGGCTTTTTTGTGTCTGCCGTACTTCCAAATCAGGAACACTCCGTCCATGTAGCGGGAGCTTCAGCTTCCGAGCAGGCCAACGGCCTGCCCCGATCTATGGCCCGGCACAAGCCCTCCGGCAGGCTTCCGCCGGCTCCGAAGCTAAAGCTTCGGCTACATTAGAACCTGCGCCTCAAGCTCATCCACACCATGCCGACACAATCCACCAGAACGGCAGTGAACTCCGTCCATGTAGCGGGAGCTTCAGCTTCCGAGCAGGCCAGCGGCCTGCCCTGACCTACGGCCCGGTAAAAGCCCTCCAGCAGCTCCGAAGCTCAAGCTTCGGCGACAAGGTCGCGTGGCCGTTGCCTTCCCGCAAGAAGGGCCCGACGATCTCCCAAGAACTCAGGTCCCGATCACCCCGCCATCGTCCCTGGTCACCAGCATCGTCGACGACCGGGGCCGGGTCTGGCCGTCGGAGGCCGGGAAGCTGCCGCCGGGATGCTGGATATTGACCCACAGGGTGCGCCCGTCCGGCGTGCCGGTGACCCCGGTGACCTCGCAACCGCGCGGCCCCACCAGGAATCGCTTCACCTCGCGGGTGGCGGGATCGGCGCACAGCATCTGGTTGGTCCCCATGTTGGCGTTCTGCGCGTCGTCATCGCCATAGTCGGTCTGAATCCAGAGCCGCCCTTGCGGATCGAACCAGAGACCGTCCGGCGAGGAAAAGATGTCCCCCTTGATGGTGCCGGTCAGGTGGTCCGGGCTGCCCGCTTCAGGCCGGTCGCCGGCCAACAGGAATACCTCCCAGGTGAATTCGGTGGCGTCCAGCCGACCGCCCTGCTCGCGCCAGCGCACGATCTGGCCGTGCAGGTTGGTCGGGCGCGGGTTGGCGGCGTCCACCGGCTGGTCCGGTTTGTTGCCGCGATGCTTGTTGTTGGTCAGGGTCACGTAGACGTCTTTCGAGTGGGGGTGCACCGCCACCCATTCCGGCCGGTCCATGGGCGTCGCCCCCAGCACGTCCGCCGCCGCGCGGGCGTTGACCAGCACGTCCTGCTGGCTGAAGAAGCCGTTGCGGGCGGTCAGCCCCAGGTTACCGTGGCGCAGGGCGCGCCATTCGCCGCGGCCGTCTTCATGGAACACCGCCACGTACAAGGTACCTTCGTCGAGCAGTCGACGCTGACCCGCCGTGTCGCCCTGGCGATAGCGGCCGGCGGGCACATACTTGTAGACGTACTCACCCCGGGTGTCGTCGCCGGAATAGACAGCCATGGTGCCGTCGTCGTCCACCGCCACCGTGGCGCACTCGCGGACCAGCCGGCCCATGGCCGTGCATTTGCGCGGCTGGCTGTCCGGATCGAACGGATCGATCTCCACCACCCAGCCGAAACGGTTGGTCTCGTTGACGTGGCCCTGGTGCGGCTGGTCGTCGTCGGGCGTGGCGTTGAAGCGGGCATCCACGCTTTCCCAGGCGTAGTACTCGCTGTTCTGGCCACTGGCCACGCCGTAGCGCTTATGACCGATGCGGCGCTCGTAATCCTCGGGGTCGCGGTTGACGAAGTAATTCTTCCAGTTCTCCTCGCAGGCCAGATAGGTGCCCCAGGGCGTGGCGCCCATGGAGCAGTTGTTGAGGGTGCCGAGAATGGTCTCGCCGGCGGGATCACTGGCGGTTTTCATGGCCTCCGCGCCACGCATCGGCCCGCTGATGGCGATGGGTGTGGTGGCGGTGATGCGGCGTCCGAAGCGGGAGTCGCTAACCTGCTGCCAATGGCCGTCCGCGTCGCGGCGCACCTCGATCACGCTCACGCCGTGAGCGGCCTGCTCCTTCTTCACTTCCGCTTCGGGCCGGCTGATACGGCCATCGTCCGACGCGCTGGACGTAAAGCCGCCGGGATGCAGGGTCGGGTTGATGTACTCGTGGTTCATCACCAGCAGACCGTGGTCGTTGGGCGCCTCCGGAAACGGGAAGTAGGCCATGCCGTCGTTGTTCTGGCCGGCCTGTTTGGCCTGGGCGCGCCAGTCGTCCGACGCATCGGCCTTCCAGGCGGTCGCGCCCTTAACCACCGGATCGCCCCAGGAGAAAAAGCGTTCGGCCCGGTAACCGTCCGGCACCCGCACACGGTCGAAATCCGGATCCAGCATTGGCGGCAGCGGTTTGAAACCGATGTGGCCGTCCGCCAGCCCCGGGAACAGGGTGTGCGCCTGGGCGGCCTCGGCGCGCGGCGCCGGCACACCACCCAGGAAGAAAGCGCCCACCGCGGCGCCCAGGCCACCCTGCAGGAACCGGCGGCGGGAGCGGCCGATCACCTGGTCCAGACCTGGCTCGGCGCTGGTGTGGTCCGGCGTGTCGTCCACACGCTCGATGGCGTCGTGATAATCCGCGTCGGACGCGGGGTTCGAATGGATCAGGCTCATCAGGGTCTCCTTGTTCGGCTCGGGCCGACTCGCGTTAGTGGGCGGCGACGCGTTGGTCGAGGAAGGTCAGCCATTGCTGCGCCGCGGATCGGGTTGAAGGGTCGTTGGCGGCCCGGGCCAGCGCCTGACGGGCCGCCCCGAGTCGATTCGCGCGCAGGCGGGCCACGCCCAGCAGCAGGTTGGCGCGGGCCCGGTCGTCCACCTGTTCCGCCAGGGCCTGTTCGAAGGCCCCGGCGGCCTCGGCCCAGCGCAACTGGCGCAGGTAGGTACGCCCCATCAGCATCTCGGCGGCGCCGTCGTCGGTGGATCGGGCCAGATCCTCCAACACGGCCAACGCCTGATCGTTCTCGTTGGCCTGGAACCAGGCCTGGGCCAGGTAGCGGCGGTTCTCGACGCTGGCTGCAAGCTGGCCGCGCTCGATGCCGGAGGCCATCAGCCGCGCCGCGCGCCAGGGCATGTCCTGCTGCAGATACAAACTGGCCAGCGCCTGCCACTCTTGCGGGGCATCGAGGGCGTCCTGGCTGTGCAACGACGCCAATAGGCCCAGCTGCCGGCGCGGCTGGTCGAGCATCCCGTACAGGGTGGCGAGCGCACGCAGGTAGTCGGTTTTGGGGTAGCGGTCGACCAACCGTTCCAGGGTGTCGGCGGCGGACGCGTAGTCCCCCAACTGCTGGTATGCCGCGCGCAACAGGTTGAGTGACGCCTCTTCAGGCTGCTGGGCGACGGTTTTCTCCAGCTGTGCGGCGGCGTCGGCGTACGCCTCCAGCAGGTAGAGACAATGGGCACGCAGACGCTGGAGCGGGATGTCGTCTGCCAGCACCGACGGCGGCAGCGCATCCAGCCAGGTCAGGGCCTGTTCGTAGCGCTCGAGTTGGTAAGCGAGCTGCGCCAGGTTGCGCCGAGCACTCTGGAGCAGGGCGTCGGGCAAGCCGGGGATGGCCACCAGGCGTTCGTAGCGTTTGACCGCCGCGGCCGAGCGGCCCTGCCGGCTCAGGGCATAGCCCCGCAGGTTGAAGATCTGGGCCCGCTCGTAGCCGCTCAGGTCGTCCAGTCCGGCCAGGCGCTCCAGCGCGGCCATCGCCGCCGGGTACCGCGACTGGCCGACCTGGTCGCGGGCCTTTTCCAAGCCGTTGTACACCGACTCGCGCATGGCGTTTGCCTGGGCCTGGGTCGGCGTCGTCCCGAGCAGCAGCAGGAGGCCGGCGACGCAGGCCAGCCAACGGGAAGGCGTCATCTCACTGCTCCTGTATGCGAAATTCGAACTTGTTGCGCACGCCCTGCACGGCCACCGCTTCGCCGTTCACCATCCGTGGCTGGTAGCGAAACCGCCGGGCCGCGTCGATGGAGGGGGTCTCGAACAGGTAGCTGTCGCAGGCGTCCTCGACCACCGCCACGTCGGTCACTGTGCCCTGCGGCGTGACGGTGTAACGGACCGTACAGTCGCCCTCCACCCCGCGGTTCAGCGCCCGGCCGGGATAGACCGGCGCGATTTTGACCAGCGGCTGGAACTCCCCCGCCTGGCGCTGCCCCAGGTTGAAGCCGGAGCCGTCCACCGCGAACCGGTCGATGCCGGGCACGTCGATGGGCGGCAACTCCGCGCGGGGCGCCGCCGGCGCGGCCATGACCGGCATCGAGGGCGTCGTGGGCGTGGGTTCGGGTTTGGGCGGTGGGTCGGGTTGCTCTCGGGGCTGCGGCGCTTCCGTAGGCGGCGGCAGACGCACGAAGTCCAGCCGGCTGCCGCTACGCGGTTCGTCACCGTCGGCGCCATCCACCGCCACCAGCACGCGGATGCCGGACACCAGCAGCACGCAGGCCAGCACACCGCCGATCAGCGCCAGCAGCGCGACTGGCACACGCGGACCGGTCTGCAATCGCTGTTGGATGCTGGCCGCCGCGGTCATTGCCCGTTCCCCTGGGTGGCCAGGGCGATATCGCTCACGCCGGCCCGGCGGGTGGCGTCCATCACGCGGACCAGGGTGTCCGTGGTGGCAGCGGCGTCGGACTGGATCACGACGGTGCCACGCGGGTTCTCCGCGTGCAGCCGCGACACGTTGGCGGTCAGTGCGGCGGGGTCCACCTGGCGCTGGTCGATCCAGATGCGGTTGCTGGCGTCGATGGCCACCAGAATGGCGGCGTCCTCGCGGGACTCGGCGGTGGTGGCCTCGGGCCGGTTCACCTCGATGCCGGTCTCGCGCACGAACGAGGCGGTGACCAGGAAAAAAATCAGCAGGATGAACACCACATCCAGCATGGGGGTGACGTCGATGCCGGTATCGGCGCTGTCTTCGGCTTCGTTCCAGGCAAATCTACGCATGGGCAACGCCCTCCGGGGCGGCATGAACTGGGGGCAAGTCACCGGCGGCCAGTCGCCGGTCCAGGCGCTGGCGCCGTACACGAATCTGGCGTTGCAGCATCATCACGGTGATCAGCCCGCTCAGGCTGACGGCCATCCCCGCCAGGGTCGGCAGGGTGGCCCGGGACACACCGTCGGCCATGGCGCGGGCGTTGCCGGTGCCGGTGAACGCCAGCACGTCGAACACCACGAGCATGCCGGTGACCGTCCCCAGCAGGCCCAGCAGCGGGCAGACCGCCACCAGCGAGCGAATCATCGGGATACCGCGTTGCAGGCGCTGGTCGACGATCGACACCAGCCGCGCCCGCAGGCGGTCCCTGACCCAGGCGTCCGCCGCCGGCAGGCTGGCCCAGAGTTGCAGCACCTGGCGCTCGAAGCGGCGATGGGGCCAGAGCAGGTAGATCGCCCGTTCCAGGATCAGCGCCCAGAGCAGCACGGTCACCAGGGCGATCACCCACATCACCGGACCGCCCTGGTTGAGAAAGGCCGCCAGCGGCTGGATCAGCGCGGAAGACAGGTCAGGCATCATCCCTCCAGCGGCTCGGTTGCCGGGTGCGGACGGCGCGCCGGGCCGGTCGGTACCGCGTCGGCCGCCGGCAGCAGCTGCTCGGCGATCAGCCCCGCCGCCTGTTCCTCCAGCACCTGCCAGACCGAGCGCGAGCGCGCCGCCACCAGGGTATGCAGCAGCAGGACCGGGATCGCCACCGCCAGCCCCAGCACGGTGGTCACCAGCGCCTGGGAAATACCGCCGGCCATCATCTTGGGATCGCTGTTGCCGAACAGGGTGATCGACTGGAAGGTGAGGATCATGCCCACCACGGTTCCCAGCAGGCCCAGCAACGGCGCCACGGCGGCGATGATCCTGATAAAGCCCAGCCCGCGCTGGATGAGCGGCCGTTCCCGCAGCATGGCCTCGCCCATGGCGGTTTCCAGCACCTCCGGCGAGCGGTGGCGGTAGCGCTGCGCCGCCTGCAGGATACGGCCCAGGGGATTGTTGCCCGGCGCAGTCGGGTGGCGCGCCTGGCGCGCGACCTTCGCGCCCATCACACCCAGCACCAGCAGCCGCTCCAGAGCCACCAGCAGCGCCAGTGCGCCCAGCCCCAGGATGATGTAACCGACAACGCCCCCCTGCCCGATCCGCTCGGTCACACTGGGCGACTGCAACAGCATGTCCAGCAGCTGGCCGCGGGCCGGATCCAGCGCGGCGACCACAGGCTCGCCCTCCGGCCTGGCGTCCGCCGCCAGCGTGGCGTACCCGCTGCCCGGCTGGCGCGCCAGGGCGTTGAGCTGACCGGTGGCCGGGGAATACTGGATGTAGTGGCCGTCGGCAAACACGTTGAAGGGGCCGGCGCGGACCACGGTCCTGTCCTCGGTCGTGCCGTCCAGGCCCACCACCGGCGCCTCGAAGCGCACCACCCGGCCGGACTCGACGATACCCCGCTGGATCTCGAACCAGAGCCGGCGGATGTCCGCCAGGGCCGGCAGACGGTTGGTGTTCTCCAACTGCTGCGAGAAGGTCGCCAGGAAGTCGGTCCGTTCCGGAAACTGCACCTGGCTGGGAGAATCTTGGAACCGGGCGCGGGCCTGGCTGGCCGCCTGGCCCAGCACGCCGAACAGCTCCTGCAGGTCGCCCAGCGTCCGTTTCAGCTCAGCGCGCTGGCTCTGCAGATCGGTGGCGTTGTCCTCAAACGCCTGCTCCAGCGACTCGCTACGCGCCCGGGCCTGTTGCAGCTCAGCCCGCAACGCCTCCAGCTGCGCCGCCTGGTCCGACTGCTCGGCCCGGAAGCGCGCCAGCCGCTGCTGGTTGAGGCGGCTGTCTTCCCGGGAGGCCTGCTGGATGGAGTCCAGCAACCCGTCCAGGGACAGGGCGTCCTCCTGCGCCAGCGCCGTGGAACCAGCCCCTAGAAGGCAGGCGCAGATCAGAATGCGGGACAGGGTTTTCATCACTCGCCCTCCTCGATGTTGAACACCGGCATGGCCAGCAGGTCCGGCGCGGTCTGTTTGCGGGCCACGCGCAGGGCGTTTTCGAAGCGCCGGTCCCAGACACCGGCGTCCAGCGGCTGCCACTGTGCACTGTCCGGATTCCAGGCGCCCAGCGCCTGGTGATCAAGGCTTCGGTAAAGCAGCGCCACCCGGCCGAAGCGCAGGATCTCCACCTCCCGTTCGCCGTCGCCCAGGGCAATGCGGTCGCGATAGGTTTCCAGGGTGCGGCCGTAGTCGGCTTCGGCGTCGTAGGCGGCGAACACCTTGCGCAGGGTCGCGGCCAGGGCATCGCCCGGGTCTTCCAGGCTGGCGCGCAGGGCGTCGACGCGCGCCTTGCGTTCATCCAGCAGGAACGGCCGGTCCAGGCCGACGAAGCGGTCCAGGCCATCGATCATGTCCGTCACCAGCGGCAACAGGCGCTTCTCCAGGCCGGCGGAGGATTCGATGGAGGCCTGGATGTCGGCCAGCTCGGCGCTCTGGCTGTCCACCTGGGTCTGCAGCAGCGTGTTGTACTGCTGCACCTGGTCCAGCTCCGCCAGCAACTGGCGGTATTCCAGCTCCATCGAGCGGGTCTGGCCGGCGACCTCGGTCACCTGGCGTTCGGCGGCCTGGTTCTGCTGCACCCGGGCCTGGGCCTGGCGGTCGACATCCGCCAGGTCCGCCGCCGGCACCCCGGCGCTGCCCAGCACCAGCAGGGCGGCAACCAGCCGGAGGGTTATGGGGCGGGATGGGCCAATATTCACAGGCTAGTCTCCTTGTCCGGACAACGCCGGGCCGTCATGAGCGGGCAGGCCCAGGGTCTCGCGCACCGCGCGCCAGGGCACCAGCTTGAAGTTCTGGGTGTCGGCGGGCAGCACGTTGCGACCGTCCTGCACCACCAGCAGGCCGTCACTCCAAGGGCCGCCCAGGTCGCTGGCCACCACGGTGAGGCCATCGGTCTCCGAGGCGCCGTCGATCATGGCGCCGTGGTTGGCGCCGATACGGAATCCCCCCACCGGCGCAAACGGCGGCTTGGCGTCGTAGACCACGTAGCTGTTGTTGCCCTGGCTGGAAGCCACCAGGTAATCGCCGGCGTAGAGCGACAGGCCCTCCACGTCGTCGTGCAGGCGCTCGCCCACCGCATCCACCAGGGTCAGGCGGTCGTCGCCATCCGGCTCGGCGTCCAGCACCCAGATCCCGTAGCCCTCTTCGCCCACAAACAGGCGTTGCCGGTCGTCGTCGGCGACGCAGCCTTCCGGCTGGCTGTCGAGGCTGAATTCACGCACCGCCTCGCCGCCCCAGTGGTCTTCGGTCAGGTCCAGACGGTACTGGACGTAGCGGCCGGACTTGTCGTTGGCAAAGGCGTAGAGCCGGTCCGGCCCCGGCTGGTAGAGGCACAGACCGTAGATTTCCGGCAGGTCGGTGGCCAGCTCCACCACGGGAACCACGGTGCCGCTGTCCCGCTCGATGGCGAACAGGCTCAGGCTGTTGCGGGTGCGGTTGCTGGCGACCGCCACGTCGGCAACCTGGCCGCGGTAGTCGACGCCGTAGCGCACGTCCACGTTGTTCACGCGACCCACCGGCAGGGATTGCCGTTCGCGCCCGTTCAGGTCGTAGACGTGCAGACCCTGGCGCTTATTGGTGCCCAGCACGCGGCTGGCGCCGGGGTCCGAAGCGTTGACCCAGACCGCCGGATCGTCGGCCGCGTCCCCGGCGTTGGGTACGGGCGCGGTCTCCACCAGCGGCGCCACCGCCGGCAGGCGTTCGACGGGCTCGGCCGACGGCGCCGGGGCGGCCAGCTCCGCGCTCCGGTAGAAGCCGGTGCTGTCGTCGAAAATGGCGACCTGCGCGCGGTCATGCGACCAACGCACGCTCAGGGTCTCCGGCGCTTCGGCACCATCGAGGGCGATGTCGCGGGTATCGCCCGTACGCAGCTGCAGACGGTCGCCGGCCAGCACCAACAGGCGCCCCGGGGCCGCGGCCAGCGCCACCGGTCCGCCCGGCAGATCGCCGAACGGCGTTGCCATGGCCACTGGTGTGCGTTCGATGGCCGCTTCGGGATCGGCGTCGTAGCCCCAGACGCCGACGCCGGCTTCGGCCACGTAGAGCCTGCCCGAACGATCGTCCACCGCGCAGCCCGCCGACTCCGGCGGAATCGGCAGGCTGCGCACCGGTTGCAGCGCCAGCTCCGGGCCATCCTCACGCACCCGGTACTGGTCGGCCCGGTGCAGCTCGCTCAGGACGAACAGGTAGAGGTCCTGGTCCGCGTCCCGATACAGGCACAGGCCCTCCACGGGATCGTTGATCGGGGCTGGCTGGGTGACCGGCTGGAACGACAGGGCCGCGTCGTCCGCGCGATAGAACAGCAGCCGGCCGCTCGCGCTGTCGAAGCTGACGAACAGCCCGCCGCGCTGGTCCAGGTACTCCGCCGCCACAGGGTGGTGATCCAGCGTGTCGGCGCCGTCGCTGAGGCGGATGCCGCTGGCCTCGCCCACGCTCAGCCAGCGCTCCGAATCCAGCGGGTAGGCCCATTCGCCGGCCAGGTCGCGGGTCTGCCAGGCCACGTTCTCCACTGTGTCGGCGCGGGTGGACGTATCCTGGCGGGTTTGGCTTTCGCATCCTGCAAGCAGCGTGACGGCGAGCAGCGAGGACGCCAGGCCGGCCAGCTGTGCTTTTCGGTTGTTGATCATGTTGTTGCCTGTGTGCGTGAAACGATCGCCCGGCCCTGGCGAGGAACCGCGCCGGAACGCGGCTCCCCGGGGATCGGGATCAGAAGTTGGTGTAGGTCAGTCCCAGCCGGTAGGTTCGGCCGTAAGTTTCGTACTGGGCGTTGTAGTCCGAGCTGCCGGCGTAGGTGTAGTAGGGCTCGTCGGTGATGTTCACCGCGTCGAACTGCACCTGCAGGTTCTCGGTCACGAAGTAGCCGGCGCTGAAATCGAGCTGGAACTGATCGTCCTGGTAGACGTCGTAGCGGGCGTCGTCCGGGTCACTGACTTCCATCAGGTAGTCGGACTTGTAGTTGCCCGCCAGGCGCAGGCTGAGGCGGTCGTCCTCGTAGCCCAGGGTCAGGTTGCCGGTGGTGTCGGACTGGCCGGGCAGGGAGATATCGCGATCACCGGCACTGGTTTCGATGGTCGCATCGGACCGGGTCCAGGCGGCGTTGGCACCGATCAGCAGGCCGTTCCAGGGCGCGGGCAGGCGGCTGAACTTGTGGTTGATGGCCACTTCCAGGCCGCGCAGCGTGGCGTCCTCGCCGTTGCGGTAGGTGATCGCTTCGTCGAAGGCGGCGAAGTCGCCGGTACCGGCCAGGTCGCGGGTGTAGACGAAGTTCTGGATGTCCTTGTAGAAGATGTAGGCGGACACGGCGCTGTCCGGGCCGAAGTAGTGCTCGATCCCCAGGTCGATGTTGTTCGACTCCATCGGGTCCAGGTCGGGGTTGCCGAACTCGGCCTCGTCGCCGTCGATCACATAGGCCGGCGAGAGCTGCTCGAACGTGGGCCGGGCAATGGACTGGGTGAAGGCGGCGCGGACCTGGGTGCTGTCGGTCAGCTCGTAGCGGGTGTGGAAGTAGCCCAGCAGGTTGCCGTAGCTGTTCTCCACGCGGCGGTCGCTGAAGGTGCCGTCTTCCAGCCGGGTGCCGCGGGCATCGGTGTCGGTGTGCTCGTAGCGGGCGCCGGTCAGGATGTTGAGGCCGCGGATGTTGATGCTGCCCATGAGGTAGCCGGCGTTGATGTCCTCGTCGATGCGATAGTCGTTGACCCGTGAACCTTCCTCGTCTTCGTTGCCGGCTTGCCCCTGCGCGGCGATCATCGAGCGCAGGGCGCTGGCGCCGGTGTTGGCGTTCGCGTCATCGAGATCCTCATAGACCCAGACGTTCTCGTCGTTTTCCTTTTTGCGCCGGCTGGCCTTGGCGCCGAACTTGATCCGCGCCGGGTTGTTGTCGATCGACAGATGGCGGGTGATGTCGAACCGGGCGCTGTTCTGGCGGTCGGTGGCGTCGGATTCGGTCTGCTCGACCTCGTCCAGGGTGTAGGAATCCGCCGCGTAGAAAGACGCCGGCGCGCTAATGTCGGGCGAGACCGTACCGGTGTAACCCACGCCGCTGAAGGTGTCGTTGCCGGCAAAGGTGGCGTTGATCTCATCCGGGTTCTCTTCCGACGCTTCGCTGGCACTGGCACTGTACTCGATGGTCCAGTCGCGCAGGTGGTGCTCGGCGCCCAGGGTGGCGGACAGGATCTCCTGGGTCTCCTCGCGGGATTTCAGTTCGCGCGCCGCCTCGGCGTCGCCGGATTCGCCCGGCGTCTGCGGCTCGTCGAACTCGACAATGTGGGCCCACCGCTCCTCGGTGTCGGAATAGCGGCTGTAGAGGGTGTGGAGGTACACCCGGTTGTCGGGATCGAGTTCGTAATCCAGGTTCAGCGCCGCGCCCAGACGCTCGCGGGTGATGTTGTAGTCCCGCTGCTCCAGTTCCTCCAGCGTCGCCGGATCCTCGTCGAAATCCCAGGCCCCGCCGGTTTCCACATTCTCGGAGCCGAACTTGCGTTTCTCCCAGCTCAGCGCCCCCGCCACGCCCAGGCGCTGGCCGTTGTCGAAGTCGAAGGTGCGACCGCCGGACACCGAGCCGCCGGGGCTGGTCTGGTCGGTCAGCTCGTTGTAGCTGCCTTCCACGCTGGCCTTGAAAAAGGGACGGTCCTTGTCCAGTGCGGAGACGCTCTTGAGCTCGATGTTGCCGCCGATGGAGTTGGCGTCCATGTCCGGCGTCAGGGCTTTGGTGACCACCAGCGAGGACAGCAGGTCGGATGGCAGCACATCCAGCGCCACCGCACGACGGTCGGCTTCCGGCGCCGGCAGCTGGGTGCCGTTGACGGTCACCGTGTTGAGGTCAGCACTGGTGCCGCGCACCCGCACGAAGCGCCCTTCCCCCTGATCCCGCTCCACCGACAGGCCGGGCAGGCGCTGCAGCGATTCGGACACGTTCTTGTCCGGCAAGGCGTTGATGGCGTCGGAGTTGACCACGGTTTCCAGGTTTTCCGCCTCGCGCTGCTGGTTGAGGGCGGAGCGGATGCGTGCGGCCTGGCCCACCACCGTGATGGTTTCCAGGGCGGTGGTATCACTCGCGGCGCTGGATTGCTCACTACTGGATTGGTCACCGCTGGATTGACCACCGGACCTGGCGGCGTCGTCGGACGCCATGGTCTGGGCCGGCGCTGTCAGCGGCAGGCTGCAGGCCACGACCGCCAGCCACAGGCGGGCACGCCGGCATGACGCAACGGTCGCGGGACGGGCTGTCACAGAAGGGGAAGTCATGATCAGGTTGTCCTTGCGTTTCGGTGTCTGAACGGGCCGGCGCATCCGGCCATCGGCGTTGGAGCTGTCGGCAACGCTAGGCAGGACAGATGTCAGAACCGTGACAACTTTTTGAACAAGGCCTAAAAATCAGCAAGTTAAGAGACGATTCAGGCTACCGATGAGCTTTTTTGACCGCCTCGCCGGGGTCCCGCCCGGCCATGCCTCCCCTGTATTGGCGGGCCCGTGCACCGCTCCGCCGACCGATCGGATACGAAAATTTCCCCGTCTGCCCCTCGGAAGAGTGAGCCAAATTGACCCCCTGCCCTGTCACGGATCTGTCATCCGCCCCTGATACAGACAGGACTACACAGACATCATGAACCCTTCAGGAGATTGCGATGGCACCCCGGAACCTGCGACTGCACGGTCCCAAACTGGTGGCCCTGGGCCTGGTCGCCAACCTGTCGCTGGTGGCCTGCCTGGCGCTGGGCGACACCAAGACCTGGGCCGAGATCCAGTGGCTGGACGTGTTCGGCGAGGGCGGCGGCGCGCTGATGGTGCTGGCCTGGCTGGTGATGGTGCTGGGCAGCCGGCCCGCCGGCCGGGTCAGCAATCTGATGTTCGCTGGCATCGCCTTCATCTTTCTCGCCATGTGGCAGGACGCGCTGGACGAATTCATCCGCATGCCCCCCGGCCAGTGGTGGGATACCTGGCTGGAGTCCGCCTCTTTGCCCATCGGCATGGCGCTGCTGACCCTGGGGCTGTTCCACTGGCATCGGGAGCAACTGGTGATCAGCGAGCAGCTGCGCAAACGCGAGCGCCACTTTCGCGAGCACAAGGAAGTGGACCGGCTGACCCAACTGGCCAGCGTGGGTTACCTGCGCCGCCAGTTGGAACAGGAGCTGGGCCGGGCACGGGAAGCCGGTACGCCGGTGTGCCTGCTGATGGTGGACATCGACCGTTTCGACGACCTCAACCGCCGCTTCGGCACCCGGGAAGGCGACCGGCTGCTGCAGGCCATGGCACAGCTGATCGTGATGAACATCCGCCAGACCGACCTGGTATGCCGCTATGCCGGCGACCGGTTTGCCGTACTGCTACCCAACACCGGCGAGGTGCTGGCGCGGATCCTGGCCCGCCAGATCGAGGCGGCGGCGAGCCATTTCGCCTACAAGACCAGCCTGGAGGGCGAGACCGCCTATCACACCGTCAGCGTCGGCACCGCGCTGGCGCTGAACGCTTCACCCCAGGACCTGCTGGAACGGGCCAACCGCGACCTGGCCTGGGCCAAGTCGGACAAGGCCCCGGACCGGGTCGCATGAGCCGCACCCCGTCCCAGGCCGCGGTCGAGACACGCTGGTACGATGCCGACAGCCGGTTTATCGCCGCCCATCACCAGCCCGCCCTGCTGATTGAGCTGGCCCAGGACCGCGGCGCCCGCAGCCACAAGCTGCTGCGGCACACCGGCCTGTTCCTGGACGACCTGTACCGCGGCCAGGCCTGTATCAGCCCGGCCCAGTCCCTGCGTCTGATCGACAACGCGCGGCAGATGGAGCGTGGCCAGGAACTGGGATTCCTCTGGGGAAGCCGCCTGTTTCCGGGCCATTACGGCGCAATCAGCACCCTGCTGCAGCAGGCCGGGAGCCTGGCGGACATGCTCGCAGTGATTCGCCGCTACCAGCCGCTGCTGTTTCCCTGGCTGGTGCCGCAGGTGGTGGAGGACGAACGCTGGTGCTACCTGGTCTGGCTGGACCCCATCGGCACCGGCGCGTTGCGCCCGTTCCTGACCGAAACCGCCATGAGCGCGGTCGCCTCTGTCAGCGCCTGGCTGGCCGGCCGCAAGCTGCCCTGGCGCTACCTGTTCCACGGCAAGGCCCCGGCCCACCGGGCCCAGTACGACGTCTATTTCGGCGAACACCTGCGCTTCAGCGCGGCCGTGGACGTGATGCTGATCGAACGCCAGTGGCTGCACCAGCGCTGGCGCCCCGGTTCCGAGATGATCACCACCGTGGCCCGCGGCGAGGCGGATACGCTGCTGGCTGAGCTGGGTGCCGGACGCGGTTTCCTGGAAGTGGTCTATCGCCATCTCTACCAGAACCTGTCGCGGCCGCTCAGCCTGGAGCAGGTCGCCGGTCATTTCGGCATGAGTCCGGCCACCTTCAAACGTAAACTCAAGCACCACCAGTGCAGCTTCCAGCGTCTGCTCGACGACGCCCGCCTGCACGCCAGCCTGTACCTGTTCCACATCAAGGCCTGGAGCAATGAGCAGGTGGCGGACTACCTCAACTGCAATGACCCCACCAACTTCCGGCGCGCCTTCAAGCGCTGGACCGGCAGTACCCCCAGCGACTACCGCGGCCAGATCCTGACGCCGTGAACCAGGGCCCCGAGCGTCCTTTTTCGCCCACCCGGGACGTTGCGTCGGGGACGACCTGCCGCCGCATCAGGCCGTCCGGAATCGACGACACAGCCCGGATTGCGACACATCCACTCCAACGGGCAAAATGGAGGGAGAATCGTTACGCGGAACCACGCATGCGCTTGCACCGGGCAACTTTCACGGCACTGATCATTACCCTGCTTCTTACCCTGACGGCCCACGCCGACAGCTCGTTCCGCCCCGCGATCCTTTTCAACTCCGACGTGGTGCAGGACAACGCCTTTAATCAGCAACTGCTGGAAGGCGTGCAGACCTACGCCGAACGCAAGGGCATCGACTACGCCTACAAAGCCTCCGCCAACCCGCGACAGTACCACCGCTACCTGGATACGCTGATCCGCGGCGGCCGCAACCCCATCCTGGCCCCCGGCGCCGCCACCGCGCGTATCGTCCGTGCCGCCGCCGAGGCCCATCCGGACACCACCTTCATCACCATCGACTACTCGCTGGACCTCCCCAACGTGCGCTCGATCCTGTTCCGCGAACGGGAAGCCGCCTACCTGGCCGGGGTCCTCGCCGCCTATCGCACCGAAAGCCAGGTGCTGGGTTTCGTCGGCGGCATGAAAATCCCTGCCATCGAGGATTTCCGGGAGGGGTTCTTTGCCGGCGCCCATTCGGTCAATCCGGTGATCCAGACCCGCACGCTGTACCTGTCGGACAACAGTGCGCGCCCCTTCGACGACGCCGACGCCGGCTACCAGGCCGGCCGGAAACTGCTCGCCGACCAGGCCGACATCGTCTTCTCCGCCGCCGGCAGTAGCGGCGAAGGCACCCTGCGCGCCCTGGCGGAAGCCGGCGCCCTGGGCATCGGAGTGGACAGCAACCAGAATGACGTGGCCCCCGGTCATGTACTGACCTCGGTGCTCAAGAAGCTGGACCGGGCGGTCTACGTGGCGCTGGTGAGCGAGCGCTGGGGGCTGTGGCGCAATCGCGTCAAGCATCTGGGATTGGCCCAGGACGGCGTCGGCCTGGCCATGGACGAGCACAATGCGCCGCTGATCACCCGCGCCATGCACGACGCGGTGGACCAGGTGCGCAACGACATCCTGGCCGGCCGGCTGATCGTCAGCGACAGCGACGGCAGCGCCATCGCCACCGAACGCCGCCCCCTCAGCATCCGCGTGCTGCTGCCCGATACCCCACAGTGGCCCTACATCACCAACGCCCCCCAAACCGGCGGCGCCGACCGACCCGGACTTGTCATCGACGCCCTCAACCTGGCCAGTCAGGAACTGGGTGTGCCCTTCCACTACGAGCGCCAGCCCCTGCGCCGCGGAATCTACAGCCTGGGCCGCAACGAGGCCGACGCCCTGCTGGTCAAATCAATCAGCCCGGAGCTGGACAACATCGCCGTCTATCCGGTGGAGGACGGCCGGCCGGATCCTTCCCGTGCGCTCATGCACTGGGACCTGGCCGTCTATCGCCGGGCCGACAGTCCAACCGGCGTCGATTACCGCCTGATGCCCATCGCGGTCCCGCTGGGCACGCGCATCGCCGAGGACCTGGCGCGCAAGGGCGTCGACCTGTCACGCAACGACAACCTGCGCAGCCGCCTGGGGATGCTGGAACGGGCCCGGGTCAACACGGTGGTCGCCGATCCACTGCACGCCGACTACCTGATTGGCCGTTCACCCCGGTTGCGCAACACCATCGTCAAGACGGCGGATGCAATCGGCGAGGAAGCCAGCTACCTGCTGTTGAGCCGGGACTTCTACCGCACCTACCCGCGCTTCAGCGAGGAACTCTGGAATCAATTGTCCCAGGTGCGCGAGTCCGTGGCGCTGTGGGACCAGGCCGATCGCTACTTCGAGGGTCCGGGCGTCGAGACGGGTAACAACGGGGTTGAAAAGACGAAGGTCGATGAGGCGAAAGCCGATAACCGACCACCGGGAGCGGCATGGACCCAGTGATCGACGCCAGGGTCTATACTCCCGGTTAGCCATCGGAGGCTCCGCCGGATAGCACGGCCCAACATCAGGGAGGAAGCAACCATGGACGACGACACGTTCGATGCATCCGAATCCCGCAGCACCCGCGATTTCGAGGAAAAAAGCAGCCTGGCGCGCAAACTTGAGCACCTGCAGCAGCAATTCCGCGCCCATCTCCCGGCCCGTATCGATGCCATTGTCGCCGCCATCCATCGCATACAGCGCACGGAGCAAGCCCCCGACCCCGGCGCGCAGGCGGCGGCCCGCCTGGCCGGCGACGGCCTGCATAACCTGATCGGCGCCGCCAGCACCTACGGATACCGGGAAGTGGGTCGTACCGCCGAAGCCATGGCCCGGCTACTCCGGCGCCAGGCGCTGGAAACGGCGCCAAGCGACAGCATCGAGTGGCGCGAACTCCGGTTCCTCGCGGATCACCTGACCACCTTGCGCGATCAGCCGCCAGACCAGATGCTGATCTCGGTCCTGCCGCCGGAGGCGCCCCCGCAAACGCGCCACATCCATATCGTCGATGACGATCCCCAGCAGACGGCTCTCATCGCGCACTGGCTGACGGAGGCGGGCTACCGCACCGAAACCTTCCATTCCATCGCCGTCTACGCGGACCTGTTCCCCGGCCTGACACGACCCGACGCCATTATCATGGACATGCGCTTCGACGGCGCCACCTACGCCGGGGCCGAATACCTGAAACGGCTCAAGCGTCACTGGACCCACGCCATCCCCATCCTCTTCGTGTCGGTGATGGACACCCTGGAAGCCCGCCTGCGGGCCCTGCGCGCCGGTGCAGCGCGCTACCTGACCAAACCGGTGGAGCGGGAGACGCTGTTGCGGCTGCTGGAGCCGTTCAGCAACCCCGATAGCGACACACCGCTGCGGGTCCTGCTGGTGGACGATGACGTGGATCTATTGGCAGCGGCCGCCGCCAGCCTGCGCGTGGCCGGCCTGGAGGTGCGGGAAATCGCCAGCCCCCTGGATGCCTTTGACGGCCTCGACGGCTTCCGGCCCGACGTGATCGTGCTGGACGTGATGATGCCGGACGTGTCCGGCCCGGAACTGGCAAGTATCATTCGCGAGAAGGAGGCCTTCCAGTTCACACCCATGGTGTTCATCTCGGGTGAGATCCAGCACTGGCGGGAACTGGAAGCGGCGAGCCTGCTGACCGAGCTGTTCCTGATCAAGCCGGTGCCGCCGCAACAGCTGACCCTGACCGTTCAGGCCCTGGGCCATAAGGCCCGGCGCCGGGCCCGATTGCAGTCGGCGCGTACGTAACCGGTTACCAGGGCAGTTCTTCGCCGTTGCTGTGCCAGAAGGAGCCGGTGTTGTCGAGATTCAGGGCCTCGATGCGGGTGGCCAGCCCGAGCGCCGATTCGGCCGGTGTGATCAGGCCACCGAAGTTGACCATGCGGGTCTTCACGAAGCCCGGATGCAGCTGGGCCACGGCGATTCCGCGGGGTTTGAGGTCCATGGCCAGGGAACGGCCAAAGGCGTTGAGGGCTGCCTTGGAGGCACGGTACCCGTAGCGGCCACCGGAGTCGTTGTCGGCGATCGAGCCCATGCGGCTGGTGATGTTGGCGATCTTGGCGCCCTCGCGCAGATAGGGCAGCAAAGCCTCGGTGACCCGCAGCGGCGCGTAGGCGTTGATTTCCATCTGGGCGCGGATCGAGTCGAAGTCGATGTCGCCCAGCACTTCATCGTGCAGCAGGCCGGCGTTGTTGATCAGCAGGTCCAGGCCGTCGGTCTGGCTGACCGCCGACACCAGCCGCTCAATGCCCGCCGCCTGGGTCACGTCCACGCCGTCGATGACCTGCTCGGCCACCGCGGCCAGCTCCTCAGACGACTGCCGGCAAACGCCAATCACGGCCCATTCCTGGCGGGCATAATGGCGCGCCAGTTCCAGTCCAACACCACGGTTGGCTCCGGTAATCAGTACCCGTTCCATCTGTCTCTCCTGATCGTTATCCGCTGAACCTGATTGGCGGATCAATGCATAAGGCGCAACACGCTGCGCGAGACCCTATAACAGCGACGTCCCCCGCGACAAATACCCAGTCAGCCCATAACTGGATCGTCAGGAAGCGGTAATCGCCAGTTCAGGCGGTTGCTCCGGTGCTTTGCCCTGCCGCTCGGACTGCCACTGGTCGCGCACCAGGCGGGCGAACACCTCCAGTTCCGGCAGGTCGTGATGGCGGTCGCAGCGCATCACCAGGTACAGCGGAACCCGTGCATTGGTCTCCGAATAGAGCGTGACTTCGCCGCGGCAAGCCGCCATCTGGGCCAGGTTGATTTCCACCAGCCCCAACCCAAGCCCCGCCTTCACCATGGCGATGGTGGAATACTCGTCGTCCGAGGTGGCCACCACGTTGGCGCCGGCATAATGGTGCCCCAGGGTCTGGCGCATGAGGTTGATGTAGGGGCATTGCTCGGTGGGCGAGATCCACGGACGGCGGGCCAGCTCGCTGACGTCGGTGGGCAGCGGTCCCTGGTCGCCACAGGGCGGACCGATGGTGACGATGGTCACATGGCCCAGCTCCATGCGCAGCAGGTCGGGGTGGTCGCGACCGCTGAACACGAACCCGGCGTCCAGTTCCCCGGCCAACACGGCGCGCTGGTTATCCGGCGAGGTGCCGGAGCGGATCACCAGCGACACGTCCGGCAACGCCTTGGCGGTGGCGTCCATCAGGGGTTCGAAGCGCAGCAGCTCGGGCAGCGCGTTGAGACCGAACAGCAACTGGGTGCGCGCCCGGCCGGCGATGGCCTTGGCGGTGGTTTCGAATTCCGCCAGATTGCCCAGAATACGATTGGCCAGGGGCAACAGGCGGCAGCCCGCGTCGGTCAGCAGCATGCCCTTGCTGGTGCGTTCGAACAGTTGCAGCTCGAGCGCGTCCTCCAGCTGTTTGAGCTGGGCGCTGACCGCCGCCGGCGTGGAAAAGCGCCGTTCCGCCGCCCGCGTCAGGTTCTTTTCCTCCGCAATCAACGCAAAGGAACGGAGTTTGTCGATCTGTATGTGCATCTCGCCCTCCCTTCCAGCCGGTTCTCCTTCCGACTGCTCCCGGCAGAATAGCAGGGTGCGACACCGGCGTCTGCCGCGCCGCCCTTCCCCACGTTCAGGATTTCTTAACGCCGCGTGAAAAATTAATAGATTCCGCCCCGAACGCTCAGTGCCTAGCATCAAAGGACGTTGACCAGCGCGGCACCGCCGACGCTTACAGGGAGGAACTGCCATGTCCACCATGATCCTGAACACCCATCGCCGTTCGCTGCGGGGTTTCGATCCCGCCCGCCTGACCCTGGTCCGCCGCTGGCGCATCTGGCGCCGCCGCGCCGCCAACCGGCGCGCCCTGCGTGACGAATTCGGCCGCGCCACACCGGCCTGGCTGGCACACATGGAACGGGATATCGGCCTCGAACCCGGTAGCCTGCAGCGCGAAATGAACAAGCCGTTCTGGCAGGAATGATCCCCCGGCCTGTCGCGGGGCCCAACGGCCCCGTTTGGGGTGAGCTGTGCCGGCTCACCCCTTTTTTTGTGCGGGACTTTTATTCAGGGGCATGGTGTACGCGGGCATGTCTCCAACAGACATTCAGTGCCCGGAAGGCTGTTCAGAAAGCGGTCTGACGGGTAACACAAGACGCAGAGCACGCTGACGGCGGCGGAGGATCCCGCCTGCTCGTTTGCGGGACCCTTCGGATACGGCCACCGGTCAGCTCAAGCGGGAAGCGAATGCGTGTGCTTGCCGAACAACGCCAGGGATGGCCGTTAGTAGCCGCATCGACAAGATCACCCATTCGCTTCCGATCACCGCCACAGCCCAGTCACGCGGACGGCACGCGCTTCAGCGCGGGCTGCGGCGCGGTGGCCGTCCGGCGGCGACGCTGGAAAAGACTGCGCAGGAACTGCGCGCGGGCCCGGCGGGTGGGGTCCGCCGCGGTGCCCTGGGTGTGGATCAGTTGCTCGAGTTGGTGGGTGCGATTCGGTTTCATGACAAACCTCCCGATGACGACGGTGTTGGATACTGGCTCAACACCATGACAACGCAGTTGCCCTGTCCCGATCCATCGAAAGGTTTTTGACGTCGGCGTTCAGCAAAACTGAACGCCCGCATCTGGCGCCTCAGGCCGGGTCGTTTTCGGGGAGTACGGCGCCCTGCAGCTGCTGCCTCTGGCGGTAGCGCCAGCCCACCACCGCCGCACCGGACAGGTACATCACCAGGGAGTACACGGCCGCCGGAACCGCCATCTGGGCATTCCCGAGAAAGGTGGTGGCCACCAGGATCGCCAGGGTGGAATTCTGGATGCCAATTTCGAGGGTGATGGAGGTGGACTGGTCGGCATTGAGACGGAAAGCCCGGGCCAGACCGAATCCGATCCCCATCATGCCCGCATTGAGCACCAGCGTCGCCAGCCCGGTATCCGCCACCTGGGTGATCATGGTTTCGCCCTGCTGGGCCACGATCACCACGATCAGGAACACCAGGAACAACGCGCCGAACACGTTCACCTTGGGCTCCAGCCAGGCGGCCACGCGCTCGGCCCGGGCACGCACCCCCATACCCAGCATGACCGGCAGCAGAGTGATCAGGAACAGGGCGCCCATCATCGTGCTGACCGGCACCTCCACCTGAGTCCGGGCGTCGGCAAAGGCGACAAACGCCAGGCCGGTAATCAGTGGAATCGTGACCAGTGTGAGCAGGCTGCTGATGGCGGTGAGGCTGACCGACAGCGCCAGGTCGCCCCGCGCCAGATAGGTGACCAGATTGGAGGTGGTGCCGCCGGGACAGGCCGCCAGCAGCACCAAACCGATGGCCAGTGCCGGCGTCGGCAGCAGCCAGGCGGCCACGGCAAACCCCATCAGTGGTAAAAGCAGCATCTGGCCAACGCTGCCCAGCAGGACGGCACGGGGAAAACGGGCCACGCGGGTAAAATCCGCCACCCGGAGCGACAACCCCATGCCGAACATGATGACAAACAGACTCAGGGGAAGAATCACCTGCGAGAACACGGAACTGGTCATGATCGGAACACCTGAATGATTGTTGTTATTCGTCCACCGCAGCGGCGATTATGGACAGCCTACCAGCCGGCCAGACGGCTAAACTGTCAACGCGTTGACGTTTGTCCACGAAACAGTCGCGTCACAAAAGGCGTGCTAAGCTGGCTGACACATCATGGGTTCCGAGCCATTCATGAAGCATCTCTTCCTGATACGCCACGGCAAGTCCAGCTGGTCCGATGCCGCGCTAGAGGACTGGGAACGCCCCCTGAACAAGCGCGGCCAGCGCCAGCTCGGCCTTATGGCCGGCGCCCTGCGACGGATCGGCGCGTTCAACGGCGTCATCTACGCCAGCAACGCCATGCGGGCCCGGCAAACCATCGAAGGCATGATCGCCAGCCTCAACGACGACCGCCTGCCGCCGCGGGTTCACTTCAAGTCCCGACTCTACACCTTCAGCGCCGACACCCTGTGGAAATGGCTGCTCAAGCGCGACGAAGACCGCGTGACCCTTGTGGGCCACAACCCCGCCCTGGAAGAGCTGGCCAACCGCCTGTTGCGCAAGCCGGTGGATGCCCTGCCCACTGGCAGCGGCGTGCACATCCTGCTGCCGATCCAGCACTGGTCCGAGCTGGAGCCCGACACGGGCGCCCTGGGCGAACACCTGAAACCGGGCTGGGTGAGCTATCACGAGTTCCAGCGCAAGCAGCCCGGCGACCCCGGCAAGAAACAGGGCGGCAGCGCGCTGCGCGGCATGGCGCTGTCGCTACAGCATCTGATGGCACGGTTACAGGCATTGGAACCCGGCACGGCGCTGGGCTTCGACCCCGAATTCCTGCACCAGTACCGGATCAGTATCCGCAAGGTACGCGCGGTGCTGGAAACCCTCTACGCCCTGTCCGGCGACAAGGCCCTCAAACCGTCGGTGAAGCGACTCAAGCGCCACGCCCGGGCCACCAGCGACCTGCGCGACCTGGACGTGTTCATGGACACCCTGGCCGACTGGGAGCGGGATCCCGACTACCGTGACGCCCTGGCCGACACCGGCGCGCTGGCCGCCTTCCGCGAACGCCAGCAGGCGGCCCAGACCGGGTTCGCCGGGCATATCCAGACCCGCGTCTACCTGGACGACATGGAGAGCCTGAGGGAATTCATGCACTCCGCCACCCTGGAAAAGACACTCAAACAACAGAACAAGCACCTTATCCGCGAGGTCCTGGACGCCCGCATCGCCGACCACAACGCGCGGCTGGTGGCGCTGTCGGACCTGTCCGCCGACGAGGACTTCCATCGTCTGCGCAAGAACCTCAAGCGCATCCGCTACCTGGCGGACCTGGACCGCGCCCTGCCGTCGGATTTTCGCAAGGATCTCAAGCAACGCCAGTCGATCCTGGGGGAATTCCAGGACCGCCATGTGCAGGAAACCTTCATGCAGGCCTACCAGCGCGACAGCGACCCGGACGGACGGCTGACGCCGCTGATCCAGCGCCTGACCGGCCAGAAACAGGCCGCCCGCCAGCACATCCTGACCCTGGACCCCATCGATCCACCGGAACCGGTGACCCGCGCCCGCAAGACCCGCCCGGCCCCGGAAGGCGCCTGATCAGCGGTCGAGCAGTTCGATCCAGTGCTGCACCGGCCGGTCGGCGCGGCTGCCCAGGTGCAGCTGGCAGCCGATGTTGGCGGTGACGATGCGGTCGGGCTGGTCCACGGTCAGGGCCTTGAGCTTGTTGCCCAGCAGGCGCTGGCTCATCTCCGGCTGGAGGATGGAGTAAGTCCCCGCTGACCCGCAACACAGGTGCTTGTCGCGGGTTTCCGCCAGATCGATGCCGGCCTTGCGCAACACCTGCTCCACCACCCCATTCTGTTTCATGGCGTGCTGCAGGGTGCAGGGGCAGTGGAACGCCACCCTGCCGGTGTGCTCCCCCGGGCGCAGCAGCGACAGATCCTGCTTGAGCAGATAGGCGCCCAGATCGCAGGTCATGGCGCTGATCTTCGCCGCCTTGTCGGCGTAATCCGGATCGTTGCGCAGCAGGTGGCCGTAGTCCTGCACCATGGCACCGCAGCCGGAAGCGGTCATGACGATGGCCTCGGCGCCGGCCTCCACCTGCGGCCACCAGGCGTCGATGTTACGGCGCATCTGCTCCAGACCCGCTTCGTGGGCGGACAGGTGGTGATTGATGGCGCCACAGCAGCCGGCGTCCGGCGCTTCCTCGAAGGAAATCCCCAGCCGGTCCAGCACGCGCGCCGCCGAGGCGTTGGTGTTGGGCGTGGCGGCCGCCTGCACGCAGCCGGCCAGACCGATCACCACCCGCTCGTGGTGGGCGCTGGGCCAGGCGCGCGGGGTCTGTTTGGGCGGCACCTTGTCCTTCAGCGCGGTCGGCAGCAGGGGGCGGAACAGCTGCCCCAGGGCCAGCAGCGGCGTGATCAGCTCGCGGTTGGGCACAATGCGGCGCAGGGCCCACCGGAGCAGCCGTTCCCGGCGCGGGCGTTCGATCTTCTGATCGATGAAACCGCGGGTGATGTCCACCAGACGCCCGTACTGAACGCCCGACGGACAGGTGGTCTCGCAGCTGCGGCAGGTGAGGCAGCGATCCAGGTGGGTCTGGGTCTTTTCCGTCACCTCGCCGCCTTCCAGGAACTGCTTCATCAGGTAGATGCGACCGCGTGGGCCGTCGCGCTCGTCGTTGAGCTCCTGATAGGTGGGACAGGTGGCGGTACAGAAGCCGCAGTGCACGCAGGCGCGCAGGATGGCTTCGGCCTCCTGGCCTTCTTCGGTGGCACTGAATGCCTGAACAAGATTGGTCTGCATAGGATTACAACCCGCTGTAGAGACGTCCGGGATTGAAAATGCCCTGGGGATCGAAGGCCTGTTTCAGACGCTGCTGCAGGCCACGCAGGGCCTCGGGCTGGCGATGCATCACCTCGCCGCTGCGGTCGCCGCCCCGGAACAGGCTGACCTGGCCGCCGGCGGCGGCCGCCAGAGGCTCCATGTCGGACAGGTTGGCCTCGCCGCGATACCAGCGCTGGGCGCCGCCCCAGTCCAGCAGCCAGGGGCCGTCGAGCGGGGGATTGGGAGCCGTCGGACTGACCGAGAAGCGCCACAGCGGCGCGTCGCCGGCGAAGAAATCCAGCCGCTGGTCGCGCAGGTCGGCCCAGAAACGCTCGGCGTCCTCGATCACCTCGCCGGGCCAGTGATGGGCCGTGGCCTCCACCGCCGACCGGGCGCCGGACAGGCGCAGGTAGAGCTGGCCGTCGAGCCAGCAGGCGCCGGTCAACGGCTTGGGCTCGCCGGCGCGCTGGTTCATGAAGGGAATGGCATCCTCCATTGGCATCGGCTGCACCAGGGTCAGGCTGTGGGCCGGGCGCGGCATGACTTTCAGGCTGATCTCGGTGATCACCCCCAGCGTGCCGAGGGCGCCGGCCTGCAGGCGGGACACGTCGTAGCCCGCCACGTTCTTCATCACCTGGCCGCCAAAGCGCAGGTGCTCCGCGTGGCCGTTGATCAGACGCAGCCCCAGCACCTGGTCGCGTACGGAATAGGTCCAGGGCCGGCCGGGGCCGGACTGGTTGCAGGCCAGGGTGCCGCCGATGGTGGCGCTTTCGGAAAAATGCGGCGGCTCGAAGGACAGGCACTGGTTGTGCTCCGCCAGCGCCGCCTCGATCTGGCGCAGCGGCGTGCCGGCGCGCACCGTGAGCACGAGTTCCACCGGCTGGTAGTCGACGATGCCGCTGTGGCCGGACAGCTCCAGCGAATCACAGGGCACGTCGCTCTGCCGCCCCATGAACGCCTTGCTGCCGCCACCGACGATGGCCAGCTTGCGGTTGTCCTGCAGCGCGGCGCGGACCTGCGCCTGCAGGTGTTCGGTCTGGTCGCTCATCCGGCCTCCGCAGGGGCTTGCTTGGGTTCCAGGGCACGGTATTCCTGGCACTGGCGCAGGGTGGGCACCCCTTTGCCCGGGTTGAGAATGCCCTGCGGGTCAAAGGCCGCCTTGAGGGCATGGAACTGGGTCAGCTCCAGGTCACCGAACTGCACTGCCATCTGGCGGATCTTCTCCACGCCCACGCCGTGCTCGCCGGTGATGCAGCCACCGACCCTGACACACAGCTCCAGGATACGGCTGCCAAAGGCTTCGGTGCGCTCGAACTCGCCGGGGACGTTGGAATCGAACAGGATCAGCGGGTGCATGTTGCCGTCGCCGGCGTGGAACACGTTGGCCACCCGCAGGCCAAATTCCTTTGACATCTTCTGCATTTCCGTCAGCACGTAGGCCAGCTGGCCGCGGGGAATGGTGCCGTCCATGCAGTAATAGTCCGGCGAGATGCGGCCCACCGCCGGGAACGCGGACTTGCGGCCTTTCCACAGCAGCGCCCGCTCCTGCTCGCTCTGGGAGGTGCGCACCGAGGTGGCGCCGAACGAACGGAACAGGTTCTCGGCCTGTTCGATGTGCTCCTGCACTTCCTCCTCGGTGCCGTCCACCTCGCACAGCAGCAGGGCCGCCGCCTCGCGCGGGTAGCCGGCGTGGGCGAAATCCTCGGCGGCGGAGATGGCGTAGCCGTCCATCATTTCCAGGCCTCCGGGAATAATGCCCTGGGCGATCACGCCGCCCACCGCGTCGCCGGCGTTCTGGATCGAGTCGAAACCGGCCATCACCACCTGGGCCTTCTCCGGCTTGGGCAGGAGTTTGACCTTCACCTCGGTGACGATGCCCAACAGCCCCTCGGAGCCGGTCATCAGCGCCAGCAGGTCCATGCCGCAGCTGTCCAGGCCGTCGCTGCCGACGATCACCACCTCGCCGTCCACGGTGACCATTTCCACGCTGAGGATGTTGTGCACGGTCAGCCCGTACTTGAGGCAGTGCACACCGCCGGAGTTCTCGGCCACGTTGCCGCCGATGGTGCAGGCGATCTGGGAGGACGGATCGGGCCCGTAGTAGAGGCCGTACTGGGCGGCCTCCTCGCTGATGGCCAGGTTGCGCACGCCGGGTTGCAGGCGCGCGGTCCGGGCCAGCGGGTCGATCTCGAGGATGCGGTTGAACTTCGCCAGGGACAGCACCACGCCGTCCCTGTGGGGCATAGCGCCGGCGCTCAGACCGGTACCGGCACCGCGGGCCACCACCGGGACGCCGAGCTCGTGACACAGGCGCATGGCCTGCTGTACCTGCTCGACGGTCTCGGGCAGGACCACCAGCAACGGCATCTCGCAGTACATCGACAGGCCGTCGCATTCGTAGGGACGGATGGTTTCGTCATCCTCGATGACGAAATCGGGGTCGATGAACGTCCGGAACCGGCGCGCCAGCTCCGCACGATCGACCGTGGACTCGGTAGCCATCGGGCTCTCTCCCGGCCATGAATGGCCGATCTATTATTGTCGTTGTTCTTAGATTTACAGGGAGAAGCGGCCGAATCAACCCCGCTTTTCGAGGAAATAGTCCAGCCCGGCCTGGGCGCACTCCATGTCCTGCTGCGGGGTGCCGGAACTCAGGCCGATGCCGCCGACCACCTCGCCGTCGACACTGACCGGCAGGCCGCCGCCGACGGAGCTGATGCGCCCGCCCACTTCGGTGTGGATACCGAACGCCAGTTGGCCCGGCTGGTTGGCGGCGTTGTACTCGTGGGTGGCCTTGCGCGCGGCGGCGGCGGTGTAGGCCTTGTCCTGGGCGATGATGACGCTGGAGGTCTTGCCGCCGTCCATGCGTTCGAACGCCACCAGGTTGCCGGATTCGTCGGTGATGGCGATGCACATGGGCACGCCGATCTCCCGGGCCTTGGCGGCGGCGCCTTCGATCAGGATGCGGGCGTCGGCGATGTCCAGGCGTTTGAGTGTCAGCATTGCAGTGTCTCCTTGTTCATTCGATGGAAAGCCGTCCCCGACTATAAACGGGGACGGCCGGATCCATCATGCGACTTTTATCGGAACCGTCTTCATCCCCGCTTACCGTCAGCCATAGACGATGCTCGGCAGCCAGGTGATCACCGCCGGGAACAGGATGCACATGGCCAGCCCCACGCACTGCAGCGCCAGGAACACCAGCGATGAACGGAAGATGGTGCCCATGGAGATTTCCGGCGGGCACACGCCGCGAATGTAGAACAGCGCGTAACCGAACGGCGGGCTGAGGAAAGACATCTGCATGTTCACCAGGTAGAGCACACCGAACCAGAGCACCACGTCCTCGCCGGGCACCGCCGGCAGGCCGAACAGGCCGTCGAAGGTCAGCGACTCGACGATGGGGATGAAGATCGGCACCGCCAGCAGCAGGATGCCCACCCAGTCCAGGAACATGCCCAGCACCACCAGCAGGAACATCAGCAGGAACAGGATGCCGTAGGGCGACAGGCCGGTGCCCAGGATGGCGTTGGTGATGAAGTCCTGGCCACCCTGCAGGATGTAGAAGCCCACGAACACCGAGGCGCCGAACATGATCCACAGCACCATGGCCGATGCCTTGGCGGTGGTGATCGACGCTTCCTTGAGGGTCTGGATGGAGAAGGACTTGTGCATCACCGCCACCACCATGGCCCCGAAGGAGCCGATACCGGCCGCCTCCACCGGCGTGGCGATGCCGCCGAACAGCAGCCCCAACACCAACGCCACCAAGATCAGCGGCGCGATCAGGTCCTTGAGCAGCAGCAGTTTCTGGCCCAGGGAGATGCGTTCCTCTTTCGCCACCGGCGGCCCCAGTTTGGGGTTGATGGCGGTGCGGATCAGCACGTAGGCGATGTACATGCCCGACAGCATCAGCCCCGGCACTACTGAGCCCAGGTACAGCTCGCCCACCGACTGCTGGGCCACCACCGCGTAGAGAATCGCCAGGATCGACGGCGGGATCAGGATGCCCAGGGTGCCGCCGGCCATGATCGACCCCAGGGCGATCTGGTGATCGTAGCCGCGCTTGAGCATCGCCGGCAGGGCGATGATGCCCATGGTGACCACCGCCGCGCCGATCACGCCCACCATGGCCGCGAGGATGGTGGAGGCGAGGATAGTGGCCGAGGCCAGACCGCCGCTGAGGCCGCCCATCCACTTGTAGACCACGTTGAACATCTCCTCGATCAGCCCGGCCCGCTCCAGCATTGCCGCCATGAAGATGAACAGCGGGATCGCCGCCAGGTCGGAGTTGGTCATCATCGGGAAGATGCGGCTGGGCACGATGTTGAGCATCAGCGCATCGCCCACCAGGTAGATGAACACCACCCCCAGGCCGCCGGTCACAAACGCCAGCGGCAGCCCCATCATCAGCGCCACCAGCAGGGAGCCGAACATGAGGAAGGTCAGCGTGCTGATTTCCACGCCGTAGAGGCTGCCCGCCAGGCGGAACAGGAAATACTCGTCGCCGTAGGGGTCGTAGAACAGGATGTTGATCAGCTCGACGGCGATGATAAAGGCCAGGGACACGGTCGCAATGATCATCAGCCAGGTACCGAACTGGCCGATCATGCGGTTCGCGGCGCTGGCCGCCGGATTGTACTTGCCGGTGTCGGTGCTCATCAGGCGCCCTCCTTACCCAGACGGACAAACAGGGCAATGTCCTTGATCAGCTTGGACAGGCCCGCCAGGAAGATAAGCACCGCGCCCACCAGCATCATGAACTTCACCGGGTAATACTGGATGCCCCAGGTTTCCACGGTGGTTTCCTTCATCGAGAGAGAGTTCTGGAAGAAGGTCCAGGAGGTGATGGCCAGGATCAGCGCGAAGATGAAGAAGAACATGGATGTGAAGATGTCCATGCCCACCTGGCCGCGCTCGGGCAGCAGGTTGTAGAGCACGTCCACCCGCACGTGGGCGCCGTGCAGCATGGCGAAGGCGCCGGCCAGCAGATATTGCATCCCCAGCAGCAGGAAGCTGGCCTCGTGCACCCAGATGGTGGGCATGTTGAACACATACCGCATCACCACTTCGAAGAAATAGAAGCACACCGCGTTCACCGTCCAGAAGGCCACGAACACGCCGGAGTGCTCGCTGATCCAGTCGATGGTGCGGGTAAACCAATTGACGCCGGCATCCGGGTGGCGCGTGTAGACGGTATCTTCCGCGTCCTGCCCCTCGCCGGGTGTGGCCGTCTCATCGCGAGGCTCGGCCGGTTTGCGTTTCTGGTACCAGCGGTCGAGTGCCATCATCAGCAACGGCATGACCGCCAGCCAGCCCCAATAAAGCCAGTGCGGCAGTACGAATCCAAAGCCTTCCAGATCGGACATGGTTTCCCCCGGGACACGCCCGAGCCCCCGGCGTTTCAGCCGCCGGGGGCTCGATGGGGCAGGCCTGAACCAGCCCGCCCGCCTGTTGTTGTTTTATCGACCTCGCAGGCACCGCCGGTCGATACGGCGGCGCTGTTCGCGGGTGTTACTCCATGCCTTCGATATCTTCCGGGCTCACGTACCCCACCGTCTCATTCATCATGTATTCGAGCTGCATATCGAAGATGGCCCGGGCGTCCTCGTCCTTGTTGGCCCACTTGTACCAGATGGGAATGGCGGCCTGGCGGAAGCGCTGCAGGTCGTCCGTGCTCAGGCGCGAGACGGTGTCCCCGGCTTCCTTGAACTTCTCCATGGCCTCCACATTGCGCTTCTGGATGGTCAGGTAGTGTTTCTGGGAGTAGATGCGCACTTCGTCCTCGACCAGTTGCTGCAACTCTGGAGAGAGGTTGTTCCAGGCGCGCAGGTTGACGGTCAGGTCCATCAGGTCCACCGGCTGGTAGATGGACATCACCCCCGGCGGTCCGAACAGGATGTAGTCGGTCACCTGGGAGAAGCCCAGTTCCCAGTTCACCGCCGGGCCCACGTAGTCGGCCGCGTCGATGGTGCCCTTCTCCAGGGCCGGGAAGATGTCGGAACCGGGCAGGCTGACGGTGGACACGCCGAACTGCTGGAACACTTCGGCCACCATGCCGCCGGGCACGCGGATCTTCATGCCCTTGAGGTCGTCCAGGCTGCTGACCGGCTCCTTGGAGTGGATGATGTTGGCGTCATGCTGGATGGGCCCCACGTAGAACAGGCCGTATTTGCGGTAGATCTCCCGGGTTTTCTCAAGCATGCCCAGGGAATAGAACATGGTGTCCCACTGGTGCGGCTGATCCGGGCCGGCCGGGTAGGAGGACAGGAACACCGTCGCCGGGATCTTGCCGGACCAGTACAGGGTGAACGGGTTCATGCCCTGCAGCACGCCGTTGCGCACCGCTTCGAACAGGGCGTTGTTGTCCGCCGCCACCGCCTTGGCTGGGAAGCACTTGAAGACCAGCTCACCGCCGCTCTTCTTCTCCATGCTGTCGCACCAATCCTCGAACAGCGAATAGCCCACGGTGCCGGCATCCCAGACGGACTGGATCTTCCAGGTGGTGGCCGCCGAGGCGGACGAAGTCGCGAACAGGGAGGCTGTCGCCAGCGCCAGGGCGCTCAGGAAACCACGGCGAAAAGCCACGGTCTTTCGGATGATTCCGCTTGCACGTGTCGTCATTTGCGTTGTCCCCAATCTTTGTTGTTGTCAGCGTTCGGGGCCTTGTCGGAGGCTCCTCCGGGCACAGGCAATCCGGGCCCGGGAGGGTCCGGCTGTTTCTGGAAAGATGCTTTTTCTGATTGTTGCTGTACCAAACTAGAGCATCGTCACAGATCGCGGTTTCGTCCAGAAATTGAGCAATAAACCCAGGCTATCACCACAATTAGCCAGCCATGAACGTGTAACCAATTGAGGGAAAAGCAGTTATCCCGTGCTGTCACAAAACTGCCATTTGGCTGCTATAACGTAGGGAGCGACTTGAGACCGTGCAGTGCCGCGGAGGTTGTCGGCGACTGCCGGAACAACAAACCAGGTTCAACGACCAGGGATAAAAAACCATGAAAAAGTTGCTCGCCCTTACCTGTGCTGCGCTGCTGTGCCCGGCGCTCTCCCACGCTGAATTCAAACTCGACAGCCGCTACACCGACGCCGACGGCGACCTGGTGGCGGACATTCCCAGCGACCCGTCCCAGCAGGTGGACCCGTCCACGCTGATCTTCGCCTACACCCCGGTGGAAGACCCGGCGGTCTACAAGGACGCCTGGTCGGACTTCCTCGACTACCTGTCCGAGAAGACCGGCAAGAAGGTCCAGTTCTTCCCGGTACAGTCCAACGCCGCCCAGATCGAAGCCATGCGTGCCGGGCGTCTGCACATCGCCGGCTTCAACACCGGCTCCAACCCGCTGGCCGTGGCCTGCGCCGGTTTCCGCCCGTTCACCATGATGGCGTCCGAGGACGGCTCCTTCGGCTATGAGATGGAGATCATCACTTACCCGGGCTCGGGCATCGAGGAAGTGGAGGACATCAAGGGCAAGGAGCTGGCGTTCACCTCCCAGACCTCCAACTCCGGCTTCAAGGCGCCGTCCGCCATCCTCAAGGCCGACTACAACATGATCGCCGGCGAGGATTTCGAACCGGTGTTCTCCGGCAAGCACGACAACTCCATCCTGGGCGTGGCCAACAAGGACTATCCGGCCGCCGCCATCGCCAACTCGGTACTGGATCGCATGCTGCGCCGTGACGTGGTGAGCGAGGACCAGATCAAGACGGTCTACACCTCCCAGACCTTCCCCACCACCGGCTACGGCATGGCCTACAACCTCAAGCCGGAGCTGCAGGAGCAGATCAAGGACGCGTTCGCGACCTTCGACTGGGAAGGCACCTCCCTGCAGGAGGAGTTCTCCAAGTCTGGCGAGGCGCAGTTCATCCCCATCACCTTCAAGAAGGAATGGGAAGTGATCCGCAAGATCGACGCCGCCAACGGCGTCCAGTACAACTGCCAATAAGGACCGGATAGCCCGTGCTGGAACTCAAGGCCGTATCCAAGACGTACAAGACCGGCGACCAGGCGCTGACCGACGTCAGCTTCACCATTCCCGCCGGTCAGGTGGTGGGGCTGATCGGCCCTTCCGGTGCGGGCAAATCCACCCTGATCCGCTGCATCAACCGGCTGGTGGAGCCCACCGCCGGTCAGGTGCTGCTCGGCGGCACCGACCTGACCCGCCTCAACGGGCGTGCGCTGCGCCAGGCGCGCCGGCGCATCGGCATGATCTTCCAGGAGTACGCCCTGGTGGAGCGGCTGACGGTGATGGAGAACGTGCTCTCCGGCCGTCTCGGCTACGTCTCCGCCTGGCGCTCCTTCCTGCGCCGCTACGCCCAGGCGGACATCGACCAGGCCTTCGCCCTGCTGGAGCGGGTGGGTCTGGGCGACCATTTCAACAAGCGCGCGGACGCCCTGTCCGGCGGCCAGCGCCAGCGGGTGGGCATCGCCCGCGCCCTGGAACAGAATCCCGAGCTGCTGCTGGTGGACGAACCCACCGCGTCGCTCGATCCCAAGACCTCACGCCAGATCATGCGCCTGATCCAGAGCATGTGCCGCGAGCGCAACCTGCCGGCGATCATCAACATCCACGACGTGATGCTGGCGCAGCAGTTCGCCGACCGCATCATCGGCCTGCGCAACGGCCAGGTGGTGTTCGACGGACCGCCGGATGATCTGGGCAACGAGGTGCTGACCACCATCTATGGCGACGAGGACTGGAACCAGCTGCGCGGGGACGGCGAGCACGCCGAATCCGACGCCGGCAACCTGTCCGTGGCGGAGGGCCTGTGACCGCGTCGTCCACCCCCGAATCCAACGCGCCGCGCCCCTGGAAACGCCCACCGGCGCTGTTCACCCACACCGGCTGGCGCCGCACGATCTACATCGGCGCGCTGGTCTACCTGGTCCTGGCGGTGCAGTCCATTGAGGTGGACTGGATGCGCGTCTACGAAGGCCTCGAACGGGGCTGGCGCTTCGTGCAGGGCTTCCTGGTGCCGGACTTCACCAGCCGCTGGGACGACATCCAGGCCGGACTGATCGAGAGCCTGACCATGACGGTGACCTCCACCGTGGCCGGCATCCTGATTTCGGTGCCGATCGGCATCGGCGCCGCCCGCAACCTCACACCCATGCCGGTGTACCTGCTGTGCCGGGCGATCATCACCGTGTCGCGCTCGTTCCAGGAGATCATCATCGCCATCCTGCTGGTGGCCATGTTCGGCTTTGGCCCGTTTGCCGGCTTCCTGACCCTGGCGTTCGCCACCATCGGCTTCCTCTCCAAGCTGCTGGCCGAGGACATCGAAGCCTGCAACGCGGTGCAGATCGAAGCGGTGCGGGCCACCGGCGCGGGCTGGTGGCAGGTGGTGAACTACGCCGTGCAGCCCCAGGTGATGCCGCGTCTGATCGGCCTGTCCCTGTATCGGCTGGACATCAACTTCCGCGAATCGGCGGTGATCGGCATCGTCGGCGCCGGCGGCATCGGCGCAACGCTCAACACCGCCATCGACCGCTACGAATACGACTCCGCCGGCGCCATCCTGATCATCATCATCGCCATCGTGCTGCTGGTGGAATACAGCTCCTCCCATGTAAGGCGGTGGGTGCAATGACGACCGGGACCCACGAATCGCAATGGCAATACCGCACCCCGAAGCAGCGCCTACTGCGCTGGGTGGGCTGGTTCTGGCTGGTGGCGCTGACCGTGTTCTGCTGGCAGGTGATGACCCGGGACACCATCTGGGCCTTCGTCACCGACGCCCCGCGCCAGGCGGCCGACATCGGCGGGCGCATGGTGCCGCCGGCCTGGGGCTACATCAACACCCTGTGGGAGCCGCTCTGGGACACCCTGAACATCGCCACCCTGGGCACGCTGCTGGGCGTCATCATCGCGGTGCCGGTGGCCTTCCTGGCGGCCCGTAACACCACGCCCAGCGTGTACCTGGTGCGGCCCGTCGCGCTGCTGATCATCGTCGCCTCGCGCTCGATCAACTCGCTGATCTGGGCGCTGCTGCTGGTGGCCATCATCGGCCCGGGACTGCTGGCGGGAATCATCGCCATCGGCCTGCGCTCGATCGGCTTTGTCGCCAAGCTGCTGTATGAGGCCATCGAGGAAATCGACGAGAAACAGGTGGAGGCGGTGCGCGCCACCGGCGGTTCCAGGCTGCAGATCATCGATTACGGCATCGTGCCGCAGGTGCTGCCCACCTTCTGGGGCATCAGCGTGTTCCGCTGGGACATCAACATCCGCGAATCCACCATCCTGGGGCTGGTCGGCGCCGGTGGTTTGGGTCTACAGTTACAGGCATCGCTTAACGTACTGGCCTGGCCCCAGGTGACCATGATCTTCATCGTCATCCTGGCCACGGTGGTACTCTCGGAATGGGTTTCGGCCCGGGTGAGACAGGCAGTCCTGTAGTCATGACAACATCGGAATCGTTATCGGCGGTGCACGACCTGATGCCGCCGACCCCCCGCTGGGCCTTTTCGGAATACGAACGCATTCGCCATCGCCTGCCGCGCCGTTCGCCACTTGCCACCACGCGCCCACCGTCGGTCTACCACTCGCTGGATGGTCTGACGGCGCTGTTCGACGCCTTCGTGTTCGACGCCTTCGGTGTCCTCAACACCGGCGACCGGCCGCTGCCCAACGCGGTGTTCCGTTTCGCCGAACTGCAGAAGGCGGGCAAACGCTGCCTGATTCTGTCCAACGCCGCCACCGCCAGCACCCGCGACCTGGTCGCCAAGTACCGCCGCTTTGGCTTCGCCATCGAACCGGAGCAATTGATCTGCAGCCGCTGGCTGCTCGAACAGGCCCTCGCCGAGAACCCGCGCCAGGGCTTGTGGGGCGTGATTGCCCCGCCCCATGCGCGCCCGGAAACCCTGCCGGTCAACGCCCTCGCCATTCACGGCAACGCCGACCGCAGCCTGCGCGAACGCATGGACCGCTGCGACGGTTTCCTGTTCCTGAGCACCCAGGACTGGACCCGATCCCACCAGTCCATACTGGAAGCCAGCCTGTCCAGCTACCCGCGCCCGCTGGAAGTGGCGAACCCGGATCTGGTGGCCCCGCGCGGCGACCGCCTGACCCTGGAACCCGGTTTCTTCGCCCATCAACTGGTGGACCGAACCGGTATCACGCCGGTGTTCTATGGCAAGCCCTATACGCCCGCTTTCGAGGCGGCGATGGCCCGTCTTGGCAACCCCGATCCGGATCGGGTCCTGATGGTCGGCGACACCCTGCATACCGACATCCTGGGCGGGCAAAGCGCCGGCATGAGCACCCTGCTGGTGACCGAACACGGCGCCCTGAAGGGCCTCGACGCGGGCCGCTGTATGGAGCGTTCAGGCATATTCCCGACGTATCAGGCGCCGGCGATCTGAAGCCGGCCCCTGTCAGCCGAGGCCTGCTACCAGCCCTCCAAACCCCGCCATGGACTTCGGCAGCAAGGGGCCGCCCAGGGTCCGCAGCTCGTCCGGAAAGTCCTCCCCGCCCACCGGTTCACTGCGGCGTGACAGCGCCTGCCGGGCGAACCCGGCGACGGCGGGATCGCGTTCCAGGCCGATGAAATCCTGCACCCATTCCAGCGTCTCGCAGGGTCGTGACATGAGTTCGCCGTAGCTGATCTCCATGAAATCCTCCGGCGGCAGGGTCGCCAGGAAATCCACCACCGCTTCGGTGCTCATGCGCCACTCCAGCAACCCGCGCTGGAAGTCGCTCAGGCAGTGTGGCGCCAGCGATGCGTAGTCCGGATGGCTCCCGGCGAAATGCGCCAGGCGCTGCCACTTGTAGCCGTCCGCGCCGAACCAGGGCTTTTCGGCCTTGAAGCGTTCGATGGAGCGGGCCACTTCCAGGCCGTTGCGGTAGATGTGGATGAAGCGGGCATCCGGGAAAGCGGCGCGGATGAACGGCAGCCGGAAATTGTTGATGGGCAGTTTTTCCACCAGTATCGGCCGCCGCCGGCGCAGGGTCTCGAAGCGGAACAGGCGGGCCAGCTTGCGGCTCCGGACCGGGTCGGCGTGCTGTTCGTCCAGGCAGAGCCGGCCACCGCGCCGGACCGCCTTGCGGCTCCAGATATCCGTTTCGGGAAACGCCGAGAACCAGAGATCACGCCGTTCGTTCAGATAGGTGACCGCATCGTGCCGGGACAGCGCGGTTCCGAAAATCGTGGTGCCGGAACGACCGCAGCCGACGATAAACACCGGGCGTTTTACGCCGGGCAGGGGCAAGCGGCAAAACAGGGACCGGGCGAGCGAACGAGGTTTAAGGCGAGACCTCAGGCGGGGCATACGGCAACTCCATAGACAGCAATCGCGAGCAGTATATGGAGGCCGCTTCCATAGCCACAACCTAATTAACCTAACTTTACGATAGTAAAGAGTATGTATTCTACAGCTTGCCTTCCCTGGCCGGGCACCGCTCCGTAGCGGGCCAATTGTGCGGTTTCAACGGGCGCCTTAATCCCCACCTGTGGCCGTCACCCCGGCCCCGGTAAACGCGCTCTCGATCACGTCCCGGTAGTTGCGGATGCGCGTGACGTAGTGCACCGGCTCATAGCCCCGGGCGTAGCCGTAGCGCAACTGGGCGTAGTATTCCTCTTCCGCCAGCAGCGGCAGCACGTCTTTCATGTCCGACCAGGAATCCGGGTTCTTGCCCAGCTTCCGGGCCAGGGTGCGGGCGTCCAGCAGGTGGCCGCGGCCGACGTTGTAGCTGGCCAGCGCCAGGAAGGTACGGTCCGGCTCGGGGATGGTCTCGGGCAGGCGCTCGTGGCGGTCGGCCAGGTAGCGGGCGCCGCCGTCCACGCTCTGCACCGGGTCCAGCCGGTTTTCCACACCCCAGGCCTTGGCGGTGTTCAGGGTCAGCATCATCAACCCGCGCACACCGGTGGGGCTGCGCGCCTGCGGGTCCCAATGGGACTCCTGGTAGGACTGGGCCGCCAGCAGGTCGGCAGGCAGGCCGGTGCTTTCTTCCGCCTGCAGGAACAGCGGTTTGTATTTGGGCAACCGGTCGTCGATGCGCCGGTTCAGGGCGCGCAAATCGACGAAGTCAAATTCGCTGATGTAGGCGTAGTAGCGGTAGTCGACGCTGTTGGCCGCCAGCGCACCGCTGTCGCTGTCGAACCAGGCGCGGGTGGTCTGGGCCAGCGCCTCATACTCCTTGGGCAGGTACCACCCCAGCGACTGTGACGGCGTCAGATCCATGGCGATGTCCAGGTGTGGCATGTAGCGCCGGTTCACCTGCACGATGTTGGAGTCGGCGACCGTACAGTCGAGCTTGCCCTGCTCCACCTGGCCCAGCAGGCGTTCGGTGCTCATGCGGTCGTCTTCCTCGAACAGGATCTCCGGGTTCTCGGCCTGCAGCGCCGCGAGCGTTTCCACGTAACTGGAGCCGGCCGTAACGCGGATGTTAAAGGTGGCCATTTCCGCCGCCGTATCCGGCAACGGGCGCAGGGCCCGGTTGCACACGAGTTGCTCGGTGATGGCGCGATACTGGCCACCGCGCAGGAACGCGGCGTCCCGCGAGGCCAGATGGGTCAGGCCGGCGGCGGCCAGATGCACATCACCGGCCCGCAAACGTTGGAGCACCTCGGCCGTGGACGGCACCACAACCCATTCCACCGCCCAGCCCTGCTGCCGGGCGAACGCCTGCACCAGGTCGTGTTCGGGACCGGCGGGCTCCTCCAGACGGTCCAGGTAATAGGTGGTGGAACCGTTGCGGGTGACCACCCGCAACACACCGCTTTCGCCGGGCGGCTGCAGGCGATCTTGCTCTTCACGCGGCGTTTCGGCCGGTGGCGAGTCCGTCCCGCCGGCGGTCGCGGCCTGATCCTTCGAAGTGTCATCCCGTGTGTCGCACGCGGCCAGCGTGAGCGATAAGCACAGCGTGGCCAGGCAGGGAACCGTCGATCTCATAATGGGATCTCCCCGTTGTTCTGTTTTTTCCTGCTTCCTGCTTCCTGTTTTCTGTTTTCCTGATTGCTTTCTTTTTTCCAGCCGATTACGTCAGCGGATGCCCGACGGATGCCCGCTAACCACCGCCCGCCTGTCGACGGGCGTAGAAATCCGCCTTCTGTGCCTGCCCCGTCGCGCGCAGGTAGGACACCAGAGCCGCCAGCACGTCGCGGTCGCCGGGATCGTCGTTGTGGGTCATTTCCAACACCTCGATGGCCCGGCGCACATCGCCACTGGACTGCAGCGCGACGGCATACACATAACGATAGCGGGTGCTGGCCGAAGGCGCCTCCGCCGCCTGACGCAAGTGGGGCAACGCGGCGCCAAGCTGCTTCTGGCGCACCAGCAGTAGCCCCAGGGCGTGATGAATCGGCGCCGGATCGCGCACGCGGCTCAATCCCTGTTCCAGCACCTCGCGCCCCGCCTCATCACGGCCCTGGCTGCGCAGGAAATCCGACAGGTTGACGTAGGCCGGGGTGTATTCCGGCGCCAGGTCGATGGCGTCGCGGTAGCTGGCCTCCGATGCTTCGGCGTCTCCCTGCCGGCCCCGGATGTCCCCCAGGTTGGTCAACGACTCCGGCCGGTCGGCGTTGTTGCGCTGGGATTCGATGTATTCGCCGAGCGCCGCGTCATAGCGCTGCCGCAGATCCGGCGGATTGGCGGGAATGCTTGAGGGCGACAGGCTGCTGGCCGTCAGGCTGCGAATGACCCGGTGGCCATCGTACAGGCCGGGCAGGCCAAACATGGGACGGTACTGCTGGGGAAGGCCATCCAGCGACTCGGCGGCACCCAAAGCGATCAACGGATCGTCGGAGCGGCTGGCCTGCTGCAGCACCGGCGCCGATTGCTGGGACAGGTAGCGCGGCAGCAGCGACACCGCCGTGGCCCGGGCGATGGCCGGCTGGGTGGTATCGAGGATCAGGTCGGACAACCGCTGTTCCGCCTGCGGTCCACCGTAGCGCCCGGCGTACAGCGCCCGGGCGAAATGCCCCTGCGGCGGTTCGCCGTGGCGCTTCTCCAGGGCCTCGGCGGCCCACTGGGCATCGCGGTCGTCGTGGCACTGGGTACAGGCGTTGGGCACGCCCAGCTCGACGCTCAGGTCCGGACGCGGGATGCGGAAGCTGTGATCGCGCCGGTCGTCGACGCCCATGTAGGTTTTCTCGGGCATGTGGCAATTCACGCACTGGGCGCCTGGGCTGCCCTGGGGGTGGCCGTGATGGGTTTCCGCGTCGTACTTGGAGACCTGGTGGCACTGGCCGCAGACGGCGTTGCCCTCGGCTTTCAGCGCCAGGCTGTGGGGGTTGTGGCAATCCGAACAGGTCACGCCCGCCTGATGCATCTTGCTCTGCACGAAGGAGCCGTAGACGTAGACTTCCCCGTCGATCTGGCCGTCGGCGTGGTACAGGCCATCTTCCAGCAGGGACGGCATGAAATGGTTGAACAGGCCGTCGTCCGGGCGCGCGCCGTGGAACTGGGTGGCGCGGCGGGAATGGCACTGGGCGCAGACTTCCAGCTCCGGCTGGGCTTCGGGGCCGCTCTGCCAGGGGTGCGGATTGCCGGTTTTCGGGTCGATGGCCCAGACCCGGGTTTCCGCCCGGGACAGGGAGAGCTGGAAACCGCTGTGAGGCAGATCCCAGTTGTCCGCCTGCATCGCCTCCACGTGGGGCTGACCGGGCCCGTGGCAGCTTTCGCAGGCGACATCGATCTCGCTCCAGGTGGTGGCGTAGGTGTGCGATTCGCGGTCGTAGTTTTTCTGCAGGTTGGTGGAGTGGCAGTCGGCGCACATGAAGTTCCAGTTCTGGTCGCGCCCGGTCCAGTGCAGCGGATCGCCAGCCCGGATTGGCTCGTCCGGAAACAGGTGGTACCAGCGCTGCCCGCCGTCGCTTTCGGGGCGGGCATCCCAGACGATACTGAGTGCCTGCAGGCGGCCGCCGGGCATCTCAATCAGGTACTGCTGCAGCGGTTCCACGCCGAAGGTGTAGGCGATGCGAAAGTCCGCCAGTTCGCCGTCCGGGCCGTCGGTACGGACGAAAAAATCGTCGCCGCGACGAAAAAAGCGGGATTCCGTGCCGTAGTAGTCAAAGCGGGCATTGTCGAAATCGCCGAGCACGGTGTCCGGCGTGGCCGGCTCCATCGCCAGATCGTGGTGGGAATCCCGCCAGTCGGCGGTCGCTGTCTGGTGGCAGCCGGCGCAGGTTTCGGTACCAACGTAGCCGGCCGCATCCGGCAGGGATACACCCCGTTCCATCGCCATAACGACACCCACGTGGCACAACAAAACCAGACACATCCATCGTCTGCTCAAGACATCAACCTCTGCTCAGGGAGTGGTACCCGGTGGGCGAACACTGAACGGCACCCCGCTCGTCGACCCGGCGGTAATTCCCTTGCTGGCCAAGCCGTTATACATTTCGAGACGCCTGAGATAAGCCTAGAAGGAAACCGGGAGATTGCCACTGGTCGGGCTGGATTCCGCGCGGCATGCATCCGGAAGCCGTTTGCGACGTATGCATTGGAAACCTATCGTTTAGACAACACACAACATCGAAAACCAAGGATTCACGATGCGGTTACCCGGACGTTTGCTGGCTCTTGTTGCGCTTACCCTGCTTTGTTCCCTGTCCTACGGCCAATCCACCACGCCCCTCAAAGTGGGTATCACCGAAGTCCCCCCGTTTGTCATCCAGGACGACGACGGCACGTGGTCCGGGATCAGCATCGAGCTGTGGCAGCAGATCGCCGACGACTTGGGACGGGACTTCGAGTACGAGCCCCTGCCCTTTCGCGAATTGCTTGAGCAGGTGGAAAGCGGCGAGATCGACGTCGCCGTGGGCGCGCTGACCATGACCGCCGACCGGGAAAACCGCTTCGATTTCAGCCACCCGTTCTATCAGACCGGCCTGTCCATCGCGATTCCGCCGGTGCCGGAAACCAGCCTGTTCAGCACGTTCAGGGCGCTGGTGAGCTGGCAGTTCCTGAGCGTCATCGTGGGCCTCGCGGCACTCCTGCTGGCCGTGGGCTTTGCGCTGTGGCTGGTGGAGCGGCGGCGTAATCCGGAGCAGTTCGGCGGCACACCGGCCCAGGGCATCGGCTCCAGCTTCTGGTGGGCGGCGGTGACCATGACCACCGTGGGCTATGGCGACAAGGCGCCGGTGTCCCTGGCCGGGCGCCTGATCGCGCTGGTGTGGATGTTCGCCGGGTTGATCATGGTGGCCAGCTTTACCGCGGCGATCACCTCGTCGCTGACCGTCAGCAACCTGCAGAACCAGATCCAGGGTCCCTCCGATCTGCCCGGAAACCACATCGCTACCGTCGCCGGCACCGCCAGCGAGGAGTACCTCAAAGAACAGCGCGTGCGCCACTCGCTGTACCCCGACCTGACCAGCGCCCTGCGCTCCACCGCCAGCGGCGACACCGACGCCATCGTCTACGACCAGGCCCTGCTGCAATACCGCAACCAGCAGGAAGGCCGGCCGCTGACGGTGCTGCCGGGCGTGTTCGAACAGCAGCTCTACGCCCTGGCCCTGCCCGAGGGCAGCCCGCTGCGCGAGTCCGTATCGGCGGAAGTGTTGGCGGTCACCGAATCCCCCGGCTGGCAGGCGACCATCGATCGCTACCTGGGACGGCGGGACTGATCTGGCGTAGGATAGGGGCGGACACTCGCAAGAAGCCTGATTATGCCCTTCCGCCTCAACGGCAACGTCACCTACGAGACCGGGGATGCCCTGGGTCCCATCCGCGTTCTGGATTACCGCAAGCACCGGGTGCTGACTTTCGACTCGGTGTTCGAACAGAGCAAGATCGCCCGCCGGAAACCCTGGCTGCCGGTGCACGAATACAACCGCGCCATGCTGCTGCCGCTGGCGTTCACGGAGCCGGCGCGGGCCACGGTGCTGGGTGTCGGCGGCGGCGTGATGATCGGCGCCCTGCACCGGCTGCTGCCGGACTGTGACATCCACGGCGTGGAGCTGCGCCAGGCGGTGGTGGACGTGGCGCGGGAATATTTCCACATGCCGGACGACCCGCGCGTGCGCATCAGCGTCTCCGACGTGCGTCCGGCCCTGCGCGACATGCCCGACACCAGCACCGACCTGATCCTCACCGACCTCTACAGCGCCGACCGCATGAGCCCGGTGCAGGCCCACCGTCGCTTCATCGACCAGTGCAGCCGGGTGCTCAGCGACACCGGCTGGCTGGCCATGAACTTCCACCTGGCCCCGGCCCGGGACGGCACCCTCGTCCGCCATCTGGCGCGGCTGTTTCCCGAAGTCATGCTCTACCGCACCCGGACCAACAACTACGTGATCTACGCCAGCAAGCAGCCGGTCGCGATCCCCCCATCCAGTGACCCCACCCTGGCCGCGCTGGAAAAGCGTCTGCCCATCGGCTGGAGCGGACTGGTGGAGAAGTTGATGCCGCAGTATCGGGCGATGGCTGAGGCGGAGGAAACGACCGCCTGATCCACGATTCTACCTGGGAAAAAGAAACACGATGTTGACCCGCGCGCCCCAGCCTTCGGGGCCGCTGTCCGGGCTTTCGGCGTAATAGCGTGGCCCGGCCTGGACCTGCATCGTCTGCGATCCGACCTTAAACACCTGCGCGGCGAACAGCCCGACGGGGATCGTCCAGTCGTTGGTTTTCCAGTTGTAGGTGGAGTCGGCGGTCAGGGTAACGCTTAGCGCGGTGGGTGTGGTGTAGGTGAAAAACGGCTGGACGAACGTCTGGCTCACGTCCTCGCGGTCGTCGTCCCCGGCCACGGACCAGATGTGATTCGCCAGGCCGCCGGTGGTCCAGGGGCCGGACTGCTTGAGCGCCACGGCCGTCGGGCCGAGGCCCCATTTATCCGAGCCCAGCAGGTCGTCCGTTCCGGTCGGCAACAGGAACACCGGCCCGGCACCCCAGATCCAGCCGTTGGCGGTGGGTTCCACCGGCGACAGGAAAAGGCTCTGGACCGTGTCCCCCAGCCCGGACTGGCTGCCCGCCCCGGGGAAAATATCGCTCTGATCGATGATCGGCAGGATGGTCCGGCTGATCAGGTTCCAGTCGTCATTCAGCGAAAAGGGCACCACCGGCTGGACGTTGACCGTCAGGCGTTCGCCGTCGTCTTCCGGGCCGATGTTCCAGTCGAAATTGGACTGGATCGGCACCGAAATCAGACTGGCGACGGGATTGGCCAACTGCTTGGCCAGGTCGGACGCGTCCTGCGCCCAGGCTGCCGGGCTGGACAGACTGGCCCCCAGCGCCACCGCCAGACCTACCGCAAAGTTACCGGTTCGCGCCGATAGACGCCTTATTTCCATCATTATGATTCTCCCTGACTGGCCAACACATTCCGGGCGCCGGCCGCACTATGCGTGCCGGCGCCGCAAACCATTACATAGCGGCCTGTTTAGGCGTCACAATCGGCCACCAGGGGTCGAACTCAACCAGCGTCGACCGGAATTCGTCGAACTGGCTGGAATTCCCATCGATCGTGGCATCGCCCGCCTCGATCAGATCCTGCAGGGACGACTGCCCCATGATGACTTTGTTGAAGTTCTCGCGGGTGACCGAAATCGACAGATCTGCCTCATCCTGCGGTTCGGCGTAGTAGTTCAGAACCGCGTTCTCCAGCACCAGGCCATAGCGCTTGTCCAGATCCGGCAGTTCAATATTCATGACGATGGTTTTCCCCGCCGCCTTCTCGCCATCCACATGCACCGCCAGGAAGTCGAAGAACATTTCCATGGGCATGCTTTTCACGATATCCGGCGAACTGGTGTTGGGCATCGGCAATACCTTGACGCCCTGACGCAGTTCCTTGGCCCCGGACAGGTAGAAGTTACGCCACGGCCCACTCTCGGCCTGGTAGCCCATTTGCGTGAAGGCGGCCGCCATCAGATCCTTGGCTTCCTGGTTATCCGGCTGGGCCATGACCAGTTTGTCCAGCACCTGGGCGACCCAACGGTAGTTGCCTTCGTCGTAGTCCTTTTGAGCTTTTTCCAGGATGGCGTCGGCCCCGCCCATGTACTCCACGAACTTGTCGCCGGCTTCCACCGGGGGCAACGGATGCAGGCGCGCCGGGTTGCCGTCGAACCAGCCCAGGTAGAAGTTCCAGGTGGCCTTCACGTTGTGGTTAAGGCTGCCGTAGTAGCCATGGCTGGGCCAGTACTGGTCGAGCTCGTCCGGCAGCTCGATCATCTCCGCCGCCTCGATCATGTTGTAGCCCTGGTTGGCCAGACGCAGGGTCTGGTCGTTGATGTACTTGTACAGGTCTCGCTGCTTCTTGAGGTGGTTGACGATGTTTTCGTTGCCCCACATGGGCCAGTGGTGCGGCGCGTAGAGCACCTCCACCTCATCGCCCCAGCGTTCCAGGGAGGCGTGCAGGTAACCGGACCACGCCTTGGCGTTGCGCACCTTGGCCCCGCGCAGGGTGTAGAGGTTATGCATGGTGTGGGTGGCGTTCTCCGCAGTGGTGAGCGCTTTCAGCTCGGGCGCGTAGAAATGCATCTCCGCCGGCGCCTCACTGCCCGGCGCCATCAGGAACTCGAACTCGACGCCATCCAGGGTCATTTTCTGTCCGGTTTCCGTGATGAGATCGGTGGGCTCAATCAATGTGGCGGTGCCCGTCGAGGTGGAGAGCCCCAGCCCTGTCCCCAGACTGCCTTGCGGCCCTTTTTCAATCAGGTTGCCGTACATGAAACCGGCGCGGCGAGTCATGTGGTTACCCGCGAAAACGTTCTCGCTGACCGCTTCCTCGACAAAACCTTCCGGCGCCACGACCTTGGCCTTGCCAGCCTCGACGTCGGCTTCATCCAGCACGCCGCGAACGCCGCCGAAATGGTCGATGTGACTGTGGGTGTAGATCACCGCCGTGACCGGCTTGTCCCCGCGATGCTCGCGGTAGAGTTCGAGAGCCACCTTGGCGGTTTCCGCAGAGATACAGGGATCAATCACGATGATCCCCGAATCGCCCTCGATGAACGTGATACCGGAGAGATCGGCCCCGCGCACCTGATAGATGCGATCGGTGACTTCATACAGCCCGGGCTGGGCCAGCAACTGGAGCTGACGCCAGAGGCTGGGGTTGACCGTGTCGGGCGCGTCCTTGTCCCTGGCGAACATGAACTGGCTGGCGTCCCAGATGGTATCGCCCTTCTCATTCTTGATGACGCCGTTGTCGGGTAACGGAGCGATGAAGCCCCGGCTGGAATCATCGAAATCCTGCCGGTCGCTGAACGGCAGTTCTTCCAGGAGTTTCTGGTTGGCGGATCGCGTCGCGTCCGTGGCGGCGTCCTGAGCCGGGGCAGTGCCCGCACCGAATGCGAGCAAGCCGGCGGCGAGGCCGGAAAGCAGCCGATGGCGTTGGAACAGGTGTTGCATATTCATGTCTGGATGACTCCCTTTCGAGCTTGAGACTCAAGGGAAGACGAAAACCGATACCACGTGCCTTCCACTTGGCTGGGATCGGCGCCAACGGGTGCGGCGCATCGACCATCACAGGAGGGCGTCACACACGCCCGACCGCAATTCGAGATAACCTGTTGTTCGGGTACGGCAGGACGGCACGCGATATCGATCTGGTTCAGGCAGGATGCGGAGTGACTCTATGGCCTCGACACACTTGAGGCATCCGACAGCTATGACCAGCAACTCCATCTGCAATGGCGCAGGGCAAAGACCCTGCCTCACCGTCGCTACTTCGGTGGCCCGTGGACTCCCTCTCAACGGGCCAACCGCCTCAGACGTAAACAAGACGTTTCATTGAAACGCCTCCTGTAAGCGTAGAAGGCGTTCGAAAAATATCCACTGTACAACAGCCTGGAGCTCTCTACCGGACGTCCGGGACGACTCAAAAAGCCCGGCCAAAGCGCACGTAAAAGCCGCTGTTTTCGCCTTCGCCCTTGGCGTAGTCGAGCGTCACCACCATCTGTTCCGACGGTTTGAGCAGGTAGGACATCCCCACACCCGCACTGGGATAGAGGTTATCGCGCTCGCCACAGTCTTCCCCGTCACCATAGAGACAGGCGACGCCGGCAAACACGTTGACACCGAAGCGTTCGTATAACGGCAGGCGTTCTTCCACTTCCAGGCTCACCGAATGCGGCGCCAGGTACTGCCCCCGGGTGTAACCGCGCAGGTGAACACTGGAATAACCGCTATTGGGGGCGTCGTGCGTCCAGCGTCCGGCAATGTGATAGGCAAACACAGCGCCCTTGGCGTGGGCGATGTAATGTGTGAAATCGAGATTAAGGGTATCGAAGTTTTCTTCCCCACCGAACGCTTCGCGGTAGGCGAAATTGTTGATGTCGAGCAGTTTACCGGCGCTGGGGTCGTTCTGGTTGTTGCGGTCGTCGTACATCAGCACGAGCCCCAGCGCGCCGGAATCGACGCCGTTCAACCCCAGGGCCTTGAGGACTTCGTCGGTGCGGAAGTCATCGCCCACAGCCAGGTAGTTGGTGTAGACACCCTGAACACCCACGAACCAGTCGGACCGCACGGCCTGAAGGTAGCGCGCGTAGGCCAGTTTCATCTCGTCGGTGGTGGAGGCGGGCAGGCCGGAGCCGAGGAAATCGGAATAGTCGTTCCTGATCCGACCGCCGCCGATGGCCGCCGTCAGGCGCTTGCGGTCTTTGTCCCAGTAGGAACGCAGGAAGGCCGTGGCGAGGTAGGAATCGGTGTTGCTGTAGGTGCCCATGGCCCCGGCCATCGACGATGTGGAGCCGGGATCGAGCTTGAACAGGTAACCGGCCAGGAAACCCAGCGACGTGCCAACTTTCGGGTCACTGCTGAACTTGGGAGCGACCACCCAGGGCGACGGTGCCGGTTCGGATGACTGAGTGACTCTCTCAGCGCCCGCCCCGAATAACGGGACTAGACAGGCACACGCACCGCAAACCAGACGCCATCCCAGACTCCTACCCCGCACCCTGATCTCCCATCCCTGAAAGCGTGACTCCAGTGTTGTCGGCACGGTGCGTTTCGTCCAGTTCACAATCGGGCATGAGGCCAAACCGCTCGGGACGTTGATTGACCTGGCGGGCCCGCAGTGCAGACCGCTTCGAAACCGGAACAGACACCGGCCCACATCGTCGAGGGGAAGCAGACACGTGCCGCGGGGGTGGCCCCCGCGTCTGTAAACTTACTCCACCACGTCCACCTCGGGCGGCTGCCAGGACCCTTCCAGAATCCCCTGTTTGCCCCAGTAGGCGCGGATATAGAGGGAGAACTCACCGTCAGGCGCCGGCAACCAGTTGCTCTCCTTGTCCGCGCCGGGCGAGGTGCCCCCCGCGTACAGGGTCAGCGAGCCGTCGTCGTTGCGCTTGAGGTTCTTGTTCTTGGTCCCCAGGGAATAGCGGTGCAGATCATTGGGGTAAAAGAGGTGTTTGTCGTTGTAGAGGGTGAGTGACCAGAATCCGTTCACCGGCGGTTCCTGTCCTTTGGCGAAGGTCACGGCGTAGGTCTTCGAGCCATCGAGCTGCTCGCCGTCGGAATCGTAGTCGGTGTAAAAATACTGGGTCTCACTGGGCCGGTTGTCGAACATGTTCGACTTGGCGGTGCCAGTGCGGTTGTAGTAATCAATGCCCCACTCCGAGTTATGCACCGAACGGTTCCAGCCGTTGCCGGCGGGTTTGCCATTGTATTCCCAACGGAAGAACGGCTTGATGACGTCCTTGTCGGCGGCGACGGCCTCGTCGACGATGACTTGTCTGATGTCCGGATTGGTTTCCGCCACGGCCAGTAACCAGCGCAGTTGCGCGTACAGGGCTTCCTCGCCCGGCAGCGGCGGCACGATGTCGAGCACCGTCCCCAACTCGTCGAAGAATTTTTCCGGCACCACCCACTGGGTTTCTCCACCGCCGCCCTGGTCCGCATTCGGATTGGGAATCGACGGCAGTTCACTCCAGTCCATGGTCTTCATCGAGCCATCGAACTCGGACAGCGGATAGGCAACGATCTGATCCACCGCGGACTGAATCGCCGCGCGGTCGGCCTCCGTATCGTCCATAAACGCCCGTGGAATGACATTGGCCAGCGATGTGGTGCCGTGAATCACACCGTTGATGCCATCCGGCGTCTCGCCCTCCCAGTTGGGTCCGACGACCAGGTAAAAGCCGGGCTGACTGCCATAAGGCTTGCCAAGTTCGCCGAACTGGTCGGTGCGGGCATCGTAAAAGGCGTAGATCCAGAAGCGGTCGCCAAAATCCGGCACCTGGATAACGATCGGCTGGCTGTCCAGGTCGAAGAACCCCAGTCCATATACCACGTCCTGGTTGGGGCACGTCACGAAGGTTTCGGCGGGATCGATATAATCGCTGAGCATCGCGATCTGCCCCTGCGGTGCAACGGGCAGGATGCCGCCCAGGAGGCCGGGCTTTGGTGCCTGGGTAATGGTCGCCCGGCGGTTGTACATGTTGACCATCGGCCAACCCCAGACGTAGGCCTTGCGAGCCAGCATCTTCGCGTACGCCGGCGTCATGTTGACGTCCGTACTCGGTTTGGCCAGTTCGTCGAAGGTGGGTTTCTCGGGGGCTGCAAGCGCCGCCGCGCTGATCACCCCCAGCACGACCGAGAAAGCCGCGCACAGAAATCTATCGATAACCGTTTTCATGTCGGATGCTCCATTCCGGAATGGTCAAAACGATTGAACCCATGAGCCCCGCGCCGGAAAGCCTACCCTGCGCCGGCCGGGGCGTCTTTGCAGTTACTCCACTTTCACGATGTCGTCCGGCTTCCAGGTCTGGTCGTAAAAAGCATCCTCCGCGCCATAAAGCCGCAGGGCGACCAGGAAGTTGCGCCCCGGTATGGTCTTGATGAAGGCCGCATTTACCACACCGTCCGGCTGTTCCGGTCCGAACCAGATGTCGATGGAGCCATCGTCGTTCTTGGGAATGTCGTAGTAGCCGTTGGTGGATGGCAGCAACTGGTCGGTTTCCGGCATGGTGCCGTCGGTCACGTTATAGGCCGTGACCGCCCAGAACAGGGCCGCCGGGGGATTGGGCGGCAGGTGCAATTTGTAGGTGTTGCCGCCGGTCAGGAAGGCGCCGTCCTTGTCACGGGCGGTGAACGGGTACTTGGACCCGGCGCCGGTGGTGCGCATGACCATCGCCGGCGCGGAGGAGTAGGCGTACTGGAAGAACGCCGAGCGGGCAGTCAGGTCCAGGTAACTCTGCTGCATCCATTCGGCGGTGCCGGCGGACCAGGCGCGTTCGTACTGGCGATCTTCGTAGTAGAGGTTCCGGCGATCTTCCCGGCCCAACTGGCGCGAAGCCAGGATCATCTTGGGTGCGGTCTCGACGGCCTTCTCCAACAGTGCCTGCTGCCGGCCGTTGGGCTCGAAGGGCTGGCCCTTCACGATGCCGATGGAGGCCAGCACGCCCCGCAGCTCTGGATCGATGGCGCTGACCGGCTCATAGTCGACAAAGGCCTTGAGCTTGGTCCAGTAGTCGAAGTCCGTCGGGTACATCATGTTCACCCGCTCGTCACTGGCGTTGGGGAACTCCATCGCCGGAATGGTTTTCTCCTCCGCCCATAACGGGTAAATCCGGGTGGTTTCGGCCAGCTCGACCGCGGGCTTGGGATCGGGCACGCCATCGCCCTTGGCCATCACCGTGCGGAAGAATAGGAAGACGTTGTAGGTGCGGGAACGGACCGCGTAGTAGCTCGACGGCACGTGTCCGTCGTAACCCGGCGGCAGCAGCAGGTAGAGGCCACCCCGCGCCCGGTCCGGTCCAATGGCGCCGACGTCGGTGAGGGTGCGCTGGAAGAAATCGGTGAACATTCCGATCACGTTGGGCGGCGCCTTGACCACCAGCGGCCCGGTTCCCTTCAGGTCCAGATAATTCATCGAATAGATGACGTCCGCGTTGGGCGTGGGCACCCAGGTGCGGCTGTCCATGCGGTCCTTCCAGATCGGCAGCACGTTGTAGCCCGATCCGAAAGCCTGCTCCGAACCGTCGCGCATGCCGATCACATTCATGGCCGGCAGCATGGTCATGTAGGCGTACACGGCCCGCTGGTAGTAGAGCTCCTCGCGCAGGGACTCGGCCTCGTCCTGCGGCAGCCAGTTTCCGTCGTTGATCTGCTGGACCAATGGCGGCGCATCCGCCGCCTCGGCAACGGCGCTTCCCGTGCTGAAAGCCAGCAGGCCAAAAGCCAGTCCGGCGATCACCGCGCGGCGTGGAAACGGTGTCTTGCGGTTCATGTCTGGAATGCTCCCCTTCGTTGATACAGAGGCGTCGATGCGCCTGCGTCAATACAACTACGGGGAAGGCAAATACCGAACAGCGTGCCTTCCATGTCACTTCGGAACGAACGACCCGCAACCCGAGCCGCTATCCTTCAGGAGGAAGCAGGAAGGCTCTGTAGCTCCCAGCAGCGGGAGTCAGCCAACGACACCGCTTGCCATGACCTCCAGTGCATCCTGCAACGACGGCGCTGATCACAGCGCCTGGGGTACGGTTACCCTCTCGCCAATGGCGGGTGGAAACCTCGAAATCCGATGCAGATTACTCAATAAGCGTAGAAAGGTTTCAGGCAAATGCCACCGCATCAGCACTCGGCCAAGGACCCTGGTCCCATCAGCGACCGGGCCACTCCCGATTGAGTGACAGGTGCCCCGGAACGTCAGGATTCCGCCAGATCCAGCAAGGCCTGTCCGGTCAGGCGGTAGCCGATCCACTCGCTCTGGGGCTTGGCGCCGATGGATTCGTAGAAGTTGATCGCCGGTTCGTTCCAGTCCAGCACGTTCCATTCGAAACGGCCGCAGCCTCTGGCCACGGCAATCTGCGCCAGGTGCCGGAGCAGGGCCTTGCCGGCGCCGCTGCCGCGCTCGTCCGGGGTGACGTAGAGGTCTTCCAGGAACAGGCCGTTCTTCGCCAACCAGGTGGAATAGTTGTAGAAATACACCGCAAACCCGATGGGTTGGCCGGCTTTCTCGCAGATCAGGGCGTGGACGGTGGAGTCCGGCCCGAAGATGGACCCGGCGACGGTCGCCTCGGTGGCCACGACCTCGTGCTCGGCTTTCTCGTAGATGGCCAGTTCGCGCACGAAGGCGAGGATTTGCGGCACGTCGTCGACGGTCGCGGTGCGGATTTCGATAGCGGACATGGTGACTCCGGGAATAAGGGGGTCGACCATGCCATCACAATCGCCGGAGTTTGGCCAGTCGCGGCCGTGGTAAGCTGAGTCACAGGAATCCGTTTACAAGGCACCACAAGGAGGTGCGACAGGCATGATTCGCCCTGCCACACCCGACGACGCCGAAGGCATCGTCCGCATCTACAACCACTACATCCGCGATACGGTCATCACCTTTGAGGAAGAGGCGATCACGGCCGGCACCATGGCCAAGCGTATCGAAAGCGGCGTCAACGCCGGCTTCCCCTGGCTGGTGGCGGAGGAGGACGGTGCCGTGCTGGGCTACGCCTACGCCGGCCCCTGGCACCCGCGCTACGCCTATCGTTTTTCGGTGGAAGTGACGGTTTACCTCGATCCCGACGCCGGCGGGCGGGGCCTGGGCTCGCAGCTCTATGAGTCGCTGTTCGAGGCACTGATGGGCCTCGGCGTGCACGCCGTCATCGGGCTGATTGCCCTGCCCAACCCCGCCAGCGTGGCCCTGCACGAGAAGTTCGGGATGACACCGGCGGGGAAGCTGCACGAGGTAGGCTACAAGTTCGACCGCTGGGTCGATGTGGGTCTCTGGCAGCGCACCCTGACGGCCGACCGCTAGCGCCAAAGGCCCTCGTGTTCAAGGCATACCTTATTGCAGATCGAATTATATGTCGATAATATTGGACATATGGACACATTAAACACCATCGAAGCATTCGCGGCCCTGGCTCAGCCCACACGTCTGGACGCTTTCCGCCTGTTGGTCGCCCACGAACCGGAGGGGCTCGCCGCCGGCGATGTGGCCCGTCAGCTGTCGGTGCCGCACAACACGATGTCGGCCCACCTGAGCGTGCTGAGCCGCGCCGGTCTGGTGCGTTCGGCACGCCGCAGCCGCTCCATCATCTACCGTGCCGACCTGGAAACCGTGCACCAGGCAATCCGCTTCCTGGTCCAGGACTGCTGCGGTGGCCGGGCGGAACTTTGCCAGCCGCTGATAGACGACCTGGCGCCCTGCTGTACCCCGAAAACAGACGCCTGAGAGACTGACATGATCACCGTGATCTATCACAACCCCGACTGCGGTACATCGCGCAACACGCTGGCCATGATCCGGGCGTCCGGTGAGGAACCGCACGTCATCGAATACCTGAAAACGCCGCCTTCGCGGCAAAAGCTGGAAGCCATGCTACAGGCGATGGCCATGCCGCCCCGGGAACTGTTGAGACGCAAAGGCACCCCTTACGACGACCTGAATCTCGACGACCCGGCGCTGACTGACGGCGAGCTGATCGACGCCATGATGGCACACCCAATCCTGATCAACCGGCCCATCGTGGAAACCGACCTGGGCATCCGGCTGTGCCGTCCGTCCGAGACTGTATTCACCCTGCTGGCCCACCCTCCCGCACGCTTCGTCAAGGAAGACGGGGATGTCGTGGTCTCCGGAGATAATGACTTATGAGCCTGTCCCTGCACGATCTGCCCAACATCGACCCGGAGCAGCTCCGGCCCATCGATCACGACCGCCTGGCCGCCCCCGGTGCGCCGCAACACGCGCCGCGCATCCTGGTCCTGTACGGCTCGTTGCGGGAGCGGTCCTACTCGCGACTGTTGTCGGAGGAAGCCAGCCGCCTGCTGCGCTGGTTCGGCTGCGAGGTGCGCACGTTCGATCCCCACGGCCTGCCGCTGCCCGACGCCGCCGAAGCGGACCACCCCAGGGTGCGGGCACTGCGTGACCTGGCCGAGTGGTCCGAAGGCATGGTGTGGGTCAGCCCCGAGCGGCACGGCGCCATGACCGCGGTGATGAAGGCCCAGATCGACTGGATTCCGCTGTCCCTGGGTGGTGTACGCCCCACCCAGGGCAAGACCCTGGCGATCATGCAGGTGTCCGGCGGCAGCCAGAGCTTCAACGCGGTCAACCAGCTGCGGGTGCTGGGCCGGTGGATGCGGATGCTGACCATCCCCAACCAGTCATCGGTGCCCAAGGCGTTCAACGAGTTCGACGACGCCGGCCGCATGAAACCCTCGCCCCTGTACCTGCGGGTGGTGGACGTGTGCGAGGAGCTGGTGAAATTCACCTGGCTGACCCGCGGCCACGACGCCTACCTGACCGACCGCTATTCCGAGCGGGTGGAGAGCGCCGAGGCCGTGTCCCGGCGCGTCAACCAGACGTCCATCTGACGGAATCGATATGCTGGCATTCGCAATCTTCGTCGTCACCCTGGTGCTGGTGATCTGGCAACCCCGGGGGCTGGGCATCGGCTGGAGCGCGCTGGGCGGGGCCGCCGTGGCGCTGGCCACCGGTGTCGTGCACTGGCCGGATGTGGCGGTGGTCTGGGACATCGTCTGGGACGCCACCTTCACTTTCGTCGCCCTGATCATCATTTCCCTGATTCTGGATGAGGCCGGCTTCTTCGCCTGGGCGGCGCTGCATGTCGCTCGCTGGGGCGGCGGGCGCGGGCATGTGCTGTTCCCGCTGATCGTGGTGCTGGGCGCTTTCATCGCCGCGTTTTTCGCCAACGACGGCGCCGCCCTGCTGCTGACGCCGATCGTCATGGCGATCCTGCTGCGGCTGCAGTTCCCGCCGCCGGCAGCCCTGGCGTTCATCATCGCCACCGGCTTCGTGGCGGACACCACCAGCCTGCCCCTGGTGATCTCCAACCTGGTCAACATCGTCAGCGCCAACTACTTCGACATTTCCTTCGAGCACTACGCCCTGGTGATGGTGCCGGTGAACCTGGCATCCCTGGCCGCTACTCTGGCCGTGCTCTGGTGCTTCTTCGGGCGGCGCATCCCCCGGCGTTACGACGTGAGCGCGCTGGCCGAGCCGGCCACGGCGATTCGCGATCCGCAGGTGTTCCGCGCCGGCTTCCCGCTGCTGACGATCCTGATGGTGGCCTATTTCGTGACCGCGCCGCTGGATCTGCCCATCGCGCTGGTCACGGGCATCGCCGCCCTGATCCTGATGGCCATCGCCGGACGCTGGTACGTCGCCAAGCGCGGCCGGGTGATTTCCCTGAAACGGGTACTGAAACACGCGCCCTGGCAGATCGTGCTGTTCTCGGTGGGGATGTACCTGGTGGTCTACGGCCTGGGCAACGCCGGCCTGACCGACCGGGCGGCGCAACTGCTGGGCTGGCTGGCGCAGCAGGGGCCGCTGGTCGCGACCGTGGGGACGGGGTTCGCCTCGGCGCTGCTGGCCTCGATCATGAACAACATGCCCGCTACGCTGGTGGGCGCGCTGGCCATCGACCAGGCGCCGGTGTCGCCGCTGATCCGGGAACTGATGGTGTACGCCAACGTGATCGGCAACGACCTGGGGCCCAAGTTCACGCCCATCGGCAGCCTGGCCACGCTGCTCTGGCTGCACGTGCTCGCGCGCAGCGGCCATCGCATCAGTTGGGGGCAATACATGAAGGTGGGGCTGATCATCACACCGCCGGTGTTGCTGGTCACCCTGCTCGCCCTGGCCTGGTGGCTGCCGCTGGTTAACGGCGGCTGAGGTGGATCTGGTACGCCAGGCAGTCGATCCGACGCGGGCCGACCTCAGCCATACCGGGGCGGCGCCCAACGACCCGGAAGCCCTGCCTCTCCAGCACCCGTCGGGAGGCCGGGTTATCCACAGACACAAACGCCGTGAGCTGGCGCAGTTTGTAAGTCGTTCTGGCTAGATCGACGATCGCGCTCACCGCGAAGCGGCCCACGCCCTGCCCGGCCGCATTCTCGGCGACACGGTAGCCCAGCCGCGCGGTGCCGCGAGTCCGGTCGATCTCCCGCAGATTCACCCGCCCCAGTAGCGCGCCGCCCTGCACCACCAGTCCGGGAAACATCACCCCGTCGGCGTGTTCGGCGAGACTCGTCCGGACGTGGTCCGCCACCGACCGCGCGGAGTAGAACGCCTCCCCACGGCTCTCGATAAACCGCTCGAACCAGTGACGGTTGTCGCGCTCGAACGCCAGCAAGGCGTCGCTGTCGTCGTGGCGGAGCCGGCGTAATCGCATCGATCTTCCCGGGTCAGGTGTTTGTGGCTTCAGACGGCGGCGGGCCGTCGTGCGTCCCCCGCATACTGGCGCTCGAACCGTTCCATCAACTGAGCCGCGAGTTGCCGCGCCGCTTCGCTGGGACGGCCGGGGCTGCGGTGCAGGGTGATTTCAGTGTGGGGCAGGTCCGGCAGTCCATCGTCGACGCCCAGCGTGCGGATCTCCGGCCCCACCATGGAGGGCGTCAGCACGGTAAGCGCCAGACCCGCGCGCACCGCCGCCGACAACCCGGACAGGCTGGCACTGGTGTAGGCAATGCGCCAGGGGATGCCGGCCGCGTCCAGCGCCGCCAGCGCCCGTTCGCGGAAGACGCACACACCTTCCCGGGAGACCGCCAGCGGCAGCGGCGAGCGTTGGTGGGTGTCGTAGCCGGTGGCGCCGGCCCAGACCATGGGCTCGCGCACCAGCACTTCCCCGCCCGGGCTTTTCGGCTGCCGGGTGACGATGGCCAGATCCAGCGACCCGGCTTTGACCTCTTCCATTAACTCCACGCTCAGACCGCAGCGCACCTCCAGTTCCACGCCGGGATAGCGGGCCTCGAACTCGGCCAGGGCCTCCGGCAGGTACACCACGTAGTCGTCCGGGATGCCCAGCCGCACCACGCCGTCGAGGCGCTGGTCCAGCACGTCCTGCCAGGCCAGGGCATTCTGGCGCAGCATCTGACGGGCGTGGGCCAGCAATCGTTCGCCGGCTGGCGTGGGCACGGCGGCGCGGCGCCCGCGCTGCAGCAACGGGCGATCCAGCGTGTCTTCCAGCCGCGCCATGTGGGCACTGACCGTGGACTGGGCCAGGTGCAGGCGCTCGGCGGCGGCGGTGAAGCCACCGCTTTCCACCACCGTGACGAAGGTTTTCAGCACCGCCAGATCGAGGGGTCTCGGGTTCGGCATCGTTGCATCACGTTTCGTGATCGATTGATCGAAAGACTTCGTTTCACCGATTGAGCTGTGTTCTCCAAAATACGCCGGGTAATGGCATCGGACAAGCGTTAACAGGAGTGACATCGATGTGTCATAAACGTCAGTACGCGGGCATGTTGGCGGGGCTTGTGACGGTCCTCCTGTGGTCCTGTCTGCCGGTCCTGCGCAGCTTTGCGCACCTGCCGCCGATGCTGATCGCCGCCGTCGCCATGATCTGCGCCGCGGGGCTGGCTCATATGGCCAGCCTGCATTACGTGCGCAAAGACACCAGCCGGATCCGGGAAGGACGTTACTGGCTGATGGCCGTGGGCGGCCTGGCCGGCGCGCTGTATTTCTACTTCCTGGCTTTGCAGAACGGCGATCCGGCCAGGATCACCCTGGTGACCTACACCTGGCCGCTGGGCTTTGTGCTGATCGCCAACCGTCTCGCCGGCCAGGGCCTGAGTTTGCGGCTGCTGCTGGGCTCGGCGATCGCCTTCACCGGGCTGGCGCCGCTGGTGCTGTCCGGCAGCGAGGGCCAGGCGACGTCGCTCATCGCCTACGCCGCAGGACTGGCCGCCGGCATCTGCTGGATCGCGTTCTCCGTCTACCTGCGGCAGGCCGGCGCCCTGTCCCTGCACGGCTACCGCTCCCTGTTCCTGCACGTGAGCCTGGTTGCCCTGGCGATGCACGGGCTGTTCGAGCAGTTGCCCGAAGCCGCCACATCCCGCGACTGGGCGGTGGCCGGCCTGATCGGCCTGGGCCCCTACGGCGCGGCTTTCATCAGTTGGGGCTTCGCCCTGCAGCGCGGACCCGCCACGTTGCTGGGGCTGATGACCTATCTGGTACCGGTTCTGGCGGCGCTGCTGCTGGTCCTGCTGGGCTGGAGCCCGGCCAGCTATCAACTGGCGTTGGCGGCCACGGCGGTGGTAGCCGGGGCGCTGCTGTCACAGGGGATGCGCATCCGGCCCGGGACAACCTGATCGATCCGGACTGGTCGGCTTCGATCGAAAAAGCGTAAATTGGAACGGTTCTCGCTTATCGATTGAGGTTACCCCAGCTGCGGATTACACCATGCACTCTTCCATGAAGTTCACATTCCGCTGGACGCTGCGCGCCGTCCTGCTGCTCATCGCACTCCTCGTCGGGCCCTTGTTGATGGCCGCCTGCAGCGGCCTGGCCACCTCCCAGAGCTGGTACGACGCGGACCGTTCCAGTGCGGGCATTGCGCCGCAGCCGGAGGACGCGCCGGAAGCCATCGTGCAGGTTTACCACGCCCGCGCCTTCGGCTGGCGCGGCTATTTCGCGGTGCACACCTGGATCGCCACCAAGCCGGCCGGCGCCGGCACCTATGAGGTGCATGAAGTGACTGGCTGGAGCCGCCAGAAGGTCCGGTCCCGCCCCGGCGACCCGGATCGCGCCTGGTACGGCAACGAACCCCACCTGATCGCGGACATCCGCGGCGACAAGGCGGCCGAGCTGATCCCAAAGATTGAGGCGGCGATCACCGACTACCCCTACCAGCGCGAATACGAAGCCTGGCCGGGCCCCAACAGCAACACCTTTACCGCCTGGGTGATCCGCGCCGTGCCGGACTTCGACGTGGCGCTGCCCAACATTGCCATCGGCAAGGACTATCTGGACCCGCCTTTCGTCGCGGAAACGCCCAGCGATTCCGGCTTCCAGGTGTCCGCCTTCGGCTATGCCGGCGTGCTCGCCAGCGCCTATGAGGGACTGGAGATCAACCTGCTGGGCCTGTCCTTCGGCATTGATCCGCTGGCCCTGGGAATCAAACTGCCGGGTATTGGCCAGCTCAGCCTGCTGGATCCCTGGGAGCCTGCGTCGACGCCGGTCACCGGACCCTGACAGACCCGACCGCACAATCTTGTGACTTTAACAGAGACAGGTTTAGCGAGACTGGGGACAGCGGTCTAAACTGCAATGGCAAGGATTCACCAGGGTGCGCGGCAGCGCGTTGCAGCGAAGCAGTCGTAACAGGGTCTGTCGCCAGGGAAATTGACCTGTCACCAGGTCGGTCACGAGGCGCAGGCACCATGAAACTCTCCGAGCTGGGCGATCTTTACTCAACGCTGTTGGAAGCCGCCGTCGATGCCATCATCACCATCGATGAGCAGGGCTTCATCACCAGTTTCAACAGCGCCGCCGAGCGACTGTTTGGCTATTCCCGGGACGAGGTGGTGGGGCGCAAGGTGAACCTGCTGATGCCCCCGGACACCGCCGCCCGACACGATCGATACCTGCAGAACTACCTGAGCACGAGAAAACCCCGCGTCATCGGCATCGGACGTGAGGTCGAAGGACAACACCGGAACGGTTCGCGCATTCCCCTGCATTTCTCCGTCGGCGAGGCCGTTCACGAGGGCAAACGCACCTTTATCGGCATCTGCCACGACCTGTCGAAATACCGTGAGATCGTCGAGCAGCTGGAAGAAACCGAACAGCGTTACCGCGACATCGTCGAAAGCCAGAAGCAACTGATCTGCCGCGTCGACAGCCAGTTGCGTATCACCTTCGCCAACGCGTCGTTTTCCCAGGTGATCGGCGTCCAGCACGACGCCCTGATGGGCCTTCCGCTGACGGAAATCGCGGACGATGACGAACACCGGCTGGGCCATTTGCTCGCCGGCATGTTCCGGGCCCACGGCAACCTGAACGAAGTAAACATCAAGGTGACGATGAAGTCCCGGGACAGCGGTGCCCTGGTGGACTGGTCGTTCAAGCGGGTGGACGGCGCCGGCGACCCGCAGGAACCGGAGCTGCAGGGTTTCGGCATCGACATCTCGCAACAGGAAGCCGCCCTGCAGCAGGCCCTGTACCTGCGCAACCACGACTACCTGACCGGCTTTCTGAACATGCGCGCCTTTTCCAGCGCAATGAAAGCATGGATCGAGCCCCGTCGCCGTTACGCGCTGCTCCACCTGGCCTGCGGCCGGTTCGAGATGATCAACCGGCAGTACGGCTATGACGCCGGCGACAACGTCATTGTGGAGGCCGCCAAGCGTATCCGCCTCACCCTGATCCGGCCCAACCTGTGCGCCCGAACCGGCAGCGACATGCTGGTGGTGATCGGCGTCCGGGATAACGAAGAAGCCCACGACACGGCCCTGCAACTGGTGCAGAGCCTGGAGCGCCCTTACCGGGTCAATGGCTCCAGCCTGCGCCTGGACGTGGTCTGCGGCATTGCCCTGTATCCGGCCGATTCGGCCTCCCAGGAAACACTGCAGAACATGGCCAGCTCCGCGGCTCGGGATGCCCGCGATCATGGCGCGACGGCGGCGTATTTCGACGCCGACTACCACGAGGACCTGAAGAAGCAGATGGAAATCGAGCAGGGCCTCAAGGAGGCGCTCGATAATCAGGACATCGAAGTCTACCTCCAGCCCAAGATCGGACTCGACGACCACACCGTTCACAGTTACGAGGCGCTGGTGCGCTGGCAGCATCCCGAACGGGGCTTTATCTCGCCGGCTGACTTCATCCCCATTGCCGAACGCAGCGCCCTGGGTCAAAAACTCGACCGCTACGTGCTGAACATCGCCGCCCAGCTCATCGCCCGCTGCAGGCATCAGAGCCGCCCCGTCCCGGTGATCGCCGTCAACGTCACCGCCAGACACTTCTCCGATCTGGCACTGCCGGAGTATCTGGAGCAGCTGATGCGCCGGTACAAGTTTCCTCCTGAGTCGCTGCAGTTGGAAATCACCGAGGGCATGGTCATGCAGATGCGTCAGACCACGACGCAGGTGATGGAACGGCTACGCACGCTGGGTATCCAGGTGAGTATCGACGATTTTGGTACCGGCTATTCCTCCCTGAGTTACCTGAGCCACCTGTTGGTGGACGAACTCAAGATCGACAAGGTCTTCATCGACGATCTGCAGAGCGAACGCGGCGCCACCCTGGTGCGCTCGGTAATCGCCATCGCCAAGGCCAACAACCTGCGCATCACCGCCGAGGGCATCGAGACGGCGGCCCAGGCCCGCATCCTCAGAGGCATGGACTGCGACATGGGCCAGGGTTATTTCTTCGCCCGCCCCAAACCGGGCCACGAGGTTCTGGGGCTGTCGAGCTGACGCCGCCCACTTGGACAGCGCGGCTGCTTTACCGCAGACTGGTCGCCGTTCGACGTCGCATGGAATCCCGAATCCCTCATGGCCCCACCCTTTGATACCCCGCTGTTCTGGCTGCTGGCCGTCATCGGCGTCATCCTGACCGGCATCTCCAAGTCCGGCTTTGCCGGCGGCGCCGGCGTGCTCGCCGTGCCGTTGCTGGCACTGGTCATTCCGCTGCCCATGGCGACGGTGATCATGCTGCCGGTGCTGCTGTTCATGGACGTTCGCGCCATCCACCTGTACTGGCGTCACGCGGACCGGGCGGAGCTGAAGCGGCTGGCGCCAGGGGTCCTGATCGGCATCGGGTTGGGTGGGTTGCTGCTGGGGGCGCTGTCCACGGACCGGCTGGAACTGATGACCGGCGTGGTCTCGATCCTGTTCGCCAGTTGGCAGAACCTGGCCGGCTGGCTGCAGCGCTTCCAGCGGGCGGGCTGGTTCTGGGGCGGCGTCTCCGGGGTCACCAGCACGCTCATCCACGCCGGCGGCCCGCCGCTGAGCGTCTACTTCCTGGGCCAGCAACTGGACAAGCTGCGCTGGCTGGGCACCGCCGCAGTACTGTTCGGGCTGATGAACCTGACCAAAGTGGTGCCTTACCAGATCAATGGGTTCTGGGAGGGCCGGCTGCTGCTGGTTTCCCTGTGCCTGCTGCCGGCCGCCTGGATCGGCATCCAGCTCGGCTACCGGATCCAGAAGCACTTCGACGGCGCCACGTTTATCCGCATCTGCCGTGGCCTGCTGCTGGTTTCCGGCTGCCTGCTGGTGGTCAAGGGCGTCTGGTTCTAGCCTACGCCATCCAGAACGGCTTGCGCGCTTCCCGGTCGAGGCTGCCGGGCCGCAGGCCAATATCCTTCTCGATCCGTCCCGAATCGGACCATTCCAGTTGGCGCCTGAGTGAGCGCCGTGTTGCTGCGCGTTGCTGCCAGACTCGCAGGGTCTGGACGACGGTACCGGACATGATGCTTTCCTCCGCTGAAACCGTGAAGACGAACCGGGCCGGATGGAACGGGCCCGGTAGCACACAGCATCGCCAATCGACGGTTATGCGGGCAGACACAGGAAAGGGCATTGTGGGCGTGACAGTGGGTCGGGATTGAGCCTCTGTATCCATCACAGTTTCCGGGGGACAGAAACCGCTTCGGCGGCAGGGGATACGGCGGCGCCGCCGGCTGGCCGCACTCAGTGCAGGCGGCGCATGCGTCCCGGCGTTTCGCCGTACTGGCGGCGGAACGCGTGGGTCAGGGCACTCTGGCTGGAGAATCCCACCTGGCAGGCGATATCCGCCAGCGGCAGGGTGCTTTGCAGGAGCAGTTCCCGGGCCCGGCGCAGGCGCGCTTCGAGCAGGTAGCGATAGGGAGTCATGCCGGTCATGTCGCGGAACAGCAGATGGAAATGGCCCACACTCATGTGGACCACGCCGGCGAGTCGGGAGACCGGCAGGGGCTCGTGCAGGTGGCGGTAGATGAAGGCATCAAGAGCCGCGAGATCCAGCTTGCCGAACGACTTGCGGTCGAGATCGCGGTCGAACGTGCGATGATGCAGCGCCGCCAGCAGCCCCTGGGCCATGCCGTCGGCCGCTTCGGGATAGTCCTGCCAGATGGAGGCTTCGCGCTGGATATAGGTCAGCAGCAGACGCAGACCGGAATCCGCCTCAAAGTAGCGCGGCCCGTCAAACAGTCGCACCACATTGGCCCCGACATGTTCGGACGGCAGGTCCACGACAATGTGCGTGTTCTCGCCGATTCCCTCGTAGAAGTGCACTTCCCCACCCGGCACCAGGCAGCCATGCAGGGCGTCCACGCGACCGCCTTTGCCGGCGATCTCGAATTCCGCCTGCCCCTTCATGGCGATTACCAGCTGGTGGTAGTCGTGATCATGATGCAGACAACTATTGGGAAGGGGGAACGTCCGGATGCGCGTCGTCATAACTGATTATCATTTCGATGCTAACATGGATGATCTTACCGATAGACGAAGTCTATGCAAACAATAAACCAAAAAACATCCAACTTATCGTTTTTTATCGTTTCGATAGACATATTCTTGATCAACTCAGGAGCTTGACACAAAAACCCCGCACCCCTGAGCAAGACCGTTACGGGTTCCCCTTACGACAATCGTATGAAGCATCGTTCATGCCGTCATTCATGGGGCCCAGCGCCAACCGATGAAGCTGGCTCCCGCCCGTAACCAGAGAGCAACACCATGAACCAGACAGTCGCCTTCATCGGTGCCGGCAACATGGCCGGCGCCATCATCGGAGGATTGATCGATAGCGGCCTGGCCGCCGACCGGATCACCGCCACGTCCCCGGACACGGCCGCCCAGGACAACGTTCGCGAAAAGTTCGGCATCCACGCCCACGCCGACAACAACCAGGCCGCTGCGACCGCCGACGTTCTGGTCCTGGCGGTCAAACCGCAGATCCTGAAGGCCGTCTGCGAGCCCCTGAAAGACACCATCCAGTCCCGCGACACGGCACCGCTGATCATCTCAGTCGCGGCCGGCGTGCTGGGCGAACACATCGACACCTGGCTGGGCGGAAACCTGCCCATCGTGCGCTGCATGCCCAACACCCCCGCGCTGGTCCGCGCCGGTGCCTCCGCCCTGTGGGCCAATGACCGGGTCTCCGAAGACCAGCGCGCCCGTGCCGGCGAGCTGCTGGCCGCCGTCGGCCAGGTGGAGTGGATCGAGCAGGAATCCCTGATGGACGCGGTGACCGCCGTTTCCGGCAGTGGCCCGGCCTACTTCTTCCAGATTTTCGAGGCCATGGAAGAAGCCGGTGCGTCCCTCGGCCTACCCCGGGACACGGCCCGCCGCCTGGCGCTGCAGACCGGCTTTGGCGCCGCCTGCATGGCCCTGGCCAGCGACGAGTCGCCGGCCCAGCTCAAGCGCAACGTGATGTCGCCGAAGGGTTCCACCGAGCAGGCCATCGCCAGCTTCGAGGCGTCCGACCTGAACGAGGTTTTCAAAAAAGCCATGACCGCCTGCGCCAACCGCGCTCAGGAAATGCAGAAAGAGTTTTCATCCTGACGGGTGCACCCACGACACCTGCGGGCTCTTCCCACCAAAAAAAGAAAGGCACAACTATGAAACCGATGCACAAACTCGCTTCCGCTGCGCTTTTGTCGGCAGCCATCGCCGGCAGCATTGCCCCGGCTCAGGCCGAGGAGAAATCCTGGCGTATGGCCACGCCCTGGAGCGGCGGCCCCTGGCTGGAACGTGACGCCCAGGACTTCGCCGACCACGTCACCGAACTGAGCGACGGCGAAATCAACCTGCAGGTCTTCCCGGGCGGCACCCTGGGCAGCGCCCTGAAAGTCACCGAAACCGTGGAAAGCGGCGTGGCCCAGGTCAGCCACAACTACCTGGCCTACGATTACGGCAAAGATCCCACCGCGGCCCTGCTGGCTGGCCACTCCAGCGGCCTGACTCCGGAAGAGTTCATGCTGTGGATGTACCAGGGCGGCGGCGCCAAGCTCTACGAAGAGTTCCGCATGGAAGAATTCGGCGTGGTGGCCTTCCCGTGCTCCATTCTGGGTACCGAGATCTTCCTGCACTCCAACAAGAAGGTGCAGACCCTGGAAGACTTCAAGGGCCTGCGCCTGCGCACCTCCGGCGCCTGGGCTGAAATCGCCTCGCGCCTGGGCGCGTCCACCGTGGTCATGGCCGGCTCCGACATCTACACCGCGCTCGAGCGGGGCGTGATCGACGCCGCCGAGTGGGGCAGCCCGGAAATGAACAAGCCGACCGGCTTCCAGAACGTCGCCAAGTACGTGATCGTACCGGGCGTTCACCAGTCCGGCGGCGTGCTCGAGTGTCAGATCAACAAGGATGCCTGGGCCGAGCTGAACGACCAGCAGAAGAACGTCATGCGCGAGGCGGCCAAGCTGTCCGTCTTCGACTCCTGGCTGGCCGCCTCCTACTCGGATCTGGAAGCCTACCGCGAGCTGGAAGAAGGCCCGAACGAAATCGTTCGCCTGGACCCGGCCTTCGTTGAAAAAATCTACGACGAGACCGAAGCCTGGGAAAACGAAAAGGCCAAGGACAACGACTGGTTCGCCAAGGTTCTCGAATCCCAGCGCAAGTTCAAGAAGGACATGGAAAGCTGGCCTCAGTACCGCCTGACGATCGGCAAGTCTGAAGACTGATTTCCACTAAGAAACAACCGGGGTGGCCGCCCGTGGGCTACCCCGGCTTTTATTTGTCCGGAACACGCTCATGAAACTGATTGCATTTATAGAAAGCCTCACCCGGTACGCCGGGCACCTGGCGGCCATCCTCATACTTCCCCTGGTAGCCGCCCTGGTCTACGAAGTCTTCAGCCGATACGTGCTAGGCTCCCCCACCCTGTGGGCCTTCGAAACAAGTTACATGGTGATGGGCGCCATCTTCATGCTGGGCATGGCCAACGCCCTTCGCGTCGGTCAACACGTGAGCGTGGATGTAATCACCCTGAAGCTGTCGCCGCGTGTCAACGCCGCCATCCGCACTCTGTGTTACCTGTTTTTCCTGCCGTTGATGATCTGGCTGACCTGGGAAGTGTTCAAGTACTTCCACGACGCCTGGGAAAGCGGCGAGCGTTCCGGACGCTCGGCCTGGAACCCGATCGTCTGGCCGGTGTACCTGGTCTGGTGTGTCGGTTTTTCCCTGATGTGCCTGCAGTTGCTGGCCGAATTCCTGAAATCCATTCGCACCCTGATCAAGGGTGACGGCCAGGCAGAGCACCGGGAGGAACTGGTATGAGCGATTACCTGTCGCTGTTGATGTTCCCGCTGTTGATGCTGCTGATCTTCGCGGGCTTCCAGATTGCGTTTTCGATGATCCTGGTGGCGGCGGTGTTCGGCCTGATGATTTTTGGTCAGACCGCGCCCTATCAACTGCTCACCAAGATTGAGGACACCGCCTCCAACGCCATCCTGGCGGCGGTGCCGCTGTTTATCTTCATGGGCGCCATGCTGGAAAAATCCGGCATCGCCGAGCGCCTGTTCAAGGCGGTCCACATGTGGACCGTGCGCCTGCCCGGAGGGCTGGGCGTGGGCGCCATCGTGCTGGGCACGATCTTCGCCGCGTCGTCCGGCGTCGTCGGAGCCACCGAAGCCGTGATCGGCATGCTCGCCATCCCGGTGATGATGAAGCACCACTACGACAAGAGCCTGATGTCCGGCGTGATCTGCTCGGCCGGTTCCCTGGGCACCGCGATTCCGCCGTCGATCACGGTGGTCGTACTGGGTCCGGTGGCCAGCGTCTCCGTCGGTTCCCTGTTCAGCGGTCTGCTGATCCCGGGTCTGCTGATGGCCGCCCTGTTCGTGATCTACATCATCGGTGTGGCCTACTTCAAGCCGTCCATGGCGCCGCGCGTCGATGACGAGGCGGTGCACTATTCCCTCGGCCAGAAGATGAAGGTCACCGTCTACGCCCTGTTGCCGACCGCGGCCCTGATCTTCACCGTGCTGGGCACCATCCTCATGGGCCTGGCCACGCCGACCGAAGCCGCCGCCTGCGGCGCTGCCGGCGCGCTGCTGCTGTCCGCCTTCTACCGCAACCTGAACCTGAAGGTGTTCTGGGACTCCTGCGGGCGCACGGTCAACATCACCGCCATGATCCTGCTGATCCTGCTGGGCGGGCACATGTTCGCCGGCGTGTTCTTCGCCGCAGGCGGCATGGCCACGGTGCAGTCCATGCTCATGGCCACCGGCCTGGAGCCCTGGGCCATCATCGGCCTGATCCTGCTGATCGCTTTCCTGGCCGGCTTCGTGCTGGACATGATGTCCGTGGTCCTGATCGTGATCCCGGTCGCCATGCCGGTGGTGCGCGCCCTGGGCTTCGACGACATCTGGTTCTGCGTGGCCTTCCTGGTGGTGCTGCAGACCAGTTACCTGACGCCGCCACTGGCTCCGTCGATCTTCTACCTGCGGGCCATCACGCCGCCGGAGATCACCCTCAAGCACATGTACAAGGGCGTGATCCCGTTCATTGTGATTCAGCTGATCGTGCTGGCCGTGGTGCTCTTCTACGAGCCGGCGGTCATGTGGCTGCCGGGCATTACCGGCGGGCCGTCCTGGTAAGCCGACGTGCAAACGACGCCGGCAGCCCCCGGGGGTGAAGCCGGCGATGTGCACTATGCTGATAAGGACAGCTGTTAAGGACGGTGTTTTTGAGATGGGGCCATTCAGGCGGAGTTGGCTGAACTGGCAGTGGCGCGCATCCCGGCCGCACCCGGGATGACGCCATCACCCTCTTCACCTCCGTGGGCGTATCGCTGAGCCATTGGGCGGCGGCCCACAAACCAAAAAAGCCCGGCGGGAGCGATCCCGCCGGGCTTTTTCTTTTTCCGGTTCTGGAAGAGTGCCGTCGATCAGCTGCCCTGACCGTCCAGCACGAAGGCGGACGAGTACTTGTCTACATTGTCCGGTGTGATCAGGGCGCAGTCGAACAGCTGCTTCTCACGTTCCACGCCGGTCTCGCCGGTGCGGATGAAGTGGTCGGCCTGGCGCACCGCTTCGGCGGAGAAGATGGCCACCGGCTGCAGCACGGTGTAGGCCAGCTCGCCTTCGCGCACCGCTTCCACCGCGTCCGGTGAGCCGTCAAAGCCGCCGACGACCACACCGTCCAGCTTGCCGGCTTCCTTCAGGGCGGCGATCGCGCCCAGCGCCATCTCGTCGTTACCGCTGATTACCCCGTCGATGTCCGGATTGGCCTGCAACATGCTCTGCATCTTGTTGTAGCCCTGGGTGCGGTCCCAGTTGGCCACGTCGGACGCCACCCGGTCCAGGCTCGGGTACTGGCTGAGCACGGTGCGGAAACCGTTGGAACGGGTCGCCGCGTTGTTGTCCGAAGGCGCGCCCTTGAGCTCCACGTAGTGGGCGCCGTCACCGGCGGCCTGCACCCATTTCTGCGCCCCCAGCGCCGCGCCCTGGGCGTTGTTGGACACCAGTTGCGCCTTGGCCAGACCCTGCTTGTTGATTTCCGCGTTAACGATGAACACCGGGATACCGGCGCTCACCGCCTTGCGCACCGCCCCGATGGAGCCGTTGGCGTTGGCCGGATCCAGGATGATCGCCTTGGCCTGGTTGGTGATGGCGGTATCCACCTGATTGCTCTCGGTGTTGGTATCGCCCTTGTGGGAGCTCACGTTGGCGCGGTAGCCCAGTTCCTCGGCGGTGGCCTTGGCAACCTTGCCTTCCGTGAACCAGTAGGGGTTGGAGGTGTCGTTGACGATGATCGAGATGAGGCCCTGATCCTCGGCCGCGGCGACCGTCGCGAACAGCGAGGTGGTCGTCATGACGGCGGCGATCAGCAGGCGCTTTGCGTTTTTCCACATCATTGGTTCACCCTTGTTTTCTATTGTGCTTGTTATACCGGCGTACCGGCGATGGCTTGCGCATCAGTGCCCGACTGCCTGTTCCCGGGCGCTATCGTGCGAAGATGGAGAAGACGGAGAAGCATCCGGCGACGCCGGCCGCGACGCGCTTTTCGACGACTCGGCGGCCGGCGGCTGTTTCTTGCGGCCCTTGTACTGGATGCTGTTGAGCAACACGGCCAGGACGATCACCGCACCGGTGAACACGGTCTGCCAGTAGGACGACACGCCGATGATGACCAGGCCGTCGGACAGGAAACCAATCACGAAGGCGCCCAGCAGCGTGCCGCGCACGTTGCCCCGGCCGCCGGCCAGGGCCGCGCCGCCGATCACCACACCGGCGATGGCGGTCAGTTCGTAGGTGGTGCCGGCGGTGGGGCCAGCGGAAGTGAGCTGGGAGGACAGCACCAGACCGGCAATCGCCGCGCAGATACCGGACAGCACATACACGGACACCTGCACCCGCTTGACCGGCACCCCGGACAGTTCCGCCGCCCGGGCGTTGCCGCCGGTGGAGTAGACCCAGCGACCGAAGGGCGTGCGATTGAGCATCAGCATCACCAGGATGGCCACGGCCGCCAGTACCAGCACGCCGATGGGCACGCCGAACAGCCGGTTGAAGCCGAGCCACTCGAAGCCGGTGTTACCCAGCTCCGCCGAGCCACCCAGGTTGTTGAAGGTCAGGCCGTCGGTCATCAGCAGCGCCGCGCCGCGGGCGACGTAGAGCAGCCCCAGGGTGGCCACGAACGCCGGCACCTTGAAGTAGGCAATCAACACGCCGTTGATGGCGCCGACGAAAGCGCCCAGCGCGCAGGTAAGGATCACCACCACCCACACTGGCGGGTAGAGCACCACGCCCAGGGCGTCGATCTGCACGCCCTGCATCAGGTAGCCGGCCACCACGCCGGCCAGGCCGAGGGTCGAGCCCACCGACAGGTCGATCCCGCCGGTCAGGATCACCAGCAGCATGCCGATCGACAGCAGGCCGAAGATGGCCACGTGGGAGGACATGGTCAGGAAGTTGTTGGTCGAGAAATAGACCGGCGACAGGATCGAAAAGATCACGATGATGGCGATCAGGGCGAAGAACGCCCGGCCATCGAGGAGCATGCGCCCCAGGTCAAACTGGCCGCCCGGGAACGGAAATCCCGGCCGGCTGGCCGCTTGGCTGGTATCGGACATGGTTCTGGACTCCGCTGTTATTGTTGGTTCGGGGCTGTTATCGATGGTTCGGGCCGGTCAGGCGACCACGGCCTCGCCGGAGGCGGCCATGATCTCCGCCTTGCTGGCATCGGCCCCGAACTCCGCCGCGATACGACCGCGGCTCATGACCAGGATGCGGTGGGCGATGCTCAGGCATTCCCCCACCTCCGAGGTGGAATAGATCACCGCCAGGCCCTGTTCGGCGCCTTCGCTAAGCAGGCGGAAGACTTCCGCCTTGGCGCCGATATCGATCCCCCGGCTGGGCTCATCGAGCAGCACCACACGCGGCTGGGTCGCCAGCATCTTGCCGATCACGACCTTCTGCTGGTTGCCGCCGGACAGGGAACCGATGCCCGCCTCGGGACCGTCGGTCTTGATGTGCACATCTCGGATGGCCTCATGCACCACACCCTGCTCGCGGCTGGACGAGGTCAGCCCGCCCCAGGTAAAGGCGCCGATGCTGGCCAGAGACAGGTTCTCCCCCACCGACATGGTCTGCACCAGGCCATCGCGCTGCCGGTCTTCGGGCACCAGCACCAGGCCGCGCTCGATACGCTCGGCGATGCTCAGGGCGGACACGTCGTGCCCGTCGAGCCGCACCATGCCTTCGCTCCGGGGCATCCGCCCGGCCACGCACTCGAACAGCTCGGTGCGGCCGGCGCCCATCAGGCCGTAGATGCAGACGATTTCGCCGGCGCGCACGTCCAGCGACAGTTCGTCCACCACGCGGCGATCCGGCAGCACCGGGTCGGGCACGGAAATCCGGTCCAGGGACAGGGCCACCTCGCCGAAGGCGTGGCCGGTGGGCGGCTCGCCCAGGTTGAAGTTCTCCCCCACCATGTTGCGCACGATCCACTCCAGGTCGATGTCCTCGCGCCGGGCGTAGGCGGTCATGGTGCCGTCGCGCAGGACCACCGCGTGATCGGTGATCTGCAGGGCCTCTTCCAGGTGGTGGGAGATGTAGACGATGGACACGCCGCGGCTCTTGAGATCGCGGATCACCCGGAACAGCACCTCCACTTCCGAAGCGCTGAGCGCCGAGGTGGGCTCATCCATGATCAGGATGCGTGCGTCCACGGACAGCGCCCGGGCGATTTCCACGATCTGCTGCTGCCCCAGGCGCAAGTCCTCCACCGGGGTGCGCGGATCGATGGGCTCGTCCAGTTCCTCCATCAGCAGGCGGGTCTGGCGTTCTTCCTCGGCGTAGTCTATGCCGCCGCGACGGACCAGCTCGCGCCCCATGAAGATGTTGTCGCGCACGCTCAGGTTGGGCGCCAGACTCAGCTCCTGGTGGATGATCGAAATCCCCCGGCGCTGGGCGTCGGTGGTGGAGGCGAACGACACCGGCTCGCCCTCCAGCAACACCTCGCCGGAGGTAGGCTGGATCACGCCGGACAGGATTTTCATCAACGTCGACTTGCCGGCGCCGTTTTCACCGAACAGGGTGGTGACCTGACCGCGGTGCACGTCGAAGTTGACGGTCTTCAGCGCATGGACGTTGCCGAAGGACTTGGCCACGTTGCGCGCGGACAGCACCACCTCGTCCGGCCCGGCGTCGCTGGATACGGTCTCTGGGGTCATTGCACGTCCATCCCGACCGGCGTCACCAGCCAGTTGTTCGGATTGATCAGCTTGAACACACCGGTGACCGTGACGGTCTTGCCCGCCAGACTGTCGGTGTCGACATTCGCCAGCACGTCCGCCTTCATGGCGTTGTTGATCGCCGCGCCGGCGTTCTGGTATTCGATCTGGTTGGTGAACTGGCCGAATTCGATCTCGCCGGTGGCGTCGCGCAGGTCGGTACCGTTGATGGCCGGGCCGGTCTGGACACGCACGGTGACTTTCCCGGGCACGCCGTCGACCGTCACGGGATAGATGCCGGATTTGCCCTCCCCGGCCACACCGGTGAAGGTTACGGGCATGATCGGCCCGATACCGGCCGGCGTGCCGTATTCCTGGCCGGCCGCGGTCTGGTCCTCGGCGATGGCTGACGCCAGGGTGGCGGCGCTGACCGCGCGCTCCTCGACATGGGAACGAATCGCGGGAAACTGGCTCTGGCCGTATTGCTCGGGGTTGAAACCGTCGTCCCGGGCATCCTGTGCCGAGCCGATCTCAACGACGGTCGTGTCCAGCGCCATCAGGATCAGCACGGCCACGCCAACGACGATGGCCGCCAGACGCGCGGGGGACTGTCGCGGTGAAAGGGCCGATGGAAGACTGGCCGATGGGTTCATGATGTGGACCTCTGGCTTTTGTTGTTAGTCGCTTGAGGGTCTTGGGCGCGTCGCGGCCGGAACGGCCGCGACGTTTGAACGATGCGATCAGGCGCCCGGCACCAGCATGATCTTGAGGGCACTGCTGTCGTGCTTCATCAGGTCGATGCCTTTGTGGAACTCCTCCAGCGGCAGCTTGTGGGTCACCACGCCGTCGGTGGGGAAATCACCGCTCTCGATGCCCTTGATCACGTGGGGATAGCAGTAGGGCCCCAGGTGGGCGCCGAGCACGTCCAGCTCCTTGCGGTCGCTGATGATGCTCCAGTCCACGGTGACCGGGTCCTTGAACACGCTGAATTCAACGAACCGGCCCAGCTTGCGCAGCATGGCCAGGCCCTGTTCCACCGACTTGGGCGCGCCGGTGGCTTCGATGTAGATGTCGCAGCCGTAGCCGTCGGTCATGTCCTTGACGATCTGGACCACGTCCTCTTCGCTGGGGTTGAGCACCACGTCGGCGCCGAACTTCTTCGCCAGTTCCAGACGTTCGCCGTGCAGGTCCAGGACCACCAGCTTGGCGGGGCCGGATTTCTTGGCCGGGCCGATCATACCCAGGCCCAGGGTGCCGGCGCCGGACAGCACCACCACGTCACCCAACTGGATCTGGGCGCGCTCCACCGCGTGCATGGAGCAGGAGAAAGGCTCGGTCAGTACGATGTTTTCCACCGGCACATCGTCCGGCAGCTTGTGGTTGATGGCTTCCTTGGGAAACTTCATGTACTCGGCCATGCCACCGTTGACGTTGTTCTGGAAGCCGTAGACGTCGTGCTTCTCGCACATCCAGTACTGGCCGCGATGGCAGAAACGGCAGTCCCAGCAGGGCACGATCTGTTCGGAGATCACCCGGTCGCCGATCTCGAAGCCCTTGGCCCCCGGCCCCATCCTGACCACATGTCCCACGAACTCGTGCCCCGGAATCATCGGTGCCTTGATGTAGGCAGGCTGGCTCTCATCGCCCCAGAAACTGGGCGCACCCTCGTAGGCCTTCAGGTCGCCGGCGCAGATACCGCAGGCTTCCACCTTGACCAGAATTTCCTTTTCACCGATCTCCGGGACATCGACCTCTTCCAGGCGATAGTCGCCCGGCGCATAGGCCACGATGGCCTTCATGGTCTTGGGAATGGACACTTGCGAGGATTCGGGTTGGGCGAGGGTGTCGTTCATGAGGGCCTCCTCTAGGCTGATAATGCCTTTTCATTTGATCTTGTTGTGTACATTTGCATTAAGAACTTTAGGAAAGCCGCCGTCAATGAGACGGTAAAACTTTTTTGTAAGACTTTAGTCTTATTATATTAAATTATTGTTATTATTGAGTTTTTAATAAATAGCCAAAAATTACAGGAAAAGCAGGCCAAAAAACCAACAGACCAAGCCGCAATCCTATATTCAGATCGCGCACATATGTTCAGGCAGGAAATACGGGAATCACGACCACTCCCTGGCCGACGCCAACCTCAGGAGTCCAGGTTCGGCGTGGCCTCATCCAGGCGCAGAATGGTGTGGGCATTGGTAACGCTGGTCGCCAGGGTATCGATGACACCGGTACGCAGCGCCCCCAGGATACCCACCGCCTTGGTGTTCTCGCTGGCAATGGCAATCACATCCGGAATACGGGCCAGGTCACCGATCGTCAGACCGATCACTCGTCCCTGCATGGGCGTCACCGAGGGTTTGCCGTACAGGTCGATAAAGTCGTACCCCATCATGTCGCCGACAGCACCGGACAACCGGGCCTCGGCAATCTCCTCCGCCGAGAACCAGCCCATTCGCACCATATTGCTGTTCTCGCTGATATCCCCCACACCAATCAGGGCAACATCAGCCCGCCGCGCCCGATCCAGCGTCTGGCGCACCGTCGGGTTCTCGCACATCGCATCGCGCAGGGCCGAGTCCTGCACCAGCGCCGGCGCGTAGAGCGTCTCGCTGTCACCGCCGTACTTCATCACCAGGCGCCGACAGATGTGATCCGGGTTCATGTACTCACCAGCGCGGATGGAGCCCCCGATGGCGCAGACGAACGAACATTTGCGCTCTCCCTGATCGAAGGTGTTCTCCGCGACGGCACCGACGTTGCGCCCCATCCCCACCGCGACAATGGAACCGTCGTGCAGATTACGGGACAAATGATCCGCGACCAGGCTGGCTACGCCGGAACGCTGCACATCCTCATCCACGTGATCCAGCGCAATCAGCGCCCGCTTGATATTGAAGCGGCGCATCAGCTCCTTCTCCAGCTCCGCGCTGGCCGCCGGATGCTGGCGCACGCGCACGTCCACCACACCCTCCGCATGGGCCCGCTTGAGCAGGCGCCCCACTTTCACCCGGGACACCTTGAGCCGCCGGGAGATGACCTCCTGGGTTTCGCCCTCCACGTAATAAAGAGTGGCGATCTCGGTCATCAGGCTGATATCAGCGTTATCGACTTTCTCTTCCATGGCAACGTCTCATGCGGTCGGAATTCAATGACCGGGCAACGATACCATAATGAACAGGCGAACCCTCACTGATCAGTTGTTAGGGGCATCGCGGAAGAATTCACGCTCGTAATCGGCGATACGCGCCACCTTGTCCGCCGAGGCGCCGCCGCCGAAGTCCGCACCGAGAAACACCGCAACAATGCTTTTCGCCAGCTCCGGACCGACCACGCGCGCGCCCAGCGTCACCACCTGAGCATCGTTGCTGGAACGAGCCTTGGCGGCGGAATAGGTATCGTGCGCCTGGGCGGCGCGGATGCCCCGCACCTTGTTGGCGGAGATCGCCACACCGATGCCGGTACCGCAGACCAGCACACCGCGCTCCACCTCTCCGGCGCTAATGGCCTGAGCCACGCGCACCGCCACATCCGGATAAAGTACGGGCTCGGCGTTATAGGTCCCGAAATCCACCACTTCGAAGCCCAGTTCGCGCACGTGCTCGATCAAGGCCTCCTTGAGCTCGAACGCCGCCTCGTCCGCGCCCAGAGCGATTCGCATGGCGGCCGGCCTGGCCGTGGTTGGTTCAGACATAGGTAGCCCTCCACTGGTGTCGGAGTCGCCGGCCCAATACCGGTCGATCGAATTTACAAATTATCATTGTTAGATCATTTGTAAACCACGAAGGACATCCGTTGCAACATTTATTCGATGACCGATCTTACGATCGAAAAACCAGAAAATATAAATAAAACCATTATTTTCAATGGATTGAGGATTAAGCGCCAAGAGAAAAGGACAAAATATAGACAAAAGGCGAACCCGCAAACCGGAGTTGCCGCTTGACAGAGACCGGCAAGATCCCTAAACATTTGATCGCATATAGAACATTAATCACCGGGATGATCGATCGCACTATCCGTCATGGCGCTCATCAACCCGCGTGCTGGGCCTCGAGTCGGAACCCGCATAGGATGAGGGTTCCGATCACTCCCTGGATTCACAACAACAAGCCATCCATGAGGAAGATCCCATGCAACGCATCATCAACGATCCCGATAACGTGGTGGACGACGCCGTACGCGGCTACCTGCGCGCCTCCCCCACTCTTTACGCCGCCACCGACCATCCCCGGGTCCTGAAGTACGCGGGCGAACCCCGCAACAAGGTCGGTGTCGTCACCGGCGGCGGTTCCGGCCACGAACCCGCCTTCCTCGGCTACGTCGGCGAGGGGCTGTGCGACGCCGTGGCCATCGGCGAAATTTTCTCCTCCCCCACCGCCGACGCCTTCTTCCAGGCTTTCGATGCCGCCAACCAGGGCCGTGGCGTGGCCTGCCTCTACGGCAACTACGCCGGCGACAACATGAACGTGAAGCTGGCGCGCAAGATGGCGGAGCTGGAGGACATCGAAGTCCAGACCGTGGTGGCCCGGGACGACGTGGCCTCGGCGCCGGCGGACCAGCGCGACAAACGCCGCGGCGTAGCCGGCGAAATCATGATGTGGAAGATCGGTGGAGCCGCCGCCGCCCGCGGCGACAACCTGAACGAGGTGATCCGCCTGGCCCAGAAGGCGGTGGACGCCTGCTCCAGCATCGGCGCCGGCCTGAGCAGCTGCACCATTCCCGCCAACGGCAAACCCAACTTCTCCATCGAGCCGGGCAAAATGGAACTGGGCATCGGCCACCACGGCGAGCCCGGCATTGAAATCACCGACCTGCCCTCAGCCAGGGAAATGGCGGCGACGCTGTGCAAACCGGTACTGGAAGACCGTCCCTTCAAGCGCGGCGACGAAGTAGCGGTACTGGTGTCCGGGCTGGGCGCCACACCAGTGATGGAACTGAACCTGCTCTACGCCGAGATCGCCGACATTCTGGACGAGGCCGGCATCAAGGTGCACCGCACCTACATCGGCAACTATTTCACCTCACTGGAAATGATGGGCGCCACCCTGACGCTGATGCAGCTCGACGACGAGCTGAAGACGCTGCTCGACGCCCCCGCACGATCCCTGGCCCTGAGCCAGTGATCCCACAGGCCACCGCCGGGAGAACCCTCATGCATTATCTGGACGCATCAAAAGGTGACGAGATCCTGCAGGATCTGGTCGCTATCATTATGGAAAACCGTACATACCTGAGCGAAGTGGACGGTGCCATCGGCGACGGCGACCACGGCATCAACATGGCCAAGGGCTTCCGCCAGTGCGGCGAGGCCATCGACGGCCAGTCCCTGTCCCTGGCCAAGGGGCTGGGCAAACTGGCCAGCGTGTTGATGGGCTCCATCGGCGGCTCCATGGGACCACTCTACGGCAGCCTGTTCCTGGGGATGGCGACCACGGTCAAGGACAAGGAGATCGTCGATCCGCAGACCTTCGGCGACATGCTCGCCGGTGGCCTGGCATCCCTGCAGGACATCAGCGACGCCCAGGTGGGCGACAAGTGCCTGCTCGACACCTTGGTGCCCGCCGTCGAGGCCTATCAGGCCGCGCTCGTGGACGGCGCCGACTTTGCCGGCGCCCTCGAACGCATGCGCCAGAGCGCGGAACAGGGCAAGGAATCGACCCGCGACCTGGTGTCGAAAATCGGACGTTCGGCGCGCCTGGGCGAGCGCTCGCGGGGTCATCTGGACGCCGGTGCCGTGTCCTGCTGCCTGCTGCTGACGCAACTGGCGGACAGCACCGAGGCCCGCCTGCAGCCACGGGCCGCCTGAGACCGTTGATTCCGGGGCGCTGCCGTTCGTCGACGGCGCCCGACTCGCCTTTCCCGCTTCGAACCGCCGGCGCCGCGACGTTCACGACGTCGCGCTGGCGGACACGGTCATCGCCGAACGTCAACGCAACCGGGCGCAGCGCTCGCCGGTTTCGGCGTTCGACGACGTCACCGTTCGCAGCCTTCATATTTCGCCGTTTCCCGACAGAGGAGCCTTGTCATGCCATCGCAACTCGACGCGCTCAAAGCCCATTCCCTGATCGTCGCCGACACCGGTGACCTGTCCGCCATCCGCCGCTACCAGCCGCAGGATGCCACCACCAACCCGTCCCTGATCCTCAAGGCCTTCGAGCTGCCCGACTACCAGCCGCTGATCGAACGGGAGCTGGCCGCCCTTGCCGGCACCGGCGACACCCGCGAGCAGCAGGTGGAGAAAGCGGTCGATACCCTGTCGGTGGCCATGGGGTGCGAGATCGCCGGCCTGGTCCCCGGCCGGGTCTCCACCGAAGTGGCGGCGCGCCTGTCCTTCGACACCGACGCCAGCATCCGCAAGGCGTTTGACCTGATCGGGCAATACGAGCAGCGTGGCGTGGGGCGCGACCGGGTGCTGATCAAACTGGCCTCCACCTGGGAAGGCATCCGCGCCGCCGAAGTACTGGAAAAGGAAGGCATCCAGTGCAACCTGACGCTGCTGTTCAGCGACGCTCAGGCCCAGGCCTGCTTCGACGCCGGCGTGTTCCTGATCTCGCCGTTCGTGGGCCGGGTGACCGACTGGTATAAGCAGCACACCGGCGAAGCGTACACCGCCGAGACCGATCCCGGCGTGCGCTTCGTGCGCGGCGTGTGCGAACGGCTCAATGCCGGCGGCTACGACACCGTGGTCATGGGCGCCAGCTTCCGCAACACCGGCCAGGTGCTGGGACTGGCCGGCTGCCCGCGGCTGACCATTTCCCCGGCGCTGCTGGAGGAACTGGCCGGCACCGACGGCGACGTCAGCCCAACCGTACACGTCGCCCCGGACCAGGGCCGCGCCACCCCGGCGCTGTCGGAAGCCGACTTCCGCTGGGGCCACAACCAGGACGCCATGGCCAACGACAAGCTGGCCGAGGGCATCCGCCGTTTCGCCGCCGACCAGGAACGCCTGGAACGGCTGATCGCCGAACGCCTGGCCCAACACTGATCCGGCCCCCCACTGAACCGCCACAAGGAGCTTTGCCATGCCATCCCGTTTCGAACTGGCCAACGCCGTCCGCGCCCTGGCCATGGACGCCGTACAGAAAGCCGGCAGCGGCCACCCCGGCGCCCCCATGGGCCAGGCCGACATCGCCGAAGTCCTGTGGAACGACTTCCTGAGCCATAACCCCGGCAACCCGGACTGGCCCAACCGCGACCGTTTCGTCATGTCCAACGGCCACGGCTCCATGCTGCAGTACGCGCTGCTGCACCTGTCCGGCTATGAGGTGAGCCTGGACGACCTGAAGCAGTTCCGTCAGCTCCACTCCAAAACCCCGGGCCACCCGGAATTCGGCTACACGCCCGGCGTCGAAACCACCACCGGGCCGCTGGGCCAGGGGCTGGCCAACGCCGTGGGGCTGGCCCTGGCCGAACGCACGCTCGCCGCCCAGTTCAACCGCGACGGCCACCGCATCGTCGATCACTACACCTACTGCCTGGTGGGCGACGGCTGCCTGATGGAGGGTATTTCCCACGAAGTCGCCTCCCTGGCCGGCACCCAGGGCCTGGGCAAGCTGATCGTGTTCTACGACGACAACGGCATCTCCATCGACGGCGAGGTCGAAGGCTGGTTCACCGACGACACCGCCAAGCGCTTCGAGGCCTACCACTGGCAGGTCCAGCGGGTGAATGGCCACGACCCGGAACAGGTCCGCGCCGCGATCGAGCAGGCCCGGGCCGACGACCGCCCCAGCCTGCTGATCTGCAAGACGATCATCGGCTTCGGCGCGCCCAACAAGCAGGGCCAGGAGTCCTGTCACGGCGCCGCGCTGGGCGAGGACGAAGTGGCCGCCGCCCGGGTCCAGCTGGACTGGCCCCACGCCGCCTTCCACGTACCGCAATCCATCTACGAAGGCTGGGACGCCCGGGCCACCGGCGCCCGCCGCGAGAACGACTGGAACACCCGTTTCGCCCGTTACGCCGAAGCCTTCCCGGGCGCCGCTGCCGAGTTCAAACGGCGCATGGCGGGCCGGTTACCCGATGCCCTGGCGGAAACCGACCTGGCCGGCGCCGCCCTGGACCGCGAAGAATCCATCGCCTCGCGCAAGGCCTCGCTGGGCTGTCTCAACACCCTGGGCCCGCAATTGCCGGAGCTGCTGGGCGGCAGCGCCGACCTGGCGCCGTCCAACCTGACGGTATGGGACGGCGCCGAACCCATCAGCGCCGAGCACCCCGGCGCCAACTACATGCATTATGGCGTGCGCGAATTCGGCATGGCCGCGATCCTGAACGGTATTGCCCTGCACGGCGGCTTCGTGCCCTACGGCGCGACGTTCCTGATCTTCTCCGAATACATGCGCAACGCGGTGCGCATGGCGGCGCTGATGAAGCAGCGGGTGATTCACCTGTTCACCCACGATTCCATCGGGCTGGGCGAGGACGGTCCCACGCACCAGCCCATCGAGCAACTGGCCACCCTGCGTGCCACCCCGAACCTGTCCACCTGGCGCCCGGCCGACGCGGTGGAGACCGCCGCCGCCTGGCAGGCCGCCCTGGAGCGAGCCGACGGCCCCACCGCGCTGGTGCTGTCCCGCCAGGGGCTGCCGCACCAGCCGCGCGACCGCGACCAGCTCGCGAACATCCGCCGTGGCGGCTACGTGCTGAAAGACTGCGCGGGGCAACCGGAACTGATCCTCATCGCCACCGGCTCGGAAGTCAGCCTGGCGACGGCCGCCGCCGAGGCCCTGAACCAGCAGGGCCGCGCCGTGCGTGTGGTGTCCATGCCCTGCTGCGAGGTGTTCGACGCCCAGGACGCCGCCTACCGCGAGCAGGTGCTGCCCGCCACCGTGAAAGCCCGGCTGGCCGTCGAGGCGGGGCATCCGGACGGCTGGTACAAGTACGTGGGCCTGGACGGCCGCGTCATCGGCATGACCACCTTCGGTGAGTCCGCCCCCGCCGGGGATCTGTTCAAGGCCTTCGGCTTTACCGAGGACAACGTGCAAGCGGTCGCCGAATCGCTGCTCAACTGAACCGGACCGGCCATGGCCCGGATCATGGCCGGTCGCATTCGGGGCTGGTGGAAAAACGCGCAACCGCATACAATGGCGCCGCCCGTGGGTAACCGCGGGCTTCGTTCTCAGGGCGGGGTGAAAGTCCCCACCGGCGGTGATGGCATTTTCGCCTCAGCCCGCGAGCGCCTGGCAGGCATGTCTGCCAGGGTCAGCAGATTCGGTGCGATTCCGAAGCCGACGGTGACAGTCCGGATGGAAGAGAAGGAATCACCAGAGAAGTCCAATCTGCGGTGCATCGCGCCGCGGTGGCGTGTCGAGCGGGCGGACCGGATCTCCGGAACCTGCGACGGCGCGCGGCCGCCTGCGGTTCATCCCCAGCCTGCACTTTGAGGCGATCCCACCACGGCTTTGCCAGACGCGAGCCGCATGCCCTGATTCCTAGTGACCGGAGCCAGCCAGAGGCTCCCGATGAGAGACCAACTATGAATCAGCAAGAATCCTTGAACCTTTCCGACGCCAGCCGCAACCAGCGCATCGCCTTTATCCAGGGCAACTGGCACCTCGACATCATCGACCAGGCCCGCGAAGCCTTCCTGGCGGAAGTCAGCCAGCATGGGCTGGACGCCGATCAGGTGGACGTCATCACCGTGGCCGGCGCCTTCGAGATCCCGCTGCAGGCCAAGCTGCTGGCCGAGAGCGGCCACTACGGCGCGATTGTCGGTGCCGGCTTCGTGGTGGACGGCGGCATCTACCGCCACGAGTTCGTGGCCCAGGCGGTGATCGACGGACTGATGCGGGTGCAGCTGGACACCCGCGTGCCGGTGCTGTCCGCCGTACTGACGCCGCACCATTTCCACGAGCACGCCACTCACCACGACTACTTCTACAAGCACTTCACCGAGAAGGGCGTCGAAGTCGCGCGGGCCTGCCTGATGACCCTGGCGAACATGGAAAAGACGCGCACGCTGACGGCGCAGTGACAGGACGCCGGGCTGTCTCACGGTTTGAGACAGCCCGGCATCACCCCCGCCTCTTCACGTCATCCGCTCGTCAGACCCTCGACCGCCCGATACCCGGCCAGCATCGCCACCATGTCCTCCGCCAGGGCCGTCACCTTGTCGGCGTCCACCCGGCGCTGGGCGAACGCGCGCATGCCCATGATCTGGGCCTGGAGCAATCGCGCCAGACGCTCGCAATCCGCGTCCGGCCTTAGCTCGCCGGCCTCGCGCGCCTGCTCCAGCAGACCGGCCAGGCGACGTTCGACACCATCCAGCAAGCCGTTGGCGGCCTCCGACAGTTCCGCATCCTGGCCGGTGGACTCCAGCAGTGTCTTGACGATCATGCAGGCCGGCGCCGCCATGCCGTGGCGGTCCACGTCGATGCAGGCACCGGCCAGGTTTCTCAGGTAACGGCAGATCCCGTCCAGCGGGCCCTCCGCGCCCTGCATCGCCACGTCCAGATCGGCGACCATGCGCCGGGAATAGACGTCCAGCGCTTCGATAAAAAGCGCCTGCTTGGAACCGAAAGTGGCGTAGAGGCTGCCCGGGCGCATGTCCAACGCGCGCTCGATGTCCTTGAGCGAGGTCGCGTGATACCCGCGCGACCAGAACAGGGCAACGGCGCGGTCCAGAGCTTCTTCGCGACTGTAGCGGGCTTTGCGGGGCATGGCATCGACTCCGGCGTGGGGGCGCTTTATTGAGTGTTCACTCAATTTTAACTTGAACGACCACTCAATAACAGTTAGCGTTGAACCATTATTGAGCGATCGCTCAAAAATAATGGCTGACGGGCAACAAAACAGCCACAGGGTTACATCGTCGAACGACAGGAGAAAACCGTCATGACCGATTTCACCATGCACGACAAGCAATCCGCACCGGAGGCATCCAAGGCGCTGCTGGAAAAATCCGAGAAAGGGTTCGGCCGTATTCCGGGCCTGCACGCCATCATGGCCGACGCGCCGGGGGTGCTGGACGGCTACCAGCAGCTGCACCAGCTGTTCCTGGAAAGCAGCTTCAACAACGACGAGAAAACCGTGGTCTGGCAGACCATCAACGTCGAGCACGCCTGCCACTACTGTGTTCCGGCCCACACCGGGATCGCCAAGAAGATGGGCGTCTCCGACGAGATCAGCAACGCCCTGCGGGACGAAACCCCGCTGCCGGACGACAAGCTGGAGGCGCTGCGCACCTTCACCCTGGCGATGGTCCGCAAGCGCGGCAACGTCAACGGCGAGGACCTGAGCGCGTTCTACGACGCCGGGTACGAGAAGCACCACGTGCTGGAAGTCATTCTCGGCCTGTCCCAGAAGGTCATGAGCAACTACATCAACCACGTGGCCGACACGCCGCTGGACGACGCCGCCAAACCGTTTGCCTGGACCAAGCAAGGCGCCTGATAGCGGCGCCCTGCTGCCCGGCCGGTGCCCAGGCGCCGGCCGGTGACTCCTCCCTTACATCGAGGCGTTGTCCTCGGCCCGGTGCTCGTAGGTGGCGTCCAGCCGTGACTTGAGGTAATTCGCGAAAGTCACTGGCGCGTACCTGGGCGTTTCGTCCGGGTAAATATCCCTGGGGTCGACCACCGAATCCGGGTTGGCCTCCAGGAAATAGGCAATGGAATAGCGCTCCTGCTGCGGCGGGCGCACGCGGTGCGGGGTGGACACGTAGGTGTCGTTGCTCCAGCGCATCAGGCAGTCGCCGATGTTGCAGACGAAGGCGCCTTCCACGTGCGGCGCGTCGATCCATTCACCCTGACGGGTCAGCACTTCCAGCCCAGCCACCTTGTCGGTGGCCAACAGCGTCAGGTTGCCGTAATCGGTGTGGGCCCCGGCACCGCCGTCCTTGCGGTCGGACTCACCGGCACTGGCCGGGTAGCGCAGTATGCGCATGGTGACGACCGGCTCGGCCAGGTGCTTGGCGAAGAAATCTTCCGATACCCCCAGGTCCAGGCTGAAGCCGCGATGGATCACCCGGCCCAGATCCAGGCACGCGTCAAAATAGGCCAGCAGATTGTCGCGCCAGCCGTCCAGCTCCGGCCAGAAATTCACACCACGGAACGGCTTGCCCGCCACCACTTCCGGATGGTCGTCCGGCAACTCCACACCCAGGTTGAACGCCTCCTTCATGTCGGCGCCGGATTCCGGGTTCAGCTTCTCGTCCGCCATGGCCACGTAGCCGCGGTTATGGGGCGAGCGCTTGATGGACAGCGCCTGCTTGTCGTCCACCGGCAACGCAAAGAAGCGCTGGGACTCGGCAAACGCCGTGTCGATCACCGACTGGGGAATGCCGTGATCCACGGCGTAGAAAAAGCCCACCTCGCGGCAGGCGCGGCCCAGCTCGGCGGCGGTCCTGCGGCGCTCTTCAATGTCGTCGCTGCGCAGACCGGCGATGGAAATCAGGGGAATTTCTTTCATTCTATGCTCCTAAGAGCCCCTCTAGACCATGTCCACACGGAGATGATCCAGAGCACGGCATCGTTCATACAGGGACAGGCCACAGGCTTGTGCCGTGGCGACCACATGGCCCTCGTCGACCTGTGTCGACCGACCGTTTTCAATCAGGCAGCGTCCGTCCACCCAGACGTGGGTAACGTTGCTGCCGCGTGCGGCAAAGACCAGATTCCATAACAGGTTGCCGCCATCATCCCTGATATCGTGGGGCGTCAGATTGGGCGCGCCCAGGTCCAGCATCACGAGGTCGGCTTTCTTGCCCACCTCGATCGAGCCGATCTCCCCGTCCAGTCCCAGCGCCCTGGCGCCGTCGATGGTGGCCATACGCAGGATACGGTCCGCCGGCAGCGCCGTGGCGTCCAGCCGCGTGGCTTTCTGGATCAGGGAGGCGAACTTCATTTCCTCGAACAGGTCGAGGCTGTTGTTGCACACCGGGCCATCGGTGCCCAGCCCGAGCGTCAGCCCCGCCGCCAGCATGTCCGGCGTGCGGGCCACACCGCTGGCGAGTTTGGCGTTGCTGACAGGGCAATGGGCAATCGCGGTGCCGGTATCGGCGAGCCGTTTGATCTCGTCGTCGTTGAGCCAGACGCAGTGGGCGATCAGGGTCTTTTCCCCGAGAACGCCGTAGTGGTCCAGCATCCCAATGGAGCGACGGCCGAAGGCTTCCAGCACCGCCGCTTCCTCTTCCTTCTGTTCACAGGCGTGGGTGTGGATGCCGACGCCGTATTCCCGCTGGCAGCGAACGGCGTCGCGATAGGCGTCCTCGCTGCAGTAGAACAGGTGCTCCAGCCCCATCCAGACCTGGATGCGTCCGGACTGACTGTTGTGGTGCGTCTTGATCAGGCGCTTGTTCTCGTCGCGGGTGGCGAAGAAATCCTTGCCCGGCCGGTCCGCCACGTAGGGCGCCAGATTGACGCGCAGGCCGATTTCACCGGCGGCGTCGGCGCAACGGTCCATGAAGCGGAACATGTCCATGACGCAGGTGGTGCCGCCTTTGAGCGCTTCGAGGTAACACAGGCGGGCCGAATGGTAGGCGTCCTCCTCCGTCAGCGCCCGATGCTCCAGCTGGTAGTACGGCAGCCACTCCATCAGCGGCATGTTTTCGGTGACGCCGCGCATCAGGCTGGAATGGGAATGGGCGTCCACCAGTCCGGGCATAAGCACGTTGCCGCGGCCGTCCACCACGGGCAGATCGTCCGGCACATTGATGGATTGGGCCGGGCCCACGGCGGCGATGCGGTCGTCCTCGACCAGCACCGTGGCGTCCGGGATCACCGTGTTGTTCGGATCGACCGTGAATACGGCCACGTGGGTTATCGCAAAACGGGTCATATCAAGCTCACTCCGGCCGGATCGGCGGGTCCAGGTCGACGGTATCGCAGTTGTCACCGGGGCCGCGACGATCCACCACCAGGAAATCCGCATCCGCGTTCACCGGCAGCAGCGGCGCGTGCCAGGTGCCGGCGCGGTAGTTCACGCCCTGCCCCGGTCCGGCGCGAAACACCCGCACCTGAGCCGGATCGAAGTCGCCCGGCGGTGCCACCACCACCCAGTAAGGCTGATCGCCCATCGGCACAAACGCCTGGCTGCCCTGCGGATGGCGCTCCATCAGGTCGATGACCAGCGGCGCCAGCGGCTGGCCCCGGAAGATGGAGATGATCGCGTCGGCGCCTTCGCCCAGGGTCTCCACCGCCGCCAGCGCGTGGAAGCGCTCGGTGCGACCGGCGTTGATGGGGAACGACGCCGCGCCCTCGGTCTGGATCACGTCGCCGAACGGCGCGAACGCCTCCCGGGTCAGCGGCTGGCTGGGGATCGTCCGTGGCGCGTTCATCGGACCGCCTTGCCCCACAGGCGCACCCGACTGATGCCGCCGTCGGGAATGCTGTTCACGCGGATGTGGGTGATCGGGCCCAGTTCGTTCAGCTCGCGGAACTCGTGGATGGCGTCGGCGGTCAGCGGCTGCTCGTCGATCAGGGTCTCCCAGAACATGCTCTGGGTGATGATGGACTGGGGCGTGCCCTGCTCCACGCAGGCCGCCTGGATCGAGAAGCGGTCCGGGAAGTTGCCCTTGAAGTGGGCGGTGTCGATGTCGATGCCGTCCACCACGCCTTTGTGTCCCAGCTTGAGGATGCACCACTCGTTGCCCGGCTCACGACGGCGTCGGGTTTCCCAGCCGTCGCCCATATTGATGCCGCGCCCGGGACGCAGCAGTTTGCGCGGCTCGCCGTAGTGGGCGTCGCTCCAGGCGACCTGGTCGCCGCCGTTGGCCAGGGCCAGCAGGTCCAGGCGTTCGTCGGCGCTGCGGTTGTCCCAGTCGCAGAATGGCTGGCCGTACACCCGGAAGCGGGCCATACCGCCGTCCGGCCAGATGTGCAGGCGCAGGTGGGTCCAGGGGCCGGAGGCGGCCAGGGCCTCGAAGCGATGGTCGTTGCCGGACAGGGACACCGCCGGCAGGATTTCCTGCCAGTCGGCGTCGTTGTCGGGATCGCCGTCCGGCGACCAGCAGGCCTCGACGGAGGCCGCCGGGGCGAAGTTGCCGGTGAAGAAGCTGGTGTCGAAATCCACACCGTGCAGCACGCCCGGCATCGCCAGGCGCAGGATGCACCAGTCGTGGCCCGTGTTGCGACGGCGACGGGTTTCCCAACCGTCCATCCACTTGCCGTGATCGTCGTACTTGTCCGGGTAGAAGCGCGGCTGTTCCGGGTCGAGCATACGCTCGCGCGGCGCGAAGAATTCGTCGGTGACCCAGGTAACCTCGGCACCGAGGCTGCCGTCGGCGAGGTTCAGGTAGTCCCGGGAAAAATCAGGCCCTTCGATGATCGGGGCGACTTGTACATCACTCATGTTGTGTTGGCTCTCTGGTTGTTCCGGGGCAGCGGCGTGAATGCGCGTTATTGAATCAGGGCAGCCTTGCAGGCTGCTCCGAAGCTAAAGCGTCGGCTACATTTCCAGTTCACTCGAGCGTGTAGCAGATGCTTCAGCTTCTGAGGCACCGCAGGTGCCCCTCATTGCCCTGTTATCGATTCATTTTGGCTTGTACGGATGCTCCGCCTTCCAGTGCCGCGCAATATCCAGCCGCCGGCAGATCCACACCTGCCCATGCTTCTGGACGTAGTCGAGGAACCGCTGCAGCGCCCGGAACCGGCCCGGCCGGCCAATCAGGCGGCAGTGCAGCCCGATCGATAGCATCTTGGGCGTGTCGGCGCCTTCCTCGTACAGCACGTCGAACGCGTCCTTCAGGTACTGGAAGAACTGTTCGCCGGAGTTAAAGCCCTGGTTGGTGGCGAATCGCATGTCGTTGGTGTCCAGGGTGTAGGGCACCACGAGATGCGGTTTCTCCTCGCCGTCGCGGGTTTCGACGGTGGTCCAGAACGGCAGGTCGTCACCGTAGTAGTCGCTGTCGTATTCGAAGCCACCGGTCTCCACCACCAGACGTCGGGTATTGGGACTGTCGCGGCCGGTGTACCAGCCCAGCGGGCGGCGGCCGGTCAGTTCTTCCTGAATGGCGATGGCCTGTTCCATGTGCTGGCGCTCGCGGGACTCGTCCATGTCCTGGTAGTGAATCCAGCGCAGGCCGTGACAGGCGATCTCGTGGCCGTCGTCCAGGAAGGCCTGGGTCACGTCCGGATTGCGCTGCAGCGCCATGGCCACGCCAAAGACGGTCAGCGGCAGGCCGCGCTTGCGGAATTCCCGCAGCACGCGCCAGACCCCGGCACGGGAGCCGTACTCGTAGATCGACTCCATACTCATGTGACGATCCGGATACGGCTGGGCGCCGATGATCTCGGACAGGAACATTTCCGAGTGGCTGTCGCCGTGCAGGACGCAGTTCTCGCCCCCTTCCTCGTAGTTGAGGACAAACTGTACGGCGATCCGTGCTTTTCCCGGCCAGTTGGCGTGGGGCGGCTCGGCACCGTAGCCGCGCAGGTCGCGGGGATAATGGTCGTGGATGCTCATCGTTTCGTCGGCTCCAGTCCGCAGCCGCGCAGGATGACGCCGGTCAGGAAATTGGCGGCGTGCTCGAAATCCTGCGGTTCGTATTCGGCCTTGTTTTCCACCATCAGGATCTGGACCTGGAAGTCCGCGTAATGCTGGGTCGAGGACCAGATCAAAAAAATCAGCTGCACCGGATCGACCGGCGCCATGCGACCGTCATCGATCCACTGCTGAATCACTTTGGCCCGTCCCCGCACCCATTCGCGCATGTTGGTGCGCAGGTGATCCTTGAGGAACGGGGCGCCCTGGATGATTTCCTGGGCGAACAGGCGGGACGCCATGGGATGCTGGCGTGACATTTCCACCTTGGTGCGCACGAACGTCTCCAGCGCCTCGGCCGGATCGTCCTCCGGACGAATCTCGGAGAACACCGCATTCCAGCGGCTCATGATGTCGTCGAACAGCGCCGAGTAAATGCGCTTCTTGTTGCTGAAATAGTAAAGCACGTTGGACTTGGGCAGCTCCGCCCGTTCGGCGATGTTCTGTATGGTCGCGCCGCGGAACCCGTGCTGGGCGAACTCTTCCTCCGCCGCGGCGATAATCCGTTCACGGTTCTTTTCCCGAATCCGCCCCGGACGGTATCGACGGCCCCGGCCGTTTTCCGCCGCGTCCCCGATCTCGTTGATTCTGGCTTCAGGCTGCTGAGTCATGAGCGTCCATCGCTTTGAGAGCGGGGAAGCCGGAATCCCGGCCTCCCCAACAGGGTTTAGAAATGGAACTTCACGAGGGCACTGACCGCGCTCTCGGTGTCCATCACGCTATCATCGGCTTCGCCGTACTTGTTGTTCCAGTAGGAATATTCAATACCGGCGTAGAGCATGCCCGGATGACCGGCGAAGTCGCCGATGTCCAGTTTGAACTGCGGGTTGAAGTGGAATTCGCTGGCGTGGTCGCGGGTGGCGGTGGACCAGTCGATGTAACCGTCGAACAGGAATTTGGCGGACGCCACTTCGAACGGCAGCCCCCAGGTGATGGTGGTCTGCCAGTCGTCGCCCGGATCGTCAAAGCCCGGCGCGTCGGCGTTGTTATTGGCGTAGTAAAACAGGGTGTTGAAGTACAGGAAGCCCGGCACATCCCACGCCAGTCCAGGGCCAACCAGATAGTTGTTGGACTCGGTGCCGCCGCCAAACTCGTAGGTACCGGTCAGCAGCACATCCTTGATCGGGCCAAAGCTGAGGTCGTTGTTGCTCAACCAGTTCATGCTGAGAGTGGGAGAGAACTCGCCGTATACGTCGTCGTCACCCTCGGAGCTGCCGTGGCCGTGGTTGCGGTCGATGAAGAAGAACGTACCGCCCCAGTTGTGGGCCGTGACGTTTTCGAAGGTAAAGAAGGTGTCCTCTTTCTTGCCGCCGAAATCCTCATAGTCCGCACTGTGCAACACGGTGATGCTGGAGCCGCCGAAGAACTTTTCCGCATGCGCCGCCGGCATACAGGCCGCCATAACACAGGTCGCTAGCAATGTTTTACGAAGTGCCTTCATGGTCAATCTATCCTCTGTCGTTTCTTCTAGGCATCGTTGGCAGTGGCATTTCTCATTATTGAAATCGCGGAACCTCTGACGGGCTCTCTATCTACTCGCACGCTTGGGAACGCGGCTGTCCCTCCACAGCCGCGTTCCCTTGCTTTCTTCTCTGTTACCGACTGGGCCGGTAGGGCTGACCGATGGACAGCGGCGTGTGCAACCGGGTCCGTGTCGGATTCGCGGACAGCAAAACCAGCACCACCACGGTGACCACGTAAGGCAGCATGGCCAGCAGTTCCGGCGAGATATCCCAGCCAAAGCCCTGCAGCACCAGATGGAGGATGCTGGCCAGGCCGAACAGGTAGGCGCCCAGCAGCACCCGCACCGGCCGCCAGGTGGCGAACACCACCAGTGCCAGGGCGATCCAGCCGCGGCCGGCGGTCATGCCCTCGGTCCACAGCGGGGTGTAGGCCAGGGACAGGTAGGCGCCGGCCAGGCCCGCCAGGGCACCGCCGAAACTGACCGCCAGGTAGCGGATCAGCAGCACCGGCAGGCCGTTGGCGTTGGCCGATTCCGGCGACTCGCCCACCGCCCGCAGTAAAAGGCCTCCCCGGCTGTGGCGCAGGAAGACGTAGACCGCCACGAAAAGCCCCAGGGAGACGTAAACCAGCAGATCGTGGTTGAACAGCACCGGCCCCAGCACGGGGATGTCGCTCAGGCCGGGAATGGCGATCTTGGTGAAACCGTCGATGGTCTTGCCCACGTAGTCGGCGCCGATGAAGGCGCTCAGACCCGTGCCGAAGATGGTCAGGGCCAGGCCGGCGGCGTATTGGTTCGCCGCCAGGGTGATGGCCATGAAGCCGAACAGCAGGGACATGGCGACTCCCGCCAGCATGCCGACGATGACGCCGACCAACAGGCTGCCGGTGGCGAACACTGCGGCGAACCCGGCCACCGCGCCGATCAGCATCATGCCTTCCTGCCCCAGGTTGAGAACGCCGGAGCGCTCACAGATCAGCTCCCCCAGGGCCACCATCAGCAGCGGTGTGCCGGCCACCACGGTGGCGGAGAGGATGTTGACGATCATATCCAGTTCCATCTCAGCTCTCCTGTGTGGCGACGGGGGTGGACGCCGGACGGCTCTCGGCCACCGGCTTGTGTTTGAGACGCACCCGGTAGTGGATGAACGCGTCACAGGCGAGCAGGTAGAACAACAACAGCCCCTGGAACAGGCCGGTCATGGCCTTGGGCAGGTTCATGGCGATCTGCATCATCTCGCCGCCCAGGAAGGTCAGTGCCAGCAGCGCGCTGGCCAGGATCAGGCCAACCGCCTTCATGCGCCCCATGAACACCACGATGATCGCGGTGTAGCCGTAGCCCGGCGATACCTGGGGCACCAGCTGGCCAATCGGGCCGGTCACCTCCGACGCGCCAGCCAGACCGGCCAGCCCACCGGCGACCAGGAAGGCGAACCAGATCAGCCGCTTGCGCGGGAAGCCGGCGAACTGCGCGGCCTGTTCGTCTTCCCCCAACACCTTGAGCTGGAAGCCAATGAAGGTGCGTGCGAACAGCACGCCCACGGCCACCGCCGCCAGCACCGCGAAAAGCAGGCCGATGTGCAGGCGCGTGCCGGGGATCAGCATCGGCAACAGGGCCGAGTCGCCGAACATCGCCGACTGCGGGAAGCTGAAGCCGTAGGGATCTTTCAGCGGCCCGTGCACGCAGAACAGCAGCAGGTTCAGCGCGATGTAGTTGAGCATGATGGTGGTGAGGATTTCGTTGCAGTGGAAATGCGTCTTGAGGAAGGCGGCGATGGCCGACCACAGCGCCCCGAAGACGATCCCCGCCAGCAACACCAGCGGCAGGACCCAGAAGCCACTGCTCTCACCGATCTGGAGAGCGACGATGGTGGCGCCCACGGCCCCCATCAGGAAATGCCCCTCGGCGCCGATGTTCCACAGCTTGGCCCGGTAGCAGACCGTCAGGCCGGCGGCGCACAGAAGCAGCGGCGCGGCCTTGAGGCCCAGCTCCGCCCAGCCGATGGCGTCGCTGATTGGCGTGATGAAGAAATGACGCAGGCCTTCGACGGGATCCCGATCCAGGCCCAGGAAAATCAGGAAGCCGGTGATCAGGGTCAGCACCAGCGCCAGGATCGGCGAGGCGTACTGCATCAGGCGGGAATCCACCTGGCGGCGTTCAAGCAACAGCATGGTCTACCTCCCCGGCCGCCTGGTCGTCAAAGTCGCCGGCCATCCATTGTCCGAGCTGCTCGATGGTGAGGGATTCGGTGGGCACGATGGGCGACAGACGGCCCGCGCAGATGGCCCCCATGCGGGTACAGAGTTCAAACAGCTCCTCCAGGTCCTCGGAAATCAGCAGGACGGCCGCGCCCTTGTCGCGCAGCTCCACCAGCACTTCGTGAATGGCCACGGCGGAGCCCACGTCCACGCCCCAGGTGGGATGCGAGGCCACCAGCAATTGCGGCTCCTGCAGGGCCTCGCGGCCGATGATGAATTTCTGCAGGTTACCGCCGGACAGACTGCGCGCCGTGGCGTCGACGCCGTCCGATTTCACCTGGAAGCGCTCGCGCACCCGGCGGGCGTAATCGCGCACCTTGCGGTAGGACACCCAGCCCCGGCTCACCAGGCCGCGGGCGGACGCGGTCAGCAGGGTGTTGTCCACCAGTGACATGTCCGGCACCGCGCCCCGGCCCAGGCGCTCTTCCGGCACCACGGCGATGCCGGCACGACGGCGGGCGTCGGGGCCCAGCTGACCGATCGACTGGCCCGCCAGGTGCACCTGTTCCGGTGCGGCCTTGAGCTCGCCCGACAAGGCCCTCAGCAGTTCGTCCTGGCCGTTACCGGCCACCCCGGCAATGCCGACGATCTCGCCCGCGCGCAGCTCCATGTCCACGTTATTCAGGCTGGTACCGAACGGGTCGCTGCTCTTGTGAGTCAGTCCGCGCACCCTGAGCAGCGGCTCGCCCGGGCTGGCCGGCGGCACCTCGGTGGTCAGCGGTGTTTCGTCACCGACCATCAGGCGGGCAATGGCGTCGGTGGAGGTTTCAGTGGGGTCGCATTCGCCGGTGACCTTGCCGTTGCGCAGCACCGTGGCGTGGTGACACAGGTCGCGCACTTCCTGCAGTTTGTGGCTGATGAACAGGATGCTGCAGCCCTCACCCGCCAGCTGGCGCAGGGTGCGGAACAGGTCGGACACTTCCTGCGGCGTGAGCACGGACGTCGGCTCATCGAGGATCAGCAGGCGGCTGTCCTGGATCAGGCAGCGCACGATCTCCACCCGCTGGCGCTCGCCGGTCGACAGGCTGTGCACGAAGCGGCGCGGATCCAGGGCCATGCCGTAATGCTGGGACACCTCGCGAATGCGCTGTTCCAGCGCCTTGCGATCCCTGGCCTGACTGGCCGGCAGCCCCAGGGCGATGTTCTCCGCCACGGTCAGGGTTTCGAACAGGGAAAAGTGCTGGAACACCATGCCGATCCCCAACTGGCGGGCATGGGCCGGACCTTGCAGGGTCAACTTTTCACCGTCCCAGAAAAGGGTGCCTTCGTCGGGCTGGATGACCCCGTATATCACCTTCATCAGGGTACTCTTGCCAGCGCCGTTCTCACCCAGCAGGGCGTGGATTTCGCCGGGGGCCACGGTCAGGTCGACACCGTCGTTGGCCCGGCACCCCGGGTACTCCTTGACGATGTTCTCCAGACGTAGCCGAGCCACTGCCGTCATGTCTTTACCTCGTAATCAAAGTGACCGGATTCGTTGTTGTGGAAATGAACCGTCCTGTCACTTCCCAATAAACTGACCAGATAATCAACATTTCGTGATGTGAGCAATTTGCTTGCCAACTGGCGAGAAAAATCAAATTTGCTATAAACTCGACTAATTGGTCAGAAAATTGCAAAACCATCGGTCAGAAGGTGGATTCAATAACGGGCATCTGCCTGTTACGCCATACAAACCGCCTGCCCCGGAGCCCCGCCACGAACGGCCTCCGGCAAACTTTCAGGGCGAACATAATACGCAAGATGGTGAGACCTGTGATCGAATTCTTTCTCAACGGCGAGCCGCAGAAACTGACGGAGGCCGACCCAAACCTGAGCATCCTGGAGTGGCTGCGCACCAAAATGCGGCTCACCGGCACCAAGGAAGGCTGCGCCTCCGGCGACTGTGGCGCCTGCACCGTCAGCATCGGCGTCCCGGACGGCGCCAGCGGCCGGTTGCGCTATGAAAGCGTCAACAGCTGCATTGCCCTGATCGGCAGCCTGCACGGGAAACATCTGGTCACCGTGGATGTCCTAAAGGAAGAACCTGTCCACCCGGTCCAGAAAGCCATGATCGACTGTCACGGGGCGCAATGCGGGTTCTGCACGCCGGGTATCGTGATGTCCCTGTTTACCCTGCACACGGAGCGGCAGGCGAATCCGCAGCGCCTGGCCCAGCCACCGTCCCACCACGAGCTGCTGGAAGCCCTGGCCGGCAATCTGTGCCGCTGCACCGGCTACCGGCCGATCGTCGAGGCCGGCCGCCGCGCCTGCGTGGAAACCTGGGAACCCGGCCGCAAGGACCGCCCCCACAGCGGTCCCGCCTGGCTACAGGACAGCGCCATGCAGGCCACCCTGAAACGCATCCAGGGCGAGAAAGGCGGACTGCAAAGCCCGAGGCATCGTCACGACCTTCCGAGCAACCTGAACGAGCTGCGCACCCTGCGCGCGCAATACCCCGAAGCCCGCCTGATCGCCGGCGGCACCGACCTGGCGCTGGAAATCACCCAGCAGCTGCGCGACCTGGATCACCTGATCAGCGTCGAGCGGGTCGCCGACCTGCAGCGACTGGAGGTGACGGACGATCACCTCTACCTGGGTGCGGGTCTGACCTACCGCCAGCTCAATGACGTGCTGCCCGGTTACTGGCCCCACTTTGCACCGTTACTGGAACGTCTGGGATCGTTACAGATTCGAAATTGCGGCACCCTGGGCGGGAATATCGGTAACGCCTCCCCCATCGGCGACATGCCCCCCGCGTTGATCGCCCTGAACGCCGAGCTGGAACTGGACAGTCTGGACGGCGTGCGCCGGATTCCTCTCGCGGATTTCTTCCGGGACTACAAGCAGACCGACCTGCAGCCCCACGAATTCATCCGCGGCGTGCGGGTGCCCTTGCCGAAAGCCGGCGAGCACCTGCTGCTGTACAAGATCTCCAAGCGTCTGGACGACGACATCTCCGCCGTGCTCGGTGCTTTCTGGCTGCAACTGGATAACGGCGTGGTGAGCGACTGCCGCCTCGCTTTTGGTGGTATGGCCGCCATTCCCAAGCGGGCGAACGCCGCCGAGCAGGCTATCCTGGGCCAGCCGTGGAACGACGCCACCGTCGCCGCCGCGATGAGAGCCCTGGCCACCGACTTCAAACCCATGTCCGACGTACGCGCCTCCGCCGACTACCGGCAGCAGGTGGCCGGCAACCTGCTGCAACGCGCCCTGCTGGAAACGGGCGGCCCCTCTGATCCATCAACGCCCCTGACGGTGACCGATCTTGCTCCTGTGGAGGTGCCCCCTCATGCGTAAACTGCCCGATAATCTCGTTCAGCCGCCGGTGTCGGCACGCGGCACTGCCGGCTCGAAAATCGCCCACGACAGCGCCTGGAAGCACGTCAGTGGCCAGGCCCGTTACATCGACGACCTGCCCGAGCCGCCCGGTCTGCTGCACGCCGCCGTCGGTCAGAGCAGCCAGGCCCACGCTCGCATCAAGTCCATGGACCTGAGCGCCGTGCGCGCCTATCCCGGCGTGGAAGCCGTGCTGACCGTCGACGACGTGCCCGGCCACACGGACATTGGCCCGGTGTTTCCCGGCGACCCGGTGCTGGCCGGCGAGATCGTCGAGTTCATCGGCCAGCCGCTGTTCGCGGTGGCGGCCACCTCCCTGCGCGCCGCGCGTCAGGCGGCCCGGCTGGCGAAGGTGGAGTACGAGCCGCTGGAACCGGTGCTGACCACGAAAGACGCGCTGGCCCAACAGTTTTTCGTACGCCCGTCCCACACCCAGCAACGCGGCGAGCCCGACAAAGCGCTGGCCGAGGCGCCGAACCGGCTGCGGGGCGAGATGGACGTGGGCGGCCAGGAACACTTCTACCTGGAAAGCCAGGCTTGTCTGGTGGAACCCACCGAGGACGCCGGCGTGTTCGTGCACACCTCCAGCCAGCACCCGTCCGAGGTGCAGAAGCTGGTGGCCGAGGTGCTGGCTCTGCCGATTCACGAAGTGCAGGTGGAAGTGCGCCGCATGGGCGGCGGCTTTGGCGGCAAGGAAACCCAGGCGGCGCCGCTGGCCTGTATCTCCAGCCTGCTGGCCCGGCACACCGGCCGCCCGGTGAAATACCGCATGGCCCGGCCGGACGACATGGTCCAGACCGGCAAGCGTCACGACTTCTACAACACCTACGACATCGGCTTCGACGACGAGGGCCTGATCCACGGCGCCAACATCATGGTGGCCGGGCGCTGCGGCTACTCGCCGGACCTGTCCGACGCCATCGTCGACCGCGCCATGTTCCACGCCGACAACGCCTATTACCTGGACCAGGCCCGGGTGGTCGGTCACCGCTGCAAGACCCATACGGTGTCCAACACCGCGTTCCGGGGTTTCGGCGGACCGCAGGGCATGATGATCATCGAGCGGGCCATGGACGACATCGCCCGCCACCGGGGCCTCGACCCGCTGGACGTGCGCAAGCGCAACCTCTACGGCCCGGGCCGGGACGAGACCCACTACGGCCAGACCGTGGAACAGCACGTGCTGCCCGAACTGATCGAGCAACTTGAGGCCAGTTCCGATTACCGTGAGCGGCGCCGGGCCATTACCGAGTTCAACCGCCGCAGCCCGGTGGTCAAACGCGGGCTGGCGCTGACGCCGGTGAAGTTCGGCATCTCCTTCACCGCCAAGCACCTGAACCAGGCCGGCGCGCTGGTGCACGTGTACACCGACGGCAGCATCCACCTGAACCACGGCGGCACGGAAATGGGCCAGGGCCTGTTCATCAAGGTGGCCCAGGTGGTGGCTTCCGCGTTCCAGGTGGACATCGACCGCATCAAGGTCTCCGCCACCCGCACGGACAAGGTGCCGAATACGTCACCCACTGCCGCCTCCTCCGGCTCCGACCTGAACGGCATGGCGGCGCTGGACGCCTGCGAGAAGATCAAGGCGCGACTGGTGGAGTTTGCGGTTGAGACCTACGGCGTGGCGGCCTCCGACGTCGAGTTCGCCAACAACCAGGTACGCGTGGGCAAGGACCTCTTTGGCTGGGCCGACTTCGTACAGCAGGCCTACATGGCCCGCGTGTCGCTGTCGTCGTCCGGCTTCTACGCCACACCCAAGATCCACTACGACCCGGAAACCGGCAAGGGCCGCCCGTTCCTCTACTACGCCAACGGCGCGGCCTGCTCCGAAGTGGTGGTGGACACCCTGACCGGCGAGTACCGCGTGGTGCGCACCGACATCCTCCACGATGTGGGCCAGTCCCTGAATCCGGAGATCGACATCGGCCAGATCGAGGGCGGTTTCATCCAGGGCATGGGCTGGCTGACCACCGAGGAACTGATGTACAGCGACAAGGGCCAGTTGATGACCACCGGTCCGGCCACCTACAAGATCCCGGCGGTGTCCGACGCCCCCGAGGATTTCCGCGTGTCCCTGCTACCCCACAGCCCCAACCGGGAAGCGACGGTGTTCCGCTCCAAGGCGGTGGGCGAGCCGCCGCTGATGCTGGGCATTGCGGTCTGGTGCGCCCTGCGCGACGCCGTCGCCAGTCTGGCGGACTATCGTTACAGCCCGCCTTTTGACAGCCCGGCCACGCCGGAGCAGGTTCTCAAGGCCGTCACCGCTACCCGGCAGTGGCTGACCGAAAACGGAGGCGATTCCTCATGCAAAAGCGCCTGAACTGGTACGAAGCCGTGGCCGACTGCGAGCGGCGCGGTGAACCCTACGTGCTGGTGACCGTGCTGGGTGTGACCGGTTCGGTGCCGCGCGAACCCGCCAGCAAGATGGTGGTTACCGGCGAGCAGAGCCACGACACCATCGGCGGCGGCCACCTGGAGTACCGCATCATCGCCAGCGCCCGGGAGCGTCTGGCGGCGCGGGACTACACCTACGAGATGGCCCACTTCCCGCTGGGCGCCAGCCTCGGTCAGTGCTGCGGCGGCAGTGTGGCGGTCCTGATGGAAGGCCATGCCGGCGGCGATGGCCGACTGCTGGTGTTCGGCGCCGGTCACGTGGCGAAGTCGCTGATCACCATCATGGGCGAGCTGCCCTGGCAGATTACCTGGGTCGACAACCGCGCCGACAGTTTCCCGGACGAGCTGCCGGTGAACGTGCGCCGTCATCACACCGACGATCCCGTGGGCGATGCCGCCGCGCTGGCCGATGGCGCTCACGTGGTGATCCTGACCCACAATCACCAGTTGGACTTTGACCTGTGCCGCACCCTGCTGGACGCGGGCAACGCCGCCTCCATCGGCCTGATCGGCTCCGACACCAAGGCGGACCGCTTCCGACAGCGGCTGGCCCATCGCGGCTACAGCGACGCGCAGATCGACAGCATCCGCTGTCCGGTTGGCCGGCTCGACGTGCCGGGTAAACGGCCCATGGAAGTGGCGGTGTCGATATCCGCCGAGCTGCTGACACTGGCGACCGAAACGACGGACAAACCGTCCCGCCGCGGCCTGTCCTGGTCCAACCTGAAAACCCTGATGCGGGAAGACGCCGAACCGGCGCCCACGTCAAACCCGAAGCTGGAGAACTGAATGTCCCTGGAATCCCTCAACGCGATGAGCGCGACCGAGGCTGCCGAAGTTCTGCGCACCTGCTGCGCCGCCGACCGCTGGATCGAGGGCATGGTCGCCGCCCGTCCGTTTACCGATCGCGACGACCTGCACCGCAAGGCCGAGGCCCTGTGGCCGACCATGACCGAGAGCGACTGGCTCGCGGCGTTCGACGCCCACCCCAAGATCGGCGACGTGAAAAGTCTCAAGGCCAAGTACGCCAACACCCACGCCCTGGCCAGCGGCGAGCAGTCTTCCACGGCCGTCGCCAGCGATGACGTGCTGCATCGCCTGAAAGACGGCAACGACGCCTATCACGAGACATTCGGTTTTATCTTCATCGTCTGCGCCACGGGCAAGTCCGCCGACGAGATGCTGGCCCTGCTGGAAGCGCGCCTGCCCAACACCCGCGCGCAGGAAATCGAGAACGCCGGCCGCGAGCAGGCAAAAATCACCCACCTGAGACTGGATAAACTGGTATGAGCGAACGCAGCCCGATTACGACCCATATCCTCGACCTCGGCAGCGGCTACCCCGCCGAAGGCGTCGTCGTGACCCTCGAGCAGCAGGACGGCGACGGCTGGACCCAGGTGGCCAAGGGCACCACGGACAGCGACGGCCGCATCGGCCAATGGTTCGACGGCCCGCTGGTGACCGGCCTGTATCGCCTGACGTTTGCCACAGGCGATTACTTCCAGTCTTACGGCAAGGACTGCTTCTACCCCCAGGTGACCATCGACTTCTCCGTCAGCGGTGACCAGGACCACTACCACGTGCCGCTGCTGCTCAATCAGTGGGGCTACTCGACCTACCGCGGGAGCTGATCACCATGGCGTCATCGCAACCGGTGCAGGCCTACCGGGGTCGGCTGCTGCATTTCCTGGCCGATCCCGGCCTGGAGACACCGGCGGACAACAGTTACGAGTGGTTCGAGGACGGGCTGCTGGTGGTCGAGGACGGACGGGTCAAGGCCGTCGGCTCCGCGGATGAGCTGATCGGATCGCTGCCTGAAGGCACGCCGATCGAGCACTGGCCGGAGCACGTGATCCTGCCGGGCTTTATCGACACCCACGTGCACCTGCCCCAGCTCGGGGTGATCGGCAGCTACGGTGCCCAGTTGCTGGACTGGCTGGAGACCTACACCTTCCCGGCGGAAATGCGCTTTGCCGAGACCGACTGGGCCAGGAGCCAGGCCAATCGGTTCCTCGACCAGTTGCTGCGCCACGGCACCACGGCCGGGCTGGTGTTCTGTACGTCGCATCCGCAGTCGGTGGACGCCCTGTTCGAAGCCGCCGAAGCCCGCGGCCAGGCCATCACCGCCGGCAAGGTGATGATGGACCGCCACGCCCCGGAAGGCCTGTGCGACGAGGCCGAGAGCAGCTACCAGGATTGCCAGGCGCTGATCGACCGCTGGCACAACCATGGCCGGCAGCAGTACGCCGTGACCCCGCGCTTTGCGCCCACCTCCACCCCGCGTCAGCTGGAGCTGGCCGGCAAGCTGGTCGCGGACAACCCGGGCGTGCTGATGCAGACCCACTGGGCCGAGAACAAGGCGGAGATCGCCTGGGTGAGCGAACTGTTCCCGGACCGCGCCGATTACCTGGACGTCTACGCCCACTACGGCCTGCTCAATGACCGGGCGGTGCTGGCCCACGGCATCCACATCAACGACGGCGACCGCCAGCGGCTGGTGGAAACCGGCGCGCGCATCGCCTTCTGCCCGACGTCCAACACCTTTCTTGGCAGCGGCCTGTTCGACCTGCGCAGCGCCCATCAGGCGGGCGTCACCCTGAGTCTGGCCACGGACGTAGGCGGCGGCACCAGTCTGTCGCTGCTCAAGACCATGGCCGAGGCCTACAAGGTCTGCCAGCTGCGCGAGCAGGCGCTGACGCCCTTCCAGGCGTTCTACCTGGCCACTCTGGGCAACGCGAAGGCGCTGCACCGGGACCACGAGATCGGCAACTTCGCCCCCGGCAAGGTCGCCGACTTCGTGCTGCTGGATACGGACGCCACCCCCATGCTGGGCCTCAAACAGCACAGCACCAGCCTGCGCGACAGGCTGTTCGACCTGATGATCCTGGGCGACGACCGGGTCATCCAACGCACCTACATTGCCGGCCAGTGTCGGTTCGATCGGGATGCAGAACGTGTTTCAGAGAAAGGAGTAACCGATGGCCGCCTACCTCAGTGAATGGCTCAGCCTGCTGATCCGCTGGTTCCATGTGATTGCAGGCGTCGCCTGGATCGGGGCGTCGTTCTATTTCATCTGGCTGGATAACCACCTGGAAGATCCACCCGAATGGAAGAAGAAAAAAGGCATCAAGGGTGACCTGTGGGCCGTCCACGGCGGCGGTTTCTACGAAGTGGCCAAGTACAAGCTGGGGCCCGAGAAAATGCCCGGCATCCTGCACTGGTTCAAGTGGGAGGCCTACAGCACCTGGCTGTCCGGCACGGCGCTGCTGTTTTCCGTGTACTACTTCGGCTCCCCCGGCTACCTGATCGACAACGCCAAGATGGAACTGTCCACCCTGTCCGCCGCGCTGATCGGCCTGGGCTTCATCGGCGGTGTGCTGCTGGTCTATGAACTGCTGATCCGCAGCCCGCTGGCCCGGAACGGGATGGCATTCGGGGCGGTACTGTTCGCCCTGCTGCTGGTGGTCGACTGGGCGCTGTTCCAGGTGTTCGCCGGCCGTGGCGCGTTTATCCACGTGGGCGCGGTGATCGGCACCCTCATGGTGGGCAACGTGTTCCTGGGCATCATGCCGTCCCAGCGGGCGCTGGTGGAGACCGTGGAACAGGGCCGGGAGCCGGACGAGCGGGTGGCCCAACTGGCCGCCCTGGCCAAGCTGCGTTCGACCCACAACAACTACCTGACCCTGCCGGTCATCTTCATCATGATCAGCAACCACTACCCGATGCTGTACGGCCACGCCCACGGCTGGCTGATCCTGGCGGCCATCGGGTTCATCACCGCCTTCGCGCGCCACTTCTTCAACCTGAAGCATCGCGGCGTGTACCGGCCGTCGATCATCCTCGCCTGCGGCATCATGACCGTGATCCTGATCGGTGTGATCGCCCCGCCCACCGGCAAACAGGCCGCGGCCCAGGCGGCAGCGGCGGCCGAGGCAGCCGGCGAGGTCAGCGACGCGGACATTCACTCCCTGGTCAGCACCCACTGCGCGGGCTGCCACGCCAAGGAGCCCAGCAGCCCGGCGTTCCAGGCCGCGCCGGCCGGCATCGCCCTGGACACCCTGGACGAAGTGGTGCAGCACAACGACCAGATCATGCAGGCCGCGGTGAACAGCCAGTACATGCCGCTGGGCAACACCACCGGCATGACCGAGGAGGATCGCAAAAAGCTGGGGGCCTGGTTGCAGGCGCACAAGTAAAGGAAGATCCGGGAAGTCCGTGTCGCAGAGACTTCACGCCTCGAGCTTTTGCCGGGCAGGCCCTGCGGCCTGCTCGGAAGCTAGAGCAACCGCTACGTGAGCTCACGCAAACGATGGCGGCTGGTCGCTATGGACGAGAGCTAGTGTCCTCGGTGGCTTCCAGCTTGATTCGGTAGCCGCAGGCCGAGGCGTATTTCCTCAGGGTGCTCCAGCTTGGGTTGCCGCGACCGCCTTCCAGGCGAGAAATATTGCTTTTGGCGGTTCCGATCCGCTTGGCCAAGTCGTCCTGAGTCAGTCCCGCATGAGCACGCATGCTGATCAGTTGCTCCATGTATTCAAACTCACCCGCCAGCTTGTCGTATTCGTTCCGCACCGTTTCATGTTGAAATGCTTTCTGCTTAAGTGCCTTAAGACTCATACTGTTTCACCTCCCGAAGCCGCTCTTGCGCAAGCCTCAGCTCTTTCAAAGGCGTTTTCTGGGTCTTCTTGACGAAGGCGTGAAGCACCATGACCGCTTCACCCTCCATATAGCAGTAAAACCCTCTCCCGATCCCTTCCTTGGCTCTTGCGCGAATCTCGAAAAGCCCGCCACCCATTGCTTTGGTGTGAGGTTCGCCCAGATTCGCGCCATATTTCTCAATCATCTCCAGCAACCGGATCATTCGTGCCTAGATCTTAGGCGGCATACCCAGAATGTCCTGCTGGACGTCGCCGTAAAATCTAACGTCCCATGTCATAGAATCATCCTAATCCCTGAAGGTTATCATAAATGATAACGGAGACAGCATCAAAATTGTTCAGCCACAAAAAAGCCCGCACCTCCCGGCGCGGGCTTTCCTGTCTTCGCCCTGACCTACATCTTCCCGGCGAAGTTCGCGTTGATCCGCTGTAAAAGGTAATCCCGGGCGGAGATTGCGGGGTATTTCTGCTCCGGCCCCTGGATCATGACGTCCTTATTCGCCTGGCAGAAGAACGCCATGCTGTAGCGCGGACCCTGATATTCGCCGGAGCGCGGCATGCGCACCCGATGCAGGGTGGATCGGAGCCTGTCGTCGCTCCAGCGCATCAGCATGTCGCCGATGTTGCAGGTGATGACGTCGTCCCGCGGCACCACGCTGGTCCATTCCTGGTCCGCGCGGCCCTGGGCGTCCTTGCCGGGACACACCTGCAGGCCGAACTGGCCTTCCTTCTGGAACACCATGGTGAGGCAGTCGAAGTCGGTGTGGGCGCCGGCGCGCCAGGTGCCGGGCGGGTACTCGGCGCCTTCCGGCAACGGCAGGTAGTGCAGCAGCCGCAGGGTGCTCTGGTACTCCGGGGAGCTGCGATCGTGAGCCCGGGTAAAGAAGTCGCGCTCGAAACCGAGCTTGTCGGCGAAGCAGGACAGAATCTCCATGCCCACCTGCCAGCAGCGGTGCTCGAAATCCAGGATCACGCGCTGGAATTCCGGCAGAGTGGTCTGGCCCGGCCACAGGTCGTCCATGTAGGGCAGTGTCACCTGGAAAGACTCTTTCTCGTCGGCGGTGCCGGTGGACGGACGCACCTGGGACTTGAACTCCCAGCCGGTATTGAGGCCTTCCTTGAGGGGAAACCGGCCCTTGGTGTCGGCGTCCTGGGCAAAGAAGGCCTCCGCCATGGCGAACGCTTCCCGCACCCGCGCCACGTCCAGGCCGTGATGGACCAGCTGGAAGAAGCCCACCTCGCTGGCCGCCTGCCACAACTGTTCGGTGATCTCGGCGCGGCGATTGTCGAAATCGCTCAGATCGATCAGCGGGATCTGGCGATCGGTCTCGATGCCCTCGCCGCCGATGGTGGATTCGAATTCCAGTTCTTTCAGTCCATAGGCTTTGCTTTGACTCATTCGTTTTCTCCAATGGCTTGGCAGGTCGCCCCGCCGTTGATTGGAGCAATGCCTGGCGAGGTATACCCTCGCCCGCCGCTTCTACTCCGTACTGGGCGCGGACCAGTGCCCCGGCCCGCCGTTGAGGCTCTTACGAGCCGGGCATGAACGACCGGTCCACGGCCGTCTCCGGGTCGAAAGACGCTTCGTCGATCTCCTGGGCCTTGGCGGTCCAGTGCCAGGTGGTGGCCAGACGCTCCGGGTTGAACGCCCCCATGCCCTGGGTCTCGCTGGCCTCGTTGTAGACCAGCGGGCGGATGGAACGGATGGTGTCCGCCGCCATGGCCGGGTCCACGTCCGGCACCTGGGCGTGCACCATGGCGCCGCTTTCCTGCGGGTGGGCCCAGGTGTATTCGATGGCCTTGGCGTAGGCTTTCACGAAGCGGCGCGCCACCTTCGGGCGTTCTTCCAGAAAGCGTTCGCTGGCAATCACCGAGGTGGAATAGAACGCCAGACCGGCGTCGTACCAGGGCATCACGTTCAGCGTCTTGCCGGCCTGGTCGGCCATGGCCTGGTATTTCTCGGTGTCGGTGACCCAACTGATCACCACGTCGGTGCGCCCCGTCAGCAGCATCGGGTTGAGCGCGCCAGGGTCGGTCTTGACCAGCTTGATGCCGCTTTCGTCCACCTGATTCACGTCCAGCAACAGCGGAAAGAACAGGTTCGAGGAACTGAACGGCGAGGTGGCGACGGTCTTGCCGGCCACATCCTTCACCGACTCGATGCCGGAGCCTTCCACCGAGAAGAACGCATGCGGGGCCTCGCTGAAGACCGAATAGATGCCCTTGACCGGGATGTTGTCGTCCTGGGCGCGGGCCACCAGCAGCGACACCAGATCCGACAGGCCCACGTCCGCCTGACCGGCGACCAGCTTGGTGATGGCGTCGGTGGAGCCGCGGCCGGAGACCACGCGGACCTCCAGGTCCTCGTCCGCGAAGAAACCTTCCTCGATGCCTACGTATACCGGCGCCTTGTCACCACCGGGCAGCCAATCGAGCTGGAAGGTCACTTTGTCCGCGGCAAAGCCGAGCTGAGCGCCCAGGGTGAGGGTCGCGAAGGTCAGTGCGCGGGGCAGTGTGTGCTTGAATGTCATGTCCTGTCTCCTTGCTGCCTGCGTCTTGGGTTCGTGCGCAGACCATCGTTCAAGGGAGGCATCGGACGACTCGCGGGAGGCGGGGCAATCGGCTCGGACATCGCACCAATCGCGCCCGGCCGCGGTGTCCAACACCCGCCGATGCGCGATGAGCAATGCCCCGATTCCCCGGAGGAGAACCTGACTGCTTCTACTCAGTCACGTATCCCCAACAAAGCAGGTGGCGTGCCAGCGGCGGGAAAACGGCGCCGGATCAGCCCCGGCGATCGCACGCCGTTTTCCTGAGGGTCTGACCCAAACGACGCCTCGCACCAATCGGGGGCACTTTTTGAGCCAATCGGTCCAATACCGGGCGCTCACGAGGACCCGGGCCGTGGTCCTGGCGTTCGGGGTGCTGGAGTGAAAGTTGCTTTGAGTCCGGGTATCCACAAAACTGACCAACTGGACGGAACGGGATTCGACCGGTGATTCCCGCCACCGTCCCCCGAAAGAGTAGAAGCGGTCAGGAGCCCGCACACCGCGCTCCGGGACATTGCTCTTTGCCCGCAAAGGAGCCCGCTATGCCCTACCTTATCCGCAACGCCGCCGGGATTTTCGCCCCGCAACACCCGGACGCCAACGCCCTGCGCATCGACGGCAACCGCATTGTCGCCCTCGGCCGCGACCTCATGCCCGGAGACGGCGACACGGTCATCGACGCCCGCGGCTGCGTCGTCTACCCCGGCCTGGTGAACACCCATCACCACCTGGCCCAGTCGATTCTCAAGGGCGTGCCCGAAGGCCTCAACCAGGGGCTGGGCGACTGGCTCGCGTCGGTGCCCTACCGCTTCTGGCCGCAGATCCGCCCGGAGCTGATGTACCACGCCGCCCGCCTGGGCCTGTACGAACTGCTACGCTCCGGTGCCACCACCTGCGCCGACCATCACTACCTCTATCACCGGGACACGCCGGATGAACTGGAGGACTCGGTCTGGCAGGCAGCGGACGAACTCGGCATCCGCCTGGTGCTGTGTCGCGGCAGCGCGGTGGAGAAAGGCAGCCACAAAGGGCTGGCCCGGCACAACATCGAACCGGAAACCACCGAGCAGGTGCTGGCGCGCATGGAACGCAGCCGCGCCCGCTATCACCAGGCCGCTCCGGACGCCATGCGCCGTCTGGTGGCCGCGCCGACGAGCCTGGTGCACTCCAGCCCGCCGGACTTCCTGAAGGAGATCGCCGCCTACGCACGCGGTCATGGGCTACGCCTGCATTCGCACCTGCTGGAAGTGGGCTTCGACAACGTCCAGGCCCGGGAAAAGTACGGCCTGGCCGCCATCGATTACGCCGAGCGCTGTGGTTTCCTGGGCCCGGACGTGTGGTTCGCCCACCTGGTGCAGAGCGACGCCCACGCGATCGAGCGTCTGGCGGCGACCGGAACCGGCATCGCCCACTGTCCGACGTCCAACTGCCGGCTGGGCAGCGGCGTGGCGCCGGTGATCGAGATGGCCCGGCAGGGCGTGCCGGTCAGCATCGGTGTGGATGGCTCCGCCTCCGCCGAGTCCGGCTCCATGCTGCAGGAGCTGAACCTGACCTGGCTGATCCATCGCGCCGTACACGGCCCTGACGCCACCACCCTCGACCGGGTGCTCGACTGGGGCAGCCGTGGCGGCGCCCGACTGCTGGGCCTGGAGGCCACCGGCGAGTTGGCCGTCGGCATGGCCGCGGACCTGGCGCTCTACGATATCGACCAGCCCAGGTTCGCCGGCGTACACACGCCCCTGTTCGCGCCGCTGATGTGCGGCGAGCCGGTGCAGGTGAAGCACAGCTTCGTGGACGGCAAACCGGTGGTCGAGGACGGTTCGGTATTGGGGCTGGATGAGCGGGCGTTGGTTGAAAACGTTCGGGACGGGCTTCGGGATCTGCTGACTCGAGTAGCCTGAATGAGGGCGCCTGACGGCGCCTCCGAAGCTGAAGCGTCGGCTACACGCTCCCGCCATACCGGCAACGGTTAAGGATGCACCATACTGTGTAGCGGACGCTTCAGCTTCCGAGCAGGCCGAAAGGCCTGCCTGAGGTGTCACCTGAGGGTGGTCAATCTGCACCGCACTGCCCTTATCGCAGCCCCCCCATTCTCCAGCCACAAAAAAGGCCCGTCGCATTACGCTTCGGGCCTGACCGTCATCCAGGGCGGACACGGTGTCCGCCGGATTCGACAGCGTTCAGTTTGGCATGGTCGCGGTCATGCCCTGAACGTACCAGTCCATGCTGGTCAGCTGTTCGTGGGTGGCGACTTCGCCTTCCTTCACGCGCAGGGTGCCGTCCTGGTCATAGATCGGGCCGGCGTAGGGCTGGATCTCGCCGCTGCGGATACCCTCGATGACCGAATCCACCTTGGCGCGCTGCTCGTCGCTCAGACGATCGCTGATCGAAGCGATCTTGATATCGCCTTCGGCGATGCCGCCCCAGGTGTCCTCGGATTCCCAGGTGCCGTCCATGACGTCCTGCACGGTTTCGATGTAGTACGGGGCCCAGTCGTCAACCACGGACAGCAGGTGCGCGTGCGGACCGAAGTGGGACATGTCGGACGCCTGGCCCACGGCCCACTTGCCGCGCTTCTCGGCGGCCAGCATGGCGGCAGGGCTGTCGGTATGCTGAACGATCACGTCCACGCCCTGATCCATCAGGGTGTTGGCCGCATCCGCTTCCTTGGCCGGGTCAAACCAGGTGCTGACCCACACCACTTTCAGCTCCACGTCCGGATTGACCTTGCGCGCCGCCATGAAGGTGGCGTTGATATCACGGATGACTTCCGGAATCGGGAAGGAGGCGATGTAGCCGATCTTGTTGGACTCGGTCACCAGACCCGCCGCCGTGCCGCTGACGTAGCGGCCTTCATAGGTCACCGCCAGGTAGGTGCCCAGGTTCTCGGCACGCTTGTAGCCGGTGGCGTGCAGGAAAGTTTTGTCCGGGTATTCCTTGGCTACGCGCGCGGTGGCGTTCATGAAGCCGAAGGAGGTGGTGAAGATGACGTCGTTACCGGCCTGGGCCAGACGACGGATGGTGCGCTCGGCGTCCGCGCCCTCGCTGACGTTCTCCACGTAAGTGGTCTGCACCTTGTCGCCAAAGTGTTCTTCCAGGGCCTTACGTCCCTGATCGTGTTGGTAACTCCAGCCGTGGTCACCAATCGGGCCGACGTAGACAAAACCCACTTTCAACGGATCTTCCGCCAGGGCATGCATGGGGAGCACCAGGGCAGCCAGCACAGCCAGTTTCTTGAAAAAGCGCATTCGCACACTCTCCTGTTGGTATCGTTTTCTCGATATCACTTTCTTTTTAGAGCGACTCATTCGTGGCCCGTGAGTTTAACCTGTTATCGAATCACGATGCAGATTCCGGGCATGAATCAGCACTGCGGATTTGTTGAGCAAAAAGCTGGCCAATTGTTCAGGAAATATCGCGACACCCGGTATTCCGCGCCGGATCACTGTTCGACGCCACAGCAAAGCCCCAGCTCCTCACGCTCTATTGCACCACGATAGCGCAACCAGGCCAGCCACGTCGGATAACCATCGCTTTTCCCGGCTTTCGGTGAGGTGCCCGGGAATTTCTTATACTGATGGCGGGAACCGATGCCGTGCTCCACGGGCATCGGCCGAAGGACGATACCGGGCCAGGGACCGCGGCCGTCACCGCCTCCACCGGCCCCGTCACGTTAGGATGACAACGATGCACAACGGGACCGGACGTTACATCAGGCACAGCCTGGCCACCCTCTTTGCAGCGGCCACGCTGTGGCTCCTGGCGTGCCCGGCACTGGCCCAGGAGACGGCGCCCGATCCCAGCCAAATCGACACCGCCAGCGTCAACGTCGATGGCCGCCCGCTGTTCCGAATTGCCGGCACGGCGTCGTTTCCGGCGGCGGAGCGCGCAGCCAACATCCGCCGCAACATCCTGGAGGTGGCATCCGATCATGCAGTGGCGGTGGACAGTATTCGCAGCATAGGTCGGGACGGCCGGGTCGAGATCGCCGCCGCGCAGACACCGCTGCTGACCATATTCCCCGTCGATGCCATGGCGGAGGGTGCGCCCCTGGAGGAAGTCGCCGAGGCGTTCCAGCGCCGGACGGCGGACGCCATCACCCGCTATCGCAACCAGCGCAGCTCGGACTATCTGGCCACGGCCAGCATGAAGGCCGGCGCCGCACTGGTGCTGACCCTGGCGCTGCTGTGGCTGGCCCTGTTCCTCTACCGGCGCCTGCTGGCGTTTCTTGACCAGCATTACCGGCGACGGGTTCAGGATCTGAAGATCGAGTCCTTCGAGCTGGTACGGGCCGACAACATCTGGGCGGCCCTGACCGGGTTCATCCGCTTCCTGCGCATCGCCACCGTGCTGGTCGTGGCCTACCTGGGCCTGGAGTTCGTCCTTTACCAGTTTCCCTGGACTCACGGCACCGCCCGCACCCTGCTGACGCTGTTCACCGAGCCGGTGGTCAGCATCGTCAGCGCCTTCCTGGACTACCTGCCGGAGCTGGTTTTCCTGGTCGTGCTGGTGGCGGTCTCACGCTATCTGCTCAAACTCATGCAGCTGTTCTTCCGCGGCATCGAACGGGGCCGGATCCACATCGGGGGTTTCGAGGCGGAATGGGCGCAACCCACCTACAAGCTGCTGCGTTTCTTCGTGGTCCTGCTCACCGTGGTGCTGGCCTACCCCTATATTCCCGGCTCCGGCAGCGCGGCCTTCCAGGGCCTGTCGATCCTGCTGGGCATCATGGTGTCGCTGGGCGCCTCGTCGGCGGTGTCCAGCGTGGTGGCTGGCTACGCCATGACCTACCGCCGCGCCTTCAGCATCGGCGACGTCATCACGGTAGGCGAATACACCGGCACCGTGCGGGAGACGCGACTGCTGGTTACGCACCTGCGCACCTTCCGCAACGAGGAAATCGTGCTGCCCAACTCGCTGATCCTCAACAGCCCGGTCACCAACCTGACCCGGTCGGCGGCGGAGAACGGCCTGATGCTCAGCGCCACGGTCGGGATTGGCTACGAGACGCCCTGGCGTCAGGTGGAAGCCATGCTCAAGGAAGCGGCGGCGCGCACCCGGGGCCTGCTGGAGAAACCGGCACCGTTCGTGCTGGAAAAGGCCCTGGGGGATTTCGCGGTCACCTACGAACTCAACGTCAGCATCGATTCGCCGGCGCATCGCTTCTATAGAGCGGCGGAACTGCATCGCCACGTCCTGGATGTGTTCAACGAATACGGCGTGGCGATCATGACGCCGGCCTACATCAGCGACCCGGACGAACCCAAGCTGGTGCCACAGGAACGGTGGTACGCGGCCCCGGCCAGGCCGCCGGACGAATCCGGCAACGCGCGGGATTCAACCTGAACGGGCTGCCTGCAACTGAGCGAAGACCTCGCTGCCGGCGCTGACCGCCATGGCCACGATCAGCCCACTGAGCACCAGCCCCGCCAGGGCGATGACGATCGCCAGGAGCCGGGCCCAACCGCTGACGGGCGCCCGGTCGCCGTAACCCACGGTGGTGCCGGTGATGCAGGCCCAATAAAGCGCATCGCGCCAGGGCCAGCGCTCCAACCGGCCGGCCCAGAGCCCCAGCCCGAGGATCAGCAGAACCAGGAACCCAAGGATGGGGGCCGCCAGCAGCAGATGGTGGAAGAACAACAGCAGGAACTCGGTGGTAAAGGCCATATCCCTCGGCATCCGTGACGGGAACGGCTTACAGTCTAATCACGTGCACCCGTTGCAGCCAGTGTCCATCCCTTGATTGGGAACCACCACACCGGCGTCGCCCGCCTTGCTCTCATGGCTTTCCGGGGCTTGGCAGATCATTGAATTAACCAGACGAGACACTAGCAGCGGCCCCCCAAACCTTGATTGAGATCAAAGGTCACGGTCCGATCAATTGATGCAAATCAAATCGGCTCGGGCGAGCGCGTCATAGAGTATGACCATCGACTACGGGGACAGGGGGAGCTGTCATGTACACAGATGCAGTCGTTATTGCGGGCATTGCCACGGCCATTCTGGCCTGCGCGTTCTTCGGCGGCGTGGGCTGGTTCATTTACAAGGATTCCCACCGGAAGGTGAAGCAGAAAGACCCTCGTCACTGAGGGCTCCGAGGGAGACACGGGGAGCAAGAGACGGGCACGTCCGACACCAGCCAGACTGAAAACCGGTCGATAAAAAGCAGATCGAGCTTTTCCCCCTGACTCCGTCCGTCAGGGGGATTTTTTTATGTCGGATAAGGCTCAGTAGGCACTCTTGATCAACTCCACCCCCGGTGCAATCGCACGACGCCAGGCGGCCTCCACGTCCAGGGTGAACTGGGGATCGTATTCACGCAAGGTGGCCATCAGGGCTTCGATCCACAGGTCGTACCACTCCGGGCGGATGTTGAAGGCGTGTCGGCAGTGACTCTCTCCCAGGGCCCGGAGTTTGGCGTCGGACATCCCCCGCGAATACAGCACCAGCTGCATGATGCCGTTGCGCAGCAGGTGGCGCTGGGCCGGCATATCGGTGTCCACGAAGCGCTCCCGGATCGCGTCCGAGCTGGCCATAAAGCGATCGTAGAAATGCTTGAAAAAATTGTCGTCGTTGCAGCAACGTCCATAGCTCTGGAAAACAATGTCGCTGTCTTTCGAACCAACCACAGCCATGGTCAGTGATCCTCCCTAATTCAGCCGTTGGCCCTGCGAGCGGGCGCCGGGAGCGTAGCAGAGCGCCGCAGGCCGCCACAGGCTTACGTCAGTATCCGCCCTCGAAATCCGCCATTTCATTGACACCCATCAAGAAAAGGCGGCATCGCCTGTAACGGTGTGCAACCGTGAACTGGGCAGTTCTCGACTTTCGTCGTACATTGGAGAAACGCCAGACCCCAGAACAACACAACAAGCCAGAAACGACACGACAAGCCGAAAACAACACAACAAGAGGATGCCCATGACCGTCAGCGCCGCCACCTCACTGAAACCCAGCACCATCCGCATCGGTAAACGCTACCGCGCCAGCCGCGTCGACGCGGACTACGACACCATCGTCATCGGTTCCGGCATCGGCGGCCTGACCAGCGCTGCCCTGCTGGCCCGGGAAGGCCAGAAAGTGCTGGTGCTGGAGCAGCACTACACCGCCGGCGGCTTTACCCACAGCTACGGCCGCAACGGCTACGAGTGGGACGTGGGCGTGCACTACATCGGCGATATGGGCAGCCCGCACACCCTGGGCCGCAAGCTGTTCGACACCATCACCGACGGCCAGCTCAAGTGGGCGCCAATGGACGACAACTACGACCGCTTCTACCTGGGGGACCGGGTGGTCAACCTGCGGGCGGGCAAGGACGGCTTCCGGCAATCGCTGGTGGACGCCTTTCCGGACGACGCCCAGGCCATCGACCGCTACATCCGGCTGCTCGACAAGGTCGCCTCGGGCATGCAGTGGTACACCCTGTCCAAACTCTCGCCAAAGCTGGCATCGCCGCTGACCCGCCGGGCCCTGCGCCTCATGCTGCCCAAGTGCTTCAACCAGACCACGCACGAGGTGCTGTCCGAACTCACCGACAATACCGCGCTGATCGGTGCCCTCACCGGCCAGTGGGGCGACTGTGGCGTCACACCGAAGCATTCCAGCTTCCTGATCCATGCGCTGATCGCCAAGCACTACATCCACGGTGGCTATTACCCGGTGGGCGGCGCGGCCGAGATGGCCCGCACGATCATCCCCGTCATCCAGTCCGGCGGCGGCGACGTGATGACCTACGCCGATGTCACCGAGATTCTGGTGGAAAAGGGAAAGGCCTGCGGCGTGCGCCTGGCGGACGGCCACACGATCCACGCCGGGCGCATCATCAGCAACGCGGGTGTGATCAACACGTTCGAGACGCTGTTGCCGGCCGAGGTGGTGCGCCGCACCGGATACGCCCGCCAGCGCCGGCACATTGAACCGTCCATGTCGCACCTCGGCCTGTACATCGGGCTGAACGCCACGGCCGCGGAGCTGGAACTGCCGAAAACCAACTTCTGGATCTACCCCGACGAACACCACGACGCCAACGTGGAGCACTTCCTGGCGGATCCGGACAACGCGCCGCTGCCGGTGGTCTATATCTCCTTCCCGTCGGCCAAGGATCCGGACTACCTCAACCGCTGCCCCGGCACCGCCACCATCGAAGTGGTGGCCCCCACCACCTGGAGCCAGTTCGAACCCTGGAAGCACGCCACCTGGGGCAAGCGGGGTGACGCCTACGACACCCTGAAGCAGCGGTTAACGGAAAGAGTGCTGGAAACGGTGTACGACAAGCTGCCGCAGCTGCGCGGGCGGATCGATTACGTGGAGACCTCCACGCCCCTGTCGACCTCGTGGTTCTGCCGCTACGACCAGGGCGAGATCTATGGGCTGGAGCACACCCCGGAGCGTTTCGACCAGGGCTGGCTGCGGCCGAAAACAGAGATTCCCGGGCTCTACCTGACCGGCCAGGACATCCTGACCTGCGGCGTGGTCGGGGCCATGATCGGCGGCCTGGTCACCACCCTGGCGATCCGGGGTGTCAAAGGGGCGGGACTGGCCAAGCGCATCTTCGTCGACCGGGGCGCCGCCGGCCCCGACCTCCAGTTGGTGACCGAGACCGGCTGAGCGCGGCCGGATCAGGGCTGGCCGGCATGCGGCACGTCGACCCGCGCCGTCCACAGGTTCGCCTCCGGCGCGAGCTTGCGGCGCCGCGCGCTGGAATCCGGCGCCACGCAGACCAGCAGGGTGCGACCGTCGTCGCCGCCCAGCATGCAGGCAAACACGCCCTGGCCATTGGCGGGCTTCAGTTCATCGACGATCTCACCGCCCGGCGCGACCCGGATGCAGCGCTGGTTGAAGGCGTCGGCGACCCACAGGTGGTTATCCGCATCGAGACAGCAGCCGTCGGGCCCCACCGCCAGTCGCCGTAACAGGTCCGCACGCTCGGTGCCCGGCTCCGGGCGCGGGCCGAAGCGGGCCCAGTCGCGGCGGTCGGACAGCGTGCCGTCCGCGCTTATGTTGAACGCCGTCATGGCGTTGCCGAAGGTTTCGCCGACGATCAGCGTCCGGCCGTCCGGCGTGATCACCGCGCCGTTGGGGAAATAGAGGTCCGTCGCGGCCGTGCTGACTGCGCCATCCGGTGCGATCCTGGCCAGGCAGGCGGGCTGCATGGCTTCCCCGGCCATCAGGTCGAAGCCGAAGTTGCCCACCCAGGCGCCGCCGTCGGGCGCAACCACCAGGTCGTTGGCGTGGCCGGTCGCGAGGTGGCCAATGTCGGCGTGGATCGTCACCCGACCATCCGGCCAACGTCGCAGGACGCGTTGATCCAGCATGGACACCACCAGCATCGAGCCGTCCGGCAGCCAGCCCAGCCCCGACGGCTGGCCCGGCACCTCCATCACGGTCTCGCGCCGGCCGTCGGCGTCAATACGGCTGACGGTGTGCGCGTAGAAATCGGACACCCACCAGGCGCCGTCGTGCCAGCGCGGCCCTTCAAAAAAGGTGCCGCCGTCGACAAACGGTTGCAGCGTCGCCATAGCCAAGCTCCTTACAGGCACCCGGCCAGACGCTGACGAATCAGGGTCTCGGCTTCGTCCATGATGCGGGCCAGCAGGTCCTGGCAACTGGGGATGTCGTGGATCAGGCCGGCTACCATGCCGCAGCTCCAGGCAGCTTCATCCATCTTGCCCTCCTGCAGCACCTGGCGCCCCTTGACGCCGGTGACCAGGTGACGGATGTCGTCGATCTGCGTGGCGGCGCCTTTCTCGGCTTCAATGCGCAGGATCTCGTCCACCGCGGCGTTCTTCATCACCCGCTCGGTATTGCGCAGGTTGCGCATGATCAGTCGGGTCTGGCGTTCGTCCGCCTCGACCAGGGCCTGTTTGACGTGATCGTGCACCGGGGCATCGGTGGTGGCGATAAACCGGGTCCCCATGTTCATGCCTTCCGCCCCCAAGGCCATCGCCGCGACCAGGCTGCGGCCGTCGGCCATGCCGCCGGAAGCCACGAAGGGAATGCTCAGTTCCTCCGCCGCCCGTGGCAGCAGGATGAAGTTGGGAATGTCGTCCTCACCGGGGTGGCCGCCGCACTCGAAGCCGTCCACGCTGACTGCGTCACAGCCGATCTGTTCCGCCTTCAGGGCGTGACGCACGGACGTGCATTTGTGAATGACCTTGATGCCCGCCGCCTTGAGGGTGGGCATATACGCCTCCGGACTGCGGCCGGCCGTTTCCACCACCCGCACGCCACCCTCGATAATCGCCTGGATGTACTCCGGATAGGGCGGTTCCTTGAAGCTGGGCAGGAACGTCAGATTGACGCCGAACGGCTTGTCGGTCAGTTGCTTGCAGCGGGCGATTTCCCGCGCCAGATCCTCCGGCGTGGGCTGGGTCAGTGCCGTGATAATGCCCAGGCCACCGGCGTTGGAGACGGCCGCGGCCAGCTCCGCGTAACCGACGTAGTGCATGCCACCCTGGATGATGGGGTGTTCGATCTGGAACAGTTCGGTAATTCGGGTTTTCATGGACGAATCTTCCCTAACGATGCGTTATTTTATTTATTGGAATTTGATTTCATTATTGGCTCGAAAATAACGAAAATCAATGCATCGCCGATGCTGGCAGAAAAGCATAAAAAAGGCGGACACGAGCGTGTCCGCCGAATCGGGTCGGGCTGGCTGACGGCGGCGTTCCCGACGTATCGGGCACGGTTGCCGGCGGCATGACCCGGAGCAATGAGACTCCATGAAGGCGGCCAGGGACGGTGCAGTAGCCAGACACCGTCCATGACCGACACACTCAAGATCGTAAGGCGAAGGAATAGTTCCGGGATGATTGCCGCACCGGTTGAGCGAGGTCATGACCGGCAATTCCCGTGCTGCTGATACCTACTTGCCTTGAGCCATTTGCGGACCTTTTTTCTGATTATTGGTATTTAGTTTCATTAATGACTAATCTTGCAAACAATGCACAAATTTCGCAGCGCGGCACTGGGTCAGTCAGGCGGAATCAGTATACTGACGACACACCCGGCCAGCGGCGAAGCCTCTGGCCTATATAGCGACACCCATAACAACAATATCCATAACAACAAAAAACCAGCCCAGACAGGACGAGGTGACTGTGGCAACCAACGCGAACTCCCACAAAACGACGTCCGCCGAACGGACGCAACGCCCCACCCCCGACGATGCCTTCAGGCGAGCCCGCGAGCTCTGGCTGCAGGGAGAACGACTTCACCTCGCCTCGCTGGCGGAAGAACTCGGCATCGGCCGCGCCACCCTGTTTCGCTGGGTGGGCAACAAGGATCTGCTGCTGGGGGAAATTCTCTGGTCGCTGTACGCGCCGCTGCGGGACAAGGCGCGGATGGACGTACCGGGCTCCGGGATCGATTACGTGGTGGGCGTCTACCATCAGATCAACAAGGCGCTGCTGCACGACAAGGCCCTGCGGCGTTTCATCGCCCAGGATCCGGAATACGCCCTGCGCATCCTCACTTCCGCCAGCTCCACCGTGCACAACCGCGTGGTGCAGGCCAACACCCGCATGCTGTGGGAACAGATCGATGCCGGCCACCTGGCGCGCCCGCCGATGAAGACCGAAAGCCTGTCCTATTTCATGGTCCGGCTCGCCGAATCCTGCCTCTACAGCGACGTGATCTGCGGCCGGGAACCGCGGGAAGCGGAGCTGGACGACGCCTGCCAGGCGGTGCGAATCCTGCTGGGAGGCAAGCGCCGTTAGTGTCCCGTGCGGTTACTGCGGGCGCCTGATCACGGCCATGGTCAGGCGGGACGTACAGGTGAGCTTACCGTCCTCGTTCTCGATGCGGATTTCCCACACCTGGGTGGAGCCGCCGATGTGCAGCGGCCGGGCCGTGCCGATCACCCACCCGGAGCTGACCGAGCGCACGTGGTTGGCGTTGACTTCCAAGCCCACGGCCACCTGGTCCGGTTTGCGCAGGCAGTAGTTCGCCGCCATGCTGCCCAGGGTTTCGGCGAGGACCACGGACGCGCCGCCATGAAGGATGCCAAACGGCTGCCGGGTGCGCTCGTCCACCGGCATCCGCGCCCGCACAAAATCGTCGCCGACTTCCAGATACTCGATGCCCAGACTCTCCACAGCCGTGCCGAGCGATCCTTCGGTCATGGCTTCGATCGTTGGCGTACGCGTCCAGATACTGCTCATTGTTGTTTGTCCTCTTCTTGTTCAGCCATTGATTAGCCGCCTATTAAACCACCAATCACAGCTGCAGAGAACGCACTTCCAGGAACTCCTCCAGGCCCCACTTGCCGAACTCGCGGCCCACGCCGGAATGGCCGAAACCACCGAACGGCGCCTGCGGGTTGAATGCGCCGCCGTTGACGAAGACCTGGCCGGTGCGCAGCTTGCCGGCGATCTTTTTCGCCTTATCGGCGTCGCCGGACCAGACCGCGCCGGACAGGCCATAGGCCGTGCCGTTGGCGATCCGGATCGCCTCAGATTCGTCCTCGTAGGGAATCACGCACAGCACGGGACCGAAGATCTCTTCCTGCGCCAGACGGCTGTCCGGCTTCACGTTGCCGAAAACGGTGGCCCTCGCGAAATAGCCCTGATCCAGCCCTTCCGGCGCACCGGCACCGCCGGCCACCAGCGTCGCGCCTTCTTCCTGGCCCAGCCGGATGTAGTCGAAAACCTTGTCCCGCTGCTCGGCCGAGGCCAGCGGGCCAAGCCGGGTGGTGTCTTCCAGCGGGTTGCCCGGCGTCATCTTCGCCACGGCGGCTGCCGCCAGTTCGCAGGCTTCGTCGTGCCGGCTGGCCGGCACCAGCATGCGGGTCAGCGCGGTGCAGGTCTGACCGGAATTGAGCAGGCAGTTGTTCACGGTGCCTTTCACCGCCGCCGTGAGATCGGCATCCGGCAGGATCACCGACGCGGACTTGCCGCCCATCTCCAGGGCGTAACGCTTGAAGTCGTCGGCCGCCGCGTGGGCGATCAGGTGACCGGTGCGGGTGGAGCCGGTGAAGGACACCATGTTTACTTGCGGGTGTTTGATCAGCGTATCGCCGGCGGTCTGGCCCTGGCCACAGACCATGTTGAACACGCCCTTGGGCAGGTCGGTCTGATCGAGGATTTCCGAGAGGATGAAAGCGGTGCCCGGGGCGATTTCGCTGGGCTTGAGCACCACCGTGCAGCCCGCCGCGATGGCCGGCACGATCTTCAGCATCACCTGGTGCAGCGGGTAGTTCCAGGGCGTAATGCAGCCCACTACGCCCACCGGCGCGTACTGCACCTCCGAGTTGCCGACTTGCTCGCTGAACGCGAACTCCGGCAGCAGCTTGAGGTAGGACTTGGTGGTCAGGATCGGCATCCCCGCCTGGATCTGCCCCGCCAGCTTGAGCGGCATGCCCACTTCCCGGCTCACGGTTTCGGCGATCTCGTCGGCGCGGGCCTTGAGGCCGTCCAGCAGCTGCTCCAGCACTTGGGTGCGCTGCTCCAGCGAGGATTCCGACCAGCCGTCGAAGGCCGCGTGGGCGGCGCTGATCGCCCGCTCCATTTCCTCGCGACCGGCCGCGGGCACCTGCGCCATCACCTCGCCGGTGGCCGCTTCGTGGACGTCCAGGGTGTCGCCGTTCCAGTCTTCCCACTGGCCATTGATGTACAGCTTGTTCAGGTTCTTCATGATTCGCTCCTCAGTCGAACACGATCACGCCGCGTGCGTTCTTGCCAGCCACCATATCATCGAACGCCTGGGGCGCCTGGTCGATGGAATAGGTCTGGGTGATCAGTTCGTCCAGCTTGAGTTTGCCGGCCTTGTACAGGCCCAGGATGCGGGGGAAATCGTGCTGCGGCCGGGCCGAACCCAGCCAGCTGCCCTTGAGTGTGCGCTCGTCCGCCGGCAGCGACAGCGTCCCGATTTCGGTCTTGTCCTTGGGATCGGCGACGCCGACGACCACCGCGGTGCCGCCGCGCCCCAGGCATTTATAGGCCTGGGCGGCCACCGCACCGGCGCCGACGCACTCGAAGGCGTAGTCCACGCCGCCGGTCAGTTTCTTCACTGCCTTGGCGGTGTCGTCCACCTCGTTGATGTTCACCGTGTGGGTGGCGCCGAATTCTTTGGCCATTTCCAGTTTGCGGTCGTTGGTGTCCACCGCCACGATCATCTCCGCACCGGCGGTGGCGCAGCCCTGAATGGTGTTGAGGCCGACGCCGCCGATACCGAACACCGCGGCCCGCGAGCCCGGCTCCAGTTGCGCCGTGTTGAACACGGCGCCCACGCCGGTCATCACCGCGCAGCTCACCAGCGCGGCGTTCTGCAGGGGCACGCCCTGCTCGACCTTGACCGCGTTATCCACATGCAGGGTGGCGTACTCCGCCATCACGCCGCAGGCGCCGAACACGTTGAGGTCGTTGCCGTCGGCATCGGTGGTGCGCACGCTGCCGTCCGGCAGGGTGAACATGGCCTTGCGCGCGTTCTCGCACAGCACCGGACGACCACGCACGCATTGGCGGCACTTGCCACACATGGAGATGAAGGAGCTGACCACGTGGTCGCCCTCCTGGAAGCTCGTTACACCCTCCCCCACGTCAACCACCACACCGGCGGCCTCGTGCCCCAGCACCAGGGGCGGCGGATACTGGATCTTGCCCGTGGTGGCGGACAGGTCGCTGTGGCAGACGCCACAGGCCGCGACCTTGATGGTGATTTCGTTGCGCTTGGGTGGCGCGACCTGGATGGTTTCCACGGTAATGGGCTGCCCCCACTCCCGGCACACCACGGCTTTGGCTTCTCGCGTCATTCGTCCGTTCTCCCTTTGTTTTTGGTTGTGCGAGTCCTGGTTGTGCGAACCTTTGTTGAATGCCAGCGCTGCTGACCGTCAGTGCGCACCGCTCCGAATCAGAATTCGGCGTCGTTCATGTCCAGGGCGGTCGTATCCACTTCCGCCAGCAGGCCGGCCAGGGCCGCCACTTTCGGCAATTCGTAGCGGGCAAAGTAGTCGCAGGCGCGCAGCTTGCCCCGGTAGAAGACTTCCGGCTGCGGACCGCCGTTCTCAATGCCACCAAGCGCCGCCTGGGCCTGGCGCAGCCAGAGCCAGCCAACAACCACATGGCCGAAGGCCTCCAGGTACAGCGACGCGTTGGCCAGGGCCCGTTCGGTGGCACCGTCAGCGCGCACGGCGTTGATGGCATCCGTCGCCTGCACCAGCTGCGCGACCGACGCTTCCAGCCGTGTGGCATTGTCCGCCAGCGCGGGCACTTCCCGCGCCTCGGTGATCGTACGTTCGACCCGTTTGAGCAGTGCACGGTAGTGCTGCCCATCGGCCTGCATCACCTTGCGCCCCAGCAGATCCATGCCCTGGATGCCGTGGGTGCCTTCGTGAATCGGGTTCAGGCGGTTATCGCGGAAAAACTGCTCCACCGGGTATTCCCGGGTGTAGCCATAGCCACCGTGGACCTGGATCGCCAGACTGTTGGCCTCCAGACAGTACTGGGACGGCCAGGACTTGATCAGTGGCGTCAGCAGGTCAAGCAGGCCGGCGGCCTCCGCCCGTGCGTCGTCCCCGGCGGCAAACTTCTTCTCGTCCACCAGCCGCGCGCCTTCCAGGCACAGGGCCAGACCGCCTTCCACATAGGCCTTCTGGGTCAGCAGCATGCGGCGGATGTCCGCGTGACGGGTCAGTGCCACCTGGCCGGTGTTCGGGTCCTTCTCGCCCATGGGGCGACCCTGTTTGCGGTCACGGGCGTAGTCCAAAGCGTGCAGGTAGCCAGTGTAGCCCAGCATCACGGCACCCAGACCCACACCAATGCGCGCCTCGTTCATCATGTGGAACATGGCGGCCAGGCCCTTGTGCGGCTCGCCCACCAGATAACCCACGGCACCGTCTTTCTCACCGAAGTTGAGCATGGTGGAGGTGGTCCCGCGATAGCCCATCTTGTGGATCAGTCCCGCCAGCGCCACGTCGTTGCGCTCACCCAGGCTGCCGTCGTCGTTGACCAGGATCTTGGGCACCAGGAACAGGGAGATGCCCTTCACCCCGGCCGGCGCATCCGGCAGCCGGCCCAGCACCATGTGCACGATGTTGTCGCTCAGCTCGTGGTCGCCGGCGGAGATAAAGATCTTGTTGCCTTTGAGGCGGTAGCTGCCGTCACCGGCCGGCTCCGCGCGGGTCTTCAGGTCACCCAGCGACGAGCCGGCGTGGGGTTCGGTCAGGCACATGGTGCCGAAGAAGCGGCCCGCCAGCATGGGACGAGCATAGCGCTCCTTCTGCTCCTCGCTGCCGTGGGCCAGGATCAGGTTGGCGGCGGCGATGGTCAGGCCGGCGTAGCCCTGGGTGCCCACATTGGCGCCTTTGAGCAGGCCGACGCACATCTGCGCCACCGCCGCCGGCAGCTGCATGCCGCCCAGCTCATAGTCCTGGCCGGCGGCCATCAGTCCGGTCTCGCGCAGCACATCCAGCGCCTTCTTCACTTCCGGGCGCATCTCGACCCGCCCGTTTTCAAAGGTCGGCTCCTCCTCATCGACCAGTCGCGCGTGGGGTGCGAATTCCTCGGCGGCCACCTTCAGCGCCAGATCCAGCGCCGCTTCCAGGGTATCGCGGCTGTGGTCGGCGTAGCGCTCGTACTGGAGCACGTCTTCCGTCTGGTGCAGTTCGAACAGCTGGAAGGCGAGATCGTGGGGGTTGATGATGTGCTGGTGCATGGCGTTGACCTGTTGTTTTTGGGGTGATGCTGCGGGTTTGGAGTTGTCTACTCCCCCTCTCCCCCAGCCCCTCTCCCTCAAGGGGCGAGGGGAGCTCATGGTGCCAACTCGAGGCTCACGCTCCCTCTCCCCTGGAGGGAGAGGGTTGGGGAGAGGGGGCGGCGGCTAGCACCGAGGTCTTAAACCACCTCAAACAACCCGGCCGCCCCCTGACCGCCGCCGATGCACATGGTGACCACCACATACTTGGCGCCGCGGCGCTTGCCTTCGATCAGCGCATGGCCGGTCAGGCGGGAGCCGGTGACACCGTAGGGGTGGCCGATGGAGATGGAGCCGCCGTTGACGTTCAGCTTCTCCATCGGAATACCCAGACGATCGCGGCAGTAGACCACCTGCGAGGCAAACGCCTCGTTCAGCTCCCACAGGTCGATGTCGTCCATGGTCAGGCCGGTGCGTTCAAGCAGACGCGGAATGGCGTAGACCGGGCCAATGCCCATTTCGTCCGGCTCGCAGCCGGCGACCGCAAAGCCACGGAAGATACCCATCGGCTCGATGTTGTGCTTCTCGGCGTAGGTGCCGTCCATGACCAGACAGGCGGAGGCGCCGTCGGACAGCTGGCTGGCGTTGCCGGCGGTGACGAACTGATCGTCGCCTCGCACCGGGTTCAGGCCCGCCAAACCTTCCAGCGTGGTATTCGGACGGTTGCACTCGTCTTTGGTGAGCGTGACCTGCTTTTCGCTGACTTCGCCGGTCTCCTTGTCCTTCACCAGCATGGTGGCGTCGTAGGGCACGATCTCGTCGTCGAAGTAGCCGGCTTCCTGCGCCGCGGCGGTGCGCTGCTGGCTGATCAGGGCATACTCGTCCTGCGCCTCGCGACTGATCCCGTAGCGTTTGGCGACGATGTCGGCCGTTTCGATCATCGACAGGTAGAGTTCCGGCTTGTTCTGCATCAGCCATTCATTGCTGGCGCGGAACTGGTTGATCTTGTCGTTCTGCACCAGGCTGATGGATTCGACGCCGCCGGCGACCATGGCCGGCACCTTTTCCGACAGCACCCGCTGGGACGCCAGCGCAATGGACTGCAGGCCGGAGCTGCAGAAGCGGTTGATGGACAGGCCGGCGGTGGTCACCGGCAGACCGGCGCGCACGGCGGCCAGACGGGCCATGTTCTTGCCCTGGGCCCCTTCGTGGAAGGTGGCGCCGAGGATCACGTCCTCGACCAGATCCGATTCGATACCGGCGCGTTGCACGGCGTGCCGGATCACGTGACCGGCCAGATCGACGCTGTGGGTGTTGTTCAGGGCGCCCCGGTAGGATTTACCCAGACCGGTGCGAGCGGTGGAAACGATGACGGCATCTGACATGAGAGCCTCCTGGGAAGCGTTTTGTGGTTGTTATCTCGACGCTGTTCGCGCAAGCAAACAGCGTGGCTTAGGGCGAAACGCACGGCCGGCCGGAGAACCCGACGGCCGCCCCGCAGGACGACCGCCGCACAAGGAACCGCGCGTTTCGTGATCGGCGCGGATCAGAGGCTGGCGAAGGTCTTGCCTTCGTTCGCCAGGCGCTCCAGCAGCGGTGCCGGCTCCCACTGGGCACCGCCTAAGGTGTCGTGGAAACGTTTGACCGTGTCGAAGATCTCTTTCACGCCCACCTGGTCGGCCCAGAACATAGGACCGCCGCGGTAGGCGGGGAAGCCATAGCCGTAGATCCAGACGATATCCACATCCAGGGCTCGGGCGGCGATGCCTTCGTCCAGGATCTTGGCGCCTTCGTTGATCATCACGTACATGCAGCGCTCAAGGATTTCCTGATCGCTGATCTCGCGTGGCTCGATGCCCTGCTCCTTACGGAACTCGGCGATCAGCTCGTCCACGTCGGGATCGGGAATCGGCTTGCGGCTGCCTTCTTCATAGAGGTAAGTGCCGGCCTGGGTCTTTTGACCCAGACGGCCCTGCTCGGCGAGCTTGTCCATCCAGCTGGGCGGAATGTCCTCACCCGCCTTGCGGCGCTCCTCGCGAATGCGGTAGCCCACGTCGATGCCCGCCAGGTCGGACATGGCGAACTGCCCCATGGGGAAGCCAAGGTCGGTCAGGACCTTATCCACCTGCTGCGGCGAGGCGCCTTCGTTGACCAGCTTAATCGCTTCGGCACCACGCTGGTGCAGCATGCGGTTGCCGACGAAGCCGTAGCAGTTGCCCACCAGCACGCCGACTTTCTTGATGCGCTTGGCCACCGCCATCACGGTCGCCTTGACGTCGTCGGCGGTCTGGTTGCCGCACACGTTTTCCAGCAGCTTCATGACGTTGGCCGGACTGAAGAAGTGCATGCCCACCACGTCCTGCGGGCGCGTGGTGGCGGAGGCAATCTCGTCGATGTCCAGGGTGGAGGTGTTGGAAGCCAGAATGGCGCCCGGCTTACAGACCTTGTCGAGCGTGCCGAAAATGTCCTTCTTCACGCCCATGTTCTCGAACACCGCCTCGATCACCAGGTCCACGTCGGCAAAGTCGTCATAGGCCAGGGTCGGCTGGATCAGCGCCATACGCTCTTCCACCTGTTCCTGGGTGATGCGGCCCTTCTTCGCGGTGTTCTCGTAGTTGCGGCGGATGATGGCCAGGCCTTTATCCAGCGCTTCCTGCTTCACTTCCAGCAGGCGCACCGGGATGCCGACGTTGGCGAAGTTCATGGCGATGCCGCCGCCCATGGTGCCGGCGCCGATGATGCCCACGCTGTTCACGTCGCGCACCGGGGTGTCCTTGGACAGCCCCGGCACCTTGGAGACTTCACGCTCGGCAAAGAAGGCGTGAACCAGACCGGCGCGCTGCGGCGATTCCATGCATTCCATGAACAGCTCGCGCTCGCGCTTCATGCCCTCGGCGAACGGCAGCTGGAACGCGGCTTCCACGGCGTCCACACATTTGAACGGGGAAAACAGGCCGCGCGCTTTCTTCTGCAGACCGGCACGGTACTGGTCGAAGATGTCGCTGCCCTTTTCGGCATCGACCTTATCGGTCAGCTCACGGACCCGGCGCACCGGCTTGCCGTCGTCGATGACCTTTTGGGCGAACGCCAGGCCCACGGCCTTCGCGTCGCTACCGGATTCCACCGCATCGACAATGCCGTTGGCCAACGCGTCGGCGGCGGAGGCGAAATTGCCGGTGGTGATCATGTCCAGGGACACCTGCGCCCCGGCCACGCGCGGCAGACGCTGCGTACCACCGGCGCCGGGCAGCAGACCCAGCTTCACTTCCGGCAGGCCCACCTTGGCGCTGTCCAGGGCCACGCGATAGTGACAACCCAGCGCCATTTCCAGACCGCCACCCAGGGCGGTGCCGTGGATGGCGGCGACAACCGGCTTGTCGCTGTTCTCAAAGGCGTCCACCACCGACGGCAGCCCCGGCTCCTGCATCGGCTTGCCGAACTCGCGGATATCCGCACCGGCGATGAAGGTGCGACCTTCGCAGACCAGCAGCAGCGCCTTCGCCTCGGCGTCCGCCTGGCCCTGTTCCAGGGCGCCCAGCAGACCGGAGCGTACGGCATGACCGAGGGCGTTGACCGGCGGATAGTTCACGGTGATGACGCCAACGGCGCCTTCGCGTTGATAGGTGACGACCTCTGACATAGCGTTCTCCTTATACTTGTCTAAACGCTTTTATATGGAATGCAGTTTTATTAAGCGAAATCTAAAAACGTTTTAAACCATTTTGGGCGTCTGTTTCAACCGCAAATTGAGACACAGCGTCGAATGACGGATCAGGAAAACCGGTTTGGAGAAGCGTAGACGAGGCGTCGGCGGAATCGGTGTCGCGGAAAAGCCCGTTTCCGAGCCGTCCGCAGGGCGGCCCGGGGCTTGGCCGGGCCGCAATTCGAGGAATGTCAGACACAAAAAAACCGCAGGCCGGAACCTGCGGTTTTCGTTGGCTCGACGAAGAAGCGGACTTAGACGCCCAGCGCCTCGATGTCACTGGCCAGCATCGCCAGCTGGTGGGCGATGGACTCGCGCAGTTTCTCGCCGGAGATCAGGTAGGACGGCGCGGCGCAGGTCAGAACCATGGTGGTTCCGTCTTCCAGGTGCACCGGCACGCCGGCAGAATTGATGTTGCGGTCCCACTCGCCCAGGGACAGACAGAAACCGGACGTGCGGTATTCTTCCATGGCCCGCTCCAGGCCCTCCTTCTTCTCCGGCCACTGGTCGCCGTATTTCTTGGCCATGCCGTCCATCAGGATCTTGCGGCCGCTCTCGCTGATCGCAGCGCAGTAGGCGCGACCGGCGGAGGTGGTCGCCATGGGCAGGCGCAGGCCGATTTCCATGCGCAGCAGCGTGGCTTCCGGCGGCATGCGGTTTTCCACATAGATCATGTGCAGGCGGTCGTGGCAGGTCAGGCCCACGGACATGTTGGTGCGGCGGGCGAACTCGTCCATGTAGGGCTTGGCCAGCTGACGCACCTTGAGGTTGGAGACGTAGGCGTAACCCAGCGCCAGAACGCCGGAGCTGAGCTGGTACTTCTCCAGCACCGGGTTGTAGCTCAGGTAACCCAGCTTGGTCAGGGTGTAGGTCATCCGGGATACGGTCGGCTTGGGCAGGCTGGTGATGCGGGCAATGTCCTGGTTGCCGAGAATCACCGAGCCCTGGCTGAAGGCGCGCAGCACGTCCAGGCCACGGGACAGTGCCTCGACGAACTTGCGGTCTTTTTCCGGTGCTTCGGTTTTCCCTTCCCCGCTGGCCAGGGCCAGATCGGATTCGATTTTCTGTTTTGCTGTCATAGATTGCCTAGTGTTTCCCACAGCCGATGCCCTGACGTTCGACGGTGTGGTCGCTTCCACTGACCAACCGCTCTGCAGACGTTGAACGCCGCGTCGCTACGGTGACCCACTTGCTCCATTCGCTGAAATTTTCTTCATTTTACGGTGACTCGGCACCGAGTACCACCGAGATCAATCAAAATATGTGCCAAACTTGAAACAGACTTTCTTTTTGTCTCATGGCTATTTCGCCAACGCCCGGAATACCCTTGACCGCACCTTAGTTCATGGCTCGATATTTTAACATGCGAAATATGTAGTAAATTGAAAAAGCCGCCCACGGCGGCCTAACGCAGCCACTGACAGCCCCACAGCAGCGCCAGCATCAGCGGTATCGAAACCAGCGCGAACAGGCCGTTCCAGCCGAAAGCCACCACCCACCGGGACAGCTTGCCGAACCGCGACAGCAGCATCACCGAAGGCCCGAACGGCGACAGCATCATCGCCAGGGAGAACCCGACCACCAGGGACACCGCCACCAGCAGCGGGTCAAGTCCGGTCAACACCAGCTGCGACAAGAGTCCGGACAGGAAGCTCAGCACCGTGATCGGCGCAATGCCGACCGACGCGCACAGCGGCAGGATCAGGACACCGGCGGCCACCAGCATGACATCGCTGGCACGACCCTCCAGCCACTGGGACAGCAGCTCCGGCGGCACCTGGGCCGACAGGGCCACGCCGAGTCCCGCCGACGCCGCGAAGATCGCAATCTCGTTATAGAGCCCGGCGATGCTGCCACTCCATTCCGTTGCGGCCCGGGACACGGCGCCATCGCTGCGCCAGAGATAGACGAAGGTCACCGCCGGGACCGACAACATCGCCGCCCGGGACACATTCAGCGGCGTCAGCCAGACCAGCGCTGCCATCAACCCGAACACCACCGCAACCAGCGCCAGCAGGCGCCCGGTGCCCGCCGGCCAGCCGTCCAGGGTTGTGCGCTCGGCGCTGACCCGACGGAAACGCCGGAATTCGAGCGCCCAGCCCACCAGCAGGAACAGCACCGCGGCCGCCGCACTGTAGGGCAGCATCTGACTCCAGCTCAGGGACGGTACTTCCCGCGTGATGATGGCCACGGCCACGCTGGTGGGGGCCACCAGGGGCACCAGCGCAAAGCCGCGCAAGGTGCTGCTCAACACGCTGCGCAGCCAGCGCAAACGGGACTCGCCGCTGATGCCGCGTTGATCGAGGGTGTCGGAGAGCGCCCCGCAGAGCAGGTTCATGACACCGAAATTGAGCACCGACGCCACCCCACAGCTGGTGGCCACGTACTTGGGGTAGAGCCACAGCGAGCGCCCCCGCAGCAGGACATCGTGAACCCGCCGCAGCACCTCGAACCGCTTTACCAGACACTGCATCGTGCCCAGGCTGCCCAGAAACGCGCCGTAGAAGGCCGCCGCCGAGGCCGCATCGGCCAACTGCGCCGCCGTCAGGCGTCCCGCCAGCACCAGGCCCGCCAGCGTCAGCACGGACACGGACATCAAATAGCGTGCATAGCCTTCCAGCTGTGGCAGCCGGACCAGGAAATACACCAGGAACGCGCCGCCGGACACCAGACTGAGCGGGCGCCACCCGCTGAGCAACGACAGGAGTTCGCAGACCACCGCGAACGGGAGGGCCAGACGGGTCATGACGCCTCGTTAGGGGCCGCTGGCACTGGTTGCATTTGCACAATCCCCCGATTAATCTTGTTTTAATTATTCAAAACTAAATTCCGCTTAACGAAACTATAGAAACATTTCCAACAACACAAGTCTCACTTCAGCTGCCCAAACCGGCCGCTGCGACGTGAGACCCACAAGAATCCGGGAGATGCCATGTCCGCCTACATTTACGATGGTCTGAGAACCCCCTTCGGCCGCCACGCCGGCGCCCTCGCCCGGGTCCGCCCCGACGACCTGCTGGCCAGCGTCATCCAGGCCGTGGTCGAACGGAACGATTTCAACAAGGCGCTGTATGAAGACGTCATCGCCGGCTGCACCAACCAGGCCGGCGAGGACGCCCGCAACCTGGCCCGCCACGCAGGCCTGATGGCCGGTCTGCCGGTCGAGGCCGGCGGCCTTACCGTCAATCGCCTGTGCGGTTCCGGACTGGCGGCCATCATCGACGCCGCGCGGGCCGTGCGCTGCGGTGAGGGTGAGCTGTTTGTCGCCGGCGGCGCGGAGAGCATGAGCCGGGCACCGTTCGTAATGGCCAAGAGCGAGTCCCCGTTCAGCCGGGATTTCCGCGCCTTCGACAGCACCATCGGCGCGCGCTTCCCCAACCCGCGTGTGGAAAGCGCGTTCGGCAACGACACCATGCCGCAGACGGCGGACAACATCGCCCGCGAGCTGGAGCTGTCCCGGGACGCGGTGGACCGCTTCGCCGCCCAGAGCCAGGCGCGCTATGACGCGGCCCTCAAGGACGGGTTCTACGACGAGGAAATCCTGCCCATCGAGGTGCCCCAGGGCCGCAAGAAGCCGCCGGTTGCGGTGGCCCGGGACGAGCATCCGCGCCCCCAGTCCGACCTGGAAGCCTTGGCCGGGCTGCGCACCCTGTTCGACGGCGGTGTGGTGACCGCCGGCAACGCTTCCGGTGTCAACGACGGCGCGGCGGCGCTGATCGTCGGGTCGCGGGAAGCCGGCGAGAAAGCCGGCGTGCAGCCCCGGGCGCGCATCGTCTCCGCGGCCATCGCCGGGGTGTCGCCGCACGTCATGGGATACGGGCCGGTACCCGCCAGCGAGAAGGCCCTGGCCCGCGCCGGCCTGGGTATCGCCGACATGGACGTGATCGAGATCAACGAGGCCTTCGCCGCCCAGGTGCTGGGCTGCACCACCAGACTGGGCATCGATCCCACCGACTCGCGCCTCAACCCCAATGGCGGCGCCATCGCCGTGGGTCATCCGCTGGGGGCATCCGGCGCGCGCATTGCCCTCACCGCCACGCGCCAGCTGGAGCGCAGCGGCGGCCGCTACGCCCTGATCAGTATGTGCATTGGCGTCGGCCAGGGGATCGCCGCCGTGATCGAGCGCGTAACGGACTGATTGAGGCCGCCGACTGTCGCTCCCGCCAACATCGTGGTAGAACCGGTCTTTTCAGCAGAGAAGACCGGCATGACCCGCACTCTCCATAAACAGCCCCGCTTCCAGCTTCGTCTTGTATCCGGCAAGGATGTGGTCATCGGTCCGGGCAAGGCGGACCTGCTGGAGGCGGTGGGCCGCACCGGATCGATAGCCTCGGCCACCCGCGAGATGAAGCTGAGCTACAAGAAAGCCTGGCAACTGATCCACACCATGAACCAGCATTTCCGGGAACCGGTGATCACGACCGCCACCGGCGGCAGCCGGCATGGCGGCGCCGAGCTGACCGATCTCGGCCGTCAGGTGCTGGCGCAATTTCGCGCCCTGGAAGCCCGCATGGCCCCGGAAGCCACCCCCGAAGCCCAGGCCCTGATGACCCTGCTGGCAGACGACCCGGATCAATAGGCACCGGTTGGCGCCTTGTCGATCAGCCGCTATAGTGATTCCGTTATTTCCATTTATACATAACGGTAGCCATCATGCTCTTTCGTGCTCTTCTCCTGTCACTGGCCGGCCTGCTGTTCGCCGGTTCCAGCACCGCAGCCCCCCGTATCAACGTCTACGCCGCCGCGTCCCTGACCGACGCCATGGACGCGGTGGCCGAGACCTACGAGGCGGACCATGACGCCGACGTCGTGCCGGTCTATGCCTCGTCGTCCACCCTGGCCCGCCAGGTCGCCAACGGCGCCCCGGCGGATCTGTACTTCTCCGCCAACGAAAAGTGGATGGACTGGCTCGCCGACCAGGGCGTGACGCTCAACCAGCGCGCTGACCTGCTGCAGAACCGGCTGTCGCTGATCGCCCCGAAAGACAGTGCGACGCAGGCGTTCACCCCCGGCGCCGGTGCACCGATCGCCAGCCTGCTCAAACCCGGCGAGCGGGTCGCGGTGGGCGATCCGGATCACGTGCCCGCCGGTATCTACGCCAAACAGGCGCTTCAGACCCTGGGCGAGTGGGACGACCTGCAGGCCCGCCTGGCCCGGGGCGATAACGTGCGTGCGGCACTGGCCCTGGTCGAGCGCGACGAAACGCCGCTGGGCATCGTCTACCAGACCGACGCCAAAGCCAGTGACGCAGTGCGCCAGTTGGGCCTGTTCCCGGAGTCCAGCCACAAGACCATCACCTACCCGGCGGCGCTGATCGGTCCGCCCCACAGCGACGCTGTGGATAACTTCCGCCGCTGGCTGGCCGGACCGGAGGCCATGGCCATCTTCCAGCGCTTCGGCTTCTCGCCCCTGGCGGCCGAGCACTGATCACCATGCTGACGCCCGCCGAATGGGACGCCATCCGCATCAGCCTGCAGGTGGCCGGCAGCGCCCTGGCCTGGATCCTGGTCCCGGGGATTGCCCTCGCCTGGCTGATGGCGCGCCGCACCTTTCCGGGCAAGGCGCTGCTCGACGGGCTGTTGCACCTGCCGCTGGTGCTGCCACCGGTGGTGGTGGGTTACCTGCTGCTGGTGGCCCTGGGCCGACGCGGGTTCCTGGGGCAATGGCTGGACAGCACCTTCGGCATTCAGCTGCCGTTCACCTGGCAGGGCGCGGCCTTGGCCGCCGGCGTCATGGCATTTCCGCTGCTGGTGCGTTCGGTGCGGCTGTCGCTGGAAGCGGTGGACACCCAGCTCGAAGCCGCCGCCAGTACCCTCGGCGCCGGCCGCTGGCGCGTGCTGTTCACCATCACACTGCCGCTGACCCTGCCCGGGCTGCTAACCGGCTCCGTGCTGGCTTTCGCCCGCGCCCTGTCGGAGTTCGGCGCCACCATCACCTTCGCCGCCAACATTCCGGGCGCGACCCGCACCCTGCCGCTGGCGCTCTACACCCTGATCCAGACGCCGGGGGCCGAGAGCGCCGCGGCGCGGCTGTGCGTGCTGTCCATCGTCATTGCCATGGTGTCGCTGATCGCCTCGGAATGGCTGGCACGCCGGGCCCGCCGCCGCCTGAGAGGACGCGATGACTGACGCCCACCCGATGAAGGAAGCCGCACCGCTGGAATTACAGGTCGATCATCGCCAGGGGGACTTCCGGCTGCGCGCCGAGCTGACGCTGCCCGGTTCCGGCGTCACCGCCCTGTTCGGTGTCTCCGGCAGCGGCAAGACCAGCCTGCTGCGCCTGATCGCCGGCCTGGACAAGCCCGAGAGCGGCGCGATCCGCCTGGGCGATGACACCCTGGTGGATCGCAGCGCGGGCGTGTTTGTGCCCCCACATCGCCGCCGGCTGGGCGTGGTGTTCCAGGAAGCCCGCCTGTTCCCCCACTACCGTGTGCGCGGCAACCTCACCTACGGCATGCCCCGGCCGGACGCCGCGCGTTTCGGCGACATTGTCGACCTGCTCGGCATCGCTCAACTGCTGGATCGCTTCCCCGCCACCCTGTCCGGCGGCGAAGCGCGTCGGGTGGCCATCGGCCGCGCCCTGCTCAGCAACCCACGCCTGCTGCTGATGGACGAACCCCTGACCGGCCTGGATGGCGCCCGCAAGCAGGAGCTGCTGCACTTCATCCTGCGCCTGGCCCGGGACATCGACATTCCCATTGTCTACGTCAGTCACGATCCGGAAGAGCTGACCGCCATCGCCGATCATCTGGTGCTGATGGATGCCGGACGCGTGGTGGCGGACGGCCCGTTGGACGACCTGCTGATGCGCTTCGACCTGACCCGTTATCTGGGTGGGTTCGACGCCGCGTCGGTGCTCGATGCCCGGGTGGACGTTCAGGACACCGCCTACGGCCTGACGCAGCTCGCGCTCGACGACGGCCAGCTTCTCACCATCCCCGCGGTCGAGGCCGGGCTCGGCGAGCGCCTGCGCTTGCGCATCCCGGTGCGGGACGTAGCCCTGGCGCTGGCACCGCAGACCGGCTCGTCCTACCGCAACCAGCTGCAGGCGCGCATCACCGACACCGCCACCCTGCCTGACAGCCCCGCCGCCATTGAAGTACGGCTGCAGGTGGGCGAGCAGGCGCTGCGAGCGAGGCTGACACGGAAATCCTTCGAGGAGATGGCACTGGCCCCGGGGCAGACCGTGACGGCACTGGTGAAGACAGTGGCGTTTGCGTTACGGCGCTGAGCGCTGCGGAAGACCATCAATCTAGCAGACGCTTTGGCTTCCAAGCCGTCCTCCGGACGGCCGGATGCCCCGTAACGCGACTCAACACGCGGGGCGCCAACGGCGCCTCAGAAGCTTAAGCTTCTGCTAAATTGCCCCGACGATCCCCACCGGCACCCACAAAAAAGCCCCGGAGCAAACGCGCCGGGGCAATGGGCAAAACGACGGAGTAACTGAGATAAATCAGAAGGCGGGCCGGTCGAGCCGGCCCCTTTCTCTATCCGCGGTCGACTGATCAGAAGGACATCTTGGCCGACGCCATAACCTGCTCATACTGCTGGCTGCCGTCGGTGGCGATCTCGCCAAAGTCCCAGTAGGCGTATTCCACGCCCAGCTCCAGGTTCTTGTGGGCCTGCCAGATCAGGTTGACGTGGGCCGAGGTACTGGAATCGAAGTAACTCAGCGTACCGGACGGCGAGAACGCCAGGTCGTCGACAATCTCGGTGTGTGACCCCACGACGCTGGAGCGCCAGGTCGGCGTCCAGAAATGACGGTACGCCACGGTGGCGCCGTAAACGTTCAGCGCGTCCACTTCACCCGCCGCCTGGGCGCCCAGGTCCACGTCCGGGTAGGTGAACAGACCCATGTAGCGGCCCAGCGCACCGTAGCTGTACTGCATGCGCAGGTCGTCCTTGCCGAAGGTCGGGATGCGCGCGCTCAACGCCACGGCACCGGCCAGATCCTCGTCGTCCGCGTCATCGTCTTCCAGGTTACGCAGCAGGCCGGTAATGGAGTAGATACCGTACTTTGAGCGCAGCTGGTAGCGGGCGGTCAGGTCCGGATAGGACTGGTCGTCATAGGAGGTGGTGCCGAAGCCGTCTTCCGGGTTTTCCAGCGCCACACTGAACTTGCCGCCCGGCGCCGCCATGTTGTAACGGATCAGGGGCTGGGTGACATAGAGGAACGCCGCCATCTTGCCCTGGTTCAGGATTTCCGGCAGCGCCGCCAGGTCGGAGAAGGTGGTGTAGGTCTGACCGAATTCCCAGCCATTCCAGTTACCGTAGGCCTGACGCAGACGCGGGGCGTAGCTGTTGGACACCACCTCGTTGCCATCGGAGTCGTCGGCCTGGTTGAAGTCCATCTCCAGGTAGGTGCGCAGGGTGTGACCGGCCACATCGGCGGTCTGGGTACCGAAGCTGAAGCGCGACTCCCGGGCGGAGAAACCGGTTTTCCACTCGTTGCTGCCGGAGTTGGCCGCCGCGGCGAAGTTACGGGGCAGACCGACCGAGTAGGTGTTGACCGTGCCATCACCGCCGGACCCGAAGAACGCATCGGCCTTGATGAAGCCGCCGAAGGAAATGGTGGTATCACCGATCTTCAGACCATCGCCCTCGCGCAGGATATAGGGTTCGTCCTCACGCAGTTCGGGGGCGGACGACACAGCGCCCTGCAGGGTGTTTTCCAACTGCTCCACGCGCTGGCGCAGCTGTTCCATTTCTTCGTCCTGGGAATCCTGGGCGGCCGCCGTGGTGGCCATGGCCGCCAGCAGAGGGAAGGTTGCCAGGGTAACGGCACGGGTGAGGGGATGTGCTCGGAATGAGCCCATTTTTGTTGTCATTGCAAACCTCGTCTCTTGTTGTTGTATCGCTGGAAGTTGCAGACCGCCTTGCTCTGACGCCTTGAGACGCCGTTTGGGTCGGCGCGTCCTCCCGGGTGCTTGGTTGTTGTTTTTAGAGCGCCGGTTCGATCACTGCTCGTCCGTGAGTTTCGCTATGCGGTACTTTTTGCATTTTCAGTTCCGCTAAGCAATACCGGCTTCCGTGTTTTCGAATATAGACAAAGCACTTTCCATCCTCAACCTTTTAAAACCAAATTTTGCCCAGCAACGTGCTTTTTCTGTAAAAGATCATGATCTGGGCAATTGACAGGCCAAACCCCTTCATTCATCCTTACCTTAATTCTGCTATGCGGTATCTGTTTTCGCATTAATGCAAAACCGGTCTCGCAATGAATCTCGACGCCACGAGCTCAATGAGAGCCCTCAGCTCGATGAGAGCCTCAAAGGGGCTCAAAAGGGTTCAAAAAAGTCTCAACAACAAGAGAACGCACCGAGAGGTTGATCGATGAACATGAACTACACGGCCGATGAGCTGGCCTTCCGGGACGACGTCCGGACCTTCCTCGAGGAAAAACTGCCGGCGGACATCGCTGCCAAGGTGAAGCAGGGGCGCCGCATGAGCCGCGCCGACCACGAGCGCTGGCAACAGATCCTGGTCAAGCAGGGCTGGTACGCCACTCACTGGCCGGAAGAATACGGCGGTGTGAAATGGACGGCTGTGCAGAAACACATCTGGGACGAAGAGTCCTGCCGCTACGGCGCGCCCCGCTCGATCCCCTTCGGCGTGAACATGGTGGCGCCGGTGATCATCAAGTTCGGCAGTGAAGAACAGAAGCAGCACTACCTGCCGCGCATCCTCAGCGGCGAGCACTGGTGGTGCCAGGGCTACTCCGAGCCCGGCTCCGGCTCCGATCTGGCGTCCCTGAAGACCCGCGCGGTGCGCGACGGCGATCACTACATCGTCAACGGCCAGAAGACCTGGACCACCCTGGGCCAGCACGCCAACATGATTTTCTGCCTGGTGCGCACCAACACCGAGGTGAAAGCCCAGGAAGGCATCTCCTTCCTGCTGATCGACATGGACACCCCGGGCGTGACCGTGCGCCCGATCATCACCCTGGACGGCGAGCACGAGGTCAACGAAGTCTTCTTCGACGACGTCAAAGTGCCTGTGGACAACCTCGTGGGTGAAGAAGACAAGGGCTGGACCTACGCCAAGTACCTGCTCACCTACGAACGTACCGGCCTGGCCGGCATCGGCGCTTCCAAGGCGGCACTGAGCCACCTCAAGGCCATCGCCGGCCGCCAGCAGAAGAACGGTCGCCCGCTGATCGAGGACCCGACCTTCGCGCAACGCATCGCCCAGGTGGAGATCGACCTGATGGCTGCCTCCATCAGCAACCTGCGCATCATCGCCTCGGTTGAAGGCGGCGGCGTGCCGGGTGCCGAGAGTTCCATGCTGAAAGTCCGCGGTACCGAGATCCGCCAGACCATCACCGACCTGTCCCGCCGTGCCCTGGGGCCCTACGCCCAGCCGTTCGTGGAAGAGGAGCTGGATCTGGCCTACGAGGGCGAGCACCTGTCCGACGAGGACGGCGCCGCGCTGTCACCGCAGTACTTCAACATGCGCAAGCTGTCGATCTTCGGCGGATCCAACGAGATCCAGAAGAACATTGTCACCAAGATGATTCTCGGACTGTAAGGAGGCACCCATGGACTTCAATCTGAATGAAGAGCAGCAGATGCTGCAGGACACCGTGGCGCGCCTGGTCCGCGGTGAGTACGAATTCGAAAAGCGCCTGAAATTCAGCGAAAGCGAACAGGGCTACAGCGAGGACTTCTGGAAACAGCTGGGTGAGCTGGGCCTGTGCGCCGTGCCCTTCCCGGAAGAGCTGGGTGGCTTCGGCGGCTCCGGCGTGGACGTACAGTCGGTGATGACCGAGCTGGGTCGCGGCCTGTGCCTGGAACCGTACATGCAGACGGTAGTGCTGGCCGGGGGCCTGATCAGTCAGGCGGGCAACGACAACCAGAAGGAAGACTGGCTGAGCCGCATCGCCACCGGCGAACTGAAAATCGCCGTGGGCCTGGACGAACCCCAGAGCCACTACAACCTGAACGACGTCGAGACCCGCGCCGAGAAGTCTGGCGACGGCTATGTCCTGAACGGTCGCAAAGGTGTACTGATCGGCGGCCACGCGGCTGACCTGATCCTGGTTTCGGCCCGCACCGGCGGCGACAGCCGCGACGACAGCGGCGTGTCCCTGTTCGCCGTCGATCCCAACGCCGAGGGCGTGGAACGCCGGGTCTACCCGACCATGGACGGCGCCAAGGGCTGTGACGTGTTCCTAAACAACGTACAGGTGGGCGCCGATGCGTTGATCGGTGCCGAGGGCCAGGCCGGTCCCGTGATCCAGTACCAGGCCGGCCGTGCCGTGGCCGCGCTCTGCGCCGAAGCGGTGGGCGCGATGGAAGAGTCGATCAAGCTCACTCTTGAATACCTCAAGACGCGCAAACAGTTCGGCGTACCCATCGGCAAGTTCCAGGTGCTGCAGCATCGCATGGTCGATATGAGCTCGGAGCTGGAACAGGCCCGCTCCATGTCGATCCTGGCCGCCAGCGTGGCCAACGACGACGCCAGCGACGAGCGCGACCGCATCCTGGCCGCCGCCAAGAACGTGACCGGCCGCGCCGGTCAGTTCATCGCCGAACAGGCGATCCAGCTGCACGGCGGCATCGGCATGACCTGGGAATACAGCCTGGCCCACTACGCCAAGCGTCTGATCATGATCAATCACCAGTTCGGTGACGACGATCACCACCTGGAGCGTTACGCGGGCCTGCTGGAAGCCTCGTAAACGCCAAACCGTTCTCTGTGCGAGGAGCTGGGTCTCCGGTGCCTGTTCTGCCCGAAGGGCGCCAATCCCCTTGGAGACCCAATTTTACGGGGGCGGCTTTGCCGCCCCCTTTTTCGTCTCACGGCTTGCTCAAAGCGGCCTTGAATGTAGCCGAAACTCTGGTTTCGGAGCGCCCCTCAGGGCGTCCACTATGAGACGGATGACCCGCCTCGTAACCAGAGACGAGGGAATCAATACGGTCCGGCCACCACTGGTGGCTCAGAATCCAAAGCTTCTGCTACACCTTACGGAGCCGCCCGCTCCCGCCCTCACGATAAAGGAGGCCTTATGCAATCCCCCCAACAACAAGAACAGGACAAGGCATTGCGCAAACAGGAATGGCAGGCCCGGTGCGACCTAGCCGCGGCCTATCGGCTGGTAGCGCTGTTCGGCTGGGACGACCTGGTGTTCACTCACCTGTCGGCACGGGTCCCCGGCCCCGAGCATCACTTTCTGATCAACCCTTACGGGCTACTGTTCCACGAAATCACCGCGTCGTCGCTGGTGAAGGTGGATCAGGAAGGTCAGGTGGTGGAGGCCGGCGGACTCGCACGCGTTAATCCGGCCGGATTCACCATACACAGCGCGATTCATATGGGTCGGGAAGACGCCGGTGCCGTCATGCACCTGCACGCGGCGGACGGGGTGGCGGTGTCCGCGCATCGCGACGGCCTGCTGCCGCTAAGCCAGACCGCCATGCTGTGCCTGGATCACGTGGCCTACCACGACTACGAGGGCGTGGCCCTGAACCTGGACGAGCGGGAGCGCCTGATCGCCGACATTGGCAACAAATCAATGCTGATCCTGCGCAATCACGGCATTCTAACCACCGGTCACGACGTGCCCGAAACCTTCACCTACCTCTATTTCCTGATGAAGGCGTGCGAGATCCAGGTGAAAGCACAGGCGTGTGGGCCGACTTTCATGCCAACGGACGCAGCGATCGAGACCACCAGAGAGCAGTCCCAGTCGCTGGGCAAGGCCGCCAGGCTGACCTGGCCGGCGCTGCTGCGGCTGCTGGACAGCAAGAACCCGGGGTATGCGGTCTAAAGGTCCCGGAGCCATGTAGCCGGAGCTTTAGCTTCGGAGGAGCCGTAAGGCTCCCGGATAAGTCCGGCGGACTGTCGTCCGCTCCGAAGCTGAAGCATCGGCTACATTAAAAGTCGACATCAGGCCTTGCGAGTCGGGTCATCAGCCACCCGAACCAGCATCTTGCCCCGGTTCCTGCCTTCCAGCAGCCCCTGAAAAGCACTCACCGCGTTTTCCAGCCCGTCGACGATGTCCTCCTGGTACTGCACTTTGCCATCGCGAATCCAGCCCGCCATGTCCTCAAGGAAATCCGGCTGGCGTTCGAGGTGATCGGTCTGGATAAAGCCGCGCAGCATCAGTCGCTTGACCAGCACCTTGCCCATGAACGGAATCAGGCGATCCGGCCCTTCGGGCAGTTCGGTCTGGTTGTAATGGGCGATGCGGCCACACACCGGGATGCGGGCGAACACGTTGACCCGCTTCATCACCGCGTCGAACACCTTGCCGCCGACGTTCTCGAAGTAGACATCGATGCCATCGGGGCAGGCTTTGTCGAGCTGGGCTTCGAAGTCGTCGTCCTTGTAGTTCACGCAGGCATCGAACCCGTAGGTGTCCACCACGTGCTGACACTTGTCGTCGGCGCCGGCCACGCCCACCACGCGACAGCCCTGGATCTTCGCGATCTGGCCGACCACCTGCCCCACGGCCCCGGCAGCGGCGGAAACCACCACGGTCTCGCCGGCTTTGGGCTGGCCCAGATCGAGCAGGCCGACGTAGGCGGTGAAGCCCGGCATGCCCATCACGCCCACCGCGGTGGAGATGGGTGCTGCCTGCGGGTCCAGCTTGCGCAGGGCCTTGCCCGGCGCGGTGGCATAGCTCTGCCAGCCGCTGTGACTGAGCACCAGGTCGCCGGGCTCAAGGCCATCGAAATGACTTTCCACCACCTCGCTGACGGTGCCGCCGGTCATCACGTCCCCCAGCTCCACCGGGTTGGCGTAGGACGCCGCCGAGGACATACGACCGCGCATGTACGGGTCGAGCGACAGGTAGATCGTTCTGAGCAGCACCTCGCCCTCGGCCGGCTCCGGCATGGGCGCCTCCCGCAGGACCAGGTGGCTGTCGTCCGGCATCCCGGTGGGACGCTCGGCAAGGATAATCTGCTGGTTGCTGGCCATGTTCGTGCTCTCCTTATCGTGTGGCTTGAATACTTGATGGGGCCCAAGCGGGCGCCGTCAAAGCGGTTGCACCCGGCTGACCGGTTCGCCAGAATGAATGCGGAATCAAGTATTACAGTGCGAAACTAAATCAAACAAAAACAGGATTCGACATGAAAGAGATTGCCCTGGATGACCTGTCTCAATACCGCGGCCAGCTGATCGGCCACAGCCCCTGGAAAACCGTGTCCCAGGACATGATCCAGGCCTTCGCCGACGCCACTGGCGATCACCAGTGGATCCACGTGGACGTGGAGCGGGCGACGCGGGAAGCCCCCTGGAAAAGCCCGGTGGCCCACGGCTTCCTGACCGTGTCCCTGATTCCCCTGCTCAACCAGGGGGCAATGCACGTCACCGGTACCACCGCCAGCATCAACTACGGCCTCAACAAGCTGCGCTTCCCGGCGGCGGTCAAATCCGGCTCGGCCATCCGCACAGCGATCACCCTGAAGGACCTCAGCGCGGTGGACGAGCAACGCGTGCTGGCCACCTACAACACCGAGGTGCAGATCGAGGGTGAGGACAAACCCGCCTGTGTGGCGGAAAACCTGGTGATGTACGTGCGCTAGGCAGCCGGACCAACAAAAAAAGGGGCCATCCACAGGGCCCCTTTTTTCCTACCCGGCGCTTACTCGCCTTCGATCGGCTTCTGCACGATCTTGCCGTCTTCCACCACCGCCAGGGTGGTTTCGGTGACAAAGCCGCCCTTATCGGTCACGGTGGTGACTTCGTACGGGTTGTGCTCCGGCTTGAGCTGGCCCATGGCCTCGCCCATCTTGGCGCGCACGGCCTTGGCTTCGGTGGTGCCGGCCAGTTCCATCGCCTTCACCAGGCCGTACATGGCCAGGTAGTTGTAGGCGGCTTCAGAGCCCGGCATCTTGTCGTACTCAGCCTGGTAGCGCTTGATGAAATCCTGCGCGGCGGCGGTTTCATACACCGACAGCGGCACCACGCCGATGGCGCCTTCCATCATCTCCACACCGCCGGCCACATTGGCCACTTCGTCGATCTTGGCCTGGTCCATGACGATGAAGCCACCCTGGAAGCCCAATTGGCGAGCCTGCTGGACCACCAGACCGGTGGGCTCGGAGGCACCGCCGACGAACATCACGTCCGGGTTGGACGCCACCAGACGGCTGACGCCGGTGTAGAAGTCGGCGGACTTGTTGTAGTCCATCGGGTTCTGGGCAACCACTTCACCGCCCTTGCCGGTCCATTCCTGCTCGATCATCTTGGCCCAGATCTTGGCGTACTCGTGGGTGGCGCCGCCCATGGCCAGCTTCTTGCCCTCGTGACCCAGGGCGTAGTTGGTGAAGGCGCGCACGTAGCCGTCGAAGGTCGGCGGGATACGGAGAGTCAGGCTGTTGCCCTTCTCGGTGACCGTCGGCACGCTGGTGTACGCCATTACCAGGAAGTCGTCCTTTTCATTGAAGTCCTGCAGCGCGAACACGCCACCGGAATGCGGCACGAAGACGGCCGGCACGTTGGATTCCTGCTTCAGGCGCTTGGCGTTCGTCGCCGCCTGGGACGGGGAATAACGATCGTCCAGGGAGATCAGGTTAAGCTTGTAGGTCTCGCCGTCGATCTGGAAACCACCGCTGCTGTTGATTTCGTCCGCCGCCATACGCAGGCCGGACAGGGTGTTCTCACCGTACAGCGCGGCGCCGCCACTGAGCGGGCCGGTAAAGCCGATGTTCACAGTGGATTCCGCCATGGCACCGGTGGACAACCCCGCCCCCAGTGTCGCAACGGCAACGGCACGACCAAGTTTTTTCAGCATTTTCATTGTGTTCTCCTTGGGTATTGCGTCTTGTTGTTGGATTTATCGCGTTCCAGGTCGATCTTTTCTGACGGGCTCCTTAAGCGCCGATATACGCTTTGCGGACCTCTTCGTTGCCCAGCATGGTGTCCCGGTCGCCTTCCATGACCAGTTGGCCGTTCTCCATCACGTAGGCCCGGGTGGCAATCTTCAGGGCCGCAAACGCATTCTGTTCCGCCAGCAGCACCGTGGTGCCCAGACGGTTGATTTTCTGGATGGTTTCGAACATCTGGCGCACCACCAGCGGGGCCAGGCCGAGGGAGGGTTCGTCCAGCATCAGCAGCCGCGGCCGGCTCATCAGGGCGCGGCCGATGGCCACCATCTGCTGCTGACCGCCAGACAGGGACCCCGCCGGCTCATCCGCCTTCTCGCGCAGGATCGGATACAGTTCCAGCACCTCTTCCAGGTGCTTCCTGTTGCCCGCCTTGTCCCGGCGATGCACGTAGGCACCCATCATCAGGTTCTGCATCACGCTCATCTGCGGGAACAGCTTGCGCCCCTCGGCGCACTGGACCACGCCGGCGGACACGATGCCGCTGGGCTTGAGCCCGTCCAGGCGCTGGCCCTCGAACTCGATCTCGCCGGCGGCCGGCCTGTTGAGGCCGCTGATGGCGTTGAACAGGCTGGATTTGCCGGCACCGTTGGCTCCCAGCAGCACCACCAGCTCACCGGAGTCCACGGTCATCGAGATTTGGCTGAGCGCCTTGAAGCTGCCGTAGCAGACGTCGACGTTCCTAAGCTGCAGCATCTTCGTCACTCCCCAGGTAGGCTTCGATCACGACCGGGTTCTCCCGGACTTCCTTGGGCGTGCCTTCGGCGATCTTCTCGCCGTGGTCGAGCACCATGATCTTGTCGGCGATGCCCATGATCATGTCCATCTTGTGCTCGATCAGGCACACCGTGAGGCCGTGGTTGACCATCTTGCGCATCAGGTCGGCCAGCCCCTCGGTCTCCTCCGGGTTCACCCCGGCGGCGGGCTCGTCGAGCAGCACGATCTTGGGATCGGTGGCCAGGGCCAGGGCAAACGCCACGCGCTTGCGCTCCTCCTGGGTGATGTCGGCAATGAAGCGGTTTTCCACATGGCTCAGGCCGACGAAATCGAGCGCTTCCCGGGCCTTGTCGCGACAGGCTTTCTCTTCCGCGCGCAGGCGCTTCGAGTTGATCAGCACGTCCCACAGGCCGGAGGTTGTGCGCAGCCGGTGACCGACGATCAGGTTATCCAGCACCGTCGCCTGCTCGAACAGGTTGGTGGTCTGGAAGGTGCGCCCCACCCCGCGCTGGGCGATAAAGTCGCAGCGCAGCGGCGTGATGTCCTCGCCGTCCAGGACAATCCGCCCGGAGGTGGGCTTGTGGGTGCCGGCCACCAGGTTGAAGAAGGTGCTCTTGCCGGCGCCGTTGGGCCCGATGATGGCGTTGACCTTGTTGGCCTCGAACTCGACGGACACGTCGTTCACCGCCGCCAGGCCACCGAACATCTTGGTCAGGTTCTCGATCTTAAGCATTGTTCTCGACCCCTTTGCCGGTCTGGATTCGGCTTTCCTTCTTCTTGGCCGCCGGCAATGCGGCACTTTGAGCGCGACGATGCAGCCAGCCGAGGAAGGAGCCCACGATGCCGCGGGGGAAGAAGATCACCAGGATCACCAGCAGCGGACCGAACAGGATCATCCGGTACTCTTCCAGGAACTGCAGGGACTGGGTCAGCCAGACGATGCCCAGGGTGCCGACCAGCGGGCCGGACAGGGTGCCGATGCCGCCCACCAGCAGGTAGGTGATCATGTCGAAGGTGTGCAGGATGTTGCCGTCCTCGGGCCCGATGAAGCGCACCATGCCCGCGTACAGGGCCCCGGCCATGCCGGCGTAGGTGGTGGACAGCACGAACGCCATCGTCTTGTTGCGCATCAGGTTGATGCCCAGGGACTGGGCCAGCTCGTCACCGTTGCGGATGGCCATGAAGGTCCGGCCCAGCAGGGAACGGGACAGCTTGCCCATGAACCACATGGCGAACACCAGGAACGCCAGCACCAGGTAGTAGAAGGGTGTGGTCTCGGTGAAATCCACCAGGCCAAAGCCGTGGGGCGCGGCGATGTCACGCACGCCGATGGGGCCGTGGGTCAGTTCCTCCCACTTGTCCATCAGCATGTACATGATGAAGCCCACGCACAGGGTGAAGATGGCGAAGTAGTGCTCCTTCAGGCGCAGGGACACCACGCCCACCAGCAGACCGATGAAAGCGGTCATCACCAGCGCGGCGACGAACGCCGGCCAGAAACTCCAGCCATAATCCGCGCTGAGCAGGCCCAGGGTGTAGGCGCCCAGGGCGAAGAAACCGCCGTGGGCCAGGTTCAGCTGGCCACAGTAGCCGGTGATGATGTTCAGGCCGTAGACCGCAATGGCCCAGATGAAGGCCGACGCCATGACGTAGACCTGGTACTCGTTGCTGGCGACCAGTGGGAACAGCAGCGCCAGGACAATCAGGGCGTACTTGGTCGCCGGCTGAGTGAGCAGGGATGCGAATTTCAACATGATCAGTGCGCCCCCTTCGCGAACAAACCTTGCGGACGGAAGGACAGGATCGCCACGAGCAGGCCGAACGCGATGATGTCCTTGTAACTGCTGGAGATGTAGAAGCCGCCGAAGGCTTCGGCGAAGCCGATGATCATGCCGCCGACGATGGCACCGGGAATGCTGCCCATACCGCCGAGGATGATGATGACGAAGGCCTTCATGATCACCACGTGGCCCATGGCCGGGTACACCAGGTTGATCGGCGCGTAGAGCGTGGCGGCGAAGGCGGCCAGGATGCCGGAGATGGCGAAGGTCATCATCGCCACCCGGTTGGCGTCGATGCCCACCAGGAAGGCGCCCTCGCGACTCTGGGCCATGGCGACGATGGTGGCGCCGGTCATGGTCTTGCGCAGGAACCACTGCAGGGCGATCACCAGCACGATGGCGCCGACGATGATCAGCGCCCGCTGCTGCGGGATGATCAGCCCGTCGAAGTTCATGATGCCCATGAACGGCGTGGTCATGCGGCGGAAGTCCGCTCCCCAGAGCATCTGCACCACCGCTTCCAGGAACAGTAGGATGCCGATGGCGGCGATCTTGTCGTGGATGGGCGGCGAATGCCGCAGGGGATGGAACACCAGCCGCTCACAGAGCACGGCCAGCACCGCGACGACCGCGGCAGAACCCAGCATGGCGATCCAGTAATGCGCACCGAGATCCACCATGAAGAAGTACGACATGAACGCGCCGACCATATAGAGCGCGCCATGTGCGAAGTTGGGAATATGCAGGATGCCGTAAACCAGGGTCAGCCCGAGCGCTACGAGACCGTAGATGCTCCCGAGCGTCAGCCCGTTCACGATGTTCTGGAAAAAGAGGTTCAAATCAGCCCCCTCTTGGCAAGTTGTTGTTATTGGATGCCGCTGGCTTTGGGATACCGGCGGAAGTTGTTATCGAAATCGGAGCCTTTGATCGACTCCTTTGAACCGCTGGTTTTCTAATCCGATCGAGACGTTTTAGTTTTTAATATCACCTTTCTTCCAAGAGTACACCGAGCAGATCGCCTGTCAATATACAGAATGCAATTCCACTCTGCGGACCATTGGTTGGGATTTTGGCGTTATAGTGAAACTGAATGAGGGTGTATCAGGCCATAGCCCGACACCACCGGACGAACCGACGGTATCGGGCCATATGCCATTAAGGGCGACGCGTCGCCGTCAGGCGGACTGCTGCCACTCCTGCTCCTGCAGGGCTCGCCACATCACCTTGCCGGTGGGGGACTTGGGCAGCTCGGTGACGAACTCGATGAGCTGGGGCACCTTGTAGGCGGACATCTCCTCGCGGCACCAGGCCACGATGTCTTCCGCCGTGGCGGAGCCCTCGGCTTCCGGCGTCAGCACGATGCAGGCCTTGACGGTCTCGCCCCGCTTGGGGTCGGGCGCGGAGATCACACAGCATTCGTGGATCGACGGATGCCGGTACATCAGGCTCTCCACCTCGGACGGCCATACCTTGAAGCCGGAGGCGTTGATCATGCGCTTGACCCGGTCGACCATGAAGAAATAGCCGTCCTCGTCGTAGTAGCCCAGATCGCCGGTGCGGAAGAAACGTTTGCCGTCCAGCTCGATGAAGGCGGCCTCGGTCTCCTGGGGCCGATTCCAGTAGCCCACCGTGACCTGCGGGCCATGGCTGACGATCTCGCCCACTTCGCCGGGGCCTTTCTCCTCCAGGGTGTCCACATCGATGATGCGCGAGTCCACGTCGAACACCGGAATCCCCAGGCACTGGGTCCTGGGCGCGTCGGGCGGGTTGATGTGGGTGGCCGCCATGGTCTCGGACAGGCCGTAACCCTCGATGTAGTCCAGCCCGGTGAGGGTCTTGAGCTTGTCGGCAATCGCCGCCGGCATGGCCGCGCCGCCCCCGCCGATGGTCTTGAGGCTGCTGATGTCGTAGTTGGCCAGCTCCGGGTTGGACAGGAAGTCCACCGCCATGGTGACGATGTTGGTCCAGCCGGTAATCCGGTAACGCTCGATCAGCCTGGCCGCCGTGTTGCGCTCCCAGCGGGTCATGATCACCGAGGTGGAGCCGGAGAAGATCGGGCTGTTCATGGAACCGGTCATGCCGGTGACGTGGAAGAACGGCAGCGTGGAGAGCTGCACCGTGTCGGCGGTGCTCAGGTTCCAGAAGGCGCGGTGCACGGCGGTCGCCATCACGCCCCGGTGCACGTGGGTACAGCCCTTGGGGGCGCCGGTGGTGCCGGAGCTGTAGGGAATCACGGCCACGTCGTCGGGACCGGCGGTGTGCGGACCGGGCACGTGGCCGGCGCGGATCACCTCGTCCCAGCTCACCAGGCCGGGGGCGTCCAGCGGGGCGGCCGGAGCGGCGACTTCCGCCGGCAGATTGAGATCCGTCTCGGGATCGATGTAGCTGCGGTAGGCGGCCACCACCACCGTTTCCAGGTGGGTCTTGCCCACCAGCGGCGCGATAAAACCGGCCAGTTCCTGGCCCGCCAGACAGACGGTCGCGTCGGTATCACTGATGTAGTGCTCCAACTCGGCGGCCCGGTTCATCGGGTTCACCGGGATCACCGCCGCGTCCGCCCGCAGGATGGCGTAGTAACCCACCACGTACTGCGGCGAGTTCTGCATGTACAGCAGCACGCGGTCGCCCTTGTTTACCCCCTGCGCCTGCAGGTAACCGGCCAGCGCCTCGACTTCCTCCAGCAACTGGCGATAGGTCATCACTCGGTCGTAGAAGATGATCGCCGGATGGTCCGGGTAGCGCAGGGCCGCGATGGCCAGGTTGGTGAACACGCTGGTCTGGGGCAGCGTCATGGTCTTGGGCAGATCCTGGGGCCAGACCCCGTGGTGTCTTTCAAACATCTCTTGTTCTCCCATGCCGGCCGGCAAGCCGGCCACGTCGTCTTGGAATTATTCGATCGACAGCACAGCCTGCTGCCCCGGCAGGGGCGCCTGGCTGCGCAGGGGCGTGACGGCAATCGCCCGGTCACGCAAAACGGTCACGTCCATATCCGGCGCAATGATGTGCTGGGAACTGCGCTCGAAGCTGAGCCACCAGTACGGCAGGCTGCGGCCGTCCTGGCCGGCCAGCAGGCGCGTGCGCTGGATGGAACCGCTGGACTCGCGCGCCCAGCGGATTTCGCGGACGTCGCTCGCGGCACACGCCGGGAAGTTGATGTTCCAGCACGGCTGCGGCTGCTCGTCCGGCGCCCACAGGGCACGAATGACCCGCTCGCCCAGTTCCGCCACCGGCGACCAGTCGATGCCGTCGCGGTTGAGGAACGCCTGGCTCAGCGCCATGGCCGGAACGCCCATGTGCTCGGCCGAGAGTACCGCGCCGACGGTGCCCGAATACTGCACCGAATCGCTGATGTTGGCGCCGCAGTTGACCCCGGACAGCACCAGGTCCGGCGGGGTTTCGCCAAACCATTCGGCCAGGGCGAACAGCACGCAGTCAGCCGGAGTCCCCGAGACAGCGAAGCGGCGACCGCTGTCGTCCTGGGGATACACCCGCAACGGCGTATGCAGGGAAATGCTCTGCCCCGCCCCGCTGCGATCATGCTCCGGCGCCACCACCCAGACCTCTTCCGCCAGCCGGGCGGCGATGCGTTCCAGCACGGCCAGACCGGGGGCGTTGATGCCATCGTCGTTGGTGATCAGGATGCGGCGGACGATCCGTTCATTCACACCGGGATGGCTCATACCGATGCTCCCTTCGCCCCGTTCTGGGCGATGCGCCAGCCGGCGTCGGCCAGCATGCTGGCCCGCTTGCCCACCTGCAGGGCGTCGGCGTTGCTGGCATTGCCCTGCAGGGCGCGGGCATAGACCCCCTGCACGATGGACGCCAGCCGGAACAGGGAGAACGCCAGGAACACATGCCAGTCCTCGATACCGGAACGCCCGGACTGGCGGCAGTAGCGCTCGACGATCTCCCGTTCGTCCGGAATGTTCAGCGCTTCGAGATCCTCACCCACGATGCCGCGCGAGCCTTCCAGGTCCATGGGCAGGTGATACGGCAGGCAATAATAGGCGAGATCCGCCAGCGGATGGCCCAGCGTGGACAACTCCCAGTCGAGGATGGCAATGACACCGGGCCGATCCGGCGCCAGCATCAGGTTGCCCAGCCGGTAGTCGCCGTGGGCGATGGCGCATTCGTCGTGCTGCGGCAGGTGATCCGGCAGCCAGGCCATGAGCTTGTCCATGGCCGGCATGTCATCGGTCTTGGCGGCCTCGTACTGCTTGCTCCAGCGCGCCACCTGCCGGGCCACGTAGCCTTCCGGCCGACCGTAGTCGCCCAGGCCGATCGCGTTCACGTCCACGGCGTGCAACTGGGCCAACGTATCCATCGCCGCCTCGTGCACCGGCCGGCGCTCGTCGCGATCCAGCGCCCGCAGCGCCGGATGGCTGACCACCCGGCCGGGCATGAAGTCCATGACGTAAAAGGGCGTGCCGATGATGTCCGGGTCCTCGCACAGCACGCGCGCCCGGGGCACCGGCACATCGGTGTGGTCCGACAGCGCCCGGATCACCTTGTACTCGCGCTCCACCATGTGGGCCGACGGCAGGGTCTTGCCCGGCGGCTTCTTGCGCAGCACGTAGCGACCGCTGTCGGTGTCCAGCAGGAAGGTGGGGTTGGACTGCCCACCCTGGAACTGCTTGACGTCCAGACGGTCGCCGATGTAGGGCATGGCGGTCTGCAGCCAGCGCTTGAGTGACGGTTCATCGAAGCGGTGGGCGTCGAGGACGTCCACCAGCTCCGGGTCGAGGTTTGCGACAGCGGCCATGTTCATATCAGCCCACCGTTTCGCCGCCGTCGGCCACAATCACCTGACCGGTGATGTAGGCACTGGCCGGCGTGGCCAGGAACACCGCCAGACCGGCGATGTCCACCGGCTCGCCGATGCGGCGCAGAGGCGTTTTCTCTTCCACCCGCTTGAGGCGCTCCGGGTCTTCCACCAGCGCCTTGGCAAAATCGGTGCGCACCAGTCCCGGGGCAATCGAGTTGACGCGGATACCCTTGGGCCCCCACTCCACCGCCAGGTTACGGGCCAGCGCGGCTTCCGCCGCCTTGGACACGCCGTAGGTGCCGATCACCGTGTTGCCGCGAATGCCGGCGATGCTGGACAGCAGGATCACCTGCCCATCGCCACGCTCGGCCATGTGCGGCAGCACCATTTTCGTCAACCAGAAGGTGCCCTTGACGTTGGTGTCCATGATCTTGTCCCAGGCGTCGTCGGTCATCTCCTGGGTGGGACCATAGACCGGGTTGGTGGCGGCGTTGCACACCAGCACGTCGATGCGGCCCCAGGCGGACAGGGTCTTGTCCACCAGATTCTGCAGGTCGTCCTTGCGACCCACGTGACAGGGAATGGCGATGGCCTCGAAGCCCTGTTCGGTCAGTTCGCCGGCGACTTTCTCGCACACGTCGGGCTTACGACTGGAAATCACGACTTTGGCGCCGGCGCGGGCCATTTCCTCGGCGATGGAACGGCCGATACCCTTGGTGGAGCCGGTGATCAGGGCCACCCGGCCGGTCATATCAAACAACGGATTACTCATGCTCGGGCCTCCGGATCAGTGCGTTTTCGGCTGGTTTTTTGGATAGCCGCGCAGTTCGAGTTTGGCGATGGAATCCAGATGCACTTCGTCCGGGCCATCGGCCAGACGCAGGGTGCGGACCTGGGCCCAGGCCGCCGCCAGGAAGGAGTCCTGGCACACTCCCATGGCGCCGTGAACCTGGATCGCGCGATCCAGCACGCGCAGCGCCATGCTCGGCGCGGCGACCTTGATCATCGCGATTTCCTGGCGCGCCACCTTGTTGCCGACGGTGTCCATCATGTAGGCGGCCTTGAGGGTCAGCAGACGGCACTGCTCGATTTCCAGGCGGGAGCGGGCGATGTCCTTGCGGATGGAATCGAACTGGGCCAGCGGCTTGCCGAAGGCTTCACGCTCGTTGACCCGCTGACACATCGCTTCCAGCGCGCGTTCGGCGACACCGATGGTGCGCATGCAGTGGTGAATCCGGCCTGGCCCCAGACGGCCCTGGGCGATCTCGAAACCGCGCCCCTCACCCAGCAGCATGTTGCTGGCCGGAACGCGCACGTTGTTGTACTCGATTTCGGCGTGACCGTGCGGCGCGTGGTCGTATCCAAACACGGTCAGCGGGCGGATGATCTTCACGCCCGGGGTGTCCAGCGGCACCAGGATCATGGACTGCTGCTTGTGCTTTTCCGCCGACGGGTCCGTCTTGCCCATGACGATGGCGATCTTGCAGGTCGTGGTCATGGCACCGGACGACCACCATTTACGGCCGTTGATCACGTACTCGTCGCCTTCACGGCGGATTTCGCAGCCAATATTGGTGGCGTCGGACGAGGCCACGGCCGGCTCGGTCATGGAGAAGCAGGAGCGGATCTCGCCGGCCAGCAGCGGTTCCAGCCACGCCTTCTGCTGCTCGGGAGAGCCATAGCGGGCGATGGTTTCCATGTTGCCGGTGTCCGGCGCGGAACAGTTGAACACTTCCGGCGCCATGTGGGAGCGGCCCATGATTTCGCACAGGTGGGCGTACTCGAAGTTGGTCAGGCCAGCGCCGTAATCACTTTCCGGCAGGAACAGGTTCCACAGGCCGGCTTCCTTCGCCTTGCCCTTGAGCTCTTCCAGAATCGCGGTCGGCGCCCAGCGGTTCCCGGCGTTGTCGATCTGCTCGTGGTGCCGATGCTCGTTGGGGTAGACGTGTTCGTCCATAAAGGCGAGCAGACGCTCGCGCAGGGCCTGGGCTTTTTCGGAAAGTTCGAACATGTTGTCGTGCCTCGTCTTGTCTTTGTTGGAGCGAAACAATCGTTGTTGGAGCATGCGTCAGGGCCGACGCGCGCCCGGTAAGGGGCGTATCGGCTACAGAGGAACACCCTCCGGGCCTTCGCTGCCGGAGCGGATGCGGAAAGTGCCCTCGCCGATGGCCAGCAGGTTGCCCTGGTCGTCGCGGACTTCACCGGTGCTGTTGAAAATGCGGGTGCCGCCGGCGCGCCGGGTGCCGGTCACGGTGATGGTGCCGCCGCTGCACTGACCGGTGAACGAGGTGGTCAGCGACAGGGTGATGGCCTTGCGGATCCGTCCCGGGAACGGGCAATACGTGCCGGCCTGGGCCAGGGCAATATCCAGCAGCGACGTCAGCACGCCACCGTGGATCACGCCGGCCAGGTTCAGGTGATGGGGCTGCAGGCGCACGGCAATCACCGCCTGCTCTTCTTCCCAGGACACCTGCTCGTAACCGAGCACGTTGTGGAAGCCCGGCAGGTCCTGGCTGTCGAAAAAGGCGTCTTGCTTGGTTTCGGACATCAGACTTTCATTCCCGGCAGGTTGAGGGAGGCGGTGTTGCCGCCGTCCACGGGCAGCGCCTGACCGGTGATGTAACTGGCGTCGTCGGAGGCCAGGAACAGGATGGCGGCGGCGATTTCCTCGGGGTTGCCGTAGCGGCGCAGCTCGCAGCGCGCGCCCAGCTTGTGGGCTTTCTCGTTGGCGCGGGCGTAGTCGAAGATGGGCTGGGTCATGCCGGTCTCGATCAGGCCCGGGCAGACGGCGTTCACGCGCACGTTGTCGCCACCCAGGTCGCAGGCGGCCGTCTGGGTCAGGTTGATTACGCCGGCCTTGGAGGCGCTGTAGGCGTTACCGCCGGCGCCGGAGCGGATACCGGCCACCGAGGCGGTGTTGACGATGCTACCGAGACGGCGCGACTGCATGTGCGGCGCGACATGCTTGATAAAGAGCATGGGGCCGATCAGGTTCACGCCCAGGATCCGATCCCAGTCGTCGCGGTCCTGATCGGTGATGGGGGGATGCTTGCCGGCGATCCCGGCGTTGTTGCAGAGCACGTCGATCTGGCCCCAACGCTTGACGGTCTCTTTCACCAGGGCGACCACGGCCGCCTCGTCGGACACGTCCATGACCTTGCGCAGGTAATCCGCGTCCTCGGGCAGGGCACCCTCGGTTTCCATCAGCCCGGCCTCGGACTGATCCACCAGAACCAGATGGGCCCCTTCCCGGGCCAGCCTCAGGGCCACCGCCCGGCCAATGCCACTACCGGCACCGGTGACGAGGGCCACACGCTTCCTGAACCGCATCATCGGCAGCTCCTTTTGTTCTTGTTGGCTGAGTTGTCGTTCGCTGAGTCTTGCGGCCTATCCCGGACCCGAAGCACTGTCGTTCCACGAAGTCGGGGTCCGCCAATAGGAACTCTCGGATTAATTTGTCACGGCATCCGGTTTTGAGTCAATATTATCGGAAATTAATTTCACTAGTTAAAACACAAAAATCATTTAGGTGAAATCATGACCCAATCCGTTCGGACGCTGCCGGTCCACGCCCCCGCTGTGGACGGCGAACATCTCGAAGCCATTGGCCACCGCCTCCAGCAGCTGGCCGAGCGCCAGCCCGACAAGACCGCCCTGATCGACGATACCGGCCGGGTGAGCTGGGCCGACCTGGTGAGCCGCGTGAACCGCATCGCCAATCGGCTGCGCCAGTGCGGGTTATCCACAGGCGATACCGTGGCCGGCCTGTCGGAGAACAGCGCCGATTACATGATGCTCTATCTGGGCGTGCTGACCGCCGGCGGCTGCATGGTGCCGCTGTCGGGCATGGCCAGCGGTGAGACCCTGGCGCTGATGGTCAACGACTGCGACGCCCGCTTCCTGTTCGTGTCGCACAAGAACGCGACGCTGTACGACGACATTCGCGACCAGCTGGACAAGGTGGAGGCGGATCTTCGGATCGGCCTGGACTACGCGCCATCCGACAGCGGCCAGACCCTGGACGGCTGGCTCGGCGCCGTGGAAGACGAAGCCCGACCGGCCACGCTGGACCTGGACGACCCGTTCAACATCATCTACAGCTCCGGCACCACCGGCACGCCCAAGGGCATCCTGCACGATCACCGTTTCCGCGACCGGCAGATGCGCCGCATGGGCAGCTACGGTCTCAACGGCGAAGCGGTCAACCTGGTGTCCACGCCGCTCTACTCCAACACCACACTGGTGTCCGCCCTGCCGGTCCTGTTCCACGGCGGCACCCTGGTGCTGATGGCCAAATTCCACGCCCGCCGTTTCCTGGAGCTGGCCGAGCACCACAAGGTGACCCACGCCATGCTGGTGCCGGTGCAGTACCAACGCATCCTGGCGGAACCGGACTTCGACCGCTTCGACCTGTCCCACTTCCAGCTCAAGCTGTCCACCAGCGCGCCGCTGCGCGCAGAGGTGATCGCCGAGGCCATGCAGCGCTGGCCGGGCAACATCCGCGAGGTGTACGGTCTGACCGAAGGCGGCATTTCCACCAGCCTCGACTGCGCCGCCTTTCCGGACAAATGGGACTCCGTGGGCCAGCCCACCGAGGGCGCGGAGGTGCGGATCCTCGACGAGGACGGCCAGGAGCTTCCGCGTGGCGAAATCGGCGAGATCGTCGGCCGCGCCGGGGCCATGATGCGCGGCTACTACGGCCGCGAGGAGCAGACCCGCGCCATGCTGTGGACCGATGCCGACGGCCGGGTCTTCTACCGCAGCGGCGACATGGGCAAGCTGGATGCCGACGGCTTCCTCTATATCCTCGACCGGCGCAAGGACATGATCATCTCCGGCGGCTTCAACATCTACGCGGTGGATCTGGAAAAGGTATTGCTGACGCACCCGGCGGTGGCGGATGCGGCGGTGATCGGTATTCCCAGCGAGCACTGGGGCGAGACGCCGCTGGGGCTGGTGGTGTGCAAGGAGGGGGAGACGGTGCCCGACGAGACGTTGCTGGCCTGGGCCAACGAACGGCTGGGCAAGGCCCAGCGCCTGGCGGGCGTCGAGTTCCGCGACGAACTGCCGCGCAGCACCATTGGCAAAGTGCTGAAGCGGGAACTGCGGGCGCCGTACTGGAAGGATTAGCGAGCGTACCGCAATCCCGGGGCTGAACGCGGCACCGTAAAATGGTGCCGAAACTTCAGTTTCGGAGGGTCCGCGAGGGCCCCGGAGGGCAAGGCCCCGCCGCAATTCGCCACCTCGGGCCGCCCGCAGGGCGGCTCGGAAGCTGAAGCGTCCGCTACGTGGCGGGAATCCATCAAGCCCAGAGAGACCAATCGACAGCTTGAAGCTGCACCATAGAAATGTAGCCGAAACTTCAGTTTCGGAGGGTCCGCGAGGGCCCCGGAGGGCAAGGCCCCGCCGCAATCCGCCACCTTGGGCCGCCCGCAGGGCGGCTCGGAAGCTGGAGCGTCCGCTACGTTGCGGACAATCCCTCAGGTTCGCAGCTGCGCCTACCGCTTCCCCATCCCGGCCAGCACCGCCTGGCACTCGGGCGACCGCAGGCGCTCGGCAAAAACGTCCCGCTCCCGTTCCAGAGCCGCCTTGGCCGGCTCGCGCCAGGGGTCCATCATCAGCCGTTTGCTGGCCCGCAGCGCGTCCCGGGGCTGTTTCACCAGCTTGCGCGCGCGCTCCAGCGCGACGGTTTCCGCCTCGCCGTCGCTGACCACCTGCGAGGCCAGGCCGGCGTCCAGCGCCGCCTGCCCGTCCAGGGTGTCACCAAACACGAGCAGGTCCAGCGCCCGGCGATAGCCCATGCGCAGCGGTCCCATCACGGTGGACGCGGCCTCCGGCGACAGGCCCAGATCGACAAACGGCGTGCGGAACCGTGCCGATCGGCCGGCCACCACGATGTCACAATGGAACAGCAGCGTGGTGCCGATGCCAATGGCGATGCCCTCGACGGCGGCGATCACCGGCGTATCGCAGTGCATCAGCCGCTCGATGAAGGCCAGCCCCGCCGACGGCTGGGGATCGGGGTCCACCGCCCGGGCGCGAAAATCGTCCAGGTCGTTGCCGGCGGTGAACAGGCCCTCGCAACCGCTCAGCACGATGGCGTGGACGCTCCGATCGGCGGCCGCCTCGTCCACGGCGGTGGACAAATCGTCGTACATGGCGCGGGTCAGGGCGTTCTTCTTCTCCGGACGCCGGATGGTCAGCCGGACGAGGCCGGGCTCGCGATTCACCTCGATCATGACGTTTCCTCTTGTTGTTCGTCGTGTTGTTTTTTCCATAGCCTACGCATGCATTGCGAAACACTGTTTCACAATTTTCACGATTAATCTATCTTGCCACGGTGGATCTATTTTGGAGAGGCATAACAAGAACGGGCGGAATCGCCCCACAACACAGGAACCGCTGATCGTGCATTATCACCAGATGAGCAGCTTTGCCCTCGCCGACGGCATCCGCCGTCAGGATTTTTCGGCCGTCGAGGTCCTCGACCATTTCCTCCAGCGCATCGAGCACCATAACCCCGACCTCAACGCCATCGTCGTGCTGCGCGCCGACGACGCCCGGCGCCAGGCCGAAGCGGCCGATGCCGCCGCCCAGCGCGGCGAGGATTGGGGCCCCCTGCATGGCGTGCCCATGACCATCAAGGAAACCTTCGAAATCAAGGGCTGGCCTACCACCGCCGGCCACGGCAAGCTCAGGGATCACGTCTCCCCGCGCACCGCTCCAGCCGTACAACGACTGCTGAACGCCGGCGCCATAGTGCTGGGCAAGACCAACGTGCCGGAACTGGCCGGTGACCTGCAGACCTTCAACAGCCTCTACGGCACCACGCACAACCCGTGGGACGCGGCCCGCACCCCGGGTGGCTCGTCGGGCGGCGCCGCAGCGGCGCTGGCGGCCGGACTCACCCCCCTGGAACTGGGCAGCGATATCGGCGGCTCGATTCGCACACCGTCGGCGTTCTGCGGCGTTTACGGGCTCAAGACCACCTACGGCGTGATTCCCACCCGCGGCCACGTACCGGCGGCGCCGGGCCAGTGCCGCAAACGGGACCTGGGCGTGGCCGGGCCCATGGGGCGTCACCTGGAGGATCTCGACCGGATGCTGTCGCTGCTGGTGGGCGCGGACGATATGGAGGCGCCGGGCTGGCAGGTCCACCTCCCGGAAGCCCACTGCGACAAGGTGACCGACCTGACTGTCGCGGCCTGGCCGGATGACCTGTACTGCCCGGTGGATACCGAGGTGCGGGCCGGTTTGCAGTCGGTGATCGACCTGCTGCGCGCCGGGGGCGCCCGGGTCGATGAACAGGCACGGCCGGAGCAGCTGTCCCTGAAAGACAACCACGACCTTTATTACACGCTGCTGGCCGCCACCATGGGCGGCGGGTTTGACGAGACAATGCGGGAAAAACTGAAGGAACAGGCCGGCAGCGGCGATCCCGCCGACTACCGGACCCGCTTCGCACGGGGCGCCACCCTGTCCCACGCCGACTGGATGAACCTGGACGAGCAACGGGCGCAACTGCAACGTCGCTGGCGGCGCTTCTTCGAGCGCTACGACGTGCTGGTCTGCCCGGTCACCAATACGCAACCCTTCCCGCACGATCAGGACACCTCCGCGCTGGATCGCCACCTCACCATCAACGGCCGCCCGCAGCCCTATATGGACGTGACCGTCTGGTCCGGCCTGGCGGTACTGTCCGGCCTGCCGGCACTGAGCCTGCCGGTGGGTTTCACCGACAGCGGCCTGCCCCTGGCGGTGCAATTGATCGGCCCGGCCTTCGGCGATCGCAACCTGCTGCGCATCGGCCATCTGCTGGCCAGACACCTGCACCCCGACGGCTTGCCGATGGCTCGGGAATAGCCGGCACCCCGACTCGCCCTGAACGCGTGTCGGGGGAGTTACCCGATACGCCTATTGCAAACCGCTATGCATGTGATAAATTCTGAAAACAATAATTCGTTGTGCAGACATAAGTTCCGCATAGCGAAATAAAAAGGAACATTGATCTGACAACAACGACCTGACAACAACAAGAGGTTCAGTCATGCCAACGCTTTCCCTGTTCCGTAAGCATCTGTCCCGCAAAAAACTGACCGTCTTCGCCTCCGCAGCCACCCTGAGTCTGGGGGTGCTGTTCAGTGGCGCGGCGACCGCAGCCGATACCATTACCTGGAAGGTCCAGTCTCACTGGCCTGGCTCCAGCAGCTCCTACACCGACAGCCTGGAACGGCTGAAGCGCGTCATCGAGGAGCGCAGTGACGGGCGTCTCGAACTCAAGCTGTACGAAGCCGGCGCCCTGTTCAAGGCCAAGCAGACCTTCGACGCGGTCAGCCGTGGCATTCTGGAAATGGGCACCATCTCACCGTCCTACGCCCAGGACAAGATGACCCTGGCCGGCATCGCCTCCGGGCTGCCGTTCGCCTTCCGCCACGTGTGGGAAGCGGCCTACTTCCACCAGGGCCTGGGCTTCGAGCAGATGCTGCGCGACGAAGCGGCGCAGTATGGCGTCTACTGGGCCACCGACAAGGTCTACCCGACCGAGATGGTGGTCAAGAAGCCGATCGAAAGCTGGGATGACTTCACTTCCCTGAAGATCCGCTCCTCCGGCGCCCTGCAGAAGTTCCTGACCGAAGCCGGCGCGGCAGCCTCCTACATTCCGGGCAGCGAGCTCTACCCGGCGCTGGACAGCGGTGTGGTGGACGGCGCCCACTGGGGTGCGGCCCAGGGCGCCTTCTCCATGGGCCTGTATGAAGTGGCGAAGTACCACGTCAAACCGGCCCTGAACATCGCCGGCACCGACGTCATCATCGTCAGCCAGAAAGCGCTGGACAAGCTGCCGGAAGACCTCCAGGCCATCGTCAAACAGGCCCTGGAAGAGCAGTTCTGGTTCCGCACCAACGAGTACCAGTTCAAGGAACAGGTCGCCCTGTCCAAGGCCATCAAGGAAGAAGGCGTGCAGGTCAACACCCTGCCGGACGACGTGCAGAACCGTCTGACCCAGGCCGCCCAGGGCATGTGGGACGAGGAAGGCAAGCGCAGCGAGCGCGCCCAGCAAGCCCTCGACATGCTCAAGGACTACCTGCGCGAACTGGGCTACCTGTAACCCCCACCGATGACCGGCGGGCCCCGGCCCGCCGGTCTGTCCGCTGTCTCCGATTCACCCTGCCGTCCCGGAGGACACCATGCGTGCGCTGACCGCATTCATGAACGGGGTCACCCGCCTGAACGATTTCATCGGGCGCTGGCTGTCCCTGCTCGTCTTTGCCATGTTCATCTTCCTGCTGCTGGAAGTGGGCTTCCGCTACCTGCTCAACTCGCCCACCGTGTGGACCAACGAGCTGACGCAGATGCTGTTCGGCGTCTACGCCGTCATGTCCGGCGGCTACATCATGGCGCACCGGGGGCACGTCAACGTCGACCTGCTCTATTCGCACCTGGGCCCGCGGGTGCAGGCGGGGCTCGACATCTTCACCTCCACCATGTTTTTCGCCTTCACCCTGGCGCTGTTCTACTTCGGCTACGAGATGGCCAGCGAGTCGGTCGCCAGCCTGGAGACCACCTATTCCGCATGGAACCCGCCGATCTGGCCGGTGAAGGTGGCCATTCCGCTGGGCACCGGACTGCTGATCCTGCAAGGGGTCGTCAAGCTGCTGGAAGACATTGCCATCGCCTGCAATCTGGAGGGTTTCAAGCCAGGCAACCGCGACGATGAGCCGGAGGATATGCTGTGAGTATCGAAGTTCTGACCCTGCTGTTTTTCGGCGCCCTGCTGTTCTTCCTGGTCCTGGGTCTGCCCCTGACCTTCGTGCTGGGCGGTGTGTCCGTCGTCTTCCTGTATTTCACCTGGGGTTTTGACTCCTTCTTTATGGTGGCCTCCCAGATCTGGAGCACCATGGAGAGCTTCACGCTGGTGGCGATACCGCTGTTCGTGTTCATGGCGATGATCCTGGAGCGAACCGGCGTAGCCAACGACCTCTATCGCATGATGCACCTGTGGTGGGGCGGCGTACGCGGTGGCCTGGCCATCGGCACCCTGGGCATCTGCGCCCTGTTCGCGGCCATGTGTGGCATCAGCGGCGCCGCGGTGGTGGCCATGGGCACCATCGCCCTGCCTTCCATGCTGGAGCGCGGCTACGACAAGAACATGGCGCTGGGCTGCATCAATACCGGCGGCGGCTGGGGGATCCTGATTCCACCCAGCATCCTGATGATCCTGTACGCCCTGATCACAGGCGTCTCGGTGGGCAAGATGTTCGCCGCCGGCGTATTGCCCGGGCTGCTGCTGATGGTGCTGACCTGCGCGTACATCATCATCCGCTGCTATTTCCAGCCGCATCTGGCCCCGGCACTGCCGCCGGAAGACCGCGCCAGCTGGGCCGAGAAGTTCCGCGCCCTGCGCGCGGTGATCCTGCCGATCGCTATCGTGGTGATGGTGCTGGGCTCGATCATCGGCGGTATCACCACGCCCACCGAGGCCGCGGCCGTGGGCGTGTTCGGCGCCCTGGTCTCGGCGGTGGTCTACCGCAAGTTCAGCTGGTCGCTGCTGCATGAGGCGTCGATCCGCACCTTCAAGCTGACCGGCATGATCATGTGGATCCTGTTTGCCGCCCACGCCTTCTCCGCCGCCTACCAGAGCATGGGCGCCCAGGAGCTGATCGAGGGGCTGATGCAGGCGATCCCGGGTGGGCCCTGGGGCATCATCCTGTCGATGATGCTGATCATCTTCCTGCTGGCGATGGTGCTCGATCCGGTTGGCATCATGCTGATCACCCTGCCGGTGTTCATGCCCATCGTGGAAAGCCTGGGCTTCGATCCGATCTGGTTCGGTATCCTGTTCGTGATCAACATGGAAATCGGCTACATGACGCCGCCCTTCGGCTTCAACCTGTTCTACCTCAAGGGCGTGGTGCCGCCGAGCATCACCATGCGCGACATCTACCAGTCGATCCTGCCGTTCGTGCTGGTGGAGATCGTCGGCCTGGCGCTGATCATGATCTTCCCGGAAATCGCCACCTACCTGCCCGACCTGTTCTTCTGACCCTCCGGCGCCCGACGCTCCCTGTGAGCGCGGGCGCCTCTTTCCTCAATCGCTTGCCCCCTGCCGCCCATCGGTAAAGCGACCGGTTTTCAATCTGTTACCTTCCCAGGGTTGTTATTGGTTATATTTCAAACTTAAATACCGACTAGCGGAACTATTTTCTGCTTATATCGAAAACAATATAAACAACAACAATCGAGGCGGTGCCGCGCCCCTCCCGCGACAGCGCCCCCAGCCAGGAAGACATCCTCATGCGATTGCTCTCGTTCTTCACGTCCCTGTCGATAGGACGCAAGCTCGGCATCGGCTTTGCTGTCCTCATCATCCTCTCCGTCATCGTTGGCGCCATTGGCCTGCAGGCGCTGAACAGCTATACCGGCCGCGCCGTGATCGTGGGCCAGGTCAGTGCCCTGGAAACCCGGCTGCTGGAAGCGCGGCTGGCGGAAAAATCCTTCCTGCTGGAGCCCACCGACGCCAACCTGGAAGCGGCCCGCGAACAAAGCGCCGCCGCCCGCCAGGTGGCCGAATCCCTGGAAACACACCTGACCGCTGCGGCCGACCGCCAACGCTTGGAGCAGGTGAAACAGGGCTCGACGCGCTACAGCCAGCTGCTGAGCGACCTGGCCGCCACCAGCGAGGCCCGCAACCAGACCGTCAGCCAGCTGGAAACCGACGCACGCATGACCGAAAGTCGCCTGAGCACAGAAGACAAGCTCTACATGGCCGCCGCCGCGCTCAAGCAGATGCGCCGCAGCGAACGCAGCTTCCTGGTGGAAGCCAACGACGACGCCATCCAGCAGTTCGAGTCCGCCGCCGACCGGGCGCTGCGCTCGATCAAATCCTCGTTTGTGGACAAATCGGTGAAACAGGAAATCACGGGGCTGTTCGAGCAATACGCCAAAACCTTCCACAGCGCCGTGGACCAGGTGCGCCGCACCCACGAACTGGAGACCGCCATGGTCGGCGCCGCGGACGCCATCCTCGACGCCGCCGGCGGCCTGAAAGCCACGCAGATTCCGCTGATGCGCCGGGACCACCAGCAGGCGCTGGTGCTGATCATGGCCACCACCGCGGTGGTGATCCTGCTGGGCATCGCCCTCGCCTGGGGCCTGAGCCGCAACATCGTGCGGCCCATCCGCGAGGCGGTTGACGTGGCCTCCTGCGTGGCCTCCGGCGACCTGCGCCGCGAGATCGACAGCCCGCGCCGGGACGAACTGGGCCAGTTGCTGGGCGGCCTGGGCAGCATGGTGGTGAGCCTGCGCGAGCTGGTGCTGGGCATCAACAACGGCTCCACGGAAATCGCCCACTCCACCGGCGACCTCTCCAGCGTGACCGAACAGACCCGCGACGGCATGACCCAGCAGCGTGACCAGACCGACCAGGTGGCCACCGCCATGAACGAGATGGCGGCCACCGTCAGCGAAGTCGCCCGCAATGCCGAGGAGGCCTTCGGCGCCGCCAACCGCGCCAGCGAGACCGCCGCCCAGGGCGAGGCCGCGGTGGGCGAGACGGTGACCTACGTGGAAGAGCTGAACACCCGCTCCCAGGGCGTGATGGCGCAGCTGGAAACCCTGCGCAGCGACACCCAGAACATCGGCACCGTGCTGGATGTGATCAAGTCCGTGGCGGAGCAGACCAACCTGCTGGCGCTCAACGCCGCTATCGAGGCCGCCCGCGCCGGCGAGCAGGGCCGCGGCTTCGCGGTCGTCGCCGACGAGGTCCGCTCCCTGGCCCAGCGTACGCAAAGCTCCGCCGCCGAGATCGAGACCCTGATCAGCAACCTGGTGAGCAGCGCCGAAAGCTCGGTGCAGGCCATGGCTACGGGCACCGAACTGGCCAACCGCACCCTGGACAGCGCCCGCACCACCGGTCAGACGATTACCGCCATCGGTCAGGCGGTGGAGGAAATCCGCCAGCTCAACAGCCAGATCGCCACGGCAGCGGAACAGCAGTCCTCGGTGGCGGAAGACATCAACCAGAACGTCACCCGCATCCGCGACATCAGCGACCAGTCCGCCAGCTCGGCCACCCAGGTCGCCTCCTCCAGCACCGAGCTGGCCCGGCTGGGCGAGACGCTGCGCACCCAGGTGGCCCGCTTCAGCGTGTGAGCGGGACGGCCGCCGTCAGAGACTGGCGGCGGCCGCGTCCTGGGCGGCGCGCAGGGTGGCTTCGCCGATGGCGGGCGCGTACTCGTCCCACAGGGGCTTCATCACCGCCTGCCAGTCCGCCAGATCGGCGCGGCTGGGCCGGATCAGGTTAACGCCCGGCATCGCCTGCAGTTCGCCGCGATCGTTCGTACTCTTGGCCTTGGCCACGGCGTTGCCGTAACCCAGCGCGTTGCCGATGGCGTACTGGAAGTGGTGGCGGTCCTCGTCACTCAGGCTTTGCCAGAAAGCGGCGTTGGTGATCACCATGTAGTCCAGCACGCCGTGATTGGATTCCATGATGTAGGGCTGGTACTCGTAGAAACGCTTGGAATAGATGTTGGACCAGGTGTTCTCCTGCCCCTGGATACGATCCTCCGCCAGGGCCTGATAGACATCGGCAAAGGCCATGGGAACCGGCGTCGCGTCCACCGCCTGGAACTGTTTCTTCAGCACGTCCGAATTCATGATGCGGAACTTCAGCCCCGCCAGATCCTGGGGCTTTTCGAACGGCTGGTTGGCGGAGAGCTGCTTGAGGCCGTTGTGCAGATAACCCAGGCCGACGATGCCCTGACCGGTCATGCTGGTGAGCAGCGACTGGCCGGCGGGGCTTTGCTGGAAGCGGTTTACCGCCGCCATGTCCGGGAACAGGAACGGCAGATCGAACACCTTGAGTTTCTGGGTGTAGGCCTCGAATTTCGACACCGACGGCGCGGCGAACTGGATGCGACCCTCGGCGATGGCGTCGACGGCTTCGTTGTCATCCATCAGGGTGCCGTTGGGGTGGATCTCGACGCGGAAGCGGTCACCCATCTTGCGCTCGACAATGGTCTTGAACATCGTCGCCATTTTGCCCTTGGGCGTGTCCGGGCTGACCACGTGAGACAGCACCAGCGTCTTTGGCTCGGCGGCCAGGCTCATGGGCCAGGCCAGAAGCGCAGCCAGGGCGACGCGCAGCAGATTCCATTTCATGGTGGATACGTCCTTCTTTTTATCGGTTTGTTGTCCGGATGGCCTCTCGGCATCTTTTGTCAGGCTTTTTAGTTAGAACAGGGCTTTAGCAAGACCAGGGCCAGGTCGCGGATCCGTGGCGCCTCACACCGTACGCTTACGCAACCAGTCCTTTTTGCAACAATCTGATACGTAACACCCCCTACAATAGGCGGATATCCACCCATTCCCGGCAAATAACGGGTGATTTTTCACCCGTCGTCACTTGCAAGCGAAAATCCTGTTCTAGACTGCCTAGTAAAGGACGATACCCCCGGCACCAGACCGGACGCCCGAATGGATGCGGGTAGGAATCCACCCATTTCAAACGGACCATCCTCCGGCCCGATCCGATTCCCGGCGGCGGCGAGCTTCTTGCTTGGCTGGCCCCCTGGTAACGGCGTACGCCGCAGGCGTTTGGTCGAATATCCATACCAGTTGTCCGGGCCGTCCCTCGAAATCCAATCAAAAGGGCCCGGTGGGTCGCACAACCAAAAAACGAGTACTCGACATGTTCCGCTTTCTCTCTTCCCTGACGATCGCCCGCAAGCTGGCGATCGGGTTCAGTATCCTGATCATCCTGGCGGCCCTGGTGGGCGGCCATGCGCTGCTGCAGCTGGAAAGCTACGGGCACCGCTCCAATGTGGTGGCCCAGGCCGGCCAGATGGAGGCTCTGTTGCTGCAAGCCCGCACCGAAGAGAAGAACTTCATGCTGAACGGGGACGACGCGCGGCTTCAGGAGGCGGTCAGCCTGGGGCAGCAGGCAGGAACGGTGGCCAGGAACCTCGCCGATGAGCTGGTCGTACCGTCGGACCTGGAACTGCTCAAGTCCGTTCGCGACGGCAGCGCGCGCTACACCCAGAGCCTGCAGGATCTGGCCCGCACCCAGTCCGCCCGCGACAGCGCGGTGGCGGAGCTGGAGGAAAGCGCGCGGATCACCGCCAGCCGGCTCAGCACCGAGCCCCAGCTCTACGTGGCGGAAGGTGCGCTGAAGAAGATGCGGGGCTACGAGCGCCAGTTCCTGATCCAGCACGACGATGACGCCGTTGGCCGGTTCGACAAGGACGCCGAGCGCGCCCTGCAATCGATTGAGGGCACCTACATCAGCGACGATGCCAAAGCGGAAATCACCGGCCTGTTCCAGCGCTACACCGCCGCCTTCGACGAAGCCGTCTCCGCCTCACGCCAGCTGCGGGAACTGGAGGAACAACTGGTCACCACCGCGCGCAGCATCCTGGATGCTGCGCAGTCACTGCAGACCATCCAGTTGGGGAAAATGGAGCGTGACCACGACCGCGCCACCATCCTGATCAGTCTGGGCATCCTGGCGGCCATCGTGATCGGTGTGCTGCTGGCGTGGGCGCTGTCGCGCAGCATCATCCGCCCACTCAAGGAAGCCGTGGGCCTGGCCACCCAGGTGGCCGACGGCAACCTGCGCGCCCACGCCGAATCCGACCGGAGCGACGAGCTGGGGCAGTTGATCAACGCCCTGGGCCAGATGATCGCCAACCTGCGCAATCTGGTGGGCGACATCAACAGCGGCTCCCATGAGATCGCCACTTCCACGGGGCAACTGTCCAGCGTCACCGAGCAGACCAGCCAGGGCATGACCGACCAGCGCGACCAGACCGACCAGGTGGCCACGGCCATGAACGAGATGGTGGCCACCGTGGGCGAAGTCGCCAAGAGTGCCGAGGAAGCGTTCGACGCCGCCAACCGGGCCAGCACGACCGCCAATGACGGCGATACCGCGGTGGGTGAAACCCTGAGCTACGTCAGCGAGTTGAACAACCTGCTGGAGCGGGTTCAGGGACAGGTGCAGACGCTGCAGTCCGACACCCGCAACATCGGCACCGTGCTCGATGTGATCAAGGCCGTCGCCGAGCAGACCAACCTGTTGGCCCTCAACGCCGCCATCGAGGCCGCCCGCGCCGGCGAACAGGGTCGCGGCTTTGCCGTGGTGGCGGACGAAGTACGGTCACTGGCCCAGCGTACCCAGAGTTCGGCGGAGGAGATCGAATCGTTGATCGACAAACTGGTGCACAGCGCGGAAGCCTCGGTGACGGCCATGAGCGAAGGCACCGACCTCGCCGGCCGCACCCTGGACCGCGCCCAGACCGCGGGCCGCACCATCAAGGCGATCACCCAGTCGGTGGAGGACATCCGCCAGCTCAACAGCCAGATCGCCACGGCGGCGGAGCAGCAGTCGTCGGTGGCGGAAGACATCAACCAGAACGTCACCCGCATCCGCGACATCAGCGACCAGTCCGCCAGCGCGGCGACCCAGGTGGCCTCGTCCAGCACCGAGCTGGCGCAGCTGGGTGAAAACCTGCGGACCCGGGTGGCGCGGTTCAGCGTCTGATCCCGCAAAGCCGATATGGGTGAGCGTATTCCGTGGGATTGGATCGAAGCGAATGGACGCCCCTGCCGAAGGAAGGACAGGGACGTCCTGGTCGCTATTATGGCCAGGGACGGCCATTAATAGCAGCGTAGGCAGGGGTGTTCATTCGCTGCCGGCACCCAGATGCCCCGCTTGTCGAAAAGCGGGTTACCGGGCCATCGCTTTGCTCAGCTCAGCGGCGGCCCCACTTCATCCAGGTACTCGCCGTAACCGGCCGCCACCATCTCGTCCCTGGGAATGAACTTCATGGCCGCCGAGTTCATGCAGTAGCGCAGGCCGGTGGGCGCCGGGCCGTCCTTGAAGACGTGGCCCAGGTGGGAGTCCGCCACGCTGCTGCGGATTTCCGTGCGGGTCATGAACCAGGACTTGTCCTCTTTCTCGACCACCGCGTCCGGCTTGATCGGGCGCACGAAGCTGGGCCAGCCGGTGCCGGACTTGTACTTGTCGGCGGATGAGAACAGCGGCTCACCGGACACCACGTCCACGTACAGGCCCACCTGCTTGTTGTCCCAGTATTCGTTCTCGAACGCCGGCTCGGTGCCGTCCTTCTGGGTCACCTTGTACTGCATATCGGTGAGCATCGACTTCAGTTTCTCGTCGCTCGGCTTGACGAAACTGGCGTCGTCAAAGCCCTTGGCATCGGCGCCTTTCATCGCCTGCCCTCCGTCGTCGGAGTCCACGTTCTCCGGCCGGAACTGGGCGAAATCGATGTCCTGATCCTCGCCCCAGACCTGCTCGATGAACTGGTAGCGGCCGGAGTTGAAGGTGTAGAACTTGTAGCGCACCGGATTCTTCTTGTAGTAGTCCTGGTGGTACTTCTCGGCCGGGTAGAACTGCTTGAGCGCGGTGATCTCGATCACCACCGGCTTATCGTAGCGGCCGGAGTCCGCCAGTGCGTCACGCGAGACCTGCGCCAGCCGCTGCTGTTTGGCCGTGTCGTAGAAAATCTCCGGACGGTACTGCTGGCCGCGGTCGACGAACTGACCGTCGGCATCGGTCGGGTCCATGAAGCGCCAGAATCCCTGCAGCAGTCCCTGGTAGGTGATCACGTCCGGATCGTAATAGACCTGCACCGCCTCGGTGTGGCCGGTGCGGCCGGAGGACACCTGCTTGTAGGTGGGATTGGCCTCATCGCCGCCGGCGTAACCGGACACCGCTTCCACCACGCCAGGAATCTTCTCGAAACCGGCTTCCACGCACCAGAAGCAGCCGCCGGCGAAGGTGGCCACCGCCAGCGACGGATCGTCCGGCGCAAATTCGGTATCCGCTTTGGGCTCGTCATCGGCCGCGTAGACCTGCAGTCCGACCGTGCCGGCGGACAGCATCAGGATGGCAGCCAGGGTTATGCGTTTCATACCACTTACCTCTTCGGGTGTCCCAGTTTTGAGACTCCAGTATCGGGTAAAAGATTCACACCATTTTCCCCACGTTATTACGAATTCATAACGGATTCGGGATCAGTCGGCCATCGCCGACTGGAACGGCAGGCGAATGGCGAACGCCGCGCCGCCCTCCGCCTCGTTGCGCACGCGGATATCGCCGCCCTGCAGATCCATGATGCGCTTGGCGATGGCCAGCCCCAGACCGGCGTGGCCGGGTTCGTCGCGCTGCTCGCCGCGGTAGAGCGCATCGAACACATGGGGCAGGTCCGCCTCGCGGATGCCCGGCCCGGCATCGCGCACCGTGACCGTAAGCCAGCGCTCGTCTCCCGCCAGATCGAGCACCACGTCGCTGTGCTCGGGGCTGTAGCGCAGGGCGTTGCGGATCAGGTTGTCCAGTACACGTTCGGTCATGCCCAGGTCACCCAGCACCATGGGCAGCCCCAGATTTCCGGTCACCCGGAGTTCGACGCCCTTGCGGGCCGCCTCGGGGCCGTGCTTCTGGGCGACGTCGTGGATCAGCTCGGCCGGGGTGAACGGTTCCGGCTGGGGCCGTTTCTCGCGCGCTTCCAGCGCCGCCAGTTCGAACAGTTCGTCCACCAGATGACTCAGGCGCCGGCTTTCATCCAGGGCGACATCCAGAAAGCGGCCCTGCTGTTCCGGCGAGAGGCTGTCCCGTTTCATGCGCAGGCTTTCCACATAGCCCTGCATGGACGCCAGCGGGGTGCGCAGGTCGTGGGAGACCTGGGCGATCAGGCGCCGGCGCAGCGTGTCCTTCTCCTGCAGCTGTTCGATCTGGGAGACGATGCGGTCGGCCATGCGGTCGAAGGCGACGCCCAGGTAGTCCACTTCGTCCCGGCTGCGACCGCGCTCGTCGGCCCAGCGCGCCCGGGCGGCCCAGGCGGACGGGTCACCCTGTTCAAACTGCTCCACCAGCCGGGTCAGGCGGGTCAGACGTCGTGTCAGCAGACGGAACACCGCCAGCCCCGCCACCAGGCCGAACAATAGGCTGAAGGCCACGGCCCAGGCGCTCATGCCGATGAAATGCCCTTCCCGGGCCATCATTTCCACGGAGTCGTATTCCTCGCCCCGCAGCACCACGTAGAGGTAGCCCTGGATGTTGTCAGCCGAGGGCACCGGCGTCACCGAGAAGGCTTTCTGCCGTTCGTGGCTGCGCGGGTCGTCCCCGAGCACCGGGTAGGCGGTCTCGTCGGCCAGCAGGTTGCGGATGGGATCGAGGGACACCCGGTTGCGCTTGATCTTCTCCGGATCGGCGGAGTAGGACAGGATCTTGCCGTCGGGATCGAGCAGGTAGATCTCGATGCTGGGGTTGATGGTCATATAGAGCGCGAACAGCTCCTTGAGGGCTGTCTGGTCGATGCGCCCCTCGTCCACCAGGTTGCGGTCGGAGACCAGGTCCCGGGCCAGGTTGCGGTTCAGCTCCTGATTCACCGAGGCGTAGTACTCGCGCAATGACACGGTGCTGATGAAGGTGTAGACCAGCCCCACGGCAACCATCAGCACGAACAGCCCCGCGGCCAGGCGGGTGTACAGCGAATTCAGCATGGTTCAGTCCCGGAAGCGATAGCCGACGCCCCACACCGTCTGGATGTAGTACGGGTCGGACGGGTCGCGCTCGATCTTGCCGCGCAGGCGATTGATGTGGGTGTTGACGGTGTGCTCGTAACCTTCGTGATTGTAGCCCCACACGGAATCCAGCAGCTGGCTGCGGCTGAAAACCCGCCCCGGCTGACGGGCGAAGTGGTAGAGCAGGTCGAACTCCCGCGCGGTCAGATCCACCTCATTGCCGGCAACGGTGACCCGGCGGCGCTCGGGGTCGATGGTCAGGCCCTCAACGTCGATGCGATCGCCCGGGCTGGCGTCGTCGGCCGGAGCGCTCATGGCATCCACACGGCGGAACAGGGCTTTGATGCGGGCGGCCAGTTCGGCCACGCTGAAGGGTTTGGTGAGGTAGTCGTCAGCGCCGATTTCCAGGCCCAGCACCCGGTCCAGCTCGGTGGACTTGGCGGTGAGCATCAGTACCGGCACATAGCCCGTTCCGGCGCGGATCTCGCGGCAGATGGACAGGCCGTCGAGGCCGGGCAGCATGAGGTCCAGCACCACCAGGTCGATGCCGCCTTCCTGGTAGCGCTTGAGGCCGTCATCGCCGCGCGGCACCAGGATCGCCTCGCAGCCGATGTCTTCCACGTGCATCTTGACCAGTTGGCCGATGCCCGGATTGTCTTCGATGATCAGTACGGTTCGGGTCATGGTTGTCTCAGTTGCCGGTTACGCGGCCTCGGGGGCTGCGCGGGCGGCCACCACCGGCCAGGGCCGATGGCGGCTGCCGGGGATTACTGCATGGCATCCTGCTTCATGTCGTCGCCTTTCATGCCGGCGTCCTTCATGTCGTCGTGATGCATCTGGTCCTGCATCCCATCGTCTTTCATCATGCTGTCGTCGTGCATGGCATCCTTTTTCATGTCGTCGTGCATGGACTCCTTGGCCATGCCGTCGTCCGCCATGGTCTCGTGCTGCATGTCCGACGTCATGTGGTCCTCGCCGTCCATCATCTCATCGGCGTGGACGGCTGCGGTGCCGGAAAGCAGGACGGTGACGGCGGCGAATACGATCGGGGTCAGTGTCTTCATTATGCGTTCTCCTGTCATGGACCCACGGCCAAATGCCGCAGGGGACAGGACGCAGCCTGACAACACCCGCTCACGGGCCCATCACGGCCCGCTAAAGAGTCTATAAAGGAAAGTTCACAAAACCATCACGGGCAAGGGGCTTTGCGGCAGGAGACAGCATTACAGGCATTCAGGCCTTGGGGTGGGAAGCGGATGCCCCACCCGCTTCGATCCGGCTCAACAAGTGGGACCGCTAGACAGCGTTCCTCAGTGCCAGCCGCCCGCGCGAGAACCGGGCGTTCACCCACAGCGACAGCATCATCACCGCGCCCCCGGCGAGCAGGCGGCCCAGGTCGGCGTCGCGGTTCCAGATCAGCAGGTTGACCAGCAGGCCGGCGGGCACCAGGGCGTTATTCATGATCGCCAGGGTGCCGGCGTCCACCAGGCAGCCGCCGCGGTTCCACAGGAACAGGCCGATGCCCGACGCGGCCAGCCCCAGCCAGGCCAGGATGCCCCACTGCAACGCGGTGTGCGGCAGCTTGTCGGCGTTGCCGAAGATCAGGAAGGACGGCAGCGCGAACACCAGGGCGCCGGCGTAGAAGTAACCGAAGAAGCGGAACAGCGGAACCTCGGTGGGGAAACGCTGGATCAGGTGTTTGTAGCCCACCTGCCCCGCGGCAAACGTGGCGTTGGCCACCTGCAGCAGCAGGAAGCCGGTCAGGAAGTCCTCACTGAGACCGTCGTAGCGGATGATGCCCGCCCCCAGGGTGGCGATCGCCGCGGCCACCAGGGCCATGGGCGAGAAGCGGCGATTGAGGGCATCGTCGAACAGGGTGATGTAGAGCGGCGTGAAGATGGTGAACAGCAGCACTTCCGGCACGCTCAGGTAGGCGAAGGACCGGTACAGGCACAGGTAGGTGATGCCGAACTGCAGGGCGCCGACCACGGTGACGCCGGCCTTAAGCTCCCAGCGCACGCCGCGCCAGCGGGTGAACGGCAGGAACGCCAGCCCGGCCAGGACCACCCGGCTCAGCACCGCAAAGTCGCTGTCCACGTGGCCGGCGAGGAACTCACCGATCAGGCTGAAAGAAAACGCCCAGAGGACGGTTACGAAGACCAGCAGCGCCACAACTCACTCCATCGTTCGGGATCGCGGATTCAGGCGGCGCAGTATACGGGATTTACCGGGCGCCTGCCGCGCACCGGCGTTGATCCGGCTCAGCCGAGGAATTCGCGGCGGTACTGGGGATCGGTCTTGAAGCGTCCGCCCAGGGCCATGGTTTCGGTCTGGGAATGAGTGTCCTGTACGCCGCGGGATTTGACGCAGTAGTGGGTGGCGTCCATATGCACGGCCACGTCTTCCACATCAAGCAGGGTCTGCAGGGCGACCATGATCTGGTTGGTGAGGCGTTCCTGCACCTGCGGGCGCTTGGCGAAGAACCGCACGATGCGATTGATCTTGGACAGGCCGATCACCTTGTCCCTGGGCAGGTAGGCCACCCGGGCCAGACCGTCGATGGTGACGAAGTGGTGTTCGCAGGTGCTGGTCACACTGATGTCGCGCACCTTGACCATTTCCTCCACGCCCATCTTGTTCTCGATCTGGGTGATCTTGGGAAACTGGCTGTAATCGAGGCCGGCGAAGATCTCGTCCACGTACATCCGGGCGATGCGGTCGGGGGTTTCCGCCAGGCTGTCGTCGTTCAGGTCCAGCCCCAGGGTCTGGGTCATCTGGCGCATCAGCTCCCGGATCCGCTCAACCTTCTGGTCGCGGGTCAGGTGATTGTCCACCATGGGCGTTTCCAGGCCCCGTTCCACCAGCGCGCTGCGCACCGCGAGCGCCTCTTCACTGAGCCGTGATACCGCGACGGAGTCCGCCTCGCGGAGGGACGAAGTCTGCAATTGCTGCGACATGGGAAAGCCTCTGCCCTGATGGATACACACAATGACGCATTTACGCTGGATAGCGGCATTGGATTACTCGGCCGGCGACGATCGTTGACCGGGATCGTCCCGCCATCACCTCGCCAGCTAGCACCTCGCCAGCCAGCACCTCGATAGGAGCGCAATTATCCTTGGCCGAGGGCAGAAGCGCAAAAATAGATCGTATAACACGCTAATAGCAGGTCGCTATCGATCCACGCAAATCCATTGCACTAACCCGATAGCGTTCATGGGTAGCGGCAATGAATAGCGATCACGACAGCCATTGCCGCAGGCGCCCGAACAACTGCGCCTGAAACGTTTCCGACAGCGGGTACAGATGCCCGGCCCCGGGCATCAGCTCCAGGTCCGCCCGTGGCAAACGGGACGCCAGGTGCCGGGCGTAATCGGCGGGAACGAACGGATCCTGCCCGCCCTGGTACAGCCACACCGGTATGGCGACCTCGCCGAGCCGGAAGCCCCAGTCCACCAGTTCGGTCATCAGGTCGTCGGCAATGGCCCGGGCGCCGCTGTCCAGACACAGGATCTGATCCGCCTGGAAGCGTTGGGTGGGCCCGTGCCGGGCCAGCAGCTCGCGATCCTGGCCGCTGGTCAACTGGCGCGCTTCGCGCAGGTACAGGCCGGGGTGACGGCGGGACAGCCACACCAGCGCGCGCACCGCCAGCCGCAACAGCCGCGGACTCCATGACGCCAGCGCCGGGCCGGGCCAGCGGGTGGGTTCCAGCAGCGGCCCACGGCGCGGGTACTCGGCAAAGTGGGTATAGCCGGACAGACACACCGCCAGCGAGACCCGGTCCGCCAGGGCGTGGGCGCAGGCCAGGGTGCGCGAGCCACCGCTGGACCAGCCCATGGCCACGAAGCGGCCGATACCCAGGGCATCGGCCAGCGCGGCCGCGTCCCTTGGGTAATCGAGCAGCACCCGTCCGGGCTGCGCCGACGAGCCGCCAATACCGGGACGATCCGGCACCACCAGGCGGAAGCGGTGCCGCCGGGCCTGGCGATGGAAGAACCAGCCTTCCACCCGACAACCCGGCATGCCGTGAGCGAACAGGATCGGGACGCCGTCGGGATCGCCCAGGTCGGCGTACATCAGACGGCGCCCGTCGGGCAGGATCATGAGGTGATCGTGGCTGCGAAAAGCGGCAAAACGGTCGATGGCCCAGTTCCTTCTGGCGCGTTGGCGGGGGCGGAGATCCGAGACTAACAGATCGTTTGCGATCCGTAGATTCCACAATGCGGGACAACCGCTCGCCGGCGTAGCTTCATGGTAGGCTTGCCGGCTGTCTGAACAACCTTTAACCGGATCGTTGTCGATCCGATCGCTCTTAACCGGGGCATTCTCAACCAGGCACTATCAACCGGATCATCCCGTGGACGAAACCCATCAGCCCATACCGGTCGCCCAGCAAGGGCGGCTCGCCCGCACGCTGTCCGAATGGCGGACCCTGGCCAAACTGGGCGGCCCCATCCTGGTCGCGCAGCTGGCGCAGGTGGCCAACGGCGTGATCGACACGGTGATGGCCGGCCACGCCAGCGCCGAGGATCTGGCCGCGGTGGGCATTGGCAGCAGCCTGTGGATTCCGCTGTTCCTGATGTTCATGGGGTTGCTCGGCGCGCTGCAGCCAATCATCTCCGGCCATCGCGGCGCCGGCGAGCTGCACCGCATCATGCCGGTCACCTGGCAGGGCATCTACATCGGCCTGGCGGCCACGCTGGTCATGGTGGGGCTGCTGATCAACGTCTGGCCGGTGCTCGACGTGCTGGACCTGGACCTGCACACCGCCCTGATCACCCAGGGCTACCTGGACGCCTTCTGCTGGGGCGTGCCGGCGATCCTGCTGATGACCGCCCTGCGCGGGCTGACCGACGGCCTGGGCCACACCAAGGTAATCATGGTGTTCTCGATCATCGCCGCGGCGGTCAACCTGCCACTGAACTACATCTTCATCTACGGCAAGCTGGGGCTGCCGGCCATGGGCGGCGTGGGCTGCGGCTGGGCCACGGCCCTGTCGAGCTGGATCGCCGCGCTGGGCCTGCTGATCTACCTCAACCTCAGCCGCGCCTACCGTTCGTTCCACCTCTGGCGCGAGCGGGCCAGACCGGACTGGCACATCGTCAACGAGATCCTGCGTCTGGGCGTGCCCATCGGCCTGACCATCTTCATCGAGGCCAGCATGTTCTCGGTGATCGCCCTGTTCCTGGCGCCACTGGGGCCGGTGGTGGTGGCCGGGCACCAGATCGCACTGAACGTGGTGTCGCTGGTGTTCATGGTGCCCATGAGCCTGGGCATGGCGCTGACCCTGCGCATCAGCTTCCTGGTGGGCGCGCGGCAGCCCGACACCGCCCGCCTGCTGGGGCGCAGCACCCTGCTGCTGTCCCTGGCCATCGCGCTGGTCTTCGCCGCCCTGCTGGGCTTCGGCAACACACTGATTGCCCGGCTCTACACCCATGAGACGGATGTCCAGGCGGTGACCGCGCACCTGCTGATCTTCGCCGCGCTGTTCCAGATCGCCGACGTCACCCAGGTAACCTGCGCCAGCGCCCTGCGCGGCTACAAGGACACCCGCGTGACCCTGTTCATCATGCTGTTCTCGTTCTGGGGCGTGGGGCTGCCGCTGGGCTGGGCACTCACCTTCACCGACCTGATCGTCGAGCCCATGGGCGCCGCCGGTTTCTGGGTGGGGCTGACCATCGGCCTTATGTCGGCCGGGGTGATGCTGGGGACGCGACTGTTCCGTTTTCAGGCGCCGTCACCGGCACTCGCTCCCGGATAACCACGCAGTTGCGTCCGCTGGCCTTGGCTTCGTAAAGAGCCGAGTCGGCGCGCGCCATCCAGCTGTCCACGTCATCGCCGGCATAAAGCGAGGCAACACCGAACGACGCGGTCACCCGCCCGCCCGGGCAACGCAATTCCGTGGCCAGCTTGTGGCGCAGGTTTTCCGCCACCGCCCGGGTACCGGTCTCCTGCACGCCCGGCATGATCAACACGAACTCCTCCCCGCCGAACCGGTACATGGTGTCCGTGCGCCGGATATATCGCTGGATCAGATTGGCGCATTCCATCAGTGTGGCGTCTCCCTGGCGATGGCCGAACTGGTCGTTAATGCGCTTGAAATGATCCAGGTCGAACAGGATCAGCACATGGGGCATATCGTTGCGTTCGAAGCCGGCCACCGCCGCCTGCATGTCCTCTTCCATCGCGCGCCGGTTCTTCGCCCCGGTGAGCGGATCGTGGGTGGCCAGCCGCTCCAGGCGCTCGCGCTGGTGCTGGTTGCGGCGGGCGAAAATATAGGCGCAGGCGCTGACCACGACGCAGGTAGTGGCGAACGACAGCATCTGCTCGCTGGAGTCGAAGGCCTGGCCGTGCAGCATCAGGCCGGCCACCGCCAGCCCGTTGATCACCACAGCGATGATCGGCAGGGTCAGGAAGAAGTTGGTGACCATCGCCGGGTACAGCCAGAACAGGCCAACCCCACCCACCACCGTCGCCACCGCAGTACCGCCGGCGCAGGTGCACAACGCCAGGAAAAAGCCGCTGCGGCGGTTGTCGCCGGTGCGCCAGGCATAGGTCACGGTGACGCAGATGGACGCCAGGATCAGCAGATCGACGATCGCCGCCACCAGGTTGCCGGTGGCGAAACGGAAGATGGCGAACGGCGTGATCCCGAACACCGCGCAGGCGCCCAGCAGGGTAATGATCGACAGCTGAAAATCGTGTCTCAATCGATAGAACATAGGGCAGGCCAGTATGCCGGCGCGAGCTGCGGGCACGACGCACGAATTATTATTGGTTGTGGATCATCCGGAACGGGCCGACTCGTCCCAGGCCTTGGCCGAGCGGACAGTAGACCGGTAAAACTGTCCATAGCCTAGCCACTTCCTGGCAAAAAGGTAGGCTTTTCCCGTTAAATGTTAAAAAAAGCGATGCAATCCCGCTTTACCCGTAACACCCACTGAGGAGTGCCCATGCCAGCCCCCTTCGAGTTCCGCTTCCGCGTCCGTTACGGCGAATGCGACGCCCAGGGTGTGGTGTTCAACGCCCGCTACGGCGACTACGTGGACATCGCCGTCAACGAGTACATCCGCACCCTGTTCGGGGACTACCGGCACCTGCTGGAACAGGATCTGGACTTCCAGGTGGTCAACCTGAACCAGAGCTGGCAGTCACCGGCGCGCTACGACGACGTGTTGTGTGCGCGGATCGAGCCGGGCCGGATCGGCACTACGTCGTTCACCCTGCACCTGGCGTTTGTCGAGCTGGGCGAACAGCGGCCGGTAGCGACCGCCGACATTACCTACGTCATGATCGCCCCCAGCGCCGGCGGCAAGACGCCGGTGCCCGACGCCATCCGCGAGAAACTGGCCCGGGGCGCTCCGGAAACGCGGATCAGCCATGCCGGAGAGGCCTGACGGGAAACGCAAAACATTGTCAGAGGGTCTGGGCGGGACCGGCTTTTTCAATTACAAACTATCAACAGATGCGATAGATTAGAAAAAACACTATTAATAGTATCCGTTCGCTCAGTTGAAGGGCCTACCCGCTGTGTCAAACCTGGTTCGAATTGCTCCCGGCGCTCTGGTCATCGGCAAACCGCTGCCGTGGACGGTTTACGACGCCGAGGGCAATGTGCTGCTCACTCAGGGCTACGTCATCCAGACCGATGTCCAGCTCGAGCAGCTGTTCGAACGCGGGCTGTTCTATCCCAGACGCAGCGACGCCCCGGCCCCGGAGCCGGCCGCCAACGACATCGATGAGCGCCCACGCAACCCGTTCAGCGACTACCCGCAGTTGCTGCACACCCTGGAACTGGCGCTGCGTGCCATCGACAGGCCCGCGCCGGACGCCCGCCAACGGGTGCTGGGGCTGGCCAACCTGGTGATACGCTGTTGCCGGGAAGCGCCCGATCCCTGCCTGGCGCTGGTCCACCTGTATTCGGTCGAGCCCACCGCCTACGAGCAAACGCTGTTCTACGCCATCATCTGCTACTTCGTCGGCGACCAGTTGGGCATGGAGGACAAACGCCTGCGTGTTCTGATCGGCGCGGCGCTCACCGCCAACCTGGCCCTGCTGCCGTTTTCCGACAAGCTCAACCAGTCACGCCACCGGCTCAGCGAATCCCAGCGGGCCATCATCCACAAGCATCCGGAGCTGGCCGTGGCGGCCCTGGAACGCGCCGGGATCGACAACCGGCTGTTGCTCACCATCGTCGCCCAGCACCACGAGCAACCGGACGGCTCCGGCTACCCGGCCGGCCTGTCGGGCCCGGACATCCTGCCGGAAGCCCGCATCGTCGCCCTGGCCGAACGCTACACGGCGATGATCACCCGGCGCGCCTACCGCAACCGCTACAACATCACCGAAGCGCGCCAGGCCCTGGCCGAGGCCAGCCACCAGCTACAGGACCGTTCCCTGCACCAGGCCCTGCTGCGGGCGCTCACCCCGTATCCGCCCGGCGCCCTGGTGCGGCTGGCCAACAACGAGGTGGCGGTCGTTACCCATCGCCCCACCGGCCTGCAGGGCGCCGTGGCCCAGGCCATCGTCAATCCCACCGGCAACCGTTACGTGGGCGCCTTCAAACGCGACTGCACCCGCCCGGAGTACCAGATCCAGCAGGTGGAAGTGCCCGATGACCTGCCCTCCATGGATTTCGGCCAGCTGTGGGGATTTGATCGCTCCTGATCCCTGTGCGATAACGGCGCCCATGCACACGCCCCTTCTCCCCCGAACATGACCGCCCCAGAGGAACGCCCGCTTGAGACGCTGCCCGCTGATTGGCAGGCGGCGTTGGCCGGCGCCCGGGTCCGACACCTGCCGGCCGGCCTGTGCAACCACGTCTATCGCGTCGACAGCGGCCCGCAAAGCCTGGCCCTGCGCCTCAACAACCCGGCGCCGGGCGCCCTGGGCATCGATCCGGCGCGCGAAGGCGCCATTCTCGACGGCATCGCCGACCAGCCCTGGGCCCCACGGGTGCGCTACCGGGACCGCCACTGCCTGCTCACCGACTGGGTCCAGGGCAGCCCGCCCGCCGGCGGCTCCGGGGCCCGCCTGCACTGGCTCGCCCACGCGCTCAACAGCGTCCACACGTGCCCCGGTGACTGGCCCGCGTTGGACATTCCCGACCAGCTGCGCCGCCTGATCAGCCGCTGCGGCAGGCCGGAAAGCCGCACCCGGGCCCGCATCGAACCGCTCCTGGCCGACCTGCCCGCCACAGACCGCCGGGTTCTCTGCCACAATGACTGGCATCCGGGTAACCTGGTGATCGGGCGCGGCGGCTGGACCCTGCTCGACTGGGAGTTCGCCGGCCTGGGCGACCCGCGGCTGGACATCGGCGGCGCCATCAACGGCTTTGCCCTGGACGCGAGACAGATAACGTCACTGAGCCGCCTGACCGGTTTCCCCGTAAAAGAACTGACGCAGGCCTCGACGATCATGAAAGTTATGGAGATCGTCTGGTACGCGGCCAACCCGGATCTCGCGCCGGAGCGGGCCGGTGACCTGGCGGACTGGCTCGACGGCAACCTGCAGCTCTGAACCGCAACGCAGCGGGTTGCGGGTTTCCACGACAGGTCAAATGCGCTGCACTGGACCCATTAAGTAGACGACCGGTCTAATAATCGTTACGGTAAGGCCATTCCATTCAGCTCTCACTAACCGGACTCAGGAGGAGCAACATGAAAGTACTGATGGTTCTGACCTCTCACGACCAGATGGGCGATACCGGCCACAAGACGGGCTTCTGGCTGGAAGAGTTCGCATCACCCTACTACGCGTTTGTCGATGCCGGCATCGACGTGACCCTGGCCTCCCCCGCCGGCGGTCAGCCTCCGGTGGACCCCAACAGCGACGCCGAAGACGCCCAGACCGATGCCACCCGTCGTTTCAAGCAGGACACCGAGGCGCGCAAGGCGCTGGCCAACACCCTGAAGCTCGATGCCGTGTCCAGCGCCGACTACGACGCCATCTTCTACCCCGGCGGCCACGGCCCGCTGTGGGACCTGGCGGAAGATCCGGTCTCCATCAACCTGCTGGAAACCGCGGCCGGCAGTGACAAGGTGATCGGTGCCGTATGCCACGCCCCGGGCGTGTTCCGCCACGTCAAGGGCGCCGACGGCGAATCCATCGTCAAGGGCCGCCGTGTGACCGGCTTTACCAACTCCGAGGAAGCCGGCGTGCAACTGACCGACGTGGTGCCGTTCCTGGTGGAAGACATGCTCAAGGAAAACGGCGCGGACTTTGGCCGCACCGACGACTGGGGCAGCCACGTGGAAATCGACGGCAAACTGATCACCGGCCAGAACCCGGCGTCCTCGGAAGCCGCGGCCAAGGCGGTGGTCCAGGCCATCAAGGGGTAAGCCCATGAAAGCCATCGCGATTGACGGGGAACGCCTGCTGTGGCGTGATCACGACGCGCCGGGCGAACCGGCGGCGGACGAAGTCACCCTCGACGTGGCCTATGCTGGCATGAACCGGGCAGACCTGATGCAGCGGGCGGGCGCCTATCCGCCGCCGCCCGGAGCCTCGACGATTCTGGGTCTGGAGGTCAGCGGCCACGTGCGCGCGGTGGGCGAGGGCGTCACCCACCTGCAACCCGGCGATCCGGTGTGCGCCCTGCTGACCGGCGGCGGTTACGCCGAGCGTGTCCGTGTGCCGGCGGTGCAGGTGCTGCCGCTGCCCGACGGCGTCTCCCTGCGCGATGCCGCCGGCCTGCCGGAAGTGTTCGCCACCGCCTGGCTCAACCTGTACATGGAAGCGGCCCTCAAACCGGGCGAGCGGATCCTGCTGCACGCCGGCGCCAGCGGCGTCGGCACTGCAGTGATCCAACTGGCCCGGGAACTGGGCAATCCGGTGTTCGTGACCGCCGGCAGCGACACCAAGATCGAGGCCTGCAAGGAGCTGGGCGCCGAGGCGGGCTGGAACCGCCACAACGGTCCGTTCGTCGACGCGGTGCGCGACTGGGGCGGCGTAGATATGGTGCTGGATCCGGTGGGCGGGGCCTACATCGGCGATGACCAGAAGGTGCTCAACCTGAACGGCCGCATCGTGCTGATCGGCCTGATGGGCGGGCGCCAGGGCGAGGTGGATCTGGGCGTGATGCTGATGAAACGCCAGCGCCTGATAGGCTCCACCCTGCGTTCGCAGCCGGTCGCGCTCAAAGGCGAGGTGATGGATGCCCTGTACGAGACGGTCTGGCCACTGCTGGCCAGCGGCCAGATCCGGCCGGTGATCGACCGGGTATTCCCCATCGCCGATACCGAAGCGGCCATGGCCTATCTCCAGGCCAACGAGAACCAGGGCAAAGTGCTCTTGCAAGTGGCAGCCTGAACCGCTCATCCAGCCATCGTCAGGCGGCGTACGTTAATTATGACGTACACTGGAAGAAGCCTCTCCGGATTCCGCGACCATGGCTGACACACTTTACTACGACGGCCGCTGCCCGCTGTGCCGTCACGAAATCGACCTCCTGGGCCGCTGGCAGACCGGCGGCCTGAACCTGGCCGACATCCACACGCTTGTCCCGAACCCGCAGCACCCGGACCGTGAGGCCCTGTTGCGCCGACTGCATCTGCGCACGGACGACGGGCGCTGGCTGGTGGGGCTCGACGCCACCGTCCGGGCCTGGTCCCACACCCCGTTCGGAGCGCTGCTGCGCCCGCTGCGCTGGCCGGGTCTGCGCCGACTGGCCGACCACCTCTATACGACCTGGGCCCACCGCCGTTATCAGCGACGTTATGACTGCACCCTCTGTTCAGCGCCAACCCGCAACCGTTAGACGCGTCGCCGTGCTGCTGGCGCTGGCCCTGCTGCTGGGCGGCTGCAGCACCACCCGGTTCGCCTATCAGCAGATGGACTGGTTCGCGGCCTGGTGGGTGGACGACTACATCCCCTTGGACAACCGCCAGGACGCCCGCCTGCAGGCGGACGTCCGCGCCTTCCGGCAATGGCACTGCCGTCACGAACTGCCCCGCTACGACGCCTGGTTAGCCGACCTGGAAAGCCTCGCGCTCCAGCCCCCCATCCGGGAAACCGAGGTGGCGCACCTGCAGAACCGCTTCTTCAAGGCCCTGGACCGGCTGCTGGCGCGGATCGAGCCCGGCGCCACGCGTCTGCTGTCGTCCCTCAGCGACGCGCAGGTGATCGCACTGGGACAGGCCATGGCCCGCAACCAGGCGGACAAGCGCGAGGAGCTGCTGGGCGACGATCCAGCCGGGCGGCGGCTGGCGCGCATGAATGAACGGGCCGAGCGCTGGCTGGGACCGCTCACCGGTGAACAGCGCGCCACCCTGGTGAACTGGAATCAGGGTCGAGGGCCGATAACGGCGATCTGGCTGGAGGGCCGCGGACGCTGGCAGGCGGCCCTGATGGAGAGTCTGGAGCAGCGCCACGAGCCGCACTTCCCCAGCCAGGTCCGGCTGCTGCTGAGCCGTGACGGCGCGGCCCGCGGCGAAGCCTACCAGACCATGCGCGCCGACAGCCGCCAGGCGCTGGCCGGGCTGGTGACCGATCTGGTCAACCAGTCCACGCCCGCCCAACGGACCCACCTGACACGCGAAATCCGCCAGCTACGGACGGATTTCACGGCCTTGAGCTGTCCCGCCGGCGCCTCGGCGGCCGCCGGCTGACTCTGACTCAGGCGGAACTCAGGGAGTGATCACCGAATCCGCACGGACCGACAGGTTCTGGATACGCTCGTCGTTGGCCGCTTCCGTCTCGGCCTCGCTGAAGAACACGCTGCCGGTCGGATCGAAGGTGGCCTTGAGGTATTCCGAAAGGGCGTCCTGCTCGCTGCCGTAGCCGGCGAAATCAGTCAGGCCCGGGTCGTCGGTGCCGTCGGTGTCCGGCAGTTCCTCTCGCAGGTCGTTGGTGAGGTTCTTGAACGGGTAGCCGTCGCCGCAGCTGTCCGCCCCGGCTTCGGTGCCCGTCTGCACGCAGGACGCCAGGAAGCCCAGGGTCACCATCCGGAACCCGGTCGACGCCTGGGCGGCCACCAGACTGCCGTTCTCAACCACGGTGACATCCCCGGAACCGGTTTCCACCACCAGCGACTGGATACGGCGGCCGGTGGTGGCGGCGCCGGTGTTGGTATCACCTGCGGTGCGGGCGGTCCGGGTCGGATCGAAGCTGAAGCGCATACCGGCGATCTGCGGGAACTGGCCGGGTGTGGCGCCGTCCGCGGTGGCGGCAACCGCATGCTCCATCAGGTCGTGAAGCTCGGCACCGGTCACGGTCAGCAGGGCCAGGCTGTTGTTGAAGCGCAGCGAGCCTTCAATGTCGAACTGGGAGATATCGCCCTCTTCCTTGCCCACGCTGTCGTTCGCCGCCGGCGGCAGGAACTCGGCGTCGTCCGGGTCGTTGGAGCCGGCCGGCTGCACGATCTGGCCGATGGCGGAGCGGATGCCGCCGCCGTTCTTCAGGGAAATCACCGTGTCCGGATCGAAGGACTGGGCGTACCACAGGTTGGCCTGGGCGCTGAGGTTACCCAGGTTGGTTTCCTCGGTGCGCACCTGGCCACGGCGACCGTCGAGGTAGACCGAGGTCTGGCCGACGATGTTGCCGTCGCGGGCCGCCAGCACCTCGCGGATGGCCTGGGAGACTTCCGCCACGCGCGGGTTCACCTCGCCCATCAGCTGGTCGACCGTGCTCTCGGTGGAGGCCCAGGCGCCGTTCACCGCCGGGTCGAGCCGGTCGGTGTCGATGACGCCGTCCGCACTGAAGGTCAGGACGAGGCGCCCCAGGTACTTGTAGTCGCCGTCCACGTTCACCACCAGTACCGGCTCGCCGTCGGGGGACTCGAACGACAGCGGGTAGGTGTCGGCGGCGGTGTCGCCGTCGCGCAGCACGTCGTCGGCGTCCGCCAGCAGGGTGTTGGAGCCGCCCGCCACGATCACGTCCACGCCGTTCAGGCGCTGCGCCAGGGCTTTCTCGTAGGCGATCTGCTGCATGTGGGCCACCAGCACCACCTTGTTGATGCCGGCGTCGGTCAGTTCGTCCACCGCCGGCTGCACCACCGCGGCGATGTCGTCATAGAGCTGGGCTTCCTCAGCCACGACGTCCGGCGTGATGGTGATACCGCCGGTGCTGGTGATCGACGCCAGGGCCGGCGTGGTGGCACCGACCACGCCGATGCGCTCACCGCCGACGGTCACGACGGTGGAAGCGGCGATACGGCCGGCGATGGCGGCGTTGTCCTGCCCCGCGCCGGTAGCCAGGGGCGCCAAGGCGTCGTCGGTGGTGACGTCGAGGTTGGCGGACACGAATGGGAAGACGGCGCCCGGGTAGCTGTTGTCGCCGTCGGTTTCGGCGCTGAGCATGGCGGCAAATTCCCCGGTGCCGCCGTCCAGGTCGTGGTTGCCGATGGCGGACACCGACACCCCCATGGCGTTCATGAAGGCGATGTCGGCGCGGCCGTTGGCCGGCACACCCAGCGCTTCGACCAGGGCGTCGTCGCTGGCGGCGAAGTAGCGCGGGCCGGGGATGACGTTGTCACCGGAACTCACCAGCAGGGTGTTGTCCCGGTCGGCGCGGAAGGCGTTGACCAGCGCGGAGAATCGATCCACCTCGTCGATGGCGCCGGGGGCACCATCCACATCCGCGAAGTGCAGCAACTGCAGCGTGTATTCATCCCGGTCGTCATCGTCGTTGCAACCGGTTAGGATCAGTGCCGACGCGCTGACGGCAAGCGCCAAAAGCGTTTTGGTTCCCTTCATGTCCCGTCTCCAGCTCGAATCATTTGTTCACGGCTGCTTTTGTAACAGCCTGTAACAAATAGACATGCTGGCGACCGAACACGACAGTGCGATGGCACTGCCGTGACAGCTTGTTGACGCCGGTGTTACAGCGGGATGTCCCCGCTAAATCAGCCCCAGAGCCTTGGCGTGGTGCTCCAGGTGCTCGTCGATGAACGAGGCGATGAAGAAGTAACTGTGATCGTAGCCGCTGTGCATGCGCAGGGTGACGTGGTGATGCACCCGCTCACAGGCCTCGGCCAGTGTCTCCGGATAGAGCTGCTCTTCCAGGAACTGGTCCGCCGTCCCCTGGTCGATCAGCAGCGGCAGGCGCTCGTCCGCCTCCGGAATCAGCAGGGTGGCGTCGTACTCGGCCCAGGTGGACTCGTCACTGCCCAGGTAGCCCAGGAAGGCTTTCTGGCCCCAGGGGCAGGCGGTGGGGTGGCAGATAGGCGCGAAGGCGGACACCGACGCATAGCGGCCCGGATTCCTGAGGGCGGCGATCAGGGCGCCGTGTCCGCCCATGGAGTGACCGGAGACCGAGCGCTTTTCGGTCACCGGCAGGTTGGTTTCCACCAGCGTGGGCAGCTCGCTGACCACGTAGTCGTACATGCGGTAGTGGGCCGACCAGGGTTCTTGGGTGGCGTTGACGTAGAAGCCGGCACCGCTGCCGAAATCGTAGCTGTCATCCTCGCCCGGCAGGTTCACGCCGCGCGGGCTGGTATCCGGGCAGACGATCGCCATCCCCAGCTCCGCCGCGCGCTTCTGGGCCCCGGCCTTCTGCATGAAATTCTGGTCCGTGCACGTCAGCCCCGACAGCCAGTAGAGCACGGGCACAGGCGCCTTGCGGGACTGGGGAGGCAGGAAGACGGCAAATTCCATATCGCAGTTGAGCACGTCGGAGCGATGGCGATACCGGCGATGCTCACCATCAAAGCAGCGGTTGGATGAAAGCAGTTCCATGGTGGGGTTCCTCTAGTGCTGTCTCGGGGCGGGCCCGAACCGGATCGCCTGACCGGTGACGATCGCGCGGCGGACCGCACCCAATAAAAAAGCCCGGCACGACCAGCGTCGCGGGGCCCGATTGTCCTGTCGATCCAGCCATTATGGCGCGCCCGTGCCTGGAACGACAACACACCCCGGCGTTCATCCAGACCGGAACGGACGGTGACTAATCGTCCTCGGTGGCGAAACGGGGAACCTGGGAGCCGTAACCGGATTTGGCCAGTGCCTGGAGGATCGCCGCGCGGGTGACGATGCCCACCAGCTTACCGCCATCGACCACCGGGTAGATCTTGGGTTTGTTGCGGCCGAGATTCTGTGCCAAGTCCACCATGGCCATTTCCGGGGGTACCGTCAGCGGATCAGCAAACATGACATCATCCACAACCGGTTCGCCCTCGTGGTGATAGCTCGTGACCAGCAGCGCGTGGATGCAGTCCTGCTCGGAAACGAATCCCAGCACATGGCGTTTCTCATCGACGACCGGCAGCCCACTCACGTGGTTGCGCAAGAGCACATTCACCACCTTCGACAACGAGGTGCCGCAACGCACGGGCTCAATGTGATTCCACATGACGTCACTGACCTTGAGTGATCGCATAAGCGTGCCTCCTGTTCAGGGGCCGGCATTCAAACCGCCCTCCCCTAAAGCTAGGCAAAGATCGGCGGGATGGAAACATCAGGAAGTCAACCAGTGCACCGAAGTGAGCCGAGAGGTCATCGCCCGTTAACCCGTCGCCCGGATCTGTCTATAATGGACACTCGTCCGAAAACGCCGGATCCGCAATGAAAGCACCGCCCCTTGCTCCCGACGAGCCTCAACGCATCGACAGTCTGCGTGCCCTGCGCGTGCTGGACACGCCGGTGGAAGAGCGTTTCGAGCGCATTACCCGGCTGGCGCAGAAGTTCTATGGCGTCGCCATCGCCGCCATCACCCTGGTGGACGAGGATCGCCAGTGGTTCAAGTCGATCCAGGGTCTGGAGGCGAAAGCCACCGAAAGGCGCGTTTCCTTCTGCGGTCACGCCCTGCTGGAGGACGATATTTTCGTCGTCGAGGACACCCTGCGGGACGAGCGCTTCGACGACAACCCGCTGGTGGCCGGCCCACCCCACATCCGTTTCTATGCCGGCCTGCCGCTGCGGGTGCAGCAACGGATTCCGGTCGGCACCCTGTGCGTGATCGACTCCCGGCCCCACGCCACCAGCGAATTCGACTTCAGCGTCTTGCGGGACCTGGCCGCCCTGGCCGAGCGCGAGTTCGCCTTCGAAAGCCCCGCCAACCGCCGCGACACGATCCACGGCGGCCCCCGTGAGAACCTGCTGGACGAGGTCACCGGCCTGTGGAACTGGGCCGGCATCACCCGCCAGTTGGAGGAGTCCACCCAGCGCATCAAGATGATCGGCGGTGAGATCACGCTGGTGTGGCTGCGGGTGACGCCGGCGGACACCGGGAACACCTCCGCCGAGGCCGACAACGCCGTCCGCCGTGACTGGAGCGAACGCCTGCTGGGCGCCCTGGACTTTTTCGACACGGTGGGCACCCTGGACACACGCGATTTCCTGCTCATGGTCCATGAGGGCGAGCGAGCCCAACTGCTGGTTCGTCTGGGCATGGTGGCCAACCGGCTGACGCAGAATGGCGACCCCGCCTATACGCCGCCCCATCACCTGGCTTTTGCGGCGCTGAAAACCATCGACGGCCGGATGGGCGTGGCCGAGATCCTGGAACAACTGGAGAAGGCCCTGCCGGAACCCGAATCGGACTCGGGCACGCTGGTGCTGATGAATGGCCGACAGCGCTCGCGCATCCCGCTGCTCTGACTTCTGGAGACCGCCGCGGCCTCAACGCAACGATGGATCACCGGTCAGGCAACACTTTTTAACAATGTTCGCCTACTACTTATTCCCTAAGCTGTTTGATTAATGTACATTTCCCCTGCGTTTCGGGGATCCTCCCTGAAACGTGCCCTGAAGTCCTTCAGGGCGACGTGCGTGGCCTCCACAGCAACGTCTTTACACAGTACATCGCCAAGGCGTTTTAAATGACGGGTCGCTCCATGTAGACCCGGAGATCCTAGTTCCATTTGGAGGTGAAATATGCGTTTGAGCAACATCGTCGTCCGGTTCCGGCGTAACCAGGTCGCCATGCCCGAAAACAGCCGGGTAGAAGCCGTCAGCCGCCGCCAGACCATGAGCCTTGAAGCGCTCAATCGTCCGGCTCAGTCCCGCAGCATCAAGGCCGCTCTGCGCCAGCGTTAATCGGGACGCGAAGAAGATAAAACAACACGGAGGGATCTCATTTTGAGTATTCCCAGTTGATAGCCAGCTCAAGATGTCTTGGGCTGGCTATTTTATTTTCTGCGCCCTGATTTTCCCCTCCCGTTTCTCCCGCTCATTCCAGCGCCACGATCCACCTCACCGCTCCGGCCTCACACCTCTTCCGCCGCCCCCCGGCCGATGTGAGACAATGCGCGACAAAGAACCCACGTCATCCTGATGAGGACAACACCATGCAATACCTGCACACCATGGTCCGGGTCGCCGACCTGGATGCGTCCCTGAATTTCTACTGCAACCTGCTGGGTCTGGAAGAAGTCCGGCGCATGGACAACGACAAAGGCCGTTTCACGCTGGTGTTCCTGGCCGCGCCGGAGGATCGCGAGCGCGCCCTGGCGGACAAGGCGCCGATGGTGGAACTGACCTACAACTGGGATCCCGAGGAATACACCGGCGGCCGCAATTTCGGCCACCTGGCCTACCGGGTGGATGACATCTACGCGCTGTGCGACAAACTGCAGGCCGGCGGCGTCACCATCAACCGGCCGCCGCGGGACGGTCACATGGCGTTCGTGCGCTCGCCGGACAACATCTCCATCGAACTGCTGCAGAAAGGCGACGCCCTGCCGCCGCAGGAGCCCTGGGCCAGCATGGAGAATACCGGGAGCTGGTAGCTCCCGGCGCCACCCGACTTCAGCGGCTGGCCAAGCCCATCACGCCCAGGCTCGTCTCGGCGATCGTGCCCACCAGCGGCTCCGGCAGATCGTGCCCCATGCCGGGAATCAGCCGCGCCTGGGCGTGGGGAATCAGGTACTGCAGCTGCTCCGCCGCCACCGGCCGGATCAGCGGGTCCGCCGCGCCGTGGATGATCGCCGTGGGCGCCTGGATGCGGCGGGTGATGGAGGACAGGCTGCCGCTGGCGAGAATCGCCCGGGTCTGACGCAGGATGCCGGCCGGGTGGTACGCGCGTCGGTAGTCGCTAATGAGTCGTTCACGCACGGTGTGCGGCGCGGTGGGATAATCCGGGCTCTGGATGGCGCGCCAGAAGTCCAGCGAGCGGGCCACCACCGCGTCCTCATCGTGGCCTTTCACGCCGATCCCCGATAACCGCCAGACCAGCCCCAGCTTGGGCATGGGCAGGCGCGGACTGTTGGTGGAGGTCATCACCAGGGTGGCCGAACGCACCCGCTGTGGATAATCCCCCGCCAGCACCTGGGTGATCATGCCCCCCATGGAGACGCCCACCAGGTGCGCGCGCCCGATCTCCAGCGCGTCCATCAGGCCGCCTACGTCCGCCGCCATGTCGTGCAGCGTGTAGGGCGCGGCCACGGGCCGCCCCAGGCGGGAGTTCAACATGGCCTTGAGCGGATGATCCTGCAGGTGCGCCTTGAGGTGCGTCGACAGGCCGATGTCCCGGTTGTCGAAACGAACCACCCAATAGCCGGCTTCGGCGTAGGCGTTGAGCAGACTCTCCGGCCACAGGGTCATCTGGGCGCCCAGGCCCATGATGAACACCACCGGTTCGCCGCTCGGGTTGCCCCGGGTCTCGACGCAGAATTCCAGGCCATTGGCGCCGATACGGCGCGATTCGGGCGGGTAATGCTTCAAGGCTACATTCACAGGGTTCTCCTTCCGTTACCCCGAGGATACTGAATTCCCGGGGCACCGCCATGTCTCCATTGACCCTCGCCACGCCAGACCGGCCAATTGCCCGCACAAAAACAGTGCATTATCGTTGTAACTTGTTATTCTGAAAGGCCCTTTATCAACAACAATAAGGATCGGTCTATACTCTGCCGATCAGCACTGGATTCAACGGAGGAAACGTCCATGGAAGCCCTGTCGAATGTCATCACCGCGATCAACGGCCTGGTCTGGGGGCCGCCCATGCTGGTCCTGATCCTGGGTGTCGGTCTGTTCCTGAGCCTGGGCCTGAAGCTCATGCCCATCCTGAAGCTGGGCACCGGCTTCAAGCTGATGTGGCAGGGCCGCCAGTCCGGCGACGACGGCGAGATTCCGCCGTTCCAGGCCCTGATGACCGCGCTGTCGGCCACCGTCGGTACCGGTAACATCGCCGGTGTAGCCACGGCGGTCTTCCTCGGCGGTCCTGGCGCACTGTTCTGGATGTGGCTGACCGCCCTGGTGGGCATGGCCACCAAGTACTCCGAAGCGGTGCTGGCGGTGAACTACCGCGAGGTGGACGAACGCGGTGACCACGTCGGCGGGCCCATGTACTACATCCGCAACGGCCTGGGCCACAAGTGGACCTGGCTGGGCGTGCTGTTCGCCGTGTTCGCGGCGGTCGCCGGCTTCGGTATCGGCAACACCGTGCAGGCCAACTCGGTGGCGGACGTCATCGAAACCAACTTCAACGTGCCGCACATCGTCACGGGCCTGGTACTGGCGGTGCTGGTGGGCCTGGTCCTGATCGGCGGCATCAAGCGCATCGGTCAGGTGGCGTCCTCGCTGGTGCCGCTGATGGCCATCGCCTACCTGGTGGCCGGGCTGATCGTACTGGCCATCAACGCCACCGAGATTCCCGCCGCCATCGCCCTGGTGGTGGAACACGCCTTCAGCCCCATCGCCGCCCAGGGCGGTTTCGCCGGGGCCGCCGTGTGGGCCGCTATCCGCTTCGGTGTGGCGCGCGGCATCTTCTCCAACGAAGCGGGGCTGGGCTCGGCACCCATCGCCCATGCCGCGGCGCAGACCAACAACCCGATCAAGCAGGGCATGGTGGCCATGCTGGGCACCTTCATCGACACCATCATCATCTGCACCATCACCGGCCTGGTGATCATCACCTCCGGCGTCTGGACCAGCGGCGAGTCCGGTGCCGCCCTGACCTCGATGGCCTTCGCCCACGCCCTGCCCAGCGTCGGCAACTACCTGGTGGCCATCGCCCTGGCCGTATTCGCCTTCACCACCATCCTGGGCTGGTCGTTCTATGGCGAACGCTGCATCGAGTTCCTGTTCGGCGTAAAGGCCATCTGGCCGTATCGGGTGCTGTGGATCATCGCCATTCCCGTCGGCGCCACCTCCAACCTGGGCATTATCTGGCTGGTAGCAGACACCCTGAACGCGATGATGGCCCTGCCCAACCTGGTGGCGCTGGCGCTGCTGAGCCCGGTGATCTTCCGTCTGACCCGGGAACATTTCGAGCGTGAAGGCGTCAAAACCCCGTAATAACATAAGGTTATAAAGCAGAACGAAACAGTCTTTTGATTAATCCGCCGCCGGCCCAATAGTCTCTGACAGTCACGGCATTCAGTGAGTCAAGACAGACGGTTACAGGAAGATCGACGCCGGTCGGCGTCACCGATCCAGAGGAGGAGTATTCATGAGCTTACGTCTAGGCGATACCGCACCCGATTTTGAGCAGGATTCCAGCGAAGGCCGCATCCGCTTCCACGAGTGGCTGGGCGACGGCTGGGGCATCTTGTTCTCGCACCCGGCCGATTTCACCCCGGTGTGCACCACCGAGCTGGGCCTGACCGCCAAACTGAAGGACGAGTTCACCAAGCGCAACATCAAGGCCATCGCGCTGAGCGTGGACGACGTGGAGTCGCACAAATCCTGGATCAACGACATCAACGAGACCCAGGGCTGCAGCGTCAACTTCCCGATCCTGGCGGACGGTGACCGCACGGTGTCCACCCTGTACGACATGATCCACCCCAACGCGGACGACAGCATGACCGTGCGTTCGCTGTTCGTGATCGATCCGAACAAAAAGGTGCGCCTGATCATCACCTACCCGGCCAGCACCGGCCGTAACTTCAACGAGGTGCTGCGGGCGGTGGACTCCCTGCAACTGACCGACAGCCACAAGGTGGCCACCCCGGGCAACTGGGAAGCCGGCGACGACGTGGTCATCGTGCCGTCCCTGCAGGACGAGGACGAGATCAAGCAGCGCTTCCCCAAAGGCTACAAGGCGGTGCGCCCCTACCTGCGCATGACGCCGGACCCGAAAGCCAACTGGAACGGCGAGTAACCGTTTCCCGTCCCGAGACGAAAAGACCCCGGCCGAGGCCGGGGTCTTTTTTTAGGCGTCAATCAACGCGCTGACTCAGAAGGCCGGAACCACGGCACCCTTGTACTTGTCGTTGATGAACTGCTTGACCTCATCGCTGGTCAGGGCGTCCGCCAGCTTCTGCATGGCCGCGCTGTCCTTGTTGTCCGGACGGGCCACCAGGATGTTGACGTACGGAGAATCGGCACCCTCGATGATCAGCGCGTCCTTGGTCGGGTTCAGGCCCGCTTCCAGCGCGTAGTTGGTGTTGATCATGGCCACGTCGACCTGACCCAGCACCCGCGGCAGGGTGGCGGCTTCCAGCTCGTAGAAGTCCAGGTCCTTCGGGTTCTCAGCAATGTCACGCGGCGTCGCGGTGATCTTGCTGCTGTCCTTGAGCGTGATCAGACCGGCTTTCTGCAGCAGCAGCAGCGCACGGCCGCCGTTGGTCGGATCGTTGGGAATGGCGATGGTGGCGCCGTCTTCCAGGTCGTCCAGGGACTCGATCTTGTTGGAGTAGGCGCCGAACGGCTCGACGTGAACGCCGACAACGCTGACCAGGTTGGTGCCCTTACCGTCGTTGAACTCGGTCAGGTACGGCTGGTGCTGGAAGAAATTGGCGTCCATACGCTCCTGCGCCACCTGGATGTTGGGCTGGACGTAATCGGTGAAGACCTTCACGTCCAGGTCAACGTCTTCCTTGGCCAGCATGGGCTTTACGAATTCCAGGATTTCCGCGTGGGGAACGGCGGTGGCCGCCACGGTCAGTTTGTCCGCCGCCTGGGCGGAGGAGACAGCCACCAGGGAGGCAGCCAGCGCCAGGATCTTTGTCAGTTTCATAATCTTCCTCGTGTCTACGATGAGTGTTCTTTTTCTTTGCGCCGTTACCACAACGGCGCACGTGGATCAGCGACGGCTGAAGTGCAATACCAGCCGGTCGCCCACCATTTGCAGCACTTGCACAAAAACAACCAGAAGGGCCACGGTAATCACCATGACGTCGGTCTGGAATCGCTGATATCCGAAACGGATAGCCAGGTCACCCAAACCGCCCCCGCCGATCACGCCGGACATGGCGGCGTAGGACACCAGCGTGATCGCCGTCACCGTGATGCCGGCGATGATGCCTGGCAGGGCCTCCGGCAACAGCGCGCCGAAGATGACCTGGCGCACGGTGGCGCCCATAGCCTGGGTGGCCTCGATGATCCCCCGGTCCACCTCGCGCAGGGAGGTTTCCACCAGCCGCGCGAAGAACGGCGCGCCCCCGGCCACCAGCGGCGGAATCGCACCGGCCACGCCCAGGGACGTGCCGATCAGCATGACCGTGAACGGGATCATCACGATCAGCAGGATAATAAACGGCACCGAACGCAGCACGTTCACCACGAACGACAACACCGCGTAGGCCACCGGCTGCTCCAGCAACTGGCGTTTGCCGGTCAGGAATAGCAGCACACCGATCGGCAGGCCGAAAAGGACGCTGAAGAACAGCGACGCGCCCACCATGATCAGGGTGTCCCAGCTGGCGTAGCCGATTTCGCCCCAGTCCACGTTACTCAGCAGGTCTTCCATCAGCGTACTACCTCCACGTGCACGTCGGCGTCTTCAAAGGCGCGCTGGGCGGCATTCAGGTCACCGCCCACCAGAGACAGGGTCAGTTGCCCGTAGGGCGTGTCCTTGATGCGATCGATACGGCCGGACAGGATCGAGAAATCCACCCCGGTCTCCCGCGCCACGCTCCCCAGCAGCGGTTTGTAGGTAGACTCGCCGCGGAACGTCAGGCGCAGGATGCGGCCCTCGGCCTGGGCAAAATCCGCCTGCTGCTCGCGCTCGTCCACGTGCTCGCTTTCGAACACGAAGTCGCGGGTGGTGTGGTGTTGCGGGTGCAGGAACACGTCGGTCACCGGGCCCATTTCCACCACCTCGCCGGCGTCCATCACCGCCACCCGGTCACAGACCCGGCGCACCACGTCCATCTCGTGGGTGATCAGCACGATGGTCAGGCCCAGCTCGCGGTTCAGGTCCGCCAGCAGGCGCAGTACGGATTGGGTCGTCTGCGGATCGAGGGCGCTGGTGGCCTCGTCGCACAGCAGGATGCTGGGACGGCAGGCCAACGCGCGGGCGATGCCGACCCGCTGCTTCTGGCCGCCGGAGAGCTGGTTGGGAAACTTGCGCGCGTGGTGGCTCAGGCCGACCCGCTTGAGCAGCTCGTCCACACGGGTTCGGATCTCATCCCGGGAATAGATGCCCGCCAGCTTCATGGGAAAGGCAATGTTGTCTTCCACCGTCTTGGAGGACAGCAGGTTGAAGTGCTGGAAGATCATGCCGACCTTGCGGCGGAAGGCGCGCAGCTCGCCTGCGTCGTAGCCGGTCACGTCCTCGCCATCGATGAGGATACGGCCGCCGCTGGGGTCCTCCAGGCGGTTGATCAGGCGCACCAGGGTGGACTTGCCGGCGCCGGAATGGCCGACGATGCCGAACACCTCGCCTTTCTCGATGGCCATGTTGGTGGGTTGCAGCGCGGGGATCTCCCGGCCTTCCACCGTATAGGCCTTGTGGACCTCGACGAATTCAATCACGGGGCATCTCTGCAATACCGAAAAATGGCCGCGCAGTATACCGCAGACGGCCATCAAACCCGAATCGGGGCATGCCGCAACGCCCGGCTCGGCGCGCAGGTCGCAATCCGCTAGACTTATTGCATGAACAAGAAGTCATATTTTTTGGAGTACACGCCTTGAGCGAATCCCCCGTCCGCCTGCAGTCGACCCAAGCCTGGGTGGATTACCTGAGTCAGGTGGAACTGCCCGTTCTCGCCAATACCCTGCGCCGCATCAATCACCTGACCGCGAGCAACAACTCGACCGTCAGCGAACTGGCGGCGGTGATCCTCAACGACGCCCAGCTCACGTCCCAGGTGCTGCGCCTGTCCAATTCGGCGTTCTACAACCACAGCCGGGTGCAGGTCAGCACCGTCAGCCGCGCCATTACCCTGATCGGCTTCGACGCGGTGAAGTCCATGGCGATCTCGTCGCTGTTGATCGACAGCCTGATCCAGCGCAATCCCCGGCCACACCTGCTCAAGGCCCTGGCCCGGGCGCTCCACGCCGCCGTCCAGGCGCGTTGCCTGCTGCCCGGCAACAGTGAGCAGGCCCACGAGGAGGCGTTCATCGGCGCCCTGCTGACCAACATCGGCGAGCTGGCGTTCTGGTCCTGCCCCACCGACCAGGCCAGCGAACTGGCTGCCCGGCTGCCGGCGGACAAACCGGCCGAGCTGCAACAGGAAATCCTCGGCACTACCTTTGTGGAGATCACCCGGGGGCTGGTGGAAAGCTGGAAGCTCGGGCGCTTCATCCAGGACGTGGTCAGCGCCGGGCGGGCCAGCTCGCCGGCGGTCGCCCTGGTCCGGGAATCGGTGGAGCTGGCGCGGGAGGCCGAGAACGGCTGGCGCTCGAAGGCGGTGGACAAACGCCTGGCCCGGATCGCCGCCGCCATCGGTGAACAGCCCGCCAGCGTGCGCGACCAGGTTCGCCTCAATGCCGGTGAGGCGGAAGAGATTGCGGTGTCCTTCGGCATCCCCCAGATCCGCGGCCTGTTGCCCGGCAGCAACGACGCGGACAGCCACGAAACACCGCAGGCGCCCCAGGGCGATCCCACGCTGCAACTGAGTATCCTGCGGGATATCTCCGCCGCGCTGGCGACTCAGCCCGACCTGAACGGCATCTGCCAGATGGTGGTGGAAGGCATCCACCGGGCCGTGGGGCTGCGCCGGGTGGCGCTGCTGATGGCGGACCGTACCGGCACTGAGCTGGTGCCACGCAAGCGACTGGGCAGCGGCACGGACGCCTGGGCCGATCACTTCATGGTGAATCGCGACGGCGCCGGTGACCTGCAGTGCCTGCTCACCGATCAATGCGCGCTGATTGAGGCCGGCGATCGCCCGCTGCTGCCCGACTGCGACGCCTGGATTGGCACCCGGCCGGCCCTGGTCGGACCGCTGTTTGCGGGGCCGCGGCGGGTCGGACTGTTCTACGCCGACAACGGCGACCTGCAGGCCAGCCTGAGCGACGACCAGCTGGTCGCCTTCAGCCATTTCGTGCAGCAGGCCCAGCTCTGCATCAGCCTGCTGGCGCGGTAACCACCCGCTACTGCAGTTCGTGCAGTCGGGTGATGTGCAGGATTGGCCCGGTCGGCGCCCCGGTGGTCGAGCCCCCCTTGGGCTCCAGGCTGATCGCCAGAGTTCGGGAAGCCGCCAGCGCCGCCCGGGTTTCCGGGGTCAGGGTAATCCGCACGCTGTCTTCGCCGACCGGGATCACCCCGAGGGACATCGGGTTGCCGTCCTTGGGCACCACCCAGAGTTCGTAGTCGTGCTGCCCTTCCGCGGGCTGGGCCGCCACCGGCTGCAGGCTGAGCTGGCCAGCCGGACCGCCCTCGGACACCAGCCAGAGCGGATCCTGTCCTTCTTCCGGTACCACCGCGCCCGACAACAGCGGCCCTTCCGGCGCCTGCGGCTGGTTCACCAGCAACACCGCCAGCACCAGCACAACCGCCGTGGCGGCCAGGCTCCAGCCGGCCCAGAGCCAGCTCGGGCCGGTTCGCCGCGGGGCCGCCGTCTCCGGCCACAGGCGCTGTTCGATCGCACGCCATACCCGTTCCGGAGGGTCTTCGGCGGGCACCGCTTCAGCCAGCGGCGCCAGCTGCTTTTCCCAGTACCAGACTTCCTGGCGAATCGACCAGGACTCCATCATCCAGCGCTCAAAGCGCCGGCGCGCAGGGCCCTTCAGGGCTCCGAGGGCGTATTCGGCGGCGAGCCGTTCAATCCGTTCCGGCGTTCGTTTCATTGTTCCAGACACCTCTTCAACGCCAGTAAACCACGTCGGATCCAACTCTTGACCGTGCCGATCGGCGTACTCAGCGCCGTCGCCAGCTCCTCATGGGTGAAACCGCGGTAGTAGGACAGCAGGATGCTGTCACGCTGGTCTTCACTCAGTTCCTCCAGACAACCCTGTAACGCGGCCGCCCCATCCGCCTGGAGCGAGGCATCCAGCGGATTGGCGCTGTCGTCAGCCACCTGCTCCAGCCGGTCGTCGCCGGCGGTCTGCCGCACCTTGCGCGCCCGGATCAGGTCCAGGGTGCGATAGCGCGCGATCGTCAGCATCCAGTTCAGCGGCGTGCCCCGCTCGCTGTGGTATTCGCTGGCGTGGTGCCAGATACGCACAAACGCATCCTGCAAGGCTTCCTCCGCCAGCTCCGGCTGGTTCGCCAGTTTCTGGCAAACCCCGAACATGCGGCCGGCCATACGTTCGTAGAGCGCCCGAAAAGCCGCCCTGTCGTGCTGCGCCACGCGGGCCAGCAGCGCCATCAACTCTTCGTCCTGACCTGTCTCAACTGCCATTTTGCTTGCTCTCGCGTTCCATCACCGATGCAGATCAGGTAGCCACATTACGTCTGACCGGGCCGTCGAGATGCGGCCAGGACACCACCTGAATAATTTATTTCCGAAGTGCAACCATTCCGGATGCCGGGCCGTAACCGCCTCAGGACAGCCACTCGCTGACGCTGTCTTCCACATTGACTCGCATCCTAACCATAGCAGAGGAACAGACCATGACTTTCCAACCACAACGGTCAGCCCTCTCAGCCACCCTGGCCGCACTGTGCCTTGCCAGCGGCGCTGCGAACGCTTCCAGCCACCGGGAAGCGCCCTTCATCACCGAAGTTCCGAAAGTGGACGGCACCGACTTCTACCTGTTTCGCAGCTATGAGCCGGGGCGCGAAGACACGGTGACCCTCATCGCCAATTACCTGCCGCTCCAGGATCCATACGGTGGCCCGAACTATTTCGATCTGGACGAGGACGCCATCTACGAAATTCACATCGACAACACCGCGGACGCGGAAGAGGACATCACCTTCCGCTTCTCACTCAGCGACGTGACCCAGGACCTGCAGCTCGATGTGGGCGGAGAGATGGTGTCGGTGCCGCTGAAGAACATCGGCGGCATCGGCCCGGCCGCCACCGCCACGGATAACGTTCAGGTGCGCCAGGAGTACAGCCTGGACGTGATCCGCGGCGACCGGCGCAGCGGACAGGTGCAGACCGCCACCAACGTGACCACCGGCACCGGCGATTTCCGCAAACCGGTGGACAATATCGGCACGAATTCGATCAGCGATTACGCCGCCTACGCCGCCAACCATGTCTACGACGTGGCGCTGCCGGGCTGTTCCGCCAACGGGCGGGTGTTCGTGGGCCAGCGCAAGGACGCCTTTGCGGTGAACCTAGGTGAGATCTTCGATCTGGTGAACATCGCCGATCCCCTGGGCAGCCGCGACCAGGATCTGGATACCCTGACCGGGGCCAACGTGACCTCGTTCGCCCTGGAAGTGCCCATCGACTGCGTGACCGGCTCGTCCCAGACCGCGGACGGCGACCCGGTCATCGGCGCCTGGACCACGGCCAGCGTGCGCCAGGCGCGGGTGCTGAACCCGGCGCCGACCCGTAACGGCAAGGGCGCCACCGTGGAAGGCGGTGCCTACACCCAGGTCTCAAGGCTGGGCATGCCGCTGGTCAACGAGGTGGTCATCGGTCTGGCCGACAAGGATCGCTTCAACGCCAGTGAGCCGGCCGACGACGCCCAGTTCGCCACCTACGTCACCAACCCGACCCTGCCGCAACTGCTGGAAATCGTGACCGGCGGTGCGATCCAGGAGCCCGAGGTCTATCCGCGGGTCGACCTGGTCGCGGCCTTTCTTACGGGTCTGACCCTGACCGACGGTGGCGGCGACGTGATCTTCTCCAACGAGCCGGCCGGCGTGCAGGCCTCTGACATGCTGCGTCTGAATACCGACCTGCCGGCGGCCGATCCGGACGTGAACAACCAGTCCGACCTGGGCCTGCTGGCGAGCAGCCCCGACGCCACCGGTTTTCCCAACGGCCGACGTCCGGTAGACGACGTCGTGGACATCGCCCTGCGGGTGGCCATCGGTGCGACCCTGCCGTTCTTCGGTGAGACCGATCCCAACGGCGGCGCGCCGCTGACCGACGGCGCCGTGGTGGATCGCACCCTGCTGCTGGACGGCTTCCCGTACCTCGGGACACCGCTGCCCGGCTCGCCGAATCCGAACACGCCCTGAGCGCGGAGGTTGTCATGACACAGCAAACAGCACTCATCGGCCTGGTGTTGGCGGCATGCCTGTCCGCCGGATGCGCCGACAGCGACGGGCACAGCAACGGCAAAGATAACGGCAATGCGGAAGTCGATTTCAACCAGTTCGTAAAGGCCGAGATCGACAACACCCGTGACGACCGCGACGCGGTGGCCATCAACGAGCTGGAGTTCCAGTTCAACAATCAGGACGACGAGGACGCGTTCGACGATGTGCTCGAGTAACCGGGTACCTGTTGGCCGGCTTTCACGAGGCAGGAAGCCGGCCGACCCTGCCCCCGCTCTTCGGAGCGGGGTCTTTTTCGGATGTCTTCTGCTGGCCCTGGCCGGCGGGCCGGTATGGGCCGCCCCTGCCATCGAGCCGATCGACGCCGAGGCCGTCCTGGCGCGACTCCCCGACCAGGCCCTGGGCGTCCAGCCCCGGGCCACAAGCGCCGAGGGTTTGGCCCGGCAGGCCCGCACCTATCTGGAGCTGGCCCGGCGCGAAGGGGATCCGCGCTATCTCGGCTACGCGCAACGGACCTTACAGCAATGGTCGGACGCAGACAGGCCGCACCGACTGCGTCTGCTGCAGGCGACGCTGGACCAGAGCCTGCACCGGTTCGATCCGGCGCTGGAGGAACTGCAAGCGGTGCTGGAGACAACGACATCACCGGCGCTACGCGCCCAGGCGCACCTGACCCGGGCCACCATCGAACTAGTGCGCGGCCACTATCCGGCGGCCCGTGACGCCTGTTCGGATCTCGCACGGGAGCGGCCCGGCCTGATGTCCGCCAGTTGCCAGGCCCAGGTGGCCGCGCGCACCGGCCATGCCGACGCGGCTTACCAGGCCCTGCAGCGGGAGCTGGACAGGTCCAATCCCAGCCGCGACCGGACCGCTGCCGCCTGGACGCTTGGCACTCTGGCGGACCTGGCCGCCCAACTGGGCCAGCCTGCCGCGCCCGACCATTGGGAGCAGGTCCTGACCCTGACCCCCGGGGACCTCTACGCCCGCACCCAATACGCCGACTGGTTGCTGCAGCACAGCCGCCCCGACGCCGCCCTCGCCCTGACCGAAGGCTACGACGCGGTGGACAGCCTGGCGGTCCTGCGGGCCATCGCCCTGACGCAGCTGGAACGGGACGACACCGAGCTCGTGGCGCATCTGCGTCAGCGTTTCGCGGAGGCTCGCTGGCGCGGCAACCTGCTGCACCGTCGCGATTACAGTCGTTTCCTGCTCGATGTGGAGAACCAGCCCGACGACGCGCTGCAGGTGGCCAGGGACAATTGGCAACAGCAGCGTGAACCGCTGGACACCCGTTTGCTGCTTCGGGCCGCACGGGCCGCCGATGCAGCGGACGTCGAACGTGAGGTGCGCGACTGGCTCGCGGACAACAACCAGACGGATGCCCGCTATCCGGAGACCACCCCATGACGCGCTTCCTGACCGGCCTGCTGATCGGCCTCTTGCTCGCCCCCGCCTGCTGGGCTCACAAGGCCAGCGACGGGTTCGTCTACCTCGATCAGACGAACACGCCGCCCCAGCTACGGATTGACCTGGCCCTGCGCGACCTGGCGCTGGTCGTGCCCCTGGACCGCAATGACGACCGACAGGTGTCCGGCCGCGAGCTGCAGGACGCGCGGGCCGAAATCACCCGCTACCTGGAAGCCGGCGTGACCGTGGCGGCCGGCGACGCGACCTGCGCCCTGAATGGTCTGCAATGGGGCCTCACCCGGCACAGCGACGGTCCCTACGCGGCAGCGCGCTACGCCATCGACTGTCCGGGCGACGCCGCCCCGACGCGACTGACCTACCGCTTGCTGTTCGAGGTGGACAGCCTGCACCGGGGACTGGTCCAGCGCCGGCTGGGCGACTCGGAGCAATTGGCGGTGCTGGGGCCCGACCAGAACGCACTGGACCTGACCACCGTCTCCGCATCGCCGCTGGCGCTGTTCGGCGATTTCCTCTACCAGGGCATCGTGCACCTGGTGTTCGGTTTCGACCACGTGCTGTTCCTGCTGGTCCTGATCCTACCCGCCACCCTGGTGCGCCGGAACGAGCCACAACGAGGCCCGCGGCGCCGGCTGTGGGAGCTGGCCGGCATCGTCACCGCCTTCACCGTTGCCCACTCCATTACGCTCGGCCTGGCGGCAATGGACGTGATGCGCCCGCCCATTGCCTGGATCGAAATCGTCATCGCCCTGTCGATCGCCCTGGCGGCCCTCAACCTGTTTTTCCCGATATTCGGTCGCCACACCTGGCGCCTGGCTTTCGGCTTCGGGCTGATCCACGGGTTCGGCTTCGCCAGCGTGCTGGGCGACCTGACCAGCGGCACGTCACAGACGGTGCTGGCCCTGGCGGGATTCAACATCGGCGTGGAGTTGGGCCAGATTGCGCTGTTGCTGCTGGTCTTCCCGCTGCTCTACGCCTGCAGCCGGTTGCGCCTGTACCAGCGGGCGATGGTGCCCGCGCTGGCCCTGGCGGTGTCGGCGATCAGTCTGTACTGGGTGGTCGAGCGGGTGGCGGGGCTGTCGATCGCCTAGCATCGCCGCCCTTCCCGGGCGGCGAGCGCACAGCCATCAACAGGTTTCCTTACAGGCGGTCAGTGCAGGTTACGCATCTGACGCGGGTACAGGGCGGCGCTGACTTCCGGCTCTTCCAGCAGATCGGCCAGCTCGCGATCCACTTCGGTTTCTTCGCCTTCGTCCGGCAGGGGCTCGAACAGGGTGTTGAGCCAGGCCGCCACCGATGGCACGTCATCCCGGTCGTAATCGGTCGACAGGGCGCCGATCCGACGGAAGCCGATGATGCGCTGGTGGCGCGGATCGCGAATCTGCTCGAAGCCGCGCCAGTAAACCCGATCCCGGGTGTGCAGCTGCACAAACAGCGTGTCGATCGGGCTGGGTGTGTCGTCGTTGATCTCTTCAACCGCCGGCTCCGGTTCCGGCTCCGGCTTGGACTTGATGGTCGTCCAGGCCGGATAAAGCACAGCAACGGCGTCAGCTTCGACGTGTTCCCGCGCGGCACGCAGGATCAACGCCCAGCGAGCCTTGTCGGCTTCGGTCTCGAGGCTTTGGATGGGCAAGTCGTAACTCTGTTCTGACGACAGGACAATCGCCATCATGGGAGCATCCAGCTCTCCCATGGCTTCGCCCTGTGCGACAGATACAAGCTCGTCGATCGCAATCGGTTGGTTCATGGTACGCTCGCCTCCTCGGTGCCATCAGGGAAGGGGGAGACACTGGACAAAACCGCCTGTCCGGCGCACTCACGGCAGACAGGTCGTCTATTCAGTGATCGCCATGGAAGTCGGGCAACTCCCAACTACAGCATAGCGTGTCTCCGCAAAAGGTTAAACGTGGAGACGCATGGACCGGATCACAACCCCAAGGCGGTTATTCTTTACCCGGCCGCGCGCTCACCACGCCCCAATTCCGCCAGGCGCTCGTAGTGATGCCACCAGGGCAGCGCCGCTTCCAGTTGACCGGCCAGCCCGAACAATACGCCCTCGCCCCCGTGCGCGGCCCCGAAATGCACGCCCACCGGCAAGCCCTCGGCGGTCCAGTGCAGGGGCATCGACATCGCCGGCGTGCCGGTCAGGTTGGCCAACTGAGTGAACGGTGTACGCGCCAGGCTCTCCATCGCCAGGTCGTCGACCATCCCGCTGCGGTGCACCAGGCGGCCGGCCCGAAGCAACAGCATCAGGCGACTGGCCGCCTGCAGATGGCCCGGTGTGTCCAGCTCGCCAATGCGGGCCGGCATCTGGCCGGTGGTGGGGCACAGGTAGAGATCGAAACCTTCGAAGAACGCCCCCAGGGCGCGGGCGAAATCGTTCCATTGCTGGCGCAGGCGCACGTACTCCGGCACCGGCAGGGTCCGGCCGAGCATGCCCAGCAGTCGGGTTTCCAGCTCGAAATCCCGGTCGCGGGCGCCGTACTGTTCCCGAGCCCGGTCCATCATGGCCGAGACCTCCCCGAAATACTGCCCCAGATAGCTGCGCGCCAGGTCGCGGCCATCGAACCCGGGGCGGGCGTATTCCACGTGATGCCCCAGTTCCAGCAGGGTGCGGGCCGTCGCTTCCACCGCCTCGACGCACTCCAGCGCAACGTCGCTGCCATAGGGCGACTCGGTGAACACGCCAATGCGCAGCGGTCTCGGCGCCTGCCGAACGCAGTCGGCATACGGCCATTCAGGCGGAGGAATCCGGAAGGGGTCGCCGGGCTCGGCGCCCGCCAGGCGGTCCAGCATCACCGCACTGTCCCGCACGCTGCGGCTGACCACCAGATCGGTGGACGCGCCATTCCAGTGCTCGCCCATGCCCGGACCCGCAGAGACCCGGCCGCGCGACGGTTTGAGACCGAACAGGCCGTTGTAGGCGGCGGGGATGCGGATCGAGCCGCCGCCGTCATTGGCCCCGGCCATGGGGACAATACCCGCCGCCACCGCCGCGCCGGAGCCGCCGCTGGAGCCGCCCGGCGTCAGCCCAAGATCCCAGGGGTTACGGGTCGCCCCCCAGAGGCGCGACTCGGTGACCGCCTTCAGGCCCAGCTCGGGCGTTGCCGTGCGTCCCATGATGACCAGCCCCGCCGCCTGGGCACGCCGCACATAGGCCGAATCCTGCTCAGGTACCTGATCGCGCAGGGCGCGACTGCCGTAGGTGCAGGGTTTGCCCGCCTGCTCCTGGGCCAGATCCTTGAGCAGGAAAGGCACACCGGCAAACGCCCCACCCTCCGGCACCGACGCTTTCATGGCATCGCTGAACTGCGGCAGGCAGATGGCGTTGATGGCCGGATTGACGGCCTCGGCGCGCTGGATCGCGGCGCTCAGGACCTCGCGGGCGGTGACTTTCTTGCGGCGCACCAAGTCCGCCAGCCCGACGGCGTCGAACTGCAAGTAATCGCTGACTTTCATGGATAGGCGTTTGGTTCATTCGCAGCGGATTCGATATCAGCATACCCGGGGGCCCAAACAAATGACACTGCGTTCAGCTTATTTAAGAAGGGCTTCAACCTGAGCAGTGATTTCCGGCCCATCCGGCAATGTGCGGCTGGGAAAATGCCAGACCCGGTCGCCATCGCCGCTGACCAGGTACTTGTTGAAGTTCCAGCCCGGCTCGGCGCCACTCCGGTCAGCCAGGGCCCGAAACACCGGATGGGCGCCCTCCCCCTTCACGGCCTGGGGCGCGGTCATGGTGAAGGTGACGCCGTAGTCGACGAAACAGACTTCGGCGGTCTTGGACGGGTCGGAGGCTTCCTGGCGGAAATCGTTGGACGGCACGCCGACCACCGTGAAGCCCTGTTCGCGATAGGTCTGGTAGACCGTCTCCAGCTCGCGGAACTGGCCGGTATAGCCACAGAAACTGGCGGTATTGACGATCAGCATGGGGCGGCCGTCCTGCAGATCGCAGAAATTGACCGTCTCGGTGGACCGCAGTCGGTTGACGGAATGGTCCAGCCACTCCGGACAGGCGGCATCGACGGTGAATGACGCGGTCGCGATCACCGCTCCCAGGAACAGACGACAAGCCATGGCACCTTCCTCCCTTTCGCCCTGCAGACTTTCTCAGGTCTCCATCATACGCCCTACAGGCCTGCGCGGTTTCACGACCGGCGCAATCGAAGACAGTTGCAGGGAACCGCACCGCTCGCCAAACTCTGGAGCATTCACCGCCAATAACCGGCCCTTTGCGGAGATTCACCATGCCCCTGCGGACAGCCCGTTGCCTGCTGTTGCTGCCCCTGCTTGCCCTCGGTGCCAGCCCGGCCGCCGCGGAGAAACTGAAGGACTGGACCTCGGTGATCCGCGAATCCCCCTACTGGGAAAGCCAGGGGGTCTACAGCAACATCCTCACCATCCGACGCTGGATCCTGGACAGCAGCGGCTACTGCAGCGAGATCGAGCGCCACATCCTCTTCGACCGGCGCGGCCAGTTCCTCGGCTACATGAACAATGCCCCCACCCGGCAGGCCACCCAGCGGAAGCTCAACGACACCCGCCAACGCATGGCGGCCAACGGCCGCGCGGACTACTGGGTGGCGGGCGACCCGCAGACCACCGGTTACCCGTTCGCCCTGGCCTGCGACCAGCCCCACGTCAACATGGATGATGCCCTGGCACGCTATGTGGGCAGCCTGCCGGCGGACCGTATCTGGGGCGACTGGGACGACCTCACCTTCGCCTCGGCCGACGATCCGAAATCGCTGCACGCCGCCCTGCGCTATATCTACGACACCCGCAACAACCAGCAGCGACTCAACCTGCCGGCGGAAATGCCGCGCTATCTGGCGGGTCAGTTGCTGATCGAGAGCGGCGGCCAGCGCAAGGCCCATTCCGCGGCCAATGCCCGTGGCATCATGCAGCTGTCGGACATGGTGCTGGACGATTGCGGTATCAGTCCGGGCAACTACTGGCACCGGCTGGCGCAACTGGACTGCGCCATGCGTCTGACCAGCCAGAACGCCCGCAACCTGCGCCCGGCGTTCGAAGCACGCTTCGGCAAGCTACCGCCGGCCAAACGCGACCGGCTGTTCACGCTGCTGCTGGTGCAGGCGTATCATGGCGGTGCCGCGCGCGTGCTGACGCTGCTGGAAGATGAGGAACTGGCCCAGCCAGCCGCCTATTTCGCCGATCACCCGGAACGCTTCAGTGCCGGCGACATCGCCTTCGGGCTGGTCTACCACAACCTGGGGCGCAATCGCCTGGGGCTGTCGTCCCTGTATTATGTGGCGGACGTGGAGCTGGCCGGCGAAGCCCTGTGCCGGCTGCCGCGCATGGCCGACGACACGCTCTGTGCCGATGCGCCGTAACCCGGGCGCGTACTGATCCGAAACAACCGATACCAGGAGTGACCGTTTGGAGCTGCTGTCCCTGCCCGATGCCCTGAGCCTGCCCCTGGCGCTCGCCCTGTTCGCCACCTCCGCCGTGACCTCCATGATCACCGCCAGCCTCGGTGCCGGCGGCGGCGCCATGCTACTGGCCCTGATGGCGCTATGGTTGCCGCCCGCCGCCATCATCCCGGTGCACGGGCTGATCCAGTTGGGCTCCAACGCGGGCCGCGCCAGCCTCACCTGGCGCCATATCGACTGGAAGCTGATCCTGGCCTTCCTCCCCGGCGTGTTGCTGGGCGCCGGCCTCGGGGCGCTGGTACTGGTGCACCTGCCGCCGGCGATCTGGGAACTAACCATCGCCCTGTTCATTCTCTACCTGTGCTGGGGGCCGGCGCTGCCCCGGGCCATCCTGGGGCCGGCGGGCACCTTCGCCGCAGCGGTGGCAACCACCTTCCTGACCCTGTTTGTGGGTGCCACCGGGCCTTTGGTGGGAGCCTTCGTCAAGCAGGTGCACGGCGACCGCTTCCGCACGGTGTCCACCTTCGCCTCCGCCATGACGCTGCAGCACACGGCCAAGGCAGTGGTGTTCGGCCTGGCCGGCTTCGCCCTGGGCGAGTGGCTGCCGTTCATCCTGGGCATGATCCTGTGCGGGTTCGTGGGGACCTGGCTGGGCCTGCACGTGCTGCAGCGGCTGAGCAACCGCCGTTTCCAGTTCTTCTTCAACCTGCTGCTGACGGCACTGGCCCTGCGCCTGCTGTGGCAGGCGGCGCAAACCGCCGGCTGGATCAGCTGAGGTCGGTCGTGGCCAGGGTCGCCACCCGGCGCTGGCGACGCCGCTCGATAACACCGTTGATGGCCAGGGCGGAGAGGATGATGGCGCCGCCGGCGAAGGCCAGCGGCCCGGGCAATTCATCGAGGAACAGCCACACCAGCAGCGAGCCAATAACCGTCTCCAGCAGCAGGAACAGGCTGACTTCAGCCGCAGGCAGATAACGCGGCCCGGTCTGGATCAGAATGCTGGCCGCGGGCAGGAAACCGATGCACAGCAGGACGATGAACCCGAAGTCCGGCCAACCGGGCCACTGCATGCCGCCGAACAGCGCCGCGGCCCCGCAGATCAGCAAGGCACCGAAAATCAGCATCAGACTCATGTCTGCCTGCGGTCGCGAGCGGGCCACGGCAAGGTTGGAAGCCAGTGAAAACGCCGCCAGCCCCGCCATCAGCAACCCTAGCGGCTGGCCCTTGCCCATCTCTCCCAGCGCCATCAGGGTGGCCCCGGACACGCACACCAGGATCAGCACCCAGGTGCGCAGCGGCAAACGCTCGCGCCAGATCAGCCAGGCCAGCAGCGCGGCGATGACCGGCGCGGTGTTGAGAATCACCAGCACGTTGCCGGCGGCGGTGTGTTTCATACCGGTCACGAAGCCCAGGGTACTGCCGGCGAAGGCCAGGCCGCAGTAGAACCCGCGGCGGCCGCAGGCGCGCATGGCGGGCAACAGCTCCCGGCCGTAGCGAACGCTGTGGATCACCGCAAAACTGAGGGCCAGCAGCAGGCCACGCCAGAACAGGAACACCTCCGACGACACACTGGTGGATTTGACCAGCAGCGCGTCGGGCGAGAGCAGCAGCACGCCCAGCCCGACGATCATAAAGCCTCGCAACCGGAGGGCCTGTTCTGACATCAATCACCTTTTCGATCGGGTTCTGGGGAAGTTCGGCCGCCTGCCCAACGTGAACGCTAGAGGCGGATCAGCGGCTCGGAGGCCTGGTCGTGCTCGCCGAATACGATGACCCGGTTGCGCCCCTGCGCCTTGGCGGCGTAGGCGGCTTCATCCGCGCGGGCCACCACATCCTTGGCCACGACATCGGCAGGCGTGATGGCGGTGAGGCCGATGCTGGCCGTCACGCCATACTGGCGCTCGTTGTCCTCCAGGATGAGTCGCTCGATCCCCACCCGCAGGGCTTCGGCAATATCCCGCGCGCGCGCCACGCCGCAGGCGGGAAGGATCACACCGAACTCATCGCCGCCCAGCCGCGCCACCATGTCGGACTGGCGCACCCGGCTGCGCAGGATATCGGCGATGTGGCGCAGCAGCTCGTCCCCCAGCAGGTGGCCGCCGTTGTCGTTGACCGGCTTGAAGTGATCCAGATCGATCATCATCACCACCGACGGATTGCCTTCCCGGGTTTCCTGCTGCAGCAGGCTGGCGAGCGCCGAGTTGAATCCTCGCCGGTTGGACAGGCGGGTCAGCGGGTCGTGACTGGCTTCCCAGGACAGCCGCTCTTCCTGGCGGCGGCGTTCGCTGTCGTCGCGCATGACGAAAACGAACTGCTCGGCCTGCTCGCCGTCCAGCCGCAGCATGGTCAGCTCCACCTCGAACGGCTGGCCCTGGCGGTTGGTCATGACCGCGTCCAGCTCGGTGACCTGGGGATGGCAGCGGAAGTCGTCGAAGGTCCAGTCGCTGCCATCGATGGTCACCCGGACCAGGTCGAACAGATTGAAGCCGACCACCGTGCTCTGGCTGCCCAGGAACGGCCAGGACGTGGGGTTGGCGAAACTGATGAAACCATGATTATCGGTCATCACCACGCCTTCATCGAGGACTTCCAGGATGCGTTCCGCCCGGGCGCGGGCGCCGCGCAACTCGGCCTCGATTTCCAGCTCGTGTGTGATGTCCCGGGCCACACACACGGTCCCCAGCGCCCGGTCCGGCGTCTGGATCGGGGCCAGCATGTAGGAGATCCAGATAATGCGTTCGGTGCGGGGGTCATAGAGCCGCTGCTCGCCGCGGGCCACTTCCCCCTGGCGCTGCACCCGTTCCCACTCGATACGGGCCTGCTCCTGGTCCGGCCGGTAGATAAACGGCAGGAACGGCTGGTTGCGGATGCGCGCCAGTGGCTGGCCGACAATCGCCTCGAACGCCGGGTTGGCGAACTCGATCCGACCCAGCACGTCGGTCTGGATGATGCCGATGGGCGCACGCTCGGACAGGGAGCGGAAATAAGCCTCCTTCTGCTCCAGCTCCTGGCGGGCCGCCTGGCGTTCCTCCCTCACCTCGGCAAAGGTGCGCTCCAGCTCGCGGATCTCGCGCCCGCCGCCCACCGGCTCCGGGCGCTCCTGACGCCCCTCGTGCAACGCCCGGATCTGCACCGCCAGGCGCTGCAGCGGATACAGGAGGTCACTGAACATCCGCAGCGACAGGGGGATAAACAGAATCAGCAGGATCAGCGCCGCCCATCCCATGACGTTGGTCAGGGTGCGGATGGGTTCGAACGCCTCCCGCGTGGGCAACGACACGGTCACAAACCAGGGCGCCTGGTTCAGCTGCCGGTACGCCACCACGCGCTTGCCGCCGCTGCTCATGGGCACCACGGTCACACCTTCCTCTCCTCGTCGAGCGGCCTGGTGCAGGGGGCTGTTGTCGTTAAGGCGCCCCAGTTCCGGATGATCGAACGGCTCCACCAGGATCACCCCGGAGCGGGTGCCCATCGCCACAAAACCGGTCTGGCCAATACTGAGATCAGCCAGGGCCCCCAGGAAACTGTCTTCGCTCAGCTTGATCGACCCGGCCAGGATACCGGTCAGGCGCTGGCTGTGATCGAAGATCGGTGCCGTTACCACCACCACCGGCTCGCCCTCGTCGCGAGAGAAGATCGGCTTCGAGATCAGGGTGGTCATCTGCTGGAGGGTCTGGCGATAGTAGGGACGATCCGACACATCGATACCGCGCGCAGGCTTGTCCTCAGGCAGCACAGCCTGGACATGGCCTTGGTGATTGATGAGATAGAGTCGGTGAAACAGCGAGTTGAGGGCCGTCTGGCGGTTCAGGATCACCTGGGCACGGCTGAAAAGCGCCTCTTCGTACATGGTGAGCCCGGCGGCCACCCGGGTGATGGCATCGAAGCGCTCGGCCAGCTTCTCGTCCACGTCGTCGGCAATGATCATCGCGTGGGTCTGTAGCTGGTTGCGGGCCTGGGCTTCAAGTTCCGACTGGCCAAGGGAGACGGCGATCACCGTCGCGGTTACGGTGATCAGGACGACAAGCAGGACGACCATGACGACGGCCCGGTTCTTAAGGCTATCGAACCAGCGTCGAATCCTGTCAATCAATGATGTACCTCCACCTACTGCTGTCGTCATCCGCCGGCACGGCCGGCGAACGGGCATCACCGGGCCGGGTTCGCCTTATCTCCGACCCTTAACCTTCGATACCCAGTCTAACAGACCCGTCATGACCTGCCTGTATCCTTTAGGTAGCGTAGTCTAATAAGAATCGTTATTATTTGAACTTCAGCTTTTATTCCCGGGAGAATCCACCGTGCCTGAATCATCCGCCACTGTCAGCGCCGCAGGTCAGTTTGGCCCCATCAGTCAGCTCCTGGATTACGGCGGCCCGGTCATGGGCGTGCTTCTGGTCCTGGCCTTGATTGGCCTGGCGACCTTCATCTACGTCGTACTGGTCGGCGCGTTGTTCGCGCCGCGCAGCTCACGCCGGATTCGCGCCGAAGTCGATCAGTGGGAATCCGCGCCCTCCCCGGAACTGGCTGACGACATCCACGCGACCCGTTCCGGACTGAACCGGTTCAACCCCCTGCCGGCCCTGGTCGAAACCGCCATGCGCGGCGCGCTGGGCAGTGCGTCGGAAACCCAGCAGCGTGAAAATATCGCACGCCTTGCCCAGCGCGCCCTGCAGCCGTTCGAGTCGCCTCTCAAGATTATCGAAGTGATCGCCGCCCTGGCGCCCCTGCTGGGCCTGCTGGGCACGGTGATGGGCATGATGGAGGCCTTCAGCACCATGGCGTCCACGGAAGGGCGCGCCAGCGCCAGCCAGCTCAGTGGCGGTATTTACCAGGCGCTGATGACCACCGCGGCGGGCCTGGTCATCGCCATCCCCATGGCGGCCATGGCCGCCTGGATCGAGTTCCGCCTGCGCCGCCTGAGCAGTCACATGAACGACCTGCTGGTGCGGGTGTTGTCGGTCACCGAGGACATGCACCAGGCCCCTCAACCGCAGGTACAGAGCGAAACCAGGCAGGAGCAGGTCGAACTCAGGGAAGCCGGCGAGGAGAAGCGGTTCGCCCATGCAGCTGGTTGATCCCCGTCCGCGCCGGCGCCTGCCGATCCGGATGACCCCGTTGATCGACGTTGTCTTCATCCTGCTGGTGTTCTTCATGGTGACCTCGCGCCTGGCGCCTACCAGCCACCTGGATCTGGACAACCGCACCGGGACCAGCGGCGGCGGTGAAGAAGGCGAGCCCCTGCCGGAGCTGGTTATGGAAGCCGACGGCCGGATCCAGTGGGATGAACGCACCCTGAGCGCGACGTCGCTGGCCGATGCGCTGCTGCGCGCCGGCGAACGCGAAGTGAACCTGGAAACCGAAGGCGATGTCCCGCTGGGCACCTTCACCGCAGGCCTGACCCGGCTCCAGTCAGCGGGCATAAACACCCACTGGCGGCGGACCTCACAGAGCGATACAGACGTAAACGACCCCCAATGAAGCCACTGCTCCCCCAATCCCAGGACGGTGACGGCCGTAACCTGCTCGATCGCGTGGAAGACGCGATGCTGCCGCTGATCAACCTGGTCTTCCTGCTGCTGCTGTTCTTCATCGTGGCGGGGCATCTGACCGACGATCCGTTGCCGACACTGCCGGGCACGGCAGAGGAAGGCGAAAGCAGTGCGCCGAAAGCCGACATGATGGTCACCGCCGACGGCGACTGGCAGATCGGCAAGCAGGTCGTCCCACGCGAGCAACTGTTGCAGCAGTTGCCCAGGCCCGATGCCTCCCGACCGCTGCGTATTGCGGCCGATGCCGGCATTACCCTGGACGATCTGGAGAGCCTGCTACACACCCTGGAACAGGCCGGTTACGACAAGGTCACCCTGCTGACGGAGCCCAGACTGTGAGCACCGCTATCCGCTTCGTCTTCGCCATTGTCGCCCTGGCCATCGCCCTGGGGGTGGGCTACCTTTTCGCACGCTCGTCGGAGACCATCCCGGCGCCCAAAGGCAATGGCAACGTTACGGCACAGGCCGTTATCAGTCTCAGCCTGGCCAGCCCCAACGCCGAGCAGGCCGCCACCGGCGACCCCGAACCGACGGCGGAACCCCAGAAACCCAAACCGGAACCGCAGGCGGAACAGCCGCCTGAACCTGAACCTGAACCCAAACCCGAACCCAAGCCGGAACCGGAACCCAAACCGAAGCCAAAGCCAAAGCCAGAGCCAGAGCCGAAACCGGAGCCTAAACCAAAACCCGAGCCAAAGCCGGATCCGAAGCCAGTGCCCAAGCCGGAGCCAACGCCCGAGCCCACGCCCAAACCGGAACCCAAGCCCGATCCAAAACCGGAGCCCAAGCCAGAGCCGGAACAAACCGCCCGGGCGGCGACCGACAGCGCAACCGCCCCAGGCGCGACAACGGCCGAGAAGACATCCAGCTCGTCAACGCAAGGCGAGCCGGGTGCGTCCCAGCCGCAACAGGTGGAGCTGACCGCCGGGCGCTCCGACGCCGAGGACAGTTACCTGTCGAAACTCAACCGGCACCTGGCGCAGCATTACGAATACCCACGCCGGGCGCGTCGCCGTGGACAGGAAGGCACACCGGTGGTACGCTTCGAGTTCGATCGCCACGGCGACCTGATCTCCGCGTCCATCGCGACCAGTTCCCGCTTCCGCATCCTGGACGAAGCCGCGCTGGAGATCATCCGCTCCAGCGACCCGCTACCGGCCGTGCCGGACAGCATGCAGGGCAAGAGCTTCGCATTTACCATCCCGATCCGGTATCAGTTGCGGTAGGCGCCAATCACGCTCAGCCCTCCGGACAGACCGCCCCGGTATCAATCCACGCCTGGGTCAGTTCCCCGAAAATGGCCTGGGTCCCGGGCACGGGAATCCGCCCTTCTCCGGGATGCCAGCCCCAGCCGACCAGGCCGTCTTCGGCGTTGTGTTTCTGCAGTTCCTCCAGCGTCATGTGGCTGCGTTCGGGGTCTTTGAGCTGCTCGCAGATCTGGGCGAGGCTCTTGCCCTCCCAGGCCATGGATGCCGGCGCCAGCCGCCAGCCCGGGTGTCCGGGAATGGAGCCCTCGGCGGTGTCGAAGGCCACGTTCTCTTCGCCGTGGCAGGTGGAGCAGCGCATGCCCGCAGCGCCCATGCCACCGACGCCCCGGACGACCGGTGGCTGGTGCGCCTGCAGGCTCATGCCCTGCAGCGGCGTGTCGCCCCTGGGATGGCAGGCCACGCAGCGGGGATGGGTCAGCACCTTGCCCATTTCGTTGAACATCGCGACAGAGCGCTCGGCAGGCTCCTGGATGTCGGCAAACGATTCGGGCGAGCGCAGTGTGTCGCTCTCTGCCACCGGCTCGTCAGCGGCGATGGCGGAGCCGATTTTCAGGCTCAGAGCCAGCGACACGAGGGCGGCACAGGCGATGGCTATGATGGTACGAGTCATGGTGTCGCCTCCTCAGCTGACGATCGGAACCAGGGGTAACCGGTAAACGCTCTTGCCGGTCAGCCGTCGCCAGGCGTTGGCGATGGCCGGGCCGGAGGGCGGTGTGCCGGGCTCCCCCACACCGGTGGGCGGTTCGGCGGAGCGAATCACTTCCACCTCCACATCGGGCATTTCGTTGATGCGCAGGGAGCGGTAGCGATCGAAGTTAGCCTGCTCCACCCGGCCGCCGTCGCCGAGGGTGATGGCGTCGTAGAGCACGGCGCCGATGCCATAGCCGATGCCGCCTTCCATCTGGGCGCGGATAACGTCCGGATTGACCGGCACGCCGCAGTCCACCGCACACCAGATCTTATGCACCCGCGGTTCGCCCGAGCCGTTGTCGGACACTTCCGCGATCTGCGCCACGAAACTGCCGAAGCTCTTGTGCACAGCCACCCCTCGGGCGCGCCCGTCCGGCACGCTGCCCGCGGCGTCGACCATGTCGGCCACCTTTTTCAGCACGCCGCTGTGCCGCGGGTGCTTGTCACCCAGCAGCGCCAGACGTCCTTTCACCGGATCGGTCCCGGCTCGTTCCAGCAACTCATCCAGGAAGGTTTCGTTGGCGTAAGCGTTGTGGGTGTGTTCCACGGACCGCCACCAGAGCGCGGGCACGCCGTTGTCCATCAGATGCTGCCCCACCCGCAGGTTAGGCACCCCGTACGGCAGCTCCTTGGAGCCTTCCACGGCGGTGGCATCGATGCCGTCCTTGATCATGAACTTCTCAAACGCGGTGCCTTTCATGAACGACTGCACCGCAATCTGCTGATCCCAGGCGACGATGTTGCCGTCGCTGTCCAGCCCGCCGCGCAGGCGATGCACCGCCAGCGGTCGGTAACGGCCGCCCTGGATGTCGTTTTCCCGGGTCCACATCAGTTTGACCGGGCGCTCCGAGCCCAGCGCCTTGGCCACCTGGGCCGCTTCCGCCGCAAACTCGCCACCCGGTTGTGCCCGGCGGCCGAAGCTGCCACCGGCGTATTCGGTGTACAGCGACACCTTCTCCGGCGGCACGCCGAACACCTGGGCGATGGCGCCATGGTCCATGGTCTGGATCTGCGTCCCCATCCAGGCCTCAACCAGGCCCTCCCGGAAGCGGATCACAGCATCGAGGGTTTCCATCGGCGCGTGCGCCAGGAACGGGAAGTAGTATTCCGCCTCGATCACGGTGTCGGCGGAGGCCAGGGCCGCCTCCACGTCGCCTTCAAGCCGGGCGTCCAGCCCCGGCTGTTTCACAGCCTGGCTGTAATCCTGCTCCATCCGCTGGGTGGAGCGGGTTTCCCCCTGGCTCTCATCCCAGGACACGTTCAGCGCCTTGCGGCCTTTCAATGCGGCATGGGTGTTCTCGGCGTAGACGGCCACGCCGGCGGGCACGGTCTTGACGTCGATAACCCCCTTCACCGCCCGCGCGGCGGCATCGTCCACCGAGGCCACGGTGGCGCCGAAGACCGGCGGATGCAGGATGGTGGCGACCACCAGCTGCTCGGGATAACGATCCAGCGTGAACATCTGTTTGCCGTCGGATTTGTCGCGGGAATCCAGCTTCGTCAGCTGGGTGCCGATCAGCTTGAAGTCGTCCGGTGATTTCAGCGGCGGATCGCTGGGAGGCGCTACCTGCGCCGCCTCCGCCACCAGTTCGCCAAACGAAGCGCTGTGGTCACCGTGACGGACTTCGCCCCTCTCGACGGTGATCGCCGAAGGCTCCACCTGCCAGCGCTTGGCGGCCGCCTGCACGAGCATGGCCCGGGCCGCCGCCCCGGCCTTGCGCATCGGCTCGTAGGAGCTGGCCATGGCGGTGGAGCCGCCGGTGCCCTGTAAGCCGAACAGCGCGTTGGTGTACTTTTCGGTATTGGCTGGGGCCAGTTCCGCCTTCATCTGGCCCCAGTCCGCGTCCAGCTCTTCCGCCACCAGCGTGGCCAGGCCGGTCACCGGCCCCTGGCCGAACTCGATGTGTTTGACGATGACCGTCACCGTGCTGTCCGGATCGATCCGGACGAAGGCGTTGGGCGCCATGGCCCCGCTGTTGGCCGCCGATGAGGCCGCTTCTGCGAACGCCCGCCCCGGCAGGTGGGCCCCGATGACCAGACTGGTGGCGACCGCCGCCGAGCCCTTGAGGAAACCGCGACGGGTCAGCCCCCGCTCCTGCGGCGTCTCAACGCGAAATGGATACGTCATGGATCAGCCCTCCAGCGTCTGCGCCGCCTGGTGAATGGCCTTGCGGATGCGCACGTAGGTGGCGCAACGGCAAATGTTGCCGGCCATCGCCTGGTCGATGTTGTCATCGGTGGGCTTGGGGATTTCCCGCAGCAGGGCGGCGGCGGACATCACCTGACCGGACTGGCAGAATCCGCACTGGGGCACGTCCAGCGCCACCCAGGCATCCTGCACGGCCTGGGCTTCGCGCCCGCCCAGCCCCTCGATGGTGACCACCTGACCACCGTCCACCTGCGAGATGGGCGTGATGCAGGAACGCCGGGTGAGCCCATTCATGTGGACGGTACAGGCGCCGCACTGGGCGATGCCGCAGCCGAACTTGGTGCCGGTCAGTCCAAAATGATCGCGGAGCACCCATAGCAACGGGGTGTCGGGCTCGACGTCCGCGGTCACCTCTTTGCCATTGAGCTGGAACGTGAATGCCATAACGGCCTCCCATCAGGAACAGCCCGACTGATCGGCGCTGCCTACGAAAAGGGGCAACACCGGCAACCGTCGGGCTCTTTTATTATCGGGAACGACTGGCTGGATCCCGGCTCGGGGCAGAAAGCATGCTCGGCCAGTCATTGCTGTTTGGAGCGTTCCTTTAAAGCTAGTCAGGCGACGTAGCGCTTACAAACCCAATCCTTGGCAAATCCTGCAGCAGGTTTGGACAAGTCAGCCGGACTTCCGGGGTTGCCTCGACGACCCGGGGCGATTATCGTTTTCGGGAGTCACGCCTACCGATCGCAGCTAACCATCGAGCTCATGCCAGTCAGCCCGGAAACCGCACAGCAGATTGCCCAGCTTATGGGCAGCGCCACCGAAAACGTTCTCTGGCAACCGGCCCGGGACTGGGTCCGCCAGCGCTCACGCAAGAGCGAGCTGACCTGCCGCGCCGGTCGCGGGCAGGCCACCTACCACCGCTTCGATCCGGCCAACGGCGAGCACCTGATCACCTACGGCCAGCGCATGGTGGCCGCCAAGTTCGAAGCCCACAGCAGCCAGGGCTGGCTCTCCACCCGTGAAATCCAGCGGCGCGGCTACTTCGACGGCGAGGTGTCCACCGCCAACCTGCTTGCCCACACCTGCTGCCACGAGTTCGCGCACCTGCTGCAGAGCATCAGCGGCGGGCGCCGGCACGGGTCGGTTCACAACGCGGCGTTCTACAAGATCCTGGATGAACTGCACGCCAGCGGCGGCGCCCGCGCGGTGCGCCATCACTTGGTCGATCAGTGCGAAGGTCGGGGCATCGTTTTACCGCGGGAGGAGATGGATCTGGTCGCCGCGGAAGCCGACAGCCGCCGGTTTGCGGTGGGGGATGATGTGCGCTTCGGTCATGAGGAGCGCCCCCGGGAAGGGCGGGTGATTCGAGTCAATCGCCGGACCTGTACGGTGCAGGGCACCGGCCGCTGGCGTGGCGCGCGCTACCGGGTGCCGCTGTCGATGCTGACGCACCGCTAGCGTCCCTTACCCTTCCTGCTCCTGAGCCCCTTTCCCTAAATACGGGGATTGTTCACCCGGCTTCCTGCGTCACCGACGGCTCGGCCAGGCATTTGCGGATTTCCGGTATGCAGGAGCCACAGTTGGTCCCGCACCTGAGTTTGTCCCCCAGGGACTCGACCGAGTCGGCACCCGCCTCGACCGCCGCCTCGATCTGTTTCTGCCCCACCTGGAAGCAGCTGCACACCACCGGGCCGATGTCCGGCTGATCGGCATCGCGCCCGGCCAGGATGGCGCGGCGCTCGTTCGCCGACAGTGATTCGCGGGCGAAACACCCGGCGAGCCAACCCAGATCCGGAAACGCACCCCCGGCGGGCTCAACCATCAGCAGGGCCAACAACCGGCCCTGATGAAAACGGGCCGCCCGGTAGCGCCCGACCCGGGCGTCGGCCATTTCAATCTGGGGCCGCCCGCCCAGCCAGCGTCCGGCCCAGTCCGGCCAGTCGGGTGTCTGTTCCCCGGCCAGCCACCAGCTTTCGCAGCCATCCAGCGGCACCCGGGCCCATTGCTCCGCCTGCCAGTAGCGGGGGAAATCCGGACTGCACAGGATGCGCGCCTCCCAACGGGTGTTGAGCGCCGTCAGGCGGGCCACGCCGTGCTTGGACTCCGGTTGCCCCGATACGGGGTCCACCACCGCGCCCATCAGCCGGGATGCCAGGGCGTCGCTGGCAAACTGCCGGTTCCAGTGGATCGGCACGAACACCTCGCCCCGGCGCTGTTCCGGTACCGACTGGATGCGGCCGGCGAAACGCCCCCAGGGTCCGTCGAGCTGGCCCAACTGCCCGGCCTCCAGACCCAGCCGGGCCAGATCGTCGGGATGCACCTCGATGAACGGCTCGGCGCGATGCTGCCAGAGACGCGCGGCGCGGCCGGTGCGGGTCATGGTGTGCCAGTGATCGCGGATGCGGCCGCTGTTGACGATCAGCGGGTAGTCCGCGTCCGGGCGCTGATGCGGTGATTCGGGGCTTATGGCAACAAACCGGGCCCGGTGGTCCGCGGTGGCGAACCGGCCGTCGCCGAACAGGCGCGCGCGCCCCTCCGGATGCTGCGCGTTGACCGGCCACTGGATCGGCGCCAGCGCGTCGTAATCGGCGGCCGGAATCCGGCTCAGGCCGCCGAGGTCGAAGGCCCGCTGCCCGTCGTTCTCGAACGCCGACAGCGCCGCGTGCTCCCGAAAGATATCCACAGGCGCCTGATAGTCGAACGCCGCACCGTGACCCAGCGCCTGCCCCATCCGGCTGATGATCCACCAGTCGGGTTTTGCCTCGCCGGCCAGCGGCAGGAAGGCGCGCTGCCGGGAGATACGGCGTTCCGAGTTAGTCACCGTGCCGTCCTTTTCGCCCCAGCCGGCGGCGGGTAGCTGGATGCGGGCGTAGGCGGCGGTGTCCGTGTCCGCTACGCAGTCGGAGACGATGACCGTAGGGCAGCGTTCCAGCGCCTCGCGCACGCGGTCGTTGTCGGGCAGGCTCACCGCCGGATTCGTCGCCATGATCCAGAGCACCTTGATGTCGCCGCGATGCACCGCGTCGAACAGGTCCACCGCCTTGTAGCCCGGCCCGTCCGCCAGCCCCGGCGACTGCCAGAAACGCGTAACCCGGTCCCGGTCGGCGGGCTTGTCGTAATCCATATGCGCCGCCAGGGTGTTGGCCAGTCCGCCCACTTCCCGACCGCCCATGGCGTTGGGCTGGCCGGTGATGGAGAACGGCGACGCCCCGGGCTTGCCTACCCGACCGGTCGCCAGGTGACAGTTGATCAGGGCGTTGCCCTTGTCGGTGCCCGAGCTGGACTGGTTCACCCCCTGGGAGAACATCGTCACGGTGCGGTCGTGCTCGGCAAACCACTGGAAGAACCGCAACACCTCGGCTTCGTCCAGATCGCACCCGGCCGCCACCGCGGCCACGCTGGGCGCAGTCTCTCTCGCGGCGACCAGCGCACGGTCGAAGCCTTCGCAGTGATCGTCGATATAGTTCTTGTCCAGCCGCCCCTGCTCCGCCAGCCAGGCCAGCAGCCCGTTGAACAGCAGGGCATCGCTGCCCGGGCGCAAGCTCAGATGCAGGTCGGCCAGATCGCTGGTGGCGGTGTGGCGCGGGTCGATCACCACCACGCGCCGGCCCGCCGGCGCGGCGGCCTTCATGCGCTGGAACAGGATCGGGTGGTTCCAGGCGGCGTTGCTGCCCACCAGCACCAGCAGGTCGGCCAGCTCCAGGTCCTCGTAGCAGCCTGGCACCACGTCCGCCCCGAAGGCCCGCTTGTGGGCGGCCACGGCGGACGACATGCACAGCCGCGAATTGGTATCCACGTGGGGCGTGCCGATAAAGCCCTTGGCCAGCTTGTTGGCGGCGTAGTAGTCCTCGGTGAGCAGTTGGCCGGACAGATAGAAGCCCACGGACCCCGGCCCGTAAGTCTCGACTGCCTCGCGGATGGCGTCGGCGCCGGCCTGGATGGCCTGGTCCCAGGACACCCGTTGTCCGTCAACGCGCGGGGCCAGCAGGCGCCCGTGGTCGCCGAGAGTCTCGTGCAGGCTGGAACCCTTGACGCACAGGCGCCCACGGTTGGCCGGATGGCTGTCGTCGCCGCGAACCGCGCCTCTGGGATCAGCCAGTACGCCGCAGCCGACGCCGCAGTAGGGACAGGTGGTTTTGCAGGTTGTCATTGCCTCGTTGCTCACGGACCTTTGCTGCTCCCGGTCCGGCACCCATAAAAAAACCCGGGCGCGACGACGGCCTGGAAAACTGGCCTCGTCACGCCCGGGCTTCGTTGCCTGGACCTTGTCGGCGCCGACGGGCGATTCTCGCCGCAGCCTGCGCAAAATGTATCTGTCCATGTCGAAAGCAAGTTTAAGGCCAGACGAAACCCCACGATTCCCGGGCAAATCGGCCCAGCCAGCACCCAAAACAGTGCAAAGCGCCCAAAATTGAACCGGTTTGGATCAACCAAAACCGGCCCGGCGCCAACCCCTGACTTTCTCAATTATCGTAAAAAATCAGCATTTCAGAGACTTACTGAAATAACCCCGGGATCTGGTCAGGAAGTTGCTTATTCCCGGACAGACATCCGAGGACATAGCCATGAACGCTTTTGAACCACTCCGAATCCTGTTGATCGACGACGACACCGAGCGTGCCGACACCGTCCGCAAGGCGCTTGAGGCGGAAGGCCATGAGGTCATCAGCCACCGCCCCAACGCGGTCGGCCTGACCGCTGCGGTGGCCCGCGACGAGCCGGACATGGTCATTATCGACATGGACCTGCCGGACCGGGACACCCTGGAAAACATGAGCACGCTCAACGACCATGCGCCGCGCCCGATCGTGTTCTTCGCCCAGGAGCAGAGCGACCGCAACACCATCCAGGCGGCCGTGCGCGCCGGTGTGAGCGCCTACGTGGTGGACGGCATCCAGCCGCAACACGTGCGCGGCATCATCGACACCGCCGTGGCCCGCTTCGAGGCGTTCCAGTCCCTGCGCGAAGAGCTGCAGGAGACCCGCACGCAGCTGGAAGAGCGCAAGTTGATCGACCGCGCCAAGGGCCTGATCATGAAACGCGAACAGTGCGACGAGGCCGAGGCCTACCGCGTGCTGCAGAAAGCCGCCATGGACCACAGCCTGCGCATGGGGCAGATTGCCCAGCGGGTGATCGACATGCTCGGCAAGGATGACGCCGGCAACCTCCAGCGCGCATCCTGACGCGGGAGGTACCGATGGTGGCCGACCCGATTCCGCTGCACCGCCGCAAGGGCTTCAAGTTGAGGCTGGGCTTCGTTCCGCTGCTCGACAGTGCGCCGCTGATCATCGCCCACGAACTGGGGCTGTTCTTCCGCGAAGGCCTGGACGTGGAACTGGTCCGTGAAGGGTCCTGGGCGTCCCTGCGCGACAAGGTGTCGTTTGGCCTGCTGGACGGGGCCCACATGCTGGCACCCATGCCGCTGGCCATGGCCCTGGCCATGGATCGCCCGCGCGTGCCCATCACCACCGCCATGGTGCTGAGCCGCAACGGTAACGGCATCACCGTGTCCACGTCCCTCTATCCCAAGCTGGTGTCGGCCGGCGCCGATCGCAACGACCCGCTGGCCTCAGCCCGCGCGCTGGTCGATGTGGCCCAGCGTCGCGGCTCGCCGATCCAGCTGGCGTCGGTCGCGCCTTGGTCAAGTCACGACCTGCAACTGCGCGACTGGGTCGCGTCAGCCGGCCCGGACGCCCGCCAGCACATCCAGATCGTTCCGGTTTCCCCCATCCAGATGATGGACGCGTTCCGCGCCGGCGCCATCGAAGGCTGCTGCGTGGGCGAGCCCTGGAACAGCCTGCTGGAATGGCAGGACCTGGGCGTCATCCTGCACGCCGGTCACCAGATCTGGCAGAACTCCCCGGAGAAAGTGCTGGGCATGCGGCAGGACTGGGCCGAACAGCATCCGGAGATCCATCGCCGGCTGATCCGCGTGCTGCTACGCGCCTGCCAGTGGCTGGACGACCCGGACCACCATCCGGCCCTGCGCGACATCCTCTCGGACGAACGCTACCTGGGTAACCAGGTGCAGGCCCTGGACGGTCACCCGTTCTCCCTGTTCCATCCGCGCCTGCACCAGCACTTTTTCCGCGACAGTGCGAACTTCCCCTGGCTGTCCCAGGCTCACTGGCTCACCACGCGCCTGGCGCGCTGGGGCCAGCTCGACGACGCCAGTGCCGAGGACATCCGCACCATCGTCAAACCGGCCATCTTCCGGGAAGCCGCCCGGGATGCCGGCATCGACACGCCCAAGGTGGACGCCAAAACCGAGGGCAATCATTACCTCAGCCACGTCATCGAAGGCCGCGAAGGGCCGGTCAACGTGGCGGGCGATACGCTGATCGGCGAGCAGATTCACCGCTGGCCGGGCTAGCCCGCCGCGCGCTGCTCCCTCTGAAGAACCGCTTGAAAACCTCCGAAAGCGCCCTGCCCCGACCGCTCCCAACCCGGCGACTATTCTTCCGCTGGCTCGTCGTCACGCACCCGCATAAAACTGGCGAAACGCGGCAGGCCGGTGGATGTGTAGCCGTAGAACTTGTAGGTGACCGTCGCCCCCATCGCCGGCGGATGCGCCCGCTGCTCGTCGCTGAAGCCCGTACCCAGCTTGAATCGCCGCCCGTCCGACCGCTCCACCACCAGAGCGCCCAGCATGCCCTCGTATTTGCCCTTGCCGGGTGAATAGCCCACTACGTCGGCTTCCGCGTCCTGGTACTTTTTCACCTTCAACAGATCGTCGTTACGGCCGGCGTGGTAAAGGCTGTCGCTGCGATGGAGCATCAGCCCTTCGGCGCCAGCGGCCACCACATCATCGAGTCGGTCCATCAGCGCCATGTGAGTGGTGCCCCGGGTTTGTTCGATCATCGCCAGGTAGGGCGATGGCGAGGGTTGCAGCAGACGCTGCATCGCCGCAACGCGTTCCGAGAAGGGGCCGGGATGCGCCGGCAGGTCGAAGATCTCGTAGTGGACCTGACGCCATTCGGCATCCACCGGCTCAAGCTTGCGCACCACCCCGGACAGCTCGGCGAAGGTGCCGCGCCCCATCCAGAGCTCGCCGTCCATGGGCGTGTCCGGAAAATCCCGGGTGAACCAGTCGGGCGCGTGAAAGCGGTGGCCCTGGCGCGAGACGAGCTTGTCACCGTCCCAATAGGCGCGCACGCCGTCCAGCTTTTCGCTGACCCAGTAGTCTTCCAAAGGCACGCCCTGCTCGTACACCTGGGCCAACGTGAGCTGCGGGACACCGGCCATCGCCGGCCCGGCCAACAGAAAAACGAGAACGAGAACAAGCAAGGACGCCCACGGGCGCGGGTGGGTATGGATCATGGCACACTCCCTGTGTCATTGAATGAAAACGTGTGTGGTCAGCGGCCCCCTCCGTGAGGCCGGCTGCCCATCGGCTGTTTACAGGCGGCGATCAGAGCCCGTGCACGTGCACCGTCTCCTCCTGCAGCTTCTTGCGCATGTCCATCAGCCGCTGGGCGGAATCCCGCTGCTCGATGTCGATCGGATCCGTCGGCACCCAGGCCGGGATCGGACTCGGCTGGCCCTGATCGTCCACCGCCACCATGATCACGATGCAGCGGGTGGTGGTCGACCGCTCCGTTTCCGTCGGGTGCCCGGCTTCCACATCGATGGCGATGTGCATGGACGTGTTCCCGGTGAGCACCACCTTGGCATTCACCTCCACCAGATTGCCCACCAGGATCGGCTTCACGAACCGGATCCCGCCAGCGTAGGCGGTGATGCAGTACTTACCGCTCCACCCCGCAGCGCAGGCATAGGCTGCCAGATCGATCCACTTCATCACAGCCCCGCCGTGGACCTTGCCACCGAAGTTCTGGTCGGTCGGCTCGGCAAGGAATCTCAGGGTTACTTCACGTTGGGTTCCGGGCATGGCGGTTGGCCTCTGTTGTTGACGGCTGTCTGATGCGGGTTTGTCCGCTTCCATAGCGGTAAGGATCGGTTATGGGGGCGGGTTTTGCGAGGTGGCTACAGTTTCGAGGAATATCGCGGGCCAAGCAACGGTTTAACGGCCTTCGGCTTGCCGACTGAGATCATTAACGGGGTGGGAAGCAAAACGAACTTCCCGTGCTCGCTTTGCTCGCCATAAAAACGCATGGCCTAACTACTCGAGTAAACGACCTTGCCGGCCATGATATTTTCCCGGCTCAGCATACTCATCATTCGCACGTTGAGGTTCATTTCGCTCTCGCGGGCCTTGAACGTCTCATCGTCCATATCACGCCAATAACGTTCGGGGCGGTTGGTTTGACGATCGTGCTCGGCGGTCACCGGGTCCTTGTGACGATAGGGTTCCAATACCGGAATATCAGGCAGGGGTCGGCTGACGTCCATGTAGTTCTGGATAAAATCCCACATGGCATAACAGGACTCCGGCAGGCTGTGATCGCCCGTCGCTGCCCCGATGTCGACTTCGCATTGGCTATAACGGTGGAAAAGCCGCAGCCGGTTCAACGCACCATAGCGGTCTGCTCGGGCGCTGACCCAGGCATCGAACTCGATAAACGGGAACTGTTTGGCATCTGGCTTGCCGCGCGGAAAAAACGGGATTTTGAACGGGTACTTCCAGACGGTCACGATACCGGTGCGTCTGTTGAGTTCCCATATGGGACCTTTTCCGGCTTTGAGAATCCAGCGTAGACAATGCTTGATCAGAAAGTCCGATATCAACCAGATTCCCCCAGGAATCCCAATCAGACAAGCGAAAAACAACCAGTGATTGATGATATCTTGCCAGTAAGCATCGTTCGAAGTAGCAGACCAAGCTAATAGCAATGTAACGATCGTAAGTGGGACCAAAATTTTCACAGCAAGCTTAGATAGGCCCTCCATCAAATCCAATATCTGAACCCTTTTCGCTAATGGGGCAAAACGAAAACACTCATGATCCATTTCCCCTTGATCATTAATACTGTCCAACACGTTGCCATACTGCTCGACTCGACGCAGTAGTTGTGGTGTTGCGACTGTGTAAATCCTATCAGGCGCGACGTCGTCAGCGTTTCCCCATGGCAACCTGACTGACATCATGCGTTTTAGCGCCGACTGGTTTGGGTCCGAGTGCTGCGGACGCTGCTTTGGCAGCTTATCCGGATGGTAGGCTGAATTCCCATAATAACCATCAACCCCGTCTTTCATTGCCGCCATATTATTCACTAAAAAGATCCGCTCTCAGGCTATACCATCGCCGCTTCACGCAGGTTTGGAACACTGGCTTCCATCTTGTCTTCGAGGGTATCCCACGGAAACTCCCTGATCTTCTTCAGATGGGCCGGGTACCCCTCGCTTTTCCACCCATTCAGATCGAGCGTCAGCCAGTAATCGTCTGGGCGTCCACGCTTGCCAGCCGCATCAAAAGCAGCGGTGGTGGGGTCCTTGGAACGATAGGGTTCCAAATCCGGTATGTCCGGCAAAGGCTGGGTCACATCCATATAGCGTTGGAGTTGATCCCAATGAGCATAGAGTTCGGCTTTGTTGGCCTGACCTACTTTAATCACGGTGGTCTGCCAACCGGAATATCGATGCTGAAGAAGCAGCTTATAGGTAACCGCCGCGTTGGGCAGGGTCTGGAAGGAAATATAGGGATCAAACTCAATGAAGGGGGCTTCAAACGTTTGCTCGCGCCAAGTACGGAATTTGACCATGCCAGTGGCGCGAAAATAACCGCAACCCAGATCTTTCATGATTAAACTTGGATTGCGTTCGAGAACCCAGACAAATGGAAATCGAAAAAATAAATGCAAAACGATGGCTCCGAAAATAAACTTCAAGCCAGCAAATAAGTACTCGACCTGCCCCTCAACGACATACAAAAAAATCGGAGCCAAAACGACACAGGCCATAATAGCTTTGAAAAGCCCTTTATCAGCAAAAGAACCAGCAAGCTGAAGCAATATCTGCCAACGCCCCTTGATCATATCTTTAGGTTTTTGCAGATGCGTCCAGGCCGATCCTTCAAAGAAGGACTTATGTTCATTGATTCTAGTTTGATAACCCTCTACATGTTCTGGCTTTACACTGGCCTCCAGGCCTGAATAATTCCCCCAAGGCAACCGCTCCAAAAAATCACCGGCCTCAACCGCTTTGGCGATACGTCCTTTTTCTTCCATGGGCTTCTGTTTTGGAATTGCATCACTGCGATAGGCATTGTTGCCGTAGACTTCTTCTAAATCCATTTCTTCAGGCATGAGAATCGATGTCCACATCATTCAGGATTTAGCTAATGGCGCGGGTTTCAAACTGTCTATAGAACGTTCCCAAACTTTAACGTCAGGCGTAGGCCACCAGATCGATCCACTTCATCACAGCCCCGCCGTGGACCTTGCCACCGAAGTTCTGGTCGGTCGGCTCGGCAAGGAATCTCAGGGTTACTTCACGTTGGGTTCCGGGCATGGCGGTTGGCCTCTGTTGTTGACGGCTGTCTGATGCGGGTTTGTCCGCTTCCATAGCGGTAAGGATCGGTTATGGGGGCGGGTTTTGCGAGTTCAGGCAAAATACCAGAGCGCGTGGCAATGTGGCGCAAGGGTGGGGGGGCAAGGCACCACGGTGCGGCCACTGGAAAACGGTCGCAACGCGATCTGTTGAGTCATATCCTTCGAGTGACCACGCGTCACCGGTACGAAACGGTATGGCCGGGAAAACAAAATCTACGCGAAAATCAGGCCAAAGCGCCAACTCCAACTGGTCAAGCCATCTCATTTGAAGCTATACGCTCATTGAGATGACTTGACCGGCCGTCCCTTTCGTCCACCCCGCTGCTGTTTTTCTTCCGCGCCGTCCGCCCATTGGGAAAGCGGCCCCATCTCGGCGAAGTTAAGACCTCGCGCGTACGCCTTGGACAGCCGCTCATTGGTTTTTTGCAGCGTTTCCGAAGGCTGAGCCCACTGGGATTCAGGTAACGACTCGGACCAGGCTTTGAGTTCGTCCGGCACTCCTTTCAACGCAATCTTCCGGCTGCGGCGTTCGGTGACGATGTGGGCCAGATAACGCTGGAAGAACCAGTCGCCGACCTTTTTCCCCAGCCACGGCAAGAATGACATCTCCTGCCGGGCCTTCCGGCAATTGGCCTTGTAGTTGGCCAGCGTTTCGTCGTTGCGTGGGTCCGGGCAGGCGTCCGGTCCATCTTCCATAAAACGGCGGATGCATTCCCATTGCGCCAGGCCGGCCGTCTCGTGGCCAACGTTGATGCGAGCGGCGGCCAGCGCCGTTTCCGGGTCGTCCTCTCTAGGTATGGCCAAGGTCAGAACGGCCGTCTGAGTCATGAGGTTGGGGCCGAGGTTCGTCTGGTTTTCGATGAACGCGACGAGTTTCTCCCAAGGATAAATCTCGTAAACAATCCGTGAACCAATTTTTTGCTTTAGGCGAAGACCGTAGAGTACGTAGACACCCACTAACAATAGCTCAATCACCAACACCGTAAGCGATGATGCAACTAGAGTCCGCGTATATTCAGGCGAGCCAACATCTTGAAAAAGCGGAGCGAAAACCGAGACACAAGTGAAGACCAGAAGCAAGTAAACCCTAATCCCAGACTTTTTCCCCCAGAACCGCAGATTCGTTACTTGGTCCTCTGTCCAACGGGGAATCGCGACTTGGCGGCGCTGGCGGTTCAGTCGGATTGGGGGGGCATTTTTAACTGCTTGGTTTGCCTGAAAGTGAACATATAGCCCCCAAGGCAAGGACACTAGCAAGTTGCAGATAAACACGAACAACGGCATATCCCATTTCAAACGCCCCTGCTCAACTCCAATGGCGGTCGTCAATCCGATACCTGCCATTATCGTAAGAAAGCTCAAGCTCAAAAACATGAGAGAAAGCTCCGCACTGAAGAGCAAATTACCGCCCTGAAGATCGAGCCAAACGTCGCTCTTTCTTCGCAGCCAGTGATTCACATCGACCGCACGGGCCGCAGTTGTTGCCGGGACAGGACTCAGAGCCAGAATATGGCCATTCTTGACAGTCCGACGTAAGCCGGGCTCCCAAGCCGGTTCCGAAACATTTTTTAGATCCATTGTCTTTTCCATAACTAAGAATTGGCGGGATCATCAACCAGCGAATGGAACTCGGTGATTACTGAAGTCATTTGGCTATCTGGCTCTTCCATGGGCTGAACTTCTTTCCATTCTTTTGTTTCATTCGCCCCAACCATTGGCAGATTGCCTTGCTCATGGAGCATAAGCTTGTAAAAGCAAGCACTATCATCTTCTGGCAGCCAGGACGACGCCTCTGCCGCTTTATAACGAAAGGCAAGATAGAAGCCATCTGTCGATTCCAAATCAGAGCCGGTCAGGGATACTGTGAGGCTTACTCCGGCCTGCCCGAGGCTATGTTGGACAACGGCCTTTTCCCAATATTCGCGATCTTCATCCAACGACGTGCCTCGTTTACGAAAGACGGCCCACTCAAAATTGGCCGCTTGAATTGCCGACAAACCCGGCAACTCAAGCCGGAAGGCACAATAACTCATCTGACCACTGAGAGACTCTTTCTCTGCCATCACCGACAGTGTTGGCTTATAGATCAACTGTGCCAGTTCTTGCCGCTGCTCGTCAGCATTCCAGCTGCGCGAATCATCGCCCCAATAACACTGCTCACACCAGTCCTGCACACCGCTGCGCGCAAAGTAATTCTGCAGCCAGTTACCGATGAATACGATTATTGTTCCTATCCAAAGATATGCATTTAGCCCTCGGAACAGTCCGCCAGCCAGTTCAAGCATTCCGCTTTGAACTGACTTCCAAGTTACATCCATAGCACTTTTTTGAAGAGCTCGAACAATACCAGTGGAACCTTCAATTGCCATCTCAATGCTGCCGTAACCCAAAAACACGTCACCAACAAGAGTGACACCACCGCCAACTCTCGTCCCCACTGAGTTCTTTGGGTCGACGATCGTATTGTATTGCTTAAACGAATCAGCTACGGCCCCGATAAAACCAGCCCAAGCAGCAATAGTACCGCCCCAAACATTGACGCGCGCTAATCTTGTTAGAATCCCATCTGCCTGCGTAACGTGTTTGTAGTAGTAATTCAGACGAGAACTCCCAATGATTGTCAACACGCTGGCCGCCGCACCAATCGTTCCAGCTGTACCAGCGACGACATCAGGCAAACTTTCTCTACCTTTGTCGGACAAAAGTTTTTTATAAGCATCCCATGCACCGACGGCGCTAATTAATCCCAAAAACGAAACCAACCCCATTCCGCCTATCCGCTTTGGCATTTCAACTGGATCCGAGCCATGCATGATTCCGCGGCCGTAATCCCAGATTTTGGTGAGGCCGCCGCGCTGGCGGTAGCGTTCCATCTTCTCCAGCTCACTCTGCACCGAACGCCCAAAGTCCGTACGACTCAGACCTCCAACAAGCAACGCGCCGGTGTGTTCACCGCCCTCGAATGGGGATGCATCCAGCAGCGAGAACCCCCGCTCTTTTAACTGCTGAGCGAGGTTGTATTTTCTCGCACGAACGTCGCGGACTCGTACATCGTATTCATCCTTGTGCTTTCTTCGTGAACGGGTATCCGCCTGACGATGCGCGTTTTCTAATCGCTTTTCTTCGTCGAACGCTTCCTGGTGCCGAGTTGACAAATGGTCGATTTCATCTACCAGCGCTTCCAGTTTTACCAAAGTTTCCGTATCAGCAATATTCAGATCAACGTTATACAGACACTGACTTTCGAAGATGTAAGCCCTTAAACCAGGGTCCATTCGCTGGAAGACCCCTCGGAGACGACCATGCAGATCAGCCTCGGTGGCCGCTTCCAAGAGGTTATAGATCTCCAGTCGAGCTGGAATGTTTTTTATAGCGAGATAATGACTGAGCTCTTCGGCCGCTCCTTGGGGTAATTCCGGGAAACGAAGGTAAGGGCTTTCCTCCATAAGACGAACCCATTCCTCGTAGGCCGCAGGCCCGCCCTTGGCATCGAGAAAGCTTTTTAACGCGTCGACCAGATCCTTAACGGTCCCGGAAAAAATAGCGGGTTTCAGGTCGAGAGAGATCAGGTGTTGATGACCGAATTCTTCAAAATAAAACTTCTTGATGAACGTAAAATCGCCCGTTGATTGAGCGTATTCGCCCAAAATGGTGACCAGGGAATTATTGATTCCCAGTAGGGCAAGGTAAGTCTCCTCATTTTCACGGTCGTAGAGGTGGCCATGGAGATAGAAGCTTTCCAAAAGTAGCTTTATATCTCCGACGATTCGCTCTTTTTCGCCTGTGTACTTCTCCAGATCCTGATGGGCCTGATCCAGATACTCTTTCATCTCGTCCAGCCGAACCAGATCCGCAATCCCCTGTTTGCCGCTCCAGTTGGACCCTTCGACGAGGTTTTCCTGATAATCAGCCAGGTTTTCAACGGCTTCGAGCACATCGTCCTGCTCGATCCCTAACTCGCTTCCCAACGCCGAAGCGCTGCTCTTCATCTGTTCAACGCGCTCGCGATCCGGAGGCAGATAACCGTAGCTGGTGGGACCTCCAACTTTGTTAGCGCTCGCTCGATAGGCGGGCAAATCTTCCAATAGCTGTTTAAACCAGGCTTTTTGTTCAGCGGTCGCCTCTGCGATTTTCCCAAAGACGACCTTGGCCTCCTCATTATCCGTTTGGTTTGCGAACGCTGCAGCGACTTCACCGATTCGCTGACCATCCAGGCGAATCAGATCGCTGATGAAGCAAGCCGGATAATATTGCGCGTCTTCCCGCTCGAGCCAGGCGTTGTGATTCGTCTCAACGATGGCCCAGGCATCCAGCAGTTCTTCAATGTGCCCCGTCATGTCGTCAACCACGAGGTAAGCATGATCCTGCTCGTAGGCAGGCAAACGATGTGCGAAAGGTTCGCGCTCGCCATCAAGCGATTCCTGTGCCCAGTACCAGGCACCCAGTTCCACCTGGCCATCCATTGGGACGTCACGCTCTTCGGGATGAGAAAGCAGTTCTTCGAGATCGGCTTTGCTGAGCAGGTGACTGCTACCGTCTAACGGACAGTTGGCTGACAGATCCACTTTTCGCATGACTTGATCTCGGTAGTCGCGCCACTGGATCAACATGCTGCATTTCTTGGCTGTTAGCTGCTTGGAAGAGAACAGGACGTCAACATGCCCCCTGCGCGGCACCACGATAGCCGGAGTATCGGATGATCCTTGCCGCTCATCCTGGGCCGCTTCGCCGTCCTTCCATAGGATCTTCGTAACGGCGCCGCCACTGGTTACCTCGTACTCGTGCAAAATATCAGGTGCGTCTGAGTGGAAAAGGTACAGGTAGCCGTCTCTAGCTTGCCGCACACCAACGGGCTTAAAGTTGAGATCGAAAAGCGCATCCAGAGCCGGATTGCTGACCTCCGCCTCTACGTAGGCGTATCGAACCGGAATCAGTTGAATATCGGTTCGGGTCAGAGGGCAAGAACCTTGCGCCGTGACGTCGTCCAAGCTTTTGCGATCAGCCGCAGCCAACGGATTATTCTGTGCAACTCCCATCAGACGGCACTCCCTGACTGTTCCATGTCGCTGTCTTTTACTTGTTCCTGAGCCGTAACCGCGGCCTGATACGCAGCGGTTTCCGGGTCATCCTGTCGTTCGAAAAGGTGTCTATAGATCGAGTGGAGAGGTATATCGGTCGTATTGGGCATACCGATGTAGCCATACACGTTGGCCCAATGCGTTAGGGCACGTTTTGAGGTATAGCCATTGGAAAGGGCCTGACTGCAGAGGTATTCGAGGGATTCAACCAATTGCAGCCTGGGGGTTTGTTGAGAGCGATTTGGGAAAAAGGCATCGATATGTTGGACCTGTTCCACGACCAGGCGCCTGCGATCCACATGCTCCATCTGGTCGATTAGCGGATCCGTCAGCTCGACAGTTTTCACCTTGTCTTTTTCGACAGCCCCTTGATGATCAGGCGCGTCCAAGTGGATCCATTGCCCCTTCAGACTGTCTGGTATCGCTACGGCCTTAATCGACCCCCAAAAACTCGACAGTGATGCAGCGCCGTCAGCGCCCAACAACGCGTGCACTACGGCTGGATCCGCAAAGCGTAGCATCAGGTCGTATCCCAGCGGGTGACGTGCCAGTATAAAATGCCGAAATTGCTCCGCCAGAGTGTCCAGGGCGGTATCGCTGCTAACCAGATAGCCACTCTCTTCAATCGCTTTGCTCTGGACAAAGTCACCCAGAATCCTGCTGTTCTGATCGACGGCAATGAGTAAAGGCCCAACATCCGCGACGGACGCAAAATCAGTTCCGAAAAACAAATTCGCGTAAACCGGCGTTTCTTCGATGTCGTACAGCCTTCGCTCGACGCCCTGCCAACGACTGCCATCCACCATGAGGTAATGCCACTGCCCTGGGGGCAGAGTTCTCAGACCGCGATTCCAGTCCACCGCTTCAGACATTTTCAGAACCCGCATCGCCGGCGCTACATACCGATGTCAGCGCCTTGCCCTGCTGCAAGGCGGAGCGCTGCGCTGGTGCATCGAAGATCGTGCGCTCTGGGACGTTCGCGAGGGCGACCGGCTCGATTTTTTCATCGGTATGCGCCGCCACCCCCTGAGGCACCTCCGGCACCTTCGCCGCCTGCCCCGAGCCACTTCCGGCCGAGCCGCCGGCGTTGAGGTTGATCGCGGGGCCACTCAGTGCCACGCCGCTGGGGTCGATCTTGACGAAGCTGCCGCCGCCTTTGAGGGTGATTTCGGCGCCGGCTTCGATGACGGCTTTCTGGCCGGCCTTGACGTGCAGTTCCTGGCCGGATTCGCTGAGCCAGGCGGTGCCGGCCTTGATGTGGAGGCTGCCGGTGACGTCGAAGCTGTGGTCCGCCCCGACCTTTTCCCGCTTCTCGCCGGTCACGGTGCTGTGGTCGTTGGCCTGGATCTGGGTGTAACGGTCCTTGTCGACGGTCAGGTGGCTGTTGTTGTGGACCACCTCGGTGCGGTCGTTCTCGGTGAGCAGGTCCAGGTCTTTCTGGGCGTGGACGTAGATCTGTTCTTTATCGGCTTCGTCCTCGAAGCGCAGTTCGTTGCTGCCCTCGCCCTTGTGGGTCTGGGTTTTCAGGGTGGTTCTTGTCTTGTGTTCCGGCAGCGCGTAGGGCGGCGTGTTGGTGGCGTGGTAGGTGCGCCCGGTGATGATCGGCTGGTCCGGGTCCCCGTCCAGGA